>NZ_CP058261.1:0-882500 GCF_013394735.1 Capnocytophaga sp. oral taxon 902
ATGAAAGAAGCAGCTGAAAAAGTCTGGAGTAGGTGTCTTGAATTTATAAAAGACAACATTACTGAGCAACCATTTAACACTTGGTTTGCTCCTATCGTACCTGTAGAATTAGAGGGCAACACCCTAAAAATCAAAGTACCCAGTAAATTCTTTTGCGAGTGGTTAGAAGAAAATTATATTTCTCTTCTCAAATCAGCTATGACTTTTACCTTAGGTGTAAACTCTCGCCTCGTATATATTGTCGATACTCCTCTTACTAAAGAACAACTTCCTAGTACTAACCGGCCGGAATTAGCAAAACAGACTTTGACTTTAGCTACTGAAACCAAAGACCCTGGACTTAAAAATCCTTTCGTAATACCTGGTATTCGCGAAATAACTGTTGATCCTCAGCTGAACTTACATCAGAACTTCGACAACTTTGTGGAGGGGGCTTCCAATCGTCTAGCCCGTTCTGCAGGTATGGCAGTTGCCAACAAACCTGGGGGTACGGCTTTCAATCCGCTGTTTATCTTCGGAGGAGTAGGCTTAGGTAAAACCCACTTGGCACACGCAATAGGGGTAGATATCAAAGAAAAATACCCTAAAAAGAAGGTACTATACGTCTCTGCCGAAAAGTTCACTCAACAGTTTATCAGTGCTTCCACAGCCAAAGACAAAGATAAAAATACACTTAACGACTTTATTCACTTCTATCAGCTCATCGATGTGTTGATAGTCGATGATATTCAGTTCTTATCAGGGAAGGTAAAAACCCAAGATGCTTTCTTTCACATCTTCAATCACCTGCACCAAAATGGAAAACAGGTAATCCTCACTTCCGATAAAGCACCAGTCGATTTGTTCGATATCGAACAGCGCTTGCTCTCTCGCTTTAAATGGGGGCTTTCAGCCGAACTCCAAACGCCCGACTATGAAACGCGCTATAAAATATTAGAAAATAAATTCTATAATGATGGCGCTGAAATAGGCGAGGATATCATCGCTTATTTAGCTGAAAATATTCGTACCAATGTGCGTGAACTCGAAGGGGTAAGTAATTCACTGATTGCACAAGCAGCTTTCAACCGCAAAGAGTACTCTATAGAACTTGCACAAAGCATTATTGATAAATCGGTGAAGAATAATCGAAACGATTTGACGATTGACCATATTCAGCAAATCATCGCCGATTACTTTGGCTTAGATATAGAATCCTTGCATTCAAAAACTAGAAAGCGTAATGTGGTTCAAGCACGACAGTTGGCGATGTTTTTCTCGAAGAAATACACCAAAAATTCGCTTTCTACTATTGGAAGCCAAATAGGAGAACGCGACCACGCTACGGTGCTACACGCTTGTAAAACGGTGGAAAATCTAATAGAAACCGACCGTGCATTCAAGAAATATGTAAGTGATTTGGAAACTAAATTCTCTGACTGATGGAATCCTTATCTCAACTATTACCACAAGAAGAACGATTAGCGGTAAGCAATGAACAAAAATCTCTGAAAATAGGACTTCCAAAAGAGCAAACCTTTCAGGAGCATCGCATTTGCTTAACTCCCGATGAAGTAGCGGTATTAGTAGCTAATGGACATCAAATACTAATAGAGGCTGGGGCAGGGGAGGAGGCTCATTTTTCGGATACCGACTATAGTGAGGCAGGTGCCGAAATAGTATACGATACCCAAGAAGTATTCGTGTGTCCTATTGTGCTAAAAGTTCAACCGCCCACTACTGATGAACTCGCTTACTTTAATGCTCAATCTGTATTGTTGTCGGCTTTACAACTTAACACACAAGATAAAACTTACTTCGAGACGCTTGCACAAAAGCAAATCACTGCCTTAGCTTTTGAATATATAAAGGACGAAGCTGAAAATCACCCTATACAGCAGTCGGTTGATGAGCTCACAGGTATTGCAGCTGTACTCACCGCCTCTGAACTGCTTGCAGAAGAAAACCGACTCTTGCTCGGCAATATCACTGGAATACCGCCTACTGAAGTAGTACTTTTGGGAGCAAATGAACTCACCAAAGCTGCTGCCAAAACTGCCTTAGGATTAGGTGCCAATGTAAAGATATTTGCTCCTTCTCTCACCGATTTGAGAAAACTGCGTACACATTTGCCCTCCTCAGTATATACCGCTACTTTGCAACCTCAGTTACTCCGAGAAGCCTTAACACATTGCCACGTACTTATAGGAGCTATGAGTGGAGAATGTCGCTCGCCCATAGTAGTAACGGAAGAGATGGTACAACAAATGAAGCGTGGTGCTGTGATAGTAGATGCTAGTATTGGCATAGGAGGCTGTATAGAAACCAGTCAGCTTACCACTTTAGAACAACTTACCTTTACAAAATACGAAGTAGTACATTGTGGAGTGCCTAATTTACCTTCTCGTTATGCTCATACAGCTTCAACTTTGCTCAGCAATATCCTATTACCTTACTTACTGAAAATAGGAGAGGAGGGAGGTGTAGAAAACCTTTTACAAATAGACAAAGGTTTTAGAAACGGACTCTATTCTTATCACGGAATCATTACTCATCACAACATCTCCGAGTGGTTCGGATTGCCTTACAAACCTTTACATTTATTGTTTTTATAGACACAGAATAAGTTTTCTTAATACTTTGATAATAAAATGTCCGAGAAGTTATAGAGGTAACTTCTCGGACATTTTGCTATTATTTCTAATTTCCTTTTTCTATTTTCTAATTTGTATTTTCTGTTTTGTTAAGACCTTCTAACACTGAATCAAAGAACAACAACATTTCGTGAGTGTGGTATTTGCCGTATTTGTTGAAAGTTGCTTGTGTTTTAGTATCGGGTTTCCAATCGAAGAAAGCGTGATTGGCACCTCCTACTTGTATATACTCCACCCTCTGACCGGCTTTGGAAAGGGCACGTTCGTAAGCTTTGACCTCTTCATCTTTTATAAGTTCATCTTCTGAACCTCTAAACAACAATTGGGGTACTGCTCTTTTAGAAGCCTCTGGAATACTGTTGATAGGTGCAATTTCATTTAAATAAGGATAGTCTTTAAAGCGATAGATAAGCATTTCAGAACGAAATACCCCATAGCTGGGTGCAGCAGCTTTGATAGCTTTAGCCAACTCATTGCGCACTTGTGCCACAGTTTTCCCTTTAGGCATATAGGTAGGCATAAATTCGTAAACACCTTGCGTTTTACCAAAACCTCTATCGCCTATGCGTTCTACAAAATTTGCTGCTGAAGCCGATAAATGTCCTCCCGCACTATCGCCTGTAAGGAGTAACTTACTGCTATCCCCTCCGTATTTAGCAGCATTTTCAGCAATGTGTAACAAAGCCCCATACACATCTTCTATAATTTGGTGCAATTGAGTAGGAGTACTATCTCCGTCAAGTTTGTCTATCCAGCGGTAATCAATGTTGAAAACCACATATCTGCCACTGTTTGCTAGTTCGCGTGCCAAACCTCTCATCACCGATTCGGTATTAGAGCTCCATCCACCTCCGTGAATAATTACAATACAAGGTAGATTTTGCTTACCTTTAGGACTATATACATCGTATTTCAGCGGTTTTACTCCCGGTTTAGCATAAACAATATCTTGCACTACTTTCAGATTAGCTTCCGCTTTTTTAGGTATAAAACAAGCTCCTACATTCATATCTTTGTCTACTTTCACTTTGAACTCAGGTGTAGATTGTTCATAAAACATAGCTCCCCACTGTTCTGGTAAAGAGTAATAGCCACTATCAAAAATATAGCCAGTGGCAGGGGTTGCTTTGAGTGTAAGAACCGTGCCTGCTTTTACCATTCCGTCCTTAGGTAAAGTAGGACTAATAGTATACGAACCATTACGTGCCTCATCAGGCGTTACTTTGAATTTGTTTTGTGCTTGTAGCCCTAGAACAAATAAGGTTATAGCACTGAATAGTATGTATTTTTTCATATATAGATAAATTAGTAATTTTACTTTTTATGACTTTTGTACTTAGCGTTGCGAACATCTTTGATTACACCTTTCCAATTGTCAGATATTTAGGTAAACAACAAAGCTAAAGGTTCTACTTTATCTGAAATAATCTTTAATAAGGCTTGTCCGGAAGTACCAAAGTTGGGCAAAAAACCATCGACTTTGTATTAATGACTAAAATAATATTCTAATACTTTTAACTTAAAAATATATTGATATTTGGCTTTAACAAAATCGTTTTGAGCATTCTCATACTGATATTTAGCTTGACTAAAATCAAAAGTATTCATTAAGCCTACATTATGACGCTCTTGCGCATAACTAAACGCCTGTTGTTTTGCTTGTACCGTCTTTTCACTAGCTTCATATAGCTTTTTAGCATTCGAAGCATCATTATAGGCTTGATAAATGTTCTTCTCAGAAGTAAGTTCTGCTTGTTCTTTAGCGAATTGACTTTTTAGAAAATTTAATCGCTGACGTTTTACAGTTCCCAAAGTTGAAAATCCGTTAAAAATAGGAATATTAAGCGATAACCCTGCATACATACCTTTATTAGCATCAAGCTGTTGCCAAAAATCTTGCGATTGATTCTTACTCCATCGTGAACTATACCCCCATTGAGCAGAAAGACGTGGTGAATAAGCCGACTGTGATAAGCGCAAACTATTTTGAGCTACTTGCATATTTGCTTCGGCTAATTTTACATCGCTCATTACCTCTTTGGCACGCTCATAAATCTCTTCAGGAGTTCTATTGAGAATATCAGCAGAAGGTTGCTCAAAAGCACTATCTGCAATATCAAAATCTCGATAGTTTTTTAACAAAAGTAATTGTGCCAAACCCATTTTGGCAATAAAGAGAGCGTTTTCAGTAGCTATTATTTGCTGTTCTTGTGTGAGCAGTTGTGCTTCGGCTTCATAAATATCTCCTTTGGGTAAAGAACCTGCACCAATAAGTTCACGGGTGCGCGTTAAACTTTCCTTTGAAATTTCTAACTGTGCTTTCAAATTCTTGATTTGTTCTTTATTGCTCAACACTTCGGCATAGGCATTGATAATCATCAGTACTATATCGTCTTTCATTTTATCTAACTGATATTGAGAAGCTATACGATTAAGTTCCGCCTGATGTAACTTGCGCCAATTTTGTAGTCCTGCAAAAAGAGTAAGATCTACGCTTACCCCTCCTGATGCCGATTGAAAGAAAGCATTTTCAAACTGATTGGTTACAGGATTAATATTTTTTCCCTCATTTAAGTTATAAGATGCGTTGCCATTCACCGAGGGCAAGAAACCTGCTTTGGCTTGCATTTTATCAATATCTGTGGCTTTCAAATCTATTTCCGATTGTTTAATAGATAGGTTATTTTCTTTGGCATACTGAATACAGTCGCTTAATGTCCACAGTTTTTGTGCTACTACTGAAAAAGGCAGTAAACAAAGTAAAAAAAATAACTTTTTCATCATTTTGTTCTATTCAATAAGTTTGATATATTATATATAGTTTCCGAATTATTATATATACAAAGTAATTCGTTCTTAACTATTTATTATTACAAAAAATACCTTGTTGGGACGCACTGCCTAACAAGGTATTTTTTCTTACCGTTTGTCCTCAATACCAAATTCTTTCCATTGTGTTTGAGGAATATCAATTTTTATGAGTTTTTTAATGAAAGATACTTTACTTTCTATTTCGGTAATAGTTTTACTAAGCTCTTGAGTCTTAGTTTTGAGGTCGGCTTTGAGCTTTTCTTGTTCGCTGTTGAGCGTTTCCATCTTCTTGCGGAGTTCTTCGAGCTTGGTAATGTCTTCGACCTTCACACCCAAAGGCAATTTGTCATTACGACCTTTTAACCCGTCAATCATCACTTGCGATTCGACTAAATTGGTTGAATAAGTTTTCTTTGCCATAAGATTGTCAATTAAATTTTATAAGATAATTACTTGTTTTATTTGTTTCCTATATAGGAAATCGTTTTACTAAGATAGTTTTTTCAGTTCCCAACATAGGAAATAATTTTCCCAAGATAGTTTTTTTGGTTTTCTATATGAAAAATCGTTTTATTGAGATGTATTTTTTAATTCTCTATATAGAAAATTGTTTTTCCCAGATAGTTTTCTCTTCTTTTATAAAAGAAGTAGAAAAAGTACCTTTTGAGATTTCTCTGCAAAGGTATGTATTATTTTTTAATAAACAAAAGAAAAAGATTATTTATTGTAGAAAATCTTTCATTAATAGAAAAAAATGTGATAAATAAGAAAACTTTTCATATCAGTTGAGCCAACCGCTGAGTAAGGGCTTTACGGCTGTATTGTTCTACTTCTTTGGGGTTAGTTTTAAGTGTTTTATGTTGGAATTGATGATAGAACTCTACTATTTTGGCTTTCATCTGAGAGGCATCGGTATATCCCACAAAAATACCTGTTTGTGTTTCAGTGAGAATAGGTGTAACATCCCAGTTATGAGGTCCTATGGCGAGAATAGGTCGCCCCGAAATCATATATTCAAACAGTTTACCCGGAATAATACCTTGTGTTTCTTCGGAATCTATTTCGATGAGCAACAATACTTGCGATTGCTTTTGCAAACTAATAGCTTCTTGATGGCTAATATAACCTTTATTAATATAATAAGGTGTAAGTCCGTTATGGTGAATATCTTCTTCGATTTCTTCACTTACTTTGCCTGCAAAACAAAGTGTGAAATCTTCGGCAAAATGAGGTTCTTCGCGTACTAATTCGGCTAATATTTTCCACAGTATTTTGGGGTTTCTATCTGATAATAAAGAACCTATGTGCGAAATAAGGAATTTATTGGATAGGGGAGGGGTGATTGTTTTTTCCTCATCGTAACCATTGGTAATCACCTCAATAGGAGTATTGATAAGCTGCTGAAAGTCTTTTTGCGTCTTGAAACTGGTTGTAATCACCAAGTCTGATTGTTGTAACACTTCTTTTTCCCAATAATGCTGACGTTTATCTGCCCATTTAGTAAGGCGTAAATCTTTGTAATAACCAATAGTTGTCCACGGGTCGCGGAAATCGCTAATCCATTTGAGGTGAGGAATTTGTTTCTTTAATTCATAACCTATAAGGTGTACGCTGTGAGGAGGCGAAGTGGTGATGATAGTTTCTATCTGGTTTTCTTTTATAAACTTATTCAGATACTTTACAGAAGGTTTTACCCAGAATTTACGAGCATCGGGAATGAAGAGATTACCACGTATCCAAAGTAATACTTTATCTAAAATAGAAACTTTTTTACGCGGAATGATACCCGAACTAATTTTTTGGGTTTTCTTTTTAGAGAATAACGAAGCCCAAGCATAAGGTTCCCATATAGGATGTTTGATAATTTGTATATCAGTAGGCAAATCGTTTCCTATTTCATTGTCGATGATAGGATAAGTTGGGTTTTCAGGAATATATACAATAGGTTCTATATTAAAATCTCGTAAATATTTTACAAATTTTAACCAACGTTGTACACCAGGTCCGCCAGCAGGCGCCCAATAATAAGTGATGATAAGTACCTTTCTCATATCTTTTTCCCTATCTTTTATTTGACATAATATACATTATAGTTTATTTGATAAAGGTGTTTTTTTACTATGAAATCACACCGCTACCCACCAATTCATCTCCGCTGTACCAAGCCGCAAATTGTCCCTCAGTAATAGCACTTTGAGGTTCTGAAAAATGAATATATAAACCATTTTTCACTTTGTATAAAACTGCTTTCTGTAATGGCTGACGATAGCGAATGCGCACCATAAACTCTTTTGATTCATATACTTTTAATGCCAAATCTTCGCGAATCCAATGTTCATCAGAGGTTGTGATAAACAAAGCACTTCGGAATAATCCGCGATGAGTGTGTCCTTGTCCTGTATAGATGATATTTTTCTCGATATCAGTTTCTATGATGAACAAGGGTTCTTTGGTTCCTCCCACATTTAAGCCTTTGCGTTGCCCTTTAGTAAAATAATGAGCCCCTTGATGGATACCTACTTTTTTACCGTCTTCGGGGCGATAAACAAAACGTTGCGACAAATACTCCAATTCGCCTTCATAAGTTTCAAAAGTACGTAGCATATCAAAGTCAGTATATCCTTTCCAATCATTGGGGATTTCAATAATATCGCCTTGTTTGGGTTGTAGTTTTTGTTGTAGGAATTCGGGTAAACGCACTTTCCCTACAAAGCAAAGTCCCTGAGAATCTTTTTTATCAGCGGTTATCAAATCTTGAGCTTTGGCAATGGCTCTTACTTCTGATTTCTGCAATTCCCCGATAGGAAAAAGTGCTTTACTAAGTTGCTCTTGTGAAAGCTGACATAGGAAATATGATTGATCTTTATTTTCATCTTTTCCCGATAGCAATCGGTAGATTTTTTTACCGTTTATCTCTATTTCTTCTTTGCGACAATAGTGTCCCGTTGCTACGTAATCGGCACCTAAACTAAGGGCAAGTTTCATAAAAACATCAAACTTGATTTCACGATTACATAACACGTCGGGATTGGGGGTTCTACCGTGCTCGTATTCATTGAACATATAATCAACAATACGGGCTTTGTAGGGCTCACTCATATCCACTGTTTGGAATGGAATGCCGAGTTTTTCGGCTACTAAAAGTGCATCATTACTATCTTCTAACCAAGGACATTCGTCGGAAATAGTAACTGAATCATCGTGCCAATTCTTCATAAAAAGGCCTATTACCTCATAGCCTTGTTCTTTTAACAAATAGGCAGCTACGCTACTATCTACTCCCCCACTAAGTCCTACTACTACTCTTTTCATTTTATCCTCTCTTTAGGTTCTTCTTTTTGTAAAAATATAATACCAAAAGCATTACCAATATCAAAAGCAATAATGGATACACAAATACTTTTACTTGCCAACTGCTGGCACTTTCGGCTACTTTTTCCTTATCTAAGAAAGCCAATTGTACTTTCTTATTACGCAAACTCAAAAACTCAGTATCGTCTAAGAGGTAATTTAAAGCATTCTGCAAAAAGGCTTTATTATCATAATATTTGTTTGTCCATTTATCAAAACCAAGTTCTAAGGGGAAATTATTTTTGCTATCTATATCGTTTTTGATAATATCGCCATCGGCTACTACCAACATTTTGGTAGGTTTGCTTCTATCAGCTTTTTCTTTGAGGTTTATGGGGCGAATACGATCTTTATAAACTGAGTTAAACTCTCCTTCCAAAAGCACTGCTAAGGGAATATTTCCGTGTTTGTAGGCTTCTTTATTCTGGTTATTGGGGTCGAAGCGCAAATTGATTTCGCGAGGGGTACCATCTGCTTTTGAGAAAGGTGAACTGGCGAGAAGCACCGTTTTCTTCACTCCGTTTTTCAACGTATCGATGCTATTGGCAAACTGAAACCTCACTGCATCTAAATGATTGTTGATAAGATGATTATTACTTGAAATCACTAGCGGATTATATACCCAAGGAATAGGCATATAACGGGTTTGAGAGCCATCGCCTGTGGCTACTATGATTTCAGAAAAGTACAAATCGTTTACCAAGGTGTAATTGATACGGAAACCATATTGGAAAAACATATCGGTAAGGTTTAGATTGACGGGCATTGCCATTGTCATTCCGCCTGTTTTGTACATATCTTCTAAGGAAACTGCAACATTGTCAATCAACCATAGAGCACGACCGCCATTCATTATATACTGGTCTATTACTTGCTTTTGGGCATCGGTGAAAGGCTCAGTAGGCTTAGGCACGAGCAGTAAATCGAATTTTTCGAGGTCGTGTAGAGTCTTCTCGGGATTGGTAGCTACTGAATCGAGGGTGAAAGGTGCTATAAAGTAGTATTCGCGCGCTGTTTTGAGGAAGTCGGCCATATAGATATCTTTCAGCGCACCGTTACTTCTGAGTACTGCGATTTTCTTCTTCTTGTCCAACGTAAACTTATAGAGCGCATCAGTAAAATTGTATTCCAATTTCTGTACTGAGTTCTGTACCTGCTCTTGGTCGGTAGAGCCGAGTTTGTTCACGAAGAGACGAACGCGCTCACTCTTCTTGCCATCGCTAATCACTGCCCAAGGGAAAATATACTCAATAGAAGATTTTCCCGCTTCATTTTGGGTGATTCGCAGGGGCTGATAGCCATTATTTATCAGTTCTTGAATTACACTTTCGGGGTGCTCCTCCCCTTCTAATGGGTTTACAAAATTGACGATAATGTTGTTATTGGTAGCAGCATACTCGTCTAATAACTGAATTGTTTCAATCTGTAATTTCTTAAATTCGGTAGGGATATTGCCTTTGAGCAATACATCAATCACGATAGGATTCTGTATTTTAGCAAGTGTTTTCTTGCTCACCTCTGAAAGCGTATAACGTTTGTCTTGTGTGAGGTCTATCCGCGTGTGCCATTGTTTGGCGATATAATTGACTGCAAGGAGGCATACTAAGGCTATAACTACCTTGCTAATAGAGTTTTGAAAGAGTTTTTTCATCGTTTGTAGGCTTTGAGTGATAAGGTAGTGAGATATATGAAAAATGAGATAACAGAGAGGAAATACACGATATTTCGGGTGTCGAGCACTCCCCTACTGATAGCGTCGAAATGCGTTTGGAAGCCTACCCCACCAAAATCTTCGGGGGCTACAAAGGCAATAAGTTGGTCGATGCCAAAGAAGAAAAAGAAGCACAGAAAGGCCGCTAACACAAAGGAAATGATTTGGTTACTACTTATAGACGACGCCCATAAGCCTACAGAGGCAAAGGTGGCTACCAGCAAAAACAAGGCAATGTAAGACCCCACAGTGCCAGCTATATCTAAGTTGCCTACGGGGTTGCCCAACACCCATACCATATAGACATATAGGGCTGATGGCAAAAGGATTACAAAGAGCAAGAAGAGGATGCCCAAGTACTTGCCTAGCACCATTTGCAGGGTGCTGACCGGTTTGGTGAACAAGAGGGCTAACATACCGCTTTTTTTCTCTTCGGAGATACTTCTCATCGTAATGGCAGGTACTAAAAAGACAAAAACCCAAGATGAAAGCCTAAAAAAAGGCAACATATCGGCGAAACCAGCATTGAAAATGTTGTAATCTGTTTTAAAGACCCATAGGAACAAGCCGTTGAGTACGATAAAGAGCCCAATGATAGTAAAACCAATGGGCGAAGTGAAGAAATAACGGATTTCTTTTTTGAATAGTGCGTACATTTTTATAGTTAAGAGGTAAGAGTTTGAGATTTAAAAAGTCTTTAACAATAATCTTTATTCTTAATGATTTTTCAGCGTGCAAAAATACAAAAATAATATGATATTACCACTATAGGGACAATAAAAGTTAGTAACAATTATCATATTTTCAAGAGTATTGGTTTCTTATTGTGAAAAATATAATGCTTATTTTGCTTTCTTTTACCTTGCTTTCTTTCCTTTTCCACTTAATAAAATAATAAAAGTGAAAAGTTAAAAAACATTAAAAAAAATACATTATAACAGTTATCTTTTTCTACAAAACTATTATTTTATAGTTTTCTCAGTAACAGATATAGGTCATTGTCACGTTCTAAAAAGGTTGTTATAATTAATTAATTCAATTTGCTAGTTGAAAAGTTTAAAAAATAAAAAAGCAAAGCAAAAGATTTGTATATTTGTAATTGCAAAAAAATAAAAACAACTCCAATGCTTTGCAAAGACAAAATTACATCATTTTTTTGTATTATCGATGATATTTTAAAAGAAATTAATCATTCTGAAGATATTCGCAGAAAAGTATCTGATAGCGAGATTATTACAACAGCATTTATAGCTGCTGCCAGTTTCTATGGGAACCATCGTTCAGCTATCAAATTTGTTAAACAATACAATTTGTTTCCCAATATGTTAGAAGAAAGTAGGTTTAATAGACGCTTACATAATCTGGGAAATGTACTTTATGAATTATTTCATTTGGTAGCCTCTTTTTATAAAGAGATTACTTGTGAAATAAACTATATCATAGATTCGTTTCCTATACCTATTTGTCAAAACATTCGTATTAATAGATGTAAAATTGCAAAAGGCAAACAATATAGAGGCTATACAGCAAGTATGCGGTCTTATTTTTATGGAATTAAAGTTCAGTTAGTTACAACAGGAGAAGGCATACCAATTGCATTTCATTTTACCGTAGGAAAAACGGCAGATGTGAAAGCCTTAGATAAGATTACAGAGATTTTTCCACCAGAGGCAAAACTTTATGGGGATAGTGCTTATACAGATTATCAAATGGAAGATTATCTGCTTGAAAATAAATGTGTTGAGTTAAATACACAACGAAAAAAGAATAGCAAAAGACCCGACTCAGAAAAACAAAGTAGACAGAAGTTAAAGATGAGAAAGCGTGTAGAAGTAGCTATAAGCGATATTAAAAAGATGTTTCCTAGAACAATACATTCTGTTACTTTAAAAGGTTTTTTAATAAAGATTATATAAGGGGTAAAACAAAATGTACATACCAAATATAGACAAAAAAAACTAAAAAAGCCCTAAAATACAATTAGTTACCATAAAAAAGCCCAAAAAGATGGGTAAAACAAAATGTACAAAACGCTACATTTATATGCATAAAATGCCCCAATGTTATACCTTTTATTGTACAAACATAAACATTATATACCAGCGATGCAAGTAACACCCCAAAAAAAGCCCCAGACCCCAACAAATACGCCCATTTAGGGCGTTTTTTTGTGCCTTATAGCTACTGCAAAAGCCACCTTTAGAGGGGTAGAAAACACCCCAAGAAGGTACCCTGCTACCTCCTCGCTCAAAAAGCTACTTTTGGAAGTTGGGGTTACAGTTAGCCCCTTTTTGGGTAGTATTAAGGCAGGGGTATAATACCTATATAAAGCCATTATTGGCACTTTTGGGCATATTGTGCGGGGGGTATTACCATAATAATAAGGGCATTTTACATATAACATACTGATTTACACAGTGTTTATATTGACACCACTTAAAAAGTGCCTTTTCTCTCCTATACATTACTTACTTTCTACTCTTTTGCGTCCAATTTATTGCCTTTTCCCAAATATTTTATTGTATAACTTTTATAGCAGGTCGTCTTCTAAGTCTTTTAAAGAAAATAAGGTGTCAGCTAACCCCAATACTTGTGTAGCATAGATTAAAAGAGCTTCTCTGTCCATTCCCATTTGTCTACCTGTTGCTACCTTAAGCAATATCAAAGGCAAATTCCTGTTAAGCTCCTACCATAACGACGAACAGCAAGTATGTACAGCAATGTGGTTGGTACCAGAAAGAAGTTCGTTTGCACTTAGGAAGTAGCAATAGCTCAGGAAAGAAGCGTATAGAAGTATTAACTGCTAACTACCCTATATAATATAATAAGTATAGGCACAAAAAAACACGGATAGCTATAACGCATATCCGTGTTTTTATTATCTTTGTCCCGTTCAATCCTTGCTCAAAAAATGTACATTTCGTTTTGAAAATTGGTACATTTCGTTTTGCGGATTATAATTACAATGTATATTTTTGGATTACAGTTATTTAAAATAATCAATAACTAGCAAGTTAAATTATTTATTCTATATTTACTTTTTTTTACATCAAGAAGCTTGCAGTTTAACTAGTTAGTCTACAAAGCAATTCATTATTCTTATTCTTTAACTTTGTTTTGAGATGCTTCCAATAGTTTTTTTATAATCCTCTTGGTTGTAACAATGATATCTAATATAGAAAATATTTACTGTTCTCTTCATCCTAACTTACTTCACGTTCGTTGAAGGAGCAAAGTTTTTTCTTATTTTATTTTTTAAGCGCGCAATAATGGAAACTGTTATTCATTCTGAGTTACATTTGCTTTATTCTTTTTTTAATAAGCACCTATTTGAATCAATTCATATGTTTATCAAATGCATTCAATGTTCTGTTGATTCTGCAAAGATACAATAATAAAAGATTATAAACGATAATACAGTTAAAAAAATCATTTTGCTTCGTATTCTTCCTTAAATTTTAAAAAATTATTTTCTTGTTTGGGATTTCGCCCATTCCACCATCAAGTGCAATTTTTCAGATTACTTTCTGATAGAATAAACCTTTTAGTTTTTCAAAATCTAATACTTTTCTTGGTCTATTATTAATTTTATATTGATATTCTTTAATTTCTTTATCTGTAATATCTTTAAAATCAGTGTTTTTTGGTATGTATTGCCGTACAAGACCATTGGTGTGTTCACTAAGACCTCGCTCCCAAGAACTATAAGGATGAGCAAAGAAAAATTGTAGACTCAATTTCTTTTCAACTCGCTTAAAATCAGAAAATTCATTACCATTGTCAGCAGTAATTGTCTTTATATAGTTTTTGTAAGGCAAGGTCATATCTATAAGTTCATCTGCTAATGATTTTGCTTTCTTTCCTTCTTTTAACTTTTTCATAAGCAACATTTTAGTAGTCATTTCAACCAATGTAAGTATCGCTCCTTTATTTCCTGCTCCTACAATTAAATCTATTTCCCAGTGTCCAAACTCTGTTTTCTGACTTATAACCTCAGGACGTTCTTCAATAGACTTTTTATCTTCTACTTTCTTTTTACAAGTGTACAATGCTCTACTTCTATGCTTAAGCTGATGACGAGTGTGTTTGTATAGTTCGCCTCCGTTTTCTTTGTCTTGGTGAATGAATTTATAGATAGTTGTTTTTCCAACCATTGGTATTCTATTTTTTTTACAATACCTTACAATTTGCTCAACAGACCACTGTTCTTCAGTGATATGCTTAATAACAAAAACTTTCATTTCTTTAGTAAATTTACGTTCTTTCCTAAAACGTTCTTTACGCTCTTCTGAGATTTCTTGAGCTACTTTTGGACTGTATTTTCCTGTCTTTGTTTTGTTTCTTGACAGCTCTCGACTGACGGTAGAGGGATTACACTCTGCATAAAGAGCAATATCTTTTTGTTTGATTCCGCTTGCTTTTAAAGCAGAAATTACTGACCTTTGCACCAAATTTAAATGCTTATATTCTTTCATTGTCATTTACAAAGAAAAGCATTTATTTTGAAAGAGAAAAGACTTTTATAGTTTTTTCTCTTTTTTTATTTCTCAAAGGGTTGCCCCTTAGAGGCAAAACCATCTGAAAAATAAAAGTTTTACTAAAATTTACTACTTAAAATTGCAATTATTAGTGGAACTTACAAAAGCTATATAAAGAGCCCCACCTAATTATTTATTAGATGGGGCTGTTATTGTTTGCCTGCGGAGGCTCTCCACTATTTTACTTCTTCGAAAATAACTAATACTGAAAATCAATAATTTATAATTTTATGGTACAAATGAGGGATTATAAAACTTGAGAGGTATTGATTAGAAAATGTCTTGGATGTTATTACCTAATCATTAAATTTACATTTATGTCTCTATATACTAAAAAAGATGAAAGTAAAGTCTGAGAATCGATCTTTTGATTACCTAACAATAATTCATCGTGTAATATAAATAATATAGTTAGCTTTTATATGTTATTTTTACTAGAATCTTTTTTCTCAGCATTTATTAATGTTTTAATTTCCTTATGTATAGGTTCATACATTTGAGATGTCAACATTTCCTCCAAGATTGGTTTTGCTACTGTTATTCCAACTTTAAATACATATAGATAAAAATCAGGATCGCTTGTGATAATCTCTGCGCATTTGATTTCACGATAAACGGGCTTAACAAAATGTTCTATCAAACCTATACATGTATTCGCGGTTATGCTTTTTTCTAGTTTTGGCAATAATTTTCCAAATACTTGGAACCTAGAACTTGTGACATCATTCTGAGCAAAATAGGTCGACATCTTATCGTTAAGGTAGCTAATAAATATGGACGCATCAGGTGAATTGCTTAATAAGCAATTTAGAAGTTCTTCATCTCTAATGTCATTATAACTAATAACATAATCCAGTTGTTGTTTTAGTTCTTCTGTAAGCTGTTTATTTGTTGATGATAGATATTGCGTTCCGAGAAAGACTTTCACAAAACTAATCCAGTAACTATCGCTAGTTAAGAAACCTTCAGATTGTTCCTCCATTGCTTTAACAGCCAATGTAATAAGCCCATCTATGAATTTTCCCGGATTACGCTTATAATCTTCGAATAATGGTTCATGAACATAGCTACGATAAGAACTTATATCATTTTCACCCCATTTAAAAGACCATTTATTAAATTGTTTAAATAAAACTTCGTAAGTAATATTTAGCATATTTTTTATACTTTGTATATTCTGGGCTATATATATAGAATTAGGTTCTTCTCCAATACAATGTTCTATCATATATCGATTTATTTTATATAAAGCTGTACCAGAGCTACCTAGTCTTTTTATAAGGTCAGCGTAAACAATATACTTTTCGATTATTCTACTAACTCTTGGGGTCATGTTATCCTCAAAATTCGAAATATCATAGCCATTTGCAATATACATAGCAACTATGTCTTCATTACCTTGCATTGAAAAATCATCCCAGGGAGTAGAATAAATATTAGAAAACATTGTATTTATTATGATTGCTTTAAAGCGTGTTTCCAACACACCTTTTCCTTCATGCAAAAGGCGATTTACAAGGGCAGGAAGACGAAGATTATTATTCTCATCTGGCCAATGTTCAATGTGGTCTGAAAGTTCATTTCTCAGCGTATTAAAGTTATATTGCTGATCCTTCAGAAGTAACTCCAACATCGAAACAGTAGAATCGTGACCTTTTAACGTACCCTCTAATATGTACTGATTAAGTTGATCATTATTTGTTGAAACCTTGAATATAGGATATTTCTCTTTTGCCGTATTCACATATTCTTCAAATTCTTTTGGAGTAGTCTCTCTTTCTTGCAACATTCCCATTATATTAATGTTTTTATCACTATTATCAACCACTTTTTGGAGATTGTTCAACACGTTATAGTACTTCTCTCCATTAGTCAAACGGCATTTAGATAATGTATTGAAATAGGATTCAAGTAATCGTTTAGCACAAGCTTCAGACAGTTTATGTGTTAAAATATGTATTGTCTCATCATTTTCTATTTCTGTGAAATGCATTCTTGATTTCATATTTGCAAGTGCATTCCATTTTTTATTTAGCCGTTCTTGTTCTTCTTCATTAAAATTAGAAATCTCAAGTGAGTTGAAACTCTTAACCGCATTCGCAAGACTGTCTTCTGTAATGTATGCAGAAGTAAGAATTGATTCTAATAAGGGAACAAAGTGTGGAGATTCTGCATATTCGGATATAGGATTTCCATTATTAATCAAGTTCAACAATACATTTCTAAGCAGAAGTTCACCAGCCAATTTTTCATCTTCAAGACCATATGCAAATTGACACAACTGTATTCTTACGCTGTCCGTTTGTGGGTAGAAACTATTTACTTTGTCAAAAAGTTCATTTGACAAAAGGGATTCTTCCAAAGATTTTTCTTTGTTGTATAGTAGGTATCCTTTCTTTAATACATATAAAGCTAGATTCTGAAGACGAAACTGTGCACTACGCCACTGAAGTCGTAATGCCACAAGTTCATTAATAAAGCAAATAACAGTACGAGGATTGGGATTTTCTTCTAAGCACATAAACACTTGACAGATGTGTTCCTCGTCATGTTCGTTCTTTCCGAAAGCCTTTTCAAAGAGTGTTTTGAATAGTTTCCTGTAGTCGGTAATGACTGGTTTGGGGACTGTGAACACTATGGGAAAAGTCTTATTTATAAATTGCTTAAATTTATCTATCTCTTTCTTTTCGCTAGGCAAAATAGCTTCACATAAGTGTACATAATCAAAAGGTATTATCGCCCATATATTTTTGAAGTCACTTCCTGCAAAGAATGTATGAATGAGAGACCATAACTGAATAACTTTATCAGAAGGTAGTCTATCCATATTATCAAATACTATGATAACTTTTTTCTTTGAAGACTCTTTCTTTTCCAACTGATTAGAGATTACTTGAAGCCAGTTCTTAAATTCAGTTATAGATGGCTCTTCACTAGAAGTGAACTGCTCATCTATAATATTGTCATTCTTCTGAGTCAAAAGGGTTGTGAAGATTTCCCATTTACTTTTGCAAACCGCGTATAATAATGATATACCTCCAACAAGCAACAAAGGCATTAGCTCTATTACTAGAATCCATCTAAACCTAAAATAAATTTCTCTCTCAATTAGTTGATTAAGTACAACTGAAGAGACTGCAAAATACCCCACTAACAAGATTCCCCAAATGGTTGCCCAAGAAAATTTAGGAATAGACTTTGTTATTGTGGTTGTTTTATTCGAGAGGAGCATTTGAAGTTGGTCAGACCACTTTGCCGCGTGTAGTTTCCCGTTCCTCATTTTTATACTAACTTCACCTTGTAAAACTTTATCTTGTATTAGCCTATTTGTAAGCGTTTCTAAAATAGAACGCCGCTGTAAATCTTCTTGATGCGACCAAGTGTCATAAGTAAATATATAATAAGATAAGTTCTTTAGTTTATTATCTAGCCTCGTTACAACATTAGATTTTCCCGATCCCCAAGAGCCTTCTATTCCAATTATACGTGGTAAACTTTCTTTATTTGTATTTTTATTTTTATTATCTACTTTTAGTATATAATTGGAAATATTTTCTGCCAGTTTACTCTGAGATTGTCCTTCAAAAAAATCTTCACCTAATGGTTTGTCTACAATAAAATGAGGATAAATTTCTTCCATAAAATTATTATTTATTATTTGTTTATACTATTTAATTCAATTTGCTAGTTGAAAAGTTTAAAAAATAAAAAAGCAAAGCAAAAGATTTGTATATTTGTAATTGCAAAAAAAATAAAAACAACTCCAATGCTTTGCAAAGACAAAATTACATTATTTTTTTTGTATTATCGATGATATTTTAAAAGAAATTAATCATTCTGAAGATATTCGCAGAAAAGTATCTGAAAAATTGCACTTGATGGTGGAATGGGCGTTTTGCAGAAAGAATACTATACAATAGTTTTTCGTGTAATATTTCCGTAATTCTACAATAATCCTATCCCCTACTCTGTTTTCTTTTTATCATCAATTGATAATTATTTGTTACGCCAGCGGAACTAGTTGTTATCAATTGATAATTACTTATTATCGCTAAGAGT
The DNA here is from genome assembly GCF_013394735.1 of Capnocytophaga sp. oral taxon 902. Lineage (NCBI taxonomy): Bacteria > Pseudomonadati > Bacteroidota > Flavobacteriia > Flavobacteriales > Flavobacteriaceae > Capnocytophaga > Capnocytophaga sp. oral taxon 902. The sequence continues at coordinate 19,104 of NZ_CP058261.1, forward strand.
TCATTATCAACGAATATTCATTAAAAAACAAAATTATTTTTTTGTCATTAAAAATTAATTACTACCTTTGTCCTGCAAATTAATCATTTCTTTTTCAATTTTAAAATTTTTCAGATATGAAAACATTAAGAACAAATTAATGTCGTACTTTTGCACCCTATGAATATATATGATATAGAAAACGTTAAGCTACTACTTAAAAAACAGCTGAAAATAAGTATCATTCCTCACAAAAGCCCTGATGGAGATGCCATAGGGAGTTGCTTGGGACTATACTTGTATTTAAAGCAATTGCACCAAGATGTAACGGTGGTGTCGCCCAATGATTTTCCTGATTATTTAAAATGGTTACCCTCAGCCGATGAGATTCTCATCTATGACAATGCTCCTGAAAAGGCAAAAAAACAAATAGAAAACTCTACACTCATCTTTACGCTTGATTTCAATTCGCTTAAACGCGCTGATGGACTCACACCTTTATTAGAAAGCTCGGCAGCTACGTTTGTGATGATTGACCATCATCAAGCGCCTGAGGCTTATGCCAAAGTAACTTTCTCTAACCCCAATGCCAGCTCTACCTGCACAATGGTATATTCGTTTATTGATGCAATGGGCAATAAAAACCAAATAGATAGAGAAATAGCTACTTGTTTGTACACAGGAATAATGACCGATACGGGAAATTTTAAATACCCCACCACTACTAGCAATACGCTAAAAATAGCTGCTTTTCTTATCGAAAAAGGAGCTAAAAACAGTCAGATTAACAGTAATGTGTTTGATAATAATTCATTTAACAAATTGCAATTACTGAGTGTAGTTCTGAAAAATATGATGTATTTAAAAGAGTACGACACGGCTTACACAACGCTTAGTTCGGAAGAACTACAACAATACGACTGCCAAAAAGGAGATACTGACGGTTTCGTAAATTATGGGCTTACCATTAAGAACACCAAGCTGGCAGTAATCTTCATTCAAGAAGGTGATTTTATAAAAATGTCGTTGCGTTCCAAAGGTAATAACGATGTAAATCTGTTTGCACGCAAATATTTCAATGGCGGAGGGCACATCAATGCTGCAGGAGGTAGATTTGACGGTACAATGGAAGAAGCAGTAACTTATTTTAAACAAGTTTTGCCAGATTTTATTCACAAGAATATTTAAAAAACAATGAATATACTCAAAAAAATAGCAATAATAATGGTTGCTGGCATAGTTTTCATAAGCTGTGCCGACCGACAAGCACGCCACCCTGTAACCAAGAAAACAAGTACCTTTTTAAAGGAATCGGCTAAGAAAAATAAAGCGCTATTAGCTTCAGAAGAAGCTCTTATTGATTCTATTATCAAAAAAGATACGCTCCACACCTTTATAGATTCACAACACGGTTTTAAATTCTATTACCTAAACCAAAATCCTAATGCTGACTACACAGCACAGTTTGGCGATATCGTAACCTATGATTACAGTCTTTCGGATTTGCAAGGTAACGAACTCTACCAAGAGAAACCCGATGGTGATTATAAGTATAATGTAGATAAAGAAGAGGTATTCCAAGGGTTGCGTTCAGCACTAAAATTGCTAAAAGAGAAAGAAAGTGGTGTTTTCTTTTTCCCCTCGAGCGTAGCCTATGGTTATCGTGGTGATAAAGATAAAATAACTTTCAACCAGCCTATTATTGCCAAGATAGAGGTTTTTAAAATTGAAAAGAACAAAGAGAAAATAGAACCACGACCTGAATAAGTAGAAATTTTAATTAATTTTATATATGAGACGACTCAATTTTATCGCATTGCTTTCTGCAATGTTTGTATTTTTCAGTTGCAATTCGCAAAAGAAAGCCTATAAAGATTTAGGCGATGGCTTATTTGCGGATATTGAAACTACTCAAGGAAATATTATTGTAAAACTAAACTACAAAGAAACTCCTGTAACAGTAGCCAACTTTGTTACTTTGGCAGAAGGTAAAAACACTTTCGTAAAAGCTGAATACAAAGGTAAACCGTTTTACAACGGAACAATTTTCCACCGAGTAATCAAGGATTTTATGATACAAGGAGGTGACCCTACCGGCACCGGAATGGGAGAACCCGGTTACCGATTTGAAGATGAGATAGTGCCTACTTTAAAACACAATAAAAAAGGAATCTTGTCAATGGCAAACGCAGGCCCAGCTACCAATGGCAGTCAGTTTTTTATTACCCAAGTGCCTACTCCTCATTTAGATGGTCGCCACACAGTATTCGGCGAAACGGTGAAAGGTTTAGAAGTAATAGATGCTATTGCTAATACTAAAACAGTAATGAATGACAAGCCTGAAAAGGATATCAAAATCAATAAGATTACTATTATTGCCAATGGTAAAGATGCTAAAAACTTCAATGCTGTAAAAGTTTTTGAAGATTACTTCAAAGAAATTAACAAGAGAGAGCGAGAAAGAGAGGCTAAGACGAAAGCCGCTGCAGCTAAGTTCTTAGAAGAAGTAAAAGTACAGGAACCACAAGCCAAAGCACTTCCTTCAGGAGTAAAAATCTTTAAGTTAGTTGATGGTAAAGGCAAACAACCTAATCACACACATCAAGTAATGGTAAACTACGCAGGTTATTTGAAAAACGGAACCCTTTTCGATTCTAACGTAAAAGAAATTGAAGAGGCTTATGGTAAATACAACTCATTACGTGAACAACAAGGAGGATACCAAGCCTTCCCTATGCCTTACAACACTTCTGCACAACTTATACCAGGCTTCAGAGATGCTTTACTTACAATGAAAGTAGGTGATAAAATACGCGTATTTATTCCTGCTGCTTTAGGATATGGCGAAAGAGGTGCTGGCGATGTGATTCCACCTAATAGTGACCTTATTTTCGATATTGAAATTACAGATATAGCTAAATAAGTATAGAAAATAAGAATATACAAACTTTGTCAAAGTCTCTAACAGCCTGTCGTGCTACGACCTTTGACAAAGTTTTTTTACTAACAACTAAAATAACTAAAAACTAAAAATGGTATACAAATTCAGAGTGATACTCGACGTTAAAGAAGACGTTTTTAGAGATATTATCATTCAAGGAGAAGCTACTTTGGAAGATTTACACAATGTAATCAACCAATCATTTGGCTTTGCTGGTGACGAAATGGCTTCTTTCTATCTTACCGACGAGGATTGGAATCAAGGAGAAGAAATCACCCTTTTTGATGTATCAGAAAGTGGAGAAATGCGCTTGATGGAAGAGACAACCATCGAATCGGTAGTAAGTGAAGAAGAGCCTAAACTGTTGTACGTATACGACTTTATGTCGATGTGGACATTCTTCGTAGAATTAGTAGAGATTGATGAAGAAGAAACAGGCGCCTCTTATCCTGCTTTGATATACGCTCACGGTTCTATTCCTGCTGAAGCTCCCGAAAAATCATTTGTAGCTGATGATTTTGATGAGTTTGAAGATGAATTTAACGATTTTGACCTCGACGAAGACGATTATGGAAGTTTCAGTGAAGAAGAATACTACTAATTACGTAATAGTAACAGATAACAAGTAACTATGCTAAATTTATATACAACAAACATTGAAACACTTTCTATTCACAGGGTAGGTAATCTAAGCAAAGGAGAACCTCTATTCCTTTCAGAAAAACCTTATGCACTAAACGATGAGATTATAGGGTTACTGAAAGAATACTTCTTTAAACCTTTCCGTGAAAAAGAAGAAAACTACTTTCACTTAGTACACGATACCGATGTTGAGTTCAATGAACTTTACCAGCTGGTAACTCCTATTTTTGAGAACGAGAGCTCTATTCACGAGCAATCTAAGAAGATTGCGCAACACTTGTACAATCAGTCTAATCACCCACATATCAAAAGCGGAGAGGTGTATGTAGCGCTTCTTCACGATAGTTATTTAGATAATGAAAAGGTAAAAGCAGTAGGTATCTTCAAATCGGAGATGAGGAACAGCTTTTTGCAGTTTGAGGAACAGGCTAACCAGTTGGAGATGATTATTCAAGAGGGAGTGAACATTCACCGATTGGATAAAGGTTGTATTATCTTTAATGTGAATAAAGAGGACGGATACAAAATACTTTCCATCGATAGCAATCGTTACGATACTAAGTATTGGTTGGAGAACTTTCTAAATGTCGATGCGTTAATAGACGATAATTTCTATACTAAAAAGTACTTAAAATTCAGCCAAGACTTTGCCAAAGATGTAATCTTGCCTGCTGAAGATAAAAAAGAAGAGGTTTTGTTTATGAACCGTGCGATTAATTACTTCGCTAAGAATGATGATTTTGAAGAAACCTCGTTTATGAATGAAGTGTTTGAAAATCCTGAATTGATACCAGAGTTTAAGCACTACAAAGTAGAGAAAGGACCTAAGTACCAAATAGAAGATGTATCAACCTTTCCGATTGTTAATAAGGCTGTATCGGATGTGCGCAAAAAAATTAAAAATGTGATTGATTTAGACACTAATATCCAAATACGTATGGACTTTATCAATCCAGAATCAGCTGATAAGTTTATTGAGAAAGGTTGGGACGAAGAAAAACAAATGTATTACTATTTGGTGTACTTCAATAAAGAACAAAAAAGCTAGATTTTAAATGGTGATAGCATAAAAAAGAGTCTGTATATCAGACTCTTTTTTTTATGCTTCTATCTATCTTATATTCCTTCTACGAAAGGTGTATAAACTTAAATTCAGTAAAGAAATTGTATTCTTCTTTAGGTCTTAACACTACATTATCGAACTGTGGATGTTTAGTAGCATCGGCATAACCTTGTGCTTCAAAACAAATCCCTCTGTTTTGCCCTACAGTTTTGCGATGAGGTGGTTGCAACTCAGGTAAATAATATCCTGCATAGATATGTAACACAGGGTGATTGGTACGCACTTCCATTGCCAATGAACCTTCTCCGTTAGTAAGTATAGCCATTACTTCCTCAGGGGCAATCTCACGTACAAACGAATTATCAGTATGAGCATATACCTTTTGCCCTTTTCGGTAATCCAAACGTGTGCCAGCCACAGGAGGGCGTTCACCTGTAGGGGTAAAGAACCCTTCTTCTAACGGTACGTACTTATCGGCTTTTATTTGTAAGGTATTGTTAAGCACATCGGTATTGCTTTCATTGAGGTTAAAATACGTATGCTGAGTGAGATTTAAAATAGTAGGTGCATCGGTGGTGCCGTGATAATCAATGCGCAAACGGTTATCGGAAGTAAGCGTATAGGTTACACGCACCGTTACCTCTCCTGGGTAACCCTCTTCGCCATCTTTAGAAACATATTGTAAGGTTACTGAAGAATTATCTTCTCCCCTATTTACTGCCACTACGTCCCAAAAGACACTATCAAAGCCTACTGAGCCTCCGTGTATTTGATTTTCTCCTAAATTGCAGTTCAATTGTATTTCCTTGCCATCAATAATAGCTTTTCCATACTTTATACGCCCTGCATTACGCCCTATAATCGCACCAAGATACGGATACTCTTTGCGGTAATCCTCACTTACGTACTCTTCAAACGTGTCGAATCCCAATACACACTCTACTTTTTTCCCCTTTACAGGCACTTTAATAGAGCTAATCACACCACCAAAATTAAGTACGGTTACTTCCATACCTCCCTTATTAGAAAGTACAATAGTTTGTAATTTTTCTTTATGATATTCTTTTTTCATCAATAATTATTTTTTTAGATAAAGATATTGAAATAATGCAAATCAAGAGTTGGATTGAGTTGTATGTAAATAAAGTATATCCATTAAAATATATTCACTTCAAACTCCAAGGCAATACCAAACTTTTCTCGCACTTGAGCTTTTACATAATTAGCCACCGCTAAAATTTCTTCACCTGTAGCTTCACCATAATTCACCAATACCAATGCTTGATGCTTGTGCACTCCTGCATCTCCTTTCCGATAACCTTTGAGTCCTGAGCGATCTATAAGCCAACCAGCTGGCACTTTCACTTCGGTTTCATTCACTGGATAACAAGGAATTTCAGGATATTGCTGTTGTAGCTTTTCGTAATCAGTTTTTAGAATAATTGGATTTTTAAAGAAACTGCCACAATTACCCAAAACATTAGGGTTAGGCAATTTACTTTCGCGAATGGTAATAATCGCATCAGACAACTCTTCGGGGGTAGGTTTAGTAATTCCTCGCTCTGAAAGGACTTGCTGAATAGCTCCGTATTGCGTGTGCAATTGGTGGTTCTTTTTAGTAAGTTTAAAAGTAACCGAAGTAATGATGTAATTGCCCTTCTCTTTCCCCTTAAAAATAGATTCTCGATAAGCAAAAGCACATTCTGCATTTGTAAATATGCGTTTTTGCAGTGTATGAACCTCAATAGTCTCACAACTCTCCATCACATCTTTTATTTCCACCCCATAAGCCCCTATGTTCTGTACAGGAGTAGTACCTACATTGCCGTAGATCAGTGAAAGATTTTCAAGTCCGCCATAGCCCTGTTGTAAAGTATAACGCACAAATTGGTGCCAATTCTCTCCAGCTTGTGCTTTAAGCCATATGTATTCATCAGTTTCTTTTACAGTGCTAATGCCTTTAAGCAGAATGTGAAACACAGGTTGCGTAATATTTTTAGTGAGAAGCATATTGCTTCCACCCCCTAAAACAAATGGATTGTGATACTCTTGTAACGCACTGATGAGTTCCTTTTCACTATGGATAGGAATATATTTTTCAGCTTGAACTTTAAGGTTAAAAGTGTTAGGTATTTGCATAACTTACGGTCTACTTACAAGTGCAAAGGTATGCAAAAAAAAATGAATTAGCAAATGTGAAAAATTAGTAAATTAGCAAATGGAGATTGATGGCTTAGTGATAGGGTCACGAAGAAACGAAAGATAACGGAGAGGTTCGGAAGATAATTGAAGGGGACTTTGGTGAAAAAAGGTTATTAGGAGGGTATGCTTAGCTTATAGAGAGCTTATAGGAAGCTTATACGAATCTTGGACGATTGGTATAGAATAGCTATGTAAATGATTAAAAATGAGGAGTTAAGAGTTAATAAAAAACCGTAGTTTTGAGGGAAATAAAGCGACGTAAAACGAAAGGAAAGACCGTTGTTTGCTCTTAGTCTGTAAGTCTCATAAGGTTATTAACAAACCCTTTTATTACACTAAAAATAAATTTGTTACCTAATAAATTTTGGGTTTTCAACTTTTTTTTCTACCTTTGTGCCTTGAAAATACCAACTACCTATCGAATAAGTAAAACACTACTAACAGCTTAAAACTAATAACAAATGGCTAAAATAGATTCTTTTAAAGAAACAATGCTCGCTGGATACTCGTTTAAAGGTGATTACATTACCTTAGGAGGGGCTATCTACGAAGGGCAACCTATTGAAAACGTATTGGTAAATTTACCTTTAAAAACACTTAACCGCCACGGGCTTATCGCAGGAGCTACGGGTACAGGTAAAACTAAAACTCTGCAAGTTATCGCCGAAAACCTTTCTAAAAAAGGTGTTCCTGTATTGCTAATGGACTTGAAAGGCGACCTCAGTGGTATTGCTGAATCTGGTGAAGTAAAGCCTTTTATCTTAGAACGTTTAGGTAAGATAGGCTTAGACTTTCAACCACAGGCATTCCCCACCGAACTACTGACCATTTCGGAGCAAAAGGGTGTGCGTATGCGTGCTACTGTATCAGAATTTGGCTCTGTGTTACTTTCACGCATCTTAGACCTAAGCGATGTACAAGAAGGCGTTTTGGCAGTGGTTTTTAAATACTGCGATGACCACGCACTACCCTTGTTAGACCTAAAAGATTTAAAGAAGATACTTCAATATGCCACTGATGAAGGAAAGACCGACTTCGAAAAAGAGTACGGAGCGGTTTCTAAGTCCTCAACAAGTGCTATCTTGCGTAAAATTGTGGAATTAGAGCATCAAGGTGCTGAGCTTTTCTTCGGCGAGCGCAGTTTTGAACCAGCTGACTTAATGAGAACCAATGCACAGGGCGAAGGTTATGTAAACATCATTCGCCTTACGGACATTCAAGACCGTCCTAAGATGTTCTCGACCTTTATGTTGAGTCTTTTGGCTGAAATTTACACTACTTTCCCCGAAGAAGGCGATATGTCGAAACCTAAGTTGGTTATCTTTATCGACGAAGCGCACCTTATTTTCAATGAGGCTTCCAAAACGCTTCTCAACCAATTAGAGAACATTGTAAAGCTCATACGTTCAAAAGGTGTGGGGCTTATTTTCTGTACTCAAAACCCTACCGATATTCCCGATGCGATACTCTCTCAGCTGGGTATGAAGGTACAACACGCTCTGCGTGCTTTCACCGCTAAAGACCGTAAAGCCATTAAGCTGATTGCGGAGAACTATCCTTCATCAGAATTTTACGACACTACCGATACGCTTACTTCCTTAGGAACAGGAGAAGCACTGGTAACAGTACTGAACGAAAAAGGAATACCTACCCCATTGGTAGACACAATGATGCGCGCACCGATGAGTAGAATGGATATTCTTAGTGATAGTGAAATTGAAGCGTTGGTAGGACGTTCGGAGTTAGTGCGCAAATACAACGAAGTTATCGACCGTGAAAGTGCTTATGAAATCTTAAATAAGAAAATAGAGGACGTGCGGAAAGAGGAAGAGAAGCAAAAAGAAGCTAAGGAAGCCGAAAAAGCTTCTGCTCCTAAGCCCACTACACAAAAAACCACTACTAAGCGTTCGGGTACTAATCCTTTGATAAAAATGGTTACAAGTGCTTCGTTCGTAAGAGGAGTTTTAGGAATATTAAATAAAATCATCAAGAAATAATGAAAAAATACTTTATCATCATTACTGTTCTTTTAACTATTGTGGCGTGTAACAATAAAAAGAATGAGTTCCTCATCACTAATAACAGTGTAGGAGTCCTCCAAAAAGACACTCCCATACAAAAGTTAGATTCTATCTTTGCTAAGGACTCCATAGTAAACTCGACTATGGAAGGAGAGTTGCGTTATGCAAGTGCTGAACGCATTACTATTTTAGACAAAGAAGGTAAAGAGCTTCTTGAAATTACTCCCACTACCAATGATAAGGGGGATAAAATAGTGGAAAGTGTATTGATATTGTGCGATAAATACGCTACCGAAAAAGGGATTTCGTTACAGAGTACTTTTAAAGACGTAAAGAAAAAATATCCCGATTTAGAAATTGAGCCCTCTATCAGTAGCGTAATGGTTACTCCAAAAGGAAAGAATTACTACTTTACTTTTGATAAATCGGCTCTTAAAACAGCTTTTGACCTTACCGATAATATCTCAGAAGGAGATATTGAGGAAAGTGCCAAAATCGCTCGTATTACAGTTAATTTTTAAGTTGAACGAAGATTAATAACTATTTATAATTTTAACACGAGTGATACACTCGTGTTCATTTTGTATAAAATCAATTGATAAAGATGAACAATATTAAACTAAACAGCATTGAAGAAGCTGTTGAAGACATAAAAAAAGGAAAAGTCGTTATTGTAGTAGATGATGAAAACCGCGAAAATGAAGGCGATTTTATTGCTGCTGCTGAAAAGGTAACTCCTGAGATGATTAATTTTATGATTACCAACGGTCGCGGGTTAGTCTGTGCTCCTCTTACTGAAAAACGCTGTGCTGAGCTTGACCTCCCGATGATGGTGCAAAACAACACCGTACTGCACGAAACTCAGTTTACTGTTTCAGTAGATTTGAAAGGTCAGGGTTGTACTACCGGTATTTCAGCTTTCGACCGGGCAAAAACTATTCAAGCATTAGTAGACCCAAAGACCACTCCTTTCGACTTAGGGCGTCCTGGACATATATTCCCTTTACGCGCTAAAGAAGGCGGAGTGCTTCGCCGTACAGGACACACAGAAGCAACTATTGACCTCACTCGTATTGCGGGACTAAAACCTGCCGGTATTTTAGTAGAAATCTTAAATGAAGATGGTACGATGGCACGATTACCTCAGTTGGTGGAAGTAGCTAAGAAATTCGACCTTAAAATCATTTCTATTGAAGACCTTATTGCTTATCGTATGCGCAAAGACACACTTGTGATAAAGAAAGAAGATTTCTTGTTGCAAACCCCTTATGGAGAATTCCGCTTGCGCGCTTATGAACAAACTACTAATAAACAAATACACTTAGCCTTTACACAAGGCACTTGGAAAGCAGATGAACCTGTGCTTACGCGCGTTCATTCATCATTTATCAGCAATGATATTCTAGAAGTTATAGCAGGAGATAAGGACAACCCTCTTGAACGCATTTTCAGAAAAATTAATGAGGAAGGCAAAGGAGCTGTGATAGTAATTAATAAAGAAGGTTATTCGAAAACGTTATTACAGCACATTACCGAAATCAAAGAACACCAAACAGGGCACTCTCTTCCTCAAGTAGGTAAAGATACCAAAGATATTGGGATGGGAGCTCAAATACTCAACGATTTAGGTATTAGGAAACTTCGATTACTTACCAACTCTAAAAATGCCTCTAATTACGTAGGAATGTCAGGCTACGGTCTTGAAATTACGGAAGAGATACCGTATTAATTAGAATGGGAAGATAGGAAATAATTATATGACACATATCATTATGAGAAAAATAACACTCTTTTTAGCCCTAATTGCCAGCTCATTTTCTTTCTCACAAGAGTTGAATGCCGTGGTAACGGTCAATACACAACAGGTAAATTTAAGTAATCGCTCAGTCTTTAAGACCTTAGAAAAATCTTTGCAAGAATTTATCAATCAAACCCGTTGGACAGATTTGAAAGTGCGCGAAAACGAACGTATCCGTTGTAGTTTTACTCTGGTGATTAATAAGTTTGAAAATTCGCATTATGAAGCAAGTCTTTTGGTGCAATCTTCTCGTCCTGTATACAATTCAGCTTATCAATCTCCTGTATTTAACTTGCAAGATAAAGAAGTAGCTTTTGACTATCAAGAGTTTGCCCCTCTTACCTTCAATGAAAATGCCTTTGAGTCGAACCTCACGTCGGTAATAGCTTACTATGCCTATTTGCTATTAGGGTTCGATGCTGATACGTTTGCTGAAAATGCAGGGAGACCTTATTTCTTAAAGGCACAACAAATTGCTAATATAGCACAAAACAGTAGTTATACAGGTTGGGCTGATAATGGTAAAAACAACCGATTCTTGTTAATAAATGAGCTCATTTCAGAAAATTACACTGATTATCACAAAGCTTTATACCAATACCATCGTTTGGGTTTAGATATAATGAGCACCGATGAGAAAGGCGGAAAAGAAGCTATCCAGAATGCTATTATTTTACTTGAAAAAATACCGAGCCTACGGTTGAGCTCCTATGCAATGATATTGTTTTTTAATGCGAAAACTGATGAAATTGCCTCTATTTACTCAGGTGGAATGATTTTTAATACCAAAATGCTAAAAGAAGCCTTAATGAAATTAGCTCCCACCCAAGTAACTAAGTGGAATGAAATAAAATAAGGAATATGCTCAACACTCTATCTATAAAAAATTATGCATTAATTGATGACCTAAAAGTTGACTTCCCTAAAGGCTTTATTATTATCACAGGCGAAACAGGTTCAGGAAAATCTATAATGCTTGACGCTCTTTCCTTAGTATTGGGGAAACGTGCCGATATGTCTGCTTTGAGGAATAAAGATGAAAAATGTGTAATTGAAGCCGAATTTTCTTTGCAAAATTATGAATTTCAATCTCTCTTTAATGAGCTGGAAATAGATTATGACCCTCAAACTATTATACGTCGTGAAATTCTTCCTTCAGGAAAATCTCGAGCTTTTGTGAATGATTCTCCTGTAACATTAGACGTGCTTTCAGGTTTAGGTGAAGTACTCGTAGATATTCATTCTCAGCATCAGACGCTTTCTTTAAGTGACACAGCTTTTCAGTTTGAAATTATAGATGCAATGGCTGAGAATAAATCTTTGTTAGAGGAATACCAACGTCTTTTAATACTACTTAAAAACGAACAAAAAAAACTACAAGAGCTCATAGATTTCCAACAGACAGCTAATAAAGAATACGATTACAATCTGCACCAACTCAAAGAACTGAAATCGGTTACTTTAGGAGAAGGCATTTTGGAGGAATTGGAAGAAAGCTATGAAGAAGCCTCTAACATCGAAGAGATAAAAGAAAGTGTAGCTGAAAGTTTATATTTACTCAACGATGAGAACATAGGTATCTTGAATAATTTGCGTGAACTGCGTCGCGCTTTTTCAAATCTTACAGAATACAAACAGCAATACCGGGAATTATACAAACGCATTGACTCAGCTTTCTTAGATTTAGAAGATTTGAGTAGAGATGTAGCAGACATTGATGAAAACATAGAAACAGACCCAGAAAATTTAGAGGAAATATCTAAGCAACTCAATAAAATCTACTCACTTCAACAAAAGCACAAAGTAACAACCGTTGAAGAGTTGATGAGTATTCAAGAGCGTTTAGAGAAGGCTGTTTCTAAAACAGAAAGTGCAGATTTCGACCTTAAAGAACAACAAGAGTTAGTTGCAAAACAACAAGAAGAAACTTCTAAAAAAGCAACTGAATTACACAAAACTCGTGAAAAAGTAATTCCTACTCTCACTAAACAATTAGAGAGCTTTATGCACGAATTAGGAATGCCCAATGGGCGTTTTGATATCAAGCTAACACCTACTTCACACTTCTTTAACAACGGAAATGATGAGCTCTCATTTTTATTTTCTGCCAATAAAGGAGGAGATTTTGGACCATTAAAGAAAGTAGCTTCAGGAGGAGAATTATCACGTATAATGTTAGCTGTAAAAGCAATAATGGCAGCACATACAGCACTCCCTACTATTATGTTCGACGAAATTGACACAGGAGTATCAGGGGAAATCTCTCGAAAAATGGGTGATATAATGAAACAAATGAGCAAAAACAGACAGGTTTTTGCCATTACTCATTTACCGCAAATAGCTGCTAAGGGTGCTTATCATTTTAAAGTATTTAAAGAAGATATAACAGGTAAGACAACTACCCATCTTAAAATGCTCACCGAACAAGAACGCATTTCAGAACTCTCAGAAATGCTTGAAGGAAAAAATAGTGGTGAATCAGCTCGTAATCACGCAATAGAGCTTTTAAGAAAAGGATAAAAAACAGACAAGTATTAACTTTCTAAACTAATAATAATTTATTATGCTTCCCATTGAAGAGTATAAAACAGCTTTTTTACAGCATATAGAAAAAATTTTTACTCCCAAAGAGCCTATTCACCTCTATGAACCTATTCAGTACATTCTTAATTTAGGAGGAAAGCGTATTCGTTCCATACTTACCCTTATTGCAACCGATATTTTTGGTAAAGACTATCACAAAGCACTTAATGCAGCTACTGCTATAGAGGTTTTTCACAACTTTTCACTTATCCACGACGATATTATGGATAATGCTTCTCTAAGGCGTGGCAAACCTACTGTACATCAAAAATGGGATACAAATGTAGGTATACTTTCAGGAGATGCTATGCTTATCATTGCCTATAAATTATTAGAGGATTATCCTTCAAAAATATTTCAAGAATTAGTAAAAACATTAAGTAAAACAGCTCTTAAAGTATGTGAAGGACAGCAAATGGATATGGATTTTGAAAAGCTACAAGAGGTAAGTATTGAGGCATATATGCAAATGATTTCATACAAAACTTCAGTTCTTATAGGAGCTGCCTTACAAATGGGTAGTATTATCTCTGAAACCACTAAGGAAAACCAAATAAATATGTACAATTTCGGTTTAAATTTAGGAATAGCTTTTCAGTTACAAGATGATTATTTGGATACTTTTGGAGATGCTTCATTTGGTAAAAAAATAGGAGGTGATATTATAGAGAATAAGAAAACTATACTCTTTTTAAAATCTTTAGCCCTAAGCAATGAAAAACAACGTGAAGAACTATTGAGAGCATATGCTTTAAATGAAGTTGATAATAAAATAGCAAGAGTAAGAGAGATTTTTCAGATAACAAATGCAGACAAAGCAGTTCGACAGCTGATAAAAAATTATACTCAAAAAGCTCTTATGATATTAGAGAAAATAACTATAGGAGATGATAAACGAGAATACCTCAGAACTTTTGCCCTACAATTAATGGATAGAAAAATATAAAACGGTATAGATTTTGTGTTTATAAAACAAGATTTCAAAACCTTTTAAATAACTTATGATATGAAAAAAACAACTGTTTTTATACTCCTAATTATGGCTATTGTTCTTAGTTCTTGTGCTAGTGTATATGTAGCTACAGATTATGACCAACAGGCCGATTTTTCTGCATACAAATCATTTGCTTTCTTTAAAGAAGGTATTGATAAAGTTCCTATCTCAGATTTAGATAAGAAACGTATTCTACGAGCTATTGAGCGTAATTTAACGTCTAAAGGGATGACACTTTCTGAAAAACCAGACGTTTTAGTAAATATCTTTACACGTGAACAAGAAAATGTAGATGTGTACAACAATTCTCCATACTATTGGGGCTGGGGAATGGGTTGGGGGCCTTTTTGGGGAGGAGCAACCTATAATGTAGCTCGAAGTACAGAAGGTTCTCTTTATATTGAAATTATAGACGCTCATAAACGTGAACTTATTTGGCAAGGTAAAGGTATAGGTAACCTACCTCAAACAACGGAACGCAAAGAAGAAGCTATTAATAACTTCGTAAATAAAATATTAGAAAAATATCCCCAAAACAGTAAGTCTCACAAATTATTCAAGTACTTACTTATAATAAAAGTTTCCTAAAATATGGAAACTTTTTTTGTTTATTAAGTTTTTTATCGTACCTTTGCCCCCGATTTAGAACAAACAAAAGATGGATTTAATTAAACTTTCTATTAAGCGTCCCAGTGTACTTATTGTGATGCTCTTGTTGTTGCTACTTGGTGGCTTCTATTCGTATAAGTTATTGAACTACGAACTCATTCCTAAGTTTGAAGTGAATGTAGTTACGATCTCTACTGTGTATGCGGGAGCCTCTCCTTCGGAGATTGAGAGCACCGTGACAAAGAAAATCGAGGATGCCGTTTCGGCTTTGGAAAATATCAAAAAGATACAATCATATTCGTATGAAAGCCTTTCGGTGGTAGTAGTACAACTTACTAACGATGCGAATGTAGATAACACCCTTAATGAGGCACAGCGCAAAATTAATGCAATAAGAGCTGATTTGCCCGATGATGCTAAAGAACCATCATTGAGTAAATTCTCTCTTTCCGATTTGCCTATTGTGTCTATTGGGGTAACTTCTAAGTTATCGGCACAAGAATTGTACGATTTGGTAGATAAAAAATACAGCCAGAGTTATCACGTGTTCCAGGAGTAGCACAAGTGAATATAATAGGTGGTCGCAAACGCGAAATACGCGTGAGCATTGATGCTAAGAAGTTAGAAGGTTATGGTCTTTCTATTGCTCAAGTACAACAATTGATTGCAGCTTCGAATATGGAAATTCCTGCGGGTAAAATTAAAACTCGTGAGAATAGTACCTCTATACGTTTGCTTGGTAAATTACAAGATGTAGAACAATTGCGCAACCTTATACTTGCTTCACAGAATGGAGTAGAGATACGACTTTCGGATGTAGCTGATGTGCAAGACACCGAAGAAGAAGCTACCAAAATAGCGCGTATAGACCAAGAAAATACTCTCTTGCTACAAGTATTGAAACAAACCGATGCTAATGCTGTATCGGTGAGTGAGTTGGTACGCAAGAAGATGGAACAAGTAGAGCAGACTTATAAAAATGATGGAGTAAAGATGCTATTGGCTGAAGATACTAGTGAGTTTACCTTGGAAGCAGCCAACTCTGTAATGTCCGATTTGATATTGGCAATTGTATTGGTAGCAGTAGTGATGTTCTTCTTCCTCCACAGCCTACGTAATGCTATTATTGTAATGGTATCTATACCTACTTCTCTCATTGCTACTTTTATAGGTATGTATTTCTTTGGTTTTACACTGAACTTGATGAGCCTTGTTGCCCTCTCGATGGTGGTAGGTATCTTGGTGGACGATGCTATTGTAGTATTAGAAAACATTCACCGCCATATGGAGATGGGTAAGAATAAAGTGCGTGCTGCTTTTGATGGCTCTAAGGAAATTGTGCTTACTGTAATGGCAATTACCTTAGTAATTGTGGTAGTGTTTGTCCCTATTTCATTAGGTAATGCTATTGTAGTAAAAGTATTGCGTGAGTTCTGTTTGACTGTAGCTATTGCTACAATGCTTTCATTATTGATGTCTTTTACAGTAGTCCCTTGGTTGTACTCTAGGTTTGGAAAATTAGAACACGCAAATCCCAATTCATTTTTAGGAAAACTAACCATAGGCTTTGAAGGATACCTCAAACGCTTTACACAGTTCTTCTCTGACTTATTGGTATGGGTATTTGCCAATAAATGGAAAACTATTATTTTGGTATTTTTCCTTTTTGCGGGTTCTTGTTCATTGATTCCTACTGGATTTATCGGATCTGAGTTTATGCCTAATATGGATAGAGGAAAGTTTTTAGTACAGTTTGAATTGAATAAAGATGCTTCCTTAGAGCAGACTAACTTTATGACCCAAAAAGCTGAAAATTATCTTCGTAGCTTAAAAGTAGAGGGTACCAATAAACCTTTGGTAGAGAGTATGATTACTACTGTAGGACAGTCTACCAGTGGTATGGGAGCTTCACAAGCAACTCCTTACAAATCGGAAATACAACTTACTATTATCGATAAAAAAGAACGTAATGAATCGACTAACGTAATTGCGGCAAAGCTGAAACGTAAACTGAGTCAGTATTTAGTAGAAGCTAAAGTAAAGACGGTGCCTGTAGGATTGATGGGAGCTGAGCAATCACCAATTGCTTTGGTAGTTACTTCTGACAATGTGGAAGTAGCCCAACAGTACGCTGAGAAAACAGCTGAGCTTCTTAAAACTGTTGAAGGTGCTACTGAAATTAAGCTTTCCTCAGAATCTGGTAATCCTGAAATAAATGTGCAGATAGACCGCGATAAGATGGCAATGTTAGGACTTAATATTGCTACTGTAGGGGGAACGATGCGAACCGCTTTTAATGGTAATGACGACAGTAAATTCCGTACAGGAGATTCAGAATACAATATTAATATAGTGTTTGAAGAAGGTAGCCGTCAGTCTATAGACGATATAGAAAATATGATGTTTATCAACTCGGTGGGACAACAGGTAAAACTATCACAATTTGCGACTATAGCTTACGCTTCAGGACCTACACAGCTGGAACGTTATGACAAATCTCCTTCGGTAACCGTAAAAGCTCAATCGGTAGGTCGTCCTACAGGTACTATAGTTTCAGAATGGAAAACTAAGATAGACCAATTAGAAAAACCTGCTAACGTACACTTCGTGTTTACAGGTGACCAAGAGATGCAAGACGAAGGGTTCGGCACCTTGTTTATATCGCTCTTTGCAGCTATTCTCTTAGTTTATATGGTAATGGTAGTGTTATACGACAGTTTTTCACGGCCTTTTGTGGTATTGTTCTCTATACCGCTTTCGTTCATTGGAGCTTTAGTAGCTTTGGCATTAGCCAATATGTCACTTAATATCTTTACTCTTTTAGGTATCATTATGCTTATTGGGTTGGTTGCTAAGAACGCAATTATGTTAGTAGACTTCGCTAACCACCGCAAGCAAGAAGGGGAAGATACTGTAACTGCATTAATACAAGCAAACCACGCCCGTTTACGCCCTATCTTAATGACGACTATAGCAATGGTAGCAGGTATGATTCCGCTTGCTATTGCCAATGGAGCAGGTGCCGAAGTGAACAATGGTTTGGCGATTGTAATTATAGGTGGACTTATTTCCTCATTATTCTTAACACTTATTGTAGTGCCTTTGGTATACCTCATTTTTGACAATATTGGCAGACGTTTCGGTAAAGGTACTAAAACTGATTACGAAAAACTGATGATTGCCGATTACGAGCACAGAGACATCAAAGGCGAACACGAAGTATAACTATAATTCATCTTATTTTTTACTTATCTCTTAGAAGGTGCGAGGTCGTAGCACGACAGGCGGATAGAACGAGACGCATAGGCAGATAGGAAAAAGACGAACGAACGAATGACGAACAAAAGACGGTGCGAGCCGCACGAGCAGATGAGGGAAAGACGAAGGAAAGACGAACAAAAGACGAACAATGAACGAACAAATGACGAAGGAATGACGAACAAATGACGAAGGAATGACGAACAAAAGACGAACAATGAACGAACAAATGACGAAGGAATGACGAACAAATGACGAAGGAATGACGAACAAAAGACGAACAATGAACGAACAAATGACGAAGGAATGACGAACAGAAGACAAAGGAATGACAAACAGAAGACAAAGGAATGACAGACCTAAGATGATATTAAGTTGAACTAATGTTAGTCAGTTCATTTATTACCGCAACGGTATGACAGGCTACTATGGCTGCTGTTTCGGTGCGTAAGCGAGTATCTCCTAATGAGATAGGCACAAATGCTTGTTGCAAAGCGGTGTTTATCTCATTGGTAGAGAAATCGCCTTCAGGACCTATAAGCACGGTAATACGCTCAGGAAAGGGCTTGAGTGCGCGAGAGAGCAAGCGCTTTTCATTTTCTTGACAGTGAGCTATATATTTAGCTGAACTATCTGTCAGCATCGTTTTGAAAAACTGAGCTGATGCAATAGGAGCATTCAGTTTAGGCAAATAGCATTGCAACGATTGTTTCATTGCTGAAAGGAGTATCTTTTCAAAACGTTCTACTTTGATAGTGGTACGCTCAGAATGTTCACAGATAATAGGAGTAATTTCATCAACGCCTATTTCGGTGGCTTTCTCCAAAAACCACTCATAACGTTCATTCATCTTGGTAGGTGCTACCACCAAATGTAAGTAGTAAGGACGGGAAAGCTGAGGAGTACATTTCAGTATAGACACCTCACATTGTTTAGGTGTAGCGAAATCTAATTTTGCTTCAAAAAGAAGTCCTTTACCATTGGTAATATGGAGTATATCGCCTGCTTTTTTGCGCAGTACCTTTACTATATGTTGGCTTTCTTCCTTATCAAAAAAGCAATTTGTGCTACTTGAATGAAGGCTGGAATGGAAAAATAATTGCATACTCATAATTTTATTTTCTTAGAAAAAATGGGCTTTATTGCGGGACAAAGATACAACAAAATAAAAAAAAGTAGATTTTTTATTTTGTAATTATAAAAATTGACTTACTTTCGCCCCGTGAAAAGTAATATTAATATGAAACGTGTAATAGTAGACTACAACAAACTAACTAATGAGATTCTCTCAATGTTGGTAGAGAAATACCCCGAAGGGTATACAGATGCAGATGTGATTCGTTTTAAGAATGCTAAAAATGAAACAGTTGATGCCTTGGAAGTCCGTACTGATGACACTATATATTTAGTGAAAGTGAGTACCCGCTTAGCTGACACTATGGAAAACTTCGACGAAGATGATGACTTTATGAATAACGAAGAAGATGATATGAGTGTAAGCAATTTAGATATACCTGATGACTCTTCATTAGACGACGAATAATAAAACACTAAAAAGCGTATGATTACCGCTTATATTCCTTATCAAAATATTCGTTTTTTCTCTAAACTCATCACTGATTATGTAGGTGAGAATAAAAAATTACGTCCTTTTTATCATAATTTCCCTTCATTGTTAGAATTTAAAAAGCAAATAGAAGAAAAAGCTCTTGATTTTACTGATGAGAAACGCCATATTTTGGTCAGTAGTTTAAAAGAACAATACGCTGAGGTAAAAACTACTCCGAAAGTACTTAAAAACATCGAACTTTTATCCAAAAGTAATACTTTTACCATCACTACGGGACATCAATTAAGTCTTTTTACAGGACATCTTTACTTCATTTTCAAGATAATTTCGGTAATTAATACTGCTAAACAGCTCGCCGAAAAGTACCCTGATAAGCACTTTGTACCTGTATATTGGATGGCTACAGAAGACCACGATTTTGAGGAGATTAACCACTTTCACTTCAACAATCGCACAATTTGCTGGAATAGCGACCAAACAGGAGCCACAGGCAACTTTGCTACTGACACACTTGAAGCGGTGTTTCAGACTTTTGACAAAGCCATAGGTCTAGGCAAAAATGCTAATACTTTGCGCACACTCTTCCACGATAGTTATCTGAAAAATAAAGATTTAGCCTCTGCCACTCGTTACTTAGTAAATGCTCTCTTTGAAGCATACGGAGTTGTAGTAATAGATGGCAACGATAAAGCCCTAAAAAGGCAATTTATCCCTTACATAAGCGATGATTTACTGCACAGTGTGGCACATACTGAGGTTACTAAAAGTATTAAGGCTTTACAGACTGTAAATAGCTCTTATCCCGTGCAAGTGAACCCTCGTGAGGTGAATATGTTTTATCTTACAGAAGGAGGACGACATCGCCTTGTGCGCACTGCGGACGGCTTTGAGGTACACGGTACGGATATTCGTTTTTCTGAGGAGGGGATTTTAGAGGAACTACGCACCTATCCAGAACGATTTTCACCCAATGTAATCTTACGACCTTTATATCAAGAGGTAATATTACCCAATTTGGCATATATTGGTGGAGGCGGTGAAATAGCCTATTGGCTGGAATTAAAAGGCTTTTTCAATAAGGAGAAAGTACCTTTCCCGATACTAATGTTGCGCAATTCAGCAATGCTTATTTCGCAAAGACAAGCCGAAAAACTACAAAAACTACAACTTTCAGTAGAAGACTTATTTCTAAAACCAGAAGATTTAAAAAACAAGAAAGTAAGACAGTTAAGCGAATTTCCTATAGATTTTACTCCTGAAAAAGAGTTACTACACAAGCAGTTTAAGCACTTATATGAGTTAGCTAAACGCACTGATATTACTTTTGAGAACGCTGTAAAAGCACAAGAAGTAAGACAAATGAAAGGGTTAGACAAACTGGAAAAACGCCTCTTAAAAGCCCAGAAAAGGAAGTTTGCAGAGGAATTGGAACAGACTATTTTTTTACAAAATGAACTCTTTCCTAACGGAGCCTTACAGGAGCGTTTTGCTAACTTCACAGATTTCTATTTGATGAAAGGAGAAGAACTCATTCCTGAGTTAATAAAAGACTTTAATCCGTTTGATTTTAGGTTTGTGGTAATACAATAAAAATGTTGTATCTTTGCACCCAAAATAACGAACAATGAAAAGTATTCTTGAAATAAGAACAGACTTCCCTATACTCTCACGCACTATTCATAACAAACCTCTTATCTATTTTGATAATGGAGCAACTTCGCAAACACCTACACAAGTGATAGAGGCAATAGTGCATTATTACAGTTACCAAAATGCTAATATACACCGTGGAGTACACACTCTCAGCCAAGAAGCTACTGATGCTT
The DNA here is from genome assembly GCF_013394735.1 of Capnocytophaga sp. oral taxon 902. NCBI lineage: Bacteria > Pseudomonadati > Bacteroidota > Flavobacteriia > Flavobacteriales > Flavobacteriaceae > Capnocytophaga > Capnocytophaga sp. oral taxon 902. Next base: position 40,590 of record NZ_CP058261.1, read on the forward strand.
ATGAAGAAGCGAGGAAGAAACTACAGCGCCACTTCAATGCCCGTAAAAGCTCTGAAATTCTTTTTACTGCGGGAACTACACACGGTATTAATTTAGTGGCTAACGGTTATAGCGCACTGATGCAAGAGAGAGACGAAGTAATTATTTCGGCTTCAGAACACCACAGCAATATAGTGCCTTGGCAATTAGCTTGCCAACGGAGTGGAGCTACCTTAAAAGTAATCCCGATGAATGAGAAAGGAATTTTGGACTTAGAGGTGTATAACCAACTGCTAAATAAACGTACGAAGATAGTGTGTGTACAGCACGTATCGAACGCCTTAGGAAATATTCACCCTATAGAAGAAATTATAGAAAAAGCACACCGTGTAGGAGCTGTTGTATTAGTAGATGGAGCACAAGCAGCCCCACATTTGCAACCCGATATGCAAACTCTCGATGTTGATTTCTATGCTGTTTCAGCTCATAAAATGTACGGACCTACGGGGATAGGAGCGTTGTATGGTAAAGAAGAATTACTATTACAATTACCTCCTTATCAAGGAGGGGGAGAAATGATAAAAGAAGTGCATTTTGAAGAGAGTACTTATGCCGACCTCCCTTATAAGTTTGAAGCAGGTACTCCTAATATTTGTGGAGGTATTGCGTTTGGAACTACAATTGACTATATACAGCAATTGGGAATGGAAGCTATTGCTACACACGAACACAAACTATTAGAATATGCTATCGCTAAATTACAAAATATAGAAGGCATTACTCTTTACGGTAATGATGATTTGAGTAAGCGTACCGCTGTTATATCATTTAACTTACAAAACATTCACCCTTACGATGTAGGTGTAATTCTCGACCAATTTGGAATTGCTGTACGTACGGGGCATCATTGTGCCCAACCTATTATGGACTTCTACTGCATACCAGGTACAGTTCGTGCCAGCTTTGCTGTTTACAATACCTTTGAAGAAATAGATACCTTTGTAGAAGCTGTAAAAAAAGCTCAGAAAATGTTAAGCTGATAAACACACAAAAGGAATATAAGATATAAATACTATAGTTTCTCGTAAAAAGGTCTCTCTATATCAAAGATTTCTTGCAATAGTTGCTCGGTATACTGACTGTACAAAGCGAGAGTTTGAGCGGTTACATCACAGTCTTTTACCTTGTCGATATAGGTGTGGAAACGCAAGAATCCTTTTTGCAAACGCTTGAATGATAGGTTGGCAACTATCATCGGTTCATCAATCTTGAAATGCTGGGTAATCATATAAGCATAAGTGAGGAGTTGGAAGGCTTTGCCATACTTAATATCGGTAATGAGGTTATTCCAATCTTTGATGCGCACATCGGTTTCTTCTACAATACCTGTTTTGTAGTCGATAATGTGCAACACTCCGTTACGTCTATCCACCCGGTCGATAATCCCTTTGAAATTAACAAGAAAAGGCAAGTGAGAAGCTTGGAAAGGTATTTTTATTTTCTGTTCTAAATACAGAGGAATGATTTCGATACCACTCTTTATTTCGTTGAGTTCTAAAGTTAAAAAACTACGCACATACTTCTCTATTACATTGAAAATAAGCCAGTTTTTACCCGTCCTAAAATCAGTACTTCTGTACTCTTCTTCAAAGCGTTTTTCGATAGTGGGAAGTACCAAAAGTTGCATTTTTTTAATGTGCTCTTCAGTGAGTATTTCGTTTAAGAAAGGTGTGTACAAATCTTCTAAAATGCCGTGTACGATATTTCCAAAAGTACGGGCTTCAACAGTTTCTTCTACTTCTTTTTCTTCGTATACCTGTAGTACTTGTTGCTCATAGAACGTGAGTGGATTGCGGATATAAGTAGTTAGTGCTGAAGGTGAAATGCCTTTCTCGGCAAGTGCCTTTAGTGCATCGATTACAGAGGTCGTTTTTTTGATGTTAAGAGGTCGCAACACAGCAGGATATACCTCAGGTGCCTTAATTTGGTGCACTACCTTGTGAGTGGGAATTTTCTCTGCCAACAATTGGAGAATAAACCTACTTTTCTCCTTGCTTTTCAGACTATTCATCTCGGTATCGTAGAATAGGTGTACTTGTTTGGCGCGCTGTAAAATGCGGTAGAAGTTGTAACTGTACACCGCATCACGCTCTTTGTAGGTAGGCAATTCCAGTTCATACTTGACATCGTAAGGAATCAGAGAGCTATCGCTTTTGCCTAAGGGTAATACGCCTTCGTTTACCGAAGTGATAATCACGTGCTCAAAATCCAAACTACGGCTTTCCAGTACTCCCATCACTTGCAAGCCTTCCAAAGGCTCACCGCGAAAATTGAGCGAACTCTTCTGTAAAACATCTAAATAGAAATGATAAAGCGTTTTCACTGAATCTATATAGTTGTACTGCTCTTGCAACTGCTTCAACTGATTGAATAACTGAAAGAAGCGATAAGCATACTCTTGAGTGAGTAGGTGAGTATTGCTCTCAGGGTCGATTTGTGCTTTTAGGCGATAGATAAGTGTAATAGCATTGTCGATAAGGGTAGTGATGAGTGCTTTGCCCTTGCTTTCCGGGAATAGCAAAGTGAGCATCTCGTGTTCAGTATCATCTACCGACTCGAATAGCTTTTTACGGGTGATATAAGTGAGGTTGTGCGTTTTGATATACTGCGAAATATGGCGCACCACTTCTTCTTTTAGCAAGGTGTGTAAGAAAGGTTGAGAGAGCAGGTTCAGTATATCTTTATAGTAAAAACTCTTGGAGAGATGCAAGCGGAAATAAGCGACAAAAAGGTCGTTGAGAGGCGTTTGTTGCAAAGGGTAACCCATAGTGATATTCACACTTGTTTTGGGTTGTACAGCTTGCAGTACGGGGATGAGCAGATTTTCATCGGCGATGATGAGGGCGGTTTTTTCCAATGCTTTGGTAGGCGTGTTTTTGAGTAGTTCGGCTACACTATGCGCCTGATTGATGCTTTTGGGTACCCCCGTAAGATAGAGTTCTTTTTCTTTTTCGTAGTTGCTTTGTATAAACTTAGGCTTATGGGTTTGGTAATAACGCCAGCTTTTTATATACTTGCGCAAGAAGAAACCCGCATCGTGAGCTGGATTGTTTAAAAAATAAGTATCACCGTCCCAATAAATTTCACCGCCTAAATCCATTAGCATTGATTGTATAACTTTCTGTTCGGCTTTGGAAAGGGCGTTGAAACCGACGAATATATGAATGCTATTGCTGTGTGTTTGCAGGTATTCGGGGAGTTTTTCAACAGCTTTTTTAGCGATGAAACCGCCATAACCTTTACCCATTTCGGTGAGTTTGCTATTGAGTGCGAAATAGTAATCGCCGAGACTATTCCAAAATGCCAAGTACTTTTTCTGCATCTCGCTAAGCTCGTCCATACCCGACCAATGTTCTACTTCTTTGAGGGCGTGAATATAAGGGAATATCTTATCGGGATTTACCAAATATTGGTCGATTTCACTAAAATCTTTGAGAGCCGTTTGTCCCCAGCTGAGGAACTCTTCAAAGCTATCGGGGGTATCTTTGCAAGTTTTTACATAACAATCGTAAAACTCAAAGAGCAAAGGCAAATTGCTGATAGGTTGCACGTCCGAAATACGCGTAAATAGGTCGGCTATCCCGATGAACTCAGGGGCAATAGTAGCGTGCTTTACTTGCTCGGCAAAGTGTTTTTTGAGGAAGAGTGCAGGGCGTTTACCCGTAGTAACAAACACAAGACGCTCTATCTTATCAGAATAGTTTTCTAAAACATCGGTAATAACTTCTTGTAAATAACTCATAATGATTTGCTAATTTCCTCATTTCTTCAGCAATCGCACTCCCATATAGCCCAAAGGCAATGCCATTACTCCCAAATAGAAAGCGTGGTGTATCACTACCCCAGGAGCGTAGATTATTACTACTGCCAAGCCAAAGAGTGCCCCACCTAAATGAGCTGCGTGCCCTAAATTATCTCCTTGTTGTGGGTTGAACATCATAAATACCGAATACCCAAAGTATAATGCTCCAAAGAGCCATCCTGGCAAGAAGTTCACACTCAATGCTGTAGGATATAGAGCAATAGCTGCAAAAATAATCCCCGATACAGCTCCCGAAGCCCCTATGGCGGAGTAATAGGGCTGTTTTTTGTAAATGTACAAACTGAACACACTCCCCAGTAGCATTGAACCAAAATAGATAAGCAAGAACATTAGGTTCCCCATAGAACCGATAATCACATCTTGAAAGAAGTAGAGTGAAATCATATTAAAAATGAGGTGTTCCCAGTTGGCGTGCAAGAAGCCTGAGGATACCAATCGCACATAATCGCCCTTTTGCACTGCTCCTACATTGAACTTATAACGGTTGAAAAAAGTAGGATTCTTAAATCCATAATAACTCATTGCTATAGTCGCAAGAAGAATGATAATAAAAGTGATATTCATAAGTTTTATATTTTAAATCCACAATAAGATAGTAAGTACTACTGCAAAGATAATCACCAATGGCATACAAAACTGCAACCATTGTTTGTAGTTAATATTCACCATTGCCAGTGAAGGTAAGATAAGTCCCGTAGGGGTGATAAGCCCCATAATACCCATTCCAAAAAGATAAGCACTCACCACACTGTGCCCTTCTACTCCCACAACCGAAGCCAGTGATCCTATAATAGGCATCGTGAGTACCGCCATTCCTGAGGAAGAAGCTATAAATAAACTCAGTACACCAAATACTAACATCAGCATTGGCAAAAAGACCATTGGCGACATTCCTTGCACAAGGTCGGTGGCGTAATGCAAAATCGTACCCGATATTTGTCCGTCGTTCAGTATAAACGATACCCCTCTGGCTATTCCTATGATAAAGGCTACGCTCAGCAAATCGCGTGCTCCTGCCATAAACTGACTGATAAACTGTTGTTCACTACTGCGTTGTAAAATAGCAATCACAACAGCAGCTACCAAAAAGAGAGCTGTCATCTCTTGAAACCACCATTCCCATTGCGACACACCTACAATCATCACTATAAACGAGAGCGCAAATACTAAGAGCTCTATTTTAGTAGAAAGCTCTAAGGAAGTGGTCTTTTCTGGGGTATTAGCACTGTAGATTTCAGGGAGGACTACTCCATACACAATTGACTTTTCGGGGTGTTTGCGTACTTTTTCGGCATAACGAATAATATAAATAATACTTATCAGCACACATACTGCTAAGGCAATCACACGTATGCTAAGCCCCGACGTCCAATCTACCCCGGCGGCATCTGAGGCGATAATCACCGCAAATGGATTGGTAGTCGATGCCATAGAGCCTACATTTGAACCTATGTAAATCACTGCTAAGGGTACCATTAGGTCGTAGCCCGCTGCTAAAAAAATAGGTACTAACATAGGGTAGAAAGCAAGTGTCTCTTCGGCTAATCCAAAAGAAGTGCCACCCAGCGCCAACAGGGTAGTGAGCAGAATGATAAGGATACCCTCGCGCCCTTTGAGTCGGTGTGCCAAATAGCCTACGCCCATATTTAGTGCTCCCGAACTGTTGAACACCCCTATAAAGCCCCCTAATATGAGTACGAAGAGAATCACCTCTATACTGTCGTAGATTCCTCGTATAGGTGCAAAAAGCACAGATTTAGCTCCTTGCGGGTGAGGTACGCTCTGCACATAAGTATTAGGTATCGAAATAGGTTTCTTAATTTTTTCATCTTTAAATTTGCTCAACTGAATATGAATACCCAAGCCGTCGAGTTGTTCTTGAGTAGCAGGTACAGTATAAGAATTATTTACAGTGTGTATCACAAAAGAGTCTTGTTGCTTATCATATTGCAAAGTGCTATACGACCCCGACGGCAACAAAAAAGTAAGGCTCGCAGCCAACACTATCACCAGCATCAGTACGGTGTAAGGGGTAGGGAATTTGAGTTTTTTCATCAGTTCTGTTCAAGGTTATTAAAAATCGACTTGCCTCCAAATATTCATTAGGCAAAGATATGGTTTATTTTTTTATTTGAGCAAATTTTTAATACTTTTCTGAACCAAGTACATTAAATTTGCTCCAACTTATCTTTGCGTTAGATTCACTTTATCCCCATCCTTTCTTCGTTCATTGTTCGTCTTTTGTTCGTCTTTTGTTCGTTCTTTGTTCGTTCTTTGTTCGTTCTTTGTTCGTTCTTTGTTCGTCATTCCTTTGTCTTTTGTTCGTTTTTTATTCGTCTTTTCTCCATCTGCCCGTGCGGCTCGCACCGTCTTTTGTTCGTTCTTTATTCGTCTTTTCCCCATCTGCCCGCGTCGGTCGCACTCGTAGAATATACTTTTTCACTTTTCACTTTTCACTTTTCACTTTTATTCGTACCTTTGCCACCCAAAAATATATAATTCAAAACTCAAAAAATGTCTAAACGTTATACCATTACAGCGGCTTTACCCTATACGAACGGGCCTATCCATATTGGTCACTTGGCGGGAGTATATGTGCCAGCCGATATTTTTGCACGCTATCAACGATTGAAAAACAACGATGTAGCCTTTATTTGCGGAAGCGATGAACACGGAGTAGCCATCTCTATCAAAGCTAAAAAAGAAGGTACTACCCCTCAGGCTATTATCGATAAATACCACGCAATTATCAAGCAATCATTTGCCGATTTTGGCATTTCATTCGATAATTATTCGCGCACTTCTGCCCCTATTCATCACCAAACAGCTTCCGATTTCTTCAAAAAACTGTATGAACAAGGTGATTTTATCGAAGAAATATCCGAACAACTCTACGACGAAGAAGCGCATCAATTCCTTGCCGACCGCTTTGTGATTGGTACTTGCCCGAAATGTGGTAACCCAGAGGCTTACGGCGACCAATGCGAGCGTTGTGGTAGTTCACTCAACGCTACCGACCTCATCGACCCTAAATCGTCAATCACAGGAAGCAAACCTACGTTAAAAGCTACCAAACACTGGTTTTTGCCCCTCAATCGCTACCAAGAGTTTTTGGAAAAATGGATATTAGAAGGTCACAAATCCGATTGGAAACCTAATGTATATGGGCAGGTAAAAAGTTGGTTAGACGACGAACTCAAACCGCGTGCTGTAACCCGCGACCTCGATTGGGGAATTCCCGTACCTGTAGAAGGCGCTGAAGGCAAAGTGCTCTACGTGTGGTTCGATGCGCCTATCGGTTATATTTCTTCTACTAAAGAGTGGGCTGAACGCGAAAGCAAAGACTGGCGTCCTTATTGGCAAGACAGTGATACCCAATTGGTGCATTTCATTGGGAAAGACAATATCGTATTCCATTGCATTATCTTCCCAGCAATGCTCAAGGCTGAAGGTAGCTTTATACTGCCTGCAAATGTGCCTGCAAATGAGTTCCTAAACTTAGAAGGCAACAAACTCTCTACCTCCAAAAACTGGGCTGTGTGGTTACACGAGTATTTGCAAGATTTTCCTAATCAGCAAGATGTATTGCGTTATGTTCTTACCGCCAACGCTCCCGAAACCAAAGACAACGACTTTACTTGGAAAGACTTCCAAGCGCGTAACAACAACGAACTTGTGGCTATCTTTGGGAATTTCATCAATCGCGTGGCAGTGCTAACGCAGAAATATTATAAAGGAGTTGTACCACAAGCAGATACTTATAATAACGTAGATACTGAAACACTTCGTCAAATCACAGAACTTACAGAGAAGATAGAACAATCATTAGAACGTTACCGTTTTCGCGAAGCCCAACAAGAACTGATGAATATGGCGCGCTTAGGCAATAAATATTTAGCTGATGAAGAACCTTGGAAACTCATCAAAACTGACCCAGAGCGCGTAAAGACTGTAATGTACATAGCTTTACAAATTGCAACAGCTTTGGCTGTCGCTAGCGAACCTTTCTTGCCTTTCACTTCCGAGAAACTCAAACGTATGTTGCAATTGGGGTCTATCACTTGGGAGAACCTAAAAACAAATGCTACTGAGCTCCTCAAAACAGGACATCGCATAGGCATTGCGGAACTTCTTTTTGAAAAGATTGAAGATGCCACTATCGAAAAGCAATTACAGCGTTTAGAGAACACTAAATTAGCTAATAAGCAAGAAGCACAAGTCAATGCCGAAACTGAAGTAGCTCCACAAAAAGAACTCATCAGTTACGATGATTTTGCAAAGATGGATATTCGCATTGGTACTATCTTGGAAGCTGAAAAGATGCCTAAGGCAGATAAACTTCTCGTTTTAAAAGTAGATACAGGTATTGATAAACGCACTATCGTTTCCGGTATAGCCCAAAGTTTTGCCCCTGAAGAGATTATAGGTAAAAAGGTAACTGTATTGGTAAACCTTGCTCCGCGTAAACTACGCGGTGTAGAAAGCCAAGGAATGATACTAATGGTAGAAAATTCCGAAGGCAAATACACCTTCATCAATCCTGATGCCGATGGAATTACTAATGGTACTGAAGTAAAATAAGAATATTATAAAAGTAGAGATACAATGTAACTCTACTTTTTTCTTTTTAAGATATCTATCATTACTGCAATGATAATGAGTAGCACTCCTATAATAAGATTTGTTGTAAGACTTTCTTGTTGAAATATCCAAATACTAATAGCTACTGCTACAATGGGCTCCATTACCCCAATAATAGCCGTAGGAGTAGAACCTATCATTCTGATAGCATAAATAAGGGTGATGATAGAAAACAAAGTAGTTACTATACCGAAACTTGTGAGCAGTAAACTCATTTTTACTTCTGGAATGGGGAGAGGGGTGCCTATAACCCATAGTTTTACAAGAAAATAAACTGAAGAAAATAAGGTAGAATAAAACGATACTTTTATTCCTGAAGCCGATATTTTAGACTTATTGACAATGAGCATATAGAGTGCATACGAAACTGCCCCAAGTAATGATACTCCTGCCCCTACATAGTTGATTGAAAAGTTTGTTACATCTTTTACACTGAGTAAGAAAACACCTATTAATACAATAAAAAGTGCTAAAATCGTAGGAAAAGTAATATGTTCTTTGAAAAAAACACCCAAAGCAAGTGCTACTATTAGTGGATACATAAAAAATATAGTAGAAGCAATGCCTGGAGAGAGCAAATCGTAGGCAAGAAAGAGAAATTCAGCTGAAAGGGCGTACAGCAATCCTAAAATAAGGAAGATAAACACTTCACGAGGGGTAATGCGCAGTGTCTCTTTTCGGTAGAAAAGATAAAACATAATAAAAAGACTCGCTGTAATAAAGCGATAGAAAAGTGCCGCATCTACCGAAAAACCTTGCTGCTTAATAGGAATCATAAACAGCGGAATCATACCATAAGTAACCGCTGAAATAAAAGCTGCTAAATACCCTTTTACTATATCTTTCATAGTAAAAATTAAAAGAGTTCCATTACATAAGGATAATAGATGATACAGAGTACAATGCTTACAGGTATCACAGCAAAGCCTACACTTCCGGCAGCAACATCTTTGATAATCCCAATAGTTTTATGATGATCGGGGTGGATGAAGTCGCAGAGTTTCTCAACGGCTGTATTGAGTCCTTCAACTGATAACACTATAGCGATACACAACAGTTGTACAATCCACTCATTGGTAGTAATGCCGAAACAAAAGCCTAAAATCACCCATACTAAAGAGATAACGATGTGTACCATCACTGGGGGTTCATTCTTTATTAAATAAAACAAACCTTGAAATACATATTGTAAGCTTTTGAGTCTTTTTCTTATAAATTCCATAATTCTTTATGCTGATTTATTTTTTAAATCGCATTCCGATAACGCCAAAGATAGCTTCACGGATAATGCTTTTATTCATTTTTGATTTTCCTTTAGTTCTATCGGTAAAGATGATAGGTACTTCAGTGATTTTAAACTTCTTGAGGTAAGCACGATACTTCATCTCTATTTGAAAGGCATAGCCTACAAATCGGATAGTATTCAGGTCGATGCTCTCTAATACCCTTCGGTGGTAACACACAAAGCCAGCAGTAGGGTCTTTGATTTTCATTCCTGTAATCACCCTCACATAGATAGAAGCCCCATAGGATAACAAGATGCGTTGCAAAGGCCAATTCACTACATTCACACCTTTCACATAACGCGACCCAATTGCTACATCAGCACCTTGCTGACAAGCCTCATAAAGTCGTAAGAGGTCAGTAGGGCTGTGAGAGAAATCGGCATCCATCTCAAAAATATATTCATAGTCGCGTGCTAATGCCCACTGAAAGCCGTAAATATAAGCTGTTCCTAAGCCTTTTTTCTCTGTGCGTACCTCTAAAAAAAGTCGGTTAGGGTAAATATTTTGTAATTCGCGTACCTTATCGGCAGTACCATCAGGAGAATTGTCGTCTACAATAAGAATGTGAAACTTATCACTTTGGGCAAATACAGCCTTTATGATAGCTTCTATATTTTCAATTTCGTTATATGTAGGAATGACAATTAACAATGAACAATTAATAATTTAACAAGGTGGGCATACACAAAAACTTTGCCAAAGTTGGTCGTAGCACAGTAAGCTATCTCACTTTGGCAAAGTATTCTTTTTCAATTAATAATTAATTACATATCTCCCATTTCTTTAGTAAGTTCAGCATTTATAGCGCGGTATACGCCTGTTTCGAGTTTCTCACGAATCGCTGAGAATGCTTCCAAAGTGCGGTCGATATCTTCTTTACTGTGTGAAGCGGTAGGAATAATGCGCAAAAGTATCATTCCTTTTGGAATCACAGGATAAACTACTATCGACAAGAAGATACCATAGTGCTCACGTAGGTCGTTTACCATAGCCATTGCCTCAGGAATACTACCATGCAAGAATACAGGCGTTACGCAAGTATTGGTATTACCGATATTGAAACCACGTTCTTTAAGTCCGTTTTGCAAACGATTTACATTGTCCCATAACTTTTGTTGTAGTTCGGGCATTGTTTCCATCATTTCCAAACGTTTCAAAGCTCCTTTTACATAAATCATTGGAAGTGATTTAGCAAACATTTGAGAGCGGAGATTGTATTTGAGGTAGTCCACTACTTTAGCATTTCCAGCAACGAAAGCTCCAATACCTGCCATTGATTTAGCAAAAGTAGAAAAATAAACATCAATTTCATCTTGTACGCCTTGGTGAACACCAGTTCCTTCTCCACGAGGACCTAAGGTACCAAAACCGTGCGCATCGTCTACCAAAAGGCGGAAAGGATATTTCTTTTTAAGAGCTACGATTTCTTTAAGTTTGCCTTGTTCACCACGCATCCCGAAAACACCTTCTGAAATCACCAAGATACCGCCTCCTGTAGTTTCAGCTAATTTAGCCGCACGCTCTAAGTTTTTCTCAAAGCTCTCCATATCGTTGTGTTGATAGGTATAGCGTTTACCAAAGTGCAAGCGTACCCCATCGATAATACAAGCGTGTGCATCAACATCGTATACAATCACATCGTTTTTAGTAACCAAAGCATCGATAATAGACACCATTCCTTGGTAACCAAAGTTGAGCAAATAAGATGCTTCTTTGTGTACAAATTTGGCTAAACGTTTTTCGAGTTCTTCGTGCATAGTAGTATGCCCGCTCATCATACGAGCCCCCATAGGGTAAGCAGCACCATACTCGGCAGCTGCTTCGGCATCTACTTTGCGGACTTCAGGATGATTGGCAAGCCCTAAATAGTCGTTGATACTCCAGTTGAGGATTTCTTTTCCTTGAAATTTCATATGAGGGCCTAATTCGCCTTCCAATTTAGGGAATACATAATACCCCTCGGCGTGGTCAGACCAGCGCCCTATACTTCCTTTATTTGCATAAATATGCTCAAATAAATCTTTCATTCGTTCTTTATCTTATTTTGTTAATTGATAATTTTTAGTCAATAAATCCTTGTTTTTTCATCCAATCGTCGCTATAGATTTTGTTCATATAGCGCGAACCGTGGTCGGCGAAGAGGACTACTACGATGCTATTTTCGTCGAATTTACCTGCCTCAGCATATTGTTTTACCGCTTGTATTGCAGCCCCACTAGTGTAGCCCATAAAGAGCCCCTCGGTACGTGCTAATTTGCGAGCCATAAGTGCTGCATCTTTATCGGTTACTTTGATGAACTCATCAATGACATCGAAATCAGTAGCAGTAGGAATCAAGTTTTTACCTATTCCTTCTATTTTGTATGGATATACTTCAGCAGGGTCAAACTCTCGGGTTTCGTGATATTTTTTGATAGCCGAACCATATGCATCTACCCCCAGTACTTGCACTCTTGGGTTTTGCTCTTTTAGGTAGTGAGCAATACCTGAAATGGTACCGCCTGTTCCACTACATACCACCACGTGAGTAATCTCGCCTTGTGTTTGTTCCCATATCTCACGCCCTGTCTGGTAATGAGATTCTGGGTTTAGTGGATTGAAATACTGATTGATGTAAATTGAATCGGGGATTTCGCTGTGTATACGTTTGGCTACCTCGTAATAAGAACGAGGGTCATCGGGAGCAACATTTGCAGGGCACAAATGCACCTCTGCTCCTAAGGCTTGGAGCATTTCTACCTTGTCGTGAGACGATTTATCGCTAATTGCAATGATACAGCGGTAGCCTCTTAGGGCACTTATCATTGCTAAACTGTAGCCCGTGTTACCAGAGCTAGTTTCCACGATGGTACTACCTGGTTTAAGTAATCCCTTACGTTCGGCATCTTCTACAATGTACTTAGCCACCCTATCCTTAGCAGAATGACCCACATTGAAAGCCTCTAGCTTTGCAAAATAACGCCCTTTGAGACCTTTGGTAATTTTGTGCAATTCCAAAAGGGGCGTATTACCAATGAGTTGTAGTAAGCTGCTATGTACGTTCAATGATTCATCTATTTTCATTAGTTACTTAGTTTATTTTGAGTGGCAAAAATACGAATAATTTATCAATTAGCAAATTTCGATAAGCCCTTGAAAGTTGAGTTTATAAGGTTCATCTTTATATAGAGGGAGGGTTTCATCTGTTACATTGCTAAGCCCTACACCTGCATAGAAAGTGCGAGCGTTGTGTTTTTCGGCGTGTTTGCGCACCACTTCCATAAATACGATATCATACTCGGTAGGGTCATCTCCATAAGGCACAGCCCGCACAATGATGAAGTACTTTTGGTTGTTTTTATCTACACATACAAATTGAGGGTCGCGTTTGAGTTCACTATTTACCAATAGGAATTCCCATTGTAGTTCTTTTTGTAAGGCTTCACCTACAATGTTCATCGCTAAATTGTGGAGTTCTTGACCTGTGAGAGGTGTCATATTCACTTTTTATATAGCGACTATTTTGCCAATTGTTCTAAGCCATACACTATCAAGTCTTCTACTACTTTTTTAGTATCCTTAGTAAAAGTACCTGTAGGACGATTGGCAATGATAGCATTGAGTGAAACAGCTTGGTGTCCTAAGAGTTTAGAGAGCCCATAGATGGCTGAGGTTTCCATTTCGAGGTTCGTCATACGATGTCCTTTGTAATTGAAGCTATGGAGCTTGTCGTTGAGGTCAGGGTCTTGCACTGGTAAACGCAATACGCGTCCTTGAGGACCGTAGAAGCCTGGAGCAGTACCTGTAATACCTTCAAATACTCTATCGGTGAGGAGGCGTTTTTTGAGTTCCTGTCCGCAAGCTATGATATAAGGACGACCTTTGAGAGGATTCCAACCTGTATGAGCGATAAAAGCCTCTTCCATAGCGAGTTCACGCACCTTAGGACTATCTTTATACGAATGGAACATATTGTCCATACCCAATCCGTAAGAAGAGAGTACAAAACTATCTACGGGTATATCGGCTTGTAGAGAGCCAGAGGTACCGAAACGCACTATATTGAGCGATGTGAGCTGCTCTTTGGGCTTACGGGTGTTCAAATCAATATTGGCAAGAGCATCGAGTTCGTTGATAACAATGTCGATATTGTCAGGACCTATACCAGTGGAAATTACAGTAAGGCGTTTACCTTTATAAGTACCTGTATGGGTACAAAATTCGCGTTTTTGGGTGCTAAATTCTATATTGTCAAAATAAGCACTCACACGAGGTACACGATTAGGGTCGCCTACCAAAATAACAGTATCGGCTACTTGTTCAGGTCGCAAATTGATGTGGTAAATACTACCATCGGAATTCAAGATAAGTTCAGATTCTTTAATCATAGTATGGTGGTTTTTTAATTCTAAAATATTATTACTTATTATATTTGACTTATTGCATTATTTTCTTTAAATAACTTTCAATAGCTGGTTTGCATTCATTGTTAAACAGCTGTTCTAACTTATGAATTTGAGAATGTAAATCTGAAATGCTTTCATTAGTTACCTTATTTAAGTAGATAAGTATTTCGGATTCACGCTTGGCATTTATCTGTGCAAACATACTAGTCATTTTATGAGCTATTGCCTTAATACCTTTGTAATCCTTATTATCAACATAGATTTTTAAGCTTTCCAAGTTAGTATCTGTTTCGGCTAAGAAATGTTGATAAATATTAACAATACCTTCTATATCATCTCCCATAAAGTTCTCCAATACCTCAGGAGTATATCCTCCTGTGGAAGCATTATCGGTTAAGATAATTGTCTTTTGTTCTACTTTGGTGTCGAGCTTAGGGAAGAACACTTTTAGTTTCTCATAAAACTGCTCAGGAGTAAACGGTTTAGGAAGGATACCAGAGAAGCCACTCTTCATATAAAAACTTTCGGGCACGTCGCGTCTGCCTGTAATGGCTAATACAGGAAGCGGGTTGTTCTTATACTGTTCATTAAAGAGCGTTACAAAGTGGAAGCCATTCATTTCAGGCAATTGTATATCGGTAATTACCAAGTCGAAATTATGGTTAGTCATTTGAGTAAACGCATCTCTACCATTGTTAAACGTAATAGCGTTAATATTTTTCTGCTTTAACAGTTCTTCAATGAGACTAAGGATAGAGAAATCGTCATCAATTACTATAATTGTAATCTTATTGGCGGGCTTGTTTGAGGTTATAATTTGAGGTGCTTTGGTACGCTCTACTACTTTTTCGGCTAAGAAGCGTAAGGTAAAGGTACTGCCCTTGCCTTCGTTACTCTCTAAATATATCTTACCTCTGAGTAAATGCGCCAATTTTTGAGAGATATGCAAGCCTAAACCAGAACCTCCATAACGCTTAGAAATCTCATCGTTGGCTTGAGTAAACTCATCAAAGATGTGTTGTTGCTGTTCTTTCTTTATACCAATACCCGTATCGGTAACGGCAATACCTATTTCATACACATCGTTGCTTAACGGACGTGCATCGGCTTGTATGTGTACGTTCCCGCGTTCGGTAAACTTAAAGGCATTAGAAATGAGGTTATACAATATCTGCTTCACACGATAAGCATCACTTGAAAAGTTTAGATTATTTACCGTTTCGGAAAAAGTGAAGGTAAGATTTATTTCCTTAGTTTTATAAGCTGACTTCACATTATTGGCTACCTCATCAATAATTTCGGCGGTATTGAAAGGAACTTTTTCAACAGATATTTTTCCTGCCTCGATACGAGTATAATCTAATAGTTCATCTACTAATTTAGATATATATTCTGATGAATACTTGATATGTGAAAGATAATTCTTACCCTTATCGGAGATTTTCTGTTTGCTAAGCAATTCGGAATATCCCACAATAGAACTCAATGGAGTACGCAAATCGTGGCTTACCATAGAAATGAGTTGCTCACGGTTTTTCAGTAGGTTATACGATTTCCGGTTAGCGGTTTCGAGTTTACGACGATAACGTTGAGAGGTAACAAAATCATTGATAATCACAATAGAAGAAATGGCAATAATGCCCAAAGCTACCAAAAAAGCTAACATCAATAGGTTTTTACTATTCTCAAAAATAGCTCGACGCTCTTGACTTAGCTTTTGTGAATTAGCCAATACCTCTTCTTCAAAATTATGTAGTAGGTCGTCAAGTTTTTGAGATAAACGCACATCGTTTTGCCAAAGGCTTTGCATTCGTTCATTAATTTGGCTTTTAGACTCTTGCGTATCTTCATTTACCTTATTGAGCAAGGTAAGCGTTTCCATTACTACCTTATCGAATTTGGTATTTTTGAACGTTTTTGGAATCTTGATGTTCTTATATTTCTTTAAGATAGAGGCAATATCAGTAGCGGGAACAGGAGTATATTCTCTATTTTTACGTCGGGAATAGGTTTTGTTATATACTTCATAACCTAAATAAGGTTCCAAACTTGAGAGCTTACTGATGGCACTGCGAATAATGATAGAAGTACTGTCGCTTTCTTGAAAAGCTTTTAACTCCTGCAAGTTTTCACTTTTAAGATTTAGCAAAGAAGTAATAGTATCGAGAGTTAAGAGCTGTCTTTCGGAAGTAATATCACGACGAAATTTTAGTACCTCATTCTGTAAAGTAACATTCTTTTCTAAGAAAACTTGAAGCGCTTCTCTATCATCGGTACGTATAGCGACCCTTCCTGCGCTTTCGGTATCGTTCATTAGGGTGAGTATCTTGCTAATTTGGATAATTTTATTTCTGTCTTGCTGGTTAATTTCTTCTTGGTGTGAGAGTTTTTGTATTTCTTTATAAACTACATATCCAGCTACAATAGACACGCAGATGAGCAATACATAGCTCACAATAACTTTAAGAGTTACTTTGTTTGACTTCATTTTGAGTATTTTAGTGCGTAAAAAAGACATTTATTAACCGACAAAAGTACGACTTTTTTTTAAATGTACAACTATAATAAGAAAAATCTATGTTTTTAAGAAGTAAAAGATAAAAAAATAGTTAATGATTAATGGTTAATGGTTAATGGTGAAATTAGGAGAGGATTATAGAAAGCTTATAAGATAGTTGAACAATGAGAGGCTTTTCAGTGGCTCTACAGTGGCTCTACAGTGGCTCTACAGTGGCTCTACAGTGGCTCTACAGTGGCTCTACAGTGGGTCTACAATGAATAAAAGACGGTGCGAGTTGCACGGGTAGATAGAGAAAAGAGGAACAATGAACGAACAAAAGACGAACAAATGACGAACAATGAACGAAGGAAAGACAAACAAATGACGAACAAATGACGAACAATGAACGAACAAAAAACGAAGGTAAGTTAACGTTAAAACAGAGATAAAAAGAAGGTTATTGGAGGTCTTCAACTTTGCCAAAGTTAAATCTTGGCAAAGTCCATACCACTAAAGCGAAAATAAGATTGAGAGCAGAAGATAATTTGTTGTAGAACTGGTGTTTATAAGAAATGATTTATACAAGGGGATTTCCAAGGTGAGAAAAAAAGAAGAAAAATTTATTTTTTTTATTGTATGTATTAATATTTTTTCTACTTTTGTGGCATTAACTTAAATATTCAATGTTTATGGAAACAAAAAATGTAAATTTCCTAAGTATTGCACTTAGAAACGGTATTTTATTGGGGGTTGCTTGTGTAGTTTTAAGCGTATTGCTATACGTAACAAACCTTTTGTACACTGGAAGTTTTTTGATAGGTGCTATCACTTGGCTATTGAATTTAGCTATCTGTGTAGTTTTTATCGTGATGGCTGTTCAGCAGTACAAAACGGCTAACGACGGTTTCTTAACTGTAGGTGAAGCTATTAAAGTGGGGATAGTAACCGCTCTCGTGGGAGGGGTAATCGCTGCTATTTACAGTGTAATCTACACTACTGTTATTGACCCCAACTATTATGAAAAAGTAGTAGAGGTTACAATGGAAAAAATGAGTGCTTTTACCTCTAATTTCAGTGAAGAGCAAATGGAAGAGCTTCGCGAAAAAACACTTCAAAGCAAGCCTTCTGTGGTATGGACATTCTTTTCATCGATATTGGGCTCTGCCATTGGAGGGGTTATTATCTCGGCTATAGTAGGGGCTGTGAAGAAGAAAGAACGCCCAATGCCTCTTTAGTAGTTAATGCCTTTCAATAGATAAAAACAACTGATTAACAGTAATAAAACTTTGCCAAAGATTGTAGCGCAACAAGCTATTGAAACTTTGGCAAAGTTCTTTTATTACAAAAGAGCTAACATTGCTCGTTGCTTGTTGATGCTATTAAGTCAAACACATAAAATTTCCTTTTAAAAAGAAGAAACAGAAATTGAAACAAATTAGTTTCAAAATTTTAAAAAAATCGGTAGTAAGCTACCTAAAATACTTTGCTAAAACCATTCTCAGAAGATAAAACCTCAATTTTTGTTTAATTCATAATGACGTAAGCCACACTTCTTTACTCATTGATTTTCGTGCGTTTTCCTTAGTTAGTTCTTAACTATTACTTGCTAATTGTTATTTATTTTGTACCTTTGCACCCTCTTTATGATATTAAGATTATGGAAAAAATAAAGAAATTCAGACTTGACTTCATAGATGTGATTCGCGCCTTTGCTATCTGTATGATGCTACAAGGGCATTTTATAAATGGACTACTTGCTGACCGCTACCGCGACGAAAATAACTTTATATACTGGCTATGGCACTACTGCACTGGTATTACCGCTCCTGTGTTCTTCACTGTTTCGGGGTTTATCTTCACTTTTTTATTGGTAAAAGAAAGTGATGCTACAAAAGTAGGCTGGAATAACCCTCGCGTGAAGAAAGGTATTAGGCGTGGACTGATGCTCATTGGTATTGCTTACTTCTTGCGTATGAGTTTCCAAAGCGTAGATGTACTGCACTGTATTGGGCTTTCGCTTTTGTTGCTCATCGCTACTTACCTACTTTCATATAACCGCAAGTCGTGGGTAATGCCTACGATATTGCTCACCACTACCCTACTGGCGTTCACTTTTGAGCCTTTTTACAAGGATTTGCGCTTTGATTCACTACCCTTGCCGATTGCTAATTATCTAACTCGTGCACACGGTAGTTTCTTTCCTATTTTTCCTTGGTTTGGCTATGTGTCGTTTGGAGGGTTTATGGGATATCTATTTCAGCGATATAAAAATCACCCTCACTTATACCGCAATGCTATTCTGCTATTTCTAAGCGTAGGAGCATTCTTGTTGTGGGGTTTTCACTTTATGATAGAACAACTGTTCTATATCAACCATTCGCCATTTTTTGAGCAACTAATGCAGGACTTTGCTTATTTGCGTTTGGGGAATGTGTTACTCGTGTTTGGTTTCTTTGCCCTAATGCGCAATGTGATTACTTCACAACTGATTAAAACTATTGGGCAAAACACCCTATCGATTTACGTTATACACTGCTTTATCATATATGGTAGTATTACCTCACACGGGCTTATACAGCACTTCGGAGGGCAGTTAAAACCTTATCAAGTGGTATTAGGAGCGCCTGCCTTTATAGCCGTATGCGTATGGTTATCATTTATTTACAATCGGGTAAAACCTGTTATCAAATCAGGGATTGCTTTTGTATTAAAAGAAATCAGAGCGTTTTTGGTAGAGAGTTACCAATTTATTGTAAAACTATTAGGAAGGCTTGTTGCCTTATTTGTTAAGGAATGAAAAAACATCTTATTATTTTAGCTTCGGTTATGGCATTTAATAGCATACAAGCACAACAACCTCTCACCCCCGAAAAACTATGGGAACTACATCGTGTGAATGGTATAGGTATTACTCCCGACCAACAATACGTATTGGTGAGTGTGAGTACTCCAAATATAAAGGAAAATACTTTTAACAAAGAATACTATAAACTTGCCGTAAAAGGAGGTGTACCCATTCCTATAAGCAAAGAAGAGGTAGAAAAGCTCACGGCTAAATACAATACCGATAAAAGCCTAAAGCTCACTCATAAGGAAGTAAAATTAAAGTCGGTTTTAGGGAAAGACTTCTATACCGACTTAGAAAAATCATCAGGAAAGCTGTACAGTAGCTTAGACCATCGCCATTGGGACACGTGGAATGAAGGTAGTTACAATCACGTGATGATAGAAGATAGTAATGGTAAGCAAACTGATATAATGGAAGGACTGCCCTATTACTGTCCGCAGTTGCCTTTTGGAGGTGATGAGGATTATATATGGAGTCTCGACGGTAAAAAGGTACTTTATGTTACCAAAGCCAAAGTAGGCACTGATTATGTACTAAGCACTAATACTGATATCTACGAGTACGACCTCACCACAAAAAAAACAACAAACCTCACCGAAGGAATGATGGGGTATGACACTAACCCTCAGTATAACAAAGAAGGCGTTCTTGCGTGGCTCAGTATGGCACACGATGGTAATGAAGCTGATAAAAACGACCTTTACATATTGAAGGACGGCAAGCGCATTAACCTTACAGCTAACTGGGATAATACTGTTTTCAGTTACCGATGGAGCAATGATGGGAAGCAAATATACCTAATTGCGGCTACCCAAGGAACAGAGCAAGTGTTTGTAGTAGCTCCTTTTAGTAAAGATACTTCTCCAAGACAACTCACACAAGGCGTATTTGATGTGAATAGTATAGTAGGACAAGCAGGAGACCAATTGGTTGTGATGCGCACGGATATGAACCACGCAGCTGAACTGTATACTATCAATTTAAAAGAGAAAAAAGGACGCATAACACTATCACAGCTTTCACATTTTAACGATGAGCTATACAAAGGGATTGCTGAATGTCCTATTAAGGAGCGTATCATCAAAACTACTGACGGCAAGAGAATGCACGCTTGGGTAATTTACCCACCGAACTTTGACCCTAACAAGAAGTACCCTACCCTACTCTACTGCCAAGGAGGACCACAATCTGTTGTGAGCCAGTTTTACAGTTTCCGTTGGAACTTCCAAGTAATGGCTTCGCAAGGTTATATAGTGATAGCTCCCAACCGCAGAGGATTACCAGGCTTTGGAGTAAAATGGAATGCGGAAATTAGCGGAGATTGGGGCGGACAGCCGATGCGTGATTACCTATCGGCTATTGATGATATTGCTAAGGAACCTTATGTAGACAAAGAACGATTGGGAGCTATAGGTGCCAGCTACGGAGGATATTCAATCTACTACTTAGCAGGTATTCACCAAAAACGCTTTAAGAGCTTTATTGCCCATTGCGGAGTATTCAACTTACAAAGTATGTATGGCACTACCGAAGAGCTCTTCTTTAATAACAACGAAATAGGAGGTGCTTATTGGGATAAAAAGAACGCTGTAGCGCAAAAATCGTATAAAGAGTTTAATCCTATAGAGAAGATTACAGAATGGGACACCCCTATTCTCATCATTCACGGAGGGAAAGACTACCGAGTACCCGAAGAACAGGGATTCCAAGCTTTTACAGCAGCTCAACTGAGAGGCATCAAAAGTGAGTTACTTTATTTTCCTGATGAGAACCACTGGGTATTACAACCTCAGAATGGACTCTTATGGCAGAGAACATTCTTCAAATGGCTAAAAGAAACATTATAAAACTAAAAAGAGGCTATCCTAATCGGGTAGCCTCTTTTTTCTATATATTAGAAGAGTCCTTCTACTGACCAATAGCGTTCGCCTGTATCATAGTTTACGGTAAGGACACGTGCCTTAGGGTCTTTTTTGAGTACTTTGGCTACGGCTGCCAAAGAAGCTCCCGTAGAAATACCAGCTAAAATACCTTCTTCTTTCGCTAACTTGCGGGCATATTCAAAAGCCTCATCTTTACTTATTAATAGAATATCATCTACAAGCTTCGCATCATAATTCTTTGGCACAAAACCAGCACCTATCCCTTGTAGAGGGTGAGGACCAGCTGCCCCTCCACTGAGTACGGGTGATAGTTCAGGTTCTACGGCTATGGCTTTAAGATGAGGGAAGTGTTGTTTAAGCACTTTGGATACCCCAGAAATATGTCCGCCAGTACCGACTCCTGTTACAAAATAATCAAAGCCATCGGGGAAGGATTGCAAGATTTCTTGAGCAGTGGTGCGCTCGTGTACCTCAGGGTTAGCAGGGTTTTCGAACTGTTGAGGCACCCAATAGTTAGGTTTACCTTCGGCTATTTCGAGGGCTTTAGCAATGGCACCTCCTGTTCCTTTTTCCTTTGGAGTTAATACAACCTCAGCCCCATAAGCCGACACCAATTTACGGCGCTCTATACTCATAGATTCAGGCATTACCACAATGAGCTTATAACCTTTTACAGCAGCTACTAAGGCAAGCCCAACCCCCGTATTACCTGAGGTAGGCTCTACAATCACAGTATTTTTATTGAGGATACCTTTGTTTTCAGCATCTTCAATCATTGCGAGTGCGATACGGTCTTTAATACTACCGCCTGGGTTCAAGCGTTCTAACTTGATAAATACGTTGGCATCTTTACCAAACAATCGATTAATTTTCACTTCGGGAGTACGCCCGATAAGTTCTAAAACATTTTTGTACAACATTATATAATTATTTATTAGTTACGTATTTGTTAATAGTTAGTGGTTAATGATTAGTGAATTGGTATTAGGGACTAATGTTTAAAGACTAAATTACAAAATTAATAGGTTCTTCATACACTTCGTTGTCTTTTACTATAATTTGACTCTTGTGGAAAACTTTGGTAAAAGGTTCTATACTATGGGTAAGCCATACGTTCCCGCCAATAACGCTATCGTGACCTATTACGGTTTCACCCCCTAAGATTGTGGCACCTGAGTAAATTACCACATTGTCTTGAATAGTGGGATGACGCTTGGTATGAGCCTTATCTACCGATACTGAGAGTGCCCCTAAGGTAACCCCTTGGTATACTTTTACGTGGTTACCTATAACCGTAGTTTCACCAATAACGATAGCCGTACCGTGGTCTATCATAAAAGGGACGCCAATGGTTGCTCCTGGGTGAATGTCGATACCTGTTTTGCTATGGGCGTATTCGGTGAGTATACGGGGCAAGAGTGGTACTTCGCGCGTCCATAGTTCGTGAGCGATACGATATACCATAATAGCAAAGAAACCAGGATAGGTAACTTGTACTTCTCTGAGAGAGGTAGCTGCTGGGTCGCTATCAATAAAATACTGAGCATCTTGTTTTAATTGAGCATAAATAGTGGGCAAAATACAATCGTAATAATCAGTCAGTTGCTCTTTCTGAGGTTCGTTTTGCAGAAAATCATCTACAATACTGATAAAATCATAACGCAATTCCTCATAGCGTGCTTCTATATTCGATTTAGAGAGACAAGTACGCTCATCTATGAGAAATAAGAACTGAAAGAGTTCTTCTACAAAGGCGTTAATACGCTGTTTGCTTACGTGATGTTTGATATTTTTACTTTCTTGATAGAGTTCGATAATGAAACTCTCGGTGCAATTTACTTTTGTCATTATTATAAAAAAATAGCCCCACTACCTATTATGAGCAGTGGGGTGTTGTTATTTCGTTTACTAAAATATATATACTGATACTTTCAAGAAATAACGAGCCTTGCACCGCTCACAGGGAAGGTACAACACATCATCATTATTTGAAAAGCATACAGTTTCATACAGTACTATTCTATTAATCGGGGCAAAGGTAAGAATATTTTTCTAACTACCAAAGAAAAACTGAAATATTTTTATTTTTTTTGTTATACAAAAAGATATAATCGGAGTTCTAGGATTGTCTTAAAAAAGAGATGAGGAAGCAGAAAGATAACGAAGAGGAACGGAAGAGGTAATTCAGGGAAAAGATAAAAGATAAGAGGTAAAATGGGTATGCTTAGCTTATAGGAAGCTTATAGGAAGCTTATACGAATCTTGGACGATTGGTATAGAAAAGGTATATAAATGATTGATTAATAATATAATACAACAAGGCTAAAAATGTTAAAAATGAGGTTTCGAGGCGAAAGAAAGAGAAGGATAAATTAGAGAATTAGTCAATTTGAAAGTTAGGAAATTTGGAATTTAATAAATGCAAAAGTGACTTATTGGAGGTTTCGGGAAAACTTTAAAAGATATGGAAGGAAGAGGATAGTAAGAGGTGCAGGGGTTAAATGTATTCGACGAGAGGTAATATAGTGATGCAAAAGCGATTGAAAAAATAGTATTCTGTTATATTTAACAGATGTTAAATTAAGCATTTTTATAAGTTTAATATTAATATTATTTAGATTTGTTTTATATAATTCAAAAAAAGTACTACCTTTGCAGTCCTATTTAGTGAAGAATGAAAAGTAAAAAGAAATATACACAATCATTACGATACCAAAGGTTCATCTCTTTGGTACTCATTGCTTTTCCTATTTTTTGCTCAGCTCTTTACGCTCAAACTGCAACTCTCACTACTGTTTCTCCTACTACTATTTCTGATACTACACAGCCTATTCAGTTAGAGGAAGTAGTGGTAACTGCTAAAGAACTTCCTGCACCTACTTCTACTTCGCTTATCGACCGAAAGGCTATGCGACATCTCCAGCCGTCCAGCTTTGCCGATTTGGTGAGTTTACTTCCTGGTCGACAAGTTACTACTCCCTCATTGAATTATGCCAATACGCTCACTCTCAGGCAGACAGGAACGCCTATGGACGGTTATAGTATTTCCTCTTTAGGCATAGGCTTCAATATTGATGGTGTTCCCTTAGATGTGAATAACAATATGCAATCTACGGTAGGTACCGGAATGATTATCACCCCTCAATCGAATTACGCCGATGAGAAGCGCAACACTACTCGCTCGGGGGTAGATATGCGCACCATTGCTACCGATGATATTGAAACAGTGGAGATTATACGCGGTATTCCATCGGTGAAATTTGGTGACATCAGCAGTGGAGTAGTAACAATTCACCGCCAAAAAGGCTATACTCCCCTTAGGGCGCGCGCCAAAGCCGATGGTTTTAGCAAACTTTTCTATATAGGCAAAGGCTTTGAACTTAATGAAAATCGTCTCAAACTCAACTTTAGTTTAGATTATTTAGATTCCCAACCCGACCCGCGTAACAGCTTTGAAAACTACAAACGTTACACTGCTTCGGCTCGTGCCGAAAAACACTTTAATACCAAAAATCCGCTTACGTGGAATTTCAGCATCGACTATACGGGTACTATCGACAAGGAAAAACGCGACCCCGATGTAGGTCTTGATCGCTATGATGCTTATCAATCTACTTACAACAATATCCGTATCGCCAATGGGCTGAGTTGGGAACTCCACAAAACATTCTTCAAAACATTGGTACTTAAGACTAGTTACTCGCAGAGTTTCGACCGTATTGAACAAGACAAATGGGTGCAAATCACCAATGCGCGCCCCGTTTTCACAAACACAGAAGCTGGTGAATTTTATGGCGCATTTTCCGACCCTAACTATGTGTCGCACTTGCTCGTAGATGGCAAACCGCTACACCTTTATACCGACTTTGCAGCAGGAGGTTATAAACGTTTTGCAGGATTCCTTAACGAGTTTCTTATAGGGCTTACTTACAACTACAACAAAAACAACGGTCTGGGTCAGGTATACGATTTGGCGCACCCACCTTCACCCGAAATGACTACACGTCCGCGTGCTTTCAAGAGTATTCCCGCGATGCAGGATATGTCTTTTTATGTTGAAGAACAGTTAGAAAAAACCTTTTGGCATACCGATTTCTTCTTGCGTGCCGGTTTGCGTGCCAACACCCTTTTAGGACTTGATTCACGCTACGCATTGCATAACAAGATGTGTTTCGACCCACGTGTGAATATGAAAGTTACTTTCCCTAAAATTGAATTTGCTAACCAAAAAGCTCTCAGTATCAGTCTTACAGGTGGTTGGGGCAAGCATAGCAAACTCCCTACTCAAGAGATGCTCTACCCTCAAGAAAAATACGAAGATTTTGTTCAGCTAAATTACTATCACAGTCAAAGGGCATACCGCCAATTGCACTATAAAACATATATTTTTCCGCAAGTGAACTACAGCATTATGCCCGCCGTAAACAGCAAAGCCGAAGTGCGCCTTGGCTTGGAATACGACCATCATTCGCTGTTTATCACCTATTTCGACGAGCGTATGCAATCGGGTTTCCGAAAGATGAGCGATTATCACAAGGTATTCTATAAAAAATACGATGCTACAGGGCTCAATCACAATGCGATTACTGCCCCTCCTTTGGTAGAAAACCTGCCCTATACTTTGCAAGACGCCCTGATACTCTCAGATATGGAGAGCAATGGCTCAGCTATCGATAAAAAAGGGGTGGAATTTCAGTACAGTAGCAAGCGCCTACAATTGCTTAACACTCGCTTTACCCTTAGTGGTGCGTGGTTTCACAGCTTGTATTACAACTCATTGCCTGTATATCGTCCTGCCGATAAAGATATCATTAACAACCGCAAATATTACAATCTGGGAGTATATCCTGAAATGGAGAAGTACGACTGTGAACAGTTACAAACCAGTCTCGTAGCCGATACTTACCTCCCTGAACTGCATCTCATCACCTCTGTGCGTTGCGACCTCACTTGGTATGTTATCAACAGCAGTCCATCTCTTAGTCGTGTGCCCACTCACTACATCAGTGAAGATGGTGTGCGTCACCCATATACAGCGACAGAAGCGAGTGACCCCGTATTGCAATGGCTCATACGCCCTACAACTATAAGTCTCAGTGATAGAACTCCACTATCAGTGAACATACATCTAAAAATATCAAAAGAATTTTATAAATACTTTACCCTTTCGATATATGTAAACAATCTGTTCAACTTTTACGAGGACTACCGTGTGAACAGACAATACATCAACCGTCGCGGACTTATCAACCCCTATTTTGGAATGGAGATGAACATTTCTTTAGGGAAGAGTAAATTAGTAAATTAGCAAATTAATAAATTAACATATTATGAGACATTTAAAACAATTTTTAGCTTTAGTACTTACTTTAGTGCTCTTAAACGCTTGTAAGAAGGATGATGATAATATCAACACCTTTGTTACTACACGCAATCTTACCCTTCAGCTACAAAATCCTGATAAGGTAACCAATGTTCGGTATGGTACGCTCACCCTTACTCTTACAGAACTCAACAAGAATGAGAAAGTAGAACGTATTTTTACCAATATTTCTCAAAATGAATTAACCCTTCCTCTTTTGATGGGGAGCTATGAACTGCGCATTGCCACCACTGCTACTTATACCCTTGATGGCAAGACCGTAGCAGGTGAACTTAGTGCTTTCGTTAGCAAAATAGATGTGCTTAGCGATAGCTCTTTTAAAGTACCTTTATCTATCAAAGCTAAAGGTAATGACTTTATTATAGAAGAAATCTTTTTTGTTGGCACTTTAACTCCTGAAGGAAAACAATACTTTGGTGACCAGTATATCAAACTTTATAACAATACCGATAAGGTGCTTTACGCCGATGGTTTGGTATTAGCAGATTCTAAGTTTTTAACGGTAACCAAAAGAGATTACACTCCCAATATAATGAAAGAAGCCTTTGCAGTAGAAGGTATGGTGCAAATACCTGGTACAGGCACTCAATATCCCGTGCAACCAGGTGCTTCTATTGTTATTGCTGAACAAGGAATTAACCATAAAGAAAACAATCCTAATTCTTTAGATTTGAGCAAAGCTAACTTTGAAAATTATTATCCTCCAAGAGTAAAAGATATAGATAGCCCTACTGTTACCAATAACATCAATTTGTATGGTATTCTCATATTCAATAATCGAGGTAATAGAAGCTATGTGATAGCGCGTTTTCCAGAAGGTACTGCTACTTCTACTCTTAGATATGACTATGAATATGAAGTTAATGTTAAAGGCAAAATAGTTAAAAAGACAGGAAGTACGTTGAAAATTCCTAATGAGTGGATAGTAGATGCCGTAAATCTAAGTACTGAAAAAGGTTTCGAATGGTTGGTGACCGATACTTCTTTGGATTCAGGCTATACTTATGTAACTAAAGATGAGGAAGACAAAACTCGTTATGGCAAATCTGTACGCCGTAAGGTTCTTTCTGAAAACAATGGTAAGCCTATCTTTAAAGATACTAACAACTCTACTGAAGATTTCGAAATCCTCACTACACCTACACTTAAAAAGTGAAAAGTGAAGAGTGAAATATTGCTTTTGCAGATTTAACTTTGCCAAAGTTAAACTTTGGCAAAGTTTGTAGCGTTTTTTATTGACAAATCAATGAATTAGAATTGATACATCGTCCACTCAACATATTATTTTTATTTTTTCTCTGCGAGATGATTGCTTGGGGGCAAGATACCATCGATACCCTTCTGCTGAAACTGAAAGAGCAACAAAGTATTCAACGCATTTATAGAGCTTACTTTCAGAATCCGGCAACAATGACAGATTGGGGAAAATATCGCTTTTCGTCGGTGCAAACAACTTACGAGGGAAGCGATAAGCAGGCGTATGCCCAGCAGTATCCTGAAGGTCATACTGCTTTCTCAGTAAAAGCGAGCTCTTATTTTCCTTATGACAGCACGCGTACGCTTTGGGGTAATGCGTCGTATATAAATCGAACCCTAAAGCACATTCGCTGGAACGAGTCGGTAGATGGTGAGTTGCTGTATCCTTACTTCACTGCTGATGCCATAGGGGGAGATTTGCACAGCGAACAATACGCCTTTACGGGTGGTTTTGCCAAACAATGGCAACGCCTGCATTGGGGCATCTCCTTGAATTACCAAGCTGAATTAGCAAGTAGGGATAAAGACCCGCGTCCTAAGGATATTACTTCGCAATTGCAATTGCAATCGGGTTTTATGTGGAAGGTAATGCAGTGGAAGATGGGTGTTTATGGCACTTTTGTGAAATATACCCAATCAAACGAACTGAGGTTCTTTAACGAATTAGGGGGGCCTACGGTGTATCACCTCAATGGCTTGGGGTATTACAACCATTTGCTGAAAGGCAATAAACTGAGGGCTTTTTACGAAGGTTATGGTTATGGTGGGGGAATGGCTATCAGCAGGGCGGACGACTTTTTTCTCACAGGGGATTACCATCAACTGACGATTGAGAAGTATATGACTGATGACAATGGGATTGTTGCAGTAACCCTGACCAATAGGGTACTCAATACAGAACTTACCAAATTGTTCCGTCGTGCTCACTATCACTACGGATTTAAATTAGGGTATTATCAGCAAAGTAAAAAGGGCGTAGAGCCTATCCTCTCGGGGCGGAATAACAATTGGACGGAGGTTATTGCGAAGAACAAAAACTATACCCTTAAATGCGAGCAATATCAGTTAGGTGCGCTTTTTGGTTTCGACAATGCTGTACAGTATCGTATAATGCCTTATGTGAGTTATAAAACCTATCGTGAGGATTATACTTTGGTGAGGAGTTTTCAGCATTTTGATTATATGAATGTTGGAATGACGATAAGTGTTGTAGCACCCTTAGGGGAGAAGAGTATAGGGGTAACAGGCGTGCAGTATCGGTATCGGAAAGTATTACACGAGAATTATCTATTGCGCAATGACCGCAATGAAGCTGAGCTCAGCGCAATGCTTTTGCACAATGCTCGCTTTCTTGCCTCGGATAGACAGCGTTTTGAGGTGAGTTTGCAATACCATCACAAACTTTCGCCTTCATTAAGCTATTTTGTAGGGTTTAACAGTGAAATAGGAGTATTTACGAGTCAAAAAGTGAATACTTTTCATCAATTTAGTTTAGGGCTTACTTTCTGAGTTTGATATAAGGGGGAGTACTATGCGAGATGTGGGTTATTAATTAGGAAATGTGGAAATGAGGAAATGAGGAAATGTGAAAATGAGAAAATGAGAAAATTAGGAAATGTGGGAATTAGTTGGAGAATTTCGGAAAGACTCAGAGAAGGGGTTTAGACTTCGGAGGAAAACGAAAAATATCAGAAGTGGACTGAGAGGGATTTTGAAGGAAAAAGGGTATTAGGAGGGTGTGGTTAGCTTATAGAGAGCTTATAGGAAGCTTATACGAATCTTGGAAGATTGGTATAGAAAGGGTATACAAATAATTGATTAATAGTGTAATACAACAACGCTAAAAATGTTAAAAAAGAGGTTTCGAGGCGAAAGAAAGAGAAATATTTGATAGACCTTAGGCCATAGGCACTAGGAGGGAGTATGACGGAAAAAAGAAGAGATGACGAATGACAAATGAGAAATGACAAAAGTAGTGGGAGAGTGTAATTGGTGCAACAAAGAGATAAACAAAAAGGTAAAGCGAGGTATGTTTTGGCTCATAAAATAAAAAAACACATCAAGATACTTGCAATTACGATTAATATTCGTACCTTTGCACCCTGAAAAGTTAGAAGTTTTTATACCTTAATACATTTACTGATAAAAATGTTTAGTGAAACCACCCCTAATTCAAAAATCTTTGCTTGCTCTAAAAGCATAGAGCTGGCTGAGAAAATTGCGCAAAAATACGGTACTCAGCTCGGTGAAGTTAAACTTTCTTATTATAGTGATGGTGAATTTCAGCCCTCTTATGAAGAATCGATTAGGGGGGCACGCGTTTTCTTAATATGCTCTACTTTCCCTAATTCGGATAACTTGATGGAGCTTTTACTAATGATAGACGCTGCCAAACGCGCTTCGGCAAGGCACATCACAGCAGTAATGCCTTACTTTGGGTGGGCTCGCCAAGATAGGAAAGATAAACCCAGAGTGCCAATAGGGGCAAAATTGGTGGCTAATCTTTTGCAAGCGGCAGGTGCTACTCGTATTATGACGATGGACTTGCACGCCGACCAAATTCAAGGATTCTTTGAGCGCCCTGTAGACCATCTTTTTGCTTCGAGCATTTTCTTACCTTATTTACAGGGGTTGCACTTAGACAATTTGTGTATTGCTTCGCCCGATATGGGAGGCTCTAAAAGGGCTTATGCTTATTCTAAGTTCTTGAAATGTGATGTGGTGATTTGCTATAAACAGCGCAAACAAGCCAATGTGATTGAAACAATGGAGCTCATAGGTGAAGTAGAAGGTAAAAACGTAGTATTGGTAGACGATATGGTAGACACGGCAGGTACTTTGGTGAAAGCTGCCCAACTGATGAAGGACAGAGGAGCTATAAGTGTAAGAGCAGTAGCTACTCACCCTATACTGAGTGGGAACGCATATGAGCGCATAGAGAATTCGGCTTTAGAAGAGCTTATCGTGACTGATTCGATTCCACTAAAGCAGCCTTCGAGCAAAATAAAAGTACTGAGCTGTGCTGATCTTTTTGCTGATGTAATGCATCGCGTACATCACAACGAGCCTATCAGTTCTAAATTTATAATGTAGCAAGGCAAAAGGTTAAAAGAAAAGGTAAGAATTGATGTTTAATTCTAACAAAACCTAACACCTAAGAACAAGTAACTTAATAATTATTTATAAATAAATGAAATCAATTACAATCAAAGGATCTCAAAGAGAAAGCGTGGGCAAAGCTGCAAGCAAAGCCTTACGTAATGCTGGACAGGTTCCTTGCGTACTATACGGGGGAGACAATGTTCTGCATTTTTCAGCACCTGAATTAGCATTCAAAAACATCGTGTACACTCCTAACGTATACACCGCTGCGATTGAATTGAATGGTAAAACCTATAACGCCATTCTGCAAGACATTCAGTTTGACCCTGTATCTGATAAAATTATCCACATCGATTTTTATCAGCTTCACAAAGACAAAGAAATTACTATTGAAGTGCCAATTCAAATTGAGGGAACTTCACCAGGTATTATGGCAGGGGGTACTTTGCGTATTGTGAATCGCAAACTAAAAGTAAAAGCTCTTCCTGACAATTTACCTGATTTTGTTCCTGTAGATATTTCGGGCTTAGAAATGGGTAACAAGCTATACGTTACTAAATTAGCACAAGATAAATACAAGATTATGCACCCAGATAATACTGTGGTTTGCCAGGTGAGAGTATCTCGTGCTGCAATGAAAGCCGCACAAGATGCTGCAAAAGCTGAAAAAGCTGCCACTAAGAAATAACTTTTAACAAATAGACTTTCTACAAAAAAGCCATAACAAATAATTGTTTGTTATGGCTTTTATATTGCAGTTTAGCAACTTCTCTTTTTCTCTTAGCATTCATTTAGTTACTTTTTCTAAAAGTAATGCCATAAAATTTATTATCCCAAAACAACTCTGTTTTCTTTTCAGCCACTGAAATAGGAATACATTGTTCTATGGCATTCAAATCGACTGTTTTGTCTTCAAAATAAGATTTGGAGAAGACACTTTTCTTGTATTGGGTCTCCACAAAGTCGGCTGTTTCATCTGCAATAAGCAATTTGCTTCCTGTTTTGGCAACTCTAAGCATTTCACTCATTGCACGAGTTTTGTCGTTAAAAAAGTTAATGCCCCCAATGTGAAAAACAATATCAAAGGTATTATCAGCAAAAGGAAGATCTTCAGCGGGGCATTGTACAAGCGTTAAATTAGTTTTCTTTTGCATTTTTTTCTTGCACTTTTTGAGCATTCCCATTGAGATATCTGCTCCTACAAGGTCTATCGTTTTCAAATCAATCCCTTGTGGCAGGTAATGCAAGTCAGCCCCCGTACCTATGGAAACATAAAGCACCGAAATATTGTTCTTCCATTCCAAACGGCTCATCAACTCGGTACGTAGATGGTCAATAGCGTGTCCATACTTGATTCTTCCTATCCATTTCTCTCCAAAATCATAGAAAAAAGACATCCAATCGTACATTTTCATATACTTTTGGTTATCTCCACTAATGAAATAGTCATTCATATAGCACAAAATACCATTTTCTTGTTTCAAATCTTCTACTTTTATATCAGATTTTAGCTTTTGAGATATATCTGTCATCATACTTAATTATTTAAATGAGTTTTATAATCCGTATTTTTTCCAGCCTCCGTCACGCCATTGGCACTCGTCAATCTTCCAAATACCGTCTTTTCGGATAATCAGGAAGCGATACTGAAAGTTTAACTCGTCTTGGGTATAAATATATATCTTATTCTTGGTAAGAGTTTCACTATCTATAATTTGATGATTGCCATAGGTACCACCTTTTGTCATAGAAAAGCTAATCCACTCAGGACGATAGCCTATGCGGCGTTTGTCGGTGCAATATTTTTTAAAAATCGTTTTACATTTTTCTTCTATCAAAAGGTCATCCTCTTCTGTTTCATCATTTTTTGTAGCGAATTCTTCCCACTGGGTCATCGCCGAGAAAAAGTTTAAGAGCAATTGTTTAACTACTTGCAAATCATCAGCATTGGTAGTAGTAGGTTTCTTCTTTCCTGCCGTGCGCTGGGCTTGTTCAAAGGTTTTTATTTGTTCCTCGGTGAAAAACTTATCGAGATAGAACTTTATTCTGCTATAATGCGCCACAGCCATTAGCCCTTCGAAAGTGATGCGGGTACGGCGCAATGAAATAGACTTCAAGCGAGGCACTTGCAAAACAATTTTCAAGGTTTCATCGGTTACGGGGCAACCGTCCAACGAAACGTGGTCAACAGGTTTCGAGGTAAAGTATTTGAAGCCTTCGCCTGTGAGTTGCTTATTGTCTTCTAAGAAAAGGAGTTTTAGTTTGGGCAAAGTAGCCAAGTATTTGAGGGCTTCATCAGTAATATCAGTATTGATAAAACCCATATTTACTAAGGATTTTACTTGTACTATCTGCTCTACCATCGCATCGGTGAGGGCAACATCTTTATAATGATGCCCTTTGCAGAAGCGCTCTTCGGTTACTTCTTTTAAAGCGGCTTCTAAGGTAATAGGGTGTTTGTAAGCTGCCATAGTAATGTGATTGTTATGAGTGCAAAAGTAGACAAAATAGCATTTAAAAACAAAAAAATATGAATAGTTTCTTGCTAATACTTAATTATTTGCTATCTTTGCGGGCGTGATGAATATGAAGATATTAGAAACACCTTATGGAATATGCCATTTGAGCGTTGTTCCCGTACGTTTAGAGCCCTTTGAGGGGGCTGAGATGATTACGCAATTACTCTTCGGAGAATTGTTGCAAGTAATTGATAAAGAAGAGCATTGGAGCTATGTGCGCTTGCTGTTCGACAATATTGAAGGCTGGGTAGCTAACAGTCAGTTTACGGAAATTTCGGATAAAGACTACAAAAAATCTCTAAAAAAGAAAGAAAAATACGCTCACCGATGGCTTACAAAGCTCCGTTTGAAAACCGGAGACAACCTCTTTCTGCACATACCCAAAGGGGCTACCTTTTCTCACAATCATCTATTACAAACTTCACAATCTACCCAAAGAATACCGCATCAGGGTATTATCCCCACTGCTTTGGAATATTTAAACGTGCCTTTCTTAACAGGAGGAAAAACTCCCTTTGGGATAGATTCCGCCGGACTGGTGCAAATGGTTTTCAAACTCAACGGCATACACCTGCCTCGTACGGCTAAAAAACAGGCTACTTGTGGTGTTTCTCTTAGTTTTATAGAAGAATGCCAAGCAGGTGATTTAGCTTTTTTTGACGACGAAGAAGGCAATATCATTCACGTGGGCATTCTCTTAGGCGACAACAGGATTATTCACTCTTTTGGCAAAGTGCGCATCGACCGGTTAGACCATATCGGTATTTTTAATAGTGAACTGCGCAATTACACTCACCAACTACGACTCTTGCGAAGAATCTCAACGACTGAAAAGTAGTATAAATTCAAGATTCCTACATCTTAGTCTTGTTTATCGTTCATCTGCTCGTGCAGCTCGTACCGTCTTTTGTTCATCTTTTCTTTATCTGCCCGTGCGGCTCGCACCGTCTTTTGTTCGTCTTTTGTTCGTTCTTTGTTCGTCTTTTGTTCGTTCTTTGTTCGTCTTTTGTTCGTTCTTTGTTCGTCTTTTCATTATATGCCTGTCGTGCTACGACTTTGCACTTTAAAAGAAAAGAAGAAATAAAATATTTAAATTATAATAGTCAATTATGAAAATAGCTTTACTCGGATATGGCAAAATGGGTAAAACCATTGAACAAATAGCCATCGCTCACGGACACGAAATCGTGTTAAAAATAGATAATGCCGAAACTTCTTACGACATTACAATAGCCGATGTGGCTATAGAATTCAGCACCCCCAGCAGTGCCTTTGCTAATATTAGCAACTGTCTCACACACAAAGTACCCGTGATTGCAGGTACTACCGGTTGGTTAGCCCAATACAATGAGGCAGTAGCTTTGTGCCAAAAGCACCAAACCGCTTTTCTCTACGCCTCTAATTTCAGTATAGGGGTAAATGTATTTTTCGCACTGAACAAGACCTTAGCCAAACTGATGGCTAAACTCAAAGACTATGAGGTAGCTATCGAAGAAATTCACCACACTCAAAAGCTTGATGCCCCCAGCGGTACTGCGATTACTTTGGCAGAAAGTATTATTGCTGAAACTGATAAAATAGGTTGGCATTTAAACACAGCTACCGAGAACGAAATCCCTATCGTAGCCAAGCGCATAGATAGCGTCCCAGGCACTCATATCATCACCTATACCAGTGAGGTAGACACCATAGAAATCAAGCATACTGCTCACAATCGCAAAGGCTTTGCTCTCGGTGCTGTTATGGCAGCCGAATGGATTGTAGGTAAGCAAGGAGTATTTACGATGAACGATGTACTCAATCTTCATTAAGCGTATTTTTTAATCAAAAAACTACTTATCTTAAAAAAAGGCATTATCTTTGCACTCTAATAATTCATATTTTTCAACTTAGGACTCTTAACTAAAAGAATGTATAAAATTATCTTTTCTGATATTGATGGCACTCTATTAAGTGGTTCGCGAACCCTTACGCAGAACACCATTCACGAAGTAAAACAACTGAAAGACAAAATACCTTTCATTTTAGTATCTTCACGTATGCCTGAGCAAATGTATCACATACAAAAAGACTTAGGCATCGCAGGATTACCACTTATCGCTTATAATGGCGGATTAGTGCTCAATGGCGAAAAGGTACTACACTCTACTACTATCCCCTACCCTATTCTCGAAGAAGTAGTCACCCTCAACGAACAAGAGTTCAATGCTCAGATACACATTAGTTTTTATTATAACGACGAGTGGTATGTACCCGCTAACGATGAATGGGCACAACGTGAAGAAACAATTACCAAAGTAACTCCTACCGTGCGACCCAATCGCGAAGTACTTACTGACTGGAAACAAGCAGGACACGGCGCTCACAAGCTAATGTTAATGGGAGAAGAAACTCTTATAGAGCGAATGTTCAAGCTACTAAACGAGAGATATACAGAGGTAATGCAAATCTATCGCGGTAGAGAAACTTATATAGAACTATCAGATATCAGTGTTTCTAAACTCACAGGAGTGAAAATAGTATCAGACGAGATTTATCACTTGCCTTTGAGCGAAGCAATAGCTTTTGGCGATAACTATAACGATTTGGAGATGCTCAAAGGCGTAGGTTATGGGGTAGCAGTTGCTAATGCTCGCGACGAAGTAAAAGCAGTAGCCAAACACATAACACTTCACCACTCCAAAGACGGTGTGGCAACATTCTTAAAACAGTTAAGAGAACAAAAAGTAATGAACCTTTAAACGTTAATCATTCATCATTATGATATATTTATATATTTTAATCATTGCACAGCTCATCAATGGGCTATTTTTTTGGAAAGGATATGAAAAAGCAGGTTACAAAGCGTGGCAAGCCTTTGTTCCCTTCTACAATACCGTTATTTTTTTACGTATCATCTCTCGCCCTTGGTGGTGGGTATTCCTGCTGTATTTGCCTGTAATAGGTAATATTATGGTAATTGTGATGACTTACGAATGGTTACACGTATTTAACTATCGCAAGAAGCGTTACACTCTGCTATCAATAATTACTTTGGGACTTTTTGCTGCCTACATAACCTATTTACCTTCTACACACTACGTAGGTAAAGATGTAGAAGTCATCAAAAAGAATGTTTCCTCTTGGGTGAGTGCTACTATCTTTGCGGTAGTAGCAGCTTCAGCTATTCACACCTACTTTATACAGCCTTATATGATACCTACTTCTTCTTTAGAAAAAACCCTCTTGGTAGGCGATTTTCTTTTTGTAAGTAAGTTTCACTACGGTGTGCGTGTGCCTATGACTCCACTATCATTACCTATGGTACACGATTCAATTCCCGTAATAGGCACAAGATCGTATATCAAAACGCCTCAGTTACCTTATTTGCGTTTACCTGCTTTGCAGAAAGTACAGCGAAATGATATTACGGTTTTCAACTGGCCTACTGATACAGTAAGGTACTTCCGAGACAATTCGGGCATTCACGTAGATAAGCCCATAGATAAGAAGTCTAACTATGTAAAACGCACAGTAGCTATCCCTAACGATGTATTAGAAATCAAAAACGGCGATGTATGGATAAATGGCAAAAAGGAAATCTATCCTGTACGTGCCAAGTTACAAACTTCTTATATAGTGGTTACACAACCCAATTTATTCAGTCATCCCGATGAGTTTAGAGTAGTGATGTACCAACAGTACGGTGTTACCGATCCCGCTTATCCCATCAACAACGACACTTATATTTTTACTTCCCTTACAGATGACGTAGCTAAGGCATTGGAAGCTAATACAAGTATTGTGTCAGTTACTCGTAATGTAAATAAGGCTGGGGTCTACAATCCTGCAATCTTCCCTCACAGTCCTACTTTTGCTTGGAATGAGGATAATTACGGACCTATTACCATTCCTGCCAAAGGAAAAAACGTAACACTTACTAAAGAGAATTTGCCGTTGTATAAACGCATTATTAGTGAGTATGAACACAATAAATTAGAAACAAAGGGTGATGATATTTACATTAATGGGCAGAAAGCTTCCTCTTATACCTTCCAACAAGATTACTACTGGATGATGGGAGATAACCGTCACAATTCAGAAGACAGTCGTTTTTGGGGTTTTGTACCTGAAGATCACGTGCTTGGTAAACCCGTACTCATCTGGATGAGTTTAGACAAAAATGCCTCAGGATTTAAGAAAATACGTTGGCAGCGTTTGTTCACTACCGTAAATGGTGAAGGTGAACCTGTGTCCTACCGATATATTGTATTTGGGTTACTTGGTTTGTGGCTGCTATATAGTTTGGTTAAAAAGAAAAAAGTAAAAGAATAATATGGTAGAACAAGTATTATTACACCCTACTTATTTTCCTTCCATTGCTCAATTTCACTTGATGTTGAACAAACCTTGCGTTTTAGAAGTCTCTGACAACTATCAGAAACAAACCTTGCGTAATCGTACATATATTTACGGTGCCAATGGCAAGCAATCCTTAAACTTACCTATTAAGCACGTAGGAGGTAATACCGGGCGACAGTTGTTCAAAGATGTGAAAGTAGAGAATAATTTCCTATGGCAACGTCTGCACTGGAAAAGTTTAGAGACAGCCTATCGCACATCTCCTTATTTTGAGTATTATGAAGACGATTTGGTGCGTATTTTTGAAAAGCAATATACTTACCTACTCGATGTAAATATCGACACAATTGAGACTGTTTTAGCCTGTTTGTTAGTACATATTAACTTTGACAAGACAAAAACGTATGAAGCCGAGCCACAAGGAGTGAAAGACTATCGTTTTTTGAGTAGTGCTAAAAAAAAATACTCTGTAACAATGCCCTCTTATCACCAAATATTCTCAGATAAATATGGTTTTATTCCTAACTTATCTATTTTAGATTTGCTTTTCCACGAGGGACCTAATACACAAGAGTTTTTAACTAAGGTAAAAGTGTAGTGCTATAAAGTGTGTAAATAGACATCAAAAACGTGTAATTACACAAACAAAAAGAAGGTTGCAAAAAGTAATTACTTCTTTATTATCAAAACATACTCTCTTATAATCAGTAATTTACAAAATGTAATATAAAGGAATGTTTTTTTGGCACAGAGTTTTCAATATAGTAAACAGAAGATTGCTAAAAGAAACATTGTTAAAACAAAAATTAGAAAAAACATTTTCATTAAAACTATCAAACTTAAAACAAAATCTTATGTAAAAAACTTTATTACTGAGAACAGACAGTAATAGAGATTCTAAAACTGAAAAATTTTCTTCATTTTTGGAGTTAGTAGTAGTATTTATATGCATTGTGAAAAAGGCTCTCTAAGAAATTAGGGAGCTTTTTTTATATTTAGAATGCTATTACTAACTTCTTTTTATAAAATAGTCATAATTAAATATTTTTTCTTAATTAATTTGGTACTTAAAAAAAGTTGCTGTACTTTTGTGGTTCATTTTAACACCAATTCATTTATGAAAAAATTCGTATTCTTCTTTGGGCTTTTATATGCCACAACAGTTTTTGCACAAAGCAAACCTAACATTATACTTATTATTTCAGACGACCATTCGTATCAAACGATTGGGGCTTATAACAATGGGGCTACTAATGCAACTCCTGCAATTGATAAACTTGCTAATGAGGGGGTAAGATTCAACAAAGCTTTTGTTACCAACTCCATTTGTGGTCCTAGTAGGGCTTGTATTCTCACGGGTAAGTATAGCCATAAGAATGGCTTTATGGACAATGAGACATCACACTATAATTCTTCACAACAACAGTTTGTGAATCTCTTGCAACAAGGAGGCTACCAAACTGCTTGGGTGGGAAAATACCACTTAGGTGATGACCCCAAGGGCTTTGACTTCTTCAAAATCTTAGTTGACCAAGGTCGTTATTTTAACCCCGACTTTATCATTGAAGGTAAAAAACGTGTAAACGAGCAAGGTTATGTAAGCAATATCATTGAAGATGAAGCCGAAAAATGGCTCGATCGTCGTGACCCTAATAAACCTTTCTGCTTGGTTGTGGGGCATAAAGCGGTGCATCGTA
Source organism: Capnocytophaga sp. oral taxon 902 (assembly GCF_013394735.1). Classification (NCBI taxonomy): domain Bacteria; kingdom Pseudomonadati; phylum Bacteroidota; class Flavobacteriia; order Flavobacteriales; family Flavobacteriaceae; genus Capnocytophaga; species Capnocytophaga sp. oral taxon 902. The sequence continues at coordinate 80,294 of NZ_CP058261.1, forward strand.
CTTGGATGCCCGATTTACCTGAATTAGGAGCTTATGAACAGGTAAACTTCCCATTGCCCGATACTTTCTTTGACGATTATGCAACTCGCAAGCCCGCAAGTTTGCAAGAAATGTCCATTGGTAAGGATATGATGATGGGTTACGATTTGAAGATGTTCAAAAATGAAAAAGAAGAAGTGCAAGATGCAAACTTCTCTCGTATGACCGCTATTCAATTAGCACATTACAACGATTTTTATAACCCTATACGTCAACAGTATTTCAACGCCAATCTCAGTGGTAAAGAATTAGCACAATGGAAGTTCCAACGCTATATGCGTGATTATCTATCTACCGTAAGATCGATGGATAAGAACATTCAGCGTATGCTCGATTACTTAGAAAAGCACAAATTGAAAGACAATACTGTGATTATCTATATGTCCGACCAAGGTTTTTATATGGGCGAGCACGGTTGGTTTGACAAACGTTGGATGTACGAAGAATCTTTCCGTACCCCAATGATTGTCTCTTACCCTAAGCTCTTTCCTAAAGGCACAACCAACGATGATTTTGTGTTGAACATCGACTTGGCACCTACTTTCTTAGAATTAGCCGGCTTGCCTATCCCTGCTGACATACAAGGCAAATCGTTCTTACAGTTGTTTGCTAAAAAAGCCAAACCTATACGCAATCAGATATTCTATCACTACTACGAAAACGGGGAGCACGCAGTATCACCTCATTTTGGTGTTCGCACTGATCGTTATAAACTCATTCGTTACTACAAACGCGTGAATACTTGGGAGCTATTTGACCTCAAAACCGATCCTAAAGAACTCAACAACGTCTATGGCAAAAAAGAATATCTGAAAATTACTAAACAGTTAGAAGCTTTACTTTTAAAAGAAATTCGAGACAAGCAAGACGATTTGGCTGAGAAGGTATTTTTCAATAAAGAGTTTCCTGTGAAATAAATTTTATAACGATTCAACTTTGCCAAAATTTGTAACATATTATTATATGAAAAACTACCTATACATTGTCATATCATTTTTTCTAACTATAGTCTCTTATGCCCAACACTTGGATTCCATTTTCGAAAATCCAGCACTGCAAGAAATCAATCGAATGTCAATGCGTGCCTCCTACTTTCCGTTTGAGAATATAGCTAAAGCAAAAAATGGTACGATAGAGCAATCAGCACGTTTCCTAAATCTCAATGGCTTGTGGTCATTTCTCTGGAAGGAAGACTACCGTCAGTTGCCAAAAGACTTCTACAAAACCAATTTTAACGAAATTCAGTGGAAGAAAATTCCTGTACCTTCTAATTGGGAAGTACAGGGATATGGCGTTCCAATTTACGTGAACGCTTCTTACGAATTTAATCAAAAGAACCCTACTCCTCCCGATATTCCTGATAGTCTTCAACAAAACGCTGGTCTGTATCGCAAAACTTTTGATTTACCCACTTCTTGGCAAGGAGAAAAGGTATACCTACATTTAGGAGCAGTGAAATCGGCATTTAAACTGTATATAAACGGTAAGTTTGTGGGTATGGGTAAAGACAGCAAGTTGGCTTCTGAATTTGACATTACTCCTTATATCTCTAAGGGCAAAAACCTCATTGCAATGGAAGTGCGTCGATGGACGGACGCAAGCTACCTCGAATGCCAAGATATGTGGCGCTTTTCCGGGATTTCTCGTGATTGCTACCTCTATATGCGACCTAAAGTGCATTTATACGACCTTAGCATCAGCGCTGGTTTAGATAAAAACTACACCAATGGCAAACTCACCACTTTGGTAGAAGTATGGAACGAAACTCCAAGCGATGCCTCTAAATACCAAGTGGAAGTAAGTCTGTTCGACAAAGAACAACTGCTCTACCAAGAACAAAAAGAAACTATCGGACTCAAAAAAGTCTTTGGTAAAACCGAATTGCAATTCGAAGCACAATTGCCACAAGTGAGAGCGTGGAGTGCCGAAACGCCTTATCTGTACCGTTTACAAATGGTGCTGTACGACGCTCAAGGAAAGGTGAAAGAAGTAGTAAATCGTCCCATAGGCTTTAGAACGATTGAGATAGAAGGAGCTAACATTTTGGTAAACGGCAAACGCATACTCTTCAAAGGGGTGAATCGCCACGAAACCGACCCGCATACGGGACAAGTAGTGAGTCAAGAACAGATGGAGAACGATGTAAAGCAGATGAAAGCCCTCAACTTTAATGCTGTACGCACTTCTCATTACCCTAACGACCCTTATTTCTATGACCTTTGCGATAAATATGGTCTTTACGTAATGGACGAGGCTAATATAGAAAGCCACGGTATGCATTATGAAATGGATAAGACTATCGGCAATGACCCCGTGTGGGAATATGCTCATTTGCTACGTATGGAACGTATGGTAAAACGCGATAAAAACCACCCATCGGTTCTGTTTTGGAGTATGGGCAACGAATCAGGTAACGGTTGGAACTTCTACAAAGGCTATCAACACATAAAAGGCATAGACCCCTCACGCCCTATTCACTATGAATTAGCTCACTACGATTGGAATACAGATATCGAGTCGCGTATGTACCGTCGTATTCCTTTCCTTATCGACTATGCGCTCAGCAATCACACTAAACCCTTCTTGCAATGTGAATACGCTCACGCAATGGGTAACAGTGTAGGTAACTTTCAAGAATATTGGGACGTGTATGAGCATTATCCTAAACTACAAGGTGGTTTTATTTGGGATTTCATCGATCAAGGGCTTTATAAGACCTTACCTAATGGCAAGAAATTAGTAACCTACGGGGGTGATTACGGTGATAAAAATACTCCCAGCGATAATAATTTTCTTATCAATGGAGTAATAGCTTCCGACAGAAGTTGGCATCCTCACGCTTATGAAGTACGCAAAGTGCAACAAGAAATAGGCTTTCAATATCAAAATAACCAACTGATGTTGCGCAACAAGCATTTCTTTAAAGATTTATCAAACTACGAAATACATTGGCAACTGCTCAAAGAAGGTGTGCCTGTTCAAAGTGGTAATATTACCAACTTAATAGTATTACCACAAAGCGAGGCTACTTTTTTACTACCTCCTCTTAAAACAGACGATAAAGCAGAATATATCTTGCAATGTACCGCCCGTCTCAAACAAGACGAAGGAATTTTAAAGAAAGGTACAGAACTTGCTTTTGCCGAGTTTCCTCTCACCTCCTACACTCCTCAAAAAGCTATTGCTGATACAACACTTTTAGAGGTAGAAGAAACAACCAGCCACATTCTATTGCATAATAAGCATTATACAGCTAAAATAGATAAACAAACAGGCAAATGGGTATCATTTCAAGTGAAGAATGAAGAACTCTTTGCTCCCGAAGGCTTAGAGGTAAATTTATGGCGGGCTGGCACTGATAACGATTTTGGGGCAGGTTTACCTAAAAAACTACAACAGCTTCAAGAGGCAGAGAAAAAAGCTGATAGTATCCGTATATCGGTAGAGAAACTAAACTCTGGTCAAGTGAAGATAACCCTACGCAAACGATTGGTAGAAGGTACAATTGATTATACTCAAGAGTTGCTTTTTGATGGCAAGCCTTCCGTAACGGTGAGCAATCACTTCAAACCTCTAAAGAACGACAAAACGCTTACTTTTAAGATAGGCAATCATCTTACACTTCTGCCTTTTCAGCGCATTCAGTGGTATGGTAGAGGACCTTGGGAAAGTTATTGGGATAGGAAAACATCCGCTATGGTAGGCTTGTACGAAGGTGCTATTGCTAGCCAGTATTACCCTTATGTGCGTCCGCAAGAGAATGGTAATAAAACTGATGTACGTTGGGCAAAGCTCAGTAAGAAAAAAGGAGTAAACATTGCCATTTATAGTACAGGTTCTCTACTAAATATAAATGCCCTGCCTTATAGTCCTGCACAGTTATTCCCTGGTATAGAAAAAGGACAAACACACGCAGGTGAACTCACCCCTGATAAGTATACTCACTTAGACATCGATTTGCAACAATTAGGTTTGGGAGGTGATAACAGCTGGGGCAACTTACCAATGGAACAATACTTACTGTATCTGTATCAGCCTTACAGCTATAGTTACAGAATAGAAGCTTTTTAATGGCATATTCTTATATAAGCAAAGCACAGACTTCTTGATAAACTCAAGTCGTCTGTGCTTTTTTGTTAAACCCCTTATAAAATTCTTTCCTTCTAATATATATCAAGTGTTCTTTCTTCTTCAAAGCCGTCAGGAAGCGTAAATATAATAGTGTAGCGTCCTTTGGGTAGATATACTTTACCATCAGTAGCAATAGGTAAAAATATCTTTTGAAGACTCTTCTCATAGGCTGTCTTACCCGCATAAGACATCGTCAAGTCATAAGGTATATAATTAAACCCAACATTTGTCTTATAAGTAAATGTTTGCAAGGTAACACGTCCTTTCATCACTTTTATAGGTATTGATAAATTTTCCTTTGAAGCAAAAGCATAGAAATACACATTAGGCTTTACAGGTTCTTCCCATTCGTTATTGGCATTTCCCCAATTCGCAGAATAAGGAAGCGTAATAGGCGTTTCAAGTGGATAAAAATCTTGCGAGGTAATCGCTACTCTTAGCTCTTGCATCATCTTCACCGAAGTGCGAAAAATACCTCGTCCCAATGTCGCAACTGTCATTTCGCCATTTGTTTCGTCTATATAAATATCGTAAACACCTGTTTCGGGTAATCCTTTGCTGAATGGTTGCCAACTTTCACCTAAGTTAAACGAAATATACACCCCATTATCAGTTCCTGCATAAAGAATCTGACTGTTTTTAGGGTCTTCTTTGAGTACATTTACTTTGCTATCGGGCAGGTTAGAATGAATATCTGTCCAACTCTTGCCATTGTCATTACTCATAAAAATAATAGGATCGATATTGGAATCATCAGTACTAATAAGGGTTGCCAATACGCGGTTACGCTGGTGTTTAGAGGCAATAAGGTTGTTCACTTTTAGCGGACGAGGGAAAGCGTTGTATATCTGTTTCCACGATACCCCTCCGTTGTCGCTGGTGTAAATCATACCATCGTCACTACCCGTATAAAGCAAACCAAACATAAAAGGCGATTCAGCTATAGCCGAAATTGTACCATATGCCTTGTTGCCCTGCTTGTTACCATTGGTTACATCGTCCGAAATAGTCCGCCAATTCCGACCTTTGTCCATAGAAATGTGCAATTTGTCACTTCCTATGTAAATAATATCTTTGTTTTGTGGCGAAATAAGTAGCGGTGCATTCTTGCCAAAACGCAACGGTTCCTTGTTTTCACCGTAATAAGCACTTCCTAACGGAAAAAGCTGGTCTCTATCAGGCAAAAAAGTAAAGAACTTGCCATAAGGTTCTGCGGCATAGCTATCATTGCCAAACGATAGCAAATGAATAGCTTTTCTGAACGTATTCCAATGACTGTTATTTTGTGCCAATACCACCTGGTCACTCACATAGTAAGGTGTTTTGTTAGCTTTGTCGTAACTCAGCTGGGTAAAAGCCATTGCTTGTGGTACATTCTTAAAGGCAAAACTTTTTCCGTTGTCGTAAGAGACCTGTAATCCACTGCGAGTTGTACAAAATAGAGTACCCTGTTGTAAGTAAAGTTGTTCATAGCTGTTGTTCAACGAAATCGGTTGTTTGCTTTTCCACGTCTTGCCTCCATCGGTAGATTCCAATAAGGGATATCCTCCTATAAATAAGTGTTTTTTATTACTAAGGTCTACGCTGATGCCCCCAAAACGCTCTCCGTTTTGGTAATACACATCATTCAGAGGCTGAACATTCGTCTTTTGCCAAGAATTACCCCCATCTTCGGTTACGTACACTTCCGCACCTATAACCTCTTGGGTACTTACACCCAAATAACTCAGTAGTTTAGCAGGAGAGGTTACCTCTGCTGCTATCATATCTTTGAGATTCTGAGCTGTATATTTCTCGTCCTGACCTATATTGTGCAAAAACACATTTAAACGGTTGTTATCTAACGCGAGGAAATCGGCTTTGCTCATCACATCAAAATCTTGAGCGGAGAGATGAATGCGCACTACTTTCTGTACAGTGTTAATATTCTCTTTCTTTTTGGCGTTGCGATTATCTACTATCGCATAATAAGTCTGACTGTTAAAGCAACTCACCCCTATCTTGCCAATGTTATTCCCTTTGAGAAATCCGTTGTTCACCGTGATTTTCGTCCACGTATTGCCTTTATCAGCACTCTTGTAAATAGCACTATTACTGCCATAAGGAGCACTGTCCCACTGACTGTTATTCACTTCCCACGATACAGCCAAAAGCATTGCCCCATCGGGCGAAGCAGTAATTTGCGTAATACCCGCACGAGTGCTTACAAATAGTTTTTGTTGCCACGTTTTTCCGCCATCGGTAGTTTTGAAGATACCGCGTTTTTCATCGGCTTTATAAGGGTTACCCAATACTCCTGCCACAAGTTCTTGGGGGTTAGTAGGGTTGATATACAAACTACTAATGCGTTGCATTCCTCCCAATCCCTTAAAGTCAGTTGTTTTGCCTTTATCGGTAGAGATAAAAACGCCATAAGGGGTCGCAACCGCCAAAGTCCCCGATTGCCAATCTACCGCCAGTGCTGTAATACTTTGTGTAGGGAGGGTTGAGCATAGTACTTGGTAGGTTTCCCCGCCATTTTGGGTAAGCCATACACCTCCGTTTTCTGGAGCAACTATAAACTCACTGCTATTTTTAGGGTTTACACTCAGCGCACTGATGCGATTGCCTATCTCTTTTACTGTCACTTGCTCAAAAGGCGTTTCGCGCACCCACGAACGCGCTTTGAGCTCCTCTTTCTGACGCAAAGGAAGCGGTAGCAGTTCTTGGGCAGTAAGAGTTGTTGTGATGATTAATAAAGAAAATACAAAAGTAAAGATTTTATTTTTCATATTTATTTGCAGAATTCTCTTTAAGTTGTTGTTTTTAGGGTGCAAAAGTACAACAATTTATTGAAATGAGCTAATATTCTAAGAATATTTATCCCAATTGCCCTTGTCATTCCTCATTCGTCCCTCGTCATTTCTTCTTTTTTCCGTCTCCACATTCCCCCTCTCCGAGGAAGCCAGCGAAAGCTGGGTATGTGTAAGGGGGAGGTTTCTTTTAATTTTTCGTCACATTCCCCCCTATTGCCTATGGCCTATGGCCTAGCACCTCTTCCTTTTTCTTTCGTCTCGAAACCTCTTTTTTAACATTTTTAGCCTTGTTGTATTATATTATTAATCAATTGTTTATATACCCTTTCTATACCAATCGTCCAAGATTCGTATAAGCTTCCTATAAGCTCTCTATAAGCTAATCCCACCCTCCTAATAGCCTTTTTTCGCTAAAATCCCTCTCAGTACACTTCTGATATTTTTCGTTTTCCTTCGAAGTCCAAGCCCCTCCGATATTCTCCAACTAATTCCCACATTTTCTCATTTCCTCATTTTCTCATTTCCTCATTTCCTCATTTGCTAATTAAGTTACGCCATCTATCTCTTACGTCAAACTCCCTGTCAATTCATAAAATCATTATTAATCATTAACCACTAACCATTAATCATTGATATTTATTTTTGTAATTGTATATTATTTTGTACTTTTGCGCCCTCAGAAAATAAAGAGATATCAAGATGTTTAGATGGATAAAAGCCAGCTTCTGGGGTACCATTGCGGGCTTAATATTGCGCAACCGAATTGCTTTTTTACTACTCATAGCTGCTATCACTGGGGGCTTAGCTACACAGTGGAAGAACGTGCGCTTTACTTTTACCGAAGCAAATATGCTCCCCGATGATCACCCTGTGAATATGGAGTACAAGCACTTCCTCGATAAGTTCGGCGAAGAAGGTAACTTGATATTAATGGCGTTAGACGACAAAAAAATCTATACACCTGAGGTACTCAACAAATGGATTGCTCTTAGTAACGAACTAAAAAAGTTCAAACAGATAGACGCTGTTATCTCTATCGACAATTTGCCTATCTTAGTGAAAGACACTGCACAGCAACGCTTTGTTACCCATAAGTTTATCGAAGGAAAAGTAAAAAACCAAACTGAAGCTGATAGTCTCAAAAAAGTACTTTCCGAGAAACTGCCTTTCTACGAAGGTCTCATCTACAACAAGAAAACGAATACCTTGCAAACAGCCGTGTATATGAACAAAAAGATTGTCAATACACAAGCCCGCAAGGATTTTATCCTCAACGATTTTATTCCCATAGTCGAGAAGTTCGAAGCGCAAACCGGACTCAAAGTGCACACTTCGGGTATGCCTTATATTCGTACCCTCAGCGCTCAAAATATAATGGACGAGATAGGGTTATTCATCTTGGCTGCCCTACTCTCTACTTCAGCCATCTTCTTTTTCTTTTTCCGTTCATTTAGGGCGATGTTTATCTCTATGGGCGTGGTATCGATTGCAGTAATGTGGGTATTTGGCTTTTTAGGGCTTTTCGGCTACGAAATCACCATTCTCACAGGACTTATTCCGCCTTTGGTCATTGTAATTGGTATCCCGAACTGTGTATTCCTCATCAATAAATACCAACAAGAAATCAGTAAGCACGGCAATCAAGCTAAGTCGCTTATTAGGGTAATCCGCAATGTAGGCAATGTAACCCTGCTCACCAACCTCACTACGGCTATCGGTTTTGCTACCTTTATCTTTACCGAAAGTTCTTTGCTCAAACAGTTTGGGGTCATTGCTTCTATCAATGTAGTATCTATCTTCTTTATCTCTCTATTGCTAATCCCAATTATTTACAGTTATATGCACATACCTCAGGAAAAACACCTAAGGCATTTGCATCGCAACTGGATAGGTGGACTTATCAAGTTCATTGAGAATACAGTAAAGCATCACCGTATTGCAGTATTCACTACGGCTATCGCTCTGCTTATCCTCAGTATTATTGGTATTTACAAAATAAAGATTTCGGGTAGTCTCATCGAAGATATGCCTAAGTCAGCTGATTTTTTCGACGATATCACTTTCTTCGAGAAGAATTATGGCGGAATTATGCCTTTGGAAATCACTATTAATACAAAGCAGAAGAACGGTGTTACTCGGTTAGTGAATCTCAAACGCATTGACGAACTCTGCACTCATATCGAGGAAATTCCCGAAATATCCAAACCGCTTTCGTTGGTAAACTTGGTAAAATACGCCAAACAAGCCTATTACAACGGCAACCCTAAATATTATAGCCTGCCCACTACCCAAGAGCAAAACTTTATCCTTTCATACGTCAAAAACTCTAAAGGTAATGCTAATATGCTCTCCGCTTATGTAGATTCATTGGGGCAAACGGCACGCATCACTACTTTTATGAAGGATATTGGTACTGAGAAGATGCAACAAATCGAGGACAATATTTACACCAAAGCTCAAAAGCTTTTCCCAAGTAATAGGTATGAAGTGAAGATTACCGGTAAAGCCTATTTGTTTACCAAAGGTACTAATTATTTAGCTACCAACCTCATTTGGTCATTAGCCTTAGCTATTTTGCTCATTGCGCTCATTATGGCGTATATGTTCCGTTCGTTCAAGATGATAGTTGTCTCACTCATTCCTAACCTCTTACCGCTACTCATCACCGCAGGACTGATGGGCTATTTTGGCATTCCGCTCAAGCCTTCTACTATCCTTGTGTTTAGTATTGCCTTTGGTATTTCGGTAGACGATACCATTCACTTCTTGGCTAAATATCGCTTAGAGTTAGTAGCGCGTAATTGGAAGATAAGCAAATCGGTATATGCAGCTTTACGCGAAACAGGAGTAAGTATGTTCTATACTTCTATCGTACTACTCTGTGGTTTCTCGGTATTCTTGCTCTCCAGCTTCGGAGGTACCAAAGCACTCGGCGGACTCATATCAGCTACTTTGCTTTTTGCAATGATGACGAACTTACTACTCTTGCCTAGTCTGTTGCTTTTCTTAGAACGCAGTCTGTCCAACAAAGAAACTATCAAAGAACCTAAGATTGAGATATTCCCTAAGGACGAGGAAGAAGAAAACACTGAAAAAGAAAATAAAACATTATAATTACACATTGTTATCAGCTGATTGACAAATTTGTTAATTAGCTAATTAAAATAATCATTATGGAAAACAAAAAACATATCGTAATTGTGGGCGGTGGCTTTGCTGGCTTAGAGCTAGTAAAAGTGTTGAACCGCTCTGGTAAATATAAAATTACCTTGGTGGATATGAATAACTACAATTTCTTTCCACCTCTGCTATATCAGTTGGCTGCGGGCTTTATGGAGCCTTCATCTATCTCCTACCCATTCCGCCGTCTATTTCGCAAGTATAAAAATGCACGTTTCAGAATGGCTACCTTGCGAGAAGTCGTTCCATCGGAAAACAAACTCATCTTGAGCAATGGTGAACTGCATTATGACGTATTGGTAATGGCTACGGGAGCTGAATCAAACTTCTTTGGTAACAAAGATGTAGAAGAAAAAGCAATGCCTATGAAAACCGTAGGCGACGCCCTTATGCTTCGCAACTTAGTATACACCCGTTTGGAGCGCGCTACCCGTACTGAGGATAAAGAATTGCGCCGTAAGTTACTCTCTTTTGCTATTGCAGGAGCAGGTCCTACTGGGGTAGAGCTATCAGGTATCTTTGCTGAAATGAAACAGAACATTATGCGCAAGGATTACCCTGAGCTTACTTATGATGATTTAGGTGATATTTATCTCATCGACGGACAAAACACCGTACTTGCTCCTATGAGTAAAAAAGCCCAAGCATATACCGAAAAAATCTTGCTTAAAAAAGGTGTAAAACTCAAATTAGGAGTACAGGTAACCGATTTTCTGAATGACGAAGTATACCTTTCGGACGGTACCATACTTGATGCTCGTAACCTAATATGGGCAGCGGGGATTTCGGCTAAAACCTTTAAAGGTATTGACGACAAGCAATACTTGGGTCGTGGACGACGTATGAAAACCGATGCTTATAACAAAATGGAAGGCTTCGAGAACATCTATGCAATCGGCGATTCGTCTATTATGACTGCCGACCCTCACTTCCCTCAAGGGCACCCTCAGCTCGCACAAGTAGCCATACAACAAGCCAATAACTTAGGAAAAAACTTCAATAAAGATTTTGTAAACCCTACTCCTTTCAGTTATGTCGATAAAGGTTCTATGGCAATCATTGGTCGTAACCAAGCCGTCGCCGATTTGCCTAAACACATTTTCCTCAAAGGCTTCGTAGCGTGGGCTATTTGGGCATTTATACACATAATGTCGCTGGTAAACTTCCGCAACAAACTAAAAGCTTTGTACAACTGGATAGGTTATTATATCAGCAAAGACCAGTCGTATCGTATGGTATTACGCCCTACCGAAAAAGCTAAAGGATAAAATCTGGTTACCCTATATACTTTGCCAATGTTTGAAACATTGGCAAAGTTAAACCTACGTAATTACAAAAACATAATTTTGTTTTAATTTTTAAAGAATTTTTATTCAATTCCTCCCCCGTAACGGAGACTTCTTTCACTAAAAAGCGAAGAATGGAGAACACTGCTAAACAATGGAAGCAACAACTGCAATACCTGCTGAAAGGAAGGGACTACGAGTCGCTTATATACACTTCAGCAGAGGACGTTCCTATCTTACCTTTTTACACTTCCGAGAACGTAAAAAGCCCTTATGCAGTTGATATCCAAACACAAGTAGCTGTTCCTCTTTTTGTATCCGATAAAGAACAGACCCTCAAACGCATTGCTTTTTGGCAAAGCCAATCAGTTCACTTTTTTTTGCTCAACCTGCACACTGAGCTTATTCAAGACGAAGTACAACAATGGTTACCTACTGATTTACACTACTTGTTCACCAATGCCCTCACTGTAGATACCTCAACCTACCAAAACACAGGAGCTTCAATGGTGCAACAAATCGCTTTCGGAGTAGCCCAAATGCAGGAAATACTGACTACTTCAAAAGTAACCACTGCTTTTGTGAAAATAGCGGTGGGAGGTAGCTTTCTGTTAGAAATTGCCAAACTGCGTGCTTTTCGTCGCTTATTTAGCGAGCTCTACCCTACCCTACCCTTCCATTTGATAGCCGAAGTATCTCATAGAGGCTTATCTCTTCTGAAATCGTCGCATAACCAAAACTATGTACAGTTAGCTTACGAGGCTGCTGTATTAGGTGGTGCTGATTATTTATTGCCTAAAAATTCCCTTTTCTTTAAGAAGAACAGCGTAAATACCGAAAAAGCAAATGTAGCTACCATTCAGCAACTCACTGCTACCCGCAACGCAACACGGCTCAATGGAATGTATGCAATTGAGGCTATCAGCTACGAAATGTACAAGAAAGCTCTTGTGCTATACCAGCAAGTTCATAAACAAGGAGGATTGTCGGTTATGCTAAAAAGCCACAGCCTGCAAAAACAAATAAGAACTAAAGCATCGCAAGAACAACAGTTTTTTAATACACAGTGTACTACTTTCTTTCCTGAAAATAGTACCGTTGAAGTTTATCCACGTAAAGAATGGGATTTCTATCCTTTTACCAAAAATCACTCCGCCGACTCATTAACACCTAAACGCCTCTGGGAACCCTTTGAAAAAAGAATAAAACAAGAAATGTATGAGCAAAAACAATGAAACTATGGCTGGTTTGCCGCCTTATGAACGCGGTTATCGCGCAATGGGGTATTTAGAAGGAATGCCCTCTTTGCGCATCGTGGCTACGGAAGAAGAAAGCATTTCGCCTAACGAACCCACTGAAATACTTTATCAGAACATCGAGAATTTTACACAAAGCAAAGCATCTTGCAAATCATTGGTGATAACTGCTATTGATACTTTGCCCCAAGCCTTATCGGTAAAAGAAGCTCAATACCTCTATATACCTGCATCTCTTCTTTTAGAAAACACCATTAGAGAAACTTTTATCCACATTCTTACTCCCAACGACAAACTGCGTATTTTAGTAGATAGTGCTCACAATGGTTTTGAAATCATTGCAATGCTCCGTAGTTTGCGCGCTCTTGCCCAACTGCCTATCACCTGCTTAGTACATTCTATCACCGATTATCTATACGCCCTCATCGCCCAATCCGACGATTTGATATGTGATATTAAAAACAAAGAGTTGGCTTCACCTGAAAACCAATTCCTAATAGAAAATAGTTTAGTTACCAAAACTATCGACCCATTCTTCCCCTAAGCCTCACTTTTATTAGGCAAAACGTTCAAAACAGCATTTCATTAGCTCCACTTTACCTTCACTTTGAGAGCACTATTTCTTCGTTCATTGTTCGTCTTTCCTTCGTCTTTTCTTCGTCTTTTCTTCGTCTTTTGTTCGTTCATCGTTCGTCTTTCCTTCGTCTTTTGTTCGTCTTTCTTATAAGCTTCCTATAAGCTTCTCCCAAATTAACCATTAACCATTAATCATTAATCATTAAACAAGGCTTTCTCCCTCCTCAAAGCCTTTTCTCTTCAAATTAGTCTCAGTCTGCTTATGATGTTTTTCATTTTCTTCCGAAAGCTCCACCTCCCTCCAACCAATCAAATAACTATTTTTATTCCTACTCATCATTTGCTAATTTTCACATCTGCTAATCGGCTAATTTGCTAATTAATATTTTAAAGATTTATACGTAATTCAGATTTTTAATGTATATTTGCAAAATGAAAAAGAAAAAGCTACAAAGAAGTAAGTCTCGTATATCTGCAAAAAAGAAATCTCTATTTGGGAACTTTTTTACTGTAAGCCTCCTATGTATTTTGTTGTTGGGAGTAGGTAGCGTTTTCTATATCAGAACCTATTATCCTGCCATTTACCAAAAAATACTAAACAAAATTACAGCCCGTAAAATAAACTCTACCTACGAAAGCAATCGTATTGAACATATCGTAAGCCTCTACTATGATAAAGTCTTCGGCATCGACCTTTCGCACTATCAAGAACGCGAAGAAATAGAATGGGATAGCCTCTACATCCGAAATAAAACTGCAAAATACCCTATCCAATTTGCCATTTTTAGAGCAACAATGGGGAACGATGGAACCGATAAGAACTTTGCACACTTTTTTTCAGAAGCTAAAAAACACCTACTTATCAGAGGAGCTTACCATTACTATCGTCCAGACGAAGACCCTAAGCTACAAGCAAACTCCTACCTGAAGAATGCTCAGTTGGAAAAAGGAGATTTCTTACCCATTTTAGATATAGAACAATTGCCTAAAAAGAAATCCAAAGAACAGTTTATTAAAGATGTACAAACGTGGTTAGATATTGTTGAAAAACACTACAAACGCAAACCTATTGTCTATACTTACATTAGTTTTTACGAAGATTATTTGTATCCCACTTTCAAGCAATACCCATTATGGATAGCCAATTATAATAATGTGTCAGTCCCTACCTCTGTTTTTTCTTGGCAGTTATGGCAATTCACTGAAAATGGTATTACTGCGGGAGCAAAAGTCAAAATAGATTTTAATATTTTCAATGGTGATAGTAGCGAACTGAACAAACTCTTATTGTAGTATGACAAAAAAAGAACTCAGGACACTCTATAAGCAAAAACGCAATGCCCTATCAGCTGAGGAGCGAGACCTCCTCAGCCAACAAATAGCTGAAAGGTTACTTCTTTTTCCTAATTCTTTATGGGAGCATCACACTTACCATATATTCCTCCCCATAGAACGATTAGCCGAAATAAACACAAATTATATATTGAACATACTACGTGATAAGAATAAGCAAATCGTAGTCCCTAAAATGGATAGTAATACTCGCACGCTGTCCTCTATTCTTCTCACCAAAGATACTCAGCTTATTAATAACGCTTGGGGAATTCCCGAACCTAAACAAGGTGTTATTATAACTCCCGAAACCATAGATGTAGTATTCGTTCCTCTTCTTGCCTATGACAAATATGGCAATCGGATAGGCTATGGCGGTGGTTATTACGACCGTTTTTTGAGTGAATGCAGAGGTGATACACTCAAAATAGGACTCTCCTACTTCCCTCCTGAAAATAACTTTTATGCTTTGAGAAATGCTACTGATGTTTTTTTAGATTATGCTATCACTCCTTCTGCAAATTACACACTCACAAAAAGAGAATATTGACAAGTTTTTATTGAGGAAAAGTTTGCTTATATTGAACTTTTCAAAATAAAATACCATATTGTTTTGTATAATTCTAAATAAGTAGTATCTTTGCACCGTCAAATCAAAATACAAACAATATTATGAGATTAAAATTTTTAGCTCCTGCGCTTATCGCAGGAATGATGGTGCTTACTACTTCTTGTAGTAAAGACGACAATCCGACCCCTATACCTTCTACTGCTAAAGAAGTTAAAGAATTAAATGTTTCTTCACAAACAGAGTGGGTGTATTTTTCTTTTTCAGAAGGGAAACAAGTAGAGGTAACCAATCCTCGCACAAGTGATAATTGGGATATCGCTTTCAATCGTTATAACGTAAAAACTAATGGTGGCACTTCAGGTATTGGAGGCGTGGAAGTAGCCAATACAGGAAGTAAAGATTTTGCTACTGTTACTCAATACCCTGGCATAGGATATGAGAAAGACATATTAGTAACTTCTTATGGGCGTCCACAACCAGGACAAACAACTCCTACTACTACAACTATCTCAGTTAATCCTGCCATTACAGGTACAGTACAAAGCCCTGACCCTAAAGGCTTCTATAACTATAATCCTCCTACACCAGGAAGCAATACTCCTAATATTACACTTACCAAATATGTATATGTAGTAAAAACAGTAAAAGGGCAGTATGTAAAATTGCAAATTACTGAGTATACTAACGCTAAGGGTGAATTAGGTTATCTTACTTTTAAATATGATACTCTTACTTCACAAGCTCCTATAGAAAAAGTAAGCCTTACTTTTACCAAAGCAGTTGCAGAAGTACAATTAGATGCTACTGGCGATTGGCAATACTTTTCATTGGCAACAGGAGCTGTAGTAAGCGTTACCACTCCAGAAACTGATACTACTTGGGATATAGCTTTCAAAAGTTATTATGTAAAGCTCAATGGTGGTGTGAATGGTAAAGGAAAAGGAGAAGCTCTTAAAACAGAATCAAAAGATTTTGATGCTGTAAAAGAAACTGTAGTAGTAGGTTTTGAAAAAGACAAAGAAGTAACTTTTACTGGTAGAAACAGCTCTACTAAAGTAAACGTTTCACCAGTACTTACAGGAGGCTTTGGTTCTACAACAGGTACTATAAACATCAGTCCTAGCAATATAAACAAATGGGGAGATGTTTACGCTCCTAATGAATGGGTATACATTATCAAAACAGCTGATGGTAAATACGCTAAAGTGCAAGTAACTGATTTTTATAAGGAAGTAAACAGCAAAAAAGCACCTAATTACCCGAAACTAAAATATCAATTGAGTGATACTCAAAGCAAATAATAAAGATTATGAAAGTTAGATTATTACTATCAGTTTTAGCTATAGCCCTTACTTTTGCTTCTTGCAGTAAGGACAATGATAACTCACCTCAATTACCTCCTAATGTAAAAAAGGTAACTAACTTAGATGTAAATAATAAATGGGTTACATTTTCTTTTGAAACAGGGGTAGCTACAGCTACTACAGCTACCCCTACCACTACTAGTTTAGACTGGGATATAGCTTTTAATAGTTTTTTGGTAAAACTTAATGGAGGCGAATCAGGAAGTGGACAAGCTGCAGCTTTAAATACTCATAGTCAAGATTTCTTTTCTATCAGTAAAGCTCCTGTAGAAGGATACTCTGCTGATAATGTTATGCAAGTGTTAATAGGGTATCCAAATACACAAACAGTTACCTGCTCTCTTTCTAAACCTATGACAGGAGGTTTTGGAGTTACCGAAGGAATTATACACATTGCTCCTGAAAATATGGGGGCTGATAAATACCCTAGCGTATACCGCCCTACTAAATGGGTATATATTCTCAAAAGAGCCAATGGTAAATTTGTAAAATTCCAACTAACCGATTGTTATAATGACAAAGCAAAAGCTGTATACCTTACTTTCCAATATCAGTTAAGTGAGGATAGTAATTTTTAATAATATTTAAAATAGCTTCAAGAGGTTGTTCAGCTATAAGCGAGCAGCCTCTTTCTTATAAATTAAATTATCAATATGCGAAAGATTTTTATCACTGCTTTTATTTCATTATTCTACTCGCTATCTACTCTTGCTCAAAACGACAAGAAGGAAGATGAACCTATAAAACTCAATGAAATAATTGTAACAGCTACACGCGTTCAAAAGAACTTAAAAAACGTACCTATCACTGTGCAAGTAGTTACCGCTGAAGATATTCGTAAATCGCAAGCTACCGACTTTCAATCGTTTTTAGAAACGGAATTTGCAGGTATCAACTTTACTTACGATGGAGGTATGCCTAACATTAATATGATGGGATTTGGAGGTAAGTATGTGCTCTTTTTAATGGACGGCGAGCGTATGGCAGGAGAAACTTTTGACAATATCGACTATAATCGTATTGACTTGGATAATATTGAACGTATTGAAATTATCAAAGGGGCTTCTTCCTCTCTTTATGGCTCGAATGCGCTGGGAGGGGTGATTAATATTATTACCAAAAATGCTAAGAAACCTTTTGAAGGTAGCGCGAGTTATCAGTACGAGAGTATCAAAAGTCATAAAGCGAATGTAGGCGTGGGGAGCAAGCAAAAATGGGGTAGTATCCGCCTGACATCTTTTTACAATTTCCGCGAACCTTATGTTTTGGAAGATAGCGAACCATTAACTGTTTATAAGAATGGTACAGCTGTTACCTCTGAAAAAGGAGAACTCAATATTGCAGGGTTTACTACTTATGGGGTTACCCCTAAACTTACTTTCAACTTATCACCTAAAATAGACCTTGCCCTTACGCCTAACTACTACTTCAGCGAACGCAATCAAGGGACAGAATCTTCAAGAAAACTACGTGATAGATATTATAACTACACTTTATCGGCTAAATCTAACATTGCACTCACTGAGAGCAAAAAATTAAGTCTATCGGGGGCTTTTGACCGTTACGACAAGTTTAACTACTTTCCGTTATTAAAAGAAAAAGAAAAGAACTATGAAAACACCATATGGCGTGCAGGAATGCAATACAACCAATCGCTATGGGAAAAACATTCGTTAGTAGCAGGAGCAGAAATATTTTCAGATGAACTACTCAGTTTCCGTTTTGATAATACAGGTACTGAAGCCAAAGAAAACGCACAAAACTACACTGCTTTCACCCAACAAGAATGGGCACTTTCTTCTGCTTTCACCTTGGTAACTGGGGCACGTATAGATTATCATTCACTTTTTAAAGAACACTTTACCTATCGTTTGTCAGGGATGTTTAAGGTAGAGCAGTTTACTTTTAGAGGAGGTTTTTCCACAGGTTTCCGGTCGCCTACCTTGAAAGAACTCTACACTAATTGGTTTCACCCTTGGGGGGTGGCTTCCAAATAATGGGTAACAAAGACCTTAAACCCGAAACCAGTAATAACCTTAACCTTTCAGTAGATTTCGACAGCCAGAAGGTGAATATTACAGCGATGACGCAACTCTCGTCGGTAAGAGATAAAATAGCCTTTCGCTGGACAGCTGCCAGCGATACTATTCGTTATGTAAATTTTAATGGCAATACTGAGATTGTAAGCTCTGAGATATCGGCGACTTATCACCCTACAAAAGCTTTCCGCTTTAAAGGTTCGTATGCTTACTACTACATTAGCAATAGTACGGGAGAAAACCGCCCGCATACCTTCACAGTAAAAGCTGAATACATTCCTAAGCGTGATGCCCTCTATATTCCTAACGTTGTGTTAAGTGGCAAATACGTAAGTGCTACTCGCATTCACGATACCGATAGTAATAACAATGAGCTCTATACCTATTATGAACCTTATAGTATATGGCATTTGCAACTATTCTCTAAACTTCCCTACCACCTCACCTTCACAGCAGGTATTGACAATCTTTTCGATTATGTAACTAAAACCACGAGTTTCTACTCCAGCATTTCTCCGGGGAGAACTTATCTGATAGGATTGAAGTGGACCTATTGATTTTCAAAAATAAGTTGGGTTAGAAGTAAGAGTTCGTACAAATTTCATTCTGCTTTGTTTTTCCACTCAAAATAACTCCATCTTTTTTTCAAAACATATCAGAAGAATTCGGAAGAAGGAAATTAGGTGAAGAGTAAAAGATAAGAGGTAAAGTGGGTATGATTAGCTTATAGGAAGCTTATAGGAAGCTTATACGAATCTTGGAAGATTGGTATAGAAAGGGTATATAAGTAGTTGATTCATACTATAATACAACAAGGTCAAAAATGCTAAAAACAGGGTTACGAGGCGAAAGGAAGAGAAAGGTGAATTCCTATTAACACTCACTTACTCGGCAGTTATTGAGAAACTCTCCTAAGGAGAGGGGGCGTAGCGATGCAAAGGTAAGGGCAAAAATAAGGTAAGAGTGGAGTAGATTAGTAAATTTTACAAATTTGTTAGTTCATAATTATTTTATACCTTTGCACCAAAACTAAAAATGAAATGATGTCAGAAGCTTCTTTTTCAGGATTTATACAGACTATCCTTATTATCATATTAGTGTTTTGGGGACTGAGAATCCTCCTGAGAATATTGGCTCCTTATATGATGCGTTTTTTCATAAACAAGGTAAGTGAAAGAATGCAAAAAGAATTCGAGCGTACCCAAAATCAGTACCAACAAAATGCTTATGGGCAAAATCGCTCAGAAGAGAAGGAAGGCAAACAAACTATTATAAATAAGAATTCTCATTCTAAAAACCCTGAAGCTACCAAGCAAGTGGGTGAATATATAGATTACGAGGAAGTTTGATTTAAGTAAGAGATAAAAGGTAAAAAATAACCAAATGAAAAAGATAATCCCTCACGTTGTAGTAATAGCGCTATTTGCTGTAATAGCACTTGCTTTCTTTTACCCTGTATTACAGGGGAAAGGTATCTTCCAAAGTGATATTGTTCAGTATACCGGTATGGCGAAGGAGCGGAATGATTACCGTCAAACAGAAAACAAAGAGACATATTGGACAAACAGCGCTTTTGGTGGTATGCCTACCTATCAGTTAGGGGCACAATATCCTAATGATTTTGTAAAGCAGCTAGATAGAACGTTGCGCTTTTTACCTCGTCCTGCCGATTATCTCTTCTTGTACTTTATAGGCTTTTACGTCCTACTTTTGGTGTTAAAAGTGGATTACAAGAATGCTTTCTTGGGGGCTATTGCCTTTGGTCTTTCTACTTACTTGATTATTATTTTAGGGGCAGGGCATAATGCCAAAGCACACGCCATTGCTTATTTTGCTCCTTTATTAGCGGGTATCTTATTGGTATTTCAGCGGAAATACCTTTGGGGAGGATTACTCACAGCAGTAGCGTTGGCGTTAGAAATCTGCGCTAATCACTTCCAGATGACGTATTACCTGCTTTTATTGGTGTTGCTCTTAGGCGTAGGCTTCCTTTATAAAGCTATCAAAGAGAAACAACTCAAAGATTTTGCAAAAGCTATGGCGGTACTACTTGGGGCTGTAGTAGTGAGTGTACTGGCAAATGCTACTTTACTGCTCACGACTCACGAATACGCCGATTGGAGCACCCGTAGTAAATCGACACTTACTATTACTCCTGATGGAACTCCGAAAGAGCAGAACAGCGGTCTACCAAAAGAATATATCACCGAATATAGTTATGGCATCAGTGAATCACTAAACCTTATCGTGCCTCGTCTTTTTGGAGGTTCTAACCACGAAAACTTAGGAGAAAACTCTAAGACGTATCAGTATTTGGTACAATTGGGGGTACCCCCTATGCAGGCATTACAAGAAACACAACATTTACCCACTTACTGGGGCGACCAGCCTATCGTGGCTGCTCCTGCCTATATAGGAGCTGTGGTGTTCTTCCTATTTATCTTGGCACTTTTTGTAGTAAAAGGAAGAATTAAATGGTGGCTCTTAACGGGCTCAGTAATGGCACTCGTACTTTCGTGGGGCAAGAACTTCGGACTGCTCACTGATTTTATGATAGACTACTTTCCGTTATACAATAAGTTTAGAGCGGTATCGTCTATACAAGTAATTTTAGAACTCTGCGTACCTATCTTGGCGATAGTAGGGTTACAACAGTTCTTAAAAACACCTGAAGAGGAGCGCAAAAAATACTTGCTTTACAGTCTTTATATTTGTTTAGGGGTAATGTTATTGCTTTTCTTAGGGAAAGGATTCTTTGATTTCCAAAGCGCAAACGATGTGTATTACGGCAACAGAGAGATTGTGCAAATGATAGTGGAAGACCGCAAAAGTATTTACACTGCTGATTTGCTGAGAAGCACCGTACTTATACTGCTCACGGCTTTGGCTTTGGTGCTTTATCAGTACAAAAAAATTCCTCTTAGGGGAATGCAAATAGCACTCTTAGCATTGCTTTTCTTTGATTTGGGAGGAGTAGCCAAACGCTATGTAAACAAAGACAATTTTGTAGATAAATACCTAATAGAAAATCCTTTTGAGGCAACTCCTGCCGATATGGCGATTCTTCAAGACAAAAGCTATTATCGCGTATACGAACCTCAAGTGGGTATCAACAGTGCACGTACTTCGTTTTTTCACCATTCGATTGGAGGCTATCACGCAGCGAAACCCAAGCGGTTGCAAGAACTCTTCGATTACCAAATAGCCAAAGGAAATATGGAAGTGCTCAATATGCTGAACGTGAAATATATACTTTTGCGCAACCAAGAGGGAGAAATACAACCAATGCACAACGAAGATGCCTTAGGTAATGCGTGGTTTGTAAAGCAACTTAGCTTAAAAAACAGCGATAATGAGGTAATGAAAGCTTTAAAAGAGTTTCACCCTTCCGAAGAGGCTTTAGCAACGCTCAAAGATTTGAAAACAAACCTTCCATCACAATACACTGTGGATAGCACGGCTACGATTGCACTAAAACATATGCGTCCTGATGAATTAACTTACGAAAGTAACAATTCTCACGAAGGCTTTGCGGTTTTCTCGGAGATGTTCTACCCTCACGGATGGAAAGCGACTATCGATGGCAAAGAGACGCCTATCTACCGTGTAGATTACACTTTACGAGGAATGTCTGTACCCGCAGGAAAACACGAGATACGATTTGCTTTTGAACCCGAAGTAGTGAAAACAGGTAGTAGATTAAGTCTTGTAGGGTGTATTTTATTACTTTTATGGCTTGCGGGAGGTATTTTTGTACAATTTAAAAAATGAAAACACTTTTTACTACTATTGGACTACTGCTAATCAGTGTTATTCACGCTCAAGATTTTATAGGCAAAGAATGGCGCATTGATAATTTTTTAGGAGAGTTCCCTGACGTGACCGATGTGTATTTCATAAAAACACCCGAGAGTAAATATACTTT
Organism: Capnocytophaga sp. oral taxon 902; assembly: GCF_013394735.1. NCBI lineage: Bacteria > Pseudomonadati > Bacteroidota > Flavobacteriia > Flavobacteriales > Flavobacteriaceae > Capnocytophaga > Capnocytophaga sp. oral taxon 902. Next base: position 102,788 of record NZ_CP058261.1, read on the forward strand.
TGGCGACCGTATTCTCTTCAATTCAGATGGTACTTTCTCTTCCTGGTTAGTAACCGAATGTGGTAATACCTGCTCTTCTCCTACTATGGGAACTTATCAAGCGGTAGGTAAGTATTTATCTATTCAGGTAGAGAAAATGGAAAAACGAGGGGTGGAATGTGATAGTATTCCTATAGAGCTCAATCTTGATCTCGGTAGTTATTATCTCCACAAAATCTCCAACGATGAATACTACCTCATTAAAAGTACTGGTAATTTTGTTGCCGACAAACAGAGACTAAATGACGTAGCCACTTTACTGTGCTTTATTAAAATTTATGATATACGAGGCAAATCGCCTAATCCTTCTTTCCAACTGAAAAGTGATATTCCTAAAGACGAGCGCATTGGCAAATTCGTACGCAAACTATTCCATCTCACTACTTATGAAATCCTCAAAGGCTTCCCTGATAACCATAGTACTCATTACCTTGTAAAAGACCTTAAAACTAATACCTATTACTACCTACGAGAGGAATATTTTAGCAATAAAGTTACTGTTTACTACTTTACTGAAAAAGACTTAAAACAACGTGCTAAAGAATTGAAAAAGCAACAATAAATAAGAAAGGAGAAAAGACAAAAGAGGTATCTAATAGAAGAAGCAAAACCTAAAAAATAAATAGTTCTCAAAACTACTTTATATTAAAAAAACAAAAAGGAGCCACAATAATGTAGCTCCTTTTATTGTACCTGAGGAGGGAATCGAACCCTCACTCCGAAGAACACGAGTTTGAGTCGTGCGCGTCTACCAATTCCGCCACTCAGGCTCCTTTTTAATTCGGTTGCAAAAGTACATAAGTTTTTTAAATATACAAAAAAAACGAGTACTTTTTTACAAAATAATTTATAACAACCTAAACTTCAATAGTCACTGCTTTGTTTTTTACAAAGCTACCTTCCTCAAAAAAGAAGTCTACTCTTCCCAAATTAATACCATAACAACCTACTTGATTTACCAAAGTAGTTTTTCCTCTTTTATTTGTAACCAAAGTAGGATGAGGTAAAAAAGTATGTGTATGACCTCCTATAATTAAATCGATATAAGAGGTTTGAGCAGCTACTTTTAAATCGGAGACCTTAGGGCTATTTTTGTAATCATATCCTAAGTGAGACAGACAGAGAATTAAGTCACAATGTTCTTCATTATAGAGTTTGCGTTCCATATCTTGTGCTATCTCTATAGGGTTCAGATAAACTGTTTCGCCGTATTGTTTTTTATTTACCAAACCTTCCAATTCAACGCCCAGACCAAAAACTCCTATTTTAATACCATCTACCATATAAATTTTATAGGGGTTTGTGTACCCATTGAGGAGCGTTTTACTTACATCGTAATTAGAAATAATAAAATCAAACTTGGCGTGAGGAAGCTGTGCAAAAAGCCCCTCTACCCCATTGTCAAAATCGTGATTCCCTAAGGTAGCAGCGTCGTATTTAAGCATTGACATTAGCTTAAACTCTAACTCACCTCCATAGAAATTAAAATAAGGAGTGCCTTGAAAAATATCTCCTGCATCGAAAAGCAAGGTATGAGGATTTTCTTTACGTACTTGGTCGATGAGATATGCCCTACGTGCTATTCCTCCTTTATTAGGGTTATGAGGGTCAGTAATAGGAAAAGGGTCGATGTGACTGTGTACGTCGTTCGTATGCAAAATAGTAATTTGTTTTGCATTGCTTGGCTTCATTGATAGTGATAGACCTCCTACCCCCATTAGCAAAGATGAAGCTCCTATGTTTTTAATAAAAGTACGTCTTTTCATAATCGTATTATAATTTATATTCAAATCGGTTATCTTTTTTAGCGTCTAATACGTCTATTTTTTTGAAATAATCAATCAGTACATTGCGAAGTTTATAATCTGTTTCATCTACTTTTAAAGAATTTTCGAAGAAGTACATTGCATCTCCCCCATTCATTAAATAATCGGAAGTAGCAACTATATAAGTAGCTTTAGAATCGAAAGGTTTCCCATTGATATTGAAGTGAACCACCTTACCATCTTTGGTGATTTGCAAATCTATTTGCTTTGACAGAGGGTGAGGTTTTCGCTCTTTAATCAGATAGTTAAGAAGCTCTTGTACTTTCTCTCCTGACATTGTAAGTACTACTACTTTATTCTCAAAAGGCATTATATCATAAACTGAACCTACTGTAACATCACCTTTGGGCAAATCGGAACGAATACCTCCCCAGTTGAGCATTACAAAGTCGATATCCTTACCTGTACGTTTTTTGTAAAGAGGATTTACAATTTCGAAGGTAGCATCAGCCATAAAATTACCAATAGCGGTATTTAATGCTTTTTCGTTTCTATCTTTCACCAAATCGGCTGGGTTTTGAGCTAAGACGGTAGACATCTCAGAGGATATGTGTTCGCGATATGGTGTGATAAAGTTTTCTATTTCAGCTTTTTGTGAAATAGTATCGGTAATAGGAATGTTTATAGCTTTTACTCTTGTAAGCTGCGTTTTAGACGAAGAACAAGAGGCTAAAAATCCTATTGTTACAAGCAATACAAAAAAATAATGCTTCATTACATCAAACTTTTTCATAAATATATTTCTATTTTAAAAATTATTTTTACCTTTGCAATCACACGCAAAATTACAATATATTTTGGACATCGTAAAAAATTATAACATAAAAAATAAAATTCGGAAGAATTTTAAAGCCTTAGAAAGTTATAACAAAAGGTTAGACAACAACTTAGCAAAAGTTGGTTGCATTGTGGATATGGATGTAGTGAAGAATGTAGACCCCTTATTGGAGCTTATAAAATACTATTCCATTCGCCCTGAGAACTATATTGTCTTAGGATATAAGCGTGAATCAGAAGAAACTCACGCTAATGGAACTCCTTTTCTGATTGATAAGGAAATTAATTGGCAAGGAAAGATTAGGAATTACCACGCCGATAGATTAGCTGAACAAGAGTATGACTTGCTCATTAATTATTTTAGTGAGCCTAAGTTGCCATTGTTACTATTGTCTTCGTCTATCAAAGCTAAATTAAGAGCTGGTTTTGAAGGAATAGGGCTACAGTACAACGATATTGTGATAGCTTGTTCTCCTGCTGATGAAAAGGTTTTTGCTAATGAATTAAAAAAAATATTAGAAACCATTATTCGCAAATAAAAAATTTATGACAAAACAACTAAGAGGAACTGGTGTGGCTCTTATCACACCCTTCACAGCTGAGAAGCGGGTGGATACTAAGGCTCTTACCCGTATAGTAGAATATGTAACTGATGGTGGAGTAGATTTCATTGTAGTTTTGGGAACTACTAGCGAAGCTCCTACTCTCAGTAAGGAAGAAAAGGCTCTTGTGCGAGAAACTATTATCAAGGCTAATAAAAAGCATTTGCCCTTAGTATTAGGTATTGGGGGCAATAATACCCAAAGCGTTATTGAGGAAATCAAGAGTACGGATTTAGCCCCTTTTGATGCGATTCTATCTGTAACGCCTTATTACAATAAACCTTCGCAAAATGGTTTATATGCACACTTTGCAGCGATAGCCAAAGAGAGTCCTTTACCTATTATTTTATATAATGTACCTGGGCGGACAGGGGTATGTATGACCACTGAAACCGTATTACGTTTGGCTAATGACTTTAAGAATATTATAGCTGTAAAAGAAGCTTCTGGCAATTTAGTGTTAGATATGAATATCTTAAAAGATATGCCTAAACATTTCACTTTTTTATCAGGAGATGATACTACAACTCTTCCGTCAGTATATATGGGTGGTAGTGGAGCGATTTCGGTGATTGGGATTGCTTTCCCTAAGGAATTTTCTGAGATGGTACGGTTAGGGTTAAACGGTAATACTTCTAAAGCCAATGCTTTGCAATACGAATTGTTACCTATGATGGGCTTAGCTTTTAAAGAAGGAAACCCCACAGGAATTAAAGCTATTTTAGCTGCTCAAGGCTTATGTGAGCCCTATGTACGTTTGCCTTTGGTAGAGGCTTCGGATAGTTTAAAAGAAGAAATAAGAAAAGCTTTAAAATAAAGGGCATTAAAATAAGTGACAAATAAAAAAAGCGGTTTGAAAGTTAGCTTTCAAACCGCTTTATATCTTTCAACTGTTCATTATCAAGATCGTAGATATCATTCTTTATAGTTGCTTCGCCTTTCTTATCTACCGATATGGTGTAGTACAGAATATTAATCATATATTTTGTATTGAGTTTTACACGATACTGATTGCGCTTATTATTGTTCATAAAGTCCTTGACTTTCTCTTCTGTCCAAGACTTTCCATCACCTTCATTCTTCAGTAAATGATAGGCTAATTGCGAAGGATTTTGCACGCGTACACAGCCGTGACTAAGTGCACGTTGCTCACGTTCGAACAAGTACTTCGATGGTGTATCGTGCAAATATATACTCATATTATTATTGAGCAGGAACTTCACTAAGCCCAATGAATTGCGCTCGGAGGGAGCTTCTACAAAATAAAAAGCACGTTTATGCACCAAAGGATTCGTCCAATCTACCTCTGAGGGGTCTATCACCTTGCCATTTTCATACATAGTATAACCTCTATTTTTGTATCTTTCGGGGTCTTCTTGCAATAGCATTTGAGGAATCATTTCTTTTCTGATAATACTTTGAGGCACAGACCACGTAGGACGAAATTCTATTGAACGAATAGAATCGGTGAAAATGGGAGTTGAGCTTTGAGCTCGCCCCACCACTACTTTGGTTTGATATATTAATGAGTCTTTATGATATAAAAAAAGTTTATAATCAGGAATATTCACTATTATATAATCATCACCTAAATCATTATTGAAAACACGCATACGCTCCATATTGAGCCTAAGTAAATCGCGCTGGCGTGCTTTATTCATATTCAGACGATTGAGTGTTTGGATACCTAAGGAACCATCGGGAGTAAGCCCATTACTGCGCTGAAATCTTTTCAATGCCCATATAAGGGTACTATCTACTTCCTGAGGGTCGATTTTGGGAACTGACCCAAAGCCTTTTTTAGCTAAGGCATTGCGCAAGCTCTCAACCTCAGGATCGGTATATCCGTAAACAAAGTTTTTAGGGTCTGAAAATTTAATGATACGGATAGTGTCAAGTGGCTGATTTTTGAGTTGTATATACTTATATTTCATTCGTCTATACTGTTCTCCTTTGGGATAAAGACTTGCTAATTTTGCTTCTAAATCATCGTTATCTCCCAAATGTAAGAGCATATCAATATTCCGATACTTATACTTTGGCTTTATCCACGTATGTTTTCCATAGGCTCTTTTAGAAAAGCGACCAGAGGTAAGGTGCTTGGTAAAAAGCAAAAAAGAGGCGGTAATTTGTTTATCTAAATAAGCCTTATAATCATTAGGGAGTTTATATTTATAGGCACTATCTACCACTTTTTTCAAAGCAGAACGCCTATAAGTTTCGGGGTTTAGACCATCTTCTTCAATACATTTTAAAGCTTCTATATATTGTGAAAAGATGCGAGAAGGGATATCTTCGAAGAGCCAACGAGTTTTCCCACCATTTTCTGTATAATAACTATGGGTTTCGGACTGTATTCCTTTTTTATAAGTAGCATCAAGAACTGTAAGATTTTCAAATGAAGTTACAGAGGTATCTACTGCAATAGTAAGAGCCTCAGTATAAACCTCTTTACCAGCCTCATTTAATGAAGAATTGGGGTGAGAAGTAGTGGGAGTAGTTTTTCTACAGCTTTGTAAGGTGATAAAAATAGCTATTAAAACTACAATTTTTATCTTTAAATCAATATGAATCATATTAAAGACATATTTTGGGTGCAAAGATAAGGATAATTAGGGAATTAGCAAATGTGGAAATTAGGAAATTAGTAAATGTGAAAATTAGCAGATTAGCACATTTGGAAATTAGGAAATGATGGGGAGAGATTAAAATAGTTATTTGATTAGTCGGAGGGAGGTGGCACTTTCGGAAGGAAACGAAAAATATCAGAAGTACACTGAGAGTAATTTTGAAGAGAAAAGGCTCTTAGGAGGGTATGCTTAGCTTATAGGAAGCTTATAGGAAGCTTATACGAATCTTGGACGATTGGTATAGAAAGGGTATATAAGTGATTGATTAATAATACGATACAACAACGCAAAAAATGCTAAAAACGGGGTTACGAGGCGAAAGAAAAGGTAAGGTGAGGTATTAGAGAAATATGGAGGAACTCTAAAAAACTCGAAGGAAAAATATGCTTAGCTTATAGGAATCTTGTACGGAATCTTGTACGATTATTATAGAACAGCCTTTTAAACTTCTATAAAATAAGAAGTTATATTATAGAAAAACACCTTATTAACCGTATCAATACACTTTTTTAGCTGTTTAGTTTTTAGTTTCCACTTTTTTTCAGTACCTTTGCACAACTTTTTAAAATAGACAAAAATGTTTGATAATTTAAGTGATAAATTAGAGAAAGCCCTACATAACTTAAAGGGACACGGTAAAATTACCGAAATAAACGTAGCTGAAACACTGAAAGAAGTGCGTCGCGCTTTGCTTGATGCCGACGTAAATTATAAGATAGCCAAAGATTTTACCAATAACGTAAAAGAAAAAGCCTTAGGACAACAAGTGCTCACTACCCTACAACCAGGGCAGTTAATGGTGAAGATTGTAAAAGATGAGCTCACCCAGCTAATGGGAGGTGATGCTGCTGGAGTGAACCTATCGGGGAATCCTACTATTATATTGATGTCGGGGTTACAAGGTTCTGGTAAGACTACTTTCTCAGGAAAATTGGCTAACTACCTCAAAAATAAAAGAAATAAAAAACCATTGCTCGTAGCGTGTGACGTGTATCGTCCTGCTGCGATAGACCAATTACATATTGTAGGAGAACAGGTGGGGGTACCTGTTTTTTCGGATAAAGGGAACAATAACCCTGTGGATATTGCCAAAAAAGGGGTGCAATACGCCAAAGAAAACCACTTGAACGTGGTGATTGTGGATACCGCAGGTCGGTTGGCAGTAGACGAGCAAATGATGACCGAAATATCGAATATCCACAAAGCACTGAACCCACAAGAAACCCTTTTTGTAGTAGATGCGATGACGGGGCAAGATGCTGTAAACACGGCTAAAGCCTTCAACGATGTGCTCAACTTCGATGGGGTTATCCTTACCAAACTCGACGGGGACACCCGCGGTGGGGCGGCTATCACTATTAAATCGGTAGTGAATAAACCTATCAAATTCGTAGGTACGGGCGAGAAAATGGACGCTATTGATGTGTTTTATCCCGACCGTATGGCTGACCGTATCCTCGGTATGGGGGACGTGGTATCATTAGTAGAACGCGCTCAAGAGCAGTTTGACGAAGAGCAAGCGCGCAAATTGCAAAAGAAAATTGCAAAAAACCAATTTGGGTTTGACGACTTTCTTGAACAAATACAGCAAATTAAGCGTATGGGTAGTATGAAAGACCTCCTTGGTATGCTTCCCGGTGTGGGCAAAGCAGTGAAAGACCTCGATATCAAAGACGACGCTTTCAAGCATATCGAAGCAATTATCCATTCGATGACTCCAAAAGAGCGCAATACGCCTGCTATCATAGATTTAAACCGAAAAAAACGAATTGCCAAAGGTAGCGGTCGAGATATTCAAGAGGTAAACCAACTAATGAAACAGTTTGAGCAAATGAGTAAGATGATGAAAATGATGCAAGGTGGCGGTAGCAGAAAGATGATGCAGATGATGCAGGGAATGAGAGGTTAGATAAAAGGTAAAAGGTAAAGAATACAAATATGTTACAAGAATTCATTGAAACTGTAGTAAAGAACAAAGAAGTGTTTTACCTAGAAGTAGACGAATCGTTTGCTATGTGTGGTTCGCAAGCCTTCTACATTGAGGAAACCAAAGAAGCTATTCCTGTAGCCCTCTTTTGGGAAGACGAAGAGAAAGCAGTAGCTTGTAAAGCGGACGAATGGGCTAAGGGAATTGTAAAATCGGCTACCTTAGAAGAGTTTATTGAGATATGCTTTGGAATGCAAGTAGAAACAATGGCAGTGGGTATTGGGTTCAACGCTGATTTATCAGGAGGAGAAGAACTCGTACCTGTTGATTTGATAAAAGCATTGATAAAAGAAATTGACAGAACGAAAACTGCGGTTACTTTTAGTGACTCGTTCGAATCATTAGCCCAAGTAAAACAACTTTTGAACCAAATAGAGCTTGACATCACCGATGAAAAAGCTCTTTAACCACTAAAAACACAATCAGTAATGACTATCTTAGACGGAAAAAAGACTTCAGAAGCCCTCAAACAAGAAATTGCTGAGGAAGTAAAGCAACTAAAAGCTGAGGGAAAGAAAGTACCACATTTGGCTGCCGTATTGGTAGGCGACGATGGGGCAAGTCTTACCTACGTGGGGAGTAAGGTGAAAGCTTGCGAACAAGTAGGTTTTGAGTCTACTTTAGTAAAACTCCCTACTAACATCAGTGAAGAGGCGTTACTGCGAGAAATTGAAAAGTTAAACGCTAATTCTGAAATTGACGGCTATATAGTACAATTACCACTACCTAAACACATCGACGAGCAGAAAATACTTTTAGCCATAGACCCTACAAAAGATGTAGACGGCTTTCACCCTGCTAACTTCGGTAGAATGGCACTGGATATGGAGGCTTTTATTCCTGCTACACCTTTCGGTATTATGGAGTTGCTGAAACGCTACGAAGTGCCTACCAAAGGCAAACACGTGGTAGTAGTAGGACGTTCACACATCGTAGGTCGCCCCATCAGCATATTGCTCAGCCAAAAGGGAGCACAAGGCAATGCTACCGTTACACTTACTCACAGTCATACCCCTAACCTCGCTGAGCTTACGCGTCAGGCAGATATTGTGGTAATGGCATTAGGTATTCCAGAATTTCTAAAAGGCGATATGGTAAAAGAAGGCGTAACCGTGATAGACGTAGGAATTACACGCCTAAAAGACGATAGTACCCATAAAGGTTATCGCATTGTAGGCGATGTAGCTTTCGATGAAGTAAAAGAAAAAGCGAGTTACATTACCCCTGTACCAGGGGGCGTAGGTCCTATGACCATAGCAATGCTCTTGAAAAATACGTTATTAGCTTATAAATGGTATCGATGAAAATAAAAGAATCTAAATATTATCACCCTGTAAACCTCTTGCAGATAGACTCCGATGACCACGTAGAGGTGTACGATAAATACAAACTTCTGACTTTCAGCAACCCGTACCGTTGTTTGTTAGACGACTTGATGGCAAGAATTTATATAGGAGGAGAGGATTTGGTTATCCAACGAGACAAACTGAAACACTTTGTGAAATGTACTGACTATTACACCATAGAATACGCCTCCAAACAAAATGAGCTATACGAATCGGAAGAATGCTATTTTCACCCAGAGCTCGAAATCTTTTTGGTAATAGACAAAAATCTCTCCAACGAGTACGATAACCAGATTTTTGAAGACGGATTATACAAAGTAAACTCAGTATACTACCAAAACGACAATCCAAAGGCTAAGGAACACCTCAACACCTTGTTTTCAGAATATATAGAAAAGTATATCTCTAAAGAATCTAAGGTTTCTATACTACTAAAAACGCAAATAGGATTAGAAATCAAAACTCATAGCATCAAGCCTTACCGCATAGATTTTGAAACGATGTACAACAATGATTTCTTCGAAGTACATACTCGAGTGAAAAATGCGTTAACGAATGACAACAAGGGCGTGGTACTATTTCACGGGATTGCTGGTTCGGGGAAGACAAACTACATCAAATGGCTTACGAGTCAAATCCCGAATAAAAAATTTATCTTTGTACCTACTACAATGATAGGGTCGCTCACCGATCCTGCTTTTATTAGTCTGCTCATAGGCAATAAGAACTCTGTATTGGTACTCGAAGATTGTGAGAACTATATAGCTGAACGCACTGCCTTCAACAGTAATACCGATGTGGTATCGTCTATCCTCAATATAGCTGACGGTATGCTTTCTGATGTATTAGAATGCCAGCTGATATGCACGTTTAACTCCGATATTTCTAAGATAGACTCGGCATTATTGCGCAAAGGCAGATTGATAGCCGAGTATAAGTTTAAAGAGCTAACTGTTGAGAAGTGCAATAAGTATTTGCAATCTACCGATAGAGATTTTAGAGTAGATAAGCCTTACTCATTAGCAGAACTGACCAATATAGACATAAAGGAACTCAAAGAACAAGACAAGCAAACTAAAATAGGTTTCAAATAAATGATACGTATATTTCTGACTTTTCTCTTCGTCTCGATAACTTTTGCCCAAGAAACAGGTAACCGAATGTCATTGCTTTTTATGGGGGATATAATGGGGCACGTGCCACAAATAGAAGGAGCTTACGATATTGAGACGAAGCAATACAATTATATGCCTGTATTTGACAAAATCAAACATAAGTTTGCGCAGGTAGATTTTGCTATTGCTAATTTGGAAGTAACTTTGGCAGGAGAACCTTATACAGGTTACCCCCAGTTTTCGTCGCCTGATGCTTTAGCAGTTGCTTGTAGAGATAGCGGAATAGATGTATTGGTAACTGCCAATAATCACACTTGCGATAGAGGCAAAAAGGGAATTATTCGTACTTTAGACGTACTCGACTCTTTAAAAATAGCTCATACAGGAACCTTTCGCAACAAAGCAGACTTTGAGAAACATAATTTATTGGTGCTTTCCAAAAATGGGATTTCAGTGGGAATACTCAACTATACTTATGGTACTAATGGTTTACCTGTGCCTGAACCTACCATCGTAAATAAAATAAATCTCAACCTAATGAAGCAGGATATTGAGAAAGCTAAAAAAGTAAATCTCGATAAACTGATAGTAGTGATACACTGGGGGATAGAATACCAGCAAAAGCAAAACAAAAAACAGGAAGAAGTAGCACAATTTCTTTTTGACAACGGAGTAGACATTATTATAGGAGGTCACCCACACGTCTTACAACCTATGTATTACTATCCGCAAACGGGACTTCATAAGGAACAGATGGTAGTTTATTCACTGGGTAATTTTGTATCTAACCAGCGCAAAAGCTCAACAGACGGAGGTGCGATGGTAGAGCTGACTCTCTTCAAAGATGCTTATGGCACTCGTATCCTTGATAAAGGATATTATTTAGTTTGGGTAAATCGCACTCCAAAAACTAATAAGAAATATCTTTTTGAAATATTACCTTGCAAAGAATACGAAACTACTCACTACAAAGACCTTACTGAGAGCGTTAAGGATAGTATGAGTATCTTCATAAACAACTCCCGAAAGTTATTCAAATCTAATATTTTAGTTAAAGAGAAACTATAGCTTATTACAACATTTCTTTTATGTATCAGCTTTAGAAAATAAATAAAGACTTTCTAATGATCATTATTTAGATAGCCTTTTCTTCTATATTACTTTTATAGCTACTTAGCTTTTATCATACGATCATTTCCAAAAAGGTCTTGACGTAAAGTTATCTCAGTAAAATGCTTTTGTTCTAATAATGTTTGCATTTCTTGCCCTAAATACTGATTAATTTCAAAGAAAAGACTCCCATTAGGATTTAAACTCTGCTGAGCAAGAGTAGCTATTTTATCGTAAAATAATAATGGATTATTATCAGGGACAAAGAGTGCTAAATGAGGCTCATATTCTAAAACATTATGGTGTATCTCTTTTTTTTCTAACTCACGTACGTAGGGCGGATTAGAGATAATGATATCATATTTATCAGAAAGAGTTTCTATTCGCAAGATATCTTGTTGTAAAAAATGAGTAACTACACTGTTTAATTCAGCATTACGCTTAGCTACTTTCAAAGCTTCTTCCGAGACATCTATAGCTGTTACTACGGCATTAGGAAGAGCTTTAGCAAGTGAAATAGCAATACAGCCACTGCCTGTCCCTACATCTAATATTTTGATTTTCTCGCTTTTGTCAGGATATTCTTGAAGTACCCAATCCACTAGCTCTTCTGTTTCTGGTCGAGGTATCAATACATTTTCATTTACGAAAAAACGATTAGAGAAGAACTCAGTTTCACCCAAAATATACTGTATGGGTTTCGCTGTTTGTAATTCTCTAATCGCTTGCAAAATAGGTTGTGCTATATCTTCAGTAAGTAAAGTATCAGAATTTGCTAATATTGTAGCTTTACTGTACTTCCCATAATGCTCTAAAAGAATAAAGTAAAACGCATTTATTTCACTCTTAGGATAAAGTATTTCTAATTTATGATGTACATACTCTCTTAGCTCACTAAAAGTCATTAGTTCACACGAATTTGTTGTCCTACTTTTAGGTTACTACTAGTCACATCATCAAAATTATTAAGCTTCATCAATTGTTGTACAGGTACTTGTTGCTCCCGTGCTATTTTATAAAGAGTGTCACCTGTTTGTACTTGATAATAGACTTCAGCAATAGCCTCTTTTTCAATGGTAGTGGTATCAATAGTATTAGTAGGTTTAACGATTGTTTTTGTTACAGTGGGTTTAGACACCGATTTAATGGCTGTAGCTGGTTTAGATACTTCTTTTTTAGGGGTTGAAACAGTTGCTACTTGGGTATTAGAAGAAGTTATATCTCCTCCTTTAGCTGCTATTACTTGATTGTCATACTGATGTAATTCAAACTTTTTGATAAGAGCTATCAATTTTTTTGCATAAGTAGGGTCAGTGGCATAACCTGCTTTTCTGAGCCCGTGTGCCCAACCTTCATAATCTGTAGGACTAAGGTCAAACAGTGCTTTATAACGATTGCGATTTACAAGAAATTGTGAATGGTCTTCAAACGATTCGTATGCATATCTATATTTGCGAAAACATTCGCTCTTCTCATCGTCGTCGTGGGTGATAGTCTTACCGTCCCAAGTAGCGTGACATTTAATTCCAAAGTGGTTATTGCCATAACGTGCCAAGCGTCCTTGCCCCGAGCCACTTTCTAAAATGCCTTGTGCCAAAGTAATACTCGCAGGAATATTGTAACGTTGCATCTCTACCATTGCAATATCTTTATAATCCTGAATATACTTTTGAGTAACGGCTGCCGTAACTTGCACCGCAGGAGTTATCTCGTGAAAGCTGTCTTCTGAGATATCTATACGATTGTGTTTTGAATCAGCTAAAGCCTTATTTCTTTGGGCTATCTCCGAATGGGTAGGCTTTTTCATCTCCACTCTCGGTGTCGGCTTTTGTCCTCGATAGATTACCGAATGAGAATTTCTCCCTTTCCTGTAAGGCTGATCAGAGCACGATGATATTATAAAGAGAATTAGCAATAGCAAACTAAATCTTTTCATCATAATTCAATATACTTTTATGTTTTTTAATTCGTTCGTTATTAAAACCTTTAATCCCTTGCAAACCACCAGTATGAATGGCTAATATACGGGTATTAGGTGCAAAATATCCCTGCTTTGTGAGGGCAAAGATAGCAAAAATCATCTTACCTACATATATCGGGTCTAATAAAATTTTCGTCTGACTGTTAAAATCATTTAAAAAATCTACTAATTCATCAGTTACTTTAGCATAACCACCAAAGTGATAATCGTGCACTAATTCCCAATTGTTTTTAGTTGTATATTGTTTGATTACCTCACTTAAAAACGCTCCTTTCAAAGCTGGAAAACCAATGACTTTCTGATGATTAGCACTTGCATTGATGAGCCCTGAAATCGTTCCTCCTGTTCCTACGGCACTGCATATCACATCAAAAGCGTTGTCCTCAGGAGTAAGGATTTCTTCACACCCCTTCACTGCCAGCTCGTTAGTACCTCCTTCAGGGGCTATATAGATGTTTTGTCCATAGCGTTTTCTAAGATTTTCCAGGAACTCTGGCGTGTGTTTTCGTCGGTAAGCCTCTCTTGTAACAAAATAAAAATCCATACCACAAGATTTAGCAAACTTTAACGTAGGATTAACATCTATTTTAGAACTTAACTCATCGCCACGAATCACACCTATGGTTTTCAAACCTACTATTTGTCCCGCAGCCGCTGACGCAGCAATATGATTGGAATAAGCTCCTCCAAAAGTGAGAATCGTATCCTTGCCTTCCTGCTGGGCTTGTACTATGTTGTACTTAAGCTTTCTGAGCTTATTCCCTGATACAAAAGGGTGATTTTTGTCCTCTCGCTTTATCGTAAGGGTAACCCCATCAGGCAACGGGATATTCACGGGTTCGTTTTCTATATGTAAGTTATTGAATAATAAAGGCTGCATAGTTATTCATATCTCAACGCTTCTACAGGATCTAATTTCGAGGCTTTTACTGCCGGATACAATCCTGATATTACCGCTACTACAAGAGCTATACATATAGCAATAATAATAACACCCCACGGAATGGTAAAATCAAACTTAACGGCTTTAGATATCAAATATCCCAAACTGATACCTAATACAATACCCGTAAGTGCTCCCAATTGAGCTATTATTAGGGTCTCGGTAAAGAACTGTAAGGTAATAGATTTGCGTTTAGCTCCCAACGCTTTGCGAATGCCTATCTCCTTAGTGCGCTCGGTTACCGAAACGAGCATAATGTTCAATAGGGCGATTGAAGACCCCAAGATGGTAATAAGCCCAATCACAAAACCAGCAACAGAAAGGGTACCCGTAATACTACCTATGCGTTGCAATAAGTCGTCACTGCGTTCTATCCCGAAATTATTTTCTTGTAAAGGTGCTAAGCCTCTAAGGTTACGCATCACTACGGTAGCATCATCTATAAGTCCGTCCAACTGGTCTTTGCTCTGAGCGCTTATTTTGAGTTGAAAATTAGGATTATCTATGGGGAAAATACTGCGTGCAATTCCTAAAGGAATCAACACTTGAAAGTTTTCGTAATTGCCAAAGGAGGAACTTTGTTCTTTAAGTATACCTATGACTTTGAACTTATAACCACGTACCGAAATACTCTTTCCTAATGGATTTACATCTTTGAGTAGTGTTTTCTTAAAATCCGGACCTATCACGCACACATAGCTATTGTTCTGTATATCGAAATCGCTAAAATTGTGTCCCTCTTCCACTTCTAACCCCGAATTGCCAACGTAGTATTCATCTACGCCTATCACTACGGCTAATGGGTCAGTTTTTTTGTTCTCGTACTTCACCTCAGCTGAGGAGGCAACATTCATAGAAATACTCGTTTTTGCAAACGGATTATCTAACTGTTGTTTAAAAGCTACTGCTTCTTGATAGGTAATTAAAGGGTGTGGCTTTTGGGTGGTACCACTCCCCTCGGCTCGCTGACTGTATTGATACCTTGTAATCGAAAAAGTATTAGCTCCCATACTCGAGAAATTGCCTTCAAGCGTATTGCGCAAAGCAGTAATCACACTCAGGATTCCTACCAATGCCGTAATGCCAATAGCGATGATGAGCACGGTGAGAATTGTGCGCAATAGTTGCCCTCTGATACTGTCAAGAGCTATTTTTATATTTTCACGAATTACAATCCACACGGTTTATAACAAATGCTTATGAGCGCGGTAAGATGAACGTACTAACGCTCCACTTTCCACGTGACGAAAACCTAATGATAAGCCTATTTCTTTGTACTTGGCAAACTGTTCAGGAGTGACAAAATTCTTTACAGGAAGGTGCTGTTTCGAAGGTTGCAAATACTGACCGATAGTCACAATATCCACTTTTGCCTCTTTAAGGTCGTGCAAGGTTTCTATCACCTCTTCCTCAGTTTCTCCAAGTCCTAACATAATCCCCGATTTAGTACGGTTCGCGCCATTTTCCTTTAAGTAACGCAACACACCCAAACTTCGGTCGTATTTAGCTTGTATACGCACTTCACGAGTCAATCGGCGTACCGTCTCCATATTGTGCGAAATGATTTCAGGTGCAGCTTTCAGTATACGGTTTAAGTTGCGTTCTACTCCCTGAAAATCAGGAATCAAGGTCTCCATTGTGGTATTAGGGTTCATTCGGCGCACGGCTCTCACCGTCTCAGCCCATATAATGCTTCCCATATCCTTTAAATCATCTCGGTCTACCGAGGTTAGTACTGCGTGCCTAATGTTCATCAGTTTGATAGAACGTGCCACCTTTTCAGGTTCTTCCCAATCCAAACTTTCAGGTCGCCCTGTTTTTACGCCACAAAAGCCACACGAGCGCGTACAGATATTCCCCAATATCATAAAAGTAGCAGTGCCTTCTCCCCAACATTCTCCCATATTGGGGCAACTACCCGAAGTACAAATTGTGTGAAGGTTATATCTGTCCACCACACTCCTCAGCTCAGTATACTTTTTACCAGTGGGTAATTTTACCCGTATCCACTCTGGTTTATTGCTCTTTAAGGTAGTAGTGGTAGTGGTTTCTATTTCATCTACAGCAAGTGTTTCTGCATTCATTATTTTTTAATGTTCTATATAATTTTTTACAAAGATACTACAAAATTGATGATTACAAAAGTTTTTAAACCGAAAAAATATCTATTCCCTATCGGAAGTACTGATTATAAGTGAAGCACAAAGAGCTTTTTCTTATATCTAACCCAAGTTTTACTAAAGTAAAAGCCTATTTTTTTCTTATATCAGAAAAGGCTAAAACAGAAACAAACGTTCTATTTTAGCCTTAAAAATAATTTTATCAACATTCTGACTTTGGCGGAGAGAGAGGGATTCGAACCCCCGGAGGTGTTACCCTCAACGGTTTTCAAGACCGCCGCATTCAACCGCTCTGCCATCTCTCCAAGTGCACAATCACAATTGTTTTCTCAATTATGCGGGTGCAAAGGTACAACTATTTTTATTATCTGCAAATTTTAAAAGCAAAAAATTACATATTTTTTCTCTCCTTTTTATAATTTATTGTTTTACAGATACGAACTTTATTGCCTTTGTAAAAAACTAATTGTTCATCGTTGCCAAAAACTCTTCGTTATTGCCCGTTAGCTTAATTTGTTTTTCCATAAATTCCATCGCCTCTATCGGGTTCATTTCTGCCAAATACTTGCGCAATACCCAAGTGCGATTAAGCGTATTTTCATCAAGCAACAAGTCATCTCTACGAGTAGACGAAGCTATTAGGTCAATAGCTGGGAAAATACGGCGGTTCGAGATACGTCTATCCAATTGTAACTCCATATTACCCGTTCCTTTAAATTCCTCAAAAATTACCTCGTCCATCTTTGAACCTGTCTCAGTAAGAGCCGTAGCGATGATAGAAAGAGAGCCGCCGTTTTCAATATTACGTGCTGCTCCGAAAAAGCGTTTAGGTTTGTGTAAAGCGTTAGCATCTACCCCACCAGTAAGCACTTTTCCCGAAGCTGGTTGCACTGTGTTATAAGCGCGAGCCAAACGGGTGATAGAATCCAACAATATAACCACATCGTGACCACATTCTACCAATCGTTTTGCTTTTTCAAGTACAATATTAGCTATTTTCACGTGTTCGGTAGCTTCCTTATCAAAAGTCGAAGAGATAATCTCTCCTCGCACACTGCGTTGCATATCAGTTACCTCCTCAGGTCGCTCATCAATCAAGAGTACCATTAGGTACACTTCGGGGTGATTTTTGCTAATGGCATTCGCAATATCTTTTAAAAGCATTGTTTTACCCGTCTTAGGTTGTGCCACTATCATACCGCGTTGTCCTTTCCCAATAGGAGCAAAAAGGTCTATCAAGCGAGTAGAAACAGTAGAGCCTTTGCCTGCCAACTCAAATTTTACATCAGGGAAAAGAGGCGTAAGGTGTTCAAATAGTACTCGGTCGCGCACCACTTGGGGGTCAAGTCCGTTTATCTTTATAACTTTTAGTAGCGGATAATACTTTTCGCCATCTTTAGGCGGACGCACTTCTCCATATACAGTATCTCCTGTTTGCAAGCCAAAAAGTCGTATTTGTGAAGAAGATACGTAAATATCATCAGGTGAAGCCAAATAGTTATAGTCCGAAGAACGCAAAAAACCATAACCGTCAGAAGTGATTTCTAAAACCCCTTCACAATCTACCACGCTGTCAAATTCAAAATCGGGGGCGCGATAACGGTTTTTCTTTTCTTTATCAAAATTCTCATTATTAACAATAGTATTACCATTGTTCACATTTTGATTGTAATTACCATTATTGCCATTGCCATTTTGTACAGGGGAACTGTAGTTTTTTGTTGGAGTAGCATTATTCTGATGATTGTTAGAAACCACAGAAGTAGTGTTTTTCTTCTGATACGTTTTAGATTCATCTGCCGAAGAAGCCTTTTTAACGGTTGGTGTTTTTGAAGTCTTTTCTTGTTTAGAACTGCCTACTTTTTGAGGTACTTC
This sequence comes from Capnocytophaga sp. oral taxon 902, assembly GCF_013394735.1. Classification (NCBI taxonomy): domain Bacteria; kingdom Pseudomonadati; phylum Bacteroidota; class Flavobacteriia; order Flavobacteriales; family Flavobacteriaceae; genus Capnocytophaga; species Capnocytophaga sp. oral taxon 902. Next base: position 121,139 of record NZ_CP058261.1, read on the forward strand.
TATTTTCTTTTTACGACTGTTTTTTTTGGGTTCAATTGTGTTCTCAGTTGTAATAATAGGAGAATTGTCTTTTTGAACTTCTTCTTTTTTGTTGGGGAGTTCTTTTTTTTGATTTTTTAGAATTAGGTCTATGAGTTCAGGCTTATTTACATACCGAAATTTAGGTATATCCAAATGTTTTGCTATTTCCTGTAACTCAGTTAGCTTTTTAGATTTTAACTCTACAATGTTAAGCATTTTAAATAGTTATTATTAAAGTAAGTGATTTTTTTCAGTAGTCAAGATAAGTGAAATTCCTCTTTTTATATAGTTAAGATGGGATATTATTGAAAGTATTTTTTAATCAGAGGTACTGAAATCGGGTGCAAAGATATAAAACATTTAGCAATTAGCAAATTATTTTCTTTTTTTTATTGTCCCGCCAATTCCTTTATCAAGTGCAATTTTTCAGATTACTTTCTGATAGAATAAACCTTTTAGTTTTTCAAAATCTAATACTTTTCTTGGTCTATTATTAATTTTATATTGATATTCTTTAATTTCTTTATCTGTAATATCTTTAAAATCAGTGTTTTTTGGTATGTATTGCCGTACAAGACCATTGGTGTGTTCACTAAGACCTCGCTCCCAAGAACTATAAGGATGAGCAAAGAAAAATTGTAGACTCAATTTCTTTTCAACTCGCTTAAAATCAGAAAATTCATTACCATTGTCAGCAGTAATTGTCTTTATATAGTTTTTGTAAGGCAAGGTCATATCTATAAGTTCATCTGCTAATGATTTTGCTTTCTTTCCTTCTTTTAACTTTTTCATAAATAACATTTTAGTAGTCATTTCAACCAATGTAAGTATCGCTCCTTTATTTCCTGCTCCTACAATTAAATCTATTTCCCAGTGTCCAAACTCTGTTTTCTGACTTATAACCTCAGGACGTTCTTCAATAGACTTTTTATCTTCTACTTTCTTTTTACAAGTGTACAATGCCCTACTTCTATGCTTAAGCTGATGACGAGTGTGTTTGTATAGTTCGCCTCCGTTTTCTTTGTCTTGGTGAATGAAATTATAGATAGTTGTTTTTCCAACCATTGGTATTCTATTTTTTTTACAATACCCTACAATTTGCTCAACAGACCACTGTTCTTCAGTGATATGCTTAATAACAAAAACTTTCATTTCTTTAGTAAATTTACATTCTTTCCTAAAACGTTCTTTACGCTCTTCTGAGATTTCTTGAGCTACTTTTGGACTGTATTTTCCTGTCTTTGTTTTGTTTCTTGACAGCTCTCGACTGACGGTAGAGGGATTACACTCTGCATAAAGAGCAATATCTTTTTGTTTGATTCCGCTTGCTTTTAAAGCAGAAATTACCGACCTTTGCACCAAATTTAAATGCTTATATTCTTTCATTGTCATTTACAAAGAAAAGCATTTATTTTGAAAGAGAAAAGACTTTTATAGTTTTTTCTCTTTTTTTATTTCTCAAAGGGTTGCCCCTTAGAGGCAAAACCATCTGAAAAATAAAAGTTTTACTAAAATTTACTACTTAAAATTGCAATTATTAGTGGAACTTACATACCATTACTGTATTCTATTTATTAAAGACAGGTAGTGCGAGCCGCACAGACAGGTGCGAGCCACACAGGCAGGTGCGAGCCGCACGGGTAGGTGTAGCACGACAAGCAGTCGTAGCACAGCGAGCATTTTGGGGGTGAAATTAATTAATGATGAAATTAGGAGAGGAATACACAAAACTTGTAGGAAACTTACAGGATAATCGAACAATAAGTGGCTCTACAGTGGGTCTACAGTGGCTCTACAGTGGGTCTACAGTGGCTCTACAGTGGCTCTACAGTGGCTCTACAGTGGCTCTACAGTGGCTCTACAGTGGCTCTACAGTGGCTCTACAGTGGGTCTACAGTGGGTCTACAGTGGGTCTACAGTGGGTCTAGAACGAATAAAAGACGAATGATGAATAAATCTAAGTTAAAGCTAAAAGATAGATAAAAAGAAGGTTATTAGTGGATTTCAACTTTGCCAAAGTTTGAAACTTGGGCAAAGTTCATACAAAAAACGGTGCAAGATACAAGGACAGATAGAGAAAAGACGAGTGAGAAGCCCCCGAACCCCCGAAGGGGGACAAGCCTTAAAGAGAAATTGGTAAAGGCTATCGGTCTGAAAGACAAGACTTATTTGAAGATAGAGCGAAACTGAATCAAGTCTAAGGAAAACAAAAGACGGTGCGAGCCACAAGAGCAGATAATGAAATAACGAACAATGAACGAACAAAAGACGAACAAAAGACGGTGCGAGCCGCACGGGCAAATGAACAAATGACGAACAAATGATGAAGGAAAGATGAGGCTATGATAATTGTAAAAAAGCGTTTTTATCGTATTATGATGTAAGTGAAATAGAGCTTTTAGTTATATTGAAATATTGGTAAATCAATTAATTAACAAATTGGGAGATTTTTTTTTCATCGTTCGCAATTATTTTAGTACTTTTGCACAAATTTTTTAGATTATGAATTTCGATGTAAAGGAGATTATCTCTGCTACTATGGTGCTCTTTGCGGTAGTTGATATTATCGGGAGTGTGCCTATCATTATTAATCTGCGCAAAAAAGCAGGACGTATACAATCTGAGAAAACAGCTATTGTAGCCGGTATTTTGCTTATTCTGTTTTTATTTATAGGCAAGCAATTACTCAATTTGTTTGGAGTAACGGTTGAGGCATTTGCTGTAGCTGGGGCATTTATTCTCTTTTTTCTCGCCTTAGAGATGATTTTAGGAATCACCCTCTACAAAGGTACTACGCCTGAGACTGCCTCTATTGTCCCTTTGGCTTTCCCTATGGTGGCAGGAGCAGGGGCACTCACTACTGTACTCTCCCTTAGGGCAAAGTTTTATGTAGAGAATATTATAGTGGCAATCCTCATTAATATGATTATTGTGTATGTAGTGCTTAAATCTTCGGAGAAAATAGAGAAGTTTTTAGGCAAACAGGGCATTACCGTAATTCACAACCTTTTTGGAGTTATACTTTTAGCGATTGCAGTAAACTTGTTTACTACTAATATTAGGGCGATGTTATTTGGGCAATGATGAATGATAAATGACAGTACGAACCTCACCGACAAATAAAAAATTACGAAAAAGCTACTAACCTCAAAGAATTATAACTAACAATTAAACAAAATGATAAACAAAGAAGATAATTTCTTTCTCTTAGCGGGACCTTGTGCTATAGAAGGGGAAGATATGGCGATGAAAATTGCTGAACATATAGTGAATATCACTCATAAACTGAATATATCCTACATTTTTAAAGGAAGTTTTAAGAAAGCCAATAGGAGTCGCGTAGATTCGTTTACGGGCATAGGCGATGAAAAGGCACTAAAAATACTCCAAAAAGTAGGGCAAACCTTTAATGTTCCTACTGTTACTGATATTCATCAGGTGAGCGATGCGGCGATGGCTGCCGAATATGTAGATGTACTGCAAATACCAGCTTTCTTGGTGCGCCAGACTGATTTGGTGGTGGCAGCAGCCGAAACGGGCAAGGTAGTGAACTTAAAAAAAGGTCAGTTTATGAGTCCTGAGAGTATGCAATTTGCCGTGCAAAAAGTATTTGATAGTGGCAATGAAAAAGCGTTGATAACTGACCGTGGCACGATGTTCGGTTATCAAGACTTGATAGTAGATTTTCGAGGAATTCCGACGATGCGCAAGTTTGCTCCTGTAGTAATGGACGTTACGCACTCGCTACAACAGCCTAACCAAAGTAGTGGGGTAACAGGCGGTCGCCCAGATATGATTGAAACCATTGCCCGCGCTGCTATTGTGAACAATGCCGACGGACTTTTTATTGAAACCCATTTTGACCCTGCTAATGCCAAAAGTGATGGGGCAAATATGCTACATCTCGACCTCCTTGAAGGTCTTTTAACGCGTTTGGTTGCCATTCGCAAAACAATTAACGAATTTTAATGAACTATACTGAAGCGCTTTCTAATCCTATTTTTAAACTCATAAGCGATATTTCAGCTGAGATATCGGTTGAAAGTTACGTGATTGGGGGCTTTGTACGCGATTATTTATTAGAGAAAAAACTTCCCAAAGACATCGATGTAGTATCAATCGGTAGTGGTATTTCGTTGGCTGAAAAAGTAGCTGAGCGATTGCCTAATGCTCCTAAAGTATCGATATTTAAAAACTTTGGCACAGCAATGATTAAAGCCGATGGCTTAGATATTGAGTTTGTAGGGGCGCGCCGTGAAAGCTATGAGGCAAACTCACGCAAGCCTTATGTAGAGAGTGGCACGCTACAAGACGACCAAAACCGTAGGGATTTCACTATCAACGCAATGGCTTTCTCTCTGAACAGAGATACTTTTGGCGAGCTTATCGACCCTTTTGACGGCTTAGGCGACTTAAAACGAAAGCTCATTCGCACCCCCTTAGACCCTGATATTACTTATTCAGACGACCCTTTGCGTATGATGCGTGCTATCAGGTTTGCTACCCAACTGAATTTTAAGATTGAAAAGCAGTCGCTAAAAGCTATTACTGATAATAAGGAACGGCTAAAAATCATCTCGAACGAGCGTATTGTAGAGGAACTGAACAAGATACTCGCTTCGCCTAAACCTTCTATTGGACTGAAATTGCTGTACGAAACGGGCTTGTTGCACTATATCCTCCCAGAACTCATTGCCTTGCAAGGGGTGGAGGAACACGACGGACAACGCCATAAAGATAACTTTTGGCATACCTTAGAAGTGGTGGATAATATATCAGAAAACACCGATAACCTCTGGTTACGCTGGGCTGCGCTCTTACACGACATTGGCAAAGCACCTACCAAACGCTTCGACAAGAAGATAGGTTGGACATTTCACGGACACGAGTTTGTGGGGAGCAAGATGGTATATCACCTCTTCAAACGTTTGCGAATGCCTCTGAACGACAAGATGAAATACGTGCAGAAAATCGTAAAGATGAGTTCGCGCCCTATTATCATCGCTGATGATATTGTTACTGATTCGGCTGTACGCCGTTTGGTATTTGATGCTGGAGAGGAGTTTGAAGACCTAATGACCCTCTGCGAAGCTGATATTACTACTAAAAACCCTAAGAAATTCAAAAAATATCACGACAATTTCCAGATAGTACGCCAAAAGGTAGTGGAAGTAGAAGAGAAAGACCACATTCGCAATTTCCAACCTCCGGTAAGCGGTGAAGAGATAATGCGGACGTTCAACTTACCTCCTTCACAACCGGTAGGAATGCTAAAAGAAGCGATAAAAGAAGCGATTTTAGAGGGGAAAATTCCTAATGAATACGAGGCTGCCAAAGCCTTTATGATGGAGAAAGCAAAGAAGATGAAATTGATTTAGAGGTGCGAGGTGCACAGGCCGTGTGAGCCACACAGGCAGGACGAGCCGTACAAGCGATTAATTTAGTAATGAAATTATGGTTTTTCATATTATTGCTGATGAGTCCGCTTTTGATGAGGGGGCAAGAAATGACGCGTATCAGAGGAAAAGTATTCTACAACAATGCGCCTTTGGAAGGGGTGCATATTCAAAACATAGACAACCAGCACTATACTACTACCGATGCTGAGGGGTCTTTTTCGATAGACGCTACCAAAGGACAGAGCTTAAAAGCTACGTATGTAGGCAAGAAAACACTTTACCACAGCCTTACACAAGTGGATTTACAGCGATTGGTTGTTTTGAAAATGACTGATATTACTATTGCATTAGAAGAAGTGAGTGTTACTGAAAAACCTAAGATTACTGCTCAGAGTTTGGGTATTTTACAACACACTCCAAAAGAACGCACTTGGGAAGAGAAACGGAAGTACGCTAATACAGATATTCTTCAAATAGACAAACTCACTCTCTACAAACTACTAGTAGGAAATGTGAGTTTTAACTTCAATGCAATTATCAACCACCTGAACGGAAAAGCAAAGATTATAAAGCAACAAGTTATCAATGAAAAGAACCTAAGGGTGGCACATTACATCGTAAATGAGATGAGCAACTACCTCAAAAATGAACATCACCTAACGGAAGAAGAAATAGGCACCTTGGCTTTCTATGTAATGGAAAAACCCGAAGCACACCGGCTTGTAGAGCGAAAAGACAACAAGCAATTAGAGTTTATGTTATACGAATGGTGGAATGAATTAACTAATTTACAGAAAGAAGAAACAAAAAAAAATGTTAATAATTAATTGTTATTTAATAATTAATTTGTACCTTTGCTAACGAAAAACAACGCTGATAAAATATATAACAAGAGTCAGCCTCTATATAAAATTAATTTTATGAAAAGTATTGAAACAGCAAAAATGTGGCTTTCTGACACTTTTGATGCAGAAACCCGCAACAAGGTTCAAGCCCTCATCGACGGAAATCCCGATGAGCTCAACGAAGCCTTTCACAAGAACTTAGAGTTCGGTACTGGTGGTATGCGCGGTATTATGGGAATCGGTACTAACCGCATCAACAAATACACGTTAGGCAAAAATACCCAAGGATTGAGCAACTACCTCAAAAAATGCTTCCCTAACCAAGAGATTAAAGTGGCTATCGCTCACGACTGTCGCAATAACTCTAAGAAGTTTGCCAAAATAGTAGCCGATGTGTTTGCGGCTAATGGCATAAAAGTATTCCTCTTCTCTGACCTCCGCCCTACCCCAGAGCTTTCGTTTACAGTACGCTACTTAGGCTGTCAAGCGGGTATCGTGCTTACCGCCTCTCACAACCCCCCAGAATACAACGGTTATAAAGTGTATTGGGAAGACGGCGGACAAACTGTACCGCCTGAAGATGGCGATATTATGAAAGCTATTGAAGCAATTGACTTCAAAGACATCAAATTCAACGCCGATGAGAGTCTTATTCACTATATCGACAAAGAACTTGACAATGCTTTTGCCGAAGCATCTATCAAACACGGGGACTTCAATGCTCCTGAGAAAGACAAGCTAAAAATTGTATTTACTTCTTTGCACGGAACGTCTATCACTATGGTACCCGATGTGCTCAAACGCGCAGGCTTTACTAATGTACACATCGTAGAAGAACAAGCTGTACCTGATGGTAACTTCCCAACTGTAAAATCACCTAACCCCGAAGAGCCCGAAGCTCTTACGTTGGCACTCAAAAAAGCAGACGAAATAGGAGCTGATATCGTAATAGGTACCGACCCCGATTGTGACCGAATAGGTATAGCCGTTCGCGACCTTCACGGCAAAATGGTCCTACTTAACGGTAACCAAACAATGGTAATGATGACCGATTTTCTCTTGGCACAACAAAGCAAAAAAGGCTTTAAAGGCAATGAGTTTGTAGCTTCTACTATTGTTTCGACTCCTATGGTTCACGCAATTGCTAATGCTTACAAAGTGCAATACAAAGAAGGACTCACGGGCTTTAAATGGATTGCCAAGATGATAAAAGACTTCCCTAAGCTCACTTTCATAGGCGGTGGAGAGGAAAGCTTCGGTTATATGGTTGGTGATTTCGTACGCGATAAAGATGCCGTAACTGCGACCCTATTGGCTTGTGAGATTGCTGCATTTGCTAAAGCTAAAGGCAGTTCGTTCTACAAAGAATTGCTACACGCTTATACTAAATACGGATTCTACAAAGAGTACCTCATTTCCTTAGTGAAAAAAGGTATTTCGGGCTCAGAAGAGATTGCTAAGATGATGAAAAACTTGCGCGAAAATCCGTTGAAGGAAATTAACGGAGAAAAAGTAACGCTGATTTGCGATTACCAATCGTCTAAGGCATTCCACCCACTTACTGGTAAAGTAGAAGATATAGACGTTCCTAAATCGAATGTGCTCATCTACCACACCGATAAGGGTACCCGCGTAGCAGCACGCCCCAGCGGTACAGAGCCTAAGATTAAGTTTTATTTCAGTGTAAATACATCTTTGAGCAGTGTAGACGCTTTTGAAGCAACTCAAAAGGTTTTGGACGGAAAAATCCAAAAGATAGTAGAAGAGTTGAAATTAAAATAGTGAACCACTCTATATACTCTATATAGAGTCCGCAAATAGACAGTACCTCTGCATTCAACAATTGAATGCAGAGATACTTTTTTTGAAGAAAGAAATATATAAAACAGAAAACAGAGCCCCTCTTACAAGGAACTCCGTTTTCATCTTCAATAAAGCTAAAAATCTTTATCTTTATTTGTAACCAGGTGTTTGAGTAACGAGTGTATCTCTGCTGATAATATCAGAATTGATAGGCCAAAGTAGCTTATGTGCTTCTGTATTTTGGTTCAGTATAGGCTCTACATTGCCCGCCACTGTACCATAACTTGCCTCTTTTGAAAATACAAGAGGTTTACCAGAAGCATCTTGTAGACGGCGAACATCAAACCAGCGTTTAGATTCGGCTACAAACTCTTTATCACGTTCTTTCAAGATAGCTAACTCACCATCAGCAAAGTTAGTATGTGTATACGCATTAGCTGAAGTATAATTTGAACCATAAGCCCTCTGTCTAATTTGGTTGATATAAGTAGAGGGGTCAGAGCCTTGCTTATTAGCTATCTCAGCATACATCAACAGTACATCGGCATAGCGGTATACAGGTATATCATCAGAGAAAACACGAGTGTTCGCTGAGTTTATAAAGCCTATATATTTAATGAGAGCTATCCCTCTCCCTTGTGTTTTAGCTGCATTAGAGTAGAACGATAGGAATGTAGTAGCTCTACGGGTATCAGTAGCATCAAAAGCCTGAAACAATTCAAATTTATACTCATTGAATAAGAACCCTGACTGAATCTTCAAGGGGTCGTTATTAGGAAAAGCTTTCCCAGTTTCATCGTATTTATTGATAAAATTGGGTGGATAATACATAAATGAGTTGAACGGAGTACTTGCTTCATTTTCTAAAAAAGCCATTGCAAATATAATCTCATTATTTTGCTTTTTATTGTAAGCAAATACATCGGCATAGTTAGGCAAAAGACTAAATTTACCTGAACTAGCTACCTTGTCTAATGCTTCTTTTGCAGTGTCTAAATCAGATGCAGAAGGAACTTGGTCACCAGTAGTGACTTTGGCTGACCAAAGATAAATCTCAGCTTTGAGCATCAAGGTAGCATAATATGACCAATGTATTCTATCAAAATTATTCACTCTGTTAGAATCTGTAAAATATTTTTCAGAGTTATTAATATCGGTCTTTATGAAATCTAAAGTAGCTTTTGGAGTACTGCGAGGCGTAAATAATTCTTTACCACTACTAGGCGTCTTGTCTAATATTTCAGTTCCAGTTTTAATGGGTACACCCCCATAGGTTCTGTAAAGCCAAAAATAGTACCACGCACGCATTCCGTACATTTGCCCTAAATAATAATTCTTATTGGTTTCACTTAAATAATTGGCTTCTTGAATATTCTTAATAGCATTGTTGATATTAAAAATCTTTCCATAAAAGTCAAACCAAGAACTGTTATTAGGATTTTGAGCAGAAAAGTTCTGTATTTTTATATCGGAATAATATATATTCTGCTCTAATGATGACGTACCACCGGGCACCATAGTACCTCCACGTGCTTCACCCATTATCCAATAGTTAAAATCATTACTCCTAAATTGGTTATGCACTCCCTCGATAGCTCCTACTACTTGAGCTTCATTTTTCCAGAAGTTACCACTACCATTATAGTCCTCTGGAACAAGGTCTAAATCATTACAAGAGACTGTAAGTAATAGCCCTGCGATAATTGTTATATATTTTAAAACTTTCATATGTTGCATTTTTTAAAAGGTTAGATTTAATCCTAAGATAATAGTCCTTGGCAATGGATAGCCTGAGTTTGATTGTCCCAAAGCCTCAGGAGAATAAGTTTCGGCTTTAGTAAGGTAACCTAAGTTCTGACCTATCAAAGATAGCTCTAAATTATCAAGTCCCATTTTACTAACTATATCTTTTTGGAAATTATAACTAAGAGCTATCTCACGGAAGGCTAAGTAACTTCCTTCATAAATAAACATTGTTGAACTACGGTAGTAATTACGTTTACCAAGCTGGTCAGCCCAATAATATTTAGGATATTTAGCAGTAGGATTATCGGGTGTCCAAGTATCATTTACCTGTTTAACAGTGTTAAAAGTACCTTGCATATTACCTAAGTACCAAGGTAATGAGTTACCTATTGAGATACGCTGTTTGAAGTTGAGCGCATAGTCCATACGAGCAGAAAGTCGAATATTTTTATAACTTAAGGTAGTATTGATACCTCCTGTCCATTTAGGGTAAATATTACCAGCTTTCACTAAGTCATAATTATCAATTTTACCATCTCCATTCACATCTCTCCAAATTACATCTCCAGGCTGGATAGGAAGTCCTTTTTCTTTTTCAGCATCACTTAGTCTTGCCCAAGCGGCAGGCCCGTATAGCTTTTTAGATCCGGTTTCATCAACCAAATTATCAGCTAAGCGTCTTACTTGTTCTTCATTTTGGTATATACCTAACGCTTCGTGAGCATACATATCACCAGGCTCTTGCCCTTCTTGATAACCTCCTACCCATTCTTTTTCACCTGTGGTAGGATTATAGACCTCAATAGCATCTTGCCTATTATTAGGGTAACCGTTATGAGGTAGTTTTACTACCGTATTTTTGTTATAAGCAGCATTTATCGCTAAACTCCAATGCAAATCATTCTTATCAATAATCCGGAAGTTGGTTTCTATCTCTACTCCTCTGTTTCTGAAAGACCCATTGTTAGTATTGATAGCAGAAGCTCCTGATGAGTGTGGAAGTGTCATTGACTGTATCTTATCACTTGTCAAACGATCGTACAATGTAAAATTAGCATTGATACGGTTTTGGATAAAACCTAAATCTAATCCAACTTCAAAGGTACGCGTTTTCTCCCAACGAAGTCCTTTATTAGGAAAAGTACCTATGACATAGCCTACTGCCCCATTGTACTTATTAGTGCCATAAGAACCTTGTAAGGTATAATCACCTATAAATTTGTCAGGTACATTACCATTCAAACCAAAACTGGTTCTGAGTTTTGCAAACGAAAGTACTCGTTTTATATTGTCAGGGATAAACTCTTCACGGGTGATAATCCAACCCAGAGAAGCTGCTGGGAAGTTACCCCAACGATTATTAATCAATCGAGAATATCCATCACGGCGAATAGTAAATGAAAACAAATACTTATCAGCATAGTCATAGTTTAAACGTCCAAAATATGATTTGATTCTATTGCCATAATGATATGAATCTATCCCACGTTTACCTTCTTTATTAGAAGTCAAACCTAAGTCTTGGAATTCATCAGTAGGTGCTTCTGAGCCTGAAGCACTAAGCCCGCGTGTATAGCTGTCGTAGTACTCATAACCTGCCATAGCATCAAAGTGATGAGATTTTATGTCAAACTTGTAGTTTAAGATACTATTATAAGTTTGGCGTATAGTTCTTCCAAAGCTGGCTGAAGTACTTCTAGTTCTACTCCAGTTGTTAGCTGCTTTACCTGGTGAGGTTTGGTGGTCTTTATTAAAACTTTCATAATATTCTTCATCAAACATCACTTGTCCACTCACTGTTAATGAAAGTCCTTTGTACAAATCAGCTCTAAGACTTTGTCCGAAATTAATTTTATTGGTATTATTATCACGGAGAAATATATTTTCATAAAAACGTGGGTTACCGTCACCTCCTCCACGTCCCATTACTATCTGCCCATTTACTTTTTCTTTTTGAGTAGGGGGAGCTGAAAGCATACGTCCAAAATAAGCATCATCTGCAGAAGTATTCACATTTTTATACCAAGTAGCATAGGCTATTGAGAAGTTGCTGGTGGAAGTAAGCCAAGGTTTTAACTTATACTCAGCGTTCAAAGTACCAGTGAGTCGCTTATACCAACTCTTGATAGGCAAACCTTCTTGGTTATAATAGCCCAAACCAGCATAATATTTTCCTTTGTCATTACCTCCTGTCATTGATAACGAATAGTCTCTAGTAAGAGCAAAAGGACGGAAAGCTGCCTTTTTGAAATCAAAATCATAAAAAATAAGCTCTTTACCTGTAATAGGATCCGTCATCGTTTGCCATCCTTCTGAAAGAAGTTTTTGTTTTTGAGAAGGCGAAAGGCTTTCTGAGAACATAGTAGACCAATATGAATTAGCACTTTCATTAGGATTTAATACCGTATCATCGGTCATACTTTTGAAGTGTATATTACCAGTACCGTAAGGTTGTGCACCACTTAAACTCGCTTCGTTAGTAAATCCTTTCCAATCACCTGAAGCATTTTGCCATACACGGGCACTATTACGTACCGCTGTACGTTGCCAATAAAGATAATCACGTGCATTAAGAAACTCCACTTGGTTATTCATATAAGCAAATCCGTGCTTCAATTTTACATTCAGTGACGAAACACCTAATCTACCTTTTTTAGTAGTTACCAATACTACCCCATTGCTAGCTCTTGCTCCATAAATAGCAGTAGCACCAGCATCTTTTAATATATCCATTGATTCAATATCATCGGGGTTGATGTCATTCAATCCCCCTCTGATTTGTCCATCTATGATAACAAGGGGTGAGCCTGAACCATCAAGATTAGTACCTCCACGAAGTACTAAGGTAGGAGCAGCTCCTGGACTTCCTGAAGTCTGTGCTACCCTAAGTCCGGCCACTGCTCCTGAAAGAGCTTGAGCAGGGTTAGAAAAAGAACCGGTTGATAATACTTCTGTTTTCACTGAAGCAATAGAACTCGTTACTTTTGCTTTCTTTTGTGTACCTCCATAAGCAGTAAGCACTACTTCTTCCAATACATTCGCTTCTTCCTTTAACGACACATTAATAGGGCGACTACCTGTTACTCTTCTCTCTTGGGTAGTATATCCTACAAAGCTAAATACAAGAATATCACCCTCCTTTGCAGTGAGGGTATAGTTCCCTTCAAAGTCGGTCTGGGTACCGTGTGTGGTACCTTTCACAACTACAGCAGCACCTGGCAACGGCATTTCATCAGAAGAAACCGTCCCTTTCACCATTATCTCTTGTGCCCAACCTATTGTGGTAAAAAACAACAAGAAGAATACATTAAATAAATACTTTTGCTTCATTACTTTAATTTTTACTGATTGATTTTATAAATACAATGGGGTGGTAGGTTAATTACATTTTATATATACTACATTTGGTTACATTTGTTAAAGAAATCAATGCTTTCCAATTCTTTCTTAATGACTGCTTCCTCTTCATCAGTAATGTTTTGGAAAGGCGTACGATTGATACCTAAGTCTAAACCAAGCAACTTCATTATACGCTTGCCGCACACTATGTTGCCACGATATTTAGCAATTACATTTATCACGTCTTGGGCGTAGTTTTGCAACTCAGCAGCTTTGGCAATATTGCCTTTGTGATATTCATCTATGATACCTACCAATACCTTGCCTATATAGCTACCAGTACCGCTAATGCCACCACGAGCACCCCCCATTACAAGAGCATTGAGGATAGTCTCGTCTAAGCCGTAGAGCATATCGTATTTGCCATTGTTGTACAACATACATTGGTTGTACTCATAAAGTGGTTCGTAGGTGTATTTGATACCCGCTAAGTTAGGAATACGTCCGTCAGCGGCTTTAAGAAACGGCAACATAGGAAGGTACACCCCATTGAGCACAGGAATATGGTAAAAATAGAAAGGCAGATTAGGCGCTCCACAAGCTATTTCCTCGCAGTATTTCACCAGCTCCTCTACCCTACCCGCTTTGGGGAAAGGTGAAGCCATTGCCCCTATACCGAAAGCTCCAATTTCTTGGGCGTGCTGTGCCATTTTATGGCTATCTTTGATGCAGGTAGCCCCACAGTGTACAATCACTTTGAAGCCTTTGGGAGCTACTGATACCCATTTTTCGGCTATCTTCATACGTTCTTCAACCGTCATCATATAGCCTTCACCTGACGAACCATTGATAAATACGCCTATCAATCCATTTTTTTGCAAGAGTTTTGCATATTTATCAATAGGGTCTAAATTTACTTCTCCTTTCTTGTCAAAAGGTGTAAAGGGCGCTACTATCAGCCCATTAATTTTTTCAAATGTCATTTTATTTAGTTATTTATTCCTCTCCCTCTCCTTTCTTCCCCTCCCAAAAAGGAAGGGGAAGGGGAACCTCAAAAGCAATAATAAGGAGAGTGTTTATTAATAATTCTATTTCAATTAGCTCCTCCTTGGGAGGGGTTGGGGATTATTATTCTCCACACAATTCTCTCTTAGGTTTTAAGAATAACAACATCAGTACAATGGCTATTAAGATAATCACCGAGAGTTTGCTAAAATCAGCTCCTAAATTACCCGCATCGGTAGAAGTACCAAGCATTAAGGTAACAGCATAGCCCGAAAATACGCCTCCCATATTCATAATGCCATAAGCCGTAGCGCGTTGCTGTTGTGGAATAATTTGGCATAAGATAGGCATATTGTTGGTATCAAACATTCCGTAACCAATACCAAAAAGCAAGGTTGCCCCTATCATTGCTACATACGACTCTCCAAAGCCTATGAGTATCAAGGCAGGAATGGTAAGCCCTAAACCAATAGTACTAGTATAGATACGCGCTTTGATATTTGTCTGTACCCAGCGGTCGGACAATGTACCTCCTATGAGCACTCCTAAGAAAGAAGATATAGCGATAGAAATTGTTGCTATAGGTCCTGCGGTAGCCATCGGTACATTTAAGTTAGTAGCAAAGAGCGTAGGCAACCAGTTCTTAGTTCCCCAGCCTGGAAAGCTCGATGCCATAAAGTAGAACAAGAGTATCCAGAAAGAGAAAGTGCCAAACACAAGGGCAAGCGACGACAACAATGAGTTTTTCGGTGCTGACGTTGTTTGTGTAGTTGCTTGTGGTTTGCGCTCTATATCAAAGAGAGTAAATACCAAGAAAAAAGCATACACTATCCCTACCATACCAAACCAGTGAAACACAGTATGCCAAGTATAGTTAGAGGCAATAGTAGCTCCAAAGCCTCCTAAGGCTTGCCCTGCATAAAGCCCCGACATATGAATACCTATAGCCAAAGAGCGTGTTTTTGAAGTATGGTAATCGGCTATCATAGAAAGAGCAGTAGCTAAGTAAAGCGCTTCACTGAGTCCCATTAAGGCGCGCAGCCAATACACCTGATTAAAGGTTGTCGCATAACCCATACCATAAGTTACTGCCGACCATACAAACAGGCTCCCTACAATCATCCACTTGCGGTTCACGCGGTCGGCAATAATACCAGCCACAGGGCTCATCAATCCGTAGATAAGAAGGAAGACTCCCATCAGCCTACCAAAATTTTCTCCCACAGCAAGCTCTTTGATGTCCATTTTCATCGACTCCTGCATCGTGGAGAGCATTTGTCGATCTAAATAATTCAATAGTGCCACCACCCATAGCAATGCCACTACTATCCAAGGGTATATTTTACTGTTTTTCATAGTATCAATTGTTATATTGGTTTGTTAAAGAGCCTCCCTACGGTCAGAAAATCTAACAGATTAACAAAAGTTTGTTTGATTTTGTTTTTTTGATTGATTTCTGAGACATTGTCTCTCCCTTAAATAAGTATATACTATTTTACCACAACTTTAAAAGTTTTATTGCTACGTACACCCGGTTTTAGTTCTCCTTGCACGAGGTAGAACTCATCTGGAGAGCCTACTAAGGTAGCACCTGCTCGAGCGAAATCAGTTTGTGTATCGAGCACCGACCACTGTTGCGTGTGAGTATCGAACAGATAACACTCTTTATTGAAACGATAGTACTCAATAGGCTGTGTCATATAATGCGACATATAATCGTAGTTTTTCTGCTTGCGTGTCTCATCAGTGAGGGTAGTATCGCGACCTATATGATAGAGGTCGGTGATGGTTTTTAAGAAAAGTGTCGCATTTACACCTCCAAAACAAGCAATATAGCGGTTATCAATAGCCAAAGCTGTAGCTCCTGTGAGCGAAAATATCACTTTATCAGGACTTTCTTGTGTAGCTACTTTTTGCCATTGCTGTTGTTGCACACTATACCTCCACACAGCAGTAGAGAGGGTAGGCACGCGGGTAGCATCCCCCCCGAAAAAGCCTCCTAACAAGAATAAGTGTGTATCACCCTCTTGTTCCATCGCTACTAATACAGGTTGTACACTGGGCTCTTCGGGGAAATCAGGCAAGCGATGCCACTCTTTATCAGTAGCAGTATCAATATAATACACTTTGTTAGAGGGCTTTCCCGAAGCACTACCTCCTGCTACAAACACCTTGCTACCTATACTCGCACCTGCAAAGTTGTCGAGTGGTTCAGGCAAAGAAGGGAAAGAAGTAAGCGTAATGCCTTTTTCTTTTGAATACTGCACCTTATAGCAATTGGCTAAAGAGTGTGTAGCCGTCTGTCCTCCTATCCACAGATAGCCAGCAGGAATCGCTACCGATACCCCATACGCCGCTGCTTCAGGAAGTTTGCCCACTGTTTGCCATTGGTTTTGTGTTTTATTGAAGTGAAGTATTTCATCGTAAAACACTTTCTTTCCGCCTTCAAACCCGAGTTTATCAGGGAAGTTACACCCTCCTGCTACCAATAATTCACCGTTGAGCAGGGCAGCATAAGAAGCCGAAACGCCTTTCTGCAAATCGCCTTCCAAGCCTTGGGTGGTAAGTGTTGTAATATTAATTTTCATAGGTTGTTCTTTTTGGGTTTCTGTACAAGCCGTCAATACTATTAGATATAAAATAAGTAGTGCAGACTTTGCCAAAGGTGCGAGCCGCACGGGCAGGAAACTTTGGCAAAGTAGCTTAGACTTTGTCAAAGTTTTTCTGTTCATTATTTGTCTTTTATCATTAACCATTAACAATTAACCATTAATCATTGCAATTGTTTTCCACACTTGATATAAGCCACGTGGTACGTGGAAACAGCCCTTCCATTTACCGCCTTTGAGGTCTAAGAGCACTTCGCCTTGGCGGTTGAGGTACCCCCACCATTCGCGATGTTTAGGGTCTTTAAAATGTTCCCAAGTGTAATGATGCACTTTCTCAAACCACTGCAAGCACTCTTTATTACCAGTGAGTTGATATCCTTTTATCAGCGAGATAAGCGTTTCTATATGTACCCACCACAGTTTCTGATCCCATTCTAATTGTTGGGGCGGACAGCCTTTTCTATCCATAAAGTAGTAGATACCGCCATACTGTTTATCCCAACCGTAGTCAATCATTTTTAGAGTTGTTTGCACCGCCTTTTCGATGAGCTCAGGACGATTGAGACGCTTGCCTAAGTCCATTATAAACCACATTGCCTCAATGGCGTGACCGGGAGTAAGCTGACGACCTTCAAAAGTATCAGATAGCGAACCGTCTGCATTTACATTTTCTACTACGATGCCACCCAGTTCAGGGCGTAAAAATACGTCCATTACTTCGTGAATACAAGTATCCATCGTTTTCTCGATAAAAGCCTCGTCCAATAAGGGTTCTATCTCTAATGCCAAATTACAGAGAATCATAGGCAAGGCAAAGTTTTTAAGCGAACGAGTGCCTGGGTAGGCTTTGTTCCATTTTCCCTTAGGATTATCTTGTTTAGAAAGGATAATATCAAAAGTGCGTTTGGCTATATCGGCATATTCTTGATTGCCTGTGGCAATGCTCAACTGACCGAAAGCCATCGTAGCAAAGGTATAAGAGAAAATATTATAAGGTTCCACAAGAGGGTTACCTTGTCGGTCTAATGAAAAATACCAGTTTAGGTTTCCGTCGTGTCCGTATTTCTTGAGGAACTCTGCCCCTTGTATAGCACAGTCCAACCATTCTTGCCGTTTTTCTACACGGTTATAAAGCATTGCAAAGAGCCATACTTCACGCCCTTGTAGCCAAATAAACTTATCGGTATCAAATACATTTCCTTGGCGGTCAAGACAAGTAAAATAACCACCATATTCTTTGTCTTGCGATTTCTCTAGCCAAAACGGAATCACGTTTTGTAACAATTCATCGCGATATTGTTTTTCTAATTGTTTAAAATCCATTATTAAATAGTATCTTAGTTTTAATTGTGATTTAGTTTTTATTCTTCTTTAATCGACGGGGCAAAATAACAAATAAAAAATGATATGACCAAATATTTAATAAAGTTTTTTTATATATAAATTTTATGAAATGTTGATTTTAGGCATAACAAACTGATTTACATATATATTTGAATTAAACAAAAAGTATTATATTTTCGTATTATTTCGAAAAAACAACTATAAACAATCTTTTTATTTTCTATTTCATTCAAAAATCTATCATAAAGAATAATTTAAAATATTTTATTTTACAAATTCTACATAGCATAAAAACTACAATAATAAAACTTTTAATTAATAACAGCCTATTAATTTATTCGAAATAGAAAATAAAGCGCGTAATAATAAAATAGAAAGGTTATATTAATATGTATAAAGCAAAGCACATAACTTCGTACTATAATTTATTTCCAAGAATAAATCCATCATTTTCCTATTACAATAGAGTCTCTCTCTTTTCTGTTACACATTATATATTAGTCATTTACAAACCACTCCCTATATTCCAACACTTATATTACTTCACAAAACCTATTCTCTTTCATTGTTCCATTATCTGCCCGTATCACTCGCACCGTTGTTTGTATGAACATTGTCAAAATTTCAAACCTTTGGCAATGTTAAAATCCACTAATAACCTTCTTTTTATCTCTATCTTAGCTTTAACTTACCTTCACTTTCCCTTCGTCATTTGTTCGTCTTTACGTCGCTTTATTTTTCCCTTTGGAGCAGGTTAGGGAGAGGTTTTGTTCGTCTTTTCTCTATCTGCCCGTGTGGCTCGCACCGTCTTTTGTTCGTCTTTTGTTCGTCTTTTGTTCGTCTTTTGTTCGTCTTTTGTTCGTCTTTTGTTCGTCTTTTGTTCGTCTTTTGTTCGTCTTTACGTCGCTGTAGTTCCCCCTTTGGAGGAAGCCAGCGAAAGCTGGGTATGTGTAAGGCGGAGGTTACCTTTGTCTTTTCTATATCTGTCCGTGTAACTCACACTGTCTTTTATTCATTATAGACCCACTGTAGACCCACTGTAGACCCACTGTAGACCCACTGTAGACCCACTGTAGACCCACTGTAGACCCACTGTAGACCCACTGTAGACCCACTGTAGACCCACTGTAGACCCACTGTAGACCCACTGTAGACCCACTGTAGACCCACTGTAGACCCACTCATCATTCGCCTTTCCGTCGCCACACCTCCCTTACTGTCTTTATCAAAGTTGAAATCCCTCTTCCACATTACATTCGTCATTAACCACTAACCATTAATTAAAATTTTGCTCATTTGCTAATTATTCTCTACCTTTGCACTCCAAATTAACAAAGACATTATGATTTACGAAATATGTGCCAGCTCATTCGAGTCGGCTAAAAATGCACAAGAAGCAGGTGCTACTCGCATTGAATTATGCAGTGAATTGGGAGTAGGAGGCATCACTCCCAGCTACGGATTGATTAAAAAAGTAATGGACGAACTGAGCATCGGCAATTGTGTGCTGATACGTCCACGCAGTGGCGATTTCACTTATACCGAAGAAGAATTCGATGTAATGTTGCGCGATATTGTTCTTTGCCGTGAGCTGGGTTGTATGGGCGTAGTAACGGGTGTATTGCACCGCAACAATACCATCGATGAAGAACGCACCGCACGCCTCATTGAAGCCTCTGGTGATATGGAATTTATCTATCATCGCGCTTTCGACTGTGCCCCCGACCCCATTGTAGCTATTCAAACCTTGAAACGTTTGGGAGTGAAACGCATTCTCACCTCAGGAGGTAAGAAATCGGCTATTGAGGGGCTCGCTCTTCTAAAAGAACTCAATCGCATTGGCGGAGGACAACCTACTATTATGCCCGGTGGTGGCATCAATGCGCAAAGTATCGTGCAGATAAAAGCTGCCGGTTTTACCGAAGTACATTTCTCAGGTACTGTTTTCGAAGATTTAGGTACTACCTTACCTTTCTCGTTCAAAACAGAAAGTTTTTTAGATGAAACCAAAAGACCTATTTCTAACGTTAAAGTTATTCGTGAGATTATTAGCAAATTAGCAAATTAACGAATAGGCAAATATTCTATGATTTATATTATACTTATCAGTATCTTTACGCTGTATTTCTTATTGAGTTTTTATGCTAGCAGAAGTTTAAAGACTCTTGCCGCAGCACGATGGATACATTGGACTTTTTGGGGAATAGCAGTAGCGATTGTTCTCAACCTCCTTTATCATTGGTTCAACAGAGGTAAAACGGTGTGGAGTGCTCCTCAGCAATATGCTGTGGCAGGACTGCTTACGTGGCTCATCATCTGCTTGTTTGTCAGTTTACCTTTGCTTATAGAAGATATTACTCGGCTTATACGCGCTCTTTTCAGCAAGAAAAAGCAAAACGCTCCTCGTTTGCCCTCGCGACGCAAGTTTATCAGTATGCTGGGTTGGGGCTTGGCGGCTATTCCTTTTGCCTCTATCCTCTACGCTATTTTTAAAGGAAAGTACAATTACAAGGTATGGAAGTATACCCTTTATTTTCCCGACCTTCCTAAGGCGTTCGACGGCTATCGAATTACTCAAATCTCTGATATTCACTGTGGGAGTTTTGACAATTATGAAAAGATACGTTATGGAGTAGAACTTATCAATGCTCAAAAGAGTGATGTCATTCTTTTTACGGGCGATTTAGTAAATAACTTGGCAGAGGAGGTTCACGATTGGAAAAGCTTGTTTGCTACGTTGCACGCTCCTGATGGTGTCTTTTCTATTATGGGTAACCACGATTATGGCGATTACTCTTCTTGGGAAAGCGTTGAAGCCAAGCGCAAAAACTTAGAACACTTGTTTGATTTACAAAAGGAAATGGGTTGGGACTTACTCCTCAATGAACATCGCTATTTAGAACGCAATGGCGAAAAGATTGCCCTTATAGGCGTTGAAAACTGGGGGCGCGGCAGGTTCTCTAAATACGGCGACCTCAATAAAGCTATGGAGGGGGTAAACGAAGAAGATTTTAAAATACTGATGAGCCACGACCCTACTCATTTTCAAGAAATTGTTTTGCCCGAGAGAAAGAACATAGCGCTCACCCTTAGCGGTCATACACACGGAATGCAGTGTGGGATTGAAATACCCCAATGGCGGTGGAGTCCCTCACAATATATTTATAAATATTGGGGAGGTATGTATCAAGAAGGAGCACAATATTTAAACGTAAATCGTGGGTTTGGGTATCACGCATTCCCTGGAAGGTTAGGCGTATGGCCTGAAATTACTGTCATAGAACTCAAACGAGGATAATATACATACATCATACTTTTGCGAAGATTATTATGGATACATTTTTAAAGGAATTAGAAAGTCTAAATGCCCCTCAACGTGCTGCCGTGCTTCAAAAAGATGGACCTATCATCGTGATAGCAGGAGCAGGCTCTGGTAAAACTCGCGTGCTTACTTATCGTATAGCCAACTTGATGCGAGAAGGAGTAGATGCTTTCAATATCCTTGCTCTTACCTTTACTAATAAGGCTGCCAACGAAATGAAAAAGCGTATTGCCAGTCTTGTAGGCAACAACGAAGCAAAGAACCTATGGATGGGTACATTCCACTCTGTTTTTGCTAAAATCTTGCGCATCGAAGCCGATAAATTGGGATATCCTCAAAATTTTACTATATATGACACTCAAGACTCTCAGCGCCTTATTAATGGTATCATTAAAGAGATGGAGTTGGACAAGGATATCTATAAGTATAAACGAATACAATCGCGTATTTCTTCCTTTAAAAACAGTCTTATTACGGTGAGAGCCTATTTTAATAATCCTGAACTGATGGAAGCTGATGCAATGGCAAGACAACCACGTTTAGGAGAAATTTATCAAGAATATGTAGATAGGTGTTTTAAAGCAGGAGCAATGGATTTTGACGATTTACTGCTGAAAACAAATGAACTCCTCAATCTATATCCTGATGTATTGGCAAAATATCAAAATAGGTTTAGGTATATTCTTGTAGATGAGTATCAAGATACCAATCACTCTCAATATCTTATCGTGAAGGCTTTGGCTGACCGTTTTCATAACATTTGTGTAGTAGGAGATGATGCGCAAAGTATTTATGCTTTTAGGGGAGCAAACATCAATAATATTCTCAATTTCAAAAATGATTATCCAGAAGCAAAAGAATATAAGTTAGAGCAAAATTATCGTTCTACAAAAAACATTGTGGAAGCAGCTAATAGTGTGATAGAACACAATAAAATACGATTGGAAAAGGTAGTTTTCACTGAAAATGAATTAGGTGAACCTATTAAAGTGCATAGAAGTCCTACTGATGCTGATGAAGGTCGTTTTGTAGCGAGCTCTATCTTCGAAAACAAGATGCAATACCAGCTCCCTAATGGTAATTTTGCGGTACTTTATCGTACTAACTCACAATCGCGTGCTATTGAAGATGCCCTTAGAAAACGTGATATTCCATATCGCATCTATGGCGGATTGTCATTCTACCAGCGTAA
This sequence comes from Capnocytophaga sp. oral taxon 902, assembly GCF_013394735.1. Taxonomy (NCBI): domain Bacteria; kingdom Pseudomonadati; phylum Bacteroidota; class Flavobacteriia; order Flavobacteriales; family Flavobacteriaceae; genus Capnocytophaga; species Capnocytophaga sp. oral taxon 902. Next base: position 143,764 of record NZ_CP058261.1, read on the forward strand.
GGAAATCAAAGATATGCTTGCTTATTTGAGACTTATTATCAATCCAAATGATGAGGAAGCTTTGGTGCGCATTATCAATTTTCCTGCACGAGGTATTGGAGAAACTACAATGGAAAAGCTTACTTTGGCAGCAAATCATTATAAGAAGTCTATCTTCGAGATAATGTATAACATCAATAAACTTCCAGAACTGCACATCAATACTACTACAAAGCAAAAACTTACTGATTTTGTGGTAATGATTCTTAACTTTCAAGCTCTCAATCAAAAAGCAAATGCTTTTGAAGTTGCCGAACAAGTCGCAAAGAAAACAGGGCTTTTGCAAGAGTTTAAAAAAGATGGTACTCCCGAGGGTATAGCCAAAATGGAAAACATCGAAGAGATGCTTAATGGTATGAAAGATTTTGTAGAAGGACAAGAAGATGTAGCAGATAGCAGGGCAAGTCTTTCAGAATATTTAGAAGATGTTGCTTTGGCTACTGATATGGATAAAGAGATAGGTGATGATGACCGTGTAGCTTTGATGACTATTCACTTGGCAAAAGGATTGGAGTTTCCGTATGTATACGTGGTAGGAATGGAAGAAGATTTGTTTCCTTCGGCAATGAGCATACAATCGCGTAATGATTTGGAAGAAGAAAGAAGGTTATTTTATGTAGCACTCACCCGTGCTGAGAAACAAGCCTATTTAACTTATGCAGAAAACCGTTATCGTTGGGGAAAACTTTCTGATGCCGAGCCAAGTAGATTTATCGAAGAAATAGATGAACGCTATTTGCAGTATCTTACACCTTCTATTTCTAATCCTAATTATCGATATAAACCACTTATTGATAGGGATATTTTTGGTGAAGTAGATAAAAGTAAACTACGTTTGCAGAAACCTATAAGTGGAATACCTCCTCATAAAAACGCCCCAACAGGAGAAGAACAACAAAAACTCAGGAAGTTAAAACCTGTGAATGCTTTGTATAATTCTGATAGTAATAATAAAAATACTTATAACGGACTGGATATAGGAACAGTAGTTTATCACGAACGTTTCGGTCGTGGTAAAGTAATTTCATTGGAAGGAGCAGGAAATGATAAAAAGGCGCAAATAAATTTCGAGACAGGAGGCTTAAAAAATATATTATTACGCTTTGCTAAACTAACTATTATTGATAGTTTGAACGAAGATTTATAACCCGCTTTACCTATTCGTCATTTCAAATTAAAGAGCATTATAGCTTTTAAGCTGAGGTACCAATTCCTCTTTTATTTGTTATAATTCACCCAAATAGCTGTACCCCCTCCTTTGTGGTCGTAAATAGATTTAATAGTTCCCCAAGAGAAAGTGCGTTCCTTGCCTATATGTGCTGTAAGCCATTGGTCATAGTATTTTTCAGTCTGCAATTCGTATACTTCACTCCAATCGTCCCACGAGGTTTGTTTTTCATTCTTCATTGCAAAACCTAAGAATTTTAGCTGTTCTCCTTCAAAACAAAGCGACACATTAAATAACTTCCCCTCAAAAGAACAATCGCTGAAATACAACCAATAATAGCCTGTCCCTACGTCCCATACTTCGTTATTAGGAAAACGTTCTCTAAGAATTGTAAAAGTAGTATCAGCAGTGATGGTCTCTCCTTTTATAAGGAGAAAATCGCCGTTTTTAATATTTATAAAAGAATCTAAAGTTTTCATATAGAACACTATTTAGTGAGTACAAAGATATAATTTTTTGTTAATATTTTCAATACCCACAGAAAAATTAGTACCTTTGCCTCTCTAATATATATCAAATATGAATATAGCCATAGTGTGTTACCCTACCTTTGGAGGGAGTGGTGTTGTAGCTACCGAACTCGGGATTGCCTTAGCTCGCAAAGGTCATCAGGTGCACTTTATCACGTATAGTTACCCCGTGCGTTTAGACTTCTTGGAGATGAACATTCACTTTCACGAAGTGCACGTAGAAGAATACCCCTTGTTTCACTACCAGCCTTACGAACTAGCATTGTCTAGCAAAATGGCTTATGTGATAAAAACCTATCACATAGATATTTTGCACGTGCATTACGCCATTCCGCACGCTTATGCAGGTTATATGGCTAAACAAATGCTCAAACGGGAAGGGATAGAAGTGCCTATGGTAACGACCCTTCACGGCACCGATATTACCCTTGTGGGCAACCACCCTACTTACAAAGAGGCAGTCACGTTTAGCATTAACGAATCGGATATTGTAACTTCAGTGTCCGAGAGTTTGAAGCAAGATACTCTAAGACTTTTCCGTATAGATAAAGATATTAAAGTAATTCCTAACTTCACAAATATTAAAAAATCCAAAGAAACTTCTCCTTGCAAACGCACTGTAATGGCAAAGCCTGAGGAACTCATCGTTACACACATTAGTAATTTTAGGAAGGTAAAACGCATAGACGATGTGGTGAGAATTTTTTATGGCATTCAGCAGAAACTTCCCGCTAAGCTGATAATGGTAGGCGACGGACCTGAGCGCGAGATAGCCGACCAGCTCTGCAAGGATTTAGGCATCAAAAGCAAAGTGCTGTTTTTAGGTAATACCTCTGATATAGACCGCATTTTGTGTTTCACCGATTTATTCTTACTCCCTTCTGCCTCTGAGAGCTTTGGACTTTCGGCATTAGAAGCAATGGCAGCAGGCGTTCCGGTAGTATCGAGCAATACCGGAGGACTTCCAGAAGTGAATGAAGAGGGCGTATCGGGCTATCTGTGCCCCATAGGCGATGTAAAAGCAATGGCAGAGAAGGCTATTTACATACTTGAAGACAAAGCCCGATTGGCACAATTTAAACAGAACGCCCGCAAAGTAGCTGAACGTTTTGACGAGGATAAAATAGTGCCAATGTATGAAGCACTTTACTATAGTGCTATCGGCAATGAATAGGGAAAGTACTTTTGCGTTTTTTCTGTTAAAAATAGTTAAAACAGCAATTTTTCTTCAAAATAAGACAGTAAAATGTTTTTTAGCTCCAAATTTATAAAGTACTGAAAAACAGTACAACTAAACATTATCGTATCTTATAGGTAACTTATAGGAAACTCGAAGCTAAAGCGAAGGAAAGACGAACCTAAGACGAAGGAAAGACGAAGGAATGAGCTTACTATACTGAATATCAGAGGGAGATAAGACGATTTTAAAATGTTGAATAAATTAAGGGTAAAACCTCAATTTTAACAGAAAAAATGCAACAGTAGCAATTCAGAGGTTTATGTTATACCATTTCGTTGTAAGGGACGCAAGTATCAAAACCTTTGGAAGCAAAATAAGCGGGGGTATCTTCGGTTTCGGAAATGGCTAATACAAAATCACCACCCCAAGCGCCCAAACTCTTCACTGTGCCGTTGAAATCGGGGAAAAGGTGTTCTTTAACGGTGGGCATACTCAAGTAGTTGCTAATGAGGGTTTCGTGTTCGTTTAATATCTGGCAAACATCGGTTATGGTGTGCGCTAAAACAAACTGTTCAGTAAGGCGAGTAATGCTCTCAGCAAGTTTACGTTTACTTTTAGTTACTGACCGATAACGCGCAATTCCGTCCTTGCTATTTTGTTTCTGATTGAGATAAACGAAGTAGATTTGATGCGTATGAGGAAAAAGAAAGCGCAAAGGGTAACCATGTGGTTTGCCTCCTTCCAACTTATACAACAATGGAGTATTGCTTTTGGCACAAGCGATATCGTAACCACTGCCACCAAAACTCTTAAAAAGCAGTTCGTATGGATTTACGGCTGCCCACTGCGCTATATTGTTGATGAGTGTAGAGGAAGTGCCTAAGCCCCACAAACGAGGGAACTCTAAATGAGTTTGCACTTGAGAGTGTAACCATTTGTCTTTGAAATTGGGGTTGAGGTGAGTAGCCGTAGTGAGAATTTTTTGCAATGTTTGTGCTATTTGTTGGTCGGTTTCAGTAGTGAGTGTCGCACTGTCGAACCACAAATCACCGTTGGCATCAAAGGCTTGCCATCGGTTTTCGTTTGCTCCCTCTATTACCTTCATCGTCTGTCCTTTTTGGGTGGGTAAAGCAAAAGCGAGCGCCCCGTCGAGCACTGCATATTCGCCCGTAATGAGCAATTTACCATTACTATGAAAAGAATAAGTTTGTGTTACTCCCATATTTTTTATATCTTTGCACTCTGAAAGGACAAAAGTAATAATTATTTACAGATAAAAAATAGAACAATGAAAAAAATAAAACAACTTTTATGCGTGTTTGCCCTCGCAATTCCGTTTGTTGCAGGGGCACAATCTATGCAAATAAGAATTGCCACTACCAGCGGAGATGAAGAAAGTTTTAGGAGCGCTGAGGAGCTTATGAAGACTAACTTTGCTAAGCTAAAAGAAGTTAGAATTTATAGTAATTCAAGTAATGAAGTGCAAGTAAGTGAGGCTTTATTAAGAAGGCTTTTCAGTGAAGCTCAGCAACTTGAAGTATTGGAAATAAAGGAAGTGGGGATAGCCTCTTTTCCTGAGCTAAGTGTTGAAAATAAAACACTAAAAGTATTGGTGTTACGCCTCAATAACCTAAGCAAATTACCTGAGAACATCGGCAGTCTTTCGGTTTTGCAAACTATAGATATCTATAACCCGATTACCGAAGTACCTGCGTCACTTATGAACTTAAAACAGTTAGAAAATTTGAAGTTTGAAGGAGCTGAATTTACAGATTTCCCTGAGCAAGTATTTGCCTTGCCTAAATTGAAATCACTTATCATCAGTCAGTTTGACACGAAGAACAAAATAAAAGTACTTCCTGATAACTTCGACAAGTTGCCACTACTTGAAGAACTATCGTTGCGCAATGCTGCACTTAGCGAAGTACCTGCCTCAGTAGGACGTTTACCAAAGTTAGAAAACGTATACTTCAATGCGAACAACCTCACTAAATTACCACAAGCATTGGCTGAAAATCCACGATTAACTTACGTGAATATCAACGACAATCCGCTTGATTTCAAACAGTTTATAAAATCAATAGAGAAAATACAGTGGAAGGGTGTTTTGTACATCAACAACCGTAATTTCACTACTCAGCAATACGAAGAAGTAGAAAAACGCTTGCCCAGAATAAGCGTATTCTACACTCAGAGAGAAGAATAAGTACCCTAAAATGCATTTCATTTTATGAAAGAAAAACCCATAAAAGTAGGAATTTCCATTGGTGATATGAACGGTGTAGGACTTGAAATTATCCTAAAAACCTTTGAAGACCACCAAATATTGGAATTGTGTACGCCTATTATTTTTGCTTCGAACAAGTTAGTTTCTTTTCAGAAGAAACATTTCAATACCACTGCCAATTTTCAAGGAATCGACAATGTGGAAGCTGCTATTGACGGCAAGCTAAATGTGCTAAACTGCTGGAAAGAAACCCCTACGGTTACCTTCGGACAAGCAACCGAAGAAGGTGGCAAATATGCCTTTTTATCATTACAAGCTGCGGTGGAAGCATTAAAAAACAACAGTATTGATGTGCTAGTAACCGCTCCTATCAATAAGAACAACATACAGTCGGACGCGTTTCACTTTCCTGGTCACACCGATTATTTGGCACAAGAGCTCAACGGTACTAGCCTGATGTTTATGGTGAGCGAAGACCTGAAAGTGGGTTTACTTACTGACCACGTGCCTTTGAAAGAGGTTTCTTCTCTTATTACAGAAGCCCTCATTATGAAGAAAGCGCGCCTGATGAACGAATCACTAATTAAGGACTTCCGCTTACAACGCCCTAAAATAGCCGTATTGGGCATTAATCCACATTGCGGAGATAAAGGCGTGATAGGTAACGAAGATGACGAAGTGTTACGCCCAGCCTTGAAAAAGCTGTATTTTGATGAGAATATATTGGTATTTGGACCTTTTGCTGCTGATAGTTTCTTCGGTTCACAAACCTACCGGAACTACGATGCGGTATTAGCACCTTACCACGACCAAGGGCTTATTGCGTTCAAAACCATTGCCTTTGGCAGTGGCGTGAACTACACAGCAGGACTTAGCAAAGTACGCACTTCGCCCGACCACGGTACGGCTTACGAAATAGCAGGCAAGGGCATTGCCGACCCTGAGTCGTTTCGTCACGCTATTTTCACTGCTTTAGATGTGTTTAGAAACCGTGAAGAATACGCTGAACTGACCAAGAACCCGCTAAAAGTGCGCTCTTTAGAAATGGACAAAGACAAATAATTACGAAATGAATATCAAAAAATTAGGAGCGATAGACATAGGGTCGAACGGGGTGAGATTGCTCATATCGAACGTATTGGAAGAGCCTAACGAAGCTCCGAAATTTACCAAAGCCAGCTTGGTGCGCGTGCCTATCCGTTTGGGAGCTGATGTGTTTTTAGACGGACTCATCTCAGAAGAAAACACCGATAGATTGGCAGACACGATGCAAGCGTTCAGTTTGCTGATGAAAGTAAACCAAGTAGAAAAGTATCGCGCTTGTGCGACCTCGGCAATGCGAGAATCTACCAATGGACAACAAGTAGCCAATGAGGTATACAAACGTACAGGAGTGCGCATAGATATTATAGATGGCGCCGAAGAGGCGAGCATTATTGCCTCTACCGATATTTCAAGTTTAATACAAAAAGATAAAGATTACCTATACATAGACGTAGGCGGGGGTAGTACTGAGTTTACGGTCTTCTCGAAGGGGAAGGTAAAGAAGTCGCGTTCGTTTCCCATAGGTACAGTGCGTCTATTAGACAACAAAGTAAGCAATAAAACGTGGGAAGAAGTGGAGCATTGGATAAAAAAGCATACGAAAGACTGTGAGCATATAGAAGCCATTGGTTCAGGAGGGAACATCAACAAGATACACAAGAACTCCAACAGCAGAGAAGGAGAACCACTGAGCTATCAGTACCTCACCGATTACCTTAACTATGTATCGGGATTTACTTACGATGAACGCATCAGGCTCTTAGGCTTTAATCCCGACCGTGCCGACGTAATTCTGTATGCACTTACAGTGTTCATCAATGCGATGAAATGGTCAGGAGCAGAAATTGTACACGTACCCCGCATTGGTCTTGCCGACGGGATTGTAAGGAGCATTTATAATGAAGAATAAGTGGTTTAAATTTTAATAGTTTGTAATAAAAAGTGAAAGAGCTTAATACATCATTCGTATTAAGCTCTTTCTTTTTACAATGAAAGTTAAACTAAACTCGGAAATTATTGCTTGGTAGAGGATAAGTACCCTCTACTAAAATACTACTATCTACATCTTGGAGGTTACGATGACCTGAAAAAGCCATAGTAGTATCCATTTCGTCATATAATATTTGCAAAGCACGAGTTACGCCTTCTTCGCCATAAGCACCGAGCCCATATACAGGAGCACGACCAAGCATAATACCTTTGGCACCCAACGCCCACGCTTTGAGCATATTTTGCCCTGTATAGAAACCAGAGTCTATCCATACTTCGGTTTGGCTACCTACGGCGCTTACAATATCGGGGAGTGCTTTGATAGTGGAAATAGTATCGTCCATTTGGCGACCACCGTGGTTAGAGACAATAATCGCATCGGCACCATATTTCACAGCTTCGATAGCATCTTCAGGAGTCATAATACCCTTTAAGATGATAGGTCCCCCCCACAATTCTTTAATTTCGGCGATATCTTTCCAACTAAGACTTGGGTCGAACTGCTCTTTTGTCCAAGAGGAAAGTGAAGAGAGGTCGGATACGCTTTTTGCGTGACCTGCGATATTGCGGAATGTCCAACGGCGGTTACCAAACACATAGCGCAACCCCAAGGAATTTTAGTAGAAAGGTTAATCATATTAGGGATAGTGAACTTAGGAGGGGTGGAAAGTCCATTCTTGATATCGCGATGACGATTGCCGAGCACCTGCAAATCTACGGTTATCATTAAAGCAGAGCATTTAGCATCTTTAGCACGACGAATAAGGTCTTTCATAAAATCGCGGTCGCGCATTACATACAACTGAAACCAAAAGGGCTCTACTCCTGCTTCTACCAAATCTTCGATAGAGCAGATAGACATCGTAGAAAGCGTAAAGGGGATTCCAAATTTTTGAGCGGCTTTTGCCATATGGATTTCACCATCAGCCCACATCATTCCCATAAAGCCAACAGGAGCCGTCATAGCGGGAAACTTTACCTTTTGCCCTAAAAGAGTACTTTCGAGGGTACGGTTATCCATATCCACTAATATACGTTGACGGAATTTAATAGGGTTAAAATCGGAAACATTTTCTCTGTAAGTTGATTCAGTCCAAGAGCCGGTGTCTACATACTCATAGAACATCTTAGGGACGTTGCGTTTACACACCACACGCAAGTCCTCAATGTTTGTCATTTTAGTTAAATCTCTCATTTGGATAAGTTTTTTAAATTGATAATCTTAATACTTTTAAAGAAATAGATATTGTTTTCTTTTTCTAATTTGGTCGCAAATATAAACAATAATTTTGATTTAGCAACTTTTTCTTTTGAAAAAGTAAATTTACAATCAAAAAAATATTGCAAATAATCCGACAGACTACAAATGAGAACCTCTTTGAAGCACGATAGAACTTTCAATTTGTGAATTGACAATTATTTTCTATCTTTGCACCTTTAATTATTAGTTCGTTGTCTCTCGGTACAGACAACTCACAACTCATCACTAAAAACTAAACACTAAGAAACAAATGAAGAACATACGTAATTTCTGCATTATTGCACATATCGACCACGGAAAGAGTACCTTAGCCGACCGTTTGCTCGACTTTACCCAAACCGTAACCGAACGCGAAAAACAAGACCAATTGCTCGACAATATGGACTTGGAGCGTGAGCGCGGTATCACCATCAAGAGCCACGCGATACAAATGGAATATGTGTACAAAGGCGAAACGTATATTCTCAACCTTATCGATACCCCCGGTCACGTAGATTTCTCTTATGAAGTATCGCGTTCCATCGCTGCTTGCGAGGGGGCGCTCCTGATCGTAGATGCTGCCCAAAGCATACAAGCACAGACAATTTCTAACCTCTACTTGGCTCTCGAAAACGACCTTGAAATCATTCCCGTACTCAACAAAATAGACCTACCCAGTGCTAACCCCGAAGAGGTGAAAGACGACATTGTAGACCTCTTGGGTTGTTCACCCGATGAGATTATACCTGCCAGTGGTAAAACAGGTTTGGGCGTAGAGGCAATTTTAGAGGCTATTATAGAGCGTATTCCCGCCCCTACTGGCGACCCTAAGGCACCACTACAAGCGTTGATATTCGACTCGGTATACAACTCTTTCCGCGGGGTGGAGACTTACTTCCGGGTGATGAACGGTGAGATACGCAAAGGGCAGAAAATCAAATTTATGTCCAACGGCAAAATTTATGATGCGGACGAAGTGGGTACCCTCAAGCTCAACCAAGTACCCAAGCAGGTTATTAGTACTGGCGATGTGGGGTACCTTATCACCGGTATTAAGGATGCGCGTGAGGTGAAGGTAGGTGATACCATTACCTCAGCAGTAGACGGTTGTACAGAAGCTATTGACGGCTTTGAGAACGTGAAACCAATGGTATTTGCAGGAATTTATCCGGTAGATACCGAAGATTACGAAGAGCTACGCACCTCAATGGAAAAACTCCAACTGAACGATGCCTCGCTGGTGTTTACCCCCGAAAGTTCTGCTGCTTTGGGCTTTGGCTTTCGCTGTGGATTCTTAGGGATGTTGCACTTAGAAATCGTACAAGAACGCTTGGAACGCGAGTTTGGTATGACCGTGATTACCACCGTACCCAACGTAAGTTACCACGCCTTTACCAAGAAAGAACCCGAAAAAGCGATTATCGTAAATAACCCTTCTGACCTACCCGACCCTTCTAAATTAGACCGCGTGGAAGAGCCATATATCAAGGCGAGCATCATCACCAAATCGGATTTTATAGGACAGGTGATGTCGCTCTGTATTGAGAAACGCGGACAGATAACCAACCAACACTACCTCACCCCTGAGCGTGTAGAGTTAAACTTTGATATGCCTCTTGCCGAAATCGTGTTCGACTTCTACGACCGACTAAAAACGGTGAGCAAGGGCTATGCTTCCTTTGACTATTCGCCTATTGGGATGCGTGCTTCTAACCTTGTGAAGGTGGATATCCTCATCAACTCGCAATCGGTAGATGCGCTCTCTGCCCTTATCCACGCCGATAATGCTTATAATATAGGCAAGAAGATGTGCGAGAAACTGCGCGAACTGATCCCGCGCCAGCAGTTTGACATTCCGATACAAGCGGCTATTGGGGCTAAAATTATCTCGCGTGAGACTATTAAAGCCCTCCGCAAAGACGTTACTGCCAAGTGTTACGGAGGGGACATCTCGCGTAAGCGTAAGCTATTGGAGAAACAGAAAGCCGGTAAGAAACGTATGCGTCAAGTGGGGAACGTAGAGATACCACAAAGTGCGTTTATGGCGGTGTTGAAGTTGAATGATTAGCACCACAAGCTTTGTCAAAGTCAATATTTATTTTACAAATCTTATAAATATTAACAAATATGAAAAAAATAATTATATTATTGATAGCTATCACAAGCTATATTTCTTGTAAAAAGGAAGAAAATCACCAAAAGAAATATGGTGAAGATGCTATAATAGCTGAATATGCAATACCTTTAGGTTTTTGCAAAGACTTCCTTGTAAAAGATGGAGAAGTTTATACTCTCTATTCTGGAGATAGATATGGCGATTTTGATCCATCTATAAAGAAAATAAATAAGAAAGGGGAAGTTACTATATTAAGCAGAATAGAACACTTATTTTTCAATAATATGGGTATGGCGTTATCTCCTCAAAAGGATTCTATATATCTTGTTACTGATACCCCCACTTCTGTAGGACGTAATGTGTATGCACTACCTTTTAATTCTAATAGAGAAAAAGAATATACTACTCCTTCTCAAATGTTAACAAATATAAAACAATTAGATGAAGATAAGTATATCTTAGTAGGAGATAGAGAATCTCGACTTTTATTATTTGAGTCCAAAAGTAAATCTTGTACTTATATAGCAGGTACTGCTGCTACAAGAGGTATAAAAGATGGAAAAGGTAATGAAGCTTCTTTTGGTAGAATAGATAATGTCGTAATCATCAATAAGGTGATATATGTAGTTGATACAGATAAGAACTTACGAAAAATAGTGTATGATGCCGCTTCAGATTCTTATAATGTAACCACTCTTATTGCTAATTTCCCCCAAAATCTTAGAGATATTTTTTCAGATGAAGATAATAATCTTTTAGTATTATCAGATAAAGTATATAAGTTTGACCCTACTAATAATACCTTACTTCAATATTTTATAGATGATACTAAAGAGGAAATTACAGCAGAAGGACGTACTTTAATCACCAACTTATTGAGAGTAAAACTTTCTCAACCTAATTCTTATACTCAAATAAGTTGGAGTTCTGTAAATAGAATTTTTATTGATAAAAACAACTTGTACATAGATAATACTTTTCATTTTTTTAAGTTTTCTAACTATAAAAAGATTTTTGTAAAGTAATCTTATGTCCATCCTCATCGGCAATAACCTCTTTATCAAAGAACTCCCAGTAGATTACACTGGAAAACTGTTAGATCTCGACCCTTATATTACACCGCTAAATACATTTTTTGATAGGTTAGAGGTAGAATGTGTTAGGGAGTGTTGTGGTATTCAGACGTTTTCGTTTATGCCTGAGGATATCCACAAGGCACTTGTAGGACTCTCTGCCGAAACTATTGTAACTCAACTCAAAGCAACGCAAACAGCTATTGAGGAACAATGGTGGTACAAGACTGATAGGTAGTTCTATCCTAAACAATAATTTTGATACAAAAGTATTTTTGCAACTGTTAGCACATATTATAAAAACCACTGAAGGAAATATTGCTTTTTTAGGAGAATAGTTATAATTTTGCAGAAAAAATAACAATATACTTATGGACTTTTTAACAGGAAAACCACTATCGGATACTATTTACGATACCCTTTTTAAGGCGGAAAAGGAGCTTATTATCATTTCGCCTTATATTCAGCTGGGGAATTACCTCAAAGACAATGTTTTTAAACAGCTTTTAAATAACACCAAACTGCATATACTCATTGGGTTTGGTAAAAGTACCTCTAATGGAGAAGAAAATTGTAAGCGTGAAGATATTGAGTACTTTTTGGGCTTCCCGAATATCACAATGGTGTATATTCCACAGTTACACGGACAATATTATGCCAACGAAAAGCAATCGGTGATTACCTCTATGAACCTTTTGGATTACTCGCTGGAAAACAAGGTAGAGTTTGGCGTACTCGCCGAAAAAGCCCTCACCGACCTTGTAAACAAAAACAACTTCTTCGAGACTTCTAAAAACACCATTATGAGTGTGCTCGACAGCGGTTACACTATCTTTGCCAAACGTCCTAACTACAACAAGAAGTTTTTAGGTCTGGCGAAAGACTATGTAGGCTCTACCGTGCATTTGGATTTGGTAGACGATGTATTGTCTAACAGAGAGGTGAAGCCTATCCGCTACTCCTCTTTTATACCCGAAAACTATACCCATACCGATAACAGACCACCCGTAGAACCTGAATCTACTCCTGAAAAAGTAGTACAAGAGGATACTCCGACAGAAAACCTACAAACAACCTCGCCTCAAGAGGCACCGCAAGCCACATCACAGGAAAAGAAAGGACACTGTATTCGTTGTAATACAGAAATACCCTTTAACCCATTGATGCCCTTGTGTAACAGTTGTTACCAAGAATGGGCAAAGTCCGGCAATCGCTTTTATGAGGAAAACTACTGCCATTGCTGTGGAGAGGAGAAGAAAGTAACGGTAGCGACACCTTTATGTTATAATTGTTTTTCAAAACAATTGTAAGCAAAGGAGACAGATATTTATTTTTTGGATATGAATAATTTTTAATACTTTTGCACATCTAAAAACGAAAGTAAACTTTATGGAAGAAATTAGATATGACGAGGATAGTATCCGCTCTTTGGACTGGCAAGAACACATTCGCACACGCCCTGGTATGTATATCGGGAAGTTGGGCGATGGCTCTTCAGCCGACGACGGTATTTATATTCTTCTCAAAGAGGTCATCGATAACTGTATAGATGAGTTCGTAATGGGAGCTGGTAAGACCATCGATGTAAAAATCACCGATAACCAAGTAGAAGTACGTGACTATGGGCGCGGTATTCCCTTAGGAAAAGTAGTAGATGTAGTATCGAAAATGAATACGGGAGGTAAGTACGACTCCCGAGCTTTTAAGAAATCCATCGGACTCAATGGGGTAGGTACAAAGGCTGTGAATGCCCTTTCTACCTACTTCAAAGTGGAATCGGTGCGCGATGGTCAATGCAAATCGGCTATTTTTGAGAGAGGTCTGCTAAAAGAAGAAAGCGCCATTGAAGAAAGCCAGAAAAGACGCGGTACCAGCGTAACTTTTATTCCAGACGACACTATCTTTAAGAACTTCAAGTTCCGTAATGAGTATGTGGTGCGTATGCTCAAAAACTACGTATACCTGAACCCGGGACTTACTATCAACTACAATGGTGAAAAGTACTATTCTGAAAACGGACTCAAAGACCTCCTCACCGAAAACAACAATGAAGAGGATTTTCTTTACCCTATCATTCACCTTAGAGGTGAAGATATTGAGATTGCCATATCTCACAGCAAAACTCAGTACAGTGAGGAGTATTACTCTTTTGTAAACGGTCAGAACACTACACAAGGGGGTACGCACCTCAACGCTTTCAAAGAGGCTTATGTAAAGACCATTCGCGACTTCTACAAAAAAAACTATGATGCCTCCGATGTGCGTAAGTCTATCATCGCGGGTCTCTCAATCAAAGTGATGGAACCTGTGTTTGAGAGCCAGACGAAAACTAAGCTCGGTTCTACCGAAATGGGAGAAGGAATGCCTTCTGTACGCACCTATATCAATGATTTCATCAGTCGCCACTTAGATGATTTCCTACATAAAAACCCTGAGATATCCGATGCACTACAACGGAAGATTATGCAGGCACAACGCGAACGTGAAGACTTGGCAGGTATTCGCAAATTGGCAAAAGAAAGAGCTAAAAAAGCAAGCTTACACAACCGTAAACTACGCGACTGTCGCGTGCACCTCACCGATACCAAAGACGAGCGTGCCCTACAAAGTACCTTATTCATTACTGAAGGAGATTCAGCTTCGGGCTCTATTACCAAATCGCGTGATGTAACCACACAAGCCGTTTTCTCACTACGTGGTAAACCTTTGAATACCTACGGAATGAGTAAGAAAATAGTGTATGAAAATGAAGAGTTCAACCTATTACAAGCCGCCCTAAATATTGAAGACTCTATGGACGACCTTCGCTACAATAACATCGTTGTAGCCACCGATGCCGATGTAGACGGTATGCACATTCGTCTTTTGCTTATCACTTTCTTTTTGCAGTTCTTCCCCGAAATCATCAAAGAAGGGCACTTATATATACTACAAACACCTCTATTCCGTGTGCGCAACAAAACGCAAAAAATATATTGTTACAGCGAAGAAGAAAAGGAAGCAGCCATAGACAAGTTAAAGGGCAAACCTGAAATTACTCGTTTTAAAGGATTGGGAGAAATCTCCCCCGATGAGTTTAAAGATTTTATAGGAGAAGATATACGCTTAGACCCTGTAATGATGGACAAAACTATCCATACCGAACAGCTCTTGGAGTTTTATATGGGCAAAAACACTCCTGACCGTCAAGAGTTTATCATCAACAATCTAAAAGTAGAAATTGATAACTTCGAGCAATGAAGATAACAGCTCAAATAAAAGAACCTATCCGTGAAGAAATGGAACTTTTTGAACAGAAGTTCCGTAGCTCGATGTCGTCTAAGGTTGCCTTGCTGAATCGTATTACCTACTATATTGTAAACCGCAAAGGCAAACAAATGCGACCAATGTTTGTGTTCTTAGTAGCCAAGATGGTATCGGGAGGTAAGGTGAGCGAACGCACCTATCGGGGAGCATCAGTAATAGAGCTCATACACACTGCTACCCTTGTACACGATGATGTAGTGGACGACAGCAACAAGCGCCGAGGGTTCTTCTCAATCAATGCCTTATGGAAAAACAAGATAGCTGTATTGGTGGGTGATTACCTACTTTCTAAAGGCTTACTACTCTCTATAGACAATGGTGATTTCGACCTATTGCGCATTATCTCGGTAGCCGTACGTGAAATGAGTGAAGGCGAACTCTTGCAGATAGAAAAAGCTCGTCGGTTAGACATTGTAGAAGAGGTGTACTACGAGATTATCCGTCAGAAAACCGCGACGCTTATAGCCGCTTGTTGTGCGATGGGAGCTTGTTCGGTACAGCCAGGACAAACCGAACTGATAGAGAAAATGCGACTCTTTGGTGAATACATAGGAATGGCTTTCCAAATAAAAGACGACCTCTTTGATTATACCGAAGACGCAATTGGCAAACCTACGGGTATTGATATTAAAGAACAAAAAATGACCCTACCACTTATTTATGTACTCAATACTTGTTCCGAAGAAGAAAAACAATGGCTTATCAATTCGGTAAAAAAATACAACAAAGACAAAAAACGCGTAAAGGAAGTAATTGAATTTGTAAAGAATCATAGAGGGCTGGAATACGCTACAACTAAAATGAAAGAGTTCCAACAAAAAGCCCTAAATATATTGGATGAATTCCCAACCTCACCTTATAAAGAAGCTTTAAACCTAATGGTAAATTACGTGATTGATAGGAAAATTTAAGTTAGGTAAGAGGTAACATTCAGTATAGATAATATGTATAGTTTATCTATTAAAAAAAGCGTTTTCTTATGACAACTTTTGCTCTTGTGGGTCGTAATATTGGCTATTCTTTTTCTCAAAAATATTTCACTGAGAAATTTAAACGAGAAGGTATTAATGATTGCGAATATATCTATTTTGATATACAAAATCTCAATGAATTACCCGCTCTCTTAAAAAGCACTTCCAATTTACGAGGAATGAATGTTACCATTCCGTATAAGCGAGAAGTAATGAAGCTACTTACTGCCGTTGATGCTACTGCACAAGCCATTGGAGCTGTGAATACTATAAAAGTTACTCCTGATGGACTCGTCGGTTATAATACCGACTACTATGGCTTTAGTAAATCATTATCTCCCTTATTGCAACCACAGCATACTCACGCTCTTATCTTAGGTACGGGAGGTGCATCGAGTGCTGTTGCTTATGCGCTCAAGAAACTAAATATTGATTATCGTTTTATATCCCGCACACCACAGATAAATCAGTTTGGTTATACAGAGCTTACCAAAGAGATTATAGAAAATTATCATCTTATTATTAACTGTACTCCTTTAGGTACATTTCCTAATATTAACGACTGTCCTCCTATTCCTTATCAGTATCTCACTCCTGAGCACTTACTTTATGACCTTATTTATAATCCTTCACAAACTACATTTCTACACAGAGGGGAAAAGCAGGGAGCTACTACTTGTAATGGGCAACTAATGTTAGAACTTCAAGCTGAAAAAGCGTGGGAAATATGGAATAAAGAATAAAAAGCAGAGAGGTTTTTATTTTTCTCCCATTATTATGCAATAAGGACGACGTATTTTCTTGCCACTCTTAGAAACAAGTGTCTCTTCAAAAGTATACTCTTTGATATTCTTAAACCCTATGCGTGATAGTATTTTTCGCATTTCAAGAACGGTATAAAACTTAAATCCCACTTGTGCAAAAGGAGCTTTCTCACCTACTGACTTGTCAATAAAAGTAATCACTACATTTCCCATAGGCTTGAGCAACTGATAAATATTGCGATAATAGCGAGTAGGGCTTTTGAGAAAGTAAAGTGTATTGACTGAAAAGCAAACATCAAAAAGTATATTAAACTCAAGTCTCTCATTGGGTTGTACTTGCAGAAAAGAAACAGATTGTTGCGCTACCAATTCGGGATTGTTTACAGTAGCCTCAGTTATCATTTCCCCAGAAGTTTCTACTCCTGTATAGTGAATGGTTGGTTCTTTTTCAAATAAATAAGGTAAATGGCTAGCATTGCCGAAGCCAATTTCTAAAACATTGCTATTAGGCAAAAGTGATAAATAATCAATAGTATTGAAAATCATAGTGCGATTGGAAAAGAAAGTATATTCACCTACTTCTTTTGCATATATTCCGCTGGGGCAACGCAATAACTGTCCTAAAAGTTGCATATCGGTTACTGGAGGATTCATTATTTCTATTTAGTATTTCAAATAGTTAGACGGCAAAGGTACATTTTTTTCGCATAATAGTTTGCACAGTTATACAAAAGGAAGTACTTTTACCGCTTCAAAAATAACCATCTTTTGGTTATTAATGTATCATTTTAATTATATTATCTATAAGATTATGAAGATATTAGTATGTATCAGTAGCGTCCCCGACACTACTTCGAAAATAAAATTTACTGATGAAAATAAGAAGTTCGACCCTACAGGAGTGCAGTTTATCATCAATCCTAACGATGAATTCTGCCTCACTAAGGCAATCTTACTTAAAGAAAAGTTAGGCGCTACTATCACCCTTGTGAATGTAGGCACCCAAGAAACAGAACCCGTATTGCGCAAGGCTTCCGCCATTGGTGCTGACGATATTATCCGTATTGATGCCACTCCTACTGATGCTTTTTTTGTAGCTACTCAGTTGGCTAAGGTAGCTAAAGAGGAAAATTACGACCTTATCATTACAGGAAAGGAGTCTATTGATTATAACGGCGGAATGGTGGGAGGATTTTTGGCAGGATTACTAAATCTACCCTTTATCAACAAATGCATAGGTTTAGATATCAATGGGACAGAGGTAATAGCTGAACGAGAAATAGACGGCGGTAAGGAAAAACTCTCCGCAACTCTTCCGTTAGTAATTGCGGGACAAAAAGGACTTACCCAAGAGAAAGACCTTCGTATACCAAATATGCGCAACCTAATGGCAGCTCGCACTAAAGTAATTACCGTGTTGCCTGCTGAAAATACAGATACGAGAGTAACAACCATAGGTTTTGAGAAACTTCCTGCCAAAAAACCTGTAAAAATGGTATCGGCTGATGATTTAGATACTCTTATCGATTTATTACACAACGAAGCTAAAGTAATTTAATAAAAAATGTCCATACTCATATATATAGATTCCGAAAACGGAAAAGTAAAGAAAAGTAGTTATGAAGTGGCTACTTATGCCAAAACTCTTGCTCAGAAACAAAATACCAAAATAGTAGCAGTAACTATCAATATTGATAATCCTGAAATGTTAGGCACTTATGGTATTGATAAAGTATTGAACGTAACCAATGAAAAGCTACAACACTTTTCGGCGAAGGCTGTAGCACAAATATTACAACAGGCAGTGAAGAAAGAAGGGAGTACAACGGTGCTTTTCAGCGCCTCGTCGCAAGCCAAGAATATTGCCCCTTTATTAGCCATTTCTCTACAAGCAGGTTATGTACCTAACACCATTTCACTCCCTGAAAACGATTTTACTATTAAAAGTAATGCCTTTTCAAACAAAGCCGTAAGTTTAAACAAAATCACAACACCTATAAAAATAGTAGGATTAGCTCCTAATGCCTTCGGAGTAAAAGAAAATCCTACTCCGGCAATTGTAGAACCCTTCTCCCCTACCCTTTCAGATAGTGATTTCGATATAAAGACAATCGCTACCGAGAAGGCTACAGGAAAAGTACCGTTAGACGATGCCTCTATTGTGGTATCAGGAGGACGCGGATTAAGAGCCGCCGAGAATTGGTACATAATCGAAGATCTTGCCGAAGTACTCGACGCTGCCACCGCTTGTTCTAAGCCTGTGGCCGATATGGGTTGGCGTCCACACGCTGAGCACGTAGGACAAACAGGGAAACCCGTTGCGCCTAACTTGTATATTGCCATTGGCATTTCAGGGGCTATACAACACTTGGCGGGGGTTAATGCCTCAAAAGTGAAGCTGGTTATCAACACCGATGCCGAGGCTCCTTTCTTTAAAGCTGCCGATTACGGTGTGGTAGGCGATGCTTTCGAAGTTGTTCCCAAGCTTATAGAAAAACTAAAAGCTAAACTTTAATATTTGTAATAACTTTTCACGGCTGGGAAATGCCCAAGAAACTGTGAAGATTTACAACAAATACAAAGAATGCTATGCAGATGGCAAGAGAGACTTTTCAATAAACTAAACTGATGAGTTAATGAGTTAATTTGTTACTATAGTAATTGACTTTTTAGCTCATCACCTAATCAAAAAATTGAACAATGCCTTTATTTAAAAAAGACCCTTTCGGACATACACTTTTCGTAAAACGATGGCTCATCCGCGTTTTTGGTATCCTTACTCACAGCAGGTATGATGGTTTTAACCAACTGAAGATTGAGGGTTCGGACGTTATTCGCGAATTGCCACCACAGAATGTACTGTTCATTTCAAATCACCAGACTTATTTCGCCGACGTAACGGCTATGTTTCACGTGTTCAACGCAAGTCTTAAAGGTCGTAAAGATACTTTGGATAATATGGGCTATCTGTGGAACCCAAAACTCAACATTTATTACGTGGCGGCTTCCGAGACTATGAAATCAGGGATTCTGCCCAAAATATTAGGTTACGCAGGAGCTATACCGGTGAACAGAACTTGGCGCGAAAAAGGGAAAGAAATACATCGCGAAGTCCGCCAAGCCGACGTGGAAAACATAGGTATCGCCCTTGCCGATGGTTGGGTGATTACCTTCCCGCAGGGCACTACCTCGCCGTGGAAACCTATCCGCAAGGGTACTGCACACCTCATCAAGCAATACAAACCTGTGGTGGTGCCCATCGTAATCGATGGATTCCGTCGCTCGTTTGATAAAAAGGGAATAAATATCAAAAAGAAAGGAGTGCAACAATCGATGATTATCAAATCGCCTTTGCAAATAGATTACGAAAATGATACGGTTGAAGAAATTGTAGCTAAAATAGAAATGGCTATCGAACAACACGAATCATTCCTTAAAGTTAAGAAATTAGACGGTGAAGAAGCTCCTAAAACAGTAACAACGCCACAACCTTAATTACTGATGATGATAGGGCTCATTACGGAGAATCGTAAAAGCACGGTAGAGTTGTTCTACAAAAAATAGGCGTATCATTTGGTGTGAAAAGGTGAGTTTGGAAAGTGACAACTTGCCATTAGCACGGTCGTATACTTCTTTTGAAAAACCATAAGGTCCCCCAATCACAAAGGTGAGCTGCTTGATGCCGGCATTCATTTTCTTTTGCAATTCATCGGCGAAAGCTACTGAGGTAAACTCTTTGCCACGTTCGTCTAAGAGTATCAGGTGATGAGACGAGGCTACATTGCCGAGGATAAGCTCCCCTTCTTTTGCTTTTTGTTGCTCTTCCGATAGTGATTTGCTATTCTTAATATCGGGCAGGAGTTGCAATTCAAAATTGATGTAATACGAAAGTCGTTTTTCATACATATCAATAAGCTGTTGCAAAGCAGAATTATCGGTCTTGCCCACCGCGAGAAGTTTGATGTTCATTATTTTTCAGAATAAAAGCTAAAAGGTAAAAAATAAAAATAAGGTTATAAATCACAAACAAATACTTCGATGTTTTTCCTTAAAAGTGTTTGCCTTATAAGTTTCTCAATTCTGTCCCAAGAGCCTCCTGCCAATCCGCAACCTATGCGAGGCATTTGTACTTTGGCATTTATTTCATAAGCAAAATCGGCTATTTGTTGCAAACCTTTTTCCACTGCCTCATAACGAATAGGCGGGTCACCGTTTTCATCTCTATATATATTGTGTTGCCCAATGAGATTTGCAACCCATATCTTCTCTTCTACCGACACAAATTGTACCTCTCCCAAGGCAAAATCTTCACCTTCTTTATACCATTGTTTGTATTGTTTTTCGGGGTATTTCCAGCGTTTGGAAAGTGCTAACACAAATCCCTTCCCCCAAGCGCCTATATCATTACAAATATGGGCGATAACAATGTTTCCTTCGGCTTGTGGCACCGTAGCATCTGCTTTTAAATAGTGTATCATCGCTTAAATCTTTTGTTATTTTGGCAAAGATAACTAATTTTTATTAACACTACAAAAACAATTTTTTATTACCTTCATCACAATAAACAACTCTTTTTTACTATTTAAGGCAAATTCTATATTAAAAACTTTTATAAGGGAACAGAATACTTATAATAAATCATACAAGTATAATATTTAGATTCATAAAAAAACTTTGTCAAAGTTTAAGTACTTTGACAAAGTTTGTGATGTAAAGGAGATTGGAGACTTTTCTCATCTCTTTTTTATAATGCAAGAGTGATTATCATTATTGTTTTATCATTAGAAGAAGAATCTTTCTTTTTCTCCTCTTTCGTTCAGGAATTCTAACGAGTTGCGATTGCGTGAAGAAAGGGTAGACATTATATTTTTCAATTCATCTACATCTTTAATGGTTTTTCCATTCACTGAAAGCAACACTTTCCCCACTATATTGATATTATTGTACTCATAAAACTGACCCGCAGCGGTAACCTTCACTCCGTTTTTAGTTTTAAATCGCTTGTGGTCAGCATCTGAAAGGTTTTTCACTTCCAAACCTAAGGATTGTATTACATAAGTAGTGTTTTTCTTAAGGGTAATATTGGCAGTGCGTTCTTTACCTTCGCGTACGTAAGTTACTTTTAGCATATCACCAGGACGTTTAGAAGCGATGTGACCGCTAAGGTCAGAGTATTTATGTATCTTCACATTGTCAATTTGCTTGATGATGTCTCCTTTTTTAAGTCCGGCAGCTCCTGCTCCTGACTCATCGTCTACTGAATCTACATAGAATCCTTCAGTTTCTTTGATATTGAGTTTTTTGGCTACTTCAGAGTCTAATCCTTGTCCGCGTACGCCCATCACTCCGCGTTGTACATTCCCGTATTCTATCAAATCCTCTACCACTTTCTTAGCGATATTGCTAGGCACAGCAAACGAGTAGCCCATATACACACCCGTAGTAGATGAGATAGCAGTATTGATACCTATGAGGTCGCCGTTGAGGTTTACCAAAGCTCCCCCACTGTTCCCCATATTCACCACGGCATCGGTTTGTATGAATGATTCTATTTTATCGCTACCGCGCTCGCTGATGTTACGCGCTTTCGCACTGATGATTCCCGCAGTAACGGTAGAATTTAAGTTGAAAGGATTCCCTACCGCGAGCACCCATTCGCCTACTTGCGTATTATCGGAGTCCGCAAAAGTGAGGAAAGGTAGTTTTTCGTCGGCTTCTATTTTCAGTAGGGCAATATCCGAAGAAGCATCTGTGCCTATAAGTTTAGCAGTATAAGTTTTATTGTTGTTGAGGGTAACCTCCAAAGTAGTAGCATTGGCAATCACGTGGTTATTGGTTACTATATAGCCATCGGGGGTAATGATAACCCCAGAACCTGTACCTACTTGGGTTTGTTCGCCACCTCCATTACCGTAAAAAAGGTCGAAGATAGAGGTAACGCCTCCTTGTGATTTTACAGTGTTCTTTACGTGCACTACGCTATTCACCGTTTTGTTAGCTGCTTCCACAAAGTTAGTTTCACCTGCTACCGTTCTTTCAGGGGTAGTGTGATTAGTTTGTACCAAAGCAGGACGTGAGAGCAGCTCTAGCGCTTCTTGTTTGGCATCGTGTTTATCTATAAAGAGTTTATACCCTCCTAAGGTCATAGCCCCGCCGAGAAAGGCAGCAGCTATCATTGTTGCATAATTTTTCATCATATTCTTTGTTTTACTAATTTGTTTTATATCATAAAACAATTAGGCAACAACTGTGCCATTTTAATGACCGACGGTAAAAGCTTCTTTAATTTTCTCTACTTCAGCTCCTATATCGCCTGCTCCTACAGCAAGTAATAATTTTGGTTGTTTTTTAAGCAATAAAGGTATCAATTCTGCTTTACTCACCAATATTTTCTGTTTAGCCGTCACTTTGTCTAACAATACTTGTGAAGTAATACCTTCAATAGGTAGCTCTCGAGCAGGGTAAATATCCAATAGAACTACATCGTCAAACTGTGATAGGCTTTTTGCAAAATCGTCTAAAAAGTCACGTGTACGGGTGAACAAATGGGGTTGGAAGACAATAGTTTTAGGAGTGTGTGGGTACATCTCCTCTACCGCTTGGAACAACGCATTAATTTCCGAAGGGTGATGTGCATAATCGTCTATAAAGGCAAAGTTGTCTTCCTTGATAATATATGAGAAACGCCTTTTCACACCTTTAAATGTAGCCAAATGAGGGAGTAACTTTTCAGGGGCAAATCCTGCTTTTACCGCCATCGATACGGCTGCTAAGGCATTGAGTAGATTATGTCTTCCTGGCTTCAATAAAGTATAGTCTTTATAGACGCCTCCTTTATAATGAAAATCAAAATGGTAAATACCGTTCTTTACGGTTATATTTTGAAAAGTATAATCGGCATTATCTTCCAATCCATAGGTCTCACCTTCTATATCTAAACCATTGCGCACTATAAGACTTCCCCCTGGTTTTATCTTACCTGCAAACTCTCTAAAACCTTCTATCAAGTGTTCTTTATCGCCATAAATGTCGAGATGGTCGGCATCCATAGAGGTGATACAAGCTATATTGGGCGAGAGTCGCAAGAAGGAACGGTCGAACTCATCGGCTTCTGCCACAGTGTACTCACTGCCTTTCAGTACTAAGTTGCTGTTAAAGTTTTCAGCAATCCCTCCTAAAAACGCACTTACTGAGGCTCCTGCTTCCACTAATAAATGGGCGAGAATACTTGAAGTAGTGGTCTTACCGTGCGTACCTGCCACTGCAAGACAGAATGTATTTTTGGTGATAAACCCTAATACTTCCGAGCGTTTTACTACTTCGTAGCCATTTTGCTGAAAATAGTTTAATTCCTTATGGTCTTTGGGTACGGCAGGTGTATAGACTACCAGCGTAGTGCGCTTGTCTTTAAAAGAGGCAGGAATAGCATTTACATCATCGGTAAAATGTACTTTTATACCTTCTTTTTCAAGCATTTCAGTAATTTCAGTGGGGGTACGGTCATAACCACATACCTTTTTGCCATTGGCATTAAAATAACGAGCAAGGGCAGACATTCCTATGCCCCCTATGCCTATAAAATAAACGTTCTGTATAGGTTGTAAATCCATTTGTATAAAATGCGAAGTAAGAGGTAAGAGTTTTTAATTCTTCACTCAATTACCTCATAATTTTTTAGTTTCTATTAGCTTTTTTGAAGCATCGTATTTGCGAACTTCCTTTTTCTTAGTATCAGTTACAGTGTAATTGTCTAATTTTCCATTCTTGTAGATGGAAACAGTAGTCTCTTTTGTACTGCGGTCTTCACAAGTTTTTTGGCTAATTACTCCTTTGTCATAAGTTTCACGACAATTGCCGTTTTCAGTAACATACCATTTTTCAGTAATTTTCCCAGTAGGGTCATATTTAGTAGTGATTTTACTATCCACTTGGTCTAATTTCAGCTTCCCGTTTTGGTAAAATTCCTTTGTAGTACTCTTGATTGTATTCACTTCTTTACTAGGGTTACCATTCTTGTGGTAAGTAGTAACTACTTGGTCGGCTCCTTCCTTCAAGTCGGTGTGTATTTCTATCTTTTGGGCAAGCTTACCAGCGTGGTCAAACACGTGTCCTTCAATAATGTTCCCTTTGAAGATGTTTTTCTTGCGCAATCTACCTTCGGTATTGAATATGTGTATTTCCGAGAGCTTCCCATTGGCGAAGATATAGGTAGATTTTAGGTTTTTTTCCTTGTTTTCAAACTGCCCTTCACCTACAAACTGCCCGTTGTTGCCTATCTCGAATTCAAAGTGCTGTTCATCGTTGTCAATAACGTAATTTCCTTTCGGCAGAGCTACCTTTCGCGTCATATACGCTTGGCGAATCATATCGCTATTAATACCTGCCGAATTGCCCGATTTAAGGTTTCTTTGTAACTGCAAATATGCGTCGTAATTCACGTATTCCTTCACTTCCACGATGCCTCTTTTAAATTCATCGCTTTTAGTATCTATAAAAAACTGTTTTCCCAATTGGTTTTGCGCAAAAGTAAATGCGGCACACCCCAGTGCTATAAATGTAAAAAGTTTCTTCATCTGTTTTAATTCTTATTTTCTAAGATAATATTTACTATTTCCTCAGTAGCATTAGGCAAAGCCAGCGTCTTAATGTGTTGCGACAGGCTCTGCTGTTTTGCCTCATCGTTTATGAGTTCGGTAAAAGTAGTAGCAAAAGTAGTGCCTAAATCTGTTTCGCGTATCAAAATAGCAGCCTGTTTTTGCTCAATAGCTCGTGCATTTTTGGTCTGGTGGTCTTCTGCCACATTGGGCGAAGGAATAAATATCACAGGTTTCCCCACTACACACAATTCGCTCACCGAGCTGGCTCCTGCGCGAGAGATAATTACATCGGCAACAGCATAAGCCAACTCCATTTTGTCAATAAAAGCTAAAACTTTCACTCGCTCACTTTCATATTTCTTGTACTCTTCATAATACAGTTTGCCACACTGCCATAACACTTGTACCCCAAGTTTTTCAAATAAAGGCAACTGCTCTTCTATCAGCTGATTGATGCGTCTGGCTCCTAAACTACCCCCTAATACCAATAACGTTTTTTGCTCAGGGTTCAGCTGAAAATATGTCAGTCCTTCTGTGCGGTGCTTTGCTATATCCAAGAGCCCACCGCGAATAGGATTACCTGTTTTTACGATTTTCTCTTTGGGAAAGAACTGTTCCATTGCATCGTAAGCCACACATATTTTTTTTGCCTTTTTAGAAAGCATTTTGTTGGTAATACCCGCATACGAATTCTGTTCTTGAATGAAAGTAGGAATACCCATTCCGCCTGCTACCTTCACCACAGCACCGCTGGCAAAACCTCCGGTACCTATCACGGCATCGGGTTTAAAACGCTTGATAATGCTCCGAGATTTCAGCAAGCTACTGATGAATTTTAGGGGAAATAACAGGTTCTGCAAGGTAATTTTACGCTGAATACCCGAAATCCAAAGCCCTTCAATAGGATAACCCGCCTGTGGTACCTTTTGCATCTCCATACGGTCTTTGGCGCCCACAAACAGAATGTCGGCATCTGGAATACGTCTTTTCAATTCATCGGCAATAGCGATAGCAGGAAAAATATGCCCGCCTGTACCTCCTCCTGATATGATAAACTTTTTCATTTCTCGTTCTAATTTGGTGCAAAGGTACGCAAATCTTCACAAAAAGCAATATTATTTAAGCGTTTGCTTAATACTGCTATTGATAGCCTTAAAAACTTCACTGTTTTGATGAGGTACACAGTCCTGTACCCAATACCACCAAAAATAACCGCCCACGTAGTTCTTTACATATTTAGGCATCGAATAATAGTGCTTAGCTCTTTCCACTTTACTCTGTACAGAGTACTTCTTATAATCGTTATTGCCACACTCCCCTATGCCCAATTTAACACTCGGAAAAATAGACTCTAAATTGTTAAATACCTCTTGCCAATTAGGCTGGTAATTATCGTTATCATCTTCGTAATAGCTTACTAACACGTAATCCAACTGCTTTTTCATATCTTCGGGGATATATCTTTTTAGCCAATCCTCCATCGTCACCTTTTGGTCACCTGGTTTAAAATAGTAGCTCACAAGCACTGTTTTCGCATTTTTACTGCGGATAAACTTATAAGCACCATAGGCTTTATCGGCAATAAACTGAGGGTCGTCACCCAACCAATCTTTTCCCTCTCCGTTAATTTCATTGCCCACTTCCCAAAAATCCGTATATGCCGAGAGTTCTTTATACGAATCCTGAAATCTCTTTACATAACTATCCACAGTTTTGTAACCCTTCATATCTTCTGAATCGGCAGGTGTTGCCATCACATAAGCTACTTGATGAACGGCCGAAAAAAGTGGTTTGTAATTAGCTATCGCTGTACCCTTGGACATCACAATGCGCACCGTAGGCTTTACAGGCATCGCCTTGATAGCACTCACAATCTGCTGAACAGTAACTCCGGTTTCCTCCCAACTGTCGTCTATAGTAATGCCATACAAATAGGCATTCGTAGGGGTATTAGGTTTGGGATTATCAGGCTTGGGTTTGTCTGGAATTGGCTTATCAGGGGTAGGTTTATTAGGGTCTGGTTGGGGAACTTCGTCATTGTTTTTATGGCAAGCTATAAAAACGATTGCCATACATAAGTATAATATTCTTTTCATTTGATAAATAATTTAATTTTGAAAGTGCAAAGGTACTATTTTTATTGCAAACTGCTTCAAAAAATCATCTGAAAAATCAAGATCTACCCTTTCCCCTTCACCTTTCGCATTTGCCCCATTCTTTTTTCGCTTTAGTGTTATGAATTTTACCAAAATTTAAAACTTTGGCAAAGTTGAAGCCTTCCACTAACCTTCTTTTTATCTCTATTTCAACTCTAATTTACCTTCGCTGATTGTTCGTTCTTTATTCGTCTTTTGTTCGTCTTTTGTTCGTTCTTTGTTCGTTCATTGTTCGTTCATTGTTCGTTCATTGTTCGTTCATTGTTCGTTCTTTGTTCGTTCTTTGTTCGTTCTTTGTTCGTCTTTTGTTCGTTATTTGTTTATCTGCCCGTGCGGCTCGCACCGTCTTTTGTTCGTTATTTGTTTATCTGCCCGTGCGGATCGCACCGTCTTTTGTTCGTTCATTGTTCGTCTTTCCTATAAGCTCTCCATATCTACATTATTTCATTCTCTCGCCCCCATTTGCTAATTCTCAAATTTGCTAATCTGCTAATTACACCTGCCTATGTGGCTTGCACCGTCTTTTGTTCGTCTTTTCATTATCTGCCTGTCGTGCTACGACTGCCCGTGCGGATCGCACTGCCTATCGTGCTACGACCTCGCATCGGTTTTCTTTTAAAGCTTGTCCCCCTTCGGGGGTTCGGGGGCTTTCGCCACACTGTCACTCGTCATTGATTGGGTATTTTTGGCAAAGTTGAAAGCTCCTAATAGTCTTTTTCTTACCTCCATTATATCCTTATTTTGAATTTGTCTTTTGTTCATTCATCAAGCATTCTTAAACCACCGTAGACCCACTGTAGACCCACTGTAGACCCACTGTAGACCCACTGTAGACCCACTGTAGACCCACCATAGACCCACCCATCGTTCGTTTATTCTATATGCTTTGTATAAGCCCCCACCTAATTAACCATTAACCACTAATCATTAATCACTAATAAAAAACCTCCAAAAAGCTATTCACTTTTTGGAGGTATTCTTATTTTTATCGTACTTTTTACTGATAAAACAGTTTATTTGATAGGCGTTTTAGGCAAGGTAACTTCTCCTGGGTCTTTCCAAAGCCCATCTTTGATAGCTCTTTTTTTAGCCGCTTCAGCACGTTTCTCGCTATCAGGGTGTGAACTCATCATCTTTTGGAATTTACTTTGGGTTGCTCCACCTGAAAGCAAAGCCAATTTCTTAAATGCTGTATAAACAGCCACCACATTATAACCGTGTTTCTTCATAAAATTGTAAGAATATTCATCAGCTTGTGATTCTTGTTTTTTGCTGTGTTTAGCATCAAGGATAGCATTAGCCATTTCACCCAATTCAGTGTCGCTTAGTTTTCTTACAACCCCCGAAGCCGAGCTTGCAGCATCTTGTGCAGCAGCACGCATATAAGCAGATTTGATAGCATCTTTAGTGTCCTCATTCTTCACGTGACCTATTTCGTGACCGATAACTGCCAATAATTCATCATCAGTCATCAAATCCATCAACGATGAAAACACACGCACACTCCCATCAGCGCAAGCAAACGCATTGATATCGGTTACCAGATACACTTTGTAATTGAGCTTCAAACCGTCCTCATTTTGGTGTTTCCTAAACACACGATTCAAGCGTTTAGTATACGGACTGTTTTTGCCTGCTACCGGATTATGAGCATCCATCCAGTCTACTGATTCCTTTGAAAGCCTTTTAGCATCTTCATTAGTAAATGATAAAGCTTGTGCTCCTTTTGTAACAGCACTTGCGGCTTTCCCTAAATTGATTTTTTGAGCTTGTCCCATAGAAAATAGCCCTATAGACATTGCAATTAAGATAAAATTTTTCATTTGAAATTCTTTTAATAATAATGGCGCAAATTTATGCTTTTCTATGGTTAAAACAAAATATTTTTATATTTTTCTTTCGTATTAATATTTTTTTTCGTACCTTTGCCCGCAGTGTAGAAGACTGCCTTTTTTCCTGATAAGGAGAACTGGAATAGTTTTTGTTACTACCCAACTATTTAATACAAAACAAGAGGAGATTTATGAACGATAACTTTTCACCAAGAGTTAAAAGGATATTCACATATAGCAAAGAAGAAGCCATTCGCTTAGGGCAATCTACGGTAGGCACTGAGCACTTTGTGTTAGCCATATTGCAAGAAGGTGAAGGTAGTGCAATCGATTTAATGCACAGTTTAAATATCGATATGGAAAGACTGCGCCAAAACATCCACACGCTCACTTCTGCACGTGGTCTCAACCCTCCTAACTTCAATGCCGTTCATTTCACCGTACAAGCCGAAAGAGCAATGCAGGCTACTTACTTAGAAGCAAAACGCTCCCAGAATGATATGATTAATACAGCTCATCTATTACTAAGCATTTTGCGTAACGAAAACGACCCTACTACTAAAGTTTTCAACAAGCTAGGCGTAAATTATGAAGTAGCAAGAGATAAATTCCAACCCATACGCGACGATAATTATCAAGTCTCATCACCCACCGATGAAGTTGACGAATACGACCGAGACTATAGTTTACCTCACGAAAACAAATCGGGTTACAAAGGTCAGCAACCCAATCAAGGGGGGCAATATGGGCAACGAAAACTCACTGTGTTAGATAATTTTGGTAGAGATTTAACTGCTTTAGCCGAACAAGGTAGTTTAGACCCCGTAGTAGGTCGCGAGAAGGAAATAGAACGCGTATCCCAAATATTGAGCCGCCGTAAGAAGAATAACCCAATACTCATCGGTGAACCTGGTGTTGGTAAAAGCGCCATCGCCGAAGGATTAGCTTTGCGCATTATTCAGAAAAAAGTGGCACGAGTATTGTATAACAAACGTGTGGTAACACTCGATTTAGCTTCGTTAGTAGCTGGAACTAAATATCGCGGACAGTTTGAAGAACGCCTTAAAGCCATAATGAGTGAACTCGAAAAGAATAAAGATATCATTCTTTTTATTGATGAAATTCACACCTTAGTGGGAGCTGGTGGTGCCTCAGGTAGCTTAGATGCCTCTAATATGTTTAAACCTGCCTTAGCACGTGGTGAAATACAATGTATTGGAGCTACTACCTTAGATGAATATCGTCAATCTATTGAAAAAGATGGCGCCTTAGAACGCCGTTTCCAAAAAGTAATCATCGAACCAACAAGCGTAGATGAAACCATACAAATCCTTCGCAATATAAAAGGAAAATACGAAGAACATCACAACGTAACCTATACCGATGAGGCTATCGAGGCTTGTGTAAAGCTCACCAATCGTTATCTTACCGACCGTTATTTGCCCGATAAAGCTCTTGACGCCTTAGACGAAGCAGGTGCAAGAATACATATTATGCAAGTAAAAGTTCCACAATATATCGTGGAATTGGAAGAACGTTTAGAACAAGCTACTCAAGCCAAAAACAGAGCTGTTTCACGTCAGCAGTTTGAAGAAGCCGCCCGTTTGCGCGATAACGAGAAAATTATCGAAAATTCATTAGTCGAAATGAATAAGAAATGGGACGAAGAATCTAAACAACACCGTGATGTAGTAACTGCCGACCATATTGCCGATGTAGTTTCAATGATGAGCGGCGTACCTGTAAACAGAATTGCTCAAACTGAAATGAGCAAACTCTCAGGATTATCCGAGATAATGAAATCCAAAATCATTGGTCAAGATGAAGCGGTAGAAAAGGTAGTGAAATCTATCAAACGCAATCGTACAGGCTTAAAAGACCCGAATAAACCTATAGGCTCTTTCATCTTTTTAGGACAAACAGGAGTTGGAAAAACACAACTCGCTAAAGTGCTTGCCAAAGAACTTTTCGATTCAGAAGAAACAATGGTACGCATTGATATGAGTGAGTATATGGAGAAGTTTTCAGTTTCTCGTCTCATAGGAGCTCCTCCAGGGTATGTAGGTTATGAAGAAGGCGGTCAGCTCACCGAGAAAATACGTCGCAAACCTTATTCTGTGGTGCTTTTAGATGAGATAGAAAAAGCACACCCCGATGTTTTCAATATGCTTTTACAAGTGCTTGACGATGGTTTCTTAACTGATAGTTTAGGACGAAAGATTGATTTTAGAAATACTATCATCATTATGACCTCTAATA
This sequence comes from Capnocytophaga sp. oral taxon 902, assembly GCF_013394735.1. Lineage (NCBI taxonomy): Bacteria > Pseudomonadati > Bacteroidota > Flavobacteriia > Flavobacteriales > Flavobacteriaceae > Capnocytophaga > Capnocytophaga sp. oral taxon 902. Next base: position 175,256 of record NZ_CP058261.1, read on the forward strand.
TAGGAGCTCGTCAAGTAAAAGATTTTGGACAAGGTGTTGGTTTTGGCACTTCAGCAAGAATAGCCCAATCCGAAGCTAATGAGAAATCTATTGTCGAAAATGCTTTGAAAAAGGTATTTGCTCCTGAGTTTCTAAACCGTATTGACGATGTGATTACTTTCAATCCTCTTAGCAAAGAAGATATCTTTAAAATTATCGATATTGAGCTTTCTAAACTGTACTCACGTATCAACGATTTAGGCTATGGAGTACAACTCAGCCAAAAAGCAAAAGAATTCATTGCAGATAAAGGCTATGACAAACAATATGGTGCTCGACCTTTGAAACGCGCTATTCAGAAATATGTAGAAGACATATTAGCCGAAGAAATAGTATCTAACCAAGTGCACGAAGGCGATAGCATTCATTTTGATTTAGATGAGAAAGGAGAAAACCTCATAATAACGCAAAAAGAACTTATTTAATAACATCAACCTTTTGAACTTTTAGGCGTTCCCTCAAAGTTCAGAATTTAAACGCTCAAATTACTATGTACGTATTAAGAATTTTAGGTTTATTTACACTACTACTCAGCTTATCTTCCTTTTCAGAGGCAGTAAAGAATACCGAAAAGAGTGTAGTTGTAAATACAGCTACCACAAAGGCTGTGGAAAATAAGAGCAAGCCTAAAAAGAAAACATTTTCTCCTCCTAAGAAAGGGAAAAAAGCTACCACCAGAGTGGCTTCAACAGCTAAAAAACGTCATAAGTTACCTCCTAAACGCAGTGTAGCTCATCATTCTGCTAAAAAGTCTGTAAAAAAACCTCCTGTTAAGAGAGCTTTAGCTATAACTGATAAAAAGAAAAAGCCTGTAAAAGCAGATATAGCTGTTGCTAAGAGTAAGAGATATGCTCCTAAAAAACACACCGGTAATAAAGCCCTAAAACAATACGCTGAGAATACTCTCGCAGACACTGAATTGGAAGACGACTTAGAAGACGAAGAACTATTTGAGGAACCTGAAAGCTATGAAACTACCGATATAGCGCTTACTGCACTCTCTAAAAGTAAAGTAGATACCAAACAACAGAAAGTATTATTAGATACAGCTTTCTCATATTTAGGAACTCCTTACAGACACGGAGGTGTTACCCGTAATGGTATGGATTGTTCTGGTTTTGTAAGTACTACTTTCAAATCTATTTCAGTACCATTATCTCGCTCCTCACAAGAAATGGCTACACAAGGAACTAAAATTGACTTGGAAGATGTAAAAGTAGGCGATTTACTTTTCTTCAGAACGACTAGGAAAAGCAGAATATCACACGTAGGTATGGTAGTAGATATAGATGGAGATATTAAATTCATACACTCTTCCTCTAAAAGAGGAGTTGTGATTTCTTCATTAAGTGATGAATATTACAAGAAAACATTTCGTATGGCAAAACGTGTAATGTGAGATTTGTAAATACTCCCATATTAACTATCTTATTAGGACTCATAGGAGGGATTGCTATCACTGATGTAATAGCTCCCTCTTTTTTATTTGCAATAAGTAGTTGTATATGCTTACTGCTTACTTTGGCAATACATCAGTTTTTAGCTACCAAACGATATACTTTTCGTCACGGAATTGTAATACACGTAGGTCTCACTTCTGTAGCAGTGGGTATACTGATAACGATCCTTCATACCCCCACCTATAACCCTAAGCATTACACACAAAAACTAAATGCTAATGAGTATTACACTTTAGAAGCTGACATAATAGAGCAAACTTCACAAACAGATTACGGTACTACCTTTAAAGCCGAGCTCTTAACGGCTAACCATACAAGTACAGAAGGAAAAATTCTGTGCTTTTTTCCTTCTAAAACAATTACCGATGATGTGAAAACATTAGCTCCAACAGATAGATTGGTTTTTGTAGGCAAATATACTCCTATATCTCCTCCTAAAAATCCATATCAATTCAACTATAAACGGTATATGGAGCGAAAAGGTGTATATGGGCGAACAGAAGTAGTTGCTTTTTCTGTTGTAAAAAATAATACAATAGGTTTTATGGGGAGTATTGCGAGAACACGCTCTCATTTAGCTATTGTAATAGATAAACATTTTAATCAAGAGTCTTCTGCTCTATTAAAAACACTACTCTTAGGAAAACGCACTGATTTAGATAACGAAGTCTATCAACATTATGTTGATGCGGGAGCGGTGCATATCTTAGCTATTTCGGGATTACACGTAGGGATTATTACTGCTATACTCCTTTTATTACTGCAAAAGATGCCTAATTTAGGTTTTTATCGTCCATTGCGATACTTTATACTATTAGCAGGCTTATGGACTTTTGCTTTCATAGCAGGCGCCTCTCCTTCGGTACTGAGGGCTACTGTAATGTTCAGCTTTGTAGGATTGAGTACTCTTATACGCAGGAAACAAGGCAGGTTTGATGCGTTAATGCTCTCAATGTTATTTCTGTTGCTTATCAATCCTTACTATTTGTATGATGTAGGCTTTCAGTTGAGTTATGCAGCGGTATTTTCTATAATGAAATTCTACCCTGTGATGCGCAAATGGTGGCAACCTGAGAATAAATACCTACAATGGATATGGTCACTATTTTTGGTAGGATTATCTGCTCAAATAGTAGTTTTACCTATCAGTTTGTACTATTTTCACCAGTTTCCTATATTGTTTTTCGTTTCTAACTTGGTAGTAGTACCTTTATTACAACCTATACTCATAGGAGGTATCATTGCCTTATGTTTGGGAAGTTTTGGTATTCTGCCTTATGCCATAGTTTTCGTCTTAGAAAAATTAATCGCTTTGATGAACTTTTTGGTAGCATTTATAGCTCATCAAGAAATGTTTATCATACGAAACATACCTTTTACTACTCCCCTACTTCTTTCTTCCTTATTGACGGTGTTCATACTCATTGTTTTTGTACATTATAGGAAATACAAAATATTGATAGCACTTCTCTTATCTGTTATTTTATTTCAAGGGGTACTTTTCTATTACAAATATCAATTAGAAACTACTGAAGAAATGCTAGTTTTCAGCAAATATAAACAGAAAGTAATCACTATTAGACAAGGTGATAAACTAAGTATCTATCAAACAGATACAATTTCTCCTGACCCTGTAGTAATGAACTACATAAAAAATAAAGGTATCAACAATATTGAGCTTAAGAAGATGCCTTATATATTGCGTTTCAAACAAAAAAACTACTTGCTAATGGATAGTTTAGGGATATACCCAAAATCCAAGCAAGTAGTTATTGATAGTGTTATCTTCTTACAGAAACCTAAAATCAATTTGGATAGAATGAAACGAGATTTATCGCTTAGGTAGTAGTAAGGAAAGAATAATGTACAATAAAATAATTAGCGGAATAGCAATTATTTTTAAACTTAGAAGTAAAATGACGCAAAGTGCTAAGAATATATATTTCAACGCATTTTTCTTAAAAGAATAATCGTTAAACTTCAACGCAAAGAGTGCTATTTCAGCATTCAACAAGTAAGCACTCAACAAAGTAATCCCTAACAAGACCCACATATTATGCAATAAACTATCGAATAATTCAGTAGGCTGATATTGTAATATAAGAGGCAAAGAAAGAATAAACATTGTATTAGCTGGGGTAGGAAGCCCTATAAAGCCAGATGTCTGCCGTGTATCTATATTAAAATTCGCCAAACGATAGGCAGAAGCTAAAGTAATAAGGAAACCAACATAAGGCAACAACATAGCAAAAGTCCCCTCAGTTTGTAATACATAGGTGCTATTACTCAACAACTGAAACATCACAATGCCAGGAACTACTCCAGAAGTAACCATATCGGCTAAGGAATCTAACTGTAAGCCCATTTCGGATTTTACGTGTAGCAAACGAGCAAAGAAACCATCAAAAAAATCGAGGAAGATACCTATTGCCACAAACAAAGCAGCCCAATCAATCGTTCCTCTTACGGCAAAGACGATCGCTATTGTTCCGCAAAAGAGATTGGATAAAGTGATAAGATTAGGGACATACTTCTTCATTCTACTTACAATCGGCATCTAAATAATCTGGAAGGTATGAAGTATCCTTATTAGCATCACAATCAGGATAAGTTACCACGCCATATTCATTACGCACAATCTCATTTATAGAAGGTTTACCATCGTGATCGTGGTCGGCACGACGTGTAGCAATAAGTCTTACTGTAAAAATTAAAGGTGAATAAGCAGGTATTTTAGCTTGGCTGTTATTGAAATAGCCTAAACCTGAAGGAATAAAGAAAACTCCAACTCCTCCATCAGTAGGAGCTTTTAGAGTACCATCACTATTGTTTGTAAGTCCTGTAGCCGATGCTCTTAGTTGAGCAACACCCTCCCTAAAACCTCTAATAGTACCTGAAGGCTTATTGGTAACAATATTACCTATAAGATCCATCCAATTAGAAGTAGATTGTGTTGTTGTTTCATCAAATACACTTAAATCTAATAATTGTCCTTTATAATTCACATATACTGAATCAGCAATAGTAGTGGTAGTTCCTGTCCCCTCTTGCAAAATAAGATAGTAAAGCGTATGACGTACAAGAGTATTATTAGCATCATAGACATCTAATTCCAATCGTTTTAGCTTGCTATCATTGAAGATAGACGCTGTAGTATTAGAGGTTGTTGCAAAGGTAACCATTTCAGAAATAGTAGTTGTTGCTGAAAAAGTGTAAGTATGCGTTTTCAAGAATGTTTCAATACTTTGATTATTCTCATTTCTCACCTCTGTAACATCACGTGGAGGTGTTACATTAGAGTTTTCATTTTTCTTACACGAAATAGCAAATAGCAAACCTATTGTGCTAATAGCAAATATAAATTTATTCATCATATAAAATTTCTTTATTTCTTAGTATAAGATACAATTATTTATTATTTTTGCACTTATTATTTTTCTAAAATCACAAAAGAATGCGAATTGATAAGTACTTATGGTGTGTGCGTTACTTCAAAACACGTAATATAGCTACTGAAGCCTGCAAAAAAGGACACATCAAGGTGAATGGTGAGACTGCAAAACCCTCAAGGGAAATTTACAAAAACGACCAAATAGTAGTGCGTAAGAACCAAATCAACTACCAAATAGAGGTCTTAGATATCCCTGAGAGCCGTGTGGGGGCTAAGTTAGTAGACCTTTATCGCCAAGACAACACGCCTCCTGATGCTTTTGAACAAGCCGAAATACAAAAACTTGCGCAAGACTATTATCGCGAGAAAGGCGAAGGTCGCCCTACTAAAAAAGATCGCCGTGCTATTGATAATCTCTTGAACGATTTTCAAGAAGATAATGAATTATAGCAAGGTTGGATATTTTTCAGGATTAGCTTCGTGCATTATACTGTATATCTTCTCAATGATACTATCAGCATTAGGTTTAGAAAAGTAATCACCATCAGTAGCATACGCTGGGCGATGTTCTCCTGCTGCTAAGGTTTGTGGCGCACTGTCCAAATACTGATAAGCATTTTGTTCTTCTACAATCTTCTGCAAAATATATGCCGAAGTAGCACCAGGCATATCTTCATCTACAACCAACAGTCGGTTTGTTTTCTGTATACTCTTCACTATATCGTGACGCACATCGAATGGTGCTAAGGATTGTGCATCTATAATCTCTATATCAATACCCATAGAAGCTAACTCATCAGCAACTTCACATACGATGCGCAAAGTAGATCCATAAGATACGACTGTAATATCTTTCCCTTCACGAAGTGTTTCGACTACTCCAATAGGCGTTTTGAACTCGGTGAGGTTCGTGGGCATTGGTTCTTTCAGGCGGTAACCATTAAGACATTCCACCACTACCGCAGGTTGATTGCCTTCTAAAAGTGTATTGTAGAATCCTGCTGCTTTTACCATATTGCGAGGAGTAAGGATATACATTCCTCTAAGAGAGGCTAACAATATCCCCATAGGAGAACCTGCGTGCCAAATACCTTGTAAACGGTGTCCTCTTGTTCTGATGATAAGAGGAGCCATTTGCCTTCCAAAAGTGCGATAATGCAAACTAGCCAAATCATCACTTAACGTTTGTAAACCATAGAGAATATAATCTAAATATTGTATCTCAGCAATCGGACGTAAACCACGCATGGCCATACCTATACCTTGTCCTACTATAGCAGTTTCACGAATACTTGTGTCAGCTACTTTTATAGCTCCGTGTTTTTTCTGTAATCCTTCTAATCCTTGGTTTACATCACCTATGTTCCCTACGTCCTCACCAAATATCAATAAATTAGGATATTTAGAAAGTAAGGCATCAAAATTCTCTCTCAGTACAATACGTCCATCAACAAGTTCTTTTGATGTATCATAGGTGGGGAGTACTTCTTCTATATGGATAGGATTTTGTTTATTTTCAGTATGAAGAAATCGACTATATTTGGGTTCGTTTTCTTTTATATAGCTCTTTATCCAATTCTGTAAGGGAAGTATTCTATTTTCACCTTCAGGTAATAATAAACGTAAGGCTTTTCTGGCAGTGCTCAACACATCTTTGCGATTAGGTAAGGCCACTTTAAGAAGAGATTTGGATAGGCTTTCTACTTTTTCTTTTATAGTACTATTATTTGTATTTATTAATAATGAAGCAAGAAGAGCAGTAAGTTCTTTCCTCTCTTGTTCAATAGGTTTAATATAAGCTTCCCAAGCTTTTTTCTTTCCTTCATTCACACGTTTCTTAGCCTGTTGTTCTATAGCTAGCAATTCTTCTTCAGTAGCATAACCTTCCGCTAATATCCATTCACGCATTTTGGAAATACAATCAAAATCTTTTTCCCATTGAAGTCGTTCAGGACTTTTATAACGCTCGTGTGAACCAGATGTAGAGTGACCTTGAGGTTGAGTAAGTTCAAGAACGTGTATCAATATAGGTATATGTTGTTCACGAGCTATCTTACTTGCTTTTTGATAAGTTTCATATAAGGTCGGGTAATCCCAACCTTTTACGACAAATAGTTCAAAACCTTTATGTTTTTTGTCTCGCACAAAGCCCTTTAATGCTTCAGAAATACTTTGTTTAATGGTATGATATTCTTTAGGAACAGAAATACCATACTCATCGTCCCAAACAGACATTACTAAAGGCACTTGCATTACCCCTGCTGCATTGAGGATTTCAAAAAAGTGACCTTCACTGGTGCTTGCATTACCAATAGTACCCCAAGCTACTTCATTACCGTGATTTGAGAAGCCTTTACTTTCAGCATTCGGTAACTCACGATACACTTTAGAGGCTTGTGCTAAACCTAATAAACGAGGCATCTGCCCTGCAGTACACGATATATCGCTACTGCTATTCTTTTGTTTTAATAAATCTTTCCAATTTCCCTCTTCATCTAAACTATGAGTAGCAAAGTGTCCACCCATTTGGCGTCCAGCACTGGTGGGGTCTGCCTCTATATCAGCGTGTGCATATATTCCTGCAAAGAAATTCTCTACTGTATGCACCCCGAGAGCCATCATAAGAGTTTGATCGCGGTAATAACCACTTCGGAAATCACCATCTCGAAAGGCTCTTGCTAAAGCTAATTGAGGTACTTCTTTTCCTTCTCCAAAAATACCAAATTTTGCTTTACCACTAAGCACTTCTTTTCTTCCCATCAAGCTACATTCCCTACTGAGAACAGCGATGCCATAGTCTTCTAAAATATCTTCTTTTTTCATTGGTTATATCTTAAAATGATATTATTCGTTTTACTTCACAATCGTTTTTTGTTTTGTTACAAAAAACTCGGGCAAATGTATTACTTTTTTTTTAATTTACAAACATAATACAGTTTTTATTTTTACTTTTGCAATCTATAAGCTATATTTCAGTAATGGGAAATCATTGCATATGAAGCGTATTCTTATCACAATAAACTATTTTTTAAATTGAACAAATAGGTGTTTTGTTACTTTAAAACCTCTCACAGATTTTATAAAATAAAACCCTTCCCAAAGGAAAGAAAACCAAATTATAAATAAAAGAAAGGCGCTTTTTGCCTCATAGACCTTATTCCTATAAAAAGGAATTGTAACAACGTAAAAGCGACTGAAAAATAGTATTTTTATATCAAACTCACATTAAAATAAATATGAAAATTATTTGTATAGGTAAAAATTACCACGAGACTATCGAAAAATTTGATAAAACAACGGTTCAGCCCATAGTGGTATTTATGAAGCCTGATACGGCTATTCATAATCTCGAAATTCCTTACTACCTTCCTGATTTTACACAGGATTTGCATTACGAAATAGAATTAGTACTGAAAATCAACCAGAATGGAAAGTGTATTTCGGAAAAATTTGCACATAAATATTACGACGAGATTGCGGTGGGCATTGACTTTACCGCTTGCGACCTGCAAGCGGATTTGAGCCAAAAAGGACTACCGTGGGAGCTGGCGAAGTCTTTTGATGGCTCAGCTATCGTAGGAAAGTTTGTCTCTAAAGAAACTTTTGAGAATTCTTCCTCTATTCAGTTTCACTTAGATAAAAATGGCTCTACTGTACAAAAGGGCAATACGACACAAATGCTTAGAAGCTTTGACGTTATCATCTCGGAGGTATCACAATACTTTACCCTTCGCAAAGGCGACCTTATCTTTACGGGAACACCTAAAGGTGCAGGGAAAGTAGCAGCAGGTGATGTGTTAGAGGGATTTTTAGGGGGAGAGAAAGGATTTAGTTTGAAAATTAGATAATTTGGAAATTAGCAAATTTAACGATTAGCCATAGAAGCCCCGAAGCCAGTGAATGCTTGAAGCTCGCTATCTGAAAAAGGTTGTAGCGCAACAAGCAATTAAAAATCGGATTGTACAGCTTTGATGAGTTCATCGTTATTCTTGAACTTTACAAAGGCGCCATTCTTGAAGTAGGAAATGTGTCCGGTTTCTTCAGAAACGACTAAGGCAGTAGCGTCTGTTTTTTCGGTGATAGAAATGGCAGCACGATGACGTAAACCATAGCGTTTAGGCAAATTGATTTCACTTGCAACAGGCAGTATTACCCTTGTAGCTATAATATGATTACCCTTTATCACAATGGCTCCATCGTGTAGCGGACTATTCTTATAAAAGATACTTTCGATAATAGGCTCGGAGAACTCTATATTCACCTTGTCGCCAGTTTGGGTTACAAAGTCGAGAGGCATATTGTGTTCCAAAACGATAAGCGCCCCTGTATTGGTACTGGCTAACTTCTGACATACATTTATCAAACTCTCAATATTAAGCAGAATTTCCTTCTCTTTGAAGAAGTGAAAAGCACGGTGTAACTTGTTGCGCGCAGTGATATTGGTAGAACCAATGGTGAGCAAGAAGCGACGTATTTCCTGCTGGAATACAACTATCAGTGCGAAGACTCCTACCCCAATGAACTGACCTAATATACTACTAAGCAACTGCATTTGCAAAGCTTCGGTAATCTTCCATATCAAGTAGATAATCACAATACCCATAAAAATATTAATGGCTACCGTGCCTCGAATCAATCGGTAGAGGTAGTACAAGAGGGCTGCAAACAGCACTATATCAATCGCATCGACGATTGTAAAGTCTAAAATATCGAATAGTTTCATTGTATTTTTTCAAAGAGTGTTACACATTCTTTAGCTTCTTTTACATCGTGTACCCGCAAAATGTGTGCCCCTTTCATCAGGGCTATGGTATTGACTACTGTCGTAGCATTCAGCGCACCAGCAGGGTCAGTGTTTAACAATTTGTACAACATCGACTTGCGGGAAAAGCCTACCAATAGCGGACAACCAAAGCTATGGAATAGCTCTAAGTGCTTCAACACTTCATAATTCTGGTCTAAGGTTTTAGAGAAACCAAAGCCTACATCTACTATAAAATCGTTAATCCCCGCTTGCAAAGCTAAAGCTTTGCGCTCAGAAAAATAGTAGCGCATATCACTGATGATATCCTTATAATCGGTGTGCTGTTGCATTGTTTGGGGTGTACCTACGAGGTGCATCGCAATATAAGGCACCTGAAATTGCGCTACTGTAGCCAACATCTGCTCATCTAAGAGTCCGGCAGAAATATCGTTGATAATACAAGCTCCTTCTAAAAGCGATTGGCGTGCTACCTCACTGCGGAAAGTATCTACCGAGATACGTATCTCGGGGAAATGTTGCATCAAAGAGCGCACTACCGGCACTACCCTACTGAGTTCTTCGGTTTGTGAGACTTCGGGGCATTGGGGCGGGTGCTATAACCACCCACATCAATAAAATCTGCGCCGTGAGCGAGCATTGTTTCTGCGCGTTGTAAGAGTGTTTTTTCGGTTACACGACTTCCTTCGTAGAAAGAGTCGGGGGTATGATTAAGGATTCCCATCACTCGCGGGGTATCCATAGAGAGAAGCTCTCCTTTACAGTTTATTGTCATTAATTGTTAGTTATTAGTCGTTAGATTAGCAGTCAGCCATATTTACAGCTACTGCTAAGCCCCCTTCTGAGGTTTCTTTGTATTTAGAGTTCATATCTTTGGCAGTTTGCCACATTGTATTGATAACCTTGTCTAAAGGTACTTTCGCATTCTTAGGGTCGGTTTCGATAGCCAATTCGGCAGCGTTAATTGCTTTGATTGCCCCCATAGCATTGCGCTCGATACAAGGGATTTGCACCAATCCGCCAATAGGGTCGCAAGTAAGCCCCAAGTGGTGTTCCATTGCTATTTCGGCAGCGATGAGTACCTGCTCAGGAGAACCACCCAAGAGTTCGCAGAGCGCACCTGCCGCCATTGCCGAAGATACACCTATTTCGGCTTGACAACCGCCCATAGCTGCTGAAATGGTTGCCCCTTTTTTGAAGAGACTGCCTATTTCGCCCGCTACCAATAGAAATTGCTGGATTTGCTCCTCGGTAGCTTGTTGGTTTTCGATAGTTATGTAGTAGAGTAACACGGCGGGAATCACCCCTGCACTACCATTGGTAGGTGCCGTAACTACACGCCCCAACGAAGCATTCACTTCATTAACTGCCAGCGAAAAACAACTTACCCATTTAAGGATTTCGCGAAATTTGATATTCGTTTTCTTGATAGAGTTCAGCCAATTCTCTGGACTATCGTAGGTGACTACCCCTATGAGGTTCTTGTGGATATCATAAGCACGACGGCGCACGTGTAAACCGCCAGGGAGTACGCCCTCGGTATGACAACCTATATAAGTACATTCTAACATAGTATGCCATATACGCATTAGTTCGCTATGGATTTGCTCCTCAGTACGCAAGGCTTTTTCGTTTTCATAGACGATTTCGGATATTTTCTTTCCTTCTTGGCAACAATAGCTAATGAGCTGCTCAGCTTTATCAATAGGGAAAGGAAAGTTTTGCTGAGTATCTTCCTTGACTGTTGCTTGTTCTCCTTCTTTTACTATAAAACCACCTCCTACTGAGTAGAAAGTAGAAACATAACTGAACCCCTCGCCTTCAGCTGTAAAAGTAAGACCATTGGGGTGAAAAGGCAAAAAATCTCTATTGAAAATAATGTCTTCCTTAGGATTGAAGCTAATGATGCACTCATTGCCCAAATATAGCTCTTGATTATTAGTAATAGCCGTAATAATCACATCTAAACTCTCAATAGGCACATACTCAGGGTCGGCACCACTGAGACCTAACATTACTGCCAAATCGGTAGCGTGACCTTTGCCTGTGAGAGAGAGTGAGCCGTATAAATCTACGTGCACTTTGGTTGTGCGGGTTAGGAGGTGCTTCTCTCTCAATTCTTTAAGGAAAGCCTCAGCAGCACGCCAAGGACCTAAAGTATGAGAGCTGGAAGGACCTACCCCTATTTTTAGCATATCGAATACACTTATCTGCTCCATTTTTTCGTTATAAGACTTTATAAGAATGCAAAAATAGAGAGAAATTAGCAAATTAGCAAATTTGAAAATTAGCATATTAGATAAAACACACTAAATTAGTGAAGTAAAAGAAGTATAGCTTGGGTGTAGAAATTGAACAAAAATGATTAATAAAATTTCCTCTAAACCTCTAACGAAGAATCAGCGGACAAAATATCCTCTCCCCAGTCACATACTCTCCTATTCGGAGACTTCTCCCAAGGAGAGGGAGCGTAATAACGGAAAAAGTAAGATGAAGATAATATCCTCTCCCCAACCCTCTCCCAAGGAGAGGGAGTGTAATAACGGAAAAAGTAAGACGAACAAATGACGAACAAAAGACGAAGAAAAGACGAAGAAAAGACGAACAATGAACGAACAATGAACGAACAAAAGACGAAGAAAAGACGAACAATGAACGAACAATGAACGAACAATGAACGAACAATGAACGAACAAAAGACGAAGAAAAGACGAACAATGAACGAACAATGAACGAACAATGAACGAACAATGAACGAACAATGAACGAACAATGAACGAAGAAAAAGTGGCGTTAAAGCAAAGGGAAGTTAAAGCTAAGAGAGAGTTAAAAAAGAGGATGTTGGTGGATTTCAACTTTGGTAAAGTGCAAGATGAAAACTTGCAGACCAATTCTGGTAGACTATAAAAACAATGAACAAAATAATTATTTCAGAATTTATTGCTAATTGTTAATTATTTCGTATCTTTGCACTCAGAAAACATAATTGCTAAAACACGAATGAAAATAGCTAAAAAAATACTGAAATGGGGAGGTATAACCCTACTGCTCCTCATCATCGCAATGATTGCTCTTCCTTTTTTCTTTAAAGATACTATCAAGGAAAAGGTTATTGAGATGGCAAATGAAAACTTAAAGGCGAACATCGGATTGCAAGATGTTGATATTAGTCTGTTTAAAAACTTTCCTAAGGCACGTGTTACCCTCAACGATTTTGTTTTGGTAAACAAAGAGCCTTTCGTAGGTGATACACTTTTTGCTGCTAAACACATAGATGTAACGCTTAGCATCAAAGATTTATTAGCGGGCAACTACAATTTGTTAGGAGCTAATGTGAAAGATGCTTCGGTGTATATACACCTTAACAAGGAGGGAGAAGGCAACTATGATATCGCTATTCCTTCGGATAAACCTGAGGAAGAGTCAGCACCTATCAAGCTAGATATTCAGCGGTACAATGTAGAAAATCTGAAATTTACTTTCAAAATGGACGACGGCAACCTCTTTATGGAAGCAGCCGATATTTACCACAGCGGGAAAGGAAACTTTGCCGAAGAGGTATTGGACTTAGACACTCAGACGAAAGCCAACCTAACTTTTGCAATGGGTAAGAGCACTTTTATGAAGCGAGTGCCTATCACCTTGCAGGCTATTTTGGGCATCGACCTCAAAAATCAGAAATATACTTTCAAGCAAAACAAAGCTACTGTAAATCGTTTGGATTTGGTATTCGATGGTTTTATTCAGTTATTGGAGGAAGGACAACATTACGACCTTACTTTTAGCACCCCTACCAATTCATTTCAAAACTTTTTAGCGCTCATTCCCGAAGAGTACTCTAAAAGCATTGAGAATGTAAATACCACAGGAAATCTGACTCTGAAAGGTTTTGCCAAAGGTGATATGGTAGGTGATAAAATCCCTACTTTCGGACTTGAAATGTATGCAGACAATGCTTCTTTTAAATATCCGAACCTGCCTAAAACGGTACGTGACATCACTATCGACCTAAAAGTAAACAACGCTACGGGTATTACCAACGATACCAAAGTGAACCTCAACAAATTTACGATGAGTATCGACCAAGACCATTTTTCGGCTCGTGCCAATGTGAGCAATGTGGTAGTAAACCCGTTTGTGGATATGGCAGTAAAAGGGACTATCAACTTGGCAAACTTATCGCAAGCATACCCTATTTCGTTAAACAAGAAGTTGGCAGGAATCTTACGTGCTGATATAGCGACACAATTGGATATGAAATCAGTAGAGGCTAAGAATTATCAAAAAATTAAAGCGCAAGGTAATTTGTCGCTTTCTCAGTTTGTATATGCAGGTGAGGAGTTTGTAAAACCTTTCCATATTGATAACTTAAACGTAGCCTTTAATCCGTCGCACATTGGGCTTTCAAAATTTGATGCTCGCACAGGTGATAGCGACTTACACCTTACTGGAACGATAGATAATCTGTACGGTTTTGCTTTCAGAAAAGAAATCCTCAAAGGAAACTTTAATCTATCTTCGAACAAGTTAGTAGTAAACGATTTTATGCAACCCGCAACAGAATCGTCTGCTCCTGCAAAACAAGAAACCAAAGAAGCACCTAAAGCTAATAAGACCTCTACAAAAGAAGCGGCTATAAAAGTACCAGCTTTCTTAGATTGTGCGCTTACTGCAAAAGCCAATACGGTGTTATACGACAATTTGAAATTGAGTAATGTATCGGGCAAACTGATTATAAAAGACCAAAAAGTAACCTTAGAGAACTTAAAATCGGATATTTTTGGAGGAAATATAGCTCTTGCAGGAGATGTATCGACCAAAGAAAAAGTACCTACCTTTGACGTAGATTTAAACCTCAACCGCCTTAACATATCCGATGCTTTTACGCAAATTACTATGCTCGAAAAGATAGCGCCTATTGCGAAAGTTGTACAAGGGAAAGTGAATACGGTTATCAACGTAAAAGGTAATTTGAAAAACGATTTAACTCCTCAAATTAACAGTATCTCGGGCGACCTATTTGCAGCACTTATCGACTCTAAGATTGACAGCCACGGTTCTCCTCTACTCTCAGCCTTAGACAGCCAATTTACAGGTTTAAATTTAGCCAATCTCAACCTAAAAGATGTGAAAGCAGCGGTTGATTTTGAAGATGGAAAAGTAAAAATCAAGCCTTTTACTATCAAATATAAAGATGTAGCCATAGAGGTAGCTGGTTCTCACGGATTTGACCAACAGATGAATTACAAGCTCACCTTTAATGTACCGCCTCAAATGTTGGGTAAAGAAGCAGAAGGTTTGTTAGCAAAACTGACTCCTGAAAACCAGAAAAAGATAAACAACTTGCCTGTGGTAGCAACCGTAGGTGGAACTTTCAAAAAACCACAAGTAAGCACCGATGCTAAAGCCGTAGTAAAAAATTTGGCTACCCAAATAGCTAAAAACCAAATTAACAACCTTACCACTAAAGGCACTGACGCACTACAAAAGGCTTTAGGAGGTAAAACAAGTTCGGGTACAGCAAGCGAAATAACCAAAACCGTGGGAGGACTGATGAAGAACAAAGACAGCACAATGACTAAAGTGAAAGAGAAAGCCAAAGAAGAGGCTAAAAAAGAAGCCAAAAAACAAATAGGCAATTTCCTCAGAGGTTTGGGTAAAAAAGAAGGAGAAGAATAAAAATAAAATTAATTAAATATATATGTATAAAGTAGTACTTTTACGCCACGGGCAAAGTGAATGGAACAAGCTCAACTTATTCACAGGGTGGCAAGATGTAGATTTAACAGAGCAAGGCGTACAAGAAGCACGTGAAGCAGGACGCGTAATGAAAGAAGAAGGCTTCAAATTTGATGTTGCCTATACTTCAGTGCTCAAAAGAGCTATCAAAACCTTGAACAATGCTTTGGAGGCAATGGGCGACCTTTGGGTGCCTACACACAAAAGCTGGAGACTCAATGAAAAGAGTTACGGGGCGCTACAAGGTTTGAACAAAGCTGAAACTGCTGCTAAATACGGTGAAGACCAAGTACTTTTGTGGAGACGCTCTTACGATGTTCGTCCTCCACTTATTGAAGAATCGGACGAACGTCACCCCTCACACGACCGTCGTTACGCTTCACTTACCAAAGAAGAAAAAACAGCAGGCGAAAGTTTGAAAGATTGTTATGACCGTATGTTGCCTATATGGTTTAACGAAATTGCGCCAGACATTAAAGCAGGCAAGAGTGTGATTATCGCAGCACACGGTAACAGCTTGCGTTCTTTGGTACAATACCTCGACGGGCTTTCAAAAGAAGAAATCTTAAAGCTCAATATCCCAACGGGAGTACCTTTGGTATATGAACTCGATGCTAATTTAAAACCTATCAAACATTATTATTTAGGCGACCAAGAAGCTATTGCAGCCGCTATCAACAGCGTGGCAAATCAAGGTAAATCAAAATAAAATTTGCTTGATATATTGATAGAATAAGGAGGTTATTTATTGCAGATAACCTCCTTTATTCCTTTAAAAATGAAACTTTAACGTCACGCTTTTTGTATATTCGAGTAAAATAATTACCTTTGCACCAATTTTAAGCAGAACATATATTAATGAAATTTATATACATTCTTCTTTTTTCACTATGCAGTAGTACTTTTAGTCTGTTTTATGGACAGAAGAACCCTGTGTTTAAAGTAGTTTTAGATGCGGGTCACGGAGGTAAAGACCCCGGTAAAGTAGTACAGAAAAACATCTTTGAGAAAGATGTGGTGCTGAAAATAGTATTATTAGTAGGCAAAAAGTTAGAGGCTTACCCTGACATAAAGGTGATTTACACTCGCAAAACCGATGTGCTAATTGACCTTTATGAGCGTGGAGCTATTGCCAATAGGAACAAAGCCGATGTATTCGTTTCAGTACACTGCAACGCTCACGAAACACAAGTAGACGGTGCGGAAACATATGTATTAGGGCTACACGCCAACCAGCAGAACTTTGAGGTTGCCAAAGCTGAAAACTCGGTAATCTACTTGGAAGATGATTACAAAAAGAAATACGCTAAGTACAATATCAACTCACCTGAATCGGTAATAGGGCTATCTATTATGCAAGAAGAGTTCTTGGAGCAGAGCATTCAGCTAGCTAAGTTAGTGCAAAACCAACTCACAGGAGTGATGAAACGCACTAACAGAGGCGTGCGCCAAGCGGGATTCATCGTCTTGCACCAAACCTATATGCCCAGTATTCTTATAGAAACAGCATTCCTTACTAACAACGAGGAACGCAAATTCCTCACCTCGGCTAAGGGGCAAGAAGAGTTTGCAGAGAACATTGCTGAGGCGATACTCGCTTACAAGAAATGGATAGAAGACAAAAGTTCTTATACTACCCCTGACGACAGTATTTCACAAGTAAGAGAAAAAAGTAATACCCCGAGACAAAGTACAAGTAATAGCACTATCAACAACAGCGATTTGAGCTATAAAGTACAGATATCATCAAGCCCTAAAAATTTAGAAACAAAGGCTTTTAATTTCAAAGGACTCTCGCCTATATCGGTTGAAAAAGACGGGCGTGTATATGTGTATTACTATGGTGATACTTCGAAGCACAGAGAAGCCCTTGAGCTACTGAACAAAGCAAAAAAAAAAGGGTATAAAGATGCTTATATCGTAGCTTTTTACCAAAAGAAACGCATTACAGTAGAAAGAGCTAAACAAATAGAAAAGTAAACTTATTCAAATAGAAACTGATGAAACTATCCAGAGAAATAAAAACAGCTATTATAGTTGTGGCGGGTATTGCCGCTTTTTATATAGGCTTTAACTTCTTAAAGTCTAAATCATTATTTAATAAAACGAATACTTATTACGCTTATTTTCCTCATTCAGGAGGGTTAAAAACAGGTACACAAATCACTGTGAATGGGGTGAAAGTAGGGAGTGTGGAAGCAGTGGACTTAGAAGAGAAAAGTGCCAAGATAAAAATCACGATGGAGTGTTCAGACGATTTTAAGTTCTCTAAGAATAGTGTAGCCGAGCTTTACAACAGTTTGCTTGGAGGTGCAGGACTGCAAATTATTCCCGCCTTCGATAATGCTCCTATAGCCGTATCGGGAGATGTATTAGAAGCACGTGTACAAGAAGATATGCTCGCCTCTATCTCTTCGTCAATCAAACCTACACAAGACAAACTCAATCGCCTTTTAGGACAAGCCGATACCACTCTTACAGGAGTGAACAGTGTTTTAGATGCTAAAACTACTAACAATTTAAAAATTGCCATTGCCGAACTGAGCGCGACAATGCACAACCTAAATCAGGCATCAGTAAACCTCAATAAGATGTTGGTAGCTAATCAAGCCAATTTGAATACTACTTTAAGCAATGCTAATAAAATCACTACTGATCTATCAAAAGTATCAGGACAGCTTTCGGAAGCTGAACTCAATAAAGTAATTGCCAATGCACAAACAACTCTTAACAACCTCAATACTCTTTTGGCTGAAGTAGAAAGCGGCAAGGGTACTATTGGAAAATTACTAAAAGACGAAACGCTCTATAAAGATTTAGACAAATCGGCTAAACAGCTCGAATTGCTCTTACAAGACCTTCGTTTAAATCCTAAGCGTTATCTTCATTTCTCCGTTTTTGGTAAAAAAGCTAAAACATACGAGCCTCAAGACGAAGAAAAAGGAGAATAAACTGTATTGATGAGCTTCTTTCCTAACATAGTATTTATAATACTTCTCTGTATAGGAGGAGGCTTTTTTATTTATAATCTACGGAAACTCATTAGGAATATTCGTTTAGGCAAGCCGGAAGACACTTCTGGCAACCGCAAAGAGCGACTCAAAAATATGTTGTGGCTCGCTTTAGGGCAACGGAAAATGTTGGTACGCCCCATAGTGGGTGTGTTGCATATTATTGTATATGCAGGTTTCTTGATTATCAACATCGAACTTTTAGAGATTATTACTGACGGTATCATAGGAACCCACCGCATATTTGCCTTCTTAGGGGTGTTTTACAACTTCTTGATAGCTTCTTTTGAGGTATTAGCTCTCTTAGTGATTGTAGCAGTAACCGTATTTTGGATAAGGAGAAACGTACTAAAACTACCACGCTTTCGCAAGGCAGAAATCAGAGGGTGGGCAAAAAAAGATGCAAGCAATATCCTTTATGCCGAAATGGCAATGATGAGTCTTTTCCTACTGATGAACGCTGCCGATGGTCAGCTACAAACATTACACGTAACCCACTATGTGCAAGCAGGTTCTTTTCCTGTGAGCGAATGGTTACGCCCCTTGTTAGGAAACGCTTCGGTAAGCACTCTTATAGTTGTAGAACGCAGTTGTTGGTGGTTACACATTACTGGGGTTTTATGCTTTTTAAACTACTTATATTACTCCAAACATCTACACATACTGTTAGCTTTCCCTAATACGTACTACGCACCTATTCGTCCGTTAGGAGCTTCTAAGGTAAACCCAGCGGTAACACAAGAGGTGAAACTAATGTTAGACCCCAATGCCGACCCTTTTGCAACACCACAAGACACAGCCCCTCCTGATAAGTTTGGAGCTTCGGACGTGACCGACCTCACTTGGTTACAGCTGATGAACGCCTATACTTGTACCGAGTGCGGGCGTTGTACTGATGAATGTCCGGCGAACCTCACCGGTAAAAAGCTTTCTCCTCGCGCGATTATGATGAAAACACGTGACCGCTTAGAAGAGGTAGGGCGCAATATCGACAAACACGGTACTTTTGAACCCGATGGCAAACAACTTTTAGGCGACTACATTACTCCTGAAGAACTATGGGCTTGTACCACTTGCAATGCTTGTGTGGAGGTCTGCCCTGTGAGCATCAGTCCGTTATCTATTATTATGGATATGAGGCAGTATTTGGTAATGGAAGAATCGGCAGCCCCTACCGAACTCAATGTGATGATGACTAATATAGAGAACAACGGAGCCCCTTGGGCGTATAGCCAAGCAGATAGAAACATCACAAATTAATTTTAATTTATTATCTAAATTAAATGAACTTACTATCCGTAGAAAATATATCAAAAGCCTTTGGCGAACGCATAATCCTTGAAAACATCTCTTTTGGTATCAATAAAGACCAAAAAATAGCCTTTATCGCTAAAAATGGTACAGGAAAGACTACTTTACTCAATATTATTGCAGGCAAAGACCAACCCGATAGCGGACAAGTAGTATTCCGCAAGGGCATACATATAGGTTTTCTCTCACAAAATCCCTCTTTTAACGAAGAACTCACGGTAGAAGAGACTATTTTTGCAACCGACAATCCTATTTTACGATTGATTCAGGAGTACGAACACGCTTTACAGCACCCTGAAAACGAAATGGCTTATCAAAAGGCTTTTGAACAGATGGAACGCCATAATGCCTGGGATTTTGAAACACAATACAAACAAATACTCTTCCGCCTAAAATTAGACAACCTTCAACAGAAAGTAAAAAACCTTTCGGGAGGACAGAAAAAGCGCCTCGCCTTAGCCAATGTACTTATTAGCAAACCTGACTTGCTGATATTGGACGAACCTACGAACCACCTCGACTTAGAAATGATTGAATGGTTAGAACAGTACTTTGCCAAAGAAAACCTCACACTCTTTATCGTTACGCACGACCGTTATTTTTTAGAACGCGTATGCAATGAAATCCTGGAATTGGACAATGGCGAACTATTCAGCTACAAAGGGAACTATTCCTATTTCTTAGAGAAAAAAGAACAGCGATTAGCACAAGAGCAGGCATCGGTAGAGAAGGCTAAAAACCTTTATGTAAAGGAACTCGACTGGATGCGTAGGCAACCTAAGGCACGGACTACCAAATCGAAATCGCGTATAGACGATTTTTATAAGATAAAGGAGGCAGCCCACAAGCGTCGGAAGGAGCACTCGGTACAGCTCGAAATCAATATGGAGCGATTGGGAAGCAAGACGGTGGAGTTTCACAATGTGAGCAAGAGCTTCGGAGACTTGCGCGTGCTCAATAAGTTCAATTATAATTTCTTGCGGGGCGAACGAGTGGGAATTATAGGTAAGAACGGCACGGGCAAATCCACCTTTCTCAACTTGCTCACCTCGACTATCACGCCTGATAGTGGTAAAATAGTAGTGGGAGACACTATTAAGTTCGGGTACTATACCCAAGATGGTATTGAGGTACAACAAGGACAAAAGGTAATAGAAGTGATACAAAAGTATGGCGATTACATTCCTCTACTTAAAGGGCGCACTCTCTCAGCAGGACAGCTATTGGAACGCTTTCTCTTCGACCATAAAAAGCAATACGACTATGTAGAGAAACTCAGTGGAGGGGAACTCAAACGCTTATACCTATGTACTGTACTCATTCAAAACCCCAATTTTCTGATTTTAGACGAGCCTACGAATGACCTCGATATTGTTACTCTGAACGTATTAGAAGACTTTTTGTTAGACTATCCAGGGTGCTTGGTGGTAGTATCGCACGACCGCTATTTTATGGATAAAATAGTAGACCACCTTTTTGTCTTCAAAGGCAATGGCGAAGTAGAGGATTTCCCTGGTAACTACACCGATTACCGCGTGTACGAAGAGAGCGTTCCTCCGACAGACGATACTCCCAAGAAAGAAGCCACCAAAAACACTTGGCGCAAGGACGGAACGAAAGGTTTATCGTTCAACGAGCAGAAGGAATACAACCGATTGGAAAAAGAAATAGCGCAGTTAGAAGAGAAAAAAACTGCTATAGAAGCTACTTTTGCCGAAGGAAGTCTTAGCAGTAATGAAATACAAGAACAATCAGTAGCCTTGCAAGAGACACTTACTGCCATAGAGGAAAAGACCGAACGCTGGTTTGAACTAACAGAGAAGCTAGAAGAACATTAATATTTTACTTCACTGACAAGTTAGCATATTAAGAGTATTTTCGCTATTTACTTAATTTTATGCATTACAATTTTCAAATTCTACTTTATTTTCGTATCTTTGCCCCCTCACTCACTATATAATGACTCATTCAGGAAAAATTGAACTAATGGCACCAGCTGGTAATTTTGAGTCGCTACAAGCGGCAATAGACAATGGTGCCGACTCAGTGTACTTTGGGGTAGACCAGCTGAATATGCGCGCAAGGGCAAGTATCAACTTTACGATTGGCGACCTTGATGAAATAGCGCGTCGTTGTGCTCCTAAGGGCATTCGCACTTATCTCACCCTTAATACTATTATTTACGACCACGACCTATCTATCATCAAAACACTATTAGACGCTGCCAAAAAAGCAGGTCTTACAGCTGTAATAGCTATGGATCAGGCAGTCATAGCTTATGCTCGACAAATAGGAATGGAGGTGCATATCTCTACTCAAATCAATATCACTAATATTGAAACCGTGCGCTTCTACGCGATGTTTGCTGATACAATGGTAATGAGCCGTGAATTGAGCTTGCGACAAATCAAGAAGATATGTGAGCAGATAGAAAAAGAGCAAATCAAAGGACCTTCGGGCAATTTGGTAGAAATAGAAATATTTGGACACGGGGCGCTTTGTATGGCGGTATCAGGCAAGTGCTACCTGAGTTTGCACTCACACAATTCCTCAGCCAATCGCGGAGCTTGCAAGCAAAACTGCCGCAAGAAATACACTGTAATCGACCAAGAAAGCGGTTTTGAAATAGAATTGGATAACGAGTATATGATGTCGCCTAAAGACCTCTGCACGATTGACTTCCTAGACCAAGTAATCGACACAGGGGCAAAGGTATTAAAGATTGAAGGACGTGGGCGCGCTCCTGAGTATGTGGCTACCGTTATTCGCACCTACCGAGAAGCAATAGATGCTTATTACGCAGGCACATACAGTAAAGAAAAATTTGAAGGCTGGATAGAAGCCCTCAAAACGGTGTACAATCGCGGTTTCTGGAGTGGATATTATTTAGGGCAAAAACTCGGTGAATGGAGCGAGAACCCAGGCTCTAATGCTACCCAAAAGAAAGTGTACATTGGGCAAGGCAAACACTATTTTCCTAAGACTGGTATTGCAGAGTTTGCTATTGAAGCTTTTGATATAAAGATAGGCGACAAGTTGCTCATCACTGGACCTTCAACAGGCGTTCAAGAAATAGAGCTGACCTCAATGATGGTAAACGATACTCCTGCTGAAAGAGCTAAGAAAGGTGATTCTTGTACTATCAAAACCAATTTCAGAATAAGGTTATCAGATAAACTGTATAAAATAGTAAAAACAAATATCAATTAGCAGATTAGCAGATTTAGTTTAATATGGTAATAGTAACCTTACAGCGTGAAAAATGCATCGGCTGTAACTACTGCGTAGAGATGGCTCCTGAGCAGTTCCAGATGTCGAAAAAAGATGGCAAGAGCGTGTTATTACGTTCCACTGAAAAGAAAGGCTTCTTCACCCTAAAAAGTTATGACGATAGTATTTTTGAGGATTGTGAGAAAGCACAAAAAGCCTGTCCCGTGAAGATTATCTCTACCAAAAAATTATAGTATTAACAACAAACGACTAACATCTAAAAATAATAAACAATGAGAAGAATAGTATTATTAGCCATATGTTTGTTTGCTTTTTACAATGTAAAAGCACAATACATAGGAGTGAAAGCAGGGTACAATTATGCTACCTTAAAAGGAGATGTAAGTAGTGAGGCAAGTTTTAAACCATATCACGGTTATTATGCTGGGGTTACTTTAGAGTTTCCCCTATCTAAATTGTTCTCTTTACAGATAGAAGGTATCTACAATCGTCGTGGTGCACAAATAAAATCTGATAGATATGGGAATGCTACTTTGGCTCTTGATTATATTTCGGCTCCTGTAATGGCACGATTCAATGTAGGGAAGGGTATTAATTTGCACGTAGGTCCTCAGATAGAATATCGCGTTGACCAGCCTAATTTCTACTTCAATGGTACAGAACCCGTAACTCGTGTAAAATCAGATGCCATAGACATTATAGATGTAGCTATGACTGCAGGGATAGGTTACACTACTGATGCAGGTTGGTTTTTCGAAATACGTTGGGTACAAGGACTCACTAATATCTTTGAAGGCGATGAGGCAAGCCTCATTAGTACGGGCATTGCTAATTCTTACGACTTTAAAAATAGAACACTCTCAATGGGAGTAGGGTATCAATTTTAAGCTAAATAATAGGTAACAAGATGTATAGACTGATATATGTAATATTTTTGATTGGACTACTTTCTTGTGAGAAAGAGCGACAAACGCGTAACCCTAACTTAGGAGAAGTACATTTCACCTATACTATCGATATAAGTTTACCTCTCTATAACAGCTTAAAAACACCTATGAATACGGTTTTTATACCCTACGGAGGTATTAAAGGATTTTTTGTGACTTGTTATAGTAATGGAGGATATCGTGCTTGGGAGGCTACTTGTCCTAATCATAATTTACAAGAGTGTCATAGTCGCCTGTTTGGCATAAGGGCTATAGAAGATGAAAATAGCTATGAGAAGACTGGTCACGACTATACTTTTGCCAAATGTTCTTGTGGTAAAACAGTTTACAATTTAATATCAGGGGCTCCTATTGCTATTGGGCAAATTGCCAAACCTTATCCTTTACTAAATTATAATGTTTCAGTAGCTGGTAATATTTTAACTATTAGTAACTAATGCTATCAGTACGTTTTGAAAATACAAAGCCCATCACATTTATCATTGTGCTATTAGCACTATTGATAGGTGATGGGCTATTTCAATTTAAAATACTACAACTTCCTCTCAGTGACGTGTCTCATCTCACTGTTTTAATGAGTACTTTTGTATTACTCTTTCTTTCTTTATTATTACTTCATCAAATAGACCGGTGGAATGAACTTACTGACACTAAAAACTGCTACTCTATAGCCTTCTTTAGTATTTTCGTAGTGCTCTTCCCTACCCTTTTTGATAAAGTGAAATTAGTAGGTGCTAACTTACTTATCATTGTAGCCTTGTGGCGTGTACTTACTCTTAAAACAGGTGAAGGCATTCCACAAAAACTATTCGATACTTCTCTACTAATCATTTGTGCAGGCTTGTTGCACCCTTGGGCTTTAATTTTTCTGCTAAATGTATGGATTTCTCTGCTCTTTTACGGAGCTGAAAAACGCCGTTATTGGTTTATACCTCTTTTAGCAATCATTACTGTTAGCATCTTATTAGGGGCTATTTTATTAATACTTCAAGAGCCTTTTCCTATTGATGATTTTACAAATCTCATCACTTCAGATATAAATAATCTTCTAAACTTTTCCTCTCATTCCATTGCTACAACAATAGCAGTATGTAGCTTAGCGCTCCTTCTTTTAGTGGCATTAGCAGTATACTATTTCAGAAGTGTTTATCACAGTATCAGCTCATTAGTAGTAATACAATTCCTCTGGATAGGACTTATAGTAGTATTCCTTTCCAAAGAAGTGATATACACCTTTGCCCCTATTGCCATTCTCTTTGCTCTTTATGTAGAGAAAATACGTGTGTGGTGGCTAAAAGAAATCGTACTATGGTCACTATTATCTATGCCTGCCATAGGGCTTCTACTCCATTTTATTACCAAAAGCTAAATCACCCGCATCACCTAAACCTGGTACTATATAGCCGTGGTCGTTAAGGTGAGCATCTATGGTAGCAATCCATAAATGAGTAGTCTCAGGAAACTTATCTTCCAAGTATTCTATCCCCTGCTGTGCCCCTATAACAGCAAACAAATGTATTTCTTTAGGTGTCCCTAAAGGTTTCAGCGCATTGAATACATTAGCAAACGAACGCCCTGTAGCCAGCATTGGGTCAGCTAAGAATAAGATTTTACCTTCTAAGGACGGCGAAGCCAGATACTCCACCATTATATCGAAATCAGTCTCGGAAGTGTGTTTGCGATAAGCCGAGATAAACGCATTATCAGCATTATCAAAGTAGTTCATCAAGCCTTGATGCAATGCCAAACCAGCACGCAAAATAGAGCAAATTACTATCTCGTCTTTCGGAAGTTGTACCTTCTTTTCGCCCAAAGGTGTAGTAATTGTTTCCGTTTTATAGTGTAGAAACTTACTCATCTCGTAACACAATACCTCCCCTATTCGTTCCAAATTTTTACGGAATCGCATACGGTCTGCTTGAATATTTACATCACGCAACTGGGCGATAAATCGGTTTAATACGGAAGGCTCTTCGCCTAAATGATGTATAATCATTGGTCTGTTAGCTTTATATTTTCACGCCACAAAAGTAGTATATAATTTGCTAATTTACAAATTTGTAATTTGGTAAATTATTTTTTTTGGCACACTATTTGGAATAACTATACTGAATCATTAAACAATAATTAAGCGTATGAAAAACAAAATCACTAAATTAACAGCTTTTATTGCGATAATGCTACTCACCACCGCTACCTATGCTCAAGAGTTTCACTTAGGAGCAAAAGCAGGTGCTAACTTAGGTAAAGTAGAAGGTGTAGCCTATGACAAAAACTTTAAATTGGGCTATCAATTAGGTGGTTTCGTCGAATTTGATTTCAATGATAGCTGGGGGCTACAGGGTGAAGTACTTTTTAGTCAAACCAATACAGAGCTCCGCGATAGCTACCAATCTGTTTGGGACGACAAGTTCGAAAAGAAAAAAACACTGAACTACGTAAGTGTACCAGTACTCTTGAAATACAACCCTAGCGGATTGATTTCACTACACGCAGGACCTCAATTTAGTTTCCTTGCCAACCGCGACCAAAGTACTTGGGAAAACGGAGAAAAACTCTTTAAAGATACTGATTTTTCATTAGTAGCAGGAGCCGAAGTAAATTTAGGTCCTCTTTTTGCTTACGGTCGCTATGTATGGGGTTACAGTGATATTAGTAACGCCCTTAAAGAAAAAGCAACTACCCAACAAATACAATTGGGCGTAGGGGTACGTTTTTAGAAAATAGGAATATTAGTTAATTAGAAATAGGGTTTAAGTGATTTATAAATCACTTAAACCCTTTCTTATTTTTTAAACAACCTTAATTACTCTTCGCCTTAGGTTCACCTTCCCTTCATTGTTCCTTTATCTGCCCGTGCGAATCGCATCGTCTTTTGTTCGTTCTTTGTTCGTTCTTTGTTCGTTCTTTGTTCGTTCTTTGTTCGTTCTTTGTTCGTTCTTTGTTCGTTCTTTGTTCGTTCTTTGTTCGTTCTTTGTTCGTTCTTTGTTCGTTCTTTGTTCGTTCTTTGTTCGTTCTTTGTTCGTTCTTTGTTCGTTCTTTGTTCGTTCTTTGTTCGTCTTTTGTTCGTCTCACTTTTCCGTTACTACACTCCCTCTCCTTGGGAGAGGGTTGGGGAGAGGATATTTTGTTTGTCTTTTGTTTATCTGCCCATCGTGCTACGACTGTCTATCGTCTTACGAGCTGACACTTTACCTTCAACAATTGGTATTATTGGCATTATAGTATTAATTACGGATATAGTAAATATTTCTTTCTCATCTCCTTAAACTGCTCTATATCCTTTTGCCACGATTGGCGTATTTCGTCTTCGGTCTTCCCTTCGCTTATTTGCTTCTTTAATATATCATTACCAGCAATCTTATTGAACGATGAAGCAAAGAAAGGTGTTTTCACTCCTTTGCCTTGCTCAAAAGCTTTTTTAAGCCAAGTGAGATTTAGTTTATCCAAACGAGGCGTTTTTCTCAAGTCCTCACCGTAACATAGTTCACCGTTAAACTTCGGATTCTTGTCGCCTGCATTAGGGTGTGGCGTAAAGCTAAAAGCCGTCTTATCAAAATAAGGAGAGCCATAAATCTGAAACTGCATATCGGTACCGCGTCCCATACTCACATTTGTCCCCTCAAAAAAACACAAACTTGGGTACAAGTTCACCGATATATCATTAGGTAAGTTAGGCGAAGGTTTTACCGGTAAGCTATAAGACGTTTGATGTGTATAATAGGCAAGAGGAATCACTTTAAGGTCAGCAGTAACGCCTGCTTGCAACCACTTTTCACCATTTATCATCTGAGCATATTCGCCAATAGTCATTCCGTAAACTACTGGTACAGGGTGCATCCCAATAAAACTCTTAAAAGCAGGTTGCAATACCGCTCCATCAATATAATGCGCATTAGGATTCGGACGGTCGAGTACTATTACAGGAATATGCTGTTCAGCACAAGCCTCCATCACATAATGCAAAGTAGAAATATAAGTGTAAAAGCGCACCCCTACATCTTGCAAATCAAAGAGTACAAGGTCTACACCTTTCAGTTGCTCAGCAGTAGGTTTTTTGTTTTTACCATAGAGCGATACAATAGGCAAGCCGGTTTTAGAGTCCTTGCCGTCTTTCACTACTTCACCTGCATCGGCTTCCCCTCTGAATCCGTGTTCAGGAGCAAAAACCTTACTGATAGATACTTTCTTCTTTAATAACGTATCCACCAAATGCACATAATTCCCTTTTTCGGCTTTCACAATTCCAGTCTGATTCGTAACGATAGCTATATTTTTAGCGCGTAAATCCTTAATGTAAAGATACATTCGGTTAGCGCCCACCACCACTTCTTTCATCTGTTTTTCAGTATTTTGCACAGAAGCATTACCTTGTGTCTGTCCATTATTTTTGCACGATATAAGCGTACATAAGAAAAAAAGTGTAATTTTGGCACTTCTAAAAGGCATTATTGTTTTGAATGTTGAATATTTCATAGCAAAAAGAGTTATTTTTTCGAAAGGGGACAAAGGTACAATTTCTTCCCCAATTATCAAAATGGCAATAGCTGCCATTGCTGTGGGTATGGTGATGATGCTCATTGCCATTGCTACGGGTATTGGCTTGCAACGCAAGATTAGGGAGAAGTTGGTAGTCTTTCACGGGCACATTCAGATTTTTGATTATAGCAGTAATGCGTCACAAGTTACTACCAAACCTATTGCTATAAAACAAGATTTTTACCCTACTTTTTCAGCAGTACCCGAAGTTACCCATATTCAAGCAGTAGCTACCAAAGGTGGTATCATCCGTACTGAAACCACTTATGAATCGATTCTCGCTAAAGGTGTGGGGAAAGACTACAATTGGTCGCTTATTCGCGATTTTATTACCGAAGGGCGCACCCCTAATGTAGCGAGTGAAGAAGTAACCGATGAGGTGCTAATGTCTACCTATTTAGCCAACAGATTGCACCTAAAACTGGGCGACCGTTGCCAAGCTATCTTTTTAAAAGACGAAGCTGCCCAAGCTCCTAACCAACGTAGTTTTAAAATTGTAGGGCTTTACAATAGTGGCTTTCAAGAATTTGATGCGTCATACATCTTCACTGATATACGTCATATTCAGAAAATCAATAAATGGCAACCTGACCAAATAGGCAATTTCGAGCTTTTTATCAAAGATTTTGACCGTATAGAAGAAGTAGGCAAACAAGTGTACGGCAAGGTAGGTTCATTCCTCGATTCGCAAACTATCATTCAGAAGTTTCCTTTTATTTTCGAATGGCTTGGTATGTTCGATTTCAATATTTACCTCATCATCGGGATAATGATAGTTGTTGGTGGATTTAATATGATTACGGCTATTCTCGTGCTCATATTGGAGAAAACACCAATGATAGGTACTTTAAAGAGCTTAGGTGCCTCTGACCGCAGTATCCGCAAGATATTTTTGTATAATGCCACCTATATCATAGGCTTGGGACTCTTATGGGGGAATGTTTTAGGATTCTTATTGCTCTGGTTACAACAGCGTTACAGCCTTATCAAGTTAGACCCTGCCACCTATTACGTAACCGAAGTACCGATTGCTTTCACTCCTCTGTGGGTGTTATTGCTCAATATAGGCGTTTTGCTATTGTGCTTGCTGATGCTACTCATTCCTACCTATGTGATTACCAAAATATCACCTACTAAATCTATGAAGTTTGCGTAAATAATTTGAGATAGCGCAAAAGTGAGTGTATAATTATTTAAAATCTTTGTTTTATTCAAAATAAAGAAGTACATTTGCCACAAATTAAAAAATGTGACTATATGAAAAGAAATATTAGCACTTTGGACAAGAATATCCGTTTGCTCATTATCGTTATCACTGCAATATTGGGTTATTTTAACGAGTTTTCTATTACCATTGCTTCCGTGTTATCAGGCGTTTCTATATTGCTTTTGGTAACCATTCTCATCAATTTCTCACCCATTTACGCACTTTTAGGTATCAGTACCTATAAGCCTAAAGAAAAATAATTATTATGACTTCTTTTTTTAACGAAACTCCCTTTGTCTTTCCTTTTAAGAAAAACGAAGTAAAACGTTGGGTGAAACGCGTAGCCCAATCCGAAGGTAAAGAGGTGGGTAATATCAACTATATTTTTTGCGATGATGAGTATTTGCACAAAATAAATGTAGAGTATTTGCAACACGACACCCTTACCGATATCATCACCTTTGATTATTCTGAGGGCAAAGTGCTCCATTCGGATATTTATATTTCGGTAGAGCGTGTAAAGGAGAATGCTAACATCTTTAAAGTGCCATTCCAAAGAGAGCTCCTGCGGGTATTGGCACACGGCTTGTTACACCTCTGCGGTTATAAGGATAAAACACCGGAAGACAGTGCGCTAATGCGCAACAAAGAAGAAGAAAAGATGAACCTTTTTACGGTTGTTTAGGAAGAGTAGATTTGAGCTTTATAGTAAAACTCGCTAAATAACCATAAATAAGCAAAAGTAAGGTACCTATGTAGATGCTATTGTCAAAAGCATAGAAATTTACAAATGAGAAAACGACACTCATTCCAAGGAAGATTTTTATCTTCCTTTTTTTGTAGGGTATCGGATAGTATTTTTGTCCGTAGTAATACGAAATAAACATCATCGCCCCATAGGTGATGAGTGTTGCTAACGCCGCCCCTTTATAACTGAGCCAAGGAATAAGCGCAAAGTTGAACACTACTGTGATAGCCATTCCTACTAAGGATACAATAGCTCCAAAGCTGGTGCGGTCGGTTACTTTGTACCACACCGAAAGACTATGGTAAATACCTAAACATAGATTAGCTAACAAGATAATAGGTACTATCCAAAGGGCTTCCCAATAAGCTTTGTTAGGTATCAAAATAAGTTTAAAAACATCGGTGAATACGGTAATAAAGAGCAAAATAAAGCCTCCGCACACAATGAAATATTCAGTGATACGAGCATAGGTTTTAGGTGCATTCTTATCCTGTGCACTGCTGAAAAAGAAAGGTTCTATACCAAGTTTATAAGCAGTAACAAAGAGGTTCATAAATACCCCCATTTTGTAACAAGCAGAATAAATACCTATAGTTCCATCGGCAGTATCAGCGGGAAGGAGCATACGCAAGAACACTCGGTCAAAACCTTCATTTACCGCAAAAGCAATACCTGCCAATAATACAGGGAAAGCATAAACCATCATCTCTTTCCAAAGTCGATAATCAAAACGGAAATGTATTTTGAAATAGATGGGCAGTAAGACAATGAGAGTCGCTAAACTCGCTATAACGTTGGCTAAAAAGATATAATATACACCACCGTTGGTAGCAAGGGTTTCAGCAGGTAAATAGTTCAGGTAGTAAATGTTAAGAGCTAAATTCACTGCTGTATTCCCTATTTTAACAATAGCATAAAGTTTGGCTTTGCCTTTGTTCCTGAGCCACGCAAACGGAATGACCACTAAGGCATCGAGTACTAATATATAAATGGCAAAGACAATATACTGTACATCGTAGTTCAGCCAGGAGGCAATAAAGTGTCGCAATAAGTAGGCAATCAGCAGGAAAAACAAAGAGCTGACTGTAAGAGAAGTAAGTGCAGTAGATTGTACCTTCTTCTTCCGTTCGCCTTTATTCATAAAGCGGAAGAAAGCTGTTTCCATACCATATGATAGCAGTACGTTCCCCAAGATAAGATAGACAAACAACCCTGAATAGATACCAAAATCGGCAGTATCGAGTTTATTCACGTACAACCTTGTGAGCAATAGAGTAAGCACACGAGGGAGTACAGTAGCAATGCCGTAGATAATGGTATCTTTAAAGAGTTTTTTCAACATAAGGCGTTTTTATTATCCAAATAGTTCTTGTATTGCATCTTCTATTTTGGCAACTTTTACAATCCTAATTTTAGTATTTTTAAGGGCTATTTTGTTATATTTTGATACAAAAATAGTGTTGAAGCCTAATTTCTCAGCTTCAGTAATGCGTTGCTCTACGCGTTGTACAGGGCGTATTTCACCGCCTAATCCTACTTCGCCGGCAAAACAGACGTCCTTTTCAATCGCTATATCTTCGTTAGAAGATAGGATAGCCATCGCCACTCCTAGGTCAGTTGCAGGGTCGTCGATAGTAATACCTCCAGTGATATTTAGGAAGACGTCTTTAGCTCCAAGGCGAAAACCTGCACGTTTTTCAAGCACTGCCAAAAGCATATTGAGGCGTTTGGCATTGAAGCCCGTAGTACTGCGTTGAGGTGTACCATATACCGCTGTACTTACGAGTGCTTGTATTTCAATCATCAGCGGACGCATACCTTCCAAGGTGGCAGCTATGGAGGTACCGCTAATCGTCTCATCGGTTTTGGAAATGAGAATCTCCGAAGGATTATTTACCTCACGCAATCCGTTGCTAAGCATCTCGTAAATACCTAGTTCAGAAGTAGAGCCAAAGCGGTTTTTCAGTGAACGCAAGATACGGTACACGTGATTACGGTCGCCTTCAAACTGCAAAACTGTATCGACCATATGCTCTAATATCTTAGGTCCTGCTATTTGTCCGTCCTTAGTGATATGCCCAATGAGTATTACAGGAGTATGAGTAGTTTTAGCAAACTTAATCAGTTCGGAGGTACATTCTCTAATTTGAGAAATACTCCCCGCCGAAGCCTCTATATAATCGGATTGTAGGGTTTGAATAGAGTCGATAATCACGATTTCGGGTAAGAGTTCTTTTATCTGCTGAAAGATATTTTGCGTCTTAGTTTCAGTGAGGATAAAGCAATTATCGAGCTTATGCGGAATACGGTCGGCGCGCATTTTTATCTGTTTCTCACTTTCCTCCCCCGATACGTAGAGGGTACGATAAGGCAAGTTAAGAGCTATTTGCAACAATAGCGTACTCTTACCGATGCCAGGTTCACCCCCTAAAAGAGTAACCGACCCCGGTACAATTCCCCCACCCAAGACGTTATTCAATTCGTGGTTGTTGCTGTTAAGGCGCGTCTCCTGTTGTGTATCGATTTGCGAAATAGAGATATACTTAGGAGCTTTACTCTTGATAGGTGATTCTTTCTCTTGCCAAGCAGGAGCAGTGTCTTTCTGTACGACTTCTTCCACAATGGTATTCCACTGCTTGCAGACGTAACACTGTCCTTGCCATTTGCTGTATTGTGCTCCGCAATTCTGACAGAAATATGCTGTTTTTAGTTTTGCCATTTTTTAGGAGATTAGATGTTAGGAGGCACGAGCTACAAGCCCGCGCCAGCATAGATTAAGTTTTAGCGTTAGATTATTTGGAAAAGCAAATTATCTATTGTTCATCGTTAATTGCAAAAGGTATTGCCCGTATTGGTTTTTGAGCATTGGTTTTGCTAACTCTTGCAACTTTTCAGCAGTAATCCAACCCTTACGATAGGCTATTTCTTCCAAACAAGAAATTTTCAATCCTTGACGTTTCTCTAAGGTTTCTACGAAGTTTGATGCTTCGCTAAGTGAATCGTGAGTACCCGTATCAAGCCACGCAAAACCGCGCCCTAAGAGTTGTACTTTTAATTCGCCGTCGTTTAGAAACTCTTGATTCACCGTAGTAATCTCCAATTCACCTCGTGCTGAGGGTTTGATACTTTTGGCTACTTTCACTACTTTATTGGGGTAAAAATAGAGTCCTACTACCGCATAGTTAGATTTAGGCTGTGTGGGTTTTTCCTCAATGCTAAGCACATTACCCTCGGTGTCAAACTCAGCTACTCCATAACGTTCAGGGTCTTTTACGTAATAACCAAAGACAGTAGCTTTGCGTTCTTTCTTTACATTCTCTACCGCTTGAGCGAGCATTTTCGAGAAACTCTGTCCGTAGAAAATATTATCTCCTAATACCAGGCATACATCGTCATCACCTATAAACTCTTCGCCTATGATAAAAGCTTGAGCCAAGCCATCGGGACTGGGTTGCTCGGCATAGCTAAGGCGAATACCGAAGTCGGAACCGTCACCTAAGAGGCGCTCAAAACCTGGTAAGTCCTGAGGAGTAGAAATTACCAATATCTCGCGAATACCCGAAAGCATCAGTACTGATAATGGGTAGTAAATCATTGGTTTATCGTAAATAGGGAGTAATTGTTTAGAAACTCCCTTAGTAATGGGGTAAAGGCGTGTACCTGAACCGCCTGCTAATATAATTCCTTTCATCGGTTGTTAGTTTTCTAGACGTTAGTAATTAGTGTAACTTTCATATTATATTGAGCTTTGCCCAAAGTCCTTATACAACAAGCTATCAAAAAAACTTTGGCAAAGGTACAGTATTTATTTGAAATTAGCAAATGTGTTATTAATACCACAATGCTAATAATGCCAATTGTTGAAGGTAAAAGGTAAAAGATAAAAGGTAAAGTATGAGCTCGTAGCGCAACAGACAGATAAAATTAGTAAATTAGTAAATGAGTCAATTAGCAAATGGGGGCGGGTGAATAAAATAATGTAGATATAGAGAGCTTATAGAAAAGACGAACAATGAACGAACAAAAGACGGTGCGAGCCGCACGGGCAGATAATGAAAAGACGAAGAAAATATCCTCTCCCCAGTCACATACTCTCCTTTTCGGAGACTTCTCCCAAGGAGAGGGAGTGTAGTAACCAAAAAGTGAGACGAACAAAAGACGAACAAATGACGGTGCGAGCCGCACGGGCAGATAAAGAAATGACGAAGGAAAAGTGGGGGTAAGTTAAAGCTAAGATAAAAATAAAAAAAGGTTTATTAGTAGATTTCAACTTTGGCAAATTTTGAAACTTTGGCAAAGTTCGTACATATAAACGAATAAATGACAGAGCGAGCCATACGGCAGATAGACAATGAACAAAGGAAAAGTAGAGACAAGGTGGTGAAAAAGCGGAGAGCAAACGGAGGAAAACGACTGGAAAAATTAATTAGAAAATAATTTTGGGTAAATGAAAATAAATTCCTATCTTTGCCAAATTAAGACATAAATAAGATTAAAGATTATGAAGAAATTACTAGCCTTAATAGCTTTTTTATGGGTAATGACTGCCTGTGAAAAATCAGGGGAAGATACGCCCCAAAATACGCAAACTCAAATACCTTATGATTGGGATTTTTATTTGAAACCTTCTCGGTTATATGCAGTAAAAAATGAAAAAAATGCTGAGTTGAAAAAACTGTATTACCAAGTATATGGTACGCCCTGCGGAGATTGGTATGATGGAATTAACCCCAATAGTGAGGATAGCGACCGCTACCTAAAGAATTTTGTTGAAGGTGCTGAACACGCTCGCAAAACGCCTATTGTAGTGATTTACGGTATCCCCAATCGCGATTGTGGTTCATTCTCAGGAGGCGGACACCCTAATGCTGCTTCTTACAGAGCGTGGATAGACCGCGTAAGTGCTATTATTGGAAAACGCCGTGCAGTAGTAATTATCGAACCCGATGCTATTAACTACTGTGGACATAAAAAGGGCTCGGCTAAGTACGAGGAGCGTGCTAAATTATTACGCTATGTTGCTGAGAAACTGAAGAACAACAACCCGAATGTAGCGAGCTATATCCACGCCGGGAATGGACCTTTGGTGACCAATAATTCTGAAACAATGGCTACTGCCATTATTGATGCTGGTTTAAAAGATATGCGTGGTTTCGCATTGAATGTTTCGGGAGTGGGAGGCACTGCTGAAGAACAAGCAGCAGCTGAAACATTTGTAAAATACTTAGCTTCCAAAGGTTTTAAAGATGTGCATTACGTGATTGACACAGGGCGCAGTGGTATCAATAGACCTAAACACCAGAATGCAAATGCTCCTTATAACTCTTGCAATAACTTTAATGCAGCTTTAGGCCCGCGTAGCACTACCAAAACCACAGGTGCACACGCCGATGCTTATTTGTGGATTAACGGAGGAGGTGGCTCTGATGGTGAATGTAATATGGGAGCCCCAAAAGCGGGAAAGCCTTATCCTGAATATACGAGACACTTGGTGCAAAACGCTATGAGAGTGAAAAGTATAGAGATTTTGGAAGTACCTCAAAACTTAAAATAGTCGTAACACGACAAGCAATTATAAAATAACCTTTATCATTGCAAAGATAAGAATAATACAGATAAATAAAATTAAAGATTATGAATAAATTACTATCCTTAGTAGCTTTTTTATGGGTAATGACCGCCTGTGAAAAATCAGGGGAAGAGACCGACCCCTCTACACAGACTCCAACAACGCAAACCTCTACTACACAAACTCCTACTACTCAGACCCCTACTACACCTCCTATTACGCCTCCGGTTACCCCTCCTATTCCACCTAACCCACCACAAGGTAAAAAGCCGGTAGCTTATGACTGGGATTTTTACTTGGAGCCCTCTCGGTTAGACGTAGTAAAAAATGAAAAAAATGCCGAGTTGAAAAAGCTGTATTACCAAGTGTATGGTACGCCCTGCGGAGGTTGGTATGACGGCGGTGTTAGTCCTGGTAGTGGTGGTAAAGAGAAAAATGACCGTTGGCTTAAAAACTTTGTTGAGGGAGCAGAACGCGCTCACAAAACGCCTATTGTAGTGCTTTACGGTATCCCCAATCGCGATTGTGGTTCGTTTTCAAAAGGTGGACATCCTAATGCGGCTTCTTACAAAGAGTGGATAGACCGTGTAAGTGCCATTATTGGACAACGCCGGGCGGTGGTTATTATTGAACCCGATGCCATTAACTACTGCGGTGCCCCAAGAGGCTCAGCTAAATACAATGAACGTGCTGAACTGCTTAGTTATGCCGCTGAAAAACTAAATAAGAACAACCCTAATGTAGCGAGCTATATTCACGCTGGAAATGGATCTTTGGTGACACAACACTCCGAAGCTGTTGCTAATGCCATTATAGATGGAGGTTTAAAATATATGCGTGGTTTTGCACTGAATGTTTCGGGCTTAGGAGGCACTGCTGAAGAACAAGCAGGAGCAGAAAGATTTGTAACTTACTTGGCTTCTAAAGGTTTTAAAGATGTGCATTACGTGATTGACACAGGGCGCAGTGGTATCAATAGACCTAAACACCAAAATGAACACCCTCCTTATAACTCTTGCAATAACTTTAATGCAGCTTTAGGCCCACGTAGCACTACCAGAACCACAGGTGCACACGCCGATGCTTATTTGTGGATTAACGGAGGAGGTGGCTCTGATGGTGAATGTAATATGGGAGCCCCGGAAGCGGGAAAGCCTTATCCTGAATATACAAGACACTTGGTGCAAAACGCTATAAGAGTAAAGAGTATAGAGATTTTGGAAGTACCTCAAAACTTAAAATAGTCGTAGCACGACAAGCAATTAGAAACTTTGGCAAAGTGTGTGAAGAGTCGTAGCACGACAGAAGAGACATTTTATTTACATTGCCATTGGAAGTCTTCGACTTTAGATTGCATTTCGGGGCGGTACTCATAGTGCCACCACTCTGAGAAAATAGATTTAAAGTTATATTTGTTGAGTACATCCTTCAACAACTTGCGATTCTCAAGTACCTTTTTAGGGAGGGTCGTGCAAGTGTGATGTGCTTTTTTACCAAAGAAATCAAAAGGAGTACCCATATCTAATTCCTTGCCTTGTGCATCTACAAGGGTAAGATCGACAGCAGCCCCGCGATTGTGTTTAGAACCTTTCGCGGGGTTTGCTACATAGTGGGTACCTGGAAGTATCTTCCACATCTTTTTCTGTACCGAAAGCGGTCGGTAGCAGTCGAACAATTTAATGCGGTATCCCAACGATTTAAACTCTTCATTAGCTTTGACCAAAGCCTTTGCAGTACTCTTGCGGAGATAACACTCACCACAATCATATACTGCTTGTTTGAGGAAATTATCGGGGGTGGCGTATTTCATATCGAATACAAAGTCATTAGAAAGACTTCTGAGGAGCACAAAATCATTCTGCTGTGCTAAAAGTGAGGATACTGATAATAATATAAAAAGTTGTAAGAGGTATTTCATAAGAGTGATTTTCGGCAAAAGTACAAAAAAAACTTAAAAAAAGCTTGCTATATGTAACAAATTTACTACTTTTGTGCTATGATTCAGAAAACAGTACAAATACTCAACAAACGGGCGAAATTTGAATATGAAATCCTCGACAAATACACGGCGGGGATTGTACTTGTGGGTACCGAGATAAAGTCTATACGAATGGGAAAAGCCTCGATAGCTGAGAGTTTTTGCGAGTTTAACGATAAAGGAGAACTTTTCGTGATTAACTCTACCATTGAAGCATATGACTTTGGCACCTATTACAACCACCGCCCCAAAAGCGAACGCAAACTGCTTTTGCAGAAAAAAGAACTTCGCAAACTCAATAAAGAAGTGAAAAATAGCGGGCTTACTATTGTACCTCTCAAACTCTTTATTAACGAAAAGGGGTTGGCTAAAATGGATATAGCCTTAGTACGCGGTAAGAAATTGTATGATAAACGCGAAACTATTAAAGACCGTGATAACAAGAGAAACTTGGATAGGCTAATGAAGAAGTAAGTCCTCTCCCCGTTCCCCTCTCCTAAGGAGAGGGGCAAACTGTGAATTAATCATTAACAATTAATCATTAGATATTAGATAAGTGTATAGAGATTTTAAAGAACTCCCCGATGATGCCCGTGTATGGGTATACCAATGCAACCGTAGCTTTACAGAAGATGAGCAAAAGCAACTGCATACACAATTAGAAGAATTTATAAATCACTGGATGGTGCACGGCAAGGATTTGTTATCATCATTTGAATTGCGCTATAACCGTTTTATAGTTATAGGAGCATTACCCGATGCCCACGGTGTAGGAGGTTGTTCTCTTGATGCTTTAGCGCACTTTATTCAAGAGCTTGAAGTCCAATACAACGTTACATTGCTTGACCGTATGAATGTGAGTTACCGTCAAGGTGAACACATCGCCTATAAAAACCTTGCCGATTTCAAAAAAATGGTAAAAGAAAAAGCAGTATCGGCACAGACTATAGTGTTCAACAATTTGGTGAATACTAAAATAGAATACGAAGAGAATTGGGAAGTGCCTTTGGAAGACAGCTGGCACAACCGGTTTTTATAGCGCAAGTTGTACAGGCAATAGAAGAAGTATGAACTTTGCCAAAATCTGAAACTTTGGCAAAGTGTAGCGACGCAAATGCGATTTTAAGACTTTTCGGACAGCCTTTTTTATTGTTAATATATCTGTCCTCTTAGTAAGTCTTCGAAGGTTTCTGCCTTTCTGATAAGTTTAGCTTCCCCATTCTGCCACAATACTTCTGCTGGACGCAAGCGTGAATTGTAGTTGCTCGCCATAGTGTAGCAATAGGCACCTGCATTGTGAAAGCACAATATATCACCCTCAGTAATCTCAGCTATTTGTCGGTTAGAGGCAAAAGTATCGGTCTCGCATATATACCCAACTACTGAATAGAAACGCTTCTTACCTTCGGGGTTAGAAATATTTTCGATATAATGATTAGCCCCGTAGAACATTGGGCGGATAAGATGATTAAAACCAGAGTCGATACCTGCAAATACCGTAGAAGTGGTTTGCTTTACTACATTCACCTTTACTAAAAAGTAGCCTGCTTCACTTACTAAAAACTTACCAGGCTCGAAAGCTAATGTAAGGTTGCGACCGTACTCCTTGCAGAAATCAGCAAAGCGACTGCTGAGACGTTCGCCCAACTCTTCTATATTGGTTTGTATATCTCCCTCTTTATAAGGCACTTTAAAGCCACTGCCAAAGTCGATAAATTGTAAATCCTTAAAGTGTTTAGCGGTTTCAAAGAGTATTTCGGCAGCGTAAAGAAACACATCAATATCTAAAATATCACTACCTGTGTGCATATGAATACCGTTGATGTGCATCTTTGTATTCTGGACGATACGCAAGATATGCGGTATTTGGTGAATGCTAATACCAAACTTACTATCGATATGTCCTACCGAAATATTGCTATTACCGCCTGCCATCACGTGTGGATTGATACGAATACACACAGGTATCTCAGGGTGTTGTGTGCCAAACTGCTCCAAGAACGAAAGATTATCGATGTTGAGCTGTACTCCTAAGCGCATAGCCTCTTCAATTTCGTCCATTGAGACACCATTAGGCGTAAAAATAATTTGCTGAGGGTCAAAACCTGCCAGCAATCCCAACTGTACTTCCTGAATAGAAACGGTATCAAGACCAGCACCTAAATCCTTCATCAATTTCAAGATAGAAATATTAGAAAGGGCTTTCATTGCATAGTTGATGCGCAACTTGGGTACTGAGGCAAAGGCATTGGTAAGTCGGTTATATTGAGAAGCAATCTTCTGGGCATCATATACATATACAGGGCTACCGTAAGTATGTGCTATGTTTAGTAAATCGTTTATTTTCATTGAATATACTGTTGTTTAAATGATTATAGGGCACAAAAGTACAAATAATTAGCAAAATGGCAAATAATACTAATAATACAGGCGGATAAAATTAGGAAATGAGAGAATGAGGAAATGGGGGCGGGAAAATAAAATAATGTAGATGAAATCCTTATTTAATGGTTAATGATTAATGATTAATTTGGGAGAAGCTTATAGAGAGCTTATAGAAAAGACGAACAAAAAACGGTACGAGCGACACGGGCAGTCGTAGCACGACAGGCAGATAATGAAATGACGAACAATGAACGAACAAATGACGAACAAATGACGAACAAATGACGAACAAATGACGAACAATGAACGAACAAAAGACGAACAAAAGACGAACAAAAGACGAACAAAGAACGAACAAATGACGAACAAAAGACGGTGCGAGCCGCACGGGCAAAGGAACGAATGACGAACAATGAATGAAGAAAAGATAAAGCTAAGGTGGAAATAAGAAGAAGGTTATTAGTAGAATTCATACTGCAACGGCGAAGGGTATATGAAGATGGGGTTGTTTTATGTGTGAAAAACAGTAGTTTTCAGATATTTAAATAATAATTTCAAATTAATTAAACGACTGGAATACAGTATATAATAAATTAGTATACACAAAAATAATCTGAAAAAAGAGAAAAAAGTTTTGCCGTTTCAAAAAATAGTTATACCTTTGCGCCCTGAATATAAATAACACATTAATAAATAGAGAAAAAAATGGCAAGAGTTTGTGACTTAACAGGCAAAAAAGCATTGGTGGGCAATAACGTGTCACACGCAATGAACAAAACTAAACGTAAATTCAATGTAAACCTCCGTACAAAACGTTTCTTCATTCCAGAAGAGAATCGTTGGATTACCCTAAAAGTATCGGCAACTGCAATTAAAACTATCGACAAGAAAGGTATCTATGCAGTACTTAAAGAAGTGGAACGTAACGGATATATTAACTAATTTAAAAGAATACTAAAATGGCTAAAAAAGGTAATAGAATTCAGGTTATTTTGGAGTGCACTGAGCACAAAGAGTCTGGTTTACCAGGAACTTCACGTTACATCACTACCAAAAACAAAAAAAATACTCCAGATAGATTAGAGCTTAAGAAGTTCAACCCTATCCTAAAGAAAGTAACTGTTCATAAAGAAATTAAATAATTAAAACATTATGGCAAAGAAAACAGTAGCAACCCTACAAGGTAAATCTAAGAAGCATACTAAAGCTATCAAAATGGTGAAATCACCTAAAACAGGTGCTTATACTTTCGTAGAAAGCGTAATGGCTCCTGAGCTCGTTGATGAATTTTTGAAGAAGAAATAATTAAATTTTCTCTATTTTTATCATATTTAAAAAAGCTGTCGTGAGACGGCTTTTTTGCATATATAAACTTTTTTACTACCTTTGCACTCATATCCTAAAATATACAATAAGCTATGGCATTGCAATTTCTGAAAAATATCTTTTCAAAAGAAAAGAAAGAAACCTTAGATAAAGGCTTAGAGAAATCTAAAAACAGCTTTTTTGACCGCTTAGGAAAAGCTCTCGTTGGGAAATCGAAAGTAGATGAAGAGGTGCTCGATGACCTTGAAGAAGTGCTTATTGCCAGTGACGTAGGGGTGAATACTACTCTTAAAATCATTGACCGTATAGAGGCTCGTGTGGCTAAAGACAAGTACTTAAATACTTCTGAACTGAATACTATCCTTCGTGAAGAAATAGCAGGACTTCTATCAGAAACTCATACAGGAGAAGCAACAGACTTTACTTTACCTACTGACAAAAAACCTTATGTGATGATGGTAGTAGGGGTGAACGGAGCTGGAAAGACCACTACTATCGGCAAGCTAGCAAGTCAGTTTACTAAAAAAGGCTTGAAAGTAGTATTAGGTGCTGCTGATACTTTCCGCGCCGCTGCGATTGACCAGCTACAAGTATGGGCAGACCGTACCGGAGTGCCAATGATTAAACAGCAGTTAGGTAGCGACCCTGCTTCGGTAGCCTATGATACCCTTAGTTCGGCGG
Organism: Capnocytophaga sp. oral taxon 902; assembly: GCF_013394735.1. Lineage (NCBI taxonomy): Bacteria > Pseudomonadati > Bacteroidota > Flavobacteriia > Flavobacteriales > Flavobacteriaceae > Capnocytophaga > Capnocytophaga sp. oral taxon 902. The sequence goes on from NZ_CP058261.1 coordinate 217,580, forward strand.
TAAAACAAAATGCTGATGTAGTAATTATTGATACAGCAGGACGCTTGCACAACAAAATCAATCTAATGAACGAGCTTTCTAAAATCAAGCGCGTGATGCAAAAAGTGATTCCTGATGCTCCTCACGAAGTGCTGTTAGTACTCGATGGTTCTACTGGACAAAATGCCTTTGAGCAAGCTAAAGAATTTACCAAAGCTACTGAAGTAACCGCTTTGGCTGTTACTAAATTGGACGGTACTGCCAAGGGGGGGTGGTAATAGGCATCTCTGACCAATTTCAGATTCCTGTAAAATACATAGGAGTAGGAGAAGGTATAGACGACTTACAAATTTTTAACAAATATGAGTTCGTAGATTCTTTCTTTAAAGAATAACAACTTCAAAACTAAAATGAGTAATTGATTAACATTATACTAAAAGCGAACCTTTATTGTATCGGTCATCGCATAAGCTTGGCAGGTGAGAATATAGCCTTGCGATACTTCTTCTTCGCTGAGGGTTTCATTCTTCGCCATTTTGGCTTCTCCCTCCTCTACCCTACCGATACAGCTACTACACACGCCGTTCAGGCAAGAGTAAGGTGCATCGTAGCCACGTAAGAGTGCCGAACTGAGAAGTGTTTGGTTGCGCGCACTCTCAAAGCTGTGCGTCTGTCCGTTAAGTTCAATAGTAATGGTGACATTGCCTTGTAGGGTGCTGTAATCTATCTCAGCTGGCGATGCCTCAAAAAGCTCTGTAAAAATGCGGTCTTTATCTATCCCTCTTAACAAGAGTATCTCACGGAGGTTTTTCACCAATTCCGTAGGGCCACAAGCGTAGTAACGCCCCCAGTTAAAATCTTTGTATTTGGCAAAAATCTCGTTTACTATCCTATCGTTGATACGCCCCGTATAGTGGTCGCCCCAAGGCTGCTGACTGAAAGCGTAGTGGACTAAAAAGCGTTCGGGATACTGAATGCGGAGGGCTTCTATTTCATCAAAAAACAAAGCTTCCTCTTTAGACTTATTACCATAGACGAATACTACCTTGATATTCGTTTTAGACAAGGCTGTTTTAGCAATGCTCATCATAGGGGTTACGCCACTTCCTGCCGAGAAGAGCATAATATCCCGGTTGCCAAAAATGTCGTAGAAGAATACGAAAGAACCCATAGGAGGCATCACTTCTAATACATCACCTGCTTTGAGTTGGGTCGTCGCATAGGTAGAGAACACACCATTAGGCACGCGCTTTACGGCTACGCTCAGTTCACCTTCGTTCACTCCAGAACAAATAGAATAAGCACGACGCACCTTTTCTCCACTAATCGTTTGTTGGAGAGTAAGGTATTCGCCAGCTTCAAAGTGAAATACTTTCTTCAATAACTCAGGTACTTCAAAGGTAATCATTACCGATGAAGTAGTAAGTTGTGTGATTTTAGATATGGTTAGTTCGTAAAATCGATTCATTTGTACATTTCATTCAAGCCAAAATAGCCAGAGGTAGAAGTACCAAGCTTCTCAAAGTAAAAAGTTTCTTTCGACGCTGATCGCGAAGCTCTTCCGGCAACATTCCCTGTAATTTCTTGTAAAGTGCGAGCCAAAAGAGGTTCAGTTTCGTCGCCTAATACCCCTAAATCATTTACAATCTCACTAATCTGGATATTAGGTTCTAAGCCATTTACGTAATCGCCTATGCCTTTGGCGTTTTCTATCTTCATTACCAAGGGTTGCATCGCCCATTTGTGCTTAGGGTTTTTAACTTTTCGTTGCTTATCGGTAAAGTCGTAAACAGTCACCGAGCCTTGGTTCTTACCCATTGTGGTTTCACCTATCTGCACTACATCTATGTAGGCTTTAAGACCATTGATAACCAATTCACTGGCTGAAGCTGTCCCGTCCGAAGTAATTACATACACTTTGTTAAGTCGCAGACTATTGATAGCCACCTGCCGACTGCCTTTTACCATATTAGACGTAAAATACTCTCTTTCATTCCCTCTAAAAGGTTGCAACTTGCTATTCCATTTTTCTACCGCAAACACCTGTCCGTTAAACTGACCTGTAATCATCGATGCTAAGTAAGTAGCCGAATTAACGCTTCCCCCACCATTGTAACGCAAATCGAGTATTAAGTCAGTAGCTCCCTGTGCTTTAAAATCTGCAAAGGCATCGTTCAGTGTCTCATCAAAATCAGATACAAAAGCATTGTACATCAGGTAAGCTATTTTTTTACCTCCCTTGTTGAATACTTTATGAATAAGTACAGGGTTTTCAGGGGTTTGGTTTTGATTTAAAGTATAGGTTTTCCCTGTAGAAGTTGCTTTGCCATTCACAATTCTAAAGGTTGAAAACGAAATAACAGCCGTATTTTGCAACAGTTGAAGATAATTAGAACGGTTAAGTGATTGCCCGTTGATACTCAATATCACATCTCCACGTTGCAAACCTTGTTGTTCTGCCTCCGATTTAGGCACTACATAACGCACTACAGCATAAACTCTAGTTTTTGTTTCGTCTACAAAACCAAAAGCGTAGTTTATACCCACACTGGCGGTAATACCCTTGAATTGGTTTTCGAGATCGGTGTAATTATCGGTGATATAGCTAAAGCGATCTATTTCTTCATATCTATTAAGTAACCCTTTATAGAAAAGGACTTTAGGATTGCTAAAACTCTTTAAGAATTGAGTATAACTCTTATTTTTATCAGCTTTGGTATCAGCTAAACTACCAAAACGGTTGTTTTGCAAATTAGGCACATCGGCCTGCCACAAATAATACGTGTTAAGTCCCTTCCAAATAAAATCGCGTACGCGCAAATCGGTATCGTTACCGGTATAGTCAGAGCCCATAAAAGACACCTCATTGCCATTAGTAACAGGTTCTTTAGCACAAGATAACAAGCTGATAGCTATGAATATAGAGATAAACAAGTGTTTCATATTGAAAATATTTTTCCACAAAAGTAATACTTTTTTTATATTTGCACAAATTTTGTACCAGATAAGAAGTAAAACTAAATACCGATACGTGAAGTGTGAAAAACAAAATTTTCTGTTTTACAGCATAAAAAGTAGCTCTTTTTTTCAACTAAAATAGAAGATTCCTTCGGTTTTCATACGCTTATTGTTCGTTCATCGTTCGTCATTCGTTCATTTGCCCGTGCGGCTCGCACCGTCATTTGTTCGTCATTTGTTCGTTCATCGTTCATCATTCGTTCATTTGCCCGTGCGGCTCGCACCGTCATTTGTTCGTCATTTGTTCGTCATTTGTTCGTCATTTGTTCGTCTTTTGTTCGTCATTTGTTCGTCATTTGTTCGTCATTTGTTCGTCATTTGTTCGTCATTTGTTCGTCATTTGTTCGTCATTTGTTCGTCATTTGTTCGTCATTTGTTCGTCATTTGTTCGTCATTTGTTCGTCATTTGTTCGTCATTTGTTCGTCTTTTGTTCGTTCATTGTTTGTCTTTTCATTATCTGCCTGTCGTGCTACGACTGTCCGTGCGGCTCGCACCTGCCTGTGTGGCTCACACTGCCCGTCGTGCTACGACCTCGCACTTTTTACCTTTTATCTTTTACCTTTTACCTAAATAGATAGAATGTCAGATATTATAAAATTACTCCCCGATCACGTAGCTAACCAGATAGCTGCTGGCGAAGTGATTCAGCGTCCCGCCTCAGCAGTCAAAGAGCTGATGGAGAATGCTATCGATGCCGGTGCTACCGAAATAAAACTGCTCATCAAAGACGCAGGCAAGACCCTCGTGCAGGTGATTGACAACGGTGTGGGAATGAGTACTACCGATGCGCGTATGGCTTTCGAGCGTCACGCCACCTCCAAAATACAAAAAGCAGAAGACCTTTTCCATTTGAAAACTAAAGGTTTCCGGGGGAAGCCCTTGCCTCCATAGTGGCAATTGCGCACGTAGAGATGCAAACCAAGCGCCCAGAGGACGAGTTGGGTACCGAAATACACATCGAAGGCAGTAAGATTACGCGCCAAGAGCCCTGCGTATGCCCTACCGGTACGAGCATTGCGATGAAGAACCTCTTTTTCAACATTCCAGCGCGTCGCAACTTTCTAAAATCGGATACGGTGGAATTCCGTCATATACTCGATGAGTTTCACCGTGTTGCCTTGGCACACCCTGCAATTCATTTCTTTTTGTACAACAATGGCAACGAGCTGTTCAACCTACCAGCTACCAATTTCCGCCAACGCATTGTACATCTTTTTGGAAGCAAAACCAATGAAAAGTTAGTGCCTATCATCGCCGAAGACACACCTTTGGTGCAAATCAGCGGATTTATCGTAAAACCTGAGTATTTAGCAAAGACTAAAAACTTGCAGTTTTTGATGGTCAATCATAGGTTTGTAAAAAATCAATACCTCAACCACGCAATTGCTTCGGCTTACGAAGGTCTTATCCACACCGACCAGAAGGCGGAGTATTTCATCAGTTTAGAAGTAGACCCCACAACTATCGACATCAATATTCACCCTACGAAAACCGAAATTAAGTTTGAAGAAGAGCATAGTATTTATGCCCTACTGAAGTCGGCAGTAAAACACAGTTTGGGTCAGTTTAATATTGCTCCTACCCTCGATTTTAGCAAAGACCCTACTTTCGATATTCCTTATAACTACAAGGATAAAACCCCAGAGTTCCCTAAGATAAAAGTAGACCCCAATTTCAACCCATTTAAAGAAGAATATGTAAGCCGAAGCAGTGGAAGCGATAGCCATAGTAATTTCGGCTCTTACAGCAAAAAAGCACCTACGTGGGAGAGTTTGTACACGGGCATTGAATCTTCCATCAATACCTCAACCCCTGAAACTATCGTGAGTTCGCTCTTTGAAACTGAACCTACACGAAGCCAAGGTAAGAAAATCATTGCTTTGGCAAAGAAATACCTCATAACTACTTTGGAAGGAGGGCTTATCATCATCAATATCAACAGGGCGCACCAACGCATCTTGTACGAAGATTTTATGAAGCATCTGCAATCCACCCATAGTGCAAGTCAGCAACTGATGTTCCCCTACGAACTGCCTTTTGCACCACACGAGTTGGAAGTGATTGCACAACTGCGCGAGCTCTTTGAGTGCAGTGGCTTTATGTTTACCTTAGAAACCGACAAGATTGTAGTAAGTGGGATTCCTCTTCACCTCACCGATAGTGAGATTCCTAATATTTTCAATGAACTCTTGCAACAGCATATCGAGGCATTACCCTCTACCGAAAACACTCAGAAAGAAGCCTTTGCCAAAGCTTTATGCAAGAGCTTAGCTGTAAAAACCGGACAAGTACTCAGTGAGGAAGAACAAGAAACTTTGATAAATAATTTGTTTAGTTGTCAAGAAGTATTAATTTCGCCTTTTGGAAAGCGAATTTATTACAACCTTTCAGTAAATGAAATAGAAAACCTATTTTAAATGCGAGTCGGATAGGCAATACAAGCATTATGGACATTGCTAATTAACCAATCTCTAACAACTAATAACTAAAGACTAAAATGGACAGAATATCTAAAACAGTACTACATCTAATTATTATCAATACGATAGTATTAATACTTACCGCATTGAATGAAAAAGGACTATTTTTACCTCAAATAAATATAGTTGGTTCTTTTGCCTTACATTATTTTGAGAATCCTAACTTTCACTGGTGGCAATATATCAGCTATATGTTTATGCACGCTGATTTTACACACCTGCTCTTTAATATGTACGCCTTATGGGCATTCGGGACACCTTTAGAAAATATATGGGGGCGCAATAAGTTTCTATTCTTCTATTTCTCTTGTGGCGTAGGAGCAGCCTTACTTCATACGGGAGTAAATTACTACTATGTACACCACACCCTCGATGCTCTTGGCAGTATGGGAGTTACTATGGAAGATTTAATAAACACTGTCAATACTAATTCTTATCCCCGCGTGTGGACTGAAGTAGCTTCAGTCAATGCTATTAATAATATGGGATCTACTTTCGCAAGTACAACCGTAGGCGCTTCAGGTGCTATTTATGGTATATTAGTAGCTTTTGGAATGTTCTTCCCCGATGCCAAACTGATGTTGTTCTTTATCCCCTACCCTATAGCGGCTCGTTATTTTATCCCTTTACTTGTAGCCTTAGACTTAATAATGGGATTTGTGGGAGGAATTACTATTTTCGGTGGTAATATCGCTCACTTTGCACACGTAGGAGGGGCTCTCATAGGCTTCCTAATTATGTTGTACTGGAAAAAGCACAACTTTGATAAGAATAGATGGGACAGAAGATTGTAAAGAGCCTTTAAGTAGAATCCTATTTTTTAATAACAAATGATATGCAAAATATTCAAATTCCAGAAAACTGGACTGTCTATATCGGCAGATTAGAAGATAACCCCGCTGTATTCCGCCTCAATTTAGGATTAGAGGAAATTGCTCCTATCACCCAATACCCTCAAAGCGTACGCCTTACTTTTGAGCTAAAAGAACCTGATGAAAACGGTTTTTCAAATAACCGAGAACGTGACTTCCTCTATACGATAGAAGATGAAGAAGTAATGCCTTTACTTAATGAAAGTGATATCTTAGCGGGTATTGTCACTTATCAAGGCACTATCACGTGGTATTTTTATACCGAAAATACTTTTGATTTAGAAAAACGCTTGCAATCAGTAGTAACCAAACACCCTGATTATAGCACTCAAATCAAAACTACTGACGATACTGATTGGAAGATTTACTTTGAATTTCTTTTCCCTAATATCTACGAAATGCAAAGCATTCACAATAGTAATTTGCAAGAACATTGTGAAGAGGCAGGCGACCATACCGACCAAGAGCGCCCTATTGAACACTGGTTGTATTTCCAAACTGAAAAGGATATGAATAGTGCTATTACAAAAGCTGAAACCTTAGGATTTTTAGTATATAACAGAGGTAAAATAGAACCCGAAGAGGGTGAAGACCCAAATGAAGATTTAGGTTACCGCCTTATCCTCAGTAAAGTAAATAGTGTAGACAACATCGACCCCGATACGTGGGATTTGATAGACCTCGCTCTCGATACTCACGGCGAATACGACGGCTGGGAAACAGTTTTAGTTAAGTAAAAATAATTAACCATTTATCATTAAACATTAATCATTATTTTGAACTTAGAAAGTAAAAAAACAATTGTAGAGAAAAGTGCTAAAGACCTCTTTGCACTCTTAGAAAATGTAGCTAATTTTGAACGACTGATGCCCGATAATATTAGTAAGTTCCAAATGCTCAGTGAGCAATCCTTTGTGTTTGCTCTAAAAGGAATGCCTGAAATTTCTTTAGAAAAGAAAAGTAGTACCCCCAGCAGTCAGTTGGTATTAGGTGAAGCAAAAGGTAAGATTCCTTTTCAGCTTACTGCCAATATTACGGAAATATCGAACAATGAGAGTGAGGTACAACTACTTTTCGAGGGCAACTTCAACCCCGTAATGGCAATGATGGTAAAGACACCTATCAGCAAGTTTATGGAGACCTTAGTAACCAAAATGAAAGAATTATAATGGCTGGAAATAGTATAGGTACACTCTTTAGGCTCACCACCTTTGGCGAATCGCACGGCGAAGCCTTAGGAGGAATTATAGACGGCTGTCCACCTAATATAACCTTAGACTTTGAAGCCATACAGCACGAACTCGACCGTCGAAAACCAGGGCAGTCGGCTATTGTTACGCAACGCAAAGAGGGCGACAAGGTACGCTTCCTTTCGGGTATTTTAAACGGTAAAACCACGGGTACTCCTATTGGTTTTATCATTGAGAACGAGAACCAGCACTCAGCTGACTATGCCCATATTGCTGAAGTGTATCGTCCCAGCCACGCCGATTATGTATATCAACAGAAATATGGTATACGTGACTATCGTGGAGGCGGTCGCTCATCAGCGCGTGAAACAGCTTGTCGAGTAGTAGCAGGAGCTATTGCAAAACAGATACTGAAAGGTGTACAAATTACCGCTTATGTATCGAGTGTAGGTGAGCTTACCCTTACCAAACCCTATACTGAACTCAATTTGGCAATAACCGAAACTAATGCCGTACGCTGTCCCGACCCTACCTTAGCGGAACAAATGGAAGCCTACATCAAAGCCATTCGTAAGGAGGGTGACACCGTAGGCGGGGTAGTAAGTTGTGTAGTAAAAGGTGTACCCATAGGTTTAGGTGAACCTGTATTCGATAAGCTCCACGCACAGCTTGGCAAAGCGATGCTCTCTATCAATGCGGTTAAAGGCTTTGAATACGGCAGTGGTTTTGCAGGTACTGCAATGCGCGGTAGCCAGCACAACGACCTTTTTAACCCTGATGGCACTACCCAAACCAACTATTCAGGCGGGATACAAGGCGGTATCAGCAATGGTATGGATATTTATTTTAGAGTAGCTTTTAAGCCCGTAGCTACCCTTATGCAAGAGCAACCCGCACTCGATACACACGGCAACATCGTAACAATGCGAGGTAAAGGAAGACACGACCCTTGTGTAGTACCTCGTGCAGTACCTATCGTCGAGGCTATGACCGCAATCGTATTATTAGATTTTTACTTGTTAAATAATAGTTATCAGTTCTGACAATTAATCATTAAAAAATGAACTCAAAAGAAATAGCAAATGGTATATTGCGTGCCGTAGGGATTATTGTATTGGTAGCCTTAGGGCTCTACACCCTTTACTTGCTACAATCTATTATCATTTACCTCATTGTATCGCTGGTACTGACATTGATGGGCAAACCTCTTATACAGTTTTTTTACAAAAAACTGAAGATAAAAAACCGAACCTTATGTGTGGTTCTTACAATGTTATTGTTCGTGGTATTGAGCCTTGGGGTATTCAGTTTATTTATCCCTTTGCTTATTTCGCAAGGCAAGAACCTCTCAAGCCTTAATATAGACTTGCTAAAGGACAACCTCGACGCCCTCCTCCACCAAACTCTTAGCAAGGTCGGACTTCAGAGAGAAGATTACTCTTTTGGAGTACAAGAGATGTTGAATTTTATCGATATTCCTAACTTCCTAAACTCTTTTATCTCGTTTATCAGTAGTTTTGGAGTAGGATTCTTCTCAGTGCTTTTTATTACCTTCTTCTTTATGAAAGACGGTGACAGAATACTTATCGCATTGCTTTCAATTTTCTCTCCTAAACGCAAACGCAAACTTAAAACTTCTATTTTCAAAATAAACAACCTATTGTCGCGTTATTTTGTGGGATTAATACTACAGCTTACTATTCTTTTTATAATTTACACCATAGTATTGCTTATTTTCGGGGTAGAAAATGCTTTTATCATAGCCCTTTTATGTGCTTTACTGAACCTTATTCCTTATATAGGTCCGATGATAGGTTTTATACTAATGGCTTTACTTACAATGAGTAGCAACCTACAAAACGATTTTATGACGGTAAGTCTGCCTACTACTATCTATGTGTTGATAGGGTTCATAATAGGTCAGTTTATTGATAATTTCTTCTCTCAACCGCTTATTTTCTCTAATTCAGTAAAATCTACAGCCTTAGAGATTTTCCTCATTACCCTTATCAGTGGTACGCTTTTCGGGATAACAGGAATGGTAGTGGCTATTCCCGCCTATACGGTACTGAAAGTAGTATTAAAAGAGTTTTTCCCGAACAACAAGATTGTAGAACTTCTCACTAAAAACATATAGCTATGAACCCTCTTGCTCTCTTCGTTTTGAATTAAACAAATGGTGAAAAACTCCGATTTTTAGGAAGAGAATGAACGAACAAATGACGGTGCGAGCCACACGGGCAGTCGTAGCACGACAGGCAGATAATGAAAAGACAAATAATGAATGAACGAACAATGAACGAACAATGAACGAACAATGAACGAACAATGAACGAAGCTAAACTAAAGCTAAGACAAAGCTATAATCTTAGAAAACTGAATACTAATTGCTTTTTTAAGGTAATAAAACTTTGGAAAAAACGCAATGATTTTAGAGTTTTTATGATTTTTAGACTTCAATAAAGTAAATGAGATTTACTTCGGACAATCAGGATTTAAATAGCTATTATTCAAACATATAAAATTACATATAAATAAAAAAATGATTAAAATAGTTTTTATTCAAAATATTATTCGTAACTTTGTAGCCTAATATCAAACTTGATAAATTTTAAAAGAAATGAGTAAATACGACGTTATTGTATTAGGAAGTGGTCCTGGTGGGTATGTTACTGCCATTCGCGCTTCTCAATTAGGGTTTAAAACCGCTGTTATTGAAAAAGAAAACCTCGGAGGTATTTGTTTGAACTGGGGTTGTATTCCTACGAAAGCTTTGTTAAAATCAGCGCAAGTGTTTGAATACCTAAAGCACGCTGAGAACTATGGTATCACCGTAAAAAAAGAGTCTTTTGACAAAGATTTTTATGCGGTTATCAAACGTAGCCGCGAGGTAGCTGCTACAATGAGCAAAGGGGTGCAGTTCTTGATGAAAAAGAACAAAATAGATGTGATAATGGGCTATGGTACCCTAAAAGCTGGCAAGAAAGTAGACGTAAAAGATAAAGATGGCAAAGTAACTGAATACAGTGCTGACCACATTATTATTGCTACTGGAGCACGTTCACGCGAGTTGCCTGCTTTACCTCAAGACGGCAAGAAAATTATCGGTTACCGCCAAGCACTTACGCTCCCTGAGCAACCTAAGAAAATGATTGTGGTAGGTAGTGGGGCTATCGGTATTGAGTTTGCTTACTTCTATAACGCTATGGGTACTGAAGTAACCATCGTAGAGTTTATGCCTAATATTGTTCCTGTGGAAGATGAGGATATCTCTAAACAATTAGAAAAGAGCCTTACAAAATCAGGTATCAATATTATGACTTCGGCTGAGGTAACCAAAGTAGATACTTCTGGCAAAGGTGTAAAAGCATTTGTGAAAACAGCCAAAGGCGAAGAAGTTTTAGAAGCTGATATCTTGCTTTCAGCAGTAGGTATCAAAACAAATATTGAAAATATCGGTTTGGAAGCGGTAGGTATCAAAACTGAGCGCGATAAAATTCTCGTGAATGAATTCTACCAAACTAATGTTCCTGGCTATTACGCTATTGGCGACGTAGTTCCTGGTCAAGCCTTAGCACACGTAGCTTCAGCAGAAGGTATTATTTGCGTTGAAAAGATTAAAGGAATGCACGTAGAACCACTTAACTATGGTAATATCCCTGGTTGTACTTACTGCACTCCTGAAATTGCTTCAGTAGGTCTGACCGAAAAACAAGCTAAAGAAAAAGGCTATGAAATAAAAGTAGGTAAGTTCCCATTCACTGCCTCAGGAAAAGCAAATGCAGCGGGTACTACTGAAGGCTTCATAAAAGTAATCTTTGATGCTAAATATGGCGAATGGTTAGGTTGCCATATGATTGGCGCCGGCGTTACTGATATGATTGCTGAAGCGGTAGTAGCTCGTAAATTGGAAACTACAGGACACGAAATCATCAAAGCGGTACACCCACACCCTACAATGAGCGAAGGTGTAAAAGAAGCAGTAGCAGCTGCTTATGGTGAAGCTATCGACATTTAATATTTTTGTTCCAATAAATTCATAAACGCAAGAAACTCCAAGTAAAAAAGATTTTACTTGGAGTTTTTTTTATTAGTGGAAATTTGAGATAAGAAATCTAACAGACTGTTAGTTATGATTAACTTTGGCTAAGTTTAAAACTTTAGCTAAGTGTGGGAGTAAAAAACAGCATTGTATTATGTTAAAATAGTGCTAAAAGAGCGTTTGTAGCACCTCTAATGATTTTATTTGTCTAAAACTGGGGAAGTGCCATTCGTAGTATTTAAGCAGTTGAAAAAGCAATGCATTGCGCTCGTTCTTATTGCTTTTAACGGTTGATAACTGAGGATAATCGGTGTGTAGGAGGGTTTTGAATAGCAACAAGGTAGCGCCTGTAATGGTGTATTTGCTTTCATCGGTAGTACTGAAAATGCCGTCTTCCAACGAAAAGGAGGGCAAATGCTCGTGAGTGGTATCGGGGTAAAAGCCGAGATAGCGAGTGATATCAAGCAGAAACTTTAAATGAAAATTGGCTGAGAAGTCGTTTCTATCAAAAAAGAGGAGCTTCTGTTCTAAAAACAAAAACATTTCTTCATCGGGAGCTTCAGATGTGCAAACAAAAGCACATACTTCGGAAAGAAACATACTTACAGCACTCTTATACATATCAGTATGTAACGAGTAATAAGGGGCTGCTATCTTAGCTTCCTTTACACGTCCTAACGTACCGTTATTTTTATGGGTAGCCACCAGTTCTAACAGCATAAAAGGCTGAAAAAGGGCTATTTTTAAGTTCCCTTTCTTCTGTGCTAAAACGCCTTGTAACAAATAACTACGAGTACCCATCGTTTGAGTAAAACACTTCACTATAAGACTGTTATCACTGTATTTGAGGCTTGAAATAACTATGGCTCGGACTTTATCGTACATATTTCTTCTATAAATAGCGTTGCAAAAATACAAAAAAGACTTCAATAGGACGTAATTGATGATATAAATGAAAGGTAATGCCAATAATACCAATGAGAAAATGAGAGAATGAGAAAATGAGAGAATGAGAAAATTAGAGAATGAGAAAATTAGAGAATGAGAAAATTAGAAAATTAGAGAATTAGTAAATGGGGTACGAGCTTGAGTTAGAGGAATGAGACTGTGCCTTGTGAAGTAACTTTTTGGAACATTAACTTTGGCAAAGGTCGTAGCACGACGGGCAATAGAAAATTAGAGAATTAGGAAATTAGCAAATGGGTAGTGATAAAAAAGGTTTTTTGACGGGTCTGACTTGTCGGACAAATTGGACTGGTCTGAGTTATCGGAGGAAAACGAAAAATATAAAAAGTGAGTTGGAAGGATTTTTGGTGAAAAAAGGGTGTAAGGAGAGTGGGGTTAGCTTATAGAGAGCTTATAGGAAGCTTATACGAATCTTGGACAATTGGTATAGGAAGGGTATATAAATAGTTGACTTATAGTACAATACAGCGATACAAAAAATGGTAAAAACGGGGTTTCGAGGCGAAAGAAAGAGGAATCCTCACCCCGTCCCTCTCCCAAGGAGAGGGGGATATAGCGACGGAAAGAGAATGGGCGGGTTGGGAAATTAGAGAATTAGTGAATTAGGAAATTAGTAGGTTAGTGGGAATATTGGAGAATCTTGGAGGGAGTTTGAATATAATGAGAGCATTTGTAATTCGCAATTATTTTGTACCTTTGCACCCATAATGAGCAAAAATAAGCATATAACCATTGAAAATGTAACCGTGATTGATGCAGGAGCCAAAGGCAAAAGCATTGCTAAAGCCCCTGACGGACGTGTGATATTTATAAGTAACGCTATTCCTGGTGATGTAGTAGATGTGCAGACCACCAAGAAGAAATCGGCTTATTATGAAGGTTTTGTAACTAAATATCACCAACTATCAGAAGAACGAGTAACGCCCGTATGTTCTCACTTCGGCTATTGTGGCGGTTGCAAATGGCAAGATATGAACTACCAAAGTCAGCTATTTTACAAGCAGAAAGAAGTAGAAAACAACTTAGTACGGTTGGGCAGGATAGAAATTCCTGCTGTGATGCCTATCATAGGCTCTGACGAGACTTATTACTACCGCAACAAAATGGAGTTTTCTTTTTCGGATATGCGCTGGCTTACTCCCGATGAAATTAAGAAAGCCGACGAAATAGACAATCGGAATGCCTTAGGTTTTCACATAGCAGGAGCTTGGGACAAGATTTTGGACATAGATAAATGTTACTTGCAAGCCGACCCTTCTAACGCGATACGCTTGGAGATAAAGCGTTTTGCCTTGGCGAACGAAATGCCTTTTTACAGTCCGAGGCAACAAACAGGCTTATTGCGTACTATGATGATACGCATTAGCTCCATTGGGCAAATAATGGTAGTGATACAGTTCTTCCGCAACGACCCTAAAATTACACTGCTCCTCGACCATATTGCAGAGACATTCCCGATGATTACCTCTTTGCAATACTGTATCAATAGCAAAGGCAACGATGCTATTTATGACCAAGAACTTATTTGCTATAAAGGTACTGACTGTATTTATGAGGAAATGGAAGGGTTGCGATTTAAAATCAATGCCAAGTCGTTTTACCAAACTAACTCGGCACAAGCGTACAAGCTGTACCAAGTAGCTCGTAACTTTGCCGATTTAAAGGGCGATGAATTAGTGTACGACCTTTATACAGGGACGGGCACTATTGCGCAATTTGTAGCGAAAAAAGCGAAAAAAGTGATAGGGGTAGAAGCTGTACCAGAAGCTATAGCAGATGCCAAAGACAATGCTTTTGCCAATGGTATTGAGAATGTTACTTTTTACGTGGGAGATATGAAAAACATTTTCAACGACACTTTTATAGAAGAAAACGGCACCCCTGATGTGATTATCACCGACCCTCCTCGCGACGGTATGCACAAAGATGTAGTAGCTAAAATTCTTCAAATAGCCCCCAAAAAGATAGTATATGTAAGTTGCAATAGTGCAACGCAAGCGCGAGACCTTTCCTTGCTTGATGTAACTTATAAAGTAACCAAAGTTCAGCCTGTGGATATGTTTCCACAAACCTACCACGTAGAGAATGTTGTTTTATTAGAAAAGAGAAATGAAAAAAGCTGAAAAAGTAAACTTTATCATCGATACACTGGAAAGTATCTATCCTGAAATTACTATACCCCTACAACACAAAGACCCTTATACGCTACTGATAGCCGTACTCTTATCGGCACAAACTACCGATGCACGGGTGAACCAAATCACGCCTATTCTATTTAGCAAAGCGGACAATCCGTATGATATGGTACTACTTTCGGTAGACGAAATACAGGAAATTATCAAACCCTTAGGGCTTGCCCCTATGAAATCTAAAGGTATTCACGGGCTTTCCCAAATACTTATAGACAAATACAACGGCGAAGTTCCTCAAACCTTTGAGGCTTTAGAGGCTCTCCCCTCAGTAGGACATAAAACTGCCAGCGTTGTTCTTGCACAAGCCTTTGGCATTCCGACCTTCCCCGTTGATACCCATATACACCGACTGATGCACCGCTGGAAACTTTCCGACGGTAGTTCGGTAGTGCAAACTGAGAAAGATGCCAAACGACTCTTCCCCAAAGAAAAATGGAACAAACTGCACGTGCAAATCATCTTGTACGGGCGCGAATACAGTCCGGCGAGAGGCTGGAATATGGAAAAAGATATTATAACCAAAACCATTATACAATCGAAAAAATGAATTTACAACAGCGAGACGAAAAACATTTGTGGCACCCGTATACCCAACATCAAACGGCTGCCAAACCTATTGGAATTGTGAAAGGAAAAGATGCTCTCCTTTGGGACGAGGACGGCAAAGAATACATAGATGCCATTGCCAGTTGGTGGGTGAACCCCTATGGGCATAGCAACGAGCGATTAGCCCAAGCTGCCTACAAACAACTCACCCAGTTAGAGCACGTACTCTTTGGTGGCTTTACACACCGACCTGCCGTAGAGCTTGCTGAAAAGCTCATCAGTATTCTGCCTAAAAACCAACAGAAAGTATTCTTCTCGGACAACGGTTCGACAGCAGTGGAAGTAGGTATCAAGATGGCGTTACAGTACTTTTTCAATAAAGGAGAGAAACGCTTTACGGTAGTTGCTTTTGAAGATGCATTTCACGGAGATACCTTTGCCGCTATGGCAGCTTCGGGTATTTCATTCTTTACTGATGCTTTTAAAGAACACTTGTTGAAAGTAGTGCGCATACCGTTACCCAAAAAAGGAAGCGATGCAGCTGCTAAAAAACTAAAAGAAGTGATTGCCGAACATCACCCTGCCGCCTTTATATTTGAAGCCTTAGTACAAGGAGCCTCAGGAATGCAAATCTATGAACCTGATGCCTTAGACAAGCTGATTCATATCGCACAAGAAAATGGTGTGATTACCATTGCCGACGAGGTAATGACAGGCTTCGGGCGTACAGGACGCACTTTTGCTTCGGACTATCTCACTCATAAACCCGATATTATGTGCTTATCGAAAGCTCTTACAGGAGGAACAATTCCGCTGGCAGTAACTACTGCTACCCAAGAGATATTTGACGGTTTTTACAGTGAAGACGTGAACAAAGCTCTTTTCCACGGACATACCTTTACAGCAAACCCCACGGGCTGTGCGATTGCCTTAGAAGCTATTCGCATATTGGAAAGTGACGAAATGCAAGCCAACTTAAAACGTATTGCACGCCGTCATCAGGAGTTTTTAGCCCGTATTGCGAAATATCCATCGGTAGAAAATGCACGTACCTTAGGTGTTATTTTGGCATTCGACCTCAAAACCTCTCAAAATACTGACTACTACGGCTCATTCAGGGATAAACTGTACAACTTCTTTATCTCAGAAGGCGTAATACTGCGTCCGGTGGGAAATATTATCTACATTTTGCCCCCTTACATCATCACAGATGCTCAATTAGACCGAGTGTACGATGTTTTAGAAGAAGCAATACAGAAGTTCTCTAATCAGTAAGAGAAGAGAAAAACACATTTAAGAGACTATTTTCATAAGAGAATAGTCTCTTTTTTATTTAGTAACACAAGAGAAAAGTTAAAATAATTTTATTGAGATATTAGTACGAGATGCAATCTTTAGAATTTTATTTTGATAGTAAGAAAATATTCTATATCTTTGCACCACTTATGAAAACTTTATAACAAAGAAGTTTAAATACTGTACACAATGAAAAAATTAGTCTTATTAGCCACCGCTTTATGTATGGTGGCTTGCAAAAGTATTGAAGCACCCAAGTCAGTGGGAGCTATTCCTTCCGCACGTCAGTTGCCGTGGCACGAGATGGAATATTATGCTTTTATTCACTTTAATATGAACACCTTTACCGATATGGAATGGGGCACAGGTGGCGAAGACCCTGTTTTATTCAACCCTACCGAATTAGATGTAAATCAGTGGGTAAAAGTGATTAAAGACGCTGGTATGAAAGGTGTTATCATCACGGCTAAGCACCACGATGGTTTCTGCTTATGGCCATCAAAGTACACCGAGCATTCTGTAAAAAACTCACCCTGGAAAAACGGTAAAGGCGATGTAATTAGAGAACTTTCCGATGCTTGCCACAAAGCAGGACTTAAATTTGGAGTATATTTATCACCTTGGGATAGAAACCACGCTGAGTATGGCAGAGAAGCCTACGTAACCTATTTCCATAACCAACTACGAGAATTGCTTACCAATTACGGTGAAATATTTGAAGTATGGTTTGACGGTGCCAACGGTGGTTCAGGTTATTACGGTGGAGCTAACGAAACTCGTACTATTGATGCTCATACTTATTATCAGTGGGATAAAACATTTGCCATTGTACGCGAATTGCAGCCTAATGCTACTATCTTTGGTGATGAAGGTCCGGATATTCGCTGGATAGGTAATGAAAAAGGCTTTGGTACTCCTACTAACTGGAATCCTTTTACCTCTAACCCTTCTTTACAAGGAAAAGACCACTTACATCATTTGGGTGAAGGTGATGAAAATGGCCTAAATTGGATTCCTGCTGAAGCTGATGTATCTATTCGCCCAGGTTGGTATTACCACGCACGAGAAGACCACCAAGTGCGTCCATTAGAAAAAATGGTAGATATATACTACGCTTCAGTAGGTCGCGGTTACAACTTATTACTAAATCTTCCCGTGGATAGACGTGGCTTAGTACACGAAAATGACATCAAGAGACTTATGGAACTCAAAAAAGTTATAGAAGCAGATTTTGCACATAACCTCGTAACTGATGCCTCTGTAACGGCTTCTAATATTCGTAAAAATAACAAGCAATTTAACCCTGAAAAAACTACCGATACTGATAAAAACACCTATTGGACAACCGACGAAGGAGTAACAGAAGCTTCTATAGAACTAAACTTTACCAAGCCTACTACCTTTAATCGCTTTATGGCACAAGAGTATATCCCATTGGGGCAACGTGTAAAGAAGTTTAAATTAGAATACCAAAAAGATGGCAAATGGGAAACTATAGATGAACAAACAACTATTGGCTACAAGCGATTACTACGCTTCCCATCAGTAACGGCTACTAAGGTTCGTTTCACAGTTTTAGAAGCTAAAGGTTCACCATTGATTAGCAATATAGGGTTATACAATGCACCCGTGTTATTGGTAACTCCTCAGCTTTCTCGTGATAAGAATGGTCAAGTAACCCTCACTCCCGCTGATACCGAAACTGAAATTTATTATACCTTAGACGGCAGTCAGCCTACTGAACAGTCGTTGCGTTATACAGCTTCTTTCCCTGTTACTCAGCCTACTTCTTTAAAATTTGTAGCCTATGACCGCAAGCAGCAATTGTACAGTGAAGTAGCTTCTTACGCATTGGATACCCCCAAAGCAAAGTGGAAAGTATTATCTTCTGCTTCCTCTGATATCCAGAAAGTAATTGATGAGAAACCTAATACGTGGTTTGCTCAAGAAAAGGGCAATACACCCACTGCCATTACTATTGATTTGGGAGAGCTGTTAAATCTAAAAGGATTTACCTATTTGCCTTCACAGGACCGCTGGGCTGAAGGAACTATCAGTCATTACATTTTTGAAGTGAGTACTGATAATGTACATTGGAAGAAGCTAAGTGAGGGAGAATTTGGCAATATCAAGAACAATCCTATTGAACAACGCATTACTTTCCCTGCCGAGAAAGCCCGTTATATCAAGCTTACCGCTACCAAAACTGTAGATGATACCAATAAAGTATCGTATGCCGAAATAGGAATCATTACACAATAAAGCTATGTATCTTAAAAACGGAAGATTGTCACAGAGTCCTAAATGGCTTTACATTATAGTTCCAACCCTGTTCTTTGCCTTTACAGGGTTGAACTTTTTAGTAGCACAGTTTTTTGATACTACTACACTTATACAGTCGGAAATTGCCCAAAAAGGTGAATTACAATTCTTGTTTGAGAACTTAGTTGTCTTTGCTATCTTCTTAGGGTTATTGTTACTATGCGTGAAGTTCATACATCGCCAGCCTTTGGTAGCACTTATTACAGCGCGACCTCGTATCAGTTGGAAGCGTTTTTGGTTTGCTTTCTTGTTGTGGGGAGGCGTAACCATAGGCATAACTTGTATCGACTACTTATTTTTTAACCCCGATGATTATATTTGGAATTTTCAGTGGATACCTTTCTTAAAACTACTCGTGATAGTAGTGCTGTTCATTCCTCTGCAAACCGCTTTTGAAGAAATATTCTTTCGTGGCTACCTAATGCAAGGCTTAGGACTTGCTATGCGCAATGCGTGGTTTCCTTTGCTTTTTACCTCTATCACCTTCGGACTAATGCACATTGCCAACCCCGAGGTAGAAAAATTAGGATACAGCTTGCTTATCTATTATATAGGTACAGGTTTGTTCTTAGGTATCACTACCTTAATGGACGATGGCTTGGAATTAGCCTTAGGTTTTCACACCGCCAACAACCTTTTTACAGCTCTTTTAGTAACTTCCGACTGGACAGTTTTCCAAGTTCCTTCCGTCTTGCGTGATGTCTCAGAACCCTCTTTAGGCTTCAGTGTATGGGCTCCTCTATTGTTCTGCTTCCCTCTTTTATTGTATATCTACGCCAAGAAATACCATTGGAAAGAGTGGAAAAAACACTTGTTATAAAAGAAAACTTAATTTTTTATTAAGATAATTTCCTTCATATCATAATATTTTATACCTTTGCCACCGGTTTTAAATAGCAAAAGGCGATATCCCGAAAAGCCTTTAACAGAGTAGGGAGTAATTTTAATTTTCAGTTTTTATGGAAGAAAATACAACTTCAACACAAGAGCAATCTGTTCCTCAAGAACAGCAAACTGCTAAAGAAAACAACCCAACCATCATTATCCAAAACTCCTCTAAGAGCAACGGAATAGGCACCGCTGGTTTCGTATTAGCTTTAATAGCTGTATTCTTAGGTTGGGTTCCTGTTTTAGGGTGGATTATCTGGCTTTTAGGACTTGTCCTTTCAGGTATAGGTGTTACTAAAACTCCTAAAGGATTAGCCATTGCAGGGCTTGTGCTCTCTTTAATTGGGCTTGTTATCCTTATTCTTTTAGCTACTGTTTTTGCAACAGCGGCAGCTGTTTCTTCAATGCCAGTACAATAAGAATTTACAAAAAAGGCTATCTGAGAAGAATCTCAGATAGCCTTTTTCTATAAAATTACATATCATTTTAGCTCCCTATAATAAAAATAGTAGGTCTCTTATGCACATCAATATTCGTTTTCTTCCAACGATGTACAGGGAGTGTTTTAATTTCTTCTGTAGGAAGTGTAATATCACAAGCCACGCATAAAAGAGTATTAGCCTGTAATGTCTCTATCAAGTCAGTAAGCATCTGCTTATTGCGGTAAGGCGTTTCTATAAATAGTTGCGACTGTCCTTCTCGTGCTTTGCGCTCTAAGGTTTTAAGTACCTTCTTTCGCTCTTGCTTATCAATAGGGAGATATCCGTTAAAAGCAAAATTCTGCCCATTAAGTCCACTCGCCATCATTGCCAGTAACAACGAAGAAGGTCCTACCAGCGGAATCACCTTCAGTCCTTTTTGGTGAGCCACCCGCACAATATCAGCTCCTGGGTCGGCTATACCTGGGCAACCTGCCTCCGAGATAATCCCTATCGAGTGTCCTTCCATACAAGGGGTTAAAAAACTCTGATAGTCAGTATCCTGATGGTGCTTATCTATCACAACTATTTTTAAATCTGCTTGCACCTTGTCCGGAGTAACGAGCTTGATAAACTTCCTTGCCGACTTTTCGTTTTCTACTACAAAATAAGTAAGTGATTGCACTACATTTGCCACCTGTGTTGGCAATACATCAAGAGCAACACCTCCTAATAAGTTCGGTATTAAATAAATATTTCCCATCGTTGTTTGTATCAACATTACTAACAGATTGCAAAGGTATATTTTTTTCATCATACTTATAGTATTAAATGATTAATTATTTGTACCTTTGTCGCGTATATCTCAACAATCTATAATCACAACAAATGAAAAACATTCTCTCTTATAGTATCATTTTCTCGGTTATTACACTGATAAGCTGTAATAAAGACAGCAACAGCAATAACCTTTCTGAGCATTCCCAACAAATGCTACAACAAGCTATGCGCAATACCGAAGCAGGACACGACACAAATTTTAGTGACAACACTCCTTTCATTTTCAATGGTTATAGTAATACTTCCAAGAGATTGTTCGAAAAAGGAGGTAACATATCCATCGGGGCTGCCTTAAATTTTGCGTCTCTTAATCACGACAAAATCATTTATAAAAGTTGTTATTGGGGGCTTTATGGCAAAGAAGGCTACTGTAAGTACCCTAACGAAAACCGATATTTTGAATTGTACAACCTTTGGGGGGTGCTATTTTCTGAAAAGAACAATCAGAACCCTAACGCTTTGATAAATGTAAAAAACTTCCGCTTCTACGTGCTTTACAAAGGTGAAAACGTATGGCGGAGAGTTCATTTTCCTGAAACTGATATTACCGACCAAGCCCCTATCACGTGGGCGGCTACATATTATAAAAATATCGTAACAGAAGCAGGCAATGGGAAGATTAAAGTAATACAAGAAAAAAACTATTCCACTATCCCTATTGCCAAATCAGGAAAATACGACGGCAAATGGTATGATGCCAAAATATTAGTAAACCACTTTGGTTCTAAACTTATGAAACCTGTGGGAGAGTTCACCCCTAGCAAAGTCGAAGGCGTGTATATGCAAGTAGAGGTACGTCTCGACCCAAGTACCCCCAACGCCAAAGTAGGCATACAAGCTGGTATGGACGTCCGCCACGAAGGCATTAAAACTACTTACTATATGGCTTTTGGCTCTACCCGCATCGTTACAGTTGCCCCTCATTGGAAAACCGTTAATTGGGTAAACTACGCAGGCGGACAAGGAGCTGACGAAGGAGGCGTCGTACTGAGTAAAGAACGACTACTAAACACCTCTTTTCCAAGAGAATAACCTCCTATTAAACAGCTCTAAAAAGTACTTTATCTCTCAAAACGAAATATATCTTATATAAAACGAAATTAGAATAGGGATTACTACCTTATATCATTCGTATAGCTTTTCTATATCTATCGTCCAAGATTCGTATAAGCTTCCTATAAGCTTTCTATATCTATCCCTTAACTATCAAGCTCTTACAACAACAGCAAAACAAACCCAAAAAAGCACCTAACAAACTAATTATCACAATGAAACAGTCTTTTTATCAAAAAGAAGGAAAAAGAAAGAATAAGATAATCGTCTTCCTTCACGGCTTTTTAGAAGACCATACTATATGGCAACCTATTACTAGAGCTCTCTCTACCGAATATTTCACACTATCTATCGACCTTTTAGGGCACGGGCAGACCCCCACTATCGCCCCAGTACACACAATGGAAATGATGGCAAACCAAGTAAACGATATCTTACTAAAAGAAGAAATAGAACATTGCACCATCGTGGGGCACTCAATGGGAGGTTATGTAGCCTTAGCTTTTGCCGAATTATTTCCCAAAAAAGTAGAAGGAATAGTATTGTTAAACTCCACTACCCTACCCGATTCCCCAGAGAAAAA
Organism: Capnocytophaga sp. oral taxon 902; assembly: GCF_013394735.1. Taxonomy (NCBI): domain Bacteria; kingdom Pseudomonadati; phylum Bacteroidota; class Flavobacteriia; order Flavobacteriales; family Flavobacteriaceae; genus Capnocytophaga; species Capnocytophaga sp. oral taxon 902. Next base: position 240,267 of record NZ_CP058261.1, read on the forward strand.
AGTAAATAGAGACCGAGTGCTGAAAGTAATCGATAAAGAGAAAGAACTCTTCGTGCGCACTGCCGTTACAAACCTATTTAGCGATGAAAACAAAACGCTGATGAAACCCGCGCTCAACAAACTAATCGATATAGCAATGCACACCCCTAACGAAGGTATCAAAGCAGCTTCCTTAGGAATGAAACAACGCCCCGACCGTACTGAACTATTCGAACAACTAACCGCTAAAAAGCATATCATTATGGGTAAAAAAGACGCTCTTATTCCTTCTGATAGTTTGATAGCATTAGCCCAAAAAGCAGGTGCAAGCTATACCTTGCTTTCAGGCGGACATTTAGTATATATTGAAAACGAAGCCGAAACCATAGAAGCCTTGCGCAATTTTATGGCACAACCCTAATCTAACCCTTTTTCTCAAATTCCAAGATATGTATAAGCTATTCATTCGCCCATTCCTTTTCAGTCTCGACCCTGAGAAAGCTCATCACTTTACATTTAAATACTTAAAGTTTGTTCACAAAATCCCCTTAGTGCCTTTGCTCATTCGCAAAATATACAATGTAGAACACCCTTCTCTACATCGCGAAGTCTTTGGGCTACATTTCAAAAATCCAATAGGATTAGCCGCAGGATTAGATAAAGATGCTAAATTGTACAAAGAGTTAGCCAATTTAGGTTTTGGTTTTATCGAAATCGGAACCATTACCCCCAAACCACAACTGGGAAACCCAAAAAAGCGATTGTTCAGACTCATAGAAGACCAAGGAATTATAAACCGTATGGGCTTTAACAACGAAGGAGTTGAAGCTGCTGTAAAGCGCCTTAAAAAGAATACCAATGTACTGATAGGAGGAAATATTGGTAAAAATAAAACTACCCCAAATGAAGAAGCGGTAAACGACTACCTGATTTGTTTTGAACAACTCTTTAATTATGTCGATTATTTTGTAGTAAATGTAAGCTCACCCAATACTCCAAATTTGCGTACATTACAAGAAAAAGAACCTCTAAAACAGCTTTTAAGCACTTTGCAAAACACAAACCTAACTCATAAAAACCCTAAGCCTATCCTCTTAAAAATCGCCCCTGACCTTACCGACGAACAACTGTTAGATATTATTGAAATCGTACAAGAAACTCATATTGCAGGCGTAATAGCTACCAACACCACGATTGGTAGAGAAGGGTTAGTATCCGATAATCAAAAAGAAACCGGCGGACTTAGTGGGAAACCTCTAAAAAATCGCTCCACTGAGGTAATACGTTTTCTAAGTGAAAAGAGCAACCACGCATTTCCCATCATTGGCGTTGGAGGAATATTTAGTGAAACCGATGTCCTCGAAAAGTTAGAAGCAGGAGCCTCACTTATCCAGCTCTATACAGGTTTCATTTACGAAGGTGCAGGTCTTATAAAGCGCATTAATAAACAGCTAATTGCTAATTCTAACCAACATTAGCATTATTTCCGTTATTTGTTATTTGCGATTCTTAATTCACCGATACAAAACAAACGCATTGATGAAATAAAAGTCTTGATGAAATTTTATAAACATACTCACCTCACAAATATTGTCAATTACTAATTATTTTATACCTTTGCACTTATTTTCAAAAACGATATTATGATACAGTCAATGACAGGCTTTGGCAAGAGTGTACTATCTCTCACCGATAAACATATTAGTATAGAAATCAAATCCCTAAACAGTAAGAGTATTGATATCAATACACGTATTCCGCAAGCGTATCGCGAAAAAGAACTTGATTTCCGTAAACTCATTGCCGAGCAGCTCTTACGCGGGAAAGTAGATTTTAGTATCTTTGTAGAAAATACAGGCACACAAACACCTTCTAAAATCAATCCTAATATCGTAAAATCCTATATCGAGCAAATGCGTACTATTGTTGATGGTGACCTTACCGAACTGCTAAAAATGGCAGTACGTATGCCCGATGCCTTACAAACCACTACCGAAAGCGTTTCCGAAGAAGAACTTTCAGCTATTTTCGAACATATCAGCCTCGCCATTACCGATTTGCAAACCTTCCGCATTCAAGAAGGTAAAGTTTTAGAAAAAGACTTCGTTTTGCGTATTAGTAACATCGATAGCTTACTGCAAGAGGTACAAGCTCTCGACAGTGAACGCTTAGCGCTCATTCGCGAACGCTTGGAAAAAGCGGTAGCTGATATCCAGAGTGTAGACGCCAACCGCTTTGAGCAAGAACTCATTTTCTACTTAGAAAAATTGGACATCACAGAAGAAAAAATCCGACTCAAAAAACACTTAGACTATTTTCTCGAAACCCTTCACAGCGAAGATTCTAACGGACGTAAATTGAGTTTTATTGCACAAGAAATAGGCAGAGAAATCAATACCTTAGGTTCAAAAGCTAACTTCGCCCCTATGCAACAGTTAGTAGTCCAAATGAAAGACGAACTCGAAAAGATTAAAGAACAAGTCCTAAACGTATTATAACCTGCTAATTTACCAATTTGCTAATTAAAAAATGAACAAACTAATTATTTTCTCAGCTCCTTCTGGGAGCGGCAAAACTACCATAGTGAGGCATTTACTCTCGCTCAAAAAACTAAACTTAGCCTTTTCTATTTCGGCTACTTCTCGTGCTCCTCGTGGTGAAGAACAACACGGCAAAGAATACTATTTCCTTTCTGCTGATGAATTCAAAAAACGTATTCAGCACAACGAATTTATGGAATGGGAAGAGGTATACACAGGTTGTTATTACGGCACATTAAAATCAGAAGTAGAACGCCTATGGGCAATGGGAAAGAATGTGATATTCGATATTGATGTCGCAGGAGGTCTCCGTCTCAAACAACAATATCCAGAACAAACCTTAGCAGTATTTGTTGAACCGCCAAGCCTTATTGCCTTAGAAGAACGCTTGCGCAACCGTAAGACCGAAACAGAGGAGAAAATACAAATGCGTCTCAACAAAGCCGAACAAGAAATGGCAACTGCTCACCAGTTTGATGTGATTATCAAAAACGATAATCTACAACAAGCCCTACAAGAGGCAGAGCGCATAGTAACCGATTTTATCAACCGATGAAAAAACAAATAGGCTTATTCTTTGGCTCATTTAACCCTATTCATATAGGGCATCTCATTATCGCCAATCATTTGGTAGAGCACAGTGCAATGAACGAACTGTGGTTTGTGGTAACACCTCAAAATCCGTTTAAAGAAAAACAATCGTTATTAGACAATCACTTGCGATTGGAAATGGTGAATTTGGCAATAGAGAGCTATCCCAAGTTACGCGCCTCAAACATCGAGTTTCACTTGCCACAACCTAATTACACAGTTAACACCTTAGCCTATTTAGAGGAAAAACACCCTAATACTAACTTTGCCCTAATTATGGGGGAAGACAACCTAAAAAGCTTTCACAAATGGAAGAACTACGAGCATATTTTAGCAAATTACTTTATTTATGTCTATCCTCGTATTTCAGAAGGTACAGTGCCCGAAGCTTTAACTGAGCACCCGCATATCACCCGTGTACCCGCCCCTATTATCGAACTCTCAGCCACCTTTATCCGTAAAGAGCTCAAATCTGGACACAATATACGCCCGCTCCTCCCCGAAAAAGTATGGCAATACATTGATAAATTAGGACTCTATTTCAATTAACAATTGACAAGTAACAAGTAACATTTTTCCGTCACACACTTAGCCAAAGTTTCACACTTTGGCTAAGTTAAAACCAATAATCTCTTTGTTTAATTTCTAAGGCGTAAGCCTTATCTCTTTTAATATATGAAAAAAACGAAAATACTAATGGTTTGCTTAGGCAATATTTGCCGTTCTCCTTTAGCCGAAGGGGTGATGAGGAGCAAACTCCCTTCCGATAACTTTGAAGTAGATTCAGCTGGTACCGCCAACTATCACGTAGGCGATGCTCCTGACACTCGTTCTATCGCCTCTGGCAAAAAACACGGAGTAGATATCTCTATGCTCAGAGGTCGTCAGTTCTCAGCCAAAGATTTTGCCCTTTTCGATTATATTTTTGTAATGGATAAAAGCAATTACCAAAACGTTATCCGGCTTGCTAAGAACGAAAAAGAGCGTGCTAAAGTACATTTCTTAGCTGATGCTTTGGGTGGAATGACACAACACGAAATCCCCGACCCTTATTACGGCACAAAAGCTGATTTCGAAAACGTCTATCAGCTCATTGACGAGGCTTGTACCAAAGTTGCTCGCAAACTATCTCCTAACCCCTAACTACTATTATCTCCTAAAATGGACTTCTCATCTAAACTCTTAGAAAACGCCGTCTACGAAATAGCCCAATTGCCTAGTATAGGCAAACGTACGGCTTTGCGTTTAGCTTTGCACCTGCTCAAACAACCCGAAGAGCAATCACTACAATTGGCACAAGCTATTGTGGCTTTACGCACCCATATCCAGTATTGTAAAAACTGCCACAACATCTCCGATGTAGATTTGTGTGAGATATGTGCTAACCCTATGCGTGATACGGGAGTCGTTTGTGTTGTAGAAGATTTTAGAGATGTAATGGCAATAGAAAACACAGGGCAATTCTTTGGTCAGTATCACGTCTTAGGAGGCAAAATATCCCCTATTGATGGCATCGCTCCTTCCAATCTACACATTGCCTCACTGATAGAAAAAGTAAAGACAGGTAAAGTAACTGAGTTAATCCTCGCTCTGAGCAATACAATGGAGGGCGATACTACCAATTTCTATATTTACAAACAAGTAGAGCCTTACCATATCACCATTTCTACCATTGCCCGAGGCATAGCCGTAGGAGGCGAACTCGAATATACTGATGAGGTAACTTTGGGCAGAAGTATTACTCAGCGCATTCCTTTTGAAAAAGCTATTAAAGCCGTTTAAAATATGATACAAGTAGCCAATACCATTATTTCGGAAGATATCATAGATTGCGATTTTGTATGCAACCTTAATGCTTGTAAAGGTGCTTGCTGTATAGAAGGTGATGCAGGAGCACCCGTAGAAGAAAGCGAACTAAAAGTGATGAAACGCATTTATCCCGAAGTAGCTCCTTACCTTACCGAGGAAGGTCGTACAGCTATTGAGGAGCAAGGAGTATACATCAAAGGAGAAGACGGCGAATGGGAAACTCCTCTCATCAATGGAGGCGAATGCGCTTATGTAGTACGCAATGAAAAAGGTTGGGCTCTTTGTGCTATCGAGCAAGCATATAACGATAAAAAGATAGACTGGAAGAAACCTATATCGTGTCACCTATATCCTATACGATTACAAGAGTACAGTTCCTTCACAGCAGTCAATTACCATCGTTGGAGTCCTATATGCGATGATGCTTGTGTCTTGGGTAAAAAGTTACAAGTGCCTATCTACAAATTCGTAAAAGAGGCTCTTATTAGAAAGTTTGGAGAAGAGTGGTACCAAGAATTAGAGCTTATAGCTGAGCACTTGAAAAAGTAATATACAAATAACAAAATAAAAGAGACAGTACAATATTAAAAGTACTGTCTCTTTCTTATATAGATATTATGGGATTTCTTACTTCATTGTCTCTAACTTTCCTTGTGATTTGAGCAACTGTATTTCTGCTAATTTGTAGTCCAACAAAGCATTGGTGTAATTGTTCTTAGCATCCGATAAAGAGCGTTCTGCTTCCAATAAATCTGTAAGGGAAGCCAAACCTTGTTGGTAGTTGTTTTGGGTGTTGAGCAATACCTCTTCTGCAAGCTTTACATTCTCCTTTTGTGAATCTATAGTAAGAAGGTTATTAGTAAGCTGACTGTGGGCATTCTCATAAGCCAAATCCATTGCCAAACGAGTGTCTTTAAGGGTCGCTTCAAGCGCTTGACTTTCTATCTGTGCTTGGTGTATCTTAGCACGTGTACCGAAACCCGAAAATATAGGTATATTCACTCCCAATGTAATAGCCGAATAGTCAGCTCCGTACACTTTATCTTTCTTGCCGTAAATAATCGGTGTTTTAGGTCCCATACTCAAATAACCATAAGTAGCCTGCAACGCTAATGATGGATAAAGTGCTGCACGTTGTACCTTGGTATTGAGGTCAAGAAGTTGCTTTTGCTTTTCGAGTACTTGTAACTCTATACGAGTATTGCTATTACCTTTCTCAAAAGCCAAATCGTAATTAGCTTCAAAGCCTTCTTTAGGCAAAGTAATTACTTCACTCATCGGCATACCTATCATATATTTAAGCGCGTTCTCCGAGAGTTGTACCCCATTAAGGGCTTGTTGGCGTGCCGATTTGAGATTATTTACAGCCACAGTAGTGCGGTCAACGTCTATTTTCTTTGACAACCCCGATTGGTTTAACCCTTTTACAACATTAGCCGTTTTCTCGGTAAGAGCCAAATTGCTTTCTATATTTTCTAATGTTTGTCGGGTTTGGTATACTTGGTAGTAGGCTTGTGCTACTTTCTCAATGATTTCATTCTCGGTAAGCTGTTGGTTAAGCATATAAAACTCACGTGTCGTACGAGCCGCTTTCAAGCCCATAAACACCGTTTGATTAAACAACACTTGGGTAAGTTTTGCTTCAGCATTAGCCGACCATTTTTGCCCCATTTCCATCTTTATAGGCTCATTACTTGCGGACATACCCGGGAAAGCAAATGTGCTGGCATCAATATAAGTAGCTTGTAACTTAGGATTGTACACCATACCGCCCGAAGCCGAAATACTAGGCAGTGCGTTAGCGCGTACTTCTTGTATTTTGTATTCGCTTTTGGTTACTTCCAATCGCGCTTTCTCAGCGTCCGCTTTATTCTCTAAAGCATAACGAATAGCATCTTTTAAAGTCAATTCTTTTTGTTGTGCAAAGCTCATAAAACTGAGGAACAACAAAGCACTCGTAATGATTTTTTTCATAATAATTCAATTGCCTATTAATAGGCTTATTTATATTGTCCTTTTAATTCTGTTATAACTTCTTTTTACTTTATTTATTCAGACACCCTTCTCTCACTGACCTTACTTTTTCATCTCTGATGATTAGTATTATTGGTATTTTTAGTATTATAGTATTAAATTAACCTTTTACCTTTTACCTTTTATCTTTTACCTCCTTAAGCACTCGTTCTAATTCTTTAAGTCCTTTTTCATTGACAAGTATCCTGAAAAAATACTCTATAATAGTATAAATAGTTTCCCAAAAAGAAAACTCAGTTTCAGGAAATAACTCCGATTGTGCTTTCATTCGTTTTACAGCCGTATAGAAAATCTTAAAGAATTTAAGATTGATATCTTCTCTAAAAAGTCCCTCCTGTATACCTCTTTCCATTACTTTATCTATAAAAATCGCATCTGCCTTGGCAGTCTCTACATTCATACGTTCGTATGTTTTAGGATAGTATTTCTGCAATTCCCAAATAGGACGGTCGCTATTGATGTTAAAAACTTCTTGAACCTTTTTTTGGTTGCGGTATACATTTTCTATCACCGAACCTTCTCCTTGTACAAAAATATCTGCATTTTTACAACTTATCTCTAAAGCGTAATCTAATGTAGTTTCTACCAAGTCGTTTTTAGAAGGAAAATACTCGTAAAGCGTCTTTTTAGATATCCCCATTTTGTTAGCCAAATCATCCATAGTAAAGGTTTTAAACCCATACTGTATAAAGTCGTTTAAGGCTCTTTTCACGATTTCTTCTTTCATCTCTCTCATCTTTAAATTCGGGGGCAAAGGTATAACAAAAAAACTTAATAAACAAAAAAAGTTTCCTTTATTACCTCTTACCTCTTACTTCTTATCTGTTTAAAGACTTAAGAAAGTAAAGCCTACTCCCACAATAGTTTGTTTATAATTGTAATCGATAAGGGAATCTCCATAACCGTGAGAGGCTTGCAACAAAATACGCAGGTCGCGACTCAGCGGATATACCCAGTTCAGCTCCACGTGCCCGCGATTATGATTAAAATTTAAATTATTCCTCACTTGCAAATTAAAGACACTTTTACGGAAGGGGTAAGCAATGCCCAATTCACAACGTCCTATATAATTCTCAATATCGGGATTGTCATCTTCTCTTGCCTTTTCTGAGAAACGCCACCAGAAACGGCTGATAATCATTAAATCATTCCATTGGAAAATACCTGATAAAATAATTCTGTTCCAACTGCGGGAATGTGCCGCTTCTTTACCATTAGATTGGTGGTTTACGGATAGTCCTGCCATTTTCATTTTAAAATTCCCCACCGAGAGGTTCAGCGGATAAGTAAATATCAATTCAGGTTCGTAATTCACTTCTCTAAACGGACGTGAAAGCTCACCGTTGTACATCTGCCAATACGATTGCTGAGTGAAAGCTACCCACACATCACCCTTCCCAAAAGCATCTTGCATAATCTTAGCTTTTAAGCTCACTTGAAATTTTAACTCTACGTGCTGGTAGTCGCGCCATTCAGGTATAGGGCGGTCGGGGTTCAAACTTATAGGTTGTTCCGTAGGTTTATCCGTAAAACGGAAAGGCATTACGTACATAGGTAAGTAATCCACAAATTTAAAAGTACCTCTTTGGTCTTCTCGGTCAAGCTCCCATAGCTTAGAAATAGCCCTCTCTAACTGGGCTCTTCTATCGGCTTTTATTCCTGTCTTAGGAAGTTCCTGCAATGTGTCATTCTCCACCTCCTGAGGAAAAATAGGTGTTGCAATAGCCAAGAGCATTATAAATAAAGTATATTTCATCATTTTGTTTTTTGCGGGTGCAAAAGTACAGCAAATAAACTTTATAAACAAAAAAAGTTTCCTACATTTTAATATGAGGAAACTTTTTCTTTTCTGATACTTTATGTATATCAATACTTCTTCTTACTCAAACTCCGATGTAAAGTGCAACTTTAAGTTCGGATATTTTTGTTTTACCATCTCAATAGAGAAAGCTGAGTCGGCTAAGAAGACTAATTGATTCTGCTTATCGCGTGCTAAGAACTTCTGTTTTACACGTAAGAAATCAAGATACTCAGCATCTTTGGGGTTTTCAGGCGTCTCTACCCAACAAGCTTTATAAATAGGGAAGTTTTCATAACTACACTTTGCCCCATACTCGTGTTCTAATCGATACTGAATTACCTCGTATTGGAGTGCTCCTACCGTCCCAATTACTTTGCGACCGTTGAAGTCTAACTTAAAGAGCTGTGCCACCCCTTCGTCCATTAGCTGGTCGATACCTTTTTCTAATTGTTTAGATTTCAGTGGGTCAGCATTGTTAATGTAGCGGAAGTGCTCAGGAGAGAAGCTCGGTATCCCCTTAAAATGTAATACTTCACCTTCGGTGAGTGTATCGCCTATCTTAAAGTTCCCCGTATCGTGCAATCCTACAATATCCCCCGCATACGAGATATCCACTACTTCTTTCTTTTCGGCAAAGAAAGCATTCGGACTGGAGAACTTCAACTTCTTACCCAAACGCGTATGTAAATAAGGTTTGTTACGCTCGAAAGTGCCCGAAACAATTTTCACAAACGCCAAACGGTCGCGGTGGTTAGGGTCCATATTTGCGTGAATCTTGAAAACGAAGCCCGTAAAAGTAGGTTCTTCAGGGTTTACGATGCGCTCTTCACTGGCTTTCGGGCGTGGCGAAGGAGCAATTTCCACAAAACAATCCAAGAGTTCTCTTACCCCAAAATTGTTCAATGCCGAGCCAAAAAATACAGGTTGTTGATCTCCTTTGAGGTAGGCTTCTCTATCGAATTTAGGATATACTTCATACACTAACTCCAAATCGGAACGGAGGTTCTCGGCAGATTGTTCGGATATAATCTTCTCTAATTCAGGACTGTTAATATCGTTGAAGGCAATAGTCTCCTCTATATTCTTACGGCTGTCGCCTGAAAAAAGGTTGATATTCTTCTCCCAGATGTTGTAAATCCCTTTGAAATCATACCCCATCCCTATGGGGAAACTCAGCGGAGTAACCTTTAAGCCCAACTTCTGTTCTACTTCGTCCAACAGGTCGAAGGCGTCTTTCCCCTCACGGTCTAACTTATTAATGAACACAATCATAGGAATATTACGCATACGGCACACCTCAACGAGTTTTTCGGTTTGCTCTTCCACCCCTTTGGCAACGTCAATAACCACGATTACACTGTCCACAGCCGTGAGAGTGCGGAAGGTATCCTCGGCGAAATCCTTGTGCCCGGGGGTATCTAAGATGTTTATTTTATGCTCTTTGTAGTTAAAAGCCAGCACCGAAGTAGCTACGGAAATCCCGCGTTGGCGTTCAATCTCCATAAAGTCGGAGGTAGCTCCTTTCTTTATTTTATTCGATTTCACCGCACCAGCTTCTTGGATAGCCCCCCCGAAGAGTAAGAGTTTTTCGGTAAGGGTTGTCTTTCCCGCGTCGGGGTGAGAGATGATGCCGAAGGTACGGCGTTTTTGTATTTCTTGTTGTAAAGACATAAAGTTAATTTGCTAATCTGCTAATTTTCCAATCTGCTAATTTGCTAATTTGTTAATTAGCTTTTTTAAGAGTATAATTTGGTAGCAAGTTCACTATCATTAATGCTGTTACCTTCTTGGTCGAACATTCTTCGTAAGTACTTACATACGAACAACCATAAGTTGTAAGCAACAGCGCTACCACACTGAATATTAATAAGATTCTTTTTATTCTTACTAATATTTTGTTTTAAAATCGGGGGCAAAAGTAGTGAATAAACTCCAAAAAGAGACATAAATAAGTAAAAAATTCACTTTACCTTAATTTAAACCACCTCTTAACCTCAACGTACCCCCACCTTTCCTTCGCTTATTCGTTATCTGTCCGTGCGGTTCGCACCGTCTTTTGTTCGTTCTTTGTTTGTCATTCCTTCGTCTCACTTTTCCGTTACTACACTCCCTCTCCTTGGGAGAAGTCTCCGAATAGGAGAGTATGTGACTGGGGTGAGGATATTTTCTTCGTCTTTTCCTCATCTGTCCGTGCGGTTCGCACCGTCATTTGTTCGTCTTTTCTCCATCTGCCCGTGCGGCTCGCACCGTCTTTTGTTCGTTCTTTCTCCATCTGCCCGTGCGGCTCGCACCGTTCTTTGTTCGTTCTTTGTTCGTTCTTTGTTCGTTCTTTGTTCGTTCTTTGTTCGTTCTTTGTTCGTTCTTTGTTCGTTCTTTGTTCGTCTTTTGTTCGTCTTTTGTTCGTCTTTTGTTCGTCTTTTGTTCGTCTTTTGTTCGTCTTTTGTTCGTCTTTTGTTCGTCTTTTGTTCGTCTTTTGTTCGTCTTTTGTTCGTCTTTTGTTCGTCTTTTGTTCGTCTTTTGTTCGTCTTTTCATTATCTGCCTGTCGTGCTACGACTGCCCGTGTGGCTCGCACCGTCTTTCCTATAAGCTTCTCCCAAATTAATCATTAACCATTAATCATTAACCATTAATCATTAAACAATCGGTATTATTGGCATTTTTGGCATTGTAGTATTAAACTCATATATCCATTTGATAATCAATAAATATATAAGAATATTCACCCCTTATACCAGCCTTTCAAATGTAAATAAAATATATTTTTTTAGGACTTTATTTTTCTATGTTCAGTAAAATATATATCTTTGCCGTTTGAAGAGATAAAATAAGTAAATTATTTAATTAAAAAGATGCAAAACAAAGGACTTGTGAAACTATTTGCCATATTGTTTGGGCTAATATGTATTTATCAGCTTTCATTCACCTACGTGGCAGGTAGAGTAGAAGATGAAGCCAAAGCATTCGCTGAGGCAAAAGTGCCTAATACTCAAGCTGACTATATCGCTAAACGCGAAGCTATAGAAGCGAAGTATTTGGACGATAAAATGGGGCAAGATGTCTATAACCTCGGTTTTACAAAATTCACTTATGCTGAAGTAAAAGCTAAAGAATTGAACCGCGGTCTTGACCTTAAAGGCGGTATCAACGTGATTCTGCAAATTTCCGTAAAAGACATCTTGAGAGGTCTTGCTGACAACTCCAAAGACCCTATCTTTAACAAATCATTAGCCGAAGCCGATGAACAGCTCCGCAAAACCGACAAAACCTACTTGGATTTGTTCTTCGAGGCTTACGCTAAGAACGGAGGTAAATTAGCCTCCCCCGATGTGTTCGCTAATAAAACCCTCAGCGACCAAATCAACTTCCAAATGAGTGATAGTGAGGTACGCCCTATCATCAGAAAACGCGTAGACGAGTCTATCGTATCTGCTTTTGAGGTATTGCGCAAACGTATCGATAAATTTGGTGTTTCTCAACCTAATATCCAGCGCCTTGGTAACTCAGGTCGTATCCTTGTAGAACTTCCAGGTGCTAAAGATATCACTCGTGTGCAATCACTCTTGCAAAGTACCGCTCAGCTTGAATTTTGGGAAACTTATAAGAATACTGATGTATTTCCTTATTTACAAGCCCTCAACGCGCAACTTAAATCTACTGCTAAAACCACTGATAAAGTAAAAGATACGCTCACAGCCGCTACTCAATCAGGTAGCAGTGCTATCGACTCTCTACTTACTGATGTAAAGAAGGATTCTGTTCCTACTCAATCAGGAAAAGGAAATCCTTTGTTTGACCTTATCAAAGCTAATTCTTATGAGGGTTCTCCTGTACTTTTTACAGTAAGTTTAAAAGATACTGCTCAAGTAAATAGCTATATCAATTCTCCTGAAGCAAAACATTTGATTCCTGCTTCATTGCAGTATGTAAAATTCGCTTGGGGTAAACCTGATAAAAAGACCTCCCTTATCGAACTTTATGCCCTAAAAGGTAACCGCGATAACACCCCTCCTCTTACAGGTAACGTAGTAACCCAAGCCGAACAAACTTACGACGTTCGCAACCAGCCTGCCGTATCTATGCAAATGGACGGCAAAGGAGCACGCATTTGGGAAGCGCTTACTGGTAAAGCATTTACTCAAAATACCAATATTGCTATCGTACTCGATAACATCGTATATTCAGCACCAGGAGTAACTACAGGTGCTATTTCAGGAGGTCGCTCTGAAATTACAGGGCATTTTACTTTAAATGAAGCTGTCGACCTTGCTAACGTGCTCCGTGCTGGTAAATTACCTGCAAGCGCTGATATCGTACAATCTGAAATCGTAGGACCTTCTTTGGGACAAGAAGCTATCGATAGCGGTATGAACTCTTTCCTTATCGCTACTATCTTCATCTTTGCGTGGATGATATTCTACTACGGTCGTGCCGGTATTTATGCCGACCTCGCTTTGGTATTCAATATACTCCTTATATTTGGAGTGTTAGCAAGTATAGAAGCTGTACTTACGCTCCCTGGTATTGCGGGTATCGTGCTTACCATTGGTATGGCAGTCGACTCGAACGTGCTGATATTCGAGCGGTCGAAAGAAGAACTGCGCAAAGGTAAAAACATCAATCAAGCAGTGGTTGATGGTTTCAAACACGCCCTATCATCTATCTTAGACTCTAACATTACTACAGCGCTTACTGCTCTTATCTTGTTGTTCTTTGGTAGTGGTCCTATCCAAGGTTTTGCAACTACCTTGCTCATTGGTATTGCAACTACTTTGTTCACCGCTATCTTTATCACTCGCTTGTTTATCGACTATAGCGTTGAGAAAAAACACACGCTTACTTTCACCACTCCTATTACTAAGAACTGGTTCAAAAATGTAGATCTTAACTTCATCGGCAAGCGCAAAATAGGATATGCTTTTTCTATTATCCTATCAATAATAGGTATCATTTCTCTCTCTACTCGTGGTCTCGACCAAGGTATCGATTTCGTAGGTGGTAGAACTTACCAAATTCGTTTTGAGCACGAAGTAAACCCTACCCAAGTAGCCGATGCGCTCAAAACTACTTTAGGGAATGTGGAAGTGAAGACTTTTGGAGCTCCTAACCAAGTGAAAATTTCTACTAAATATAAAGTACAAGAAGAAAGCACTGAGGTAGATAATGAAATACAAGAGCTCTTGTACAAAGGATTACAGAAATTCTTACCCGAAGGAACTTCATTCGATAGTTTTGCTAAAGCTACTTCTACTGATAAAATTGGTATTATGCAATCTATGAAAGTAGGACCTACTATCGCTGAAGATATTAAGAGCAGTGCATTTTGGTCTGTTATCGGTTCTCTTATTGTAATTGGTCTATATATCTTATTCCGTTTCCGAAAATGGCAATTCTCTATGGGTGCGATTGTATCATCAGCGCACGACGTGCTAATGGTACTCGGTATTTATTCGCTCACTTATAGCATTATGCCTTTCAATATGGAAATCGACCAAGCCTTTATTGCGGCTATCCTTACAGTAGTAGGTTACTCACTAAACGACACGGTGATTATCTACGACCGTATCAGGGAAGTAATGCGTGAACCTCATTGGTCAAGAGAGAAAATTAATCACGCACTCAACACTACCCTTAGCCGTACCTTGAACACCTCATTCACTACTTTGGCAGTACTCGTTACTATCTTTATCTTTGGTGGTGAAACCTTGCGTGGCTTTATGTTCGCAATGATTATCGGGGTACTCATCGGTACTTACTCTTCTGTTTTCGTGGCAGCTCCTCTCATTTACGACACTGTAAAGGACGAAGCTGACCATACTAAAGAACAATCTAAGAAGTAATATCTAATTACTGAATATATAAAAGGGACTGTCCTAAAAAGGATAGTCCCTTTTTCTATACGGGTAGAAAAAAGTGAAAAACTACTTGCAAATATCAATTATAAACCCTAACTTTGCCTTTCAAAAAACTAAGTAATATGAAAACATACGACATTGTTATCATCGGTTCAGGTCCTGGCGGTTATGTAGCCGCTATTCGTGCAGGTCAATTGGGCTTTAAAACTGCCCTTATTGAAAAATATAATACCTTAGGAGGCACTTGCCTTAATGTAGGTTGTATCCCTTCTAAAGCCTTACTCGACTCTTCTCACCACTACGAAGACGCCTCCAAACACCTCGAAGCCCACGGTATTGAAATCACAGGCAAAGTAAAGTTTAGCTTAGAGAAAATGATTGCTCGTAAAGCAGCTGTGGTAGAGCAAACTTGCGCAGGGGTAAAGTTCCTAATGGAGAAAAACAAAGTAGATGTTTTTACCGGGGTAGGGAGCTTTGTATCACCCACACAAATTAAGATTACTCCTAATAAAGGCAAAGCAGAGACCATAGAAGCCAAGCACACCATTATTGCTACCGGCTCTAAACCTGCCTCCTTACCTTTTATTACAGTCGATAAAGAACGTATTATTACTTCTACTGAAGCCCTCCAGCTAAAAGAAGTACCAGAACACCTCATCGTGATTGGTGGGGGCGTAATAGGCTTAGAATTGGGGCAAGTATACAGTCGCTTAGGAGCTAAAGTATCGGTAGTAGAATACACCGATAGCATTATCCCTACGATGGATAGAGGCTTAGGGCGCGAACTCACCAAAGTACTCAAAAAACAGGGTTTTGCTTTCTATACAAGTCATCAGGTGAAAGAAGTAACTCGCAAGGGCAAAACGGTAACTGTAAAAGCTACTACCTCCAAAGGCGAAGAGCTTATCCTTAAAGGTGATTACTGCTTAGTAGCCGTAGGTCGTCGCCCTTATACCGAGGGTCTTAACCTCGAAGTAGCAGGTGTACAGAAAGACGAGCGCGGTAGGGTAATAGTAAACGACCACCTGCAAACCAATGTGCCTAACATCTATGCCATAGGTGATGTAGTACGCGGAGCTATGCTCGCCCATAAAGCCGAAGAAGAAGGCGTATTGGTAGTAGAACAACTCGCTGGACAAAAAACACATATCGACTATAATCTTATCCCTGGTGTTGTTTACACCTGGCCTGAAGTAGCTTCAGTAGGCAAAAGTGAAGAGCAACTAAAAGCTGACGGCATCGCCTATAAAGTAGGGCAATTTGCCTTTCGTGCCTTAGGGCGCGCCCGTGCCAGTATGGATACCGACGGCTTTGTAAAGATTTTAGCTGACCCCCAAACCGACGAAGTGCTCGGCGTACACATCATTGGAGCTCGTGCTGCCGATATGATAGCCGAAGCCGTTACCGCAATGGAGTTCCGTGCCAGTGCCGAAGATATCGCTCGCATCTGCCACGCTCACCCTACCTTTACCGAAGCAATAAAGGAAGCCGCCCTTGCTACCACCGAAAACCGCGCTATCCATAGTTAATGATTAATAATTAATGCTATATGAAATCAACCATCTTATTTTGCCTATTCTGCCTCCCTTTGTGCGCTTTTTCGCAATATAGCATTACAGGAAACCTAATCAGTAAAGAACAACCTGTGAGCAACTGTGTCGTTAAGCTCCTCTCGCAGGGCAAAGTTGTGCATACTACCGCTTCAAATGAAAAGGGTACTTTTTCTTTTGAAAACCTTTCAGCAGGGCAATACCAGCTAAATGTGGTTTCTATTTTCTATGAGCCTTTTCAGCAAGAGCTAATGGTAGATAAGAATATCGCATTAGGCAATATTGTGATTACCGAGAAAGTAGAAAACCTTAAAGAAGTAACTGTTACTGGTCGGAAAAATCCTGTTATCCCTACTGAAACGGGCTCACTTATTGAAGTAACAGGCACACGGCTCGCCTATCGCTCTGCGGTGACCGATATTTTAGAGTATGCTCCCAGCATCTCCACTACTAATGGCTTGAAAATCTATGGCAATGACGATATTTTAATAATGCTCGATGGTAAGGAATTACACCTCGATAAAGACAAAATAGCGTTTTTCTTAAATAAGATACCCGTCAAGAGTATTAAAAATATTGAAGTAGTTGATAAGATTGATGCCAGTGTCGATAGCTCAAAAGCAGGCGTCATAAAAATAACGACTATTGCAAAATACGGCTGGGTAGGCTCGTTAAGTCACAATTTTTTTTACGACCCAAAATTAGGTTATACAGACGATGCAACACTGTTTTATTCTACTGATAAATATCGCCTTTTTACTAACCTATACCACAGCCGACATCACTCTTTTAGCGAAGATAAGGAACAATCTCTTTTGAGAAATAACAATACTCTTTATCAAAATACCTCAGAACTACAGTTAAAGCGGAAAGAAAACGGAATAACACTAGGAGCAGATTACTATTTCAATAAAAAATCTACTCTTAGCTTTCTGTATATTTATAATTATGATGCTGATGCCGACAAAGAATACAATGGTTTAACTAACGTGTATAACAACAATGTGCTTAACCATCATTTTAGTACGAACAGAAAATGGGACGCCATATCTAATGACCACTCTTTCTCACTGAACTTCGACCGCACTACTGACTCCTTAGGTTCAAATATCAAAATAGCCTTAGACTTGGTTAAGAAAAAGTATGAAAGTCCTCTTACTGAAAAAGATATTTATTACCGCACAGTAACTACCGAAGAAAATAGCGAGCGAGACTCATATTCTTACAGCGATGTTTACGCCTTCAAAACTACTTGGAGTAAGTTTTTTACCTCTAAATACCCTTCAGAAAAGCAGAACTTAGTGCTTGGATTGCGTTATTCATTGGTAGACAATCAAGATGAGTTTGTTTATTTTGATATTTTGCCTACCCAAAAGTTAAAAAACACTAACTTTTCTAAGGATTTCTACTTCAAAGAACACATCTTCGCCACTTTTGCCAATTACGCCTTCCCTCTTACTCAAAAATCAAAGTTCTCAGTAGGCTTACGTTCTGAATATAATTACAATACGTTTAGCAATCACTTAGATAATTTCCATAACGACAACACACAATGGTCACTCAATGCCCTCTATACTACCAAGCTCGGCAAAGAAACCTTCTTCTTTTCTGCTCGCCGATGGTTCAGCAGGGTGAATTACAGTCTGTTCAACCCTACCTATATCAAAAGTTCTCCTACCGATGCCTATACAGGTAATAAAGATTTAAGTCCCATAGAAGGATATACGTTGCAATCGGGTTATAGGTGGAAAAAAGTAGATATGGCTGTGGCTTACTGCTATTCCGAAAAAAATGTGCTTAACATTCCTACCGCTATTGCTGGCGTAATAACTACTCGCCCCGAGAATGTAGGTTATAAAAACGATGTGTTTTTGTTCCTATCCCGTTTTACTAAGTTCACCGATTGGTGGGAGTGCAATGCAAAATTCACAGGAGGGTATTTTAACTTCAAGTATTTAGGGAATGCTTTCAACTCCTTATATGCCGAGTTTTACACCTCACAGCGATTTTACCTCCCCAAAGATATCGAAGCCTCTCTCACTTACCAATATACCTCAACCAATAAGAGTTTGTATATCAAAAACTATTACAATCACCAGCTCAACTTTAACCTAATGATTCCTCTTTCTGATTCTTTTCAGTTAAAAGCTTCATTAGATGATATATTTAACACCTCTCGTTCTAAAAGCGAATACGATTTCAACGGCATTTATAATACATCTTATTATAAATTTAACACCCGTAGTTTTTATATTGGTATCAATTATGATTTTGCCAAAGGTAAAAAAGTGAATGACAATATAAGAAACACAGGAGCAGAAGACGAGAAAAACAGACTTAAACGATAATGATTTGTGGCTAATGCTGAATAGTTAATGATTAGTGGTAAATACAGTGATAAAAATAATTAAGAAAAAGTTTGTTTCTTTCAAAATAAATAGTAACTTTGCCTCAACTAACCTTTAATCATTAAAATATTATGAGTAGATTTTCCGATACCCAAACCGCTTTTGCCCTCAAAAGCCAATCCGAACTCAACTGGGCTTACCGCCTTTTTAAACTTATTGGCAGTAATACCCTTACTCGTGTGGGCACTGCCCTTACCAACTTCTCCCTAAAACTGCGCCTGCCCGTCGAAGGACTCATCAAGCGCACCGTCTTTAAGCAGTTCTGCGGAGGTATCTCCGAACAAGACTGCCTTCCCGTAATCCAAAAGATGCATCAAAAAGGAGTAGGCTCTGTGCTCGACTATTCCGTAGAAGGTAAAGAAGACGAATCCTCTATCGAAGCTACTTTCGAAAAAACAATGGAAACCATCGATTTTGGTAATCTCCATCGCAACGAAGGTATTCCTATTGTGGTATTTAAACCTACAGGATTTGGGCGTTTTGCCATCTTCCAAAAACTCACCGAGAAAAAAGCCCTTACCCCCGAAGAAGAAAAAGAATGGGAGCGCATCAAATCTCGTTTCGACGCAGCCTGCAAGCGCGCCTACGAGTATAAAATTCCTATTTTGGTAGACGCCGAAGAAAGCTGGATGCAAACTGCTGCCGATGACCTCGTAGAAGAGATGATGCAGAAGTACAACAAAGAAGAACCTATCGTATACAATACCTTGCAAATGTACCGCCACGACCGTTTGCCTTACCTAAAAGAACTTTATGAACGTGCCGTAGATAAAGGCTTCTACATAGGCGTAAAAATCGTACGAGGTGCCTATATGGAAAAAGAAAACGAACGTGCTGCCGAGCTAGGCTATCCCACTCCCATTTGCCCCAGCAAGCAAGCAACCGACGATAATTATAACGCTGTTGTGCGCTATATTATTGACCATATCGATAGGATTGCCCTCTTTGCAGGTACTCACAACGAAGAAAGTGCTGCCCTGGTAATGGATTTGATGCACAAAAAAGGCTTGCAACCTAACGACAAACGCGTGTGGATAGCACAACTCTACGGTATGAGCGACCATATCAGCTTCAATGCCTCTAAGGAAGGCTATAACGTAGCCAAGTATTTGCCTTTTGGTCCCGTGCGCGAAGTGATGCCTTACCTTATCCGCCGAGCCGAAGAAAATACCTCAGTAGCAGGGCAAACAGGACGTGAACTCACTTTGCTAAAAGCAGAGAAAAAGCGCCGAAAAGAAACTGCTAACCAGTAAAAATAAGTTTTTATTATTCGTTGTAACTCTCGTTTTTGCACTTCTCGCAAAAACGAGAGTTATTTTTATTCCCAATTACTACCCTCTTACCTTCGCTCATTGTTCGTTTTTACGTCGCTGTAGTTCCCCCTTTGGAGGAAGCCAGCGAAAGCTGGGTATGTGTAAGGGGGAGGTTTTCTTCGTCATTTCTCTATCTGCCCGTGCGACTCGCACCATCATTTGTTCGTTCTTTGTTCGTTCTTTGTTCGTTCTTTGTTCGTTCTTTGTTCGTCATTTCTTCGTCTTTTGTTCGTCTTTTGTTCGTCTTTTGTTCGTCTTTTGTTCGTCTTTTGTTCGTCTTTTGTTCGTCTTTTGTTCGTCTTTTGTTTATCTGCCCGTGCGGCTCGCACCTGTCCGTGTGGCTCGCACCTGCTTGTGCGGCTCACACTGCCTATTGTGCTACGACCTCGCATCGGTTTCCTTTTAAAGCTTGTCCCCCTTCGGGGGTTCGGGGGCTTTTGTCACACCGTCACTTATCACTTACCATTGATTTGGTATTTTTGGCATTATTGGCATTATTGGTATTAAATTAGTTGCTAATTCAAAAAAAAGTTGTACTTTTGCGTGATTTTCTATCTTAAAACAAAAAATATAAGAATGGCACGTTCCATCGATTCATTTAACAAACGAAGATTAATTACCTCCTATTTTTCGGTAATAGTGAGCATTACCTTAGTGCTCTTTCTTATGGGCTTTTTTAGTTTTTTAGTATTAAGTGCTAATAAATTAGCCAATTACTTCAAAGAGCAAGTAACCGTTACCGTCTTGATAAAGGACGACGCTAAAAATGCCGACATCGAACAGTTACAGAAAACTCTTTCAGTAGCGAGTTTTGTAAAGTCAGTGCGTTTTGTATCAAAAGAAGTTGCTGCCGAAAAGTTCAGTAAGGATATCGGCGAAGATTTTGTTACCTTCATCGGTACTAACCCTCTGCAAAACACCATCGATTTAAGCCTAAAAGCCGAATATGCCGAGCCCGATAAGATGCGCGAAATCAAACGTGAGTTAGAGCAAAACTCTTTTGTTACCGAAGTAGTATACGACCAATCTTTGGTAGCTCTTATTCACGAAAATGTGAACAGAATAGGTATTGTTACATTAATTTTCAGCGCCCTATTCACTTTTGTATCTATCTTGCTTATCAATGCCTCTATTCGCCTCTCCATTTATTCCAAACGTTTTATCATCAAAACAATGCAATTAGTAGGGGCTACGCGCAGTTTCATACGCCGTCCGTTTTTATGGACAAATGTACGCTTGGGCATTCTCAGCGCTCTAATAGCCATAGTGCTTTTTTATCTATCGTTATTAGCTATTGTAAAGTCATATCCTGAGTTTAATATCTTAATGGACACAGGTACTTTAAGCATTGTTTTTATAAGCATTATAACCATCGGGATACTCATCAGTTGGCTAAGCACCTATTTTGCTACACAACGTTTCCTAAACCTCAATACCAACGACCTTTATTATTAACCATTAATCATTAATAATTAATCACTGATGAAACATCATTCAACTTTCATTTTTGAAAAGAAAAACTATCTTATTATGGCTATTGGCTTAATAGTAATAGCCCTTGGTTTTATAACAATGAGCGGTGGTGGTAGCGATAATCCCGCTGTGTTCGACCCCTCTATTTTCAATTTCCGACGTATTCACTTAGCTCCTGCTTTGGTACTTTTAGGTTTTGCCATTGAAATTTACGCCATTCTGGTAAATCCTAAAACTGATAAAAAACAAGAAGAAAAATAAGAATGAGTACACTGCAAGCTATTATTATTGCTATTATCGAAGGACTCACCGAGTACCTTCCTATCTCATCAACCGCACATATGGGTTTTACCGCTGCCCTTATGGGAATGCCCGACGATGAGTATTTGAAAATGTTTCAAGTTTCCATACAGTTTGGTGCTATCCTCTCGATAGTAGTACTGTATTGGCGCAAGTTCTTCGACTTTTCTAATTGGAACTTCTATTTCAAATTAGCGTGCGCCGTTATCCCTGCTCTTATATTAGGTAAGCTTTTCGATGATAAGATTGAAGCAGTTTTGGGCAACCAAAAAGCGATTGCTATTACCCTAATTGTAGGCGGTATTATCCTTATTTTTGTAGACAATTGGTTCAAACATCCTACGATTCACAACGAGAAAGACATCACAATAAAGAAAGCCGTTACTATTGGTTTTTGGCAGTGTTTAGCAATGATGCCAGGCACTTCGCGCTCTGCTGCTTCTATTATTGGCGGAATGACGCAAGGGCTTACTCGCAAAGCCGCCGCTGAGTTCTCTTTCTTCTTAGCCGTTCCTACAATGCTGGCTGTAACCGTGTATTCTATTTTCTTGAAGAAATGGGGTACTGCCCAAGAGAAAGGCTACGAGCTGATAATGAAAACTGATGAGAGTTTTTGGTTGTTTATCATAGGTAATGTAATAGCTTTTGTGGTAGCAATGATAGCCGTGAAATTCTTTATACATATCCTCACCAAATTTGGTTTTAAAGTATGGGGCATTTACCGCATTGTTATTGGAGCAGTATTACTGATTTATTTCTCAATTAACAATTAGTTATTTTTCCCTCCTACCCTTACCTTTTACTTTTTACCTTTTGCATTAAAATGAAAATATTACTTTTAATTGTAGCTTTCTGTTTTATTCTCATTCAATCTATAAAAGCTCAAACCGATAGCTTATCAGTACTCCAAGAGTCGGTACTCACAGCCGATACTTTGCAAGTAGCTACTGAAAAACCTAAACTCAAACAGGTATTACTTCCTGCTTCTCTCATTACCTTAGGAGTTATCTCCAATGCTACTTATATCAATCGTTATGTACAACGACACGCTTATAGATATTCCGGCGGACAGAAGTTGCGCTTCGATGATTATTTGCAGTATCTACCTATTGCCAGCGTCTTTGCTTATAGCAATTTAGGTATAAAAGCCAAGCACAGTGTAAAGGAACGGCTCATAGTAGGAGCTACTGCTTATGCCATTACAGCAGCCTTAGTAAACGGAGTAAAATATAGTGTCAGAATACATCGTCCCGATGAAAGTGCTTACAATTCTTTCCCTTCAGGACATACAGCTACTGCTTTTACAGGTATGGAAATCCTTTGGCAAGAGTACAAAGATGAGAATATATGGGTAGGTATCAGTGGCTATGCTATAGCTACCACCGTAGGTGCAATGCGTTTGTACAATAATCGCCATTGGATAGGCGATGTGTTTGTAGGGGCAGGTATAGGTATCCTTAGTGCCAAAACAGCCTATTGGCTCTTGCCATATACTTCCAAATGGCTTACACGCAAAGAGAAATCTTCAGTACAAATGGTTGTTTACCCCGTTTATTCCGAAGAAATGAAAGGAGTGGGGCTCACCTTATTTCGCTAAAAACACCTTCTAATGGCTATTATTACCACTATATTAAACAAAGTTCCACGCCCTTGGCTTATAAAGATGAGCTATTGGGTGCGTCCGTTTTTAGCTTTCTACTTGCGAGGAAAGAAGTACCAAGACCCTATTGATGGCAAGACTTTTAGGAAATTCTTACCATATGGCTACGGCAAAGCTCGCCCCAATGTACTCTCGCCCTCTACCTTATCGCTTGAACGCCACCGATTGCTTTGGCTCTATCTTACTCGTGAAACCGATTTCTTTACACGTGAGCTAAAAGTGCTACACGTCGCTCCTGAACAAGCTTTCTATAAACGCTTTAAAAAACAACCTAATCTCAATTACCTCACCACCGACCTATATTCTCCTTTGGCAGATGTAAAAGCCGATTTGTGTGCTTTGCCTTTTGAAGACGAATGTTTTGATGTGATATTTTGCAACCACGTATTGGAGCATATCCAAGATGATACCCAAGCAATGAAAGAGCTTTATCGTGTGATGAAAAAGGGTGGTTGGGGTATTTTTCAAGTACCACAGGACTACCAAAGAGCCATTACGTTTGAAGATAACACCATTACTGACCCGAAAGAACGCACCCGTATTTTTGGTCAGTATGACCACGTAAGGGTCTACGGTTTAGACTATTTTGATAAATTGCGCAGTATAGGCTTTGAAGTAGAGGAACTGCAATACGCTTCCCATTTCACAACTGAAGAAATAGAACGGTATCGTATTGTTGCTGAAGAAATTATCCCTTTATGCAAGAAGAAGTAAAATTTTAATAATTAAATAATGAAATATTTATTTTTAAGTATCGCAATAGGTTTAGTAGCTTGCCAGTCTTCCGTAAAAGATGAAATTCATCTTATAAGTGGGGAAGCGCAAGGTAGTACTTATCACATTAAGTACATTAGCAAAACTAAAGAAGACTTAAAACCTGCCATAGACTCTATTTTACAAGTGATAGATAAGTCTATGTCTACCTATAAACCAGATTCTGACATTTCTAAAATCAATGCAGGAGATAAAAATGTAGTGGTAGACGAACATTTCAGAAAGGTTTTTGAAGCCTCTCAGCAAATATGGCAAGAAAGTGAAGGTTTGTTTGACCCTACGGTAGGTGTATTAGTAAATGCTTGGGGGTTCGGTAAACAAAAGATAACTGAGGATAAACTCCCCACAGATGAAAGAATAGCAGAACTGAAGAAATATGTAGGCTTTAATAAAGTACATCTCACAGCTGACAACCATATTGAAAAAGAGTCTCCTGAAATACTGTTTGACTTTAATGCCATAGCACAAGGCTATACCTCCGATGTAGTAGCGGCTTTCCTCAGCTCAAAAGGTATTGAGAATTATATAGTGGAGATAGCAGGCGAGATGTATCTGAAAGGAAGGAATACTGTAGAGAACAAAGCGTGGACGATAGGCGTAGAAAACCCTATCAAACCTTTGGACGACCGCGAATTGGTAGCTACTATACAATTTACCAATCAAGGATTGGCAACCTCTGGTAACTATCGCAAAGTATGGACAGATAGTAACGGGCGCAAATATGTACATTCTATTAACCCTATTACCGGACGCGCTACCCAAAGCGATGTGCTCAGTGCTACAGTAGTTGCTCCTTCCACTATGTTTGCTGATGGATATGCCACTATGTTTATGGTAATGGGATTGGAAAAGAGCAAAGCTTTCTTAGAAAAACACCCCAATATGGCTGTACTTTTAGTGTATAGTAACGAACGAAACGAAGAACTTACCTTTAAGACAAAGGCTTTTGAAGAATTAATAATTCAGTAAAGATTTTTTATTTATGAAAATAGGAATTATAGGTGCAATGGAGCTTGAAATAGATACTTTAAGAGCTTCTATTGAGTCTTGCAAAGAAACTAAAATAAGGCGTTTTGTTTTTTATGAAGGTTCTCTTAATGGGATAGAAGTAGTATTATTACTTTCAGGTATAGGTAAAGTAAGCGCTTCGGTTGCGACCACTTTACTTATAGAAAGATACAATCCATCGCTTATTATTAATACAGGTACTGCCGGAGGCTTAGGTGATACTTCGGTACACGATATAATCTTAGCTAATGAAGTACGCCACCACGATGTAGACGTTACGGCTTTTGGGTATGAAATAGGTCAGCAAGCACAAATGCCTCCTGCCTTTATTGCTAACACGCAATGGACAGAGAAACTAAAACAAGTAGCCGAACGATACAGTCATACACTTCACTACGGACAAGTAGTAAGTGGAGACTCTTTCATTTCCTCGCCCACTCGACTACAAGAAATTGCTAATACCTTCCCTAAAGCAAAAGCCGTAGAAATGGAAGCAGCAGCTATTGCTCAAACCTGCTATTTATTAAACATTCCATTTGTAATGCTTCGCGCTATTTCTGATAAGGCAGGCGAAGGGAATGCGGTATCATATGAGACTTTTGTAGTAGAGGCAGGCAAACTGTCTGCAACTATTATAAAAGCATTCTTAGCCTCTATCTCTGAAACATAGGAAAAGTACACATATAACAAATAAGGGATTCAGTTATACAACTGAATCCCTTATTTTTTTTATACTTAAAGAAATATTCCTATTTTAAAAACTGACGTACTTCTTCTTTTAAATGACTTAGTGCATTAGCCGAAGGAGTGGCTTTCTCTACAAACTCTTTAAATATAGCTTCTACCATAGCTTGTGAGTCTTTTACATCTTCGGTTAGGGCTACTTTACGGATTATTTGGATAGTAGCCATTTTAGCAGTACGAATAATATTCCATAGCTTTTCACTGAGGTATATTTGTTGTGCTAAGTTATGTTCAAATTCTTCATCAATAGAGTTTACAAGCAATGCTTCATACTCTTTCTTAGAAAAATTATGAGGAGGAATGCGCAAAAACAGTTGTTGAGGAGACATTCGCTCTAAGAAAAGTGTCATTCGCTCGTATGCTTGTAAGCGGATAGGCATTGTGTACTTTTGATTTTCTTTATGAAGAAGAAACAATCGCTTTTTATCTTCATTTTCAATATGTATTCTAAAAAAATAAAAGGCTACCGCTCCTACAATAAGAGCCGGAACGCAATACATAATAAAGGTAATAATCTGGTCAGACATAAATAATTAAGATTCTTTTGATAATAATATTTTTTCTAAGTTTGGACTGAAAATATCTTCAAAAGCCGATATGATACGTCCGTTTTTATCTATAATTACTGATTTGTTAATATTATTAATTAAAAACTTTTGCGACAAATCTATGAAATTGATAGAGTGATATTGGTCAGTCCAATCGGTATTTGAGATTTGTTTGCGCCATTGAGTTTTATCCTGCCCTATATCAATACCTACAAACTTTACATTGGGAAATAGCTTCTTTAACTGACTCACTCTTCCGAAGATAAGTTTAGAAAGCTCTTTCTGATTGACTGACCAAAAGTAATAAATAGTTACCTCCGGCTGTTGTATTTCCGAAAACTTAGTAGGTTCACCGTTTGCATTAATCAAATCAAAATCGGGAGGAATTCTTCCCGCTTGTAGTGCTATTACGTTTCTAAAAACCTTATCTAATTCAGCTTTATACTTGTTATCTTTGTTATACTTAGCAAATTTATCGAAGTAATCTTTATACTCGGTGTGTTCTTGGATATTAAAAATATAAGCATAAGCTGCATTTCGGTATAGGTTATCTCTCAAACTTCCATTGGTAAAAAGACTATCGATGATTTTAATCTTTTGCAAATGGAAACCTAATTCCCTACTTACATCTACCAAAGTGTGAGTATCATAGGTGTATTGAGTAAAAGCCAGATTATTGACATACATTACCATATACCTATAATAGGGGCGGAAATACTCTAAAAAGCTATCGTTATAATTAATTTGTTTACGATAGTCGTAAAAGTTATAGGGTAGTAAATCTACGATTGAAATGTTGTTCTTATTTTGATAAACAAAAGGATATATCTCCATTTCTTTATAGATAGGAAAAGTAGCGCTTACTAAGGCTAAATCTTTTGCTTTCTCGGTGAGCTGAGGATTTAGTTTGAGAAAATCATCATACTCCCGTTTTCTTTCTTGATATAAGGAATCACTTTTGTTTTTGTACTGCATAGGTGGTAAAGAATGAAACTTCCTAAAAACTTCTTCTTGCGCATCTGACATCTTAGATTGTGAGAGTAAGAAGTTATTAATAGCAGAGCCTTTACCCGAGAATGAAATACTTTCTTCAAAACTGAGTGCATTGGCATACACTACCACACTGTCCTTAGGTTCTACATACACATATTGATACTTACCATCTGTTTCAAAGTTAAACAACTCTCCTTCGGTTATATTTAGGTTAAACAGGAAAGTTTTATTCTTATCTAAATAAGCGGTATCAATGGGGACATCGTTACTGTATAGCACTACAAAAGAATCGTTTGCATTAGGGAAAAAGCCTCTTATTATAGTAGGCTCATTATGCTTACCCTTGCAAGCGATTAAAGTGCTAAAAAGCACCCATAATATTAGCCGATTCATCTTCATCACCAATAAACATTCAACTATTTGGGGGCAAAAATATAACATTATCTAAACACGGTGAGTTAAGAATATGTTAAAAATATACCCACTACTAAATATTAACATTTATTAGTAATTCGCCGTTTGAATTAGCTTCTCATTGATAGCAAATTAGCTTTCTTTCTCCTTGCTCACTTCAAAGAGGAATTTCTTTTCTTGGTCGGTTAAACTTGCATAACCACTGGCACTGATTTTCTCTAACAGTTGATTGACCTGATGTGCTCGTATCTGTTGTTCTTCTGAAACGACTTTCTTCTCTTTTTTAGGAGACTCTTCTTGGGGCATTTTTGCTTTTTTAGGAATACGAAAACTGTACTTTGAAGTAAGTCCTGCGAATATCCCTCCTAAAATACCTCCGAAGTGGGCTATCTTACCTCCTGTGTTTACTGATATATTTAGTATATCGAAAAGGATAAAAGCCAATATAACGTACAGCAATTTTATTTTAAAGGTAAAAATATAGACATTATAAGAGGGAAACAGGGTTACCACAAAGGCTAAAGCTCCCATAACAGCAGCTGAAGCTCCTAAGAGCATCGTATTATCAGTGAAGGAGGGGAAGAAGTGACCTATGGTTAGAAAAGTGATTCCGCCACCTATAATCCCAAAGCTATACGCTTTCACAAATTGTTTTCCGTTAAAGAGATTGAAGAAAATATGCCCTGTGAAAAATAATAGGAGCATATTCCAAAACAGGTGTTGAATGCTTACGTGATAGAAAGCATAAGAAATGAGCGTCCAAGGTTGTTTTAAAAACAGAGGTAACGATTGAGGCATACATAGCCACTGGTTAAGCTGCTCTTGTGTTACTTTGTTAGTATACACTACAAGTTTGCTTATACCCAATAGCAATGTACATACCACAATTACGCTATTAGCTGTGTTTAATTTTCCTGACATTGACGTAATATTAATGAGGCTGTTTTTTCGCTTGCACCTTCTCCGCCTAACCTTTCTCTCAACAAAACATAATCTTTAAACACTTCGTAACGGTGCCTATAAGTAGTGAGCTTGTTAAGCTCAGCTTCTAAATTCTTTTTAGTAAGGTCACCTTGAATAAGCTCAGTAACCACAGGCTTATCCATAATGAGGTTTACTAACGAAATGTACTTGAGCTTGATAATGCGTTTGGCTATATGATAGGAAATCCAATTGCCTTTGTAGCACACCACTTCGGGGACGTTGAGCAAGGCGGTTTCTAAGGTTGCCGTACCACTGGTTACAAGCGCTGCATAAGACACCGAGAGCAAATCATAAGTTTTACCGCTTACAAAATGCACGTTTTCTTCTTTGATAAAACGTTTATAGAAGTGATAATCAATTGAGGGGGCTCCTGCTATTACGAACTGATACTGATGAAAATCATCGACTATAGAGAGCATTATTTTTAGCATCTTGGCTATTTCCTGCTTTCTACTACCTGGTAAGAGTGCTATAATAGGGCGCACATCTAAGTTATTTTCCTTTTTAAAAGTCTGCTCATCTACTTCTTTGCGCTGTGCAATAGCATCGAGCAAAGGATGACCAACAAAGTGCACGCGGTATTGGTGTTTTCTTTCGTAGAAATCTTTTTCAAACGGGAGTATGACGTACATAAAATCTACATCGCGTTTGATTGCTTTTATGCGGTTCTCTTTCCAAGCCCATATTTGTGGTGAGATGTAGTAATGAGTAGGGATATGTTGTTGTTTAGCCCATTGGGCAATGCGCATATTAAAACCGGGATAGTCTATAAAAATAAGAACATCGGGTTTGAACTGGGTGATATCTTTCTTACAGAAATCGATATTGCGCAAGATAGTGCGTAGGTTGGTAATCACTTCCCAGAAGCCCATAAAAGCGAGGTCTCGGTAATGCTTTACTTGTGTACCTGCCACCTGTTGCATTTGGTCGCCCCCCCAAAAGCGGAATTCGGCTTTTGGGTCTTTTTCTAATAGAGCTTTCATTAGGTTAGCACCGTGCAAATCACCAGAAGCCTCGCCTGCTATAATATAATACTTCATTTTTCTGCGGTTTGAAAGTTTAATACATTATTAGTTTTTAACGGCAGTATTGTTTAGATACGCTGTGATGGCAGCGTGATAAACTGATGAGGTGCCTTTTTTGACCTTAGGTAATACTTCATAGGAAGCCCTGAGCTGTGGGTCTTTAAGGACGAGCTGGGCATAACGCACGGCTTCTTGGAACTTAGTGCGACAGCCTAATTGAGCTTCGGAAGCTGGCACGCGGGACTTAGAAGGAGCTTTACAAACTACTGTTTGTCCTTTAACTTTTCGGAAAACGAACGTTTTACCAATCATACCAGAGAGTCCGTTTAAAATAACATTTCGACTTCTTGCCATAATACAAATTGTTTTTTGGAATTAATAGTGCAAAGGTATGGCAAATTTTTGGTTTATCAAAATTGGTGTGAGTTGCACAAACGGGTATAATTAGTAAATTAGCAAATTTGAGAATTAGCAAATGGGGACGGAAGAATAAAATAATGTAGATGAAAGGCTTATTTAATGGTTAATGATTAATGGTTAATGGTTAATTTGGGAGAAGCTTATAGGAAAGAAGAACAAAGAACGAACAAAAGACGGTGCGAGTCGCACGGGCAGATAAAGAAAAGATGAAGGAAATATCCTCTCCCCAGTCACATACTCTCCTATTCGGAGACTTCTCCCAAGGAGAGGGAGTGTAGTAACGGAAAAATGAGACGAAGGAATGATGAACAAAAGACGGTGCGAGTCGCACAGTCCAGATAATGAAAAGATGAAGGAAACCTCCCCCTAGCCCCCTCAAAGAGGGGGAATGTAGCGACGTAAAGACGAACAAAAGACGAACAAAAGACGAACGAATGACGAACAAAGAACGAACGAATGACGAACAAAGAACGAACGAATGACGAAGAAAAGACGAACAAAGAACGAACAAAGAACGAACGAATGATGAACAAAGAACGAAGGAAAAGTGGGGGTAAGTTAAAGCTAAGATAGAGATAAAAAGAGGGTGATTAGTAGATTTCAACTTTACTAAAATTTGAAACTTTGGCAGAGTTCGTTTTGGAAAGAGGGGGTAAACCGCACGGGCAAATAAAGAATGAAGGTAGGAAAGTTGGTTTTGAAAGGATAAAGAAAGGGTGATTAGAGATTTGTAAAAAGGGATATATATTACTGAAAATCAATAGATATTATATATGAGCAAAAAAGATTTTCGATATTAGTGAATTTATACATTATTTTTTCTTATTTTTGCCGTTCTAAACAAACTCATCATTATGATAGACGCACACAAATTATCTATTGGTTTACTACTACCTATTGAAGCATACGAAGGAGCTATTCCTAAGATGGAAAACCAAGTACAACTCATTCAGCGAGCTGAAATGTTAGGCTTTAATGCTGTGTGGGTGCGTGACATTCCTCTATACACTCCTGATTTTAACGAAGTAGGACAAATGTTTGACCCGTGGATATATTTGGCACACATTGCTACTCTTACCCAAAGTATTAAGTTTGGCTTTGCGAGTGTAATACTACCACTGCGTCACCCTTTACACGTAGCCAAAGCTTCGGCGAGTCTTGACGTGCTATTTCCGAAGCGTTTTATGATGGGAGTTGCTTCTGGTGACCGACCTGTAGAATATCCTGCTTTTAATGAACTTTATGAATCACGGAGTACTCGTGTATTGGAGCATATGGCTATGTTACGCGACTTGTGGAGCAAAGAGTTTCCTACCTATAACAATGAGTATGGTACCCTAATGGAAAAAATGGGTGATGTAGTGCCTAAGCCTTTGAATAAAAATATACCAATGTATGCCACTGGGCACATAGGAGGGGTGAATTTGGAATGGATTGCGAAAAACTCGGACGGGTGGATTTACTACCCAAGAGATTTTGCTCTCACTAAGAAGATAATACAAGACTGGCGCAAAGCTCTTAAACAAGAAGGAGAACCTCCTAAACCTTATATTCAACCTGTGTATATCGACCTAAAAGATAACCCTGATTTTGAACCACAGAAAATGGACTTAGGGTTCCGTTTAGGACGTAACTATTTATTGGATATGTTCTTAGAACTCGGAAAAATAGGGGTTAACCATATTATGCTCGTACTAAAATACTGCTCTCGCCCTGCAAGTGAAGTGCTTGAAGAAATAGGAAAAGAAGTATTGCCACACTTAAAATAAGCGCAAATTATGACCATTACTCAATACCAATATGTGTTGGCTGTGGCGAAGTACAAGAACTTTACTACCGCTGCTGAACACAGTTTTGTTACCCAGCCTACCTTGAGTATGCAAGTGCAGAAATTGGAGGAAGAGTTGGGGGTTACTATTTTTGACAGGAGCAAAAAGCCTTTACAGGTTACTGAAATAGGAGAACAAATCGTTAAGCAAGCCCAAGTAATCGTAAATGAAGCGGGGAGAATGAACGATATAGTAGCGCAACAAAAGGGGTATATAGGAGGTGAGTTTCGCGTGGGAATTATCCCTACCGTCTCCCCTACTCTACTACCTATGTTTCTCACTAATTTCATCAATAAATACCCTAAGGTATGCCTAAAAATTGAGGAGCAAACTACTGAAAACATCTTGAAAAAGATAGAGGACGGGAGTTATGATGCAGGGATTTTGGCAACCCCTCTGCACAATCCGTCGATAGTAGAAAGACCGTTATACTATGAACCTTTTGTAGCTTATATTCCACAAAATCACCGTTTGCAAAACTCTAAGACTATCTATTCTGAGGATTTGGATATCAACGATATATTGATGTTTGAAGACGGGCATTGTTTTAAGGACAGTGTACTGAATATCTGCAACCAGGATGTGATAGACTCAAAAGAGCACTTCCAACTAAAAAGTGGTAGTTTTGAAACCTTGGTACGCTTGGCTAACGAAGGCTTAGGAATGACTTTGTTACCATATTTACACTCTTTGGAACTGAAAGAGGAAGAAAAGAAACGGATTCACTATTTTGCTGAGCCTTACCCTGCGCGCGAAATCAGCTTGGTATATCACAAAAACGAACTAAAAATGCAAATCATCAAAGCCTTACACGACACTATTGCAGGGGTTATACGAGGGGCTATTGTTTTCCAAAATGTAAAAATTATCAGCCCAACAAGAGAAAGGCACAGAATTTGATAAAGCTAAGAGCTAAGAATTGAAAGTTAGCTAAATTATTAAAAAACAATTTTAGAATGAAAAATATTTCAGCAGTATTATTTTTATTATTTATTTCATTTGCGTCTTGTAGTTTTACAAGTAAGAAATTTGACAATCCAGATAAAGACAAGGATAGAGTGCTTTTGGACATTGTACAACACGTACTGGAAAATGCGCATTTTAGTCCGATAAAAATGGACGATGCTTTCTCTAAGAAAGTATTTGACAGTTATTTGAATAATATTGATGGGCAGAAGCGTTATTTTCTACAATCAGATATCAACGAGTTTAAAAAGTACGAAAACCGTTTGGACGACGATTTGAAAAACGGAGAAATTGCATTCTTCAACCTTTCTTACGAACGCCTCAAACAACGTATGAAAGAAGCAGAAGCAATTACCAAAGCTATCTTTGCTAAACCTATCAACCTAAATACCAATGAAACGATTAATACCGACTATGAGAAGTTGCCTTTTGTAAAGAACAAAGCTGAGTTACAAAACCGCTGGAAACAAGTAATTATTTTCACTACGCTTTCTACTTATATCACTAAACAAAAGGAAGAAGCGAGCAAGAAAGAAAAGGACGCTAAATATCAGCCTAAAACCAATGAGGTGCTCAAAAAAGAATCGATAGAAGCTACTCAAAAGACATTGGCTGATATGTTCAGTATGTACAACGACATCACTCGTGAAGAGTGGTTCAGTATGTTTGTGAACGCTATTACTGAGACTTTCGACCCCCATTCCAACTATATGGCACCAGACATCAAAGAAGGTTTCGACCGAGATATGTCGGGTAAGTTTGAAGGTATAGGGGCACAATTACAAAAGAAGACTGATGGAATTGCTATTACCAATGTGATTTTGGGAGGGCCAGTATGGAAAGGTAAACTCCTTGAAGTAGGCGACCAAATCCTAAAAGTAGCACAAGGAGCCGGTGAGCCCGTAGATGTAGTAGGAATGCGTTTAGATGATGCGGTAAAACTTATTAAAGGTCCTAAGGGCACTGAAGTACGCCTTACCGTAAAACGCGTAGACGGCACAATAGAAGTAGTGTCTATCATTCGCGATGTGGTAGAGATTGAAGAAACTTATGCCAAATCGGCAGTGATAACGGCTAATGGTAAACGCTATGGACTTATTAACTTACCTAAATTCTATATTGATTTTGAAGATGTAAACCAACGCAATGCTGCAACTGATGTGGCTCTTGAAATAGAAAAGCTCAAAAAAGAGAATATAGACGGGCTTATTGTAGATTTACGTACCAATGGAGGGGGCTCCTTAAAAACAGTAGTGGATATAGGAGGTTTATTTATTCCTAAGGGACCTATTGTACAGGTAAAATCGTCACGCGGAAGTCGTGATGTACTCTCTGACAACGACCCTAAAACACAATGGGACGGTTCGCTGGTAATCCTTACCAATGAGCTTTCGGCATCAGCCTCAGAGATTTTGGCAGCGGCTATGCAAGACTACAAACGCGCTATCATCATAGGCGGTAAACAAACCTTTGGTAAAGGTACTGTACAAAGTTTTGTAGACCTTAATAGTTTCTTGCGCCAAAACAATTACGGCGACCTTGGTGCTATAAAAATTACTATTCAGAAGTTCTATCGTATCAACGGAGGGTCTACCCAGCTAAAAGGTGTAGAAAGCGATATCGTAGTGCCTGATAAATACAAATATATTGACATAGGCGAACGCGATATGCCCAACGCTATGCCTTGGGATAAAATAGAGCCTGCTAAGTACACTCCTTGGACTAACAATGCTAACTTTGATAAGGCAATAGAAAACAGCAAAAAACGCATCAGTGAAAATCAATACTTAAAGCTGATTGACGAAAACGCTCGATGGATAAAACAGCAACAGAAAGACAACGTTTTCCCTCTCAACTACGAAGCTTACAAAAAAGTAATTGAGAAAAACGAAGAGCAATCTAAAAAGTTCAAAGCAATTAACGATTACAAATCTAACTTGAAATTCACTTCAGTAGCTTCTGATGAGGCTAAAATAAAAAACAGTGAAGACCTAAAATTACGTCGTGATCGTTGGCACGAAAGTCTTGAAAAAGATGTGTATATAGATGAAGCTGTGAAAGTATTGGAAGATTTGAACAAATAAGACAATAAGTAATACATTATAAAAACATTGGCAGAGCGAGGAGCTTTGCCAATGTTTTTATTTTGGGCATATGGGAAATTTGTTATACCTTTGCACTACATTTTGTCTGTTACCTAAATAGAAATGCGTTTTAAGATACTTAGTATTATATATGGAAATAAGAATCACCACCACTACAAAAGAAAAAATAAACCATAGTAATAGACTATAAAAATATAATGAAACAACGACTGATATTTATCGATGTAATACGTGCTTATGCCATCTGTATGATGTTACAAGGGCATTTTATCACCGCTTTACTTGCTGAACCATACTGTGACGAAAGTAACCCTTACTATCATATTTGGCATTATTTCACAGGTATTACCGCACCTGTATTCCTTACCATTTCAGGCTTTATCTTTACCTATTTGCTCATTCGAGAAGGCGAACGCAGTGGTGTAGGACTCAAGAACCCACGTGTGAAGAAAGGAGCAAAACGCGGATTAATGCTTATAGCTGTGGCGTGTATTTTGCGGAAAAGCATCTATTTCGTAGATATTTTGCATTGTATAGGGTTAGCTCTCATCATAATGGTAGGACTCTACTTATTAGCTAGAAATCACGTGAGGCATTTCCTTCCTACAATGCTCATCGGCATTACTTTACTACTTTTCACCTTCAACGAGACCTATAACCAATATGAATACTCTTGGTTACCCCAAGTAGTAGCCAATTACTTTACTCCGAAATACGGTACTTTCTTTACCATTTTTCCGTGGTTAGGCTTTGTAACCTTAGGAGGCTTTATGGGATCGCTATTTTACTATTACAGAAACACCAAACACTTATATACAGTATATACACTACTACTTATTGGCATCGGAGCCATTTTTCACTTCCAATATCACACATTTCACTTCTTATACAGCATTACAGGGTGGGGACACTTTGAAAGTTTAGCACGCAATGGCTTTCTTTTTTTGAGAATGGGTGACACTCTTTGGACATTTGCTGTATTTGTAATCTTACGAAATGTACTTACTGCCCAATTTTTACAACGTATAGGGCAAAACACCCTTTCTATTTACATCATTCATAGTATTGCGCTCTATCACTTTATTCCATATTTCAACTTAGACCATTATCTTCATAAAAGCTTAAATCCTATCGAAGCTGTGATAGGTGCTATTGCCTTTGTGATAGGTATTTTAATTCTTTCATTCTATTATCACAAAGTCAGCAAATATATAAAAGAAAAATATTTAAACAAGAAAACCATTGAGAAATAAAATGGTAGCCATAGAAATCTTTACCAGCAAAAAGAAAATCTATGGAGCTCCTATCAGTATTACAAGTTTCACAATGAAAATCAGTCATAAAGAACTTGTTTCGCTACTTTTAGAAAGTTTAGCTACTTATAAATAAAGATAAAAATCAGTATAAATATACATTTAAAAACTTTACGTAAAATTTCATCTTCATTCGTTTGTCTTTATCTTTATCAGAAGAAAAGTAATGAGAAAAATAATCACTGATTTATAAGTCTTTACTTTTTTATCTACAGAAAATACAATAAAAAAGTTTTAAAAAATTTGGAATATAATAACAAATGTCCGTATATTTGCACTCGAAAAATTATTTATATCATTGTAATTGCGGGAGTAGCTCAGTTGGTAGAGCGTCAGCCTTCCAAGCTGAATGTCGCGAGTTCGAACCTCGTCTCCCGCTCTACAAAAAAAAACTGATAACATATTGTTATCAGGCTTTTTGTTTATCATTTCTATTTTTATAACATTGTATGCTTCCTGAGCTTCATTGCTAACTCCCAAATAGCAATTCCTGCACTTACCGAAATATTCAGAGAATGTTTAGTACCATACTGTGGGATTTCTATCACCTCATCAGAAGCTGAAACCACTTCTTGTTCCACTCCTTTTACCTCGTTGCCAAAGATAATAGCATATTTTTGCTTTCCGTTAGGCTGAAAATCATTCAGCATCGTGGAATTTTCAGCTTGCTCAATGCTAATAATATAAACACCTTGCTCTTTTAGCTTTTCTACTACCGAAAGTGTGTTTTCTACATATTCCCACGCCACACTATCGGTCGCACCCAAAGCTGTTTTGTGAATCTCTTTGTTTGGAGGAGTGGCGGTAATCCCACAGAGGTATATCTTTTCAATTAAAAAAGCATCGCAAGTACGAAAAACAGAACCTATATTGTTCAAACTTCTCACATTATCCAAAATTACTATTAAAGGTGTCTTTTCTGCCTTCTTAAATTGCTCAATATCCAACCTATTGAGCTCACTATTTGTTAATTTTCGCATATTAGAGTCTGTTTACTTTATCTACTCCTTTAATGTTCTTAATATCTTGCATCAATTTCTTTAAAGTAGCATTATTGTTGATAGAAATAGAGACTTTCCCGCTGAATACATTGCCTTCGGTATCAATATTAATGTTAGTGAGCTTTACAAATTTGCTGTCCAAAATCACTTTTGAGATATCGCTGATGAGTCCATCGCGGTCAATACCACTAATTCTAAGACTCACTTTGAAATCTCTTTCATCAGATTTTACCCATTTGGCTTGAATGATACGATAAGCGTAATTCGATTGCATCGAAATAGCATTCGGGCAAGTTTTTTTGTGTACCTTCACCCCTTCGTTGATAGTAACGAATCCAAAAATAGGATCACCAGGGATAGGATTGCAACATTTTGAAAAAGTATAGTCTAACGATTCTTCTTCTTTGCCAAACACAATGCTATCATAGTGAACGTTGGGCGAATAAATTGGTTCGTCGGTAGGTTTTTTTACTGCTTTATTTTTGAATAAGCCAAAGAAAGACGTGCGATGCGATACAAAGTCTTTCAACATTTGGTTGCTGATTTCTCCCGTGCCTGCTTGATAGTAAATATCTAAGCTCGTCTTTGTTTTAAAGTAACTCACCATCTCATTCATCACTTCTTCGTTGAGAGTAATCTTCAATTGTTTTAATTTTCGTACTAAAATCTCTTTTCCTTCGGCGGCAACGGTTTTTGTCTCTTCTTTTAAAGCATTTTTTATCTTACTACGAGCTTTGGCTGTGGTAGCATAGTTGAGCCAGTTTTTAGTAGGTTTTACATTTTCGGCAGTGATGATTTCCACCGTTTCGCCACTCTTTAACACATAGTTTAAGGGCACTAATTTATTGTTTACTTTAGCTCCCCGCGTTTTTAAGCCCACTCCTGTATGGATATAAAAAGCAAAATCTAAGGGTGTTGCGCCTTTCGGGAGGGATTTTATCTCGCCATTAGGGGTAAAGACAAAAATCTCTTTGGAATACAAGTTGAGTTTAAAGTCTTCTACAAAGTCCACCGCATTTGCCTCGCTGTTTTCAAAGATTTCTTGCAACCTATTAAGCCACATTTCGATGCCTTCTTCTTTTTGGTCGCCGTGTTTATACTTAAAATGGGCTGCATAACCTTTTTCGGCAATTTCGTGCATACGTTCGCTGCGTATTTGCACCTCTACCCATTTGCCTTTTGGACCCATTACGGTAATGTGTAAGGCTTCATAACCTGTAGATTTGGGTGAGGAAATCCAATCGCGCAATCGGGTGGGATTGGGACGGAAGTGGTCGGTAACAATAGAGTATATTTTCCAAGCCAAAAACTTTTCTTCGGCTGGTTCACTTTTATAGATGATGCGAATCGCAAATTTATCGTAAACTTCTTCAAAACTCACACCTTGCGATTCCATTTTTCTGTAAATAGAATAGATTGATTTGGGTCGCCCTTTGATGGAATAATCAATTTTTTGTTGTGTCAAAGAGGTTTCAACGATTTTGGTAAACGCCTCAATGTATTCCTGTTGTTCTTCTTTGGATTCCTCCATTTTGTTTAGGATACTATTGTAGCGCTCGGGGTCAGTGTATTTAAGGGCAAGGTCTTCTAGTTCTGTTTTGATGTTATACAAGCCAATGCGGTGAGCAATAGGTGCATAAATATAGAGTGTTTCCGAAGCTATTTTGGCTTGTTTATAGTCTGCCATCGAATCCATCGTTTGCATATTGTGGAGTCTGTCAGCAATTTTGATGAGAATCACACGCACATCGTCATTCATTGTAAGAAGGAGCTTTCGGAAGTTCTCGGCTTGTAAAGAGATGTCATTTTCACGGCTCATACTCGAAATTTTGGTAAGTCCTTCTACAATATGAGCTACAGTTTTACCAAAAAGCCGTTCCATATCTTCAATCGTATAGTCGGTATCTTCTACTACATCATGTAACAAAGCCGACGCAATGGCTATGGCGTCTAATCCTATTTGTGAAGCAACAATTTTAGCTACAGCAATAGGGTGAAAAATGTAAGGTTCCCCACTTTTTCGGCGTTGGTTTTTGTGCGCATCAACAGCGGTGTCAAACGCCAAGCGAATAAGCTTTTTATCTTCATCACTAAGGGTTTGATAGCTGATACGCAAGAGTTCTTTATACTCGCGCGCAATGGCTTTTTTTTCTTCTTCTAAGTCGATGTTTGTTTCCATAGCAAAGAACAAAAGAGGATTTTCAAAAATCTATTTAATAGTAGCGGATAATTTACGGAGCTTGATAGCCGTAAGGATTTTTTTTGTATACAATGGGAAGTCGGCACTGAGAAGCCAACCAAAATATCCTGGTTCTTCGTCAAAAATATCTTCTACACGTTTGCCTTTGTGTTTCCCAAAGGTAAAGATTTCTTCGCCTTTGTCATTATAGCCAATAAAACCAGCAAAGTCGGCTATTTGTTTGCGATAAGTAAACTCGCTGAGCTTTTTGATGTTGTTCTCTAAGTTGTCATAACGGTCGAGCTGGGCTTTGAGGATTTCATAAGTGGCATTGGTATCTGCCGAAGCCGTATGTGCATCAATAAGGTCTTTACCACAATAGAACTTATAGGCTGCTGAGAGAGTACGCTGTTCCATTTTGTGAAAAATAGTTTGTACATCTACTGATACGCGGTTTCCCAAATCAAAATCTACTTCGGCACGCAACATTTCTTCGGCAAGCAAAGGAATATCAAAGCGGTCGGAATTGTAGCCAGCAAGGTCGGAATCTTTTATCATATTATGGATTTGCTTGGCAAGCTCTTTAAAAGTAGGCTCACCCGCAACGCGCTCATCGGTAATGCCGTGCACATCTGAGGCAGCTTTGGGGATAGGAATAGTAGGGTTTACTAACCACGTTTTGCTTTCTTTATTGCCATTGGGGTAGACTTTCAAGATAGATATTTCAACAATGCGGTCTTTGGTAATATCGATGCCCGTAGTTTCAAGGTCAAAAAAACAAATAGGTTTTGATAATTTTAGTTCCACGATTTTAGTGAATAGTTAAAAGTTAAGAACAAATAGTTTAAGATAAAAAAATTATGCTTCTTCTATTTCGGCAGAGAGTCCCGCATCAAGAAGTGCGGTGCAGAGCGGTTTAAGGAAGCTATAACTTCCTGATTTTACATCGCATTTTCCTTTGAAATGCACAATAATAGCGCATTGCTCGGCTTGTTCAAAGGTGTGATGACAAACCTTTACTAAGGTATCGATAACGTGGTCGAAAGTATTGACATCATCATTGTATAAAATGAGATGACATTCGTCTTCCAAAAGTTCCGTTACATCACCTTCAGCAAAAGTTTCTTCTTGATAATTATTCCGTAACATAATTTGTTCTTATGATGATACAAAAGTACAGCAAATAAATGAATTGTGCAAATGCTTAACGGATATAATAAGATTTTAGCAAAAGTTATAAGCACAAAAACGCTAAAAGAAAGTGTTTTCTTTTAGCGTTTTATCTTTTTCTTGCCATAGCATTACTATCATATATGATACATTTATTATTATTTGAATCCATATTCTTTTAATTTAAATTATAAATCATTTAATTATCTTCTATAATCATTAACATTGCCAAAGTTTAAAACTTTAGCAATGTTAATACCTAAAAAATTGCTTACAGAAGCTATTTTTTAGCATAAAGAAGCAATATTTTATACTACTCTATCAATTACATTGGTATTGGAGAGTATAACTAGAAGATCGTCTTTATTAAGTTTGACATTCGGGTCGGGCGTTACATTCATTTTGCCATCGGAATGCTTTACTGCCAAAATATTTATCTCATACTTATGTCGCAAATTGAGTTCCATCAACGATTTTCCTATATAGCTCTTAGGCACTTTTACTTCGTAGATAAAATAATCTTCGGCAAACTTAAAATATTCTATAATAGTAGGTCGCAAAATGGAATAGGCTACTTTTTCACCCATTAATTCCTCTGGGAATACTACTTGCGTAGCACCTATTTTGTATAAAACCTTTTCTTGGGTGTGATTTACGGCTTTACAAATGACATTCTTCACTCCCAAATCCTTTAACTGCAAGGTGATAAGGATACTCGCCTGAATATTATCGCCTACGCTCACAAAAGCAGTGTCGAAATCGTCTTTCACTACGTTTTTGAGAGCAATTTCATCGGTAGCGTCCAAAATCACAGCTTCATCGATGATGTTTTCACTGAGAGCTTGCTTAATAACACTCTCACGCGAATCTATTGCTAGCACAGTGGCTTTGTTCTTATAGAGTGTTTTGGCTACCGATTTGCCAAACTCTCCTAATCCTATGACTAAAAAATTCTTCATAATCTATCCTATTAAAATATTTTCTTTTGGGTATTTGTAATTTCCTTCGGCACGTGGTCTCGACAAGGCGAGCGCAATGGTAAGCGGTCCTACCCTGCCTAAAAACATTGTAAATATCAAAATAAATTTTGAACTGTTGCCTAATTGTGAGGTAATTCCAGTAGAAAGTCCGCAAGTGCTGAATGCCGAAATGAGTTCGAAAGCTATTTTTGTAAATTCTAAATCGGGTTCTAAGACTGTGAGTATTACAATCATTGTAATCACATACATCATCGCAATAAACACGAGTGCAGATGCTTTATTAAAGAGTTTCCAAGAGATGCGTCTCTTTGAAAATTCGATATAGTTCTTATTGAGTAATGCTGTTTTAATACCAAGAAACAAGATACCAATAGTAGTAGTTTTCACACCAGAACCTGTTGAGTTTGGCGATGCCCCTATAAACATAAACGTTACGCAAAAAAGAATGGTGGCACTGCTTAAATGCTCCAACGGAATCGTATCGAAACCTGCTGTACGCAAACTTACAGAGTGAAAAAAGCTAATAAGCATCTGTCCAAAGAAACTTTTCCCGTAAAGTGTGTGATAATTTTTATATTCTAAGATAAAAAACAAGAACGTACCCGCAACGAGCAAGATTATTGTCATCAAAATTGAAAATTGTGAGTTAATATCGAGTCTTCGTCTCTTTTTCCGAAGGTATTCATAGGATTGAATAATAGTTGTAAAGCCTAAACCACCAAAAATAACCAAAAAAGCGATAATAATATTCACAAAAACATTGTAAGTATAACCTTCGAAGCTATGAGGAAACAAAGAAACACCCGCATTACAAAAAGCTGATACCGAGTGAAACACCGAGAAAAATAACGCTTTCCCAAAAGGGAATTCTTGAATGAAAGAAATAAACAAACACAACGCTCCTGTAGCTTCAAAAAGCAAAGTAATATACACCACACGCTTTGCTACGGCATAAATATCGTAACTTTTGTTGTGATTAAGCCCTTCGGCTACTATTTTTTTAGTATAAAAACCGATGCGTTTAGCAATAAGCAATACTAAAACAGAGGAAATAGTAAGCACTCCCAATCCGCCAAACTGAATAAGCACCAATAAAATGAGTTTCCCGTAAATAGTAAAGGTCGCTCCTATATCTATCACCGAAAGACCCGTAACGGTAACCGCCGAAGTAGCTGTAAAAAGCGCTTCGAGGAAAGAAATATCTTTCTGAGGCGTATGTGCAAAAGGCATCATCAAAAGCAAAGCTCCTACGACTATTAAGCCTATAAACGAAAGCATTATGAGGTTATATGGTGATATTTTTTTTAACATTGGATTCAATTTTTATTGTTTATCCATCTGAATGGTACGAATAGGGAAAGGTATATTTATATTATGTGCATCAAAACACTTCTTGATAGCCATTATAGCTTCTGATTTATACAAAAAAGACTCAGAAAGTTTCTTGGAAGGAATAGTAAAATACACAATAAAATTAATAGAACTATCGGCGAACTCAGTATAATAAAAAGAAATGGTAGTATCAAGCTCTTTTTGTTTCATCATCTGCCGAATGGTAGTTTCAGTAAGCATTTTCACCTGCTCCAAATCCGATTCATAACCTACACCACAAGTAACTAATACATTGGCAGTATCACTTTCAGAATAATTTTTCATAGGATTATCAACTATAAGCTTATTGGGTATCGACACATAGTTTCCATCAGCCATTTTAAGCTTGATAGTACGCAAATTTATATCTTCAATAGTACCTGTATAGCCCATAGTTTCAATTTGATGTCCTATACGAATGCTCTTACTAAAAGATAAGGTAATGCCTGAAAAAGTATTGCTAAGCGTGCCCTGTAATGCCAAACCGATAGCTAAACCTGCTACTCCTGCCCCTGCCAAAATGGTTTTAAACATATTTTCGAGGTCTAAAATATTTAGCGAAAACATAAAGAAGGTAATAACTACCAACACAGAAATAATATTGCCAAGCATTATGCGTGAAGAAGGTTTTACGCCACGCTTTTCTAAGATACGAATGGCTATTTTTTTGATAAGTCTAGAAAGATAAAAACCTAAAATAAAGACTAATAAGGCTATAACGATATTAGGTGTTTTATCGATGAAGAGTTGAATCCATAGATGTATTTTTTTAGTGAATACTTCTATAATATTAATGTAATCATTTACTATTCCATTTTCCATTGAGTCTAATAAGTTTGTTTTACCAAATGGCAAAAGTACAAAATATATTATTGATAGGCACTTTTTTGTTATTTATTACATAAATGAGGCTGTCTAATCTTTGCAGACAGCCTCATTTATGGAAGTTATATTCGTTTATTAACGTGAATAATTAGGAGCTTCTTTGGTGATGGTAATATTATGGGGGTGGCTTTCGGTAATTCCGCTTGCAGTGATGCGCACAAAGCGACTCACAGCTTGCAATGTTTCGATATCCTTGGCTCCACAGTATCCCATACCTGCGCGCAAGCCTCCGATGAACTGATGCATACTTTCTTGTAGTTCGCCTTTGTATGCCACGCGCCCTACAATGCCTTCGGGCACAAGTTTTTTGATATCGTCTTCTACATCTTGGAAATAACGGTCCTTACTACCTTGGTTCATCGCTTCTACCGAACCCATACCGCGATAAGATTTGTATTTTCTGCCTTCGAAAATGATAGTTTCCCCCGGTGATTCCTTAGTGCCGGCAAGCAGAGAGCCAAGCATCACACTATTGGCACCTGCGGCGATGGCTTTTACGATATCGCCGGTGTAGCGAATGCCCCCGTCGGCAATCACAGGGATTCCTTTACCTTTAAGAGCGTTTGCAACGTTCATTACCGCTGATAATTGAGG
Source organism: Capnocytophaga sp. oral taxon 902 (assembly GCF_013394735.1). Lineage (NCBI taxonomy): Bacteria > Pseudomonadati > Bacteroidota > Flavobacteriia > Flavobacteriales > Flavobacteriaceae > Capnocytophaga > Capnocytophaga sp. oral taxon 902. The sequence continues at coordinate 284,881 of NZ_CP058261.1, forward strand.
ATACCCCACGCCTGCTACCACTCTGGTAGTACATATAGAGCCTGGACCTATGCCTACTTTTACTGCATCGGCGCCATTTTCAGCCAAATAAAGGGCAGCCTCGGCAGTGGCAATGTTTCCTACCACTATTTCTAAGTCGGTAAACTTGCTTTTTACGGCATTAAGAGCATTCACTACGCCTTTTGTATGTCCGTGAGCTGTATCGATAACTACGGCATCAACTCCTGCTTGTACAAGAGCTTCGGATCGGTCTACCACATCGGCAGTAACACCTAAGGCTGCCGCTACGCGCAAGCGTCCTAAGCTATCTTTGTTAGAAATAGATTTTTCTTGCAAGTTGGCAATGTCTCGGAAAGTAATAAGACCTACTAATTTGTAGTTTTTATCTACTACGGGAAGTTTTTCTACCTTACTGCGTTGTAAAATACCCTCAGCTTCCTTCATAGAAGTGCCTTCGTTGGCAATCACGAGGTTTTTAGAGGTCATTACTTCGGTTATCGGACGATTATTATCGTGTTCAAAGCGCAAATCGCGGTTAGTTACAATGCCTTTTAAAATTCCGTTAGCATCAACAATGGGGATACCGCCAATATTGTTTTCTTTCATACAGCGTTTTGCATCACTCACCTTACTGTTTAACGGAAGCGTAACAGGGTCGATAATCATACCGCTTTCGGCACGTTTTACTTTGCGTATTTGTTTAGCTTGCTCCTCAATAGTCATATTTTTGTGGAGTACCCCTATGCCTCCTTCGCGTGCCATAGCTATAGCCATAGCAGCTTCGGTTACAGTGTCCATAGCCGCTGAGATAATGGGTACATTTAGGGTGATGTTACGGGTAAAACGTGAGGTTATTGATACTTCACGAGGTAATATCTCAGAATAATTAGGGATAAGAAGGACATCATCATAGGTAAATCCTTCATTAATAATTTTATCTTGGAAATTCATTTTAAAAAAGAGAATTTAGTTGCGTGCAAATGTACTTCTTTTTTTATATACGAAGCAAATTTTTCGAGTATTTTAAATCAAACAAATAGAGACGATACTTTTTATATCGTCTCTATTAAGGTTACAAATTCTTTTGCTTTACTTGATAAACTCTTTGATAGGCACTTTTTGGAAGTACAAGTCTCCATCACCTTCGTAAAGAATACCTATGTATTTATTATCTATTACCGTAAGACAAGAATAGCCCATAGCTGCTTGCTCATACAACAATATTGAAGGTAGTTTATCCCAAGTATTACCTTCATCATCACTAACTTTGATAGTCATATTTACTCTATTCTTTGCATCATTAGGATTAGAGAAGAATAAATACTGTTTTCCCTTTTTGTCCTTATACGAGATAATGCTTGCCATACAATTGGGCTCGGTGAGGGCAGTGCGGGAAGTGTTGTGCTCTATCCACGTTTTGCCTATATCGGCAGTAACGGCTACTGAACGCCCGTGATAGTTATCAGAGAGCTTATAGTTGGTGCGATTGCGGTCGTCGCGCATATTGAGCATTAGTGAACCATCGGAGAGTTCTACCACTTGCGCCTCAGTAGTGTGTGTTTTAGCTCCTGTACCTACGTGCCACGTCTTGCCGTGGTCTTTGCTGTAAATAATAGTAGAATGAGGCACTTGGTCTTTATCTTTAAACTGACCTGCAAACACTAAGGTACCATTACTCATCGAGATACCTCTTCCAGGTCCTTGGAAAAAGAGTCTCCATTCAGGATTTTTGATTTGAGAGGTGATATTGATAGGTTCACTCCACGTTTTACCATCATCTTCACTTTTTACTACTACTATTTGTCCTGTTTCCTCAGGAGTCATTCCACTTTTAGAGCCCCACCAACTCATTGTTTGAGGATCTAAGCCGTGCTGCCACAAGCCCATCACCCAAATAGTATTAGTTTGCTCGTCTACCAAAACTGCAGGATCTCCTACCCCATTAAGGCGGTTAGTTTTTCCTCCCCATTCCCCCATATCAATCACTTTTTTCATAGGTTCCCACGTTTGTCCGCCATCAGTACTGCGACTCATTCCCACATCGATATCTTCTTGCAAATCCTTACAGTTGTTGTAACGATTGTCGTAAACGGCTATCAGCGTACCCTTATTAGTGGTTACAAGCCCTGGTATGCGGTAACATTCTATACCATCTTGTTTACGGTGACGAAGAGCAATAGCAAAACGTTGTCCTTCTTTTTTAGCATTGTTGAGGGTGATTTTTGCCTCATTAGTGATGAGTTTTATCTTTGATAAGTAGAGTTTTTGTAAGAGGTCTGGTTTTTGAGTAGTACGAGCAGAAACCCAAACAAAAAGCGTATCATTAGTAGTTTTGAAGTTTCCTTGTAGTTTGGTGTTACAACCGAGATTTGAAGTTTTAGCAAAGAGAGTTGCTTGTTCTCTTTTAGCGTTAGCACCTACATAAACAGAGAGTTCTGAGAGATTGAGCTTTTTACTCTTAAACTGCAAAGAAAGTTCTTTTACCTCTGTTCCTTGCTTTATAGGTAGTACAAATGAGGTAATAAGATTATCTTTATCAGTAGCCAAAGGCATTTGTGTTTGAGTAAAAGTCATTCCTTTTTGGGCATAGCCAAAGCTAAGAAAACATAATGCAATAATGGTAAATAGTTGTTTCATTTGTTAATTTATTGATTTAGAGATTGATTATTAATATTATAGACTTTGTCAAAGTTGTGATGTAAATTCATACAATATTAGGCTTTCTTCACGTATTGAGTGAGGATAACGATTTGTTGTCCATCAACTTTGCCTTCTATATATTCAGCATTTTCGGGGTCGAGAGTGATTTTGCGCACAACAGTACCTTGTTTAGCTGTCATACTAGTGCCTTTTACTTTCAGGTCTTTGATAAGTACTACATTATCACCATTAGCGAGTACTGCTCCATTGCTATCTTTGTGAATTACCTTTTCGCTCTCTTCCAAATGGTCGTCGGAGGCTTGGGCAAAAGCCAATTCTTCCTCATCTAAATACATCATATTGAGAAGATCAAGCGACCAGCCTTCGTTTTTGAGTCGGTTGAGGAGACGCCACGCCATTATCTTTACAGGGCGGTGTTCGCTCCACATACTATCGTTAAGACAACGCCAATGGTTGCTATCCATTGTTTCGGGATTTTGTATTTGACTAAGGCAAGTACCACACACCAAAAGGCTATCATCTGTACTTTCGTTTCTAGCAGGAGGCACTGTATATACACTTAGGTTTTCAGTAGCTCCACAGAGCTCACAACAATTACCACTACGGGATTTTAGTTCTTGTAACATCTTAATTTAATTTGTCGATTTTCAATTAATCAATGTGCAAATATAAAAGTTTTTCTCTGAACTACAAAAAAGAGGCACGAGCTTGTAGCTCGTGCCAGCGTGTGATGATTTTTATTATAAAAACTCTACTTTTAAATAATTGATTTTACCTTCTGAATTTAGTTTTGCTGTATCTTTACCTTTAAAGGCAAAGAAAGTACCATCTTTTCGTTTTCCTGAGACAGCCCAATGAGTTTCAAGAGTATTTTCAGCAACTTTAATAGTTTCCCAAAGATGTTTTGTAGTTTTATTTCTTTCAAAGAATTGTTTAAAAAAAGAGATTACTGCAGTTTTCCCTTTCATTTGTGAACCATCGGCACTTAACATTGTAATATCTTCAGAAAACAAAGCTATTAACTTATCAAAGTCTGCTACACTATTTCCTGCATAATCTGACAAATAGAAATACTCATCAAGAACTGTCCAACTTTTAACTTCAAAAGGTAATTTATCAAATATTCTTTCCTCAGTACCGAGCCACATTACGGAGTTTGCCATATCTACAAATTTGAGTTCATCGACACGGAGGTCGGCTAAGGCTTTTTGCCCCTCAGGAGTGTTTCGGGCTCTGAGAAAATCGTCTTTACTTTCATACCACAACTCACCCATAGCATCAAAGGTAAAAGGGAGGGTTTCTCGCTGTGTAGACGATTTTTCATCAGTAGGTTGAAAAGGAAATGTTTTAGCATAATCCTTTATCAGCAGGGCTTCTTTATAGTTTATTACTTTTTGAGAATGTGCTTCCCATAGTTTTATAAATTCTTCTGTGCTAAGATGCTGTTTCTTGCGCACAAACATTATAATCTTAAACATATCAATATAAGTTATCAGAATAATTAAAAGATTGTAAGGAATTTTACAAAACGTTTCTACAAAATATATTGTAAAAATACCTGACTATCATTATATTCAACTTTGCCAAAGGTCGTAGCACGACAAGCTACTAAAACCTTTGGCAAAGTGTAATGGTGTTCATTTACTAATTTGCTAATTTGTTAATTTCCCAATTTCTCTTTACAAAGTCGGCAAGTTCTTTACCTTTGAGGAGACCTTGTGAAAGTCGTGCTAAATCGAAGGCTTGCTTGATAAGGCTTTCTTTTTGAACTTCGTCCTTAGAGTGGAGGATAGCATCGGTTAAAGGAGAATTGCTGTTTACCACTAAGTGATATACTTCGGGGAAACCTCCCATAGCAAACATACCACCTCCTCCAGTAGCACTCATTTCCTTCATACGGCGCATAAATTCAGGTTGATTGACAACAAATGGTGTGTCATTGCTATCTAAATCTTCTAACTGCACCATATAGCCTTCTTTAGGGATTACTTTTTCGATTTCAGCTTTCAGCGTGTTTTTCTCTTCGTCAGAGAGTTTAGCAATAGTAGGTTCTTCTTTTTGAATTAACTTAGCTACAGGAGCAGCATCTACACGAGTGAAAGTAAGTTTTTCATTATCACCTTCTAACTTCTGTATCAAGTGCGATACGATAGGGCTATCCAATAACAACACTTCGTAGCCCTTTTCTTTAGCTTGCTCAATAGCTGTGTATTGTTGTTCTTTATTTTGAGCGTATAACACTACCAATGTATCATTTTTGTCAGTTTGCTTAGCTTTTATAGCTTCTTTTAGTTCTGCCAAAGTGTAATACTTGCCATCGGTAGTGGGGTACAACATAAAATCGGCTGCTTTTTCGTAGAATTTATCATCGGTAAGCATACCATATTCGAGTACTATTTTGATATCGTTCCACTTGTTTTGGAAGTCGTCGCGATTATTGGTAAAGAGTGATTTCAGCTTATCAGCTACCTTACGAGTGATGTAATTGGCAATCTTCTTTACATTACCATCGGATTGGAGGTAAGAGCGCGATACGTTTAGCGGAATATCTGGCGAATCTATCACCCCTTTGAGCATTGTTAAGAACTCGGGCACTATACCTTCGACGTTATCGGTAACAAATACTTGGTTTTGATACAACTGTATGCGGTCTTTCTGCAACTGCATATCGTTAGTGAGCTTAGGGAAATAGAGAATACCGGTAAGGTGGAACGGATAATCTACGTTTAGATGAATGTGAAACAGGGGTTCATCGAACTGCATTGGGTAGAGTTCGTGATAGAACGCCTTATAATCCTCATCTTTCAAATCGGCTGGCTGTTTCGTCCAAGCAGGATTAGGGTTATTGATGATATTATCAACCGTTACATATTCCGTTTTATAGTCGTCAGGGGCATTTTCAGGACGAGGTAACGGCTCTTGTTTTGTACCAAATTTAATTGGGATAGGCATAAAGCGATTGTACTTGCGCAATAACTCTTCGATACGGAAGTCTTCCAAAAACTCAGTAGAGTCATCGGCGATGTGCAAGATAATTTCAGTACCGCGTTCGGTGCGCAGGTCGGTTTCCTCTAAGGTAAATTCAGGACTACCGTCGCATACCCAGCGCACGGCTGGAGCATCGGTATAGGATTTGGTGATGATTTCCACTTGTTTGGCTACCATAAAAGCAGAGTAGAAGCCCAATCCAAAATGACCTATCACTCCGGCGTCTTTGGCAGTATCTTTATATTTCTCCAAAAACTCCTCAGCTCCTGAAAAGGCAATTTGGTTGATGTATTTTTCGACCTCTTCAGCGGTCATACCGATACCTTGGTCGATTATATGGAGGGTTTTATTGTCCTTATCGACCTTCACTTCGATGATAGGGTTCCCATATTCCACTTTTGCCTCGCCTATAGTAGTGAGGTGTTTCAGTTTAAGGGTGGCATCGGTAGCGTTGGAGATGAGTTCGCGCAAGAATATCTCGTGGTCGCTGTACAAGAATTTTTTAATAAGTGGAAAGATGTTTTCCACAGAGACGTTTATATTTCCTTTCATTTTTATTTAGTTAAGAGGTAAGAGATAAGAGGTAAGACTCGTATCTCTTAATTTGTTATTTACTAGGGGGAATATAGCGAAAAGAGTACCAAAGTAGGAAGAGGTGACAAAATGGCAGGTGAGAGGTCGTAGCACGACGGGCAGGTGCGAGCCGCACAGGCGGATAAATAATTAACGAATAAAAGACGAATAAAAGACGAATAAAAGACGAACAAAAGACGAACAAAAGACGAACAATGAACGAACAATGAACGAACAATGAACGAACAATGAACGAACAAAAGACAAACAAAAGACGAACAAAAGACGAACAATGAACGAACAATGAACGAACAATGAACGAACAAAAGACGAACAAAAGACGGTGCGAGCCGCACGGGCAGATAAACAAAAGGCGAACAATGAACGAAGGATAAATGGTGAAAAATAAAGGTAAGGTGAAGATATAATATATCAAGTTTTAACTTTACCAAAGTTTGAAATTTTCGCAAAGTGAGGACAAATATCTTGCAAGGTGTTGTTCAATAAAGTTTTTTTCCTATCGATGTTGATAAAAAGAGGCTACTTAGTTTTTTTATTCCTGTAAAAATACTGTACCTTTGTCCGCTGAATACAAAACCTTACAGCAGTTACATTATTGAGTTATGTTTTTATTTTTTGACTTTAGCTTTCACCCTACCATAGAACTGGCTTTGCCTAATGCTTATTTAGCCGAAAAACAAAACGGATACGCCTCGTTTTACAAGAAAGCTACCACAGAAGTATTACATAGTTTGAGTAACTTTGAACTATCAGAAAGAGAAAAAGAGGCTTTAAGTATCGTAAATAGTCTACAACCTAATATTCTACATCAAAAATATATCAAAAAAGGGGATAGTTTTGAGGAAATATACAAAAATGCCCAAATAAAAAAGCATATTCAGCAACAAATAGAAGAAAAAACGGCTGAATTACTTTCTATTATTGCAGAAAATAGTTTGTTTATCACTACTAACCACAATCACAAAGACGATATCAGTAAGAAAATACTACCCATAAGCACGAATATAATTGAACCTCTATTGGAATTTACAAAAATTGAAGGAGGTATTAGTTATCGGTTGTTGTTACAGAAAGACGATGAAAAATTATTGCCTTGTGAAAGCCATATCGAACTGCTGAACAACTCATACGCTTGGATTGTACTCAAAGGGCAAGTAGTGCGAGTAGCTCATATTAAAGCTTCGCACTTAAAACCTTTCTTGAATAAAGAAAGCACCTTTATTCCCGAAAAAACTTTCCCCGAATACTTCGAGAAATTCCTTAAAAAAGTACTTAGAAATGCACAGGTAGAAGCAAAAGGCTTTAAAATTATTACTCAGAATGAATTAAAAGGTAGTGAATTGGATATTTTATACAATTTCTTTGCCAATCATTACAAAATATACATACACTTTGATTACAATGGTTATACTTTTGACAGTAATCAAGCGAAAAACAATCAGTCGAACTTAGAAATAAGCCCCAATAACGACATAAAAATATACAATTACCAACGAAATAAAGAAGAAGAAACAAGAAAGTATCGCCTTTTGGAACAGTTAGGTTTTGTGAACGACGGAGGTACTTTTTCAGTTGAAAGTAAAGACCCTTTTGCTTCGTATTTTCATCTGTTGCACTGCAAAAAAGATTTGGAAGAAGCAGGTTTTGGCTTTCATACTTTCAGCATAGAAGGAGGAAAACAGATCAGTGAACATCTGCCTGAGCTCATTTTTGCAGAAACAAGTACCGAAAACGATTGGTTTGACCTCAATATAAGAGTAAAACAAGGAGAAAATAGCTTTCATTTTAAAGATTTAATCAAGAATTTAAAAGAAAATAACCCTATTTACTTACTTCCTGATGGGAAAGCCTTCATTATTCCTCAAGAATGGTTTAGTAAGTTTGGTAGTATTGCCAAATATGCACAAATTAGGCAGGAGAAACTGCAAATTAGCAAGAGTAACTATGCACTTCTGGAAGCTGTACCCGAGATAAAACCTCAGAACTTAGTAGAAAAAGTGAATTATACCCCCTCGCCTAACCTACGAGCTACCTTACGTCCGTATCAAATAGAAGGTGTGGAATGGCTTTTACAACACTATTACAATGGTGTGGGGGCGTGCCTTGCTGATGATATGGGACTTGGGAAAACACTACAAACCATTGCCTTATTGGTGGCTATACACGATGCTTTACCCGAAAAAGCGATTGAAACTGCCGACCTTTTTTCAGGAATAGAAAAGAGTAAAGAGGCTCTAAAAGTATTGGTTATTCTGCCTTCATCGCTTATTTTTAATTGGTATGACGAGACTAAAAGGTTTGCCCCACATTTTAAATGCACACAATACGTGGGGACTGACCGAAAAGTAAAAGCCAAGCGCTTAGGCAATTACGATGTGGTTTTTACCAGTTATCCGATAGTAGAACGCGATGTGGAACTGTTCCAAAAGTACGAATTTAGGTATATCATTTTAGATGAAAGCCAGCGTATTAAAAACAAGAACTCAAAGACATTCAAAGCAATACATACCTTAAAAGCGACTCATCGCATTGCGCTGAGTGGGACACCTATTGAGAATTCACTCAGTGACTTATGGTCGCAGATGCAATTTATTAATCCGAATATACTGAAAAGTTATGCTTCGTTTTACAAGAACTATGAAGTGGAAATCAGCAAAAAGAAAAACGCGCAAGCCTTAGAGGAGTTAAAGACTATTATCAGTCCGTTTTTACTAAGGCGGACAAAGGAGCAAGTGCTTGACGATTTGCCAGAAATGGAAGAGCAAATTATCTACTGTCCTATGAGTGAAGCCCAACACAAATGGTATGAAACAGAAAAATCGAAAGTGCGTAACCAGCTTTTACAAATTAATGAGCCAATCACTGAATTTAATACTCTAAATATGCTAATGAGGCTTAGAAAAATAAGCTTACACCCTAAATTAGTAGACAAAGAGAGTAAAATTGCATCAGGAAAGTACGAAGAAGTGATAAATTATATGGAGGAGTTGCTACAATCATCGCGAAAAGCACTTATTTTTAGCAATTTTGTGAGTCATTTAGCACTTTATGAAGAATGGTGTAACAAAAAAGGGATAAAATATGCTAAACTAACAGGCGAAACACCTTCGTTTGAGCGCAAGAACCAAGTAGAGATGTTCCAGAACAATCCTAGTATATCGTTCTTTTTCATTTCGCTTAAAGCAGGTGAGGTAGGGTTAAATCTCACGCAAGCCTCTTATGTTTTGTTATTAGACCCGTGGTGGAATCCGTTTTCTGAAAAGCAAGCTATTGGGAGGGCTCACCGTATAGGGCAACAAAATAAAGTGAACGTGATACGCTTTGTGAGCAAGGATACCATTGAGGAAAAAATCATCAAATTACAGAAAAGTAAAACAGAACTTTCCGAAAACATTATCGATGAAAATCACATCATTAAGGAAGTAATGGAACAAATTGATAGCTTATTGGAATAATTTTTGTGCAATATTTTATTGTTAATTATCAATTATTTTTTACCTTTGCATTATTATGAAGATTAGATTATTTAAATTACCAAAGAACAAGCGCTTTAACTATACTCCTCGTTACTACGAAGGGAAGGAAGAAGGCAACCCTTTTGAGATGGGCTCCCGCATTCGCAAAGACCGCGAAACTGTAACGAAGCACTTCACGGAAGAATGGCGTTCTATCCGCAGTGAGAGTCGCAACCGAAAAAACGCAGGGGTAAACAAAACTTTTTGGATAGTGTTATTAGTATTAATATTGATAACACTTTACTTCCTTGACTTTGATTTATCAATATTCAGAAGACATTAACAAAGTTACAAGAAAATATGAAAAAAACTATTGCAATTTGTGTACTCATAGCGGTGGCGATAGGATTAGGCTCTTTTTATTGGGTGAAACAGCAACGCGAATGCAAAGAAGCAGAGTACAACTACCAAGTAATAAGAAAAGGGCTTTTAATACTCTCAGAGGAATATAATAAAGGCGCTGAGAAAGTGCAATACCTCAAAGAATATGAAGAAACTAAAAACAAAATCGTTAAAGAACATTAACAACATATTGTTACTATGAAAATAAAGAAAATATTAATGCTATCTGCTTTTTGGGTGACCATAGCTGTTAACGGACAAACAGCCTTTGAAAAGTTAGAAACCAATAAAGATATTAGCACTGTGGTAGTATCACAGAAGATGTTTCAGATGCTATCAAAAATTGACAGTAAAGATGCGGAAGCTAAAGAGTTTATGGAAGTTGCTAATAAGCTCAAAGGAATGAAGATATTCACGACTGAGAGTAAAACGGCTGCTGGGCTAATGAAAACAGAAGCACAACAGTACCTTAAAACAGCAGGGCTATCAGAACTAATGCGAGTAAAAGACAAAGCTCAAAATGTGAAATTCTACACCAAAGAAGGGAAAGATGCTACCCACGTATCGGAACTGCTAATGCTTGTAGAACCGACCGAGACTTCAAAACAAACTATTGTATTATCGCTCACAGGCGATATAGACCTTAATAAAATAAGCGTATTAACCAAAAATATGAACCTCCCACAAGAGGTTAAAGAAATAAAGTAGCAGGAAAATGGCAAGATATGAATTAATTTTCCCTTCATTAGGAGAAAGTGTAACAGAGGCTGTTGTTACCAACTGGCTGAAAAAAGTAGGCGATCCTGTAGAAGCCGAAGAAAGTATTGTGGAAGTATCTACAGATAAAGTAGATACTGAAGTACCTACTGATGTGTCGGGTATATTGGCTGAAATCAAGTTTCAAGTGAATGACGTTGTGAAAGTAGGTGAAGTAATAGCTGTTATTGAGACACAAGAAGAGATTAGCACTTCTGGAGAGGCGCTTGATGTTGTACAACAATCGGTTGCAAGTTTAGAAAAAAACATTGCTAACATACAACAAAGTACCTCAGCTCACCCACAAGTAGACTTCAGCAAAACAGAGCGTTTCTATTCACCTTTGGTAAAGAATATCGCTAAGAAAGAAGGTATCAGTTTAAGTGAGTTAGACAGCATCAAAGGAACGGGGTTAAACGACCGCGTAACCAAGAGTGATATTCTTGACTATCTATCGCATAGGACACAAGGAAAAGCAAAGCCTTCAGCTACTTTTGATGCTACTCCTGCCGATAAGAGAGTTTATACCAAACGCGGTGAAGAACGAATTGAGATGAGCCGTATGGGTAAACTCATTGCAGAGCATATGCTAAAAAGCAAACTTACTTCAGCACACGTACAAAGTTTTATTGAGGTAGATGTAACCCGTATATGGAAATGGCGCAATAAAGTAAAAAAAGCATTTGAAGAGCGCGAAGGTGAGAAATTCACTTTTACACCTATCTTTATGGAAGTGGTAGCCAAAGCACTTGTTGATTTTCCTATGATGAATGTCTCAGTAGAAGGAGATAGCATTATCAAGAAGAGAAATATTAATATAGGTATGGCTACTGCGCTATCAGACGGTAACCTAATTGTTCCCGTTATAAAAAACGCTGATGAGCTCAGTTTAAGAGGTATGGCAAAAGTAGTAAATGACCTTGCTAATAGAGCTCGTGCTAATGCACTCAAGCCCGATGAAGTGAAAGATGGTACATATACAGTAACCAATATAGGTTCATTTGGCACTTTGTTTGGTACTCCTATTATTAATCAGCCACAAGTAGGTATCTTAGCAATAGGAGCTATCCAAAAAGTTCCTGCTGTAATTGAAACTCCAGAAGGAGACACAATAGGGATTCGTTATAAACTAATGCTTTCTCACAGTTATGACCATCGTGTTGTAAATGGGGCCTTAGGAGGAATGTTTGTACAACGTGTAGCTAAATATCTTGAAGAGTGGGATATGAATAGAGTACTATAAAATAATTTCAATAATGTGATTATATAGAAAAACGGGAAGTTTTAATTAAACTTCCCGTTTTTATTAGAATATGGTTTTTCTCATAGATGAGTCCTATAAAACTAATCTACATTGTCGTGTAAATAAGAATTGTTTTTTCTTATTTGCATCTCTCCTGCGCTATCTTTCCCCATAGAGGTACGTGATTGATTATTACTTCCAAACTTGTAGTTATAATCTTGCAAACGATTGGAACGAGAGCGTTTCATTACATCAGAGATTCTACTGTCAATAGGGTTCAAAGAAGACTCTATATCCTCTTCTTCTGCAAACATATCTAATTGACCTGAAGAAGTAGAAGTTTTGGACTTAGAATCCTCTTCTTTCTTATAAAGAATAAACTCGTTTGAGTTTTTATCTTCTGTAAAAGAAGTTGGCTTTGCTTCTATAAAAGTTCTTTCAAGCTCTGTATAGTCTTCTAAAGTATAACGAATTTCTCCCTCTTGATTTACAACAGGAGGATTCTTCCGGCGTTCTACTTGAGGAGCTTCTTTATGAATATCCTCACTCAATTGGTGAATAATTGGAGCTTCTTTTTGGGGCTCTTCGTGTTTTACTGATGTTGATTGCTGGGTTTGCACTTCAGCTTTTTTTTCAATAGTCTGAAAACTATTCTTTTTAGGAATAGACTTATCTACTATTACAAACTCATCATTTACAGCAGTAACTATTTCACAATCCACCCAAATATTAAATAAATCTGATAGCGAAGACTCTTTCTTTATATCAGAGATTGAGGAAATAGGATAACTGCTACTTATAGCATTAACCACAGTTCCTTTGGGCTCTGTTAAATCACGAGTAGCTGTTTGGTTTTCCTCAAGAATATGTATTACCTTTTTGGTTTCAGCGTTCACTATTTCTTGTTGTTGATCAGCATCAAAGCCTGTGGCAATTACTATCACAGAAATAGCTTCTCCTAATGATTCATCTTCACCTATCCCATAGATAAGGTCAGCCATATTATCACCTGCTTGCTCTTGAATAAAACTACTTATTTCTGTAACTTCACGTTGAGTTGCTTCTTTTTTACCATAAGTAATCAAAAGAAGAGCATTTTTAGCACCTGCTATCTTATTATCATTTAGTAAAGGAGAGTTTAAAGCAGCTGCTACAGCTTCATAAGCTCTATTATCACCTTCAGCTGAGGCTGAGCCCATAATAGCTGTACCCCCGTTTTCAAGTACGGTACGAGCATCGCGTAAGTCGATATTTACAAGGTAATGCTTACTGATTACCTCAGCCATACCTTTAGCTCCTTTTAATAATATCTCATTCGCCTTTCCATAACTCTCTTTAATACTCAAATCACCGTATATTTCGTTGATTTTATTATTATTGATAACAATAAGAGAATCTACACATTCACGTAGTTTCTTAATACCCGCTTGTGCTTGTCGACTGCGCTTTAAGCCTTCATAATTAAATGGAGTAGTTACAATAGCAACAGTAAGAATACCCATATCCTTAGCTTGCTTAGCTATTACGGGCACTGCTCCTGTTCCTGTTCCACCACCCATACCAGCTGTGATAAACACCATTTGGGTATTCCCTTCCAAAGTGCGTTGGATATCCTCAATACTTTCAAGAGCCGCTTTTTCACCAATATCAGGATTGGCTCCTGCTCCTAATCCTTCAGTAAGGGTAACTCCTAATTGAATTTTATTAGGGATAGGGCTGTTTTCCAAAGCTTGTGCATCTGTATTACAGACCACATAATCTACCCCTTTTATACCTTCGTTGTGCATGAAATTCACGGCGTTGCACCCTCCGCCTCCTACGCCAATAACTTTGATATAGTTACTAATATTCTTTGGCAAATCAAATTGAATGTCCGAATTCATATCAAAAAATCATAATTATTTGTTTCTACTTAATCTTCACTATCTAAAAAGTCCTTTAGTTTTTCATTTAATTTACTCCACCAACCTCTACTAGTTTTATGTATCTCTAATTCATCATCTTCATCTTTATCTTGAAAAACATTTATTTTTGGTGAATCTACTATTGTGATAGGTTGTTTTTCAAGTGATGAATCCTGCAAATCTGCTGATAAAGGCTCTACTGCCATTCCCTTTCCGTTCTCTATTGTCTCTTGAGCTTTTACTTCCTGGAAGCGTTTTTTAAATTGCTCTTCTGCTTCATTTTCAATAGCGCTCATTACAAGACCTATAGCCGTAGAGTAAATAGGCGAAGTAAGTTTAGGGTCAGAGTTACCTGCTAAGTGCTCATTAGGATAACCTATGCGAGCATCCATTCCCGTAATATATTCTACTAACTGAACAATATGCTTCAGTTGGCTTCCACCTCCTGTGAGTACTACTCCCGCAAACAGTTTCTTTTTAGTTTCTTCGTGACCATAATTTTTAATCACGTTAAATACTAAATTGATAATCTCACTTACTCTTGCGTGAATAATTTTAGAAAGGTTTTTAAGTGTTATTTCTTTAGGCTCCTTCCCTTTAATACCAGGAATAGATACTATCTCATTATCTCGGTTCTCTCCTGGCCAAGCCGACCCAAATTCTACTTTCAGCATCTCGGCTTGACGGGTGAGTATTCCACAACCTTCTTTTATATCATCAGTAATAATATTACCTCCTAAAGGCACTACGGCTGTATGGCGGATAATACCATCTTTAAAGATAGCTACATCGGTGGTACCACCTCCTATATCCACTAACACCACTCCTGCATCTTTTTCCTCTTCGCTTAATACAGCTTTAGCAGAAGCAATAGGTTCCAAAGTAAGACCTATAGGCTTTAGATGTGCCATTTCCACACAACGAGTAATCCCTTTGATAGCGCTTACTTGCCCGATAACTAAGTGAAAAGTAGCATCTAAACGGGTTCCCATCATACCGATAGGTTCTTTAATATCTCCCACATTATCTACTTTATAGTCCTGAGGGAGTGCGTGAATTATCTTTTGTCCTGGTGAAAGTGCTATAGAGAACACCTGTTCTTTCAGGCGTTCCAAATCGTCAAAGTCTATAAGTTGTTCAGGGTCTGTACGGGTAATATAATCGCTATGTGAACGACTTATGATATTTTGTCCTGCGATACCTGCTTCTACGTTCTCAATTTCTAAGCCTGTCTTTTCTTTGGCATCTTGAATAGCATCCATAATAGATTGAGTAGTTTTAGCAATGTTAGTTACTACTCCTTTATTGATGCCTTCACTTTTAGATTGCCCATAACCTAAAATCTGAATCTTCCCGTATTCGTTCTTTGCCCCTACCATAGTTACAATCTTGGTAGTCCCGATATCTAACCCTACGTAATACTTGTTATATTTCATTTTTCACTTAAACAACTATATCTAGATGTATAGCCGATAATTTTTTGTTTAATTCGTTATTAATTAGGTCGCTCTATTCGTGTCTTTACACTTCTTTAGACGTAGCAAAGATATAGAAAAAAAGAAATTTTACAGCATTTTTTTATTAATAAGTTATCAACATTTTTATAAACAGCTGATAATCAATGTTAATAATTTGCTAAATTTCTGCTTTATTTCCCTCAATTTTAGTCTTTTTATCTCTATTTTTATCACTTTTGTGTAATCAATCGCTTACGTGCCCTCTCCAAATCTTCGGGGTATCAATCCCTATGGTAGGAATATCGGTTAGCGCTAAACGTATTTTAAACCCATTTTCTAAATAACGAAGTTGTTCTAATTTTTCCGTTTCTTCTAATAAGGAAGGAGGTAACTCGGTGAACTGTTGTAATGCTTCTTTGCGATAGGCGTAAATACCTATGTGCTTGTAATAAGACACCTTGGTGTTAGGGTCACGAGGAAAGGGAATGATATTCCTCGAAAAATAGAGCGCCTCTCCAAATTTGTTCACTACTACCTTCACATTGTTCGGGTTTGCAATATCATCTGGGTCAGTAATACGTTCCATTAGGCTTGCTACCGCTATGCTTTTAGTAAGGTCTTTAACAAAAATATCAATTACTTTTTGTAAGTTTTCTTTATCGGTAAAAGGCTCATCTCCTTGTACATTTACAATAATATCTACGTCTAAATCTCTTGAAGCTTCTGCCAAACGGTCACTGCCACTATTGTGTTCTTTTTTACTGCGAATTACTTTGCCTCCTACCTCCCGTATCACTTTTTCTATACGGTCGTCATCAGTTACCACATACACTTCGTCAAACAAACGGGTATCAGCTACACGTTCATAAGTATGTACAATTACAGGCTTGCCACAAAGGTCTTGCATCAGCTTTGCAGGAAAGCGGGTCGCTCCGTAGCGGGCAGGTATCATTGCTATGAGTTTCATCTCTAATTCAGTATAAACAATATTAATAACGTTAGGGGCATTAGCAAATCAGGAAGAATAATCCATACGTTCCCTTTGTTGAAATTGTGTTTTCGCTTCATCTCAGCAATGTGTAACAAGGCTGCTCCTATCAAGAATACGCTAAACGGAATAGCCGTTGCCAACCAGAATCCGTCGCGAAACCAATGGCACAATATACCACAAATGCCTATCCCCAACGACACAAACCCCAATTCTTTTTGAAAACCATTAGATATCCATCCTATGGTTTTAGCTACTTTCTCACTGAGTACCGAGTGCCCTACAAAGTTAAACAACCCGAAAAAGCCTACTCCATAAACCAAATGAGTGTATAATGCGGTATATACAAAGCTTTCATCGAAAGAAAAAGCATACAGTACAACAGCTAATATCCAACAAATAAAATATACAACAAGATATATCATAGTATTGTAACTATACAAAAGGGACTATCTTTCTCTTGAGTTAGACAGTCCCTTTCTTTATATAATCATTTCTACTTCATTATTCTGCCACTTGGGGTTTCATCTGGAAATCCTCCATAAACTTAGTAGTGTAATTGCCTGCTAAGTAATCAGGGTCGTCCATTAGTTGCAAGTGGAACGGAATCGTGGTTTTCACTCCTTCTACTACAAACTCGTCTAAGGCGCGTTTCATCTTGGCAATTGCTTCCTCACGGGTTTGCGCTGTAGTGATGAGTTTCGCAATCATCGAGTCGTAGTTAGGCGGAATTACATAACCACTGTACACGTGAGTATCGAGGCGCACTCCGTGACCTCCTGGGGCGTGCAAAGTGGTAATCTTACCTGGCGACGGACGGAAGTCGTTATAAGGGTCTTCCGCATTGATACGACACTCTATGGCGTGCAGTTTAGGCGTGTAGTTCTTACCTGAGATAGGCACTCCGGCAGCTACCAATATCTGCTCGCGAATAAGGTCGTAGTCTATCACTTGTTCAGTGATAGGGTGCTCTACTTGTATACGAGTATTCATCTCCATAAAGTAGAAATTGCGGTCTTTGTCTACCAAGAACTCTACCGTTCCTGCCCCTTCATATTTGATATACTCAGCAGCTTTCACTGCAGCTTCTCCCATACGCTTGCGAAGGTCGTCCGTCATAAAAGGCGACGGCGTTTCTTCGGTAAGTTTCTGGTGGCGACGCTGTATCGAGCAATCGCGTTCTGAAAGGTGACAAGCCTTACCGTATTGGTCGCCTACGATTTGTATCTCAATGTGACGAGGGTCTACAATCAGCTTTTCCATATACATCGCATCGTTACCAAAGGCAGCTCCTGCTTCCTGCATCGCACTGTTGAGGGCTTTCTCGAGGTCTTCCTCTTTCCACACATCGCGCATACCGCGACCTCCCCCACCGGCAGTAGCTTTCAGCATCACAGGGTAGCCTATTTCAGCAGCTATCTTTTTAGCGTGCTCCAACGATTCTACGAGCCCGTCAGAACCTGGTACGGTAGGAACTCCTGCGGCTTTCATAGTCGCTTTAGCTGATGCCTTATCACCCATTTTTTCAATCATTTCAGGCGATGCGCCTATAAACTTAATGCCGTGTTCTGCACAAATCTTCGAGAATTTCGCATTTTCCGAAAGAAATCCGTAGCCTGGGTGTATGGCATCGGCATTGGTAATTTCGGCAGCGGCTATAATATTAGGTATTTTTAAGTATGAATCTTTGCTGGGTGGAGGACCTATACACACAGCTTCATCGGCAAAGCGCACGTGCAAGCTGTCAGCATCGGCAGTAGAATATACGGCTACCGATTTGATACCCATTTCGCGACACGTACGTATCACGCGTAAGGCTATTTCTCCACGGTTGGCTATCAATATTTTTTTAAACATAATTGTTTGGTTTATGAAGGATCCACTAAATACAATGGCTGGTCAAATTCTACAGGTGAAGAATCATCAACCAATATTTTAACTATCTTACCAGAAACTTCTGATTCTATTTCGTTGAAGAGTTTCATCGCCTCAATAATGCAAATCACACTACCTTTGGCTATGGTAGAACCTACTTCCACAAATAGCGGTTTGTCTGGACCAGGACGACGATAAAAAGTACCAATCATCGGCGATTTGATAGTAATGTATTTGCTATCGTCATCGGCAGGTGTTGCTGGTTTGCTGTCAGCAGGTTCAGCTGTAGGAAGTTGTTGTACAGGTACTTGCTGTTGCAAAGGCAATTGCGGTAGCTGTTGTGCTACGGGCAATTGTTGTACAAACACTTGCTCTTTGCCACTTTCATCAGGGTTCGTTTTAATGGTGATTTTTACATCTTCCATTTCCAATTTCACTTCGCTTGCCCCCGACTTGGCAACAAACTTAATTAAATTTTGAATGTCTCTTAAATCCATACGTGTATTGTATTTTTCTCAATGGTTGTTCCTTATTTGTGATAAAGGGCTCCGTCGTATGCCCATTTTAAGTAAATAGCTCCCCAAGTGAAACCTCCCCCAAAGGCTGCCAATACTATATTGTCTCCTTTTTTGAGTTGGTTTTCGTAGTCGTTAAGAGCTAAGATGATGGTTGCCGAAGTTGTATTGCCGTACTTGTGAATGTTGAGCATCACTTTTTCAGCAGGTAATCCCATACGCTCAGCAGTAGCATCAATAATACGTTTATTAGCTTGGTGAGGTGTAAGCCATTGCACTTCGTTTGAGGTCAAACCGTTGCGTTTAATAAGCTCCTCTGCTATATCAGCCATTCCTGTAACCGCATATTTAAACACCGTTTTACCGTCTTGGAATACAAAATGGTCTTTGTTAGCCACTGTTTCAGCCGTAGTCGGACAGAGAGAACCTCCTGCTTTTATGTACAGATAGTTACGTCCTATACCATCACTTCTTAAGAGTTCGTCCTGTACACCTAAACCTTCATAGTTAGGTTCAAAGAGTGCAGCCCCTCCCCCATCGCCGAAGATAATGCAAGTAGCTCTATCGGTATAGTCTATGATAGATGACATCTTATCTGCCCCCACCAAGAGTACTTTTTTATAACGCCCTGATTCTATGTATTTAGCAGCTACCGAAACCCCAAATAGGAAGCTCGAACACGCAGCTTGCAAATCGAATGAAAAAGCATTCACAGCGCCTATTTGCGACGCTACATAAGGACCTGTAAGGGCTACAGGCATATCAGGGGTAGCCGTAGCCAAAATAACTAAGTCTATTTCTTTGGGGTCGAGACCTGTTTTGCGAATAAGGTCTTTAGCGGCTTCAATTCCTAAAAATGATGAACCTTTATTAGGGTCTTTAAGTATGCGTCTTTCTTTGATACCTGTACGGGTGTAAATCCACTCATCGTTAGTATCTACCATTTTTTCTAACATTTCATTGGTTAGAACATCTTCAGGTACATAGCCTCCGATAGCCGTAATGGCAGCGGTTATTTTCTCCATCGTAATTCTCTAAATTAATTTTTATATAACTCACATAGTGATTATTAACTCCAATAAGTAGTTTTTTCACAAAGCCCACTATGTAAATTTGGGGCAAAAGTACATAATATTTTTGATTTAGCACCAATATGCAAAGAGTTTTTTTACTGAATATCCTTTTAAGAGCTTATTTTTAATGATGCAAAATTTTTACAAATAAATAAAACCCTAATAAAATGAACTTTTAAACTATTATAAAACACCCTATCTCCACCCTGCTACTCAGGTTTCATTTGTTCATCATTCGTTTATGTATAAACTTTGTAGAAGTTTGAAACTCTATCAAAGTTGAAAACCTCCAATAATCATCTTTTTATCTTTACCTCAACTTCAACTTACCTTCGCTTTAGCATCGCTCTTCCTTCGTCTTTTCCTCATCTGCTCATTCGAATCGCACCGTCTTTTATTCGTCTTTCCCTCATCTGCTCGTGCAAATCGCACCGTCTTTTATTCGTCTTTTCTTTATCTGCCCGTGCGGCTCGCACCGTTCATTGTTCGTTCATTGTTCGTTCATTGTTCGTTCATTGTTCGTTCATTGTTCGTTCATTGTTCGTTCATTGTTCGTTCATTGTTCGTTCTTTGTTCGTTCTTTGTTCGTTCTTTGTTCGTTCTTTGTTCGTTCTTTGTTCGTTCTTTGTTCGTTCTTTGTTCGTTCATTGTTCGTTCATTGTTCGTTCATTGTTCGTTCTTTGTTCGTTCTTTGTTCGTTCTTTGTTCGTTTTTTGTTCGTTCTTTGTTCGTTCTTTGTTCGTTCTTTGTTCGTTCTTTGTTCGTTCTTTGTTCGTTCTTTGTTCGTTCTTTGTTCGTTCTTTGTTCGTTCTTTATTCGTTCTTTATTCGTTCTTTATTCGTTCTTTATTCGTTCTTTATTCGTTCTTTATTCGTTCTTTATTCGTTCTTTATTCGTCTTTTCTTTATCTGCCCGTGCGGCTCGCACCGTCTTTTGTTTATCTGCCCGTGCGGCTCACACCGTCTTTCCTATAAGCTTTCTATAAGCTTCTCCCAAATTAACCATTAATCATTAACCATTAATCATTAAATAAGGCTTCCTATAAGCTCTCTAAATCTACATTATTTTATTTCCCCTCCCCCATTTGCTAATTTGCTAATTAACCCATTTACTAATTTTACCCGCTTGTGTGGCTTGCACCTGCCCGTGCGGCTCGCACCTCACAGCGTCATTGATTGGGTATTATTGGTATTTCTGACATTTCTGATATTAATCAGTATTATTAACATTTTTGGTATTATGGTATTAATTCAGTTTCAATTCGTATCTTTGCAAAGTAATTATAAACTTTTGTACCAATGAAAACATTCTATGCGGTTGCTATTATTGGAATTATGCTATTGGGCATAGCGCATTCAGCACTTAGTTTCAAGAAATACGACCAACTTTCGGCAGAAGCCTTTTGGTTTTTCAGTGCAGGGTTAGCCCTTATTTTTTCCGGTTTAGCCAATGGCTTACACTATCAGTTACAACTGCCTATTACTTTTCGTTATGTACTTGCTATAAACGTGCTATTAGTACTTTTTACAGTATTTTTAGCAATAAAAGTACCTGCCCCCACTACCCTTTTAGTAGCAATATTCTCAGCACTACTTTGCATAGCAATTTTACTAAACAAATAAATAGGCAAGTTATTGTATTCATAACTCAATTACGATGAGTTTAATAAAAAAGAGCTGTTCAGCAATGAACAGCTCTTTTTATCCGCTCTGTGTGAGACTTTAAAAAAAATAAAGCTCTATTTTCTTTTAATTTGTAACTAATTTTTATTTCAAATCTGTCGTTTGCGACACTTCTTTTAGAACAAAATTTCATTAAACCTTATACTTAGTTACCTTAAGGCTTATAAATAACTTTACCATTAGAAATAGACCCAAACTCATAAATGATAATATAGAATCCTTTTGCGTATCTCGACATATTAAAATCTAAGCTTTTGCCGAAATCTAAATCTCCTTGTAAAATTCTCTTACCCGAAAAGTCAAATACTTTAACTCCAATTTTATCTAAATTATCCCGATTATTTAAGTAGTATAATACTTTTTGGAGCTCTTTATCGTTTAACTCTTTTCCTGAATATTTAGCGTCTAACCATTGCTGTAAATCCTCTGTTTGAACACGCAAAGTCGAAGCCCTATTCGTGAAAAATTCATATACAGGAATATCTTCATTTGTGCTTTTAACGGGACTATTATAAGCAGAAGCCGACCTAAATGAAGTTTCATTTATTGCCCCATAATAACGAGCTATAGTATTAGACCATTTTGTAGGGGTACCACAGTCTGATATATATCTCATTTTGGTTTCTACAATAAAGGGAGTAAAAGTATATCGTGTAGCTACAAATTCCTCTTCCCTATTTGTACCTCTAAATTCAAAATTGTCCTTGGGGTCTTTGTAAACAATAGTATTTTTCCACTCTACTTTTATTGACGCTCCTCCCATATAATCATCCAATATTACGTGTTTTATTACCCTTGTACTTCCATTACAACAAGGAGTGCTGTAAGGTGATTGTGGGTGATTTTTGATAGTATATTGAGCGTTAGCCCAATTTCCTTGGTATCTCACGTAAACCTCTTTTTCAAAAGATTTTACAGTGCCATCTTTATAAGTTACAACAGCTTTAATAGTTCTATTTCCATCCCAATAGGTACCTCTAAACACACAACTTTTAGTACCTTGTCCTGAAACAATTTCCAATTTATATTCAGGATCTTCCCATTTAATAGTAGCATCATTAGGGATAGGAGCGATTAACTCAAAAGTAGCATCTGTTTTCAAGCAAAATTCATCAGGACCTGCAATAGTGGCTTTCTGCAAAGCCTTATAAGCATCCACCAAACCATAACCCATCTCATTGTTCCAAGTGCCATTAGGACGAGTATAAGTGTTTTGGTAGTTATAACCTCCTACTTTTTGTGCAGTTTGTTCTATGATATCAGCTACTTGTTTAGCTGTTAAATCAGGATTTACCGAGAGTATTAAGGCAGCTACTCCTGCTACGTGAGGACAAGCCATTGAAGTACCATCTTCACTACTCACTGAATTATTAGGGACAGTTGAAAGAATCCCAACTCCTGGAGCTACTACATCTAATTCTCTTCCATAACCAGAACTATTGCTTCTTCTTTTATTTGATTGAATAGACCCTATAACTAAAATATCTGGATTTGCATAGGCAGGATAATCAATTTTAGGACTGAAATTTCCTGAGGCAAATAAAACAATAGTTCCTTTACCATTCCTACCTTGTGCTATAGCCTCTGAAATAGCATCTTCTAAAATCTTGCTGTGTAATTTTTCATAACCACTACCTCCTTGATCTCCCCAAGAGTTATTAATTACATCTGCTCCATTTTTCCAAGCCCAACTTATACCGCTTGCTAATTCTGCGGAAATATTTTCCGATGCCACCAAAGGATTACTTACAGACATTATTTTCGCATCTGGAGCCACTCCTACCACTTGTAGATGATTGTCTTTAACTGCAGAGATAATTCCAGCTACGTGGGTTCCATGAATTTTATTGCTTTTAAAATCACTCCCTATTTTCCCTGTAACTGTATTAAAACTTAAGGGGTGAATATTTTGTCTCAAATCATTATGAGATTTGTCAATCCCGTGATCAACAACAGCAACATTAACACCGCTACCCGTACTTAAATTCCAAGCCTTACATATATTGATACTGCCTAATCCCCATAAATCCTTAAAATAAGGATCGTTTGCACATTCTCCTTTAAAATCAAAAATAAACGCAGGGTCAATATCAGAAAATAATTTTGATTCATAATACAGATTCGACATTTCTAAGGAGGTGTATTTGCTATCCGTTACCGCTAAAATATACCATAAAGGCATATTAGGCACATTAGAAATTATTTCAACATTCCTTTCACTTGAAAAGTTTTTTAACACTTGAAAATCATTAGGACGCTTAATCTTTACATAAAAATACTTAGATGTTCCGATTGATTTTTCACCATTTTTAAAATAAAGACCTACTATTTTCGATGCTTTTTTTAAATTCTCTAATTGAGATTCAAATTCTCTTTCTGTTACATTCCCTACAGACTGCATTTTGATATAAGATTTGTTGTCTTGTTCTATAGGGGTGTAAATCCTACTTGTAGGAATACTCTTTATATCATCACTGATGATATTTAAGTTATTTGTATCAAGCTTTAATAGAATTTTATTTCCATTATAATAATAGAAATACTTGGTTTGTGCATTTGTAATAAAACAAAAGAGCGCTAATGTGTAGAAAAAGATCTTTTTCATAATGCTTTATTTTTATATGTGATGTTTTTATTAGTTTTAGGAATCTCAACTATACAGAAAGGACAGCTGAAAGCAGCCCCCAATCCTTTAACTTCACTAACCGTATGAACTACAATAGAAGTGTTATCTTCTGCAACAGAAGTTACATTAATAGAAGAAGGTGTATAGCGTTCTTCCTTTCCCCAAATAATAATTACTTGCTTTTGTGAGAAATCAATTTTAAAACTGTTTATAGTTTCTGTGGTGAGTCTTAACACTTCTCCAATTTTTTGCAATTCAACTTCGTTAGAAATAATTTCCTTTTTATTGATATATTCTAAATCAGGAGGATTGCAACCACTAAACAATGTTCTAAAAGGTACCGCTTTAAAGTTATCTTTTTTTGAGCAACCGCACCCCACTATTAACAATAGCAGCAGTGCTAAAAATGTTTTTGTTTTCATTTTAATTACTTTTTTGAATATTAAAACTTACATTGGCATTGTTAGGTAGTTTCTTAACAACAATACCATAGAGAAAAGTATCAGGTTTTGTTGCCAATCCTGATATTTTAACTGTTAGACTATAGTTATTAGCCTTTATTTTCACGAATTGGAAATGAAAATCAGCTTGATTAGCATAATTATCATATCCTAATAAAAGAGTTTCTGTTGTAAAATCTATATCCTTAAACTGTTCAAGAGTACTAAATTCTACATTAGAAAATGCACTATCCAATGTTTTTCTATTTTGTATCACTTTATAGGTGCCAAATTTTTCATCACCCAAATAAACTCTTATCTTAGATATTTCTCTTACAATCACAGCCTCAGGAGAAGTATCCTTGTCTGTTTTTGAACAACCACAACCCGCTATTACTAATATCAGTAGTGCTAAAAATGTTTTTGTTTTCATTTTAATTACTTTTTTGAATGTTAAAACTTATATTAACATTGTCAGATATTTTCTTCACTATAATACCATAATAAAGTACTCTTGGTTGAGTAAAAAATGTATCCGAAAGACCAACTTCGAGAGTATACTCATTATTCCCTTTTTTTCTAAAATCGTAAGATTTCACCCCATAAGTATGAACAAAAAACTTACTTCCTAATAAAACGGTCTGTGTAGAAAAATCTATTTCTTTAAAAATAGTTCTTTCTCCTATATTCTGATTAGGAAACAAATCTTGTAATTCTTTCCTACTCTGGATTACTTTTAGAGTATCTTTCTCAAGATTAATTCCCAAGAGTTGCTCTTGAGGAATTTCTCTTACAATCACAGCCTCAGGAGAAGTATCCTTGTCTGCTTTTGAGCAACCGCACCCCACTATCACCAATAGCAGTAGTGCTAAAAATGTTTTGATTTTCATAGTTATATTGCTTTTAAAGTTTTATGCTACAAAGTTACGAAAAAATTTGTTATAATATATTGTATTTTACAGAAATCTTTGTTGGGTTATCTATTTTATGATTTACAGCTGTATTTTTATTGTTCTTAAAATCCAGTGGCAAAGGTGAGCAATCCACAAAACACTTGTCTGCTGTTCTAAAATACTCTCCATTCCTCTCAAAGGTCTCCAAGCAATCAAGCCTCTTTAATCAATTTGTCTTAAAAAGCTAAGCCTCTACTTGTTTGATTTTTTTTTAAGGCTTTAGCCTTACTCTTTTTACGTTGAACTCCCATAATAAATTAAAAAAAGAGCTGTTCATTGCTGAACAGCTCTTTTTAGTTATGAAAACTATTAACGATTATCGGTATAATGTAAAGTTGCCGTAGAACTCACGTTTGTCGTATAATTCATCGTTCACCTCAATGATATACCAGTAGTCACCAGCTGGTAAACTACGACCGTCGTAATTACCATCCCAACCCTCTCCTGATTTGAGCAGAGCTACACGTCTACCATAGCGGTCGAAGATGTAGAAGCGAGCATTCACGTTGTTGTCTAAGTTTTTAGGTTTCCAAACATCGTTAATTCCATCGCCATCTGGGGTGAAGAAGTTCGGTACTTCAATGTCAAGATATTCTTTTTCTATCGTCATTGTACGTACACAACCTTGTGCATCTTCCACCTTCACTTCTATGATTTTAATGCGTCTTCCATTATCTATTCGTTCAGGGTCATTATGCTTAATTTTGTATATACGGTTATCGCCACTATCTACTCCGTTGAAGTAGTAAGTATAGCCCTTCACTGTGCTAGTTACCCCTCCTGTAGCTATCACTTCTATCGTATTGAGGGTAGTGTTGGTTACCTGACTCAATACAAGCGGAGTGATTTGGTCTACCGTAAAGGTCTTGCTTGTTGTACAATATCCTGTGATAGGAGCTACCGCAGTGTAATGTATATGAATAGTTTGAGTGCGGGTTGTTCTATCAAAGTTATCGATATAAGCTATATTACCTACCGTACGAGTAAAGGCTGTACGACTTGCCGTACCGTTAAGACTATAAGTTATCTTAGAGTAATCTACTTCTGTATTTCTGAAACGTACTATCAAATGGTCTACATAGTTATTCGTATTCATTTCACAAGTACCTTCTTGTTCTACATAGCTTATAGCTATATCAGGGAACTCTTCTACAGTAAAGCTGAGTGTCTTAGTCATCGTACACTTATTAGTATCTTGTATCACTACTTGATAATAAGTGTTCTTAGGTGATGGAGCTAATCCTGAGAACGTTTCTGATGAACCTGCTGTTACTCCTGAGCGTCCGTCTATCTTTTGGTTATTATCAGCTCTCACGATATTCACTGTATAAGAACCTGTACCGCCTGCGATATTGTAAACTGTTACACTTCCTCCATTCTCACCATAGCAAGTAAAGAAGGTTGAGTTAGTCACATCAATATCAGCAGTAATAGGTTGCGGATTCGTAAAGGTATAACTTCCTGCTACGGTTACTGAACAGTTCTTAGCATCTACTATATCCACACGGTAAGTACCTGGTTTAATACCTGTAAAGGTTGCTTCACCTTCATTAGTAGCTATTTCAGGTAAATCACTGCCCGTTGCCGATGTTCTCACTAAAATATAGTGATAAGGACGTGCTCCTCCTGTTACACCTGTTACTTTAAGAGTACCGTCATTAGCATCAATACAAGTGATTGGGGTTGTGGTTACTGAAATAGTAGAGGTATTGATACCACTATATGGGTCAATAGTAACACTCAAAGTACCTGTAGCGGTTGCACAGCCTAAGGCATCAGTTACTGATATAATATAGCTACCTGCGTCTAAGCCACCAAACTCAATTCCTGGAGCACCTGCTCTCACATTAGTTTGTACGTGTGGAGTACCACCTCCTACAGGAGTAAGTGTTACAGTAAAGGTTTCTTGACCTCCTACTACTGTTAAGGCTGCTACCCCGTTCTTATTAGCACAATCGACAGATACTTTTTGTCGAGCATCTCTCACTTCTATCTCAGCAGGGTTAGAAGGAATAGTAAAGCGTGTTTTCGGTACTTTACATCCTACTCCATTCACTGTTACTTCAATATCATATGAACCACCTTTCAAGTTCACAGTAAAGCTACGTGTACCTGCTGGTATCGTTGCCGAAGTAGAAGTAGCTACTGTAGCTCCCACTGAGGTAATGGTATAAGTATATCCATTTGTTGATTGATCGCCGTTAGAAAGGTCTGTATCCACTAATCCGAGTGTGATAGAACCATTGTCGTTATGGCAAACCGCTCTCACTGGGTTAGTTGATTCTATCGCAAAAGTATTAGGCTGTCTAATACTGTGTACCCCTGTAATGCTACAACTAGTACGTTCGTTAATTACTTCTATTGTATAATTGCTATTACCAAAGCCACTTGAACCTGTAAGTGGTACACTAAGGGTAGTAGCAGTAGTAGAAGTAATAGCCACAAATCCATTATCAGTACCTCGGATAGTATAGCGCAATGGAGTGCCTGCTATATAAGTAGGCGTTACCGTTAAGCTAATATTTATCACTTCATCTACCACACAAGTTACTGAGGTAGTTGTGGTGATGCTCATTGAGGTAAGAGCAAAGGCAGGAGCTACTGTTACGCTGGCGGTATTAGTACTGCAAGTGCCCGAAGCGTCTTTTATGCTTACGTAGAAGCTACCTCCATTAAGGTTTGTTAAGGTGTACTCAGTACCTGTGCCTAAACTATTACCTGCTCCGTCAAAGAACTCAGTAGTATAAGGAGGTATACCTCCTCGTATCTTAGTTACATCTACACTTACTTTTGGTGTAGTCATTCCTGCACCTCCCTCACATACATATTGAGTAGCTGAAAGAACATCTGCATCAAAGCTCAAAGGCTCTGGTGAAGTAAGTATTGTTTCTACCATTGCGGTACACCCCGTACTATTAGTAACGGTTATTTGGTATCTTACCCCTTGCGTAGTACCTCGTAGCTGTGTAAAGGTAGCATTATGAGTTCCTGCGGTTGAAGGCGTAGTAGTTACCGTTACGTTGCTACCATCGGTTAAGTCTATGGCACTTGTAATTCTAAATGTATAGGTATCAGGGTCGGTAGGGATAGCTACGTCTATGCTTCCTGTTGGGGTAGCTGTGAGACCTAAGTTACATTTTTCGTTATAAGCTTGAGTTACTATGGTCGATGGGTCGATAGGTG
The DNA here is from genome assembly GCF_013394735.1 of Capnocytophaga sp. oral taxon 902. NCBI lineage: Bacteria > Pseudomonadati > Bacteroidota > Flavobacteriia > Flavobacteriales > Flavobacteriaceae > Capnocytophaga > Capnocytophaga sp. oral taxon 902. Next base: position 313,676 of record NZ_CP058261.1, read on the forward strand.
TTGGGTCTACCACTTGAACTTCTTTCACGATAGGACAATCGCGTGTTTCAGCATCAAATATACTGATGCGGTAGGTAGCAGCCTCAGTTGGGTTGGTAATAGTTACTACACCACCTGCTGGCAAGGCTACATTCTCTCTGATAATTTCACCTGCTAACGAACCGTTATCTAAACGCTCTAAGGTATAGCTGTATACACCTGTACCTCCAGTGGCTACTACGGTTATTTCAGCCGTAGGTGTAGCACACGTTTTTACTTTGCTTACGGTAGCCGTAGCTGTGATGATAGCCGTAGTACTGAATGTTGTACTAGTAGCACAACCATTCACATCTTTCACAACGATAGTGTGATTTATTAATGGGCTTACTTCTACCTCAAAGGCTTGATTAGCTATTGTCCAAACCACAGGCTGATCAGCACTACCATCTAAGGTGTAATAGTGGTTACCTTGACCTATCTGGTTGAGGGTCACTCTCACTGGTATCTTACCTGTTATATTGTTATAGGCTTGGCAATTCAAGGCTGTAACATCCGATATACTTGGTACATCAAACATTCCTATGGTTACAGCAGCGTGCTGTATACAGCCATAAGCATCGCTTACATATACATCCCAGTTACCTGCTGGCAAGTTGATGTAAGTAGAAGCTTGCGTAGTGCCTGTCATTACCGCTGGGTTATAAGCTCCACCTGCGGTTACATAACCGTAAGTATAGCTTGCAGTACCTCCTTTAATATTCAACCACGCTTGACCAAGTGTACTACAAGAGGCTTTCTGAGTAGCTATAGTAGATACTTGTAATGCTACCGCTGAGCGTTTTACTTCAAATGGGAAGGCTTTCACGCAACCTGTATTTTCAGTAAACTCAATATAGTATTTACCTGCTGGCAAGTTACTATTGGTGTTTTGTGTGGTATGGAACGGAGCTGTTACACTTCCTCCTGCACCTACTTGTTGGTGATTATCTTCTCTGAATATCTTCCAAGTAATAGCTGTTGTGCTACCTTGGAAACCTGTTAAGGTATAGCTTACTGTACCGTCATTACCTCCTGCACATTTCACATTGGCTACTTGTAAGGTAGCACCTAATGTAGAAGCCGTAGGCACTGGCATAGTAGCTTGTTGAGTATATCTACAACCTGTTGTGATGTTGTACACCACAAAGGTATATTGAACACCAGGTGTTAAGTTTGGTATTGTCACAGCTACTCCTGTACCAGAAGCAGTTCCTTTATACCAAGTATCAGTACCTCCATTGAGGTTAGTGGTCGTTACTTGTGTTGCTGTTGATGCATTTGGTGGATTTACAATTCCTGGGCGATATACAGCAAAGTAAGCATTGGTAGTTGCACTGAATGTAGTGCCATTACTTGCCTTTATAACCATACTACTTGTTGTTGTACAACTTGTAGGCGTTTCAGCAGTGATAGACATTACATTAGAATTAGGATTAATTACAGTGCTAAGTTTAGTTTCACAACTATTAGCATCAGTAATGGTAATATCATAATTACCATAATCCAAACCAGTGAACTCTGTTGGCATATTATTAGAAGCGGTTAAAGTATGTGTACTTTCATAACCGTTCAAGTTATTTCTCAAATGTACTGCAAAAGGTGGAGTACCTCCTCCATTAACAAGAGTTACAGTGATAGCCGCTAAATCAGCTGCTGCTGATGTACAGCCCATTTGTTTGGTAACCGTAGCAGTAGCAGTAAGCTGTGGTACTGCTCCTACAGTAAAGGTTTGAGAAGCCACACAACCACGATTATCGGTTAATTCAGCTACATAGTTACCTTGTGCTAAAGCAGTAGCTGATTGTACAGTTCCTCCAGTATCTTTAATCACTAAGGTATATGAAGCAGTACCTACATAGTAATCATTTGGTGTAATTGTTACTGAACCATTCGCTTTTCCACAAGTAGCTTTAATAGTAGTGAACGGTTTCAAGAAGCGAGGTGAATCGCTTAATAAAGTGATGTAACGTTCAGCAGTACATTCGCTACCGTCAGGTTTATAGGTTACTTGGAATCTAATAACAGTAGTAGTGGCTACACTCACTGCTACAGTAGCTTGTGAAGGAGCCGTAGCTATGGTAGTATAAGTTACACCATTATCTACACTGTATTTAAATTCTTTCATTGCTGTTGGGATACCGCCTTGTGCTGTAAGGGTGTAGGTTACACTACCTCCTTTACAATCAGCATACTGTTGGGTAGTAGGCGATACCTGTAATGTCAATGAGTCGTATACTTGGGTAGTAACAGTAGTACTACAACCAAATCCATCAGTCATAACAAAGGTATGGTTTCCTGCTGGCAAAGCATCAGGATATACATAGCTATTAGTGTTGAATGAATAGATAGCTCCTCCCACACGTTGTACTTTATAATTACCATTACCACTGAGCATTGTAATAACTACTTTCTTCTCATCACCTGTTCTATAACAGTAAGATTGAGGTTCGGCAGTCGCTGAAATAGTAGCTTTATCTTCAATCTCAAAAGTAGTTTCTGTTTTACATCCATTAGCATCAGTTACTACTAAACTATAGGTTCCTGCTACAAGGTTATTAAACTCATAAGGGTTAGGTGTTTTAGCAGCTGGCTGTGGAGCACTTAAAGTACCTGTTACCAATCCCACTTGATACTGATAACCTGGTGTACCTCCAGTAGCCGATACTTTTACTTTAGCCTTTCCTCCATTGTAACAAGTTATTTTCTCCATTACTACGGCAGTAGGTACAATAGAGATAGGTTCTCCTATCTTGTAACCCGTTTGTAAGGTAGTAATACAGTTTGGATTATTAGCATCTTGTACAGCTACTACACCGTTTTGAGTAGCACTTAATCCTGTAATGGTAAAGACTCCTTGTGCGTCAAGGGTAGTCGTAGTCCAAACTGCTTGGTGAGGGTCAATAGAATATTTAACAGTATTAGAAGCTGGATTTATCACTCTAATACGCACTTGTCCGTCACTAGCTCCTTTACAGCTTACATTCTTCTCAGCACCATATTTCTCAATACGCATTTGCTTGAATTTCTCAATATTCACTAATTGAGAAACTTGTGAAGCACAATATCGTGTAGCTTGCGCTACTTTAATATTATCCACAGCATAATCATTGCCTAAGTTACCATAACTTGCGGCCGCTGTATTTACAATCTTAACGATAAGAATACCATCGGTAAGACCTGTTAATTCAGCTTCGGTAAAGGTAACACTTACATTCTTCCAGCTTGTAGCATTCACAGTGCCTACATTCTTGCCACGAAGCAGTGCTCCATCGCTCTTGTGTAATTCTACACTGAAACGAGGTGCTACTCCTGAGGTACTTGAAATAAGATTCAAGGCATCAAAACTTACAGTTATAGGAGTAAGAGCAGTTGCTCCTGTAATGCGTTTTTCATACACTAATTCGCTACTACCATTTCCTGCAATAGCCAAATAACGTCCTCCCGAAGGGTCAGTAGGCGATGGTACCCAAGAGGCATTAGTACCTACTTGTTTAGTAACTACATAATTACCATCAGCCAAGTCACCATCAGTCTTACACACTAAACCTGTAGTGGCTCCTGATAAGCACTCATTAGCACCTTTGCCAAAATCTTCTACGTATAATACATTAGGCGTAGTAGCTGTATTCAAAGTCTTATAGTACACAGTAATAGAGTGCGTACCTGGCGCTAACCATCTACTGAAAGTATTACCTGTGATAGCTGTTTTACCACTACCATCTATACTGTATTCATAAGTTTGACTAGTAGTTGAAGCAATCGTTACAGTTACCATTCCATAACCATTATCACAACGATAGGTAATAGGGTTGGCAACGGTAAGAGTCGGTACAGTTTGCGCAACAATATTCACAGGGATAACAATACGGCAATCCTTACTATCTTTTACATACACATTACCTGAACCTCCCATAAAGCCAACGTTATTGGTTCCATAAGTAGTTTCTCCATCAAAACTATAACGGTAAGGAGGTGTACCTCCTGCAACATTGTTTACCGCTATTTTATATTGGTTACTTGCATCGCAATCTTTATCGGCTACTACTCCTGCAAAAGCTCTAAGAGGATCTTTAGTAGGAGCTATTACAATAGGTTTCTGACTGTAAGTACATATATTACCCCCTACATTCGATTTCATTTCTATCTCATAGCTTCCTGCGGGCAAACCAGTAAATAATCCTCCTGAACTTGTCTTGAAAGCAGGTGTGATGCGATTACCATTATTATCTAACTTATACAAGTTAATAGTACGATTTTGGTGTTGGCTACCTGCTGGGAATATCATATTGATATGTCCACTATTAGGATTGCTTTCGCACTCAATTTCTTGGGTTACTGATAAGGTATAACTATGTGGATCTGGTGGTGTAATCGTTACCTTGTTAGATAAAGCAAACTTACCATTATCCATATCACCTACTATAAATACATACTCTCCTACTTGGGTGATATTTGGTACATCTACATCTACGCTTGTTTGGTGTCCTAACTGTAATGCAATAGGTGTAGCAGAAGCAATTGCCGTTTGTTCGTCAGCAAATTGTTGTACTCCATTGATACTCCAAATATAGAAACGATAAGTAGGTTTACCTCCTTCAGCTTTAAGTTGTAATTTAGCAGTGTTACAATCTTTCCAACCTTTGAAGGCAGCAGTCATTGTCATTTCAGTGAGCTTATCTATCGTTACATTACCATTATACTCACAACCTGGTATTTGTACTGAGGTAACCTTAATATCATAAGTATCTTGTCGCAAGTTAGGAATACGATAATCATTTGTATTGATATTGTCAGTTCTTAGAAGTACAGCTCCTTTGTAGATTTCTACCTTATAGTTTACACCACTAGTGCTAAGAGTTAATCTCACTGAACCTTGTGAATAGTTTGTTTCATCAATCTTATCAGTAAGGTTACCACTTAGTCCTGCTGTAAATACTTCAAAATAGAAGTTTTCATTACAATCTTTCAAGTGTAAACGATATTTACCAGCACTATTAGCTGTAAAGGTAGCGTTAGAATGTACCGGATTCCAACAATTATCATCGGTATTACGACAATCAGGAGAAGCTTCTGTACAACCTCCGCTCCATTGTTGCCATTCAAAAGCAGTGTTTTTATAGCTTACCCTAATATTCTTACTTCCTCCTTGACAGAAGTAGAAGTGGCTTGTCCAACTACCATCACCAGGACAAGTTACCCCTATATTCTGAGCTTGTGCGCGAATAGGGTCAGTAGTAGGTGAAATACCTTGATAGTTGATAGTTTCTACTGTTACTACTGAAACTCCCTCGCAAAAATTCGTTTTCTCTACCTTATAAACACCTGGTGAATTAGCAACGATTGATTGTTTTGTTTCTCCTGGTATGAGGCTTCCATTCTTATACCATTGATAACTTGTAAAGCCTCCTACAGCTTCAAAAGTCATCGCTCCAGTACCACAGAACACTTCCTGACGATTGCAATCCGTTGTATTTATGGTGATTGTTTTAGTACCTGCTTCCGTTTGTTGATTTCCTGTACAACCCGCAACCCCTCCTTCGTAGTCTATATTCATAGACGTTTTCAAGAAGTTCTCACAAGGTTTTAAAAAGTCATTACAATCGCCTACAAGTTTAAGAGGAATACGTATTGTACGAACAGGGTCTCCAGCTTTAAGCGTAGACTGCAACTGTACGCCTCCTGCTTTACCTCCTATCACAAACTGGTAGCTCTTAGTAGCATTGTTATAGCTACTTTGAGGAAGAGGATTATTCACTGTGCCATCACCTGCCCCATTAAGGTCAGGGTTACCATTAGTAACTACGGTAGTATTAGCAGGAAGTTTTACATTTATAGTTGCTTTATTGATATTTTCTGAACCGTCGTTCTGATAAGTAAGTACATAGAAGAACTCCTGATTAGGGGTCAACTGAGTAATAGTATTTCCAGAAGTATCAGTATAACGATGGTTCGATTTTAGTTTAGTAGCGTTAGATTTCACTGTAACAGTGAAAGAACAACTAATAGTATTTCCCTTTACATCAGAAAACGCATAGGTAACGGTATGAACTCCTATATTGAAATAATATGGAGGTGTATGGCTCTTTGTAGTAGTGATAGTACCACTACAAGTGTTATAAGCCGAAGGCTCTTGCCAATTTACCGATTTACCACAGGCTCCCTGATCAGCAAAAACTGTAATATCATTAGGACAAGATGTTCTAAACTTAATGGCATCACTTCCTGAAGCCACCTGTACAGTAGTAGATTTAGTGTATACTTTAGCATTACCACAACCTATACCTGGCTTCAAGTTATATTCAGCCAAATAGTGAGTAGTGGTCGTAATATCCTCAGAGAATGAAGGACCCGATTGAAGTGGAGACGAAGTAGTTTTTTGTCCATTAGCATCAAGCTTAAACCATCGAATATCAAAAAGATGTCCTGATACTCCAAGAAATACTTTAACTGTATTAGTTTCGCATAATCCTGATTTATCTACTAATAAATAAGGATCAAAATCACCAGTACTATTTATCTCTATATCTTTATTTACTGTTTGGCAACGGTGAATAGTCCTCACCATATAATGCCCCATAGGTAAATTAGAGAAAATATGATAATATTGGTTTTGTGACTGCTGGTAAGTTGCTTTTTTTACAAAAGTAGTTTGAGTAGAAGTAGCACTCGGTTTAGAGTATAATTCATAGGTAACAGGGAAAGCCACTTGCTGTCCTGTTAAATCTACTGAAATCATACCAGTGTTGCTACCACTATTACATACTGCAGGGTTTAAAACAGGGTTTAATTTCTCCATCTCTGGAATAGAGATCTCTTGGTAATTTTCGCTATTTATAGGAGGCATAGTAGGATCTGTTAAATTATGAATTCGATAAATTCCAAAAGTAGAAGAAGGAATAAAACCATACTTATTATCCCAGTCGGAAAATATCCTATATTTCCCAGTCAATAAATTAATAAATTCTCCTTTACTATTCTTTATATAACTATCATTACCATTTACTTTCACAGGTTGCCAAGAGTGATTGCCATAAGCGTCTACTACATCTCGTTCTATATATACTTTTTCTGAATCGGATCCAGTATTATTCACTAATCGCCCTATGTCAAAAATAATCTTTCCTACTTCACAATCTCTTTCATATTTCAAGATTGGATTATATCGCATTGCTGGAAGCACGTAATCTCGTGTAGTAGTATTACTACAAGCATCCGTTACTATTATTCTATAATTAGTAGAAGGCAAATTGGTACAACCAAAATTTCTAATATCACCTTCATTCGTATAATTTATTGGATATGTAATAGTACGAGTAACAGAGCTTCCTAAGGCCAATTTTCCTTGATAAGTAACCGATTTAGTACCATCTACAGGTTCTATCTTAAATTTCAATGGATAATAAAATTTATTATCACCTATTTCTTCAAAACGAAAAGCTCCTGTCCCTTCATAACTACCATAGCCTATTTTTAAATAGTTCCATATTTTCTCAATCGGATTAGAGGTAGTTTTATCTATATATTCTATATATATTTCTTTAACACAAGTTCCTCTACATCCTATAGGGTCTTTATAGGTAAGCCTATAAAGTCCTTCTCCTACCTTATCTAAATAAATAGTATTACTTGTCCATCCTGCTTGTCCCGCTCCAGGGTTGTTCCCTGCCACTATCGGTATTTCTACCCAAGGTCCTGCAGAATTACCAGTTGTACTCTTTTCTAACTTAAATTGCCCTATTTCAAAGGGAGCTACTGGCCAAGTTACATCATAGTGATAAGTACCCCCATCCAAGTTAGGTAGTTTTCTCCAAAATCCTCCTATCGCATAATAACTAAGAGATAAACGTTGCTCAAAATTTCCACAGGAACCTGGTTTATTTTTCTTATAAGAATCATTACTAGTTCTAAAGGCATCACACAAAGGAGTTGTGATTTGCTCATTAAAACGTACTCGCTCAGTAATCGTATTATTAGGTCCCTTTATAATAATCTCTACTTCATCACCTTTTTCAATAAAAGAGGGGAATTTCAATTTAAAACCATAACCATCAAAAGTACTAGAAATATCTACTTGCGGTTTAGAACTGTTTAAAAAGCGCACCACGGCTCTACCAGGTTGAGTAAAGAAACTTTTCATCTCTGAATATGTTACATTCGGATTCTGAGTTAGCCAACGATCCACCGGTCCTACTTCTTTTATTTTTAATTCAACTTCATATTTATTACAATCAGTTCTACTTCTCGTTAAATAACGATTGCTAATTCTTATGTCAATACAACTAAAGTCATTTTGTAAAGCTGGAATTTGTACTTTTGGAAGTATGCGTTCCTCACCACAGTTGTTATGTACATTTGTAATATCTTTTATTTTCACCTTTATAAAAGTATTTGGAAGTACCTTATGAGAATTATTTCCTCTTACTTCTATATAATTGTTACCTGCAGGACGAGTAAAGGTTTGTGCAGGCACCAGCACTTGGTCACTCATATCAAGTAGGGTTACCTCAAAAGGACCTATACCTCCATTAGGTATTTTAAATTTCACACCACCATTGTTCTTATTACAGGCAGGAGCAATGGCTTGTAGACTCTGGATATTCATTATCTTATAGCTAGAAATAACCTTTACGCTTTTAGCTTCAGAGTTCCCATTTTTCGCATCATATACTGTTACCGTATAGTTACCAGGATTTAAACTAGTAAAAGTATATTGCCCTGAGGTACCTCCTGCCATTCTCTCTAAACCTGAATCAGTTCCGTAACCCTCTAAGCGTACAAAATAACCTTCACTACCAGGCGCAGGACAACCCGAAGGAAGAGGTGATACTGGCTTTGCCTCTACCTTTAGCTGTGCATCGGAGTAACAAGTACCCGCCGTAGGCGTTACTTTTATGTCTATACATTGAGCTGACGCAACTCCTGCGAACATCAAAAACAAAATTGCTGATAAAAACTTTTTCATTATCATTAGTTATTAAACTATGGTATATAAAACTGCTATTCTTAAAACTAATATGTATATTATGTATACAGAGTTAGTGCGACAAAAGTAATCTTTTTTTTTTAATTACACATCATTAAAGTATATATTTTTACGTTTTTAAATCAAAAAAAATATAGGTTTTTCATTTCCAATATTTTACACTATGTTAAAGTCTTGTTAAAGTTTTACCCAAATGCATTTTAGATGTTTTTTAAGTTGTAAAAACTTTTCTTTTTGCAGAAATAAAATACGATTTCAATAATATTTTATCTAACAAATATATAAGACACATTAAAAATATCTATAGCGTTAAATTAAATATTGCTAAATTACTTTATATAAAAAGTGAAGAGATGTTTTCTATTTACGGCTACCTTCCTCGTGCAGGAAAATAGCCACAAATCCGATGCACTTATTTTAAGAAGTTAGGCGTAATTAGTTGATTATCAAACTAATTACGCCTATTTTGTAGCGGGAACTGGACTCGAACCAGTGACCTTCGGGTTATGAGCCCGACGAGCTACCTACTGCTCTATCCCGCGATTTCTGGGTGCAAAAGTACAACCTTTTTTTTATATACCAAAATTTTTTAGGTATTATTTTTTACACTTTTCACTCTTCTATATATACTCTCTTGATTCTGTGCGCCATAGAGGTAATAAGTTCATACGAAATTGTACCTGCCGATTCAGCTAATGTCTCAGCTGTATGGTCTTTATCAAATACAATTACCTCTCCTCCCTCTTCACAAGGAATATTAGTAACGTCTACCAATATCATATCCATACACACATTACCTATAATAGGCGCTTTCTTCCCATTGATAAATACAAAGCCTTTCCCCTTACCGTAAATACGGTTGATTCCATCAGCGTGACCTACTGGTATAGTGGCTGTTTTAGTAATATGGTCAGCAATGTAACCGCGATTATAACCTAAACTATCACCTACTTGCAAAGTGTGTATTTGTGAGATAACGCTTTTGAGAGTCATAATAGGCGTAAGATATTGTTGTAGCTGAGCGTCATTGGCAAAGCCATACATTCCTATACCACAACGCACCATATCAAACTGAGCGTGGGCATAATTCAGTATACCTGAAGTATTACACTGGTGGTAAATTACTTTATGAGAGAAAGTTTTGTTTATCTTTTCTTGAAAAGCAATAAAAGTCTTAATCTGATTTTCAGTAAACTCTTTCTCATTCATATCCTCTGAAGCCGCTAAATGAGAATAAGCCGTTTTCACTGTCACCGTAGTATTATTTTTTAACAAAGTAAGCTCTTGGTCTATTTCATTTAAATCAAACCCCAAGCGATTAAGCCCTGTGTTACATTTAAGGTGCACAGGATATTTTACCAAATGGTGTTTCTCAGCATACTCCAAGAATAGCTTTGTAATACGCTGTGAATATAATGTCGGTTCTAATTGATATTTTACAATATCATCAAAATTAATAGGTTGTGGGTGTAACACCAATATAGGAAGTGTAATACCTGCTTCTCTCAAAGCTTTACCTTCGGAAGTGTAGGCAACTGCAAAGTAATTCGCCAATCCTTTCTTTTGCAAATGTAAAGCTATAGGTACTGAATTATTCCCATAAGAGGAAGCTTTTACCACTCCCAAAAACAAAGTTGTAGGTTTGAGTCGGCTTTTTAAGTAAAGAACGTTTTTTTCTAAGTCGGTAAGGTTGATTTCTAAAACGGTTTCTTCTGTTTTCATTTATTCTTCAATTTTTCTAACATTAATCTTGTTTGCTCTGAAAGTACTAATTTTCCTGAAATAGCTGCGTTATTTATGAGCTCTTGTTCCCAATGCTCAGTGTGTTGCCAAGTGATGCGTTTCATTTCCGACAAAGCTACTGGGTTGGATTTCAGAAGCGTATCTATAAAATGGTCTATCGCTTCGTCCATATCTTTTGTATTTTCGAACACGCGAGCAATCAACCCTTTCTGTTGAGCCCAATAAGCACTTTTCCATTGGTCAGGAGCCATAAAAAGCTCGTTGAGCGTTGCTTGTCCGGCTTTACGTAAGATTGCAGGAGCAATCACAAAAGGGCCTATGCCCAGTGAAAGTTCCGATAGCTTGATACTCGCTGTTTCGGTAGCAAACACATAGTCTAAGGTAGCAAGTAAGCCCACTCCTCCGCCAACAGCCTTGCCTTGAGCGCGCCCAATAATAAGTTTTTTACAGCGACGCATCGCCAAAAAAAGATGCGCAAAGCCCTCAAAGAAACGTTTTCCTTCTTCTTCATTGCTAACGGCTAAGAGTTCGTCAAAAGAAGCTCCTGCACAAAAGGCTCTATCTCCTTCACTCTTGAGAAGTATAATGCTTACTTCTTCATTTTCAGAAAGCGCATCAATTTCTTTGGTAAGTCTGTTTAGCAACTCCAAAGGGAAGGAATTCGCATTAGGATGTCCAAAAGTAGTAACAGCCAGTTTTTTATCTATTTTCGTATATAACGAACCTTGCAATCTATCAGTCATTGTTATTATAAATTTATGGCAAAAGTATAACTTTTTTCGCAAATAGGTTTGGTAATTAGAAAAAATATTTTACCTTTGCGCTCACAAACGGGGATGTAGCTCAGTTGGCTAGAGCGTTTGGCTGGCAGCCAAAAGGTCGTGGGTTCGAGCCCCATCTTCTCCACAAGCAAAAAAGATGATTAAAAGTTCTACTTTTAATCATCTTTTCTTTGTTTATTCTTCTTCTGTCTGCGAAGCTCACTCTGTTTATCTTTCGTCATTCCTTCGTTCATTGTTCATTTGCCCGTGCGACTCGCACCGTCTTTTGTTCGTCTTTTGTTCGTCTTTTGTTCGTCTTTTGTTCGTCTTTTGTTCGTCTTTTGTTCGTCTTTTGTTCGTCTTTCCTTCATCTGCCCGTGCGGCTCGCACCGTCTTTCATATAAGTTTTCTATAAGCTAAGCATACCTTATTCTGGCATTATTGACATTATCGACGTTATTAGTTTTTTCTCTCATTCCATTATCAATAAAAAAATCCGACCTATTACTAAGTCGGATTTTTGTATAATGTAGGTAGTTATTAACCACCAAAGTCGTCGAAACGAATGTTTTCATCAGGCATACCAAAGTCTTGTCCCATTTTCTGAACGGCTTTGTTCATCATTGGAGGACCGCAGAAGTACAATTCTATATCCTCTGGGGCTTCGTGTTTGCTCAAATACTGTTCAATTACAGCGTTGTGAACAAATCCTAAGAAACCATCGCCTTCAGGATCATTAATATCTTTCTTCACTTTCCAATTATCTTCAGGTAGTGGTTCAGAAAGTACAATAAAGAATCTAAAGTTAGGGAATTCGCGCTCTAATTCACGGAAATGTTCTACATAGAACAACTCGCGTTTTGAACGACCTCCGTACCAATAAGTAACTTTCCTATTAGTTTTTAAAGTTTTAAAGAGGTGATACAAGTGCGAACGCATAGGCGCCATACCAGCTCCCCCTCCTACATATAACATCTCAGCGTTAGAATCATTGATGAAGAACTCACCATAAGGTCCTGAGATGGTTACCTTGTCACCTGGTTTACGTGAGAAAATATAAGAAGAAGCTACCCCAGGATTTACGTCCATCCATCCTCCTTTAGCTCTATCAAAAGGAGGCGTAGCGATACGCACATTCAACATTATACGGCGTCCCTCTGCTGGATAGGAAGCCATAGAGTAAGCACGCTCTGCCGGTTCTGGATTCTTCATTACAAGAGGCCATAACTTAAACTTATCCCACTCCATTCTGAATTTATCAGGCTCTCCTGGGTGTTCTTTAGGGTGTGCAGTGATGTCAATATCAGAATATTTAACTTCACAAGCAGGAATTTCAATCTGAATGTATCCTCCTGGTTTGTAGTCCATATCCTCTGGGAGTTCTACCACAAACTCTTTAATAAATGAAGCCACATTATAGTTGCTCACTACAGTAGCTTCCCATTTCTTGATACCAAACACTTGCTCTGGCACGCCTATTTGCATATCTTGTTTTACTTTCACTTGGCAAGCTAAACGCATACCTTCTTTGAGTTCCTTCTTTGTAAAGTGAGGCGTTTCTGTAGGAAGAGCCTCTCCTCCTCCCTCATACACGTGGCATTTACATTGTAAACAAGACCCCTTACCACCACAAGCTGATGGCAAGAAAATCTTCTCGTTACCCAAAGTAGAAAGCAATGAACCGCCAATAGGCACTTCAATTACTTTGTCTTTATTAATTGTAATTTTCACAGGTCCCGATGGGGTTAGTTTCTGTTTTACGTAAAGCAAAATAGCTACTAACAGCAGGATTATTACCAATAATCCTATTACCGTTACCGTAATAGTTGTTAATATTTCACTTGCTAATATCATTGCTTAAATCTTTTGTGTTATGAGCTAATTTATCAGTTTTAACTTCTTGTTGGATAGTAGTCTCTTGTTTAGGAGCTTCTTTAGCTTCCTTTTTGCTACTACCACCTGTAAGCATACCACCAAAACTCATAAAGCCGATAGCCATAAGCCCTGTAGTGATAAAGGTGATACCCAAGCCACGCAAGGGTGCAGGTACGTGTGAATAACGTATTTTCTCACGGATAGCTGCCAACGCTAAGATAGCGATAGCCCATCCCAATCCTGAACTGAACCCGTAGGCTACTGAAAGACCAAAAGAGTGAATAGTTTCCTCACGTGATTGCATAAAGAGTGACCCTCCTAAGATAGCACAGTTTACGGCTATCAAAGGCAAGAAAATACCCAACGAGTTATATAACGATGGAGAAAACTTCTCTACAATAATCTCTACCAACTGCACCATCGTAGCTACAGTGGCAATGAACAAGATATAGGTAAGGAAGCTCAAATCATAATTAGCATACTCTGGACCTAACCAAGCTAAAGCACCTTCTTTGAGGATATACTGGTTCAACAAGTAGTTCATAGGTACGGTAAGAGTCTGTACAAAAATAACAGCAGCTCCTAAGCCTATGGCAGTAGATACTTTTTTAGATACAGCCAAGTACGAACACATACCTAAGAAGGTAGCGAAAATCATATTCTCTACGAATACCGATTTAAAAATCAGTGTTAAATATTCTAACATTTTCTTTTCTTTTTAAATGATTAATGACTGTCTTCTATCAAGGCTTTATTACGTGAACGTTGTACCCACACTACTATACCGTAAGTTACTAATGCCATAGGCGCTAACAACATAAAACCGTTGTTTTCATAGCCCCAAGCATATACACCTGTTTTCTTAATAGGGTCTCCTAATACTTGGAAACCGAGCAAAGTGCCTGAACCTAATAGTTCACGGAAGAAGGCGACGATAAGCAAAGCGATAGAATAACCACCTGCATTACCAATAGCATCTAAGAACGATTTTCCTGGAGGATTTCCTAAGGCAAACGCCTCAAAGCGTCCCATCAAAATACAGTTAGTGATGATAAGCCCTACATATACCGATAGCTGTTTGCTAAGGTCGTACACATAGGCTTTCAGCACAAAGTCCACCACGATTACCAAAGCAGCTGCTACAATTAGCTGGGCAATGATACGGATTTTAGGTGGTATTACATTTCTAAGTAAAGAAATGGTTACGTTACCCATTACAAGTACAAAGGTAAAGGAAAGACTCATTACAATAGCGGCTCTCAATTGCGCTGTAATCGCTAAAGCTGAACAAATTCCTAATACTTGTACCGTTACGGGGTTGTTATCCCATAGAGGGTCGGTTACTAATTTTGTATCTTTTTTTGATAGTCCCATAGTCTCTTATTTGTTTAAACTTTTAATATAGGATATATAAGGCTCTATGCCATCGCGTATCATTGCTTGCACTCCATTACCAGTAAGGGTAGCTCCTGCAATAGCATCTATTTTCCCATCTTCTTTACGTTTGTTTTCAGGGTCACCATTGCTTTTTGAAATTTGAATGCTTTGGAAGTTACCAGCAACATCCAATAAATGTTCCCCGATAAAGTCGTCCATAAAGAAACGTTCTTTGATATTAGCTCCTAAACCAGCAGTTTCTCCTTTGTGGTCGAAGAAAACGCCACGTACGATAAGGTCTTTATCTACGGCTATATATCCCCAAATAGCATCCCACAAACCACGTCCGTTTACGGGAATGATGTAGAGGGTAGTTCCATCTTTTTCACCTACATAAAGAGGCAAACCTTCGCGATGACCGTTGAAGTTAATAAGGTCGTTAGCACCTTCTACTTTTTCAGCGGTATTCCCTTTGATAAGATATTGTTCTTTCACATAGTTAGGGAACTCTTTTTCAGCATCAGTTGTAGAAAGAAACTCTACTTTACCTCCTCCGAGCTCACCTTGGTTGTGATTTACACCCATAGCATAGAGGATGTTCTGTTTCTTTTCTAACTTTTTATTGTTACTGATATCGCTGCTCAATGCTGACGAAATACCAGCGAGCAAAGCTCCTACGATTACCACCATTATAATGGCGAAAATCACTGTATACGAATTACTTTCTGTTTTTACTGCCATAATTTATGCGGTTTTAGTAACTGTTTTTAAACGTTTTTTACGACGAGATACATTAGCTTGTACTACGAAGTGGTCGATAGTAGGAGCCAATACGTTCATTAATAGGATAGCAAGCATTACCCCTTCAGGATAAGCAGGGTTGAAGCAACGGATAGCAATAGCAATGAAACCAGCTAAGAAGCCATAGATATACTTACCAGTATTCGTTTGTGCTGCTGTAACTGGGTCGGTAGCCATAAATACAGCTCCGAAAGCCAAACCTCCAATGAGCAAGTGCTGATAAGCTGGTACGCTCCAAATAGCGTAGAAAGAAGTGCCTACCATACTTGGTGCTAAAGCGTTGAAAATAGCACCCATTACCCAAGCTCCTATAAACATACTAACCATCACACGCCAAGAAGCAATTTTGGTATAGATGAGGAATAAACCTGCTAAGAGGATAATGATAGTAGAAGTTTCACCTACTGAACCTGGTATAAAACCAAAAAGAAGGTCAGAATCGGTATAGTGAATAGGGTGTCCTTGCGCTAAATTACCTAAGATAGTTTCGCCTGAAACAGCATCTAAGTTTGCCCCAGCAGCAATTTCTTTAGAACGATCTAATACACCTGTTACCCATACTTTATCCCCTGTCATTGAAGTAGGATAAGCAAAGAATAAGAAGGCGCGAATGGTAAGCGCAGGGTTTAAGATATTCATACCTGTACCCCCGAATACCTCTTTACCGATGATTACTCCAAAGGCTACTGCTACAGCAAGCATCCAAAGTGGAATATCTACTGGAACGATAAGTGGCACTAACATACCGGTTACCAAGTATCCTTCCTCTACTTCGTGACCACGGATGGTAGCAAAGATAAACTCAATGCCCAACCCTACTACGTACGACACTACTACAAGAGGAAATACTTTTATAAAACCAATACTAAAATTTGTCCAATTCCAAAAATCTCCACTACAAAAAGCTAAGCCTTCGGCGGGGTGTGTTAAGTGACCGAAAGCCACTTCGTGCTGGTAACCTATATTGAAAATACCGAAAATCAAACAAGGAATCAGTGCCAAAACCACCATATTCATTGTTCGTTTTAGGTCGTCAGCAGCCTTAATGTGGGTACCTCCGTGGGTTACCTCATTAGGCGTATAGAGGAATGTGTGGAGGGCGTTGAAAGTCGTCTCCATCTTCGTTCCTTTATACTTTTCTTTTAATGTATTTAATTTACTTTTTAAACTCATTTTCTTGATGATAAGTAATTATTCTTTTTTATTGATTTACGAATTAGTTTTAAAGCCCAATCGTAATGACTTGATGTTGCCGAAACTAAATAAGAACCTAACGAAGTTGTCTTCGTCCAAGGATATCTTTTCTTTGTAAAAAGTTCCTCATCAGTATGACTTTCTATAATATGAAAAACCTTACTATGTGAATCTTTAAACAGAGAAAACATTTTAGAAAACGGTACTTTTTGGCAACTCTTCCATATCTCTCGATTTAATTTAGGAGTGTCTTTCATAGTATAACCCTCTTTGGGTATTTTAGGTTTACCTCCTTTCATTCCTTCCTCATACCAAGATAAAAAAAGCAAATGCCAATGATATAAATGCCCGAGTACATCTCGGAGATTTCGATTCATTGTTCCCTTAGGAAACTCCTTTTCTCGTTTGTCTTCGGGAATAGTATCAATCAAAGAAATCAATTCATTGTAATTTCTTTCTGCTGATACTACAAGCCCTAATTTAGATTGCGGACGTGCCATAATGTTTAGATTTTACTTTTCAATAAGTCATAAACAGTTTTATCAATACTGAGATATTTTATAAAATCTTCGGTATCAAACTCTATCTTATCTTTCTTATTCTTTTTTGCTGTAGCGTTAGAAACTGAAAGATAATACTCATTAGCCGAGGTATACAAAGTAAAAACACTATGGTTAGTTCCTTTATCACCTCTTTGAATAACTGTAGAAAGTTGTTCCCAATTACTTTGTTCAGCTTGTTGTTTAAAGTCACTTACATTTTCTATATAAGAAAAAGCAGGTAATTCTTCTTCTTTAAACCACTCATCTGCAAGCTCGTTAAAAGGCTCTTTAGCTCTACCTACAGAGGCAACTATTCCCATAATCACAATTACTAAGAATTCAATTATCCAAATAATAGTAAGGAAAACTCCACTCACAGTATTCCCTTTTATAGCCCACGTCCCTTCTTCATTGATAAGTCCTATCAATCCAAAAAGGTCTGATGGATGCCCTAATAAGTACAGCAATTGTTCAATTTGCACATTACTTACGGCTACACCTATTTGCTTATTACCATACACTTCACTCGTATTAATAGCCAAATCAGCCCATACTACCCATTGAAGATAATAAGCAACAAGTGATGCTATGAGAGCAAACAAAATAGCTAAGCCATAATTACGTACTTTACCCAATCTAACTACTAAATAACCAACAGTAAAGGCTATAGCAAAACCAAAACCAAATGTTACTAAGAAGTTAAGATATATAATTGGAATATACCATATTAAGTACGCATAAATAGTTGCCAATATAGGCAATGCTATTGTACATACTAATATGAAATACACAAATGATATAGGTGAAAACTTCCCTGAAGGTTTGTAATAATTAGACATATTTCAATTATTTAAAACTGTTTACTTACTTTTATATGAATCAACCTAATTCCGCCATCATTAAATCAAGTCCATCTCTGATAATTTGCTGATGTGGTTGTTTAGATACACATACAAATTCAGTAAGTGCAAAATCTTCTGGTGCTACTTCGTAAGCTCCTAAGTTTTCCAACTCGTCCAAATCCTTATACAAGCAGGCTTTGAGCAGTTGCATCGGATAAATATCCAACGGGAAAACCTCTTCGTACATACCTGTTACCACAAAAGCGCGTTGTTCACCATTGGTATTGGTATTGAGGTCGTACTTTTTCTTAGGGTTCAACCACGAGAAAGTAAGCGAACGTGTAAGCGAAATCTTGTTGGCTACTGGTTTTGCCCAACCGAACAAATCATAATCATTTCCTTCGGGAATTGCTGTAATTTGGTCGTCGTAAAAACCTAAGAAGCCTGTTTCACTCACCTTAGTACCAGTAAGCACATCACCGCTAATAATACGGGTTGCAGCCACGTCTTTTACCTGGCTACCCACGACGCCACTGATTTGAGCTCCAGCAAGGGCTGTAACATAGTGAGGTTTCTCAATGCGCGAACCTGTAAGAGCTACTGTACGGGTGAGGTTCACTTTACCTGTTAAGAAGAGTTCTCCTATCACCACCAAATCTTGAGGCGTTACCACCCATACCACTTCACCTTTGTTTATCGGACTGATTTGGGCTATTTGTGTACTGACGTTCCCTGCTGGGTGAGGTCCTGACACATTGTGCACCACTATGCCCTTAAGGTTGCGGAAAGGTGACAACGAGCTGTCTTTGAAAACGGACACGTGTACTTTCCCTGTGGTGAGTTTAGCTAAGGCGGTAAGAGCGGTTTGCAGAACTTGCTCTTTTCCTTTGAGCACATAGTCGTAATCGGGAGCGAGCGGATTGGTTTTGCAAGCCGACACAAAGATAGCCTTAGGCTTCCCGTCGGGATTGGCAATCACGTCATAAGGGCGTTGTTTGATAAAAGGCCAGCAACCTGCTGAAAGGAGGTGTGCCTTAATATCTTCACCCTGCATCTCTTCTACGTCTTTCTTCCCATAGTCTTTGAAGGTTTGTTCTTGACTGGGCGCAATGTGTATTTCCAACACTTTACGACGCTCACCTCGTACAATCTCCTTAATGGTACCACTTACCGGAGAAGGGAACAAAACACGCTCATCACTCTTTGAAAAGAATAGTGCTTCACCTGCTTTCACTTCATTACCCTCACGCAATAAAAGCTTAGGAATAACACCGTGAAAATCATTGGGTTTAATACCATACAAAGAGGCAAGCGGAAGCTGTTGTGTAGTTTTATCAGCCTCGCCTTCCAAGTGTATGTCTAACCCTTTTCGAATGCGGATGTCGTTTGACATATAAATAATATTAGTTAGTTTTATTAAATTAGGTGCAAATATACAAATTTATTTTTGATTTAAAATAATCTACTCCTTTTTTTTAGCTCAACATATGAAATTTACGTATAATATCTTCCTATTTCACAGCTAAAAAATAGCCTCCTATTTCATCTATAAACTTTTAAAATTCAATATTTAAACTACTATTCTTTACCTTTCCCTCTCCTAAAATCTTTATTCATAAAAAATGCCCCTAAAAGTATCTAAACTTTTAGGGGTATTTTATTCTTTTAATTAACATCTGCTCAATATAACAAATATTATTTTCTATTACCTGCCGTGCTACAGCTTTCTGAAACACAACATCACCTCCTTACATCAAACTTACATTAGTTTAATGGAATCTCGTGTCTAATTTTATATATTCTAAGAACTCCTTTCTTACCTCAGGGTCTTTGAATTTACCACCAAACTCAGCAGTAACCGTACTGCTATCAATATCTTCTATACCGCGAGAGTTCACACATAGGTGTTTGGCATCTATAATACAAGCCACATCTTCGGTACCGAGAGCGCGTTGCATCTCTTGTACTATTTGCATCGTAAGACGTTCCTGCACTTGCGGACGTTTCGCATAATACTCTACAATACGATTCATCTTCGAAAGCCCTAACACTTTACCGTTAGAAATATAGCCTACGTGAGCACGCCCTACAATAGGTAACAAGTGGTGTTCACAAGTGGAATACACTACAATATTCTTCTCTACCAACATCTCACCATAATGGTAAGAGTTCTCGAAAGTAGACATCGAAGGTTTTCGCTCTGGTAATAAGCCTCCAAAAATCTCTTTTACAAACATCTTAGCTACACGCCTGGGAGTGCCTTTCAAACTATCATCGGTTAAATCCATTCCCAAAGTATGCAAAATAGCACGTACGTGAGTTTCTATTTCCGCTATCTTTTCGGTTTCACTCATCTGAAAAGCATCTGCTCTAAGTGGTGTAACTGCCGAAGTTGCTATATGGTTATCTCCTAATATATCTTCTTCTTGATTTTTATTCATTGTTCTTTATCTTATGAAAGTGCAAAAGTACTAATTATTACTCAAAGGTTAAAACTTTTTTGTGTTTTACATCTTGATTGGTAATTGCCAAACGTATCACTTCTTCCATATCCGTTACATAATGAAAAGTAAGTCCTTTAAGATATTCTTGCTTGATTTCCAAGATATCTTTCTCGTTGTCTTTGCACAAAATATATTCTTTAATACCTGCGCGTTTCCCTGCCAAAATCTTCTCTTTAAGTCCACCTACCGGTAGTACCTTTCCACGCAAAGTAATCTCTCCGGTCATTGCCAAGTGTTTTTTCACTCTCTTTTGAGTAAAGAGCGACATTAGTGAGGTAAGCATCGCAATACCCGCACTCGGGCCATCTTTAGGGGTTGCCCCTTCGGGTACGTGTATATGCACATCGTAACTATCAAAGAGTTTCACATTGAGGTTATAGCGCTCAGCATTGGCTTTTAGGTATTCCAAAGCAATAGTAGCCGATTCTTTCATCACCTGACCTAAATTACCCGTGATATTAAGCACCCCCTTACCTTTCGATAAGGCAGATTCTATAAACAGAATATCTCCTCCTACACTCGTCCACGCCAATCCAGTAACTACGCCAGCTACCTCGTTATCTTCGTATTTATCGCGTTCTAAGCGGGCAGGCCCCAATATTTTTTCTATGGTCTCTACGGTAAGTTTAGGGTCATAGGTTTCTTCCATTGCTAAGTTTTTAGCTCCGTAGCGCACTACTTTTGCTATTTCTTTTTCCAAAGCGCGTACCCCCGATTCGCGAGTATAACCTTCCACAATACGTTCTATTTCCTTTTTGCCTAATTGCAAGTCGGTAGTTTTCATACCGTGTTCTTTGAGTTGCTTAGGTAATAAGTGACGTTTAGCTATCTCGGTCTTTTCCTCTATGGTATAACCCGTTACGTTGATGAGTTCCATACGGTCTAGCAAAGCAGGCTGTATGGTCGAAAGGTCGTTCGCAGTAGCGATGAACATCACCTTAGAAAGGTCGTAACCCATCTCGAGGAAGTTGTCGTAAAACTCTTTATTTTGCTCAGGGTCGAGCACTTCTAGCATAGCCGAAGAAGGATCGCCTTGGTAACTATTGTTTCCTAATTTATCTATCTCATCTAATACAAATACAGGGTTAGAAGTCTTAGCTTTTTTAAGCTGTTGCAAAATACGCCCCGGCATTGCCCCGATATAGGTTTTACGGTGACCGCGTATCTCTGCCTCATCATGCAAACCTCCTAACGACATACGCACGTACTCACGGCTCAAAGCTTTGGCAATAGAGCGTCCTAAGGAGGTCTTCCCTACCCCAGGAGGCCCATAGAAGCACAAGATAGGTGATTTCATATCATTACGGAGTTTAAGCACCGCCAAATACTCTATGATACGGCGTTTCACCTCTTCTAATCCGTAGTGTTCCTTATCGAGAATTTTCTGAGCGCGTTTTAGGTCAAAGTTGTCTTTAGAATACTCATTCCAAGGCAATTCCAATAATACTTCTAAGTAATTACGCTGAATGCCATAATCTGGACTATTAGGATTGGTACGTTGCAATTTGCTCAGTTCCTTTTCAAAGAGCTCTTTTATCTTGTCGTCCCATTTCTTGGTTTTAGCTTTCTTTTTCAGCTCTTCCATCTCTTGCTCGTACGACACGCCTCCTAATTCTTCCTGAATAGTACGCATCTGCTGGTGCAAGAAGTATTCACGCTGTTGCTGGTCGATGTCAATACGCGTTTTCGACTGTACTTCGTTACGCAAGGTAAGGCGTTGCAAGTCGATGTTCAAATATTTTAAGATAGCCGTAGCGCGCTCTTTTAGTTCGTCAATTTCCAATACGCCTTGCTTTTCCAAAACGGTAGCATTCATATTGGACGATATAAAGTTAATCAGGAACGATGTGCTCTCTATATTCCTAATAGCAAAAGCCGCTTCCGAAGGGATATTCGGATTTTCTTGTACAATCTTGATAGAGAGGTCTTTCACAGCTTCAATAGTCGCTTCAAACTCCTTATCGTTCGCATCGGGTTTCACATCCGGCATCTCTTTTATCATCGCTTTGATGTATGGCTTTTCTTCTACAATACTCTCTATTTCGAAGCGCTTTTTACCCTGAATGATAATAGTTACATTGCCGTCAGGCATTTTCAAAACTCTGAGAATACGGGCTACCGTACCAAAACGGAAGAGGTCTTTGCCCTCGGGTATTTCGGTCTTCTCGTCTAATTGAGCTACAACACCAATAGTCTTAGTAGTAGCATATGCCTCGTTGATAAGGTGAATAGACGCATCTCTCCCCGCACTGATAGGCACTACTACTCCTGGAAATAGCACAGTGTTTTTCAAGGGAAGAATAGGTAACACGTGTGGTATGCGTTCGCGTTCTATCTCTTCTTCATCTTCCAAAGTAAGAAGCGGAATGAACTCTGTATCTTCGTCTATATGTTCAGCCAAAAGGCTGTCAAAATTTCCTATATTCATATTTAGATCGTTACTATATGCCATTTTGTCAGTAGTCACTTGTCTATATAAATATTCTCATTATATCTATACAGTTTAAAATCAATTTCTTATATACTACAAAATGTACATTGCTTCCTATGTATTACAATAGGTGTGCCATAAAAATTACCTCCTTCTTACTTTCTTCTTTACTCCGTCTTTACCGTCACACTCCCCCCTATTGCCTATGACCTAAGGTCTAGTGTCTTTTCCCTTTCTTTCGCCTCGAAACTCCGTTTTTAACATTTTTTGCATTGTTGTATGATATTATGAATCAATTATTTATATACCCTTCCTATACCAATCGTCCAAGATTCGTATAAGCTTCCTATAAGCTCTCTATAAGCTAACCACACCCTCCTTACAGCCTTTTTTCACCAAAATTCTTCTCAGCTCTCTTCCGTTCTCCTCCGATATCTTCCGTCTCCTCCTAACCGCCCCAACACATCGCTTTTTCATCTCAAACTTTGCCAAAGTTAATAGCCCGTGCGGCTCGCACCTCATTTGCTAATTGCGGCTCTCACTACCCTATTTCATCATAAAACTCCTCTCTAAGTTTTCACGGTGGTTAGGGTGCGCTATTGCAATCAATGCCTTAGCCCTTTCACATAAATTCTTGCCAAAAAGCTCAGCCACACCATATTCAGTAACGATATACTGCACGTGAGCACGAGTGGTTACCACACCTGCCCCTTGTTTAAGAAAAGGCACAATCTTGCTCTCTCCTTTGTTTGTGGTCGAAGGAAACGCAATGATTGATTTACCTCCTTCACTAAGCATTGCACCTCTTACAAAGTCTATCTGTCCACCAAATCCTGAATAAATAGTTGTTCCAATAGAATCAGCACACACCTGTCCCGTAAGATCCACCTCTATTGCTGAATTGATAGATATCATTTTCGGGTTCTGACGTATCACCGACACCTCATTAGTGTACGAAGCTTCAGCTATTTCCACTGATGGATTTTTGTCAATAAAATCATATAACTCTTGTGTACCCATCACAAACGAAGCTATAATCTTGCCTTTGTCTATCTTCTTTTCATAACCATTAATCACGCCCTTTTTCACCAAATCAAGCACTCCTTCTGTGAGCAGTTCTGTATGAATACCTAAGTTTTTTAGGTGTCCCATCTCTCCCAAAGTAGCATTAGGAATGTTACCAATACCCAATTGCAATGTACTACCGTCCTCAATAAGAGGCACAATATGTCGGGCTATTTGTTTTTCAATAGTATCAGGTTCTGTAAGATGCAATGAGAAGATAGGAGCATCGTGTTCCACTAAGAAGTCTATTTCATCAATATGTAGAAGGGCGTCACCGTAAGTACGAGGCATTTGCTTGTTTACTTTTGCAATCACATATTTTGCATTGCGTATCGCCGATTTACAAGCCTCTACACTCACACCCATAGAACAAAAACCAAACTTATCAGGAGGCGATACTTGTATAAGCACTACATCTACTTTAACGTGCTTCCTATCAAATAATAAAGGCATATCACTTAAAAAAATAGGGGTATAGGAACCATTCCCATTTTTCATAATATCTCGCACATTCCTCGATAGAAAAAAAGAATTTACATAAAAACTATCCTTGTATTTAGGGTCAGCATAAGGAGCGTCTCCCTCAATGTGAATGTGCCCTATACTTACATTGCGTAGTTCTGATGCACGCTCTACAAGAGCATCTACAAGTATTTCAGGTACAGCAGCGCCTCCGTGAATATAAACAAAGTCACCACTCTTTACAACCTTTAAGGCTTCTTGAGCAGTCGTAATTTTTGCCATTTAAAATAATATTAGTTAATGGCTCAAAAGTACTACATTAAATCCAATTGGCAAAATAATTAGTAATATAATTTTTTTTAGTACCTTTGTCCCCAATTTTAAAAACGAAGTATTATGTATCCACCTGAATTGGTTAAACCAATGATAGAAGAACTAACAGCGGTTGGTTTTGAAGAATTAAAAACAGCTGAGGCTGTAAGAGAAGCATTGAAAAGAGCAGGTACTACCCTCGTGGTAGTAAACTCTGTATGTGGTTGTGCTGCCCGTAATGCGCGACCTGCAGTAATTTACAGCTTGCAAAACGCTAAGAAACCCGACCATCTTACCACTGTTTTTGCTGGGGTCGATAGAGAGGCTACTGAAGAAGCTCGTAACTTTATGCTTCCTTTTCCTCCCTCCTCTCCTAGTATAGCTCTGTTTAAAGATGGTGAATTAGTGCATATGTTGGAACGCCATCATATCGAAGGTAGAATGGCTGAAGCTATCGCTGAAAATCTCCAACAAGCCTATAATGAATTTTGTTAATCAATTTTCATTTCTAAAAAATCCTTTTGTGATACCAAAGATATCACAAAAGGATTTTTTAATACTGATTAGGAATACGCTCTGCCCCTTCAATAATAAAGTCGGTTAAGCGTTGTAAGTAGATATTAATTTGCGGGTCAGTTACATTAAACAGCAATACAATTACCAGTTGCTCATTTGGGTATACTGATAGCCAACCGTAACCTCCCACTCCCATTCCTGTGTGTCCAAAATAATCACGCCCATTCCAGTCTCGCTGGTTTTGCCAACATATACCATAACTCACCTCAGTATCATCAAAAGTACATTGCTTTTTTAGCATCTCGTTTTCTATAGGCTGAGAAAGAAAATTATGGCGCTCTATGGCAATTCCCATTTTAGCAATATCGTTAGAAGTAGAAAGAAAGCCTCCTCCTGCCAGCTTAAAGTAGTTATTCACATCAGGAGCTTTGGTGAGTCCTCCTTTTTTAGACCTTGAATAAGGTGTAGCCTCATCTTTAATTATTTTTCCTCTATCAGGGAAAGTGCGCCACATATTCAAAGGCTTAAACACTTCCTCTTTAGCCACATTCTCAAACTTCTCATTCAAACACTTTTCTATAGCCAATGAAATCAAATTTATACCGTAGCTACTATACAAAAACTTTGTTCCTGGTGCCGACTGTAATATGTCATCTTTAAATAAATTCACTCCCTGTTCAATACTGTAAGCTTTATTTAAAGTATATTCATTAGCCCTATAAGTGCGTATGCCTGCTAAGTGTCCTGCAAGTTGTTTCACGGTAAAATCAAAAGGCTTTTGCGGGTAATCAGGTATATATTCATAAATTGAAGTATTCCAGTCAAACTTCTTTTGCTCTTGCAGTCTAGCCAGTACCATTCCTGTAATAGCTTTCGACATACTCGCTACCCTAAATAGCGTATTCTTAGGGTCAATAGTTGTCTTTTTGGTAATATCAGCATATCCATAACCTCTTTGCCATATTATTTTCCCTTGTTTGGCTACAGTTACAGAGGCTCCTGGTATAATTTGTTCTTGTATTAGGTATTGTAATATTTTCTCACCTTCAGTACGTGCATCGTCAAACGAGATTACTTCAGAAGGATTTCTTTTAAATACGTCTACATCTTGAAGCTTCTTTTGTGCAAATAATGAATTAAAAAATGAAATAATAGTGCTAAACAAAACAATAAGTATTAGTTTCTTCATAAATTATTAACAAATGCTATTTTTTCATTATTTCAGCTACCTTCTCCCCTATTTTAGCAGGCGAATCTACTACGTGAACACCACATTCGCGTAAAATACGTTTTTTAGCTTCAGCTGTATCATCAGCACCTCCTACTATAGCCCCGGCGTGTCCCATTGTTCTTCCTTTAGGAGCTGTTTCACCTGCTATAAAACTAACTACAGGCTTTTTATTACCATTGGCTTTTATCCATCGGGCTGCTTCTGGCTCTAACTGTCCTCCTATTTCACCTATCATCACAATACAATGAGTCTCTGGGTCATTCATCAATAATTCTACAGCCTCTTTAGTAGTAGTACCAATAATAGGGTCTCCTCCAATACCAATAGCTGTGGTAATCCCTAATCCTTGCCTTACAATTTGGTCAGCTGCCTCATAGGTAAGTGTCCCTGATTTCGAAACTATCCCCACGTGTCCTTTCTTAAAGATAAAGCCTGGCATAATGCCTACTTTTGCTTCTTCAGGCGTAATCACTCCCGGACAGTTAGGACCTACCAAGCGGCAATCTCTATTCTTTATGTAGGCTGCTACTTTCACCATATCAGCTACCGGAATCCCTTCTGTAATAGTAATAATTACTTTTATCCCTGCATCAGCAGCTTCCATAATAGCATCAGCTGCAAAAGCGGGTGGTACAAAAATAATAGATACATCAGCTCCTGTTGCCTTCACAGCATCAGCTACCGTATTAAACACTGGCTTTCCTAAATGTGTTTGCCCTCCTTTATTAGGGGTAATTCCTCCTACCACATTAGTGCCATATGCAATCATTTGTTCAGCGTGAAAAGTACCTTCGCTTCCTGTGAAACCTTGTACTATTACTTTTGAATTCTTATTAACTAATACACTCATTGCAATTATTTTTTTTGTTTTCTTATAGCAAAGATAAATAAAACTTCTATACTTTCAAAATCTTTCGTAAAGAAATCGATTATTATTTTACGTTCTTCTTTTTATCATATTAATTATCAATCTATTGCAGTGTTACCTTTTTCATCTATTCTCATAACAAAAAAGGGCTACCCACATAGGTAACCCTTTTGTAATATGCTGTCCCCAACACTCGTTATGCGAGCATTGTTACAGGATTCTCAATATAAGCTTTGAGTGTTTGTAAGAATTGAGCTCCAGTAGCCCCGTCGATAGTACGGTGGTCGCAAGCAAGAGTTACTTGCATAGTGTGACCTACTACTATTTGTCCGTTTTTCACTACAGGTTTCTCAACAATAGCTCCTACTGAAAGAATAGCAGAGTTTGGCTGATTGATGATAGAAGTAAATACATCTACCCCAAACATACCCAAGTTAGACACGGTGAAAGTGCTTCCTTCCATTTCGGCAGGAGTAAGTTTCTTGTTGCGTGCCTTACCAGCCAAGTCTTTTACCAAGGCGCCTATTTGAGTAAGCGTTAAAGTATCCGTAAACTTGATAACAGGTACTACCAAGCCATCTTCAATAGCCACAGCCACCCCTACATTCACGTGCTTGTTGTAAAGGGTTGTATCGCCTTTCCAAGAAGTATTTACTTGAGGGTGTTTTTTAAGTGCCATTGCGCAGGCTTTCACTACCATATCGTTGAAAGATATTTTGGTGTCTGGCAAATTGTTGATTTGAGCGCGAGATTCCATCGCGTTATCCATATCAATTTCTATTGCCAAATAGTAGTGAGGTGCAGTAAATTTAGATTCTGCCAAACGTTTCGCAATCGTTTTGCGCATTTGTGAGTTTTTCACCTCTTCAGTTACTTCCACTCCCACAGGAATTACAGTTGGAATAGCTGCGCTAGCGGCTGCAGGTGTAGCCGTAGTAGCCGTAGCAACCTTAGCACTTGGTGTAAAGTTTTCTACGTCTTTCTTTACAATACGTCCGTTTTCACCTGTTCCTTTCACCTCAGTAAGGTTAATACCTTTATCTTGTGCTATTTTCTTAGCCAAAGGAGAAGCAAATACGCGGTCGTTTGCATTAGCTACCGAAGTAGTGGCTGATGTGGCTGTTTCAGCCGGTTTGCTTTCAGCCTTAGGAGTTGCAGGAGCCGAAGTTGAAGCTCCGCCAGCTTTCACGGCTGCCAAAACTGCGTTCACATCAGTACCCGCAGGACCTATAATCGCCAATAATGAATCTACTGCTGCACTTTCTCCTTCTTTTAAACCTATATACAATAAAGTACCTGAATAAAATGATTCAAACTCCATTGTAGCCTTATCGGTTTCAATTTCAGCTAAGATATCACCTTCTTTTACAGTATCACCTACCTTTTTGAGCCAAGAAGCCACAGTACCTTCCGTCATTGTATCACTGAGTCGAGGCATTGTTACCACTTCTACTCCTGCTGGTATAGTAGCACCAGCAACAGGAGCCGTAGTTACCTCAGCAACAGGTTTTGCTTCTTCAGCTTTAGGAGCCGATGCTTGAGCTCCTCCAGCTATAAGTGCCGAAATATCTTCACCCTCTTTACCTATGATAGCCAATAAGGTATCTACTTTAGCACTTTCTCCTTCTTTTAAACCTATATACAATAAGGTTCCTGTATGGAATGATTCAAATTCCATCGTAGCTTTATCCGTCTCGATTTCTGCTAAGATATCGCCTTCATTTACTTTATCGCCTACTTTTTTAAGCCACTTTGCTACAACACCCTCTTCCATAGTGTCGCTCAAACGTGGCATAGTAATAATTTCTGCCATTTATGTTGTTATATTTAATTAGTGTTTCCTTTTTTATTATAATCTACTGGGCAAGAAAGGGTAATTTTCTTGGTCGTAAACCACATCATACATAATATGTGTTTCTGGATAAGGTGATTCTTCTGCAAATTTCTCACACTCAGCCACACGTTCTTTCACACGTTCGTCGATAGCTTCTAACTCAGCATCGGTAGCATATTTCTTCTCTTTGATAACCGCAAGTACATTGGTGATTGGGTCTTGTTTTTTGTACTCTTCCACCTCTTCTTTAGTACGGTAGTGTTGCGCATCCGACATTGAGTGTCCACGATAACGATAAGTACGAATGTCAAGCAAAGTGGGACCTTCTCCACGGCGAGCGCGTTCTACTGCCTCATACACCGCTTCGGCTACTGTTTCAGGGTGCATGCCATCTACGGGTTGGCAAGGCATTTGGTAACCCAACCCGAGTTTCCAAATATCCACGTGGTTAGCAGTTCTTTCCACCGATGTACCCATTGCGTAGTGATTGTTTTCTACAATAAAAACCACAGGCAATTTCCACAACATAGCCATATTCATTGTTTCGTGAAAAGCTCCTTGACGCACCGCACCATCACCCATAAAGGTAAGTGTAACCGCCTCTCTATTGAAGTACTTATCGGCAAAAGCCAAACCAGCACCCAATGCAATCTGTCCTCCTACGATACCGTGACCACCATAGAAGTGATGTTCTTTCGAAAAGATGTGCATAGAGCCTCCTAAACCGTGAGAAGTACCTGTACCTTTACCGTACAATTCAGCCATAATACGTTTAGGGTCTACGCCCAAACCTATGGGGTGTACGTGGCAACGGTAAGAAGTAATCATTTTGTCTTTGGTAGGGTCAATAGCGTGCAAACAACCTGCAGCTACCGCTTCTTGACCGTTGTATAGGTGCAAGAACCCCCTTACTTTTTGTTGAATATAAACTGCAGCGAGTTTATCTTCAAATTTCCTCCAAAAAAGCATATCCTCGTACCATTTTAGGTACACTTCTTTATCAAATTTTTTCATTGGTTTTTGATGTATATAAAAGTCTATTAGTATTCTTACAATAGTATATTTTCTATTATGTTCCGCTATGAGTCCCTCTTAAATTGACTCTTCCTTTGTTTATCCTTCGTCTTTCCTTTATCTGCCCGTGCGGCTCGCACCGTCTTTTGTTCGTCTTTTGTTCGTCTTTTGTTCGTCTTTTGTTCGTCTTTTGTTCGTCTTTTGTTCGTCTTTTGTTCGTCTTTTGTTTGTCCTTCCTTTATCTGCCTGTGCGGCTCGCACTATCTGCTTGTGCGGCTCGCACTATCTGCTTGTGCGGCTCGCACTATCTGCCCGTGTGGCTCGCACCGTTATTAACTTGGTATTATTGGCATTTTTGGCATTATGGTATTAAACTTTTCAGCTTTTACCTCTTAGCTTTCTGAGCAGTTTTAAATCACTTTCTAAAAATATTTGCAAAGGTGCAAAAAAAATATCACCTAACCAAAAAATATTCAAAAAAAATTTTATACCTTTGTCCCATTAATTCAAATTTTAAATGTAATGAAGATAAAATTAACTTCCGCACTTTTGTTATTGATAACGATTATTTCGTGTAAATCAACTACAAACAATCAAGGAGAGAGTACTGCTAATTATGAGGTAATTCCACTACCCGAAATGATTACCACTCCCCAAGCTGATGCCGATAAACCTTTCGTACTTACGGCTGATACCAAAATCACCTATCCAGAAGGTGATGCTTCTTTACAGCAGTACGCTGGATTCTTGCAAGAGTATATCAAAAAACAAGCAGGAATTGAAGTGAATATCGCTCCTAACCAAAACAATGAGACCAACACTATTGCCTTGTTGCAAAATTACCAAAACAACAACAAAGAGGCTTACCAAGTAGTGGTGAATGCAAAGAATATTACTGTAAATGGAGCTTCTAAAGCGGGTACTTTCTATGGAGTACAACTCTTGAGAAAATCCATTCCGGTACAAAAAGTAGGCAAAGTCATCTTCCCTGCCAAAGAAATAACCGATAAACCCTATTTCGCATATCGTGGTGCACATTTAGATAGTGCCCGTCACTTTTTTACTGCCGACTCTGTGCGCATTTATATCGATATGTTAGCACTCCACAATATCAATAAATTCCACTGGCATCTCACCGATGATCAAGGTTGGCGTTTTGAATCTAAAAAATACCCCAAACTTACTGTGGTAGGAAGCACTCGTAGCCAAACTATGGTAAACAAACAGTGGGACACCTTCGATGGTAAACCTCACGGAGGCTTCTATACTCAGCAAGAAATGAAAGACATTGTAAAATATGCCGCCGACCGCAATATTACCGTTATTCCTGAGATAGACCTCCCAGGTCATATGGTTGCTGCTTTGGCTACTTATCCACAATTAGGCTGTACAGGAGGTCCTTATAAAGTAAGAGAAACTTGGGGCATAGCCGAAGATGTACTTTGTGCTGGTAACCCCGAAACTTATGATTTCATTAAAAATATATTAGAAGAAGTAACTGAAGTATTCCCTTCAGAATATATCCATATAGGAGGTGACGAATGTCCTAAAGATAGCTGGAAGAAATGTCCTAAATGCCAAGCTAAGATAAAAGAGTTAGGTATTAAAGGTGATGCTAAACACACAGCCGAAGAATACTTACAAAGTCACATAATTACATTCGCTGAAGATGTATTAGCTAAAAAAGGTCGCAAAATCATTGGTTGGGACGAAATCCTTGAAGGAGGTTTAGCTCCTAATGCTACTGTAATGTCTTGGAGAGGTATCGGGGGCGCTATAGAAGCAGCTAAGTCTAATCACGATGCTATTATGACCCCTGTTTCTTATTGCTACTTCGATTATTATCAAACAGATAAAACCGATAAAGAACCTCTTGCTATTGGTGGTTATGTACCGGTAGAACGTGTTTACTCTTTCAATCCTTACCCCGATGCGCTTAATAAAGAGCAACAAAAACACATCTTAGGAGTACAAGCCAATGTTTGGACAGAGTATATCAAGACTTTCAAACACGTACAATATATGGTATTGCCTCGTTTTGCAGCCTTAGCCGAAGTACAATGGGAAGACCCTGCAAAACCTAAAGACTACAATCAGTTTTTACAACGCTTAATGCGCTTACTTCCTATCTACCAGTTAGAAGGTTATAACTATGCTAAACACATATTCGATCTTCGTGCCGAAGTAAAACCTGAGGTAGGTGATATACAAGTAACACTCTCTTGTTTACAAGATACACCTATCTATTACACTACCGATGGGAGTGAACCTACTAAAAGTTCTAACGTGTATAAAGAACCTTTAAAACTCACCCAAGATACCCATCTAAAAGCTAAAGTATTCGGTCAAGAAACCGAAAGTAGCTTCGAACAACAGTTCCTTTTCAACAAAGCAACCGTACGCCCTATTGAGTTCCTCAGTAAACCTAGTTACAACTATACTTTTGGGGGCGCTATTACCTTAGTTGATGGTAGAAAAGGGGGTACTAATTCACGCTCTGGAGAATGGTTAGGTTTTAGTGAAGCACCTTGTGAAGTGGTGATTACCCTAAAAGAAAACACTCCTGTAAAAGAAGTGCGCTTCAATGCTCTTATTGAAACAGGTGATTGGATTTACCCTCCTACTAGCTTTGAAGTATCGGGGTCTAAGGACGGTAAAAGTTATGATTTACTCGCTAAAGAAAACTATGCGCTTCCTAAGGAACCTCTCAAAGAAATAAAAACTTACTCTCTTTCTTTCCCTGAAAAAGAAGTAACCTATCTAAAAGTGAAGATAAATGGAGTAAACAAAATTCCTTCTTTCCATCAAGGAGCAGCTGGTAAACCTGGCTTCCTCTTCATCGATGAAATTCAAGTATTGTAATAGGCTTACATAACAATAAACAAAAAGCTATCTAATAGTTCTTATTAGATAGCTTTTTTATATCTCAATATGCGGGTATTTCTTTTTAAAAACCTCTATTTTCTGTCGTAATTGTATTTGAAACTGCTGATAACTCTCTGTTTTAGGGTTAAACGGACGATGTTGCAACCCTTTTTGTATGGCATCTACTTGTTTCATATCTGCCTGAGTAGCCTTATCTATATAGGTTTCTACTAAGCGTTCCCAAATATAGTCTATAGCCATCTCCGATGGGTGTACCATATCATTAGCGTAAAAGCGGTAATCGCGAAGTTCATCTAAAAGCAACTCATAGGCTGGAAAATAAGTGCACACCCCCGATGAAAGTACCGAATAAAGTGCTACCAACAAATGTGCTTTGCTCACTTGGTTTTCTAAAAAACCATCTTTCAAGTGTCGTACAGGCGAAATAGTAAAAACACATTGCAAGTCTTTATTCACCTTCTTCAACAGTGTTATAATATGGGTAAGGCTCTCCCCTATCTCTTCTACTGATAATAGTCGTTTTGAGAAGTGTTGTTGTGGTACTTTATGACAATTCGCCACTATCTTATCAGTACTATTATAGATGTATACCCAAGCTGTACCAAGAGTGATAAAACAGAAATCGGCTTTTTGTAGTGTGTTATAAAGTGCTGTTTGTTGTATATTGGCAAGATGAACCGCTTCCTCTAAGCTCGGTTTGCTCATATCCGAATGAAAGTCGAAACTGTGCCAAAGTTCATTGTGCAAAAAGAAATCTTCAGCCTCATAAGGAATGTGTTCTATTGCTCTGCTAAGCACATTTTCAATAGTTAAGGGGTGAAAGAGTATCCCAAAAGGGTTTACCGTAACAAAAATTTTATAATAACTAAACTTTTGTGCCATATTCACAGCAAAGCAAGAACCTATACTCAGTATCTGCGAGTGATAAGTAATGCTTTTAGTAGTCTTGGGTATAGGCACAATAGTTCTAAATTCCATAACGATAAAATAATTAAACGTTACTCCTTTCTAAATCCAACAGAAATTGCTTCCTCTCAATTCCACTAGCATAGCCTGTAAGTGTCCCGTCCGAACCTATAACACGATGACAAGGAATAACGATTGAAATACGGTTTTTCCCATTGGCATTAGCAACAGCTCTCACGCCTTTGGGATTCCCCACAGCCGTAGCCTGTTCTTTATACGAACGCACTTCCCCATACGGAATAGTTTGTAACACTTTCCATACTTCTTCTTGAAAAGAAGTCCCCACCAAAGCCAGTGGCAGACTAAACTCTTTACGCTTTTTGGCAAAGTACTCTCTCAATTGTTTCTCCAACTCCGATAACAACAAACTATCCTCAGCTACTTGTGTTGCCCCGTAATGTTTTACGAGTATTTCTTGGTCTTTAAGCCAGTTTTTACTATCAACAAAGTCAAGCATACAAATTGCCTCATCAGTAGCTATGGCGAGCATCTCACCTATGGGGGTGTTAATTCTCTTTTTGTATAGTTTCACCATTTTGTTCCTCTTCATTGATAGCTTCTGTGTTATTAGGGTCGTATTCCGTTTCTTCTAAATCTTTAGACTTTTTGCCTAAACCTATTTTAGGGTTTTCTTGTGTTCCCGTTACTTTTATAGGAATTCCAATAATCCCCAAGGGTGGCAAGCCCAAACGCATCTTAAAGTTCAATCTACCGTCAAAGCTACTCTGCCCTTCTATACGTGGTCTAAACCCTGAAACCTTAAACTTAAACCGCTCTACCGTGATAAGATTATTCTTTATACTACTCTTGATGTCAATAGTCGAAAGACTAGCATCTCTCAGTCCGTCTGTACCTGTTCTATCACTGATAACATTAAAAAGCTTAAACCCTTTTAGTTGAACGTTCTTCACCGATAGCACTCCTCCTCCTTTTATTGAAGGATAAATAGGTAACATCTCATCATTCAGCTTTCCTTCTACGGCGTAATCCAATGAAATAATACCTTTGGCATCTTTTGCCATTGCCACCATTTCTCTGAACATCTTCACTTCTTTGTAGGCTCTTTGCACGTCAAAGTCTTTGGCTTTAATCTTAAAACTAAAATTAGCGCGTTTAGGCGTTTCATCTGCGTATTTAGCATCTATTTGTGTAGAAACTCCTATAATATTAAAACTGACGTTTTGCAGAGCTAAGGTTCCTCTATTAAGCTGAGTATTACCTCTCAAATTGTGAATAGTCAGTCCTTGTAAAGCTACATTTTTAAGATTGGCATTTAAATTAAAATTAAAGAGCTTAGGTACAATCACCACCCCTTTTTCAGTTGGAGTATCATTGGTAACCGTTGCTTCCTTCGCTTCTTTTGTCTCTTGAGCAGGAGCAGAAGTATACATAAACTCATCTACATCAAGATAGTTAGAGCTTACCGTAAAGTTTCCTTTCAGCACTTGGTTGTTTGATAGGAAGAAGTTAATAGCGTTGCTCATCCGTCCGTTCATCAAGAAGTCCGATTTCCCATAGGTGGCACGGAAGTCAGTAAAGTGCATTTTGTCTTGATTGAAGCGAAAGACCCCTTGCTGAATGATAAACGGTTTAGGTAAGTATTCTGTAGTGGTTTTGATATTACGCAGTTCTATCACTCCCTTATTGTGCAAAAGATGATAACGCCCGTTAGTGGCATCGCTCTGAGTGCCTTGTAAGGTAAGGTCGGCTTTGGCATAACCTTCTAATTCCAAACCTTTTTGTGAGAATACTTTATAAATTTTGGCTATGTCTAACTCTCCTTTGGCTTGTATATCATATCGGATATCGTCGAAATTCTCCATCGATAAATTCACCGTAAAAGGCTTTCCTTCAAACAAGAACGTCGCAGGAGACACATTTACTGCCAAAGTTTTCATCGAGCCATCAGTGTTCTCAATATTCCCTTTGAAGTGAATATCAGTAACCGGATTGGGGTAGTAGGGCGTCTTTACATAACCATCGGAAAACTCCAAAAGCCCTTTCGTGATAGGGAACAATCGTTGTTCAGGAGCATAAGTACCCTTACTCTTCACGTTTGCCAAGAGCATTCCTTTCAGTTGGAAGTCCTTCATATCCATCAAGTACATCACATTCTCCACATTGATGTTTGCTCTCACTTTAGCATCAATTACAGGAGGTTTTATCCCATCAAGACTTACAATGCCCGAGAAGTACTCCTTACCTATATCAAAGTAAACCGAATCGAGCTTTACTGCCACTTTATCTACGTCCAGCGAAGGCAATCTCGTTTCTATATTCAAGTACACATTCTCAGCCGGAGCTGGTACTCCCTTATAGCCTACATAACCATCTCTTACCTTCATTTTTAGATAAATATCGGGACTCAAATTCTGTGAGGCTATATATTGCCCTTTCATCGAAAAGAACACATCGGTCTTTCCTTTAAGAGTGGCTTTCTTGTGCCATTGTGTAAATTGGGGAGGCAAGGCAGTAAAGAAGTCGTCAAGATTGCTATCCTTAGATTCTATTTCCAAGTCAATGTCATATCCATTGCTCAAAAAATCCAACTTCCCTTTAAAATCCACAGGCAATCGGTTTATCTTTAAGTTGTTTTGCCGAAAGATAAAAGCCAATGAATTTGTATTAATCTGGGTAATTAGCTCTGCGTTTACGTGTTTGTTCTTAAAGTAGGTTTCCCCTGCAAAAAGAAAATCCAATGATTGTATTTCTGCTTTGGTACGCAAATCGAAGATAGAAGCCTCTAAGCCTCCTTTTCCTAAGTAATTAAAACCATTGGCTTGAAGGTAAATCTCTGTCGATTTATCATCGTATATCAGTCGGGTATTTCTCAGCTCAATACGCTGTAAATTCACCCGTGTATCATCACTCTCCGAGGTGCTTTCTTCTCCCGATGATTTGTAAACGTTGTAATTAGCCTCGCCTTGTTTGTTTACTTTTATATGCACAAAAGCATTTTTAAGGTATATCTCCTCTATGTCTATCTTCTTAGAGAACAACAAATCCTTTACGTCTATCCCCAAAGAAATTTGCTTTACTGCCACAAGCGTATCATTCTCATAGGGTTTAGAGCCCTTCATCAAGAAGTTATCAAGGTTAAGCGTAAGCGATGGAAAATGGGTAAAGAAAGATAACTTAGCTTTAGAAAAGTTGATTTCTCCGTTCAAATTATCATTGGCAAGCTTCTTAACTTTCTCAGTTACGTACTCAGGGTACACCATTGGAAAAATGATAATGAATGCCAATAGCAATGCTATCAGCACTCCCAATATCTTTAAGCTTTTGAGGATATACTTCTTCATCAAAACAATAAAAGCCTAATCCGTTTAATCTATAAAACTCTGTAGTGCCAATTCATAGCTCTTCAAGCCAAAACCTCCTATTACACCCTTCACCACTGGCGATAAAAACGACTGATGCCTAAACGTTTCACGCGTAAAAGTATTAGAAATGTGCACTTCTACTACGGGCGTTGTAATGGCTGCCACCGCATCGGCAAGGGCTATAGAAGTATGTGTATAGGCTCCTGCATTCAGTATAATGCCATCATACTCAAAACCTATATGGTGTAACTTGTCTATCAGTGCCCCCTCGTAATTACTCTGGAAATAATACAATTCAATATCTGTATATTTCCTATGCAGTTCTTTTAGGTAATCCTCAAAGGTCTGATTGCCATAAACCGAAGGCTCTCGAATGCCCAACAGGTTCAAGTTCGGTCCATTGATAATGATGATTTTCTTCATATCTACGTTATTCTTCTATTTTAATACGCCCTATTCCTTTCACACTTTTCTTAAATACAGGCGGATTCCCTTTCACAGTAATGCCTCCTGCTCCTGCGATAGAAGCATCTACCTCTTGCGTTACATAAGCCGATATACCTCCTGCTCCCGCTATGCGCAAAGTAGCTTTTTCAGCTTTAAGCTCATCAGCATCTACATCGCCAGCTCCTTTCACGTATATGCTTAGGTTTTTGGTTTCTCCTGCAATGTCTATACCTCCTGCTCCAGCCACTTGTAAATCAAGTGAAGTAGCCGTTACCGATGCTTCAAGGTCTCCACTACCCTCTAATTTTACTAACAAAGAACCCACTTGCAACTTCTTTTCTGTAGATATATCCACAGCTCCTTTCCCTACTACTCTCTTTAAACGAGTGTCGATAGGTACGTACACAGTAATAGAGGTTTTAAGCGAGTATTTCCTATCAATGCTTATATAAAGCACATTGTTGGAGACTTTGGTCTCTAAATACGAAAGTACCTCTTTCTGTCCTTTCACTTTTATTTTGCCTACCTCTCCTTCTGTAAGCACAAGGTTATAAGCTCCCGAAACTTCTATAGCGTCATAATTCGCTACTTTTCTGTTTTCGGTGATAACTTCTTTGTCTTTTTCTGTCTTCTTTTGGCTGTATCCTATGCCTACAACTAATGTTACAAGGATAAATGTAATAAATCTTTTCATATATTTCATCTGTTTTAATTATTTCTCTTCTGTTAAGTCACTTAGTATAGCTTCTGTCTTCGCCATAATCTCTTCAATCGTAATAGTCTCTATGGCTTTCTCATAACCTTTTGGGTATTTCTTCCCATATACCGAAGTAGGAATGAGTGGATACCGTTCTCTATCTGCCAAAAGAGCATTCTCCTTAGGCTGTAAATAAGGATAAAACCCCGCATAAGGGTGCGTCACTCCCCATAAAGTAAGCGTCGGAACTCCATACATCGCCGATAGGTGCGCATTCCCGCTGTCCATTGCTATCATTATATCTAAGTGCGAAATGAGCTCCAACTCTTGTTTAAACGAGAGCTTCCCTACCATATTTTCAGCATTAGGTAAGTTTATTTTGCTCACCTGCTCTTCCTCTTCTTTTCCTCCTCCAAAGATGTAAATCTTGCCACTGTCATACCGTTGAGAAAGTGCCGTTATCACCTCGCACATCTTTTCAAATGGATACTGTTTACCTATGTACGACGCAAACGGAGCAACCCCTATATGCACTCCTTCACACAGCAATTTCTGTACCGTTTCACTCGGTTCTTCTGGCGGTAAAATATATGGTTCACTTAGGTCAATCGGGAAACCCAAAGAAGCAAACACATCAGCATACCGCTCATACGAAGGCTTTAAAGGCTCAAACACTTTACACTTATAACTGGTAAGTGCTCTCTTTTCTCTACGCCCTTTGTCTATTTGCTTGAAAGGTATTTTGCTACCCTTAAAATAGAATTTCAGTACATTAGTACGCAACACATTGTGAATGTCTGCCACACCGTCAATTCCCTTCGCCATCAATTCCTTATACAATTTGTACAGCCCCGATAAACCACTGTGTTTCCCGTTAATTTCAGGAGTGAATACCTCCAAGTTAGGAATATGTGAAAACATCGGTGCAAATAACGGTCGCGTGAGGTAAGTGATTTTTACATCGGGATATTGCTCCGAAAAAGCTGTTACAACCGGCACACTGATGGCTACATCTCCCATTGCCGACATTCTAAAAATAGCTAAATGTTCCATTTTGTTTTGGTATTTAAAGTTTTATTAGTACCTTTGGCTTCTCAATAGAAAGAATACCTTTGATAAAGTTGTTTTTGCTAATTCATTTAGTGAAAACAGAATATTATTCTATCTTATCTTCGATTTATAGATAAGTAAGGTTCGAAATTGGTTCATTATGCCTTCGTCTATCTTCCAAGATTCGTATAAGGTTTGTATAAG
Organism: Capnocytophaga sp. oral taxon 902; assembly: GCF_013394735.1. Taxonomy (NCBI): domain Bacteria; kingdom Pseudomonadati; phylum Bacteroidota; class Flavobacteriia; order Flavobacteriales; family Flavobacteriaceae; genus Capnocytophaga; species Capnocytophaga sp. oral taxon 902. The sequence goes on from NZ_CP058261.1 coordinate 353,622, forward strand.
GTACCTATAAGATAGTATATTTTTCTGTATAGTATTCGCCTTCACTCTTGCCTTATAATTGAGATTAAAAATTGTTAATGGATATGCAAATGTAGTAAAAATTTATAATATGAGACACTTATTTTTAGTTTTTTTTATCGTACAGTCTGCTTTCGCTCAAAATAGTACCGTTTTCGATTGTTCCCGAAGTCTTAGAATCGACTTTAATCTATTAGCCAATGCCCAGCGTATAGAGGTAATTTTTCAACAGCTCAAAAGTGAACCTCATTGGGGAGGCTCGCACACTCACCTTGTTTTTCCGAACTTAGGAAACCTGCGCCTTCAACTATTCGACGGCGAAACTCTTGTCTTCTCAAAAGGCTTCAACTCCCTCGCCGATGAGTGGATGGAAATCGAAGAAGCCAAGACTGAAAAACGACTCTTTTATCACGCTATGCAAATTCCTTTTCCTAAAAAGAAACTGTCTCTGCACATCGATAAACGAAACCGTGAAGGTGTTTTCGAAACGATTGCTTCTCGTGAGATTGACCCTAACGACTATTTTATAAAAGAAGAAAAGACCGTTGCTTTCCCTGTGAAGAAAATACTGTATAATGGTGAGGCTTCCAAAAAAGTAGATATAGCCATCTTAGCAGAAGGATACACCCAAGCCGAAACCGATAAATTCTATGCCGATGCGCAACGTATGACCGATTATATGTTCACCATTTCCCCTTTCGATAAGCTCAAAAACAATTTCAATGTATATGCCATAGCCGTACCTTCTCAAGAAAGTGGTACCGATATACCCGGAAAGAACATTTTTAAAAACACTGCATTTAACTCTTCCTTCTACACTTTCAATCAAGAACGCTACCTCACCACCAACAGTATTTGTGAAATAGCCGATGCTGCCTCAGTAGTCCCTTACGACCAACTCTATATCTTAGTAAATACTGAAACTTATGGTGGGGGTGGTTTCTACAATCACCTAAATTTAGGCACTGCTGATAACGACCTTTCTGAAAAGGTATACATACACGAGTTCGGACACGGTTTTGTAGGTCTCGCCGATGAATATTACTACGATTGGGATCCCACTTTTCAAGAGATGTACAATACTAAAATTGAACCTTGGGAAGAAAACATTACCTCATTGGTGAATTTTGAGAGCAAATGGAAGGATATGGTAAAAAAGAAGACTCCTATCCCTACTCCTCGCACTCCTAAATATAAAAATGTTGTAGGTGCTTTCGAAGGAGGTGGTTATACCAGTAAAGGCATTTACAGTCCTGCTCAAGACTGTCGTATGAAATCTAACGAACCAAAAGGCTTCTGCCCCGTGTGTGAACGTGCTATTCGCAAAATAGTAGACTTTTACACAAAATAAAGAGGAAGCCATAAAACACCCTCTCAACGCTCAGCCTCTTGATATATAAATAAAAAAGACGCACTAAGAAAATCTTAGTGCGTCTTTTTCTTTTATGGGTCGCTACACTTTGCCAAAGTTTTTACCTGTGTGGCTCGCACCTTTGGCAAAGTTGATTACCTCAATAATCAATTTCTTTTAGTTATATTGTAGGGACGATTGGCAAATCGTCCTCACAAAACAAAACTTTTTGTACAGGCTCTTTTCCCTTTATTGAGCTCTTTTAATAAATATTATATGTTTTGTTCTTCTCTGTTCTGAACGTTATCACTTTATCTTTATTACTTCCTTTTACAATCACCTTTCCTTTACTATAAACATTCTTATTGGCAGGTAATAACACACTGCATTCTCCTCCATTTAACGAAGTAATTTCGGCTTTCTCCAATTTGTATTGTTGCCATTCAAAATTTACTTCAAAACCATTGCGAGCTCTCATACCTTTCATAACGCCGTTTTCCCAATCGGGGTGAGAAGGAAGAGCAGGTAAAAAGCGAATAACATTACCCTTCCCGTGACTCTGTAAGAGCATTTCAGCAATGCCCGCTGTACCCCCAAAGTTTCCATCTATTTGAAACGGAGGGTGCGCACAAAACAAATTAGGATAAGTGCCTCCTCCTTGTCCATCAGTTATATTAGGGTTTACAGGGTGTAATAATTGGCGCAACAAAAGCAATGCGTGATTGCCGTCTTGTAGTCGTGCCCAAAAGTTTATCTTCCACGCACGTGACCACCCCGTACCTGCATCACCGCGTATTTCTAATGTCTTTTTAGCGGCTTTGGCTAAATCTGGTGTATCCCAAGGAGTAATCTCATCATATGGGTATAAGCCGTAAAGATGAGAAACGTGCCTATGTTGTGGTTCAGCATCTTCCCAATCGTCAAGCCATTCGTTAAGGTCTCCTTTTTTACCTATGCGATTAGGAACTGTATTTCTGCTGATACGTTCCCACTCTGTGCGTTTCTTACTGTCTAAACCTAATATCTTAGCTGCATCACTTGTATTAGTAAATAGTTCTCGCACTATTTGCATATCCATAGTAGGAGCCACACAAGTAGTTCCTATTTGTTTTTTACCGTCTTTCAGTTCTGGTAATACATAAGCATTTTCAGGAGAGTTTGAAGGGGCTGTTACCCAATAACCCGTTTTGGGGTCTTTAATAAGCAGATTCTCAAAGAAGGTTGTAGCTTCTTTAAGTACAGGGTAATACTCTCTTAGGAAGTTAATATCTTTAGTGAAGAGATAATGTTGCCAAATATGTTCGCATAACCAAGCGCCTCCTGTAAGAGTAGAACCCCACGTCGCCGATTCACCTGGGGAAGTATAAAACCAAGGATTGCTAATAACGTGAGCCACCCACCCATTAGCATTGTAATAGGCTTTTGCTGTTTTGCTTCCATTGGGTACTAAGTTTTTAGTAAACCTTTGTAAAGGTTCGGTAAGTTGCGACAAATTGGTAGGCTCAGCAAGCCAATAATTCATCTGTATATTGATGTTTAAATGGTAATCGCCATTCCAAGGCGTTTGATACTCTTCAGCCCATAAACCTTGCAAATTGGCAGGCAAAAGCCCTTCACGTGAAGAGGAGATAAGCAAATAGCGTCCAAAGTTGTAATACAAAATAGGTAATAAAGCATCTTGCTCACCTTTATAAAAGCGTCCTAATCGCTCAAAAGTAGTAAGACCTTCCGTATTGGCATTTGCTTTTCCATACCAGCGATTGCGGTTAAACAATCGCTGAAAAACAATACTACTCTCAGCTTTCGCTTTATCAAAACTCATAGGGGCTTTTTGCAAATACTCATTAGCCTTTTTAGTTACTGAAATATCCAAAAGTCCTCCCTTGCTAAAGTTATAATTAGTTACAGCACTTATCCTCAAAGTAATTTCTTTTGCCGACTGTATAGCTATAGCTTTATGGGTACTCTCTATCTTTCCATCAGTTTGTATATCAACTACCGATGCAAAGTGCATTCCTTCTTTACCACCGTTCGGTAACACTCCATTAAGAGTGATTTTATTATTCTGATAGGTAATCGTAGCATTCTCTTTGCGGAAGAGTGAAATATCTAAATTAAGTGGCGAGGTAGCTTTTATTTTCACCCATATCACATCGTTTTTAAAGTCAGCAAAAGCTGTTTGTTCTATTGAGTTATTATCTCGTTTAAACGAAGTAACAGCTGTTGCTTCATCAAGGCGTAATACTCGTTTGTAATCTTGAATCGGTGACGTGGTTTTCCAATCTAAAAGCAGTTCTGCCAATACTTGATAACAACCATAGCTACAGTTAGCACCTTGTCCCAAACAAGAGCCTTTCCCTTTGGCTACAAAATGCTGTTGTAAGAGTGCTTGTGCTTCTAAGTTTTTCCCTTGTAAAAGTAATTTCTGAATTTCTTTCAGATAGTTGTGCGCATTAGGGTCATCAGCCTCTTGTGTCCCTCCTGACCACAACGAGATTTCATTGAGTACAATTCTATCTACATCAGTCTTTCCAAAGAGCATAGCTCCTAAACGTCCATTCCCAATAGGGATACTTTCAGTAAAATGATTTGCTGGTTTATGAAACACTACTGATACATCTTGAGGTTGTGCTTTGAGTAGCGTTCCTAAAAATAATAACATAATTAATAAGTTGGTTCTCATAAGATTGGTATATTTTTAATTAAGATGTCGCAAAAGTACAAAACAAGTAGCGTACTTCCAAATATTGTTCAAAAAAAAACAGCTCCATACTATTTATGGAACTGTTTTTATTTTTTATATTAAGAAACTGCTATTTCAATAATAAATTTGCTGAACCTACTTCGTTGAGGCGGTCATCATAAACAGTTACTTTATAAGTGCCTTTATCAAACTCTTTTCCTGTTCTGCTGATAAAGTCACACACATCCACATTCTTATTGTCGTAGATGAAGTGAGTAGCTGTACTATAATTCACTGTGTTTTCTCCTTCTGAGGTAGAGTCGTTAGCTCCTAAGGTAACTCCCGATGGTGAAACTACTTTCACATAGAAGTATCTTGAGCCTGATTTTGCTATTCTGTTAGCTCCTACAGTAAAGCAAACTCTTAATTTCTCAGCTGCACGACCTCTTTCGGTAATTTTGTTCTTAGTGCCTTTTACAGCTTCTATTGTAAGTTTGCTAATTTGAAGTGCAGAACCAGCTTCTACCACTTTCTTTAAGCTATTGGCTTGGCGAGCAAGTGAATCGGCTTTAGCACTTGTGTCGTCTAATTTTACTGACACACTGTCTAAATCCTTTCTGATAGCAGTGTTGGCACGTGCCAATGAGTCGTTCTTTCTGATTAAGAAATCACGCTCTTTGGCAAGAGCAAACGCTTGGTTTTTAAAACGAGCCAATGCCGAAACATTAAGTTTCATATTCTGCAATGAGTCGATGTACTTGCCAATCTTGTCACGCGCATCAAGCAAATCCTGATTCACGTTTTTGTTATCGTCCACTACTTTGTCGTAGCTTCCTTTCAAAGCGTTCAAATCTTTAAGCACTTGCTCTTTCTGAGAGTTAAGATCTGCTTCCGTTGCCTCTTTGTTTTTGTTAAGAGAATAGGTATAATAACCTAAGCCTCCTGCTACCAAAGCCAAAATAGCAATTAAAATTTTCGATAAAACACCACCTCTCGGTCTGTCATCATCATTGGGATATGAAGGATACGATTGCCCTCCATCTGTTCCATTGGACGCTGAGTCCATAAAAATAGGTTTGTCGTAATTATTACTCATAACTTATGATTTTTACTCCGCAAATGTAGGTAAAAAAATATATAACAAGCAAATTTTTATATTTTTTTTAACACTATTAAAAAAAGAAATAGTACTTTTGCAACCGTTTTTTAAGTACAAAATTATTATGTTAATACGTTATTTTGCAATCGTTTTCGGCTGTTTAGGCTTAGGAGAACTCATCGTTGCTCTCACACACATTCCTTTTCCTTCAAGTATCATAGGAATGCTCTTTCTCACCCTATTTTTAGAGCTTGGTTGGGTGAAATTACAGTCTATAAAAGCTCTCTCAGATTTATTAATTTCTAATTTAGGATTATTTTTCGTACCCCCAAGTATTGGCATTATGGCATACTTTAAACAGATAGGTGAAAACTTTTTAGCTATCTTCCTTTCTATTATCATCAGTACCGTAGTAGTGATTGTTATAACTGGTCACGTATATCAATTCTTCCGTAAAAAATTAAAATAATGAAACCTTTTGTAGAAAACGAAGCCTTCCTTTTGGCTATTACTTTTATCCTCTATTACGGGGTATTACTTTTGCAACGCAAATATAATTCGGTTTTTTTAAATCCCGTATTAATCACTGTTTTAGTGCTTATTTCTTATCTAATAATCTTTGGTATTTCTCCTCAAAAATACGAAGAAGCCGGTAAGTATATCGATTTTTGGCTCAAACCCTCTATTGTAGCCTTGGGGGTACCTCTCTATTTACAGCTCTCTAAGATAAAAAACAGCTGATACCCTTAGTGCTCTCTCAGTTTGTAGGTAGTTTAGTAGGGGTACTTACAGTTTGTTTGGTAGCCAAATGGTTAGGGCTCGAAGACGATATCGCTATTTCATTAGCCCCTAAATCGGTTACTACCCCCATTGCGTTAGAAGTATCGCGTATGCTCAATGGTATTGAACCTATTACAGTAATGGCGGTAATGACCACTGGTTTTTTAGGGAATCTTTTTGGTATTACCTTCCTGAATTGGTTCCGCATCAAAAGCCCTATGGCTAAAGGCATTTCATTAGGTACCGCTTCTCACGCTTTGGGTATTATGGCGGCGTTCAACCTAAGTGAAAAATACGCAGTATATGCTAGTTTAGGAATGATTTTTAACGGCATCTTTACCGCTGTATTAGCACCCCCAGTAGTACATTTGCTTTTTTAAGTAACTTATCACATCTCATTAGCACATTACAAAATTTTTCTTTTACAGGTATCTTGCTAATTCAAAAAAAAGTACTACCTTTGCCCCCGATTTGGAGTAACCTCTGGCGAGAGTCGTGAATGTTGCCCATTGATAACATAATTATTTATATTTTTTATGGAACCATTATTAAAGTACGTACAAGACAACTTTATCGAAAAAAAGGACTTCCCCGATTTCTCAGCTGGTGATACTATCACTGTGTATTACGAGATTAAAGAGGGTGATAAAAAACGTACTCAGTTTTTTAAAGGCGTTGTTATTCAACGCAAAGGTCACGGCGTAACCGCTACTTTTACTATTCGTAAAATGTCAGGAACCGTAGGTGTAGAACGTATCTTCCCTATCAATATGCCTGCCCTTCAAAAAATTGAAGTAAACAAAAAAGGTAAAGTAAGACGTGCTCGCATTTACTATTTTAGAGGACTTACTGGTAAAAAAGCCCGTATTAAAGAAGTTCGCTAATCAGTTAAACAAACTTATAAAAGCAAAGAGTAAGACCTTCCTTCCTCTTTGCTTTTTTCTTTTCTAATACCTAATCCATAAAACCTAACACCTAAACATTTGTACGCAATACTCGACATAGAAACCACAGGAGGTAAATACAACGAAGAGGGCATTACCGATATCGCCATCTATCAGTTCAACGGGCACGAAATAACCGACCAGTTCATATCATTGATAAACCCCGAACGCCCCATTCAAGAGTTCGTTACTAAACTTACAGGCATCAACAACAAAATGTTGCGCAATGCCCCTAAATTCTATGAGGTTGCCAAACGCATTGTCGAAATTACCACTGATTGCATTATCGTAGGTCATAATGCCGCCTTCGATTATCGCATCTTGCAAACCGAATTTCGCCGCTTAGGATACGACTTTGTCCGTACAACGCTCTGCACCGTAGAACTCTCCGAGCGACTCATTCCCAATAAAGAATCATATAGTTTAGGTAAGTTAGTGCGCTCCTTAGGTATTCCTGTAAGCGACCGGCATCGTGCTTCTGGTGATGCCTTGGCTACCCTAAAACTCTTTAAATACCTACTCGAAAAGGACACCAAAAAGGATATCATTACTACCTCTGTCAAGCAAGATATTCGTTTAGAAATGGCTTCTCGCCATCTAAAAATACTCGACACTCTCCCTGAAACATTAGGGATTTTTTATATGCATAACGAAGAAGGTAAGGTCATTTACATCGGGAAACACAAAAATATCAAACAACAAGTAAACAGGCTCTTCACTTCTCCGTCCAAACGCGATAGATACTTGCAACGTCATACTTATCGAGTTACTTATCAAGAAACAGGCAATGAACTCATCGCTACTTTAAAAAGGTTAGAAGAAATACACCTCAACCTCCCAAAATGCAACAGACGAAATCCTGAAAAAGAAATAAATATCACTTATGCACTCACTTCTCACTTTAATACTAAGGGATATCTTTGTTTTTCAATAGAATTATTATCCACTCAAAACGAAATTATCACTACTTTTGAAACCAAAGAACAAGCCCAGCACTTTTTAAATCAAATCACTGAAGAGTACCATTTAAACGAAGTAGATTTCAATAACGAAACCGTTGAGGAGTATAACACACGCGCCTCTGAGGTGCTTTCAAAATACGGACTTATGCACCGAAATGTAGCTATTGTAGATAAAGGTAGAGTAATAGGCGAGAAAAGCATTATTTTAGTAGTCGATGGCAATATTCAAGGCTATGCCTTCTTTAATCTGAATTTCCAGCTTACTCAATTAGAGATGTTACAAAACCTCATCACTCCTTTACCCAATTCATTAACAAACCGTCACCTTTTGCACGCTTACTTGCGACGAAAACCCAAAGTAAAAGTGCTAAATCTAAGCGAACAAAAACCTTATCATAATGAATAAACGAATTTTTATTACGCTTTTAGGAGCCTTTGCCCTTTTAGCCGGTTGCAACCAAACAGATAGCAATGCAAATGTTACAGCGATGAAAGAATCAGCTGAGAAGATTTCAAAACTCACCGATTCTATCAAGAAACTCGATGAACAACGCATCGAAGCGCTTAACTTCAGCCTCGAAACAAACGAGTTAGCACAACAGTATTTCGAAGATTTGAAAATTGAAAATCCTTCACAAATTGTTGTTAATGCTTTAATGGAGATAAATGTAAAGGACACTAAAAACCCTTACATCAAATCTGAAAGCAATGGGAAGTTCTTGTTTAATAAAATAAGAATACTGAATGAAAAATGGGTAATTTGTGAATTTACTGATGGTGAATTGTGGGGTGACCTTCTTTTGGAATACCATATCGACGGGAATCTAAACCCTACCTTCAAACCACTAAGTGAGGTCATCCACCCTAAATAAATCCGAAGCTATACCATCTGAGAGGAATCTGCCTTTACGCGTTACTTTCAGATGGTTTTCTTCTATAACTAAAAGCTCATCGGCAAGGTACTTCTGTGCTTGTTGTAACAAATATTGGTGGTAACCTTCCCCAAATACTGTTCTCACTTCTTCTAAATCAATCCCTACCATCGTGCGTATACGCGTGATGATGAGTTCGTTATATCGGTTATTAAGGGTAAGTTCTTCTTTTTCCTGCGGCAAAATTCCTTGCTGTATTTGTTGTATATACTTAATGTTATGAGCGATATTCCAACTACGCTCCTTCCCGTTAAAACTGTGGGCTGAAGGACCTATTCCCATATAGGACTTGCCAAACCAATAAGCCGTGTTATTTCTGCTAAAATACCCTTCTTTGCCAAAGTTTGAAAACTCGTATTGTATAAAACCCGCTGTTTCCAGAGTATCTATCAACATTTGAAAGTGAGTGTAAGCCTGTTCATCGCTTATAGGTGCGATTTTACCCGTAGCAATAAACTTGTGCAAAGCTGTTTTTTCTTCTACCGTAAGCGCATAGGCTGAGATATGCGGAATATCGAAAGACAGTGCCTTATCAATATTCTCCTGCCAGCGTTCCTCACTCATTTCGGGAATGCCGTAAATCAAATCAATCGTGATATTATTAAAATACTGTGGAGCTATTTGTAATAAAGTTTCTACTTGGCTTACCGTATGTACTCTGTTCATCAATCGCAAGTCCTCTTCAAAAAACGACTGCACTCCTAAACTGAGCCTATTGATACCCAAAGAGCGTAATTGTTCCAAAAATTGCTCGGGAGAAGTAGCTCTAAAAAAGTCATCAGGATTAGCTTCTAAGGTAATTTCAGCTGTGGTATTTACCTTGTAATGTGTGAAGATAGTGCGAAAAAGTTGTTGTAATTCGTCATACGAAAGGATACTGGGCGTCCCTCCTCCTAAGTAGATTGTCTGTAACTCACTACCTACGGCTTCCCCTTTGCGCAAAATGAGTTCCTCACAAAGGGCATTTACCATTTCTCCTTTTCTTTTCAGAGTAGTCGAAAAATGGAAATCACAATAATAACAAGCACGCCTACAAAAGGGAATATGAATGTATAAGCTATACAAAATGAAGTATTTTTTAACCTATACGGTCTTGATTTTGTTTTACAAAAGCGTCCCAACCACTATAACTTTGTTGTTTTTGCGACTTGCCACCGTTAAAAAAGTGACAAACAGCCACCGCCAGACCGTCGGTTGCGTCAAAGTGTTTGGGGAGTTCTTTTATATTCAGAAGTTGCTGAAGCATTTTGGCTACTTGTTCCTTGGAGGCACTACCATTACCCGTAATAGCCATTTTCACCTTTTTAGGTTCGTATTCAGTAATAGGAATTTCACGCGATAGCCCCGCTGCCATCGCCACTCCCTGCGCTCTTCCAAGTTTCAACATCGATTGTACATTCTTGCCAAAGAAGGGTGCCTCAATAGCCAATTCATCAGGCTTATAGGTATCTATCAGCTCCAAAGTGCGATTAAAAATCACACTTAGTTTTAAGTAGTGATTGCTGTATTTACTAAGTTGAAGCTCATTCAGCTGTAAGAGCTTCATAGTATCTCTTTCCACCTGAATAAGCCCAAACCCCATAATAGTAGTGCCTGGGTCGATACCTAAAATAATGCGTTCCAAAAGCTACAACTAATTATTTAACGTTAATTTCAATAGGCAAATTAAATTGCGTACTCACGTTCAGTCCGTTCTTGGTAGCTGGTACGATAGCATCTTGCTCTGAGAGTGCCGATAAATTAGCGCGCAACGAGTCTTCGAAGGTTTCACTATCAGTACTTAGTAATTCTTTTGTTTTATCATTGGCTTCTATATCTATAAGCACTATTTTACCTGTATTATCCACTTTTATATTCAGTAATACACGGTCGGTAACAGGTTCTGTTACTTCATAAGGAGCTTTTTTCAAACGCTCTTGAAAAAGGGTTGTAAAAGTCCTCTCAAAACATTCTTTCTGTCCTATCTTCGTAGTTGCTGTATCACATACCCCTCTAAAAATAGGATAAGAGTCTACGTCTTCCTTCAGTATTTCCGAGAATTTTATTTCAGCTATCGAGTCCAACTTATGTTGCAATTTTGCTTCTTTCTGCTCAGGAGTGAGTTGGTTACCATTGTCGTTACACGCTACAAGTGCCAATGATAAGGCTAAAAAACAAAAGTAAAATTTCATAATTAAATGTCTAATAAGTGTTTTTACGGCTCAAAAGTATTACAAAAAATTGATTTACAAAAATAAATAACACTTTTTCTTCGTAAAAATATTCCCTTCTAATCTTCTTTTTCGTCAAACCTCTTGTATAACAACCTGATTATAAGTGTAGTACATTCCTCCCATTGCCTACAACAAAATTTCCGTACTTTCGTAAGGTTCTTGCCCTTTTAGGAAGATTCTAGCCGTCAAATCGCCTTTAAGGCTAACCTTCTCATCTTCCACACGTAGCCAACTACCTTCGCGCAAACCTATCACAGGAGTATCGTTAAAAACGTGGAATTCCTTAATTCGCGTTTCGCGAGTTTCTCCCTTGTGTTTACTTTGGGGGTCTGGGTCAAGGTAATGAGGGTTGATATTAAAAGGAACAAGCCCTAAGGTTTTAAACGAAGGCGGGTAAACAATAGGCATATCATTAGTAGTCTGCATTGTCTGTCCAGCGATATTGCTCCCTGCGCTTGTTCCCATATAAAGCGTCCCATTTTCTACTGCTTCACGCAATACGTCCATCACTTTCAATCCGTACAACTGATTTACCAGCACGAAGGTATTCCCTCCGCCTGTAAAAATCGCTTTTGCCTGCCTAATAGCCTTTTTAGGGTCAGCGAATGTGTGTAAGCCCACTATCCTCTTCCCTACCCTATTGAAAAACTGTTGCGCAATCTGAGTATATTCATCGTGCGTAATACCACTGGGGCGTGCATAAGGCACAAACAATATTTCGTCAATTCCTGTAAAGAAATCAATCAATTCATCTTGTAAATAAGAAAGATAAGTACCCCCATATACAGTAGAAGTACTCGCTAATAATATTCTTTTCATCACTGTTTTATTTAGTTATAACACGCAAAGATAATAAAAAATCAAATAGCTTGTATCCCTTCCTCTTTTATTTTACCTCCATTTTACCTTTACTTTTCCCTCGTCACATTCCCTCTCTCTGAGGTAGCCAGCAATAGCTGGGCCTGTGCACCGCGAGAGCAGAGTATGTGTAAGGAGAGAGGTTTGCCTCCTTTTCCAGCTTGTCCCCCTTCGGGGGTTCGGGGGCTTACCGAATAAACGACTCGCCACATTCCCCCTCTCTGAGGTAGCCAGCAATAGCTGGGTATGTGTAAAGGGGGAGGTTTCTTTTGATTTTCCGTCATACTTCCCCCTAGTGCCTATGGCCTAAGGCCTAGTACCTCTTCCTCTTTCTTTCGCCTCGAAACCCCGTTTTTAACATTTTTAGTGCTGTTGTATGATATTATGAATCAACTATTTATACACCCCTTCTATACCAATCGTCCAAGATTCGTATAAGCTTCCTATAAGCTCTCTATAAGCTAACCCCACCCTCCTCATAGCCTTTTTTCTCCAAAAACTCACCCTCTCCTCTTCCGAACTTCTCCGTTTTCTTTCGCCCTCTCTAACCTATCCGATTTGTCTGACAAGTCTCACCTGTCAAAAAACCATTTTTATCACTACCCATTTCCTAATTTCCTCATTTCCTCATTCCCTCATTTCCTCATTCCCTCATTTCCTCATTCCCTCATTTCCTCATTCCCTCATTTCCTCATTTTCTAATTTTCTCATTTCCTCATTTTCCACTGGCAAAGTTAATTATCGGTATTTCTGGCATTATTAGTATTATTGGCATTAAATACACTTTTTTACCTTTTCCTTTTTTCTTTCCAACTATTTTCGTACCTTTGCACTCAATATTACATTTCATATAATTAAGCAAATATTACAATGAAAACAGAACAAGAATTAACCGAATTTTACGAGCGCTTAAAGAATGAACTCATCGAGACTTCGCTCTTCCCCACTCGTTATCTCTATAAATTCGTAATACCTACTGATGAAGCCAAACTCAATCAGCTCAAAGAGGTATTCAAAAATACCGATGCCGAAATCACCACACGCCCATCGTCTAACGATAAGTACACAGGTGTTTCGGTAAGCCTTACCGTTAAAAACCCCGATGAGGTAATTGCCTATTACAAAGAAGCAGGTAAAGTAAAAGGAATATTATCATTATGACGACCTTAGAATATAACACCGAACGCCCTCACTTAATCATCCCTGAATACGGGCGACACATTCAAAAAATGATAGAAAAAGCGGTACTCCTTAAAGACCGCGATACACGTAATAAAACGGCTCGAAGTATCGTCGCCGTAATGGGAAACTTATTCCCTCACTTGCGCGACGTCCCTGATTTCCAACATAAACTTTGGGACCAGCTCTTTATAATGTCCAATTTTCAGTTAGACGTCGATTCCCCTTATGAAAAACCCACGCCTTCCACACTTCATAAACACCCCGAAAGACTTAGATACCCTCAAGCACATCCCCGCTACCGCTTCTACGGCAACGTAATTATTCGTATGATAAACACTTGCGTAAATTGGGAAAAAGGCGACCTACGTGAAGCTTTAGAGTATTCTATCGCTAACCATATGAAGAAATGCTTCCTCACTTGGAATAAGGAAAGCGTAGACGATAGCGTAGTTTTTGAACATCTATACGAACTGAGTAACGGGCAAATTGATTTGAGAAAGGCTAACGAAGACCTTACTAATAGTCGTGACCTTATCCGCACGAAGCAAAATCTAACTAAACGCTCTCCTCAACCGCAACCTCAGCAAGCTAAAAGAATATTCTCAACCAATAAAAAAAATAACAATGGGCGTTTTTAAAATAGAAGGTGGACATACCCTCAAAGGAAGTATTACACCACAAGGAGCTAAAAACGAAGCTCTACAAGTACTTTGTGCAGTTTTACTCACCGACCAAAAAGTTACCATTCACAACATTCCCGATATTCAAGATGTGAATAAACTAATTTCTTTGCTCGAGAATTTAGGAGTCAAAATCCAAAAGCTCGGGAAAGGTACTTATAGCTTTCAAGCCGACGATATCAATATAGACTATTTAAAGTCTGAGGCTTTTCATACCGAAGGGCAAGCCCTGCGAGGTTCTATTATGATAGTAGGCCCTCTGCTCACGCGTTTTGGAGTAGGCTATATTCCTAAACCGGGAGGTGATAAAATAGGTCGCCGTCGCCTCGACACCCACTTCGAAGGGTTCATCAAATTAGGTGCCCACTTCGAATATGATGAGAATAACTTTACTTATAGTGTAGTAGCCGAGAAACTAAAAGGAAGCTATATGCTTTTAGAAGAAGCCTCTATTACAGGTACTGCCAATATCATTATGGCTGCCGTATTAGCCGAAGGCACTACAACTATTTATAACGCAGCTTGCGAGCCCTATGTACAACAACTCTGCCATATGCTCAACGCTATGGGAGCTGATATACAAGGTATCGGTTCCAACCTCGTTACTATCAACGGGGTAGAACGCTTAGAGGGTTGTACACACACTATCCTCCCCGATATGATTGAAATAGGTAGTTGGATAGGCTTAGCTGCTATGACTCGCAGTGAAATTACCATTAAGAATGTAGGCTGGGAGCATTTGGGTATTATGCCTACTATCTTCCAGAAATTAGGTATTACCTTCGAAAAGAAAAACGACGATATTCATATCTCCGCTCATACTAACGGCTATGAAATCCAAAATTATATCGATGGCTCTATCCTAACCGTAGCCGATGCCCCTTGGCCTGGTTTTACCCCCGACCTACTCAGTATCGTGCTGGTAGTCGCTACCCAAGCTCGTGGGGAAGTGCTTATTCACCAAAAGATGTTTGAGAGTAGGCTATTCTTTATCGATAAACTGATAGATATGGGCGCTAAAATTATACTATGCGACCCTCACCGCGCTACCGTTATCGGTAATGATTTCCGTTCACCTTTGCGCGCAACCCTAATGACCTCACCTGATATTCGTGCCGGTATAGCCTTGCTTATTGCAGCTCTTTCAGCCAAAGGCACCTCTACCATTTACAATATAGAACAAATAGACCGTGGTTACGAAAACATCGACGGACGACTCAAAGCCCTCGGTGCCCAAATAGTAAGAGTTTCCTAATAGATATCCGATAACACGTAACATATTAATCATTAACCATTAAACATTAATCATTAAAAAGTGAATTATAATTTTGACGAAGTAGTTTGCAGAAAACACACCGATGCTCTCAAGTTAGAAGCATTAGCCCCCCGCTGGGGACGCACCGATTTGCTTCCTATGTGGGTAGCCGATATGGATTTTAAAACACCTCCTTTCATAGTGGAAGTGATGAAAAAACGTATGGAATGTGAAGTGTTTGGCTACACAGCGAAACCCGAAAGTTGGTATGAAGCCATTATCAGTTGGCAAAAGCGCCGTCATAAGTGGACGATTACCAAAGAAATGATTTCATTCGTACCTGGGGTAGTACCAGCTTTGGCAATGGCAGTACAGGCATTTACTCAGCGTGGTGAAAAGGTGATGATTCAGCAACCTGTATATAATCCTTTCGCTCAGGTAATCCGCAATAACCATCGCGAATTAGTAAACTGTCCATTAGAGCTGAAAGATGGGCAATATCACATCAATTTTAAACTCTTCGAAAAAAAGATAAAAGGCTGTAAGCTCTTTCTCTTCTGTCACCCTCATAACCCTGGCGGACGTGTATGGACGCGCGAAGAACTCGAAAAAGTAGCAACTATCTGTGCTCAGAACAACGTAATAATAGTAGCTGACGAAATCCACGCCGACCTTACCTTACTTCCCTACGAGCACATTCCGTTTGCCTCAGTAAGCGAAGAAGCTAAACAGAACTCCGTTGTATTTGCATCTCCCAGTAAGGCTTTTAATATGGCAGGCTTAGCTACCTCTTATGCGGTAATTGCTAATCCTACCCTGCGTCGTCGCTTCGAAAGCTATGTAGAAGGGAACGAATTGGCTGCCGGCAATGTCTTTGCTTTTAATACCGTTGTAGCAGCCTATAACAAAGGCGAAGAATGGTTACAACAAATGCTCACCTACGTTCAAGGTAATATTGATGAAGTGGTAAGTTATATCAAGGAAAACATACCTCAACTAAAAGTCATCATACCTCAAGCCTCTTATTTAGTGTTTATTGATTTCAGTGCGTTACAGCTCAACCAAAAAGATATAGTCGCTCTATGTACCAATAGGGCGCACTTAGCCTTAAATGACGGTAGTATTTATGGTGAAGAAGGCAATGGCTATATGCGCATCAATTTAGCTTGTCCGCGTAGTGTGGTAAGGCAAGCCTTAGCTCAACTCAAAGACGCAATAACATCAATATAAAAGTCAAGCGCCTAAATAATCAGATTATTTAGGCGCTTTTCATTTTTTTATTCTCTAATACATCCAAGCTTTTAATTGAGCTCTTATCTCAATTTCAGCGTTACAATGCTAATCACCGCTAAGAAAATCCCTACAATAAGAAAGCGCATCACTATTTTACTCTCGTGATACCCCTTCTTTTGGTAATGGTGGTGTAAAGGCGACATCAAGAAGATACGTCTACCTTCACCATACTTTTTCTTCGTATATTTAAAGTAAACCACTTGCAATATCACCGATAAGTTTTCAATGAGGAAGATACCACAGAGCACAGGCAACAAGAGTTCTTTGCGTACTGCTATGGCTATCACAGCTATAATCCCGCCTATGGTCAAACTCCCTGTATCGCCCATAAACACTTGGGCAGGATAGGTATTATACCACAAAAAGCCCACCAAAGCTCCTGCAAAAGCGGCTATGAATACTGTCATCTCCCCTACTCTTGGGATATACATAATGTTTAAGTATTCCGAGAAAATAATGTTACCCGAAATCCACGCAAATAACCCTAATGTCAGGACTATAATAGCCGAGCTTCCCGCTGCCAATCCGTCTATACCATCAGTAAGGTTCGCACCGTTAGAAACCGCTGTAACAATAAGAATCACAATGGGAATAAACACCAGCCACACATAATGATGATAATTATCTCCTGCCCACGCAATCAGGTCAGCATAGTCAAACTCGTTATTCTTCACAAACGGAATAGTAGTTTTCGTCGATTTCACTTCTGGAACAAAATTCTCTGTGGCTGTTTCTGCTACTACTTCAGTACGTGTTCGCCCAATACCTGTTTTCTCACTCTTAATAGTTACATTATCATTAAAATAGAGCGTCGCCCCTACGATAATTCCTAAGCCTATTTGTCCTAATATTTTGAAACGTCCTTTCAGTCCGTCTTTATTCTTGCGGAAAGTCTTGATATAATCATCGACAAAGCCAATAGCTCCCATCCACACAGTAGTGATGAGTAGCAATAGGGTATATACGTTATCTAACTTAGCCAACAGCAGTACAGGAATAAGCGTGGCAAGAATAATGATAATCCCCCCCATAGTAGGAGTGCCTGCTTTCTCATTCTGCCCCGTAAGCCCTAAGTCTCGCACCGTCTCGCCTATCTGTTTGCGTTGTAGGAGGCGAATAATACGCTTCCCATAGATGGTAGAAATAAGCAAGGAAAGCATTAAAGCCAAACCTGCGCGAAACGATAAGTATTTATAAAGCCCCGACCCTGGAAAGTCGTAATATTTTTCAAGGTTTTCTAATAAATAATATAACATTTTAAGTAATAGTTAAGTGGTAAGAGATAAAAACTATTTAATAACGATTACAATCTCTTTATCGCGTCTCTTTTTCTTTTTGCCATCAGTGGCTTTTAAATCAATTTTCACGGTGTGAGCATCTATTTTCTCAATATAAGGGTGTTTGCCTTTTATCTTCTTTATTTTGCCCTCGAATACAAGCGTATTATTGATATCAATATTAAACATCTTCTTCATCTGTGCTACGCGCTCTGCTTGCTCTTCATCATCTGTATTTTGTTCCAAAGCAGCAATATTGAGGCGCAACTCCTTGCCGTCCCATTTAAAAGCCGAAATACTCAAAGGGTTGTTATTGCGTGTCCCTCTATCAATAGCGGCGGTGATTGAAGCGTATTCTTCAGGCGCAAAATGGTCGAACCTAACCTGAAAACCTACTTCCTTATTGTCTTTAAAAAGTCCTTTAATAGCTGCGCGTTTCAGCAATTCGGCTTTATCAGCAGGAATGCTATCCTTTTCTACTGTTTTTTGAAAGTCGTAAACCGATTGCCATTCTTTTGGAAATTCGGGCATATTCACGTTTTTCAAACTGTTTTCTCCTTGTTTTGCCTTCGCTTGCATAGCAAGCATTTCACTCATATCTACTGCCATATCGGTAGAAATGGTAGCATCTTTATGAAATGTAAAGGTATTTGTTACACTACAAGATTGCAATGCCAGTAGTGCAAAAGCTAATAAAATCAATTTTTTCATTAGTTATCAATTACAAATTTCGGGGCAAAGATAATATTTTTTACAATACTTCTATCATTCCTCAAATCAAACACACCTTTTTTACTTCAAAATATCTTCCTCTATCCTCCTTCTTAGGTTTGTTTTAACTCCGCCTTCCCTTCGTTCTTTGTTCGTCTTTTGTTCGTCTTTTGTTCGTCCTTTCTTCGTCTTTTGTTCGTCTTTCCTATAAGCTCTCCATATCTACATTATTTCATTCTCCCGCCTCCATTTGCTAATTCTCAATTTTGCTAATTTGCTAATTACACCTGCCTATGTGGCTCGCTTCGTCTTTTGTTTCTCTTAGGCTTGATTCGGTTTCGCTCTATTTTCGAATAAGTTTTGTCTTTCAGACCGATAGCCTTTATCAATTTCTCTTTAAGGCTTGTCCCCCTTCGGGGGTTCGGGGGCTTCTCACTAGTCTTTTCATCACCTGCCTATCGTGCTACGACCTCGCACTTTACCTTTTATCTTTTACCTTCAATAATTGGCATTTCTGGTATTATTGGCATTGTGGTTTTCTGAAGAACTTCCTCCACCGTTGTCCTATAATCAAACCAATGTATAGAACTATCTTTGTGAAACCACGTAAATTGTCGCTTAGCAAATCGACGAGTGTTCTTCTTAATTTCCTCTATCGCAAAGCCAAACGAGGTCTTCCCTTCAAAAAAAGCAAATAACTCCTTGTAGCCTACTGTCTGCAAGGCATTGAGTTCCTTGTGCGGATACATATCTTGTGCTTCTATAAGCAACCCATCTTCAAGCATTTGCTCTACTCGCTCATCAATGCGATTGTAAAGCACCTCTCGTTCTGCCGTAAGTCCTACTTGTATGCTCTCAAAGTCTCTCACCGTTTCTTTTTTGTTTAAAAAAGACGAATAAGGCTTCCCTGTTACCATACACACTTCTAAGGCACGTATCATTCGTTGCGGATTATTTGTATCTATTTTCTCGTATTGCACAGGGTCTAAAGTTTTTAGCTTTTGTTGCAAAAAAACAATGCCTTCTGCTTTATACTGCGCATTCAGCTCTTTTCTTATCTGTTCATCGGTTTCAGGAAAATCATCTAACCCACTGAGCACTGCATTGGCATAAAGTCCACTTCCTCCTACCATTACTACCACACCGTGAGTTCTAAAAAGTGTGTTGAGCAAGCTAATAGCATCGCGCTCAAAATCACCTACCGAATAAGGCTCAAAAATAGATTTATGCTGAATGAAATGGTGCTTTGCCTGAGCTAATTCATAGGGCGAAGGAACTGCTGTGCCTATAGAAAGCTCCTTAAAAAACTGACGTGAGTCGCAAGAGATGATTTCAGTACCGAAGTGTTGTGCTAAGGCTATAGCCATTCGCGTTTTTCCAATAGCAGTAGGTCCTACCACACTCAAAAGTATTTTTTTATGCTTCATCGTGATTGCTCTTTTGGAGTATTAACTCACTACCACATTGGCTACAATATTTAGCCCCCTGCAAATGTTTGTCAAAAGAACATCGTTTGCAAACCAATTTTCCAGCAACCTCATTCTCTTCGTGTTGCTTTTTGCTCCCCTCAATAGAATGTTTCTTTTTCATATGGGTATATTCAGCAGTAACAATACCCGTAGGTACCGCAATAACGCCATAACCCAATATCATTACAAACGAAGCTATCAGCTGTCCCAATGTAGTTTGCGGAGCTATATCTCCAAAGCCTACGGTAGTCATTGTTACAATACACCAGTAAACACCGCGTGGGATACTGCTAAACCCGTTCTGGTGTCCTTCCACTACATACATTACTGACCCTAAGAGTATACAAATCACCGATATGAAATAAATGAAGATAAGAATTTTGTCTCGGCTAGTGCGCAAAGCCATTTTCAGCTCCTCCCCTTGCTTCATAAAACTCGCTAAATCCAAGATACGGAAAATACGCAATAAGCGCAAAGCCCTCACTACTGATATTGCCTTTGCACCAGGAGCGAAGAAAGATATGTACATCGGCAAAATAGCAATGAGGTCTATAATGCCATACATACTAAAAATATATTTATAAGGCTTTTTATTGGTAATAATGCGCAAGATATATTCAAGCGAGAAGAAAACGGTTATCACCCACTCCATAAACACTAACAAACCGTGCAAATGGTAGTCAACACCCTTTACGGTTTCAAGCATTACCATTATCACACTGATAGTAATGAGCGACAACAGCACAAGGTCAAATAGTTTACCTAAGCGTGTATTCGTCCCATAGATAATAATATAAGCCTTTTGCTTGAATATATTATATTCTGATTTAAGTGTTGCTTTGTCCATAAATCAATATTTACTAAGCCATTCACGGAATGAATAAAAGTTTTGTGGTGATACACCGTGCCCTATCGGAAACTCTTCATAAGTGCATTTAGCCCCTATCGATTTTAAAAACTCAGGAGTTTTCCTGTCCCATTCCACAGGTATTACTTGGTCACTGGTGCCGTGCGATACGTAAAAGTGCGTAGCCGAATGGTTCTCTTTCTTATATCCGTCTTTCAAGATATCCTCATTTAAGTAACCACTCAGTGCTATTACTCTGCGTATTTTCTTAGGATAAGATATCGCAATAGCCATACTCAATATACTCCCCTGACTGAATCCTAAGAGGTTTATATTTCTAGTATCCAAATCATATACCTTACAAGCCTCATCAATACATCTCATTATTAATTCACGCGATTCAATAGCCTGCTCATTATCGCTCCAATAGGCTTGGTCTTCATCAAAGTTAATCATATACCACGCATAACCAAATGAGGTTAAATTATAAGGCGCACGCAATGATATAATCGTGTATTCTTTGGGTAATTCATCGGCAAAGGAGAAAAGGTCTTCCTCATTGCTCCCATAACCGTGCAACATAAATATTACAGGTGAACGTTTAGTCCTTACCTGTGGTTCGCGAATTACGTATTCTAAAGGTAGTTTTTTATGTGTTTCCATTGTTTTTTTCTTTGTTTTAAAGTAACAGTTTGTAAATAATAAAATCAAGCTCCCTATAACAAAGGTAAGACATTTCTTAAACTCCATCGTTCAATATTTCTTGTCTGTGGGCAATAATCCCCAATACTTTCCCTTTCATCGTCGCACCTATAAAAGCACTATTCTTTGAAGCCGATAATATCATCTCTTTTGTAAAAACAGTCTCTCCTTCGGGAGTAAAGATAGTAACGTCAGCTTCTGTATTTTCAGCTATGGGCGTAGTAGGTATCCCGAAACGTTTGCGCGCCGAGGTAAGCAGTGTTACCGCTCTTTCAACAGTTGTATACTGACTCAGCACACCCCACACATTTTCTAACCCAATAGTTCCAAACGAGGCAAGGTCAAACTCTTTAAATTTGAGTTCTATGTCCAACGGATTATGGTCAGAGGTAACAAAGTCTATCACTCCTCTTTGTAAGGCGTCTCTTAGTTCCTTTACATTTTCAGTATCGCGCAAAGGGGGCAACACCTTGTAATTGGTATCAAACCCTTCTAAAACCTCGTCAGTAAACTGAATATTATGGATAGCTACGCTACAAGTCACGTCCAATCCTTTGTTTTTTGCCTCCTCAATAAGCGCTACCGATTTTGCTGTGGATATAGTAGGAATATGTAACTTCCCCCCTGCGTATTCTAATATAGCCAAATCACGCGCTACACACAGTTCTTCAGCCAAAGCAGGAATACCTTTTAGTCCTAATCGTGTGCTTTCTATGTGCTCATTCACCACACCTTTACCCATAATTTTAGCATCGTTAGGAAAAGAAATAACAATACCACCGAAAGGCTGTGTATACTGCAAGGCTATTTTCAGCAGGTTGCTGTTGTGTATAGGCTTCTTATAATCACCAAAAGCCACAGCCCCTCCATTTTGCATATCGTAAAGCTCGGCAAGAAATTCCCCCTTGCTCTCTACCGTTAGTGCCCCAATAGGGTGAGCGGTAGTAGCAAAATGCTTCGTTTTTTCTTTGATATACATTACAGCTTGCTTGTTGTCGGCTACCGGGTGAGTAAGCGGATTGACGAGCACGTGTGTAAAACCACTTCTCTGTGCCGTAAGCATTCCATTCTCTAAGGTCTCCCGCTCTTCAAAGCCTGGTTCGCCAAAGCAAACACTGCTATCCGTCCAACCTTGTGATATATAAGTGTTTTCCAGTACCTTATCTACCCCTTCGGCAGCAATATGATTGGATATCTGCTTAATAACCCCATCTGAAATTAAAATATCTTTTACAGCACAGTGATAGGCACTCTCTTCATCAATAATCTTTGCCGACTTGAGTAATATATCCATAGAATTACGCTTTTAATTTCTCTGCAAAGGTACAACTAAAAAAACAATTAAAAACTATTTTTACAAATTATTTTTTTCAGATAACAAAATTTAGTACATTTGTCGCCTAATAAAAAAAGACAACAAGTACAAAAAGTTATTTTTATAAGTGAAGCCCTATAAGATGTAGAAAATTTTTCTACAAAACACCCTTTACACAGTGATACCACAGATATAGCTATCGTCCAAGATTCGTCCAAGATTCGTATAAGGTTTGTCCAAGATAGGTATACAGAATATTTTTCTAACCTTAAAAATCTGTTATCTCAACATTCACCTAATTTTAGAAAACACCCAAAAACTATGGAAAGCATATTTAAACATTGCCCGAATTGTACTTCTACAAACATCGAATTTCCCAATAATGTGCGCTTTTTCTGCCACGATTGCGGTTTTACCTATTTCCACAATATTGCCGCCGCAGTAGCAGTAGTGTTCAAGCATAAAGATAAAATACTATTTACAGTCCGTAATATGAACCCCGACAAAGGAAAACTCGACCTCCCAGGCGGTTTTATCGACCCCAACGAAACGGCTCAAGAAGCAGCTTGTCGCGAAGTAAAGGAAGAAATGGGACTCATCATCAAACCTGAGCAACTGCGCTTCATCACCACCTACCCCAATAATTATCTGTACAAAAATGTACCCTACCGCACTATGGATATCTTTTTTGAATGCGAGCTCAAAGCCGAAGAGGTACATATTGTAGCCCCCGATGAAATAAAAGAACTCCGGTGGATAGCTCTTAAAGATATTCGAGAAGAAGAAATTGGTTTTATATCAGTACGTACAGTCATAAAACAACTTCAAAGCTAATTATTGATATACAGTTTATTAGTTTAGAAAAAAGAGAGATTTCTTAAAAAATAATTTCTTTTTTGCTTGGTGTTTTCAAAAAAACACGTACATTTGCAAAATCTAAAAGAAAGAACATAAAACAATAATTTATGGCAACAATTATCAATTACGCGATTATTATTATCTATTGTACAGCATTAGTAGGCATTTTCTTATATAGCCTTTCAATGCTTAGTTTGCTACTGAACTATCTCAAACATCGCAAACAAAACGACGAGGCTCCTAAGTTTAACTTGCTTGACCCTAAGGAGATTCCGTACGTAACCATCCAGCTACCACTTTACAACGAGAAGTATGTAGTACGTCGTTTGCTCGAAAATATCGCAAAATTGGAGTACCCTCGTACCAAACTCGAAATTCAAGTGCTCGATGACTCTACCGACGAATCAGTAGCCGAAACCGCTGAAATCATAAAAGAACTACAAGCTACAGGCTTAGATATTAAGCACATTCGTCGCACCAATCGCGAAGGCTTTAAGGCTGGTGCTCTTAAAGAAGGGTTAGCTATTGCCAAAGGTGATTTTGTTGCCATCTTCGATGCCGACTTTATGCCTCAACCCGATTGGCTTAAACGTACAGTAGTATACTTCAAAGACCCTGAAATAGGCGTAGTACAAACTCGCTGGGGGCACATCAACCGCAATTATTCTATCCTTACTAAAATACAAGCTCTCGCTCTTGATGTCCATTTCACTCTTGAACAAGTAGGGCGTAATTCTAAAGGATATTTTATCAACTTCAACGGTACAGCAGGTATTTGGCGTAAAGCGTGCATTTACGATGCAGGTAACTGGGAAGGCGACACCCTTACCGAAGACCTCGACCTTAGTTATCGCGCTCAATTAAAAAATTGGAAATTCAAATATTTGGAAGATGTAGAAACGCCTGCCGAGCTTCCAGTAGTTATTTCAGCAGCACGCTCTCAACAGTTCCGCTGGAACAAAGGAGGAGCTGAGAACTTCCGTAAAACAGTAAGCCGTGTATTAGCAGCTAAAAACATAGGTTGGAAAACCAAATTTCACGGGGTAATGCACCTCCTCAATAGCTCTATGTTCTTATGGGTATTTGTGGTATCAGTCCTTAGTATCCCTATGTTGTACATCAAAAATCAATACGGACATTTAGCGTGGATATTCCACATTACTAGTTTCTTTATCATTAGTACTGTTATCTTGTTTATTTGCTATTGGTTTACTTATAAGAACCTGCAAGGAAAGACCTTCGACGACTTTTTAAACTACATCAAACTGTTTGTAACGTTCTTCTCAGTAGCCTTAGGTTTCTCTTTCCATAACACTGTTGCAGTACTCGAAGGACACACAGGTAAACGCAGTGAGTTTGTGCGTACCCCTAAATTCAATATCAATGCACTCTCCGATAGCTGGAAAAACAACAAATACATCAATACCAAACTATCGCCTAATATGATAGTAGAATTCTTACTAATGTTGTATTTCCTCTTTGGATTATACAGTGCCGTTCGTCTTAACGACTTTGGTATGTTCCCATTCCACTGTATGCTTACCCTAGGTTTTGGTTTTGTATTCTTCAAATCACTTACCTCAAAAGCTTAATTGATTAGTATATTTGTAAATTAACAAATGAATGTATAAAATAAAGGGTTGTCTTGAATAATAGGCAACCCTTTTATCTTATCTCTTACCTAAAACAATGAACTTAGAAACTTTCAGAGACCTTTGTTTGTCCTTACCACATACTACTGAAGATATGCCTTTCGGCGAGGACATATTGGCTTTTCGCATTTGTGGAAGGATATTTGTGCTTACGAATTTAGAAAGCGTCCCTTTGAGGGCAAGTCTCAAATGCAACCCTGAGCGCGCTTTGGAGCTTCGTGAGCAATACCCTGAAAAGATTATAGCAGGCTATCACTTAAACAAAAAACTTTGGAATACAGTTTTGGTAGAGAGCCTTCCTCCCTCTCTTATTGAAGAAATGGTACAACATTCTTACGAAGAAGTACTCGCCAAAGTATCTAAAAAAGAAAAAGAACTTTTAACAAATCAATAGTATGAGACAAAAATTTACTTTGATTACTTTGGGCGTTCGCGATTTTCAAAAAGCCCTTAGTTTCTACGAAGGCTTAGGTTGGCAAAAGTCAAATAAAAGTATGGACGACTATGCTCTTTTTCCTTTGGGAGGCATCGTATTGGGGCTTTACCCCTTAGAAGAACTTTCAGAAGATACTACTTTGCCTTATGAGCCAAGTTCGTTTGCAGGAATGACTATCAGCTACAATGCTACCTCAGAAGCGGAAGTAGACGCTGTATTAGCCAAAGTTAAAGAATTAGGAGCAACTATAATAAAACCTGCTCAAAAAGTATTTTGGGGTGGCTATAGCGGTTACTTTAAAGATTTAGACGGTTATGTGTTTGAAGTCGCTTATAATCCTTTTTGGGAGTTCGATGAGAATAACAATCTTAAATTGTAGACAATGAAAACACGTATTACAGAACTTTTTAATATTCAATATCCTATTATTCAGGGAGGAATGATATGGGCAAGTGGTTGGCGATTAGCTTCAGCAGTGAGCAATGCAGGCGGTTTAGGACTATTGGGCGCAGGCTCTATGCACCCCGAAACCCTTGCAGAACACATACGTAAGTGTAAAGCGGCTACCGATAAACCTTTTGGGGTGAATATTCCTATTATGTACCCCGAAATGGACAAAGCTATTGAAGTGATTTTGCGCGAAGGGGTAAAGATTGTATTTACTTCAGCAGGAAATCCAGCTACCTATACCTCTTTATTGCAAAAAGAAGGCATAAAAGTAGCTCACGTAGTGAGTAGTAGTAAGTTTGCCCTTAAAGCCCAAGTTGCTGGCGTAGATGCTGTGGTAGCTGAGGGCTTTGAAGCGGGTGGTCACAACGGACGTGAAGAAACTAGCACAATGGTACTCATTCCTGCTGTGCGCAAAGTATTAGATATTCCTCTCATTGCTGCAGGAGGAATTGCTACAGGTAGCGGAATGCTTGCTGCTCTTGCCTTAGGAGCCGAAGGGGTACAAATAGGCAGTAGGTTTGTAGCTACTACCGAGGCTTCTGTACACCCTAATTTTAAAGAAAGAATAGTAGCAGCTGGCGAAGGTGATACAGAACTTACGTTAAAGGAATTAGCTCCTGTACGTTTGCTTAAAAACGGCTTCTATAAGGAAGTAAAAGAGCTCTACAACACTCAGCAAGCTACTGTCGAAAACCTTAAAGCCTTAGTAGGTAATCGCCGTACCAAACAAGGAATGTTTGAAGGAGACGTAGAACAAGGCGAGCTAGAAATAGGGCAAGTAGCGAGTCTCATTACCCAGGTGCAAAGCGTAAAAGAAGTAATTGACGAGATGGTGATGGAATACAGGAGAAGTATTAAGAAATTACCTCATTGATAAAATAGTATTATTAGAATATTTGTCATTATTGTTATTTACCGTACTTTTGCACCCTAAAATTATACAATAAATATATATGAAAGCAGGAATTGTAGGACTGCCCAACGTGGGGAAGTCTACTTTATTTAATTGTTTATCAAATGCTAAAGCACAGAGTGCTAACTTCCCTTTTTGTACTATAGAGCCCAACTTGGGTGTTGTAAACGTACCTGATCCCCGTTTAGAGAAACTCGAAAGCCTTGTAAAACCTGAGCGTGTAATGCCTGCAACAGTAGAGATTGTAGACATAGCTGGACTGGTGAAAGGCGCCAGTAAAGGCGAAGGTTTGGGTAACCAATTTTTGGGAAATATACGTGAGTGTAATGCGATTATTCACGTATTGCGTTGTTTTGAGAATGACAACATTGTTCACGTTGATGGAAGTGTAGACCCTATACGCGATAAAGAAACTATTGATATAGAATTGCAGTTAAAAGACCTTGAAACGGTTGAAAAACGCTTGGAGAAAGTAACGCGTGCAGCGAAAGCAGGCGATAAGAAAGCGGCAAAAGAAATGGACTTGCTCAACCGTGTAAAGGAGGCATTGCTCACGGGTGTTTCGGCTCGTGCGGTGCAAGTAAGCGATGAAGAAAAAGAATTGCTGGACAGCTTCCAACTGCTCACTACCAAGCCTGTGCTATATGTGTGCAATGTAGATGAAAAATCGGCTAAAAATGGGAACGCTTATGTGGAACAAGTGAAAAATGCCGTAAAAGGTGAAGATGCCGAAGTGATTGTATTGGCAGTAGCCACTGAAGCTGACATCACCGAATTGGAAAGTTACGAAGAACGCCAAATGTTCTTGGAGGATATAGGTTTAGAAGAACCAGGAGCCTCTAAACTGATTCGTGCAACTTATCACCTGCTGAACCTACAAACTTATTTCACCGCAGGGGTAAAAGAAGTGCGTGCGTGGACGATTCATCAAGGAGACACTGCTCCTCAAGCCGCAGGGGTAATTCACACCGATTTTGAGAAAGGATTTATTCGTGCTGAGGTAATCGCTTATAATGATTTTATTACTTATGGCAGTGAGGCTAAAGTAAAAGAAGCTGGTAAAATGCGCGTGGAAGGTAAAGAATATATCGTGAAAGACGGCGACATTATGCACTTCCGCTTTAACGTATAAAAAAGCCGGTAAGCAGATTCCCATCGCTTACCGACAAAAATAATTCTAAATTAAATAATCTTTATGGTTCAACTTTGTGCTTGAAAAGCAATCGCTTTTAAAAGACGAGGCAAAGATATGGCAATATTCTATTAGAAACAATATAAATTAGCTAATTAGGTAATTCGTTAGTAGTGTTCATCAGTAATTTTGCTAATTGATAAATTATTTATATCTTTGCCGAGATGTTAGAAAATAAAAAGTTCATTATATGAGAAAAAAAATTGTAGCAGGGAACTGGAAAATGAACAACGACCTTAACAAGTCGTTAGCACTTATTTCCGACCTATTAAAAAAAGTACCTCAAACAAATACTGAGGTAATGATTGCCCCTACCTTTGTAAACCTTATTCCAGCTGTAGAAGCAGTAAAAGGTAGCCACATCGAAGTAATTGCGCAAAATATGCACTTTGCTGAAAACGGTGCTTACACGGGAGAGATTTCGGCTGAAATGTTAGGCAGTATTGGGGTAAAAACTACTATTTTAGGACACTCTGAGCGCCGTGCTTACTTTAACGAAACTGATGAGAGTTTAGCTAAAAAAGTGAACACAGCCCTTAAACACAATATGCGTGTAGTGTTCTGTATTGGTGAAGAGTTAGCTGACCGCAAAGCTAATAAGCACTTTGATGTGGTAGGTAGCCAAATCAAAAATGGTTTGTTCCACTTGCCTGCTGAGGCTTGGCAACATATTGTATTGGCTTACGAACCTGTATGGGCTATTGGTACAGGCGAAACCGCTACTCCTGACCAAGCACAAGAAATTCACCACTTTATTCGTAAAACTATTGCTGACAAATATGGCAAAGGGGTTGCTGATAAAGTATCCATCTTGTATGGAGGTAGTGTAAAACCGGATAATGCAAAAGAAATCTTTGCAAAAGAAGATGTAGATGGCGGACTCATAGGTGGGGCTGCCCTTAAAGCTGATGATTTTGTTACTATTATCAAAAGCATTTAAAAGTTATTATTCCTTTTATAACGACTGTCCAATGAACTTTGTTCTTGGGCAGTCTTCTTTATGTAAATTAAAATATGATACAAAACGACTTATTCTTAAGAGTACTCAACGGTGAGGTTACTGAACGACCGCCTGTGTGGATGATGCGTCAAGCAGGACGCTATTTGCCCGAATTTAGAGCTTTACGCGATAAATACGACTTCTTTACGCGCTGTCAGACACCGGAGCTGGCTGCGGAAATCACCGTACAACCGGTAGATATAGTAGGGGTAGATGCTGCGATATTGTTTTCGGACATATTGGTAGTGCCTCAGGCTATGAATATAGAAGTAGAAATGAAAAAAGGCGTGGGACCGTGGTTGCCTAAGCCTATCCGTACAGCTAAAGATGTGGAACAAGTAATTGTGCCTAATATTGAAGAGCGTTTGGGCTACGTAATGGAGGCAGTAAAGCTCACTAAGCAAATGCTGAACAATCGTGTGCCCTTAATTGGCTTTGCGGGTTCGCCTTGGACGATTTTCTGTTATGTGGTGGAAGGCTCAGGTTCACGTGATTTTTCGACGGCTAAGGAGCTTTGTTTTACGCAGTCTTCGGTAGCACATAGCTTATTGCAAAAGATTACTGACACAACGATTCTTTACCTGAAAGAAAAAGTAAAAGCAGGGGTAGATGCCGTACAGCTTTTTGATAGCTGGGGAGGAGTGTTAGCTCCTAACGACTATCGCACATTCTCGTGGCAATACCTCAACCAGATAGTAGAAGCTCTTGCTCCTTTTACCAAAGTGATTGTCTTCGCGAAAGGCTGTTGGTATGCTTTGCCTGAAATGGCGACTTCTAATGTAGCTGCTTTGGGCGTAGACTGGACGTGTGCTCCTGAAATAGCGCGCGAACTTACAAGAGGTAAAAAAGTATTACAAGGTAACTTCGACCCCTCACGACTCTTAGCACCTCCTGCCGAAATCAAACAGAAGGTGAAAGAGATGATAGATGCTTTTGGAAAAGACCATTATATCGCTAACTTAGGGCACGGTATCTTACCTAATGTGCCCGTAGAAAACGCTATTGCTTTTGTAGAGGCAGTAAAATCTTATCGCTTATAAAAAGCTATAGTTTTTTAATAACGTTAATGAGAGTATCCACATTTTCTGGTTTAGTAGCCCAAGAAGTGATAAGACGTATGGCAGTATGGGTTTCATCGACTTTCTTCCATATATAAAAATCGAATTGCCTTTGGAGAAGAGCTACTTGCTCATTAGTGAGAATAGGGAACACCTGATTAGTAGGAGTATGCGACAAGAAGTGTACTCCTTTTTCTATAAAAGCGTCTTGGATACGTTTAGCTTGAGCATTTGCGTGAAGGGCTAATTCGTTAAATAAATTGTTTTGGAAAAGCTCCAAGAACTGTATGCCGAGAAACCTTCCTTTGGCAAGTAAAGCCCCTTTTTGTTTGATATGGTACTCAAAGCCCAATTGAAGTTCAGGATTGTTTAAAACAATTGCTTCTCCCATTATTGCCCCATTTTTAGTAGCTCCTATATAGAAAGCATCGGTATAACGAGCTAAATCTTCCCAAGTAATATCATTGCCAGAAGCATTGAGAGCGTGAGCTAAACGCGCTCCATCGATATAGAGTAAAAGGTTTAGTTCTTGACACAGGTGGTACAAATCTTTTAATTCTTGAAGCGTATAGATAGAGCCTACTTCGGTAGCATTGGAAATATATACTAATCGGGGCACTACTTGATGAGGAAAATTGGTGTAACAAGTAGCTACTTCACGAATATCATCAAGTTGTATTTTGCCATCTATTGCGGGGGTGAGGTGTATTTTATGTCCGGTAGCTTCGATAGCACCTGTTTCGCTATCGCAAATATGAGAGGTTTCGCAAGTAATAACGCTCTCATAAGGACGTAACATTGCTCCTAATGCTAAGAGATTGGCTTGTGTACCTCCGCTTACGAAATATATTTTACTTTGAGGATTATTTAGTTTTTCGGCAATAAGAGCTTTTGCTTTATTAGTATAAGTATCACAACCATATCCTTGTTGTTGTTCGAGGTTGCTTTCTAACATTCGGTTTAAAATAGAAGGGTGAGCCCCTTCGGAATAGTCGTTTTTAAATGATATTTTCATAGTTTGTTCAAAGGTAATAGAGAGCTGCTATTACGAATTCAGAATGCAAAAGTAAAACTTTTTTATGTAAGAACGTTGTGAATATGAAAAAATTTATTACTTTTGCGCCCGAATTAATAACGAGGTCGTGAACCTCACTAATTAAATTTTTTATGCCAGTAAAAATTAGATTACAACGTCACGGAAAAAAAGGCAAGCCTTTCTATTGGATTGTAGCTGCTAATTCACGTGCAAAAAGAGATGGTAAATTCCTTGAAAAGTTAGGAACTTACAATCCTGTCAGCAATCCTGCTCAGATTGAAATAGATGTAGATGCAGCTGTAAAATGGTTGAAAAACGGAGCACAACCTAGCGACACAGCACGTCGTATTCTTTCTTACAAAGGGGTATTGCTTAAATACCACTTGCTTGGTGGAGTTGCCAAAGGAGCTTTGACCGAAGAACAAGCAGAGGCTAAGTTCAATGCTTGGGTAGAAGAGAAAGCTAACAAAGTATCTACAAAAGAGCAAAAATTAGCTAAAGAGAAAGCAGAAGCAAAAGCAAAGGCTTTGGACGCTGAAAAAGAAGCTAATGAGAAACGCAAGAATGCTGCTGTAGCTAAAGCTACCGAAGCAACAGCTGAAGCTACCAAAGAGGTTACAGAAGCTACGGAAGCTACCGAAGCTGAAGCTCCTGCTGAAGAAAATAACGAAACTGAGGCATAACCCTATGACTTTAAAAGATTGTTTTTATATAGGAACAATTGTGTCGAAGTTTAGTTTTAAGGGCGAGGTGCTAATTAAGTTAGATTCCGACGACCCTGAAATGTATGAAGAAATGGAATCAGTATTTATTGCCTTAGGCAATAATCTGGTTCCTTTTTTTATTGAAAAGAGCACTTTACACAAGTCGGATTTATTGCGCGTGAAGTTTGAAGAGATAGAAACTGAGGCTGATGCAGAAGCTCTATTGAAGCACAAAGTATATTTACCTCTTGCGGTATTGCCTAAACTATCGGGGAATAAGTTTTATTACCACGAAGTGATAGGGTTTCAGGTGGAAGATGTGTACTACGGAGTAGTAGGGAAAATAGTTGGAATAAACGACAGTACTTCTCAAGCGTTATTTGAAATTGAGAATGAGAACGGAAATGAGATACTTATTCCTATGGCTGATGAGTTTATTGAGAAGATAGATAGAGCCCACAAGAAAATTATTGTAAAAACCCCAGAAGGGCTTATTGATTTGTATTTAGAAAATTAAGTACAAGCATAAAATATAAAACAAGGTTATCAAAACAGCTTTTGATAACCTTGTTTTATTTACCTTAATAAGAAAAAAATCTACGGATTATGCTTCTTCAACAAGGGAAGAAAGAAGAATGAAAGGCTTCCCAATAAGAGCGTCATAGCAAATTGTGACGTCCATACAATCCAACCAAAGGCTGTACCCACAGGAGTAGCTACTCCAAACAAAAATAGTACTTCGGCAATAAAAAAGGGATAAGAACCAAAGCCTGCATTGGTGAAGGTCATTGCAAAACTACCCACCACAAAGGCTGTAAGCACATTGGGCAAACTGATATGTGCGGTTTCGGGTAGGGCAAAAAATGGAATATAGAACATCAAAAAGTACATTGCCCAAATAAAAAGAGTATGAAAAAGAAATAGTGTTCTATGTTTTATTTTTACGACTGATAGGATTCCTTCCTTTATTCCGTTTAAAAAGACTTTTACCTTGATAAAAAAAGGTTTATCGGAAGTGTAAATGAAATACAAAAAAACTATAAACGAAAAAACTCCTATACCCATTAACCACATTAGTTTTTGGAAAGGGATTTTGGAGAGAAGAAAGTTGCTTATAACCTCGAATTGGAGAATGAAAGCGAGCATAGTGAATAGGAAAAGTAAAAGCAGGTCGATAATTCGTTCGGAGATGATAGTGCCTAATGATTTCTCGAAAGGGACTCCGTCGTAATTGCTTACTACTAACGCACGAGAGACCTCGCCTGAACGCGGTATGGTTACATTCACCAAATAACCAATGAACACAGCCATTGCTCTATGTAAGAAAGCTGTGCGGTAACCCAAAGGTTTTAGCAACAAATGCCAACGTATGGCTCGAGAAAGATCACTTAAAAATCCTAAAAAAACAGCCAAAATGATATAGAAGTAATCGGCGTTTAGAAAAGTGTGTTTTATTTGGACAAACTGCTCTTCGTTAAATTGGCGATAAGCATACCAACACAAGAAAACGCCTACAAATATCGGAAGGGCTATCTTTAAGAACTTTTTCATTCGATTAGGTTGGTTGTTTCATTAGGGAAGATAATAGAAGGCTTAAAAGTTTTAGCTTCTTCAAAATCCATTAAAGCGTAGGATATGATGATGATGATATCACCTTTTTGCACTTTACGAGCAGCAGGACCATTCAGTACAATAGCACCTGATTTTCTTTTCCCTTTAATAATATAAGTTTCGAAGCGTTCGCCATTATTAACATCTACAATCGACACCTTTTCTCCCTCAATCATTTGAGCTGCCTCCAACAAATCTTCGTCAATGGTAATGCTTCCGATATAATCTAAATCGGCTCCTGTAACCTTAACGCGGTGAATTTTAGATTTTAATACTTCTATTTGCATATTTATATTTGTATTGTTTTAAAAAACGGCGCAAATGTACGTTAAAAAATTGAAAACAGTGTAAGAAAGAAAAAAATTATGCTTACCTCTGCCCTACCCTTAGCTTATACAAACCTTGGACGAATCTTGGACGATTGTTATACAAAGAGTATTTATAAGTTTAATATTCAACATCTTAAAGAATAGTAATTTTATATAAATGAGGTTGTCATTCTCAGTTTTTAGTTAGAAAGATTTATTTTGCATAAATTACAATAGAAAAAAATAGGAAGAAAGTGCTTGTTTACTAAAAAATATTCTTATCTTTGCCACCTAATTATATTTTTACAAATGATGATGAAAAGACTATTTATTTTGTCGTTAGCCGCAATAGGCTTTGTAGCTTGTAGTAAACGAGCTGATTATATAGTGCTTTCAGGAAAAGTAGAAGGCACTAATGGGATTCCTTTGGAGCTGAAGATAATAGGTGGTGAAGTAGACCAGCCATTGCATATCAAACCCGATGGTACTTTTCAAGACACGCTTCGCGTACCTTCTAATTACTATACTATTTTCAATCCTCAGGGAATAGAAATTCCGTTGTATTTAGAGCAAGGAGACGAACTTGGGGTTAATATCGACCTCACTAAGATGCCTTTAGAAATAAAGTTCTCGGGCAAAGATACGCTTGCAAATGCTTATTTGCACAAGAAAGCTGACCTTACGATGGAAATTCAGAAAAGTGGTGGTATGCAACAACTTTTAGTTAAAGCACCTGCAGATTTTAAAACAGCCGTAAATGAGTATAGCAAAAAGTATACTGACCTTTTGAAAAACACTAAGAACCTCTCTAAAGACTTTGTCAAAAAAGAGGAAAAGGCTATTAACTACGAAATGCTTTACTTAAAATCTATTTACAAAAATGCACACCAAAAACTTACTCAAGAAGAGGTAGCACTTCCTAAAGAGTTTGCTGATGAGCTCGCTAAGATAGATTATGATATCGCTGAAGATTATAATACCTACAGAGCTTACAAAGAATTAGTTACTAATAAACTATTCGATAAGTTTCAGGATAACGAAAGCGACGAAAACCCTTGGGGTAAACTCATCGCACACGTAAAAGGTCTGAAATCTAAAAACATTAAAGCAGACCTTACTCGTTATTTTATCAGTGGAGTTTCAGTAGCTAACACTCCTGAAGAAAATGCTGAACTCATCAAAAGTATCAAAGAAAACGTGAAAGACACTGCTGCCTTAAAAGAGTTAGACAGACGTATAGCGGTACTTGAAAGACTAAAACCTGGCAAAGATTTTCCTCCTTTTACAGCTGAAGATTTGAATGGTAAACCAGTATCTTATGAAAGTCTTAAAGACAAATTACTTTACATCGACGTTTGGGCAACTTGGTGTAAACCTTGTATAAAAGAAATACCAAGTATGAAGGCTTTGCAAGAAGCATACAAAGGCAAACCCGTTACTTTTGTAAGTATTTCAGTAGACCAAGACAAAGAGGCTTGGAAAGCTGCCGTACAACGTGAGAAGCTGAGTGGTATCCAACTATACACTAACCTAAGTATGAACCGCGATTTCATAGATAACTACGACCTAAGCGGTATTCCTCGTTTTATGTTAGTAAAGAATGGTAAAATCATTAGCATTAGTGCACCTAGACCATCAGATGCTAAGGTAAAAGAACTTATCAACGCGAATTTATAACAAATACTTTTTTCATATTGAACAACTTTGCTAAAGCCATACAGACTTTAGCAAAGTTTTTTTGCTAATTATCTCATTGACAAATCGACTAATTAACTATGGCTCAATCTCTCATTTTTGAAGAATACGACCTCTCTAATGGACTACACGTGATTCTTCACCGAGATAACTCAGCTCCTGTGGTTACCATAGGAGTAATGTATCACGTAGGTGCCAAAGACGAAGACCCTACCCGCACTGGCTTTGCCCACTTTTTTGAGCATCTCCTTTTTGAAGGCACTCAGCATATAGCACGTGCCAAATGGTTTGATATTGTATCGGCAAATGGCGGACATAACAATGCTTTTACTACGCAGGACAAAACTTATTATTATGAAGTCTTCCCGTCTAACAATTTGCAATTAGGCTTGTGGATGGAAGCTGAACGTATGTTGCACCCTGTTATCAATGAGATTGGAGTAAGGACTCAAAATTCAGTGGTAAAAGAAGAGAAAAACCAACGTATAGACAATGCACCTTACGGTAGGATAATGTACCGCTCGGTTATCAATCCGTACCTTTTTAAAAAACACCCTTATTCGGGAACAGTAATTGGAAAAGTGGAACATTTAGACGCTGCGAGCTTAGAGGAGTTTATCGCATTTAAGAAGAAGTTTTACAACCCTAACAACGCTGTACTGGTGGTGGCAGGGGATTTCGATACGGTACCGACCAAAGAATGGATAGAACAATACTTTGCGACCATTCCTAATACAGGTAATGCTATACAACGCAACAAAATAGAAGAAGCTCCTATCACTGAAACTATTGAGGTAACCGAATACGACCCTAATATACAAATCCCACTGAAACTATATGCCTATCGCACTCCCGCAATGACGGACAAAGATTCGTTTACTATCGACTTGCTTTCTAACATTCTCACTGACGGCAAAAGCGCTCGCCTCTACAAAAAGATGATAGACGAGCATCAAACAGCTTTGCAGGTATTGGCTTTTTCGGACGCTCAAGAAGATTATGGCGTTTATATAATGGGAGCACTCCCTATGGACGGTGTGAGTTTGGAAACTTTGGCACAAGAAATGGACGAAGAAATTACAAGACTACAAACCGAACTCATCAGTGAGCGAGAATATGAAAAGTTACAAAACCAGATAGAGGCTAACTTTGTGGCTCAAAATAGCCATATGGAAGGAATTGCCCTCTCTTTGGCAGATAACTATACTTTCTACAAAGACACTAACCTTATTAACAAGGCTATAGACCACTATCGCACTATTACCCGAGAGGATATCAGAGAGGCTGCACGCAAGTATTTGGACAAAAACCAACGTTTAGACCTCAATTATTTACCTTCAAATCTATAAGTAAACAAAAATGACACATATAGACCGCTCTATACAACCCACCCCAGGAGCTGCTCCTATCATTAATTTAGGGACACCTGTTACTCATACCCTCCCGAACGGACTCACTCTCCTTATTGTGGAGAACCATAAACTTCCTCAAGTGGGAATTCGCCTTTCGTTAGACGAATGTCCGGAATTAGAAAAAGAAAAGAAAGGGATTTCTGACCTTATTTCGCTAATGGCGGGCAATGGCTCTACCTCTATCAGTAAAGACGATTTTAATGAGGAAATAGACTATCTCGCAGCGACTCTCTCTATCGCTTCTAATGGCGTTTATGCCCAAGTACTCTCTAAATACTTCCCGCGTGTGTTGGCTCTCATTGCCGATGCTGCCCTGCACCCTAACTTCACCGTAGAGGATATGGAAAAAGAAAAAGCACGCATTATCCAAAGTATTCGTGCCAATGAGAGTAATGCCGAAGTAATTATGAAGCGCGTACAACAAACCTTGCGCTACAGTACGGCTCACCCTTACGGCGAATACATTACCGAAGCTCACATCGCTACCCTCACCTTAGACGATGTAACTAACTATTACCGCAAACGTTTTGTACCTAACAACGCCTATTTGGTTGTTACAGGTGATGTAAACCCCCAAGAGGTAATTACTTTGGTAAACGAACATTTCGCTAATTGGCAACCTTTTTCAGAAGAAGCTCCTGCCTTATATATTCCTGAGAATGTAAGTGAAACACAAATCAACTTTATAGACTTACCCAGCGCGTTACAATCGGAAATAAGGGTTACGAACCTCATCGACCTAAAAATGTCGCACCCTGATTACTTTCCTCTATTGGTAGCCAACAGTATTTTAGGTGGAGATTTTGGCAGTTATATCAATATGAATTTGCGGGAAGAACACGGCTATACTTATGGAGCTTTTTCTACTTTCAAAACGGATAAATGGACAAAAGGCAATTTCAGCATCAAGACCAAAGTAGGGAATGCCGTAACAGCACCTGCTATTAGGGAGATACTCAAAGAAGTGAAGCGCATACAAACTAGTGTAGTGAGTGAAGAAAAGTTGGCACAAGCCAAAGCACAGTACTTAGGTCAGTTTGTACTGGCTACCGAGCGTCCGCAGACGATTGCCAATTACGCTATCAATATAAAAGTGCGCAACCTACCCGAAGATTTTTACAAGAACTATATTGCAAACATCAATGCAGTAACCAAAGAAGACGTACAACGAGTTGCTAATAGCTATTTCCTATTAGAAAACTTCAGAATCATCATTGTAGGCAAAGGCAGTGAGATAGCAAGAGAGCTTGAAAATATTAGCTTTGAGGGGAAAAAAATCTTTGTGAAGTATTTTGATAAGTATGGGGAAGCAATTTAGTGAAAAATGAAGCGTTAAAGGTACAAGTCGCACAGGCAGGTGCGAGCCGCACGGGCAGTCGTAGCACGACAGGCAGATGAACAAAATATCCTCTCCCCAACCCTCTCCCAAGGAGAGGGAGTGTAGTAACGGAAAAGTGGGACGAAGGAATGACGAACAAAAGACGAACAAAAGACGAACAAAAGACGAACAAAAGACGAACAAAAGACGAACAAAAGACGAACAAAAGACGAACAAAAGACGAACAAAAGACGAACAAAAGACGAACAAAAGACGAACAAAAGACGAACAATGAACGAAGAAAGGGAACATCTAAACCAAATATAAGTCGAAGATAAGTGGTGAAAAATACGAAGTAATTTTGGTTATTTGAACTAAAAAATATAAGATTTATTTTGAAGATATATGAGAAAATCGTATCTTTGCCGTCAATTATGACATAATGAGTAATTCTGAAAACTAAAATTAATTATATTAAAGAATGGCACATAACATTAAAAAAGGCGTAATTCTTGGAAAAGAAGTACAAGAAGTATTTAAATACGCTAAAGAAAAAGGCTTTGCTCTTCCTGCAGCCAACGTTATCAGTTCAAACTCTATCAACGCTGCATTAGAAACTTCAGTAGCTGTAAATGCCCCAATGATTATCCAATTTTCTAACGGTGGTGCTCAGTTTATGGCTGGTAAAGGATTGAATAACGACAACCAACGCGCTTCAGTTCTCGGAGCGGTAGCAGGTGCTAAACACGTTCACC
The DNA here is from genome assembly GCF_013394735.1 of Capnocytophaga sp. oral taxon 902. Lineage (NCBI taxonomy): Bacteria > Pseudomonadati > Bacteroidota > Flavobacteriia > Flavobacteriales > Flavobacteriaceae > Capnocytophaga > Capnocytophaga sp. oral taxon 902. The sequence goes on from NZ_CP058261.1 coordinate 392,591, forward strand.
AATTGGCAGAAGCCTACGGAGCATCTATCATTTTGCACACTGACCACTGCGCTAAAAAATTACTTCCTTGGCTTGATGGTATGCTTGAAGCATCAGAAAAACACTTCAAAGAAACAGGTAAACCATTGTTCAGCTCACATATGATTGACCTATCGGAAGAGCCTATCAAAGAAAATATTGAAACTTGCAAACGTTATCTTGAACGTATGAGCAAAATGGATATGACTTTGGAAATAGAACTCGGTATGACCGGTGGTGAAGAAGACGGGGTAGACAACTCACACGTAGATAGTAGCAGGCTCTTCACACAACCAGAAGACGTAGCTTACGCTTACGAAGAACTTTCTAAAATTAGCTCACAATTCACCATTGCAGCTGCTTTTGGTAACGTTCACGGGGTGTACAAACCTGGCAATGTGAAATTGACACCAAAAATTTTAAGAAATTCACAAGACTACGTTTCAAAGAAATACAATTTGCCTCACAACGCACTTGACCTCGTATTCCACGGAGGTTCAGGCTCTACCCTCGAAGAAATCCGCGAGGCTATTTCTTATGGTGTAATCAAAATGAATATTGATACCGACTTGCAATACGCTTTCACTGAAGGTGTTCGCGACTATATGAAAGCTAAATCAGCTTACTTGCAAGGACAAATAGGTAACCCAGAAGGTCCCGAAGCGCCTAACAAGAAATACTACGACCCACGTGTATGGCTTCGTGAAGGCGAAAAGACATTTGTTACTCGTTTGAAAAAAGCGTTTGAAGACCTTAACAACGTAAATACTTTATAGTAGTATTTCCCCACCTGATAACTTTGCCAAAAAGCTACAGCAACCTCTGCCAATAGACTTTTTGGCAAAGTTTTTGATATATGAACACAAACATTTTTAATTAAACATATGGGATATAATTCAAATTACGACAGTTACAACACTAACTATCAATCACCTCAAATAGTAAGCTATGCTACTAATGAGGCACAAGCTACCTTTTACCGCAAAACTTACTCACACGTAGCAATGGCACTTTTGGCATTTATAGCTGTAGAAGCTATTTTGCTAAATGTAGTACCAGAAAGCCTTATCATCTCTATGGTAAGTGGCAAATGGGTATGGCTATTGATTTTGGGAGGCTTTTGGTTAGGCTCAATCCTTGCCAGCAAATGGACGCAAGCACAAGATAAGAATACCCAATATATGGGCTTAGGGCTTTATGTGTTACTTGAAGCTGTTATCTTTATGCCAATAATCTTTTTGGCGATGTACTTTACCGATGGTACGGCTATCCTCTCGCAAGCCGGTATTATTACACTTGCTTTATTTGGCGGACTTACAGCGGTGGTATTCCTCACCCGTGTAGACTTTTCGTTCTTGCGTAGTATATTGGTAATAGGAGGTTTTGTAGCCTTAGGACTTATCGTGGCAGGAGCTATCTTTGGTTTCGATTTAGGACTTTGGTTCTCAGTAGCAATGGTTGCTTTGGCAGCAGGTGGTATACTATATGAAACTTATAACATCAAAAATGTATATAGCACAGACCAATACGTAGGGGCAGCCTTGCAGTTGTTCTCTTCTATTATGCTACTTTTTTGGTATATATTGAGAATACTTATGTCGAGAAGAGACTAATCTGTTCTCCTAAAATATTATAGTCAAACAAAAATAAATTGCGAATAAATAGACTTGTCCTTAGAGAGCGATTTGCAAATTGCCTCTACGATATACTAAAAAAATAACTGATTATTAGTGTATCAACTTTGCCAAAGTCTGAAACTTTGGCAAAGTGTAGCGACGCAAAATTTGCAAACCAATTCTAATAGACTGTAAATGATAAGTTCCATCATTGAGTACAATGAGATTAGTACTCTTGATGGAACTCTTGTATTATATGAGGTTATATGAGAGATTATGTTAGCTTGTCTTCTTATAATTCCAAATAGCCCAACTATTAAGTAGCACAGCGAATCCTACAAGATACAAAAACTCTATGTGTAATTGTGCAAAACTACTGCCTTTGAGCACAATTAAGCGGACAGCATTCACAAAATGGGTTACCGGAATAGCATTACTCACCTGTTGACTCCACGCGGGCATACTGTCTACACTGGTGAGGAAACCACTCATCAAAAGGAATATCATTATAAAGAAATAGGCGATAAACATAGCTTGCAACTGCGAATCGGCATAGGTGGAAACTAGAAGTCCGAAGCCGAGAATCGCGATGAGGTACATTATCGCAAAGGCGTATAAGGTGAGTAGATTTCCTGCGGGGAAGATACCATAGACTACATACATCACGGTGAGCCCCAAGGTAAAGAGAATGAGCCCCACTACCAAAAAGGGAATGAGCTTGCCTAAGATAAACTGCCACTTCTTGATAGGCGTTACATTAATCTGCTCGATAGTGCCTATTTCCTTTTCTTTGACTACATTGAGAGCTGAAAGAAAGCCCCCGATAATAGTGAGTAATATAGCTAAAATGCCTGGAACAATATAGCGCGTATATTGCATATAGGGATTGTACCAGTGTGTATTCGCCACACTGAATTTGGCTATATTGCTTATCCGTTGGGGTGTTTTCACATTTATATCGAGCTGGGTGTTGAAATCGCGTATTACCGAAAGCAAATAGGCTCCCCCTAAGGACGATTTGCTCCCATTAATCGCATCGATAGAGAGACCGAGTGTCTGCTTTCCTTCGCGTACGAGGTTGCGCTCAAAACCTTCGGATACTTCCAAAACTACATCAGCTTTACCGTCTTCTATCAGGGCGATGCCTTCTTTGTAAGAGAAAGGAGCCTCTACGAGTTTAAAGTAACCCGAGGCAGTAATCTTCTGTATCAGTTGGTGAGAATAGGTACTCTGGTCGTGGTCGATATACACAAGGTTAATGTTCTTCACATCGAAATTGGCAACTAAGGGCAATATAATCAGCTGCATCATAGGCGCCACAAGCATCATTGCCAAGATGGTCTTATCTCGGAATATCTGCTTAAATTCTTTTTGGAGTATAAATGATAAGGTTTTCATTTCTTCTTTATTGTAATCTAATCTTAAACTTCTTCATTGCAAGGCTTAAGAAAATTACTGCCATTGCTATTAATATCAGCGTTTCTTTCCATACATAAGTAAAATCCAATCCTTTGAGCATTACTTTCTTCACGATACTGTAGTAATAACTTGAGGGGAAGACTTTAGATATCCCCTGAAAGATAAGAGGCATATTCTCTATGGGGAACATAAAGCCGGTAAAGAAAGCCGTGGGGAGCATCATTCCCATCATAGCGATGAGCATAGCTGTTTGTTGTGAGGCGGTAACGGTGGATATGAGTAGCCCCAACGACAAACAGATGATGATAAACAAAGTACTCTCGGCGTAAAGCAACAGCAGATTGCCACGTATCGGGACATCAAGCATATAGACCGATAGCAGGAGTATCACGGTAAAGTTGATGAGCGAGAGAATAAGGTAAGGCACAGCTTTGGCAATGAGTATCATTATAGGTTTGAAAGGCGATACCAAAAGGATTTCCATAGTGCCTAACTCTTTTTCGCGCACCACCGCTACCGAGGTGAGGGCAGTACTCACTATCATAAAGACGAGCGCAATCACCCCAGGTACGAAGTTCATAGAGCCATTCTGCTCCTCGTTATACAGCATTCGGTTTTCAACGGTTATCTGGTAGGGTAGTTGCACAGTAGGGTTCAGCTCTTGCTGATAGCTTGCTACCATAGCCGAGAAGTAGTTTTGCACTGTTTTAGCCGTATTGGGGTCGCTCCCATCGGTGATGAGTTGTAGCGAGGTACCACTGGGGGTGTAGAGATCTTTGCCGAAATCGGAAGGGAAGATGAGCGCAGCTTTTATTGTGCCACGCTTGAATTGGTCTTCTACTTGGTCGTAACGAAGCAGAGGCTCTTTTAACTTAAAATACGGACTCGCCTGCAAGCGGTGTGTGATTTCTTGGCTATAGGTGTTGTTTGCCTCATCTAATACAGCGATACCGATATTCTTGACCTCGCTGCTGAGGGCTTGACCGAAAAGGATAATCTGCGCTATGGGAATACCGAAGAGTATCAGTAGCGTGCGACGGTCGCGGAATACGTGATAGAATTCCTTGCGTATAAAGGCGATAAGCTGTTTCATTGTTTAGTCTGCTGAACGTTTTGCTTTACGGGCGAGTTGGTAGAACACCTCGTCCATTGAATGGGTATTAAACTGTGATTTAAGTCGGGTGGGCGTATCCATTGCTTCCACTTTGCCGTCTACCATTATGCTGATGCGGTGGCAGTATTCGGCTTCGTCCATATAGTGGGTGGTAACGAATACGGTGATGCCCTGTGCGGAGGCTTCGTATATCATATCCCAGAACTGTCGGCGCGTTATGGGGTCTACGCCACCGGTGGGCTCGTCGAGGAATACGATTTCGGGACGATGGAAGATAGCCACCGAGAAGGCGAGCTTCTGCTTCCAGCCAAGAGGTAGCGACCCTACGAGTTTGTTGGCTTCTGCCTCCAAGCCGAGCTTGGTGATAAGATCGGTACTGCGGGTTTTGATTTCCTTGCGACTCAAGCCATAGACACCTCCGTAAAAGGTGATGTTTTCCTGCACGGTGAGGTTGTCATACAACGAAAACTTCTGACTCATATAGCCGATGTGCTTTTTAATTTGCTCTTGCTCTCGATAGACATCAAAGCCTGCTACGCTAGCCTCGCCCGAAGTAGGGTAGGAGAGTCCGCAGAAGATGCGTATAGCAGTGGTTTTCCCCGCACCATTGGCACCGAGGAAACCGAAGATTTCGCCTTTTTCAACGGTAAGGGAAATGTTGTTCACGGCTTTGAAATCGCCGAATTGCTTTGTTAGGTTATGACAGTGGATTGCGTTCATTTGTTAATTTGCCGATTTGTCAATTTGTTGATATTAGGTGAGGGCGAATTGCCATTCGCCCCTACATCACCCTCCATTAATCGTATAAAACTATCCTCGATGGTGGGGGTAATGGCTTCCCATTCGAGGTGGGGGAAGGTGGTTTTCAGCTGTTGCTCGAATATGAGAATGTGGGTGTTTTCTTTGAGAGTAATGTGTAGGTACTCGCCAAAGGGGTAACAGCTATCAATGTTGGGGTGCTCGCGCAGGTGCTGAAGCAGAGCATATAGGTCGGGAGCCTTGATAGCATAGAGTGCCGTAGGGTACTGGGCGATGATTTGCTCGGGGGTGCTGGTGGAAAGCACCTTGCCTGATTGTATTAAGGCTATGCGGTCGCACAGGCTGGCTTCATCCATATAAGGGGTGGAAACGAGTATGCTGATGCCTTGCTCCTTCAGTTTCTTCAGCATTTCCCAGAACTCTTTGCGTGAAACCACATCTACCCCTGTGGTGGGCTCGTCTAACAAAAGGACTTTGGGCTTGTGAATGAGGGCGCAACAAAGGGCTAACTTCTGCTTCATACCCCCTGAGAGCTTGCCCGCGCGACGGTTGCTAAACGGCTTTATTTGCTCGTAAATATCCTTGATAAGGTCGTAATTCTCAGAAATAGTCGTACCAAAAACGGTAGCGAAGAAGGAGAGGTTCTCCTCAACAGTGAGATCTTGGTACAGAGAGAAGCGCCCAGGCATATAGCCCACGTGCTTGCGGATTTCCTTATAGTCCTTAACGATATCCCAGCCCTCGATGTTTGCAGTGCCCTCATCAGGCAAGAGGAGGGTGGTGAGCATACGAAAGACGGTGGTTTTGCCCGCCCCATCGGGACCGATGAGCCCGAAAAGTTCGCCCTTTTTAACTTCTAAGGAAAAGTGTTGCACGGCGTGAGTATCGCCGTAGGACTTGCTGAGGTTATGTATACTTATGCTTGTCATTTGTTGATTTGTCGATTCATCAATATGTTATTTTCTTAAAATGATTGCCAGTTAAGCAGTTGGAAATCATCTAAAATATATTCTTTTCCCGTGTAACTATTATAAAAACAAATCTTATTTTCTTCCGCTTTGACAGAAGGATACCAGTCATCTAAAGAAGCATATTTACTATGTTTCGGATCAATAATTAGGGTTACAACACCTGACCACTGATGAGGTTTCACGGCTTCTATTGATATAAAGAGACTTTTGGTCAATTTATCTATACTTATTTGCTTGATATTTCTCAGGTAGCACCAATAGGGTAATTCGTTGTTTGACTCAGGGAAATATACTGAGCAAATCTCATCTCCGTGTGGAGGTTGTGTTTCATATCTTAACAACATACGCCCTCCTAAGTAAGCTACTTCGTATGTGCGCTCTGTGAGAAGGGTTATTCTACATTCTTCTGTATCAAACATATTTACTAATTATGAGGTTATTTTTCGTTTTCTGTATCAAGGCAAAAGCAGAGGTCTCTGCCTTCGGGGTCTTTTTCTATATAACAATCTTTTCGCAAGGGATAGTCCCAATCGCCGTTAAGGTTTTTTACTTTCTGATAAGGGGGTACATATACAGTGCCTTTGTTCCAGAGGATTTGAGCATATAGTACTCCGTTGCAATAGGCATAATGCCCAAAAGGGTTCATTTTCTTTGAGGGATAACACGTCTGAAAGTTCTTACGACCGTCATAATCGCGTAGAGCTTGCGCCCCCATAAACTTCTGAGTAAAGCATTCGTTATCCTCTCCGAGCTCGTTTTTGTACAATTCGTAGAATACAGGACGGTCTTCTTCGAACGATGCGTAATCTTCGACACTTATGCGGTAATAGCGTTCATAGCCTGCTACCCAACTTACAAGTACTTTCATCAAATGGGTTTCGATTGCTTCGCAATAGCCCACAGAGAAAAAGTGTTCTCGGTCTACGAGCTCTTTAGTGAGCTTTATGTGTTCTATGAGTTTTAATTTCATTTTCAGTAAAATTGTTATATTTTTGCCACGAATTTAGATACTATACTTATATGCATTACCTATACCTCACTTTAGCGATTGTTTTAGAGGTCTTAGCCACTGCTCTTTTAGGTAAATCAGAAGGGTTTACCAAGTGGTTGTTTGCGCTAGGCTCGCTGTTGTCTTATGGTGTTTGTTTTTATTTTTTATCCTTAGCCCTCAAGAATATTCCGCTGGGGGTAGCCTATGCTATCTGGTCGGGGGTGGGGATTGTACTGACAGCTATCGTGAGTATTCTTGTTTTTAAGAACAAAATAGACTTGCCTTTTGTATTGGGTTCCCTGCTTATCATCGCTGGGGTGGTGGTGATTAACCTCTTTTCAAAGGCAAATGGACACTGATTTTCCTTTTATTTTTTGTCTTTTCTTCTTGTTATCAAAATAAATACTACGCATATTACCAGTCCTACAAGAGCGGGTTTGGCTACTGACCAACCGCTTGCTCCACTGCTCACCACGCTCCATAATAGTTTTAAAAGCGCTGCTAACACTACGGTGTAGAGCAATAAGCGCCATTTTCTCTTCCACGCTGAGACTATCAGCAGATAGAAAAAGAGCGGTACACTTAGTGAGAAAAGTATCTTTTTTGTGTCCCACATGCCTTTGAGATAGTCCATTTCGTAGGCTAAGAAGCCGAGCACCTTAAGGTCGGTTTGTTGTGGAGTGGTGAACCAAAACATACTAGTAAATAGGCAAAAGATACTCAATGACACTCCTGCATACGATTTTCTCAAAGCAAAATACACCATAGGCACGATAAAGAGTGGGCGCACATACCAGCTCAATATATTGTGATGTCGCGCAAAAGTCCACTCAAAAAAGGAGTCATTAGTGAGAAAGACTACTATAAAAACTATGGTAAGCAGGACGAAAATCGTTGCTATTACTTTGTCGTATTTCTTTAACATAGGGTTGTATTTGTTAGTAAGCTACAAAAAATGTGCTAAGAATGTGAGCTACAAGCTCTATTTTTGATAGACACACGAGCCACAGGCTCGCGCCAGCGGGGGGGTTCATATATAAATCTCTTTTTATTGTTCTTTTTTTCTTGCACCTAACCACAATAGGAATATAAGTAGCCACATTATAACACTTTCAGGAAGTATTTTGGTAAGGTTACCTCCATCGCTTGTTAGGGTACTAAATGCAATACTTGCCCAACGTACTGCTAATAAAGCCATTACAAACTGAGCAATATACTTGCCTGCGTTGTCGTTCTTGCGCAGTGCCATTAACACTAAAGCGATACCCATTACTACGTTTTCGGCGGCTATGATATGCCAAAGATAATTGAATGTTACCCTACTTTCAGCATCAATATTTGTGTTTGACAAGGCAGGGAAAACAGTTGCAAAGCCGTTTATCTCGTGAGTAACGGCAGAGAGTAAGCAAAATACTCCCACTACAAGGTAAAAATAATTACGTATCATATTTTTTTTATAATTGTTACTAATTTAATTTCTAAAATCATTTGTTTTATTTTGGAACTTATATCGGGGTATAGAATTCCGACCAGAGTTGTTCAATCACTCCATACCTGTTCTCCCTTTAAATGAACTGGATAAAGAAAGCCCCAATAATCAGACTAAAAAAGAAAGAGAAAAACGGACAAATATACATGAAAAACGAAGCATACCTCAATCCCTTAAAACCATCAGAAGAAAAAAGGGAAAACAAGCAAAAGACCTGTTGATAACTTTTTGATATAGTCTATATAAAACTTTATCGGATAAGTAAATATATTATTTTATAGGTAATGTCTTTTTTATCTTGTTGTATTCTTCAATGATAGACCATGTTTTTTTGGTAATTAAGTTATCCCAAGGCCAAGAATCTATTGACCAGCGCATAATCTTATCTAAATCATTGGATAAATTATCACCAAATGATTTAGATGAAATATTATCACGTATGATAGAAAAGATATAAATTGCTTTCTCCAGTTGATGGGCAGGAAAGTAACTATCTTTCTTCTGAAGTTCTGCCTTCAACTCTGATATTAAACAAATTAAATTATTAGCAAAACTTTCCATATGAATTAAATTAAACTGGTTACAGGGTCATCTACCACAAATTTTTGAATTTGCCCTCCGCTTAAGTTCCCTTGAGGAGCAGCAACGCCTTCAAAAAGTAATGTTCCTTTTTTTATTTGCCATTGTTTTATATCTGTCATGTTATTCCATTCGGGCTTAATAGCAAGACTATTACGTGAAGCTGGAAAAGTTTCAAATAAATAACGCCCATTTGCCGTAGCTTTCAAACCCTTGTCATGGAATCTTATACCATATTCATTAGTGCGAGCTGTCAGACGGATAGCCTCGCCCCTGCAACCGTAGAAAATATCCCACGTCGAGCTTCGGGGGTTGAATATACGTAGCGTGGTGCCGTACTCGGCATCGGGCTGTTTGTTTTGCAAACGCTCCGAGCGTGAGGGGACAATAAAAACATCTTGTATCGCCGTACCTTCCAACACCCAAGAGAAAATCCATTCGCCTTTTACGCGTCTGGGTTCGTCGGCTTCCAGATGGTCTACCCATTCGATATTCCATTCGCCCACCAAAGCACCGAAAAAATCATATTCTTCCGGTATGCGTGGGTCTTTTTTGTCATAATGCAATGCTTTGATAAATTCGTTCATAAATTATTAGATATTTTTGTTGCTATTATAATGACAAAGATACGAATTTTTTGTTTTTCTCCCTATCCTCTCCTATACAATTTCTCTTTCCATACATATTTCATATGTGTAGGGGAATATACCTAAAACTAATAAGGAAAGATGTTGAAAATAGTCACTTTTCTTTGGTCAGTTTATTTTTTGAACACTACTTCTCCGTACATTCCTATCTTGAGATAGCCGTCGTTTTTAACCTTTATCTTGATAGCGTATACGAGGTTGGCGCGTTCAGATTTTGTTTGTATCGTTTTGGGAGTGAACTCGCTCTTTTGGGATATCCAGATAATTTCGCCTTGATAGGTGCGGTATGCGCCTTTTCCGGCATCGGTGCGCACGGTAACTTGCTGCCCTAACTTGATTTGGGATAGTTGGTCACCGGTGATGTAGGCTTTGAGGGTTAGTACATCAGTATTAGCAATCTTATAGAGTGGTTTTCCAAACGTCTGCATTTCTCCTTTTAGGGCGTAGTTAGTAAGCACAGTGCCCGCAATGGGGTTGATAATTTCACCCTGATTGATTTGCTCTTGAACAGCCTGAGCATTCTTTTGCAGAGGGGCTTCTTGGCTGAGCACGTTGCGGTTCTGGGTGTTGATGTTGGTTAGGCTCACCTTGAGTTGGTTTTCGGTTACGGCTATCTGCTTGCGAAGCTGGTCGATGAGGGCGGAGAGGTCGTCCAATTGTTTTTGTGTGGCAGCTCCACCACGTACTAAGTTCTGCGTACGCGTGAGTTCACGTTCCTGTTGGGCGAGTTGTGCACGCTGTACTTCGAGTTGGCTACGAATGAGTGCCACCTGGTCGGCAGGGTTTTGGGTTTTCTCTTTGAGTGAGGCAATAGTGGCTTCCACCTGCTCTTTCTGTATCTTGAGGAGGGCGACGTTTATCTGACCGACCTTTTGACCTTCGGTAAGAGTTTTGCCTTCCTCTACATCGTAGTCGATGAGTTGCCCCGTCTGTTGGGCAGAAACAATGACTTCGTCGGCTTCGAAGTTGCCAGAAGCGTCGAATTTGTTCTTATTATTGCAAGCTATTAAAGCTATCAATGTGGTAATAAGTGCTATCTTTTTCATTGGTTTAGATGTTTAGCCCCCCGCCCCCGAAGGGGGAGAATCCGCAAAAGGGGCGGTTTTTATTCTATTAATTGGTTATTTAATTATATGATGGATGTGCTATTTATTACTAATCATTAACAATTAGTTTTTGGTTCTCTTGTGCTTGGAGGAGTTGTATTTGGTGCAGGATAAGAGTTTGCTGGGCAAGATGCCAAGCATTGACTTTCTGCAAGTATTCGTGAGTGGTGATAACCCCGTTGTCTAACTGGACTTCAGCTGCTTTGGCGACAGAGTGGCGCAAAGTTACCGATGCTTCATCTTGTTCTATCAGCTTTTGTAACTTTTTGAGTTGCTCGGACTGCTGAGTGAGTTCGAGTTTTGTGTTGAGTAAGAAGGCTTGGCGATCGGCTATGAGACTTTCGCGGTTGAGGCGTAGGATATGTCTCTTACTTGAAAGGTTGTATAGTGGACTTAAATTCCACTGCAAACGAAGCCCCGTGATGTAATAGAAATCCGCTTGGTTGCTGAGCATATTAAGCGTGGGACGCCCGTAACCGCCTTGAAAAAAAGCACTGAGCTTAGGTATATATTCGCTATTAAGCTGTTTTTCTTGCGCTTTAAGTAACGATTCCTGTAGCTGAAACCCTTTGAGTTCAGGACGAAAAATTTCGGTGGATAGGGTTTGAGACTGGGGTTGAGACTCAGGCTGTGTGAGCTGGGAAGCGTTGGTGAGCTCTTTGCCTATAAAAGTAGACAGCATTTGCAAGTAGGTAGCTTGGGTGGCTTCGTACTCAGTGGTTTGCATTGTCACGCGGAGGATTTCGGCTTTCAGCTCGTCTACATTGCTGGGGAGGATCGTGCCGTTTTTTAGGGCTACTTCCGCCTTCTTGAGTTGTGACTCAAGCGTTTCGATATTAAGGCGGTTTTGAGATAGCTGCGCATTGATGAGGAGCACCCCAAAATATAGGTTGCTCACGCGTTGTTTTAGGGTGTACAATTGGGTTTCGACCGCTTGTGCTTGCACGGCACTTTGAGCTTTGGCGACTGCCTTCTGACTGTGAATCGCACCACCTCCATAGAGAAGCTGGCTCACCTCGCCTACTACCTTATATTGCTCTTTGTCAATCGTAGGCAAAGAGACGTTAGGAGGCAGTGGAAGTGCTCCTACAATGGTTTTAGTGAGGTCGGTTACCTCCGACTGGTAAGTGGCTTGCCCTAGGATAGAGACCTGTGGGAGGTAAGCACGGTTGGCATTGGCAAGGGTATAGCCTTCGGTTTTGGCTACCAAATCGAGCTTTTTGACGGTAGGGTAGTTCTCACGAGTAAGACGATAGCAGTCCTCCAAAGAAAGGATAGCCTGCGCTTGCGCGGTGAGAGTGAGGGCTATAGATGCGGTGAGTGTTAAAATAAGGTGTTTCATAGTGGCAATCCTCACCCCCGTTCCCCTCTCTTTCGGAGAGGGGGCAAGCAAGCCATAAAACAGAGTAAAAGACTGATGAATTAAGGCTTTTAGGGGTATTATAGTGTTAATAAATTAGTTTAACCATTTGGTTAGGGTATAGATAAAAAAATGTTATTTAGTCTCCGTTCCCCCGAAGGGGGACAATCCGCAAAGACATTTGTTTAAGAGAAATCGTATTATTATTTCCATAGTATTGCTTTAATCCATTGGGGGATAAGGGTTTTACGCTGGAGCATTAGGGCTTTGTACTGTTCTTCGGGTATGTTGACAATTGAGGTTAGGATAGGTTTTGCAATGAAAGGAAATATCACCAACCCGATGACGTTTAGGATAGCTTGCATTAGGTTAGGCTCTGTGATTTCGCCACGAGCTACAGCTTCGGCATATTGACGGGTGAGCACAGAGTGAGTAAGTGCCTCTTTAATAGGGTTTTGCTCTACAAACGCTTGCGGGTTAGGACGCACCTCATTGAGTATAAAGGTAGGTAATTCGGGTTCTTTGAGGAGTAAATCGACGTAGTTAGAGACGATGAGGTCTATTTTCTCATCGAGAGAGGTACTTTCGTCGTTCAGCATAAGGTTTACTCCTTTAAAGAATTGCGCCATTGTTTCCATCATTACCATTTCAAAGAGCTTTTCTTTACTACGAAAATAATAGTTGAGCATTGCGTGGTTGATACCCGCTTCTTCGGCGATGTCGCGAGTGCGTGTACCTGCAAAACCTTTCTGATGAAAGACTTTGCGGGCAGCGGCTTTGATGCGTTCTTCGGTGCTTATATCTTTTGTCTTCTTCATCGTTACTTCTGATTTTCGGGGACAAAGGTACAACAAGTTTTTTAATTAACCAAATGGTTAGAACAAAAATTTAAATTACATAGTACGTAGGTAGTAGTAACAAACTAAAAGTTATACATTTACATATATAAATAGAACCTATGGAGAGGTGAAAAATTAGAAAATTAGCAAATGGGAAGTGTAGTTAATGGTTAATGGTTAATGATTAATGGTTAATGGTTAATGATTAATGGTTAGTGGTTAATGATTAATGATTAATAGTGAAATTGGGAGAGGATTATAGAAAGCTTATAGGATAATTAAACAATGAGTGGCTTTTCAGTGGGTCTACAGTGGCTCTACAGTGGCTCTACAGTGGCTCTACAGTGGCTCTACAGTGGCTCTACAGTGGCTCTACAGTGGCTCTACAGTGGCTCTACAGTGGCTCTACAGTGGCTCTACAGTAGCTCTACAATGAAGACTGACCAAAGATTAATTGAATACTAACTGAATAGTAATTGAATTTAGAATGTTACTAATATCAATCAAGGGTTGAATTAATTGATGTGAAAAGAGTGTAGCTTACGCTACAGAAATCTTACAAATTTTTACAAATAAAACAAATAGTCAGTAAGCTATCTGAAAGTCTCGCAAAGACTTCACGGATTACACAGATTTAGCACAGATAATTCTTTTGTAAAACATCATTATTCTGCGGATTGCTCAGTTAAAGCTGAGGAAGAAATTAGCAGATTAGCAAATTTGTGAATTTGCTAATTAGTTCGTATCTTTGCGCCCTGAAAATGTTAATTATTAACTGTCAATCGTTAGTTAAAAATATATGACTTCGCAAGAAATAAGAGAACAATTCCTAAAATTCTTTGAAAGCAAAGGGCACACTATTGTCCCCTCGGCTCCTATGGTGGTCAAAAACGACCCTACCCTGATGTTTACCAACGCTGGTATGAACCAATTTAAAGAGTTTTTCCTTGGTAATGCTAAACCTAAATACAAACGGGTAGCCGATACTCAAAAGTGTTTGCGCGTATCAGGGAAGCACAACGATTTGGAAGAGGTAGGTCGCGACACGTATCACCACACGATGTTTGAGATGCTTGGCAACTGGTCGTTTGGTGATTACTTCAAAAAAGAAGCCATTAGCTGGGCGTGGGAATTGCTCACCGAAATATACAAAATTCCCAAAGAAAACCTCTATGTAACCGTTTTTGAAGGCAGTGAAGAAGACGGCGTGCCTTTTGACCAAGAAGCCTATGATATATGGAAAGAACGGATTGCTGAAAACCATATACTTCTCGGAAATAAAAAAGATAACTTTTGGGAAATGGGTGACCAAGGTCCTTGTGGTCCTTGTACCGAAATTCACGTGGATATCCGTTCAGATGAAGAGAAAGCGAAAGTGCCAGGTCGCGACCTTGTGAATAACGACCACCCTCAGGTAATTGAGATTTGGAACAATGTGTTTATGGAGTTCAACCGCAAAGCCGACGGTAGTCTCGAAAAACTACCTTCTCGCAACGTGGATACAGGTATGGGGTTTGAACGCCTCTGTATGGTATTGCAGAAGAAACAATCAAATTACGATACCGATGTGTTTACCCCACTCATTCACAAAGTGGAAGAGATTACCCAAAGTAGATATACCTCAGGCGACCGTGTAACTCCTGAACAAGAACAAGTAAATATTGCGATTCGTGTGATTTCAGACCATATTAGGGCTGTGGCTTTTGCTATTACCGACGGTCAGTTGCCCTCTAACAATGGTGCTGGTTATGTGATACGCCGTATTTTGCGTCGTGCTATTCGCTATGGTTTTACTTTCTTAGACCAAAAAGAACCGTTTATATACAAATTAGTAGAGACACTCTCTAACCAAATGGGAGGTACTTTTCCCGAATTGGAGAAACAGCAATTCCTGATTATGAGCGTCATAAAAGAAGAAGAAGCCTCTTTCTTGCGCACGCTTGAACAGGGTTTATTGATGCTAGATGTAATGATACAAAACAGTCCTGGAAAGCAACTATCGGGCGGTAAAGCCTTTGAATTATACGACACTTACGGCTTCCCCAAAGATTTGACAGCGCTCATTCTTTCGGAGAAAGGGCTCACTATGGACGAAGCTAGTTTTGAAGAACAATTACAAAAACAAAAAGAGCGTTCACGTGCAGCAGCTCAAATAAAAGCTGACGACTGGGTAATACTCCGCGACGACGATGAAGAGGAGTTTATAGGCTATGATACCTTAGAGGCTGTGGTGCGATTGGTGAAATATCGCAGAGTGGAAAGTCAGAAAGACGGTACTCATTTTCAGCTGGTATTCAACACTACTCCTTTTTATCCGGAAGGAGGTGGACAAGTGGGCGATAAAGGTACTCTTCAAAGTGCTAACGGTGAGCTTATCTATATTTTAGATACCAAGAAAGAAAATAACCTTATCATTCACATTTCAGAACACCTGCCTACTAATTTAAACGACCCTTTCAAAGCAGAAGTACATTCAATATCACGTGAAATGGCAGAAGCTAACCACAGTGCTACCCACCTATTACACCAAGCTTTACGCGAAGTGTTGGGTACACACGTTGAACAGAAGGGCTCTCGTGTAGCTCCTGAAACTTTGCGCTTCGACTTCTCACACTTTGCTAAACTTACTGAGGAAGAGCTCAAAAAGGTAGAGCAATTGGTAAACAAACGTATTTTTGAGAAAATTCCTTTGCAAGAGCATCGTAATATTCCTATGCAACAAGCAGTGGAATCAGGAGCTATGGCACTCTTTGGTGAAAAGTACGGAGACCGTGTGCGTATGATTCAGTTTGGTGATAGCAAAGAGCTTTGTGGGGGAACTCACGTAAAGAACACAGGCGATATTTGGTATTTCAAAATCATCTCAGAAGGTGCAGTAGCAGCAGGTATCCGCCGTATTGAAGCGATTACCCGTGGAGGAGCTATGAAGTATTTTACAGAACAAGAACAGCTGGTAGAACAAATAAAAGAAACGCTGAAAAACGCGCAAGACCCTGTAAAAGCGATTAGGCACTTGCAAGAAGAAAATGCAGCTTTACACAAAGAGCTTGAACAGTTGAGAAAAGAACAAGCTAAACAACTTAAAACAAGCATCAAAGCTGAATTTACAGAAGTAAATGGTGTTCAGTGTCTCGTAAAACAAGTAGATGCAGAAGTGGCAACTCTCAAAGACCTTGCTTTCGAGTTAGGTAATGAGGTAAAAAATGCTTTTGTATTCTTTGCATCAGCTCACGAAGAAGGCAAAGCACTCTTGTTATGCTATATCAATAAAGAATTGGCACAAGCCAAAGGTTTAGACGCTGGCAAAATAGTACGCGAATTAGGTAAATACATTCACGGAGGTGGAGGTGGTCAACCATTCTTCGCAACCGCAGGAGGTAAAAACCCCAGTGGTATTACCGAAGCACTTTCTAAGGTAAAAGATTATTTATAATGAACTTTTTGGCTCATATTTACCTTTCAGGCGAAGGCGATGAACTGCTCACTATTGGCAACTTTATCGCCGATACCGTACGAGGCAAAGAATACTTACAATACCCCGAAGCAATGCAACGGGGTATTTTATTACATCGCAGAATAGATACTTTCACTGATGCACACGCCATTTTCCGGAAAAGTAAACACCGATTGGTGCCTACTTACAACCATTACGCAGGGGTGCTGGTAGATATTTTTTACGATTATTGTCTTGCTAAACATTGGAAAGAATATTCTGATAAATCCTTAGAACAATATGTTCAGCACTTCTACGACACCTTAGAACGCCATCAACAATTGCTCAACAATAAAGCTCAAACTTTGAGTAAATACATCATTGCCGAACGTTGGTTAGAAAGCTATCAAACCTTTGAAGGCATCTCTTCCATATTATACCGAATGGATAGGCGTACAGGCTTTGTTTCGAAAATGCAATATGCCATAGAAGATTTAAAAAGAGATGAAAAATTATATGAAGAAGAATTTACTCAGTTCTTTAAAGAAATACAAATGATGTAATTACAAAAACTTTTCAGTAAAATCGATTGTTTCTTAGTAATATTTCTACTTAATACAATACCCATATAATTATCTAATAAACAAACAGATACACAGTTACAAATAAAAAAACATCTTCAAAAATCATAAAATTATTTGGCTAGTTCAAAGATTATTTGTAATTTTGCCATAATTTTTTAAGGGCATAGAGTATTAATTTATCATTATTGTTTCATTCTTTCCTATTAGAAATAACCCTACTAAAATACTCTCATTCCTAATTAGGAAATACAAATTTTATTATCAGCAAATGGCTGAAAACACTCAAAATCCAGAAGAGTTCTTACAGAACTTTGATTGGGACAAGTACCAAGAAGGTATTGACAGCGTACAAGAAGACCAATTGAAAAACTTCGAAGAATTGGTTAAAAACAATTTCGTTGACACTCAAGACAATGAAGTAGTAGAAGGAGTAGTAACTCGCATCACTGACAGAGAAGCGATTATCGACATCAACGCTAAATCAGAAGGCGTTATCTCTCTCAACGAGTTCCGCTACAATCCGAACCTCAAAGTAGGTGACAAAGTAGAAGTGCTTATCGATATCCGTGAGGATAAAAACGGTCAGTTAGTACTTTCACACCGCAAAGCACGTACGCTTAAAGCTTGGGATAGAATTAACTTGGCACACGAAAACGGCGAAATCGTAAACGGTTTTGTAAAAAGCCGTACCAAAGGCGGTATGATAGTAGATGTATTTGGCATCGAAGCATTCTTACCTGGTTCTCAAATCGATGTGAAACCTATCCGCGATTACGAACAATTCGTAAACAAAACAATGGAATTCAAGATTGTGAAAGTAAATCACGAGTTCAAAAACGTAGTGGTTTCTCACAAAGCGCTCATCGAAGCAGATATCGAAGAACAGAAGAAAGAAATCATCAGTCAACTCGAAAAAGGACAAGTACTCGAAGGAGTTGTGAAAAATATCACTTCTTACGGTGTATTTGTAGACCTTGGTGGCGTAGACGGATTGATTCACATCACCGACCTTTCTTGGGCTCGTATCAATCACCCAAGCGAAGTGGTATCAGTAGACCAAAAATTGAACGTAGTTATCCTCGATTTCGACGACAACAAATCACGTATCCAATTAGGTTTAAAACAGCTTAGCAAACACCCTTGGGACGCTCTTGCTGATGACCTTAAAGTAGGCGATAAAGTAAAAGGTAAAGTAGTGGTAATTGCCGACTACGGTGCTTTCGTAGAAATCGCTGATGGTGTAGAAGGTCTTATCCACGTTTCTGAAATGTCTTGGAGTACTCACTTGCGTTCTGCTCAAGATTTCGTAAAACTCGGCGACGAAGTAGAAGCTGTTATCTTGACTCTCGACCGCAACGAGCGCAAAATGTCTTTGGGCATTAAACAACTTACCCCAGACCCTTGGATTAACATCACTGAAAAATATCCAGTAGGTTCTAAACATACAGGTACTGTTCGCAATTTCACTAATTTCGGTGTATTCGTAGAACTCGAAGAAGGTATCGATGGTCTTATTCACATCACCGACCTTTCTTGGACTAAGAAAATTAAACACCCATCAGAATTTGTAAACTCTGGTGATAAGATTGAAGTAGTAGTACTTGAATTAGATGCCGAAGGACACAAATTGTCATTAGGACATAAGCAAACCACTCCTAACCCTTGGGACAAATACGAAACTGAATTTGCCGTAGGTACAGTTCACAAAGGTACTATTTCTAAAATGGTAGATAAAGGTGCTACTGTTCCTTTCAACGACGATATCTTAGCGTTTGTTCCTTCACGTCACTTAGAAAAAGAAGACGGAAAGAAATTGGGCAAAGGAGACACTGCTGATTTCAAAGTGATTGAATTTAACAAAGAATTTAAACGTGTAGTAGCTTCTCACACTGCTATCTTCAAAGAAGAAGAAGAGAAAATAGCTAAAGAAGCTGCTGTAAATACCAGCTCATCTACAGTCGAAAAATCAACACTTGGTGATCTTGAAGCATTACAAGAGTTGAAAGACAAGATGGAAAAAGAGAAGTAATTTAGTTTTTTTCATAATTTTTTGTTTTAATGAGGAAAAGTCGTTGCTGGGAAGTGACGACTTTTTTTATTATTTATCATATATCTATTATTCATAAAAGAAAGCCTCAGTGTATAAAAACACTGAGGCTTTCTTTTACTAAATATTAAAGATTACTTAAACTCCTTTTCGTGGCGTTTGCGTTCATTCTCATCTAAGTAGATTTTACGTAAGCGCATATTTTTAGGAGTTACTTCTACATACTCATCTTTTTGGATATATTCCAAGGCTTCTTCTAATGAAAACTTAATAGGTGGTGCTAACTTCACTTTCTCATCGGAGCCCGCAGCACGTACGTTAGTAAGTTTTTTAGTCTTCGTTACATTTACTACTATATCTCCACTACGAGAGTTTTCACCGATTACTTGTCCTGTATAAATATCTTCACCAGGGAAAATAAAGAATTTGCCTCGGTCTTGTAATTTGTCGAGAGAATAAGGAATAGCAGTGCCTTGTTCCATAGAAATAAGCGAACCATTAATACGCCCTGCTATTTCACCTTTGAAAGGTTGGAACTCCAAAAAACGGTGGTGGATAATAGCTTCACCAGCAGTAGCTGTAAGCAATTGATTTCGCAACCCTATAATACCGCGAGACGGAATAATAAACTTAATAATCATACGTTCACCTTTAGGTTCCATACTTAGCATTTCGCCTTTGCGAAGGGTAACTAAATCTACTGCCTTACCACTTACATTCTCAGGCAAATCAATAGTAAGTTCTTCTATAGGCTCGCATTTCACTCCATCAATCTCTTTGATGATAACTTGTGGCTGACCAATTTGCAATTCATAACCTTCACGACGCATTGTTTCAATGAGTACAGAGAGGTGCAATACCCCACGACCATAAACAATAAACTTATCGGCACTATCAGTAGGTTCTACGCGTAAAGCAAGGTTTTTTTCTAATTCACGCTCTAAACGTTCTTTGATATGGCGAGAGGTTACAAACTTCCCGTCTTTACCAAAGAAAGGAGAATCGTTGATAGTGAAGAGCATACTCATAGTAGGTTCATCGATAGCAATAGTAGGAAGTGCTTCGGGGTTTTCGTAATCGGCGATAGTATCACCAATTTCAAAGCCTTCTAAGCCTGCAATCGCACAAATGTCGCCTGCTTGTACTTCTTCTACTTTCTTACGACCTAAACCATCAAAGAGGTGTAGCTCTTTAATTTTAGATTTTACAATTGTTCCGTCGCGTTTTACTAATGAAATATTCATACCCGATTTTAGGGTGCCACGGTGCAAACGACCAATAGCAATACGTCCTGTAAAACTAGAATAATCCAATGAAGTAATAAGCATTTGCAAGCTACCTTCTTCTATTTGAGGAGCTGGAATATACTTTACCACCATATCGAGTAGGGGTGCAATACTATCGGTTCTCTTATGCCAATCTTCTGACATCCAATTTTGTTTAGCTGAACCATATACCGTAGGAAAATCTAACTGCCAATCTTCAGCACCGAGTTCAAACATAAGATCGAATACAGCTTCGTGTACCTCATCAGGAGTACAGTTTTCTTTATCAACTTTGTTGATTACCACAATGGGTTTCAACTTCATCTCTATAGCCTTTTGGAGTACAAAGCGCGTTTGAGGCATAGGACCTTCAAAAGCATCAACAAGCAAGAGCACGCCATCAGCCATATTGAGTACACGCTCCACTTCCCCTCCAAAGTCGGCGTGGCCAGGTGTATCGATAATGTTTATTTTGATGTCTTTATAAACTACTGAAACGTTTTTAGAGAGAATAGTAATTCCTCGTTCGCGTTCGAGGTCGTTATTATCTAATATCAGTTCGCCTGAATCTTGATTTTCGCGGAAGAGAGCGCAGTGGTGTAAAATCTTGTCTACTAAGGTAGTTTTGCCGTGGTCTACGTGGGCAATAATAGCTATATTTCTAATAGCGGTCATAGATATAATTTGTGTTTTAAAAATTTGAGGGTGCAAAAGTACGAAGTAATTAGCAATTTAGCAAATTCGTAAATTGACAGTTATTGTCCGCCCATTCCACCATCAAGTGCAATTTTTCAGATTACTTTCTGATAGAATAAATCTTTAGGTTTTTCAAAATCTAATACTTTTCTTGGTCTATTATTAATTTTATATTGATATTCTTTAATTTCTTTATCTGTAATATTTTTAAAATCAGTATTTTTAGGTATGTATTGCCGTACAAGACCATTGGTGTGTTCACTAAGACCTCGCTCCCAAGAACTATAAGGATGAGCAAAGAAAAATTGTAGGTTCAATTTCTTTTCAACTCGCTTAAAATCAGAAAATTCATTACCATTGTCAGCAGTAATTGTCTTTATATAGTTTTTGTAAGGCAAGGTCATATCTATAAGTTCATCTGCTAATGATTTAGCTTTCTTTCCTTCTTTTAACTTTTTCATAAATAACATTTTAGTAGTCATTTCAACCAATGTAAGTATCGCTCCTTTATTTCCTGCTCCTACAATTAAATCTATTTCCCAGTGTCCAAACTCTGTTTTCTGACTTATAACCTCAGGACGTTCTTCAATAGACTTTTTATCTTCTACTTTCTTTTTACAAGTGTACAATGCTCTACTTCTATGCTTAAGCTGATGACGAGTGTGTTTGTATAGTTCGCCTCCGTTTTCTTTGTCTTGGTGAATGAAATTATAGATAGTTGTTTTTCCAACCATTGGTATTCTATTTTTTTTACAATACCCTACAATTTGCTCAACAGACCACTGTTCTTCAGTGATATGCTTAATAACAAAAACTTTCATTTCTTTAGTAAATTTACGTTCTTTCCTAAAACGTTCTTTACGCTCTTCTGAGATTTCTTGAGCTACTTTTGGACTGTATTTTCCTGTCTTTGTTTTGTTTCTTGACAGCTCTCGACTGACGGTAGAGGGATTACACTCTGCATAAAGAGCAATATCTTTTTGTTTGATTCCGCTTGCTTTTAAAGCAGAAATTACCGACCTTTGCACCAAATTTAAATGCTTATATTCTTTCATTGTCATTTACAAAGAAAAGCATTTATTTTGAAAGAGAAAAGACTTTTATAGTTTTTTCTCTTTTTTTATTTTTCAGAGGGTTGCCCCTTAGAGGCAAAACCCTCTGAAAAATAAAAGTTTTACTAAAAATTACTACTTAAAATTGCAATTATTAGTGGAACTTACAGTCTTTTCTGAAATTATTGGAATCATTTGGTATTTATTTACTATCTTTGCCCCCTATTCAAACCATTATGTTTCAATCTATAAAAAAAGAAGCCTTATTGCTGTTACGCGATGTGGGGGCACTTATCATTCTCTTTGCGATGCCTTTGCTATTGGTGGTAACTATTACGCTATTGCAGGACGGAGCTTTTAAGAATATCAGTGAGCAGAAAACAGCCGTTTTGTTAGTGGATAACGATGGCGGTGAAATTGCCGAAAATATCAGTAAGAGTTTAGAAAGAAGTGCTTTCGAAATGGTGAAAACGCTGGACGGAAAACCTATTGACGAAGCTATGGCGCGTGAGCAGGTGCTGAAAGGCAACTACCTACTGGCTATTGTAATTCCTGCTGAACTCTCCTCCAGCTTGCAAAATAAAGTGCAACAGAATGTAGAGACGATTATCAACACTTTTGCAGGCGAGACCGTAACACCTACTGAAACGGCTTATACTACCAAAGAAATACGCCTTTATTTTGACCCGACTTTGCAGACTTCGTTTAAAGAAAGTGTGAAGAGTGGCATTGACAAATTGCTATACCAAATAGAAAATCAGTATATTTATAAAGCCTTTGAGAGTCAGTTAGAGGAAGGGGTGCGTTTACCAAAAACAGAAGCATTAGTGAGTTTTAGAGAAATCAATCCTAATACGGCTACTGCTGCTATCCCCAACGCTACCCAGCACAACGTACCCGCGTGGGCTCTCTTTGCTATCTTCTTCATTACCATACCGCTATCGGCGAGTATTGTAAAGGAAAAAACACAAGGCACAGGACTCCGACTCTTCACGAGTCCCCTACCCTACTGGGCATTACTCACTGCTAAAATCATTGTTTTTCTGATGATTAGCTTACTACAATTCGCTTTGATGGTAGTAATGGGCGTGTTTGTATTTCCTTACTTAGGCTTACCGATATTAGACGTGGGAGGTAAACTTTTATCCTTGTTATTAGTCGCCATAGTCTCAGGGCTTTCGGCTATAGGCTTGGGGGTACTCTTGGGGACTTTAACAAAAACACAAGAACAATCAGCACCCTTGGGAGCTACCCTCACGGTACTTTTTGCAGCCATTGGGGGCGTGTGGATACCTACCTTTGCAATGCCCCACATTATGCAATTGCTTTCTAATATTTCGCCTATGAACTGGGGATTACAAGCCTTCTACGAGGTATTGCTAAGAGGCGGTTCTGCGAGTAGTTTGCTACCTAAAATAGGAGCTTCACTGCTCTTTTTCATCAGTTGTATTCTTATCTCTATTTATTATGACAAAGCCAAAAGAAACGTATAAACCTGCGAATTTATCTGAGAGTCTTATTATTACGGTACGCTTTAGCGAAACCGATCCGCTTGGTATTGTGTGGCACGGCAACTACATCAAATATTTTGAAGACGGACGTGAGGCGTTTGGGAGAAAGTACGGTATTTCTTACCTTGATGTAGAGCGCGAAGGCTATGCAACTCCTATTGTGAAGAGTGTATGTGAACACAAGAAGATGGTGCGTTATGGCGAACGCTTGTGCATTGATACTCACTATATCCCTACCAATGTAGCGAAACTCATCTTTCAGTATTTTATCTACAATGAAGTCAATGAGTTGGTTTGTACGGGAGAAACTGTACAGGTATTTACTTCATTAAAAGACAATAGCTTATCGCTGTATAAACCTAAGTTTTTTGAAGAATGGGAGAAACAAATAACAAGTAACAGGTAACAATATACTACTGCTAATAGATTTTTTGTCTTCATATATAATTAATTTAATGGTTTGCGTTTATCTACAAATTTCATCGGTTTGCGACTGCCCAACGGATAGAGCTGTTGCTCAATAAGGGCTATATCGCAGAACTCAATCTTAGGGACGACCCTGAGTTTGGCGCGGAAGTGATGACTTATTTGCTCACGAAGGGCTTCGGTAGGGGTTTTTGTCCCTATTTTGATGAGAATTTCATCGGTGAGGATATCATTGGTATTGATTTCTATAATGTAATTCTCTATAGCCTCAAAGCCTGTAAGTAAATCCATTAGGGCTGGCGGGTAAAGAGTAGTTCCTTTGTATTTAATCATCTGCTGTTTGCGACCCAGTACAGGACTCACTCGTGCCGTATGTCGCCCACATTTACAAGGGGTACTGTGCATCGCTACTATATCGCCTGTGCGAAAACGCAACAATGGCATACCTTCCACTCCTAAAGTGGTAATCGTGAGCTCTCCACTCTCACCATCGGGTACGGGGTGTCCTTCGTCGTCTAATACCTCAGTGATGATGAGCTCTGGATGGTGATGCCCTCCGTGCTGGTATTCACACTCAGTGAAAGTAGTGCTCATCTCGGTAGAAGCATAAGTGGAGTAAAGTTGCAATCCCTGCCATTTTTCAGTAATCTTTTTCGCTAAGAGCGTAGGGCTAAAATCCTGATTGCGCAACGCCTCGCCTATACACACTACTCCCTTTACGGAAGAAGCGCGATAGTCGATACCATTCTTTTCGGCATATTCTATCATTTTCAGCACAAAGGAAGGAACCGCAATAAGATATTTAGGTTCGTACAATCGGATAGAATCCCATTGCAATTCAGGTATTCCTGCCCCTACCCTAATGATGCTCGCTCCCATTTTGCGTATGCCTAAGAAATAAGCCAAGCCTGCCATAAAACGGCGGTCGATAGTGGTCATCAGTTGGACTACATCGCCTTTTTGAATGCCTGCACAAGCCAATGAGATAGCTTCGTTGTACGCCAAACGGTCTAAATCCCTGTCAGTGAGACCGAAAGTAACGGGCGTTCCCATAGTGCCTGAGGTAGAAGCATAGTCTACAATAGCAGTTTTAGGTACGCAGAGAAAAGCGTCGTTCTCGCGTTGCAAATCGTCTTTATGGGTTGTGGGTATTTTTTGTAAATCGGCAAGGGTGCGGATATCCTCTATACGGATATGGTGCTTGCGGAAGAGATTTTGATAAAAAACCGATTTTTCATTGAGATATTGCAATAGCTCTCGCAGTTTTTCTTCTTGAAAAGCGATAATCTCGGCTTCCGATTGGGTTTCTATGGTTGGAATAAGTGCACTCATTATTTTTGTTAATAAAACTTTACCAAAGGTTCTAATGCCCGTGTGGCTCACACCTTTGGCAAAGTTGTATGTAAATTTCCTTATTTAAAAAGTCGTTTTAAGGAATTTAAGAATCCTTTTTCTACCACATCGATGCCGATACCAAAGTTGCTATCAGCCATAGTGTGATAATCTTCGCGAATAGGCTCCAATTTATCTAATGGCAACTCAATATTCGTGAGCGGATTGTACTCTACAATCACCTTACCAGAGTTCTTAGTGATAAACTTCTGGGTTTTATGGGTGAAATACTCATTTTCGATATCACACTCTTGTACGGTATATTTTTCCTTAGTATCGATATTTTCATCGGTTTTGAGTTCTATTTCGTAACGCTCGCTATCGAAGTTATGCCAAAAGCTCGCATCGCTGTGCTGGTGTTCACGAATACTATTTTTCAAAACACTACCATCGTAGTACATCAAGAAACGACGACCTTCATTGTCTATAAAATAAGGCTGTTCAATAGTTGCTTCGTACTTCACTACAAATTCATTTTCCACCTTATCGTCCTTCACTATTTGCAAAGTAGCATCTTTGAAAATCTCGCGGAAATCTTTGCCTTTGCGGTCGTTCACATAGTTGAGTGCATAAAACAAGGAGTTGTTCCAGCTGTCCAAACGTTCGTTTTTGTTGCTCGACTTGAAGTAAGCTCGCATAGAGTTTGCACGATTGTAACGATAAGTAGTAAGCAGTTGTATTTTGCCCGTATTACCTTTGGCTTCTAAAGTGATGTGCTCATCTATACAAAAATTGTCGAAATAGGTAGGTTTGCGCACTTGTAACTCTTGGTTAGGCAATATCTCCATAAAGTGACAAAAAGAAATCACTGCGCGTTTCTCCAATTTACCAAACTCATTACGAGCAGTGGCATCTACAAAGTATTCTTTACCTTCGTAGTTGATTTTCACCACTACGTGATTGAACGAAAGCAACGAAGGGAGATAGAATTGCAAGTAATAATCAGAATTGTAGTTCACCAATATCACTGAAGCCTCTACACCGAGATAGTTGAGAATTGATTTTAACAATACGCATTTCGCTTTACAATCACCTTGCTTATTTTGGTAAGTAAGTGCAGGTGCTTGCGGTTTGTGTCCATTCATCTCATCGGCGTTGTACACGTAGTAGATGTTGTTTTGCACGAACTCTATAGCGTATTGCAATTTCTCGTCGAGGGTAGCCATACCGTTGAGTTTCTCCACCAAATCGGGAGCAAAATCAGTGGGTTGTGCTTTGAACACTTCTTCGTAAAGCGGATAGATATAGTTAGAAAGTTCTTTCCAAGTACTATCAGTAGCGAAGTCTATAAAAGGGAAGATTTCGCGGTTAGGGTCTACTGGGTTGATGTAGTTTTCTTGTACTATCTCAAATGCCTCTCCTTGTGCTAAGTACTTCACCTGACTTGGGATTACGTTGCCTTGTTCGTCGCGGAAAAACACATCTTTATAAGCCACGCGTTTGTCGCGATTATTGATGAGTTTGAAGTGGTATTTACCGTACGCCCAATAAGTATCAGGGGTTACATATACGTATTTCATAAAGTCCCGACGCAAGAACTCTTTCTCAGTAAATACCTTTTCTTTGGTGTCTTCCAAAATGAGGATATCGTCTAAGTGAAGGTCTTTGATGGAGAAGTTCAGTTTTTTAGAACTGCTGATAATACCACGACCGCTTTGTCCTTCGTTGTCCAATACTTTTATAGTAGTATCAGCTGTTTTGTCAATCAGCTGACCGTTGCGATACACACTGATGCGGTGTATACTGAAATACTCATTTTCTTCAAGTATCATATCATACATCGAAGCGCGTTCCAAGTTTTCGGGTTGGGTAAGGGTATAAGCCATCAACGTATAGTCAGAGGCACTATTATCGTCTATTTTGCTGTATTTATGTAAGAAATAGCAGTAGTCACGTCCCTCGTCGGTTTGCTCTCGAGAGAAATCAGTCTCTACTAAAAGTTTTTCCATTTCACTATCTGAAAGGGAATTTGTCCAATCTCCCGCTTCTACAAAGCGGTACAATTCTTTTTCTTCTGTTTGCACTTTTTTAGTTTAGAGTTTAAAATTAAGAGTTATAAGAGTATTTAAGTGGGCACAAAGGTACTACTTTTTTACCATTTAACCAAAAAAGTTTATGCCTCCTTCATTCCCAAACCGTTATCAATGGCATACGCCATATTTTCAATGATATGCTTGTGTTTGGTTACAAACGGATTGGTAGTATCCCACACGTAACCTGCGAGTACCGAACATATCTTCTTCTTCACCTCTTCATTTCCTGGCTGATGAAAGAAGAGCGTTTGTAAATTGCCTGTATACCATTCTCTTACATAAGAAGTAAACACCTCTATACCACGTTGCATATACTCGGCGTATTCCTTTTGCCAATCTACTTTTTCACCCGCAAGTTCGCGTTTTACCAATTTAGCCGCCAACATCCCCGATTCGGTAGCAAAAGCCACTCCTGAGGAGAACACAGGATCTAAGAACTCGGTACTGTTGCCCGTGAGCACAAACCCTTCGCCAAAGAGTTTTTTCACCGAGCAGGAATAACTTTGTATCTTATTGGGCTTGAACAGAAAATCCGAATGTTCAAAGCGTGCTCGGTAGAAGTCAGAACGTTTAATTGCTTTGCGAAGTGCTTCTTCGGTATCTCCCGAAGCCGACAAAGCGTTGATATAGTGCGTAGGTCCTACAATGCCCACGCTAGTATTGCCGTTAGAGAACGGAATTACCCATAGCCATACTTCACGCTCCAATACATCAAATGAAATAAGCGTACCTTCTTCACCCGCAGGACGTACCTTATCCTCTTTGATATGAGTAAAAATAGA
Source organism: Capnocytophaga sp. oral taxon 902 (assembly GCF_013394735.1). Taxonomy (NCBI): domain Bacteria; kingdom Pseudomonadati; phylum Bacteroidota; class Flavobacteriia; order Flavobacteriales; family Flavobacteriaceae; genus Capnocytophaga; species Capnocytophaga sp. oral taxon 902. The sequence continues at coordinate 420,720 of NZ_CP058261.1, forward strand.
CGAGTGGTCGTCTAACTTCGAAGGCGAATTGAGGTCTAACAAGCGAGGCAACACACGCCCATAACCACTGGCATCAATTACAAATTTAGAGGTAATTTCGCTCACCTCGCCATTAGCGTCTTTCACCGTAGTGACCTGATGGTCGGGGAAGAATTGCACATTGGTAACTTCGGTTTCAAAAGTGAGATTTACTCCTTTTCGAATGACCTCTTGTGCCAAAACATTATCGAAATCGGCACGAGGCACTTGCCACGTCCAATTCCAACCTTTGCCGTACTTCTTGCCAAAATCAAACTGACATACTTGTTCCCCACGAATAAAACGGGCACCCCATTTTACTTCGTACTTTTGGGCTTCCAAGGCTGGCATAAAACCCGCTTCCTCAAAATGATCCATCACACGCGGAATAAGGCTCTCTCCTACTACCAAGCGCGGGAATTTAGTTTTCTCTACCACACGCACCTTCACACCGTTGTTGTGCAAATAGGCTGCTGATACACAACCCGAAGGACCTGCGCCAATTACCAATACATCTGTTACTTCTTTTTTCATAGATACTCTTTTTTAAAAGTATGGGGACAAATATACTACTTTTTTTGTAAAACTACGCTTCTTCGTCGTGAATAAAGCGTTTTTTAGCCAAAAGTTCTTCTTCTGTTTCTTGGTAGGCATCATCGGGCACACAGCAATCCACAGGACATACAGCAGCGCATTGGGGTTCATCGTGAAAACCAATGCATTCAGTACACTTGTCCGCCACGATAAAGTAAATATCATCACTGATAGCTTTTTGGGGCTCGTCCGCATCTACTTCCAATCCGCTCGGTAATACCACACGTCCCTTTAAGGTCGTACCATCGCTATAACGCCAATCGTCAGCACCTTCATAAATAGCATTGTTAGGACATTCGGGTTCGCAAGCCCCGCAATTGATACAATCGTCAGTTATTATTATAGCCACTTGAGTTTTATGTTTTTAGTTATGAATTATCAGTTAAAAAGGGTGCAAAGATAATACTTTTATTTCTATTATTCAACAACTACCCATAATCACCTTCTACAAACTCCACTTTTCCTACTATTTTGCAAGCCTTATCCTTCATCATTTCTTCGTCATTTGTTTGTCTTTCCTTCGTTTTTTGTTTATCTGCCCGTGTGGCTCGCACCGTCTTTTGTTCGTCTTTACGTCGCTGTAATTCCCCCTTTGGAGGAAGCCAGCGAAAGCTGGGTATGTGTAAGGGGGAGGTTTTCTTCGTCTTTTCTCTATCTGCCCGTGCGGCTCGCACCGTCATTTGTTCGTCTTTTGTTCGTCTTTTGTTCGTCTTTTGTTCGTCTTTTGTTCGTCTTTTGTTCGTTTATTGTTTATTTGCCTGTCGTGCTACGACCTCACACCGTCATTAACTTGGTATTATTGGCATTTTTGGCATTATGGTATTAAAAAAGACTGCCAGATATTCTCTAACAGTCCTTTTTACCTTTTACCTTTTACCTTTTACCTTTTACCTTTTACCTTTTACCTTTTACCTTTTATCTTTTATCTTTTATCTTTTATCTTTTACCTATTTACCTGAATCCGACCATTCCACTTTCCGCGACACATACATCACAATAGCCAAAATGGTAAATAAACCTATACTTCCCACTAATAAAGCATAACTTTCCAGCTGAATAATCACGTAAATAAAACCGTAGAGTGCTGCTAATGAAAGTCCTATAAAAGTAGGGAACTTCTTGTTTTTCAGTATAGAAACCGAATACAAACTGATAAGTCCTACCGTCATTACCGATGATATAAAGTAAGCAAACGAGAAGCTACTGTGTTCTGTAATCGATATGAGCAAAGTGTAAAACAACACCAATGCCAAGCCTATCATTGAGTATTGGAAGATGTGAATCTTTATCTTGCTAATGCTTTGTATCAAGAAGAATATCAAGAAAGTGAGGAATATCACCAAATAACCGTATTTAGTAGCGCGTTCATTCTGCTGATATTGGTCTACGGGAATGATAAAATCTACATCGTAAGTGTATTGCGAAATGTTCGGTAAACTCCCAAACGATTGTTGTGCAAACGGACGGTTAATGTGCAATACCTTCCACGAAGCGTTAAACCCATTGCCGTTTATCTGTTTGGTGTAAGGCAAAAAGCTACCTGTAAAGCTGGGGTTAGCCCAGTTAGAGGTAAGGGTACTCTCGGTAGTCTTCCCTATGGGTACAATGGCTATTTTCTTACTACCGTCGTACTGCACCGTAAAACTAAACGAAGGGTTAGCCAAAAACTCCTGATAGTTAATAAAGCCTGTTTCAAGCGATGCCACCTCATTAGCTTTACTATCATTCTCATAGTAATAATCCTCGTTGTCTTTTTGCTCATAGATAGGTTCAAAAGCGTAATCCTTGCCACCTAATTGAATGCTTACTCCATTCTTAATACTCGCGAGGTTAGTAGTGCGAATGAGAATCGTAGCCTTATCCCAACTGATATCTTCGTTAGGAATTCCTTTGGCTATAAAATTAGGAGCTACATAACTACCTGTAAAGTCCATAGACGCATTAAACACCACCGATTCGTAGTTGTTGCGCTTCTTCACCTCAGTCTTTACATTCGAAATATTTTTCAGTTCCTCGGGGAAGAAATAAGCGTACTGTGTCTCAAAAGCGTTTTTGTTCTTGTCGCTGTACACTTTGTAAGGAATTTTGAGGATAGGTCCATAGAAAAAGACCTCGCGCCCCCACTTGCTATCAATCTCATTGATAACCTCCTGCTGACGTTCTTTGCGCTCTCTCACTAAGTTTTGCACTAATAAGAGCGGAATGAGCAATACCAAAGTAAGTGCCCCAATAAGCACCAAACGAAAAGTGTTTGATTGCCATACATTAGATGTTGTTGATGGTTTTTCTGGATACATAATATTTAAATTTACAATTAATAATTCACACTAAAGCACTTTGCGTTTCAAAGTGTATTTATAAAAAAGAAAGGAGATAATGTTACTCCTTTACGGATTGTCCCCCCTTCGGGGGTTCGGGGGCAAATCGACAAATCTGCTAATTTCCTAATTTCCCTATAATCTTCTCGAGTGCATTCAAATGTTCTTGAAACGCCTCTTTTCCTTTTTTAGTTACCTTATAACTCGTATTCGTCTTCCTTCCCACAAACGATTTTTCAATAGTGATATACTCTTCAGCTTCCAAGGCACGGGTATGGCTTGCCAGATTGCCGTCGGTTACCCCTAAGAGTTCTTTCAGGGTATTAAAGTCGGCACTGTCATTCACCATCAACACCGACATTATGGCTAAGCGAATGCGATGGTCAAAAGCCTTATTGATATGTGCTAAAAAAGTCTTCAATTTTCTTTATTCGTCCCGACTTATGTCACTGTTGGTCTTTTCCTTTATTGCGTTCGTATTTAAAGTGCATAATGCCTCCATAGAGAACGTGGCATACACCAAAGCCTAATGTCCAGAACAAGAGTCCGTAACCAGGAAAATATACCGCTAACAAGCCTAAAACAATCTCAGTAATTCCCAAATAATGTACATCTCCAAAGGTGTATTTGCTCACATTCACACACGCCAATCCGTAGAAAATAAGCGTCATTGGTGCAAGCAGTCCGTAGTACCCATTTTTGATGAGCAATACACTGAGTAGTCCACCCGTAAGTAGCGGAATAGCAAAGTTGTAAAGAGCCCTTTTGGCGGTAGCATTCACAAGACTTTCCCCACTGCGCTTCGCCTTACGTGCCGAAAACAAGTAAGCCGTCACCAATGAGGCTACAAGCACCGCTAATGCAATTGCCATAATAGCTTTAAAGGTATGACTTTCTATAAGCACATAAGGATAATAGATGTAATGATGTTCCAACAACATATATACCCCTGCCGCACCTATCAGGGCATACACACCTGCCAATACCCCCGAAAGTCCGCTAAGCGAAAGAAAAAGGGTAGACTTACGCATCATCTGGCGTATCTCGTGTAGGTCGTTTAAGTATTTATTCTCTTCCATAATGAAGTACTTTGTGGCGCAAAGTAATGGATAATAATAATAACTACCAAATATTTTTATCACAAATCTTTAAAATATTTTAACTGAGTATTGTAAATGAGTGTCTTATATATAAATAATCAGTGTTAAAGTCGTGCGACTTTAACACTGATTATGAGAAATAAAAAATAATTTCTTATTCTAATATCCGAAGAGTTCTTCTAATGTGAGCTTCTTAAAGTCTCCTATTTTTTGGAGGTCATCTTTTGAGAGTTTCTTTTCTGAAGCTAAAATCACATAAGTATAAGGTTTTTTAGAGAGATATTTGTCGTGGAAAGCTTTGATATCTTTCATTGTAATACCATCTACATTTTGATATACTTGCTTGCGTATATCGTCTTTAAGACCCAATTCTTGTGCGGCTAAATAGCTATAAATAATACCGTCTTGTGTAATGCGCTCGGTTTCTATTTCTTGCTTGATTTGTAGTTTAGCTAATTGGAGATTAGCAGGCAATTCAGGCATTGTATTGAGTAGTTCATTCATTGCTTCAACGGCTTCTTTAAACTTATCAGCTTGTGAACCTACATAGGCAAGCATATAGTATTTATCAGCTTTCTTTCTTGGGGAAGCGTAGAAACCATAAGTGCTATATGCCAAAGCTTTACTTTCGCGAATGGTTTGGAATACCAAAGAACCCATACCGCCACCGAAGTAGTTGTTGAACGCACTAATTACAGTACTTTCAGCTGGATTAAAAGGAACGGTATTGCGTATCCAACGAGTTTCAGCTTGTACCATTTCATAATCGGCAAAGAGCACTTGGTTCTTAGTTTGCTCTACTTGTTTAAACTCTTTTTTAGGAGCTACCTTGGCAAACTTAGCAGGCACTTTATGCAAGGTTTTTAGTTTATTAGTAAGTTCTGAAAGGGTAGCAGGTCCATAATAAATAACTGTTTGCTCTACATTGTTTAGGTTTTTGAGTTTATCTACTAACTCTTTCCCTGTAATAGCCTCAATTTCGGCATCAGAGAAGGTGTAGTTATATTTGTTTTTAGCCCCATACATTGCATAATTTGTTAAGGCTTGCATAATAGCATTTCTATTAGCTTTGGCATCTATACGCGATTTAACTACACGCGCTTTCAAGGCTTTAAGGGCTTCTTCATCTACTTTAATATTGGCAATAAAGTCTTCGTAAAGTTTCACAGCTGCTTCAAAGTTTTCTTGTAAACCTTCTATATTTACAGTAGTGTACTCGTCACTGTTTGAAATTCTAAAGCTTGAAGCTATTTTATAGAATTCTTTGGTAAGCTGTTCAGCTGATTTTTTATCAGTACCCAAAAACTGACTATAATTAGCAGCCATTGCTAATTTCAAATCATTAAGAGTACCTACTTTATAACGGAAAGTAAGACGATACAATTCATTGTCTTTGTTTTGCACGTAAAGTATTTCTGCTTTGCCTAATTTTCCTTTCTGCAAGTCTTTATTATAATCTAAGAAAACAGGCTTTACGGGAGTACTTGGCATCTCGTTCACCATTTTCACAAAAGCTGATTGTTTATCGGCATTGGTCTCAACGGGAGTAATAGCCGGTTTTTCAATCTTCTCTACATTAGGGCGAGTTCCTTTCTCTTTATACACAACTACGTAGTTATTACCGAGGTATTTATTGGCAAAAGCTACGATATCAGCTTTGGTGAGTTTAGAAAGGTTGTTCACATAAGCTACTTGGTCTTTCCAGTCGAGATTATCAGTAAAAGCTGACATTAGCATATTAGCGCGGTTGCCATAAGACTCAGTCCCTTGAATGGTTTGCTTTTTCAAGTTGTTGATGATAGAAGGAATAAGGTCATCATCAAAGTTCCCTTTTTTGAGGTTTTCTATTTCCCCCAACATAAGGTCTTTCACTTGTTCTAACGACTGCCCTTGTAGAGGTTTTCCAGAGAGGTATAATACGCCATAGTCTATAAGCGTATAAGCAAAGGCACTTGCCCCAAGAAGTTTTTGTTTTTTTACAAGGTTCAAGTCGATAAGACCTGCTTTACCATTAGTAAGAATTTCTCCTACTAAATCGGCTAAAAGGGCGTCTTTATCTTGGTTACCAGGCAAGCGGAATGCCATCGAAACGCTTTCAGCATCGGGTCCTACTACCTTCTTAATGATAGGTGCTGTAATAGGAGCTTCTTTCTCAAAAGTATATTGAGGCACTGCTTTGGGTTGCATATAGCTAAATGCCTTATCAATTTGAGCGATAACAGTATCAGGATTGAAATCTCCTGCCAATATTACTGCCATATTGTTGGGCACGTAATAGGTATGGAAGTATTTGCGAATTTCTTTCAGTGAAGGATTTTTCAAATGCTCTACTGTACCGATAGTGGTTTGCAAGCCATAATTGTGCTTTTTGAATAGCTCAGAGAAGAGAGTTTCAAACACCTCGCTATTGTCGCTATCCAAAGAGCGGTTTTTCTCTTCGTATACAGCCTCCAATTCAGTATGGAAGATACGAAGTACAGGGTTGCGAAAGCGTTCAGCTTGTACAGTAATGTACTTGTTGATAGCATTAGCAGGCACATCGTCAGTATACACTGTTTTTTCAAACGAAGTAAAAGCATTGGTACCTTGTGCCCCCATAGCAGTCATCATCTTATCGTACTCATTGGCGATAGCATACTTACTGGCTACTCCTGAAACCGAATCTATCAGTTTATAGATAGCTTTCCGTTTAGCGGGGTCTTTGGTGTGATTGTACTCTTCGTAGAGGGCGTCGATTTTGTCGAGTTCTACTTTTTCCTTAGCCCAATCAAGTGAACCGTATTTATCAGTTCCCTTAAAGAGCAAATGCTCTAAATAATGTGCAAGCCCTGTATTAGTAGCAGGGTCGGTTTTACTACCTGCTTTCACAGCTACATAGCACTGAATGCGAGGTTCTTTATTCGTAGGACTCAAAATAACTGTAAGTCCGTTTTTCAAGGTATAAAACCTTGCATTAGTGGGGTCGTGTGTTACATATTTATAAGTGTAACCGCCTCCTTGAGCTTCTTTCCACTCATAGTTTTGAGCGGAAGCACCGAATGTTATAGCTACTGTAAAGAGCCATAAGAATAGATTCCTTTTTAACATATTTGGCGAATTAATATTTAAACAGCGCAAAAGTAGTAATTTAATGCTCAACTACAAAATACTTCTCAATATTTTTTATCTTTCTTATGCAAATGGTGCTAATACCACTTCCAAACCATCTATTTCAGGTGTAATCGGAATTTGGCAACCTAATCTACTATTAGGCTTCACGTAAAAAGCCTCCGAAAGCATTGCTTCTTCTTCTGCTGACATCTCAGGAAGCAACACCTCTTCTGCATTCTGAATATAACACTGGCAAGAGGCGCACATTGCCATACCACCACAGATGCCTATCTCGCCATCTTGGGCAATTTCATAAGCACGCATTACCTCCATAAGGTTCATATTCATATCAGTAGGGGCTTCTATTTCGTATAGAAGCCCCTCGCGATCGGTTATTTTAAGATGTATCTCGTTCATTTATTTTGCGGGGAAGTACTCTATTCTGCGAACGCGAGCACAAACGGGCTTGTCGTTCTCAAACATTATAATCTGTGTCCAGTTACCCATTTTATCAAAAGTATAACGGTATTTATAATTGAAATCAGGAGTAGTATAAGCAGTAAGCAAGTTGTGCTCATCATACACTTTGGTCGAGGCTACCCCTTTCCGTGTTTTAATAGTCTGCGTCTCCCCAAATTTGTTAAACATATAATTCGTCTCTACGTAAAAGTTAGGATCGTCATTAGCCGTACAAATGGTCTGTATGAGTTGCCCTGCTTTGTTGTATTTGTGCTGGCATACGGTCTCTTGTCCTGCTTGGTTAATATACGTCGCTTTGGTTAAATTCTTATCCTTGTCGTATTCGTTCTCTGTTTTTAAAAACACATTCTTGTTGAGCACTTTTTCCTCTGTCTCGCTCACCTTGTTCATATTGTTGTATTTATACGACTTCTCTTTGGTGTACTCCGGACGTATTTTCTGTTCCAATACAAGGTTCTTCTGCTCATATCGTTGAATATCTTTCTCCAATGCCGATACGCTAGCTACCTTATTCTTCTCAATACAGTTACCTAAATCGTCGTATTTATACGTGATAGTGATAAGCCACTCATTGGTCACCCCATCATTCTCATCAATCTTTACCAACTGATTCTTCTCATTGTAAAAATACTGTCGGTTCACCGTCAGTTCTCCGTCTCCCAAGGTAAACACCGACTGACTTTTATTGATTTTTCCCTTCTTGTCATAAAAGAAGCGCATTCCTCCAAAAGGTCGATTTTCAGCATTATAGGTTTTAATTTCAAGATTGCGCCCTCCGTTGTCGAACAAATAAGATATATTAGTTTTAGAATACTTCTTTTCGTCTTTTTCCACCTTCCATTCTTCGGAATAAGGAAAAACGTTATAAGTATTCCCATCAAAAGTTTTAGTACCTTTCGGACTCGCTTCCAGAAGAAATGAATAATCCTCTACTTTCTTTACTTTCCCTTTCAGTTGTAGGGATTTACTACCCAAAGTATCTATTTGGGCGTGTAGCGAAACACCACCTGCCAATAAGACACTTGCTAATAGTACATTTATGCTCTTCATTTTATATTTAGTTATTAGTATTTTTTATCTCTCTTACCTCATCTAAATCGCTTTCACCACTGCCTTTTCAGCCTCTTTGCGAGACCCGTCAAAACCGTCTATACCCACTACCGTAGTATATTTTAACACGTATTTCTTATTAGGGTAAATGCGGTTGTACACACTTTGGCACATTAAGGTCGCTTCGTGAAAGCCACAAAGTATTAGTTTCAGTTTCCCTGGGTAAGTATTTACGTCGCCTATGGCGTATACTCCCTCTATACAAGTTTGATAGTCTAAGGCATTGTTCACCTTCACAGCATTTCTTTCAATCTCCACACCCCACGCAGCAATAGGTCCTAATTTAGGAGTAAGTCCAAACAAAGGTATAAAAGCATCAGCCACAAGAGTTTCTCTTTCGCCCCCTTCCTGCTCCAATACTACCGACTCCAAATGCTTTTCTCCACCTAGTCCCACTACCTCATAAGGCGTTTTTAAGTTGATTTTCCCCGCCTCTTTGAGGGCTCTCACTTTCTCAACCGAATCCAATGCCCCTCGGAACTCATTACGGCGGTGCACTAAGGTAACCGAAGCCGTTGCTACTTTCTCGGCTAAGTAAATACTCCAATCGAGTGCAGAGTCGCCTCCTCCGGCTATCACCACGTGTTTGCTTGCGTAACTCTCGGGGTGTTTCACAAAGTAAGCCACTCCCCTATCTTCGTATTGTTCAAGGTTCGGCAGTTCAGGTTTGCGAGGTTCAAAAGTACCTAATCCTCCTGCAATAGCTACAGCTTTCCCTTTTATTTGGGTACCTTTATCAGTAGTAACCACAAAAGTATCATCATCATTTTTAGTAAGAGTCATCGCTGTTTCACCAAGCGTAAATTCAGGCTGAAACTGCTTGATTTGCTCCATTAAATTATCTACTAATTCCGAAGCCCCTACACTCGGGTATCCTGGTATATCAAAAATAGGCTTCTTGGGGTACAACTCTGTAAGCTGACCGCCCACCTGAGGCAGCGTGTCTATCAAATGACATTTTAACCTAAGCAATCCTGCCTCAAACACAGCAAACAATCCCGTAGGTCCCGCCCCTATAATGATGATATCCGTTTCTTTCATTCATTGTTATTTTGGGTGCAAAATTACTAAAAAAAACTGAAAAGCAAAAAGCAAAACAGCAAAATAAGCATATTTACCATATTTCTATTCACCAAAATACCTATTGATTACCAGCATCTTCTTAATACGCCTTTTGTATACTATCACATAAGGTTCATCTTTTGTCCGTCTGTTCGTACAGCCCGCACTTTCTTTGCCTCGCTACACTCCCTTTTCACAGTATGGACTTTGCCAAAGTTTCAGACTTTGGTAAAGTTGAAAGCTCCCAATAATCTCTTTCTTACCTCCATTATATCCTTAATTTAAATTTGTCTTTTGTTCGTTCATTGTTCGTCTTTCCTTCATCTTTTGTTCATCTGCCTGTGCGGCTCGCACCGTCATTTGTTCGTCATTTGTTTGTCATTTGTTCGTCTTTTGTTCGTTCATTGTTCGTCTTTTGTTCGTCTTTTGTTCGTTGTAGACCCACTGTAGACCCACTGTAGACCCACTGTAGACCCACTGTAGACCCACTGTAGACCCACTCATCGTTCGTTTATCCTATAAGCTTCTTATAAGCTTTATATAATCCTCTCCCAATTTCTCCATTAACCATTAACCACTAACCATTAACTTCGCTTGCAAAGTGAATAACGAAGATTTTTAAACTTCTATCTTTTTGGTCAATGAATATTATTTTATTACTTTTGCACCCGTTAAGTTCAATATTGAAACAGAAACCGTTCTTTATGAAACGTACATTTTTAGATTACTTTTTTATCACCCTCAAAGGGCTCGCTATGGGTGCTGCCGATGTAGTACCAGGAGTCTCAGGGGGAACTATTGCCTTCATTTCGGGTATTTATGAAGAGTTAGTCGATTCTATCAGCAAAGTAAACTTACAAGCCTTCAAACTCCTTTTTACAAAAGGGTTAGTTGCTTTCTGGAAACACATCAATGGGAACTTTTTTGTAGCTCTCTTTGCAGGGATAGGTATCAGTATCCTCTCACTTGCCAAAGGTATGAAATGGCTGTTAGAAAATCACCCCATAATGGTATGGTCTTTCTTCTTCGGACTAATGATTGCAAGTGTCTTTTTCCTAACAAAAGAAATAAAACGTTGGAATCTCGCCGCTGTCTTAACTATGGTAGTTGGAGGGATTGTTGCTTATATTATCACTGTTATTCCTCCTTTGGTAAATGGCAGTAACCAAAGTATTATCTTTATCTTTTTCTGTGGTGCCTTAGCCATTTGCGCTATGATACTCCCAGGTATATCAGGAGCTTTTGTATTGGTACTTCTGGGGGCTTACCACACTGTTTTAGATGCGCTTAGTTCTTGGAATTTTAAAGTGATTGGCGTTTTTGCTATTGGGGCTATCACAGGTATTCTTAGCTTTTCAAAAGCCTTAAAATGGTTATTTGCTAAATTCCGAAACCTTACCTTTGCAGGACTCACAGGCTTTATTATTGGGTCACTAAACAAAGTATGGCCTTGGAAAGAAACTCTCGAAACAGACCCTACTAATGGCAGTGTGATATGGGAAAAAAGCATATCGCCTTGGGCTTTCAAAACAATCACCAATACCAATCCGCAAATCCTAACCGCTATCTTATTGGCTATTATAGGTTTCTGTGTGATTTACTCTATTGAAAAGTTAGGCGCAAAACGCACTCAAAATTAATATGAAACCATTAGAACGAGGACATAAAAAACTACTCAATGCGTGGGCTTTTTACGATTGGGCTAACTCTGTCTATTCTCTCACCATTGTCTCTACTATCTTCCCTATTTTCTACGGATTGTTATTTCGTATTGCAAAGCTCACCCATATTGAGCTCTTTGGAATGGTGATTAAAAGCACTTCTGTGATTGCTTTTGTAACCGCTTTAGCTTTTGCAGTAGTGGTAGTACTCTCCCCTATCCTCAGTGGTATCGCCGATTACTTAGGGAATAAAAAGAGCTTTATGCGCTTTTTCTGCTATTTAGGAGCTATCTCTTGTGTAGGGTTATATTGGTTTTCCTTAGAACATATTTACTTCGGACTCTTGTGCTATTTTTGCGGCGTAGTAGGCTTTTGGGGGAGTATCGTATTCTATAATTCTTATTTACCCGATATTGCTCTCCCTGAACAGTACGACGCTGTAAGTGCCAAAGGATACAGCTTAGGGTATACTGGTAGTGTATTACTGCTTATTTTTAACCTTATAATGGTAATGAAACCACAATGGGTAGGCTTTGCTACTGCTGATGCTGAAACTACTCTCACCACTATGCGCATCTCGTTTATTACAGTAGGAATATGGTGGATAGGTTTTAGTAGTATCCCCTTCTATTATCTTCCCTCTTATAAAAAAGGCAGAGGGGAGTTCAGCAAAAGCATTCTTTTCAACGGTTTTAAAGAACTGCGCAAAGTATGGCAATCTCTCTCAGCTTCTCCTCGTTTGAAGTGGTATCTTATTGCTTTTTTTGTGTACAGTATGGGTGTACAAACCGTTATGCTGATAGCCACTTATTTTGGAGAGCAAGAAATACAATGGGCAAACTCCGAAGAAAGCACTATGGGGCTCATTATAAGTGTACTCATTATTCAATTAGTAGCTATTTTAGGAGCACACCTTACGGTTTTAACAGTGCGCAAATGGGGTAATATTGCAGTGCTCATTGGGCTTAATGTTATATGGGTAGGCATCTGTTTGCTTTCATATTGCGTATATAAACCTACTGAGTTTTATGCAATAGCTATTTTAGTAGGGCTTGTAATGGGGGGCATACAAACGCTATCACGTTCCACCTATTCTGCTTACTTACCCGAAACTAAAGATACTACTTCCTTTTTCAGTTTTTACGATGTAACTGAGAAATTGGGTATTGTAATAGGAATGGGTGTTTATGGTATGATAGACCAATTTACCAATAATATGCGCAATGCTACTATTTCACTAATAGTTTTCTTTGTTTTAGGAATGTTACTGCTTTTTAAAGTGCGAAAAGTAAGTCGTGTAGCTAATGAATAATTATGAAGATATTTTCTGAATTTAGGTTTTTCCTTGAGAAATACGGTTTTGCAGTATCATCGCGTTTAGCCGAGAAGTTAGGAATGCGTGCCAAAGACGTTCGTATTGTTTTTATTTACGGCACCTTTGCCACCTTAGGAGCTTGGTTTGGTGTATATTTGCTTTTAGCATCACTTTTAAGAATTAAAGATTTGTTCTTTGCTAAACGCACCTCTGTATTTGATTTGTAATTATTTTTTTCTTTAAATTTGCACCTTTCAAAAATACTTTGTATATTTGTGCGTTTATTAGAGTATACTACTAATAACTCTAATCGTAAGTAAAACTAAAATTTATTATATTATGGCAAAAACAGGAAACATATTATTAGGATTGGCAGCAGGAGCTGCTATTGGAGTGGGCTTAGGTATTCTCTTTGCTCCTGATAAGGGTAAAGTCACCCGCGAAAAGATTAAAGATAGTGTGAGTGACAAGGCTGAAAAGCTAAAAGAACAACTCGACCGTTTAACTGAGAATGTAAAAGAAAAATCAGCGGAACTAAAAGGCTCTTTGGAAGAAAAAGTAGATACCCTGCTTTCCAAATCAAGCTATAAAGCCGAAGACGTGATTACTTTCTTAGAAAAGAAATTAGCCGCCTTAAAAGCAGCTAACGCTAAATTGCAGAAATAAGCACATATGTCTATCCACTCTATCAAAGAAACTTTTGAGGAAGTTCCTACAAAAGCAAGTTCTGCTCTCAATTCGCAGATAGCTTACTATAAATTATTCCTTTTTAGGTTTATAGGTAAATCGTCTTACGGACTTATAACCTTTTTTATAGTATCCTTTGCGAGTTTGTTGGTATTGTTCTTTTTGTCTTTCGCCGGAGCGTATGCTATTGGTGAAGCACTTGGTAGCAATGCCTTAGGTTTTGCTATTGTAGGAGCTTTCTATGTGTTGATTGCTGTAATAGTATTGGCTTTCCGAAAAAAACTTATTGAAAAGCCTCTATTAGAAAAACTCTCTGAAATCTATTTTAAAGCTGAACCCGATGACGAAGAATAAAATCTATAGCTCTTTTGAAGAAATTGATAACGACCTTAAAATACTGCGCTTAGAAAAGGAAATAGACCGACTATCACTTACCAATCAAGTATCGGCAGTGGCAGAGAGTTTAACACCTAAAAATTTACTCGCTCATACGTGGCTTTCTTTTTTGTTTAACGAAAGAAGATGGCTAAACTTAGCTATTGAATACGCTATGTTTTTCCTTTTCAGAAGAAAACGCAAATAACCCACTTATAACTTACAATGAGACATAGCCTTGTAAAGAACCTCGATTGGACTTCAGTAATACTATACTTACTATTGGTAATGTGTGGTTGGATAGCTATCTTTTCCACTACTTACAGCGACTTAAACGTTACTTCTATCTTCGACCTCAATCAGTTTTACGGAAAGCAGTTGCTTTTTATTGGGCTTAGTTTCTTGCTTATTATCTTTATCTTAGCCATAGATAGCAGGTTTTATATCAACTTTTCAGTAATATTCTACATCATTTCTATTATACTATTAGCTGGACTGTTTATTTTTGGTAAAGAGACGAATGGAGCTAAAGCTTGGTATGCCTTTGGCTCAGTTACGGTACAACCCAGTGAGTTTGCTAAAGTAGCTACAGCTCTTGCCTTTTCGCGTTATGTGAGCGATATCCACACCGATATTCGCCGTACTCCTGACCTCTTACGGGCTATTGCAATTATTTGTATTCCTGCCGTACTCATCTTATTACAACCCGACGTAGGGAGCTTATTAGTGTTTTTTTCATTAGCTTTTGTGCTTTTCCGCGAAGGTATGCCCTCTGCCCTACTCTTCTATCTATTTCTTTCAGGAGTAGTATTTGTTTCCTCATTAAAGTTTGGAACAACTTTCACTCTGTTTGCTTGTGCAGCTTGTATTGGATTTTACGGCTTTTGGCATAAGAGAAAAACAAAACGCATTCCGTTTCAAAATATATTTATCTTATCGGTTATATGCTTGCTTACGGCGTTTGTTACGCACCCAGTATACGACAACGTACTCAAACAACACCACCGCAATCGTTTGAACTTATGGCTACGTCTTGAAACTGACCCTCAGAAGATAGCTGCAATGAAGCGCGACTTTGCCTATAATACTAATATGGCTGAATCAGCGATAACCTCAGGAGGTACTTTTGGGAAAGGTTTCTTGGAAGGTACTCGTACCAAAGGGAGCTTTATCCCTGAACAACATACCGACTATATCTTCACGACCGTAGGTGAAGAATGGGGCTTTATGGGTACTGCCTTAGTGGTCATACTCTTCTCTTTTTTACTATTGCGACTTATAGTACTTGCCGAGCGACAGAAATCTAAGTTTAACAGGGTGTATGGGTATTGTGTGGTATCAATACTGTTTGTGCATTTCTGTATCAATGTCGGTATGGTGATTAGCTTAATTCCTACCATTGGGATTCCGTTGCCTTTCTTCAGCTATGGAGGTTCTGGGCTTTGGGCGTTTACTATTCTGCTTTTTATCTTCTTACGATTAGATGCTAACAGACTGAACGATTGGATTCGATAATAATGATGAATGACAAATTACGAATGATAACAAATTCATATAAAGAAAAACTTTCAGAGGCAACACAGCAATACCTAAAACTTACTAAACAATACAACCAAATTAGCTTCCTCCGATTAGCTGAAATGCTACTTATCATTTGGT
Organism: Capnocytophaga sp. oral taxon 902; assembly: GCF_013394735.1. NCBI lineage: Bacteria > Pseudomonadati > Bacteroidota > Flavobacteriia > Flavobacteriales > Flavobacteriaceae > Capnocytophaga > Capnocytophaga sp. oral taxon 902. Next base: position 436,189 of record NZ_CP058261.1, read on the forward strand.
CAGTATACAAACTTATAAAAGCTCCATCAGTAGTAATGGGGCTATTTTGTATGCTTACTATTGTGGTTTTCCTTCTTTTGATAGTAAAACACAAGAAAATAAGTGCGTTGCGGAGTATTGCCAAAACTAAAATACGTCTCAATGAGCAGGAAATTGCATTTTTAGAACAGCATACTTTCTTCACCGATAACGGCAAAGATTTTCAAGAAGAAAACCACCCTTTTGCTTACGATTTGGATATTTTAGGTGAACATTCACTCTATCATTACCTTAACCGTACGCATACTTTCTTAGGCAAAAAACTTTTAGCCAAGCGACTTCTCTCTCCTTCTTCTGAGGACATTATCAACACACAAGAACAGATAAAAGCACTTACTCCCGACCTAAGCTGGCGACAAACCTTTACTGCTTATGCTCAACAAATAGATGACAGCAAAGATTTTTACATTAAACTACGCACTTGGGCAAGCAGTACTGCGAAACTATTGAGCAAAACAATGCAATATACTCTCATTGTTCTACCTATATTCCTCATCATAAGTCTTTTGATAGGATATGGGAACGACAATGAACTACTAAAAAGCGTCGGAAAGCTCTTAATCACTGTAAACTTGCTACTGTTTTTCTCTTTTATTGGTAAAATGACGAAAGAAAAACTCGGTTTTGAGCGTACTTATACGATGTTATATGCTTTTAAGGAGTGTATTGCACAAGTAGAAGCGCGTTTTCCTGAGAAAAACAAACAAGCAAGCACTAAAATAGCTCAACTTTCCCGATTGTTAGACGATTTGGACAACGTGAGTAATATATTAGTCTCTATACCCCTAAACCTTTTCTCTTTTTATCACGTACATCGCTATCAGCAACTTTTGCAATGGAAGTCGCAATATGCAAGCTGTATTGAAGAATGGTTAGAGTCGGTGGGGGAGACGGAAGTGTTGTGTAGTTTTGCTAATTTTAGTTATAACAACCCTGAATTTGTTTATCCTACCCTGAACAATGATTATAAAATAGCTTTTGAAGCCGTAGGACACCCGCTTATCTCTACTGAACATCGGATTACCAATGATATTACGCTAGGCGAGCACGCTTTTGTATTGCTTACAGGCTCTAATATGTCGGGTAAGAGTACTTTCTTGCGCACTTTGGGGGTTAATATGTTGCTTACCCTTGTTGGGTTACCTGTTTGTGCGCGCAAAGCCAATATACACCCTTTGCGTTTGCTTGTCTCTATGCGTCTTGCTGATTCGCTTAACGACGGCAAATCGTATTTCTTTGCTGAAATCAATCGCATACAGCAGATAATGGAGACCTTAGAGGACGAACGTTGCTTTGTGCTCTTGGACGAAGTACTACGGGGTACTAATTCAGAAGACAAACAGTACGGCACTATTAAGATTATCGAACGATTGCTTTCCTTACAAGCTTTGGGTGTGCTGGCTACTCACGATATAGAAGTGTGTAAACTTACTGAACAATATCCTCATCAACTTCAAAATAAATGCTTTGAGTCTGACATCACCAATGGAGAACTCACTTTCGACTATAAGTTAAGAGAGGGCGTTTGCCAAAACAAAAATGCTACTTTCTTGATGAAGAAATTGGGAATCATTAGGTAATACCGAATTAATGCCAATAATACCAAAAATGCCAGAAATGCCAAATAAAGATTAGCAAATTAGCAGATTTGAAAATTAGCAAATAGGAAGTGTTGTTAATGGTGAATGGTGAAATTGGAAGAAGATTATAGGAAGCTTATAGGATAAACGAACAAAGAGTGGCTCTACAGTGGGTCTACAGTGGCTCTACAGTGGCTCTACAACGAACAAAAGACGAACAAAAGACGAAGGAAGAACGAACAATGAACGAAGGAAGAGTGTAGCTAAGCTAGTACTAAGTAGAAGAATACTTGAACGTGTAAGGCAAGTTTCTTCTATTTTTTATGCCTTTAAACTAACATTTTAGGCTTTAAATATTGTTAGTTGGTAATTATTCACTACCTTTGCACCAAATTAAATAGAAATGGCAAATACCAAATATATATTTGTAACTGGGGGCGTAACTTCTTCTTTGGGGAAGGGCATCATTGCGGCTTCGCTTGCCAAGCTCTTGCAGGCTCGTGGCTATAGGGTGACGATACAAAAATTTGACCCTTACATCAATGTAGACCCTGGTACGCTCAACCCTTATGAACACGGCGAATGTTTCGTGACCGAAGACGGTGCTGAGACTGACCTCGACTTGGGACATTATGAACGTTTCCTAAACGTACACACTTCGCAAGCTAATAATGTAACCACAGGGCGCGTTTACCAAAGCGTTATCGAGAAAGAACGCCGTGGTGAGTTCTTGGGCAAAACGGTGCAAGTAATACCACACATTACCAACGAAATTAAGGAACGCATTCAGATACTTGGCAAAACAGGCGAATACGACATTGTGATTACCGAAATAGGTGGTACGGTGGGCGACATCGAATCGTTGCCTTATATAGAATCAGTAAGACAGCTTTTGTGGGACTTAGGAGAGCACAATGGCATCGTGATACATCTTACCTTAGTACCTTACCTTGCTGCGGCGGGTGAACTGAAAACCAAACCTACGCAACACAGCGTGAAAACCCTGATGGAAAGCGGTATTCAAGCCGATATACTGGTTTGCCGTACCGAACACGAACTTTCGGACGAGCTTCGATACAAGCTGGCACTCTTCTGCAATGTGAAGCGAGAGGCAGTAATCCAGTCTATTGATGTGCCTACTATTTACGATGTACCTAATATGATGCTTTTAGAGGGGTTGGACAAAGTGACACTCAAGAAGTTAGACCTCCCTTGTAAAAACGAGCCCGACCTCACCCAATGGAACACTTTTTTGCAACGCTACAAGAACCCCAAACACCGCATAAAAGTAGGGTTAGTAGGCAAATACGTAGAGTTACAAGATGCGTATAAGTCGATTTTAGAAGCCTTTATACACGCCGGAGCGGCGAACGAAGTGCGCGTGGATGTGGAGAGTATTCACTCAGAACACCTCAATGAAGAAAATATAGAAGCCAAATTAGGTCATCTGGATGCTGTGCTCGTAGCCCCAGGTTTTGGCGGTCGCGGTATTGAAGGCAAGATAAAAGCTATTGAATACGTGCGTGAACACCGCATTCCGTTTTTGGGAATTTGTCTTGGAATGCAAATGGCAGTTATTGAATTTGCGCGACACATAGCTGGACTTAAAGGGGCTAATTCTACCGAAATGAACGAGCAAACGCCTTATCCCGTAATCAGCTTGATGGAAAGTCAGAAGGAAATTACTCACAAAGGAGGCACTATGCGCCTTGGGGCTTGGGCTTGTGAGCTTAGCAAAGGCAGTAAGATATACGAAGCCTATGGTAAAAAAGAGATTTCGGAACGACATCGCCACCGCTATGAGTTTAACAACGACTACAAAGAACAGCTCGAAAAGGCAGGCTTGCAGTGCACTGGTATCAACCCCGATACGGGTTTGGTGGAAGTGATAGAATTGCCAAATCACCCTTGGTTTGTGGGCGTACAGTATCACCCCGAATATAAGAGCACCGTTGCCAATCCGCATCCGCTATTTGTAGCTTTTGTGAGGGCAGCCTTAAACAATAAACTAAAAAAGAACTAAAACACGGATAAAAACACTTATATGGAAGAAAAAAAATTCGATTTAAAGAGTATTATAGGTTTTACCTTGATTTTTATACTTTTGATGTGGTTTATGAATAACAATAAACCAAGTGAAGAAGAATTAGCTAAACGCAAAGCTCAACAAGAACAACAAGCAAATCAAGCTACTAACACCCAAAAAGACACCCATACCGCTACCTTCCAAGGTGTCCCTACTGATTCGGTAGCCTTAGAAAAGTACAAAGCCAACTTAGGTGCTTTTGCCTATTCGGCTACTCTACCGTCGGCAAAAGAGGGGGTAACTGTATTGGAAAACAAAGACATCAAGCTGACTATCAGCAACCGAGGCGGACAACCCAAGGAGGTTTTGCTCAAAGAATTTAAAACTTATGATTCTTTGCCTGTTTACTTAATTAAAGATTGGAATGCTACTTTTAACCTCAATTTTACTACCGCTCAGAACCAAAACCTAAGTTCTAAAGACTTGTATTTTGAACCTACGCTAAGCGAAAACAACGGCAACAAAGTGCTTTCGATGAAGCTCAAAACTTCAGAAAACGCTTATTTAGAATATGTGTACACCCTACCAAAAGAGGGTTATATGTTGGACGTGGCAGTGCGCTCACAAGGTTTATCGGGTATTGTGAATACTTCTAAGCCTATGAACATCGACTGGAAGTTACAGGCACGCCGTATGGAGAAGAGCGTCACCTATGAAAACCGTTATACGCAAGCGACTGTGCAGTACGACGGCGACCGTATTAACCGCTTGAGTCAAGGGGGTAATGACGAGCAAAAAGAAGAGAAAGTGAACTGGGTGGCTTACAAACAGCACTTGTTTACATCGGTGCTCATTTCTGACAACCCGTTTGCCAAAGGCGATTTCGTTTCTCACAATATCGCTATGAGCGAAGGAAAAGATGTAAAATACACCAAGAACTTCCTTACTTCTTTGCCTATACAAGCGAAAAGCGGAGAGCTAAGCGAGTCGTTACACTTCTATTTTGGACCTAGCGATTACAACGTGCTCAAACAGTACAATGACAAGTATGAACTTACTGAGCTCATTCCGTTAGGTTGGGGTATTTTTGGTTGGCTCAACAAATGGTTGTTCATTCCGCTTTACAACTTCCTCACTGATTATTTCTCGGTAGGATTGGTGATTATTTTGATGACCATTATCGTGCGTTTATTATTGTCGCCTATCGTTTACAAATCGTACGTATCGCAGGCTAAGATGAAGGTATTACGCCCTGAGATTGAGGAAATCAACAAGAAATATGAAGAGCCTATGAAACGCCAACAAGAAACTATGGCGCTCTACAACAAAGCAGGCGTGAACCCACTCAGCGGTTGTATTCCTGCTCTGTTACAGTTGCCTGTGTTCTTGGCACTCTTTAACTTCTTCCCTACCGAATTTGGGTTGAGACAAAAGAGTTTTTTATGGGCTCACGACCTATCGTCATACGATGCTATTTTTGAACTTCCTTTCTCTATACCGTTCTACGGAAGTCACGTGAGTTTGTTTCCATTGTTGGCTTCTGTGGCTATTTTCATCTATTCAATGATGACAATGGCACAGACTGCACAACCTCAGCAACCTGGAATGCCTAATATGAAGTTCCTCATCTACTTATCACCAGTGATGATGTTGTTCTTCTTTAACAACTACGCCAGCGGACTGAGTTTGTACTACTTTATATCTAACCTATTGACCATAGGCATTATGTTGGCTATCAAGTATTGGATTATAGACGAGCAGAAGATTCACGCACAGATACAAGAAAACAAGAAAAAACCTAAGAAGGAAAGTAAATTCCAAGCCAAGATGCGTGAGATGATGGAGCAAGCTGAAGCCCAACGCAAGGCACAACAGAAGAGATAACCGAAGGATTAAAAAATAATTATAAGGTACTCCGAGCCCTTAACATAAGGGAGATGGAGTACCTTTTTAGTTATAGATTAGGAAATGGGGAAATGAGGAAATGAGAAAATGGGAAAATGTGGAAATGGGAAAATGTGGAAATGGGAAAATGTGGAAATGGGAAAATGTGGAAATGGGAAAATGTGGAAATGTGGGAATGTGGAAATGGGAAAATGGGGGTGTGGGTTTGCTTGGGATTTTAGGAGAGGCTCGGAGAGATGTTGAGAATCTCGGGGGGGAGATAGCCAAAAGGATTAATATATTAGGGGGAACGTTACTATTAGAATGTAAAATGAAAAAACGTAAAAAAACTTGCATTATTCAAAAATAGTTCTGACCTTTGCGGTCATATAACCAAAACCTGTTGGACAATGCTAAAGTATCTTATCTTCTTTTTAGGTACCCTTAGTATCTATGCTCAAAAAGAGTACTGTTTTCAGTACGACAGCGCGGGTAACCAGCGCAGTGCGCTTTTGTGCCTCAACGGCAAAGACAACGCTACCGATGAGGAGCTCTTTGACGAACTACCTGAGGCTTTGAAATCTTCAGAGGCTGATAATTCTTCTAAAATTACTCTGCAAGGAGCCCCTAACCCTGTAACTGATAACTTGGCGGTATATTGGCATCACAGTGAAAATGGAGTGCTCACGCAACTTGTTATGTTTTCGGTAGACGGCAAGATGATGTATAGAACAGATCGAATTCCTGCGAATGAGCCTTTTCACATTAACGTATCGACTTGGTCAGCAGGGTATTACTTTTTGGTAGCTACGTTTTCTGACGGCAGTAGGAAGGTGTTTAAGGTGGTGAAACAATGATATTAATGGTTAATGATTAATGGTTAATATTAAGTTATAAACGATTAGGCATATGAAAAAGTTGTTATTATTACTATCTGTTTGTTATACTCTTGGCAGTGTAGCTCAAGAGAGTTATCCTTTGCAGGCTATTGAACGCACTTCATTTTATGCAGAGCCTGTTGACCCTCCTACTGAAACGGCACTTCCTTCGGGGAACATAGCAGCACGAGATGGCGGGGGTAATACTGTGGGCTTGACTACGGGTGAACTGAGTGTATCAGGCACAGGAGCTGCAGTGTATACCGTGCCTATTGCGGTACCTAAAGGCATAGGAGGTGTAGCACCTACGTTGGCATTGACCTACAATAGCCAGAGTGGTAATGGCATTGCGGGTTACGGTTGGCACTTAGCGGGGCTTTCGGTGATAAGCCGAGTAGGGAGCACGATGTATCACAATGGTAAGATTACAGAAGTAAACCTTACGGAAACAGACCAGTTTGCGTTGGACGGACAGCGGTTGATGCTGAAAGAAGGCAAACACGGTGAGAGTGGAGCGGTGTACGAGACTGAAACTTTCTCGCAAGTACGTATTAAGGCAGTAGGCAAGAGCAAGAACGTGGCTTTTGGTCCTGATTACTTTGAGGTACTTTACCCTGATGGCTCTAAGGCGTATTATGGGAAGGAAAACAATAGCCAATCGCCTATGGAATATGCGATAAGTTCTTGGGAGAATGCACAGGGAGTAAGGATAGAATATTTTTATACAATAGAAAATAATTCTCTTCGTATTAAGCATATTGAATACGGTAATAATGCAAAGATTGAATTTAATTATGACGACCGTACACGTCCTGAAGTAGCATACGTAGGAGGTATGGAATTTATAAATGGAAAGATACTATCACAGATTAATATAACAGACAATAACACTTCTTATAGAAACTACAAACTTAGTTACAATACTAATAGTTTGGAATATAACCGATTAACTTCAGTACAAGAAAATGTAGGAGAAGAAGAACGCTCCCCTATAGAGTTTAAATATTGGGATACAATCGGTCATCATAGGTTGAGACGTAAAAGAAGATTTTTAACTAAAATTTCAACTGTAGAAACTTCTTTGGGAAAAATAAATGCTCTAAACACAGCTACTATCCCTATAGATCTCAATGCAGATAACTTCACTGATTTTATTCTATATCCTACAATAAAGGAACAAGCTAAAAAAGAACTTTTTTTCTTTGATAATTTTAGACAGGAAAACCTTAGAACTGTAGCATATAAGGCTACAGTTCCTAAATTTGATAATATTTTTGCGGTAAAAATGCTTACTAATAGTGGTCACCTATATAAAGCGCAAGGCTTTGTAATGGCAACACAAGAATTTAAAAAAGTTATTCTAAAGGTTTGTAAGCAAGGAACAAATTCTATAATTGTTGAAGATACTAAAGAATGGAACTTACCTACTTACTGGGATGAAAGAGCTTATTACCAAGGAATATTAGACAATAGGGCAGCTTCTCTACCTAATCCTCCAAAAGAGAAATACATAGAAAATCCAAATTACAAACTATTATCAGGAGACTTTAATGGTGATGGTCTTACAGAATTATTAGGGATTGAGTACGCTTTTCCTTATGAAAGATGCCATATAATGAAACGAGAATGTTTCTGTGATGTAGTAGAAAAAGGAAGAGGTATCTATTTGATAGATTTAGACAGACGGAAAAATAAAGACTATACTTATGGTATTGGCTACATAGGAGACCTTTCGAGAACTGATTTACTGTGGGCAATGGATATGAATGGCAATGGGAAAACAGACCTTGTACGCATTGCAAAAGGAGGTATTTACATATATGAAATGAATGAAAATAAGGAATTAAAACTTATCAATGAACATCATAGTCCTAATATTCATATAGATGAGAAGCATCCTATAACAGGCGATTTTAATGGAGATGGTAAAATAGATTTTCTGCTTCCTACTGAAGATAAAAGCAATAAGTTTGAGGTATTGCTTAATGCTGGTATTCGTTTTTTTTCTACTGACCGATATTTTTCATTTAGTTTTAAAAAATCATATGAGGAAAGAGTTCCTATAAAAAGCCAATTTATTATATATCAAACTTTTATTCATAATAATACTCTTATTCCCATAGATTTCAACAATGATGGAAAAACAGATATTGTACAATATCACTCAGTAATAGCAAAAAATAACTATGATGTTATTAATGGGGTAGAGAGCCATCGTGAAATAGAAGTTTTTACTAATACACAAAAAGGAAGCGAGATAACTTTTAGTGCAGGTGAGTCAAAGTCTTTAGAAAAGGGATATACTCCTCATATTATATTTTCATCTCCTGATGAACGCGATAGAGTAACTGACATTTCCTTATTTTCAGGTGATAAGATACACACCCTTTCTTTGCGAGAGAACAATAGAGAAGATGTATTAGTTAGAAATGTGATTAATGGAGACGTTAAGCAAAACATTAATTACAAAAATATGGCTACCTTACCTGATTTGGATAAAGAAAAAGGAACTTATTATTGGGTTTCTAATTACTTTGATGAGTTATACCCATACACTACACTTCCTAATATGCAAACGGTACGCTTGGTCTCTCAATTAGAACGTGAAGGTATAAGGGTACCAAAAGCTATTCGGCGTTATGTATATTACAATGCAATTACTCATACACAAGGGTTGGGTTTTCTTGGCTTTAAAGCTATGGGGCAAACTAATTGGTTTGAGCCCAGCAAGGAAAAAGAACAAGTACTATTTACTTTTAAGGAAATGAACCCTCTGCTTAGAGGTGCTTTAACCAATGAATATATTATAGAAAAACAATGGTTTCTCCCCACCTATATTGTTAATAAAATACCTTTTCAAACAACTACCTACCAATATACTGATGCCCTCAGTCCTAACAAGGTCTTCAAGCTACAACTTACCCAGCAGACTACCGAAGATAAACTTTCGGGACTGACGACTACCAATAATTTTAGTTATGATGTGGACGGTAACCTCACGGAACAACGCACCCAAACGGACGGCTATAGCCAAAGTACGCGCGTGAGCTATTTGCCAAAGAGTGAGAGTCCGTATTTTTCAGGCTTACCTCAACAGAAAGAGACGACCACCACCTTGTCAGGCGATAGTTTTAGCACCGCTGAAACTTTTGCTTATGAGAAAGGTTTGCTCACTACCCATAAAACCCAAGGCAATGGTACGGGTTGGCGTACTACTTCTTATGGTTATGATGAGTACGGCAACGTAATAGAACAAACCGCCACTGCTGAAGACGGACAACAACGTACCGAACGCTATACCTATGACCCAAGCCACCGTTTTGTAACAGCTCATACCGACCACGAAGGACAGGTAACCAAGTTTAGCTATAACAATAGAGGTCTGCTGGAAAGCGAAACGACTCCATTAGGACAAAGTACTCTTTATGCCTATGACCTTTGGGGTAGACCTACCCAAACTACGAATTTCTTAGGCAAGAAAACCACGATGCGTTATAGCTTTGACGGAAGTATTTTTAAGAGCATTACCGAGAACGAAGAAGGTGCTTACAGTGCAGAGAGCTATAACACTTTAGGCTGGTTGTTAGAAAAAGAGAGTAACGATGCTTTTAACAACCACTATGCGGTTAGCTACGAGTACGACGGTATAGGGCAACTAATGAGCGTGAGTGCCCCTCACCCAGGAGGTGCTTCTCAAAAGGCGAAGAGGACAGAATACGATGTATATGGACGACCTACCACTATCACCAGTCCCGAAGGTAAAATAACCCGTTTTACCTACGACAAACTCAAAACTACCGCTGATGACGGACAGCAACAAGTGATAAGCACCCGCGATGCCCAAGGTAACATTGTAGAACACCAAGATACGGGCGGTACTGTGCGCTATACCTACTTTGCCAATGGTAGCTTAAAAACAGCCGACTATGGAGGTGCCATACAAAAGATAACCCAAGACGGATGGGGACGCAAAACAAGCCTTACCGACCCTTCGGCAGGGCGATATACCTATCAATACGACACGTGGGGTAACCTCACCGAAGAAACGACCCCTAAGGGTAAGACCACCTTTAGCTATGAACAAGGTACCGACCGCCTGAGTGAAAAACATATTACGGGCGATTATACTGATATGCGCATACGCTACACCTATAACGCCGACAAACTGCTCACCCAAATAGACAACCAAAACAAAGACGGCAATAACGATAGTTACCGCTATGAGTATAACGGACTCAAACAATTGGTTCAAACTACCGAGACCAACCCGCAAGCGGTATTTACTAAAAACTATACCTACGACAGCTTTGGACGTGTACAACAAGAAACCACTACCGCCCAAACGGCAGGCAAGCGTGTGAGCAGTGCCGTGCAATACCGCTACGAGAATGGGGAACTCATAGAAATGAAAACACCGAGCGGAGCGACCCTTTGGAAACTGAGCGGAAGTAACGAATACGGACAACCGCTGAGCCTTTACAAAGGAAAGACCCAAGAGAATTTGCAGTACAACAGTCATTTTCCTAAAACACAAACTGTACAACGGGAAGATACTCCGCTGAACGTATTGCAATACGATTTTAATACGCAAAGAGGACTGCTGAATCATCGTACTTATAGTTTTTATAACCAAAAAGAAGAATTTGCGTATGATACCACCGACCGCCTCACCCGTTGGAACAATGCCACCCACCAATACGACGAACGCGGAAGGATCACGGAGAATAGCGCGATGGGTACCTACGAATACACCCAACACAGCTACCAACAACAAAAGCTTACCACCAACGAAGCAGGTGAGACGTATTTAGAAAAACACCCTTTGCCTATTGTAAGGTATAACGCTTTTAAAGCCCCAGAGCAGATATATGTAAAGGATAAAGAACGGATAAGCTATGAATACAACGCCTTTGGCGAGCGTTCGCATTGCTATTACGGCAATGCCGAAGTAGAAAAAGCCAAACGCCCACTGCTTAAACACTACAGCCACGACGGTAGTGTAGAGATAGTATGTAACAAAACCGATAACAGCAACAAGTTTATACTTTACTTAGGCGGTGATGCCTATAGTGCTCCTGCTATACTCATTTCGGACGGAGAAACCTCAAAACTCTATTACCTACACCGCGACTATCTGGGAAGTATTGTAATGCTCACTGATGAGAACGGCAACATCGCTGAAAGACGCCATTTTGACCCTTGGGGACAACCCATAAAAGTAGAAGATGGAGCGGGAAAAGTGTTACAAGGTTTAACTTTATTAGATAGAGGCTTTACGGGACACGAGCACCTGCAAACGGTAGGACTTATCCATATGAATGGACGGTTGTACGACCCTGCGTTACACCGTTTCTTACAACCCGATAACTATGTACAAGACCCTTTTAATACTCAAAATTTTAATAGATATGGGTACTGTTTGAACAACCCACTGGTGTATGTGGATGAGAATGGGGAGTTTATTATAACAGCTCTCATAGTAGGGGCTATAATAGGTGCTTATATAGGAGGTTCTCAAGCCAATGGTACCTATAATCCTTTGAAATGGGACTTTAACAATGTTGATACTTGGATAGGAATGGTAGGAGGAGCTGTAGTAGGAGGCGTCTCGGGGGGCGTAGCGGCTTATGCAGGAGGGTTAGTTGCGGCAGGATTAGCCACCTATGGAATTACGGGAGGAGTTATAGGAGGTGCTGTAGTAGGAGCCACAAGTGGACTTGTGGGAGGTTTTATAAGCGGAGGCTTTATGTCTCAACTACCCGGAGGGAATGGGAAGTTTTGGAGTAGTGCAGGATGGGGAGCTTTGTCTGGTTTTGTAGGAGGAGCTGTAATAGGAGGAGCTACAGGAGCTCTTACCACCCCTAAAGGACATAATATTTGGACAGGAAGAGAAATACAACAACCTGTTCAAACCTTAGAAGGAGCTCCTATAAATATTCATTTAGATGCTGAGAATAATATAACAGGAAATTTAGAATTAAATGCTCCAACAACGAATTCGGTTTTAGATCTTCAACAGCCTAAACTAATTCCTATTGAAACACCTGATGGAGGAATAAAATTAATTTCACAATTTTCAGAGAGTTCTATAGATAAAGGGGTGAGACTGACAATGTCACAAAAAGAGCTTCATATTTTTGCAAATAAACTTCACCCCAAACCTTGGTTAAATGATTTATCTACTAAAATGGGAGGTAATCAAAATGTTATAGAATCTATCCTTAAGAATGTTAGCGGAAAAATACAACCTAATACTTCGGGAGTTTTTCAAGTTTCTACAACTATAGATGGAATTCAAATTTATGTTCGTGGATACATTAATCAAGGAGTTCCTATTATTAATACAGTGTATATACCTAAATAATAAATAATTATGCTTGAATTAAACAAAATAGAAGAATCCTTAGATATACCTAAGGCTATTGAATATATTGCTGATAATCAAAATAAAAATATTATTAACTATTTACGAGTTCTATTTGTTATTACCTATTTTTTGAAAGAAGAACCTTATAATGAAAAAGAATATCTTTTATATACTGATTATTTAAAGAAGATATTTTTAGAATCTTCGAAAAAATATTCAGATAATGCAGAATTCTTATTTTATACAGGGTTCATTATCTCTATGGGAGAATGGTATTTCAATTTGACTTTTGAACAGTCCGTAGAAATGATGACAAAAGCATCAGAAATAGAACCTAAAAATGAGTTATACCAATGGGTTTACTTTTTCTATCTTGATAAAAAAAACAAGAAAAAGGAATATGCTAAACATCTCTTAGGAAAAAAAACAATACAAAAGGAGTTATATTCAAAAGGGTTACTAGGAAGATATATATATGGTATTATTGAATATGCTTCATAGAAAAGATTATAGTTTTATCCTAAAACAGATTACTCTACTTTGTAACGAAAAAGATTTATTACTTATTGATGAAGAGCTAAAAGTAGTATCTTTAGATTTTGAAATCATAAACAAGTGTTTTGAAGAGGTGATGAATGCGCCTATTCATTAGATAAAATAAATGAAATTTTAGCCAATGATATCTATGGTTACAAAAGGGAAGAGATTCCTTCTTATTTAATTTAAAGAGAATTTGCTATGGTTTTATTTGAACTGAAAAGAATGTGGTAGCTGAGAGATGTACGCTTTCACCACAAGGAGATATTATTCACGTAAAATCAAAATTATGATGACAGACAGGAAACAGTTACTTTTAGACTTAATTCTTTTAAAAGACAAGACTCAAGATATAAAAAAAGAACTTTCTAAATATTCTTGGGATAGTGTGTCTCCTATTGTTAAAATAGATACACAATCTATGATTTTTGTTTTAACAAAATACATCAAAGGGGATATATCAACTGATGAATTAGAAGAGTGGGCTAATCTGGTAGAATGTAGAGATGATATAGAAATTCCTTCGGTGATACAAGAATTTATTTTTGAGTTAGCTAATCCTGAAATAAATGGAGATATAACTAAGAAAAAAGTAAATGATTATGTAAAAGTTTTAGAATGTGAGAATATTTAAAAAATTATGAACATAACAACTATTTTTGAAGGACACGAAAAGTACGATTATATCTTTTACGTAAATAATACATATCAAGTACGGGTACCAAATAATGAAAGAAAAACTTAAATATCATTAAAAACAGTACTAAATTAAATTGAGGATATGAATATGTTTTTAGAAAATGAATTTACTAAAATAGAAAAAGAGTTTGGATTTCATAAAGAGATTGATTGGCTATCTAAAATCGTATATATAGACAAAAAACTAGAACAATATAAGAAAAATGTAAAGATAAATATTAGAGCCATTTATATATTGCACAATATTTTGGTAGAAGAAGAATATCCGTTTGAAGAACAAAATAAGATGTCTTATTTTTTGCAAAAATGGTTTTTAGAAACCAATAATAGGTTTCAGAATGATGCTGTATATTTATTTTTTATAGGAAAAATATTATATATTTCAGAATGGTTTTTCGGATTAAAAGATAATACATTAGCTTTTGAATTTCAAGAAAGAGCTTTTGATATAGAACCTAAAAATATCTTATATGAATGGGGATATGCTCTTGCAAAAAATGAAAAAGAGAGAGTTTATATACTTTCCAAAGTAATATTATTTAAAAATAAGAAAATTTTAGATTGGCTGAAACAATATGGATTTGCAGGGAGTTATATGATAGAATCTTTGATGTATTGTTACGAGAATTATAATCCTTATTAAAATTTTGATATATCAGATGAAAATATTTGACGAAGGTTTTATGCTAAACGACTGGAGAGCTGTATATGTAGGATTAAAAAAACATTGGTTTACTCCTGAAGAAGTACTATCTTATTGTGAATATGGGTATATACTATGTAGTGAGGAAATGTTTACTGAGATGTATATGTCATCTGAACTCTCAGATGAAAATCTTTTAAACTTAATAAGAAAGGTATACCCTAACTCTATTTGGGAAAAAATTGATGACAATCTTTATGAAAGACGTCAAATAGGAGGTGAAAATTACTATCTTTTTTGGGCAGTGGAAAAATTATCTGAAGTAGTAGCTTTAGATAAAGATAAAAGATATAAGTTAGACGAAGTAGGATTTTTATATGCAAATTTCAATTATCCTGACGATTGGTATTATCTTATATATTATAATCCTCCTAAAAAAAGTAGAAAAATTGGGGTAGAACCTATATATGAAGATATATTGAAATATATAGATGACTCTACAAAGCAATTAATAGAGAGTAAGACTATAGAGCTGAAAAAGGTATAATAGCTGAAAGACACTTTGACCCTTGGGGACAACCCATAGAAGTAGAAGACGGCGCAGGCAATACCTTAGATAAACTCACCCTATTAGATAGAGGCTTTACAGGATACGAACACCTGCAAACGGTAGGATTTATTCATATGAACGGACGGTTGTACGACCCTGCGCTACACCGTTTCTTACAACCCGATAACTACGTACAAGACCCTTTTAATACCCAAAACTTTAATAGGTATGGATATGTGCTTAACAATCCATTGTTATACACAGACCCTACGGGAGAGTATATTCTTGTAGATGATATAGTAGCTGCGGTTTTCGGAGGTATAATTAATTTGACTGTAAATGCAATACAAGGAAATTTAGGAGGACACGGTTTTTGGGGAGGAGTTGGCAGAGGATTTGCAGCTTTTGGAGCAGGAGCACTAGCAGGTTGGGGTGCTTTATACCCAGAGTTTGGAGGATGGCTTTGGGGAGGAAGTGTAGTTGGAGCTACTAAGGCAGAAGATATAGCATTAGGAGCAGGAATTGGTGTTGTGTCAAGTGTTGTGGGAGGAGGTGCAAGTAGTTTAGCAAATAAAGGAGTTAATCTTATGATTAATGGCCTAAAAGTTACAAGTCCTATTGTAAAAGGAGTGGTAAATGGATTAATAAGAGGATTTGCTGGAGGATATGCTAGTGGATTTGTTGTAGGCTATATGGGAACAGGTAATCTAAATTATGCCCATCATTCTGGTATGTTTGGAGCTAAGATAGGAGCTCCTTTGGGTATTATATCAGGTGTTTCATCTTCTCTTAGATACTCATCAAGAAATAATTTAAATCCTTGGACAGGAGAAAGAATTATTTCAGAAGGAGAGATAGTTGTGAGACATCATACAAGCTCAGAAGGACTTTATTCTATAAAAAAGAATGAATTTATAACTCCTTCAAGAGTTTCGGATTATAACTTTATAGGGACAGATTTTGAGGCAACTCCCAATTTTAAAGGGATTCAGAACTTTGGACAAGCAGGGAAAGGAGCTTTTATAGAGTTAGTACTTCCTAAGAATATACTAGTACCTAGTCCTTCTCCAACCCAACCATATTATTTTAGAGTAAATACAGGATTTGATAATAATTTTATTATTAAGCCTAGTTATAAACCACAATACTATTATAATATAAAGTTTTAATACGTGGTATGACAAAAGAAGAACTAAAGTTTTTAGTGGTAATATTTAGGCAAATATACCTCTCTATACTCAGATGTAATGAAGTTGAGAAAGAAGCATACTTTGCTTTTTTTGAAAAAAGAATGAGATACTACTTATATACCAAACGTTTGTTGAATAGAAAAATGCACAGAGAAGGGATGAGAGTGTCTCTTTGGGGAACAACAACTGTCCATTTGGAGTATATTGCTATGTATGAAATACTTAGTAAATTTATACTTTTCGTAAGAGAAAAATCTTTTCCCGCTTTTGAATTGAGAGATGAGATATTTAGGTTTACAGCTGATATATATAGTTATTTAGAATCAAAAGTTTCTTTTAGAGATCAAAAAAAATATGCTTATGTAGAACATTACAACCAAAATGATTTAAATGGACAGCTTTTTGATACTATTGATGAAGTACTCGATAAATTAGGTTGTGAGCATATAATAAGAGACATTCACAATACAACTCAACTAATAAACTGAAATGACAAAAGATTTTTTAAAATACTTAACAGTTATTTTTGCATATCTACATTTTTCAAGAGTAAAGAGTAGAGAAGTTATAAAATATTGTACTTTTGCTGAAAGTACCTTAAAACAGTGGGTAATAGACTTAAAAGCTAAAAAGTATCATTTAAAATTGAGTAAATTACAATGTATAGCTATTTATTTAATTCTCAGCAAGTATATAATGATTACAAACCAAGAACAAAAAGTTTCTCCAGAAGAAATAGGAGAACTAAATGTAGAAATTATGCAAGTATACAATCTTTTAGTTAAAAAATTACCTTTTTATTGTAGAAGTCAATTCTCATCGCTAAAAAGTAAAAGAAACGAATTAGAGGACGTTTCTATTGAAGAAATATTTGATAGAGTGAAAGAAAAGAGTGTTTTTAAGTTTCATGAATTTTACCTAAAACACAGTGCAATGGGGGTGTAGATACATCTCTAACACAGCTACCAACAACAAAAGCTCACTACCAACGAAGCAGGCGAGACGTATTTAGAAAAATACCCACTACCTACTGTAAGGTATAACGTCTTTAAAGCTCCGGAGCAGATATACGTAAAGGACAAAGAGCGAATAAGCTATGAATACAACGCCTTTGGCGAACGTTCACATTGCTATTACGGCAATGCCGAAGTAGAAAAAGCCAAACGCCCAATGCTTAAACACTACAGCCACGACAGTAGTGTAGAGATAGTATGTAATAAAACCGATAACAGCACCAAGTTTGTGTTTTACTTAGGAGGTGATGCCTATAGTGCTCCTGCGATACTCATTTCAGACGGTGAAGCGCAAAAGCTCTATTACCTACACCGCGACTATCTCGGAAGCATTGTAATGCTCACCGATGAAGACGGCAACATCGCAGAAAGACGACATTTTGACCCTTGGGGACAACCCATAAAAGTAGAAGACGGCGCAGGAAAAGTGTTACAAGGTTTAACTTTATTAGATAGAGGCTTTACGGGACACGAACACCTGAAAACGGTAGGCTTTATACATATGAACGGACGGTTGTACGACCCAGCGCTACACCGTTTCTTACAACCCGATAACTACGTACAAGACCTTTTTAACACGCAGAACTTTAATAGGTATGGGTACTGCTTGAATAACCCGCTACTCTATACTGACCCTACGGGAGAATGGTTTGTAATAGATGATGTTATTGTGATGTTAGTAGGAGGGGCTGTAAATCTAACCATAAATGCTATACAAGGAAATGTAACTTCTTTTTGGAATGGTCTTGGTTACTTTGTGGTAGGAGTAGGAGCTGGAGCTGCTAGTTTATATGGAGGTCCTTTAGCGGGTGGCGCTGTATTAGGATTTGGAAATAATATCACCACACAAGTTTCGCAGAATGGGTGGAGTAATATTGATTGGACAAGTGCTATAATAGATACAGGAATAGGAATTGGAACTGCTTATATAGGAGGTCAATTTTCGGGAATATCTTCAAAGATATTTAAAGATGTTTCAAGTCCTGTCCTTAGAAATGTATTGATAAGTGGTACTAGTAATGCAGCTTCTGGTTTTGTTGTCTCAGGGGGAGCTTCTTATATAATGAATGGAGATGTAGATCAAGCTTTTAAAGATGGCTTAAGAGGGAGTGGATATGGTTTAACTTTAGGAACTATTTCTGGATTTGTGCAAGGATTTCAATATGCAAGAGAAAAAGGTGTTAATCCTTGGAATGGGATAATCTATGAAGAAAAATTGATGCAAAGATCAGCTATTTTTGCGGATGATTTTGTCCCCTTTACAAAAAATGATGGGGTAACAGGAACTCTAAAACATCAAGCAGCTAGTACTCTTTTAAAAAGATATCAAAATATTTATGGAGATAGAGGACTAAGATTTGGAGAATATTTTAATAATAATAAGATTCTAGGACTTGGCAATAGAGGTTTTTTAGATGTAGTAAATCATAAAACTATGAATATATATGATTTTAAATTTGGAGGTGCTGACTGGAGAAAAGGACAATTTGAAAAATATCAAAGGAATTATAAAGGTTATAAAATTTTTAAGATCAAACCATAGTAATATGAAAATAAACAAAGAACTCAAGCAAGAAATTAACAAAGAATGGCAAAGTGCTTTCCCCCAGCTAGGAAGATATGCCCAAAATAAACTTTATAAAGTTTTAGGGACTCTTGTTATTGGTATAGAATTGATAAAAGTTCCTTTTATGGAACAATATAGACCTCTTTTTGTTATCTATACTCTGTTTGATAAAGATTTAAACACAAACCTCTCTGAAGAAATATTATTACAAGAGTTTCATAATAAGAAAGGACTTCAGTGTGATATACCTTATCTAAAACACAATGAGTATTTTAAAGAAGCAGTAAGTTGTATTGATAAACAACTTCCAATTTCTTTAGAAGTAGACATACAAATTGATAAAATAAATGTTCTTTTAGAAAGTTATATTAGAAAAGCCCCTTTTAATGGAGGAGCTACTAACTCTTTCAGTTATGCAAAATATCAAGAAATTAAAATGAAAATAGCCTTATATGTGAATAAAGAAAGAGCTCAACAAGTATTTAGAGATATTTATAATGTAAAATGGGATAATAAATCTTTTGAAGAATCTAATTGTTTTATAAATAGTTGGTTAGTCTCTTTGCAAGAAGTGATAGATAGTAGAGATACTTTTCTAAGACAAATTGAAATCAACAAACAAAGTAAAAAGATTTTAAAATTACCTTATTCAGAGATTGTTTTATAGCTATAAAAAGAATTTGGAAAATATTTGTGAAGACTTTAAATTACCGTTAGATAATGTGATAATAATAGTTTTGTTATGAAATTAACAGATAAATTAATAGCACTACTAAAAAAAGGAGCTCCTGTATATGGAACAATACAAAAATCTTTTTCAAAGAATGATGCCTTAGAGATTTTAGAAGAGTGTCTAAAGAGTAGAATTGCTGTTTTGGGAGGAGATGTAGTCAATATTAATAATAATGGCTATTTTGAATATAATTATGATAATTGGAGTTATAATAGAAAGAAAGGAGAAAGCGAGGTAGATTATGTATTAAGAAGTATAGAAAAAGCCATTAAATATATATCTAATTATAAACTAAATAATGTTTATTTTTGTATCTCATTTGATATAAAAGACAGTAATACAAATAAATATTTCTTTTTTAAGGATATAACTTTATAATTAGAAAAAATATAACCCAATATGATAACATCAGGAAAAAATAGAATAGCCTTAGAGGCATTACACCAACTTATAATACGTGTAAAAATTAGAACAGGGTATAAAGAACCTTATGAAGAAACTTTTAACCTTTTAGATGAGATTGAATACCTTCCTGTCTTGATGTTAGATGAAAAAGACAGAACTCAAGAGTTTGAAGAATATTTGAAAGAAATATGTGAAAAATATAGTTTTATGCCTATATGGTATAGATATCAAAAAGGATAGCATACACTGTTTTTCTAAGATAACATTATGGAGATAACAAGAGGTATCAGTATATTTAACTGCAATAGTAATGAAGAGCACGATAGGATAGTCTATCAGTTAAGAGAAGAGGATAAGAATATAATTTTTTTCAATGTAGGCACGCCCTTTTCCATAAGGACATATGATTATTTTAAGAAGAAAAAATTAAAGACTAACAATTGTTTTTTAGCTTTTATCTATAAGATTTTTTATAGATTTATTCCTGATGTTAAAACGGTAAAGGAACTTGATAATTATTCTGATGGTCCTAACCGATATTTTATGGTTGTAAAAGATTTGATAAGTAATAAAAATAAAAAGTATGTTTTAGGATTAACGGCTCTTAGTTATGGTACAATAGATGAAATAGTGAGCTATCTTATAAAAAACAAAGCAGAGTATAAAGTGCTATTAATCAATATAGAGTATTCTTTAAAAGAAACCGTTTATTATCCTAATGTAACTGTTGAACAAGCACTGTCTATTTCCAAAAATAATCTTATCACAAGAGGAAAAGAAATACAAAGACAAAAAAAAAGAATTGTTGAACTAACAAATGAATTAAATGATATATTGAGCAAAGGAACTCTTGTGTATGGCACAACAGAAAAAGCTTTTTCAAAAGAAGAAACTTTAGACATTTTAAATAGATGTTTAAGATTGAAGATTACAGTTCTTGGAGGTGCAGTAGTTGAATACAAAGACGGGTATTTTGAGCATAATTATGATAGTTGGAACTGTAAAAAGAAAAAGAGAGAAGCTATTATTGATTATACTTTAAGAAGCATACAGACAGCTTTTAAGTACGTCTCCGAGTACAAAAAAAATGATGCTTATTTTGTTCTTAATGTAAAAGATGATAATTTCATCAATAAATATCTTTTTTTCGATGATTAACTTTGTAACCTACCGCTAACTAAGCAGTCGAGACATATTCTTAGGAATGTATTGATAAGTGGCACTAGTAATGCAGCTTCTGGTTTTGTTGTCTCAGGAGGAGCTTCTTATATAATGAATGGAGATGTAGATCAAGCTTTTAAAGATGGCTTAAGAGGGAGTGGATATGGTTTAACTTTAGGAACTATTTCTGGATTTGTGCAAGGATTTCAATATGCAAGAGGATATGATGTAAATCCCTGGACAGGGAAGAGAAATGACTTTTTTGAGGGGACTTGGTACTCTAATAAAGTATTAGGACAGATGTCTAATACTTCTGATGCTTTTCATAGTTTTCCTGAGAATATAAAAGCCTTTCAAATGGACGGGGTTGTAACTCCTCTAAAAGGGAATGATGGAATTATAAGACCAATACTAAAAATTCCAGGAAGCTATAGAGGAAGAGAAGGATATTTTGAATTTATAAGAGAACGTGATGGAATGATTAATCATAGATTATTCCGCCAAATTAAGAATTAATAAACAAATGAATTTAACTGATAAATTAATCACAGTACTAAAAAGAGGAACTCCTGTATACGGAACAATACAAAAATCTTTTTCGAAAAAAGACGCCTTAGAGATTTTAGAAGAATGCCTAAAACTAAAAATTACAGTTTTTGGAGGAGATGTAGTAGAGTATAAAAATAATTATTTTGAACATAATTATGACAATTGGAGCTGCGAAAGAAAAAAAAATGAGTCTGATGCTGATTATGCTTTGAGAAGTGCTAAAAGAGCTATTAAATACATTTTAGAGTACAAAAAGGATAATGCTTATTTTATTCTTGTACTTAATGTAAGAGATGAAAATATTAAACAACATCTTTTTTTTAATGAGATGATTTTGTAACCTACCACTAACTAAGCGGGCGAGATATATTTAGAAAAACACTCTTTGCCTATTGTAAGGTATAACGCTTTTAAAGCTCCGGAGCAGATATACGTAAAGGACAAAGAGCGAATAAGCTATGAATACGATGCTTTTGAAAGTAGAGCGACGATGTACTACGGAGGTACAGCCCCTGAAAAGCAAAAACGCCGTTATGTTAAACACTACAGCCACGACGGCACTTTTGAGATAAAACACGACCGCACTACGGGGCAAACACAATTTTATATTTACTTAGGCGGAGATGCCTATAGCGCTCCAGCAGTGCTCTCAGTTACTGATGACAGTGAAAAATACCTATATTTACACCGCGATTATTTGGGTAGTATCACCCTTATCACCGATAACACAGGTAATGCCATAGAGAGACGACACTTTGATGCTTGGGGCAATATCACGAACTATTGGAATGCCGAAGGGAAGACTACTATACCAGCGGAGGGCATATTGTTAGACAGAGGCTATACAGGGCACGAACATTTATTGAGTGTAGGACTTATCCATATGAATGCTCGTTTGTACGACCCTGTACTACACCGCTTCTTACAGCCCGATAACTACGTACAAGACCCGTTTGATACGCAGAATTTTAATAGATACGGTTATGTGCTTAACAATCCATTGTTATACACAGACCCTACGGGAGAGTATGGAGAAGAAGGGCTAACACCTAATCAACAAAGAGGTTTAGCAGGACTTATAGCAAGTATTGGTTATACAGTAAAAGAAAATTGGGGAGATATAAAAGATTGGGTAGGGCGTAATGCAAGAAGTACAGGCAAATGGTTTGAAAAACAAGGAAGAAGTGTAGGAGAATGGTTTTCAAAGCAATATAATTCTGTAAAAGGCTGGTTTGAAGGAGATGGCTCACCGAGAGAGGGAAAAACGGAATATCTAACAGCAGAAGAAGCTTACAAAAATCAAGTATGGCAGATACGTCCACCTACTCAACATTATTTCTTAGGGATGAATATGACAGCAATGTCAGAGGGGAATTTTCTTGAGAAGGTGATTTATGGAGTGATTAATGACCTTTATACCCCTGTGCAAATGCTTATGGGGCGCAGTGTAAATTGTGAATTTGCTAATATGAGGAACCTTAACGGAACTTCTAAAACAACCGAAGAAGCAACAATAGGTTTGGTAAGTAGTGCCTTTTTAGTTTATGATATAGCTTTAAGAAGTGTTATAACGGGGTTGGAGATGACGAGTAATGCAGTTAGAGCAAGTTCAGTTTCTGCAGAAACTACGGGTAATTTATTGTCACACGGAGATTATTTGCGCATTCAAAATGCAGCAACGAGGATTAGAAAACCTATAACAGTTGTAGGGAGCAGAGCGAGTGGCAAAGCAGGAGCTTATTCGGATTGGGATTATGTTATAGAAGGTCTCAACAGAAAGAGTTGGAGTAAAATAAAAAACTCTCTACCAGGCTCTCGTTCCTTATTAGATAATACTCCAAGAAATATAGATATCTTCAAAGGGTCTGTTGATACTAGTAAACCTTATATAACAATATATCCACGATGAAAATTGAAATAGAAATATTAATTAATAAATACGGACAAGGATTAATACCTTTGAGTGTTTTGCAAGAAGAATTTGATGCTTATTCATTGTATCAAAAAAGAAGTTTTTTACAAGAAATGAGTTTTTTAATTATTCAATCAAAACCTAAAGAAGAAGATGTAGACTTAGCTATTAAGAAAGAAAAGCTAAAAAGTGGTTATACGCCCTGTGTATTATTAAAAAAAGGAATAAGTTCTTATAATTTAGAAAGAGTGATTAACCTTCCCGAAAATGAAATGATAAAGACTTTTATTCTATTTATGAGTATATTCAAAATAGCTTATAGTAGAAGGTTTAAAGAAGAGATGAATAACATAAATAAATGGTGGTATTGGGATTTGTCTGATAATGGCAATGTAGAGAGAATATTAGAAGGCTTTCATAATTCAAATTAAAATATTTATGGAAAATATTTTTGAACACATAAATGATATTTTATCTGACTGGGTTCCTATTAATGTAGGAGGAAATTTAGCAAAAGATAAATATCAAAAATATATTCCTACTATAGTAAAAAGACTGAAAAACAAGAATGATTTGATATCTTACTTAGAGCATATTTTAACAGATGAATTGGATACAGGATATGATAAAAATAATGATAAACATAAACAGGAACTTGATAGAATAATACAAGAGATGTTGAGTTCTCAAAAATAGTTTTACCTACAAATGGTTTGAAAAACAAGGAAGAAGTGTAGGGGAATGGTTCTCAAAGCAATATAATTCTGTAAAAGGCTGGTTTGAAGGAGATGGCTCACCGAGAGAGGGAAAAACGGAATATCTAACAACAGAAGAAGCTTACAAAAATCAAGTATGGCAGATACGTCCACCTACCCAACATTATTTCTTAGGGATGAATATGACAGCAATGTCAGAGGGGAATTATCTTGAGAAGGTGATTTATGGAGTGATTAATGATCTTTATACACCGGTACAATTTCTTATGGGGCGCAGTGTAAATTGTGAATTTGCCAATATGAGGAACCTTAACGGGACTTCTAAGACAACCCAAGAAGCAGCTATAGGTTTTGCAAGTAGTGCCTTTTTAGTTTTTGATATAGCGTATAGAGGAATTGTGACAGGGTTGGAGATGACAAGAGCAGCTATTCCTATGGCTACAGAAATGACAACCGTTGGGCGCTGGATGTCAAGAGCAGAATATGATATAATGCTCAAAACAGGACGTGTTGTTGAAGGAGCAGGTGGGCAAACTTTTGTAGCTACGGGTGGTTCAGGAGCTTTTAATGCCGCACCGAAAGGGTCTGTTTATGTAGAATTTCAAGTTCCTACTAATAGTCTTTTACAAGGAGGAAAATCAAATTGGTTTAAACTGATTGGCCCCAATGCAAGTAAAAGTCAGAGGTTTTTGTTAGAAAAACAAGGAGGGCAAATATTACCTGAGGCTAAAAATATAACCCCTGTCTTAAAAGTAAAATAAATAATGAAAAATCAAAAAAAAATAGAATGGTTTAAAAAGAATATTGCCACATATCTTTCAGGTTATGATATTACTTATAGGCTGTATGAAGAAGGGGATTTTGGGGCTTTAAATCAAGTAGTTTTAGAATCATCAACAAAAGGAGGAGTAATTGATTTTTGGGAGAAAGAATGGTTAGGAGTTCTTTTAGTAGATTATAAAACAGAAGATGTTATACTAAATATTCTTTTAGACTCCAATGAAAAAGATAAGCAAAATGAAGTATTAGCTTCTTTGTTAAAACTATTATAATTTGTAAATATGATTCCAATTGAGGTTATAAAAGGAGATATCACAAAAATTAGGGTAGAGGCTATTGTAAATGCTGCAAATACATCTTTACTTGGAGGAAGTGGCGTTGATGGAGCAATACATAGAGCAGGAGGCAAATCATTAACGCAAGAGTGTGAAAAGATAAGGGACAAGCAAGGAGGTTGTAAAATCACAGAAGCAGTTTTAACAACTGCAGGAAACCTTCCTGCTAAATGTGTGATTCATACAGTTGGTCCTGTTTGGAAAGGAGGAAACAATGAGGAAGAGAAGTTGTTGTCTCTTACCTACAAAAATTGTCTCAAGCTAGCTTCAGAAAATGGTATTAAGAGTGTATCTTTTCCGAATATTAGCACAGGAAGGTATAAATTTCCTAAAGAGAAAGCGGCTCAAATAGCCATAAAGTCAGTGTTAGAATTTCTTGAGAAAGATAGCATTATTGAACAAGTATTTTTTGTTTGTTTTGATGAAGAGAATTATAAGACCTATGTGGATACCCTATCACCAAATAATGGACAATGGTAATTAATAATTATGGCAAATGATGGACGTTTTTTATTATTATATTTTTCTTTTTTATGCAAAGGTTCTCCCTGATGATTACCCACATTCAAACACTGTTTGGGCATTAGGAGCTATATCTGCTTTTATAGTCAACTTTTCACTTGATATGGGACTGGCATTTTTTTTCGGTTATACTTTAAGTACTTTTGAAATGGTAAGTATAACAGCACTTCTGATGCTTTTGTTTTACTTTAAGTATTACAAAAGTGGTAAGGGAAAAAGAATTGTTGAAAAAGAAAAACCTAAGTTTTTTGGTAGTAAAACAGCTTCCATAATACTAACTATTCTATTTTTTTTGATAAGTATGTTTTTCTTATTTTTTAGTGCGGATATAGTAAGGGAAATATTAGAAAAAGGGAGAGTTGTAGCTAATTAGATGGAGGTATTTTTAAGATCATTACAGAAAACGAAGAAGGTGCTTACAGTGCAGAGAGCTATAACACTTTAGGCTGGTTGTTAGAAAAAGAAAGCAACGATGCTTTTAACAACCACTATGCAGTTAGCTACGAGTACGACGGTATAGGGCAACAAGTAGCTGTAAGCACACCTCACCCCACAAGAGGTGCTTCTCAAAAGGTGAAGAGGACAGAATACGATGTGTATGGGCGACCTACCACTATCACCAGTCCCGAAGGTAAAATAACCCGTTTTACCTACGACAAACTCAAAACAACCGCTGATGACGGACAGCAACAAATTGTAAGCACTCGCGATGCCCAAGGTAACATTGTAGAACACCAAGACACGGGTGGTACTGTGCGCTATACCTACTTTGCCAATGGTAGCCTGAAAACAGCCGACTATGGAGGTGCCATACAAAAGATAACCCAAGACGGCTGGGGACGCAAAACGAGCCTCACAGACCCCTCAGCAGGGCGCTACACCTATCAATACGATACGTGGGGCAACCTCACCGAAGAGACTACCCCTAAGGGTAAGACCACCTTTAGCTATGGGCAAGGCACCGACCGCCTCACCGAAAAACATATTACGGGCGATTATACCGATATGCACATACGCTATACTTATAACGCCGACAAACTGCTCACCCAAATAGACAACCAAAATAAAGACGGCAATAACGACAGTTACCGCTATGAGTATAATGGACTCAAACAATTGGTTCAAACTACCGAAACCAACCCGCAAGCGGTATTTACTAAAAACTATACTTATGATGCCTTTGGACGTGTGCAACAAGAGACTACTACCGCCCAAACGGCAGGCAAGCGTGTGAGCAGTGCCGTGCAATACCGCTACGAGAATGGGGAACTCATAGAAATGAAAACACCGAGCGGAGCGACCCTTTGGAAACTGAGCGCAAGTAACGAATACGGACAACCGCTGAGCCTTTACAAAGGAAAGACCCAAGAGAATTTGCAGTACAACAGTCATTTCCCTAAAACACAAACTGTACAACGAGAAGATACTCTACTAAATGTATTGCAATACGATTTCAACCCACAACGAGGACTGCTGAATCATCGCACTTATAGTTTTTATAACCAAAAAGAAGAATTTGCGTATGACACCACCGACCGCCTCACCCGCTGGGGCAATGCCACCCACCAATACGACGAACGGGGTCGCATTACCGAAAACAGTGCCATAGGTACCTATGAATACACGCGTAATGGCTACCAACAGCAAAAACTTACCACCAACGAAGCAGGCGAGACATATTTAGAAAAACACCCTTTGCCCGTTATAAGGTATAACGCTTTCAAAGTTCCTGAGCAGATATATGTAAAGGATAAAGAGCGAATAAGCTATGAATACAACGCCTTTGGCGAACGTTCACACTGCTATTACGGCAATGCCGAAGTAGAGAAAGCCAAACGCCCACTGCTTAAACACTACAGCCACGACGGTAGTGTAGAGATAGTATGTAACAAAACCGATAACAGCACCAAGTTTGTGTTTTACTTAGGCGGTGACGCCTATAGTGCCCCTGCGATACTCATTTCGGACGGTGAGACACAAAAGCTCTATTACCTACATAGAGATTACTTAGGCTCTATAGTAATGCTCACCGATGAGGACGGCAATATCGCTGAAAGAAGACACTTTGACCCTTGGGGACAACCCATAAAAGTGGAAGACGGCGCAGGCAATACCTTAGACAAACTCACCCTATTAGACCGAGGCTTTACAGGACACGAACACCTGCAAACGGTAGGGCTTATACATATGAACGGACGGTTGTACGACCCTGCGCCACACCGCTTCTTACAACCCGACAACTTTGTACAAGACCCTTTTAACACCCAAAACTTTAATAGGTATGGCTATTGTTTGAACAACCCGCTGGTGTATGTAGATGAGAATGGGGAGTTTTGGCATTTAATAATAGGAGCTATTGTAGGAGGAGTGATAAATTGGATCTCAAATGGTGCACGTCTTGATGCTAAAGGACTTGGCTATTTTGCAGTAGGAGCTGTGGCAGGGGCTGTGGGGGCTGGTATAGGTTCTGGAGTGAGTGCTTCATTGGCTGGAGGTACGTTTGCAGGAGGGTTTATGAGTACCTCAGTGGCGGTTTCTTCGAGTTTTATAAATGGTGCTGCTATAGGGGCAGCCTCTGGCTTAGGTGCTGGATTTGTAGGAGGATTTGGTAATGGATTAGTAGGAGGACAAAATATCGGACAAGCCTTAGGTAGTGGTATAACTAATGGATTGATAGGAATGGCAATGGGAGGTGTTATAGGAGGTCTCTCAGGAGGTATAGATGCCGCTATTGACGGAAGACGTTTTTGGGATGGAGCTACACTTTTAGATGAAAAATACTTAGCAAACCAACAGTTACCTTTAGTAAAACAACAAGGAAAGTACAACTGTGCACCTGCTACCGGAGAATCTACAACAGGTATATCACAAACAAGATATCGTAATATTCTACACGGAGATCCTGATATAAATCCTGTAAATCTTAATAGTTTTAATGATGCAATTAAAAATGTAACAGGTAGAAATGTTATCCGTTTTAATAATTTTTTACCTAAAGATAAACTTGGTGCAGAATACGTAGCTGGAATGATGAATAGAGGTAGTCATTTTTATTTAATATCTAAAAGTGCAGAGGAAGGTATTACTCACGCAACAGCATTAAATAGCGTGTTACTTAGAACTTACCAAAGAATATCCGGAAGTCTTTATTATAAAGTGATTTATCAAGTTATGGATCCTGCTATTGGAGCTTATAGGACTGTTGGAACTAATTCTATGCAATATATATTTAGAATACAACCCAGACCTTAATCTTGTTATTATGAAAAAAACATTTTTAATAGTACTTTTCTGTGTTTTTTATACTATAGAAGGGCAAGCGCAAAGAATCCTTTCAGATCTTAAAAGATATGATTTAAAAGAAGTAGAACTAAGAGCTATAAGAAGAGCAAAACAGAAATTGCGATTACCTAAAGAGCTTTCAGTAGGTACAATTCATTATTTTGTAGTTACTTTTTCTGAACATATGAGAAAAGGGAATCCTTGTTCAAGTAATGAATTGCTTAAATACCTAAAATTAGAAACTAATCCTATCGGTTTTGTCTATAACAGAAATAATTATGTGATATTAGCAAAAACAACCTATAGAGGAAATGTTTTTAAAGAATACAGTCCTGATTATTTTAAAGAGTATTTATATATAAAGTTTTTTACTGAATTTAAACCTCAATACATATTTTTAAACTTAGACAGTCGTACAAAAAACACAATGTATCTTTGTTATAAAGACAATGAAATATTTATAGTGTATTTATCAGATAATAATGAAAAGATAATTTGTACGCCACTATCTGATATAGAAGATTGTGATTGGTTAAACGCATCAGAAGGGTTATTTGATAAATTATGAAAAAGATTTTTTTTATAATATTATTGTTTTGTTATACTGTTGAAGGAATATCACAAAATATTCTTTCAAAAGTTGCAAAGTATGATCTAAAGAAAATAGAGCAAAAAGCTATAGAATCATCTAAAAAGAAGTTAGGAATATCTAAAGGAACAACAATCGGGGCATTAGCTTACTTTATAGTGTTTTTTCAATATCAGACAGAAAAAAATAAAGAATGTTCAAGTACTGATTTATTAGAATACCTTTCACTGAGTAGAAATAAACCTTTCAAGTGTTACATCTATGATGAGGAAAATTGTATTTTAGCAACTACAGAAAAAGATAGAGTGCTGAAAAACTTCAATTCTGTATATTATAAAGAATATTTGTATATTGACTTTTTCACTTATTTAAAACCTGAATACATTTTCTATAATATAGATAGCCCTACTATCAATCCAATGTATTTTTGTTATAAGGATAGTGAAATAATTGTAATATATTTGTCTGATGATAATGAAAAATTAATATCTACTCCTTTATCAGAAATAAAAGATTGTAGTTGGTTAAATAGTTCAGAAAAGTTTAAATGATAATATGCATTACAGAGGTATAATTTTTATAATAATTATTTATTCTCAAGGTTTTTTGTACTCTCAAGATACTATCAATATGATTGATAGGTTACATATCAAAAATGAGTTTAAAGAGTTAGAGGATAGAATAGAGTATCTTGTGAGAAAAGCTAAGATAGTAAATGAAACAGAAGAAATTAAACAGTTCCACATATTTCTTTCTAATAATACTTTATTTGGCATACCTAATTACAAAGCAGATAAAGAGGAATATTTGAATGGTTCTTTTTTGCAATTTTTGAAACCAAATTATTATGATATTAAACTTCAAGGACTTTTTAAGAAAAATAAAAAATATTTACAAACCTATGCTTATATTACTGATAGTAAAGGTGAATTGATTGCAACAGGAGATGCAAGATTTGTTTCAAACTCAAGAGCATATAAATCACATCCTCGAGAAATTGAATTTGCAAAGCTTCTTTTTGATAAGAAGTTTGATTTTATGTTTTCTATGGGAATATTAAGTCATTATATTTGTATTAAGGACAATAATTTATATGTGATTAGTAATTTTTGGAATGGGATAGAAATGTATGGATGGGAAAAATTTGTAAATTGCTGTTTTGATAAGATAGTACCTTCTTGGTTTATAGAAAAGAAGTAAAATTAAGTACAACGTCTTTGGCGAGCGTTCGCACTGCTATTATGGCAATACTGAAGTAGAAAAAGCCAAACGCCCACTGCTTAAACACTACAGCCACGACGGTAGTGTAGAGATAGTATGTAACAAAACCGATAACAGCACCAAGTTTATACTTTACTTAGGAGGTGACGCGTATAGTGCCCCTGCGATACTCATTTCGGACGGTGAGACACAAAAGCTCTATTACTTACATAGAGATTACTTAGGCTCTATAGTAATGCTTACTGATGAAGAGGGTAACATCGCTGAAAGACGCCATTTTGACCCTTGGGGACACCCCATAAAAGTGGAAGACGGAGCGGGAAAAGTGTTACAAGGTTTAACTTTATTAGATAGAGGCTTTACGGGACACGAGCACCTGCAAACGGTAGGCTTGGTACATATGAACGGACGGTTATACGACCCAGCGCTACACCGTTTCTTACAACCCGACAATTATGTACAAGACCCTTTTAACACGCAGAACTTTAATAGGTATGGGTACTGCTTGAATAACCCGCTGGTGTATGTGGACGAGAATGGGGAGTTCTTTCATTTAATAATAGGAGCTGTTGTAGGAGGAATACTAAATTGGGCTTTCAATGGTGCACGTCTTGATGCTAAAGGACTTGGCTATTTCGCAGTAGGAGCCGTGGCAGGGGCTGTGGGGGCTGGTATAGGTTCTGGAGTGAGTGCTTCATTGGCTGGAGGTACGTTTGCAGGAGGGTTTATGTCAGGAACAGCTGTATCTTCGAGTCTTTTTAGTAGTTTTGCTTCTGGCTTCTCTGCTGGTTTTTCAAGTGGCTTTATAAGTGGAGCAGGAAACTCTTGGATCAATGGGAACTCTTTTTTACAAGGAATTTATTCAGGTGTTAATATGGGAACCACAAGTGGATTTATAGGGGGTGCTATAAATGTCTCATTTAGTGGAATAAGAAATCTTAGACAACTTAGAGCTTTTAGGAAAGGAAATTCTCTATTAGGTATAAATGATAGTAATGAGGCTGTTCCTATGACTGATGATTTTATAAAAAGAGCACAAGAAGCTTGGTATCCAGATGCTCCAACAAATAACCTTCTCAATCATAGTGTTGAAAATGTTCCTACGAAATATATAAATCTGATGAATAAAAATGGCGCAGCAGCGGTAACTATTCCTCAATACTCAAATGGTATCATTACTGGAAATGCTTCTATTTATTATAATACCGGTGGGCAAGCGTTTTCTAGTGCAAAACAACTCTTTTATTGTATGGGACACGAGTTAGTTCATCTATCTCAGTATACTGCATTAGCAGGACAATCTGCAGGAATTGTGACTAAAAATTTTATGGATTTATTAGAATATCATGCTTATAGTTTTGAATTTAGTTTAGGAAGTGGTAATGCAGGAGGATTTAATCAACAAGCCATACGTGAATTATATAGAGAATTTCCAAATTTCTTTAATTCTCTAGGATATATGAGATTTCCTTGGACATTCAATACTAAATTTAGATACCCTTTTTAATCTTTTAAGATATGAAAAAAAAATTACTTATATATATTTTTTTATATTCTACACTAATTTATTCTCAGAAAGATGAGATTCAAATATTAAAAGTTATATTTGAAGAGATAAAATACAATCCTGACAAAGAGTTTCTCCAATGTGAAAAAGAGAAAATATTTTTCTTACGGAAAGATTATGAAAATGAAGTTAATATTCCATTGAATATTTTAGATGAATTCGAAAAAGTAGCAAAAGAAATAGATGAAAAATACTTAGGAAAATGGTGCCTACCTTGTAAATCGCAATTAAAATGGAAAAAAAAACAAAAAAAGGCTTTGGTAAGTATATCTCAACCTATTTTTGATGCAAAAAACAATTATTGTATTGTTTCTGTGATTATCGCAAGAAAAATAGGTAGCGCATCAGGTATGACATATATATTAAAAAGAGTAGAAAATAAATGGAATATTATAGAATATTTAGAACTTTGGATTACATAAAATATTTTTTGAATATATAGTTCAAGCACCTGCAAACGATAGGACTTATACATATGAACGGACGGTTATACGACCCAGCGCTACACCGTTTCTTACAACCCGATAACTACGTACAAGACCCTTTTAACACTCAGAATTTTAATAGGTATGGATATGTGCTTAACAATCCATTGTTATACACAGACCCTACGGGAGAGTATATTCTTGTAGATGATATAGTAGCTGCGGTTTTCGGAGGTATAATTAATTTGACTGTAAATGCAATACAAGGAAATTTAGGAGGACACGGTTTTTGGGGAGGAGTTGGCAGAGGATTTGCAGCTTTTGGAGCAGGAGCACTAGCAGGTTGGGGTGCTTTATACCCAGAGTTTGGAGGATGGCTTTGGGGAGGAGGTGTAGTTGGAGCTACTAATGCTTGGTTAGGAGGAGCTACTAAGGCAGAAGATATAGCATTAGGAGCAGGAATTGGTGTTGTGTCAAGTGTTGTGGGAGGAGCAGTTGGACATGTTAGTTCTAAATATATTGGAGGAATATTGATTAATGGGATGAAAGTCAGTAGTCCTATATTACAAGGCACTATAAAAGGGGTAATAGGGGGAAGTGTAGGAGGTTATACAGCTGGTCTTTCAGCAGGATTAATATTAACAGGAGATTGGGAGGTGGCTCATGAATATGGATGGAAAGGAGCTCTAACAGGAGCTCCTATAGGAGCTATTAGTGGAGGTGTATCAGCATATAGATATAGTATTAGGAATAATATTGATCCTTGGAATGGACAAGAGCATTTGTACGAAATATCAGATGGAGTTAGAAGAGCAAAAGCAGCTCAAATGTTAGGGAAAGAAACTATTAATGTAATGGACAACTCTGGAAAAACTTTTGAGGTTCCTATTAAAAACTTAAGATCCCCATATAAAAAATTTATAGATATTAGTACGATGGAGAACTTGCAAAGGTTTAATAATGTTTATGAATTAACAAAAATAAAAGAATTACTTCCAATTTATGTTAACAAAGGCAATAGAGGAATACCTATAAACGAGATTTATTTTAAAAAATAGTAAAATGGTACAACGAGAAAAAACACAAAAAGCTATTTTAGCTATACATAATCTTATTATTCGTGCAAGAATGTTAGTTTTTGATTTTTCTAAAGAGCAAATGTTTGAATTATTAGATGAAATAGAATACTTACCTGCATTAATTCTAATTGAAGAAGATGAAACAATTTTATTTGAAAATTACTTAAAAAGTGTTTGTGAAAAATATAAATTTACAGATATTTTAAGAAGATATTATGCCTCTAACGGATAAATTTAGGGAGGTATAAAGAGAGAATTATAAGTTGTTTAGTGAAAAGAACTTTCTTAGCTTGGAGGAATTAGTAAGAAAAATAGAAAAACATAAGAAATTTCTTACTTGGGTAGATCTGAGTCTATACTTTTCTTTAGAAAAAGAGACAATTATTTTAGTAAAACTTATATTTACAAAAAGAAGATTTATATTTTGGCATAAATTTAGTCCTGAACTTAATTTTCATTGTGGAATAAGATTATCTACAGAATATACACCAGAGACTAATCAAAAAATAGATGCAAATTGGCATTTACAAAAATTCTTGTGCTCTAAATAGAAAATAGATGGCAATATAGCCGAGCGCAGACATTTTGACCCTTGGGGACAACCCATAAAAGTAGAAGACGGCGCAAGCAATACCTTAGACAAACTCACCCTATTAGACCGTGGTTTTACAGGGCACGAGCACCTGCAAACGGTAGGCTTTATACATATGAACGGACGGTTGTATGACCCTGCGCTACACCGTTTCTTACAACCCGATAACTTTGTACAAGATCTTTTTAACACTCAGAATTTTAATAGGTATGGATATGTGCTTAACAATCCATTGTTATACACAGACCCTACGGGAGAGTATATTCTTGTAGATGATATAGTAGCTGCGGTTTTCGGAGGTATAATTAATTTGACTGTAAATGCAATACAAGGAAATTTAGGAGGACACGGTTTTTGGGGAGGAGTTGGCAGAGGATTTGCAGCTTTTGGAGCAGGAGCACTAGCAGGTTGGGGTGCTTTATACCCAGAGTTTCGAGGATGGCTTTGGGGAGGAGGTGCAGTTGGAGCTACTAATGCTTGGTTAGGAGGAGCTACTAAGGCAGAAGATATAGCATTAGGAGCAGGAATTGGTGTTGTGTCAAGTGTTGTGGGAGGAGCTGCAAGTAGTTTAGCAAATAAAGGAGTTAATCTTATGATTAATGGCCTAAAAGTTACAAGTCCTATTGTAAAAGGAGTGGTAAATGGATTAATAAGAGGAT
Source organism: Capnocytophaga sp. oral taxon 902 (assembly GCF_013394735.1). Taxonomy (NCBI): domain Bacteria; kingdom Pseudomonadati; phylum Bacteroidota; class Flavobacteriia; order Flavobacteriales; family Flavobacteriaceae; genus Capnocytophaga; species Capnocytophaga sp. oral taxon 902. Next base: position 471,689 of record NZ_CP058261.1, read on the forward strand.
TTGCTGGAGGATATGCTAGTGGATTTGTTGTAGGCTATATGGGAACAGGTAATCTAAATTATGCCCATCATTCTGGTATGTTTGGAGCTAAGATAGGAGCTCCTTTGGGTATTATATCAGGTGTTTCATCTTCTCTTAGATACTCATCAAGAAATAATTTAAATCCTTGGACAGGAGAAAGAATTATTTCAGAAGGAGAGATAGTTGTGAGACATCATACAAGCTCAGAAGGACTTTATTCTATAAAAAAGAATGAATTTATAACTCCTTCAAGAGTTTCGGATTATAACTTTATAGGGACAGATTTTGAGGCAACTCCCAATTTTAAAGGGATTCAGAACTTTGGACAAGCAGGGAAAGGAGCTTTTATAGAGTTAGTACTTCCTAAGAATATACTAGTACCTAGTCCTTCTCCAACCCAACCATATTATTTTAGAGTAAATACAGGATTTGATAATAATTTTATTATTAAGCCTAGTTATAAACCACAATACTATTATAATATAAAGTTTTAATACGTGGTATGACAAAAGAAGAACTAAAGTTTTTAGTGGTAATATTTAGGCAAATATACCTCTCTATACTCAGATGTAATGAAGTTGAGAAAGAAGCATACTTTGCTTTTTTTGAAAAAAGAATGAGATACTACTTATATACCAAACGTTTGTTGAATAGAAAAATGCACAGAGAAGGGATGAGAGTGTCTCTTTGGGGAACAACAACTGTCCATTTGGAGTATATTGCTATGTATGAAATACTTAGTAAATTTATACTTTTCGTAAGAGAAAAATCTTTTCCCGCTTTTGAATTGAGAGATGAGATATTTAGGTTTACAGCTGATATATATAGTTATTTAGAATCAAAAGTTTCTTTTAGAGATCAAAAAAAATATGCTTATGTAGAACATTACAACCAAAATGATTTAAATGGACAGCTTTTTGATACTATTGATGAAGTACTCGATAAATTAGGTTGTGAGCATATAATAAGAGACATTCACAATACAACTCAACTAATAAACTGAAATGACAAAAGATTTTTTAAAATACTTAACAGTTATTTTTGCATATCTACATTTTTCAAGAGTAAAGAGTAGAGAAGTTATAAAATATTGTACTTTTGCTGAAAGTACCTTAAAACAGTGGGTAATAGACTTAAAAGCTAAAAAGTATCATTTAAAATTGAGTAAATTACAATGTATAGCTATTTATTTAATTCTCAGCAAGTATATAATGATTACAAACCAAGAACAAAAAGTTTCTCCAGAAGAAATAGGAGAACTAAATGTAGAAATTATGCAAGTATACAATCTTTTAGTTAAAAAATTACCTTTTTATTGTAGAAGTCAATTCTCATCGCTAAAAAGTAAAAGAAACGAATTAGAGGACGTTTCTATTGAAGAAATATTTGATAGAGTGAAAGAAAAGAGTGTTTTTAAGTTTCATGAATTTTACCTAAAACACAGTGCAATGGGGGTGTAGATACATCTCTAACACAGCTACCAACAACAAAAGCTCACTACTAATGAAGCAGGTGAGACGTATTTAGAAAAATACCCACTACCTACTGTAAGGTATAACGCTTTTAAAGCCCCAGAGCAGATATATGTAAAGGATAAAGAGCGAATAAGCTATGAATACAACGCCTTTGGTGAGCGTTCACACTGTTATTATGGCAATGTCGAAGTAGAAAAAGCCAAACACCCACTGCTTAAACACTACAGCCACGACGGTAGTGTAGAGATAGTATGTAATAAAACCGATAACAGCACCAAGTTTGTGTTTTACTTAGGAGGTGATGCCTATAGTGCTCCTGCGATACTCATTTCGGACGGTGAGACACAAAAGCTCTATTACCTACACCGCGACTATCTCGGAAGCATTGTAATGCTCACCGATGAAGACGGCAATATAGCCGAAAGAAGGCACTTTGACCCTTGGGGACAAGTACTAAAAGTAGAAGACGGTGCAGGCAATACCTTAGACAAACTCACTCTGTTAGATAGAGGCTTTACAGGGCACGAACACCTGCAAACCGTAGGACTTATCAATATGAATGCTCGCTTGTACGACCCAGCGCTACACCGTTTCTTACAACCTGATAACTATGTACAAGACCCTTTTAACACCCAAAACTTTAACAGGTATGGGTACTGCTTGAATAACCCATTAGTGTATGTGGATGAGAATGGAGAGTTTGTATGGTGGATCATTGGAGCAGCAGCAATAATAGGAGCCTATACTGGAGGAACAATAGCTAATAATGGAGAAGCTAATCCTATAAAATGGAATTATTCTGATAATTGGGGATATATATTAGGAGGTGCAGCTATAGGTGCTTTAAGTGCTTATGTGGGAGGTTCTGTAGCCTCTGCTATAGGATTAGGCTCTTTATCTTCTAATGGTGCATTATTAGGAGCTTCAATAGGAGGTGGTATTTCAGGGGCTGGATTTTCAGCAATGGGAGGAAATAATATTTTTAAAGGTTTTTTGAATGGAATGGTAAGTGGATTTGTTGGAGGAGCAATAGGATCTTATATTGGAGGATTTGGAGGCGCTTTTATGGGAGGTATGAGTGGTAGTTTTACAAACTCACTCCTATATGGAGAAAATTTTGAAAATGCACTCTATTCAGGTATTATGGGAGGAATTATATCTTATGGATTATATAATATTCAAATGAGAAACTCTTATAATCAATATAAAAAGGGGGGAGGAGAATGGAGTTATAAACAATATAGGAAAATTAGTGTTGCTTCTCAACGTTCTTTCGCAAGAGAAAAAGAATTTGGAGGTTGGATTGCTAATGATGATGTATTAATAGACTCTCCATTAGGAAGAGGAAAAGATTTTCATACTCCATCAACTAAGCCTAATAGTGCAATAGGAAGATTTCACACTCATCCAAATAGTGTAAAAACTGGTTATTTAGAATCTCATAGTTCAAGTGATTTTGCAGTGGCTAGTGTACAAAATGTGAACTCTTATGTAATAGGGAGGGAAAATATTTTCGTTTTTGAGATGTGGAAATCTCGACTTGGAATATATACCTCTATAAATACAGGACTTCCTATATTTAGATATCCTTTTTATAATACTCTTTGGTTATCAAAATAATAAATAATATGAACAAGCTATTTTTAATATTACTTTCTTTTTTCTATCTTTGTGTAGGTGCGCAAAGTAAAGACACAATTTATACTCAAAATGCAGGAGAAATCGCTATATTAGGTAAGAGAGTTGCTTATGTTTATAAAGGAGAACAAATTTCAGAGGATAAAGTAGAAGAATTAAAACAAAGAGAAACATTTTTCTATCCTTTGCGTTTTATATTGATAGCAACTAATCTCGAAAGGCGTAAAAAGTATGATTATGTTTTCTATGTATACAATACACATCAAGTACGGGTACCAAATGATGAAAGAAAAAAAGAAATGTTAAGAATAATAAAATAATAAAATTTATTTTCTTTTGAATATAACGCCTTTGGCGAGCGTTCACACTGTTATTATGGCAATGCCGAAGTAGAGAAAACTAAACGCCCAATGCTTAAACACTACAGCCACGATGGTAGTGTAGAGATAGTATGTAATAAAACCGATAACAGCACCAAGTTTGTATTTTACTTAGGAGGTGATGCCTATAGTGCCCCTGCGATACTCATTTCGGACGGTGAAGCGCAAAGACTCTATTACTTACATAGAGATTATTTGGGAAGTATTGTAATGCTCACCGATGAGGACGGCAACATTGCAGAAAGACGCCATTTTGACCCTTGGGGACAAGTACTAAAAGTAGAAGATGGTGCAGGTAATGCTTTAGACAAGCTCACCCTTTTAGATAGAGGCTTTACAGGGCACGAACACCTGCAAACCGTAGGACTTATACATATGAACGGACGGTTATACGACCCTGCGCTACACCGTTTCTTACAACCCGATAACTACGTATAAGACCCGTTTAATACTCAAAACTTTAATAGGTATGGGTACTGCTTGAATAATTCGCTACTCTATACTGACCAAAACGGGGAACTATTTCTACTAGATGATTTAATTGTTGGTGTAGCAGGATTTGCTTTTGGTTATGTTTATCACGGAATTACAACGGGAGATTGGGGTTGGAATGCCGTTGGATCAGGAGGACTAGGTGCTGGAACTGCCTTGTTAAGTTACTATACAATGGGAGGATTTAGTCTCGCAGCAGGTGGAAGTCTTTCTGGTGGATTATCTTTTGCAGGGAATTATATGTTATCCTCTACATTTAACAGTTTTATACCAAGTTTTAATATTCCTATATCCAATAATTTTTCTTTTTCAGCTTCTTTAGGATTAGGATTTGGTAGTGGAACATTAGGTTTGGGATTGAACACTTCTTTAAATTATACAAATGGTGATTTTTCGGCATCTTTAGGCTGGGGTATTGGAAGTGGAAGTGCAGGAGATTATTCTGGTTGGGGAGCAAGCGCAAGATATAAAGGCTGGGGCTTAGGTTACACTAGAACTAATTATTCAAGTGCTGACAATCAGGTGGTAGGAGGTGTCTCACTATATTTTAGAGATGTTTCTTTCCGTCTGGAAAATGACTTTTTTGGCGATGGACACGATCGTTTTCGTTCAAATGCTTTTGAACTGACTGTAGGTAACTTTACATTAGGTTCTAATTTATATAATAATGATGTAGGAGAAAAAGCAGAAATTGATTATAATGGAAAAATGCTTAATGGTAAACCTAATAGGCCTTATAAAGGGAAACCGATGGGAGCTTGGAAAGAAGGACAAACTTATTCAAGCCCTTTATGGATTGGTGTAAAAGGAGCTGGCTCTACGATTTATCGTTTTGGTTATAGCCACCCAATGGTACAAGATAGGACACAAAATGTAACTCATAAATTTGTGCCTTGGGCTAGAACTCAATTCTTTAATAGATATGATGAGTTTAAGAAAGGCTTTTATAATTACACTGGTTTTAACAATCCTTATTCATTATGGTAAAGATATTTAAAATATTAATTGCTTGCGTACTGCTTGTCTCTTGTGCCGATTATATTCCTAAGAGAGTAAGCAAGAACTTTTCCTATTGCTACGACCCTCATACGGATTATAGCAAAAATTCTGTTGTGAAATTCAATGGAATTTATAAGATTTGTTACTGCGATTCTATATCTATAGAATGCAATAAAAATTGCTCTTCTAAGTATATGAGATTTTTTCCTGATGGGATTTGTGCTACAAGTTGGAGAATGATTAGTAAGGCTAATTTTGAAAAGGAATTATTAGCAGATAATGATACTTTGTACTACTATACCTCAGAAGATTATGCTTATACTGTATCAAAAAATGTAAATGAATTTTATGGTCTTTATAAAATTTCAGGAGATACTATAAAAATGATGACAGTTAATGACCAAATATGGCCTAATCCTTATTGGTATCATTCTGAATATTGGTATATTATTTCAGGTGATACCTTAAAAACAATACTTGACAAAAGTTATACACACGATAATCCTACAAATAAAGTTGAGCCAATGGCTACTATTCATTTTATTGAAAAAAATGTAAGCGTTACACCAGATGTATGGCTTAAACGTAAAAAATGGTTTTGGTGTAATTCTCAAGAATATGAAAAATATATGAAGAAAAGGAAATAACAACTATATTTGCACCGCGACTATCTCGGAAGCATTGTAATGCTCACCGATGAAGAGGGTAACATTGCAGAAAGACGCCATTTTGACCCTTGGGGACAAGTACTAAAAGTAGAAGATGGCGCAGGTAATACCTTAGATAAACTCACCCTATTAGACCGTGGTTTTACAGGGCACGAGCACCTGCAAACGGTAGGCTTTATACATATGAACGGACGGTTGTACGACCCAGCACTACACCGTTTCTTACAACCCGATAACTACGTATAAGACCTAATTCAGCCCTATATTCTTAGGCTAATATTCTCATTCTCCCTGTTTTTTTACGTATGCTGTTTTAAATTATTAAATGTTATTAAAGCTCTTTTAGAGCGACTTTCGATAATAGGAGATTTTGTTCTATCACTTATTATTTCCTCATAATTTGAAATAAAAGCGTCTGATATTTGTGTTGTTATTTCTCCTATCTTAAAAGTTTGATTGTGAATAACTATATCCCCTAAGTTTTGAGTAAAATTCAAATCAAAATTATTTTTGTATGCTGTGTAATCAAAACTTTTTGGTTTTAGAAGAATCTGAGGACTTCTTTTTTTAATAGACTTATTTTTAAATTTTGCAATAACTATCTCCAAAAGATTATAATTCTTAGGAGTAACATCATTGATATTAATATTAGAAAAGCGAAAATTACCTAACTTTTCAATTTCCTTTAGTTTTTTAAAATAAGTTAAATAGAACTCATTCTTTGGGGATAGAAAACTTGCCTCTTTCCCAAATCTTCCCTCAAAAGCTCTTTTTCCATCTACATAAATTGAAAAAAGCTGTCTCATTGAGAGATGCTTAATCAATTCAAAGAAAAGTATTTGCTTGGAAATATTACTAATTTCTTTTGATATTGTATAAGAAAATATAGTTTCTATTTCTCTTTTTGTTGATGGATAAAAAACGATTTCTAATTTATTTCCATAGAACTGAGCTATTACTTTTGCTTTTATTCCAATTATATCTAAAGAAATTACTTTTAAATTTATATTATTAATTTCCTCTCCATTCTCAAAGACGACATCTATTTTTTTGTCGAAACAAGGTAATAAGGTAAATTTTATACTTTTGATGTCATCGATATTCCTATAACTAATGCCATTTATATCAAGATTGAAACCTCTTAACATTTCTTTGTCAATAGTCATTTCTTCAGAAATATCTCCTATACTTATTAAATTATTTACTTTATTATTGATTTCATCAAAAGATTTACTGACAGAAAATGTCATTTCTATTTTTGTATCTTTTCCTTTTATTCCTGTAAGATTTTTCACAATATTTTTCCCTATTGATGAATCTACTTCTATTTCCGATTTCAAATCAAAATTACCTATGAACTCGGAATAGACATCAGATGAGATATATTTATTCTCAAAGTTCTTTGTGATATTCTTTCTTAGATATTCTATGAGCTCTTCAAAGAACTTTTCTCCTGTAAGAGAAATTGGATGTATATTTGCTTTCTCTAAATTAACTGACTTGATAGGAGGAATATAAGGAGCTACAAAATAGCATTCTTTACCATTCTTCCCCGTTTTATTCTTTATTTTATTAAAAATAACTTCAACATTGGAATCTTCTAAATTGTATCCAATAATAGGATACTCTTGGTTGCAACTATTCCTTTGATAATATTCCAAATAGTATTTTGTTCTGTATCATTTTCAAAAAATCTATTATAATCAGATTTTGTTATAATTATAGAATCAGGATCTGATAAATCACCGTGTATTTTGAAAAGATTTACCTTTTTATCATCTATATACGGAGTATGGCTGTCAGAGAAAATTAGATTTAGTTTATTACCATATGCGTTTTCAAATAACCTATCATAGTTAGTTGTTATTATATTCCTGAAATGAGGTATTTTAGAAATAATTTTGTGAGTTTCTGTTGATGAAAAATCTTTTGTAAAAGTACTTGTTAGTACCGTGATAATATAATTCCTATTTCCTTTAAGTTTACAAATCTCATCTGTTAAATGAGATAGGTCTGAATTTTTTCTAACTTCTTCTTTCTCTAAAGGAGTTAAGCCTTCGTATAGAATCTCTCTAAGTCGTGCTCCTGATGGTAAACCAGCATACAAAGACAAGCCTGCCCCTGCCCAAAGAACTACCTCACCCTTACTTATAGATTGAAATAAACTTTCTTTATATATGTTTTTCATAGATTCCATAACGATAATTTCTTGTTTTTAACTATCGGAAGTGATTCAAAAAGTATGATAAAAAATGGATAATTACAACAAAATTTGTAATTTTGGTAATAGAATTACATTGTCTTAATTGTCAAGGTGCAAAGATAGTAAAAAGGGGTAAAAAAATTAATAGGGAATAAAATTATCTTTGAAAAAAATGAAGAATACTGTTGCCAATTTATTGGAAACCTATAAAGACTACCGTTTCTAAAGGTAATAAAACAAAAATACAAATAATAGAAAAAGGCTCTTTTTTATTTGAAGTATCTTATGTTTAGCTTATAGAAAACTTATAGGATAAACGAACAATGAGTGGCTCTACAGTGGCTCTACAGTGGGTCTACAGTGGGTCTACAACGAAGAAAAGACGAACAATGAACGAACAAAAGACAAATTTAAATTAAGGATATAATGTAGGTAAGAAAGAGACTATTGGGAGCTTTCAGCTTTGGGAAAGTCTGAAATTTTGGGAAAGTCCATACTGTGAAAAGGGAGTGTGGCGATGCAAAAACAAAGGTAAGACAGTATGAGCCACACAGGTAGGAGCGAGCCACACGGGCAGTCGTAGCACGACAGGCAATACGAATTGGCAAATAGGTAAATTAGTGAGGAGAAGTGGAGAAAAATGAAAGGGTTCTGGAAGGAGAGGTGCTTGTGTTTCAGACTTTAATAAAGGTCGTAGGACGACAGAAAGTATTAGACTTTGAAAAACCAAAAGATTTATTCTATCAGAAAGTAATCTGAAAAATTGCACTTGATTGTGGAATGGGCGGCTAATAGAAAAATTGTTTTTTCTTGTTTTTTAGTAATATAGTTTGTACTTTTGTCGCATTTATATAACATTAGGAAAGAAGATTAATAATTAAAAAACGATGAGAAAAGTTATTCTTATAGCAGTAGCTGTGCTAGTAGCACTGACTGTTAGCAATTGTGGGAAAGGGGGCGATGACGCTCCTAAGGAGCTAAAAACTAAGATTTACGAGAATTTTGAAATTACTGAAGATGGCTCGACATTAGTGAAATGGCTTACTGATGAAGAAACTACCATTGATATGGCAGCAGACGAGATGCTGAGCAAAGTAACTGCTATCTCAGATTATGCTTTTGCAGAACACCGAGAAATAACCTCAGTGACTTTGCCCAAAGGCTTAAAGAAAATGGGGAAATGTGCTTTTAAAAGCTGTTCAAAATTAACTTCCATTGTTATTCCTGAGGGGATAACAAGCATAGAAGAGGGTTCTTTTGCGTGGTGTGGAGCCTTAACTTCGGTTACTATCCCGGGCAGTGTTACAAGCGTAGGATATGGAGCTTTCTCCGAGTGTACAAATTTAGCCAAAATTACTATCCCTGACAAAGGTTTAGTAACCATAGGAGAGCGCGCTTTTTCGTGCCCTGCCTTAAAATCGTTTACTATCCCTACTACGGTAACAAGTATAGAGAAATGGGCTTTTTTTGATTGTCAAAAGCTTACTTCGTTAGTTATTCCTACTTCTGTAAGAAGCATAGGAGAGGGTGCTTTTGCAAACTGTAAGGCTATAACCTCTATAGTAATTCCTAAGGGAATAACAAAAATTGAAGATTCAACTTTTATGAATTGTGAAGCTTTGACCTCGGTTACTATCCCTAATACCGTAACAAGCATAGGTAGCGGTGCCTTCAGTTCTTGTAAGTCCTTACCTTCTATTGCCATTCCTAATACTGTAACAAATATAGGAGAAAGTGCTTTTAGTTTGTGTTCTGCATTGAAATCGTTCACCTTCCCTGATAATAATAGTATTACTAGCATTGAGGAAAAAACTTTTTTGGCTGCCGGTTTAACTTCTATTACTATTCCTAATACCGTAAAAAGTATAGGAAATAATGCTTTTGCTGAATGTCCTGCATTAAAGTCGGTTACTTTAAAAGGAGGTACACCTCCCATCATAAATATCGATAGTTGGCCTGGTACTTTTAGCGATACTCCGCTTAATGCTATTTATGTGCCTGCTAATAGTGTAGAGACTTATAAAAAGGCTGATGGTTGGAACAAATTTGCCGATAAAATACAAGCTATTAAATAAGTTATTTGATAGATAACCTATTTTTTCTTGCTTTTTAGCAATACAATTTGTATCTTTGGCACATTATATAAAAAAGCATACAATGACACAGATATTAAACCACACTGATATTGAACACAAGATAAGACGGATTGCTTATCAGATTTACGAAACACACCTCAATGAAGAGGAGATTGTGCTAGCAGGCATTAATGGCAATGGCTATGTGTTTGCTGAGAAACTTGCAGTAGCACTTGCAAGTATAGCCCCTCTGAAAGTAGTTTTATGCCAAATTATAATGAATAAGAAGAACCCATTGGCAGGCACTGCTACTTCTATTCCTGCGGAACAATACACCAATAAAGCAGTGATAGTGGTAGACGATGTGCTCAATTCAGGACGTACGCTCATCTATGGGGTAAAACACTTCTTGGAAGCCCCCTTAAAGCGACTTACTACCGCTGTATTAGTTAATCGCAATCACAAGGACTATCCTGTAAAAGCCGATTTTAAAGGCATATCACTATCTACTTCACTGCAAGAACACGTTTCGGTAACATTCGACACAAGTAAGTATAGTGTTGATTTATCAAATTAATAAGCTAATCTGTTCATTTGCTAATTAACTAATTTGTTATGTATACCACTCTTATCATTCTTTTTATATCGGCTTTGTTTTTTATGAGCGGGAAGGTGCGCTCCGATTTGGTAGCTATGTGTGCCTTAGTGCTCTTGGTGCTCTTTGGCATATTAACGCCTGAGCAAGCTTTATCGGGCTTTTCGGACAAGGTAGTAGTGATGATGATAGGGCTCTTTGTGGTAGGAGGTGCTATCTTCCAAACGGGATTAGCAAAGATGATGAGCAGTAAAATCTTACGCTTGGCAGGCGATAGCGAGGTAAAACTCCTTATCTTGGTAATGCTCGTTACCGCTTTTATTGGGGCTTTTGTAAGCAATACAGGTACGGTAGCCTTGATGATGCCCATAGTGGTGAGTATGGCAATGAGTGGTAACATCAACAGTAGTCGCCTGTTGATGCCTATGGCTTTTGCCAGTAGTATGGGCGGTATGATGACGCTCATCGGTACGCCTCCTAACTTGGTAATCGATGGAGAGTTAGTGAAAAACGGCTACGATAAACTCACTTTCTTTTCCTTTACCCCAGTGGGATTGGTGTGTTTGGCAATAGGACTGTTAGTTTTAATTCCCACCAGTAAGTTTTTTCTTTCTAAAAAAGGTGATTCTAAGCAAGAAGGAAACCGAAATGGCAAATCACTTACCGATTTGGTACGTGAATATCAACTCTCCAATAACTTATATCGCGTATTAGTAGAAGAAAACACTTTATTTATAGGTAAAACGCTCAAAGAAATCAACCTTTCGCAACGTTATCACATTTCGGTATTAGAAATCAGGCGCAAACCTACTTCTAACAATCCTTTTTTCAAAACAGGCAACCAAGAGGTAGTAAATGCTGATACCGTAATTTATGAAGGAGATATTCTTTATTTGCGCGGTAGCTTTGAGTCGATTGAACAAATGAACGCCGAAAATCACTTAAACTTTCTCGATACACACCACCCCGAACAACGCTTGCCTAACGAGTTGCACTTCCACGATATAGGCATAGCCGAAGTACTGATAATGCCCGCTTCAAAATTGGTAAACACCCGCATCAGTGATAGCAAACTACGCGAACACTTTGGGCTCAATATCTTAGGTATTCAGCGCAAGGATAACTATATTTTGCAAAACTTAAAAGACGAAAAGATGCACGCTGGCGACATACTATTGGTGCAAGGAACTTGGGAGCACATTGCTAAAATGGACGCTGAACGCAGTCAGTTGGTAGTATTAGGGCAACCTCTTGCCGAGGCTTCTAAGGTAACCCTCACCCACAAAGCTCCTATCGCTGCGCTGATAATGGTAGGAATGGTAGTCGCGATGATGTTCGATTTTATCCCCATAGCACCCGTTACTGCTGTGCTTATCGCCTCTTTATTGATGGTTATTTCAGGAGCTTTGCGCAATATCGAAGCTGCTTACAAGACGATTAACTGGGAGAGTATTGTACTCATTGCAGGTATGCTTCCTATGGCATTAGCCTTGGAAAAAACAGGAGTATCAGCCTTAGTATCGAATGCATTAGTAGGGAGTTTAGGCGATAAGAGTCCGTATATACTCTTGGCAGGCGTGTATTTTACCACTTCGCTTATGACGATGTTCATCAGCAATACCGCTACAGCCGTACTCTTGGCACCCATTGCTATTAAAACCGCCTTATCGTTAGGCTTACAGCCCCACGCTTTTATGTTTGCAGTAGCCGTAGGTGCGAGTATGTGTTTTGCTTCTCCTTTCTCCACTCCGCCCAATGCATTAGTAATGTCGGCTGGGCGTTACACTTTTATGGATTACGTGAGAGTAGGCTTACCTCTGCAAATCATTATGGGGATTGTAATGGTATTCGTATTGCCATTATTATTCCCATTTCAATAAAAAGTTGTATCTTTGCCGAAATTTTTAAAAGTAAAGAATGAAAAAAAGAATTTCAGATTTTTTGTTAGACGTTTCTAAATACGTATTTGCGGGCTTATTAATCGCTCCACTATTTAACTCAACTTTCGCGTGCAACGATGCTTATTGGTGCGCTTTTACCGTAGCTATTTTAGCTCTTATAGTAGGGCTTTTCCTCTCTAAACAGAAAAAAGGAGCGGTGAATAAAAACAACAATAACAACCGCAACAAAAACTATCGCAAGAACAATAATAGCAGAAATAATACAACTTCTAACAGAGCATAACTATTTCTTCCTCTCAAAACTATGAAAGTCTATTTCGATAATGCGGCTACTACCCCCGTCTATCCAGAGGTAATACAGAAGATGACGGAAGTACTGAGGGATACTTATGGCAACCCCTCTTCTACACACGCCTTTGGGCGTAAAGCCAAGTCGCTTATTGAATATAGTCGCAAACAAATAGCTAAACAACTGAATGCTTCACCCTCTGAAATTATTTTCACTTCAGGGGGTACTGAAGCTAATAACCTTATCTTGCGCAGTTGTGTGCACGATTTAGGTGTACAAGTTGTCATTTCTTCCCCAATAGAGCATCACGCTGTTTTGCATACCTTGGAGGTATTAGCCAAAGAATATCCTATAAAAATAGTTTACGTAAACCTTACTAACAAAGGGGTCGTAGACCTTTCCCATTTAGAATACTTGCTCCAGCAATATACTGAAAAAAAGGTATTGGTGAGCCTAATGCACATAAACAACGAAATAGGGAACATTCTACCTTTAAAAGAAGTAACTGTACTCTGTAAACAATACAATGCTTATTTCCATTCAGATACCGTACAGTCTGTGGGGCATTACCCTATCGATTTAGAGGAAATACCTGCCGACTTTATTACGGCTTCAGCTCATAAGTTTCACGGACCTAAAGGAATAGGCTTTGCTTTTATTAGAAAAGGTATTGGGCTACACAGCAGTATCACAGGGGGCGAACAAGAAAAAGGCTTACGTGCAGGTACCGAAGCTGTTCATAATATAGTAGGAATGGAAGTCGCTTTTAGTCTATCATACACTAATTTAGATAGAAACACTGAAAAGCTCAAAGACCTAAAGCGTTATTTTATTAAACAACTCAAACATCATTTCCCAAAGGCGGTATTTAACGGAATGTCGGATACTTTAGACGAAAGCAGTTACACCATTGTGAACATAGGTTTTCCCTCATTGAAAAACCAAAATAGCACCCTGCTTTTTCAGTTAGACTTAAAAGGCATTGCTTGTTCCAAAGGGAGTGCTTGCCAAAGTGGAAGCGTGCAAACCTCTCACGTACTATCGGCTTTTTTACCTGAGGAAGCTCTACAATATCCCTCGCTCAGATGCTCTTTTTCCATCTTTAACACAGTAAAAGACGTCGATTTTCTTATCGAAAGCCTTAAAGAAATCTCCCATAATAATCACTGATAATAAACTACTTACATTACTATTACACATTAAGCAGAAAAATATTTACAGAAAAATAGTAGGTAATTCAAAATATTGTTGTAATTTAGTAGCGTTTTTAAACAATAGTTGCATTTAAATCTTAGATATGTCAGAGGAAAAAAACACATTAGCCATAGAGGATAACCGCGAGGACAACCGTTTAGAAGATGCGTCATTAGTAAACTATGAGGCAATGTCTCTTAGTGAATTAACCAAAGAACTAAAAGAACTACTCCAAACTGAGAAAACCCAAGCTATCAAAAAGCAAGTGGACGCTATTCGTTATGAGTTCGACAAAAAATACGACGCTCTTGTAGAAGAGAAAAAAGAAGAGTTCATAGCCGACGGAGGAGAATTGTATAATTTTTCTTACGAAATTCCTGTTTATAGAGAATTCTACACCGCTTTCAACGATTATCGCGAAAAGCGCAATCAATACTATAAAGAGATTGAGAAAACCCATAAAGAAAATCTTGCTAAACGCCGAGAAATCATCGAAGAACTCAAAAGTCTTCTCAATGCCGAAGAACATTTGGGTACTACCTTCAAGCAGTTCCAACAATTGCAAGAGCGTTGGCGCAAAGCAGGAGCCGTCTCTAATGCCGATTATGAGGATTTGTGGAATACTTATCACCACCACGTAGAGAACTTCTATGACTTTATCCACCTCAGCAAAGACTTGCGTGACATCGACTTTAAGCGCAATTTAGAAGAAAAACTAAAAATTATTGAGCGTGCCGAAGCACTTGCCCAAGACGACGTAGATGCTCTCATTGCCTCTCGTGAGCTACAAGTGTTACACCGTGTTTGGAAAGAGGAAATAGGTCCTGTAGATAAAGAACACCGCGAAAGCATATGGCAACGTTTCAGTGAACTTACTAAGAAAATACACGACAAACGCCAATATTACCTCAAAAACTTAGATAAGGTATACGAAGAAAATGCAGTGAAGAAGCAAGGTATCATTGAGCGGATTAAGAAACTCGGTGAGAAAGAGCCTACTACTCACAGCGCTTGGAAACAGCTTTCTAAGCAAGTAGAAGATTTACGTCAGTCGTTCCTAAATGTAGGAAAAGTACCTTTACAACAAGCTGATGAGGTATGGAAATCTTTCAATATAGCTTTACGTGCTTTTAACAAGAAGAAGAACCAATTTTACAAAACACTCAAAAAAGAGCAACAAGAGAACCTCACTAAGAAATTAGCCTTATTAGAAATAGCAAAAGCTAACCAAAATAGCACCGATTGGGAAACCACTACTGAACTGATGAAGAACATTCAGAGAGAGTGGAAAGAAATAGGAAGCGTTCCTCTTAGAAATACCGAAAAAATTTGGAAGGAATTCAAGAGAGCTTGTGATACGTATTTCAGTAGATTTGCTGAGACTATTCAGCATTCTAAAAATAAAGAGTCTGATGCGCTTGAACAAAAGAAAGCCTTTTTGGATAAGCTGAAAGAATATCAATTAGGTACCGATAGAGATAAAGAGATAGCAACCTTACAAAACTTTGTGAATGAATGGAATGCTATAGGAAACACTCATCATTCTAAGAGAACCATCGACATCAAATTCCATAAGATTATCGATGCACTGTACAAGAAACTCAATTTTGATAAGCAAGAAATTGAGCTTATCAAGTATAACAACAAGTTAGAACGACTTATCAACGATGATAACGAGAACTCCCTTAACAATGAGGTGATTTTTGTAAGACGTCGTATTGATGAACTCAAATCGGAGATACTACAGTTAGAAAACAACTTAGCTTTCTTTGGTAATATCGACGAGAAGAATCCATTAGTACGCGATGTGATTAAGAACATCAACAACCAAAAAGAAGCTCTTAAAACGTGGGAAAATAAACTTCGTGAGCTAAAGCATTTGCAAAAAACACAATTAGCTGAAGCCTCTGAAGAAAAGATAGAAGAAAAGGAATAATTTTATTGTTTTCATATTTAGAGAAGAGGTTATGCTTGCTAAGTAACCTCTTTTCGAGTTTTATATCTGTATGAAATTAGTATTTGCTACCCATAATCAGCATAAATTAAAGGAAATACAAGCCCTTTTACCTAAAAATATCGAACTACTAAGTTTGAGCGACATAGGATGCGATGACGATATAGCGGAGACTGCTACTACCATTGAGGGCAACGCTTTGCTGAAAGCTCAATACATCAAAGAGCATTATCATTGCAACGTTTTTGCCGATGATACAGGCTTAGAAGTACAGGCACTAAACAATGCTCCTGGGGTATATTCGGCACGGTATGCAGGTGAGCACAAAAGCGATACAGACAATATGTATTTGCTACTAAAGAATATGGAAGGAATCTCACACAGAGAGGCTCAGTTTAAAACGGTTATTGCTTTATGTTTAGATGGCTCTATATATACTTTTGAAGGTATCGCAAAGGGACGTATAGGCACTACCCCTATAGGCACTAACGGTTTTGGGTATGACCCTATATTTATTCCTGAGGGTTCTGACCAAACTTTTGCCAAGCTGACCCAAGAAGAAAAGAACCGTATCAGTCACCGTGGAAAAGCCTTTGGAAAGCTATTACATTTCTTAAACCAAAATATTCAGTAAGAAAAATGAGTTTATTAGAGATTAAAAATATCAAACGAGATTTTAGATTAGGGTCTGAAATACTGCACGTACTGAAAGGCATCAACCTATCTATAGAGAAGGGAGAATACCTTGCCCTTATGGGACCATCGGGCTCTGGTAAATCTACTTTGATGAACATCTTAGGGTGCTTAGATACGCCTACCTCAGGCGAGTATATTCTGAACGGTAAAGATGTAAGCAAGATGAGCGACTCGGAATTAGCCGACATTCGCAATAAAGAGATAGGCTTCGTATTTCAAACCTTCAACCTAATGCCACGTACTACGGCTTTAGACAATGTAGCTTTACCTATGGTATACGCAGGCGTTAAGAAAGAAAAACGACACGAGCGCGCTAAAGAAGTACTGAAATTAGTGGGATTAGAAGACCGTATGCTTCACAAACCCAATGAACTATCAGGAGGGCAACGCCAAAGAGTAGCTATAGCGAGAGCTTTGGTAAACCACCCTTCAATTATCTTAGCCGATGAGCCTACTGGGAACCTTGACTCTAAAACTTCTTATGAAATAATGAACCTTTTTGACGAAATCTACCAAAAAGGGAATACCGTTATCTTGGTAACCCACGAAGAAGACATTGCTCGGTATGCCAAACGGATTGTCCGCTTAAAAGACGGACTTATAGAAACTGATAGCGCTAAGTAAATGAATATCGGAATTATTATCCCTGCTTATAACGAAGCTGAAAGCATTGGTGTTACCTTGCAATCTCTGCTAAATCAGACCTATCTTCCCTATCAAATTATAGTAGTAGACGACGGTTCTACCGATACCACTGCTGAGGTAGTGAACCAAATTGCTACCCAATATTCCGTAGTACAATTGGTGCAACGCAGTGAGAAGGGGAACATCTACCAGGGGCTAAAATAGTGCAGACTTTTAACTATGGGCTTCCTTACCTAAAAGAAGCCGTAGAGGTGATTTGCAAGTTTGATGCCGACCTCATCTTCCCTAACAACTATCTCGAAACAATGTGCAAGCAATACAGTGAAAATCCAAAGTTGGGAATGTTTGGGGGCTTTTGTTATATTGAGAGAAATGGCTCTTGGATACTTGAGAATCTCACTAATAAAGACCACCTAAGAGGTGCTGTAAAATCTTATCGGAAGGCGTGTTTTGAAGCGATAGGTGGACTTAAAATAGCTATGGGCTGGGACACCGCCGATGAGCTATTGGCGCGCTACCACGGTTGGACAGTACAAACTGACGATACTCTTCACGTAAAACACCTACGCCCGACAGGTGCTGGCTATAAAAGCAATGCCCGTTACCTGCAAGGAAGCGTTTTCTACCGTCTGCGATACGGTTTTTTCCTCACTTTACTCGCTGCCATAAAATTAGCCATAAGAAAACGCAATGGTAAACTCTTCTTAGATTATTGCAAAGGATTTTATAAAGCTAAACAAGAAAAACAACCTTACTTACTCACTCCTGAAGAAGGTAAATGGGTAAGACAATACCGGTGGAAAGGGATTTTCAGTAAAGTAGTGAAAAAAAGTAATAATATCAAAAATGCCAATAATGCCAATAATACTAAATCGATGATGATACGAGGTCGTAGTACGACAGGCAACCAAACAAAGTGCGAGCCGCACGGGCAGATAGAGAAAAGACGAACAAAAGACGAACAAAAGACGAACAAAAGACGAACAATGAACGAACCTAAGTAGAAGGTAAGTTAAAGCTAAGATAGACATAAAAAGAGAGTTATTAATAAATTTCAACATTGCCAAAATTTGAAACTTTGGCAATGTTCATACAAATGACAGTGCGAGTAGGACGAGCAGATGAAGAATAAACGAACACAAAGTAAAAATAAGACGGAAGTAAGAAGAGAGACAATTGGGTGTTTTTAACTTTATCAAAGTTTGAAACTTTAGCAAAACCCATACCGCAAAAGTAATAGTATACAAAGGATATCCCTACCCCACTCCTAATTAAATGCTTTTCAGTTATTTTTATGCGTCAAATGGCATATTTGGCAAAAAATTATTATCTTTGCCCCGACTAAGAAACTAAAAAAACAAGGTTCAAGAATGATAAAACACAAGTATGGCAGAACACAAACCAGTTTGCCCACTGAAATTATTGAACTACTGAGCGACCAAGTGAGTAAAGAATAGGTATGTTCTATTCTTGACCTCTTCGAGTTCTACGACGAAAAAGATTCGCCTATAGCTCTTAAACTTATTGATAAACACATTCTTTTAGACGAGAAATAATGATTTTAGTAACTGGCGGAACAGGGCAGATTGGCAGTCGTTTACTTTTTCACCTTACCCAAAACAAGGCGCATAAAGTAAGGGCTATCTATCGCAATGCCCATTCATTAGAAAAAATCGAACAACTTTTTATACAACAATCCCCCAATGGAGCGGAACAATTCCGCTCTATTGAGTGGGTAGAAGCCGATATAAGTAACATTCCCGCACTCGAACAAGCGTTTGCGAATGTTTCTTTTGTTTTTCACTGTGCAGGCTTTATCTCTTACCAACCTAAAGATTTTGCTCAGCTCATCAAAGTGAATGTCGAAGGAACGGCTAATATCGTAAACTTGTGTATTGACTTTAAGGTAAAAAAACTCTGTTATGTGAGCTCTGTAGCTACCCTTTCGGCTTTGCCTCATACGCCTATTGATGAGGAAAACGACTGGAATAGTGAGGACAATAACACTGATTACGCTATCAGTAAGAACGGTGGCGAAATGGAGGTATGGCGTGGCTCGCAAGAAGGATTGCCAGTGGTTATTGTAAATCCTTCAGTGGTGTTGGGTGCTGATTTCTCTGAACAAGGCTCTGGCTTGTGGTTTAAAAAAGTAGCTGATGGACAGAAATATTACCCCACAGGGGGTACAGGTTTTGTGGCGGTAGACGATGTGGTGCGTGCAATGATACAGCTACAGTTCTCTGAGGTTACGGGAGAACGCTTTGTGCTGAATACGGCTAATCTTACTTATCAATCACTTTTTGAGAAGATAGCCAAAGGATTAGGAGTGAAAGCTCCTACTAAAAAGATTTCTCATAAAGTATTGCGTCGTTTGGCACGTTTAGACGGCTTTTTGAGTTTCTTGGGTATCAAAAAACGAACCCTCACTCTCCAAACAGCCGATGCTCTCGGCTTAATAAGGACTTATAATGGCAATAAAATAAAAGAGTTTATCAATTTTCAGTACAGTGATATCGATGAAGTAATCCAAGAGATTTGTGCAAAATATCCACTATGAGAAAATGGTTAAAATATCTTTTTAAAATACTTCTTTCCCCTTTGGCGTGTTTGTATGGTGCAATAGTTCGTCTACGCCATTGGTGCTACAACGTGGGTATCTTTAAAGAACATACTTTTGCTGTACCTACTATTTGCGTGGGCAATGTAGCAGTAGGAGGGACAGGTAAGAGCCCAATGGTGGAATACCTCATCAGGCGATGGCATAAACAGCGTAGAGTGGGCGTGCTCAGTCGTGGTTATAAACGCAAGACAAGGGGTTTTATATTAGCTACCGAGACTTCTACGGTATTGGATTTAGGTGATGAACCTTTCCAATTTTGGTGGAAATTTAAAGATATTATCTTAGCTGTTTGTGCCAACCGAGTAGAAGGTGTGGAACGAATCCTCACCTTGCCTATGCCTCCTGAACTCATTATATTAGACGACGCTTTCCAACATCGCCCCGTAAAAGCAAAAATCAACATAGTGCTCACCGCTTACGGACATCTGTTTACTGACGACTGGCTACTGCCAATGGGGCGACTCCGCGATGTAGTAAGCCGAGTGCAACAAGCCGATATAGTGGTTGTAACTAAATGTCCTCCCTCATTGTCAGAAAAAGAACGTACTCAGCTCATAGCGCGTTTACAGAAGCATTGCCTTTGTCCTATTGCCTTTGCAACCATTGCCTATGATAAGCAAGTATTTTCAGAGACGGGAAACATATCTTTGACGACTTTCATTCAAGAACCTTTTACTTTGGTAACAGGCATTGCCAATCCGAATCCGCTACTCACATTCTTGAAAGAACAAGGAGCAGATTTTCAGTATTTAGCTTTTGCCGACCATCATCATTTTACCAAGAGAGAAATACAGCAATTGCAAGGCAAGCGAATCTTGACCACTGAGAAAGACTACGTGCGCCTGCAACCTCATTTGCAAGACTTGTACTACCTGCCTATCGCAATGCAATTCCTCACCCCCACTGATGAACATACATTTGGCACGGTTTTTGAAAATCTATAAACACGAAAAAATTACAAACTTTTATCAGTATGACAAGAAAACTCATCGCTATTGTAGCTTTTGTTTTGGTAGCTACTGCTACTCTTGAAGCTCAAGAAATTAAATGGATGACTTTTGACCAAGCTATTGCTGCTCAGAAGAAAAAACCTAAAAAAATATTTATTGACGTATACACTAATTGGTGTGGACCTTGCAAAATGCTAGCGAACAACACTTTTAAGAACAAAGACTTAGTAAAGTATGTGAACGATAATTACTACGCTGTAAAGTTCAATGGTGAAGGTAACGAAGTAGCGAACTACAAAGGACAAAAGTTTGAGAACAAAGGCTATGACCCTGCATTGGCTGAACGTCGTAATGCCACACACCCACTTACTGGCTATATGCAAGTACAGGCTTACCCAACAATGGTGTTCTTAGACGAAAATAACGATTTGATAACAGGTATTACCGGCTATATGTCGCCTACTCAATTAGAACTCTACTTGAAGATGTTTAACAACAATGATTACAAAAAAATCACTACTCAACAAGAGTTTCAAGTATATCAATCGAAGTTCAAACCTACATTTAAAAACTAATAAATACACTTTTTCATAAACACACGTCAAAAACTCTTGGCAGAATGTCAAGAGTTTTTTATTTTTTTACTACCTTTGCGGAGTAATTAGGAGATTATCCAAATTGGCAAATGGAAAGATTGAATTTATGGCAAAAATACTCATCATAGAAGACGAATCGGCAATTCGCCGTGTGCTTACCAAAATATTGGTAGAAGAAAGCAAAGAGTACGAAGTAGAAGAAGCAGCTGATGGTGTAGAAGGCGTTGAAAAACTCAAAAAAGAGGACTATGACTTAGTGCTATGCGACATCAAAATGCCTAAGATGGACGGTATGGAAGTACTCGCTGAGATCAAGAAACTCAAACCCGAAATCCCCTTTGTGATGATATCAGGTCACGGCGACCTCGAGACGGCAGTAAACGCAATGCGCTTAGGGGCTTACGACTATATCTCAAAACCACCTGATTTAAACCGCTTGCTCAACACCGTGCGCAATGCTCTCGACAAGAAGAAATTAGTGGTAGAGAATAAACACCTCAAAAAGAAGGTGAGCAAGAGCTATGAGATGATAGGAGAAAGTGCACCTTTGCAACAAATCCGTCAGATGATAGAAAAGGTGGCTCCTACCGAAGCGCGTGTGCTCATCACGGGCTCTAATGGTACAGGTAAAGAGTTGGTAGCTCACGCCATTCATTACCAAAGCGAGCGTAGTGAAGCTCCGATGGTAGAGGTGAACTGTGCCGCTATTCCTTCCGAACTGATAGAAAGTGAACTCTTCGGACATATCAAAGGGGCGTTTACTTCGGCGGTAAAAGACCGTGCAGGTAAGTTTGAGGCTGCTAACAATGGTACTATTTTCTTGGATGAAATAGGCGATATGAGTCTCTCTGCCCAAGCCAAAGTGTTGCGTGCGTTGCAGGAGAACAAGATTACCCGCGTGGGAAGTGATAAGGACATCAATGTAGATGTACGTGTAATAGCGGCGACCAATAAAGATTTAAAAAAAGAAATAGCCGAAGGTCGTTTCCGTGAGGATTTGTACCACCGTTTGGCAGTAATTCTCATCAGAGTACCGTCACTTAACGAACGCAGAGACGATATCCCGCTACTTATTGATTATTTTTCAGCAAAAATAGCCGAGGAACAAGGTATTAGTCCGAAGAAATTTAGCAAAAAAGCAATAGAGCTTCTTCAAAAACAAGATTGGACGGGTAATATTCGCGAACTGCGTAATGTAGTAGAGCGACTCATTATCTTAGGAGGCAAAGAAATCTCAGAAGATGATGTAAAAGCGTTTGCAGGAAAATAGTGCGAACTGCACTGGCACTTTAAATTAGGAAATAAGTAAGCGTTACAAAATCTTACCGATTAACTATGAACAAAATAAAATTCCTCTCTATAACTATTCAGAAATAAAAAATGACGGCAAGGAGTTCTCTCTACCGTCATTTTCTTTATATATAACCCTTCTTATAGAATAAGCATCGCATCACCGTAAGAATAGAATTTATATTTCTGCTCTACGGCTTCTTTATAAGCACGCATAATGAGGTCGTGCCCCGCAAAAGCCGAGACCATCATTAACAAGGTAGATTTAGGAGTGTGAAAGTTGGTAATCATTGCATTGGCTATACTAAAATCATATGGAGGAAAAATAAACTTATTTGTCCAACCGTCAAATGGATTTAGAAAACCATCAGATGAAACTGAACTTTCCAACACGCGCATTACGGTAGTTCCTACCGCACATACACGTTTTTTATTCACCTTAGCTGCATTAATGATTTTTGTTTGACTTTCAGGAATATGTATCTCTTCACTATCCATTTTGTGCTTAGAAAGGTCTTCTACCTCTACAGGATTGAAAGTTCCTAACCCCACGTGTAAAGTTACCTCAGCGAAGGTAATACCTTTTATTTCCAAACGCTTCATCAAGTGCTTAGAAAAGTGCAAACCCGCAGTAGGTGCAGCAACGGCGCCCTCGTATTTAGCATAGATAGTTTGGTAGCGTTCTTCATCTTCAGGTTCTACCGGACGAGAGATGTATTTAGGCAGAGGTGTTTGCCCTAATTCTGTAAGATGTTGGCGAAACTCTTCATAAGTACCATCGTATAGGAAACGAAGAGTGCGACCACGAGAGGTAGTATTGTCTATTACCTCGGCTACCAATTCGGCATTTTTGCCAAAATAGAGTTTATTGCCTATCCGTATCTTGCGAGCAGGGTCTACAAGTACGTCCCACAAACGTTGTTCAGCGCTGAGTTCACGCAACAAAAATACTTCTATCTTTGCCTTTGTTTTTTCTTTATTCCCATACAAGCGAGCAGGAAATACTTTAGTATTGTTCAGTACAAACACATCTCCATCGTCAAAATAGTCGATTACATCTTTAAATAGTCGGTGTTCGATTTCTCCTGTTTTACGATGTATTACCATTAAGCGTGCTTCGTCGCGGTTCTCACTGGGATACTCAGCTAATAGCTCTTTAGGAAGTTCAAAATTAAAGTTTGAAAGTTTCATATATTTTCTATATAATAATCATCAGTTTATAAATGGTATCCTAATCTTTATGCTGAATTTAGAACAATCCATATTGTTCTCCACCATAAATATCCGTAGATATACATTCAAGAAATAGACGCTAAAGAAGGGTAAAATAGAGATATAATAACAAAGGAAGATATACCTTATTCATTTCAAATAGCTATTGTATAAAAAGAAAAAGTCGGGATGACTGGACTCGAACCAGCGACCACACGCACCCCATACGTGTACGCTACCAACTGCGCCACATCCCGATTTTTAATTTCAGAGCGCAAAGCTACTACCTTTTACAGAAACTACCAAATAAATAGATTAAAATATTTTACAACAAGGGCTATTTATTTGATATACTGAAAAGTCCTATTTTTCTATCTTCCCTAATGAAACTGTAAAGATTCCAAAATCATCTATCAGCATATCCTGCTTTTGCACTCCATTAAGAGAAAATATTCCGTCTAACTCTCGCTGACTACGGCGACGCATCACCCAATCTCTCTCTTGATGACTTTTTAGTACAAAGGCTATCGTTTTGAGTTGTGGGTGCCACGGCTGTCCTGTATAAATCAAAAAACCGTTTTCTGAAATCGAGACAACTCCCTTTACCGCCTCATTAGCTAATTTATTATCACCAAAAAGTTCAAAAATACCAGATATGATAGTGATATTAGGACTATAGTCTAAACTTGTGTAGTTATCGGCTTTAAAACAATTGTAGTTAGTGAATCGTATATCTTGAAAGCCTCTTTCTCTGACGGTTTGCTCCCCTTTTTCTATATTAGCTGGTAAAAACTCATTGATGACAATTTCTACCTCTGGGTGCTTTTCTTTGATGTCAAACAAATAATTACCTACTCCTCCAGCAATATCAAGTATCTTTACTTTCTTCCCTTCGGCTTGCAAAGCTTGTATCGCTTTATCTACTTGCTCCAATAAGTGTGCTTTGCGTATACGTACGCCTCGCCACCCAATGGCATTGAGATAACTTTTGTCCATCAGTCTACCTATACCCCATTTCCCTTGAGGAATATTCTTGTAAACATAATCCATTGAAGCTCCTGAATCAAATCCATATTCCAGTCCTATCGCCATTCCGCCACTGAGGTGTCCTAACTTACTCAGTGCCCATTTCTGAAATCGGTAATAGTACTTTTCTCTATTGGGTATGAGCTCGTATTGCATTATTTCGTACTCTTTTTGAGTAAAAGTATCGGGTTTCAAAGAAGGTGATACAAGAGGTGTTTCAAAAGCTCTACTGATAAACTGTTCAAGTAATTTATATACCTCTTCTCTGCCTTGCTCAAACAAAATGCCGTGGTGGAATCCGTCTAAGGTAACAAATTCTTTTATTTCAGAAGATAAGTTTACATAGAATTGCTTCTGCTGCTTGTTAATCACCACAAAGTCTTTTTCAGCTGAAAGCAGTAGTGTGGGAATAGTAATAGCAGCAGCATCTTCGACCAATCGCTTACCTGCATTAGCTAAATCTATAAGCAGTTTGCCGTTGATAGACCGCGTGATAAACCTATCTGTATCATAGGCGCGTTGCTGTTCAGGGTCACGAGTGAGCATTTTAGATTTAACATAGCTTTTTACAACAAGATTAGGTTTCACTTTTAGTGCTAATTCTATAGCTTGCTTGGCTAAGGGAACTATTAAATTGATTTCAAAAGCAGGTGCTAAAAGTGCCATTCCAGCAATACGTGGAGCAAAATCGTGTACCCAAGCCGATACAATCACCCCTCCTATACTGTTGGCTACTACAAAGATATCCTCTTCTTGCACGTCGTATTCTTGTTGCAAAAACTTAGCAAAAGCATCTAAATCTCGTACTGAATCCATAAAAGCAGGCGATACTGAAGCTTTAGTATGCCCGTGTCCTCTCATATCAAAAGCAAAAATATTATAGGACGCAAACAGCGGGTGTGTAGCAAATTCCTGTAAGCGCTCACCGTACTCGTGACCGCGATGTATTACAATAAGTGTTTTTTGTTGAGGCTTGTAATTCCATTCGTAGAAGTATAACTCTGCCCCTTGATAGCCTTTGAAAAAACCTGTATTCATCATCTTGTTATTTTATTGTGCAGGCAAAGGTACGCTTTTTAATGATAAAAACAATAAAAGTGAAGGATAATTACTTCATTACATTAATATTTAAGAAGTATATAATAACAAAAAAATCACTACCTCTCTTCGTAAGTAGTGATTGAAGATTGTACTCGGAGCGGGACTTGAACCCGCACAGGCATTACTGCCCACTGGATTTTAAGTCCAGCGTGTCTACCGATTCCACCATCCGAGCCTTCTATGATAAACATAAAAAAAGAGCGAAAAACGGGGTTCGAACCCGCGACCTCAACCTTGGCAAGGTTGCGCTCTACCAACTGAGCTATTTTCGCTTATTTCTTTTCCAATAAATTCGCAACTGGTTTTTCCTTTATTTGCGGTTGCAAAGGTACAACAATTATTCATTCCTGCAAATTTTTTGAATACTTTTTTTATAACTTTTTTATACTACTATTATAACCTACATTCTCTCAGGAACTTGTATACCTAGCATTTTAAAAGACTCTGCTATAATTTCCCCTATTTTCTTGCTCAACATTACCCTAAAATCACGCTTGCTCTCCTCTTCCTCTCCTAAAATCGATACATTTTGGTAAAACGAATTAAAGTCTTTTACCAAATCATACACATAATTGGCAATAATAGCAGGACTATAACTATCAGCAGCATCTTGTACAACCGACGGAAATAGGGTGATGCTCTTTAACAAAGCCTTCTCTTTTTCGTGTAAACCATTAACTTTTTCTACCGCTGCTTCATTCCTACCTCCCATTTCAGCATACTTGCGCATAATCGACTGGATACGAGCGTAAGTGTATTGTATAAACGGACCTGTATTTCCTTGAAAATCGATAGACTCTTTAGGGTCAAACAAAATGCGCTTCTTGGGGTCTACTTTTAATATATAGTATTTCAAGGCTCCCAAACCTATGGTATGATACAAGGCTTCTTTCTGCGCTTCGGTATAACCGTCGAGTTTGCCGAGTTCTTGTGAAATCTCTTTGGCGGTTTGCTCCATTTCAGCAATAAGGTCATCGGCATCTACTACGGTGCCCTCGCGACTTTTCATCTTGCCACTGGGCAAATCTACCATACCATAGCTCAGGTGATACAAGTGTGATGCCCAATCGTAACCCAACTTTTTCAGGATAAGAAAAAGCACTTTGAAGTGATAATCTTGCTCGTTACCTACCGTGTACACCATTCCTTTTACGTCAGGATAGTCCTTCACTCGCTGGGTAGCAGTTCCCATATCTTGCGTCATATAAACCGACGTACCATCAGCACGAAGCACCAACTTCTCATCTAAGCCATCGGCGGTAAGGTCACACCAAACTGAACCATCATCTTTCTTGAAGAACACACCTTGCTCCAAACCGCGTTCCACAATGTCTTTCCCTAATAAATAGGTATTGCTCTCGTAGTAATACGAATCAAAATCAACACCTAAATTCTTATAAGTAACAGCAAAACCATCGTATACCCAGCCATTCATCTGTTTCCAAAGTTTTATTACTTCGGGGTTACCTGCTTCCCATTGGCGAAGCATCTCTTGGGCTGCTACAAATATAGGAGCTTGTTTTTCCGCTTCTTCTTTGGTCTTCCCTTGTTCTACTAATTGCTGTATTTCAGTTTTGTACGCCTTATCAAACGCCACATAGTAATTCCCTACTAATTTATCACCCTTCAACCCTGTATTTTCAGGAGTCTCACCATTACCAAAACGTTGCCACGCCACCATCGATTTGCAAATGTGTATCCCCCTATCGTTGATGATTTGGGTTTTATACACCTTATGTCCAGCTGCTTTTAAGATTTCAGCTACCGAATACCCTAAGAGGTTGTTGCGGATATGCCCTAAGTGCAACGGTTTATTAGTATTAGGCGATGAGTATTCCACCAAAATAGCCTCTTTGCTATTAGGCGTTGCCAAACCAAACTGAGGATTATTCTTCACTTCTTTTAAAAAGTCGATGTAGTAACTATCAGCAATTACAAGGTTTAAAAAACCTTTAATCACATTGAAGTCAGTTACCAAATCACCTGCTTTTTCTTTTAAGTAACCTCCTATTTGCTCACCTATCTGCACAGGATTACCTTTGATATGGCGCAACAGCGGAAACACCACAAGAGTAACATCGCCCACAAACTCTTTTTTAGTCTGTTGCAATTCAACGCTTTCTAAGCTCACACCATATAGTTCCTGTACAGCTTGTAATATATGTTGTTTAAGGGTATCGTTTAAGTTCAACATTTGCAAATTCTTTCTTTTGAGAGGGCAAAGGTACAAATAATTTAATATATAAAAACATTTTGCTTTCAGTTTTATTCCCAGCACCCACCTTCTTATCCTCAGCTTTTCCTCATTTTATCCCCTCCTCCTTTTAGTCATCTATCACTATTGAGCCACTATAGACCCACTATAGAACCACTGTAGACCCATTGTAGACCCATTGTAGACCCACTGTAGACCCACTGTAGACCCACTATAGACCCACTGTAGACCCACTGTAGACCCACTGTAGACCCACTGTAGACCCACTGTAGACCCACTGTAGACCCACTGTAGACCCACTGTAGACCCACTGTAGACCCACTGTAGACCCACTGTAGACCCACTGTAGACCCACTGTAGACCCACTGTAGACCCACTGTAGACCCACTGTAGACCCACTGTAGACCCACTGTAGACCCATTGTAGACCCACTATAGACCCACTGTAGACCCATTGTAGACCCACTATAAAGCCACTATAGACCCACTGTAGACCCACTGTAGACCCACTTATTGTTCGATTATCTCATAAGCTTCGTATAATCCTCTCCCAAATTAATCATTAACCATTAATCATTAACCAGTTGTGTACCCCACATCTAATCTACTAATTTACCGACCATTATCCCACAACTCAAATAAAATGTTAAAATTTTTCTAATAAAAATTTGGTAGTTACAAAAAAAGAGAGTACCTTTGGCTCGCTTTTTAAGACATTTATTGGGCAATGAACTTTCCATCTGATTTAAAATACACTAAAGAACACATATGGGTGCGCATCGAAGGTGATATAGCCACAGCAGGCATTACCGATTTTGCTCAACACCAATTAAGCGACATTGTGTATGTAGAAGTAGAAACCATAGGCGATACCCTTAATGAAGATGAAGTATTTGGCAGTATCGAAGCCGTAAAAACAGTATCCGATTTATTTATGCCCCTCACGGGCGAAGTAATCGCGTTTAATGAACCGCTAAACCAAAAACCTGAGAAAGTAAATACCGACCCATATGGCAAAGGGTGGATAATACAACTGAAAATAAGCGATATTACCCAGTTAGATAATCTACTCTCAGCCGAAGCGTATAAAACCCTAATAAATGCTTAAAAAACACAAATACACTTTGTTATGGGGCATATGGACGATAGCTATTATCGCTCTAAGTCTTATCTCATCCAGCGAAATGCCCAAAGCACCTCGTATTCCCTATTTAGACAAAGTAGCTCATTTCGGCTTCTATTTCGGTTACACGGCACTGTTTATATTAGCATTTAGAAATAAATTATGGGCAGTAATCACCGCCTTGTTTTTAGGCGCAACGATGGAAATATTACAAGGCTTACTCACCACTACTCGCTCTGCCGACTATATTGATATGCTCTTCAATACATTTGGCACAGTTGTTGCTCTACTGTTTATGAGAAAGTATGAAAAGCTTTTCAGATAAAAAGTATATTTAATAACCTTTTAAAAGAAAATCATTATGCAACCTAAAAAAAATCCGAAAGCCGATTTGGCAAAAAGTAGCGGATTGTTCTTTGCCATAGGATTCGCTCTTGTATCAGCCCTTACCTTATGGGGGTTCGAAACAAAAGTGTATGACAAAAGCGTTCAAGACAACCGTACGTCAGATGTGGATAAGGCTCTTGACGAAAATCAAGAGAACTACACAATGGAGACCCCTCCTGAAACTCCACCACCTCCACCACCTCCAGCCCCTACAGCGGTAGAGGAAGTAAAAGTAGTGGGAAACGATACTAAAATCGAAGAACAAGTAATTGGTATTACTGAAACTACTAAAAATGAGCAAATAGCTAAAGTAGAAGAAATTAAACAAACTGTAGTAGAAGAAGCTCCTGATGTAGATGTGCCTTTTACTATTATCGAAGATAAACCTATGTTCGAAGCTTGTAAAAACGTCCCTAAAGATCAACAAATGAAATGTTTTCAAGAAAACTTGAACAAACACGTAGTAAAGAACTTTAGCTATCCACAAGCTGCCGCCGAAATGGGTATTCAAGGAAAAGTATTTGTAAACTTCCGTATCAATACCGATGGTTCTATTACCGTTTTAGGAGTGCGTGGTCCCGATAAAATTTTGGAAGATGATGCTAAGAAGCTTATTATGAAACTTCCTAGACTTATCCCAGGTAAACAACGTGGTAAACCTACACCAGTTACCTTTGCTTACCCTATCAACTACAAATTACAAAACAACTAAAAAACAAAAGCCAATAGCATTTTACTATTGGCTTTTTTTATTTAATAATTCTACATTATTGCTAAGCAAAAATGATTTGCATTTTTTTGTAGAGTCAAAGTCGCAAAGAACTCAATATGTAAGGCAATCCGCGCTTCTTAAGTAATCAGTCTTAATCTTAACTTTTAACTAATCGCTCCACAACGCTTCTATCATTCGCCAATCGCTGTATTTTGTTCTGTCCGCCGAGCTTTCCTTGCGACTTCATATAAGAGGCAAAACCGCCTTCGGGAACTTCCGTAATTTTGAGCGGTTGGAGTACTTTACCTTGTATGAGGTCGTAGTAGTACATATTCTGTTTTTGTAGAGCCTCATCTATCACTTGGGCAAAGCGTTTCATATCAGTAGGTTTCTGCTCAAATTCTACAAACCACTCGTGATAAGGCAATTCACCCCCTACCGGATTTACCTGAGGAGCGACTGTAAATTCTGTGATACGTGCTCCCGTAGCCTCTAACCCCTCGCGCATTGCCTCTTCCACTTCTTTGCCAATCACGTGTTCGCCAAAAGCCGAAATAAAATGCTTGATGCGCCCTGTAACTACTATGCGGTAAGGCGCAAGCGAAGTAAATTGCACCGTGTCGCCTATGTTGTAACCCCAAAGGCCGGCATTGGTAGAAATAATGAGTACATAGTTCACCCCCAATTGTACGTCCTGCAAAGCCACTCGTTTGGGAGCATCACTGAAGAAAGTATCAGCTTCTACAAACTCGTAAAAAATACCCGAATTGAGCAATAAGAGCATTCCTTTCTCTGTTTGACTATCTTGATAGGCAAAGAATCCCTCGCTGGCGGGATAGAGTTCTATGCTATCCACTTTGCGCCCGATGAGGTGCTCAAATTGTTGGCGATAAGGCTCGTAATTCACCCCTCCATAAATAAACAAGTTGAAATTAGGAAACAGTTTTCCTACTTTAATGCCAGAGCGCATGTACAATCGCTCGAAGTACATCAGCACCCAAGAAGGTATCCCGCTGATGAGAGTCATATTTTCAGAAAAAGTTTCAGTAACAATCGCTTCTACTTTGGTCTCCCAATCTTCTATACAGTTGGTTTTATACGAAGGCATACGATTGCGCTGCAAATAAGCAGGTACATAGTGTGCTACTATGCCCGAAAGTCGTCCTGTTTTAATGCCGTTTTTTTCACCTAAAATAGGACTTCCTTGCAAGAAAATCATCTTTCCTTCTACAAAATCGGCTTTTTTAGTCTCGTGTATATAACATAAAATCGCATCACGTGCTGCCTGAATATGGAAGGGCATCGAGTCTTTGGTAATAGGGATATACTTCGCCCCGCTGGTAGTCCCTGAAGTCTTGGCAAAATAGAGCGGTTTGCCTTTCCATAGCACATCTTTTTCGCCTTCCACTACCCTATCGATATAAGGACGCAAGGCTTCATAATCGCGTATAGGCACGCGAGCAACAAAATCTTCATACGTTTGGATTTCCTCAAAATGATGGTCACGCCCAAAAGCCGTATTTTTAGCTTGTTCTATAAGCGACTGGAATACTTTTTGTTGTGTGTCTATTGGAGCTTTAGCCCAGCGGTCTATCTTTTTTTTAACGATAGAGGCAAATATTTTGAATAAATATGATTTAATCATAATGAAGTCTGTTTGACTCCGCAAAGATACTACTTTTTTTAATTTGCAATACGATAAGTATTAATTTTATAACAAAGCCATTCCTCTCTCCGCATCATTTTATGCTATTGAGAAGAATGGCAAAAAAGGTTTCTTGAATATTTACATACTCCAAGAGTTATTTTTAGTAAGGTATATCGTCTTCGGTTGAAGCTGTTGAAGGTGCGCCAAAAGCCTGCTCCAGATTGGCAGTAGGCACTGTTTCAAAAGCCACATTTTCATTCATCTTCGAAACAAATTCTTGTGTTCCCATAGGTAAATAGCTTCCACTGTCGTATTCCTCTAAGTTAGCAAATCTTCCCAAATGTCCTTCAAACTTCAATCGGATACTATCCAAACCTCCATTGCGGTGTTTAGCCACAATAAACTCAGCTTGTCCAGCGGTAGGTGTCCCTGATTCGTCGTCCCATTCTGTAATTTTATAGTATTCAGGACGGTAGATAAACGATACAATATCGGCGTCTTGCTCAATAGCTCCTGATTCACGTAAGTCGGATAACTGCGGACGCTTTTGCTGTCCAGGACGTGATTCCACATTACGCGAAAGCTGTGAAAGCGCTATTACGGGTATGTTCAACTCTTTAGCAAGAGCTTTTAAGTTACGAGAAATTGTAGAAATCTCTTGCTCGCGGTTACCCACTCCTTTGCTACCTCCTGCCGTCATCAACTGTAAGTAATCAATAATAATTAGCTGAATGCCGTGCTGTGTAGAGAGTCGGCGCGCTTTAGCTCGGAGGTCAAAAATTGATATAGAAG
The DNA here is from genome assembly GCF_013394735.1 of Capnocytophaga sp. oral taxon 902. Classification (NCBI taxonomy): domain Bacteria; kingdom Pseudomonadati; phylum Bacteroidota; class Flavobacteriia; order Flavobacteriales; family Flavobacteriaceae; genus Capnocytophaga; species Capnocytophaga sp. oral taxon 902. Next base: position 504,585 of record NZ_CP058261.1, read on the forward strand.
GCGTATCATCTATAAAAAGAGGTGCCTTTTCCAGGTCTTTCACCTTAGTATTTAGCACATACCACTCGTGCTCTTCCAACTTCCCTGTACGCAATTTCTCTGACGACAGACCTGTTTCTGAGGAAATCAAACGCGTAATAAGCTGTACCGAAGACATTTCCAACGAGAAAAACGCTACGGGTATCCCCTGCCCTACTGCTATATTGCGTGCCATAGAAAGCGTGAGGGCTGTTTTCCCCATACCTGGGCGTGCCGCTACGATAATAAGGTCGCTCGCTTGCCACCCTGAGGTGAGTTGGTCGAGTTTAGTAAAGCCCGAAGGTACTCCACTAAACCCATCAGTTTTATTAGAGAGGTCTTGTATTTTCTTGAGTGCTTTTATCACCAAATCTCCCGCTGCTTCACTGGAACGCTTTAGGTTACCTTGTGTTACTTCATAGAGTTTCTGCTCAGCACTGTCCAACGAATCAAACACATCGCGAGTATCGTCGTAAGCGTCTTCTATAATTTCCGAAGAAATTTCAATGAGCTTGCGCTTGATGAACTTTTGTAAAATAATACGCGCGTGAAATTCTACGTTAGCAGATGATGATACTCGTTGGGTGAGATTAATAAGGTAAAACTCTCCTCCCACCGCCTCCAAATTGCCATTTTTGCGAAGTTGTTCTGCCACCGTAAGCAGGTCGATAGCTTCCGATTCGTTGAAAAGTTCAAAGATAGCTTGATAGATAAGTTGATGTTGCTTTTTATAAAAAACTTCAGGGTTGAGTATGTCTATCACATCATCAACGCCTTTCTTGTCAATGAGCATAGCTCCCAAGATAGCTTCTTCAAGATTGAGGTCTTGTGGAGGGAGCTTTCCTCGCTCTAAACTCACTTGTGTTCGCGAGAATGGTTGTATTGCAGGAACAATTTCTGGTACTGATGTGTTTTCTGTTTCGTTCATACGGCAAAGATACGAAATAGTTTAATTTGGGGTAGATGATTTTACCCACAAACACTGTTAATAGTCTGTTGATAACTTCTGAAAAGTTTTCTTTACTCTTCTATTTAGCAACCGTTTACTATCTTCATTTTATAAAAAAAGCGCTTAAATAGCGCCTTTATAAGTTGTTGATATTATCATTTTCTTACTTCTCACTGAACACTCCCATCGCCAGGTACTTGTTCATTCGTTTTTCAACCAATTTATCGGTGGGAAGCTTCTTCAAATCCTTATAAGTGTCCAATATCACTTTGCGAACAGTAGCAAACATCATTTCGCGATCGCGATGTGCCCCCCCGAGTGGTTCCTTAATAATCTCATCTATCAGTTTTAACTTCTTCATATCAGGAGCGGTGAGTTTTAGAGCTTCAGCTGCCTCCTTTTTGTACTCCCAGCTACGCCATAATATAGAGGAACAAGACTCTGGCGATATTACCGAATACCAAGTATTTTCAAGCATATACACTTTATCACCTACACCGATACCTAGCGCTCCTCCCGAAGCTCCTTCGCCTATGATAAACACTATTACAGGCACTTTCAAACGTGACATCTCCAAGATATTGCGAGCAATAGCTTCTCCTTGTCCGCGTTCTTCAGCTTCAATACCAGGGAAAGCTCCTGGCGTGTCTACAAAACTCACTATAGGAATGTTAAACTTTTCAGCTTGTTTCATCAATCGCAAGGCTTTGCGATACCCTTCGGGGTTTGCCATACCAAAATTGCGATATTGTCGCATCTTAGTATTTACTCCTTTTTGCTGACCAATAAACAAAAAACTCTGGTCATCTATCTTTCCAAAACCTCCTATCATCGCCTTATCGTCTTTCACTGTACGGTCGCCGTGAAGTTCCAAAAAAGTGTTTCCTGCAAGTGAGTTGATATAGTCAAGAGTATAAGGTCTCTCTAAGTGACGAGAGATTTGCACTCGTTGCCACGCCGTGAGATTACCATAAACTTCCTTCTTTACTTGGTTGAGTTTCTTTTCTATCTTCTTGCAAGCATCAGTCATATCCACATCACTTTCATTACCGATGACCTGACACTTTTCCATCTGTTCTTCAAGCTCTTTAATAGGTTGCTCAAAATCTAAATATTCCATAAACTAAGCGTTATTTGATTTTTTAGAATGCAAAGATATAAAATAATTTTGAATTACGAACTAATATTTTTTGTTTATAAGTTTAGCTTCTTTCTTTTGTCCAGCAATTCTCCCAAGCAATTAAATGATTATCAACGTTTGTTCAATATAACTCCAACCAATTTGCTAATTTAATCTCCCGTCTCTTCTATCCCACCCATCTTACCTCGTCCCTCTCGTCCTCATTTGCCAATTTCCAAATCTGCTAATTCTCTAATTTCCCAATCCGCCTATCCACTTTCCGTCATAACCCTATTGTCTATGACCTAAGACCTCACACCTCCCCATTTTACTAATTTTCTAATTTGCTAATTCCCTAATTATCCCTTCTCCTTTCCGTCGTACTTCCCCCTATTGCCTATCGCCTAAGGTCTAGTGCCTATTCTTTTTCTTTCGTCTCGAAACCCCGTTTTTAGCATTTTTAGCACTGTTGTATTGTGTTATGAATCAACCACTTATATACCCTTTCTATACCAATCGTCCAAGATTCGTATAAGCTTCCTATAAGCTCTCTATAAGCTAACCCCACCCTCCTTACAGCCTTTTTGCACCAATTTTTCTCTCAACCCTCTTCCGATTTTCTTCATTTTCTTCCGATACCTCCTTAGTATCTCTGTTTCCTCTCCAACCCTTCCCGAAAACTCAGAGTTTTTCGGAGTTTCTTCGGCAATTCTCAAATGTATGACTCGTCCGGTCTGTCCTACAAGTTCGAGCTGCCAAATAACTATTTTCATCTCTTCCTTTTACCAATTTGCTAATTTCTAAATTTACTAATCTACCAATTTTTATTTAATTTCTAAGGCATAACCTCACTCCTTTAAATCGAAGTTACGTTGTCTTAAAAAATATTTTTCTTTTTTCTTTTCTATTAAAAAAAACTTCCGTACTTTTACCGAAATTTTTTAAACCAATACATTTTCGTTGCATAACGTAAGTATCATATATAAAATTACTAAAAATATAAAATTTAAAATTATGACAAAATTTAGAACAGAATCCGACCTTATCGGCGACTTGCAAGTGCCCGCCGATGCTTACTATGGCGTACAAACACAACGCGCCATCGAAAACTTCCGCATTACAGGAACTAAAATGGGTGATTACCCTGAGTTTGTAAAAGCTATTGGTTATGTAAAACTCGCCGCAGCTCAAACAAACCACGCTTTGGGATTACTCCCCGACGAACTGCTCAAACCTATTTCTGAGGCTTGCAAAGAAGTAATCGAGGGGAAGTTTAACCATCAGTTCCTCGTAGATATGATTCAAGGAGGGGCTGGTACTTCGGTGAATATGAACGCTAATGAAGTAATAGCCAATCGCGCCTTAGAAATTATGGGGTATCCTCGCGGTGATTACCAACACTGCTCTCCTAACGACCACGTGAATCAATCACAATCTACAAACGACGCTTACCCTACTACTGTAAAGTTAGCTGTTATCAAGATGAACGAAACGCTCATCAAGCGTCTATCATTGCTCATTGAGGCTTTTCGGAAGAAAGGTAAAGAGTTCGCCGATGTAATAAAAATGGGTCGTACCCAGTTGCAAGATGCCGTACCTATGACGCTTGGTCAAGAATTCGAAGCTTTTGCAGCCAACCTCGAAGAAGAAATCGCCCGCTTGCAAAGCAACGCCAAGCTCTTCTTGGAAATCAATATGGGAGGTACCGCCATTGGTACAGGACTCAACGCTCCTAAGGGATATGCCAAACTATGTGCCGAAAACTTAGCTAAGCTCACAGGCGAAGCCTTCGTTACTGCCTCTAACTTGGTAGAAGCTACCCCTGATACCGGTTCATATGTAATTTATTCCTCTGCGCTAAAACGTATGGCAGTAAAACTCTCTAAGATTTGTAACGACTTGCGTTTGCTCTCCTCAGGACCTCGTGCAGGACTCAACGAAATCAACTTGCCTAAAATGCAACCTGGTTCGTCTATTATGCCCGGCAAAGTAAACCCTGTTATCCCCGAAGTAGTGAACCAAGTATGCTTCAAAGTGATTGGTAATGACCTTACCGTTACCTTCGCCGCTGAGGCAGGTCAGTTGCAACTCAACGTAATGGAACCCGTGCTCTGCCAGTGCATTATCGAGTCTATCGTATTCTTAGAACGCGCTATCGACACCTTGCGCACCAAGTGTATCGAAGGTATTACCGCCAATCGCGAAGTATGCCTCAATATGGTAAAACACAGTATCGGTATCGTTACAGCGCTCAACCCACATATAGGGTATAAGAACAGCACCAAGATAGCCAAAGAAGCCCTTGAAACAGGTAAGTCAGTGTACAATTTAGTATTAGAACACGGCTTGCTTTCTAAGGATAAGCTCGATGAGATTTTAGACCCTAAAAATATGTTAGGCGTTTAATAATTTATAAATTTAGAGATTTCAATATTCAACAAGAAAAGGCGTAACCTTTTTTAATATCAACTTCCAGTTACGCCTTTTCTTATAAAAACCAACAAAAATGTTAAGAGATAATACTACCCGTGCTAAGAATGCCATAATAATGTTGTGGATATCCTTTGCTTTTTTATTCATATTTCTGATTTCAGATATTTTTGAACTATATATTATTAGAGAGTTCCTTGTAGGTGAAATAGATGACGAATTGTTTGCAAGAGCTGAACTGAGTGATGTTTTCTCAGGTATAGTAGGTATTTTGTGGCTTGTGATATTCATTATAATGAGTATTCTTTTTTTGATGTGGTTCAGGCGCGCTTATTACAACTTGCACCAACTGAAAAATAACCTCTCATATACCGATGGTTGGGCAGTAGGAAGCTGGTTCATTCCTTTTGCTAACTGGGTACTCCCATATCGCATAATGAAAGAAATATACGATAGTACTCGCAATCTTTTCATACAAAGGGGAGACATACAACCCAAACTACCTACTAATTTTGTAACCATTTGGTGGACGATTTCAATTATTTCTTCTGTAGTAAATTACTTTGTTTTTAGAGCCTCTATGCTTGATGATCCTACTATCGAGATGTCATATACAACCTCAATTATAAATGTGATTGGTACTCTTTTGTTAATCATTTCCCTTTTTTTATGCATCAAAGTCGTAAAAGATTACGCCAAGGTAGAACCCTTATTATCCAATCTTCAAAAAGACGAAACTAATACTAATAATTTATGAAACACTATTTTAGAACAGTAAGTACCCTACTAAGTTTACTACTCTCTCCTTATTTATTAGCCCAACACAAACCTTTGGGTGGTTTTGCTTATGGCACTCTCTCAGCCCCTACGGGTAAAGAATGGGAGTCTGTAGAAGAACTCTCGCTTAACAAAGAGTACCCTCGTGCTTATTTCTTCTCGTTTAAAGACGAAAAGACGGCTACCCAAGTATTGCCTGAACATTCTCCCTATTGGAAATCTCTCAATGGACAATGGCAATTCCACTGGTGCAAAACCCCCGAAGAGCGTCCCAAAGACTTCTATAAACCCGATTTCGACGCTTCTGCTTGGGAGACGATTCCTGTGCCTTCTAACTGGAATATACAAGGTATCCAAAAAAACGGTACGCTCAAATATGGAGTGCCTATCTATGTAAACCAACCCGTGATTTTCTATCACGAGCGCAAGGTAGACGATTGGCGTAAAGGAGTAATGCGCACACCTCCTAAAACGTGGACAACCTATGAGTACCGCAATGAGGTAGGTTCTTATATCCGCGATTTTGAAGTACCTACCGATTGGGACGGTCGTGAAATCTTCATCGATTTCGATGGAGTAGACTCTTTCTTCTACCTTTGGATTAATGGGCAGTATGTAGGCTTTTCTAAAAACTCACGCAATGTAGCTTCTTTTGATATTACCAAATATCTACACAAAGGCAAGAATAAAGTAGCCGTAGAAGTATACCGCAATTCCGATGGTTCTTTTCTCGAATCACAAGATATGTTCCGCCTACCTGGGATATTCAGAACAGTAGCCTTGCGCAGTACTCCTAAGGTGCAAATCTTTAACCTCAACATTCTTACAGATACCCAAAACCTCACCGATTGGCAGTTAAAAGTAAATGCCGAAGTGCGCAACCTCAGCCCAAAAGCAGTCAAAGATTATCAAGTGCGCTATAACGTATACGAAGTCTCATTGTATAAAGACGACGTTACCTCCACTGCTACCAAAGGAAGCATTCCCCTAAAAACAGTAGCCCCTAACGCTATCGATAAGGTGAGCGGTACAATAACCGTAAAGAATCCTAAACTATGGTCGGCTGAGGAGCCTCATCGTTATGTGCTCGTAGCTCAACTTTTGGATAAAAAAGGGAAAGTGGTAGAAACAGTATCGTCTTACTTTGGCTTTAGAAAAGTAGAAATCAAAGATACTAAGGCTGAAGACGATGCTTTCGGAAAGGCAGGAAGGTATTATTATCTCAATGGTAAGACTATCAAATTTAAAGGCGTAAACCGTCACGAAAGTCACCCCGCACAAGGGCACGTGCTCACACATCAACAAATGGAAGAAGAGGTGATGATGATGAAGCGAGCCAATATCAACCACGTGCGCAACTCTCACTATCCACCCGACCCTTATTGGTTTTACCTCTGCGATAAGTATGGTATTTATTTAGAAAACGAAGCTAATATAGAGTCTCACGAGTATTACTACGGCAAAGAATCACTTTCTCACCCTAAAGAATGGGAAAAGGCTCACACAGCCCGCGTAACCGAAATGGTAGAGGCTACCTATAATTCGCCTGCCATTGTGATATGGTCACTTGGTAATGAAGCAGGCCCTGGTCAGAACTTTGTAACGGCTTATAAACACCTCAAAACACTCGATACTTCTCGCCCTGTACAATATGAGCGCAATAACGACATCGTAGATATGGGCTCTAACCAGTACCCTTCCGTAGCGTGGGTACAGGGTGCTGCTACAGGTAAGTACGACATCAAATATCCGTTTCACATCTCGGAATACGCGCATTCTATGGGCAATGCAGTAGGGAATCTCGCCGATTATTGGGAGGCTATCGAAAGCTCCAATTTTCTATGCGGAGGTGCTATCTGGGATTGGGTAGACCAAGCGATGTACAACTATACCAAAGACGGCATTCGCTATCAAGCCTATGGAGGTGATTTTGGCGACTTCCCTAACGATGGTCAGTTTGTGATGAACGGCATTATCTTTGCCGATAGAACAGTAAAACCACAGTACTACGAAGTGCAGAAAGTGTATCAGAATATAGGCGTGAAAAAACTCAATAGCTTTACTTTTGAAATTTTCAATAAAGGCTATTTTACTGATCTTTCAAACTATGAGGGTATGTGGAAACTCTATAAGAACGGTGTGCTTGTAGAAGAGCGTCCTTTTGAAGTGCCTTCTGTGATGCCACAGCAAAAATCAAGTGTGACTATTACCCCTGTAACCTTAGATAACAATGAAGAATATTACAGTATTGTAGAATTCCGCCTTAAAGCAGATACCCCTTGGGCTAAAAAAGGATTTGTGCAAGCTCGCGAACAATTCTTAATGCAACCTGCTACCCAAAAGCCTTCTCTTTCCTCTGTAGCCAAAGGAGAAAAACTCACTCTTAGCAAAGACAAAAAGACCATTACCGGAAAAGACTTTTCAGTAACTTTTGATTTCGATAAAGGTACGATAGGCACACTACGCTATGGTGAGCATACAATTATTGCCAACAGCGACCTAAGTCTCAACGCTTTCCGCGCCTTCACCAATAACGACAATTGGATATACGAACAATGGTTTGAAAAAGGATTGCATAACCTGCGTCATAAAGCTATTGCTTCCTCAGTGAAACCTAATAAAGAAGGTGGTTATACATTCTATTTCACGGTGGAATCACAAGCACCTAATGCAGCTAAAATAACAGGTGGTGCCAGCTCAGGACGCAATAAGATAGAGGAACTTACCCACCAGAAATTTGGTGCAAACGACTTTAAGTTCACTACCAACCAAATTTTTACCGTCTATCCCGACGGCTCTATCGAACTACAAGCTAGCGTGGTGTCTAACGATGCCTCTTTGGTATTGCCACAATTGGGCTATTTACTCAAACTGCCTAAGCAATACGAGAACTTCACCTATTATGGTCGCGGTAAACAAGATAATTATTCCGACCGCAAATCGGGGGCTTTTGTAGGTCTCTACAGCGGTAAAGTAGCCGATGAATTTGTGCCTTTCCCTAAACCACAAGATATGGGGCAACACCAAGAAACCCGCTGGGCAGCTCTTACCAATGCTCAGAGTGCCGGCGCAGTGTTTGTAGGGGCTGAACCGCTATCGGTAGCAGCTTTGTCTTATAAAGCTATCGATATGACTTTGGCAGGACACCCCTACCAATTGCCAGAACCTGATGGCGTGTATTTGCAACTGAACATAGGCAACACAGGTTTGGGCGGACATAGTTGCGGCCCTCGTCCGTTGTTGCGTGACCGTTTGTTAGCAACCCCTCATAATTTCGGTTTCATTATTCGTCCAGCCAAAGAAGATTTGCAAACCATAACCAATATAAGTGCAAGCGGTGAGCAACCTCTTTCTATTACTCGTAGCAAAGTAGGAAAAGTATCTATCAGTACAGCCAATGCCCTTGCAACTATCTATTACAGCATCAATAATAGCAAAGCACAGAAATACACCCTTCCTTTCGATTTGCCTAACGGAGGTACTGTAAAAGCGTGGTTTGCAGGTAATGAAACTCAGAAATACACCCTTACTTTCGGTAAAGCCGAAAGCACGGCAATGGAAGTAATTTTCGCCAGCAGTGAAGAAGCAGACGTAGGTGACGCCAAACATTTAGTAGATGGCGACCCCAATACCATTTGGCACTCCGCCTATTCAGTTACTGTAGCCAAACACCCACATTGGGTAGATTTCGATATGGGAAAGGTAGTTAATGTAAAAGGCTTTAGCTTTACCCAGCGCACTGATAGCTGGAGCGGAAAGGTGAAAGATTACCAAATACAACTGAGCAACGACGGTAAGAACTGGGGAGAACCCGTGAAAGTAGGAGCTTTTAAAGATGTGAGTAGCGCCCAACAAGTGTTGCTCGACAAGGTTGTAAAAGCACGCTATGTGCGTTTCACCGCCCTAAGTGATTTTTATGGTGAAGATTTCGCCACAGGTGCCGAGTTTATGGTGATATTAGAATAGAAATTTAATTTGTTGTCATTGTAAGTTAAATTAAATTTAATTGAAGGGAGGCTGGCTCTTTAAGAGCCAGCCTCTTCTGTTGTTCGTTATTCACCATTCGTCAATCCTTCCTTTTTCTTTCGTCTCGAAACACTGTTTTTAACATTTTCACCCTTGTTATATTATGCTATTATTCAACCATTTATACACCCTTTCTATACCAATCTTCCAAGATTCGTATAAGCTTCCTATAAGCTCTCTATAAGCTAACCATACCCATCTAATAGCCTTTTTTCATCAAAAACCCTCTCTCGCCTCTTCCAAACTTCTCCGTTTCCTTCCGCTCTCTCTAACCTATTCGATTTGTCCGACAAGTCTCACCTATCAATAAACAATTTTTATCACTACTCATTTACTAATTTTCTAATTCTCTCATTTTCTCATTTCTGGTATTATTGGCATTTCTGGTATTATTATTATTTTCTTATTTTTCCTTATATATTTTACATCGTAATAAAAAATAATTAAAAAGTTGCGAAAATATTTGCTTTATATAACTTTTTATTAATATATTTGCGCCATTAAATAACCAATAGAAAGTTTTGGAAGTATGAAACGAAAAATCTTCTTATTACTCATAGCTCTATGGAGTACTACCTCTCTGCTATGGGCACAAAACAAACAAATTTCCGGTACTGTTACCGATGAGAAAGGCACTCCTCTTCCCGGAGTGAGTGTACAAATCAAATCAACTACCCGTGGGGTAGCTACTGATTTTGATGGTAAATATAGCATTGAAGCCTCTCCAGGCAACGTGCTATTGTTCAGTTCTATGGGCTATGCCTCCCAAGAAAAAACCATTGGCAGGGGGGGTAATAGCTTGATTATCAACATAAAGCTAAAAGAAGACACCCAAGAACTAGGTGAAGTAGTAGTCGTAGGCTATGGTACCCAAAAGAAAGAAAACCTTACGGGAGCTGTAGCAGCGGTAGACGCTAAGAAATTAGCCAGCCGTTTAGCAACAAGCATTACCAAAGCCTTGCAAGGAAGTGTAGCTGGGGTTACCGTTATCTCTCGTCCTGGAGGTACGACTCTTAACATTCGCGGGCGCGGTAACTTAGGTAATTCCGACCCTCTCTATATCGTAGATGGTATAGAGGTAAGTAGCAATTTCTTCAATGCTATGAATCCTAATAGTATTGAGAACATCTCTTTCTTAAAAGACGCTTCTTCGGCAGCTATCTATGGAGCAAAAGCTGCTTATGGCGTAGTATTAGTAACTACCAAATCCGCTAAAACAGGCGTGATGCAAATTAGTTACGAAGGTGCTACAGGGGTACAAATGCCTACCTACTTACCTAAGATGGTAAATTCAGCTGAATATGCCGAAATGTATCGCTTAGCCGAACGCAACACAGGTGTCCCTGAAGCCAACCTTACTTTTACCGATGAGATGATACAAAAGTATCGTGATGGCTCTGACCCCGACCGCTATCCCAATACCAATTGGTTCGACCTCATTGTGCGTAAACAAAGCTTTATTACCAAACACAACGTACAATTCTCAGGAGGCGTAGAAAAGTTCAAATATCTATTAGACGGAGGTTTCTTTAGAGAAGAAGGAGCTTCAATAGGTGATGTAACCGACCGCTACAACTTGAACTCCAAAACTTCTTCCGATATTAAAAAATGGCTTACCCTTACCTCTAATATTAATTTCATCTATACCAAACATAACAATACTCGCGGTGGTATTAACTTTGTAGAGGCTTTGCGCGTACCTCCCACCCAAGTAGCCAAACATTCTAATGGTGAATGGGGTACCGTTCGTAACGGGCGACAAACAACTTCTGAAGAAACCAACGCAAACCCTTACCGCTCTTGGGCTGAAAATGGTAGAAGTAGTTCTACAGCGCGTCGCCTTTTAGGTTCTATCGCTGCCGAAGTACGTCCGTTTGAAAAAGTAAAAGTTACCAATCAGTTCGCTTATAGTTATTATGATTATCGAGGGTTCTCTTTTGCTAACAGAAAGAAAGGTGTACCAAGTTTCCTAAATCCTGCTTCAGGAATTATTGCAGGTACAGCCTCCACTAATAACCAAATGGACTTAGATTGGTTCTATTCCGATAAGTTTATCTATGACGGCTGGCTTAACTACGACCAGACCTTTAACGACCTACACGCCGTAACCTTAATGATAGGGGCGCACACCGATATCTATTCGTTTAGGCGTCTTACCGTAGGACGTAAAAACTTCGCCAGCAATGATATGAACGACTTTTCAGGTGGTTCTTTAAAAGAAGTAGACCAAATACTCACAGACACAAAAAATAATATAAATTATTACGAAGAAGAAAGCATTAATTCTTATTTTGGTAGGATAGGTTACACTTACGACCAAAAATACCTATTCGAAGCCAATTTCCGTGCCGATGCTTCTTCTCGTTTCGCTAAAAAAGGTCGTTGGGGTTACTTCCCCTCTTTTTCAGTGGGCTGGCGTGTAGACCAAGAGAAGTTTATGGAAAATGCCACTTGGCTCGACGGACTCAAATTGCGCGCCTCTTGGGGTGAGAATGGTAATATTAAAAACATAGGATTATACGATACTTATTCTACTTACGATAGTGGAGGTACTACAGTATTAGGTGGAGTAAGCGTTCCTACCCTTACCGAAGGACGTATAGGAAACCCAGACCTTACTTGGGAAACTACTGCTTCCACTAACATAGGTCTTGATTTGAGTATTGGTAAAGGGCTCATCAATATCACCGCCGATTTATACAACCGCCTAACAAAAGGTATTCTTATCCGTGCTAATGATATAATGGCTGAAACTGGCCTCTCTTCTAGTCAAATACCTGCACGTAATGTAGGTAAAGTACGTAATAAAGGTATTGAGTTAGTACTCTCTCATTATAAATCTTTTGGTGACTTCAGTTATAACGTTTCTTTAAATGGCACTTTTAACCACAACGAAATTGTCGACTTAGGTGATAAAGTAGACCAATTACCTCCTGAGGATCTTTGGATATACAAAAAAGGAGGTTCTATTGGCGATTTCTATATGTATGACTCCAATGGTCTCTATACCCCACAAGAGATTACTGACGGAAAATTTGTGCCTCTGGGAGAACAAGTTCCTGAAGCTGGTATGATTCGTTATGTAGACATTAACGGCGATGGAAAAATTGATGCCAAAGACCGTACTGTAGTAGGTAATGATGTCCCTAAATACACCTATGGAGTAAACATTGAACTTAACTACAAAAACTTCTCTTTCTCCATAATGGGGCAAGGTATTCAAGGCGTAAAAGTATATCTAAGGAATGAAGCCTCACAATCATTCTTTGATAACTCTGTACCTCGTGAGTGGCAAAGGGATAACTGGACAACCGAAAATCAAGGAGCTTCTTATCCTAAACTTTTTGTCCCTTCTGATGCTCGTTATAAATATAACACGCAAACTTCATCTTTTTGGTTATTTAATGCCGATTATTTCAGAATTAAAAACATAACCCTTGGATATACACTACCCGATGAAGTACAAAAGATATTAGGAGTAACCAATGCGCGTGTATATCTTTCAGGTGAAAACCTCTTTACTTTTAGAGGCGATAAACGTATGAAAGACTTTGACCCCGAAGTAGCCAGTGGTCGTGGTTATTCATTGGTGTTAAAAAGCTATATCGCTGGTCTGTCTTTCTCTTTCTAACCTATCATAACTATTAAATTTAAAGACAATGAAAAATATCATACAAAAATCATTTATTGCGCTTGCCTTAATGGGTACAATGAGTTGTGGCGATGACTTTTTCGATAAAACCCCACAAGATTCATTAGATCCTTCAAAGATAGATGAACGTCTTTTTATAGGGCTCCGAAATGGTATCTATCGCCATTTAAATGATGGCTATGGCGGAATTTTCGAAGACGGATATGCCGATAATGGCTATTCACGAAATCTGTGGGATAGTAATGGTAGCTCTGTACAAGGAAATACACTTACATCATCTCAAGACTATGGTTATAATGGCTTTTACTCAGGCATACGTGCTTGTAACCAAGTTATTGAACAAGTCGATAACTTTCAACAGATTTCAGCCAATTTACGTGAGAAGTATAAAACTGAAGCTCGCGTAATGCGCGCGTGGATTTACGGAAACCTTACGCTTTATTTTAATAATGTACCTTTCGTAACTACCGTTGCCAATGATTACCCCGATGGGTTAGCCCAAACACCAGCCTCTGAAATCAGATCGTGGGTGCTTAAAGAGTTAGACGAAGCCATTGCTATATTGCCTCAAACTAATGACAAAGGTTGTTTTAATAAAGCAATGACCTATGCCATTAAAGCGCGTTTAGCTTATTATTTTGGTAAATACGATCAAGCCGAAACAGCAGCCCGCTATGTAATTGATAACGGTGGTTATCGCTTGCATCAAGTAGCATCTCTTACCCCCGATATGATAAAAGATGCTGAATACTTCAAAAAGTTTGTTGACTTTTCTGCTTATGGTATTAATGAAGATATTTTTATCAAAGGCATATTCAATTATCAAAACATTTGGAAAGCTGATAATAGTCCAGAAACCATTATTGCTAAGGAGTTTATCGCAAGTGAACGTGAAGGCAACTGGTTAAGAGTAACAGCCTTATTAACTCCTAATTTAGTGTCTAAACACGCTTGGGCTACTATTGTCCCTATTCAAGAATTGGTAGATGCTTACTGGACAACTGATGGTAAAACCAAACCTACCCTTTCTACTATGGAGCAACGTATTCTAGATTATAAAGCACTTTCCGATGAAGTAAAAGCAATTCAAGAAGCCAATAAATCTACTTACAGTCAGGCAGTAAATAGTATTGTGAACACATTGCCTGATAAAGCCTATATGACACAGTTCAAGAATAGAGATAGTCGTTTGTATGCTTCTATCATCTTTCCATTCTCCTCCGTAAGTAAATACCGAATGAACGAATATCAGCAATACATTCCTGATATTGTAAATTACGGTAAAAGTGGTTATGCCTTCAGGAAGATGAGCGGTGCAGATGACGTAGTGCCTGTATGGGGTGACGCTTATTACACAACAGGAGTAGATTTCCCGCTCATTCGTTTGGCTGAAATGATGCTTATCTATGCCGAAGCCCATACCCAAAATACAGGTTATGACGGTACAGTAGTAACTGAGCTCAACAAGTTGCGCACTCGTGCGGGTATGCCCGAAGTACCTACCGGTCTTTCTAAAAACGATGCTCTCGATTTTATCCGCAAAGAACGTCGTATAGAGTTGGCAGGTGAAGGCTTACGTTTTTTCGATATTCGTTTGTATGAAGACGATACTCGTAACGGAGGCTTTAAAGGCACTGAAGCTGCAAGTGTGGTAATGAGAGGACAAATAAAAGACGTAGTAGGTAACCCTGGTACTACCAAAACCTGGTCTGCACGCCTTATGTATATGCCTATTCCACAAACAGCTTTAGACAAAAACAAAAACGCTGGTATGAAACAAAATCCAGGATATTAATCAGATTTCAATAACACAAAAAGGCTATCTTGAAAAATTATTTTCTTAGGATAGCCTTTTATTATTGAATTGTTAAACTTTTAACAAAATATTTTAATAAAAAGTTGCGAAAATATTTGCTTTATATAACTTTTTATTAATATATTTGCGCCATTAAATAACCAATAAAAAGTTTTGGAAGTATGAAACGAAAAATCTTCTTATTACTCATAGCTCTATGGAGTACTACCTCTCTGCTATGGGCACAAAACAAACAAATTTCCGGTACTGTTACCGATGAGAAAGGCACTCCTCTTCCCGGAGTGAGTGTGCAAATCAAATCAACTACCCGTGGGGTAGCTACTGATTTTGATGGTAAATATAGCATTGAAGCCTCTCAAGGCAACGTGCTATTGTTCAGTTCTATGGGCTATGCCTCCCAAGAAAAAACCGTTGGTAAGGGGGGGGTAATAGCTTGATTATCAATGTGAAACTAAAAGAGGACACCCAAGAATTAGGTGAAGTAGTAGTAGTGGGCTATGGTTCTCAAAAGAAAGAAAACCTTACGGGAGCTATCGCTACTGTCGATGCTAAGGTGTTAGAAAGTCGCCCCCTTACTACTATCGGACAAGGCTTGCAAGGTGTTATCCCTAACCTCAACATCACTACTAGCAACGGTCGTCCTGGTTCTGGTTCTTCTTTCAATATCCGCGGGTATACTTCTCTCAACGGTGGTTCTCCATTAGTACTTGTCGATGGCGTTCAAATGGATCCTAACCAAATCAATCCTAACGATGTAGAGAACGTTACTGTGTTAAAAGATGCCGCTTCAGCAGCTATATATGGAGGTCGTGCTGCATTTGGGGTAGTTTTGATTACCACTAAAAAAGGTAAGAAAGAAACCCCTATGCAAATAAACATCTCCTCCGACTACTCTATTACACGTCCTACTCGTTTGCCCGATTTGGTAAATTCAGTAGAATACTTGCAAATGTATATGGAAGCTGACCGTACTGGTCGTGCTACCGGCAGTGGGGTTGGTTCACAAAACTTCACTGATACTGACCTTCAAAAAGCGAAAGAGTACTTAGCCAATCCTACGCCTGCCAATTCAGTATATATCGACCCTAACGATGCTCGAAAATACCGATATGTAGGTAATACTAACTGGATAAAAGAAATGTATCCTGGTTGGGCTTCTCAAACTCAGAATAATATATCGCTTTCGGGAGGTACAAATAAAACTACTTATTTGGCTTCAGTGGGTATGTTTTCTGAAGATGGCTTGTTCAAAAAAGCCAAACAAAAATTTGAACGTTATAACATTACGCTAAACATCAATACCGATATTACAAAGTGGTTATCTCTCCATTTGAAATCAACAGTCAATCACAAAGATAACGACCAGCCTGCTAATGTAGGTCGTGGATTTTCAGCTGAGCGTTTCGCTACCGATGTAAAACCGTTAATGCCTGTATATCACCCTGACGGACACTTCTCTGGGCAAGGTAACTTTACGAACCCTTTTGCTGTAATTGCTACTGGCGCGCGTGATACTTATAAATCAGATGATATATGGATAACCTCTGGTTTCACTCTCACCCCTATAAAAAACGTTAAAATAGTTGGTGATTACACTTGGAATCCTTATCATATGAATAGCAAAAACAACGTAAAGATGTTCAAAGAATACGGTGCCCCCACTGATGGTACTAGTATTTATGACCCCGATAAGGCTACTGATTTGGGTTATTACCCTCATAACAACCCTGCTACTGTGTATGAAGCTAATAGCCACGACCTCTATAAGGCTGCTAATATTTATGCACAATACGAAAATACTTTTGCTGAAAAACACTACTTTAAAGCAATGGTAGGTTATAACCAAGAGTCTAAACATAATGAATCTTTCAGTGTACAAGTGAAAAACTTAGTGAATCAAGACTATCCTTTCCTCAAACTTAATAATGATGATAAACCGAGTGTAGGTAGTGGTATTTCCGACTGGGCTCTGATAGGATCTTTCTTTCGCTTAAACTATGTATACAATCAAAAATACTTGGTAGAAGTAAATGGTAGATATGATGGTTCTTCACGTTTCAGTCGTGAAAATCGCTATGTATTTAGTCCATCAGCTTCTTTAGGTTGGCGTATCTCCAAAGAGAAGTTCTTTGAGCCTATCAACAGTGTAGTGAGTGATTTGAAATTCCGTGTCTCATACGGTAAATTGCCTAACCAACAAGTGAACGCTCTTTATCCTTATTTACCTACTATGCCTTATGGTAATCAAACAGGTTATATCTTCGGTACCCAACAGTTACCTTATGTATCAGCTCCTGGTTTAGTAAGCAATAATTTTACTTGGGAAGAAGTAGCTACTCGTAACTTTGGTGTCGACTTTGGCTTCTTGAACAATCGCTTAACTGGTTCTTTTGATTACTACATCCGCAACACTACGGGTATGCTTGTAAATGGATTAGCACTACCTGCTGTTTTAGGCGTAGGGGCTCCACAACGCAATGCTGCAGACCTTGAAACCAAAGGCTTTGAACTCACTCTCGGATGGCACGATGCTATAGGTGAAGATTTTAAATATGGTATATCGTTTAACTTAGCGGATAGTCGCTCTTTCATTACTAAATACGATTTGAACCCTACAGGTAGCTTAGGAGATTACTATGTAGGTAGAGAAATAGGTGAAATTTGGGGATATACTACAGAAGGTCTCTATCAAACTGATGAAGATGCTGCTAAACTTGACAAAACCAAATTAGCAGGCTACAAGTGGTTGGCAGGTGATGTGAAGTATAAAGACCTAAACAACGATGGAAAAATCGATTACGGTAAAAATACTTTAGATGACCACGGCGACTTATCAGTTATTGGTAATAACCAAGCGCGCTATACCTTTGGTTTGAACTTAAATGCCGAATATAAAGGCTTCGATTTTACTGTTTTCTTCCAAGGAGTTGGCAAACGCGATTATATGTTAAACGATGTGTATTTCTGGGGATTCAGTAATGCCGACGAATGGTCTGTACCTGCAACTAACCAATTAGACCACTGGACACCCGAAAATCCTAACGCTTACTATCCACGTTTGCGCTTCGGTGGTTGGGGAAATACACGAACTCAAACTCGCTATATGCAAGATGCTTCTTACATACGTCTAAAACAAATAACCTTAGGTTACACCTTACCTAAAGAAGTTTTAAGTAATATAGGTTTGCAAAACTTGCGTTTGTTCATCACAGGGCAAAACCTCTGCGAATGGACAAAACTCATCAAATCATACGACCCTGAGCTACTTAGTCAGAATTACCCTATCAACCGTGTGATTACGATTGGAGTTCAAGCTCGTTTCTAATTGATAATTTAAATAGTAATACAATGAAAAGAATATATAAACATATCACATTTATAGGCCTTTTAGGTGCTTTGCTAAGTCAAATAAGCTGTAAAAATGATGACTTCTTAGATAAATATCCTCCTGATGCTTTTAATGAAAAAGGATATTTTAATAGCGATGAAGACTTAAAGATCTTTGCTAACCGTTTTTATGGTAGTTTGCCTGTACAGTTCTTTTATAATGATAACGACTCTGACAATATGGCTCCTAAGAATATGAACAGTTTCTTGGCAGGTACTTACACCATACCTGCTACAGGAGGTGGTTGGAGTATTAGCGATTGGAACGGCATTTACAATTGCAATTTCTTCTTAGATAATTACAACCGCTCTACTGGTTCAAAAAAAGAACAATATGCTGCCGAGGTACGCTTTTTCCGCGCTTTGTACTATTGGAATAAGGTAAAAACTTTTGGCGATGTTCCTTTGATTCTTACCAAAGTAAACGATGCCTCTCCTATTATTTTCGGACCTCGTGTAGCTCACAAACAAGTGATGGACAAAGTTATGGAAGATATGAATTTTGCTATCCAAAACTTACCTGAAAAAGCCCAAGCCGAAGCAGGACGCTTACACAAAGACGCTGCTTTAGCTTTAAAATCACGTGTTGCCTTATGGGAAGGTACTTATCGCAAATACCATACATTGGGTGATGAAAGTTCTTGGTTGCAAGCAGCTGTCGAAGCCTCAGAAAGCCTTATTAATTCAGGTAGATATAGTATTTATACTACAGGTAACCCTGATAAAGATTACCGTAATTTGTTTATTCAGCAAGATTTATCTCGCAACTCCGAAGCTATCTTCTACCGTACCTATATCAAAGGAACAGGCACTCACGGTTATACCCGTACAGCAGGTGAAAATAGCACTGGTTGTAGTAAGGATTTTATGGAATCTTACCTCTTTACTGATGGATTGCCTATTGGCACTACTACCTTCACTTATGACGATAGTACCCCAGCAGGCGAAGCCGCCAACCGAGATCCTCGTTATGCTCAAACAGTCGCTACTCCAGGTTTTGTATGGACTGAAAACTCTGACCCTGCTAAACGCCAAGTAGTAACATTACCTGCTGTAGGTACAGGGCAAACAAGCACTGGTTATTGGCTTATCAAAGGACGTTCCAGTGACCCTGAACAGTGGATTGCTAATCAAAGTGATTTAGACCTTTTTATATTCCGCTATGCCGAAATATTACTTAATTTTGCCGAAGCTAAATATGAATTAGGTTCTCTCTCTCAAGCTGACTTAGATAAAACTATCAACAAACTGCGTGATCGTGTAGCAATGCCACATCTTACCACTGCTGTAACCGCTGATACTCACGCTATAAACTACGGTTATACCGTCACCCCTTTGTTGTACGAAATACGCCGTGAACGCCGTGTTGAACTCATTGGTGAAGGTTTTCGTATCGATGATATCAAACGCTGGAAAGCTGGAAAGCTGATTGAAAATCCTAAAATCATACGTGGAATGAAGCTCAATGCTGCCTTAAAAGCACAATATCCTGCGAACTCAGGCGTTAGTAATTTACCTGTAGACAGTGATAATTACCTCATTATCTACCCTTCTATTACGGCAGGACACCACACTTGGAACGATAAACTATATCTATACCCATTGCCTATCGACCAGATACAATTAGTAAAATACACACAAAACCCTGGTTGGTAATTTGTATATTTTTTATAATACAAGAGGGCATTTAAAAACTCTCTTTTGTATCAAAAACTTTGTCAAAGCCCTAAGACTTTGACAAAGTTTGTTATAAATTTACTTACCAAAAACAATGAAAATTTTTAACTTTATATTATTCTTTACGATACTACTTTTAGTCGCTTGCAAAACAGCCGTTACTACCCCTGCTACACCCGCTCAAATGGAAGTAGGTAGCCATAAACATATCGTCCTTAACAAAGATACCTATCATTTTTATCTCAACCAAACTACCGATAAAGAACTCTACATCTCCAACCACGACCAAACCAATCCCAAAAAAGTAGGACTTTATCTCGAAAACTTAAACGATGTAGTGATTGACGGCAGTAACAGCGAATGGCTCTTTCACGGCACTATCTTGCCTATCGTAGTGAAAAACTGTACCAATATCACTCTTAAAAACTTTTCGATAGACTTTGCAACCCCTCATTTGCGTCAGTTACACATTACCGAAGTAGATGCAAAAAATAACACCGTAAAAGCCCAACTCTACCCCGAAGGAAACTATAAAATCAAGAACGGGAAACTCTTCTTCACTGGCGAAGATTATGAAGAAACTCCCTTTGGAGGTATGATATTCAGAGCTGACAAACGTTTGGCTTATAAGCGAGCTGACGTAAATTTTAACCCTACTAAAATTACCGAAATAACCCCTAATGAGTTCCGCATCGAAGGCATAGGAGCCCAACCTTATTTGGAAAAAGGAGAGCGTTTTGTATTGCGCACCTACACACGTCCTACACCTGCCATTTTCGTTACTGAAAGCAAGAACGTGAAGATAGAAAATATAACTGTGCATAATACTCAAGGTATGGGACTCTTAGCGCAACTCACCGAAAATATAACCCTCAACCGCTTTCGCGTAGCTTTAAAAGAAGGCACCGAACGCTATTTCACTACCCAAGCCGATGCAACTCACTTTTCAGCTTGCAAAGGGCTCATACGCTCTGAAAACGGAGTCTATGAAGGTATGGCTGATGATGCTATTAACGTACACGGCACTTACCTAAAAGTAATAGCTCGTGAAGACAATCACACTATCAAAGCACAGTATATGCACCCCCAATCGTGGGGATTCCTTTGGGGCAATATAGGTGATAAAGTGCAGTTCATTGCCTCCAAGACAATGGACGTTATCGGTGATAAAACCTATCGCATTCAAGCCATTAAAGCCGTTGATAAACCTACCGAAGTAGGTGCTAAGATATTTAAAATCACTTTTGATGAAATACTACCTACCGAAATAAACCCCGATACACCCTGTGGGGTAGAAAACCTTACTTGGACACCTGAGGTGATTTTCAAAAACAATATAGTGCGTAACAATCGGGCTCGTGGAGCACTGTTTAGCACTCCTAAAAAGGTCGTCTGTGCCAATAACACCTTCGACCATACTCACGGCACTGCTATCTTACTCTGTGGCGATTGTAATGGCTGGTATGAAACAGGTGCTTGCCACAATGTTATCATCAAAAACAACCACTTCATCAATGCACTTACCGCTAATTATCAATTTACGAACGCTATCATTTCCATCTATCCCGAAATCCCGAACTTAGAAGCACAACAAAAGTATTTCCATTCTAATATTACTATTGAAAACAATGTGTTTGAAACTTTTGATGAGCCTATTCTCTATGCCAAATCAGTAGAAAATCTCATTTACCGCAATAATAAAATTATCAAAAATCAAGAGTTCAAACCTTTTCATTGGAATAAAGAACGTTTTAAGTTAGAACGCACTAAGAATGTAAAGATTGATTAATGCACCCTAATAGAATATTACCAAAGCCTCTTTTGCATCGCTACAGTTCCCCCTCTTTAAGGGGAGAGAGGGAGGCTTTTATACTTTTATAATCATTCATTTTCTTATATTATGTCTAAACTATTTTACATCTTACTATTTTTAGCTTTACCACTTTACGCACAAATCAATGTGGTACCACAGCCTAATGAGATAACTTATCATAAGGGTACTTGTCCGATAAGTACCAAAATTAGCTATATACAGGATAAGTTCATCAATAATCCCGAAGGCTATCAGCTTATCATCAAACCTAACCAAATTATCATCAAGTTTGCTACCGAAGCAGGAAAGTTCTATGCCGAACAGACCTTCAACCAACTTGTTTTCGGGGCAGAGGTAACACACAAAAAATCTTTGCCTTGTCTTACCATTACCGATGCACCTCGTTTTGCTTATCGCGCCCTAATGATTGACCCCGCTCGGCATTACTGGAAGATAGACGATATTAAAAAATACATTGATGTAATGGCTCATTACAAGTTCAATTACTTACATTTGCACCTCACCGACGACCAAGGGTGGCGTATAGAAATCAAGAAATATCCTAAACTCACCGAAATAGGAAGCAAACGCTCCGATTTCGAAGGTTCTAAACGTAATAACGAAGACTTTTATACCCAAGAGCAGATAAAAGATCTCGTACTATACGCTCTTCAGCGCAATGTACAGTTAGTGCCTGAGTTCGATGTACCAGGTCATAGCGATGCTGCCATAGCCGCTTATCCTTTCCTCAGTTGCAACGATACCCTCATTGGCGTACGCACTACCGCGGGTGTTTCTAATAATTTGTTGTGTGTAGGCAAAGAAGAAGTCTTTACTTTCATCGATGATGTCATTACCGAATTATCAGCTATTTTCCCCTGCCCTTATTTTCATATTGGGGGTGATGAAGCACCTATGGACAAGTGGCTTGAACACTCCCCTACTCTCAAACTCAAACAAAGCCTTCACACTACCAATAACCAACAACTGATGAGTGAGTTTTTCAAAAGGGTAAATCAATCATTACAGAAAAACCACAAGCGTCCTCTTATTTGGTTAGAGTTAGAAGTCCCCTCCTATCCCAAAAATAGTGTGATGTATCTATGGCGAATGCGTACTACTCCGCAAGTATTGGAGCGCGCTAAAAAAGATAATTTCAAACTGATTTGTTCCCCCGGTGAATACGCCTACTTCGATTATCCACAAGCCAAAAACGATTTGCCTAATGTAGATTGGATGCCTACCCTCACCCTACAACGCGTATATGAATTTAATCCCGCCTTTTCGCTCACAGCCGAAGAAGAAAAGCAATATATTTTAGGAGTTGAAGCTACTTTGTGGGGCGAAAGTGTGAAAGATATATTCCGCGCTTTTTATATGACCTATCCTCGCGCTTTAGTCTTATCCGAAGCAGGGTGGACAGAGATGTCTAAGCGTGATTGGCAACAATTCACCCAAAAGTTAGACCTCCAATTGCAATATTTGCTACACAAAGGCATTAATTATCGTCCTCCAGTAGAATTGCATCAGTAACCGTCTATTAGTAAATGTCAGTTCGATGTATATAATACTGATATACAGCTGTATTTGCATTGTAATTTGTGAAATCCAGCAACGCAGTTGCCAATCCGTGTCTATCACATTTGTCAATTATCAATTGTCAATTGGTCTATCCGTGCAATCCGTGTAATCTGTACGAGACTTTCAGGCAACTTGTTGCCTTTCTCTTTGATTTGTAAAAATTTGTAGTTTTTTTTATAGCGTAAGCTACACTTTTCTTACCTCAATATATAATATTATTTTTAAAATTGTCTGTCGCACTACGACGACCTAGCTCCTCTGACCTTCTCCTAAAACTCCTACGAACCTCCGCCAGTGTACCTCTCACTTTCCCGTCATTATATTCCCCTTTGAAGGTAGTCAGGCACAGCTGAGTATGTGTAAAGGGGAATGTTATCTCCTAGTGCCTATGGCCTAAGGCCTAGTATCCCTTTCTCTTACTTTCGTCTCGAAACCCTGTTTTTAACATTTTTAGCACTGTTTTATCATATTATGAATCAATTATTTATATACCCTTTCTATACCAATCGTCCAAGATTCGTATAAGCTTCCTATAAGCTCTCTATAAGCTAACCCCACCCTTCTCATAGCCTTTTTTCATCAAATTCCCTCTCGACCCTCTTCCGTTCTTCTCCGTTTCCTTCCGATAGCTCAAATGTATCACTTTTACGGCACACACTTTGCCAAAGTTAATCGCCCGTCGTGCTACGACTGCCTGTGCGGCTCGCATCTTTGGCAAAGTTAATTATCAGTATTTCTAGCATTATTGGCATTTTCTCATTTCCTAATTCTCTCATTTCCTAATTCTCTCATTTCCTAATTCTCTCATTTCCTCATTCTCTCATTTCCTCATTTTCTCATTTCCTCATTTTCTCATTTCCTCATTTTCTCATTTCCTCATTTTCTCATTTTTCCCGCTCATATGGCTCACACACCTATTTTATTTCAATTTCTGTACTGTCAAGTACACTTCTTTTTTAAAGAAAATTTTGTACGTTTCCTCTATTCTGTCCCATAAAAAGTAAGTAAATAGAAAATAGTTTTATATCTTTGCATATTCAAAAATAAATTATCATTAAAAAGTATATTATGGAAGATAAAACAATTTTCACCGAAACTTATAAAGTGCGTAGCACACAAGTAAACCTTAACAATCAACTCGGGTTATATGGCGTATTAGGTATGTTGCAAGATATCGCTGCCGAACACGCTTCTCTTTTAGGGTTCGGCTATGAAGAGTTAGTAAAAAAAGGATTCTTTTGGGCACTCATACAGCAAAAACTAAAAATGTACTATTGGCCTCAATGGAATGAACGTATCACCGTCAAAACGTGGTCTCTCTCTGTAAAAGGAGTGTATGCTTTTCGCGAATTCGAACTTTTTTGCAACGACCAAAAAATAGGTGAATGTGCTAGTACTTGGATTACCTTAGATATTCAAACACGTCGCCCCATTGAGCTTACTGACCGCCAAGAAATCTTCTCTCCTCGTACCGAAGGCGGACTCTCTTTCCATACCGACCGTATCAATCTCCCAGAAGGTATGTACCAGGTCAACGATTTTAAAGTGCGTGTAAGCGATTTAGATGTCAATTCACACGTAAATAATGTAAAATACACTCAGTGGGCACTCGATATGATGACAGAGCGCAACCATCGTGAGTTTGTTATTAAAGAATATGATATCAATTTCTTATCCGAAACTTTTATGGGAGACGAAATGCAAGGATTTAAAAGCAAAGGTAAATACATCGACGATGCCCATAACTTGGTAGAAACTTATCTGTATGCACAAAAAATAGGTGCTCCTAAACCTGCGTTCATATCTCGCTGGATTGCTGAACGAATTTAAACTATTTATTACTTTTAATAAAAAAACCCCTGCGAAGTTTCCTTCGCAGGGGTTTTATTTATTATAGATATTACTTACTATCTATACAATGTGAAGTGACCCATATATTCTCGTGCATCTTCACCGTCTTCGTGAGTCTTCAAGATGTACCAGTAGTCACCCGCTGGTAATTCTTTACCGTCATAACGTCCGTCCCATTTTTGTCCTGAACGCAACGTTGTGATATAACGTCCGTAGCGGTCGTAGATATCTACAGTCAAGTTTGGATAACTGCGGAATCTATCAGGATCCCAACCATCGTTGCTACCATCATCATTCGGTGTAAAGAAGTTAGGTGGTACTGACTTCATAAACTCTTTCTCGATGCGCAAGTCAGCTTCACAACCATTTGCATCTTGTACAGTAGCGGTTACCACTTTGTATACTCTTCCGTTTACTATACGGCTAGTTGGGTCGGTAGGTTTAAGAGTATACTCATTGCTTCCGTTTTCGTAACTTCCGTTAAAGTAGTAAGTGTATGGAGGATTACCTCCTCTTGCTTCTACCTTTATAAGGTTCAATTCACGTGGGTCGCTCTTGTCTTTCAATTCCAATCCTGGGTAACGTTCTATATCAAAACGTTGTGCAATAGTTTCCTGACAAGTAGATGCTACACCTGCTCCGCGATAGAATACAGTTATATATTGGTTCGTTCCTGGTTCAATAGGTGCTGTCTTAGCTCTATTACCGTCAAATGATTCAAATGGTTTCGCATCACGCGCATCAGTACTATTGATAGCATAGCTTGTATTGCTTCGTGTGAGTGCACCGTCCAAATTGTTGAACGTTAGCATCAAGTAGCCTGTCGTCCAAGTAGTAGAAACAGTAGAACAGTTAAAGCCTTTTTCAAAAGTAGCATTAATGCTTGGTGCAGCGGCTACTGTTATTTCTAAGGTTTGTGAACAGATACCAGAGTCACCATATTCTAATTGGTATCTACCTGGTGCTATTCCTGTTCTAGATACTACTGTACCTGTTGCTACACTGCTTGAAGTTCCTATCACATTACCTGATGGGTCTTTCAACGTATAGTTGTATGGTGCACGTCCACCTGTGAATCGGAAGCTTAGAGCTCCATCATTAGTGCCGTAGCAAGTTTCTGTTACGGTGCTTGCGTGAGCTATCAACTGTTCAGGTTCTACAATGGTAAAGGTGCGTTCTACTTCACAGCCTATCACATTGTCTTTCACCTTCACAATATACTGTCCTTTTGGCAAGTTAGTGAACTTATTAGTTCCATCAAAAGTTCCTGCCTCTGGTGAGATAGTAAATGTATAGCTTCCTGTACCACCTGTGGTTGCATAAGTAATCGTACCATCATTCACACCATAACAACTCATATCAGTTTTAGTAGACGATACTGTAAGGTTTGTATAAGCTTCTACATCTACCGTTATAGTACGTGTACAACCGTTATTATGTGCTATGGTAACAGTGTGAGTACCTGGTGTTACTATAAAGCGTCCTGAAGCTTGTGGTGCTCCTCCATCTATACTATATGATACATATCCTGCATATTTTGAATTAGAAGAAGCTACAATAGTATTCACTACGGTATTATTACCACAACTGTACTCTACGGTAGCAGTAGCTTGTAAGTCTACTCCTTCCTTGATTGTTACCGGTACTTCGGTAGTACAGCTTCGAGCGTCTTTCACGTAGATAGTGTAAGTACCAGAAGCTAATCCCGTATAGAGGGTCTTGCCTACTGTCCAAGTTACATTATCTATTGAAGTACTGTAAGAAGCAGTTCCTCCTTTGATAGTGATAGATACTGTACCATCATTACCACCTTTACATACCTCATCGGTTATCTTGTCTATTGAAGCCTCTAATAAAGTAGGTTCTTTGATTTCAAAGGTAGTATCAGTATAGCAACCATTTTCATCTTGAGCTCTTACAATATAGTTACCTCTTGCTAATTTAGTGAAGTAACCACTATCTACAAATCGGTCTAATCGTGGACTAATAGCGTAGAGGATTCTTCCTGTACCTCCTGTTACGGTTACCGAAATAGTACCATCGGCTTCACCATTACAGCTAATATCAGTACTTGCAGTAGCTACTGAAAGTGGTCCTGCCTCTCCAATATTTATAACTGTACTAGTTTGTACACAGTCTACACTAATTACTTCCACTTGGTAAGTACCAGAAGACAAACCTCCAAATGCCCAATCAGTAGCATTTTCTTGGGTAGCAGTAGCTGTTTGTGCTACACCTCCTTTATACAATTTGTATTGGTAGTTACCCAAAGCGCCAGTGGCTGAGAAAGTAATCTTAGCTGTACTATCTCCATTACATTTTACATATGCCTCAGAAGTATCTACGTGTAATTGTAATGGTTGTAATGCTTCTATCGTTATCTTGTTAGACAACTTCGATTGACAACCGTGACTATCTATCACATAGAACTCGTACTCTCCTACTCCTGCTTGAGTGCTATTTCCTGTAAGTGTTGTAGTAGTTGTACCGTTGGTTACCATATAGTAAGTATAACCTGGAGTACCACCTGTTACAGTAATTGAAATAGTAGCTTGTTGCCAGCAAATAAGCGGTTTAGCAATTGAGGCAGTTACCTTCATTTCACGAGGTTCATCGATGGTTACTGGAATAGTAACATCACAACCCCAACCATCTATAATCTTCACGTTATATGAACCTGCATATAGGTTAGTGAAAGTAGTGCTAGTTTGTGCACCTCCTATTTGTGCACCTCCCACATTCCACAATTCGTAAGCGTAATTACCACTTCCTCCTGTTGGGCTCACCACTGTTATTACCCCTGTTCTATCGTTGAAGCAATTCAAAACAGTAGTTGCTGATGATATGCTTGCCGAAATAGGTGCTGGTGGTGCCATTACTACATTAGTAGTAGTTGAACAACCTCCTCGGTCTGTTACTTCTACCGTATAGGTATTGGCAGTCAATCCTTCAAATAAGGTAGTGGTGGTATAGGTACCATAAGTAGCGTGAGGAGCTCCTCCCACTAACAAGCGGTATTGATAATCACCCCAACCTCCTGTTACATCTATACTGAAGGCACCTTTATTATCATTAGGTTCACAAGTGATGCGATTTGTAATAGTAGGACTCACTGTCAAAGCTTGTGTAGGAGCCGATACCATCACCGAAGTAGTGGTTACTGTACAGTATGGTGATTGTGTTTCCACTACTCTTATCACATATGTTCCTGCCGATAAACCTGCAATTACCTCTCTTCTCTCAGTAGCCGCATTTGCTTGTACAGTTCCTGTTATTCCTGTTGGAGCTAAGGTAGTCGCATTAAGCACTTGATAGTTATAAATACCTTGATAACCTTTTACAGTAAGGGTAATCTCACCATCATTGCCTCCTACGCACGATACTGGTTTGGTTTGTGCAGCAGTTACTTCTATATCGCTGAAATCTATAACCGTATGCGATGCGGTAGCATAACAACCTGTTTCAAGGTCTATTACTTTCATTTCATAGTAACCAGGTGTATTGAAGCCTATATTAGCTGTGTTCACTCCTGCGGTAAGCGTTTGTGTACTTGGGATAGCCACTCCAGCTCCTGTAGAGGTTACTTCTATACGATATCCTTTGTTATTACCTCCATTAATAGTTAAGGTAATACTTTCGGTAGCATTACAGCTTATTTGGCTTGTTCGGTTCACATCAATACTAGTAATGCGTTTTAATGGCGGTATTACTAATGGGTTCGCACTATTATCAGCTTGGCAACCGTTCGCATCGCGTATATACACTATTACTGTTTGAGTGTGAGTACCATTGCTAGTTACACTGTATACCCCTGTATGGTTTACCCAACCTGAGGTAGTAGTAGAGGTACCGTCAAATACTTCAAAGTTGAAAGTATAAGTACCTGTTCCACCGCGACCTGTTGCTTGAATGATAGCTTGTTGTGCATTATTATTGGCGTCACATTTGAAGTGTGTAGTTACCGTAGTATTGCTCACTATCAACTTATCAGGTTCTCCTATAGTAATAACCTTAGTAGCAGTACAATTGCGTGATGAGGTAAGAGTTACAGTATAAGTACCTGCTGGCATTGCATCAAATTCAATATCTTTAGGTGTTACGTTCACCGTTTCACTGCGGAGAGTTCCTCCTGCTCCTGCAATATTAATTTGGTAATCAGTTTGTATTTGTGTACCTGGTATGGTAATCACAAGTCGTCCGTTGCTTGCACCGTGACAAGTTACCGCCGTAGTGGTATAAGTAAAGTTCACAGGCATAGCGTCTGTTACGTCTATATCAGCACCTGTTACGGTAGCACAACCTGTAGTAAGGTCAGCAATTGATACTTTATAAACACCTGCACCTACATTTGTAAATATACCTGTATTATTTACTTGTGGAGTACCTCCAGCATTATTAGTTAAAGTATAACGCAAGTTTGTTGAACCTCCTTGGTGAGTTACTGATAAAGTAGCTCCTGTTGCAGGATTACAAGTAATTTGCTTGATAAATACTACTCCTATACTTGCACTATCAATTGGGTCATACAAAGTCACCGATTGAGTAAGGGTAGCGGTACAACCCCAAGTATCACTGATAGCTACTTGGTAAGTACCTGCTCCTAAACCTGTAAATACAGTACTTGTTTGAGCAGCTCCCTGTAACACTCCATTTCTAATGAGTTGGAAAGTATAATTACGTCCTTCACCACCTGTTACATTCTGTACGGTTATCTCTCCTGAGTTAGGTGTACAGTTTTGTGCTGTAATAGATAGAGTACCTGTAATGTTATTAGGATTAGCAAGTACCACTGTCGAGCTAAGCGTTACCATACAACCTCCTCTATCGCGTATAACTACGTGGTAAGTGCCCGCTGTTAAGCCTGTAAACACATTAGTGTCTGACCATACAGCACTTGTTGGAGTAGGTGGTGTAGTACTTACATAGTACTGATATCCACCCCAACCGCCTGTAGCATTGGTAATCTCTATTTCACCATTATCATAATTTGGTGCACTTAAACAAGTGATAGACTGAACACTAATACTTGCTGTAAGAGCAACGTCAGCTTCTGATATATTAAAGGTATAAGTTTGTACGCAACCTGTACCACTACTTGTTACTGTCATTGTATAAGTAGCTGATTTCAAACCTGTAATTGTAAAGGTAGGATTAGCTCCTGATACAGCTGGTACTGTAGGTGGTGTTACTCCTCCTGAAGCTATTAAGTTCACAGTATAGTTATGTGTGCTTACTGTATTACTCAATGTGAAGGTAGCTATACCATCGTTATTGCCTTTACAAGTAACGTTCTTAATTTGTGGATTCACAATGCGGAACGTATTTGGATCTGGTGCTACATACAATGCTTTCACTACACAATCTGTACCTGCGTGACCTATCCAGAACGTATAAGTTTGCTTAGGATTTACAGAGAACACATTATTTGTTGTCCAAGGTGCTCCTGCACTTGGTGGTACAGTAGGCTGATTAACTCCCATATAGTAACGCAATTCACTTTGTGTAAGTGGAGGCATACCTGGTGCAGCTACTATATCCACTTTCACTTGTATTGGAGCGTTACAAGTTGGTGTTCCTTGTACGGTTACACTCACTTGTTCTGGGTCTAATGCCTCAAAAGGTTTAATCATTTGGGTAGTAGTAGTAGCACAGCCATTCATATCGGTAGCCGTAATGGTTACTATTCCACCGCGAATGTCTCCCACCGTGAAAGTATTGCCTGTACTAGTGATAGTACCTGCAGGACTTGTATATACAAATTCTACTGTATATGGTGAGGTACCTCCACTGATAGCTCCATTAGGTACACTAATAGTAGCTTGCTGTGCTGTACCACTCGCTGTACAAGCAAACTGTTGTGTCACAATTTGTGTACTGCTAATAGTTACTGGTTTAGGTTCTGCAACTGTTACTGTATAAACTGCTTGACAGCCATTAGCGTCTACTGTAATTGTGTACACGCCTGCTTTCAAATTACTGTAAGTTCTTGTAGTAGCTGTCCAAAGAGGTGTAGAACCAGCAGGACCTACAATAGGTACATTCGTATAGTTAAATGTTCCTATAGTAGCGTTCTTCTCAGTGATGTAAATCTCACCATCATTACCTCCACTACAAGTTACTGATTTCACTGCAGTTTCTATTTGTGGTAACTCTGCTGGCAACACGGTTATAGTCTTAGTAAAGGTGTTGCAACCTGCTGAGGCATTAACATCAGTTACTGTTACGGTATAAACACCTGCTGTAGTGATATTATTTACTTTAGCCTCATATTTACCACTCACTTGTGGGATAGCTGTAGAAGGTACTGTATAACCTGCAGGACCTGTAATAGCATAAGTGTAGTTACCGGTTCCTCTGTCTACTTTTATAGTAATTTCAGCATTTCCTGTCGCACCACAACCTAAGGCTTTAGTAAGTGATGCTTCAGCTTCTAAGTTGGCAGTAACGGTATAGGTAAGTGTTGCTATACAGCCTGTCGCCTTATCGCGGATTTGCAAGTCGTAACTACCTGCTACCAAGTTGCCAAAAGTAGGACTTGCTTGGTAATCCAAACCACCATCTATTGAGTATTCATAACCGTTGAGTTCTGTTCCTGTAGCCGAAGTACCAGAGCCTGCTGGTGCTTTCGCTTGTGGTTCAATAGTCAAACTGATAGAACCATTCACACAACCCATTAAGCTAGCTTTGTTAATCTTAGGTGCTGGTGGCACTGTAAAGGTATAGTTACCAAGATTTGCACTACAACCATATTGGTCTTCCATTGTCAAATTCACAGTGAATGAATATGGTGTAGCTGGATTAACAGGCAATGCAGGTGCTGTAATATTATCTCTTATAATTTGAACACGTGAGTTACCAGTTTGTATTGGTGCTCCAAAGGTAACCCCTGGTGTTACAGGAGTCACTTTATAAGTATAGGTACCTCCACCTCCTGATGGGTTCAACACTTCTAAGATACCGTTCTTATCACAAGTAATTTGTGTACTTGCTGATACGGTAGCAGTAAGAGTGCCTAACTCTTTAATATGAGCATCACGACTACCCCACTTACAACTACCTTCGGTTACTACTACATAGTAAGTTTCGTTAGGTGCTAAGTTATAAGGACCTGCTGGGGTAATCGTAGCATCATTACCTGGTGCTGGCATTACAGCAGTACCATTCACAATTGGTGTACCTAAACCTGCACCTGGTGTTCTTTTATATAATACCCAAGTAAGTGATGTACCTGCAGTAGTATATTGTGGTTCTCGATGAATCCTGAATGTTACTTGACCCTGACCACCATTACAAGCTGGTTTGGGTAATACAGTAATCGTCATTGCAGGAGTAGCTACATTGCCGTAGATATCACCAGTAAAGGCAGCAATACAGCCATTATCATCCTCTACCTCAAACTTATAAGTTCTACCTACTATCAAATTAGTAAAGACGTGAGTTCTTGATGTAGCAGGTGTGGGGGTTTCCCAAGCTCCCTCATTTACTCTGAACTTAAACGGAGCTTTACCAGTTCCATTAGCAATAGTCACTGTAGCAGTAAAGTAAGTCTTACCTGCGGCAGTACAACCTAAATGGAAGTCACCGATATCAGTAGTTACACTCACTCCTCCTAATGGACTTGGTACTACGTGAGCCGTAGCATTCGTACTACATATATTAGCTCCACCTAATGCTGGACGATTAGCCAAACGCAAGTTAAATATCTTACCAGGTTCAGTAACACCATTAATAGGCGCTAAATCAAATGGATTTGTTGTCATTGGGTGCCAATTAGCACCATTATCATAGCTGAAATATATTTTGTTACCACCTGCGGTATAAGCATTCCATACGTTTGGTGGTATGGTGATGGTAAGTGGCAAGGCTTTATTACTTCCTGTTGTACAAGTAGCCGTACTTGCTAAGCTGATGCTAGCAGTAAGCGCTGGCATATCTTGTAAGGTAACATTTTTGCTTGCACTACAACCATAACGGTCGGTTACAGTAATAGAGTAAGCTCCTGCTACCAAGTTGTCAATTGTATAAGTATTAGTTGCAATACCTGTGAAAGTAGCAATTACTGGGGTACCTGTATTACCGTAACGTACGGTAAAGTTAGCATCACCAGTAATATGCTTCACTACTATCTTACCGTTACCTGAACCCTGACAAGTAGGTGTGATTGTTTCGGTATCGAAGGTAATAGCTGGAGCTTTGCGTACCCCTACTTCGTGACGTTTCACACAACGATCAGACTTCACAAACACGGTATAAGTCTGTACTGAACCTGTAATAGTAGGTACATTGTAAGTATTGGTAGTTCCAAAAGTTCCTGCTGTAACAGTAGTTACTGAACCTTTTGCAAAAGCATAGGTATAATTACCGTCACCTCCTGTTGCAGTTACTTCTATCTTACCTGGCACACAACTTTCGTTAGTTACCTTCACACTGGTGTTCAAAGTAGGACGAATTATAATATTCTGTACCGCACTACAACCGTATTGGTCAGTAACGGTTACTCTATAGTTTCCTTGAGTAAGTCCTGTAAAGGTGTGAGCAGTAACTCCTGCTGCTAAAGTTACAGGAGTACCGTTATTCAATTTCACTTTATAACCACTATTACCCGCATTTATTTTCACGGTTATCTCACCAGTATTACCTCCTTCGTAGCAATCAGTAGCCGAAAGAGTAAAGCTTACGGTTTGTGGGGTAGGTATATTCAAGTTGCTTCCTAAATTGGTAACACAACCATTTTTATCAGTTACTCTGAAAGTAGCTGCTCCTGTCTCTACACTATTAAACACATTACTACTTTGAGGTCCTGCCTTCACTGTACCGCCTATGAGATACTCATAAGTGTAAGGAGCTACTCCACCATTTGCTGTAAGTGTCACACGTGCCTTACTATTATTAGAACACATAGCAGGCTGTGTGATAGTAGCCATAAGAGTGAGTTTATTAGGTTCTGTAATAGTTACTGTTTGAGTAGCTTTACAATTACCATTATGGAAAAATTCTACAAGGTGTGTACGTGCGGTCAAGCCGGT
This sequence comes from Capnocytophaga sp. oral taxon 902, assembly GCF_013394735.1. Lineage (NCBI taxonomy): Bacteria > Pseudomonadati > Bacteroidota > Flavobacteriia > Flavobacteriales > Flavobacteriaceae > Capnocytophaga > Capnocytophaga sp. oral taxon 902. Next base: position 538,708 of record NZ_CP058261.1, read on the forward strand.
TATCTCAAAGGTAGTCGCATTAGTATCAGTTGTCCAACCTGCACCAGAACCGTGAGGGCTTCCATTCAACCGCACGTGATAAGTACCACCATTCAAGTTTTCTATCTTAAAGGTAGCTTTACCAGTATTGCCTCCTTGACAAGCTACATTGGTTTGGCTTACTACACTAGCTCTAAATTCTTTGCCTTGTGGTACAAGTACTTGTTTAGGTGCCATTTCTATATAACAACTTTTTGGCACTTGGTATACATTGATATCATCAATAGTAAAGTCATTACCATTAGAACTTGGTTCAGAATTCAAGAATTGAATTTTCACTCTTGTTACAGCACCGCCTGGGTTAATAGTTCCTAAGTTTTTAGAAGAAACTAAATGCCAAGCTCCATCGTGAGGAATTGCTCCTGAATCTATAAATCCTAATATATTGTTTGACATATCCACTACTTGGATTCTCATATTAGGTTTTACTAATGCTCCTGCGTAATTAGATACAGGAGCGTTGTGACTCCTTATCTGATAGTTAAATTCTATAAGATTATCTGGGGCTATCTCTACTTCCTTTTCTAAGAATACTTTTCCATAAGTATTCAGCGCCATATCTACATATAAGAATCGGTCGTTATTTGCTCCAGTAGTAGTTCCTTGAACAGGCTCTCTCCAATCTGAATTTGGGTTAGTAGGATAGTATGGCATTCTCGATGTTCCGAATGTATTAGGAGCAATAAAATCTTTATAAGCAGCTCTTGTATATTGTGTAGGTTGTCCTACTACACTCGTTCTTGGATCGTGGAACGTAAACAATACTGAATTAACCCCCTCATAAGGTTCTGGATCTCCAAATCCAAAATCTTCTTGCATTAATATTACTGATGCAGGTGAGTTTTTATCCTTATACCTAACAGTGAGTGTATAAGTACCTGGGGCTAAACCTGTAATAGTAGCCGTAGTACCTGTAAGTGTTCTACCATTAATTACATATTCATAATCATAGGTAGTGGGTGTACTTGTAATACGCACAGTAGCATTACCATTACAGTCATAGCCGGTAATAGTATATACTGATGTTGGCTCTGATATTTTTGTAGGTACATTTACAGTTAATCCCAATTCACAACCTTTAGCATCTTTTACATATACAGTATGAGTACCAGCAGGTAAATAACCTATTGAATTTCCTTGATAATTGCCTTCAAATTTGTATTGATAAGGCTGTGTACCTCCTGTTACGTTGGTAATACGCACTTGGGCTTTGTCTTTATTAGTCCCTGTGTTTTCACAACCTATTAACTGAGTTACCGAAGCGAAGCCTTTCAAGGCATCAGGTTGTGTAACGGCTACGGTTTGATTAGCCTCACAGTTATTAGCATCTACTACTTTTACTACGTAATTAGCTTTAGCAGGAAGATTATTAAATACTTTTTGAGCCCCCGTACCTTTGTTTACACCATCTAAGAAAATAGTGTAAGGAGGCTTTCCTCCTGTTACAGTTACCGAAATAGTACCATTATTAGTGCCATAACAGCTTATAGCAGTAGCTACTGCGTTGAGCGTAGGATTTGTTTTGGCAGCTATGGTAACATTAGCACTCACCTTGCATCCTTTGGCATCACTTATTTCAATAGTATAAGTTCCTGGAGTGGCAGTTTCATAGGTAGCTGTATTACCTGCCATTGAGGTAGTATTTTGTACAATATTTCCTGCTTTTTTCACTACAAAAGTATAAGGTGCATAACCATCTTTTACTTTTATCTCTACTTTGGCATTAGCAGCCGCCCCTGGGTGACAAGAAATATCTTTGGTTACCATTGAAGCAGCAGGAGTAATAATAGTAATAGGGTTTTTAATTTCTACGCTATATGTAGCCTTACAACCATATTTATCAATTACAGTAAAAATATGAGTTCCTACACTCAGATTATTAAAGATATAAGTATTACTATTTTGGGTTGCCTTGGTTACCCCATCGAGTTGGAAAGTATAAGGAGCATTGTTGCCTCCTCCTGCTACATTCACTTGTACTTCCACTTTGGCAGGTGTACCTCCTGTTGTACAGTAGTTATTATTAGCAGGATTGGTAGTGCCTGTAAGGGTAATAGCATTGGCGGCTGTAATAGTAAAGTTCACATCTTTTTTACAACCGTTAGCGTCTTCTACTTCTATACGATAAGCTCCCACGCTGGTAATACTAAACTGTGGTGCTACTTGGGTAGTAATTACGGTAGCTCCTTTATACAAGGTATACTTATAAGTTCCTGTTCCTCCTGAGGCGGTTACTTTGGCAGTAGCCACAGCAGGGTTACAACCCAATACGGTATCCCCTGTATAAGCAAGAGTAAGAGCCGTAGGATTGTTAATTGTAAAGGTGTGGCTTACCTCACAATTAGGATTGTTTTGTTCTGCACGTATTTTTACAGTATGAGTACCAGCAGGTATATTATCCCATTTAAAAGGATTACCTGTAGTAGCTACAAAACTACCTGTGTTATCTTTTTGTACGTAATAGGTAGTAGGTGCATTTTTCAAGCCTATTTGATAACTACCTGTCCCATTGTTACAGTTAGGTTGTGCAATCTTTTGAGAGGCTGGGTCAGAACCGAAAGCCTTGTCGTTAGCAATCGTTACAGTAGTAGTATAGGTAAAGCCACAAGCCTTTGGCTCTTGGTAAAGGTAGATATCATCCATTGCCAAGTCATTACCGTTGGTTACCAAACTGAAAGAACGTATTACCGCAATAAGCTCAGTATGATTTCCCGGGTTTAGAGCACGCTCAAAAACTGTCCAATCATTAATATTAGGACCTTTAGAACCACGAATACGGGGGTCAATACGCACTGAAACAAGAGGGTTCTTGGCATCTACAGCAGCTTGGTCAGTATAAAGTTCTATGGCCAAATCTGGAGCTCCACTAGGGTAGCGAGTGTCATTAAAGCCTAATAAATTCATCAAGGCTACCGAGAATTTTACTTCTTTACCTGCTATCAAGTCTCTAATAGGACGTTGATACAAAATAGCTCCCTCAGTCCCTAATACATTACCAATGTTCACAAAAAACATACGACCATTGGCTAACCCTGTGTGGTCATTAGGTTGCCACCAAGCAGGATTATTAGGATCTTGTTTTTGAGTAACGATATACTCACCATCAGCAAGACGTAAGCCTTCGTGATTCGTCCCATCAGCCCAAGTTTGCCCATAACCGTTTCTAGGCATTGAACCATCTTGTAATTCAAGATAGTATTTCTTGTTAATATATTCATTACCACCATTGCGTCCTGTACCGAAGTCCTCAAAAAAGAGTACGTTTTTGCTAAGAGGATTCGTATCGGCATACTCAATAGTAATAGTATGTACACCTGGTGCAAGATTCTTAAAGTTATTATCGGTTGCAGGCTGACCGTCTATGTAATATTTATATTTGTAATTATTTTTGTTATTAGTAATCGTAACAGAACCGCGTCCTTGGCAGTCGTAAGTAATTTGCGAAGGAGTAAAGGTAGGTTCTGGAATTCTTGGGGCTACAGTTACCTTTATGTTTTCACGAGTACAACCTATTGCGTCACGTACTGCCATATTATAGGTACCTGGTAACATCCATTTTTTCTTATCAGTAGTCCAGTTACCATCACCAAAGTTAAATTCATAAGGTTCTTTTCCACCTTGTACGTTCGAGAAACGAACGAGGGCTTTACCGGCATTAACTCCTGTGTCACAACCTACCAATTCTTCTACCCCTGCTGAGGCAATAAGGTTACCTCCCACAAAAGTAGGAATAGTAATAGTGGCACCTGTAACTGTACATAAAGCTCCTGCTCCTCCGTTACCATAGCGCAATACAGGGGTATAGCTTCTTCCCGTTTGTAAGTTCGGGAAGTCTCGCCCTGATTGGAAATTCACTCCGTCTATACTGTATTGCAACACGTTATAACTGGAAGCGTTAGTAGGTTCGCTAATAGTTATCTTTGCTTTATCTCCACAGTTTTGTACGGTATAGCTGGCTGTGATAGCAGGTGTAGGCAAAGTATTCACAGTAGCCGAAGCCTCAGCAATACAGCCGTTGTCGTCTATCACCTTAAAGTTTTTCACTCCTGCAGTAGTAAAGGTAAAGTCGTAATAACTATTTGCGAAGTTATTTTGGTAGGAAGCTCCTCCATCATTACTATAGCCATAGCCATTCGCTCTGTTAGTTTTACCGCCCGTCGCAGTTACACGCACTATAGCAGTACCACAGCTCAAGTGTCGCAATACCGAAGCCGTAGCTTTAAGGTCTGGCACTTTATCAATGCGCACACTGGTAGTAAATTTACAACCATCTGGGCTCGTTACCTCTATATAGTAATTACCAGCAGTAAACTGGTTAGTAATATTTAAGTCGGTAGTATTGGTAACCGTAGTATAAGCCACTCCACCTGTAGCGTTGTTATTGCGAATAGTATAAGTAAAAGGTGGATAAGGGTTACCGCTAAGTTGTACACGTATACCTCCCTTGCTGGTACTGCAAGCCATAGGTGTAACGCTGGCAGTCATTGCAGGAGTTCGTTTGTTTATTTGTATTGATTTTTCAAAAATACAAGGTTTTGTAGTAATGGTAGTGGTAAGCACTTGGCGTACGTACACGGTATAGTTGTCTGGAGTTACTATATCAAATACATTACTGCTTTGATAGCTTTTCACCCAGCTAGTAGAACCTGTTTTCTTCAAACCGTATTCATATCCTGCTGGCACCCCATTTACAGTAATACTACCGTTTTTATTACAAATAAGGTCTCGACCTACCAATTGTGGGTCTACATTGTTTTTGGTAATACGGAAATAGTAATAAGGCGACACACAGTTGCCATAAGTAACTACCAAACGGTATACTCCTTCATCTCGCAAAGTAATGTCTCCACTATTCCCTATATCTGTCCAGTTACAGTTATAGTTGTCGTTAGAAGGTGGACACTCTTTGCTTAGGGTAGGTGGCAAAGCTCCACAAGAGCCTAATTTTTGCCACTGATAAGCAGTAGCCCCCGTAATTCTAAGACTTACAGGCACTGTAGTACTACCTCCGCACAAATACACTTGTGGATACTCAGTACCCCCTGTATCTGCACAGATGTACACCTCACCATTTAATTTCCCTTTCGAAAGCAAATCTTTAATAGGGTGTACTGCATTAGCATAAGCATTAGGGTTCACAGTGTGCTCTTCGTACATTGTAGCACAACCTGCTTTACTCTTCGTTACTTTGTAAACTCCTGGTTCACTTACTACTAAGGTGCGTGAGTTACCTCCTATAGTACCTCCACCTACTTTTTCCCATTTGTAAGAGTCAAAGTTAGCTCCTGCCTCCAAGGTAACTGTGCGCTCACACAATACCGTAGTGGCTTTAAACATACAATTAGTAAAATCAAGCTTTACAATAAAATTGGAAGGACCTTCTACCCCACCGTTACAAGCCGTAAATTGTGTATTGAAGCTACCTGCTTTCAACGGAGTAGATGTTGAGTTAGACACTCCTTTATAACTTGCTGAGGCTCTATTCTCTACTACATTAGAACACGCATCACGCCATTTGTTACAATCGTTCACTACTTTTACACCAAAAGAAAGCTCTTGTACAACACTTCCTTTCTTTACCAAATTTTCAGGTATTCTAAAAGTAAGTTTACGAGAAGCAGCTACATAGGTATAGGTTACCCCTGAAGGTACAGAGATATTCGCAGTTGTAGCGTCAAAATCTTGTAAGTTTACAGGAAGTATATCAGTAATCTCTACATCTTTTGCATCGTCATTACCTATGTTTCGGAAACGTATTTTATAACGTAACGACTGACCCATTTGCACATCTTGCCCTGTAATATCGGCACCTGCACTGCTGAGCACGCGTTTCTCCATCACAATATGGGGTGCTATCACTTCCACGTTAAAAGCGAACATAAAAGGATAGTATGCGTCTTGGTTTGAATAGGGTCTAAAAGATGTGGAAGTACTATTATTATCTAAAAAAGTTTTGCCACTATTGGCTAACTCAAAAATCCCTGCATCAAATCCTAATAAGTTGGTAGAAGCAGGTCTACGATGAGGATTAATGCCACTTTCATTTGTAAGAGTACTATTAAAGAAGTTATCAGAAGGTCGACCGGGTGCTGTAAGAGCTTCATAAACGCCATCTCTTCTTATCATTGTGAGCTGGTCTCCTTTAATTCCTAACTCACCTTCCAAAGCAGCAAAGCCTATCTTAGCTTTTACAGGTCCTGTAGGTACCGTTTTAAATCCTGAAATGTCAATAGTAGGATTATTATATTTATTCACTACTGAAAAACCGTCAAACACAGTTATATTACGCGCTTCACGAGTCAAATCCTCATATACTATTACAAGCGTCCAACCAGCGGCATAACCTACCCCTGTTTTTTCATTACCTTTGGGCGCTTGTATATTCCCTACAGTATAGGTATTAGCAATAGTACCATTGAGGTAATTGGTCACTTCAGAACGGTATACATAAGCGCGTTGTGCATTGGAATCATTATTATCAATAGTACTAACTATATCATAACCATCATATACTTGTTCTCCCACCAAATCGTGATAAGCCCCCGAACCTACTTTAAATTTTACATTCTTGAACTTACTTCTCTCTAAGCGAGGACTCATTTGATTATTGAGTCGTTCTTTGGTATAAGTGGCTGCCCAATACAAATAAGCTCTCACTACCTTTTTACAGGTAGATGCAGGATTAGGGTCGAGCACAGTTGCCGAACTCGAGTTAAACACTCCCGACTCAGGCACCACATTGATATACTTCATCTCAATACGTGAATTATCCCCGTGAGTACCTGTATAGTCTTGATTGCCCTGTGGACTAAGAATAGTATTTCCCACCACAATCATATCCCCCTTTACTGTACCTTGGTAACGAATACCAAAAGGAATATAATTCTGCCCAAAGGCAACTGAGAGGGTCGCCCAAAAGAAACATTGTAATAGTAATAACTTTTTCATATGGAAGTTATGTTTGTATTTATGCTATTGCAGTATAGCAATAGTGAAATTATTAATATTGTTGCTTGAAATCTTATAATATATAAAGGTGTCTCATATATCTTTTTGTATAATAGTTACACCTCTCTCTTCAAACGCAAAAGTAAGATATTTATTTTATATAATATACACTACACAAATATTTAACATTATTTAACATAGTGCTACACAACACAAATTACCTTTTTACACATTAAATATATTGCAAATCAACAGATAGCGTCTTTTACACTCTCTCGTTGTGCATTTTGTATTCTGTTAAATAAAAAGGCGTTTTATTAAGAGTTTTTTCCTCCATTCTTCCCTAAAAAAGGAAAAACACTACACGGTATAACTGTGTAGCTTTTCTTTCTGGTGCAAAGATACAACAAACTTTTCTCATTTCCACATTTTCTCATTCTCTCATTTCCTCATTTGCTAATTTCCAAATTATTCTTACCTTTGCGCCCGATAAACAAATTAAAACACAATGGTTTTACCTATTATTGCTTATGGCGACCCAGTGCTCAGAAAGGTAGGAACTGAAATCCCCCCCGATTATCCTCAACTCAAAACACTGATTGCTAATATGTACGACACTATGAATGCCGCTTATGGCGTAGGGCTCGCTGCTCCTCAGGTAGGGCTCTCTATACGCTTGTTCGTAGTAGATGCCTCTCCTTTTGCCGATGACGATGAGCTTTCAGAAGACGAGCAAACTTTCTTAAAAGGCTTCAAAAAAACTTTTATCAATGCCAAAATAGTAGAAGAAACAGGCGATACTTGGAACTTCAACGAAGGGTGTCTCAGTATTCCTGGCGTACGAGAAGACGTTAGCAGGCACAAGCAAATCACCATTGAATACTTTGATGAAGACTTTAATAAGCAAACACTTACTATTGGCGGACTCGCGGCTCGTATCATTCAGCACGAATACGACCATATCGAAGGCATTCTGTTCACCGATAAACTCTCTTCTTTTAAACGCCAACTCATCAAAAGTAAGCTGACTAATATCAGTAAAGGAAAGGTAAAGGTAGACTACCGAATGAAATTCTTTGATGCCAAAAACAAAAGATAGTACACTAATTTACAGTTATAATTAGTAACACTCATAACTTTTAACTCTTAACTTTTTAACTCTTAAATAAATACAATGAATCTAACAAAAGTATTAGCCATTTCTGGCAAACCTGGTTTATATCACTTAGAAACTCAAACACGCTCTGGTTTCTTAGCCACTTCGTTAGCCGATGGTAAGCGTATATCGGTAGGCATTCGCAACAACGTGAGCCTATTATCTGAAATCGCAATTTATACACTCGAAAAAGAAGTGCCTCTCACCGAAGTTTTTACTAATATGAAGAACTTTGAAGAAGGAAAAGAAGCGCGTATCTCTCCAAAATCCGATGGAGCTACTCTCGAAGAGTATTTCTCTCAAGTGCTCCCTAATTACGACCGCGACCGTGTGTATGCCAGCGATATTAAGAAAATAATCCAATGGTACAACCTTCTATTAGCCAAAGGTTTCTTAGAAGAAGACGCTCAAGAAGGCACCCAAAAAAGCTAATTCACAGTACAGTCATTTTACAATCAGTATTATTTTGCTAAAATTTTAATCACTTGTCTTGCTACGACCTTTGTCAGAGTAGACTATCTTGATAATCAATTTCCTTTAGTTATATTGTGAGGGCGATTTGCAAATCGCCCTCACAAAGCAAAAAAAGAGAACAATATTAATATTGTTCTCTTTTTTTATAATCTTATAAAATCAAATGAAGTAAAGCTATTTTGCTTCTTCTGTACTATCCACAAGCACCTGTCCACGATAGTACAATTTACCTTCGTGCCAGTGTGCGCGGTGATACAAATGGTTTTCACCAGTTGTTGGATCTTTTGCTATTTGAGGAACTACCGCTACATCGTGGGTTCTTCTCTTATCTCTTCTTGTTTTTGATTGTCGTCTCTTAGGATGTGCCATTACTTAATTCTTTATATTATTTATCTGTTATTAAATTCTTTAAACTTTCCCAACGCGGGTCTATAGTCATTGTATTGTGGTGCTCTCTTGGAGCAAGTGCTTCCAATTTATCTAATACTGCCGAGTGCATCGTCCCATTCAAAACATCAGGGTGTACGCGCTTAGCGGGGATTGACAACACAATAAGCTCATATATATATTGTGCCACATTCAGTTGGTATTCTCCGTGAGGAAGTATCAAGATTTCTTCATCGTCATCATTATACTCTTCACCAAACTTCACCACCAAAAAAAGTGTTCCTTCTACTGCCAAGTCAAAAGGCTCATTAGAAACATCACAATTCACATTCACAGTACCCCTGTTGTGAAAATGCAGTTCCAACAAGTTGCTCTTCTTGTCTAAATCAACGATTACTTGCTGATGAATATCATTCACCTCGTCAAAATTAAACAGTTGCAAAAACGCTTTGTCAATCTCATAAACAAATTGATGTCTCCCCTGTTTTAAGCCTGCAAAAGAAATATCGTATTCTTTTAACTTTCTCATTTTCTACAAGTTTAGTAATCAATTGTTCATTTTTCAAGGTGCAAAGATACAACTTTATTTTTATATACAAACTTTTTACCTCACTTTTTTATCATAGCCACATCATATCCCCTCAAAAACCCCATCTTTCATTGAGCAACTCCCTCTTCTCAAATATTCTCATCTCCGCCTTATCTCCGTCTTATCTTCGTTCATTCTTCGTTCATTCTTCGTTCATTCTTCGTTCATTCTTCGTTCATTCTTCGTCCATTCTTCGTTCTTTCTTCGTCCATTCTTCGTTCATTCCTCATTGACCGTGCGACTTGCTCCTACCCGTGCGGCTCGCTCCTGCCTGTGTGGCTCACACTTTTCCGTTATACTCCCCCTAGTGCCTATGGCCTAAGGCCTATTGCCTTTTCTCTTTCTTTCGCCTCGAAACCTCTTTTTTAACATTTTTAGCCTTGTTGTATCACAGTATGAGTCAATTACTTATATACCCTTTCTATAACAATCGTCCAAGATTCGTATAAGCTTCCTATAAGCTCCCTATAAGCTAACCCCACCCTTCTCATAGCCTTTTTTCATCAAAAACTCTCCTAACTCACTTTTTATATTTTTCGTTTTTCTCCGATAACTCAAACCAGTCAGATTTGTTCGACAAGTCAGACCCTTCAAAAAACCTTTTTTATCACTACCCATTTGCTAATTTCCTAATTTTCTCATTTCCTAATTTTCTCATCGGTATTATTGGCATTATTGGCATTTTTGGTATTATATTAACATTGTCGCTTCTCTTCCTTAGTAAAAACAAGGGTTTATAAAAGAAAAACCTCAGTATTTTAGCCCTCTTAAAAAGGGTACTCCTTAATCTTTTGTTAAATTTTTAAGAGAATTTGTTTTTTATATTAAATATTTGTTTTAACTTTGCCCGGTGAATAAGCGATTATACATACTCGCAGTAGTGCTCATAAGCCTTTCTCTTGTAGGAATTATTGCCATACAAGGGTATTGGATTAAATCAGCCATCGATAATAAAGAAGAAGCTTTTACTTATTCTATTCAGCAGGTACTCAACAATGTAGCTAAACAAATAGAGCAAGATGAAGTCGATAAATACGTAGCTCAAATTATCTATTTGCGCGAGAACGATAGCACCTTAAAGCTCAAAGACAGTCATCTGCGAGAGTTTATCTATGTGCAAGAAAACAAACTAAGCAAAGAGACCTTTATTTATAAACACGGTATTTTAGAGGAAGATTACGCTTTAGCTACCAATCTGCGCAACCCCGTACTCATCGATGATTTGAAACTCTCCGATTCTTTTACCTTTAAGAACTATACAAACAGAGAAAGTTTCCAGCACATCAACAGAGGTAATAATATAGATAACAAACAGTTACCTATCATAAAAGCCTACGAAAAGCTAAGTGAATTACCCGAGATTGAACGCTTAATGATAGAAGAATCATTTAAGAGTATTATAAGGCAACAAACCATTAGCGAACGAGTGTCCGTAAGCCAAATAAACACACTCTTAGAGCAGAAACTCAAAAAAAGAGGCTTGAATTTACCTTTCGAGTTTGCCGTGTATAACCGCAATATCTTATCGAAGATACACTCTAAGTACTTTGACCCTAATGAAACTAAGGAATATCGCACCTTGCTTTTTGGAGGCAATAGCTCCGACGATTCAGTATATGAATTAGCAGTAGTATTCCCTCAGCGAGAACGCTATGTGCTATCATCAGTAATAGGGGTAGCAACCCTATCAGTAGTCTTTTTACTAATAGTTATAGGTGTGTTTGTGGTTACCTTCCACCAGCTCATCACTCAGCGTCGCATTTCCGAAATCAAGACTGATTTCATCAATAATATGACGCACGAGTTCAAAACACCTATTGCTACTATGAACTTAGTGCTCGACAGTCTCAAAACACCTGTTGCCCTGCACGACCCCGAGAAAATAAAAGGATATGTAAAAATACTCAAACAGGAAAACAAGCGAATGCTGGCTCAGGTAGAAAACATTTTACAAATATCACGTCTCGAAAAAGGAAACTTGCATTTAGAGAGAGAACCCTTGGACGTGCACGAACTTATAAGCAATGCCATAGGGCACCTACAAGTAATGCTCGACGAACGTGGGGGCGTATTGCGCACTCACTTTTTGGCAGAAAACGGCGATGTATCAGCAAACAAATCACACCTTACTAATGTATTTGTGAATGTGATTGAAAATGCTATCAAATACTCACCTAATGCCCCCGAAATAGACATTTATACTGAAAATATAAAGAATAAAATACTAATACGTGTAAAAGATAGAGGGCAAGGAATGAGCAGACAGGCTATGAAACACGTATTTACCAAGTTTTATAGAGAACATACTGGCGATTTACACAACGTAAAAGGACACGGATTAGGGCTTGCTTACGTGAAAAGTATCGTAGAATACCATCAAGGAAGCATCGATGTAGAAAGCGACAAAGGAAAAGGTAGTACCTTCTTTATCAAATTGCCGGTAATATAATTTAAGAACTTAACAATTTAATTCATAATTGCCTAAAACAATAAAAAAATGAATACAGACGGAAACTATTACAGTTCAAATGCTTCTACGGACAATAAACACATTCTCTTAGTAGAAGACGACCCCAACTTCGGCACTGTACTAAAAGACTATTTGGTGATGAGTGGTTTCGACGTTACTTTAGCTAAAAACGGTATGGAAGGCTTCGAAAAGTTTAAGAAAGAAACATACGATATGTGTATCTTAGACGTGATGATGCCTTATAAAGACGGTTTTACTTTAGCCAAAGAAATTCGTGAGAAAGATGAGAAAATACCTATTATCTTCCTTACAGCTCGTACAATGCGTGAAGATGTGATAAAAGGCTATCGCTCAGGAGCTGATGACTACCTAAACAAACCCTTCGACTCCGAAATCCTATTGATGAAAATACGTTCAATTTTGCAACGTAAAAGCATCGAAACAATGGTAGACGACAATAAGTTTGAGTTCGAAATAGGAAGATTCTTCCTCAATACTAAATTGCGTATTCTCAAATATAAGGACGAAGAACCTGTAAAACTCTCCCCTAAGGAAAATGAACTTTTGCGTTTGCTCGCCTTACACACCGATGATTTTATGTCACGTGAGTTAGCCCTTTCCAAAATATGGAAAGACGACAACTATTTCACCTCTCGCAGTATGGACGTATATATCGCAAAACTGCGCAAACTCTTGAAAAAAGACGACAAAGTGGAAATCCTAAACATTCACGGCGAAGGCTTCCGTTTGGTTGCCAATAAAGAAGCCGATGAATTCATTTAGGTAAAATAATAGCCTATTTCTTGCATATTCAAAAAATAGTCACACCTTTGTCCACGATTTCAAAAACATTTGTTTAACTAAATAAAGATGTGCACGAAGAAAAATGACCTATGTCAAATTACATATCGTATCAGTTCTACCTTTTTAGAAGGTGATGATCGTATCATATCTGCTTGATTAGAAGAATAGTATAATATATCGAAGAGCCCGAAGCGTTCCGTTTCGGGCTCTTTGTTTTTTGATGTAAAAATAAATGAGGGTACCACCTCAGCAATTGAACAAATCACAACAAATTAAATATTTTTTAGTTGCTTGTTTGAAAATCGTTTGCAAAGAAGATTTCTCCCCTTGGTAATTTACGATTTTTTTGCAATACATATTTTATTTCTTAAACAAATTCACTAACCAAAGAATAGGTATCCCTACTACCATTACAACGATAGCCACTATAAAGAAAACAAAAAGTGCTATTGTTATTACGACAAAACCTAAGAATAGGTTATATTCTTTGACTTTGATCACTTTATCAATAGAGGCATTCAAGAGTCGCGAATTTATGAGTTTATTCAGGTTCATTTTTCAGCATCTTATATATTTCCCTACACCATTAGCCCCTTTAAGGTTACCTTCAGTTTGCTTGAGCAAAGCTGAGGCTTTTTGTAGCGGTATGGAAAGCCGTTTTTTTAGGGCTTGTATTTCTTTTAAGCATTGCATTTTTAGGCACGAGCCCCAAGAAATGCACCTACTTAAGACAACAAAGATAAAAATAACTCAGTAAATTAACAAATTTAAATGAAAGGTTATTTATCAATTTCTAATCTCAAATAACTTCTTTTGCCACATAAAAGTTTCTTCTTAGCTTCAGGTTATCTCTATCTTTTGTACGTTCATTGTTCGTCTTACCTTCGTCTTAGGTTCGCTTTAGCTTCGCTCTCCCTTCGAATAAGCTTTGTCCATCAAGCTAATAAGTATCAATGCTAAGTTGCCCTATGAAGTTTTTTTTGTCATTTGTAATTATTTCGTATCTTTGCACCAACTTTATTTTTGATAATGAAAAGAACTATCTTTATATCATTTTTAATACTCTCGCTTTCAATGTTGGTAAGTTGTGAGTCCGACGACCTTTGCGACCACAGCGTGAATACACCTCGCTTGGTGGTGCGTTTCTACAACCAAAATAACACCCGTACACCTTTTAGCGTGGCTAACCTTACAGTTTATGGCGAAGGAAATACTACGCCTCTGGTAAGCAGTGCAACTTTAGATTCACTTGCACTACCTTTGCGCTTGGAGTCCCCTACTACCTACTTGTTCCAAACCGTAGTTTCAGGTACTACCACTAGCACCGCAACCCTCACGCTCACTTATACTCCCGAACAGTCGTTCGTAAGCAAGGCTTGTGGAGTGAAAATTACTTACAACACCCTTTCAGCTACCATTCAAGATACAAATACCTCTTGGCTAAAAGGTCTTAACATCAAGAACACTACCGTAGATAATGAAAAAAGAGCTCATATACATTTGTATCATTAGTATTTGGTGGGGCTTAGGTGCAATGGCTCAAACGGCTACCCGCACGACCTCACAAACTACTATCGCCCTACCCGAAAAACAAGAAGCCCCTGTGTACAAACAGCGGTATGGCTTGCGCGTAGGTGCCGACCTGAGCAAAATGGTACGCCCTTTCTTTGATAAGGATTACTACGGACTCGAATTGGTAGGCGATTACCGCCTAACAACCAACTACTACTTCGCTGCTGAACTCGGTATGGAAAAAAGAACTAAAAACGAAGATTTCTTTACTTACTCTACCGAAGGTCAATTTTTACGTGCTGGCTTCGATTATAACACCTATGGCAATTGGTACGGTATGGAGAATATGATTTACGTGGGGGCTCGCTATGGCATTTCGCTCTTCTCTCAAGACCTTACCTCGTATATTATCCATAAAGATAACCAATATTGGAACGAAACTATCACAGGCTCCGACCCTTCTTTCTTAAAGAAATACGACGGACGTACAGCCCATTGGTTGGAACTTGTATTGGGCATCAAAGCGGAACTCTTACACAACCTTTACGCAGGAGCAAGCGTACGCGTAGGTCTTTTGGTGGCTCAAACGGGCAGTAGTGGTTTCCCTAACTACTATATTCCTGCCTTTGGTCGGGTATATGAAGGGAGTCGTTTTGGTGTGAATTTCAACTATACTCTCAGCTATCTCATTCCTCTTTATAAAAAAGAGAAAAAGAAAGAAGAGACAGATACCCAAAAAACTAACTCCTCTCCTACCCCTTCAGCTCCTACTAAAAAACCAAAAGGAAGAAGATAATAATTGACAATGTTGTTATGAACAGATATATTACACTTTTTTTGCTCCTTTTTTGTAGTGTTGCTTATGCTCAAGATGTGGAGACAATGCTTACCGAAAAAGTAAAACTCCTTGACAAAAGTTATGCTACTAAAGAATTGCAGACTTTAGCTAAAGATTTTGAAACTCTTGCCAACACAGTGCCTTCGCATTGGCTCGCAAATTACTATGCGGCTTATGTGAACATTCGCCTTGCCGACCAATCATCGGGAGGGTCTATTGACAGTTATTGCAATCTGGCAGAAAAGTACATAAAGATAGCTCAAAAACAACCCGATGCCGATGCATCGGAAATCAACGCCTTATACGCCTATCTGTATAGTGCCAAAGTGAAGGTAAACCCAATGTTTCGCGGAGCTAAATACGGTAAGCTGAGTCGTGAGTATTCCGAGAAATCTATTAAAGAAAACCCCAAAAACCCAAGACCCTATCTCATTCGTGCTATCGGTATTTACTTTACACCCAAAATATTTGGTGGGGGCGTAGCAAAAGCTAAACCAATGCTCCAAAAAGCCTTAGAGAAGTTCGAACATTTTACTCCAAAAACGCCTAATCATCCTCATTGGGGCAAAGGAATGGCAGAGTCAATTAACAAATAACAATTAACAAGTGCACAAAGCTGGATTTGTAAATATTATCGGGAACCCCAACGTAGGAAAATCTACCCTTATGAATGCCTTTGTAGGCGAAAAACTCTCTATTATCACTTCCAAGGCACAGACCACGCGACACCGTATTTTTGGTATCGTAAGTGGTGATGATTTTCAGGTAGTTTTTTCGGATACCCCTGGTATTATCAAGCCATCGTATGCCTTACAAGCCTCGATGATGGATTTTGTAAAGAGTGCTTTCGAAGACGCCGACATTCTTATTTATATGGTAGAAATAGGCGAAAAAGAGCTGAAAGACGAGGCTTTCTTTAAGCGCATCGACCAGTTGGACGTGCCTGTATTGTTGCTCATTAACAAAGTGGATACTTCCGACCAAAATGTATTAGAGGAACAAGTCGCCTACTGGAAAGAAAAAGTGCCTCGTGCCGAGATATATCCTATTTCGGCTTTGCGCAACTTTCAAACCGAAGTGGTGTTCAACCGCATTATAGAACTCTTACCTGAGTCACCTGCATTTTTCCCAAAAGACCAACTCACCGATAAACCAGAGCGTTTCTTTGTAAACGAGATTATACGCGAAAAGATACTATTGCATTACAAAAAGGAAATCCCTTATTCGGTAGAAGTAGAGACCGAAAGTTTTGCCGATAGCGAGACAATTATTCACATTCGCTCAGTGATAATGGTAGAACGCGAGAGCCAAAAGGGGATTATCATAGGTCATAAAGGGGAAGCCTTAAAACGGGTAGGTGTAGAAGCTCGCACCGATTTGGAGAAGTTTTTTGGCAAACAAATACACTTAGAACTTTTCGTAAAAGTAAATAAAGATTGGCGTAACAATGTGCGACAATTGCGCAGGTTTGGTTACGATATCAAATAAAGAAAAATGTACATAAAAAAAATCATAAAAATATTCGTTATCGTATTTTTGCCCTTTTGTATACAGTTGTTTGCTTCAGGGCGTAATAAAACACGTACCGTAAAAGAGGTGGTGGTAGACCATCAGGACGAGAATATGTATGTAACTGATGATGCCATACGGCGCACTATCTTCAAAGACCCACAAGCAAAACACCCTATGGGACTCCTTCGTTTAAGCGAAATCGAAAAACTCTTAGACAACAATGTGATGATTGAGAAATCGGAAGTATTTTGTACTATTGATGGTACCCTAAACGCTAAAATCAAACAGCGAGAGCCTATCGCACGTGTATACGACGGCAATGGAGTGTATTATATGGATACACAAGGAAAGAAGATGCCTCTTTCAAGTTCTTACTCAGCACGCGTGCCTATCCTCAGAGGTAATACCGAGCGCTATTGGCAAGCCTCCTATGCACTGATGCAGTTTATCCAAAACGACCAATGGCTGGCTGAGAACATCACCGAAGTATTGGTAAAACCTAACGGAGAATACGAATTTTTAATGCGTGTACCTCACTTTAAGGTCGTTTTCGGCAAGTTTGAAGACGAAGCGCTCAAGAAAGCAAACCTCAAAGCCTTTTACAAGCAATTGGAGAAGACTGATAAACTGAACGAATATAACATCGTAAACCTAAAATACACCAACCAAGTGGTATGTAGAAGATGAGATAATTAGCAAATGAGATAATTAACAAATTATAGAATAGAAAAAACAGAGGTTACTATATAGTAGCCTCTGTTTTACCTTTTATCTTTTACCTTTTACCTATTCGCTAGGTACCATTTTACAGTTTTCCGTATACCTTCTTCAAACTGTAAGGAAGGTTCCCAGCCGAGTTCATTTTTCAATTTAGTAGCATCAATAGCGTAACGGAGGTCGTGACCAGCACGGTCGGTTACGAAAGTGATGAGTCTTTCGGAAGTACCTTCGAGACGACCTAACTGCTTATCCACCTCTTTTATGATTACCTTCACCAAATCGATATTACGCCATTCGTTAAAGCCCCCAATGTTGTAGGTATCACCATCTTTTCCTCGGTGGAAAATAGTATCGATAGCACGAGCGTGGTCTTCCACAAAAAGCCAATCGCGAATATTTTCCCCTTTGCCATAGATAGGTAGCGGCTTATTATCTACAATATTATAGATACACACCGGTATTAACTTTTCAGGGTACTGGTGAGAACCGTAGTTGTTAGAACAATTTGAAATCACCACGGGCAATTTGTAAGTGTTGTGATAAGCTCTCACAAAATGGTCTGATGAGGCTTTAGATGCCGAATACGGTGATTGAGGGTCGTAAGGAGTTTGCTCTGTAAAGAGTGGTTCGCCTATTTCTAAGGCTCCATATACCTCGTCGGTAGAGACGTGATAAAAGCGTTTGCCTTGCATATTATCTTTCCACACTTCACGCGCTGCTTGCAAGAGGCTCAAAGTACCCATCACGTTCGTTTTCGCGAAGATAAAAGGGTCTTCAATACTTCTATCCACGTGACTTTCGGCAGCGAGGTGAATAATCCCATCAATGCGATGTTCAGCGAAGAGGGCTTTCATACGCTCGTAGTCGCAAATATCCGCTTGTATAAAAGTATAGTTAGGAGCATTGGCTACGTCGGCAACATTCTCTAAGTTACCTGCATAAGTGAGCTTATCCAAGTTAAAAATGTGATAGTCGGGGTATTTGTTTACAAATAGCCTCACGACGTGAGAGCCGATAAATCCAGCTCCTCCTGTGATTAAGATATTTCTTTTCATTTATTTGTTTGTCATTTCAAAAACTAATTCACCGCCTTTTAGAAGGTCTTGGTGAGAAATATGCCATTGGGTATATTCTTTGCCATTGAGTTTTACAGATTGGATATACTTATTGTCTTTAGACACATTCTTGGCTATAATGGTAAAAGTCTTTCCGTTAGGCAAGTGTATGGTTACTTTATCAAAGAGTGGACGACCAAATTGATACTCGGTAGAAGCTGGATTCATAGGGTATAAGCCCATAGCACTCCAAATGTACCAAGCCGACATCTGTCCGCAATCCTCATTACCACTAAGTCCGTTAGGGGTAGTGTTGTACTGAGTTTGCAAGATGCGATCTACCCAATATTGGGTTTTCTTAGGTTGTCCTGCTACGTTGAACATATAAGCAATATGGTGACTGGGCTCATTGCCGTGTGCATACTGACCTATGAGTCCTGAGATATCAGGAGAGGTGTTTTCACCGGTGATTTCAGAACTTTCGGTAAAAAGTTTTTCTAAGTGTGTTACAAAAGGCTCATTGCCTCCAAATAAGCTGATAAGACCTTGTACGTTGTGAGGCACAAACCAACTGTGTTGCCAAGCATTGCCTTCGGTATAGTCGGTGTTTTCGCGGTGATCGGAGCGTTTAGGATCAAAAGGTGTGCGCCATTTACCATCAGTGCTTTTACCGCGCATAAAGCCCGTTTCTTTATCAAATAAATGAGTGTAGGCTTCTGAGCGTTTGGTAAAGAAGTCGGCATCTTCGTTTTTACCTAAGGCTTTAGCCATTTGCGCCACACACCAGTCGTCGTAAGCGTATTCAAGGGTAATGGTAACCGACTCGTCTACCCCTGCGTTATAAGGAATATAACCATATTTTTTGTACGCTTTGAGTCCGCGATCATCTTGCATCATTGTAGTTTTCATTGCCTCGTAAGCCTTTTCAGCATCAAACCCACGTACCCCTTTAAGGTAGGCTTCGGCAATCACTGCTACCGAGTGATAGCCGGTCATTGTATTGGTTTCGTTGCCGTAGAGTGTCCAAACGGGCAATACTTTGTGCACTTGATAGTAGGCTAACATTGAGTTGATGATATCGGCAGTTACTTTGGGTTGCAAAAGGGTAAGCAGTGGGTGCTCGGCACGGAAAGTATCCCACAGAGAAAGGGTAGAATAAGCAGTACCTTCAGTTTTTACAATCTCGTCGTTTTGCAATCTAAACCATCCATTCTTGTCAGAAAAAGTTACAGGCGCTACTTGCGCGTGATAGAGGGCAGTATAGAAGATGGTTTTGAGAGAATCAACAGGGGTTTCTACTACTATACTGCTAAGGGTCTTTTCCCATTGCTGTTGTGCTAATGATTTGGTTTTATCAAAATTAGGAGCGTTATATAACTCCAAGTTATCTAAAGCATTTTCTTCATTCACTGAAGAAAGAGCTACTTTTACCTCTAACTTCTCATCAGTATTATCAAAGAAGATTTGCCCTGAAGTAACATCATCTTTGTGTTTTTGATAGGTAATATTTTTTATAGGCTTAGAAAACTGAATCGCAAAGAACACTTTTTGGTTTTCAGCCCAGCCAGTACTATAACGATAACCTGTGATAATATTGTCGTTGTTATTAGCGTCTAACTTCTTATCCAATTTGCTAAAAGAAGTTTTGGTAGGGCTATCCCAGTTGATAGCAAATCCTAAGTTCAATAGTACTGATTGTTCTGCCCCTTTTTCAAAAGTATAACGATGTACGGCATAACGTTGTGCCGCAGTGAGTTCTACATTCACTTTGGGGTCTTCTAAATACACTTGGTAATAGCCAGGTTCTGCTTTTTCGTTCTTATGGCTATATTTTGATTTGTAAGGTACCATATCGCGAAACTCTTGGGCATTCACGGGGTATTGCTCTTTGCGTCCGTATTTCAGTACACTGAGGTCATATTCTTTAGTAGTAGGCATTAGCAAGATGTCGTTTAGGTCTCCTATACCTGTACCACTAAGGCTCAAATGTCCAAAACCAACCATAAGGCTATCGGAATAGTGATAACCTGAGCACCAATCCCAGTTGCTGAGACCATTCACGGGGCTCACTTGTATCATACCGAAAGGCGTAGTCGCTCCAGGGTAGGTATGCCCGTGTCCACCTGTACCGATGAACGGGTCTACATAGCTGATAAGCGGTTTTTGAGGAGTTTGCGCTTCTTGCTCAGAAGCTGTTTTAGATTGATTACAAGCCCCTAGTACAAAAGTAGAGGCTACCAAAAGAGTAATATGTTTTAACTTCATTGTAATAGCAATTAAGTATTTTGGGCAAAGATAATAAAATAACAACGAATAGCAAAATGTTTTTGGGGCTTTTCTTTCTCATTGTTACTAAATATAGGGTATAACTTTTATCTGAGCATTTTCGTATTCTGCTAAAAATACCTCGGAAGGATTGCTGTATCCTGCCTTTTGTAGCTCTCCAAGTAGCCATTCTTCGCTTTTATCTACATCTTCCAGCACGCTTTTTTGAATAATTCCATCGGTAATGACAGGATATTTGGGGTTTTCTTCTCCTGCCAACACGATAATGAGTTCGCCATTCTGTTCAAGTACCGCTCTTTTTACCTCTCTGATATAGTATACCCCTTCTTTGCGCAGTTTGAAAGCGAGTTCGTGTGCCGTAATTTTAGCTTTTTTGCAGGCGGCTATATCTATCTTACCACGATTGATAACAATCACAGGGGCGCCGTCTATAAACCTCCTAAAAGCTTGGTTTTTAGTTTTTAACTCACGTAACCCTATGATAAGGAATGCCCAAATAGCCAATACGATAGCAAACTGAAAGATACTCACCGATGGACTGTAAATTACACCTCCAATAATACCCCCAAGTACGTAATTTTGCACCTGATCTATTGCCGAACTCGGTGCCAAATTACCCTTGCCCGATTTGTTGATGATTAAGGCAAGAGCCAACAATCCTAAAAGCAATTTTAAAAATACATCCAAATAGAAAAACTCCTCGGATTCAATATAAGGAATTGTATACATAATGTTAATCAGAAAATTAGTAAATTAGCAAATGCGGAAATTAGAAAGAAATATTAAGCCCAACTTCAAGCGAATGATAGTCCTTTTTTATAGGTACAATAGGAGCAGTGTCGTAGATAAGTCGGTAGGTACCAAGTATACCTATGGTAGGCGTAATATTGTATTTGAGGTCGATAGCCCCACCATAGCGCGCTTCCTTAAAAGTACTATCAGGTCTAGTTTGATGAATGGCAGTAGTGGTAAGCTCCCATTTTTCACCTATTCGAAGTTTATAACTGAGCGACAAATGACTTTTGATACTGCGACTGTAAGCATAAGTAGCCTCAACGTTATCGGGAGCAGGATATTCCCATTTTTCGTATTCAAAGAAGAAGCCCACCGCAGCAAACATCAGCGAGGATTGAGTATTCAGCAACCGATAACGCGATTGTAAGCCAGTAGAAATCTTGTGTTTCATTCCCCTGCTCTCTGCCCATTGCGACTCAGCATAAGGATACACCTCAAAAGCGTGGTCTAACAGATAGCGGTACTCCATATGCACATAGCCCCCACTTAATATTACTTGACTACCATAAGTAGATAACTCAAACTTGTTAATTACATTAATAACTCTATTGCAATTGATAAACAAGTTAAGATTAGCCGTATTTTTAAAAGTGAAGACATCTTCTTTTTCGGTTTTAAAATCCAAGATAGGCATTAGGCTCCCTTGCAAAGTTTTGGTGCTGTCTATCGTCATAGTAAGGTTTTCCGAAAAAAGCATTTGTGAATAGGCAGAAGCCGAAGACAATAGCGCCAATAACATATAAAGTAATCGTTTCATCGTTTTTAAGCATATATTTAATAAGGCACAAAAGTAGAAAATCAATCGCGAATACACAAAAAAATCTCACTTAAAACCAATGCTTCATACCTTTTTTATAACAATTTTCCAAGAGAAGTTTTTCACCACATTACCCTCATCATTCATCACTCGTCATTCATTTTTTCTTCCCTTTTCCGTCATCACATTCCCCCTTTGAACGGAAGTCCGCGAGAGCGGAGTATGTGAATAGGGGGAGGTTTCTTTTGATTTTCCGTCATACTCCCCCCTAGTACCTATGGCCTAAGGCCTAGTGCCTATTCCCTTTTCTTTCGCCTCGAAACCCCGTTTTTAACATTTTTTTCACTGTTGTATTACAGTATAAATCAACCACTTATATACCCTTCCTATACCAATCGTCCAAGATTCGTATAAGCTTCCTATAAGCTCTCTATAAGCTAACCATACCCTCCTCACAGCCTTTTTTCATCAAAATTCCTCCCGACTAACTTCCGAACTCCTCCGTTTTCTTCCGAATCCTCTAACCCCTCCTCTGACCTGTCCGACCCGTCCATTCCTCTTGGTGGTATTATTGGCATTTCTGGTATTATTGGCATTTACCCCATTTGCTAATTTCCAAATTTGCTAATTTCCTCATTCCCTCATTTGCTAATTAATCTCAGTTATATATAATACTGATTTACAATTATATTTACATTGCAATCTGTGAAATCCAGCAACGCAGTTGCCATTTCGTGCCCATCACATTTGTCAATTATCAATTATCAATTGTCAATTGAAAGACTATCCGTACAATCCATACGAGACTTTCAGGCAACTTGTTGCCTATTTGTTTGATTTTTTAAAGAATTGTAGGATTTCTGTAGCGTAAGCTACACTTTCCTTACATCAAACTCGCATTAATAAAAAATTATCTGGGAAAAATCAGTGCAAGATTTTAAAGCAGTCTATAACACTACCTAATCCGTTCCAAGTACTCTGTCGGACTCTCGTTGTAAAAATCTTTAAAGCATTTCGCAAAGTAGGAAGGAGAAGAAAATCCTACTTCATAAGCGACTTCCGAGATGCTCTTGGCTTTGCTGTTGAGCAACTGCTTAGCGTATTTTACTCGTATGGTGCGAATAAGCTCATTAGGTGAATAGTCAGTGAGAGATTTGATTTTACGATATAGGTTAGAGCGCGACAAACCTAAGGCGTCGGCTATTTCGTCTATATTCATTTCAGGATTGGCGATAGAGTTCTCTACGTAATGCGTAAAATCGGTGATAAACTGCTGTTCTACCTTACCTAAAGTCTCTTGTTTAGTTTCGTTCAAGAGGAAATTACTAAAACTCTCACGTATCTTCTTACGGTTTTCTATGAGCTTGCGCACCCGTGTTTTCAGTAATTTTATGTTGAAAGGTTTCGCAATATAGGCATCGGCACCACTCTCAAAACCTACTTGCTTTTGCTCGTCTAATGCATAAGCGGTGAGCAAAATCACAGGAATATGATTAGTAGCCACGTTAGTTTTTATCAACTGACATAAATCGAAGCCATCAGTTTTGGGCATCATCACATCGCTAATTACTACATCGGGAAGGTGCTTTTTAGCGACTTCAAAGCCTTCTTCACCGTTTTCAGCTTCGATAAGGTTATAGTCATCACTGAGGATATAGCGAATAAACTGACGCATATCCTCGTTGTCTTCCACAATCAGTACAGTAGGTTTCTCCGAAGCCGTTGGAGAAGCCGTAGGTAGTTTGAGCTTCTCGGTAGGTGCGGGCAACGAAGGCAATAAGTCGAGATGGGTTTCTATGTAATTGCTGTCGTATACCGCTTTTACCGATACTTGTTCTTGAGTGAAAGGCAGGCGAATGACGAAGGTTGTCCCCTCCCCTTCTGTACTCTCTACGCTAATGGTACCGTTGTGTGAGGCTACTAAGGCTTGTACCAAAGCCAAACCAATACCCGAACCTTCGCTATCGGGATTTATTTTGTAGAAGTGTTCAAACACCTCACTTTGTTTGTCTTTCGGAATATATGAACCGCTGTTGAACACACGTAGCACAGCTACTCCTCCTTTGGAGGGGTTAGGGGGAGGTCTTCTTTTTCTAACGACACGGTGATACTTCCTCCTTGAGGTGTGAATTTCAGTGCATTGGAAAGTAGGTTGAAGTAGATTTTCTCTACTTTTTCCTTATCGAAAGCCATTTCAAAAGAAGTGTCTTCGGCAAGAAATTGAAAGTTGAGTTTCTTTTGTTTGATACGGTCACTAAAAAAAGAATTGAGTTCAGTAAGAAACCGTTTCAGGTTGCCCTTAGTGAAGTACATTTGCATCTTGCCATTCTCATAACTGCGGAACTCAATTACTTCGGAAATGAGATGCAAAAGTCGGTTGCTGTTCTTTTTGATGAGGAATAACAAGTCCTGTTCTTCTTTGGGAAGTGAATTGTGAGCCAAAAGTGTCTGCACAGGACCTAAGATAAGCGACAGCGGTGTTTTAAATTCGTGAGAAATATTGGTAAAGAAGAGTAATTTGGCTTGGGTCGCCTCTTCTAATTGCGCCGAGATTTCCTCCAAGCGCTCTTTCTGTTGTTGCAATTCGGTAGCCTGACATTTGATTTCTTCGTTTTGTTTTTCTAACAGATTATTAGCACGACTCTTAGTGCGATATGCTCTGATAGCTATTGCCAAAAATATGGTAATCAACCCAATGGCAGTAATAGAAATGTAGAAGAGTGTGCGCTGAGTAGTATGCTGAATAAGGCTCTCACTCAGTTGCTGATTGATATCCTCTATCTTAGCTTGTTTCTGAGCAATTTGTTCTGTTTGCAACTGTAAAATACGCACATTGCTCTTGTCCACCACAGTGGTATTGAGGATATTCTCGCGCTCAAAAGGTTGTTTATGGAGTATTTTCATTGCAAGGTCAATAACCTTTTCACCTCCCGTAGGATAGATAAACGACGCGTCTTGCACGTTATTCTCTATATTGCTAATTCCTTCTTGTTGTAGCGCATCTACCCCTATGATAAAGGGTATCTTACCGTTGAATTGCATCGCTGCTTCGTGAGTACCCGCTGCCATTGGGTCGTTCATCGCAAACACAAGGTCGATATTGGGGTGTTGCTGAAAAAGTTGTTGCATTTGCACTTTGGCATCTGCTTTGAGGAAGTTGCCCCAGGTCTCGGCTACTATTCGCACCTCAGGAGCGTTCTTAAGGGCATCTACAAAGCCTTTATGGCGTTCCGCATCGGAAGTTGAGCCTTTGGTACCACGCACTTCGGCTATATTGCCTTTGCCTTTGAGAATACCTATCGCATAGTGTCCCGCTTCTTTGCCTATTTGGTAGTTGTTAGCTCCCACATAGGCAGTATAACTCTCAGTAGCGATTTTCCTATCTACCAAAATCACGGGAATACCCTGCTGGTAAGCCTTTTCAATAACTGGTGTACACGCTTCCGACTCGTTAGGCGAAACGACGAGCACATCTACCTTTTGCTCTATAAACCACTCTATATCGGCGATTTGTTTGGGAGTATCGTCTTTCACACTGCGAATCAGTAGCTCAGTATTGGCTTGGTAAAGGGCTACTTCGCGTTTTAGCTCCTCGTTCATCGTTTGTCGCCAAAGGTCTTCACTGCACTGCGACACCCCTATTACATAACGGGGGTTTCGCTCCCTTTGGCAAGCTAAGCAAGCAAAGAGAGCGAAATATAAAAAAAGTATATGATACTTCCTAAAAGTCATTTTATCTAAACAACTCTAAATGAGAATCGGCAAGGCGAGGCATCGCACCGTGTTGCTGACACACGTAAGCCGATACTTCTACCGCCAATTGATGTGATTGGGCAATACTGCGACCATTGAGGTAAGAGGCTACAAAGGCAGCCGTGAACGAGTCGCCTGCACCTACCGTATCGGCGATGGTAACCTTAGGTGTCCCTAAGAACGATTTCTCATTAGGCGTGAACACATAACTACCTCTTGTACCTTGTGTTAAGATAAGAAATTTGAGGTTGTATTTCTCCAATAGGTGCTTGCACACTTCTTCATCAGTTCCTTGCAAATTGAACATTTCGGCAATTTTCACTATTTCCTCATCGTTGATTTTTAATGCGGTTGCCTTGTCTAACGAATCGGCAATTACCTCTTTGCTGAAGTATTTCAAACGGAGGTTGATATCGAATACTTTTAAACTCTCGGCAGGCATCAAATCTAAGAACTTGTGGATAGTAGCGCGCGATATTTCACTGCGTTGTGCCAACGACCCGAAGCACACAGTATTAGTGTTCTTTGCTAAGTTCTCAATACGCGAAGAGAATGGAATATTGTCCCACGCTACATTTTCGCTAATCTCATAGGTAGGCACCCCGCGACCGTCCAACTGTACTTTTACGGTACCTGTGGGGAAATCAGTCTTCTCAATGATGTAGTTGAGTTCTTTTTCTTCTAAACTTTTTAGTATTTCTTTACCGAGGAGGTCGCCACCAATGGCACTCACAGCATAGCCGTTGAAACCAAATTGCGACACGTGGTAAGCGAAATTAGCGGGCGCACCACCTAATACTTTTCTTTCAGGGAAAACATCCCAAAGGATTTCCCCCAATCCTACTACTGTATTTTTCATCGTATTATATATTATCCTCTCCTCTGTATTCCCCTTGGGGGAAGGAGGCGAGAGTGTTATTGTTAATTCTTTTTCAGCGTACAAAGTTATAAATTCTTTTTGAGATTTCCTACTACTAATAATAAATACTATCAGTCGTCAAACCTTTCTGACTAATCCGACTTATACATTTTGTAGGGCTCTCTAACGACTAATTGTTAGCATTTGCTTTGAGTCGAATGCTCATTAGCAACAGATATAATACTCCTATGCTGAGGACAATAAGGGCTCCTATCTGTGAGCCGTTCATTGCATCGGAGGCTAAGCCCATTGCAAAAGGGAAGATAGTACCGCCAAAGAGTCCCATAATCATCAAGCCTGATACTTCGTTTTTCTTAGTAGGGTTCTGCAAGAGGGCTTGCGAGAAGATGATTGAGAATACATTGGAGTTGCCAAAACCTACCAAAGCAATAGCGGTGTAGAGCATTGTCTTATCACTGAAAAAGAACAGTATCGCCATTGAGGCTACCATACAAAGCACACTAAGGGTAAAGAAACTCTTAGGAGATACTTTGGTGAGGATATAAGCTCCTGACAAACATCCTATGGTACGGAACAAGAAATACCAGCTGGTGGCAAAAGAGGCTTGGGTAGTGGTAAGCCCTAAACGTTCCATAAAGATTGTAGGTGCTGAGGCATTAACTCCTACGTCTATTCCTACGTGGCACATAATACCAATGAAACACAAGAGTACATAAGGGTTGGCAAGCAGTGCAAAACACTCGGCAAAGGTGGCGTTCTTACTGTCGTTTTTCTCTTCTTCAATATGGGTAGCTCCAAGCCACAAGAGGGTTACTACCGAAATAGCTACAAAGAGTAGGAAGAAAAGTCGCCAATCATTGAATTTATCAAAGCAGAAACTCATCAGCAAGGGGGCAGAAAACGAGGCTATCGCCTTGATAAACTGACCAAAAGTGAGTGAACTCGCGAGTTTGTCGCCTTTTACTATAACTGACATTAGTGGGTTTAGCGATACTTGCATTAGCGTGTTACCAATACCAAGCAAGGAGAAAGCTACCAGCATAGTGGTATAATTGTAGCTGATAAAGGGCACTACCATTGCTAAGATAGTAATCACTAAGCTGAGGAGTACGGTTTTACGACGCCCTATTTTGCTCATCAGTACACCTGTGGGCACTGAGAAAAGTAGAAACCAAAAGAATACCATTGCAGGGAGCGCTTTGGCGGTGGTTTCGGTCAAGCCAAAATCGTCTTTTACAAAGTTAGAGGCGGCGCCTACAAGGTCTACGAAGCCCATACAGAAGAATGATAGGAGTACGGGCAATAAATACTTTAAATAGTTGTTATTCTGTTGCATACTATGAATATATTATTAGTCTCACACACTCCCCTCTCCTTGGGAGAGTGCAGAGGGAGAGGATTATTATTTCAATTTATAGACAGTTACATTGTTAAGGGTGAGGGTACCTTTGCTGGTATTGAAGCGGAGAGTATTGTACACTTCGGTAGGAAATACCGCATTGGTTTGTACTACTTCACCATTGTTCACAAAGAGTTCGGTTGAGGCTTTGTCTACCAATAAGCGTACGATATAGCTTTTCTTAGCTACCATTGGTGCTTTGATAAGCGTTTCGGCGAAGTTGGCATTGAAGGCTACACTGCTCTTACTGCGGTCTACCGATAGAGTTTTATTAGCGCCGTCGAATAGGTATTTGATAGTTTCACCTTTGGCGTTCTCAAGGGCAAAGCTAAAGCTATCGGTTTCGTTAGGGGTTACCGTAAAAGTAAGTTCGTAAGCTCCTTGATTATTGGGCAAGAAGTTTTCGAACGTTATAGCATCGGAGGTGTTGGTACGTGTTTTATCACCTAAAAGCACTGCTTCACGACGCAAGCTCTCCAACTCTTTTACGGGCTCACTGGCTACTACCAAGTGCTCGCCATTATGCATCAAACGCAAAACGCGGGCAACGGTCATCGCGCTACGGAAATTTTGAGTAGGGGTTTCATTGGCGTAATCCCAGTTGCTCATCCAGCCTATGAACAAACGGCGACCATCGGTGGCGGGGACATTACTCCACGTTACGCCTGCATAATTATCACGTCCGTAGTCTAACCAAAGTGGATAGTTCATAGTATCGGGGGTGAAGGTTTTGCCATCGAAATTACCGATAAAGTACTGAGTAGCACTTCCGCCGTTAGGTCCGCCTGGGTTGATACTCACGAAGAGCACCCATTTGGTTTTTCCTTCATAAGTAAGCGGAAAGAGATCGGGGCATTCCCACACTCCGCCGTGTCCGCCTAAGCCTTCGCCAAATTCACTGAGGCGTGTCCATTCTTTGAGGTTCTTAGAGCCATAGAAGGTAATCGTTTGGGTAGTAGCAAGGCTCATCACCCATTGTTTAGAGGGTGCGTGCCAGAATACTTTCGGGTCGCGAAAGTCGATAATATTGGCATCGGTGAGTACGGGGTTGCCTTCGTATTTGGTGAAGGTTTTTCCGCCATCGAGACTATAAGCGATAGATTGTGTTTGGCGTTCGCCTGCTGAAGTGAAAATTGCCACCATAGCGCCTTTGCCAAAGCCGGCTGTGTTATCGTGGTCAATCACAGCACTGCCTGAGAAAATCGCTCCTAACTTATCGGGGGCTAATACTAAAGGCTTGTATTCCCAATTCACCAAGTCTTTGGAAACGGTATGCCCCCAGTGCATATTGCCCCAGCGCGCTCCGTAAGGGTTGTATTGGTAGAAGAGGTGAAACACTCCGTCGAGGTATACCATTCCGTTAGGGTCGTTCATCCAGCCGTATTGAGGGGTGAAGTGGTATAGCGGACGGTATTTTTCGTTGTAGTTGAAGTTATATTCAGCCGACTGTTTGATTTCGGCTAAGCCCATATCGGTAGTTTTGGCTACTGCGAAAGTAAGGGTTACTTTCTTGCCTTTGTACGCCTCGATAGCAATAGGCACCCAGTAGTCGATTTTGCTTTGGGCGATGCGAATGGTCATTGGCTCGCCTATAGGGGTACCGTCTACCGATAGTTGAACTTTGTTTTCGGTTGCTTGGTCTTCAACAGGAATGAGCAAGTATTTGTCTTTGGCTTCAAAGGTGCGGGTGTAATCAGTCATAAAAACGCTTTTTTGTTTGTTGCCTTGTTCAATTTGGTCGATGAGGATATGCCCCCATCCGCCACGTTGGTTATCGACAATTCGGATAGTGGCTTTCTTTCCTTTATAGGGTTTTACGTCCCAAGTGAGCCATTGTAGGGTTTCGGTTTCGTAGAGAGAACGCGATTGTAGCACACTCTTTCCGTCTACCAAAAGCTCAATATAGGTATCGGCGTGAGTGCCTCCCCCAACGAGGAAGTTGATGTAATCGCGCTCGATGGTGAACTCTTTGGAGGTTAGTGCTCCTCGAGAGTCGTCGCCGTTGTTGAAGCTGTTGGCAAGGTATTTCCCTTCAAAGCCTATTACGGGTTGCTGACCGGTATAGCTACCCGTGGCGGGAGTCGCGCCAAAGGCGTCGCCTTCTACCGTCCAATTGGCATAAGTACCCGATTCGAAGTCCTCAATAATGAGGTCATCAGTGTTTTGCTGGCAGGCAGTGAGCGTTAAGACTCCTAATCCTGCTATTAGTTTGTTATTCATATACTTTTTTATATCTCTTTTAATTAAAAGATGGTACAAATATACATTATTTTTATCTAAATTAGCAAATAAGTAAACTAATTCCTCATCTTCATTCCCTCTCACTAAGGAGAGGGAGGAAGCTGAGACTTATAAAGTAATGAAAGTATCTGTTTTTGAGGTAAAAGATAAGATGTTTATACCCGTCCTTCGCCTTAGGTTCGCTTTAGCTTTGCCTTAGACTCATCTTTTCTTCGTTTTTTGTTCGTCTTTTCTTCGTCCTTTGTTCGTCCTTTGTTCGTCTTTCCTTCGTCTTTCCTTCGTCTTTTGTTCGTCTTTTGTTCGTCTTTTGTTCGTCTTTCCTTCGTCTTAGGTTCACTCTTCCTCCTTTTACCTCTTATCTTTTACTTTTTACCTAAAAAGTAAAGTTTGCTGTTCCGTTAGCAAAGATGCCCCAAGGGTTTTGGTTCATCTTATAGCAACGGATAGAAAGGGCTACTACATCGTTCACATAGATTGCTGCTGCCGAGCCTTCTTGCACTATTTTCACGGTGTATTCCTTGTTGGCGTTCACGGGGAGTTTTATGCTATTAATGGTAGCAGTACCTCCGTCTCTAATCACGCGGTTGAGTTGTAACTCTCCTTTGTTGAGGTTAAGCGTTACGCGATAGGTTTCATAAAGGTTACCACAAGCGCCAAACATCACCCCAAACTCGGTAGCGGTATTGGCTTTTATTTTAGCAACTATCTTATTGAAACCACTGCTGAGACGGTCGAATACACGAGTATTATTATCTAACGAAATGCTACCCAAAGAAGCAGATATCGCTTGTTTGCTATCGAACGCGGTAGGCATTTTTACGTTAAGGGTACCATCGGCGTTTTGAGTGAGCTCGTGCACTGCCAAAGAACCTCCCCAGTGATAGGCGGAATTGTCTTCATAATTAATACGCGACGGATTCCAACCCCATATATAGCGGTGAGTGCCGTCGGTAGCGGTTTTTCCAGCATAGAACACACGGTCATCTAAATCTTGTTGTGCAGGGGTAATCCAATTCTTGTCACCCACACGACGGTATCTGTATTGCACACGGCGCACGCTTTCTTCGATGTTAGAGAATATTAAATACTGATAGTTTCCTTGTGTAAACACATCGGGACACTCTACCATAAAAGCACTGGGGTCAGTATAGAAGAAGGGAGTGTTCGGGTCTTTTGTCCAGTTCTTAAGGTCGGTAGAAGTGAATTGTGCTACGACACCTTTCCATACACCGCTTCCTATATCGGCACGGGTGCTAAGGAGCATCTTGTAGGCATTTCCTTCTTTGAAGACAATAGGGTCGCGGAACTCATTGCGGTCATAGCCATCGGGAGCTCGGAAGGAATGTTGTGTATCCTTTGTCCACGTTTTCAAATCGGTAGAAGTAGCCCAATAGATGATTTCTTTGGGGTCTAAATCGCCGTTATGCCCTGTGTAGAAAGCGTAATAGGTATTCCCGTCTTTGAATACTGAACCTGTACCGAGGGCATCTTCGTGCGAACCGTCGGCACCACAAGGGATAGCTTCACCATTATCGGTATAGTTCACCAAATCAGTAGTGGTAGCACTATACCAAGGGTGGAAGGTTGCAGGTGCTGGACGTTGGTCGTATAGGTAAAAGATATGGAACTTACCGTTGTCATAGAACGGCATAGGGTCTCCTACCCACGCGTTCTTGGGCTGAAAGAAGTGCTTATAAGTGCGACCGTAATCTTGTACGGCATAACAAGTAGAAGCATCGGGAGCCGCATTAGGGTCGTTACTACAATATTCTTTTTTTTCACAAGCTATTAAAGCGGTAGCACAAAGTGCCAATGTAAGTGTCTTTTTCATTGTTTATTAATTTAATTTTAACCTCTTTTTAATTATTTAACCTCCTCCTATTCCCCCTTTTTAAGGGGGAAGAAAGGACGGTTATCACATATACGTATGAAAAGAGGTATTTTATGTTTCTATTAATTCGCTAAATATTCTAAGGCGTTGGCAGTGAGCAATTCGATATTGCTCTTATAAGCATTGGCAGGTGAATTGTTTTCGTTATACCAGTCGTAAGCTTCACTACCTATACAGATAGTGCGACCTGCATTGCCTCGTTTGAGGTATTCAAAGATGACAGCGCGATTGCTCATCGTTACGTCCCAATGCAAACTTGCTAATATTTTGGAGCCTGCAGCAGTTTGCCAACCTGCAGCATTATGTTCATAATCTCCCCAATCGAAGTTCCAAATAGCATTATGTCCTTTTGTATTTGTTCCTTTAGAAAGAAAGAAGGATATATAATCAACCCCCGACTTTTTAGTCAATCCTTTAAACAATGGGTGGTTTTCATTGCCTTTGTAGCAAAGTGACCAATCTTCACCTACTGTAAATGGAACGTTATTTTCACCCCACATATTGTTTACTACCTTGCCGTCTAAGGCGATACCTAAATCGACTACGTATTGTACTGCCCAAGAAGACAATAAGAACGAACCACCGGCAGCATAGAATTGTTTCATCTTGTTTACGACAGCATCTGCTTTGGCCTCAGCAGGCAACTCTTTGTTGTTATCCCAATGCCACCAAATCACTTTGTAGTCGTTGAGATTAACTTTGCCGTCCTTGATGTCGCTAAACGAAATGTATTTAGCAGTGTCGTAATTTTCGGTAAGCCAAGTGTAAGCTGTTTTCTCGTCTTCATCGGCTATAGCAGAAGCACTGTTAGCTGTACCTACAAAGGCAATAGGCGCAAAGTTAGTAGGGATAATCTCTACGCTATACACAAAGCTTTTTCCACGATAACTCATAGTATAAGTAACGCTTTGAGTAAAGTTTTGGGTAACTCCCGAAGCAGGGCTCACAGTAGCATTAGGTGTTGTGCTGAAGGTGGGGGTAAGCGCAGTAAGACTTTCACCCTTAGGGTATTTCACGCTTATCTTACCCGTACTGTGGTCAATCGTAGCTTTGTATTTACCAATAGCAAAATTCTCTAACTGTGGATATTGAGCGGTAACAGTGTAATCCCAATAAAGGTTACCGTTGAAAATGCGGTATTTGGCGCCTTTGCTCAAATCGACATTCGTTCCTGCAGTAGGCACTGAGGTAGCTCCCTCGGGCAATGAGAGGGAAGTGGTCATTTTGGTAAGGTCGGTATTCCAAGGAGCGTACACCGTGATAGTTTGTTTCTCCTCGTCTATAATCCCATCGATACCATCGGCTTGAAAGGCATTAATTTTTGCCTCTTTGTCGTTAATAAGTTCGCCTTCGTGCTTTTCGTCACAGCTGAGTAAGCCGAGCAAAGCTACTACACTAAGGGCGAGTTTGTGTACTATTGTTTTCATATTAGAATCCTGCATTTTGTTTGTAAATACCTTTTACATACCCTATTTGGTTTTGTGGAATAGGGATATACTCATTTTTATTTTTAGTGAAATAAGCACTGCTGAATATCGCTGGACGACGTGTTTTCTCTTTAGTGAAATAGTCGTTGAGCACTTGGTCGGCGATACCCCAGCGCACAAGGTCGAAGAAACGAGAGCCTTCCATAGCAAACTCTAAACGGCGTTCCCAACGGAGTGCTTTGCGAGCAAATTCTTGATTCCAAGTACAGTTTACACCATTTTGATATACAGCTATATCAGTATTGGTAGCGTAAGGAATCATAGAAGTACTTTGTTTAGCGCGTTGGCGCACTTGGTTAATAAGTGACAAGGCTTCGTTGCTACGATTGAGTTCGATAAGAGCTTCAGCACGCATTAGGAGTACATCGGCGTAACGGATAAGAATACGATTCTTAGAGTTACCGCGGAAAGGGTTGATATTGCGGAAGCAAGAGCAAGAAGGGTCTACATTCTCTTTGAGTGATGCATAGAAACCGTATACATTGCTATTGCGATTCCAATCATTCTTATAAATCAACTCGGCATTGTACTTATAAGGCAAACCAGGTAAGGCAACGGTGTGAAACAAACGAGGGTCGGCTTTATCACTAGTAGCGTTGTAATCGTTGTTGTTGAAGTTATCGAAATCAGGCAAGCCATTCACTGTTTTGAAAGCGTTTACCAAATTCTGACTTGGTTTATGGAAATCACAGCAACCTAACTTTTGTGGAGCAGAGAGCTGGTCACCCCAGTTGAGGCGTCCGTACTGAGTACCATCGTCCACTGAGTATTGTACCGCAAACATAGATTCTTTACCATTTTCATAACCACCGGGGAGGAAGTTAAACGCAAAGTCATCTTCCAAACCATAAGAAGAACCTAACGCAAAACTTGTATAAGTAAGTACCTCTTGCAAATCTTGGCTATTGATACCTGTTACACTATTGTTTTCTGATTGGCGATACGCTTTGTACAAATAGGCTTTAGCTAAATAAGCTGCTGCTGCATATTTATCAGCTCTACCTTTTTGAGGTTGGGTATTAGGCAATAAGTCGTAAGCTTTTTTGAAATCGGCTACTATTTTTTGCCATTGTTCATCATTAGGCAAAGTGTTAGGGGTGGTTTCGTAAGCACTATCAGGTGTATTCTCATCTACAAAAGGAATATGCCCAAAGATAGTTTTCAACACAAAATAGAAATGACCTCGCAAGAAATACATTTCGCCCATACGCGATTGACGATTTGCTACTTCAGCATCGGAAGCCTGTTGCAAGGCTTTCAGAGCAGTATTGGTACGCGAAATAGCCATATAACACATAAACCAAAAGCGGTCAGCTTCACCAAAAGTAGGGTCGATATTCTGAGCGATTTCATAGAAATGGAAATGCTGGATATCGCTCACGTCTTGACCTCCTTTATAAGCGTCATCGGCACGTACATTACCGTAAATCCAAAGACTAAAAGGTGCATCGTAGTGGTCGTTACCCAAAGACGAATAAGCGGTAGTTACCAACTCATCGGCTTTAGAGATAGCTTCTTTCTCGGTCATAATCCCTTGTGGATTATCGTCTAAGAAGTTGCAACCTGTAAGTAGAGTTGCAAATATTGTGGTGGTATATATTATCTTTTTCATTTTATTATTATTTATCAGACGTCAGACTATTGATAATTTAAAAGCTAGCATTCAATCCCATAGTGAATGTTATTGGGATAGGATAACCATAATTAGGGTTTTCAGGGTCTTTACCTGTAAACGATTTGCTCTTGATAGTAAAGAGATTCTGACCGCTTACATACAAGCGCAACTTGCTGAGCTTAATTCTTTCGGATACTTCTTTAGGTAAAGTATAGCCTAACTGTACGTTACGAAGTTTTAGGTAAGAGCCATTCTCTACATAGTAAGTAGACATACGTCCTTCGTTATTATCATCGGTGTAAGCTACACTTGGAATATCGGAATCAGGATTGGTAACGGGGTCGAAAGCATCGAGCAAACGGCGACCTTTATTGGAGTAGGTATCTACCACACTCCAGAAGTCAGTATGTTTTTTCACATCGTTGATAATATCGACATTCTGTACGCCTTGCAAGAAGAGGGTAAAATCGAAGTTTTTGTACTCTAAGTTGAGGTTGAGACCGTAGATAAAATCAGGGTAAGGAGACCCAATCCAAGTGCGGTCGTCTTCGTTTACTACTCCATCGTTATTCAAATCGCGGTAGCGGATACGACCAATACCTTTACCGTTTTGTATAGGGTGCTGATCGAGTTCTTCTTGGGTTTTGAAAATACCATCAGCTACATAACCGTAATAAGATTGATAAGGGCGACCTAAGATATTATCCCATTTACCATTTCCGCCGTAAGCATTGACTACAGATTCTGGTAATTCAGTAACTTTATTTTTATTGGTTGAAACGTTGGCATTGATATCGTATTTGAGTCCGCCTTTGGTCTCGTTACGATAACCTACTGATACTTCCCAACCTTTGTTTTCCATACCAGCACCATTTACCCATTGGGTAGCACCTTCACCCTTGATACCTGCATAAGGAGGTTCTACCAAGATGTCTTTGGTCTTTTTGATATAGTATTCTACTGAACCGTAGAGATTGTTATTAAAGAAACCGAAGTCTAACCCGAAGTTGGTTTGTGTGGTGGTTTCCCATTTGAGATCTTTGTTACCGAGACGACTGCGACGGAAACCAGAAGCTAACTGACCAGAGCCTTTTCCTTCGATATCGTAAGAGGTATTCCAAATACCTGTTCCAGACCAAATATAGTCGCCTGTTACCCCATAATAAGGATCGTAAATATCGTAAATAGAGTAGTTGCCGATTTCTTGGTTACCGTTTTGCCCCCAACCGAAGCGCAATTTGATTTCAGAAACGGTATTGCGAATATTCTCCATAAAGGCTTCTTGAGAAAGACGCCAACCCAAGTTGAAAGCAGGGAAAGTACCCCAGCGGTTCTCTTTGGCAAAGCGAGAAGAACCATCGTGACGAAGGGTAGCTGAAGCGAGGTATTTGTTATCATAAGCATAGTTGATTTTTCCGAAGAAAGAAAGCAACTTATAACCGGTAGCTCCACCACCTCCTGTAATACCTCCTGTAGCGAGATTAGGCCACATATATTCAGGAGTTTCTAAGGCAAGAGTAGTACCTTTTACAGAGAAGTTTATATCATCTTGTGAGAACATTTCCATACCTGCTAAGGTTTCAAAGCGGCTCTTGCCAAGCTCGAAGTCGTAGGTAGCTGTATTTGCCCAGTTCCATTTCGTCCAGTGAGATTGTTCGAGTTGAGAGAAGGTTTTTTCTTTGCCTTCTTCCATAAAACCAGAAATATACGAATGGTTGAGTGTACGTTTATAGAAATTACCGTAATCTACCCCAAAATTAGAACGGATATTGAGCTTATCAATAGGTTTAATGTTTACAAAAGCATTCCCGAACATACGCCAGTAGTTATAACGATTATTCTTATTGTCGTTTACTAAGCGAGCAGGGTTCTGACGGTCGGGCAACCCATTTACAGGACCTCCCCAATGCTTACCGTCTTGAGTGCGTACCGGAATGAAAGGTACGGCTATCATTGCTGCTTCGGTAATTTGGTAAGGTTGCTCTACCTCGCTGGTACGGTTTACAGTGAAGTTTTCACCTATGGTTACTACATCGCCAAAGAGTTTGTAATCGGTATTGATACGCGCAGAGAGGCGAGAGAAATCAGTATTCTTTACCAAACCATCGTTGTTATAATAGCCTAACGAAAGGAAGTAGTTACCTTTATCAGTACCATTGGTAACCGAAAGGTTGTACGATTCAGTTACCCCCATACGAGTGATTTCCTTGAACCAATCGGTATTAGAAGGGAGCATAGGGCTTCCTGTTTTATCAAAATACTGACGTGGATAGTACAAATTATTAAGGGTGCTGTGACCATTGGCATCGGTAGTATAATCGTAGTGAATACCTAAAGCGTTTTGGTTAGGGTCGTTACCACGGTTTACAGCTGCTTTCCAAAGCACTTGTGCATACTCATTAGCATTGAGCATCTTCATACGAGAGTGAAACATCGAAACGGTAGTATAATGGTCGAAATCTACCTTTAACACTCCGTTTCTACCTTTTTTGGTAGTAATAACGATAACCCCATTGGCAGCACGTGACCCGTAGATACTTGCTGCCGAAGCGTCACGCAACACTTGTATACTCTCGATATCGTTAGAGTTCAGCTCGTGCATACCGCCCTGAGTAGGTACTCCATCGATAATATAAAGAGGGTCGTTGTTATTAAGCGTACCGATACCGCGAATGCGAATGGTAGCTTTACCAGCAGGACCACCGTTATCGGTTACTTGCATACCTGCTACACGACCTTGGAGGGCTTTCATAGGGTTGTTTTCGGCAGTAGACATCATCTCGTTTACCTTTACTACTGATACTGCACCGGTAAGGTCGGTTTTACGTTCAGTACGATACCCTACAGAAACGGTAACTCCTTCGAGAGTAGTCACCTCTTCTTCTAAACTTACGTTTATTTCCTTGCGTCCTTTCACGGCTACGGTTTGGGATTTGTAGCCTATATAAGAAAAGACCAAACTATCGGTGGCTGCAACGGGTTGAAGGGTATAATTCCCGTCGAAATCAGTAGAAGCACCTACTGTTTTGTGCTTTACCACCACACTTACACCCATCATAGGGCTGTTGTCGGATTTTGCTTTCACCACTCCTTTTACTTGTTGGGCGAAAAGAGCACCCGAACAGTTGCAGAGCAAAAGCGATAGTAAAATGCGCTTGTTTATCTTTCTACTCATCATATTGGTATTTGTTTTTTAACAATTGGTTTTATTTTCTTCGCATTGATGAAAATACGATGTTTTTTCGGAGGCAAAGGTAAGGCAAAAGAAAGTATAGCACTATCAAAAATCGGTCAAACACTATCAAAATTGTGGCTAATTTTTGATAATGAAGAAAAATACATAAAAGTTAATTGGCTAACTATTAAACATTTAAATATTTTTGATAGCAGATGAGCAAAAAGTGATAGGAGGAAATTTCTATTATTTTCGTTTGTGTATTTAAAAATTATAGTAATCTTAAAGAAAATAATTAATGAACAAAGGGAATCTACCCTCTTTATCCCCTCTCGCTGAGAAGAAACTACAACGACACTAATACGAACAAAGGGTGGTTTTACAGTGGCTCTACAGTGGCTCTACTCTACAGTGGCTCTACAGTGGCTCTACAGTGGCTCTACAGTGGCTCTACAATGAACAAAAGACGAAGAATGAACGAAGGAATAACGAACCTAAGTAGAAGGAAAGTTGAAGCTAAGGCAGACATAAAAAGAAGGTTATTAGTGGATTTCAACTTTGCCAAAGGTGCGAGCCGCACGGACAGATGGTGTGAGCCACACAGGCGGGTAGAAAAAAGGTGAGTGAGAAGCCCCCGAACCCCCGAAGGGGGACAAGCCTTAAAGAGAAATTGGTGAAGGCTATCAGTCTGAAAAACAAAACTTATTTGAAGATAGAGCGAAGCTGAATCAAGCCTAAGAAAAACAAAAGAGGGTGCGAGACGCACGGGCAGATGGTGTGAGCCACACGGGCAGATAGGGAAAAGATGAGTGAGAAGCCCCCGAACCCCCGAAGGGGGACAAGCTTTAAAGAGAAATTGGTGAAGGCTATCGGTCTGAAAAACAAGACTTATTTGAAAATAGAAGAAAGCTGAATCAAGCCTAAGAAAAACAAAAGAGGGTGTGAGCCACACGGGCAGATGGTGCGAGCCGCACGGGCAGATAGGGAAAAGATGAGTGAGAAGCCCCCGAACCCCCGAAGGGGGACAAGCCTTAAAGAGAAATTGGGGAAGGCTATCAGTCTGAAAAACAAGACTTATTCGAAGATAGAGCGAAGCTGAATCAAGCCTAAGAAAAACAAAAGAGGGTGCGAGACGCACAGGCGGATAGGAAAATAGGTGAGTGAGAAGCCCCCGAACCCCCGAAGGGGGACAAGCCTTAAAGAGAAATTGGGGAAGGCTATCAGTCTGAAAAACAAGACTTATTTGAAGATAGAGGGAAGCTGAATCAAGCCTAAGAAAAACAAAAGAGGGTGCGAGACGCACAGGCGGGTGGTGTGAGCCACACAGGCAGATGAAAAAATTAGCAAATTAGCGAATTTGGGAATTAGTAAATGAGAGTGCGAGTGGCACGGGCAAATCAAGAATGAACGAAAATAAGAAAAAACTAAGGTAAAGGTAAGTGATTATAAAGATAATTGTTAAAGATTTGAAAATGGGTATATTTTACTTTTTTGCTGATTTATCAGTTGATAATATAGAGTTTTTTGGTTTTTCATTACTTATTCTCTAGTTTTTTGTATCTTTGCCCTTTGACAACTAAAAGAATAAGACCCATAGAATGGAAATAACCAAAGAAAATAGACAGTGGCTTGATGACTTACACCTTAACCACCCCGTAGTAATTGCTGGACCTTGCAGTGCTGAGACTGAAGAACAAGTGCTGAAAATAGCACATAGCCTAAAAGATACTGATGTATCTTTCTTCCGTGCAGGTATTTGGAAACCTCGTACCCGCCCAGGTATGTTTGAAGGCGTAGGAGCGTTAGGTCTGAAATGGCTACAACGGGTAAAAGAAGAAACGGGACTCAAAACGGCTACCGAAGTAGCCAATAAAGACCACGTGAAGCTTGCCTTGGAACACGATATTGATATGTTGTGGATAGGGGCGCGCTCTACTGTGAGTCCGTTTATTATTCAAGAAATAGCCGATGAGCTAAAAGGCACTGATAAGATTATCTTGGTAAAAAATCCTGTAAACCCCGACCTTCCGTTATGGATAGGAGCTTTGGAACGATTACAACGCGCAGGCATCAGAAACTTGGGGGTGATACATCGCGGATTTTCTACTTACGAAAAGACCAAATACCGCAATATTCCTGAATGGCAATTGGTAATTGAACTGCAAAACAAGTTCCCTAACTTGCCACTTATTTGCGACCCTTCGCATATCACCGGCAAACGCGATATGATTTTTGATGTATCGCAAACGGCTCTCGACTTAAACTTCGATGGCTTAATGATTGAAACGCACTGTACCCCTGATGCTGCGTGGAGTGATGCAGCACAACAGATTACCCCTGAACGCCTCATACAAATAATGAGAGATTTGCGCATTCGCGAGGCTTCGGTAGCTGAAGAAGACTATGTGAGTCAGTTAAGTAATTTACGTTCGCGCATTGATATACTGGACAACAAATTATTGGATTTACTCAAAAGACGTATGGAGGTAGCCGATGAGATAGGAATGCTGAAAAAAGCGAATAATGTAGCGATTTTGCAAAACCAACGTTGGCACGAAATTCTTGGCAAAATGATATCAGAAGGCGAACAACGCAACCTAAGTGAGGATTTAGTGATTCAGGTATTTAAGGCTATTCACCAAGAATCTATCAACCGCCAGGAGAGAGTGGTAAAGAGTGAAAAGTGATTGATAGACTTTTCTGACCTTTCTTACCGAAAAAAAGACAGTAAGCCAAAATAGCTCAAAACCGATGTAACTCCAGTGTCCATACGTCTTTTGTTTAATTAAAATATGACATAAAGATATGCCATATTTTTAATATTTAGAAATAGAAACGAAAAAATATAAAATGATATTTGTTTTTTAATAGAAAAGTCGTACATTTGTTGCGAAAAACTATTGTATAAAATGACTATGGAAAAAACTGTCAAACGTTTTTTAGACGTAATACTTGAACAAGCAACTCCTCTTATTGCAAGTCTCAACAAAGGTGTTTCGGATACCCAAATAGCGGTATTTGAGGGGGAAATGGGTATTACTTTGCCTTCTGAGGTGAGAAAGCTATACCAGACTTTCAACGGGCAAAAAGAAGGCGAAAACGATGTATTCTTCCTTAACGGTTTGCGCTTTATCCCTTTAGAAGAAATCAAACGCACCCAAGAACACTGGCTTGAGCAATTGGAGAGTGTGCCTAATTGGCAGTCACTCCGTTTTGATGAAGAAGAAGCGATTGATATGTGCTGGGATAAGGTAATAAAAAACCAATTTTATAATCCTAAATGGATTCCATTCCTCTCCAATGGGGCGCGCTTTATGTTCATAGACCTCGACCCCGATGAAGAAGGTGTAATAGGTCAGATAGGAGAAATAGATTTGGTGTTGGATTCTATAGAAGACTCTTTTATGGATTTGCACCACGACTCTATGGAAGATTGGCTCGAATTCCTTACTGATGATATTGAAAAGGGAATCGTGTACTACGACAACGAGATGCACTCGCTCATTGAAGCCGTTTCTTATGACGAAGAAAACGATTTGCCTAATATCTTCGCTCCTACCCCCGATTATGTATCGGAAGGAGGCTCTAACGTTTATAACTATTCCGAAAAAGACAGAAGCGATTTTGTATTGCCTGACCGCACTTGTGTGTATATGGACGAAATTTGCGACCATTTTGAAAAATATATCGGCAAAATAGACAGCGTATTCCACGAAATTGTCTCAGAATATGTGCATATAGATGTACATTGGATTAAACCTACCCCCGAAACGCCTTACAATGTACTCTTTACTACCGGTATGAGCGATTACCCTATGTACTTACCCGAAGGCTTAGATGACCCGAACGACTACAGCCACGCTGAGCTAATGGTCTACCTCCCCGCCGATTGGCCTATCAGCGATGAGGCTTTTAAAGACGACGATAACTATTGGCCTGTGTACTTCCTTAAAATGATAGCGCGTTTCCCACATCAGTACAAAACGTGGATGGCTGAAGGGCATACTATTCCCAACGGTCCTGATGCTGAACCTATTGCCAATACCGATTTCGGTTGTATACTGCTAATGCCCCCTTACTTATCGGCACCACAGGAGTTCTTAAAGTTACACACCAAAGACGGTACAATTATCAATTTCTATTGTATCTTGCCTATTTATCCAGAAGAAATGGATTTAAAATTAGAAGAAGGTGTAGATGAGCTTCTCAGTCTTTTTGATGAATACCAAATCTCCGAAGTCATAGATATCCACCGCAAGAACGTAGCTTTATAAAACAAGTATAAAAAAACAGATGAAACATAAAGGTCTCATCTGTTTTTCTTTAATATCTCTGCCAGCATTTTCTTAGCTCTTAGCAGAGTAATCTTCACACTGCTCATCGGTGACTGCATCTCTTCGGCAATCTCTTTATAGCTTTTTTCGTGCAAATAGCGCAGTTGTATTGCCGTTCGGTAAGGCTCTTTTAGTTGTTTTATACTCTTTAACAAGTAGTCGAACTGCTGTTCCATAATGAGGCTATCCTCTATGATGGGGGTCTCATCTATCAGTGTTTTAGATTGCTTTTCCTCTCGATCTAAGTGCAATAGCGACTCATTTTGCTTTCTCAGGTTATCTATGTGAATATTTTTAGAAATAGCAATTAACCAAGTGCGGAAAGAGTATCGCTCGTCGTAAGTATGGAGCTTATCGAATGCTTTAGCAAATGTTTGTATGCTAATATCCTCTGCTTCAACTTCATCATTCACACGCTTGAGCTGAAAGTTGTACACATCAGTCCAAAACTCGTCCAACAACCAACTAAAAGCTCGTTGTTTACCTGCTTTTGCAGCGACTATATTTTCAGCAAGTGCTTCAGCCATTATTTATTTCTGCACTCTTGTTCGTCGGGTAAGCGACCGCAGAAACTGCAAGGTTCCCCTTCAGGGTTTAAATGTGGATTTTGGCTTGCACAAGTACCGGCAAATTTACCGCCTTTTTTACCCCAAATCTTAATTGCCATACCTGCTACACATAGCAGTAATATACCAATAGTTAATAATATTAATTTCATTTTTCAGTTATTTAAGATTAAAAAGAGATTCCACGGCGGGAACTCTCTCACATGTAAAACCTTCCGCAAAATCTGTACCAATTAGCCTACCCAAATCTCGTGCTCTGTAAGTAACGCTATCTAAAAAGTTCTTGTCAGAAATTGGAGTAGTGGGCTCATTGCTATTACTGTCGTAAAACTGAGAGCTGTACGCCAACACAGCATTCACTTTGGCTTCCATAAATCCTGTGATATCTACCACAAAATCAGGGACTATATTCTTCCACTGAATGTAGTGATACACCACTTTAGGACGCCAAGCCGTTTGTGCTACACCATCGAGAGTAGTTTCGATGCGTCGCAAACCGCTGAGAAAACAAGCATCACTCACGAGTTTGCTACCTTTGCCGTGGTCGATATGACGGTCGTCTACAGCATTGCAAAGTACTATCTCGGGCTGATATTGACGTATTTTTTTAATAATCTCCATTTGGTGAGCTTCGTTATTTATGAAAAAACCATCACGGAACTTCAAATTCTCGCGTATGGTTACCCCTAATAGCTCTTTGGCTTTGATTGCCTCTTGGTGGCGTATTTCAGCACTG
This sequence comes from Capnocytophaga sp. oral taxon 902, assembly GCF_013394735.1. Classification (NCBI taxonomy): domain Bacteria; kingdom Pseudomonadati; phylum Bacteroidota; class Flavobacteriia; order Flavobacteriales; family Flavobacteriaceae; genus Capnocytophaga; species Capnocytophaga sp. oral taxon 902. The sequence continues at coordinate 583,127 of NZ_CP058261.1, forward strand.
CCACGTGTGCCCAATTCGCCTTGTGTTAGGTCGATAATACCCACACTTCTGCCTAAGCTAATCTCTTTGGCAATGGTGCCTGCAGCCCCTAATTCTACATCATCGGGGTGTGCCCCAAAAGCTAATATATCTAATTTCATCTTGTTATTTGTTAATTGTCTCCTTTATTTCTGCTGCAATTTTGTCCAACATCTCATACCTATAGCGGTAGAGTGACCTCTTGCTCGATTTGATTTCTTCCATTGGTTTGCGGTGCATTTCAATAGGAAGCTTGAACCACCCATCTTTATCAGGAATGCCATCGGCTTCTTTCCACAACGTGTCATAACTAAAACTGAGTTTGTGCAACCATTCTATATGAATAAAGTGTTTCTTGTTATGTGCCTGAATTTTACTGCCTACCCCATACAAAGCGGTACAGCCTAATTGCCTGCTAAGTTCCTGAATGATAAATATCATCAGAGCTTTAGGACGAAGAGCATACATCTGTTTTTGTAGTTCTTTGATAGCATTCTCAGTTTCGGCACTTTTGTTGCCTTGCACACAACCTATACGACATACCCACTCCTCATTTTCTTTGTCAATCACAAAAGAAGCTTCACAGATAGCCTCCTGATAACTATCACAATGCAACGAGACCACTAATTCCCCCTCTTTGCGGAAACGTTCATTGTATCCGAGGTATATTTGTCCCTTTTCGCCGTTGTATTTCATTGTGAACTCAGCCAATTTGATAGGCTTTTCTTCTTGGATAACACGCGTCAAAAAAGGCTGTTGCTTGATAAAAGCATAACAACTCAGCAAGGCTTTAGTTCGTTCGTTCTTGCCCCATTTGGTAGACATATACACCCTAAAAGGCTTAAAATAAATACGAGGACGGTGCAAAAGTATCCACTTATACTCTTCTGACTGTATCAAACTAAACCATTTTTTAGCAAACGGAATGTTCAACAAGGTATGGAAGAGTATCTTGTTCTTTTGTTTTTTGATGTATTTAGGATTTTCGTTGGCAAAACTATGTTCTGTTAAAGCCAAAGCATCGTGTAGTAGTTCTCTTGTCGTCATTAATTCTCGATTGTTAATTGTTTATAGAGGCTCGTTTTCCAGCCTTTTTTATCAATATATTGCAACAATTGGTCAAAACGCGCGATCATCTGCTCACCACTGTTACGCATTACATAAGCAGGAAAATTAAATTCTTTTTGGTGTAAATTTGTAAATTCCCAAGGATGGAAGTACAAAGTAGCATAGCCTGTAGAGGCTACACATCCATTTAGCAAAAACTTATAAATCCACAAAGGAAAATTGTGAAATGATAACCAAAATAGAGGAATCCTAAACCAACTTACCGCTGTAGGGATTTGCCATAAGCCATTTTCGTTGAAAAATCGTTTTGGTACGTGTAATTTGTTGTATCTCCCTGGTAAAAATGTAGGATTTACTGATGAATTGTATTGATAGCCCGCTTTTTTTACCTTCTCAGTACTTACTTCGAGCATTCTCGGCATACGCAATCCCTCAATAGTTACGCCAAATTGCTGTTCTAAAGCCTCTTTAGAGCGTTTGAGGTGTGCAATCTCAAATTCGGAATGATAATAAGTGTGTGAGGCTAATTCGTGCCCTTCACTGAGGAGTCTCTCTATAAGGTCGGGGACTTGCTGGGCAAAGACTACTGTTGAAAAGAAAGTAGCCTTGGCGTTGCGTTTTTTGAGTAGGTTTAATATAGCGGTAAGCCCCTCGCGTGAAATGGCTATTTGTCGCTCGAAAGCGATGTCGTAGCCGTATTCTTTGGGCATATCAAATTCTTCTATGTCGAAACTTAAATAAATCATTTTTATAGTTATTAGTTTCCTCTGTAAGTAGAATAACCATACGGAGATAATGTAATCGGGATGTGATAATGTTGATCATCTTTTATCTCAAAAACTACTTCTATAAAGGGATAAAATGTTTTTTGTTTCAACTTTTCAAAATAAGGAGTGATATAAAAAGTGAGTTTATAAACCCCATTATTATTTTTATTAGATTCTTCTTTCAAAAAATCTTTAATCCTCCCATTGTTATCTGTGTATTTCTCATCTATCAATACCCAGTTTTGATTTTTATCTTGCTTAGATAGAGCTATCTTTACATTTGGAGCAGGTTTACCTTGTGAAATATCTAAAATATGACTTGATAATTGATATTTCTCTTGTGCTTGGATAAATGCGCTAAAAAGTATTAGCAATATTAGAATCGGATTTCTCATTTTTATGTGTTTTTATTTACAATTTTTGTTCTTGAATAATATAACAAGGTCGGTCTTTAGTTTGTTTAAAGATTTTTCCTATGTAAATACCTATGATACCTAAAATGATGAGTTGTAACCCACCAAAGAAAACAATCGTCATAATCAGTGAAGCCCAGCCCGATATTTCAGTGCCACTTGCAAAGGCGTATATCACATAAGGAATGTATAATAGTGATAGGGCAGAGAATGCAAAGCCTAAAAATACAGCGAAATATAAGGGTTTGATACTGAAAGCCGTAACACCTGTAATCGCTAATTGTAGCATCTTCTTAACTGTGTATTTACTTTCACCTGCAAAACGAGAAGCTGCAGTGTAAGGGATGTAAGTTTGGCGGAATCCTACCCAAGGCACGATGCCTCGCAAGAAAGGTTCGTTCTCTTTCATAGAGCGAATGACCCTTACCACCGATTGGTCTAAAAGTCTAAAATCAGCTGAACCTTCTTTGATTTCTATATCCGAAAGCAGATTGAGAAGTTTGTAAAACTGTTGAGAGCTTTTTTGTTTCTTTTTAGGAGTATCAGCCGGATAGGTGCGCAAAGTTGCCACTACTTGATAGCCTTCTTCCCATTTGGCAATGAGCTCGGGCAAAAGGGCAGGAGGGTGTTGCAAATCGCAATCCATAGAGATAACAGCATCAGCAAACGAGTGGTCTAATCCTGCTTTTACTGCTAATTGGTGACCAAAGTTACGCGAAAACGATAGATATTTCACGCGCATATCACTTTCAACTAAAGATTTGAGCACCTCAAGAGAATTATCGCTGCTGCCGTCGTTTACAAAAAGCAAAGTATAGCTATAATCAGGGAGTTTTTCAGCAAAAACACGCTGTATAGCCTCATATAACGGACGTATATTTTCACTTTCGTTATAACACGGTACTATTATTTCTATTGTTTTCATCTTTTTTATCTCTTACCTGAATAAATAACATTTCATACACTATTGCAAGCCAAACCAAGGTTACGGGTACAGCTCTTAACGAATATCGGATAATGTAAGGTTCTTTCAGTGGCTTGAATAAATCAGTAGGGGAGAGTGAGCCTAACATAGCCAATACCAATAAGGTTATTTTGAGTTTAGGATGGAGCTCACTTACCATAAACCATATCCCAACCCCCACATAAGCTACTATATAAGTGCTATTTTCAGTACCTGTGCTAAACAAACAGAGGAAAATACTCACTGAAGCTAATAACAGCAATCTAAAATTGAGATTTTTATACTGCTGAATGCGCAAATAAGGTAGTGCAAATAGCCCTAACCCGAGGAGAATAACCATACTGTTGTTGTTATAAATGCCTGTGCGTTGCAAAAAGCCTAAAAGTGATAGGTTTTGCAAGTTGTAAGTGGTGGTATTTAGGTTGGATACATTCTTTTCAGCTAAAGAAGCATACCAATCAAAATATTGAGAAACTACATAATCGGGTGAAGAGTAGAACATTGGCAAACAAAATAAAATGATGAGCCAAAATAACCCCGACCAAATAAATCGCCATTTGTCCTTAGCAAAGAAGAAAAATGCTAAGCCTACAATGCCATAGAGTTTAGTGAGTGTACCTATTACAATAAGCAAGGTTGCCCAATGACTCTGCCTGCGTTCTATAAACACAAAAGCACCTACTAATAGTGCTATCACACTGATATTGAACTGCTGCATAGCTGCTGCGGTATACATATCGTGAGCAGCAATGAGCAGTACCGCTATAATTGCATTTTTAGAGAGAGGCAATTGCCTAATTGCCCAATATAAGAAAGCTGCATTTGCCATTATCCACAAAGTACAACCTATCCACTTGGGTAACAAGGCAAAAGGAGCGATAACCGCACTGAATAAGATACCGTAATGGTTTGTATCAAAATACTCGTCAGGATAGGGGAGGTATAAGGGCAATTGCTTGAAGGTATGCCAAAATACCCCGTCAAAAATTAGGTAGTTGTTGAACTTGCCTGCTATCCATACGTTCTGCACTACAGTCGCCAGCGCAAGGGCAAACCATAGTATTGTGATAAAGCGGTAATTTGCAAATAGTTTTTTCAGCATTGTTATCAGTGTTATTTTTCAATCCATTGTTTCACTTCATCGCTAGAAGGTAAGGTTTTAGGGTCGATTACCTTTTCTAATTTGCCGTTTCGTCCGATGAGGTATTTTTGAAAATTCCATTTTACTTTAGAATCTTCTACACCGTTTTTCGCTTTCTGGGTAAGAAACTGATATAGAGGGTGCATATTCTTTCCTTTTACCGATATTTTGCTCATCATCGGGAATGTTACTCCATAGTTGATACTGCAAAATGAAGCGATTTGTTCATTACTACCTGGTTCTTGTCCTAAGAAATTATTAGCGGGGAACCCTATAATGATAAAATCTCTATCCTTATACTGCTGATAAAGCGCTTCGAGTTCTTTGTATTGAGGGGTGAGACCGCATTTTGAGGCAGTATTAACAATCATTACTTTCTTGCCTTTGAGGTTGGCAAGGGCAAAGGGTTTGCCATTGATATCTTCTACAGTAAACTGATAAATAGTTTGATTATCAGCGTTGTTTTGTGCTTGTAGGTTTTCCATAATGAGGGTGAATAAAGTGATAATAAAAATGAAGTATTTCATAGAAAAATTAAAATTTGTGGCAAAGTTACGTAAAAGGTTTGATTTATTAAAGAAAAACTTTATATTTGCCCAAAAATTAATGACTATGTTTTCAGAAAAAGCTTTTAAAATATTTGAAGAAAGTATTGGGCAATACCACATTGCCGACGATGTATATCAGTCTTTTACAAACCCTTATCCATCAACCGACTTGCTCAATCACTTGCTTTATCGCAAGAACTGGATTGACACCGTGCAATGGCATTACGAGGATATCATTCGCGACCCGAACATCGACCCAGTGGCTGCCCTCGACCTCAAACGCAAAATTGATGCTTCTAACCAAGATCGCACTGATATGGTAGAGTATATTGATAGCTATTTTTTAGACTTGTATAAGGAGGTGAAACCAGTTCCTGAGGCTACTATCAACACCGAGAGTCCTGCTTGGGCAGTGGATAGGCTTTCGATTTTAGCACTGAAAATTTACCATATGAAGGAAGAAGTGAACCGCCCCGATGCCACTCCTGAGCATCGCGCTAAATGCCAAGAAAAACTGAATGTTCTCCTCGAACAGAAAAAAGACCTCTCTACCGCTCTTGACCAGCTTTTAGACGATATCGCCACTGGCAGAAAGTATATGAAGGTGTATAAACAAATGAAAATGTACAATGATGATGAGTTGAACCCAGTACTGAGAGGAAGTAAATAAGAGATAATAAAAACTGCCTCAAAAATTTTGAGACAGTTTTTTATTTGCTAATTTTCAAATTTGCTAATTAACGAATACTTGCTTTGAGGTATTCTCTATTGAGGCGTGCGATATTTTCAAGTGAAATACCTTTAGGGCATTCTACTTCGCAGGCACCAGTGTTGGTACAGTTACCAAAACCTTCGTGTTCCATTTGGTTTACCATATTGAGTACGCGCTCGGTAGCCTCTACACGACCTTGAGGAAGGAGGGCAAATTGCGATACTTTGGCAGCCACAAACAGCATAGCCGAAGAGTTTTTACAAGTAGCCACACAAGCTCCACAACCTATACAAGCCGCAGCGTCCATAGAGCGGTCGGCATCGCGTTTAGGGATAGGAATAGCGTTGGCATCTTGCGTATTACCAGAAGTGTTCACAGAGATATATCCTCCTGCTTGTTGAATGCGTTCAAAAGCAGTTCTATCTACCATCAAGTCTTTAATAACAGGGAAAGCAGTAGCGCGCCAAGGTTCAATAGTGATGGTATCACCATCTTTGAACATACGCATATGCAACTGACAAGTAGTTACCCCACGGTCGGGTCCGTGAGCTTCCCCATTGATGAAGAGAGAGCACATACCGCAAATACCTTCACGGCAATCGTGGTCGAATGCTACAGGTTCTTCTCCTTTTTCAATGAGTTGTTCGTTGAGTACATCCAACATTTCCAAAAAAGACATATGGTCTGAAATGTTGGTTACTTTATAATCTACCATACGACCTTTCTCTTGCGAGTTTTTTTGTCGCCACACTTTGAGTGTTAGGTTCATCGTTGCCATATCTTTCTATTTATAACTACGTTGTTTCAATTCAATATCTTTAAATACAAGAAATTCTTTATGCATTACCTCTTCACTAGGGTTGTAGGTATTCACTACTTCTTTAGGATTACCAGTGTATTGCCAAGCGGCTACATAAGCATAGTTTTTGTCGTCGCGGAGGGCTTCACCATCAGGAGTTTGATACTCTTCGCGGAAGTGACCACCACAAGACTCATTACGCTCTAAAGCATCTTTAGCAAATAACTCACCAAGTTCAAGGAAGTCGGCTACACGACCCGCTTTTTCAAGCTCTACATTCATACCAGTGAGTTCACCAGGTACTTTTACGTTTTTCCAGAAATCTTCGCGTATTTCGCGTATTTCTTTGATAGCTTCTTTCAAGCCTTCTGCATTACGTGCCATACCTACTTTATCCCACATCACTTTACCAAGTTTCTTGTGGAAGTAATCTACAGAGTGCGTACCCTTATTGTTGATGAAGTAAGCCAAACGCTCTTTTACGATGCGTTCTGCTTCGTCAAACTCAGGAGTATCAGTAGGGATTTTACCAGTACGGATATCAGCGGCTAAGTAATCGCCAATAGTGTAAGGTAATACGAAGTAACCATCGGCTAAACCTTGCATCAAGGCAGAAGCTCCTAAGCGGTTTGCTCCGTGGTCGGAGAAGTTTGCCTCACCAATAGCATAACAACCAGGGATAGTGGTCATCAAGTTGTAATCTACCCAAATACCACCCATAGTGTAGTGAGTAGCAGGATAAATCATCATTGGTGTTTTATAAGGGTTTTCGGCTACAATCTTTTCGTACATTTGGAAAAGGTTGCCGTATTTAGCTTCTACGATTTTTTCACCGCGTTTTGTAACTTCTTCTTTAGTAGGTTCTACACCGTGGATTTTACATTGTTCTTTACCGTAACGTTCGATAGCAGAAGAGAAATCCAAATAAACAGCTTCACCTGTTTCGTTTACTCCATAGCCTGCATCGCAACGCTCTTTAGCAGCACGTGAAGCCACGTCACGAGGCACGAGGTTACCGAAAGCAGGGTAACGGCGTTCCAAGTAGTAATCGCGGTCTTCTTCGGGAATTTCAGTAGGTTTTTTGCGTTTTTCGCGTATCGCTACAGCATCTTCCATTTTCTTAGGTACCCAAATACGTCCGTCGTTACGCAATGATTCGGACATCAAAGTTAATTTAGACTGATAGTCACCCGAACGAGGAATACAAGTAGGGTGAATTTGAGTGAAGCAAGGGTTAGCAAAGTAAGCACCTTTTTTGTGGATTTTCCAAGCTGCGGTAGCGTTAGAGCCCATCGCATTGGTTGAAAGGAAGTATACGTTACCATAACCACCAGAAGCGATAACCACCGCGTGAGCAGAGTGGCGTTCAATTTCACCAGTAACAAGGTTACGAGCGATGATACCACGAGCTTTACCGTCTACGATTACCACATCGAGCATTTCGTGGCGGTTGTACATATCAATTTTACCACGAGCGATTTGGCGGTTCATTGCGGCATAGCAACCGAGCAAGAGCTGTTGTCCTGTTTGACCTTTGGCATAGAAAGTACGAGAAACCAATACCCCACCGAAAGAACGGTTGTCTAAGAGTCCGCCGTAATCACGAGCGAAAGGTACGCCTTGCGCCACACATTGGTCGATGATGTTGCCAGATACTTCAGCAAGACGGTATACGTTTGCCTCACGAGCGCGGTAGTCACCTCCTTTTACAGTATCGTAGAACAAGCGATAGATAGAGTCGCCATCGCCCATATAGTTTTTAGCGGCATTGATACCCCTTGAGCAGCGATAGAGTGTGCACGACGAGGAGAATCTTGGTAAGCAAATGCTTTCACGTTGTAGCCTAATTCAGCGAGGGTAGCTGCAGCCGAACCTCCTGCCAAGCCAGTACCTACCACAATCACATCGATATTACGCTTGTTAGCAGGGTTTACGAGGTTGATATGGTCTTTATATTTCGTCCATTTGTCCGCTATAGGACCTTCAGGAATTTTAGAATCTAATGTACTCATAAGATTAAGCTGTTAAAAATTTAATGTAATGGAAGAGGGCGATGAAGATAAAGCCTCCACAGATAATGTAAGAATACCAATTGCCAACGCAGCTGATAAACTTTTTGCGCTCATCGTCTTTCCAGCCCATAGATTGGAAAGATGATTGAAAGCCGTGTAGCAAGTGCAAAGCCAAAGCGATAAAGGCTAACACATAAATACCCACACGCACAGGGTTGTGGAATTTCTCTACTAATTCTTCGTAGTAGCGGTCGGGGTTTGGAGGTAATTGCTCGATGTACTTGTAGTTCATTTCGCCTACCCAAAAATCATAGAGGTGCAACCCTAAGAAGAGAAGAATCACCACTCCTGTGATAATCATATTACGAGACATCCAAGTGGAGTTAGCCCCCCCATTATAGCTGTAATATGCCTCACTACCACGAGCTTTTTTGTTTTGGATTTCCAAGACAAATCCCATAATGAAGTGGAACAACACCCCAGCGAGCAATACAGGTTGCATAGCAAACTGAATAAGAGGATTGGTGCCCATAAAATGAGATAGCTCGTTGAAAGTACTCTCGCTAATCACAGAGGTGAAGTTTACCGCAAAGTGAATGATTAGAAAGAGAATGAGAAAGAGTGCCGAAAGAGCCATCGTCACCTTCCTTGCAACAGATGTTTTAAATAATCCTGCCATTCGTTTTATAGTTTTATATATGTATATATTACGTTAAACAATTTCGCTACAAAAGTACGGCATTTTTATCAGTTGTACAATAAAAAATGTACAAAAACCTTAATTTATATTCGGTTTAAAGAAGGAAATAAGAGTTAGTAGCTGAAATTGATTTATTAAGAGGAGATTAACATTCTGTATCGCTTTTTTTATTCTTTATAATTTCGTTCTTCTCAATCTTAAAGCATTACTTATAACACTTACAGAGCTAAAGCTCATTGCTAAGGCACCCAACATAGGAGAAAGAAGGATACCAAAGATAGGGTATAGTACCCCTGCTGCAACGGGAATACCTACGCTGTTATACACTAACGCAAAGAAAAGATTTTCGCGTATGTTTTTCACCACCGCTTTGCTGAGTTTTTTGGCTTTGACAATTCCGCTCAAGTCGCCTTTTACCAAAGTGATTTTAGCACTTTCTATCGCAATATCAGTTCCGTTACCCATTGCGATACCCACATTGGCTTGTGCTAAAGCAGGAGCATCGTTGATACCATCGCCTGCCATTGCTACGATTTTACCTTCCGCTTGCAAACGCACTACTTCCTCTTGCTTGTTTTGAGGAAGCATTCCCGCTTTGTACTGAGTGATACCTATTTCTTTGGCTACTGCCTCAGCTGTAAGCGGATTATCACCGGTGAGCATCACGATTTCTACCCCTAAATCTTGTAACTCTTGTATCGCTTCAGCAGTAGAAGCTTTTACTTTATCGGTTATGGCGACTGCTCCTATCACTTGGTTTTCTACGACTACGAGCGAAACGGTCTTTCCTTGCTCCTGTTCCGCTTTTACAGCAGTGCTTACTTCTTCGGGCAAAGCTATATTGAGTTCTTCTATTAGGCGTTCGTTGCCAAAGAAATAATCTTTTCCTTCAAAAGAGGCTTTTACTCCTCTGCCCGCTATGGCTTCAAAGTGGGTGAAAGGTAAGGGAGTAATGCCTTGTGCTTGAGCATATGTATTGGTAGCTTTGGCAAGCGGGTGTTCGCTTTGCTTGTTAAGACTGTAAAGCGTTTGTAGCAAGTCTTTTTCGGTAGTATTGCCAAAAGTGAGCACACGACTCACACTGGGTTTACCTTCGGTGAGGGTACCCGTTTTATCTACAACCAAAGTATTAACGCGGTTCATCACTTCTAAGGCTTCGGCATTGCGTATCAAGATGCCGTTTTGAGCCCCTTTGCCTACGCCTACCATTACCGACATAGGGGTGGCTAAACCGAGTGCACAAGGACAAGCGATAATCAATACTGCTACGGCATTGAGCAGGGCGTATACGTAAGCATTTTCACCTCCAAAAACCGACCATATCACAAAGGTAAGCACTGAAATACCTATCACAATAGGTACAAAGTAAGAGGCTATCTTGTCGGCTAAATTTTGAATAGGAGCCCTACTACTGCTGGCTTGTTGTACCAACTGTACGATTTGAGAGAGCAGGGTATCGCTACCTACCTTTTCGGCTTGCATCACAAAGGACTGCATACCATTGAGCGTACCTGCCGATACCTTATTGCCCACTTCTTTTTCCGCAGGAATAGGTTCGCCCGTAATCATACTCTCGTCTATGCTGGCACTGCCTTCGGTAATTACACCATCAACAGGGATTTTCTCCCCAGGTTTTACCCGAAGCAAATCGCCTTTTTTCACTTCTTCTATAGATACGGTTACTTCTTTGCCGTGAATAATTTTAGTAGCTTCATTAGGCGCTAAGTTCAATAGTTTTTTGATAGCACTTTGGGTACGACTGTGGGCATCGGCTTCGAGCACTTGCCCTAAGAGTACCAAAGTGAGAATGACGGTAGCTGCTTCGAAATACAAGTGTACTGAGCCGTGTTCTTTAAATTGTTCAGGAAACATATCAGGAACTAACAGTCCTACTACACTGAAAAGCCAAGCTACGCCAGCACCTATCCCTATGAGGGTAAACATATTGAAGTGCAAGGTCTTGATACTGCGCCAAGCCCTTTCGAAGAATATCCAGCAGAAATAAAACACTACGGGTAGTGATAACGCAAACTGTACCCAGTTCCAAGCACTTACGGGCATTAGCTCATACAGCGGATTGTCGTGCCACATTCCGCTCATTGCGATGATAAAGATAGGGAGTGTAAAAGCTACTGCACCCCAAAAATGACGACGTAACTTTTTGCGTTTTTGGTCTTCTGCACTTAGCCCCCTACCCCCCGAAGGGGGAAAAGCTACTTCTGTGCTTACTTGCTCTACTAAATCCATACCACATATAGGACAATCACCGGGGTGATCGTAGGTTTTATCGCCTTCGCAGTGCATAGGACAATAGAAAACACCAGAGCCTTTAGTTTTTTTTGGAGATTCTTCGTGGTGATGATGTTGTTGAGCTCCTCCTACTTGCTCTACTAAATCCATACCACATACGGGACAATCACCAGGGTGGTCGTAGGTTTTATCGCCTTCGCAGTGCATAGGACAATAGAAAACACCAGAGCCTTTAGCTTTTTTTGGGGATTCTTCGTGGTGGTGATGATATTGTTGTTGAGCTCCTCCTACTTGTTCTACCAAGTGCATACCACATACGGGACAATCACCAGGGTGGTCGTAGGTTTTATCGCCTTCGCAATGCATAGGACAATAGAAAACACCAGAACCCTCAGAATTTGAAGCCTGATGAATGCTATAATGAGTACCCTCTAAGGCTTTTTCAAGAGCTTCAAAAGGGATTTCTCTATCGGTTTCGACAGTAGCTTTTTTAGTAGCGAAATCTACGGTAACAGCTGTTACGCCTGCTACTTCAGAGAGTTTTTTTTGTACGGTATTGGCGCAACCTGTGCACCCCATACCTTCTATATTGTATTCCATAAATTGTAAATGTTAAAAAGTTATTTGTTTTACACTGCAAAGATACAGCAAAACATCTACTTGGATATTACACAATTTTGTATTTAATTTGTAAGATTTTAAACCTCATCTAAAGACTTACGTTTGTTATCTTTTATCTGCTTGAAAAAGCTAGGAGTGAGTCCTGTAACTTTTTTAAACTGATTGCTTAAGTGCGCTACACTTGAATAGTTGAGTTGATAAGCTATTTCACTAAGCGTCAGTTCGTCATATACTAAGAGTTCCTTTACTCTCTCAATCTTTTGAGCAATAAAGAATTTTTCAATTGTTCTACCTTCTACCTCAGAAAACAAACGCGATAAAGCCCCGTAATCTCGACCTAATTCACTGCTGAGTATTTCAGAAAGGTTAAACGATAGTTTGTTGTCTTGGTTATGTATCAAATTGATAATGATAGATTTAATTTTTTCAATAACAACACTTTTCTTATCGTTCATCACCTCAAATCCTAAGGGTAAGAGAGCTTGTTTGATAGCTTGTATCTCATCAGACGAAAGTTCCTGTGTAAAAGTAATTTCACCCAAATTGATGCTTTGTGGTGTTAAGCCTAATGCTTTTAACTGTTCATCGAGTACTATTATACAACGATGGCAGACCATATTTTTTACAAATAACTTTGTCATATATTTCTTTTAAGAATTAAGATATTATAAAGTGCTTAAAAGTGATACCCAAAACCTATATTCATATAGATGGGATACATATCAAAAGTAATTGTTTTAAAGTCCTTTTTAAAGATATTATTTATTCCGTAGGTGAATTCAGCATTGATATTGAAATGCTTGAACGCTTGCCAAGAGCCTCCTATCAGTGTGCCCCAATGCCAATGGCGGAGATGATTGCTAAAATCATAAGAGGCTATCTGTCCGTTAGTGAAACTTACTTTCTCACCGATAGGACTACCTTCTCGCAAATAACCTTCGGTAACATAGCCTGAGAAATTGCCGTCCATACGGTAAGAAACAAATGTACCTAAGCGCAGTTTCCAACGATTGGCAAGGCGATAGTTCAGTGATATGGGCAGGGTAACAAATGAACTTTTGTAAGTAGTATGTACATCACCCGTCCAATAACCCGCTACGTGGTTACCTTGTTCTATAATCTCCATTCCGTAGTTCTTTACATTTGCATCGGTTTCCATACCCTTTTCTTCCAATCGTAAGCTAGCTGAGATACCCCATTTAGGAGTAAGCCATTTGGTTACAGTTCCTTCAAATGAGCCATTAAACTTTGGGCTATATCCCTTTATCTTCCGTATTTCTTTAGGGAGTGGTATTGGGCTTGCACCTCCTATATTTACGCCAGCTTTTAGTTCGTATTCCCAACCTTTAGCTTCTGATTGTACAAGCGTTTCAGTACGTTCGTTTTGCGCGTATGAAAAACAGCTCAATAGCATTAAGCATACAATAACGATATTCTTTTTCATAACTTCATTATTCATAAGACAATTGCATTTCATCTACATAAAGAGTACTACCTACGGCTGCTGTAAAATCAGCACCTTTTTCACTGGAACTAAGTACTATAGCGAGACTATACTTTCCTTCTTTTAATTTTTTAGTATCGATAGAGCGACCTTTTATTGTTTTAAAAGGAATAGAGAACTGTACCCAATTATCGGTTTCTCTCTTGTCGGTTAGTTGTGCCATTAACACTATATTATTGTGCGTTTTAATGTTAGTACCATCTAAATGAGGTACTTGAGAAGTTACCTCGTAGAACACTGCATAAATATCACATTTGTCTTTTTGGTTAGGTATTACATTGCCGTTTTTATCGGTGAGTTTTTCACCAGCTTTGTATTTATAATATCCTGAGAGATGGGTAGGTTTTCTTTTGAAAGGAATCCCGAAATGGGTAGATTTTGCAGGGGTGAACAAATTTATTTCAAAACTTCCTGTGAAGAGATTACCAGCTGCGATAGGAGCACCAAAAGTTTTTCCTAAAACCCCTGTGCTTTGTGTTACGAGTTTCACGCATTTCCCTCTGTATCCACTCTCACTCTGACTTGTAGGGAACTCATCGGGTTTAGCATTACTGTTGGTAAATTTAAAACCTGCATTTCCGCTACTCCAAGCGATTTCTTGTCCGCTTACTGAGGTATCGTAAAAAGTGTAGTAACCATCAGTAATACGAGCGTTTTCGAAGTGATAGTGAGCGATAATTTCGTTAGTAAGACAACTCACTTTATAAGTTTTCTGCCAATTACCGTCCTCAGAGGTTACCACATAAGTTTGAGGGGTAGAGAAGTCGCGTACGGTACCGCTAGTAGGACTGATTGTTGCCCCTTGTGTAAGGGTGAAGCGAGGGGCGAGATTTTTTACTTTATCTAAATCGGTTACGTAGAGTTTTACCTCAGTGTTTTGGATTATAGGCTCACGAATGAGCAGATTGCCGTCGACCTCACAGGTTAGGATATCGGCTTCGGTATTTGGGGCTTCGCTTTTGATACAGCTTTGCAATGTGAATAGCGAGGCTATGGTAATGATGATGTTTTGAAGTTTCATATATGCTGTTCAATGAATTTAGACTGCAAAGGTAGGAAATATTTTTTTAATACCAATAATGCCAGAAATTAGAAAATGAGAGAATTAGAAAATGAGTAGTGATAAAAATCGTTTATTGATAGGTGAGACTTGTCGGATAATCGGATAGGTTATAGAGAGCGAAATAAAACGGAGAAGTTCGGAATAGGAGTAGGAGAGATTTTGGTGAAAAAAGACTATAAGGAGGGTGGGGTTAGCTTATAGAGAACTTATAGGAAGCTTATACGAATCTTGGACGATTGGTATAGAAAGGGTATACAAATAATTGATTCATAGTACAATACAACAAGGCTAAAAATGTTAAAATAAGGGTTTCGAGGCGAAAGAAAAGAGAAGAGGCACTAGGCCTTAGGGCATAGGCACTAGGGGGGAGTGTGAAGGAAAAGGGCGAATGTAGCGAGGCACTTATTCAGTAAGCCCCCGAACCCCCAAAGGGGGACAAGCTGAAAAAAGTGACAAACCTCTCCCTTTACACATACCCAGCTATTGCTGGCTACCTTCAAAGGGGGAATTGAGGCTATGCTAAGAGGGCGAATGTAGCGACTCACTTATTCGGTAAGCCCCCGAACCCCCGAAGGGGGACAAGCTGGAAAAGGTGACAAACCTCTCCCTTTACACATACCCAGCTATCGTTGGCTACCTTCAAAGGGGGAATTGAAGCAATGCTAAGACAGCGAATGTAGCGAGGCTGAGGTGTGTTTGCTTTGAAAAATAATAGCAGTGTTTTGTTTTCTGAAAAATAAATAGTACTTTTGCCCTTTATTGAAAAACATATTTAATATATGAAAAATATAGCTGAGAAAGATAAAAAAAACACCTCCGAAGAGAACTTGGAGATTGTAAAAAAGGTGCTTACCAAATATTTGGAAGACAACGGACACCGTAAGACCCCTGAACGCTATGCGATTGTGAAGGAGATTTACGAATACAACGACCATTTTGACATAGAGACCCTCTATGAAAATATGAAAAAGAAAAAATATCGGGTGAGTAGAGCGACCCTCTACAACACGATTGAACTCTTGCTGGAATGTGGTTTGGTACGCAAACATCAGTTTGGACAAAACCAAGCGTATTATGAGAAATCGTATTTTGACCGTCAGCACGACCACGTAATCCTTACCGATACGGGTGAGATTGTGGAGTTTTGCGACCCTCGTATTCAAGCAATACAGAAAACCATAGAAGAGGTTTTTAACATTAATATTAGCAATCACTCTCTTTATTTTTACGGTACACGCAAAGCAGATGCCCCAAAAGAAGAGAGAGCAACTAAATAAAAGAAACAAAAATGGCAGTAGATTTATTATTAGGTCTTCAGTGGGGAGACGAAGGAAAAGGAAAAATAGTAGATGTCCTTACGCAAAACTACGACATTATCGCACGCTTTCAAGGAGGTCCTAACGCAGGGCATACTCTTGAATTTAACAGTATTAAACACGTGTTACACACTATTCCGTCGGGAATCTTCCACAAGGGTGCTGTAAATATTATAGGCAATGGGGTGGTGATAGACCCTATCATTTTCAAAAAAGAAATAGAGGCACTCGCTCCTTACGAGGTAAACCTGAAACAGAATTTGCTCGTCTCGCGCAAAGCACACCTTATCTTGCCTACTCACCGCCTCTTAGATGCTGCTTCGGAAGCTTCCAAAGGTAAAGCTAAAATAGGTTCTACTCTTAAAGGTATAGGTCCTACTTATATGGATAAGACAGGTCGTAACGGCTTGCGCGTGGGCGATATAGAGCTCAGTGACTTTAACGAGCGTTACCGTAACCTCACCGATAAACACGAAGAAATGCTCGCTAACTACAAGGTGGATATCCAGTATAACCTACAAGAGTTAGAAGCTGAGTTTTTTGAAGCGATAAAAGTGCTGAAAGAGTTTCAGCTTATCGACAGTGAAGAATACCTATACCAAGCCCTCAAAAAGGGTAAGAAAATACTTGCCGAAGGAGCACAAGGTTCTATGTTGGACATTGATTTTGGTACCTATCCGTTTGTAACCTCGTCGAACACAACGGCTGCTGGAGCTTGTACGGGCTTAGGTGTAGCCCCTCGCAGTATTGGTGAGGTAATAGGTATCTTTAAGGCTTATACAACCCGTGTGGGCAGTGGGCCTTTCCCTACCGAACTGTTCGACGAAGTGGGCGAAACAATGACCCAAGTAGGTCGCGAATTTGGAGCCACTACCGGTAGGCGTCGCCGTTGTGGTTGGCTTGATTTGGTAGCCCTTAAATACGCTGTACAGGTAAACGGAGTTACCGAACTTACAATGATGAAAGCCGATGTGCTCAGCGGTTTTGAGACTTTAAAAGTATGTACATCATATCTTTATAAAGGAAAAGAAATCAAGCACTTGCCTTACAATATAGAAGAACAGAACGTAACGCCTGTATATACGGAACTCAAAGGCTGGCAACAAGACCTTACCAAACTCACTAATTACCAGCAACTACCCAAAGAACTTTTGGATTATATCAGTTTCTTAGAGAAAGAACTCGAAGTGCCCATCAAAGTAGTATCGGTGGGACCTGATAGAACTCAAACGATTATTCGGTAGAACATCAGTGAATTTAGGAAGTTATAAAATGAATGAACTATGAACATCATAGTACACAACCTTTATACACCGAAGAGCAATTATTAGTAAAAGAATGGCTCAAGGAAAAACAGATTTCTTTTGACAGAAGAAAAACTTATTTCACAAAAGGGTAATTAGCTTCCACAGAAAGAGGTATTGAGCAAGCTAATAACGGATTGTTGAGACCTTATACTGAAGTTAAGAAAAGAGCACGTGAAATATCCCTAAAAAATTAAAAGTACTTAATATAATGAATTATCAGAATGTAACAGACTTGCCTAATAACAATACCATATTTTTGGTATGGGCATTTAAAAAAGATATAGACAAGACATTGCTTAATAATACTTTTGCAAAAGTATGTGGTTTGGTAGGAAACCTCAACAACTCGGTAGCCGACCGCTTTCCTGAAGGTCGTGCTAGTGTAACCATAGGCATTAGCCATAGAGCGTGGCTTACTTTGGGGTTACCCAAACCGCTCCCCAAAGAACTCAAAGATTTTGAGCCCATCAGAGGTAGTAAACACACGGCTGTAGCCACCGAAGGCGACTTACACTTTCATATCCGCGCGCACAACCAAAGTTTGGCTTACGATATGGCAGCTGCCATTAGCGAGGTAATGCAACCCATCGCCAATGGTATTGTAAACGTACAAGGGTTTAGATATTGGGACGGACGCGCTATCATTGGTTTTGTAGACGGTACCGAAAACCCGCGTGGCGCAGAACGCGAACAGTTTGCCGTAGTGGGTGATGAAGACCCCGATTACCAAGGAGGAAGTTATCTATTCGTACAAAAATACGTACACGATATGAACGCTTGGCGTGTGCTCCCCGTTAGCGAACAAGAAAAAGTAATAGGGCGTAGCAAAGAAATGGACATAGAAATGGACGAGGATACCAAGCCTACCAATGCGCACTCGGCACTTGCCAATGTAGGCGATGATTTGAAAGTAGTGAGAGACAATATGCCTTTCCACGACCCCGTAAGTCACCAAATGGGCACTTACTTCATCTGCTATGCCAATACGTTTAGCACGGTAGAAAAGATGCTCACTAATATGTTTATAGGCAAGCCTGCTGGCAATTACGACCGCCTATTAGATTTCAGCACTGCCGAAACAGGGACACTTTTCTTTGTACCATCTTTGGATATGTTAGACGAGTTTGCAGGATAAAATATGAAACTCCTTTTAACCAGCTTACTATTAGTTTATTTTATGACCACTACAGCGCAAGAAGTAGTGCCTGAAACACCTTTGGATACGATTGTGCTCAATGAGGTAATTGTAAAAGCACAGCGCAAAACACAATATACCGATAAGGCGAGTTTTACCTTTGAAAAGAAAGCTGTGGAACAAGCTCGCTATGCCAAAGACCTCTTGCGCAGTTTGCCCAACCTGCACCTCAATCCTGTAACCAACCAGATTGCTACCCTTAAAAGGGGTACGCTCTTGGTATTGGTAAACGGTGTAGAGGCAACTGACTTGCAAATACGCGGTATTGCCCCTCAAAACGTGGCACGCATAGACTATTACGATATTCCGCCTGCGCGCTGGAGCAATAGGGCTGACACAGTGGTGGACATCATCACACGTTCGGCTGAAGAGGGGTATTCGGTAGGGGTGGATGCGCTTTCGGCACTTACTACGGGTTTTGTAGATGCTTCGGCTTATGGTAACTACACCAAAGGCAAACATACGTTGGGAGTGGAATACAAATTGGAGTTTCGCAATTACAACGATAGATACTATGAAAAACACTCCGATTACGAACTATCGGGTGTGCGTTATGCAAACGACCAACAGTCAAAATCGGGGTTTAGCTATAATGCGCACAACGCCTCAGTGCGTTATAGCGCAGTAGTACCACAAAACTATAGTTTCCAAGCTAAAGCCGAAATGGAACTTTTGAATCGCTCTGCACATAGCAATGGCGTAAACCTATTTACACAAGGAACAACGGTTAGCCATCACACATTATCAGGTAAAAATCACGACCACTGGTTGCGCCCCAAATTAGACCTATACTTCTCTAAAAAATTAGGCAAACGCGATGAATTGAGCGTAAACGTCGTGGGGAGCTATTATAACACTACCAAAGAGAACCTCTCAAAGGAATGGGAGACCGCAACCCATCAGAATGTGTACGACGATGATATGGATTTGAAAGTAAAGCAACGCGGTTGGGTAGGTGAAGTAGCACATACTCATCAGTTTACTATAGGCAAACTCAATTCGGGCTACCGCATTAGCAGTACTTTTATCGACAACGATTTACGTAACTTGGCAGGTATTTCGGCTTACGATGTTACCTATACCAATCAGTATTTGTACACCGAGTTTGTAGGCAAAAAGGCTAATTTTATGTACAGAGCCAGTGCTGGGCTTACCCACACCCACAATCGTAGTGCCGAAAACACTTTTACCGAATGGGTATTTACGCCGAAGGTAGTGTTGGGTTATGAACTCGCTAATAACCAGAGTTTGCGCCTCACAAGTTACTATGTACCCCGCAGTCCGCGTAGTGCAGAACTCAGTAGCAATATAGCGCAACAAGCACCAAACATCTTGGAGACAGGAAATCCTTACCTAAAATCACAACATATATTTTGGACTGGACTCTCTTATACTTTCAACAATGAGTACACCGATTTTAACCTTCAACCCTTCTACAAAAACACCCAACGAGTAATTACTGATATTTATATCAAAGACCCCGTACGCAATGGAATACTCAGCACTTATGAAAACAGTAAATATCACGAGGAGTTTGGTTTTTCATTAGATGGTACTTTTAAACCATTAAGGAATGATTTATTTGTATTTTCAGCTAATATAGCCCCTACACATGAGACTTTGGTTACTGATGCTGGACTACGCGCTCGCAATAATTATATCGATAACAACCTATCACTTACTTTTACCTATAAAGATTTGAGGGTAGATTACAGTTTCAACTTTCCTATTTATTACATAGACGGCAACACTATGAGCACTTATGAAAATAACAATGATATTTTTATAGAATACCAGTTAGGTAGCTGGACACTTAAAGGTGGTGTGTTTTGGTTAGGAATGCCTTCGGAATACAAGATGAAAAGCAGTTACGAAGGTTTGGTAAACCAGCATAGCTATACCTACATAGAGAACAACCGCAATATGTTTGTATTAGGGGTTAGCTACGATTTCTCCAAAGGAAAGAACAATTCGGTAGACAAGAAGCTCAACAACGATACCGCTCCTGCTGCACAGTTTTAAGGTAAGAGGTAAAAAATGAATACACCTTCAGCAAATTATACTATATACAACGCTTCGGCAGGTTCTGGAAAGACCTACAGTCTGGTGAAAGCTTATCTGAGAATTATTCTCGGCAGTAAGCAACCCGATTTGTTTAGGCAGTTACTCGCTATTACCTTTACCAATAAGGCGGTTTTTGAAATGAAGAACCGCATTATAGAGTTATTGGGGGTATTCAGTGAGGACAAAATGCTCACCCAACCTCACGCTATGTTTAGTGAATTAGCAAAGGAATTGAATCTCCCCGACGAAGAATTGAGAACGCGTTCGGCTAAGGCTTTGGAGCATATACTGCACAACTACGCAGCTTTTAATATCAGTACTATCGATGGGTTCAATCACCAACTGATACGCCACTTTTCACAGGATTTGCACCTCAATCCTTTCTTTGAAGTACAGTTGGACAGCAAGGCTTTACTAGAGCGAGCGGTTGATAATTTGATGAATCAGGCAGGAAACGACCCCGAGCTTACCCAATTGCTCATTGATTTCGCCAATGAAAAGATAGACGACGACAAGAGTTGGGATACTACTAAAGAATTATTAGGCGTAGCCGAAATGCTTACTAATGAGAACCATTACGAGCAATTACAATCACTGAAAGACAAGGAAATACCTGATTTTCTAATCCTTAAAAATACCTTACTCAAACAACGCAACAATGCCCTGAAAAGCATTAAAACTTCTGCCCAAGACTTTATGCAACTGATGTGTGAGCACGGTTTGGATAAAGGTGCTTTTAATGGAGGACATTTATACAAATTCTTCGATAACCTCACTGCCGACAACCCTAAGGAACCTTCGTGGGGCAGTGGTTGGCAAAACAATCTATTAGAAGGCGAACCTCTTTATTCTGGTTCAGCGGCTAAGAAGTACGACACTGCCCTGATAGATAGTTTGCAAGAGATGATTGCCAACTTGTTTTTGGCAATCAAAAAAGCTTTTGGTGCCCTTGCCTTTGCGAACAACGCGCTGAGATATGTTGTGCCTTTGGCTTTGCTCAACCGTATACAAAAAGAAATAGAGACCATTAAAGAAGAAGAAAACATCTTGCCTATATGGGAGTTCAACGGAGTGATTTCCTCAGAGCTCAGCAACCAGCCTGCACCTTTTATCTACGAACGTATAGGTGAGAAATTCCGCCACTATTTTATCGATGAGTTTCAAGACACTTCAGTACTGCAATGGCAGAACTTTATACCGCTTATCCTCAATGCAGTGCAAAGTGAGGTGAACAATAAGTGCGGGTCGGTATTACTTGTAGGCGATGCCAAACAATCGATTTACCGTTGGCGAGGAGGAAAAGCGGAACAGTTTATGAGTCTGTATAACAATGAAGTAAACCCTTTCCGCATCAAAGGAGAAGTGAAAGACCTCAATGAAAACTTCCGCAGTTTAGAAGCCATTATCGATTTTAACAACCATTTTTTTAAGTTTGCTGGAGACCTTTTCCAAAGTGAGACCTACAAAGAACTTTACAAAAACTCTACACAGGAATATCCCAAAAACAAAAAAGACCAATTCCTACCTGAAGGCTATTTCAATCTTTCGTTTATAGAAGTTGGAGAAGAAGAAGTGCCTACAGAAGAAGACAATAGCAATGTTGTAGCACTTTCACCGCGCGAACGGAGTTATTGTGAAGCGATTTTAGAGAAAATAGAACACGCTAACCGAGCAGGGGCAGCCGATAAGGATATTACTATATTGGTGCGCACTAACCGCGAAGGAGCTGCCGTTGCCTCTTTCCTTTCAGAACACCAAAGAAATGTGATTTCCCCCGATTCGCTATTGCTGAAAAACGTGGCATCGGTACAATTTCTCGTCACCCTATTACGCTTGCTTTATCACCCCGAAAGTGAAGAACTTAAACTGCAATTACTCTTTGATTATCTTCGTTTTAAAGAAACTAAAGACCCTCACCTATTCCTCAGCAAATATGTAGAGGAACCCGTAAATACTTTCCTTGCCGATTTTGAGTTTTCTATAGAGTTGTTCAACCAATATTCTTTATACGAAGGAGTAGCTTTGGCGGTGAATTGCTTTGACCTCGCTCGTCCTTCTGATGCTTATCTCACTCACTTTATGGATATTGTATTCGATTTTAAGAACGCGCGCAAAGGAGGCTTAGCCGATTTTCTGGAGTTTTGGGACGACCAGCAAGAAAAACTGAGTATCAGTTCGCCCGAAGGGTTAAACGCTATTACCGTGATGACGGTACACAAGAGCAAAGGGCTTTCTGCCCCCGTGATTATCTACGCTTTCGCCGATAGCAAACTCATTGATACTCACACTGAAAAACTTTGGTTTCCCGTAGACCACGAACAGTTTAACGGTTTTGACTATCTGCTGGTAAACAGTAATAAAAGTTTAGTGAATTACGACGCACAAGCCGAAGAGCTTATAATGCAACTACACGAACAAAACCTCCTCGACCAGCTAAATGTGTTATATGTAGCGATGACGCGCCCCGAATCATTTCTCTATGTAATCACCTCACTCTCCAAAAGCAGTGCCGAGACTTATGGCACACTCTTTAAAGAGTTTTTAGAAGAAAACGGGCAGTGGAATAGCGATGTAGTGGAATATACCTTTGGAAGTGCTGTATTTCCTAAGAAGAAAGAGAAAGAAGCTACAGAAGAATCACCTATTCCTTTCCAGAAAGGTTGGCAGTATCCGAACTACAAGATTGCTACAGGGGCTTCCCTGCTATGGGACACTCACCAACAAGAAGCCTTGGAGCGCGGAAATCTTATTCACGAATTATTCTCGAAAATCACTTATGCCACCGACCTTGATACTGTGCTCAACGATGCACTACAAGAGGGCACACTCACTGCCGAACAATATGAGCTATTGCAACCACAAATGGTACGTTTGCTCAACAACAATATTTTAGCGCCTTTCTTTAGCAAGGACTACGAACATTTTACCGAACGCGAGTTTATAGACACTAACGGCAACTATTTCCGTCCCGACCGACTTGCCTACAACCCAAGTACTCGCGAAGTCTATATCATAGATTACAAAACCGGACAACCCAACGACCAATACCGTACCCAACTACAGCATTACCAACAAAACCTAACAGCCATAGGCTGGCAAGTAAAAGGAAAATATTTAGTGTATTTGGATTTAGGAGAAGTGATAAAGATTCTCTAATCTTCTCTAAAATACGCCTTAGGATTGTTCAAAAAAGTTTTAGTAATGATATAATGCTCTACTTCTTGCAAAGGGGTAGCTTGCATTCCATTTTTGGTAACTTCATAGATTAGTGCATCAGGCATTGCCATTAGGATTGGAGAATGGGTAGCGATGATAAACTGTGAACGCTCTTTCTTTAGGTGTTCACGTATGAGGTAGATGAGTGATAATTGGTGTAAGGGCGAAAGGGCACTTTCAGGCTCATCAAAAATATAGATTCCTTGTCGTTTTACACGTTGGGTAATGATATGCAAAAAGGCTTCTCCGTGAGAAAAAGATGCTAAATTTTGTCCGTAGTTGAACATCATATTCTGATAGGTAGGATTCTGACTTTTGAACGAATCAAAAATATTACCTTTGATCACATAATCGCCAAAGTCCTCTGAACGAAAGAGAAAACCACGACCATCACGTATCATATCGAGTTCTAAATCTTCTGCGAGCTCAGCAATAGGTTCAAACGATTCTTCTTGAAAGCCTAACGTATTGTTGATACGAGCTAAGCGGAGTTTGTAGGCAATAGCTTCAATAAGAGACGATTTACCCACCCCATTATCACCTACAATGAAAGTTACGGGCTGATCAAGATTGATATGTTTAGCATAGCGCACAGCTTCAGTATTATAAGGAAATCCTTGCACTCTATCAGTGGTAATATTTAAGGAACGGATATACATAAGTAATTAGAAAATAAGAAAATTATTAAATATGTGATGCGACAAAGATACAACATTTTGAAAAATAAACATATCCTTTCTTTGTTATTCCAACCAAAAACATTATCTTTGCCTTTGTTTATCACTGAGATATGAAACATATTGCTATTATTTTTATATTACTTTGCCTTGGGGCGTGTAAGCACTCTAATCCTTATAAGGACACTACTATTGAATTGGTAGAAGTAAAGTCTTTTCCGTTGGAGAAGATAAGCGTGCGAGCAATGGTGCTCTTAGAGAAAAACGTGGCTTTTGCAGGCTCCGATGCTACCTTTGGTTTTATCAACACACAAAACCAAACTATTGCGACTTCTAACTTGAAGAATCGCGGGGTGATTTCGGATTTCCGCGCAGTGGCAGCAACGACTCAGAACTTTTTTATGCTCTCTATCGGTAAACCTGCATTGCTTTACAAAGCAGAACAAAGTGGTATGGAGGAAGTGTATCGCGAGGAACACCGCGATGTATTCTACGATGTATTGCGCTTTACGGACGACCAATTTGGCATCGCTATTGGCGACCCTATCGACAATCGCCTATCGGTAGTAACAACGCACAATGGCGGACAACAATGGACGAAACTCACGTGGTCACAATCACCCAAACTCGAAGAGGGTGAAAGTGTATTTGCCGCTAGCAACTCGGCTTTGGCGCACTATGGCAACAAACTATGGGTAGTAACAGGTGGCAGTAAGAGCAGAGTGTTGTTCTCGGACAACAAGGGCTATAAATGGCAAGACCTCGCTACCCTACCTCTCGCCCAAGGGCAAGCTACTCAAGGGGCTTTCACCATAGCTTTCTACAACGACCAGCAGGGTATTGTTCTCGGTGGCGATTATGAACAACCTACAGAGCGCAAAGGCTCTGGCGCACTCACTTTTGATGGGGGTAAAACTTGGCAGCCTATCGCGACCGACAAGGCTATTGGCTATGCAAGTTGTGTGCAATACATTCCTAATAGTGAGGGAAATGCTCTGGTGGCAACTTCGCCTAATGGTCTTTTCTTCTCTAACGACCAAGGCAGGAGCTGGCAACAACTTTCAGATAAAGTCTATCACGCGCTACTCTTTGTAGATGAGCAAACTATGGTTGCTTCGGGCAATGAGAAAATCACCCTTTTTAGACTTGTAAAGAAATGATGATAAGTGAGGTAACGGCTTTGCGCAAAGCAGGTGACTTAGAAGAGGCGTTGCGCATCGCTCTTGAGGAATTTAAGGAAAACGATAGCAGTATCAACAAATATTCGTTGGGCTGGGTGTATTACGATTTTTGCAAGAGGGCAGTAGTCGAAAACGACTTAGACACTTTTCTGCAATATGTGCAAGCACTCAAAGACCTGCGTTTTAGCATTGAAGAAGTGCTCATCACCGACCAACTGCTTTGGCAATACGTGAAGTTCTTCGCACAGTTGCGCAAAACAGGAAAAATAGCGCTTATTGATGTGCTGTACGAGAGTTTGAAAGGTATGTATTTCACGATGCCTTCAAAAGCGTTTTCTGCCTTAGCAGAGCAGTTGCACAAAGCGTATAAAGATCGTGAGGAATATTTGGAAGTAATTACTGACGTGATGCCGTTTCTGTGCGCTGAGGATTTCGCACCTAAGTCATACCAAGGTATACTTATTATGCCTTTGGCAGAACAAATCTATATCGCTTATAGCAGACGTATATTAGAAAGCGGCGATAAAGAGATTATCGCCACCTTTATACCTATCTTGCATCAGTGGATTCAAGCACACCCTGAATACAATTCGCTTATTTATTACTATGTGGAAATGTGCAATTTTGCCAATTTGCCAATGTGATAATTATCAATTGTCAATTATCAATTGTCAATTATCAATTGCTCATTGCTGAACATTGGTTATAAAGTTCACGCCACGATGCTCCGCGTTTCTTCATTACATTTTCAAGGTATTCCTTCCACACCATTTTATCTTTATCTTCATCTTTTACTACAGCTCCTTGCAATCCTGATGCTAAATCTTCATCGGTAACAGTGCCGTTGCCAAAACTGCCTGCTAATGCCATACTATTGGTGATAAGCGAAATAGCTTCTGCAGTAGAAATAACTCCGCTAGGAGATTTGAGTTTCTGTTTTTCGTCTAAAGTAGCTCCTTTGCGCAATTCGCGGAAAATAGTTACAATCTTCTCTATAGCTTCATTGCTTGGCAAGGCAGCTTTCAGTTTGTAGTTGTTAGAAATCTCGGCTACGCGCTTGGTTACGATAGACACTTCAGTTTCTAAAGTAGCAGGAGCTGGTAGCACGATGATGTTGAAACGTCTTTTAAGTGCTGAGGACATCTCGTTTACACCACGATCGCGAGTATTAGCTGTGGCAATAATAGAGAAACCACGCTGAGCAGGTAATTCTTCACTGAGTTCTGGAATGGCAATATTCTTCTCCGATAGAATAGAAATCAGTGCGTCTTGCACTTCGGAAGCACAGCGTGAAATCTCCTCAAAACGAGCGACAGTCCCTGTTTCCATCGCGCGATAAATAGGTGATTTAAGTAAGGCTTCGTGCGATGGCCCATTAGCCAAGAGCATTGCGTAGTTCCACGAATAGCGAATGTGTTCTTCGCTGGTACCCGCAGTACCCTGAATCACTTTGCCCGAATCACCGCAAATGGCTGCTGTAAGGTTCTCGGAAAGCCACGATTTGGCGGTTCCTGGCTCGCCTATAAGCAGTAGAGAGCGGTCGGTAAGGAGTGTAGCAATAGCGATTTCCACCAAGCGGTTATGACCGATGTACTTAGGGGTAATCTCTACCCCACTAGCAGTACCTCCAGTTACAAATTTCAGCACAGCTTTAGGCGACAATTGCCAGCCTATGGGCTTTTCTTGTTTTTTATCCTCTTCTTTTAGAGCTTCTAATTCTTTTGCATATAGTTGTTCCGCAGGAAGACGTAATACGTTTGACATAAGTTATATAATCCTCCCTCACCCCCTCCCAAGGAAGAGAGAATACAATATAAATAGTTAGAAAATATATTATCCTACCCCCTCCCCTTGGGGGAGGGAAAGGGGTGGGGATTCTAATTAGCAAACGCGTGTTTGTAACCTTTTTGTTTATTCCAAGCTCCGCGAGTAAAATCGGGTATTTGTACAGGAGCACTACCGTTTTCTAATGATAGTTTAGAAAGAGGTGCTAAGCAACACCATTCAGCAAGGTCATACACGTCCATATCCAAAGGTAAACCATTGCGCAAACAGTAGATGAGGCGATAGTCCATAATGAAATCCATACCTCCGTGACCGCCCACTTCTTTCGCTTTAGTTTCCAATTCTCTAAGAATACGTGGTTTGTATTTTTCCATCATTGCTTTTTTAGCCTCTTCGGGCATAAAGCTGTGTGCCGAAAGATTTTCGTGATTAGGCACTTCATCTTTTGCTATACTTTCTGGCTGAATAAGATAACCCTCAATCGGATATTTATTCGCAAATCCATTCGTTCCAGTAAGTTGATACATACGTGAATATGGGCGTGGTGTTACCACATCGTGTTGTATTTGTATGGTTTTCCCTTTTTCTGTCTTAATCATTGTAACAGTAAGGTCACCGTTTTGGAAGTTAGGATCTTCTTTGCCCATTACGCGTTTGTAGACTTCTTTACCTCTAAAAGCGTGCGTATCAAATGAAACCAAATAGTTCATCTTGTCTCCTCGGTGAATATTAAGCGCTTGGCATACAGGACCTATACCGTGCGTAGGGTATATATCTCCGCGATTTTTAGCATTGTAGTCTAAACGCCAGTTGTTCCAATACTCAGTCCAAAAGTCGTCTAAGTTATGAATATAAGAACCTTCACCGTGAATCACTTCACCCAAGAGCCCTTGTTGTGCCATATTAAGAGTAGTAATTTCAAAATAGTCATACACGCAGTTCTCAAGCATCATACAGTGTAAACGTTTCTTTTCACTCATATTAATCAATGCCCAAATCTGTTCCATATCAAGAGCTGCGGGCACTTCTATCGCCACGTGTTTACCGTGTTCCATAGCATAAAGCGCCATTGGTACGTGGTGTTTCCAGTCAGTTACAATGTACACAATATCTACATCTTTGCGCTCACATAGCGCTTTCCAAGCATTTTCATCACCTGTGTACTGGGCTACACGCTTATGCCCTGCTTTTTCAATTACTTGTTGCGCTTTTTCTACCATTTCAGGACGTATATCGCAGATAGCTGTAACTTTCGCTCCGGGCACGTGCATATAACGTTCTACCGCACTATGTCCGCGCATTCCAAGACCGATGATTCCTATACGCACCGTATCCATTTTAGGTGTAGTAAGATTTAGCACATCTGTTTGCCCAGCTGGACGAGGGGGGTAGTTACTTTAATTTGATAAGAACTTCTACTCTTATTCTCATTAGAAGTAGCTTGATTGCAGTTACAAGCCACAAAGCCAAGACATACAGCAATGCCTATGGCTACTTGATAGATTTTTTTAATCATAGCTGTGAATATTTTTAAAGGTTGATTATTAATGTGACAAAAGTAGCAAAAAAAATTAATAGTAACAAAAGAAAAGTAAAAAAGATTTATTTATCCACTCCTGTACAATTACTTCTTAGCACTTTTTTTACAAAAAAACGTTCACTCTTAACCATTCACTTTCAACTATTTATATACCCTTTCTATACCAATCGTCCAAGATTCGTATAAGCTTCCTATAAGCTTTCTATAAGCTAAACCTACCCTCCTTCCTACCAAAATTTGGCTGTGTAGTTCACATCTAATTTGTTAATTTGCTAATTAAAATAAGTTTCGTATCTTTGCGTTTTAAATGATAACAACCAAACAAATGGTATGGAAGAGTACATACTTACACTTGTAAATCAAACAAATAGAAATATTTTTCTCACAGGGAAAGCAGGAACAGGTAAAACTACTCTGCTACACAAAATCATCAATACTTGTTATAAAAATACGGTGGTAGTTGCCCCTACGGGTATTGCTGCTCTCAATGCTAGCGGAGTAACCATTCATTCAATGTTCCAACTCCCTTTTGCTTCTTTCTTACCAACACTCAGCAATCCCCCTATTGTAAATGAATTCTTGCGCTTCGAAAACCGATTTTCTTTGCGCAAACACTTCCAAATGCACAAAAATAAACAGCAGGTTATCCGCAATATGGAATTGCTAATTGTAGATGAAGTGAGTATGCTCCGTGCCGATGT
Source organism: Capnocytophaga sp. oral taxon 902 (assembly GCF_013394735.1). Taxonomy (NCBI): domain Bacteria; kingdom Pseudomonadati; phylum Bacteroidota; class Flavobacteriia; order Flavobacteriales; family Flavobacteriaceae; genus Capnocytophaga; species Capnocytophaga sp. oral taxon 902. The sequence continues at coordinate 612,689 of NZ_CP058261.1, forward strand.
GCTCGATGCTATGGACTATATGTTGCAATTTATCCGAAAAGACAAACGACCCTTCGGAGGCGTACAAGTGCTCTTCATCGGCGATTTGTTACAGTTGCCCCCCGTAGTTAAACAAGAGGAATGGGAAGTGCTCAAACATTATTATAAAGGAATGTATTTCTTTCAGTCCGAAGTCATAACTCAAAATCCTTTGCTATATGTAGAACTCGAAACCATTTACCGACAAACCGATAAGCTGTTTATCTCCATTTTAAATCACTTACGTGAAAACCAACTTACCTCTGAGGATATCAAACAGTTAGAAAAGTATGTACAGCCAGATTTCCCTAAAAAACACCTAAAAGATTATATCACCCTTACTACTCACAACGCCAAAGCCGATGCAATGAACCAACGCGAAATGAGTAACCTCTCCTCTCCCCTATTCTCTTATCAGGCTGATATTGTTGATGATTTTCCGGAATACCTCTACCCTATCGAAAAAGTCATTCAGCTAAAAGAAGGCGCAAGAGTAATGTTCATCAAAAATGACATTTCAGGAGAACACCTGTTTTTCAACGGAAAGATGGGTACAGTGGTCTCTCTTTCCGAAGGTGAAATTACCGTGAAATTAGACGGTGGAAGGGTCATAAACGTCGAACGCTACGAATGGGAAAACGTGCGATATAAACTGAATGAAACAACCAAAGATATAGAAGAAGAACGCCTGGGTTCGTTTACCCAATACCCATTGCGTTTGGCGTGGGCAATTACCATACACAAAAGTCAAGGGCTCACTTTCGAGAAAGCTATCTTAGATTTGGCAAGCGTATTTGCCTCAGGTCAAGCCTATGTAGCATTTTCGCGCCTGCGTTCGTTAGACGGCTTGGTATTGCTATCCTCAGTAAGTGCTAATGGTATCAACAACAATGGCGAAGTGATAGGTTATGCCGAGAACAAAGCCTCCGAAAAAGAAGTACAAACCGCTTGTTATACAGGAAAAACCGAATTTTTGCAGGAGAATATTCTAAACACTTTCCAATGGAATACTCTTTTAGAAGAATGGGTGCTACACCGCAATAGTTATTCAGGTGAAATTGGCAATAAGAACCTATATAAAGATTGGGCATCACAGCAGTTGGTAAGAGTGCAAGAACTCGTAACCGTCTCCGAGAAATTCATCAAACAACTCAAAACACTTTTCAATAATGCAACCGATGTTCAGCATATTTTCGAACGCGTAGCCAAAGGTATCACTTATTTTACACCGCTTCTAGAACAATTGTGGTACGAAGTGCTATTAGTTGAAGGAAAGATAGCTAATCAGAAAAAAGTTAAACAATTTTTCACCGAACTAAAAGAGTTAGACAATAGCCTTTCCGAAACGCTAAAGAAGCTCTTCCGCTTAGAACAAATGATACAATTAGCACAATCCGACCAACCCTTTGATAAAGAAAAGATACATTCAGCCAAATTAGAAACTTTGTATACTGAACTCACCGGAAAAATTAATAATATTTTAAAGAACGAAAAACTCTTTATAAGCGAATATCCTCTCTCCAAAGATGATAAACCCAAGAAGGAAAAACGCTCTACTTATGATATTACACTTCAGCTTTGGAAAGAAGGTAAAACAGTAGCCGAAATAGCCAAAGAGCGTACACTATCACAGGCTACTATCTATTCTCACATAGCCAAATGCATAGAACAAGACAAAATTGCTATTACTGAAGTACTCTCTGAGGAAACCATCAATGAACTGAATACAATTTTCAAAGAAAACGAAGAACTTACTACCCTGAAAAGTCTTTATGAAAAGACAGAAGAAAGATACAGTTGGGACGAACTGCGTTTATTCAGAGCCTACTTACTAAAAGAAGCTAAAAAAACATAATAAAAAAGGGACTTCCTCAGAAGTCCCTTTTTTCATTTTTTAAGTTATTAAAATCTATAAGTAACACCTGCTTTAAAACCTCCTGTTGCAAAAGAGTTGTGTTCTACAAACAACTCAGCATTCACACCGAAGTTTTCTGTAAAGAAGTAACGCCCCCCTGTTTGAAGACGCACTGCAAATCCTGAGTCATAATAAGGATCCCAATTGTCATATTTATAATCATTATTCCAATTGTAATATCCCAAACTTAAACCACCGTACAAATCTACGTTTGAAGGAAGTCTTCTTATGAGTTTATTGAAGTGGTAATTACTCGTAGCTAAAACACCTATATTATTGTATTTTACGCTATTGTAGTTTCTACCACGGTAAAATAACTCTCCCCCTACGGTTATTTGGTCATTAATTCCAACGTCCACTGAACCATATACCATAACCCCTGGAGTTGAAACGCCTAAACCTCCGTTAATTTGTACATCACCAGCACCAAACGACTGTGCTGAAGCTACTCCTGCACTGAGGAGTAATCCAAAAAGTAAAACGATTTTTCTCATAAATAATTACTATTAACTTGTTTTAATAATGCAAAGGTAATATTTTTATTCATAATAACAAAAAAAGACTACCCTAATTTTTAAGGTAGTCTTTTTAACACAGAAATATGTTTCTTATTTATTTTTGATTCAAAGGAGAACCTTCACGAGCGATATAAGTCAATTTCAAGGCATTAACATCTTGTAATTTCTCACGAATATCACTCACTAATCCCATATTGGTATCAGCATCTACTTTCAAAGCGGTCATAAATACATCTTTTAGTGCATCGCGTAAACCTTCTCTATAATTCAATATATAGTGGCTTACCTCCGAAACATCAATGAATTTATCGTTCACTTGAATTTTAGCGTTTACACCAAACTTAGCCTGATACTTAGGAAGTGGTTTCCCTGCATAAATGTACACAACTGGGTCTTTCTTGTCCAATTTTTGTACCTGGTCTGCCACTGGCAACTTATTTTGTACCATCAAATCACTATCTTTAGATTCTGTTACTGTCATAAAGAAGAACAAAAGCATAAAGATGATATCTGGCAAAGAAGCCGTAGAAACAGCGGGCGTTTCGCCACTTTTCTTTTTTGTAAATTTTGACATATCCTTCTAATTTTAGTGTTTCTTAGGTGCTGTTTCAAGCAATTTTCTTGGGAATAGCTCCTGTAATTTCACGATTTTAGGTTCTAACGCATCTTTCCTATCTTTAGGAGTTCGAGCTGCGTTAAATTCTTCCTCTATCTGAACGTAAGGTACTTCGTTAGGAAACAAACGTCTGCGTTCACGCTCACGTAACTCATTATATGCCTTAATCAATTCATTTTGTACAGCTATATAAGTGTGATATGAAGTTTCACGGTCGTTGCGCAAAGAAATAACTGCTTTATCTGGGTTGTCTGATGATAGAGGGTCTCTTTTACCTTTACAGTAAGTACAAGAACCATCTCCATTGTTATCCAAGAAATTAAGTGCTGTTTCTTTTACGTCTTTAAGTTCCTTAACTTCGTTGTTTATTAACAACTGGTTGTACTTGTTCACTACCACTACCAATACGTTTTTCTCTTTTACTGGTGGAGGTGGTGGCGTATTTTCTTGTGGTTTAGGAGGTAACTTTACAGTAATCCCTGAGTTGCTCTCAATAGTTGTTGTTACCAAAAAGAATATCAACAACAAGAAAGCAATATCAGCCATTGAACCTGCATTTACCTCGGGTGCGGAACGTCTTGCCATAATTTCTTATTTCATTAGTGCTTTTTTCACATTGGAAGCTATAAGAGCTACTACGGCTACCGCTACCAATATGTACAAAGCGATTAAACCTGTGCTTACCCATCTTCTTACAGATTCGCTGGCTTTCTTCACTTCGTCACTGGCATTAGCTTCTACAGCTCCTGATGAGAAGATATAAGCTAAAAGAAGAACTACCACAAATCCTCCTGTATAGATAAGCGTTTTCTTAAGTGCTTTTGGTGAAGCTAAAATGTTTTGTGCCGCTGATATGATTACTGCTAACAAAGCTATTCCTAAAAGAACATATGTGAGCACAAACAAAGCTTGCATAGTACCGTTATTGGGATCCTCTGCGTTTGTAAAGAAAGACAAAACAATCCATAGAACTACCCCAATTACGCCCAAAGCAAGAGCTCCATATTTTGCTATTTTATACATACTTAAAGTTGTTTAATGGGTGAATAAATTATTTCATTTTTCTTGCTACTAAAAGGTCTATCAATGAGATAGAAGCATCTTCCATATCATTTACGATAGCGTCGATTTTAGCAATGATGTAGTTGTAGAATACTTGTAGTATCATCGCTACAATCAAACCAAACACTGTAGTAAGCAAGGCAACCTTGATATCACCAGCAATCAATGATGCGTCCAAACCACCAGCTGAACTAATCTTATCGAACGCTTCAATCATACCAATTACCGTACCCATAAACCCTAACATCGGTGCAATAGCAATAAAGAGCGAAATCCAAGATACGTTCTTTTCTAATTGCCCCATCTGTACACCTCCGTAAGATACTACTGATTTTTCAACCATATCAATACCTTCTGATGAACGGTCAAGACCTTGATAGAAAATAGATGCAACAGGACCTTTTGTATTACGGCACACTTCTTTAGCTGCCTCAATACCTTTGCTATCCAATGCCTCTTCAATATCGGCAATTAGCTTTTTAGAATTGGTAGTCGCCATATTGAGGTAAATAATTCTCTCAATAGCTACTGCCAAACCAATAATCAAGCAGAGCAAGATAGGAGCCATATACATAGGACCCCCTTCAATAAAACGCTCTTTAAATACTTGGTGGAAGCCTTTGCTTTGTTGCATCGTTTCAGTTGCTTCCTGAGCGCTAACCATAGCCACGTTTAAAATTAACATTGCTACTAGAAGTAGCTTAGATGACATTTTTTTCATTTGTTTAATCTTTTTAAATTGTTAGTTGATAATTTAATGTTTAATAATTATTCTGTTTTTTTTAGAAAGAAGCAGAGAGGAAGGGATTCGAACCCTCGATACGCTTGTGGCGTATATACACTTTCCAGGCGTACTCCTTCGACCACTCGGACACCTCTCTCTATGCTGTTTCTGAATGCCAAAGTAACAAATTATTTTTCTATCCCACAAGTTTTTTCTTAATTTTTTGCTAAATTTCTCCAGCTATATTTTCTTCAAACTTGATTTTGAATAGTTTATGAGAAATATTTTTTTTAAGCAAAAGCATCAATTTTGTGATTGCCGACTCGGTTGTGAGGTCTTTTCCGTCTATCACTCCCATCTTTTTGAGGGCTTCACTCGCTTCATATTTGCCCATCATCACACTACCTCCAGAACACTGGGTAACATTCACTATGTGTATTTCTTTATCAATAGCACTCTGCAAACTCTCTACAAACCAAGCATCAGTAGGAGCATTACCTGAACCGTAGGTTTCTAACACTACCCCTTTCAGATTTGAGATATTGAAAATACCATTCAGTATAGATGCAGTAATGCCTGGGAACATCTTGATAATCGCTACATTAGTTTCAAAATCTTTCCACACTTTTAAGTGTTGCTTTTGCTTGCGGGGTAAAAGGTTCTCTTTCATTACCTTTAAATGTACACCACTTTCTACTAACAGCGGGTAGTTCAGCGAGGCAAAAGCTTGAAAGTGCTCGGCGTTTATTTTGGTAGTGCGGTTACCTCGGTAGAGCTTGTACTCGAAATAGAGTCCTACTTCTTGTATCACCGGCTCGCCATTTTCTTTTAGGGCTGCCAGCTGTATAGAGGTAATGAGGTTCTCTTTGGCATCGGTGCGCAAATCGCCTATCGGCAGTTGCGAACCGGTAAATATTACAGGTTTAGTAAGTCCTTGTAGCATAAAACTTAAAGCCGAAGCCGAGTAGCTCATCGTATCACTGCCGTGAAGCACTACAAAACCATCGTAGTGATTATACTCTCTTTCAATCACCTCAGCAATTTCAATCCAATGCTGGGGGTTCATATCCGAGGAGTCTATCACTTTCTCAAACGAGTGCACCGAGATTTCACAATCTAAGTGCGAGAGCTCAGGAATACGCTTGTAAAGATTATCAAACTCGAAAGCACGCAAGGCTCCTGTTTGGTAGTCCTTTATCATCCCGATAGTACCCCCCGTATAGATGAGGAGCACTTTTGAATTATTGGTTTCCATCGAATTTGTTCTTTACAGGATTAGCGTACATCTCTAAGAACTTCTTTTGTGAAAGGTCTTCAGAATTGCTTCGGTTGTTCATTCGGCGTTCAAAACGTCGGAAATCTTTTTCGTTGTAGTATTCCTTATATATAGAGGTGTCGTTCAGCAAATCATAAGCAATATAATTCGCAGGAAACAACTTGTACTGTTGATGAATAGCTCTGTCTAAACATTCAGCTAAGGCTTGCAATTGCTTGTTAAGATGCTGATGTGTGGCTTCTATTGTGTCTATCTGGTCGTACAGCGGTTGTCCTACCGAAATATGCACACGTCCTTTTTGTCCCAACAAGCCTTGAATGATGTTCTCAAAATCCTCTTTTTTAGATTTCACGTATTCTACCCCGTTATGTTGGGCAATAAGTGCGGGCAACTTCAACACATCAGTGGGGTCAAACTCATAGGAAATCGACATCGGTACTAAATTAAGTGTCTTCAGGTACTGCAAAGGTGATATATCTTCGGGAGCATTAAGGGTGAGCATCTTCAAAACCCCTTGCTGGGTACGGTCGTCGCCGTTCTTAGTACGCCCTTCTCGTTGCGCAATCCACACATTGCGATGCTCTTCTGTAATGCAGTGGTAAATGTATTCCGATACCAATTTAGAATGCTCCAAAGCCTCTCGTGGGGGCAGACTCCTATATATAATGATATTTCTGTTGAGCATCGCCAATATCTTCAAATACTTTTTCCTGAGCAAATTATCACCCATAGCCGAAGCCGTCATCGAGAGGTGATTATCGTATAGGGCAACGTTTAATAAGGAAGTATCTAAAACAATATCGCGGTGATTGGAAACAAATACATAAGCTTTGCGCGGGTCTAAACCGTCAAACCCATCACAGGTAAATTCCGAAATACTTTTCTCAATCGCCTTAGTAACCACTTGATACATTATATCCTCCTGAAAATCGGACACCTTTTGGCAGGCAAGCAGTCGTCGCTCTCGCTCCTCAGGAGTTTCATCAGGAAATGCGTAAGCCATCATCGCTCGAATCAAAGGATTATCTTTAATTTGCGACAAGGCACGTGCTACTTCGTTGTCGTTAAACGGACGTATGGACTTGAAATAATCGGTCATTTCAGATACTCTATATTCTCTTGTTTTGGATAACGAAAGGCAAAGTAACGAAATATATTTGATAATACCTAATTAAATCTTAAATATATTTGTAGCATTTTCGTCAGTAAGGCGTATAATCTCGCTTTCGGGCAAAGCATATATATCCGATAATTTCTCTACAACTTTCACTATATAAGCACTTTCGTTGCGTTTCCCGCGGTAAGGTACTGGTGCCAAATAAGGTGAATCGGTTTCTAAAACGATATGCTGTAAATCTATATTTTTTAAAAACTGGTCTATCTTTCCGTTCTTAAAAGTTACCACTCCGCCAATACCTAAATGTAAGCCGTAGGCAATAGCGCGCTGAGCTTGCGCTTCTGTACCCGTAAAGCAGTGAAAAATGCCAAAAAGGTCGTCGCTTTTTTCAGTTTCTAAAATCTCAAACACTTCGTCGAAAGCCTCCCGACAGTGAATAACAATAGGCAACTGATGTTTTTTAGCCAACTGTATTTGCCACTGAAAAGCCTCTTGTTGCTCTTTGAGAAAAGTTTTATCCCAATAAAGGTCGATGCCTATTTCGCCAATAGCGCAAAAGAAATGCGATTGCATCAAATTCTCAATGTGCGCAAGTTCCTCCTGATAGTTTTCTTTTACGCTACAAGGGTGCAGACCGTTCATTAGGAAAACGTAGTCAGGATAATCGTTTTTCAGCTGAAACATTCGCTGGGTATAGCTCGCATCAATAGCTGGGATAAAACAACGGGTTACGCCAGCTGCTTTGGCTCGTGCGATCATCTCAGTACGGTCAGCATCAAATTCTTCTGAATATAAGTGTGTATGTGTATCTATCATCGGTTGTCAGCCGTTAGTGTTTAGTAGTTATTTACAATTATATAGGTTAAATACATCACAAGAGCAACTCCTAATAGCCAATATTTCTATAACCTTTCTTCGCCTTATTTTCGGTATAGATTCGTCATTTGTTCGTCTTTCCTTCGTCTTTTGTTCGTTCATTGTTCGTCTTTTGTTCGTCCTTTAGCCACTGTAGACCCACTGTAGACCCACTGTAGACCCACTGTAGACCCACTCTTCGTTCACCTTTCCTTCGTCTTTTGTTTATCTGCCCGTGTGGCTCGCACCTGCCTGTCGTGCTACGACCTCGCACCGTCTTTTGTTCGTCATTCGTTATTCCTGTACTTCCCTTTTACCTTTTACCTTTTACCTTTTATCTTTTACCTAAATAAAACGCTACTGCCGATGTTACAAACCTCTCAAAAGCCTCGGTTACTTGGGGGGCATTCTTGGTAGTGAGAGCAAACGGACTCATATGGGTATACGGATAAGGAAAATCTTCTATTTGTACCTCTATATTGATATTTCTGTAGCCTCCTTTAAGGGTGTTAAGTGCCTCAATAGGAGGTGTTACCTCGTCCTTCTCCAATACTAAAGCTTTGATTTGCTTCTCCAACTGCAAAAAGCGCTGTTCACGTTCTTTCTGGTAATAGTTGTAGCGCAACATCGTTTTGAACCAACCCTCACCAAAATGAAGGTTACTGTCTTGATAATGTCTTAGGCGGTCGTCGTTTTTGAAATTGGTGCTGAGCAGTTCTGCAAAGGTTTTCTGCATTGTTATCGCTGCACGTCCGTCCATTATGTATTTAGAAATGGGGAACATACGGTCGATAGTCATACCTCCGCAGAAGCAAAAGAGCTTGGAATTAGCAAAATAGCCTTGGGGATTTGCCATCATCAATATTACAGAAAGGAAAGAGCCTATGGAATACCCAAAGAGGTCTACCGTAGCCGTAGGTGCAATGGTAGGGAGCAAGCCCGCTTTTAGGTCAGTGATGAGCTGTACTATATCGTTATATGTTTGCAACCCCGACCAAAAGAGACGTTGAGGAAAGGCATCTAAACGCGTAGAAGTCGCCGCATTCACATAAGAGGTTTCGGAATTATCCGGAAACTCATTCATACGCTTTTGTGCAATAATGTACATTTCTTGGCGAGAGCTCCATCGCTCAGGGGCACGACTCATATGGAAGGCTATTGGGAAGAGCATTACTGCCTTACCTGTTTGTGTTGCCAATCCATAAGCCCACGGTAAGTATTTATCCCATTTCTTTTCGTTGAGTCCGTGGAATACAATAATCACCCCTTCAGCTTTTGGAGTTCCTAAAGGTTGTATTATATGATACTGGAAATGAATATTACAATCCACATCATAGTCAGCCCAATGAAGGTCGTCTTGCGCATCATTAAGCTGAGAAGGAAACGATAAGTTATGTTCTTGACAAAACAAATGCGGACTTCCTGGCAGGTAATACTTAGCCCCTTCGGAGAAGAAGCTATTATGCAAAATACGAATACCCAGCTCGGGTAATTCGGTATCGCGCTGGGTATCGAAAACTGTTTTTAGTTTTTTGTATAATTCGTAATATTCCATATTTTTATAAATTAGAAAATTAGCAAATTAGCAAATTTTCACATTTACTAATTTGCTAATTATAGGATTACCAATTAGGATTTTGTTTCCAATTGCCTTGTTCGTAGTCTATATCATCTACTGGTATAGGCCATACTATTTTGTAATAGTAATTACTTCCTACCTGAATATTGAGTTCACTATAATCAGAGGCAGGAGTATTCCTAATAGCCGTTACATCCTGAGGAGTGCCTCTTTTTACAGGCAATCCCCAGCGATTAAGGTCATACAGGCGGAAATCTTCAAAAGCTAACTCTCTATTGCGCTCGTTTTGTATGTCGGCAAAAAGGTTGCTTCCTGAGGTAGTAATAGCACTGAGCCCTCTTGCAGCACGTAATAGGTTTAAGTACTTTTTAGCATTAGTTTCATCATTGTTTTTATAGGCAGCTTCGGCTGCTATAAGGTAAGTTTCAGCTATGCGGAAAAGCTTAGCCTTATGCCCATAATAAAAATTATAACTATCAATAGGTTCTAATTCTCTATTTCGAGGATACTTGTTTACAGCATAAAGAGAGCTAAACCCTATGGTTACTTCTTTCAAGAAAACATCTTTTCGCCAGTCGTCAGTAGTAAATAAATCTATAAAATCCTGAGTGGGCAATACATTAGGATTGGCGTCTATCTGTCCTGGGAAAAAGAAACTTTCACTTTCGCCTAAATAGAGCTCATTGGTATTATCGGAAGTTTCATAAACTCCTGCATTGACAGCTGCGTATAACTGGATAATACTCTCGGTATTATCATCTTCTGTCCATATTTTCTTGAAAGCATCGGCAGAGGTAGCCAATGGATAGCGATTAGTATTGATAAGTGCTACTGCTACTTGGTAGGCTTGTGCCCAGTCATTTTTATAGAGCAAGACTCTTGCTTTGAGAGCTCTGGCAGCATCGAGGGTGAAAGTATCAGCTCCTGCTACTCCTGTTTGGTTTGTCAATAAGGTTTCGGCTTTCTGAATATCACTGAGTATAAAATCATAGGTTTCGGCTACACTACTTCGCGGAGGAAAGTTCTTGAGCGTAGGAGCTGTAAGCAGAGGTAAACCTAAATCGGTAGTTGCTGTACTACTGTTATAAGGTTTGCAAAAGTGCGTAACCAAATAGGTAAAGCAATAGGCTCGCCCTAAGTAGAGAGCTCCTGTAAGTTCTTGTATTTCTGATTGCTCAGGTATATTAGGGAAGCCCTTAATACCCGTGTTTATATCTTGAATGATAAGAAAGCGTTCTTTCCATATAGAGGCAGTAGCGTGCTCTGAAGAAGCAAACGTAGACCACCGATGCATATCGGGCAACTTTTCCATCGCTCCCGCAGCTGCGTTGAGATAATCGGCTTGGAGGTCTGAGGCATACATCTGTTGCCCCTGATTGTAATCACGCAAAGCGTTATACATCCCATTTACCCACATCTCGGCATCGCGTTTATTTTTAAAGCTAGTATTCTCACTGGCGTAATTATAGGGGTCTAAATCCAAACGAGCACAACCCGTAGGCAACGACACCAAAAAAGAACATAAAAGTGCTATATATATTATTTTTTTCATTTTCCCTTTTTAGAATTTAAGTTCTACACCTATAGTAAATTGACGAGCAGGCGGATAACCTCCTCTTGATAACGTATTAGAAAACTCAGGGTCGGCTCCTGAATATTTGGTAATGGTAAAAATATTACGTGCCGATGCATATAGGCGTACCCCTGAAAAGAATCTCATTTGGTCTATTACCTCCTGAGGAAGCGCATAACTTAAACTTATACTCTTCAAGCGCATATAAGAGGCATTTTCGAGTAAGCGGGTATCTTTGCGCATATAATAAGCACTACTGAGTTTAGGCAACTCTGTATCATCGCCTTCTTGTTTCCAATAGTTAAACAATTCTCTATTGAAATTCTTACCTCCAAAAGTGCTTTGGTTTAAAGTATAGTATCGGTCTTCATTGATAAGCCATTTGCCCAAAGCATAAGAAAATGCCAAATCGAGTGATACATTCTTATAAGTAGCACTTAGCCCAAAACCACCATTGATAGGTGCAAACATTTTCTTGCCTGTAGTTTGTATTAGGTCTTCACTGAATTGGGTTGTAACTTTGGAGTCGTCTTTTTGTTGTATCATAGGGTTATCTTCGTTTCGTTGATACCATTCGGCATCTCCGTCTTTATTGATACCCTTAAATATTGGCAATGCCCATTGTAATGGTTCATTTAGCCTATATCCATTATTAAAAAGTCTATTCACAAAATTATCTTTGCTCAAGAATAGCGAGGTTACCTTCTGTTCATTGTAATTCATATTGAAATAAGGACGTATGCTTAAATCATTATTCTTACTTCTATACGCAATCGTTGAAATAGTAAGGTCAAAACCTCTATTTTGCATATCACCTATATTATCCGGAATAGAAGTAAAACCCGACGCTGAGTTTATATAACGTTGTGCAAGAGTTTTATGGGTATTACGCTCATACACTTCAAAATTGATAGTAGTACCTTTGGCGATACCGATGTGCAAGCCGAGTGTTGTTTTCTGTTGTTCTTCCCACATAATATCGGGATTACCGAGCATCGCAATAAAATAACCTGGTGTTTGTTTATATAATTTTGAAGCATCTACCAAGGTTCTATTGCGATAATCACCAATAGAAGAGTTACCCGAAATACCAGTGCTAAAACGCAAATCTAAGCTGGTAAGCCAATTTACCTTTTGCAAAAACTTCTCTTCTTTGAGTTTCCACATTCCTCCTATCGCCCAGAAATTGGCATAGCGATTATTTGAACCAAAGGCTGATGAACCATCACGGCGTGCTGATAGGTCTATAAAATAACGGTATTTATAAGAGTATTCCAAACGGGCAAAATAGGAATTAAATCCTGATTCAGACTGGCTATCTCCTACATTATATTCTTTAGTTCCGTGACTGAGCATTGATAAAGCATCAGAAGGTTGCCCCTTAGACGATGCGTTGAACGAGCGCCACAGCGTTTCGATAGATTCTTGCCCCAATAAAAAGTCAAAATCGTGTACGTTCTTTATATTCCATTTGTATTGCAATAGGTTAGTATAAGTACGCTGTATGTATTTATTGAGATAGCGAAAGGTTTGTGCTACCGTTTTGCTACTATCATTACTATAACGATAATCTATATAAGAAGGCAGAGGTCCTTTGCTTTCAGTTTCATTTACATTATACTGTATCCCTACTTGGCTTTTAAATGTCAGGTTCTTGATAGGTTCTATTAATAAATACCCTATAGGCAATATATCCTCAGTATAATCAATAGAAGGGTATTTTTCAGCCATATAATCAGGGTGAAAAAAGCCATTTTGACGATTAATAAAAGAAGGAATGTAATTCTTTCTCTTTCCATCGCTCTCTTTGGGAGAATAAATAGGAAGCGACAATATATCGGTTTCACTACCAGCATTCGATACTCCTTCGGCAGTGGTAGTTCCTAAGGAGATTGAAAGTCCTGCTTTAAGCCAATCGGTTATTTGTGTGTCTAAATTAGTATTGAGATTATAGCGCTTGTAGTCCGAACGCGCCTTTATACCCTGTTGGTCTAAGTAGCCCAACGAAATGTAATAAGAAGTAGTATTACTTCCTCCCGAAATAGACACATCGGTACGTGAGATAGGAGCGAAATCGCGAAAGAAAACTTTATCCCAACGTGTATTATAAGGATTTGCCGCCAAGATACTATCGGCGATAGCTCTTGCCGTAGTTTGAGTGTAGCCCGAACGCCTACCGAAAGCTACAATAGCATTGGGGTCTTTTTTTACCCAAAAGTCCATATACTCTTGTGGGCTCGCCATATTATCAAAAAATTTGCGAGTTACATTGGTGCGCATTGAGAAGCCCAACTGATGATTAATAGTAATATGAGTGCGCTCATTGCGTTTACCTCTTTTGGTAGTAATTAAAATCACCCCATTGGCAGCACGAGCTCCATAGATAGAAGTAGAAGCAGCATCTTTGAGTACTGTTACGCTTTCTATATCGGTAGGGTTATACATCGTCATTATATCGCCACTTACAGGGGCACCATCTATTATATACAAAGGTTCTGAGACTATCGTCTTATCAAAAACTGACATAAATGTGTTGAGTCCGTGAATGAGTACCGAAGAGCTTGCTCCTGGTCTTCCGGACTCGGTAGTTACCACCATACCTGCCACTTTACCTTGTAGTGCATCGGTGATATTAGCATTAGGAGTTTCGGCAAAATCTTTGCCTTTTACAGTAGCTACCGAAGCCACCGTGCGACTGGCTATTTTTTTGCCTCCATAGCCAGTTACCACTGTACCTTCTAATTGCTGAATATCGTCTTGGAGGACGATATCTATTTGGGTTACACCTGCCGTTACTTTCTTTTCGACGGATTTCATTCCCAAGAATGAATATTTGAGTACATCGCCTACTTGGGCATTGAGAGTATAGTTGCCATCAAAGTCAGTAGAAGTACCGTGTTGGGTGCCTTTTATAAAGACAAAAGCACCCATCATAGGTTCACCTTTAGTGTCTTTCACCGAGCCCTTAATTGTTACATTTTGCGCTAAGGAAGGTAATACCCAAAGGAAAATACCTACAAAAACTAATAAATTTTTCAAATTCATAAATCGCTTTATTTTTCAGTGCAAAGTTTTCTAAAAAAAAATGAAAAAAACAAACAAAAGAAAAAAGAGATTCTTCATTTAGAATATTTTTCTAAAAATAGAACTCAAAACAGAAAATAAATATGTTTTATAGCCTATTTATTGACAAAATGGCGTTTTTAGAACTTTGAGAGTTTATATACTGAAAATGTGATGAATATATTTTTTATGAGCGTTTTTTGAGGTAAAAAAATTTTTATATGGAGCTTATAGGAAGCTTATAGGAAGCTTGAACGAATCTTGGAAGATAGATATAGGAATGTTACTGAAAGCCTTTGTACACCTTGACTGAGCGCTATAAGGTAGTTACACTTATGTTCTGTTATTGGTTTTTCTAAAAAAGTATTATCTTATAGAAAAATACGCCATTGCTTATTGATAAGGTAAGATTTGGCTATTTGCAATTATTTATTATCTTTGCCGAAAAATATAAACATATGAATATGAAGCGCTTTTTATCAGCTATCACACTCCTTGTTATGAGCCACTTAGCTTGGTCACAAAGTCCTAACATTTTAGACCCTGATTACCAAAACAGCCGTCCTAACTCTTGGACTTATGGGGGAAATATAGGCATTGGCTACTCCACTTATGGATTGGGGATTGATATATCGCCACGCCTGGGGTACAAAATCACTGAGGATTTGGAGCTTGCTGCTGTAGTGAATGGTTCTTTTCAAAACTCGGAATACTACCGCAGTTTGTTAGTGGGCGTAGGCCCTGCTTTAACCTATTACATAGGTAGGGTGGCGTATGTGAGTAGTTCTTATCAGCATTATTTTATCTCTCAGAAGCATAAAAGCACCAATTACAAATACAATACTGAGGAAGACGCCTTGTATGTGGGAGCTGGTTATATGCAAAATGTGGGGGGTAATGTGTATATACAGATAGGTGTGAGCTACAATGTGCTCTACAAGAAGGACAAAAGTGTTTTCAGTAGTGGTTTTATACCGAGTGTTGGGATAGTGATAGGACTTTAGTGTGAGCCACACAGTGAAGTGCGAGCCACACAGGCAATTAGCACGACAAACAGGTGTGAGCGAATGAACAGTAGAGAAATTTATTTATTTATAATTGTTCATTTATAATTATTTTATACCTTTGCACCGAAAAACATAACAAGAGGACAAATTTGTACTGATTGCAACCTCTTGGGGTACTCCCCGAAAAATGCTAAAACAGTAATCTTTACTTGCTTTTCACGTCGGTTCCCCATTCTTCTTTACAATTGCGTCCTCTACTAAATCATAATTACCAATGGGATATTTATTCACCTCTGAGTCCGTTTCTGAAGGACACCCCGACAAAATCGCAGACCAAATAAGCGATGCTCTAATCGACAACTTTCTTGCTTTCGACCCTCATTCGAAGGTGGCGTGCGAGACTTTAGTTACTACCGGTCAGGTAATATTGGCTGGGGAAGTAAAATCGAACACCTACATAGATGTACAACAAATTGCGCGCAACGTGATTGAGAAAATTGGCTATACTAAAAGCGACTATATGTTTGAAGCCAAATCGTGTGGTGTGCTTTCGGCAATTCACGAACAATCGCCCGATATCAATCAGGGGGTAGACCGCGGTAACCCCGAAGAACAAGGGGCTGGCGACCAAGGAATGATGTTTGGTTATGCGGTAAACGAAACCGAAAACTATATGCCTCTTGCCTTAGACCTCTCGCACGCTTTGCTGAGAGAATTAGCCGATTTACGTCGTGAAAACAAAGAGATTACCTATTTGCGCCCCGATGCGAAAAGCCAAGTAACCCTTGAATACAGCGATGATAACAAACCGCTGCGCGTAAATACGATTGTGATTTCTACCCAACACGACGAATTCGACACGGAAAAGAAGATGCTTCAAAAGATAAAAGAAGACATTGTGAACATTCTCATACCGCGTGTGATTAAAAAGTATCCTCAATATGCACCATTCTTTGACGACAAGATTATTTACCACATCAACCCTACGGGTATCTTCGTGATAGGAGGCCCTCACGGCGATACAGGCTTGACTGGTCGTAAAATCATCGTAGATACGTATGGCGGTAAAGGAGCTCACGGCGGAGGCGCTTTCTCCGGCAAAGACCCGAGCAAGGTAGACCGCAGTGCAGCTTATGCTATGCGGCACATCGCTAAGAACTTAGTAGCCGCAGGAGTAGCCGATGAGATATTGGTGCAAGTAAGTTACGCCATAGGGGTAGCCGAACCTACGGGCGTGTACGTAAATACTTATGGTACAGCTAAGGTAAACCTCACTGATGGTGAAATAGCGAAGAAGATACAAGAAATCTTCCCTTTGCGCCCGTATGATATAGAACAACGCCTGAAACTACGCAATCCTATCTATAGCGAAACAGCATCTTACGGACATATGGGACGTACACCTAAGGTGGTAACCAAAGTGTTCTCGTCACCTTATCACAAGACAAAAACGATAGAAGTAGAGCTTTTTACTTGGGAAAAGTTAGACTTTGTAGAGAAAGTAAAAAACACTTTTTTTAATGATTAATGATTAGTGGTTAATGTCAATATTAATATAAAGAAGGCTGTCTGATATAAAACAGACAGCCTTCTTTTATTTTTTAGGAGGTGATATACAATGCAAATTAAATAATTGGAAGGGAGAATATATGATAGAAAAACGACTTTTCACTATCCAATATTCTCTCTTAAAGCTCTATTTGGTATTGCAACACAAAAGTACCTAAGCGAGTACTTACCTTTTTATCAGTAGCATCGAAGATAGGGCGGTTCTCATAGCCTAAGGAGAGTTTGCTTTTTTGTCCGTTAAAATAAGTATTCACGCCTACTGAATAGATATTCACGTTGCTGTTGAGGGCTTTATAGTTAGCAAATCGCCAGCCTGCATTGGGTTGTACACGGATATTACAATTTTCCCACTTAGGAAGCAGATAGCCTAATTGCAAGAATAAGGTACTACCTGTACCTATGGCGGGAGTAGCATTACCAGCCCCATTAAGAGAGGTTCCTCCTCCAAAAATGCTATTAGCACCCACACTTCTCACATAATCACTACCAAAATGAGTGCTGTTAAAGCCTAAATAAGCGGTAATAGCGTCGTTGCGTTCAGAAATAGGAGTATCTATAAAGAAGTCGATTCCTAAATTGAAGTAATCGCGATAGGAAGTATTAGTCCCATCAGTAATTTCTCTCATTTTAGCTTGATATTCATAGCCAATACCGAGATTCATTATGTGTTTAGTTCCTAAATAAGTGCCATTACCTCCGCTAGTAGGCAATTTGTTGCTCTCATCGTCCCAAAACTCATATTTTAGGTAAGAGGAAGTAAGCACTTTGGGTTGCCCTTTGCTATAATTAAAAGCTGTACGAACATTATCAGAGGGGGCAGGTGAATTTTGCAAAGACACGAAATAATCAATCTTTCCTAACTGTCCTTTGGCGTAAACACCTATCCTACGCCCCATATCATCGAAATGATTAAGGGTGTTAAGATAATAAACGGAAGGGTCGAGAGTGAGCATAGAGCCGTTAGAGAAAGCGTTGGAAAAACGACCAGCTCCTGCAAAGGTGGTCTTGGCTACCCCAATGCTCAATTTTTCGCTAAAAGTATACTGACCGAGCACGTCGAGCAGACGAAAATCGGAGCTTTGGAGGGTACTTTGGTTGAGATTATTATTTCCCATTAGGATATAGAACAACCATTTCTTTTCTACTTGGGCGAAGAAGCCTAAGCGATAACGCCTTACAGAAAGGTCGAATACCTTATCGGCAGGTTCACCTTGTACGGTAGTACCAGGGTTTGTTTCGGTAAGGCGAGCCCAAAACTGTCCACGCACAATACCTTGAATAAAAGTGTCGCCTTCTTCGTCGAAATTATGACGAAGCAACTGAGCTGAGGCAGGAATTGCCATCAATAAAGCTACTAAAAATAGAATTCTTTTCATTTTATGTTATGTTTATGGTTTAAAAAAGTTACTTGGCTTTGGGATTGTTAATAGCCATCAAATGGGTATCTATGAGTTTCTTTAAATTCTCATCGGAAGGCATTGGTGCATTGCTGTTGATGATATTACCCTGCGCATCGATAAGCATATAGCGAGGGATACTTCGCAAGTCGTACAAAAACTTATAAGTATCTTTCACTTCTGGGGTGGTATACAGATGAATACCGCTTAGTTTATCATTCTTTACCATCTCTTTCCACGCTTCTTTATCACGGTCTACTGAAATACTGAGAAAGACAATAGGCTTACCTTTATAGGATTGCTGTAAGGCTTCTAAGGCGGGCAACTCTTTACGGCAATCAGGGCAATAAGTAGCCCATATATCTACAAATAGCAATTTGCCTTTGAGGGGTAAACTCTCATATTTCACTTCTTTATCGTTTAGGTCGGTAAGACCTTTAAAAAGAGGGAAAGGTTGTCCTGCTTTAAGTCGGTTTACTGTAGCAATGCGTCCTGAAAGAGCGTTTAACAGTTCGTCGTCTTTTACTGCCTTTTGCACTAAGGCTATAATCTGTTCATTGGTAGTCTCAGCGGAGGTTGCTGATACGCCTTCGATGAGCAAAGGGGTAAGGTCTTCTTTAATATTTTGTGATTTGAGCGTATTGAAATCGGCTAAAATCTTACCCCACGGGTCGTTGAACTCATATTGCACTTGATAGCGATAGATTTTCAGTTGGAAGCAATTATGTACTAAGGTTTTATAAGCATTATACGCATCGAAATCGGTAGCGTTATCTAAATCTACATCTTTAAGAGATTCTTCCAAGGCTTTCATAACAGGGGCTTCTTCTTCGGTATATTTACGATGATTCAGTAAATAAGCAGAAGTAAGAGACAAGAGTTCGTATTGGTTCTCTTTCTCTTCTTTAACTATAAAATCAGAAGGTAATCCTTTAGCGTTAGTTAATACCTCAGCGCATTGTTTACTTATGGCTTGTAGGTTCTGCTGAAAAGCAACGGGGTTCTGCCCTAAAAGTTCATTTTGCTTTTCGGGAGTTTGCAAACCTATAGCTTCTTTTTGTTGCTGATACGCTTTTATAGCTTCTTCAGGATTGGTACAAGCACTCAATCCTAACACAATGAGAAATGCAATAAATAGTTGTTTCATAGCTTTAGAATTTAAAATAATGACAAAGGTATAATATTTTTTTGGAAATAGGAACTTTTTTTTATGAATATTTAAATAATGGTTAATGATTAATGGTGAAATTGGGGGAGGATTATACAAAGCTTATGGGATAATCGAACAATGAGTGGTCTTTCAGTGGCTCTACAGTGGCTCTACAGTGGGTCTACAGTGGGTCTACAGTGGTTCTACAACGAACAATGAACGAACAAAAAACGGTGCGAGCCGCACGGGCAAATGAACAAAGAACGAACAAAGAACGAACAATAAACGAAGAATGAACGAACGATGAATGGAGATAAGGTGAAGATAAGAAGGAGATAAGATGGAGATAAGATGAATATTGATTGTATTTCAGGGTAATATTGAAATAATTTTAATAGGTTTAGGCTAAAAAATATCATTGATTATTTATATTTCAAAAATATTTTGTACCTTTGCAGTCGATTTAAGGAAATAGCACAATGAAGTATCAACAAAAGAAAAAAGCGGTATTACTCCTTGCTGATGGCACTGCCTTTTATGGTAAAAGCGTTGGCTATGAAGGTACTGCTTTTGGTGAAGTGTGTTTCAATACGGGTATGACGGGCTATCAGGAAATATTTACTGACCCTTCGTACTTTGGTCAGATTATGGTGATGACCAATGCTCATATCGGCAATTACGGTATCTGTGAAGACGACAACGAATCGAATGGTATGAAAATTGCAGGGCTGGTATGTAGAAATTTTAGTTATGATGCCTCCCGTGCTGTTGCCGAGGAAACCTTGAAAGACTTTTTAGACCGTAACCACTTGGTAGCCATTTGTGAAGTAGATACCCGCGCTTTGGTGAGTTATATTCGTGATAATGGCTCGATGAACGCTGTTATTTCCACAGAAACTGACGATTTAGCACTGCTCAAAGCTCGCTTAAATGAGATTCCTAATATGAAAGGTTTAGAATTGGCATCGAAAGTGTCGGTTACTGAACCTTATTTTTTTGGCAATCCAGAAGCGAAGTACAAAGTAGCAGCACTCGATTTCGGCATCAAGAAAAATATCTTGCGCAACTTGGCAGCCCGTGATATGTACATCAAAGTATTTCCGTACAACACGCCTTTGGCTGAGCTTAAAGCGTGGAACCCCAATGGCTATTTCTTGTCTAATGGTCCTGGCGACCCCGAACCGCTCACCGAGGTGATTGCCCAAGTAAAGCAGATGATAGCAGAAGATTTGCCTATCTTCGGCATTTGCTTAGGACATCAGATTATTGCACTGGCAAACGGCATTAGCACTTACAAAATGCACAACGGTCACCGTGGTATTAATCACCCTGTGAAAAATTTGCTTACAGGTAAGGACGAGATTACCTCTCAGAATCACGGGTTTGCTGTGAATAGAGCAGAGGCAGAAGCTAATCCTAATGTGGAAATCACGCATACCCACCTGAACGACAATACTGTGATGGGTTTACGAGTGAAAGGCAAGAAGTGTTTCAGTGTGCAGTATCACCCTGAAGCCGCACCTGGTCCTAATGATGCGACGTATTTGTTCGACCAATTTGTGAAGCAATTGGAGAATTAGAAAATGTGAAAATTAGAAAATTACCCCCGAACCCCCGAAGAGGGACAAGCCGTGAAAAGGATAAGAAGAGTATAAAATATAGGCTAAAAACTAAGGACTAAACACTAACAATTAATATGAAAGAATTACTTACACCCGAAGCATTGCTCACTAACCTAAAAGATGTACGTGGTCTCACTCGCAAGGTGATTGAGGCTTTCCCCGAGAAAGACCTCTTTGAGTTCAACATTGCAAACCTACGTCCGTTTTCAGGAATGGTAGAAGAGTTTTTGAGAGTTATGGACTATCTTTTTAAAGAGAGATTTCAGGAGCAACACACGCTTTTCTTAAAAGGAGCCTTTCCTACTACCAAAGCAGAAGTATTGGCTTTGTGGGATAGAGCTACTGAAATTCTCGACCGTGAATGGCAAAAAGTAGGTGATTATACCCAACCATTCACTATTTATCAAATGACTTTCAGCTTTGCCCAATGGATATTATACTTCATTGAAAACGAGAGTCACCATCGCGGACAAGGGTATACTTACCTCCGTGCTTTGGGTATCGAACCGCCTTTCTTTTGGGGAAGAGAAAGCTTTAACAATTGATAATTGACAATTGACAATTAGCATTATAAAGTCAGATAAGTCCGATATCCCTAACCCCTAAACAAAGTAAATAATTAAATAACAAAATATATGAGTATTATTGTAAGCGTGCACGCACGTCAGATTTTGGATTCAAGAGGAAATCCAACCGTAGAAGTAGATGTAATGACCGAGAATGGTTTCCTTGGTAGAGCTGCTGTTCCATCAGGAGCATCGACAGGTGAATACGAAGCCGTTGAATTGCGCGACGGTGGTAAAAGTTATATGGGTAAAGGCGTACTCAAAGCCGTTGCTAATGTAAACGATATCATCGCAGAAGAAATCGTAGGTATGGACGTTTTCGAACAAAACCTTATCGACAAAACAATGATTGAGCTCGACGGTACTCCTAACAAATCTAAATTAGGAGCTAACGCTATTCTTGGGGTATCATTGGCAGTAGCAAGAGCCGCTGCTGAAGAACTCGGTTTGCCTTTGTACCGTTATGTAGGTGGGGTAAGTGCTCACACTTTGCCTGTACCAATGATGAACATCATCAACGCTGGGGCACACTCCGATGCGCCTATTGCTTTCCAAGAGTTTATGATTATGCCTGTGAACGCTAAGAACTTTTCACAAGCTATCCAAATGGGTTCAGAAGTGTTCCACAACCTTAAAAAGGTATTGCACAAAAAAGGATTGAGCACTGCTGTAGGTGATGAAGGAGGTTTTGCTCCTAACTTTAAAGACATCGAAGACGCTCTCGATTCTATTAAAGAAGCTGTAAAAGAAGCAGGCTACAAATGGGGTGAAGATATCAAAATCGCCTTAGACTGTGCTTCTTCTGAGTTCTACAAAAATGGCAAATACGATTATACTATCTTTGAAGGTGCTAAAGGTAAAGTACGTACTTCAGCTGAACAAGCTGAGTACTTGGCTGAATTGGTAGCTAAATACCCTATCATCTCTATCGAAGACGGTATGGATCAAAACGACTGGGACGGATGGAAACTCCTTACTGACAAATTGGGCAAAAAAGTACAATTGGTAGGTGACGATTTGTTCGTTACTAACGTATCTATCCTTGAAAGAGGTATTGCCAAAGGTATTGCGAACTCTATTCTCATCAAAGTAAACCAAATCGGTACTTTGTCTGAAACTATCGCAGCCGTAGATATGGCAAACCGCGCTGGTTATACTGCCGTAATGTCTCACCGTTCAGGAGAAACAGAAGACAACACTATTGCCGACTTGGCAGTAGCTTTGAACACCGGACAAATCAAAACAGGTTCGGCTTCACGTTCTGACCGTATGGCGAAGTACAACCAATTGCTCCGCATCGAAGAATCTTTGGGTTCAGTAGCTTACTATCCTAAAGAAAAAGCCTTCAATGTAAAGAACTAATGTTTTAATATGATTAGGGTGTTCGAGGGCACTCCTCGAACACCCATTTTTTTACCCTTAAAAGAAGTAAGTATGATGAAGAAGATATTATGGTTTTGTATGTTTTTATGTGTGACGACACTTGTAGCTCAGGAAACAGTGTTGCACGGACATATTTACAGTGTGCAAAACAATAAACCAATGCCTAATGTACACATCTTAAACCTCAATAAAGTAAGAGGTACTACTACCAATGACAAAGGTGATTTTAGTATCAGAGTAAGTGCTAACGACACGCTATACATTTCTTTTTTAGGGTATAAATCTACCAAGATACGCATAACAAACGATATGATAAAATATCAAGGGTTGAAAATAGGAATGACAGAGCTTGCTTATACTTTACAAGAAGTAGTTGTAACCCCTTATAAACTCACAGGTTATTTGGATATTGACGCTAAAAATGCACCTATCAATGACAATACGCGTTATAGCATTTCGGGGTTAGATATAGGTTATGAAAGTAGAGCTAGTGCAAGTGCTGTGGGTAGAGTGCTAAGCGCTGTAATGAACCCTGCCGACTTGCTGAGTCGCTCGTTTGGCGCCAAAGGGAAAGAAATGCGCAAACTGAGAGAGATGCGCAAAGACAACGAATTGAGCGATGCTCTTTCCACCCGTTACGACCGCGAAACCCTATTAGAACTTTTGCAAGTAGACCGTAGTGAGTTAGAAGATATCATTCGCTCTTGCAACTATTCTAACGATTTTATAATGACGGCAAACGACCTGCAAGTGCTTGAAGCCATCAGTCAGTGTTACGAAGAATATAGGGTTTTACACAAGAAAAAATAAAAAATATTTTGTCATTCCAAAAAATTGACGTACTTTTGCCCCGCTATTGATAAAATAGAGAGATAAAGTATCATTTTTAATAAGATTTTAAAGATTAACAAGCAATGAAAAGAACATTTCAACCTTCAAAGAGAAAAAGAAGAAATAAACACGGATTCAGAGAACGTATGGCAACTGCTAATGGTAGAAAAGTATTAGCACGCCGTCGCGCTAAAGGACGTAAAAAACTTACTGTATCCTCTGAGCCAAGACATAAAAAATAACAATTTTAATTGTTTAAAGATTAGTGGTTAATGATTAATGACTTGTGAAATTAATCATTAACCATTAATCATTTATCATTATGAAGATTACTTTCCTCGGTACAGGTACTTCACAAGGGATTCCCGTAATAGCAAGCAACCACCCTGTGGGGAAAAGTACCAACCCCAAAGATAAACGGTTGCGCACTTCGGCACTTATCAGTTGGGAAGACACTAATATTGCAATAGATTGCAGTCCTGATTTTAGACAGCAAATGCTCACCAACGATGTACAGCATTTGGAGGCTATACTGTTCACTCACGAGCACGCCGATCATACCGCCGGAATGGACGACATACGCCCTTTTGTACGCTTGCAAGGCGATATGCCTATCTATGGACTAAAAAGAGTAATCGATGAGCTGAGAGTTCGTTTTGGTTATATCTTTGCCACTGAAAACCGATATGAAGGAGCTCCTTCGGTAATACCTCACGAAATAGACGAAGCGCCTTTTACTTTGTGTGGTAAGATAATAGAACCTATACACATAATGCACGGCAATTTGCCCATCGTAGGCTATCGGATAGAAGATTTAGGTTATATTACCGATGCCAAATATATAGATAAGAGTGAAAGGGAAAAACTACGAGATTTAGATGTTTTAGTATTGAATTGCCTAAGAGATGATGTACACCCTACACACCTCAATTTAGCGGAAGCTTTGGAAATTATAGGAGATGTACAACCTAAGCGCACCTATCTCACACACGTGAGCCAAACCTTTGGTTTTCACGATGAGATACAAAAAAGATTGCCTAAAAACGTATTTTTGGCATATGATAACTTAGTAATAGAATGTTAATATTTAGTTAATTATTAGGTGGGCGAGAAAAAAAAGTTTATTTTTGCCCTCGTAATCAAAAACAATTAAAGATGAAAAAAATTGCACTTTTACTTGTAATGGCAGTATTGGTAATGGCTTGTAAGAGTTCTTCAGGCTCAATGACTGCAAAACCCAAAGAAACAAATATAGCTAATAAAGCTATTAAAGGTGAATGGACATTGCAATCCATCACATATAGTGAAAAAGGTAAATATGAAGTTACCTTGTTAAACGATACTTCCAAAGAATGCTTTGAAGGCAGTACTTGGAAATTCGTTCCGAATAACAACCGCGGACACTATACTATCAACGCGAGTGGTTGTTCAACAGGACAAAGAAACTTCATTTTTATTGTACAAGAAGTAGATAAATCAACAGGATACTATGATTTTCTGTTGAAACCTACTAATGAAAAATATGTTTCAGAAACTAAACAAGGTATTCGTTTGCATTTGGCAAGTATTTCTGACAACTCAATGGTGTGGGAACAAACCGTGAGAGTAGATGGCAAACCTTTTGTTATCTCAATGAATTTTGTAAAATAATTAAAGATTAATACAAACAGAAGATGAAAAAAATCGTAGTTTTAGCCTTATCGGCAGCTGTATTGCTTACCGGTTGCGAGGCATACAACAACTCTAACAAAGCACAACGCGGAGCTGTAATTGGTGCTGCTGGTGGAGCTTTATTAGGAGCTATTTTAGGGAACAACGTAGGTAACGGACAAAACAGCGAACTCGGTGCCGTACTTGGTACAGTAGTAGGAGGTGCTGCAGGAGCTGTTATCGGTAACCAAATGGATAAACAAGCTAAGAAAATAGAAGAAGAAATCCCAGGTGCCGATGTTAAACGTGTAGACGATGGTATCGTGGTTACTTTCGACGAAAATAACGGAGGTGTATACTTTGATACTAATAAGTATAACATCAACAACAAATCAAGACAAACACTTGATAAACTATCTGCTATTCTTAAAGAATATCCTGATACTAATGTGATAGTAGCTGGCCACACTGATAATGTAGGTAAAGATGAGTACAACTTAGGTCTTTCACAACGGCGTGCACAAGCCGTTACTAACTATTTTAAAAGTAAAGGTTTAGCAGGTAGCCGTTTTACTACCAAATGGTATGGCGAAAGAAACCCTGTAGCAAGTAACGAAACTGCTGATGGACGAGCTAAAAACCGCCGTGTGAATGTAGTAATCGTTCCTAATGAAAAGATGAAAGCAGACGCTAAAAAACAGGCTGGAAACAAATAAAAATAGTTTGATACTTGACTATACAAATGAGTGTTGAGAAGTACTTCTCAACACTCATTATTTTTTATTAAATGTCTAAAACAACAGATAAAAAAGAACGTTAGAAATATAACAATATCACTTCCAAATGACATTTTTTAATCTTCACTTTTCTCTTTTCACTAAAATACACTACCTTTGCACTGTTAATCTCGGTATTTTGGGTATTTAGGTTTATTACTTACCTCTTACCATACTCTGCTGTCGCAGACTTTACCTCATATCTAAAGGAAATGCAGATATTTAAATTTGGAGGCGCCTCAGTAAAAGATGCTGCAGGTGTACGCAATGTCGCTAAAATATTAGAAACGGTAGGCTATGCTAATACGCTCATCGTGATTTCAGCAATGGGAAAAACCACTAATGCTTTAGAAGTAGTGGTAAATAGCTATTTTAAAGAACAAGAAAAACTTTCGGAAAGCGTTCAGCTGATAAAAGACTTTCATTACCATATCATTCGCGAACTATTTACCGATGAAAATCACCCTGTATATTGGAAAGTAGATGGCTTGTTTGCAGAGCTCACTTCGTTTTTAGAACGCAACAAGTCGCCGAAACACAGTTTTGTATATGACCAAGTGATTGGCTTTGGTGAACTCATTTCTACTACTATTATCAGTCAATATCTGAATGACAATGGTATTAAAAACACGTGGATAGATGTCCGTAATCTCGTAAAAACAGATAGTAATTACCGTGATGCCTCTATCGACTGGGAAGAAACACAAAGTAACATTCGCATGCATATTAACAAATCATTACTGAACATCACACAAGGTTTCTTAGGAAGCGATGCAAATTTTTTCACTACTACCTTAGGGCGTGAAGGTTCAGACTATACAGCGGCTATTTTTGCCTATTGTTTAAACGCTGAAAGTGTAACGATATGGAAGGACGTACCTGGTGTTCTCAATGCCGACCCTCGATATTTTCAGCATACAGAGCTCTTGCATAAAATCCCTTATAAGGAAGCTATAGAACTCGCTTTTTATGGCGCTTCAGTAATACACCCAAAAACCCTACAACCACTCCAACAAAAGGAAATCCCTCTTTATGTACGTTCGTTTTTGAATCCTACTGCTGAAGGAAGCGCTGTGTGTAATGTAGCTGAATTATCTCCAAAGGTACCTTGCTTTATCCTCAAGAAAGAACAAATACTGCTTTCTCTCTCTTCACTTGACTTTTCATTTATAATGGAAGAGGGTATTAGCTATATCTTCAAGAATTTGCATAAGACTAAGATGAAAGTAAGTGTGATACAGAACTCGGCGATTAGTTTTTCAGTATGTGTAGACAACAAATTCGATACCTTAACTGAACTTTTAGAAAAGTTGGAAGAACGCTTTAAGGTATCGGTAACTGAGAACGTAACACTTTATACCATTCGCCACGCTACGGAAGAGGCTATTAAAGAAGTGGAAATGAACAAAGAAGTGCTGCTTAAACAAGTGGCTTCAGATACGGTTCAGATAATAGTGAAGTAAATCTATCTTCTTATTATCCGTTATTGTTTAAACAACAATCAAACAAAGCATACAATAAAAAAGGGACTGATGATATATCAGTCCCTTTATATATTTCTATAATTAATATATTATTAAAATAATGCTTCATTTACCTCATTAAAATTATATTCTTTTTGAGTGCCTTTAAGCATATCTTTCAATACAAAAGTATTTTTAGTAAGCTCGCTTTCCCCAATCATCACTACAAACGGAATGCTTCGCTTATTAGCATATTCCATTTGCTTTTTAATCTTAGCTGCATCGGGGTAGAGTTCTGCTCTTTTTCCGAGTTTACGCAACTCTTTCAATAGTTTCATACTCTGTAAAGCTTCGTTATTGCCAAAATTTATACAAAGCACTTCTATGCTATTGCTCAGTGATTCAGGAAAAAGATTCAGTTCTTCCATCACCAATCCTATGCGGTCTAAACCAAACGAGATACCTATACCACTTATCCCCTTCAATCCAAAGATGCTCGTAAGGTCGTCATAACGTCCTCCTCCACCAATAGAACCCATTTTCACTCCCGCTGGAGCAGTAACCTCAAAGATAGCTCCTGTGTAATAATTCAGTCCACGTGCGAGGGTAACATCGAGGTCTAAAATAGCTGTTTGTAAGGTAAGCCGCTCTATTTGTTGTGCTATAAACTCCACCTCTTCAATACCTTTCAACCCCGTTTCAGAAGTTTTTAGTATCTCTTTCAGAGCCGTGAGCTTTTCAGCAAGAGCTCCTTTAAGTGTAAAGATAGGTTGTAACTTGCTAATAGCTTCGTGGCTGATACCTCTTTCCATCATTTCCTTGATAACACCCTCTTCGCCTATCTTATCGAGCTTATCGAGAGCTACGGTAAAGTCGACGAGTTTATCACTCTCCCCTATCACTTCGGCAAAACCGCTGAGAATTTTGCGGTTGTTAATCTTAATAGTCACCCCTTTAAGATTGAGCGCTGTAAATACGGTGTCATAGAGCTGTACGAACTCCACTTCCTGCCACAAGCTGGTACTACCTACCACATCGGCATCGCATTGGTAAAACTCTCTGAAACGTCCTTTTTGCGGACGGTCAGCGCGCCAAACAGGCTGAATTTGATAACGTTTAAAGGGGAAAGTCAGTTCATTTTGGTGTTGTACTACATAGCGTGCAAAAGGAACTGTAAGGTCATAACGGAGTGCTTTTTCTGATATTTGGGGAGTGAGCTTCTGAGTATTCTTAGTTTCCCAATCGTCTTGTTTAACTCCTTCTGTAAAATCACCTGAATTGAGTATCTTGAAGATAAGACGGTCGCCTTCTTCGCCATATTTACCCATCAATGTATCGTAATTTTCAAAGCTGGGCGTTTCGATAGGCTGAAATCCAAAAGCGTTAAAAGTATTTTTAATAGTGTTAATAATAAAGTTGCGTTTGGCCACATCGGCTGGTGAAAAGTCACGAGTGCCTTTAGGTATGCTTGGTTTTTGTATTGCCATTGTTTTTTATTGTTTTACTATTTTCTTAGCTTCTTGCCAATAAGTTTCCATTTCTTGTAAGGTCATATCTTTGAGTGATTTTCCCTTCTCATTGGCTCGTTGTTCCAAGTATTGAAACCGAGTTATAAACTTACGATTAGTGTGCTCTAAGGCATCTTCAGGATTTACTTTCAAAAATCGGGCATAGTTAATAAGACTAAAAAGAACGTCGCCAAACTCACTCTCAATATTTGTCTGTTTTTGCGCTTTTACTTCGGCGTGTAGTTCATCTATTTCCTCTTTTATCTTCGCAAAAACATCGTCTATATTATCCCAATCGAAGCCTACACCTGCCACTTTGTCTTGTATACGAGTAGCTTTTACTAATGCAGGCAAACTTTTAGGCACGCCTCCCAGTACGCTCTTGTTACCTTCTTTGAGTTTTATTTTTTCCCAATTGCGCTTTACATCGTCTTCGTTGTCTACTTTCACATCTCCATAGATATGCGGATGCCGTTCAATGAGTTTTTCACACACACCATTTGCCACATCAGCAATATTAAAATCACCCGTTTCACTACCTATTTTGGCATAGAAAACAATATGAAGTAACAAATCACCGAGTTCTTTCTTCACTTCTTGCAGATTGCCACTGAGGATAGCATCGCCCAATTCATAAGTTTCTTCAATAGTGAGATGGCGCAACGATTGTATTGTTTGTTTCTTATCCCACGGACATTTCGCACGCAGGTCGTCCATTATATCGAGAAGTCTCCCAAAAGCCTGAAGTTGTTGCTCTCTCATATCAATCCTATAAATTTACTACGGGCGAGGAGACTTGCTCCTAATAGACCCGCCTTATCACCTAATTTTGATACTTTTATCGAAGAGTCTTTATTCACTAAATTCAAAGAATACTTCTTGATAGCACTGCGCAAAGGCAATATCAAATAGTCGCCTGCATTAGCAAGAGTACCACCAATAATCACCAATTCAGGATTAAATAGGTTGATGAGACCCGCCACGTGTTTACCTAGTGTATTCCCCACCTCTTCAATAAGTTCTATAGCCAATATATCTTCCTGCAAAGCTACATCTATGATATCGTTGAGTGTAATTTCGTCTTCATTTTCCTTCTGTTGAGTAAGTAAAGACGATTGACCGTTATGAAGTTTTTCCAAGAATTTACGATAAAGAGCAGAGCCCGAAGCCTCTGTTTCTAAGCAACCTTTCTTACCACAGTGGCACAATATCTCGTTTTCAAAGGCAGTAATATGCCCAAACTCACCTGAAAAGCCTGATTTCCCATAATATAGCTGCCCATTAACGATGATTCCTAAGCCTAATCCCCAACCTACATTCACGTAGATGATATTTTTTTCAGCCTGTACGCGCCCTTTAATATATTCACCATAAGCCATCGCACGCGAATCGTTATCAATAGAGACATCTATACCCAATTTTTCTTCAAACATTTCAGTAAGCGGACGTTCATCGAAATAAAAGAAACTATAACTATGCCCCGTTTGAGGGTTCACACGCCCTGAAATATTAATGCCAATACTCAGTATTTTGTCCTTAGGCACCACTGTATGGCTCATAAAATCTTCTATTATTTCACATAAACGTTCAAAACGCTCGTGAGGATGCGCTTCCTCAAAAGAGATATCCATCTGTTCATCTATCAAATCTCCCTTAAAATTGATAAGCCCTATATGAACGCGTTTTTGAGAGATATCTACACCTATAAAATATCCCGAACTTTGGTTCAATCCATAGATATTAGGACGTCTACCTCCTGGGGTTTCCATCTTCCCAAAGTCCATCACTATACCATCTTCTATCAGTTCGCCCACCATTTTAGTAACGGTAGGTACACTGAAGTTCAGTTCCTTGCCAAGGTCGGCAAGTGTATCATCTCCGTTATTGATGTAATAACAGATAATATCCTTTTTCAATGAGGCACTTCTGATGCCTTGTTTAATTTCTTCTAAGAATTTTAGTCCCATAGCATTTTAATCTTAATCATTATTGTAAAGGTAAGGCAAAATTACTAAAAATATTTTAATAAGAATGCAATAATAAAAAAATAATTGATGTTTGTAATTAGTATTTAATGCTTTTCTCTACGGATTAATAGTAACGATTTTTCCCTCACGGCGCACCACAATCTTTTGATTATTCTTCCGCTTTTCGGCTATCATTCGCTTGTAAGCAACGTCTAAACCTTTTAAAAGTTTGTCTCGAAATAACTTTTTTTCTGTATTTCTATCTCCCATAGCTGTTTTTCATTTGATTATAGGTAGCATAAAGATGCATAATCACTTCTTATTACTCATCTGTCATCTCATAAAACCAATTTAAAAAAGGGTCATCGGTTGCTTCGTCGTCCATATTATGAGGGGTTACCACTTCTAATCCTATTGCGGGGATAGTGGTATGAAACGTATTTTGCACCCACTCTTGGTATTGTGTATTGGGGTGGACGAACATTTCGTTCTTATCACTGTTAGGGGGGAGTGGATAATACTCGTCCCAGCAAATTTCATCATAGCCAATGGCTAAAAGGCGCAAGAAATCCAAGGCGTTTTTCACCAATATACAGGTCATCATAGAGCCTGAACCCGACCCGATATGCACGATTTGGGTACGCCCTTCATCGTCGAGCCATAGGGCACATTCCGAACCATCCCCTCCGCTCTGTGCAAAGGAAAGCAAACGCTGTGCAGTTTCCCCCTTATGTTTCCCGAAAGAAATCTCTAACAGCTCCTCACGTTCTGAGGGTTTTGCTACATAAAACGAAATATCAGTACCGCCTTCACGTTCGTCTTCTTTCCAGCTCTCTCTTAGCTTATCTTGTGGATAGAGATAGCCATAACGCACGCCATCTCTGTCCTCATAATAACCATTGTCCTCTATCCACTGATAGAGTTGGCGGAGTTCCTCAGGGATTTGCATTCCCTCAGGGAGGGCATTTTCTAATTGTTGTAATAAAATATTTTTCATTTTTCTTTACGATTCATACATCATCGCATCATACCAACCTTCAAAATCATCATTTAAGCCATTATCCTCTGAGCCCATTGGTATAAAAATATCTATTCCTTTTGTGCGAATAGATACTTTACTGAAATTCAATTGCTTTTTTACCACTTCCCAGTTGTCTGCCTCTTCAACCGTATTCACACAACGGACTATTTGGGTTGTTCCTCTGTAGTCCAACCACAAAGCTACCATAGAGCCATTATATATATTTTCGGCTATTTGCAAAAAACGCTGAGCAGCATCGTCGGCATTCTTACCAAAAGAAATGGTTAAGAGTTCTTTACGAAAGTTTTCTTCTTCCATATAAAAGGCAATATCGATATCTACGTTTACGTCATCTAAGTACGTATTCCTAAAAGGATTTTTAGGATATAGATATCCGTAACGTACACCATCGTCTCTGTCCTCATAATAGCCGTTATCTTCTATCCACTGATAGAGTTAGCGGAGTTCTTCGGGGATTTGCATTCCTGCGGGAAGTGCGTTTTCTAATTGTTGCAATAAAATGTTGGGCATAATTTGTTGTTATTTCTCCTTAAAGATATCTAATACTTTATCTCTCACTAATGGAAATTCAGTATATCCTCCTCGGTCGAGAAAGTGTTTCCCTTGTGGAAGACGAATAAACTCACAATTGAGCAAGCGAGAGAGATTATCACTTAGCTGAGTGGGTACTATATCGTCATCTATAGCTGAAATAACCACTGCTTTACCTACCATTGGCAAATGTTTGAAACTTGAAAACTTCTCTACAAATGGGTTTAAGCTCTCAAGATTGGGTACTGGTTCATAAAATCCCGATACGAGTACAATACCTTTAGGTTCTTTTTTGCTCTCCAATAGGAAATCCAGAGTAGTAATCGTACCCAAGCTATGCGCTACTATTACTGTTTGAGGTGTTACATTCACCTGTTTTTTAAGTGTTGCTATCCAATCATCAACGTTTGGATTATCAGGAGAAGGCATTGCAATACGATAAGCTTTAATTTTATGCTTTTTTAATTCTTCTTCTAACCACTTAAACCAATGATTATCAGGCGTAGCGCCATATCCGTGTACTATATACACTTGTTTTTCCATTTTTTTAGTATTTTTATTCTGTGCATAACTTAGAGAAAATACACTTAAAACTAATATTAATAATATATTTTTCATATAAATTATTTATTTAATAGCAATTTTTGACTTTTTCTACGCTTTCATTTTAGTAAAGTGTAAAGCAATATATAAAAAAAAACCTTCCTCTAATAAACTCCAAAGGGGAATATAGAGAAACTAACACAACAAAACTTTCTATTTCTTAGTTCCTTTTTTAGGTTTTTCAAGTGTTTTTATTTCATTACCTAAAACGGTAATTACTTGATTGTTGGAAATAGGTCGCAGATCTATTTTCTGTGAATAGTCACTTACTATTTTTTGAGTAACTTTCTTATATGGAAAGTTTAAATAATGAGGTAAAAAATAAAAATCTACCAAATGTAAGCCTGAATAATCAGTGAGTTCAGGAACTTTTTTGGTCTCGTCCATATCGCTAACAAATTCAATAGTAGGAGAGGCAATAATAGAACCTGCTGAAGTACCTATGTACAACTTTCCATTATTAATTTGTTCTATAAGTAGCTTGTCAGCTCCTTTCTTTTTTAGTTCCTGCATTAGGTAGAACGTATTCCCTCCAGAGATAAAAATATAATCATTTCGTTCTAATGCTGTGGCTATTTCTTCGGTAGTAGCGGTAGAAACTTCTAATTCTTCTATGATAATCCCTAATTTTTCAAAGGCTTTTCTATCATCATCGACATAAAAACGCGCTTTTTCTACCAAACTTGCTGTTGGAATAAATACGATTTTCTTTCCATTTACCGGTTCACCTGCAAAATCTTCAAACAATTTGGCTACTGAACTGAATGATGAGGTTAAAAATAATCTTTTCATTTATGATAATAATTGCTGTTATTGGACGAGTCGGACGAGGGAGGCACGAGCTGCAAGCTCGCGTCAGCGAGAGGGTAACAACTCCTCTATATGAGGGTGTGTTACTATAATGAGTGTTTTCATTTTCTAATCTTATTAGGCGATGTTTCTCAGTGCCTTTTTTACAATATACTTGGTTTCTTTGTTAGGACTTTCACTTTCCCAACGCTCACAAAGTGCTGTTACGAAATCAGGGCGGGTTTTGCTGGCATCGTTCAGCCAATTTCCTACACTATCTTGCACGTACTTTGCCTTATCAGACTTTAATTTATCTAATATAGGCAAATATAGTTCTGGCTTTTCTTTCAAAGCCTCTATATGAGCACACCAAACACCGCGCGGGCGCAAGGCTTCTGTACTAAATCTACGTATATTTTCATTCTCACTCTCTGCCCAATGGGAAAGAAAAGCGATTGAGAAGTCTAAATGTTCGCTCATTTCGGGACGTAATGCCATCCAAATAACTTCACGAACGCCAAAATGACTATCAGCTACCAAGGGTTTTAATTTGTGTAACTTATCTTTAAGAGGTGTATCGGTATGCAAGGCTACCAAATAGCAAGCATAACAGCGCACAGAGTCGGATAAATGAGTGCTGAGTTGCTCAAACAAAGGTTCATATAAGTTAGTATTTGCATATTTTTTGTATAGCAATGCTCCTATGAGCTTAATAGTATTCATCGTAGAGGGTTTCTTTTGCTGATTGATTTGGCAAACCAACTCTTCAATGACATTTTTATCAATCCGCAAAGTAGGAAAAACAGACTTTACAAGCTGTGAATGGTCTACAGCTAACCATTCGGTAAGGTTTACCGTTTCTATACTCCCTGCATTTAATAGTGAAAGCACTTCGGAAGGGATATCAACAGCCTTTTGAGCTCCTTTTCTGTTTTTGATAATTTCTATGTTCATTGTATAACTAAGTTATAGTTATATTAGGCACAAGCTATAAGAAATGAGATAGCAAGGGTTTTCTGAGCTCTCTGACAGTTCAGATTTTTAAAGCAATGACAATTTATAAATCACTTTTTTAACTTTAACAAAGTGTGCAAAACCTATGCTCTTTCCTACTTCCAACCGCCACCGAGTGCTTTATACAAGGTAATGCCATACTGCATACGGGTAAACTGTGCGTTGGCTACACTAAGCTCGGCGTTGAGACGGTTTACTTCGGCAGTGATGACCTCTAAATAATTCACCATACCGCTATCGAACAGTTGTTTGGAATAGTCGGTGGCTTCTTGATAAGCTTTCATTTCTTGGGTTTTAAGCTGAATGAACTCGTCTTGCGAACTAAATTGACGCATTGCATCGGATACTTCTTTGCCCGCTGAAAGAATTGCTTTTTTGAAATTCAGTAAAGCGGTTTCTTGAGCAGCTTTCTGCACTTCGTATTGGGTGCGTATTTGTCGGCGATTGAGGATAGGTTGCGCCAATCCTGCTATAAAATTAGCAAACATTGATTTGGCAGAAAACCAAGTATCGAGTTCGGTACTACTGATACCTCCACGAGCGGAAAGAGTAAGCGTAGGATAGAAATTGGAACGCGCTACATTCGTAAGTTCAAAGGCGTTGCGCAAGTTCAGTTCGGCACGTGCCACATCAGGACGATTCTCGAGCAGACTTACCGCATACCCTTGACGAAACTGTGTGGGGAATTGTTGTTCAGCAAGCGTGCTTCGCTCTATCGTATGAGGCTCTTCACCCAAGAGTACACAGATGGTGTTCTCCAATGCCCAAACGCTATTGTTGATAGTAATAAGTTGCGCCTGTGCGTTGTACACGAGTGCTTCGATTTGTTTGGTTGCTACTTCGGTAGTAGAACCTGCTTTTTTGAGTTGTTTGGTAGTTTCTAAACTTTTGGTACGAAACTCAATAGTTTGTTCGAGTACTTTTTTCTGTTCGTCGAGCATCAGTAGTTGGTAATAAGCCGTTGCTAAGGTAGCTACCACTTCGGACTGTACTGCTTTTTGGGCTTCCAAAGTTGCTAAATAAGAGGCATAAGAAGCACGTTTTTGAGCGGATAGCTTGCCCCATATGTCGGCTTCCCACGAAGCACTACCCGTGATATCGAATAGATTGTTGTAAGTACGGTCGGGAGCTCCACCTCCGGTATTCAATGATGAGGTGCTACGAGTATAGTTAGCTCCTACCGAGAGGGTAGGAATAAAAGATGCCTTACTTTGTTTGAGGTAGGCTTGTGCTGAAACCACATTTTGCATCGCTACACGCACATCGAGGTTATTGGAAAGTGCCTTGCTGATGTGTTGTTGCAAGAGCGGGTCGATGAAGATATTGCGCCACGAAAGGGTAGCATCGCTTTGGGCATCGGTAGCGGGGCTTTCAGTACGGAAGAGTTTTTCGTCTATGGCTTGTGGACGCTCATAGGCTTTGCGTCCTGCACAAGCGGTAAGGGTAAAGGCTATGGTTGCTATAGCCAGTGATTTATAAATGATTCTGTTCATACAGTAATGTTCAATTGACAATTAATATTTAACGTAGACCTTGCCAAAGGTCGTAACACGAAAAGCAATAAGACTTTAGCAAGGTTTACGATGCAAAGGCGACTTTTCAGTCTTCACTAAAATATCGGTTGTATTTTCTTGACAAGGCTATCCATTGAGATAGGTTGAGGTTTGATAACAGTACCCGTACGCACTTTGTTAAGTCCTTGCGCGAGAATGACATCACCTTTTTTAAGTCCGCTTTCTACCACAGCATAGTTATCGGCACGGCTTTTAAGGGTGATGATAGCTTGTTTGAGGGTGTCGTTCTCTACTTTGTACACAAATACTTTTCCTTGTTGCTCAAAGGTAGCAACTTCGGGGATTACAAGTGAGTTACTAAAATGTTGTGGTATCTTGATAGTCCCACTGTTGCCATTGGTAAGCAACTTGTTAGGGTTAGGGAAGGTAGCGCGAAATTGTATGCTACCAGTAGTAGGGTCTATTTGTCCGGTTACGGCTTGTATTTTGCCTTTCTCGGCATATTCTTGTCCGTTAGCTAACACCAAAGAAGCCTCAGGTAAGTTTTTGAGTTTCTCGGCAGTGGTTTTGCCTTGGGTATTGTCTAAGAAGTCGAGGTATTCTTTTTCGTTCATTGAAAAATAGGCATACACCTCTTTCACGTCGGATACGGTAGTGAGCACAGTGTTATTGGCAGTTACCAAAGCACCTTCGCGGTAGTTAATTGCACCTACCACGCCGTTTACAGGTGCTTTTACTACGGCAAAACCAATGTTGCTAGCTACCTCGTTATAAGTAGCTTGGGCGCGTTGTAAGTTGGCTTTGGCTGTGGCGAGCTGGATAGGACTCACAATGTTTTTCTGTACCAAAGGCACGAGTTTATCTACCTCTACCTTAGCGACCTCTACGGCTGCTTTAGCTGAAGCAGCTGACTGGTTAAGGGTTTGAGTTTCTAACTTGAAGAGCGGTTGCCCTTGGGTAACCACCTGACCTTCGTCTACCAATACTTTGGTAATATAGCCTGATATTTTGGCTTGTACGGCGCTGTTCACTACGCCTTCGATATTCACAGGGTAAGAAAGGTTAGACACAGTATTTTGTTCGCCTACGACAATTACAGGGTAAGGCACAGCGCCTTGTGGTCGCTGTTGTTGTTGGTTTCCATTATTACAAGCTACCATTGCAATAGCGGTTGCTACTAAAAAGATTTTATTCATAATGTTTGTTATTTTAGATGTTAGAGGTTTTAGTTATCAAACAGGTTGGATAATTCGGATAGGTTTGAGAGATAATTTTATTAAAAATAATACACTAAAAAGGAAGCGTTTGCAAAAAAACACTTCCTTGTTTTTGTGGCGTTGCGAGGTCTGCTTTTACAGTGCAAAAGTACACTAAAATTTTTTATAGACAAGTGCCGTGAGGCGTTAATCTTTTGTTAAAGTTAGGCTTCAATGGTTAATGGTTAGTGATTAATGGTCAATATGGTTTATCTGGTCGTATTCCACATTTGTTACACCTTTAAGATTAGAAAAATAGGCTTTTGCCTGACGAATATCTTTATCTTGGGGTACTTTGATAGCTATTCCTTTGATAACTCTGTATTCATAAAGCATCTCTGCACCATATTTTTGCACTTCTTTTTTCAAATGAATCAATGTTTTTTGATTTTGATAGCTAATAATAAGATTATGCGTAATATTTTTAAGTATTTCTTCTTCAGAAGAGGAAGATTGCGCTACTTTTTGTGTGGTGCGACAGGAGAGCGCAAGAAGGCTCAATCCTACGAGAATTATCTTTTTCATAAGAAATAACATTTTTAAAATCTTCTACAAAATAAAGATTACGATTTATATATTATAACTTTCGTTAACTTCCGTTAATAGGTTGTGTTTAAGTAACTAATATCTTTGATAATCAGTGCTTAGATATAGGAAGCTTATAGGAAGCTTATACGAATCTTGGAAGATTGGTATAGAAAAGACGAATGTATGCTCTACTAAAAGCATAGGTGAAACGAAACTAAAACGAAACTCAGGTAGTGAACTATGCAAAGCAGACAAGATTGTATATGGTTTTTCAAGAGGTAGCTCAGCGGTAAATGGCAGGATAGAAAGCGCAAAGATAACGATTATAAATTAATTCTACAAATAATTTTGACCTTCTTTATTTGTTATTTGATAAAATATTGTACTTTTGCCGCGCAATTTAAACAAGTGTTTTTTATAGAATGAAAAAAGTAATTTTATCAGCATTGTTTCTAACAACAATGGCAGTGGAAGCTCAGCAATCGTATGCAGGGCTTCGAGAGAGCAATTATTCGGGTATTTTTCCTGTAACTTCTAATCCTGCGAATATGATTAGCAGTAAGCGTTCGTGGGACGCTAATATTGCTACAGTGAACTTTGGTTTTGGCAACAACGCTATTAAACTCACGCCTAATATCACTGATAGCTTTAACGAGTACACACGCGTTGATACTCAGAATGCTATTTTTGGTTATAACAATATCAATGCGAAGATAAACATTGATGTGTTAGGACCTTCGGCTTTTGTGAAGATAAACGACCAACATACAGTAGGGATTTTCTCTCGTGTGCGCGTTCTAGGCAATGTACGCAACGTAGATGCGAAAATGTTACAATCATTTGTTAGTGATTTGGACAACTTAGAGCTCAAGAACGCTTACCAACTGAACATTAACGACCAAGAGATTGTAGCAAATGCTTTTTCGGAAGTAGGTTTCTCGTGGTCAGGTGAAGTATATTTTGACGGTACTAACACGGTGAAAGTAGGAGCAAGTGCTAAATTGGTACAAGGCTCTGGTAATGTTTACGTAGGTTTTAAAGACTTTGAAGGTTCGGCTACACTAACGCCTGACAATCAGAATAACAAAGTAAACTTGAATATCCAATCGGCTAATGGTACTTTGGAAGTGCTTAACGGTGGGATAGACTTAGTTGATTTCGACAATGTAAAGGTAAATAAGTTGTATTTTAGTTCAGAAGCTACTACTTTGGCTTTCGATTTGGGAGCTACGTATGAGTTTCGCAAGGACGGTTGCCCTCGTTGTCACAACAATCCTCACGATTTACGTGTAGGGATTTCGCTAATGGATCTCGGGCGTTTACAATACACTGCCAATAAGAACTCTTACCGCTACAAAATGCCTGCAACACAAAGCACGACTTTAAGTATAGATGACCTATCAGAAGAAAATTTAAAGAATCACTTTGATGGAACAAAGGCTACAGGCTCTAAATTGAGGTCATCACTACCTTCTACTTTTAACCTCAGCGCCGATTATCGCGTAGTTGATGCGTTCTACTTGAACTTATCAGGACAAGTGAATATAGCTTCAACAAAGGACAAAGAGCTTTACAACGCTACTTATGCCAATGAACTTTCACTCACTCCTCACTACGATACTAATAGTTTTGGGGCTTATTTGCCTATTTCATACAACCAAGTATCAAAAGCTAATGTGGGGATTGCTTTGCGCTTAGGCCCATTAGTATTAGGGTCAAGCACTATTTTAGGCAATGTGCTTACCCGTTCAGCTAAAGAGTTTAACTTCTTCTTTGGGCTTCGTTTCGGTCACCAATCTTACCCCGTAGACCTTTAATTATTAATTTAATTTTACAACTTCATAATGGAAAAGGCTGTTCAGCAAATGCTGAACAGCCTTTTATCTTTAATTATTAAGCATTAATTATTAAAATTCAAAACTCCCTACTTCAATCACCTCCTTGGCATTACTGAGTCGTACAGTGTTTTCTTGCTGTTTTTGCTGAGGCGTACCATAGTGAGTATAGAAAGTAATACGCAAGTTCACAGGCATCAGTTGCTTTTGTGAGCGAGTGCCAAAGTAATCCACTTGCACTTTGTACTTGCCTTTTTCGGCTTTCTTGAGCATAAATTCTTCAGGTCCGTAGCCTTGAGTAACATCACGCGAGATTTTACCTCCAAGGTAAGTAAGAGTGTTTTGGTAGTAACACTTCTCGTCTTTGGGGTCGGTTACCCACAAGTCCATATCGCAGCTATCAGTATCCCAACTGAGCACTACTCGCACATCTACGGATTCTTTTTTGAGCAAACGTTTGTCGATATAACTCACGTCTATACCCTTGTGGCGTGCGACAAGGCTATTGATATCGTTCATTGTTACGATTTGTACATCGCCAAAACGACTGCTCCACTCGCTTGTAACTACTTTATAAAGGTTTTTCACGGCTTCGTTATAGGCACCATCGTCGGCAAGAGCTAAGCCCAAATCACGAAAAGACTGTGGTTCTTCTTCACGCAGAGTTACCACCTTACGGAATACCCATACCGCTTCTTTCTTAGCATTGTAGTTGCTGAGCTTGTAGCCTAACATACGCAACAACTGAGGGTCGTCTAAGCCTAACTCGGCCAAGTTAGAGATTACTAAGATAGCTTGCTCACGATTACCTTTCTTAAAGAAATAGTCGGCTACATCTACATAAAAGGAAGGTGTGTTACCGTATTCTTTTTTGAGTTTGTAATAGGTTTCTACCGCTTTTGCTTCCTCAGTGTACTCCATTACCTTTAAATAAGGGGTATCGGGGTTATAGGCGTTGAGCTCTATTTTTGAGGCAGGTACAGGAACAGGAGTTGCTGGTTTGCGTGATAAAGAAACATCTTTTTTAGCAGTAGTGTTACCACTAGGAGAATCAGCAACTCTACTATTTATAGCTCCCGTCATAGCTGCTTTTCTTTGTGGAGAATAACCTACTACAACTACTTCATTTAATTCTGCACTTTCGTCAGCTTCTATAGCAGCAACCTCCTCACTTCTAACTTCTTGTGCTACCCCAGAAGCCACCCCTCTTATTCTTACAGGAGTATCATTAGAATTA
Source organism: Capnocytophaga sp. oral taxon 902 (assembly GCF_013394735.1). Lineage (NCBI taxonomy): Bacteria > Pseudomonadati > Bacteroidota > Flavobacteriia > Flavobacteriales > Flavobacteriaceae > Capnocytophaga > Capnocytophaga sp. oral taxon 902. Next base: position 654,243 of record NZ_CP058261.1, read on the forward strand.
TTAACATTTTTCTTAGGTTCAGTGCCTTTCACAGGATATTCGGTATGCCACCATTTACTTTGCTTTTCCGATTGCTCTACAATTCTATCCAAAATACGCTTAGCAGTATCCTCTTTTTGCTTTTGCTCATTTGCTAAACGTTTGGAGTATTCCTGCTGTAATTCGGTAGGTGGCGTAATGCGGTAACGTACATAATCTTCTACGGTTTCTAATACTATCAGCGAATTGCCTTCGGTTACAATGCCGTACTCACGCCCTACCGCATCTATTTGTTTTTGTTCAACACCTTCTCGTTGCAGTTGTGCAATTTGCTTCTCTGCCCATATACGGCGCAAAAGATTGAACTCACTTTCAGAAGCATCGGGGTTTGCTACAAATTTTAGTTCTTTTTGTACCATTACCTTTTTAGGATAACCAAAACTAAGTACTAAGGTTGCTTCCTCACTTTGCAATTCACCTGCAAGGGCGAAATTACCTTTGCTAATAGTAGCTCCTTTCTGTGGGAAGATTTTGGTTACTTTACCATTTTTCACTTCTATATCTAGCAGTTGGAAAGGTACAGTGCGTGCTACTTTTATTGCTTGCTCGGTAGTGAGGGTGGTCAAATCTATAAAGCTACCACCCGTAGCATTGGCGAGGTATTGCATTTTTGGAGTATTAGCAACTGCCGAAGCATTGACTACCGTTATAGGGGTTTTAGCTTGTTTTACCACTTCGTTTACAGAAAATTCTTTACTGCCAAAGTTAAAAATACCGTCGCTAAAAAGTAATATTTCATCTGTTTTGAGGTTGAAATCAATAGCATTACCATCGGTAGCACCATCGTATTGCAAACTTTCTAAATGCGATTTCAGTGCTTGCCAATTGCCGTTTTTCACCTCAAAAGTAAGCGGTTTAGCAGAACGAATATTAAAAGTACTAAGCACTACCTTAGTGTCTTTGAGTTCCTTAAAATAAGCATCTAAAAAAGCAAACTCTTTTGCTCTATCGCGTTGGATTGCTGAGTGCGATGCGTCCCATAAGAGTCCTATTTCCTTAGGAGTAGGGCTACTTTTAGCTTTGGTATCGCTCAAAGCTATATTGCCATAAAAATAGCTTTTACTGCCTTGGGTAGCGCTAATGGTTTGTGGTTTCTCAATTTTCGGGAAAGTAAGTGCAATGTTCTGGTTGAGCGTGAAGTTTTGCTTGCTTACCTCACTGATATAGCTATTGCGCGCTTGTTTGAAGTCTAATTGCAGACTGTTCTGAATATCTGTCTTTACAAAGCGTGATACTACCTCAGTACGCACCTTGAAGTTTTTAAGGGTTACGTTAGCCGTGATAGGCAAGAAGTAGTAATCTTGTCCGCCTCGTTCGTGTAGCTCTTGTTCAAAGGCGATGAGTACACGGCGAGTACCTTTGGCAGGCATAGGGTATACACGCGCTTTAAAGTTGTTGCCCTCAGTTTTTTCTAATAAGCCTGGGTCTACACCCCTGCGCACAATATCCTCAAAGGCTTTGCGTCCTAAGGCTTTGTCTACTACCACACCTTCACGCAGTTTGCCATTGATATCTAAGGCAAAGCGCGACACCTGCTGTCCGTCGGCAAGCGGAAACCGAAACTCGCCTTCCATTACGCGGGTGTTGGGGTTGTAGAAGGTCATTTGCATAGTAGTAACAGCCGTTTGTCCTACTACTAATATATCTACTGAAAGGTCTTGCAATACCATCGGGTTGGCATTGCGCTCATTCACTACCTTCACCTCTGGCACTACCGATTTCTGTGCGGTTAGCAGTAAGGGAAGTAGTAAAGCTGTTGCTGATAAAAAATGCTTGATTCTCATTACTAAACAATGGTTTTGATGAAACTACTGTCTGTAAATCAAAGAGCGTACCAAATTTGCTAATTATAATTGTACACTAAGCAATTCTTCCCCTAATTTATGTAAGCCCTCTTGTATTTTTTGACGTTGGGCACTACGAGGTTTTTTGAGTCCTACGGCGTACTGATGTATCAGTTTCTGATTGATACCTGTAATGCGTTCAAAGGCAGGATTACTTATTACTCCTTTAAAGTATTGCAACAAACTTTCAGTGTCGTATTTATAAGTAAGCTGATAATCAGTATAAGGAAAATTACCGAGCTCTTTTTGTAAAGCAATCGCTTCCAAAACACCTTCCTTGACTTCTTGTACGGTTTCACCTCCTGCACTTAAGCCCTCTATGTTTTCAGCGTAAGCCCAATAAAAATCGTTACTGCGCTCTATAATAATAGTAATGTTTTTCATATTGTATAATATTTTTAGGATAGCCTCATTTCTTTTTTTACTTTTTTCTCTAGTCCTTTGCCCACTTCTTTACTACCGTGGTAAGGGACAGGATAGGTTTTATCACCTTTTTGATAGATATAATGACTGCCAGAAACTCTTATCAATATCCAATCATTTTCAGTAATAAGTCGGTGCAATTCACTTGATTTCATAATATAGTTCATTGGTGCTTAATATTGCAAAGGTATATATTTATATACTTGTGCGCAAATATTTTAATAAATATTTTGCGACATCAGCTTTGCATACGAGATTAACACATTTACTCATTACCTGAAAAACGTCAAAGTTCCATTCTCTCTAAATGTGCCAAACGGCACTTCAAAACCTTCTATTTTCTTGCCGTTCAATTGTACGTACTCTACTAAGTTGTTATCCGAATTGCGAGCCACACTCTTTATTAAAAACTTCTTGCCCTCAGGCAGTTGTAAGCTCACCGTTTTAAACAGTGGGTTACCGAGTATGTAGTTATCACTGGCAGGGGTAACAGGGTAAAAGCCTAAGGCTGAAAATACATACCAAGCCGAGGTCTGTCCGTTATCCTCATCTCCGCAATAACCGTCGGGCGTAGGGGTATAGAGTTTTTCCATCACTTCCCGTAGTTTAGCTTGTGCTTTCTGGGGTTTACCAGCGTAGTTGTATAGGTAGATAAGGTGCTGTATGGGCTGATTGCCGTGCGCGTAGTTCCCCATATTTATGAGTTGCATCTCGCGTATTTCGTGTATGGTAAAACCGTAGTACGAATCGTCAAACAGCGGTGGCATCTCAAACACTTCATCTATCTTCTTTTCAAAAGCCTCTTTGCCTCCCATTAGCTGTATAAGTCCTTCAATATCCTGAAATACCGACCACGTGTAGTGCAAACTGTTCCCTTCGGTAAACGCATCGCCCCATTTCAGCGGATTAAATGGCGACTGGAACTTACCGTCCTTATTCTTGCCTCGCATCCACTTAGTTTCGGGGTCAAACACATTCTTGTAGCGTTTCGATTGTTCGTAATACTGTTTAGCAACCTCCGCCTTACCCATCTTTTCTGCCATACGAGCAATGCAATAATCGGCGTAAGCATACTCCAATGTGCGAGCTACATTCTCGTTAATCTTCACATCATAAGGTACATAACCCAAACTATTGTAGTAATTCACCCCCTCACGCCCTACCGATTTCACTGGTCTACCATCGTTTTGGGTAGCGTTCTTCAGCATCGCTTCTAAAAGAATTTCAGCATCAGCCTCGTCTATATTCCCTTTCAGGTAAGCATCAGCAATGATAGAAGCCGAGTTCGACCCTATCATACAATCCCTATGACCCGGACTTGCCCATTCGGGTAACCAGCCCGATTCTTTATAAGCGTTCACCAATCCCTTCATCATCTGTTGATTCATCTCAGGATACAACAGGTTGAAAAGCGGAAATACTGCTCGGAAAGTGTCCCAAAAACCGTTGTCAGTAAACATATACCCCTTTTCCACCTTGCCGTTATACGGACTGTAATGCACCATTTCACCTTCTTTGTTGTATTCATAGAAAGTGCGTGGGAAGAGCAGTGTGCGGTACAAACAGGAGTAGAAAGTGCGCAAATGGTCTATATTCTCATCTTCCACTTGTATTTTTCCTAGTTCACTCTCCCAAAGGGTAAGTGCTTTTTGTTTCGTCTGTTCAAAAGTGTCATTACCCAGTTCCGTTTGCAAGTTCAATAGGGCTTGCTCAGGCGAAATAAACGACGAAGCTACTCTTACGGTTACCTGTTCACCTTTTTTCGTGCGGAAACCTATCACTGCCCCTGTGTGTTCGCCCTTGCTTTCAGCATTTTTTGTCAGCTTAAAGCCGTCGCTCCACGTCTGCACACTCTCAAAATCCTTGTCGAAAGTAAGCACAAAGTAATTGTGAAAATTCTTAGGTACTCCCCCACTGTTGTTGCGGGCATAGCCTATAATTTTGCGTTCTTTGGGCAACACTTGCACCATCGAGCCTTTAAAATAAGCATCTAAAACCAAATAAGCCTTATCGCTCTCAGGGAAGGTAATGCGGAACTGCGCTGCTCTACTAGTAGGCGTAATCTCCACCGATGTATCATAATCGGCTAAATACACTTTGTAGTAGTGAGGCTGAGCCGTTTCTGCCTTATGAGAGAACCACGAAGCGCGTTCTTCCTCTTTAATTTTCAAGTCACCCACTACCGGCATCAGTGCAAAAGCCCCATAGTCATTAATCCACGGACTCGGTTGGTGGGTTTGCTTAAAGCCTACGAGCTTATCAGCGTGATATTGATATGCCCAGCCGTCGCCCATTTTGCCCGTTTGGGGTGTCCAGAAGTGCATACCCCAAGGCACCGCAATAGCAGGATAAGTATTCCCATTCGATAAACTAAACTTCGAGTCCGTACCCATCAGTGGGTTTACATACTCAGTGTAAGAGGTTTCGGGCACTGCCGAAGTAGTATCCTGTTTAGTTTCTTCTTTTGAAGTGTTTGCCTGCTTATTACAAGCCATCATCAAACACAAAAACACAAAGTATAATATCTTTTTCATCTTAATAATTATAATTTTCATTCAATTAGATGTTATTTTATAATATGAATCAAGGATTAAAAATTAATAACATATGGTCTATAATGAGTTATGATAATCGTCATACATCCGCTCTTTACCTTCACTTTTCCCGTCACCACACTCCCCCTCTCTTTCATACTTTTCCCTAGTGCCTATGGCCTAAGGCCTATTACCTCTTCCTCTTTCTTTCGCCTCGAAACCCCGTTTTTAACATTTTTTATGCTGTTGTATTATAGTATGAATCAACAACTTATACACCCTTCCTATACCAATCGTCCAAGATTCGTATAAGCTTCCTATAAGCTCTCTATAAGCTAACCCCACCCTTCTTACAGCCTTTTTTCACCAAAATCCCTCTCTTCCTTCTTCCGAATTTCTTCGATATCTTCCGATAGTTCAGAAACTCTCTAAGATTCTCCAAAAACTCCGACCAACCTCTCTCCTCATTTCACAAGGCGTAGCCTTGATTTTGTTTAATTTTTGTTTAATTTCTGAGGCACAGCCTCATTCCTCTAACTCAAGCTCGCACCTCATTTTCTCATTTTCCAACTCTTATTGCATTCTCTTAAACCTATTATGCGCCCACAGGTAAAACTCTGGTTTGTCGTAAATCTGCCTATTGATACGTTCAAAAAACATATCTGTAATCTGAAAATCCACGTATTCAGTAGGGTTTTCCGCCAATACTTCAAAGGTCGTTTGGTAATAACCGCGCTTTACTTTCTCTATTTTAGCAAATACAATCACCGTATTGAGTGCCTTTCCCAAGCGTTCCGCCCCTGTAAATACAGGCACATTAAGCCCTAAAAACGGACGCCGATAGTTCTTCTTATTATTAGGAATTTGGTCAGAAGCAAAACCATAGCAATACACCCCGTGCGCATCTTTGTGTTTTTTCATTTCTCTATGCGCCGTATAGCGAGGCAAAAGGTAACTGTGGTGTTTCATTCGTATTTTTTGTAACAATCTGTCAAAATACTTATTGCTCAGCGGAGTATAAAGCGCATACGACTTGTGTTCAAGAAAATAAGCCAAAGACAACAACCACTCATAACTCGCATAATGACTGCACATAATGAGGATATTACGCTCCTCTTCTTCATACTTTTTGAGTACTTCAAGATTAGGATACACCATACGCTTCTTCATCTCTTTTTCACTCATTCCGTATGATTTCACCATTTCTAATAAAGTATCACAAAAGTGATGGTAAAATTTGCGTTCTATCGTTCTAAGTTCCACTTCTGTTTTAAAAGGAAAAGCCGTATGGAGGTTCTTGCGTACCACTTTCACCCTGTATTTCAATAGAGTATAAAGTATAAAATAAAAGAAATCCGATACTCTGTAAAGAAGCCAAAAAGGCAATCGCGAAATCCCCCAAACAATAGGATAAGCAATAATATAAATTAATAAATTCATTCTGTCCCTAATTTTGTGGCAAAGTTAATAATTTAATATTATCCAAAAAAGTAAATCTGTGATTTTTGCATTTTCTCAAGGAAGGAAGTTCGTAGCAAACTTTACCAAAGTTTTAAATTGCTTGTTGTGCTACAACTTGCCTATCGTGCTACGATTCGCCTGTTGTGCTACAACTCGCCGGTCGTGCTACGACCTTCGGCAAAGCTAATTACCCTAATAATAAGTTCTTTTCAGTACGTGTAGGGGCTAATGGCAATTAGCCCTTACATTATTACCAATTAAAAAGCGCAACACCCCTTGAGGTATTGCGCTTTTTTAGTTTATAAAGAAAATTTACTTTCTTTTATAGATATAAACAGTAGTTTCTGTAACACTACTACTTTTGTTGAAATCTTCAAAAGTAAGAGTAAGTTTGTTGTTGGTTATAGAAAAAGTAGCTTCATCAGCTTCTCCTATTCTATCTCCTTTTTCTGTTAAAACAATCTGTTTTCCAGTAATAGTGTAAGTACCCTCCTCCTGACTTTCTTTACATTGATTGTTTGTAGGATTGATGTCATAAGAAACTAAAGAATATTTGTTGTCAGCAGTGAAAGTGTAAGTATTTTTCTTCTCACATTCATCAAGAACTTTCTCAACACCATTTTCTGTTTCACTTTCAATAATCCAACTTCCTACTAAGCTATTGTTTGTTTGATTATTTGTTTTATCGTCCGATTTTCCACACGATGTTACAAAAATTGCTACGGCTACTAAAGCCATTTTAAAAAGTTTTTTCATTTGCTATATTGTTTTATTAATTAAACAGCGCAAAAGTACGAATTTACATCTCATCTTCTGTTAAATTATCGTTAAATTTTACTTAACATTTTTATTTTAGCAATTACAAATTAGACACTTTTTTACCTTTTACCTTTTACCTTTTACCTTTTACCTTTTACCTCTTACCTTTTACCTAAAAAACGTCTTTGGCACGAAATTCGCTACACATAGTTCATAAAATACTATACACTTATGAAAAAGTTATTATTACTTTGCTTAGGGGTTTTAACCTCAGTAAGCTGGGCACAAGAAGTAGGCTCAGCAGGTCGTTTGTTGCAAAACGAATACCACCCAAACAAACAAGCGCGTGCTGTCATTGGGCGTGGTGGTATCTCAGTAAATATCGATTGGGAATACGACTATAACGGCGGTTATGCCGAAGTCTTTATCCGTATTCCTGAACGCGACCGCTTTACAGTGAGTATAGGCGACCAAGAAATCACCAGTACTACCGGTATGTACCGCTTCTTTGACGTAACAGCTGCCCCTCAACCACTCAGCATCTGGCAAGGACGTACACTCATTTATCGAGTAACTATCAATCCCCGTAACAACACCCGTATGATAATGGACTTCTTTTCACGCGAAGGACTCTATTTGTTAGACGAAATTAGCTTGAACAACAATCAGCCCTCCTATCACGGTCGTCAATGGAATGATGTGTGGAATCGCTCATACGGTGGAGGCTATGGAGGTGCTCCTATGATGCGTCAAGGTGATTTTAATAACTTCTTTAAGATGTACAAGGACGAAACTTTCGATAAAGATAAGCTGGCTTTTTTCCGTGCCCAAAAGAATATCGTATCGTTTACCACTGAGCAAATAGGTGAACTGATGGAAGAACTTTCTTTTGACGATAATAAATTCATCATCGCACAAGAAGCCTATCCTAATGTAGTCGACCCTCAAAACTATTACCAGTTGCAAGCTAAATTCACTTTCCCATCTGGTAAAAAGAAACTATCAGAGTTCCTACAATCAGTGCGCAGATAACAAACGTTATAGTAGTATAACAAAAAACTATTACCGTGAGGTTTTGTATTTTTAATAAAGTTTGTATCTTTGCCTCAAATTTAATTACAATATAAAAACATATTAGTATGGCATTAGAAATAACAGATGGAAATTTTGAAGACTTGGTGCTTAAAAGTACCCAGCCTGTATTAGTAGACTTTTGGGCAGTGTGGTGTGGACCTTGCCGTATGCTTGCTCCCGTTGTAGAAGAAATATCTAAAGAATACGAAGGTAGAGTAGTAGTAGGCAAAGTAGATGTGGATAACAACCAAGAATTTGCTGCTAAATATGGCATTCGCAATATCCCTACCGTATTGGTATTCCAAAATGGAGAGGTAGTAGGTCGCCAAGTGGGAGTAGCTCCTAAAAAGACTTACACCGATGCATTAGACGGATTATTGTCTTAATTGCTTGTCGTGTTACAACAAAAAAGGCTATCAACAACTTATTGTAATTGTTGATAGCCTTTTTTGTATCGTCTTCTTTAAGGCTAAAACGCTTCTCTTACTTTCTGCGCAAGCACTTTAAACTCTTCATCAGTAAGTTTTACTTTGTGTTGGAAGGTCATTTCCTTCATCTCGCTGATAGGAATGAGGTGTACGTGTACGTGAGGCACTTCAAGACCTACAACTGCTACGCCTATACGCTCGCAAGGTACTACCTTTTCAAGAGCTTTGGCTACACGTTTTGAGAAAGCCATCAAGCGCAAGTAATGGTCGTCATCCATATCAAAAATATAGCTGATTTCTTGTTTAGGCACACAAAGGGTATGCCCTTTGGCATTAGGGTTAATATCGAAAAAAGCGATAAACTCATCGTCTTCTGCTACTTTGTAGCAAGGAATTTCCCCATTGATAATTTTTGTAAAAATACTCATTTTTTTTATTTGTTAGTTCAGGTTTTAGGACTTAGCCAATCTTTAAGTATAAACCAATAATCATAAGGGCAAGAGTAATAAATAATCCCACCACCCATTTTATGATATCTAATTTAGCCTGCGCTAAATCTTGCTTTGTTGCAAGTTTATCCTCTGATTGGGGTAAAATCATATTTTAGTAATAAAAAACTATATTTAGTCATATGTTCTTACCTCTTATCTATCTTGAGATTTCTAAAATCTCCAATTTAAGAGTGCCATTAGGTACCTTAATCTCAGCTATTTCACCTACTGATTTGCCCAAGAGTCCCTTGCCAATAGGCGAACTTACCGATATTTTCCCTGTTTTTAGGTCGGCTTCACTTTCTGCTACAAGGGTATAAGTAATCTCCATCTTGTTAGCCAGATTTTTCAACTTTACGGTAGAGAGCACAAGCACTTTGCTCACATCAAGTTGTGATTCATCAATAATGCGAGCATTAGCTACCAATTCTTCGAGTTTGGCAATCTTCATTTCCAATAAACCTTGTGCTTCTTTAGCAGCGTCGTACTCAGCGTTTTCTGAAAGGTCTCCTTTGTCACGTGCCTCAGCAATAGCTTGAGAAGCACGAGGGCGCTCCACATCTTTCAGCTGATTGAGCTCATCACGAAGCTTTTTCAGCCCTTCAGCAGTGTAATATGATACTTTCTTCATAATATCCTTTTAATGTTGTTATGTTTATATAAAAATAAAAAATCCTCAAATAGTCTCTCTGAGGATTTCTGCGGGCAAAGGTAATACTTTTTTTTAAACTGACAAACTTTTTATAACAAAGTAGTACGCTTTTCTTCTTTTGGCATCAAATATAAAATCACCAATATCAATTAACATAGGTTTTGTATAAGCTACCTCTTATCTAAAAATACCTTTACCCAAAAATAACAAATCTTGGCACACTTTTGGTATCAATTCAGTGAGGATTTTGAAAAAATAATTATATATTTGTTGCATTTCAATATTTTTAATAACTTTGTCCCCTTGCTAAATCTAAGTTAAAAAACACTCAACAATAATATGACACTTAAAAAATATACATTGGGAACTCTTTTTTGTTTTTTAATCGGTAATTTATCCGTTGAAGCACAGAGCTCGTTCTCCAAAGATACCATCAATCAAACTATTGCTAACAACAAACGCGAAGCTCTTCGCAAACTAAACGATAACCCTAAGGCAAGAAAATACGATGAAAAATGGCTAAAAGAACTCTCTAATTCCGATTTATTCGAGCAAATGAGTGAAGATATTGCTACTACCCCCACCGATGTAACCTACGACGAACTTCCCACTGAAGTCCTCAAAAAACGATTAGAGAAACTTAACCAGAAAACTCCTTTCAATGTAGAGTATAATCCTATCTTGGAACAGGTAATCAAGTCGTTCCTCAAAAATCGCCGTTCTTCTTTAGAGCGCCTAATGACTCTTAGTGATTATTATTTCCCGATGTTTGAACAAGAGATGAGTAATCAAAAGATTCCTTTGGAGATGAAGTATTTAGCCATTATCGAGTCGGCTCTAAACCCTAAGGCTCGTTCGCGTGCAGGGGCTACAGGCTTATGGCAGTTTATGTACAGTACAGGCAAAGGTTATGGCTTAGAAGTAAATAACTATGTTGATGAGCGTAGTGACCCCATTCGCTCTACCAAAGCAGCTGCAAAATACCTAAATGAACTCTATAAAATATTTGGTGACTGGGATTTAACACTCGCCGCTTACAATTCAGGACCAGGTAATGTAACCAAAGCCATTCGCCGTTCCAATGGCAAGACTAACTATTGGAATTTGCGCCCTTATCTTCCCAGAGAAACCGCTGGATATGTACCGGCTTTCTTGGCAACTCTCTATATTTTTGAATATGCCAAAGAACACGGCTTCAAACCTCAAAAGCGCGCTAATCACGTTTTCGAAACCGATACTATCCGCGTAAAGCAAGCTATATCTTTTAAAGACATTTCCGATATTACAGGTATGGACGTAAAAGATATTCAGTTTTTTAACCCTTCCTATCAATTAGATGTTGTCCCTTATGTTGAAGGTCGTAACTACGCCGTGCGCTTACCTATTTCCGAGATAGGTAAGTTTGTAGCTAACGAAGAGGCTATCTATGCTTACCTTAATGAAGAGAAAGCAAACCGTGAGCAACCTCTCCCTCAAGTAGTAAAAGGCGACCAATATGCAGGAGGCAGATCTTCTAAGAAAACAGTCTACACAGTAAAGAAAGGTGATAATTTAGGAAAGATTGCTACACGACACGGTGTAACGGTTTCTAATCTCAAACGTTGGAATCGTATCAAGGGTAGTAATATTCGTGTAGGACAACGGCTCTCTATCTATAGGTAACGGCTAACAAGCACAAAACATACACATAATGAGGAGAACTACCTTATTAAAGCTCATCGGAATTTTTTCGGCTGTACGAGGTTATAATATAATGATAGTATGCCTCGCCCAATATTTAGCTGCTATCTTTGTGCTTTCGCATAAACCTTGGCGTGAGGTAATTTTTGACGATTCTTTACTGATGCTCGTCATTGCAGGAGCCTTGGCTATCGCAGGGGGCTATATTATCAATGGTTTTTACGACAAAGAAAAAGACCTTATCAATAAGCCCACCAAAACAATGATAGACCATCTGGTAAGTCAAAATACTAAACTCACTCTTTACTTTTTGCTTAACTTCCTTTCAGTAATTGTAGCCAGTTATGTATCATTCAGAGCAGTAATTTTCTTCTCAGGATATATTTTCACAATGTGGCTCTATTCTCACCGTATCAAGAAGTTATTATTTTTTGGCAACCTCACTTCCGCAATATTAGCTATTATACCCTTCTTTGCTATCTTTGTGTATTACCGCAACTTCGAGGTGATAATTTTCGTACACGCCCTACTCATCTTTTTGCTTATCCTTATCAAGGAATTTATTAAAGATTTACAAAATATTAAAGGAGATTTGGCTCATAACTACGCTACTATACCCGTAGTATATGGAGAGTCCTTCTCCAGAAAGCTCATTACCCTAAGCGTTGTGTTGTGCGCCTTACCTATTTACATATTGCTCAATTATTTTTCGATAGGAAACCTAACCTATTTCCTATGGTTTATGCTTATATATTTATGTATTTTTGTATATCTTCTTTGGCGAAGTAAAGACCAAAAACATTATGCATTGCTCCACAATATGCTTAAATTGATATTAGTAGCAGGCATATTCAGCGTAGCACTTACTGTAAAATAATCTCAGTTCAATGTAACAATTTATTAATATTCAAACACTTTTGCGGTTACACTACTTTACCAAAGTAACCCTTTGGATAGGTACTCCTCCTTACATAACACTTTTTCTAAATAACAAAAAGAGCTGTCTTAATAAGACAGCTCTTTCCGCATTTATTATTTGAAAAAGGAGAGTTTACTTTTTAGCGGTAACTACTTTCAGCATATCGCAAGCTTTCTTCTCACCGTTATCGCAAGCCTGTTCAAACCAATCGGCAGCCCTACTATCCGATTGTTCTATGCCTTCACCGTGATAATAGCAATGCCCTAAACGGAATTGCGCAGGAGCATAATCCTTACGTGCAGATAATTTGTAGTAATTAGCGGCTTTCTCATACGAACGGTCTATACCATTCCCATTGTAATAACAGTTAGCTAAGTTGTATTGTCCTTGAGCGTAATCACGTTGTGCCGACTTTTGGAAGTTAGCCAATGCCTGACCAAAGTTTTGCTTCTCAAAATAATAAGAGCCTAACTCATTAAGCGCTTCCACATTGTTTTGGTCAGCTGCTTTGGCAAGCCAATGTATCCCTTTGGTTTCATTGAGGTGTTTCATAGGCGTTTTCGGAGCGTTTTGTGCTACGGCAGGTCGTGTACTTGCTCTCACAGCATATTGCTGTTTAGCAGAAGAAATGCTCTTGCCTCCTCTTTGTCTGCGAAGTAACTCAGCACGTGCTTCGGCTTCAGGACTATTAGGCTCTATATTGTGTGATGAGGTAACAGCAACAGTAGGCGTAGCGGTAGCTGCTGGCTTTTTAGGTGTTTGCTTAGGTGTTGGTTTAGAAGCTGGAGTTGCCGGTTGTGGCTTCACATCAGGTACCATTGTCATATAGTATTTTCCTAAGCTGAATTGAGTAGAAGCATCTCCTTTCTTAGCCACTCTCTCTGCCCAATAAACTGCTTTCTCATCGTTCTTATCTGGATTCTTTACTTCAAAATAATACTCCATCAAACGTTTTTGTGCAGTGGTATTATCTTGTTGTTTAGCTAATTTTTCATAGAGTGGAAAGGCTTTATCATTTTGTTTACTTGTCCCTTTAGCATAGAAATAACCATCAGCTACTGCCAATATCACTTCCGGACTCTCTTTTGGGTCATTCTTTTCAACTATTTTATTAAGCCAATCAAAAGCGTATTTATTAGAAAGCCCAGCAGCTTTTACTGCCCACTTGCTAGCTTCTCTCATCGATTTCTTTACTCCTTTACCTTCGGCATAGCATTGTGAAAGATTGTATAACACATCGGCATACGCATCTTCTTGTCCTTGGTAGAAGTAGTCTAACATTTCCTTTTGTGGAGTAGGTGCTTGTTTAGAAGCCTTAGTATAATATTCAAAGGCTCGTTCAAACGATTGGTTGGTGTATTTCCCGTTGAAGTATAAATCACCTAATTTCTTAAGCGCTAAAAGATGATTAGCCGCAGCTGCTTTCTCGAGGTAGTCAAAGCCTTTTTTAACGTCTAACTGTCCCTCTTGCAAAAGCATATTTCCTAAGTTGTATTGCGCCGTTACATCACCTGCTTCAGCAGCTTTTTGGAAAAACTCTAAGGCTTGCGCATTTGAGGGGTGTGCTCCTATCCCCACTGCATAACATACCCCTAAGTTATTTTGCGCTTTAGGAGTAGGATTGGTATTTACTGATTTGAGTATCCAACTGAAAGCATCTTTCGGGGAAGCATTGGTGCCTATGCCATTGTAGAAGCAAAGTGCTAATTGTGCTTGTGCTGCTGCATTGCCTTTGTTAGCGGCTTGGGTATAGTAATTAATCGCTTTCTTGTAGTATTTCCCTATAAGCGGACTGTTGCCATAGAAGTAAAAGTTTCCTAATTGGTACATTGCTTCAGCATCGCCTCCTTTGGCTGCTTTTTCAAGCATTTCAATAGCTTTAGCTTCCGATTTTTCTACGCCTTTACCTTCTAAGTAAGCATCGGCAAGCATTCTTTGTGCTTCGGTATTACCTTTATTAGCCACTTGGGTTAAACGCTTTATAGCTTCTGGGTTTGATGCATTGACTTCATATGTCCAAGAAGCTAATAGCATCTCAGCTTCTGAATTGCCGTTTTTTGAAGCTTGTTCTGCCCAATATTTAGCCTTATTCACATCTTTAGTAACTCCTTCACCTGAGTGGTACGCCTTAGCAAGGTCTAACTGCACTTCAGGGTTCTCTTTCTCAGCGTGCTTCTCTATAAGTGCATAATACTTCTCTTTCGATTGCTCTACGCCTTTACCATCGCGGTAGCATAGTGCCAACTCACGTTGTGCTTCGGGGTTACCCGCATCGGCTACTTTGGTGAGCCATTCCACTCCTTTTTGTGGTGATTTTGGTACGCCTTTACCGTTAAAATAGCATTGTGCCAACTGGTATTGTGCATTTAAATCGCCTGTCTCGGCTACTTTTTCAAGCCATACTACGGCTTCCTGATAAGAGCGCCTTACGCCCTTTCCTTTAAAATAAGCATCAGCTAATTCAGTTTGTGCTTGTACATCTCCCTTCTCGGCAAGTTTGATGAGTTTTTTTACATTCGCATCTTGCCCATACGATAATGTTACAAGAAAAATAGAGACTGCTAAAAACAAGTTTTTCATAGTATATTTGTTTATTTTTGATTACTTCCGCTTTGAGGCGACAAATATACGTAAAAAAAATAAACTAACTACACAATTATTTCTTTTTTTTCAAATTTGTGTCATTTTTAAGATTATTAAAGCCATCAAGCTCAGCTACCAACGAACCTACACGCAACGAAGCTTTTAGCTTCACAGGCACTTTATTCTTGTCGTCGGTAATCCACATCGTGATACTTTCTTCTTCCTTAAACACGCGCCCATCTTGTACTAATGGACAGAACTTTAAGGTATTAACCGTACCAAAATGTGTCTTTACTTTTTCGCGACCTAATAGTTTTAGTTTGAACTTGTATACCTCGTCATCATCAAAAATCATATCCATAGATATCTGCCCCCCTACTTTCATATTTTCGATATTAGGGTGATGACGAAGTGCATAGAACGCTGATATTACATCGTGTAAACCTGGCTGAAAGTTTATTTCGGTAATATTACCGTTTTCTACATTATTTATTTTTACCTTATTGCTGGTATGATTAAAATACATTTTGAGGTATTTAGTGTATCCTCCTTCGTAAATATTTCTTATAAAAAGTCGTGGTTTGCCATCTGTTATGCCAAAATAACTCTCATAAGTATCATCTACTTTGAAAAATATACGTGCCAAACCAGTAGTGGCACCTTTACCCACTGCGTGAAACACCTTTTCGCCGTTATACATCTCTTCATTAACTGCCATTGTAGCAATGCTGGCGTTAAATACACCATATTTTACTTTAAAACGCAACCATTCTCCTCCTTTGAAAGGTAGTTCAGCAGTTTGAGCCCCTACTATAGGGCTTACTAATAACGAAAAAAAGATAATAACAATACTTAAATGTTTCATATATTAACGTGTTAATCTGTCAATAAGACAATAAATTAATGTGCCAAAGAGCAATTAACGTGCCATTTTTCAACAGCCTTGTGACTTCTATCTCATTTTTTTATGTTACATTTGCCCGATTTTTTAGAGGTTATTCGTGTTATGATAGCGTTAATCAATAGTATTTCAATATATAACACTAATTATAAATCCCTTCGTGGATTGTCCCCTTTCGAGGGTTTGGGGGCTTCCGCGTAATCCGTGAGAGACTTTAAAAACTCTTTATCAAAGTCTCTTAGGCTTTTACAAAATCCGTGACGCAAAAACAATTGAAAAATAAAATTTTACATATCCTTTTCTTAACAAAGCAAAAACTCCGCCACCACCCTATCAAAACAGCGATAGCAGTGCTATGCTTTGTGTGGTATGCTTTCTGTCTGCCTCGTCAGCTCTTCCCACAACCTTATGCTACGGTGTTGGAAAGTAGCGAGGGTAAATTACTTGGGGCTAAGATTGCAAACGACGGACAATGGCGCTTCCCCGAAGTAGACAGTGTGCCCTACCGCTTTAAAATGTCGGTATTGCAGTTCGAAGATGCTCATTTTTATTACCATTGGGGGGTAAATCCCATATCGGTAGTCAAGGCTCTCTATCGCAATGTGAGCAGTGGTAAAGTACAGCGCGGGGGCAGTACGCTCACCCAGCAGGTGATACGCATCGCTCGTGAGCACCAACAGCGCACTTATTTCGAGAAGCTCATCGAAATGATATGGGCTACCCGGTTGGAGTTCCGCTATTCTAAGGAGAGTATCCTCAAACTCTACGCCTCTCACGCGCCCTTTGGTGGCAACGTTGTGGGACTCGATATGGCAGCCTGGCGTTACTTTGGTGTCGCTCCTCATCAGCTTTCGTGGGCACAATCGGCTACGCTGGCAGTCCTCCCTAATGCACCCAGCCTTATCTTTCCTGGTAAGAACCAAGAACGTCTCTTGCAGAAACGCAATGCGTTGCTTTACAAACTCCTCCTTAAAAATATCATCGATAAAGAAACATACGATTTGGCACTTCTCGAACCTCTTCCTGCTGAACCTCACCCTATTCCACAACTTGCACCTCACCTGCTTATTTTTGCTTCTAAAACCCAAGAAGGCGAGCGTATTAGCTCTACGGTGTCGTTAAACTTGCAAGAGAAGGTAAACAGCCTTGTAGCAGGGTATTACACCCACTACTCGCAATCCGAAATCTATAATATGGCAGCTTTGGTGGTAGAAGTGAAAACACGAAAAGTGCTCGCCTACGTAGGCAATACCCCTACCGATACCGACCATCAAAAAGATGTGGATATCGTGCACGCACCTCGCAGTACAGGCAGTGTGCTCAAACCTTTTCTTTATGCAGCGATGTTGCACGAGGGAGAACTCCTCCCCACCCAGTTAGTACCCGATGTTCCTACTCAAATAGGAGGCTATTCACCTCAGAATTTTAGCAATAGTTTTGAAGGTGCTGTCTCTGCCGATATGGCTTTAGCCAAATCGCTAAACATTCCATTTGTATGGCTCTTAAAGCAGTTTACTACCTATCGTTTCTACGATGTCTTACAACACTTGCAACTGAAAAACATCAACCGCCACCCCGACCATTATGGTCTTTCCATTATCCTCGGAGGTGCCGAGAGCAATCTGTGGGATTTGGCACAGGCGTATACCAATCTGGCTTCGGAAACGGAAGTCTTTGCGCGCACTCAGCACTATCGTACTAAGGAATTTCAGCACTTGCGTTATACCGATACTGCCCCCTTAGATTTCGGAAAAAACACTCGCGAACTACCTACACTCAGGGCGGGAGCGCTCTACAAGATGTTTAGTGCAATGAAGGAAGTGAACCGCCCTACCGATGATATAGCGTGGCGCTACTACGAGTCGTCGCGCAAGATAGCGTGGAAAACGGGTACCAGCTTTGGCAATAAAGATGCGTGGGCGATTGGTGCTACGCCTCAATATGTGGTGGCTGTGTGGGTAGGCAATGCCACAGGCGAAGGACGTCCCACCCTCACAGGGGCTACCTATGCCGCTCCGGTAATGTTCAGTATCTTCAACGCCCTCCCTCCTACTTCGTGGTTTTCAGAACCCTTAGACGACCTGCGCGAGGTATCCGTCTGTGCCAATTCTGGTTTCCTTGCCAAACCCGAATGCCCTAAGCAAACAGTACTCAGCACTCTCGCTCCTAAGGAAGTGGGGCAATGTCCTTATCATAAGCTCGTACACCTCGACCGTGATGAGCAGTACCAAGTAAACACCTCGTGCGAATCTCCACAAAACATTGTAAACAAAGCGTGGTTCGTGTTACCTCCCGTAATGGAATGGTATTACAAACAGCAACACATTCACTACAAGCCACTTCCCCCCTACGTCCCGATTGCACACAAGGCAATCTGCAAAGAGGCTTAGATTTCGTTTACCCCAAACACCAAAGCGTACTCTACACCACTAAAACTTTTGGAGGCGAGCAACAACCCTTTACAGCAAAGGCTGCCAATCGCGAAGGCAAGGTTTTTTGGTATTTAGACGATTCTTTTCTCGGCACCACCGAAACCTTTCACGAAATGAATATCTTTGCCCCAAAAGGCAATCACACCCTGCGTATCATCAACGAAAAAGGCGAAGAAAGAGCCATTACCATCATATGCCGATAACCCAATTTATTTATTTGCTAATTTGTTAATTTATCAATTTACCAATTTATATCCGTCTTCCCCTAATTGTCTGTTGTCCTACGACCTTTGGCAAAGTTAAATATATTTAACCTTTCCGTCTCTAATTCCCTCTTTGAAGATAACCAGCAACAGCTGGGTATGTGCACCGCGAGAGCGAAGTATATGTAAAGGAAAATATTTTCACCACATTACCTTCGACTTTTCCGTCACTACATTCTCCCTCTCCTTGGGAGAGGGACGGGATGAGGATTCTCTTTCTTTCGCCTCGAAACCCCGTTTTTAGTATTTTTTGCACTGTTGTATCATATTATGAATCAACTCTTTATATACCCTTTCTATACCAATCGTCCAAGATTCGTATAAGCTTCCTATAAGCTCTCTATAAGCTAACCACACCCTTCTAATAGCCTTTTTTCATCAAAAACTCTCCCTCCCCTCTTCCGAACTTCTTCGTTCTCTTCCGAACCCCTCAATCCTCTACATTTGCTAATTTCCACATTTGCTAATCTGCTAATTTAACAGCCCGTCGTGCTACGACTGCCTGTGCGGCTCGCACCTTTGGCAAAGTTAATCTCTTCTATTTCAAGCTTTTAACTAGTACCCCATTTGCTAATTTTCTAATTCTCTCATTTTCTAATTTGCTAATTCTTTAATTATTTGTACTTTTGCACTACTCAATCTTCAAATTAAACTAATGATTACACAATTACAAGGAAAACTCGTAGAAAAGAACCCTACTCACGTAGTAATCGACTGCCACGGGGTGGGCTATTTCGTAAATATCAGCTTAAATACTTATTCAGCACTACCCGAAGGCGAAGCTATTAAACTATACACTTATTTGCAAATAAAAGAAGACGCCCACACACTCTATGGCTTCCTCACCAAAGCCGAACGCGAAGTGTTTGTATTGCTTCTTTCGGTATCAGGAGTAGGTGCTAGCACTGCCCGCACGATGCTCTCATCGCTCACCGCTGCTCAAGTGCGCAGTGCTATCATCAATGGCGAGGTTGCTACCATTCAAGCAGTAAAAGGTATAGGTGCTAAAACAGCCCAACGGGTAATATTAGACTTAAAAGATAAAATGCTCAAGCTCCAAGACTTTGAAGAGGTGCCAATGAACGCCGTAAGCACCCACAAAGAAGAAGCGCTTGCCGCCTTAGAAGTATTGGGCTTTATGCGCAAACAAGCCGAAAAAGTAGTCGATACCATTATCAAATCAAGCAGCGAAGAGCTTTCAGTAGAAGAAATTATCAAGCAAGCCCTCAAACGCTTGTAAAAAAATTCATCATTCGTAATTTGTCATTCGTAATTATTTTCGTATCTTTGCCCGCTAATTGATTGGTAAAATGAAATATATCTTATATATACTCTTGGCTTTCACCGCTATAAGTTGTGGTATCTACAACTTTACAGGAGGAAGTACAGGCGATGCAAAGACTTTTCAAGTAAACTTCTTTCGCAACGATGCTCCCATGGTAGAACCTGGCCTCGACCGCGATTTTACCATCGCCCTACAAGATTTGATTAACAACCAAACCAACCTCAGCCTTACCGACCGCAATGGCGACCTTGTGTACGAAGGCGAAATCGTAGAGTTTAACATTACCCCTATGACGGCTACCGCAGGACAAACCGCTGCCCAAAACCGTGTAACCATAGGCGTAAATGTGCGCTTTACTAATCATAAAGAAGATAAAAAAGACTTTGAAAAACGCTTTTCTTTTTACTATGATTATCCTGCTGCTACACAATTCAACTCGGTAAAAGGCGAAGCTATTCCACAGATATTCGAGCGTATCACCCAAGATATTTTCAACGCCTCATTGGCAGATTGGTAGCAATTAGGTAAAGACAATAAGGTAAGATTGACAGTAAAACAATTCATAGAGATTATTAGGCATCCCTACACTATTAACGATGATCAAGTATATGAACTCGACGAGATAGTGAAGGAATATCCTTATTTCCAAGCAGCAAGGGTGTTACAACTCAAAATATTGCATTCCGAAGGAAACTACAAGTACAACAAAGCCTTAAAACTCGCTGCGGTACACGTAACCGACCGCTCAGTATTATTCGACTTTATTAATTCTAAAAGTATTATCCCTGATTTCTCAGCCCTACGCCGTGATTTTGAACGTATTCGCAAAGCGAGAGAACGCAAAGAAGCCGAAGAAACTGAGAATACACCTCCTAAGGTAAGTTACATCGACCACGAACCGCGCTTGTATCGCCCTAATGTACCCGAATCTATTTTCGAAGAACCTATTTTCCCCGAAGATTTGGTAAATCACCAAGAGTTAGCCGATGCTTTTGAACCTAAAAAAGAAGAAAAACCTAAAACTGATACTGACAATATCTCTCAATGGTTAGAAAACATCTCCGATGACCATACCGAAGTTTCTTATAAAGACGACAAGGTAGCCGAGAAGTTCAAACTCATTGATAAGTTTTTGGAGAACAATCCTAAGATTGAAGCCTCCAAAGACTATGTATCCAACGTAAATTTAGCCGATGATGTAAACTCAGACCCTAAACAATTAATGACCGAAACATTGGCACAAGTATATGTAAATCAGCGCAAATTTAAGCAAGCTATACAAGCGTATGAAATATTAATTTTGAAAAATCCAGAAAAAAGTGCTTACTTTGCAGCCCAAATAGAAAATATCAAAAAACTACAACAAAATAATTTATTTTAATTTATAGAGAAATGACTACATTCAACATCTTTTTAGTGCTTATCGTGGTAGTATGTTTGCTACTCGCTTTAGTAATTATGGTACAAAACCCTAAAGGAGGCGGACTCTCTTCTACTTTCGGTGGCAATACTCAAGTAGTAGGTGGCGTGAAAAAAACAGGCGACTTCCTCGAACGCAGTACTTGGACTTTTGCTACTGCTTTAGGAGTGCTTATCCTTATCGCCAACACCTTACTACAAGGCAATACCGGTGTAAATGCCGATTCTAAACTGCTCGATGGCAATACCCCTACTGCCCCTGTAGAAAACCCTCTTAACCAACAAGCACCTGCCAACAATGCTACTCAAATGCCTGCTACTCCTGCCACATCTTCTAATACAGGTAACTAAACTGACAAAAAGTCAGTTTTTACAGATTGGCATACTTTCTGAAATATCCTCTTCGATTTTTTATAAAAGGAATTAAAATACTTGAATGAAAAGGTTAGATAACATCCCCACATCCCCCTTTCGAAGGGGGCGCGGGCGATGTAATTCCCTAACACCTAATTCCTATTTTCTAAACAAAAAAAATAACTAAAAACTAAACAAATAATGGCAAAATTGAATATTAAACCTTTAGCTGATAGAGTAGTGATTGAGCCCGCAGTGGCCGAAACTACTACCGCATCAGGTATTATCATCCCTGATACTGCAAAAGAAAAACCTCAAAAAGGTACGGTTGTAGCCGTTGGAGCAGGTACTAAAGATAACCCTGTAACCCTAAAAGTAGGCGATACAGTACTCTATGGCAAATATGCCGGTACTGAACTCAAATTAGAAGGTAAAGACTACCTTATTATGCGTGAAAACGACGTATTAGCAGTTATCTAAACATAAAAACTAAAAACTAAAGAAATGGCAAAAGATATTAAATTTGATATAGACGCTCGAGAAGGTTTAAAACGCGGCGTTGATGCATTAGCAAATGCAGTAAAAGTAACATTAGGCCCTCGTGGTCGTAATGTGATTATTAGCAAATCATTTGGTTCACCACAAGTAACCAAAGACGGGGTAACCGTTGCTAAGGAAATAGAACTAGAAGACGCTCTCGAAAATATGGGCGCTCAAATGGTAAAAGAAGTAGCTTCTAAAACCAATGACCTCGCAGGCGACGGTACTACTACCGCTACTGTATTAGCACAAGCTATCGTAAAAGAAGGTCTTAAAAACGTAGCTTCTGGTGCTAACCCAATGGATTTAAAACGCGGTATTGATAAAGCCGTAGCAAAAATCGTAGAACACTTGGCTAAACAAGCTAAAGAAGTAGGCTCTTCTTCTGAAAAAATAAAACAAGTAGCCTCTATCTCTGCTAACAACGACGATACTATTGGCGAACTTATCGCTCAAGCATTCGAGAAAGTAGGTAAAGAAGGGGTTATCACCGTAGAAGAAGCAAAAGGTACAGATACTTACGTAGATGTAGTAGAAGGAATGCAGTTCGACCGCGGTTACCTCTCTCCTTACTTCGTAACCGATTCTGAAAAGATGGTTGCAGAACTCGACCACCCTTATATCTTGTTGTACGACAAGAAAATCTCTACTATGAAGGACTTGCTTCCTGTATTAGAGCCTGTAGCTCAATCTGGCAAACCCCTCTTGATTATCGCTGAAGATATCGATGGTGAAGCATTAGCTACCTTAGTGGTAAACAAGTTGCGCGGTACCCTTCGCATCGCTGCTGTAAAAGCTCCTGGCTTTGGTGACCGTCGTAAAGCAATGCTCGAAGATATCGCTATCCTTACTGGTGGTACTGTAATTGCCGAAGAAAGAGGCTTCACTCTTGAAAACGCTACTATCGATATGCTTGGTACTGCCGAAAGAGTAAGTATCGACAAAGATAACACCACTATTGTAAATGGTGCTGGAAAATCTGATGATATCAAAGCGCGTGTAGCACAAATCAAAGCACAAATCGAAAACACCTCTTCTGATTATGACCGTGAAAAACTACAAGAGCGTTTAGCTAAACTCTCTGGTGGGGTAGCAGTGCTTTACATAGGTGCTGCTTCGGAAGTGGAAATGAAAGAGAAAAAAGACCGTGTAGATGATGCTCTTCACGCTACTCGTGCAGCTGTTGAAGAAGGTATCGTAGCAGGAGGTGGTATAGCGCTTATTCGTGCTAAAAATGTTTTAGGAAAACTAAAACCTCTCAATGCCGACGAAGAAACAGGTATTAAAATTATCCTCAAAGCATTGGAAGCTCCTTTGCGCACTATCGTAGAAAACGCAGGGGTTGAAGGTTCTGTAATCGTAGCTCGTGTACTCGAGGCTTCAAGAGATGCTTACGGATACAATGCTAAAACAGGTACTTATACCGATATGTTTAAAGCAGGTATCATCGACCCTAAAAAGGTAACTCGTGTAGCCCTTGAAAATGCTGCCTCAGTAGCTGGTATGATTCTCACTACCGAATGTGCTTTGGTAGACATCAAAGACGATAAAGCAGCTGCAATGCCTCCAATGGGTGGTGGTATGCCAGGAATGATGTAATCGTAAATTCATAGCATTATTATCATATTTTATTAACACGAAAATCAGGGAGAGTTTACAATGAAACTCTCCCTGATTTTTTATACCCAAAAACTAGATTAACTCTCTGAAATGTGAAAGAAATGCAAACGGTTTGTAAATAAAACGTTAAAAAACAGGGTGAAAATGCGAAAAGCATATATTTTTTATTACTAAAAATGATTGTACAAATAAAAAAAGTCGTATATTTGCCCCGAATTTTAAAACACAAGTAATAAACATTTTTTTATATGAAAAAAACCTTATTAAGTATTGCAACTGTCGTTGCAGTGATAACAAGTGCTAACGCACAAGATATGCTAAGTAAGAGCAAATTTTTTGACAACTGGCAAGTAGGTGTTAAAGCTGGCGGTTTCTCTGAAACTCAGCATGAAGCTTTCTTTAAAAACACCCGTGCCACTTTTGGAGCTGAGATTGGCAAACAAATCTCTCCTGCTTTCCGTTTAGGTGTTGAAGGTATGGCGTATGTACGTCCCGTAGCCCTTGACAATGATGTAGATGCAGGTAACTTTATAGACAATACCAATGTAAGCTTGGTAGGTACTATAAACTTGAGCAACCTTATCGCTGGTTACAAAGGAACTCCTCGTTTCTTCGAAGTAGAAGGTTTTGCAGGAATTGGTTGGTTCCACAGATATGTACAAGATATCGCTCCTAACTATAGAGAAAACTACAGAAGCAACAGTATGTCTGCTCAGTTTGGTTCTAACTTATTGTTCAATTTAGGCGAAAGCAAAGCGTGGGGAGTTAAATTAAGTCCTGCTATTGTGTATGGTGTAGACCATCCTACTGAGAAAAGTTCAGTAAACAGCTTAAACAGCTTGAACTCTTTCATTCAAGCTACTGTTGGTGTAGTTTACCGTTTTAAAGGAAGCAATGGTGCTCACCACTTCACTACAGCTACTCAAAATCCTGACAATAGCGCAGAATTGGGTAGACTTCGTGATGAGTTGAACAGCAAAAACAAGGAATTATCTGACTGCCAAAGACAAGTTAATAAATTACAAGATGACTTAGAAGCAGCTCGCAACAAGAAACCAGAAGTAGTAGAAAAAGTAGTTACTAAAAACAAGAAAACTTTGGAATCAGTAGTTACTTTCCGTGTAGCTAAAAGTACTATCGATGCATCTCAATTGCCTAACGTAGAGCGTATCGCTTCTTACCTTAACAAATATAGGAATGCTAAAGTTAGTATCAAAGGTTATGCTTCACCAGAAGGAAACTTAGAAAAGAACAAACAATTAGCTACCGCTCGTGCTGAAGCTGTTAAAAACCTTTTAGTTAAACGTTACAAAATCTCAGCTGATAGAATCCAAGCTGAAGGTAATGGTATCGGTGATATGTTCAGTGAACCAGATTGGAACCGTGTAAGTATCGCTAATATCGTAGAGTAATCAAATACCCTACAAAATAAGAACTTACAAATAAAAATTAAGGAAAAGGCTATCCTAATTAGGATAGCCTTTTTTATTTTCTATTACGTGAGTTTGACTCAAATTAAAAGAGGCAAGGTCAATGCTGAAAAAATGTTAATCTCTTTTAAAACCCTGCAATTTTTTTAAAGTTTAGAAAGTAGAACACTTGATAGTCTTTTGTGGTATCAAAAACGTTAAAACATTATTTATCAGTAAAATATTAGAAAAACCTTTGTTATCTTTTAATTGAAGTTTAACCGAAGGTAGAGCGAAGCTAAGGCGAACCTAAGACGAAGGAAAGGTGTTAGAATATTGGATATCAATAAGTAAAAAGCCCTTATAACTTTATTGAAGAAAAAGTGTTAAAATAGCGTTTTTGACAAATAAAAACAATATTACTACTTTCTGAGTTCAGAATAAGAAAAACATCAGATAATTAAAAAAATCCCACAGATTACACAGATTCGACAAATCTGCGAGGTTTATAGGGCGAATTTAGTAGCTAAAGAAATGAGATTTATACGGACTGCAACACAAAAAGGATATCAAATTTACTAAAGTTTCCAACTTGGCAAAGTATTAGATTCAAAAACGATGCAAAAATAATATGTTAGTAATAGAAAATAAAAAGGCTGTCTGCTAAAAAGCAGACAGCCTTTTTTGTCGTAGCACAACAGGCATTTAATATTCGCCAGTAGGCTCTACAAATATCTCTTCTTTTTCTTTATGACCACTAATACTCTCTTGTATCGCTTGGAAGAATACAAAGAATACCGGAATCACAACAAGTCCGAAAAAGGTACCAATAAGCTGACCGATAGCGGCTCCCGTAGCTACTGAACGGTTTCCTGCTGCTCCTACGCCTGAAGCAAATACCAATGGCATCAAACCGACGATAAAGGCAAAGGAGGTCATCAAGATAGGGCGCAAACGCGCCATTGCGGCATTGATAGCTGCCTTAGATAGGCTTTCACCCATACGACGGCGTTGCACAGCAAATTCTACAATCAAAATCGCGTTTTTAGCTAAGAGTCCCATCAGCATAATAAGGGAAATTTGGAAATAGATATTATTTTCTAATCCAAAAAGCCACTGTCCTAAATACGCTCCAAAGATACCAAAAGGCAATGAGAAGAGCACTGATAATGGCAATAGGTAACTCTCATACTGTGCCGAGAGAATAAAATAGGTAAACACCAAACTGAGCAAGAAGATGAGAATAGTTTGTG
The DNA here is from genome assembly GCF_013394735.1 of Capnocytophaga sp. oral taxon 902. Lineage (NCBI taxonomy): Bacteria > Pseudomonadati > Bacteroidota > Flavobacteriia > Flavobacteriales > Flavobacteriaceae > Capnocytophaga > Capnocytophaga sp. oral taxon 902. The sequence goes on from NZ_CP058261.1 coordinate 680,606, forward strand.
AACCGGCATTCTGCTCTTCACGCGTTAAGCCCGTATAGTCGATTCCATAATTACTATTGAGGGTTTGGGCAGCCACCTCTTGTACTGCTTTCAGAGCATCACCTGTACTATAGGCAGGGTTGTTCTGAGCCGAAATAGACACCGAAGTAAAGAGGTTATAACGGCTGAGCGATTGCGGACCGAAAGTACGTGTAAGAGTTACAAACTCGGTAATAGGAGCCATTGTTTCACTTCCTGTTTTCACGAATAAGCTATTGAGGCTATTGAGGTCTTTACGCGCTTCGGGCAACGATTGTACCATTACACGGTATTGCTTTCCGTAGAGGGTAAAGTCAGTTGCGTAGAAGCCCCCTATATAATTCTGTAAGGTCGATAGAATAGTGCTCACTGTAATACCCGACTGCATAGCACGTTCTACATTAATATCCATTTGGTATTGTGGATAATTCACATTGAAAGACGTTTGAGCGAATTGTATTTCGGGGCGTTGCATCAAAGCGCCCAAGAACTCTTGTGCATTCTTGTTCACCTCACTGATATCACTTCCGGATTTATCCAAGAGAACAAACGATACCCCACCTCCTACACCAAAACCAGGCACGGAAGGCGGTTGGAAGAAAATCACATTGGCATCTTTGATATTGGCAACAGCACGAAAGGCATTGTTGATAATCGACTGAATGTCTTGACCAGGGAGTTTAGAACGTTCCTCAAAAGGTTTCAGCTTGAAGAAACCCATACCATTATTACTACCTTCGCCTGAAATCATACCGCGACCAGTAACAAAGGTAACATTTTCCACACCTGGGATATTGGAAAGACTTTCGTTTACCTCACGCATTATATTAGCTACGCGTTCCATAGAAGCACCAGGAATCATCGATACATCCATCATCACAAACCCTTGGTCTTCACTGGGCACAAACCCCGATTTCATACTTTTATTGGCAAAATAGATACCACCTCCTGCCATAAGTAAGAGCACTAAGGTTACCCATTTATGACGAAGGAAGAAGGTAAAGGTTTGCCCATATTTATGCGTAGCGGCATTGAAAGCTATATTAAATTTGTGGAAAAACTTGCCAAACCACGACTTTTCTTCATATTCTTTATTGCCGTGAGGTTTGAGGAAGAGCGAACAAAGCACCGGACTGAGGGTAAGTGCATTGATAGCTGAAATCACGATGGCTACAATCAGAGTTACCCCAAACTGTTTGTAGAACACGCCCGTAGTACCACCCATAAAAGTTACCGGCACGAACACTGCTGCCATCACAAGGGTGATAGAGATAATCGCCCCTGTAATCTCGTTCATAGCTGAAATTGTAGCGGGTTTAGCTTTCTCGTGAGTTTGTTCCATCTTGGCGTGCACCGCCTCGACAACCACAATGGCATCGTCCACCACTATACCGATGGCTAACACCAAGGCGAAAAGGGTAAGCATATTGATAGAATATCCAAAGAGATTCAAGAAGAAGAAAGTACCAACGATAGACACTGGTACCGCAATAGCAGGAATGAGTGTAGAGCGGAAGTCTTGCAAGAAGATATAGACCACCAAGAACACCAATAAGAAAGCCTCTAAGAGGGTAGACACCACCTTAGAAATGGCAGCATCTAAGAAAGTATTGGCGTTGTAGTTGATAGTATAAGTAATCCCTTCGGGTAAAGAAGGCTTCAACTCGTCTAAGAGTTTTTCAATATTTTGGATAATCTCGTGAGCGTTAGAGCCTGGCGTTTGAGAGATACCCATTGCCACGGCAGGACGCCCTTTGCTTTCAGAAAATCCTGTATATCCGAGCGCGTCGAGTTCTACCTTAGCTACATCTTTAAGGCGAAGAATACGACCTCCATCTAATGCTTTGAGCACTATATTTTCATATTCCGATACTTGGGTGTATTTCCCCTTGTACTTAATCACATATTCATAGCTACTACCGCTGTTTTGTCCCAAAGTACCCGCAGCCGCTTCTCTACTCTGAGCCGAAATTGCAGCAGTTACCTCGGTAGGATTGAGTCCATAGGCTTGGAGTTTTTGCGGATTTAACCAAATGCGCATAGAATAGGTTTTACCTCCAAAAGCACTGGCATCCCCTACCCCACTGATACGTTTAATTGCAGGAATCACATTGATGCTTAAGTAATTTTGTAGAAACACATCGTCTAACTCTTTATTCTCAGAGAAGAAGGTGAGGAACATCAAGTTACCTGAGCTCTGTTTGCGTACCGTTACCCCCGATTGGGTTACCTCAGATGGCAAAATAGAGTTGGCACGCGACACCGCATTTTGCACGTTTACGGCAGCAATATCCCCATTGGTGCCCTGTTTGAAATACACAGTAATATTTGCTGAACCACTATTAGAAGCCGATGAGGTGATATAATCCATATTTTCCACCCCATTGATTTGTTCTTCCAGCGGAATCACCACCGCTTTAAGCACTGTTTCGGCATTGGCACCCGCATAGTTAGCCGATACCTGTACCGTTACAGGGGCGATATCAGGATATTGAGAGATAGGCAAAGAGATAATCCCCAATATCCCTAAAATTACTATTAAGATAGAGACTACCGTTGATAGTACGGGTCTGTTAATAAAGTTTTTTATCATAAGTTAGATGTTATACTTGAATTAAAATTCTTGTTTAGTAGGACGCAAAGTAATCTCATTGATAGCTACGTCCTCTGGTTGTTCAATAGCATATGCAATAGCACGGGCAACTGAATCGGCAGAAATCTCATATTCCTTATAAAAAGCCTGAATACCTGCGCTAGCTTCGGGGTCGGAGCTACCATACTTAAGTTCACTCTCCACTGCGCCTGGGTAAAGGGTAGTCACGCGGATGTTATCTTTAGCAGCTTCCATACGTAAACCTTCGCTAATAGCTTTTACAGCAAACTTAGTACCGCTGTAGACCATACCACGACCTGCGACCACCTTCAACCTCGCTACTGGCTCCTGTAATAATCACGACTTTATCTTTGATGTTTTCTTTCATAATTACCAATTTATTAGATATTAAATACAGAAAAGGAAGTGCTTTTATTGTAAAAAACACTTCCTCTTTGAGGGTGTTACCTTATTCTATGCAAAGGTAAGACAAAAAAGTTACGTGAGAATGAGGCTCGATGTTAATCTTTTCTTAAAGTTTCAAAGGATAATACAGAGATAAGTAGTGCTTATTTTTCTTCTTGTATTATGTCTTTATAGTCTGCCCAAAAGGCTTCAAACTGCAACATCGATTGATAGAGGAACTCCATCGCTGATTGCCAAGTAGCTTTGTTGTGAATAGTTACGTTTGGCAGTTCTACATACACACAGCTGATTTCTTTACCGTTGTCTAAGAGAAAGTGCTCTTCGAAAACAACATCGGGGAGGTATTGTTCTTGCAGAATGGTTTTCAGCGACAGCAATTTGTTGTAGTACAAACTACGTGTTGCATCGTCAGGGTCTTCCACAGCAAGGAGCACCCGTGCTTTACGGGTGTCGAATGAAAACTTAAAACTGAAATCCTTTATCTTGGTATTGTAAAGCGTCCATTTCCGAGGGAAGGATTTGCCAAAGGATATCCAGAAGTCTTCGCGTAGTTTTTTAGCTTCAGCTTTGCTGTACAAGGGGTTAAGGTGTAAATTGGATATTTGCTAAGAATGTATGACCTCCATCATCTATTTTTTTAAACAAAGTAAATTTATAGAATGTGGAGCCGTCCTTTTCAAGCACTCCAAATTCATTATTTTTTAAATCATAAGCTACGAATGTATTCGGAGTAAGAGTCGGTTTGATTTTATAACGCAATTCATTAGTTTTCTTATCATACAATTCGTATGAGAAATCTACTTTTTTAGCATATAAAAATTCTATATAGGGGTCTTCTTCTATTATTTGAGTATTGCTTTTTGCTATGGTAGTAGGTTGTGCAGGAGTAAGCGTTGCCATTGCCGTTTGAGTAGCAACAGGTGCTTTGTATTCCGACTTAAAAGTTGCTAAAGCATTCCCTTCAAAGGCATTGCGCAAAGCTTCTTGATACGACTTCTTAAACTCCTTTTCACGACTTTTACCTATCTCGGAAGTAAAGACGGTTTTATTAGCACAATCGGTGAGAATAAATTGCACCTTAGAGGTCATCATATTCGACAGGTTCCTCACGTCGGCTTTCAGAGCATCGCAGGGGTTTTGGAGCAGTTCGGCGGGGGCTTCGCTCTCCATATACGCTTTAAAACCTTGTTTTTCCAGTAAAAACTTCGTAAGTGCATTCAGCTGGTACTGATTATCTTCCTTTTGGAAAGTATAACGGTTAGGCACAATCACAGTTTGTGCAACAAGAGTCAGTGGTAGTAATGCTACTAAAAATAATATCTTTTTCATTGGTTTCTAATATTTATTCATATTCATTATTCTTCATTCGAGCTTCGAGTTCGGCTTGAAACTCTTCTATCACCGGTTTCATAGTGCTTTCAGGGAGGTCGGAGATGCGAATATACATCAATCCGTCTACAGAGTTATTGAAAAGTGGGTCGACGTTGAAAGCAATGACTTTGGCGTTTTGCTTGATGTACTTTTTGATGAGCACCGGCAAACGCAAGTTACCTGGTTCGAGTTCGTCGATGAGTTTGTCGAACTTATTGAGGTCGGCTTTGGTTTCGTCGAAAATAAAATCTTTATCCTCGTCTTTGAGTTTTACTTTGAACTCTTTTTTAGGGCGTACATACTGTGCAATATAAGGGTCATAGAAGTTCGACTTCATAAACTCTATCATCAGCGATTTAGAAAAGTCAGAGAACTGGTTGCTAATACTCACGCTACCCAACAGATATGAGTGTTCCGGATAACGCAAAGTGGTATGAGCAATGCCTTTCCACAGCAAAAACAGTGGCATAGGTTTCTGTTGATATTCTGAAATGATAAAGGCACGCCCCATCTCGATGGTTTTACTCATCATATCGTATAATTCGGGCTCAAAACGGAACAAATCGTGGGTATAAAAGCCTTCGATACCGTATTTAGGGAATATTTCAGCCCCTAAGCCCATACGGTAAGCTCCTACTATCTTCTTAGCTTCGTTATCCCAAAGGAAAAGATGATGATAATAGAGGTCAAACTTATCTAAGTCAGACGAAGCGTTAGTCCCCTCCCCTACTTCGCGGAAGGTAATTTCACGTAAGCGTCCTATTTCCTTCATTATATTAGGAATCTCTTGATAAGGTGCTAAGAATACCTCGTAGTTGTTGTTTTTGAGCAGTCGGTAATCTTTTTTGGTGATATTATCAACTTCCTTCTCTATGAGGTCTTGTTTAATAGGCGCTTCTATCTGTTGAGGATTGCTACCGCTCTTGCTTGATTTCAACACGTTAGTGAGTGGTAAAAACTTCTTATCTTGCTCTAAAGCATTGGCTAATATATAAGTTTTCTTACGTAAAAATTCGGTAAAATCTTCCAAATCGGTATGCTCATCTTGCATAGCTACCGAAATAGGCTTACCTATGCGTATATAAATAGTGCGTTCTTTCTGTGTAAGCAGTTCTGAGGGCAATTTAGCCGTGCGTAGCGTATCACTGATGCTTGCCAAGAAGTAAAACAACTTACTGTTTTTGGCGTGAAAATAGATAGGCACAATAGGCACTTTCACTTTCTTAGCAAGTTTCATAGCTGCCTCTTCCCAAGGCTTATCCACCATCAGTTGCCCCTCTTTGGTTACCGATACCTCCCCTGCAGGGAAAAGACCTAAGGGTTTGCCCTCTTTGAGGTGTGCAATGGTATGCTTAAAACCCACCACGCTAGATTTCGCATCTTTGCGGTCTTCAAAGGGGTTTACCGGTAATACATAAGGCGCTAAAGGCTCAATACGTTGCAAGAGAAAATTCGCCATAATCTTGAAATCAGGACGTTTTTCTAGGAGTAATTTGAGAAGCAGAATACCATCAATTCCCCCCAGTGGGTGGTTAGAAATGGTGATAAAAGCCCCTTCTTTGGGGATATTCTTAAAATCCTCTTCGGGTATTTCGAACTTTATTTCAAACTCATCTAACAGTTTGTTGAGGAAGTCTAACCCTTCAAAGTGTTTATTTCGGTTGTAAATAGCATTGAGTTTGGAGATACGGAGCAACTTCATCAGTGCCCATCCTCCAAAAGTACCCAAGAAGCCAAGTTTATCAATATTAATCGCTTTGGCTACTTCTTTGGCACTTACCAATCCTTTATCTTTTTGCTTTCTCATTCTTCTTTAAAGTCTTATGATTGTTTCCCTCTTTGCAGTTGTTTCATTCTTTTCAAGCGTGTCATCACCTCATCGCGATACAAGGCTCTGGTAGCCACTTTGCCTACGGTAAGACCTTGTACTAAAATGGAAAACAATACTACAATATAAGTAATTTGCAACAGTGTTTCTTTAAATCCTTCTTTATCAGCAGGGATAGAGAGTACCAAGGCGATGGATACTCCCCCGCGAATACCCCCCCACACCATTGTGATGAGCGAGCCTCGCGAATAGGTAGCTACCTTGCGTAATATCGTTTTGGCAGGAATATAAATCGCCAGTGCACGCCCCAAGAGGCATACGAGAATAGCTACCCCGCCTAAAAGGAACTGCTCTGTTAGATTGTCTATCAGTAGCATCTCAAATCCTATGAATAGGAACAAGATAGCATTCATAATCTCGTCTATGATTGCCCAAAACTTTTCAAGGTAATCTTTATTCTCCGCACTGCTGGCTTTCTTGCCTACATTTCCTACAAAAAGCCCTGCAATTACCATTGCCAGAGGCGAAGAAACGTGAGAAGCTTTGGTGATAAGAAAACCACCCATTACCACTGCCAAAGTGACGAGTACACTCACGTGATAGTCATCGGCTTTTTTCATCATTTGAGAAGCTATCCACCCCAAGAGCACTCCTAGTAAAACACCTCCTCCTGCTTCCAAGAGGAAGAGCTTAGTAATAGCGAAGAACGAAGGCTCAAAAGTGCTATTAGTAGCCAATTTCAGTACTACGGCAAACATTACTACCGCTACCCCATCGTTAAAAAGCGATTCACCCGTAATCTTAGTTTCAATACGTTTAGGTACTTTCACTTGTTTGAGCACTCCCAACACTACAATAGGGTCGGTTGGGGAAATAAGTGCACCAAAAAGCAGACAATAAACGTAAGGAATATGGATTTCTACCAAAGGAGCAATGTAGTACAGCAAAACTGATATAAAGAAAGCCGAGAGTACTACACTGATAGTTGCATAAGTAAAAATGGAGATTTTGTAGTTTTTTAGGTCGTTGATATTGATGTGGAGAGCTCCTGCAAAGAGAAGGAAGTTCAACATTGCTCCCATCAGTATTTCAGTGAAGTCAAAGCCTTGTAAAAGCGATTCAAGACGGTGTGCAAGCCCTGTAAATACTTCACCTCCGAAAAGACGTACGCCTACCGATATCATCATAGCAATCACCATAATACCTATGGTCATAGGCAGTTTTACGTAGCGAACATTCACGTACGAAAACAAAGCTGCTAAGACGATAATTACTGAAAAAGCGTAGTATAACTCCATTAGTACTATTTTATTTTCGGCAAAGGTACAAATAATTTGCTAATTTGCAAATCTGCTAATTTGCTAATTGCTTTTGAAGTCTTTTCTGTCGTTGTTCTACAAGGTCTGAGAAGTTATATAGTAAAGCTGGGGTTTGGTATTCTAATTCTCCACTATTGATAGCCCGCAAGATAATTTCCTCTATCCAATAGTCCTCTTCTACATTCATAGGGTCATAGCCTTTTTTGAGAGAAAGGTCGTACAGCCACGCGGTTTTGTTATACCAATAAGCATTCCAACCATTGCGCAGGTCTTTTACCAATTCGTAAGCCGTTTTTCCAGTTTGGCGGTGAATGAGTTTAATGAGAATACGCCCTTGCGAGCGGGAAAGTTTTTTGAGTTCGTCGGTGAAGTGGTCTTCAATATAGCGTTGGGTGCGTTTTACGTACACCTTCTTTTGTCGTTTATTTTGCATAGTATCCATCGTACGTTCCATTGTATAGAGCCGGTCGGCAGCCATTTTGGCATACGGATACACGCGTTTCACCCTACTGCGGAGAAGCAAATAGCGCTTTTGAGCTTCTGCATCACCGAAGTAATGCTCTTTACCAAAAACACTCACCTCAGCAAGCCGAATAGTATCTCCTGAATAAAATTGCTGGTCAAAAATATAAATAGTATCACGCTTCTGCGAGAAAGAAGTAAAAGGTAAAAAGTAAAAGACAAAAACAGTGATAGCTGGGTAAGTGAATAAAAGGTAATGTTGTATAGGTGCAATGATGTATTTCATTCTGATTTTCTTTATTTATTTTTAAAATCTAACGACTTTAACAACATTTGCATTGCAAAAATTGTTCCAACCTTTTACGTTTCACTTTTCTCTTTCACTTCCCTAACACCGCCATTTTTATTGCAGTAATAGCCGCCTCCACGCCTTTATTACCCAGCTTACCACCACTGCGGTCAAGCGACTGCTGGAAGGTATTATCAGTGAGAACGCAGAAGATAATAGGCACTTTACTTTGTTCCGCATTGAGCTGGGCAATACCTTGGGTAACACCCTGGCACACGAAATCGAAATGACGAGTTTCTCCTTGTATCACACAGCCTATTACAATAATAGCGTCTACCTCGTTAGTATCGAGCATTCGCTTGGCTGCGTGCACTAATTCAAAGCTCCCTGGTACTTCCCATAAGAGTATATTGTCATCAATAGCACCACAATCTTTAAGGGTTTCGATGGCACCATTGCGCATTCCGTAAGTTATCTGCTCATTCCACTGAGAAGTAATAATCCCAAAGCGAAGAGATTCCGCATTTGGGATTATTTTTTTATCGTATTGTGATAAGTTTTTGTTTTCTGTTGCCATTAATTATTGACTAATTTTCCCTATAAGGATATCGATAGTACGTGCTTCTTCTGAGGTAGGGTACTCGTCTTTGATGCGCTCATAATATTTCAAGGCATCGTCTTTTTTACCTTGCAAAGAAGCTACTATTCCTGCTTTTTTCAGGTATAACGGAGTTACGAAGTCATTTTTGCTATGTTCAAAGGCTTTGATATAATATTTCAATGCCTCAGCGTTATTTTTCTGTTGAAGGTAAGCATCACCTATATTCCCGTAAGCCAAAGCTCCGAAAATATCATCGGTAGAGTCAAACTCTTTGAGGTGATTTATTGCGTTGTTATAGTCACGCAAACGCATATAAGCCATACCCATACCGTATTCAGCCAGGTTAGCAGCTTTGGTACCGCTGTAGTTTTCGGCAATTTGCTTAAATCCATATTTTCCTTTCCCACCGTTGATAGCCACTTTAAAGAGGGAATCCTGCGCTCTAGCATCAGTAGCTTCCATTGCTTCATCAAAGAACTGTTGTGCAAAGAAAAGCTCATTAGCAGCATTCTTTTCCCTAGGAGCTTTCACAAACTGTTGGTAAAGCAAATAACCCAAGCCTATCACAGCTACGGCTATGAGAGTTCCAATAATAATCTTCTGATTGCGTTTTACCCAATCTTCGGTGCGAGTAGCGCCTGCATCGAGGGCATCAAACACCTCAGCAGTAGTACTTTCTTTGTGTAATTGAGCCTGTTTTGCTTCGTCTAAATGCTCGGTATCTTTTTGTCTATTAGGTCGGTTGTTGTTCTTTTTGTAAGTTGCCATATATAATTTTCATTAAAGTTCGGCAAAAGTACAACTTTTATTTTAATTAGAAAGCAAAACACAAAAAATTATTTACTCATTAGTCATTTTTCCCATTTTATCTATTAGTTAATATACGGCGAGTTTTCTCCACATCCCCTTCGTCATTCGTCCCTTGTCATTCCTCATTTCTTCCCTTTTCCATCGCTACACTCCCTTTTTAAAGGAGTATGTTTTCGCCCCTAATTTCTCCTTTTCCGTCATACTTCCCCCTAGTGCCTATGACCTAAGACCTCACACTTCCCCATTTACTAATTTTCTAATTTACTAATTTCCTAATTATCCCTTCTCCTTTTCTGTCATATTCCCCTAGTGCCTATGGCCTAAGACCTCACACTTCCCCATTTACTAATTTTCTAATTTACTAATTTCCTAATTATCCCTTCTCCTTTTTCCGTCATACTCCCCCTAGTGCCTATGGCCTAAGGCCTATTGCCTCTTCCCTTTTCTTTCGCCTCGAAACCCCGTTTTTAACATTTTTAGCACTGCTGTACTATACTATTAATCAACTTTTTGCACACCTTTTCTATACCAATCGTCCAAGATTCGTATAAGCTTCCTATAAGCTTCCTATAAGCTCTCTATAAGCTAACCCCACCCTCCTCACAGCCTTTTTTCACCAAAATCTCTCTCAACCCTCTTCCGAACTTCTCCGTTTCCTTCCGAAAGCTCCGATATGTCACTTTTAGGGGTACACACTTTGCCAAAGTTTGAAACTTTGGCAAAGTTGATTACTAGCATTTCTGGCATTTCTAGCATTACTGGCATTTCTGGCATTTCTGGTATTACTGGCATTCCCTGCATTATTGGCATTTCCCTCATTGCTATTTCGCAATTATTTTGTACTTTTGCACCCAATAACTCAAAAAACAAACAAGCGTATGGCTAAGAATGTAGTGATTGTAGAGTCGCCCGCCAAGGCTAAAACCATTGAAAAGTTCTTAGGTAAGGACTACAAAGTAGTATCCAGCTATGGGCATATTGTCGATTTGCCCTCCAATGAACTGGGCGTAGATATCCAGCACGGTTTTAAACCTAATTACCTCATCTCTAACGACAAAAAAAATCTTGTAAAAGAACTCAAAGCACTCACGTCCAAAGCCGAAGTAGTATGGCTCGCTTCCGATGAAGACCGTGAAGGAGAAGCTATTGCGTTTCATCTTTCCGAAACACTCAAACTAAAAAAGGAAAATACCAAGCGCATCGTTTTTAACTCCATTACCAAATCGGCTATTGAAAACGCTATTAAAAACCCTCGTGGCATCGATTATAATCTGGTGAATGCTCAGCAAGCACGCCGTGTGCTCGACCGCCTCGTGGGCTATGAACTCTCTCCCGTACTGTGGAAAAAAATTAAAAGCGGACTCTCAGCAGGACGCGTACAGTCGGTAGCAGTACGCCTTATCGTAGAACGCGAACGCGAAATACAAGACTTCAAAACGCAATCCTCTTACCGAATTACTGCTGAATTTATCACCTCAGAAGGCAAAGTTGTAAAAGCCTCTTTGCCTAAGAATTTCAACACACAAGCCGAAGCTGAAAACTTCTTGCAACAGAATATCGGAGCGCATTTCAAAGTACAATCATTAGAAACCAAACCAGCTAAAAAAATGCCTGCGCCCCCCTTCACTACTTCCACCCTTCAACAAGAAGCCGCACGCAAACTGCACTTCTCAGTAAGCAAAACAATGACGGTAGCCCAACGCCTCTACGAATCTGGTTTTATCACCTATATGCGTACCGATAGCGTGAATCTTTCACAAGAAGCGCTCAACACTGCCAAAAACGCTATCGTGCAACTTTTCGGAGCTCAGTACAGTCAAGTGCGCAAGTTCGCTACTAAAAGCAAAGGCGCACAAGAGGCGCACGAAGCCATTCGTCCTACCGATATGAGTCGCTCCTCTATCGCTGCTGAACCCGACCAGAATAAGCTATACGAACTGATATGGAAACGCACCCTTGCCTCACAAATGGCAGATGCTCAAATAGAGCGCACTACCGTAAAAATAGAAGCTGATAAGCACAAAGAACACTTCGTAGCCAATGGTGAAATGGTACAGTTCGATGGCTTTTTAAAAGTGTATTTAGAAAGTACTGACGACGAGGAAGAAGAACAAGAAGGAATGCTCCCCAATCTCAAAAAAGGAGAAGCTCTTACGCATCGTTATATTACTGCTACCGAGCGCTTCACTCGTCCACTACCTCGTTATACTGAGGCTTCGCTGGTGAAAAAGTTAGAGGAACTCGGTATCGGACGCCCATCTACTTATGCTCCTACCATTTCTACGATTCAAAATCGCGGATATGTGGAACGTAGCACACTCGAAGGTGAAGTGCGCCCCTATCAGCAACTCACCCTTGCAGGCAATACTATCAAAACACAAACTCTTAGCGAACGAGTAGGTGCCGATAAAGGCAAGCTCGTTCCCACCGATATAGGTAGTGTAGTAAACGATTTTCTCGTTTCCCATTTCGATACGATAATGGACTATAATTTCACTGCCAAAGTAGAAAATAGTTTCGACGAAATAGCCGAAGGCACTGAGAATTGGACAAAGATGCTCACACAGTTTTATAATCATTTTCACCCCGTAGTAGAAAATGTTGAAAAGCATACAGGTCGTGAAACAGGTGAACGCGTGCTGGGTACCGACCCTAAATCAGGGCGCCCTCTTAGCGTACGCTTAGGTCGTTATGGAGCTATGGCGCAAATAGGGAATCCCGACGATGCCGAAAAGCCTATTTATGCAAGTCTATTGGCAGGTATGTCTATCGAAACGATTACTTTTGAAGAAGCTCTCAAACTCTTCGAGCTTCCTCGTCAGTTAGGCATTGTCGATGGTAAGAATGTAGAAGTGAATGTAGGGCGTTTCGGACCCTATGTGCGCTACGGCGATGCTTTTATATCACTTGATAAAGGTGAAGACGTTTTCAGTGTAACTCTCGAGCGGGCTAAGCAACTCATCGGCGAGAAGAAAAAAGCTGACGCTCCTATTGCCACCTATCAAGGAGTGGAAGTTACCAAAGGTGTAGGTCGTTTTGGTCCCTTTATTAAGTGGAACAACACTTATATAAACGTTACCAAAAAGTACAATTTCGACCATCTTAGTCAGCAAGATGTAGAAGAACTTATAGAAGATAAGCTAAAAAAAGAATCAGAAAAGGTAGTGAAAGAATGGGACGAAGGAGCTATCCGTATAGAGAAAGCTCGCTGGGGACGTTTTACCCTCCTCAAAGGTAAAACCAAAGTAGAACTCCCCAAAGACACCGATATAGCAACTTTCACCAAAGAACAAGCTCTTACCCTCCTTACCGAGAAAGAGCCTAAACCTAAAAAAGCCCCTTCTAAAAAGAAATAATACAATAATAATAGGCTATCAAAAAGATAAGATTTCTTTCTTGATAGCCTATTTTGTATCATAAAATAAGTATTCTTATAATACTGATTTTTTTAATTCCGCAATCGTTTGGGTAGGGTTAGTAGCATTGAAGATAAAACTGCCTGCTACTAAGGCATCAGCACCTGCCTCTACAAGTGCTTTAGCATTCTTTAAACTCACTCCACCATCTATTTCTATAATTGCGTGTGCCCCTACTTGTTCAATAAGTGCTTTAGCTTGACGCACTTTCTTATAAGTATTTTCAATAAATGACTGTCCACCGAATCCAGGGTTCACACTCATCAGCAAGAGTACGTCTATATCTTGAATAACATCTTCTAACAAAGCGACAGGTGTATGCGGATTGAGGGCTACCCCTGCTTTCATTCCCTCTGCTTTAATTGCTTGTATAGTGCGATGCAAGTGCGTACACGCCTCGTAATGCACAGTAAGAATATCACTACCGAGCTTAGCAAAAGTGCTAATATACCGGTCGGGGTCAATAATCATCAAGTGAACATCTAACGGCTTAGTAGCGTGCTTGTGAATCACTGAAAGCACGGGCATACCATAAGAGATATTAGGCACAAAAACACCGTCCATAATATCGATATGAAACCAATCGGCTTCGCTGGTGTTTACCATTTCCACGGCTTGTTGCAGGTTACCGAAATCGGCAGCTAATAATGAAGGAGCGAGAATCATATTTTTAATGTTTAATGATTAATGTTTAGTGATTTATTTATGAAGCAAAAGCAATTTTTAGTATACCATCGTCATTAGCCAACACTGCCCTCTAGTGAAATCTCTAAGAGTTTTTGAGCTTCAACAGCAAACTCCATTGGCAGTTTGTTAAGCACTTCTTTACCAAAGCCATTTACGATGAGTGAAATCGCTTTCTCGGTATCAATACCCCGCTGATTGCAATAGAAAATCTGGTCTTCACCAATCTTAGAGGTAGTAGCTTCGTGCTCTATTTGAGCAGTAGGATTTTTAGCTTCTATATAAGGAAATGTATGCGCTCCACAGAGGTTACCCATCAACAGGGAGTCGCATTGAGAGAAATTGCGTGCATTTTTAGCATTAGGTACTACTTTCACCAATCCGCGGTAGCTGTTTTGTGATTTTCCCGCCGAAATACCCTTAGAGATAATCGTAGATTTGGTGTTATTGCCTAAGTGTATCATCTTTGTACCTGTATCAGCTTGTTGGAAGTGGTTAGTAACCGCAATTGAGTAAAATTCGCCTATAGAATTATCCCCTTTGAGCACTACTGAAGGGTATTTCCAAGTAATAGCAGAGCCTGTTTCTACTTGTGTCCACGATATTTTGGCATTTTTCTCAGCCAAAGCGCGCTTGGTTACGAAGTTATATACACCGCCTTTACCGTCTTTATCACCAGGAAACCAGTTTTGAACGGTAGAGTATTTAATTTCGCCTCCTTCCATTGCGATGAGTTCTACCACTGCGGCGTGCAATTGGTTTTCGTCGCGTTTGGGCGCCGTACAACCTTCGAGGTAAGAGACGTAAGCACCTTCATCAACAATGAGGAGGGTTCGCTCAAACTGTCCTGTTCCTGCTTGATTGATACGGAAATAAGTAGAAAGCTCCATAGGGCAACGCACCCCTTTGGGTACATAGCAAAAAGACCCATCAGAAAAGACCGCTGAGTTAAGAGCTGCGTAGAAATTATCGGTTTTAGGTACGACGGTACCAAGGTACTTACGCACCAAGTCAGGGTGTTTTTGTATCGCTTCGGAGATAGAACAGAAGATAATGCCTCGTTCTGCCAATGTTTTTTGAAAAGTGGTTGCTACTGAAACGGAGTCCATCACTACGTCCATTGCTACGGCAGGTTTTTCTTCTACTCCCGCAAGGCGTTTTTGTTCTTCAAGAGAGATACCGAGTTTTTGGAAAGTTTCCAATAGCTGAGGGTCTACCTCATCAAGGCTGTTAAGTTTAGGTTTCTGTTTAGGAGCAGAATAATAAGCAATATCTTGAAAGTCGGGAGTTTCAAACTTGAGATTTGCCCAATGAGGAGGCTCTTCCATCGCTTGCCAGGCATGGAATGCTTCTAAGCGCCAATCGGTCATCCACTGGGGTTCGTTTTTCTTTTTAGAAAGGGCTATTACCACTTCCTCGTTGAGCCCTTTAGGAAAAGTTTCTGATTCGATATCTGTATAAAAGCCGTATTTGTATTCGCTGTTTTCTAATTCTTCTTTAAGTTCTTCTTCTGTATATTTAGTCATAATTGCTTTTAGATAAGAGGTAAAAACTCATCTTATTTATACCGAGATGCGATTTTACAAAGCGCAAAGATAGTACTTTAAATTGAATCTAAAATACTATCTTTATAATTATTTTGTTTGAGAGATAGAGTTTGCCTATAGTTAAGCTATTGGGTAAGACTGTCTAACAACTGATGTACTGCATCGCTATTCCAGCGTGCAATACCGTCTTTCTGAGCGCGTACATAACCGTTTTTATCTACTATGTAACCTGCAGGAATCTTATCGGGGTCAAAAGGCTTTTTAGGAGCTTCGATAATGAGGTAGGTAACTTTGAAATGAAAATTGCGCTTTTGCATCATTTCATCTACTGGCTCAGGGAGCTCATTGGTGATGATGTAAAAATCCACTTTATCCTTATAAGCATCGTAGAGTTTTTCGACTGCATAAAGATCGGCTACACTGATTTCACGCCAAGAAGAGAAGAAGTATACAAATGATGGTTTCTTACCTTCGGTTTGGGAATAGTTAAACTGCACATTATTGCGGTCTTTCAGTTGCCAATCGAAGTCTATTTTACGAGCTTTATCAGCGGGAATAATATCTACTGATCCGGCGAAGATACGCTGTAGTAATATCTTACTTTCGTACCCCAAAGGAGTTACAAAGAAAGAGAGCACAAAAAGAATAAGTAGTAGGTTGAGTATGGTACGTTTTTTCATAAACTAATTTTATTGATAGCGATTGCAAAGGTAATACTTTTTTTTCTAATTGGGAAACTTACTTCAATATCAGAAATCAAATAGCTTTTCGTGTTACTCATCTATTTAATTTATAATCAATTACTTTTTGCTTCCTATAATTGCACATTTTAAAGCTAATACACTTCCCAAATGTACTCCCTCGTGTGAAATATTGAAGTAAATAGCTTCTTCAATAGTATTGAGTTCGTACTCTATGCCCGTTACATAATGATTATAGTGCTTAAAAATTCCTTTTTGATAATCAGTTTCGAGCCAATTTACAGTGCTGATGAGAAGGTCTTTTAGTTCCTCTATCTCGGCAGAAGTAGGGATATGTCCATCAGGAATGGTGCCTTTGCGATAACGCTCTACAAACTCAGGGGTGAGATAAGTAGGCAGGTTGCTATTGGCATAGCAATAATTTTGCTGGGTGACCACGCAGTGAGCGAGATTCCACAAGATATTGTTTTTAAAGCCCGCAGGAATGATTGCTAATTCTTCGGGGGTAAAGCTATTGAGCAATTTGAGTTGTCGCTCACGCAATTTTCGGTATAAGGTAAATACTTCTTTCATATATTTAAAAATCAAAATCAAAGTCGTTAAGTTCATCTAATTTAGTACTCTCTTCTTCCGTAAGCACTTCTTGCAAAAGTTCGGCAGTAGCTTCTTTGCCAGTACCCCAAAGGTCTCCTAAAAGTTCAGCGATACTGTTCTTTTGGTTAGGCTCAAAATCGGAAAAAGCACGGCGCAAGAACACTACCGAGCGCATAAATTGTTCTTCATCTAATTGGCGTACATACTTGTCTAACTCTTTCCATATAATCGTACGCGATAACAATGCGTATCTATTTCTTCCAGAAAAGCCTTCAAACCACGAGGCACCTAAATCGGCGGGGACACCTGCTGAAAGACGACGAGACACTTCTTTTCCACATTGTTCTTCAGTAGCTAAATTGTGCTCTAACAATATAGCAAAGGCTACCCCCGAGAGCTTGGTGTTCACATCGTCGCGCCACGCAAGGTGGGTGAGTTCTTTTTGCCACGTTTCGGTATCTACCAATTCGTATTGCTGTTCGGCTATGAACTCCATAGTATTGATAGCTTCTACTATTTGCTTAGAGGCTTTGTCATCACAAGATGAAGCATCTATCAGTAATAACGAAGCACGGAGGAAAAGCTGTTGCAAGATAGGTTTCAGCGGTTCGAGATTAAACTGACGCAGGTCGCCGTACTGTATAAGCACCGAGAGCTCGTGTGCAGCAAAGGCAGTTTCGGCAAAACTATTACTATCTACCAAAAGGCGTTGCAAGGTGCTGAGCGCATTGCTAAAAATATGCGTAAGCTGACATTCACAAGCCTGCCTAATGATTTTAGCTACTACTGAAAGGTCGGTGCTTTCGTTGAGCTGTTCTTTGAGTACAAAAGCTGTGGCTATTTCAAGCGTTTCACCTTTAAGGTTAGCTTCTACGATTTCTATTTCGACCTCAGGACTCCACTGTAACACCCATTTCTCTGCCCACGAGGCTTTATCCTGCTGTACGTGCTGCTGGGTGGCAAAGTGAATGCCCAACACTTCCAAGCGATGAAGGAATGTAGAGCGATTTAGGTCTATAAAAGCAGCTTCTTTGGTTTTTACTTTTAAGTTCTCACGCAGGTCGAGGGTGAGGTCTTGCGCTACCGCCGATTTATAGTTGGTAAGCTTTAAGCGTTTCAGCTCTTGGTTCATATCCTCTTGTACGGGCGTCTGGCTCACCCCTTCGGGTAATACCCCAATAGCCGTACCGATATCTACCTTATTGATAGCTTCGGCTACCACAGCAAGGTCTCCCTCTCCAAAACAAGTAACTACTGCATCGTGGAGGTCTTGCAACACAGGGTAAGAACCACCTTTCATAGCCGAAAGCACATTAGCAAGACGCACCGCTTCAATTACGCTAGCAGAAGAGGCATTTTGCCCTTGATTACGCAAGATTCTAGCTACTTTAGTAAGATAGACAGCTGAGAGCTGATTGAGGGTGTTTTCGTGCATCGCTTGCCACATCAGCTCAAAGTAATAAGGAGCCGTATTGCCCGCTCCGTACCCCGTACGACTGCTGAGACGCAAATAGGAATAAGGCATCAGGGTGAGTTGAGAGGTAGCTTTGGGGAGCTTTTTAAGCTCGTCATCAGTTATAGCAGGTAGGCTGTTCTGGATACCTGATAAGTGGTAAGCCCCTACAATTACTACTATTTCTTCGGATTTGAACTCGGTGCAAGCCTTAGCAATCTCACACTTCATATATGCCTCACGAATGAGATTATACGAGAAATCGAAAGGCGCGTTTTCATATTCTTTATCTATGACCATTTGGCGCATTTCACCCGATTGTAAGGCAAGTGTGGGTGCAAAAGCATCAGGATTGAGATTGTGTTCAAAATGGCGTTCCCAATAATCTTCATAGTCGGTTTCGCCCCCCTCTTCGGCTATTTGCTTGTAGAGGGTATTATGGTAGAGATAAAAATCTTTGGCTTTTTCGGCTTCTTCCTCCGTGCGTTGCTCCTGCTTCAATTTCAGCATATTCTCCGAAGGCAAATCGATGAAACGAAGTGTTACCTTCTTCTTTACTCCCCAACATATTGCTTGATATTCGGGAGAATAAGACGCAAATGGATAGAGCACTGTTTCGATAGGCAATTCGGTAGTATAGCCCAGCATAGCGATAGGAGGTTTTACCCCCTTTTGCGCTATTTGAGATATCAGAGGGGTAGCATCGGCAGGACCTTCGATGAGAATACACTTGGGGTTGTTTTCCTCTAAGAAGGCAATTAAATGATAGGCTGCCGAAGGCGACAGATGTCTTACACCGAAAAAGTGAATGTTATTCATAATAACTGAGGGTGCGTTCTATAATTTGTCGGGGTTCACCGTTGATGAAAGTCGTTTTGGCAATCCAATTACCTCGATTATCGTATTTATACTCGTAAGTCGCTACATTCTTCTGTTTTTGAGGTAGTTTATTTTCTGCTTGTAGTTTGATACAATCTCCTTGACTATTGTATTTTTTGGTAGTAATATTCACCAACTTATTGTCTTTGTCGTAAGTGCGATTGCGTTCGGCTAAATGCTGTTTATTGAACTTGCTTTCTACCCTTTGCAACAGATTGCCCTGAGCATCGTAGTAGCGCATCTCGACAGGGTCGCCTTGTTTGTTGTAAGTATAAGCTATGGTAGACTCTAACTGATTGGCGTGATAAGTTTCCTCTTTTAGCACTTTCCCATTGGTATCTACTTGATAGTTGTAATGCGTTTTTAAGAAGCCCCCAGGTGAGTAGGTCGCATCTTTGATAAGATAGCCTTCGGGGTTGTAGACATAAAGGGTTTTATCGGAATTGTAACGGGTTTCAAACAGTTGCCCTTGCGGATTGTAATAGTATTCCATACGACTGTACAACTCACCGTTTTTGAAGAAAAAACGCATTTGAGTGAGATATCCATTAAGGTTGAAATCTTTTTGAAGATTGTCGAGGTTACCTATTTTGACTACTGTATCCAAATCGCGGTCGATGGCTCCTTTTACGAATGTTTTTCCTTGGGTAACTACCTCGTAAGGGATACTGCGCTGACTTTTCACTTTTCCTTTGAGCCCTGAGAGTTCCCAATCGGTAGGGGCTTTGTGTTGAGCGGTGAGGATAGTGGTTGCGATGAATAGGATAGATGTGATTAAATATTTCATTAGTTATGAGTTAAAAGTTATGAGTTATCAATTAAGAGTTATGAGTTGTGCAAAGGTAGGGATTAATTATGAATTGGCAAAAAAAGAAAGAGGAATTGATTATTTTTAGTCAATTCCTCTTCCTCGTTTAATCAAAATTCAGTATTAAATTACTT
The DNA here is from genome assembly GCF_013394735.1 of Capnocytophaga sp. oral taxon 902. Classification (NCBI taxonomy): domain Bacteria; kingdom Pseudomonadati; phylum Bacteroidota; class Flavobacteriia; order Flavobacteriales; family Flavobacteriaceae; genus Capnocytophaga; species Capnocytophaga sp. oral taxon 902. The sequence continues at coordinate 700,539 of NZ_CP058261.1, forward strand.
CATTGAGGTAGGCTTTGAGCATCCAAACGGTTTTCTCTTGTTCGGTTACAAAGTCGCTCATTAGATTATTAGTACCTTCATCACCTATTTCGTCGGAGAAGTCTAACAATTCTCTTTCCAAAGGTAATAAAGTGCTAATGGTATTGATTATCAGGCGTACGGTTTTATCATCGTCGAAAATGTTTTCGCCTACGGGAACAGAAGTGTGCTTTACATAGCTTTCGAGAGTGTGAAAAGGCACGCCACCGAGGGTAAGAATACGCTCAGCTATTTCGTCGACTTGTTCTTGTGCGGTATTATAAAGTTCTTCGAACTTCACGTGTAGTTCAAAGAAGCGTTTTCCTTTTACGTTCCAGTGTACACCGCGCAAGTTTTGATAATACGTTTGATAATTGGCAAGCAGTACATTTAGCAAGCCGATTTCTTTTTCTACTTTGGCTTTATCAAGCCCTAAGGTATTTAAACTCATAATTTGTTATTTTAAAAATTCTACGGTGCAAAGGTAGCAGTTTTTTTGCAAAGAAGAGGTACTGGATTTATAGATTTTTTTAATTTTAAAATAATGGTAATTAATAGTGGAGAATGAGAAAATGAGAGAATGAGAGAATGAGAGAATGAGAGAATGAGGGAATGAGAGAATTAGAAAATGAGAAAATTAGCAGATTAGTAAATGGAGGCGGAGAAAAACGAAAGATATCAGAAGTGAGTTAAGAGGAATTTTGATGAAAAAAGGCTATTAGGAGGGTGAGGGTAGCTTATAGAGAGCTTATAGGAAGCTTATACGAATCTTGGACGATTGGTATAGAAAGGGTATATAAATAATTGATTCATAATATAATACAACAAGGCTAAAAATGTTAAAAACGGGGTTTCGAGGCGAAAGAAAAGGGAAGAGGCATTAGACCTTAGGGCATAGGCACTAGGGGGAGTATGACGGGAACAGGGTGTAAGTTCCACTAATAATTGCAATTTTAAGTAGTAATTTTTAGTAAAACTTTTATTTTTCAGAGGGTTTTGCCTCTAAGGGGCAACCCTCTGAAAAATAAAAAAAGAGAAAAAACTATAAAAGTCTTTTCTCTTTCAAAATAAATGCTTTTCTTTGTAAATGACAATGAAAGAATATAAGCATTTAAATTTGGTGCAAAGGTCGGTAATTTCTGCTTTAAAAGCAAGCGGAATCAAACAAAAAGATATTGCTCTTTATGCAGAGTGTAATCCCTCTACCGTCAGTCGAGAGCTGTCAAGAAACAAAACAAAGACAGGAAAATACAGTCCAAAAGTAGCTCAAGAAATCTCAGAAGAGCGTAAAGAACGTTTTAGGAAAGAACGTAAATTTACTAAAGAAATGAAAGTTTTTGTTATTAAGCATATCACTGAAGAACAGTGGTCTGTTGAGCAAATTGTAGGGTATTGTAAAAAAAATAGAATACCAATGGTTGGAAAAACAACTATCTATAATTTCATTCACCAAGACAAAGAAAACGGAGGCGAACTATACAAACACACTCGTCATCAGCTTAAGCATAGAAGTAGAGCATTGTACACTTGTAAAAAGAAAGTAGAAGATAAAAAGTCTATTGAAGAACGTCCTGAGGTTATAAGTCAGAAAACAGAGTTTGGACACTGGGAAATAGATTTAATTGTAGGAGCAGGAAATAAAGGAGCGATACTTACATTGGTTGAAATGACTACTAAAATGTTATTTATGAAAAAGTTAAAAGAAGGAAAGAAAGCTAAATCATTAGCAGATGAACTTATAGATATGACCTTGCCTTACAAAAACTATATAAAGACAATTACTGCTGACAATGGTAATGAATTTTCTGATTTTAAGCGAGTTGAAAAGAAATTGAACCTACAATTTTTCTTTGCTCATCCTTATAGTTCTTGGGAGCGAGGTCTTAGTGAACACACCAATGGTCTTGTACGGCAATACATACCTAAAAATACTGATTTTAAAAATATTACAGATAAAGAAATTAAAGAATATCAATATAAAATTAATAATAGACCAAGAAAAGTATTAGATTTTGAAAAACCTAAAGATTTATTCTATCAGAAAGTAATCTGAAAAATTGCACTTGATGGTGGAATGGGCGGGGAATAAATGACGAGTGTTAAATTTGGGGATTTGGGAATTAGTTCGTAATTTTGCCACCTTAAAAGAAAACAATGTCAGAAAAAACATCTCGCACTAAACATACTTTTCGTCAGCTGTCGCACTTTGTAAAACCTTATCGTGGGGTATTTATAGCCGTAGCTCTCTTTGCGGTGCTATCGTCTATCTTTTCGACCGCACAACCTTACTTGATAAAAGTAGCGATTGACAATTATATCACTCCTAAGGATTACGAGGGTTTAGTGCGCATTGTGTACATACTCATAGCTTTGCTATGTGCGGAAGTAACAATGCAGTTTCTGTTTTCTTATTACTCTAACTGGCTGGGACAAACGGTAATACGCGATGTGCGAGAAAAGCTTTTTGCGCACTTGTTGCGCTTTAAGATGCGGTATTTTGACAAATCGTCCATAGGGGTATTGGTAACGCGTGCGGTGAACGATATGGAACGGATAGGCGAAATTTTCAGTTCGGGGCTTTTTGAGATGGCAAGCGATATACTGAAAATGTTTGTTATCACGATTGTAATGTTTGTGATTGATTGGAAATTGGCGCTTATCAGCTATGCTACGATGCCTCTTATTTTGTACTTTACGCGTTGGTTTCAACGTTCAATGAACGCAGCTTTTGTGGAGGTACGTCACCAAGTGGCAAACCTAAACGCCTTTGTACAAGAGCGCATTTCGGGTATTAAAGTATTACAACTTTTTGCGCAAGAGCGCGAAGAATTGGAGAATTTCAAAAAGATAAACGAGAAACACAAACAGGCGTGGCTGAAAACGATATGGTACAACTCTATTTTCTTTCCGATTGGCGACTTGTGTGTATCGATTACCATTGCGCTGATTGTGTGGTTTGGCGGTCGGCAAATTATAGGAGAGAACGTGTACGACTTAGGGAATATCTTTCTTTTTATACAGCTTTCGCAACAGTTATTCCGACCCATTAGGCATATAGCCGATAAGTTCAACACTTTGCAGATGGGCATTATCGCTTCTGACCGCGTATTTGCTATTTTGGATACTGAAACGGATACTGAAACTGGAGGTGAGAAAGAGTTGAAGGAGGTGAAAGGTAATATTAAGTTTGAAGACGTCCGTTTTGAATACGTAGCAGGAGAAGAAATCTTGCACGGCATTAGTTTTGAAGTAAAAGAAGGCGAAACTATTGCAATTGTAGGGGCAACGGGTGCAGGGAAGACCACTATCACCAATTTGCTAAACCGTTTTTACGACTTGACTTCGGGGGCGATTTACATCGATGGGGTGAACATTGAGGAGTATACTCTCAGTTCGCTACGAGAGCACATTGCTACCGTGTTGCAAGACGTATTCCTATTTGCCGATAGTATTTACAACAATATCACCTTGAAAAATCCTGCTATCACCGAAGAGGAAGTGATTGCGGCTGCTAAGAGTATAGGAGTTCACAACTTTTTGATGAGTTTGCCAGAGGGATATCATTACAACGTGAAAGAGCGTGGGGTTATGCTTTCGGCAGGACAACGCCAGCTGATAGCTTTCTTGCGCGCCTACGTACACAAACCGCAAATTCTTATTTTGGACGAGGCAACGTCTTCAGTAGATTCGCATTCGGAAAAGCTCATACAAGAGGCTACCGATAAGATGACCGAAGGACGCACGTCCATCATCATTGCACACCGCCTTACCACCGTAAAAAAAGCTGATAGAATAATAGTATTAGACAAAGGGAAGATAGTGGAAATAGGCAATCACGAGGAGTTGTTGCAAATAGAAAACGGCTATTACCGCAACTTGTATGAGGTGCAGTTTTTGGAAGAAGTGAAATACAAGGAGTGAGACTACATCTCAGAAATTAGCATAAATGAGGTTCAGAATCAAGTATATAAAACGCATTTGAACTGACGTTACATAAAATTTAATTGAAAAAACGCTTAACTATAAATGGCTAAAAAGAAACAACCACAAGAAACACAAAAGAAGAAGAAGGATACTAATAAACCTCAACAGCGCAAATTGGCTTTTGGCGTATTTTTAGTACTGCTATCGCTGTATTTGGTATTTACCTTTTCGTCATTCTTCTTCTCGTGGCAGACTGACCAAAGTGGATGGGCAGATTTGAGCAATCGGGAAGAAATTGCTGACAATATAGGCAGTAAGATAGGAGCCTATTTGGGTCAGTTATTTGTATATAAAGGTTTTGGACTGGCAGTTATCTTTCCTGTGTGGCTTCTATTTCTATCAGGGATGAAACTTATCCTAAATATGAAAAAGCCATTGCTAAACCGCTGGTTCTGGGGGATTCTGTTAATGGTATTCACTTCAACCGCCTTAGGATTTTTGGGAGGGAAAGCTACCATATTAGCAGGTGTTTCGGGCTATGAACTAAACCATTTTCTACAAGACTATTTGGGCAAATTGGGCACTATACTACTTTTGGTACTTATTGTGGTACTCTATGGCATTTTCAAACTAAATCTCACTACTGAAAAGGCTGTTGCTTTCTTCCAAAATACATTCTCTAAACTGAAACGCGAAGGAGAAGAAGAACAGGAGCAAGGCGATGAGGAGGAAAACAGCTTTGAAAGTATAGAAAAAGAGCCTAACTCCATAGAATTTACTACTGATGAGGGCGATTTAGACTTTATCATTCCACAAGGTGAAAACGAAAAGTTAGACCCTTTTACCCATAAAAAGGAAATTCCGCGCCTTGATGGACAAGAGGGAGGTTTAGAAATCACTAATATTCCCGAAGAGGAACAACCTGATTTTACAGTAACGCCTACTCAGCCAACAGAGGCAATAGACCCCGAGGCTCTGGCTAAGCAATTGGTAGAGAACTATGGAGAGTATGACCCAACGTTAGAACTTAGCGATTACCGTTTCCCTACACTCGACCTCTTAGACGACCCCAAAGACAGTGGTATTGTTATTAACCAAGAAGAATTGGAGGAAAACAAGAATACAATCGTACAAACGCTGAACGATTACAAAATTAAAATAGAGAAGATAAAGGCGACCATAGGTCCTACCGTTACTCTTTACGAAATTGTACCCGAAGCGGGGACACGTATTGCAAAAATCAAGAACTTAGAAGACGACATAGCCCTTTCATTGGCAGCACTTGGTATTCGTATTATCGCACCTATTCCAGGGAAAGGTACGATAGGTATTGAAGTGCCAAACAAGAAGCCTACAATGGTGTATATGCGCACGATGATTACTGCACCGCGATTCCAACACGCCGAAATGGAACTGCCTATCGCCTTCGGAAAAACAATTAGCAACGAAACTTTTGTAGCCGACCTTACCAAAATGCCTCACCTACTAATGGCGGGGGCAACCGGACAAGGTAAATCGGTAGGGATAAATGTAGTGCTCAGTTCGCTACTCTACAAGAAGCACCCAGCCGAAGTGAAGTTTGTGTTAGTAGACCCTAAAAAGGTAGAACTCTCGATATTTGAGCGTATAGAACGTCACTTCCTCGCTAAATTGCCCGATAGTGAAGAAGCAATTATTACCGATAACAAAAAGGTGGTGAACACGCTCAACTCCCTTTGTATAGAGATGGACAACCGCTATGAACTGCTGAAAAATGCCCAAGTGCGGAACATCAAAGAGTACAACGCTAAGTTTAAAGCGCGACAGCTAAACCCTAACGAGGGACACCGCTTCTTACCTTACATCGTATTGGTGGTAGATGAGTTTGCCGACCTGATAATGACAGCAGGCAAGGAGGTAGAACTTCCTATTGCACGATTGGCACAGCTTGCCCGAGCCATTGGTATTCACTTGATTATCGCTACTCAACGCCCATCGACCAATGTGATTACTGGTATTATTAAAGCCAACTTCCCTACGCGTATTGCCTTTAAGGTAAGCTCTAAAATAGACTCTAAAATCATCTTGGACGGCTCAGGAGCAGAACAGCTCATTGGACGAGGTGATATGCTCTACTCGCAAGGAAATGAACCCGTACGTATACAATGTGCTTTTGTAGATACCCCCGAAATAAAACACATTACCGACTTTATTGGGGCACAGCGTGCTTACCCCGATGCGTACTTGCTTCCTGAGTATATAGGACCTGAGGGAGAGGGTGTAGATTTAGACTTCGACCCCTCGGAGCGTGACCCTATGTTCCGCGAAGCTGCCGAAGTGGTAGTGAATGCCCAACAAGGTTCGGCTTCGCTCTTGCAACGCAAACTAAAATTAGGTTACAACCGCGCAGGTCGCCTCATCGACCAATTAGAACACGCAGGTGTAGTAGGTCCGTTTGAAGGCAGTAAGGCAAGACAAGTGCTCATTCAAGACATTGTAAGCTTGGATAGATTGCTTTCTGACAATTAACAATTGATAATTGACAATTGACAATGGTTGCGTCGCATACTCTGGCAAAGTTTCACACTTTGGCAAAGTTGAAATTAGCAACTGACAATGCATACACCGCATACTTTGTTATACTTAAGGATTTTGAAAAAGTGAAAAAATATTAGAATTTGTAAATATGAAAATTATAACACATAATGAATATGCTGAAAATATAGATAAATATCCGGATATTTGTCCCCATTGTCATAAGTATCAAATACCTAAATATATAAGTGGGTTAGATTATTATAATTTTGGAACAAAAATAGTTGAAGCTTTTTTTCAATGTACTAATAGTGATTGTAATAAAGGTTTTATAGCTTATTATTACAAAGGCGTTCTAAGAGAGATATCTATAGGGGCTTTTTTAGAAAAAGAATTTAGCGAGATTATAAAAACAATATCTCCTCAATTCTCTATTATCTATAATCAAGCGTATTTTGCTCAGCAAAATATGCTTGATCAAATTACAGGCGTTGGATATAGAAAAGCATTAGAGTTTCTCATAAAGGATTATGCTATAAAAAATAATCCTTCAGAAGAAAAAAGTATAAAAAAAACACCTTTAATGCAGGTTATCAATAAACATATTGGTGATACTAATATTAAAAATGTTGCAAAACGTGCTGTATGGTTGGGGAATGATGAAACTCATTATATAAGAGTTTGGGAAGATAAGGACTTGTCTTTTCTGAAACAACTTATTGATTTAACAATTCATTGGATAGAAGCAGAAGAACTTACAAAGACAATGATGGAAGAAATGCCAGATAATAAAAATGTTAGATAATAATTAAGACTCTTGGAGAGTAAATAGTGAAAAAAAATAATGAATCAACAACAAGATTTTTTAAAATATCAAGCCCCTACCTCGCCTTATCCGCGATTGTTGGAGGTAGAACGTGCCGAGGGTAGCTATATCTACACTACCGATGGCAAGCGTTATTTAGATTTTGTGGCAGGCGTATCGGCTTGCACCTTAGGGCATTGTCACCCTGCGGTAGTGAAGGCTATCCAAGAGCAGTGTGCTACCTATATGCACGTAATGGTATACGGCGAGTACGTACAAAAACCAGCAGTAGATTTCTGCAAACTCCTTGCTGAACAGTTACCACCAGAGCTCAATACTACCTATTTGGTAAACTCCGGTACGGAAGCTATTGAGGGCTCAGTAAAATTAGCCAAACGCGCTACGGGTAGAACTCAACTTATCGCTGCCAAAAACGCCTACCACGGCAATACACAAGGTTCGATGAGCCTAATGGGCTATGAAGAACGCAAACGCGCTTATCGTCCGCTTATCCCTGATGTAGATTTTATAGAGTTCAACAACGAAGCCGATATCCTCAAAATCACCGAGCGCACCGCAGGGGTAGTCTTGGAAAGTATCCAAGGAGGAGCAGGATTTATCGAACCCCAAAACGACTATCTTATCAAGGTAAAACGCCGTTGTGAAGAAGTGGGAGCCCTGCTTATCATCGACGAGATACAACCAGGTTTCGGACGTACCGGCAAGCTCTTTGGTTTCCAAAACTATGGCTTTACCCCCGATATTATCGCAATAGGCAAGGGTATGGCAAGCGGTATGCCGGTAGGGGCATTCGTGTCGTCGTATGAGCGTATGCAACTATTGGCAAACAGTCCTAAAATGGGGCATATCACCACTTTTGGGGGCAACCCTGTGATAGCAGCAGCCTCGTTGGCAACTCTCAATCAGCTCCTCACTACCGACCTAATGGCTCAAACCTTAGAGAAAGAAAAACTCTTCCGCAAGTATTTGCAACACCCACTCATTGAAAGCGTGAACGGTAAAGGACTGATGTTAGCAGTTATCGTTAAGACTGCCGAAATCGCCGATTTTGTAGTGAATTACTGTCAAGATAGGGGACTCATTGTGTATTGGCTGTTGTTTGAACACCGCGCCGTACGACTTTCTCCTCCACTTACCCTTACAGAAGAAGAAATAAAAGAAGGCTGTGATATTATCTTGGAAGCATTGAATCAAGTAGAGAAATCATTCTAAATTATTGCTATCTACATTTAATTCCTTTTTAATCGAAGCTAAAGCGAACCTAAGGCGAATCTAAACCAAAGCTAAGACGAAAAATAGGTGGAATAGAATTAGGAAGCAATCGGTTATAATTGCAATTTATTTATTATCTTTGCCCAAAATAAGTTTTTTAAACTTACTAATTATCCATTGTAAATTGTTAATTGAAAATATATGTCTGCAATCCTAAACTCATTATTAGACAACGATTTTTACAAATTCACTATGCAATGTGGCGTAGTGCAGTTATTTCCTAAAAACAAAGCACGTTACACTTTTATCAACCGTGGCAAACACGAATTCCCCGATGGCTTTGCTGAGGCTTTGAGAGAAGAGGTGAACAATATGGCAAAACTGAAACTCACCAAAGCCGAAAAGCAGTTTTTGATAGATAACTGCCCCTATTTGAGTCCGCTGTATTTAGACTTTTTGGAAGGGTATCGCTATGACCCTTCGGAAGTACATATCGAACAAAACGGTAGCGACTTGCAGGTAACTGTTGAGGGCTATTGGTATCGCACGATACTTTGGGAAGTGCCCCTACTTTCTATAATTAGCGAGCTCTTCTATAAACTCACCAAAGCGACCGCTTGGACAGATGAGCAAGTGATAGCTAATACTCGTGAAAAAGAATTGTTATACAAAGAATTAGGAGTGGTATTTGCCGAGTTTGGTACCCGTCGTCGCCATTCGTATCACGTGCACGACATCGTGATGCATACCTTAATGGAAGGCTACAACCAAACCTTTATAGGTTCCAGCAATGTGCATTTTGCGATGAAATACAAGGTAAAACCGATAGGTACTCACGCTCACGAGTGGTTTATGTTCCACGCAGCTGAGTACAGCTACAAAATGGCTAATGCACTCTCTCTCGAACACTGGGTGGATGTGTACCGTGGCGACCTTGGGGTAGCACTATCGGATACGTATACTACCGATGTGTTTTTCAAGCAGTTCGATAAGAAGTTCAGCAAGTTGTTCGACGGTGTGCGTCACGATAGTGGCGACCCTATAGTCTTTGCCGAAAAGACAATAGCACACTACAAGAAGATGGGGATAGACCCACTCTCTAAATACATTATCTTCTCTGACGGACTTAACCCTAAGAAAGTACAAGCAATTACCGAAGCTTGTAAAGGTAAAATAGGTATTTCATTTGGGATAGGTACCGACCTCACTAATGATGTAGGCTTACGTCCGATGAACATAGTGATGAAGCTCACTGGGGTACTTACCAGCGATAACGAGTGGGTACCTACTGTAAAACTTTCAGACGAGCCTAACAAACACACGGGCGACCCAAGAATGATTGAACTCGCAAAAGGAATATTGGCAATTAGCTAATGAGCTAATGAGCAAATTGATAAATGGAATTTATGAATTATATATTAATGATTTTAGGGATATTGGTAGCACTGTCGCGTTATCTTTTTCCCAAATACGACCAAGCGTTACTCATCATAGGTATAAGCCTACTGATGATAGGTATCTATCGCATTTCGCGCAACCTACCCTCTAAAAATGAGGAAGATTTTCAAGACCCAGCGACGAAAATAAGAAACCCAGAAGACGAATGACGAGTGACGAATGACGTTTCGTGTCTCTAAAATGGGACAATTTACAAATTTACAAACTAACAAATTAACTGCCCGTACGGCTCACACCTCGCACTGTGAACATAGGAGATTACATAGAAGTATTAGACGATACCATTAAAGGACACATCGTGCGCCTTACGCCTCAGCAGGTAACAGTGCTTACTACTGAGGGGTTTGAATTAACTTACCGCCCTGAGGAAATAATAGTTATTGAAGAGGAAGCGCCTTTAAAAGGTGCTTTTACCAATATAGATGAAGAGAGTTTGCGCAAAGATGTAGTGAGCAAGCGAAAGAACAAATCGCCTCTCACTAAAAAAGAGCGTAACATTCCTCCAATGGAAGTAGATTTGCACATTGAGCAATTGGTCAATTCTACTAGGAATATGACCAACTACGATATGCTTACCCTACAACTCGAAACCGCTCGCCGGCAGTTAGAGTTTGCCATTGCACAGCGTATCCAGCGGGTTGTGTTTATTCACGGAGTAGGCGAAGGCGTGTTGCGCACCGAATTAGAATTCCTGTTGGGGCGTTATTCTAACGTTACTTTCTACGATGCCGAATATGCCAAATACGGCATAGGCGCTACCGAAGTATATATCTATCAAAATGCCAAATAAATGATTCAAGCTACCAATATTCATAAAACTTATAAAGATTTAGAAGTGCTCAAAGGCGTATCGGTGAACGTTTCCAAAGGCGAAATTGTATCGATAGTAGGAGCTTCAGGAGCAGGAAAAACCACCCTGTTACACATCTTAGGTACTTTGGACAGTCCAGACACCAATAAACCATCATCGTTGGTGATTAATGGTACGGATATATTGTCGTTATCCTCCAAAGCCTTGGCAAAATTCCGCAATGAACACATAGGCTTTATCTTCCAATTTCACCAGTTGTTGCCTGAGTTCACTGCTTTGGAGAATATCTGCATTCCTGCACTCATCAAAGGGGTAGGCAGGAAAGAAGCCGAAAAGCGCGCGATGGAGCTCTTAGACTTTTTGCACCTCACCTCGCGTGCTGACCATAAGCCCAATGCCCTTTCAGGAGGCGAACAACAACGAGTGTCGGTAGCACGCGCCCTGATGAACCACCCTTCGGTAGTATTCGCTGATGAACCCAGTGGCAACCTCGATTCTGAAAGTGCTGAAAAACTACACCAACTCTTCTTCCAACTGCGCAATGAGTTCCAGCAGACATTTGTAATCGTTACCCATAATGAAGAATTGGCTACTATGGCAGATAGAAAGCTGGTGATGGTAGACGGAAGGATAATTATTCCCAATTCTTTCCCAAATTAGGTAGTATCTTTGCCCCGTTAAACTTAAAAACAGATTAAAAACGATGAAAAAATTATTATCAATTATTGCCATTTTTTTATTGACTGTAATAGCAGTACAAGATTTGTCAGCTAAAGACACTCCTATTACTTTTGAACAATTGCCGGCTAAAGCGCAAGCTTTCGTAAAACAACACTTTAAAGTAGGAGATATCGCATCGGTATGGAAAGACGACGATTTCCACGACCAAGATTACAAAGTGTATTTTAACGATGGCACTCAAATTGAATTCTATAGCAATGGCGACTGGGAAGAAGTGAAAACTCGCACTCAGGCTGTACCTGCAAAACTTATTCCTAATGGTATCGCTCAGTACGTAAAGAAAACCTACCCTCAAACGGATATCTACAAAATCCAAAAGAAACGCTATGACTATGAGGTAGAACTCGCTAACGGACTCGATTTGGAATTCAATGCTAAAGGACAATTTTTAAGAATAGACGACTAATAAAAAGTACCATTCATTTGGTACTTTTTTTATTTTTAGCTACCTTTGTCGCCTTAAACATATCAATTATAAAAAGATGAATACATTCAAAACATTATCAACAGTAGTCTTCTCTTTACTTGCTTTTGGAGTGGCTACCGCTCAAGACGAAGGTCTTGTACCTATAAGTACTTTGCCTGCCAGTGCACAAAGTTTTATTAAGCAACATTTTTCTACTAATAGCATCGTTTCAGTATGGCAAGATACCGAGAAAGGCAAAGTAGAGGACTACACCGTGCTCTTTGCTGATGGCACAGAAATAGAGTTTCGTGCTGATGGCAATTGGAAAGAAGTGAAATCACGCAACGGACAAGTTTCGCCCAAGATTGTTCCTACAAAAATTACTAAGTATGTGCACAAAAACTACCCTAATGTAATCGTTAAAGAAATTAAAAAAGAACGTACTAAATACGAAGTAGACCTTTCCAACGGGGTAGAACTCATTTTTAACTTAAATGGTAAATTCTTAAAAATAGACGACTAAAATGAAACATTTTTTATTACTCATTGCTGCTACACTTACCTTCAGCGCAGCCTCAGCACAGGACAAAAAAGTAACTTTTAACGACCTCCCTGCTGATGCTATCAACTTTGTGCGCGAGCATTTTTTGGTAGACCACATCGCTTCGGTATGGAAAGACACCGATTACAAGGACGAAGAGTACACCGTCATCTTTCGCGATGGACTTGAAATAGAGTTTAACGGAGATGGCGATTGGAAAGAGCTTAAAGCTCGTCACGGCAAAGTGCCTGATCACGTAGTACCCGAAAAAATATTAGCACACGTACGTGCCACCTTCCCTTTTGAATCTATCAAAGAAGTATCGCGCAACCTTAGTAAAAAGAAATATGAAGCAGAACTTACCGACGATCAAGAACTTAAATTTGACGATAAGTTCAACTTTATTGGGGTAAAATAACTATGTACGACCTTCTTATTATCGGTGGAGGAGCTGCTGGCTTCTTCACCGCTATTAATACTGCTGAAAAACACCCTAACTTCAAGATTGCTATCCTCGAAAAAAGCAAAGAAGTACTCCACAAAGTGCGCATTTCAGGTGGAGGACGCTGTAACCTCACCAACGCTACTTTTACTCCTCAAGAACTTGTAAAGAACTATCCTCGTGGCAATAAGGAACTCCTCAGTCCCTTCTACCGTTTTATGTGTGGTGATACAATGGACTGGTTTGAAGCTCACGGTGTCCCTCTCAAAACTGAAGCTGATGGTCGTGTATTTCCTATTTCTAATAATTCGGAGAGCATTGTAAATTGCTTCCTCAACGAAATAAAAAAACATCATATAGAGCTCTTCGCTGAGCAGAATGTACAAGCCTTCTCTCCTACTCCCGAAGGTTGGCAAGTAAGTACGCCCAAGCAGACCTACATTGCTCGAAATGTAGTCATTACCACCGGCAGTAATCCTAAAATGTGGCAATTGTTAGCTAATTTGGGGCATACTATCATACCACCAGTGCCCTCGTTATTTACCTTTCATACTTCCACCCAATGGACGAAAGAACTATCGGGTATTGCTGTAAATGCCTCTATACGTTTGCTTAGCAAAGAAGGAAAATCACTAAAAATAACTGAGACTGCTCCACTACTCTTCACCCATACAGGTTTTAGCGGACCTGCGGTATTGCGCGCCTCGGCTTGGGGGGCTCGTATGCTTGCTGAATGTAACTACCAATGCTTAATGGAAGTAAATTTCACTGCTAACGTCGTAGAGGCGCTTTCTTATGACGAAACGCTCTCTGTTCTCCAAGAGTTTAAACAAAACAACGGACGCAAAGCAATGCAAAGCTTCTCACTTTTTGAACTCCCCAAACGCTTATGGTCTGCTCTTTTAGAAAATGCAGGTATCGCTCCTGAACAAGTGTGGGCAGAAATCAACAAAACACAATTGCGTCGGCTGGCTGAAGCTCTTACCCAATATCGTTTCCCCATAGAGGGCAAAGCTACCTTCAAAGAAGAATTTGTAACAGCAGGTGGTGTAAAACTCTCTGAAATCAACTTTAAAACTTATGAGAGCAAGCTACACCCTCAGCTCTATTTGGCAGGAGAAGTACTAGATATTGATGCTATTACTGGAGGGTTTAACTTCCAAAATGCGTGGACGGGTGGTTATATCATCGCAGAAAGTATTCAATAATAATTCTATTATAAACTTAATACTTGGCACTATTTTTGTTTATTTCATATTACTAATAATAACTATATTTTATGGCAAATATTACATTTCACGAACAACCAGCTCATACTGTTGGAGAACTTCCCAAAGTGGGTACTATAGCTACTAATTTTTCAGCTGTAAGGAATGATTTAGCTGAAGTAACACTCAAAGACTTTCAAGGGAAGAAAGTTGTACTAAATATTTTTCCGAGTGTAGATACGGGGGTATGTGCAGCTTCTGTGCGCAAATTTCACGTGGAAGCTTCTAAACTCAGCAATGTAGCTATCCTTTGTGTATCTAAAGACCTTCCTTTTGCACTTACTCGTTTTTGTGCTGCTGAAGGAATAGATAATCTCACTATGCTTTCAGACTTTAGAGGTGATTTTGCAAAGCATTACCCTATTGTCTTTACTGATACTCCCTTAAAAGGGTTATTATCACGTTGTGTAATAGTTTTAGATGAGCAAGGAAAAGTGGTTTATACAGAACAAGTAGCTGAAACCACAGACGAGCCTAACTACGTTAAAGCATTAGAGGCTTTGAAATAGGTAAGGAAACAAATAAAAAAGAGGTTATTAGAATACTATTCCAATAACCTCTTTTTTATTTTATATCTCTTATTTGTAACTGCAAACTTACTCTGCCATTCCACTCATTTTCTTCTATTGAATATACTATGCTGAAAGGTCTGCCAGAGGTTACTATGGGGAGTTTATGTGCTAAGCCAAAGCCTACTGCATCGTAATACGAGGTAGTGCCTACTTCTTTTAAGGTGAGTTTTAAGTGTTCTTCATCTTTACCGATACGTTTGGCAAAGCCGGTATCTATTACGTTTTCGGCATAGAAAAGCGGAGGGAGATTCAGAGGACCGAAAGGCTCAAACTGTTTGAGTACGTTATACAACTTTGGGGTAAGTTTGCTCAATGGCAAAGCGGTATCTATAAAGAGTTTGGGAATGCGAAGCGAAGAGTCTATGGTTTGCTTTACTACTTCTTCAAAGGCATTTTTGAAAAGCGGATACTGTTCAGGGAGTAAAGTGAGTCCGGCAGCGTATTTATGACCACCAAACTGCTCCAAATACTCACTGCATTTTTCCAAAGCTTCGTAAATATCAAATCCTTGTACCGAACGCGCTGAAGCAGCATATTTATTACCGCTCTTAGTAAAGACTACCGTAGGACGATAATAATGCTCTATAAGGCGAGAGGCGACAATACCTATCACCCCTTTATGCCATTCTTCATTAAACACTACCGACGTATAGTGTTCTTGCTCGCCATTTGCCTCTATTTGGTTGAGAGCTTCGGTGGCGATACTGCTGTCCAACTCTTTCCTATGTGTATTAAGTGCGTCTATTTCCTTAGCTTTAAGTACAGCTTGTTCTTCATCAGTTTCAGTGAGGAGAGCAACGGCGTATTTGCCGTGTTCTATACGTCCTGCTGCATTCACACGAGGTGCTGCTTTGAACACTACATCGGTTATGGTAATTTTACCTTGATGCTCTCCAAAAAGCGCTTTTACGCCTGCCGACGGATTATTATTGAGTACTTCTAAACCAAAGTACGTCAAGCAACGGTTCTCACCGTCCATTGGTACGATGTCGGCAGCAGTAGCGACGGCTACTAAGTCTAAAAGAGGAATGAGTTCGCTGAACGGGCGTTGTAAATACTCGTGATAAGCTTGGGCTAATTTAAACCCTAAACCACAACCACAGAGTTCTTTATATGGGTAAGGACAATCAGCTTGCTGGGGGTCGAGCACGGCAATAGCATCGGGCACTTGTTCCGAAGGACGGTGGTGGTCGGCAATGATAAAATCAATCCCTTTTTCTTTGGCATATTCTACTTTATCAATGGCTTTGATACCGCAGTCGAGCGCAATGATGAGGGTACAACCTTGCGCCTCGGCATAGTCTATTCCTTGAAAAGAAATACCATAGCCTTCGGTATATCGGTCAGGGACGTAGGTGTGCAATTTAGAAGTGAAGTTGCTAAGATAGCGCTCCATTAAAGAAACGGCACTAGTACCATCGACATCGTAATCACCATAGATAAGGATTGTTTCGTTACTTTTTAAGGCTCGATCTAAACGAGCAACGGCTTCTTTCATTCCTTTCATCAGGAAAGGATTATGTAATTGTGAGAGTGTAGGACGGAAGAAATCTTTTGCTTGCTGAAAGGTAGTCACGCCTCGTTGTGCTAAAAGAATCGCCAAAGGCTCACTGATGTTGAGCTCTTGTTGCAAAGTAGCGACAATAGCTTGCGGTGGTAGTGGTTTAAAGTTCCAAGTGTAGTCCATTATTTAGGTAAGAGATAAGAGGTAAGAAAAAAACTTTGCCAAAGTGTGAAACTTTGGCAAAGTGTGTGATATTATTGCTTGTGTGGCTCGCACTTAGCCTAAGTATGTTTTTAGAATTTTACTACGGGAAGTGTGTTTAAGGCGACGTATTGCTTTTTCTTTGATTTGACGTACACGCTCGCGAGTGAGGTCGAAGGTTTCTCCTATTTCTTCGAGGGTCATTGCGTGCTGGTCGGAAAGACCGAAATACAAACGAACTACATCGGCTTCGCGAGGGGTAAGCGTTTCGAGCGCACGCTCTATCTCGGTGCGCAAAGAATCTAATATTAAAGCTTTATCGGGGTTAGGTGACTCGTTACTGCGAATCACGTCGTAAAGGTTGGAGTCTTCTCCTTCTACCAAAGGTGCGTCCATAGAGATATGGCGACCTGCATTCTTCATAGATTCCTTCACATCATTTACTGACATATCAAGTTCGCGCGCAATCTCTTCGGCTGAAGGTACACGTTCATTGGCTTGCTCGAGGTAAGCATACATCTTGTTAATTTTGTTGATAGAACCTATTTTATTCAGCGGTAAGCGCACAATTCGGGATTGTTCGGCTAAGGCTTGGAGAATAGATTGGCGAATCCACCATACGGCGTAGGAAATGAATTTGAATCCACGAGTTTCGTCGAAGCGTTGTGCTGCCTTGATGAGCCCTAAGTTTCCTTCGTTGATAAGGTCGGGCAGGGTAAGCCCTTGGTTTTGATATTGTTTAGCTACTGATACCACGAAGCGCAAATTGGCTTTGGTGAGTTTTTCTAAGGCGGCTACATCGCCTGCTTTAATGCGTTGTGCCAATTCTACCTCTTCATCAGCAGTAATCAAATCTACACGGCCAATCTCTTGCAAATACTTATCAAGAGACGCGGTTTCACGGTTGGTTACCTGTTTGGTAATTTTTAGTTGTCTCATTCAGAAAAAATCCTTAATTTTGTCGATTCTTATACGCATATTATACGTATGGTATTATAGAGATGTTACAAAATCTTTTAATTTTAACATTACTTTAACAGATGAAATATAGTTTTATTATCCCTATATACAATCGCCCTGAGGAACTTGACGAACTGCTAAACAGTCTTGTATCACAAACTTACGAAGGTGCTTTTGAAGTAGTAGTGATAGAGGACGGCTCTACTATTACCTCAGAGCAGATATGTAAAAAATACCAAAACGATTTATCGATTACTTATCTTTCTAAGCCTAATACAGGTCCGGGCGACTCGCGCAATTACGGTATGCAACGCGCTCAACACGATTATTTTCTCATTTTAGATTCCGATTGCATTTTGCCTTCTCATTATTTGGAAGCAGTAGATGACTTCTTGCAAGCCCATTATGTAGATTGTTTTGGGGGCTCGGATACTGCTACCGATGATTTTACCGATATTCAGAAAGCTATTAACTATACGATGACTTCTTTGCTGACTACGGGGGGCATTCGCGGTAGCCAAAAGCGTATTCAGCGGTTTGAACCTCGCAGTTTTAATATGGGTTTATCGCGTAAAGCTTTTGAAGCGACGGGAGGTTTTGGGAAAATACACCCTGGTGAAGACCCTGATTTGGTGATACGCCTTTGGGAAAAGGGTTTTGATTCGGCTTTTATTCCTACCGCTTTTGTGTTTCACAAACGGCGCATTTCGTGGGCGAAATTCCGTACCCAAGTGAGCAAATTTGGACAAACGCGGGCTATCCTTAACCATTGGCATCCGCAAACGCGCAAGCTGACTTTTTGGTTGCCTACTTGCTTTGCCTTGGGACTTTGTGGTGCTATACTGTTAGCCTTTTTTGGACATATCGCTCCCTTGCTTGTATACGCTTCTTATTTTATATTGATAGGGTGGGACAGTGCCCGAGAGAACCGCAGTGTGAAGATAGGATTTTTATCGGTTTGGGCACTTCTGGTACAGTTTTTTAGTTATGGTTGGGGATTTCTCAGAGCAACATTAAAAATAGCTTTCGTTAAGAAACCAATCGAAACTCTTTTCCCGCATTTATTCTTTAAATAACCTCTTTTTTAGTAGTAGGGAGCTTATAGAAAGCTTATAGGAAGCTTATACGAATCTTGGACGATTGGTATAGGATAGCTATATAAAGATTTGATTTTCAAACTGCTATAAAGAGCATTTACACAGAAATAAAACGAAAGAAAACAGACCTCTAATAGGAGGTCTGTTGTTTGTAAGAGGGAGGTGTTTTATTTTAATATTGCTTTTTGCGTTACTCTCCTTCGCCTTCTCGGTATACGCTTTCTTCGCCTTTTAGGATTTGAAGATAGCTTTTGTAGCGAGACCAAGCGATTTCATCGCGATCTAAGGCTGCTTTTACAGCGCATTGGGGTTCATCGGTATGGAGACAGTTATTGAACTTACATTGGTGTTTGAGAGCGAAAAACTCGGGAAAATAGTCGGTGAGTTCTTCTTTTTCGATTTCTACCATACCAAAGCCTTTGATGCCTGGAGTATCGATAATGCGTGCCCCAAAAGGCAAATCGAACATCTCGGCAAAAGTGGTAGTGTGCTGACCTTGCTGATGTTGCTGAGAGATTTCGGCAGTTTTGAGATGTAAATTGGGAGCTATGGCATTGATGAGGGTAGACTTGCCCGCACCAGAATGCCCTGATACCACGCAGGTTTTTCCTTCCATAGTAGCTTTTACCTTATCGATATTTTTGCCCGTAGTAGCCGAAATACCTATACATTCATAACCTGCCTTGCGGTATATTGAAGCGAGGTATTTCACTTCGGAGAGCTCGTCTTCTGTATAAGTATCTACTTTGTTGAAAAGCAATACAGTTTTGATACCATAGGCTTCGGCAGTTACCAAAAAACGGTCGATGAAAGTAGTAGAGGTAGGCGGATTGTTGAGGGTTACTACCAAGAAAGCGAGGTTGATATTGGAAGCGATGATATGAGTTTGCTTAGAGAGGTTTACCGATTTACGAATGATGTAGTTATCGCGTTCTTTTATCTCGGTAATGACGCCTCTGTTGCTCTCTTCCAAACGAAAGAGCACGCGGTCGCCCACGGCTATGGGATTTGTGTTCTTAATGCCTTTTAGGCGGAATTTGCCTTTGATGCGACACTCGTAGAACTGCCCCGTAGCAGCGTCCTTCACTGTGTACCAGCTTCCTGTAGATTTATAGACTAACCCTTCCATTTATTATTCACTTTTCTCTTCTTTTTTCTCTTTCTCGGGAAAAACATTGGCGTATACTACTTGACTGATACTCTTTACGGGTTTGTACAGAAGAGATTCACTCAAAGCGGAGACTGAGAGCCACTTTTCGGTTTGAAAGGTACGCTCTAAAAACAAGAACATCGACCCTGCAATTACAGCCACTTTGAGTAAGCCAAACAAGGCTCCTGCTAAACGGTTCAAAAGACCGAGTTCGGCAATTTTGAGTATCTGGGTAAGGACTTTAGCTAAGAGCATTACCCCCAACATTAATACAATGAGAGTAATACCAAATGCAAAAATCTCCAAGGTTTGCTTTTCGGCAGGTAGAATCTTGTCTAACAACGAGGCTGTAAAGAACGAAAAGTGTATCGCCCCATAGATACCTATCACAATAGCTAATAGCGATGCCATTTCGATGATAACCCTCGCATAAAGCCACGTACAGCTCCGAAAGCCAGAATTACCAGTAATAAAATATCTATCTTATTCATTCATCAATTATATTTTAGTAGTATCATTTTACGTATAAAATTCCTTTTTGGGTTTGTTGTTGTCCTTTAAAATAGTAGGTAACCACATAAAAATAAGTACCTGCTAAGCGTTTACTACCTACCACTCCTTTTACGTTAGGGTAGCCTCTGAAATAGTCACCATTTTGCTGATAGTGGTTATTTTCGTACACTTTTAAGCCCATTTCATCAAAAATAAGTAATGAGATAGGGCGATCTTCATCGGCATTTTCTACCTTGAAATAGTTCTCGGGGTTAGTGGTTGAGACAGCATTATATATTATAAGTGCCGCAGAGGGTGATTTGGACGGGTCGGACGGATTAGGTTGCGGTTGAGGTTGTGGGTTAGGTTGAGGTTGAGGCTGTGGTTGAGGTTGAGGCTGTGGTTGTGGTTGAGGCTGTGGTTGTGGTTGTGGTTGAGGCTGTGGTTGTGGTTGAGGCTGTGGTTGAGGCTGTGGTTGTGGCTGGGGTTGTGGCTGGGGTTGTGGCTGGGGTTGTGGCTGGGGTTGTGGCTGGGGTTGAGGTTGAGGATTTTGAGCGTTAGGGTCAATAGTGATTACTTGTTCATAACGGTTTTCGTTATGAGCACTATCTTCTACAAACCACACGTAGCGTACTATTTTTTTACCGTTTTTAGTTTCATTGCTTTGGCTAGACACTACTTGTAAAGCTCCATCACAATTATCGGTTGCAGTGAGGTTTTCTCTTACAGGTACATCGGCTTCGCTCTTTACTGTCATACTTGGGGGGTAAGACGAGAGCACTGGTTTTTGAGTGTCCCTGAGGAAAATTTGTTGGGTATGGCGGATAGGCAAAGCTCCATCGGCATAGGCTATCCAAGAGCGAGTGAGTTTGTAGGACTTACGGTCGCCTTCTTTAAACTCTTCTTCATAGTCTATGTGAATGTTATCGGCTCCCTCTGCTTTTACTTCAGCTTTGGCAGGAATATCGCCTCGGCATTGTACGTGTTTATCTTCAGGAAGAGGAGCTACAAAACGCAAGGTTTTAGTAGGCGCTTCTTTTTCGTAATAGATAAATTGCTGAGCTGTAGCAGAATAGTTGCATTTATCTTTTGCTACCCATTTGCGCAATAAATAGGTAGTATGGTCTTCTTCTGAAAAAGTTACCTCAGCTTTTTTATTAGCACCACAATAATGAGATTCGGCGGTAACGTTAGGTTTTTCGGGAATAGCATTCTTTTTAACAGTTATCACAGGCTCAGGCAAATTTTTAAAGGTAATGTCAGGGCTGTGCATATCCAAAGTGCCTGGGGTGTCAGTGCTCACAGCATAGGCAATATGGTTGAGTACTTCTATTTTAAAGAGTCCTTCTACAAAAAGATTATTATTTTTCCACCCTTTAGCTTGTGTAGGAAAAATGACCGTAGCTTGTCCGTTGTTAGGTATTCCATCAGCTAATACATATTTGTAGGTCTTTCCATAATCGTCTGAAAAGAGGATACGCACTTTGCTATCGTTGCCAAAAATATTTTTATCTACACTCCAATTAATGGTAACTTCTTTACCGCGTTTGTATTTTCCCGCACTACTTTTGCTTACAGAAGTAATCTTGAAAGGCGTTCCTCCTACTATATTCACTTTGGTTTCATAGACATCATAGAGCGCTACGTGAGGTTTTCCGTTTTTGTAAGCTCCTATTTTACCATCGGATACGCCCAACCAAAAGGTAAAAACTCCAGTTTCATTTTCTTTGGTAAACTTATAAGGAACAGCTTCCCATTCATTAGTGTTATTATTTTTTCTATAGGGTTGATAAAACTCTATATGATTGCTTTCGGTAGGGCGATTAGAAGGGAAACGCGCTTTGCCAAATTGATTAAAATCGGCTTGGTGTGCCATATAGAGAAGGGGGTCGCCATCGGGGTCGGTTGCTTCTATATTGAATTGAAAGTAAGTGTTAGGGGGGAGTTTGTATTCCTTCTTTAATGTAGAACGCTGGATTACAGGGGCACGGTTAGTAGAAACTTCACCGTAAGGGATATTGTCCTGTGGCAAACCTACTAACTGAGTACGGGCTTTATCGCTATAATAAGCATCGTGCAAATTGGTACGGTTGCGGATGGTGTATATAGACGGAAGAGAGAAATAAGTGCCGTTAGGGTCATTAATATAGCTCATAATAGAGTTCCCTCTATCGGGTTCGGTGAAGGAAGATGCGGTTGTCCCTCCTAAGGTAAAAGTGTGTGCGGAGCCTAATAAGTGTCCTAATTCGTGAAGGATGATATAAAACTCGTGATTGGCGATACAGCCTCCTTTTAGTTTCCCTGTAATTTCACCCAAATGCGCCAATCCGCGATTGTCACGATATATAGAAAAGACAATACCTGCATCGTAATTCTTTTCGCCTATAAGGTTATTGAAATCTGAAGTCGCTCTATTCACTACCTCTCTCACCACAGGGTAATCGTATACTTCTTTGTCTTTGGTAGTGATGATAAGACGAGGGTCGTTCACCAAAGCAAATTGACAGCCAATCTCTCTACCGCATACCTCGTTAAGCCCAGCCTCTACTTTTGTCATAAATTCTTTTACCTTATTCATATCACCATAACAACGTTCTTTGTAGAAACTGTAATCGATGAGCATAGCCAAACGATAGGTTCTGAGTACATTGGTATTGTAAAGCACTTTTTTGTCGTCAGACGGAAGTGGCTCTTCGTGCAGTATGGCACCACGTGCAGTCATCGCATTAGCAGGCGCGAGTTGCATAGGTAGTCTTTGGGAAGTGGGCGTTATTGCTTGAGAGCATTGTCCATCGGCGCAAGTACCACAAGTGAAGTGTTCTTTATCGGTAGTAACTTTGAGTATTCCGTTTTCAGTGTTGATGAAATAAGAATGACCGTTGTGCCATACTTCACCTGATAAGGTAGTTTTATTCATTGAGAGCGTTCCTGCAAAATTGCCATTGTGATAGGCTACAAAAGTGCGGAAGCCTTCTTGGGCAAGGCTGTTAGGGCGTGCTTGCCAGTTGAGCGATATAGATTTTCCTTCGACAGGAACATTCCATTGTACTGAGGTGTTTGTACCAAAAAGGCGTATGACCTCAGTAGCTTTTTGTTGTGCATTTATGGTTCCTGCTACGAAGAACCAGAGTAGTAAAAGTCGTGATATTTTCATTTTTTGTTAGTTATTAGTCGTTAGTATTAGTTAACAGGTAAGAATTGTGATTATCTTACATATAGGAATCCTTTCTTTTCTTCTAAGTTACCATCTTTATAATAAATAACTATATAGAAATAAGTACCTGCAAGAGGTTTGTTACTTATAGTTTTTAGATTAGAGTAGCCCCTAAACACTTCACCGTTTTTGCCGTAATAATTGTTCTCGTATACTTTGAGTCCCATTTCATCGAAGATGAGCACCGAGATAGGGCGATCTTCGTCAGCATTTTCTATTTTAAAATAGTTCTCGGGGTTAGTGGTTGAGACAGCATTGTATATGATTGCTGTTGCATTAGGTAATGTTGATGAGTCAGAAGAGTCTGACGGACTGGGTTGAGGTTGTGGGGCTGGTTTGGGTTGAGGTTGCGGGCTAGGCTGTGGTTGGGGGTTAGGTTGAGGTTGGGGGTTGGGCTGAGGTTGAGGGTTAGGTCGTGGGTTGGGCTGAGGTTCTGGTTCTGGCGTAGTTTCAGGTTTTGTAGGGTCTTTTTGTATCATAAAACCTCCTACGTGATAAGGCCTTGTACAAGACAATGCATAAGCCAAACCATCAATCACTTCTATCTTGATGATGCCTTGTCCTCTTTGTTTGCCAAAATGTCCGCGAGTAGTACCTACGGATATATTGGGAAGCTCTACTTGGCAAGTGCCATTATTAGCTACTTCTTTTTTCAATACATACTTATAGGTTTTACCAGAGTCGGTTGAAAGAAGGATACGCACCTTGCTATCTTTGGTAAAAATAGCCTCGTCTACCTGCCAATGAAGCAAAATTGTCTGACCTCCTTTGTAGGTTTTGTTCTGCTCCCAACTACCATTGTCGAAATTTTGTATTTCAAAAGGTTTACCTTTGAGTATTTTCACTTGTACCTCTTCTACATCGTATTTCACTACGTGGTTACTATCGCTTTTGTTATGATCGGCGGCTGCTAACCAAAAAGTAAAAGTACCTTCTTTGTAAGAATCGGCAGCTCCTATGGGTACAAAGGTATTGCGTTCACTTTCGAACCAAGTAGTTTCAAAGCGTATATTTCTTTCAGCTCTTCCCTTATAGGTTATAAAGCGAGCGTTGGATTTGGTAGAGTGAAAACGCCTATCAGCGGGGTGAGCTATATAAGTAAGCGCATCGCCTTCGGGGTCGGTAGCGTTGAGATAAAATTGAAAATAAGTTTCTTCGGGTATGGTATAAGTTTTCTTTAAATGCGTTCTATCGAGCACTGGGGGGCGGTTGTTGCTCTTTACTCCATAGACAAGGTTAGAGCCTGTGCCCTCTACGCGTTTACCTGCCTCTTGGGTACGTGCTTCATCGGCGTAATAAGCCATAGAGTTACCCAAGAATTTGCGTATTTCTTGCAGACTTATAAGCGAAAAGAAGTCTCGTGGGTGCTCGTGACCGTAACTCATAATCGATTGACCCGAGCCAGTTTCAGTTTTGCTAGAATACTGTCCTCCGTTAGAGAATGTATGGTCTGCACCAAACATATGTCCTATTTCGTGGGCAATGGTAGAAGGCTTTATGGGGCGTGCTGCCGCATTGGCTTTTTGGTGTTGTTCATAAGCCGCATAAACCGCTGCCAAGCCATTGTAGTTTTCGCGATAATCGGTGATAATCACCGCTATATCGTATTTGTTTTTATCGTAACGTTTGTTGAGAGTGATAGTACCGTCATTCACCACATCATTAGCAGGAGTGCCTCGGCGGAACATTTCTTTTTCGGGGGTAGTGATGATAAGCGCTTCATCGTCTACTAAGGTGAAATCTACACCTACATCATTCCGATATAACTCATTCAAAAAGGTAATAGTAGCATACCAAAACGTTCTGATTTTATGTACATCTCTATTGAAACGCTTAGAGTTGTAATAACTATAATCTACTGGTATTGCCAAGCGGTAATGCCTAAACACACCATCGGTGTGAATGAGTGATTTAGGATAAAGTGAATTGTAAATTTCGGGTTGCTCGATAGGAGGGTCATTCTTATCTTCATCGCTTTCGGGAAAGAAATTGCGGGCACTGAGTGCTTGTTTTCCCAAAGAACTCGCACCACAATCGTGCTCGTCGGTTACTGCCTCAACAGTAAGCATTCCTTGGGAGGAAGTACCCAACACATAGGAGTTTCCTCTGTAAAACACTTCACCGCTTAACTGCTGTTTGTCAAAGCTGATGACGCCCACAAAATGGTCTTGGTAGTAACCTACAAACGAGCGAAATTCCTTAGAAGTAGTTCGCGCTTGCCATTGTACGAGCATAGAAGGTGAGTTAGGAATAGGGGGTGCCCATTCTACAGAAGGCTTTTCAGCAAAAATAGCTATAACACTTTGGACATTAGTTTGTGCATTGGCTACTTCTATGCTTAGGCATAGCCAAAGTAAGTAGTGTAATATATGTTTCATTAGTTTGGTTTTAAAAAACGGCGCAAAGGTACAAAACAATTAACAAATAGCAAGTAAAATTTAACAAGTTATCTTACATATAGGAATCCCTTTTTTGTTTCTTGCTGTCCTTTGAAATAGTAGGTAACCACATAGAAATAAGTACCTGCTAAGCGTTTGCTACCTATCACTCCTCTTACATTAGGATAGCCTCTAAAATATTCACCTTTTTGTTGATAATGGTTACTTTCATATACTTTCAAGCCCATTTCATCAAAAATAAGTAAGGTAATAGGTCGGTTTTCATCTGTATTTTCTATTCTGAAATAGTTATCAGAGCCTTTTTCAGTAGAAACGGCATTGTAAATCACTACTTCTTTAACAGAAGGTACTATTGGCGGTGTAGGTGGTTGTGGTATTACTGGGGTAATGATAATGGTTTGCGTATACACTCTTTCGTTGCCACACACATCACGCACTACCCACTTATAAACGACTTTAGAGAGCTTTCCGTTAGTGAGGGTTTCTTCTTTTGGAGACATTGTAACGGTAGGTTGTCCTGCACAAGTATCTTCTGCTGAAATACTCTGTTGTTGAGGGACAGGTGTTCCTTCTTTAATCGTGAGGTCTTGAGGTAAAGTCCCTACAAAAGTAGGTGGGGTGGTATCGGCTACGGTAATACGCTGGGTATGGGTAAGAGTTGTGCAACCATCAGAAGCGGTAAAAGTACGCTCTAACGTGAAGTTATTAAGGCATCGCTTGTTGAGTTCTTTATCGGCGCGAGTAATCACTACCTTAGCACAGCCTCCTTGTGTTGTAGGGGTTCGCACAGCTGGAATAGCTTTGGCACAATCAACGGTTATATTGTTAGGAAGTGTTGCCCAAGTGAGAGGTATAGGAGTTGTTTTAGGCACAATGGTAATAATTTGCTGGTGGGTAGTAACATTGCCACAAGCATCTTTAGCTTCCCACATATAGATAAGCTGAGAGACCTTTCCACTAGTTTTTACTTCTTTATGAGAAGGCGTAACAGTAGCGGTGCCACAATTATCAATAGCGGTGAGTGTTACTTGGGTAGGGATTGTTTCGCCTTCTTTAATACTCATATTTTGGGGTAAAGCCTCTACAAAAGTAGGGCGAGTTTTATCTATTACGTTAATAGTTTGAGTATAAGTAAGCGTTTGGTTACAAGTGTCGGTAGCTATAAAAATGCGTTTGATAGTATAAGTATAGTCACAATTACCTTTGATGCGTTCTTCTTTTTGAAGAGTAACAGCAGGATTACAACCACCTGTAACAGTAGGAAGTGTTACTGCTGGAATAGATTGCTCACACGAAAGGGTAAGATGATTAGGGAGTGATGCCCAAAGGAGAGGTTCGGGAAGGGCGGGGTTCTTTTCGATAGTAAAACCACCGCTTTTAGGGTTGTAGTTAGTAAGATCAAAGGCTAAACCATCGATTACTTCTACTTTTAAGACGGCTTGGGTAGTGCTGATATTAGGCAAGGTAATTTCTTTACTGCCGTTGTTATCAGCTTCTGCTACTACCATATGTTTAAACGTCTTACCTAAATCATCTGAGAGCAGGATACGCACTTTGGTGTCTTTGAAAATAGTATTATCTACGTTCCAACTAAGGGTGAGTTGAGCACCTCCTTTGTATTCGCTTTTTAGGGTATTCGTAATTTTGAAGGGGGTACCGTCTTTTACCGTTACTTTGGTTTCAGCCAAATCGTATTGTACTATATAGTCGGCTGACGGTTGGAGTGAGGCATCGCTCACTCCCAACCAAAAGGTAAAAGTACCCGTAGTTTGTTGTGCCAAGCCACTATTGGCTATTACACTACCTGAGTCTTTGTGATACTCTGTTTTAATAGTTACAGGGTTAGCAGGAGTAGGTTTGTAGATAATGTATTGCGTTATAGGGGTTTCATCTCCATTGCGTACATCGTGTTGGTTTACGGAGTATAGCAGTTCTGCACTATCGGGGTCGATAGCAGGGATATAGAATTGAAAGAAAGTACCCTTGGGAATCGTATAATGACTTTTAATCTTGCTGTGGTCTATGCGAGGAGCTTGAGTAGTGAAAGTCTTGTCGTGAGCTTTCACGGGTACTCTTGTCAATAGTTCCCGTATGCGCTGAATGCTCGACAGCGAGAAAAAGTCACGCGGACTGCCATAGCTCATCACCGAAGTACCTCTGTCATACTCTGTCTTTTCACTATCGTAGGCTTCTGAGCCCTTATAGCTACCAAAAGTGTGTTTACCACCGAATAAGTGTCCTATCTCGTGAGCTATGACTTCTTTGGTAAGTACTGCTACGGCATCAGCTTTGGTATTAGCCTGATAAACACCTTTAAGATAAGCCAATCCTCTTACTCCTTTTTTTAAGGAAGCGGTATATGCAAGAGAGATACCCACGTCATAACTATTTTCTCCTATAAGTTCGTTGATAATCCTTGTTGAATTATTCTTAACGTAATCGGCATTGCGAAAGCTTGCAAAAGTCTCTTTGCTTTCGTCTTTGATGATGAGACGCTCATCGTTTACCAATTCAAAACGCACTCCCAAGTCGCGTAGGTACACTTCATTTAGGAAGTTTTCAGTATCTGCCCAAAACGTTTTTACTTTTTGTATGTTTTTCTCTAAGTGTCCTGTACTAAACGTACTATAAGGGATATGCATCGCCAAACGGTATACCCTTAGTGTTTGTGTGTTGGCAATGGTAGGAGTGGTTTCTTCGGCTAATATCGCAGGACGTGCTGTCGAACGGCTTGGGTGCGAATGAGGCGTATCGGTAGTGCCACATCGGAAATCTTTATTAGGCGAAAAGACCAATTGTCCTTTTTGCACGTTTATCTCATACGATTTATTTCGGTAGTGAAAACTCCCCGACACGCTCTGTCCTCCTACCGAAAGGGTCGCTACAAAATTGTCTTGGTAGTAACCCACAAAAGAGCGAATACCCTCTGAGGCAAGAGAGGTTTTGCGCTCCTGCCACTCAATGGCAATACTCTGTTGTGCCGATACTGCTTTTAGCCATTTATCCGCCTCGCTCTGTGCTTTCCCAAAGAACACACACCCTATTAGTAATCCTATTGTAATGATGTTCTTCATCCTTTAGTCTTTTAACTGCTCTATAAGTGCTTCTACTATAGCTTTTATAGGTGGGGACATTCGCGGTATAACAGAGTAAGCTCGTGCTATCAGTTGCAAACGAAGTGTCTTATCCTGAAATTGTTGTCTCCTTGCTTTTATAACTTCTGTAGAAGGCAAAATATTTATATCCCATTGCTGTTCCCTCAATGAGAAAGTTTCTAAATGTTTTTCAGCTTGATAATTGTAAAGATGTATTTTATCTACTGCTTTTTCGTTGTACAAACGGTCTAATGAGTGAAGTAAGCCTTCTACTGCTCTGTCGTGGGAATTTTTATCTGACAATCGTCCATATCCTTGAAAATCTTTTTCTTCTTGATAGCGCAAATAAAAACCTAATTCAGTAAAGAGTGCAGGAGCTGCAATCGCAAAAGCTTCTACATTAAAACCGTTTTCTCTAAAAGACAATGCCGTACGCAAAGGTACTTCAGGATTTCGCATAGTACCCTCTACAATGATATTGTATTTATGGATAATAGCCTCTTGTATGAGTGCTTCTGTAAAAAAGTTAGAGAATATTTGCGTCTCTGTTGAGTATCTCTCAGGATATTTTATAAGCTCATTAGCCTTAGGATGAAACTCTCTGTAAATATCTCCATTTACAAAAAGGAAATCTTTGTCAGGAAATTGTCTTAGGATAGCTTTTGCTAGCCCACTCTTTCCTGATGCAGGCTGTCCTCCTAATATAAAGGCAATAGGATTCTCTTGAGATTTTAAACCTGATAAAAGGTCTGTTTTCTCTCTTTCAAAAATATCCTCAACTTTATAGTACTCCATTCATTTGTTTTATTAGCGGACTATAATAATGTACTACTTTATCCATAACAGAAAGCCTTGCCATATCATCAGTACCATATAGCATTTTTTCTTCCTTTAAATACATTTTAATTTTTTGGTCTAACGCATCCTTCTCTACCAAATTAGTTAAAGTGGATTTTTCCTTAATAGCCCTTACTTTTAATGAGCCTACAATCTGTAAGGCTGTATCTAAACTAATAGGTTCTTTCATCATATACCTTTGTTATTTTAATTCAATGAGCATAGCGGTTTTAGCAGATATTTCTAAAGTGTCACCGCTCAGAGAGACCTCTTTCCCCGAGATGATATCTCTCCCCCTCAAAAATCCCGCCAAACTCTCGGCAAAGCGGTTTAGGTGGAGCGTTTGGCTCTTTTCGTTGTTGTTGAGCACTACCATTACGGTCTCGGTATCGTTGTAACGGAAATAGACATACACTTCATTTTCAGGCAAGTATTGTTTGGTCTTCCCGTAGTGAATTACGGCTTTGTCCTTACGCCAATTGAAGAGTTTAGCCGTAAAATCGTAATACTCTTTCTGAGTAGCCGTACGCCCCGAAGCGCTAAAAGCGTTCTGCGCATCGCCTGCCCAGCCACCAGGGAAATCTTGTCGTATATCGCCATCGCCCTTACTCTTGTCGCCTGTCATTGCTATCTCACTACCGTAGTACAATTGCGGAATACCACGCGCCGTTGCCAACAATGTGATAATCATCTTATAATCCTCTATCTTAGGATATACGTGATTGATACGTGCCGTATCGTGATTTTCTGCAAAGATGAGCAGATTGTTGATGTCTTTATACAGAAAGTCGTTCGCAAAGTTGTCGTAGAGTTGCATCATACCTTTGTCCCACGAAGGTGTGGTACGGAAAGCCTCACCTATTGCACCGAAGAGCGGGAAGTCCATTACCGTAGGCAAGTAAGTGTTATAGCTTTGTATCGCACTAATAGGGCTATCCTTTTGCCAATACGACACTTGTGCGCTTTCAGTAAGCCATACCTCGCCCATAATGTTGAAATAAGGATATTCATCAGTAATAGCTTTCGTCCATTGGGCAATGCCTGCTTTGTCGTTATACGGATAAGTATCCACACGCAAACCGTCGAGGTCGGCGTATTCTATCCACCAAATCGCGTTCTGGGTGAGGTAGTTTAGTACCAATGGGTTCGCTTGATTGAGGTCAGACAAAGAGCGTGCAAACCAACCTTTTTCGCAGTACTTTTTGTCCCATTCCGAGGCATTGCTGTCCATCTGAGTAGTTATCCTAAAAGAGCTCTGTCCATAACCAGGAAATTGGTGTAACCAGTCGTAGCAAGGCAGGTCTTTCAGCATCCAATGCTGACTGCCCCAGTGGTTGGTTACATAATCTTTGATGAGCTTCATACCGCGCTTGTGCAAAGCCGCTGAGAGCTGTCGGTACTCTTCATTAGTACCATAACGCGGGTCTATTTTGTACACATCGGTTTGGGCATAAGTGTGATAAGAATGTTGTGGTTCGTTGTCCTCACATAAGGGCGTACTCCATATAGCCGTAGCACCTAAGGATTGTATATAATCCAAATGGTCGATAATCCCCTGAATGTCCCCCCCGTGACGACCGAAAGAATCTGAGCGGTTGAGCTTATCAGTAAGTGCGGGGTGCGAATCGTTGTCGGGTTTACCATTAGCAAAGCGGTCGGGCATAATCAGGTAAACCACATCGCTGCTGTCGAAACTCTTGCGGTAAGCCGAGCCCTCACGACGCGCTTTTAATTCGTAGCGAACGCTGCCCACTTTCTTTTTCTTTTGCAATAGCGAAATGGTATAGTTGCCCGCTTTTTTATCTTTGGTATCGACGGTTACAAACAGATAGTTAGGGTTCTCTGTTTTCAGTATGTTTACAATAGGCAAATCGCTCTCCACATTGTACTGAGCGATATTTTTGCCATAGAGCAATACCTGCACTTGGCTGTAGTGCATTCCTTCCCACCAAAAAGGCGGTTCTACACGCTGAATCTGAGCGTGAGTCATTCCAAAAGTAAATAGTCCCATAAGGGTAATAATGTATTTCATAGTGCAAGTTACACGGATGTTTATTCGCGCAAAGATAAGCATTTCTTTTTAAATAACAATGAAAGATAGTAGTTAATTATTTTAGCTCGGGCAAGTTCGACCCACAGAACGAGAGATACAGTTGATTGCAACAACATTGTAAGTTCTATTAGTATTCTATTAATCTTTAATTAGTCTTCATTGTAGAGCCACTGTAGAGCCACTGTAGACCCACTGTAGAGCCACTGTAGAGCCACTGTAGAGCCACTGTAGAGCCACTGAAGACCCACTATAAAACCATTATAGTTCCGTTTAAAGTCTATCTAATGCCTCACTCCTACTCAATTGTCAATTATCAATTGCGAATTGTCAATTGTTTTGTAACTTTGCCCCGTTAATTATATATCACTATGAAAATCGTTATCTCTCCTGCCAAAACCATTAACGAAATATCAGCCCTACCTACTACCGTACACTCTTCGGCTATTTTCCCAAAGGAAATTGGCGAGGTAAGCACTGCCCTTAAAGCACTCTCTCCAAAGCAACTTATAAACCTGATGCATATCTCCCAAAAGCTCGCCGACCTAAATTGGCAACGACACCAACAGCTCTCATTGCCCTTTACCCCACAAAATGCGCGTCCGGCGCTCTTTGCTTACAATGGCGATGTGTATGAGGGACTCGATGCCTATTCACTCTCTGAAACGCAAATTGACAAGTTACAAAGGTCTTTGCGTATTCTCTCCGGGTTGTACGGACTGCTTAAACCCTTAGACCTTATCGCGCCTTATCGGTTGGAAATGAGCATCAAACTACCCGTAGGGAAGGCTACAAATCTATATGCTTTTTGGAAAGACAAAATCACTCAGGCATTGAACGACGAATTGCAAGAAGGAGAATTGTTTATCAATCTTGCCAGTGAAGAATATTTTAAAGCAATTGATACCACAAAGCTAAAAGTGCCCGTGATTACACCTATCTTCAAGGATTATAAAGGAGATACGCTAAAAGTCGTTAGTTTTTATGCGAAGAAAGCGCGGGGTCGTATGGTACGCTTTTTAGCAGAAAACGAGATTCGCTCAGTAGAAGATTTGAAAGGGTTTAACACTGATGGATATGCGTTCTCAGAACAGTTTTCTAAAGGAAATGAGTTAGTTTTCATAAGATAAGAAATAAGAGGTAATTTACCAATAAGTAATCTTTCTTTCGATGATATTTACCTCTTTCCCATCATAATAGACGGTTTTTTGTACCCAATTACCTTGTTCATCTAATTTGTACTTAAAAGTATATGTTTTTGGGGGTTGGTATTCTTCTTGTTTCACAGTAAATGTTTCAGGAAAATCTCCATTACCATACGTATAATTTAACTCAAAACCTTCAATTCCTTTCTTGTTGATTGTCAAAATATGGCGTTTTAAGAATCCTTCAGATGTATATTCATACTCTTGAAAGTAGTAGGCTACTCTATTAAAGATTTTGTTACCTTTTTTATCGTATTGATAGGTAGAAGTACTTCTTTCCTTACCCTCATCATCATAGTAAGTACAATAGGTCGGTTGGTTATCTTTATTCAGAGTGCAAGTGCTCAAAAGGCGTTTTTCTTTTATTTCTCCGTTATATATATATTCTTGTCGAGTTTTATTTTTATCGTCATAGACAAAAGTATATTCGTATCTTAAAAAATCCCCTCTTTTGTATTCCTTTATATTGATAGGTCTATCCTTATCATCATAAGTAATTTTAGTAGTATGTTTAATAAAATCATTTATAGTATATTCAGTAATAAAGCCTTTGTTATTTACTGAAATATCCATTGCTTTTTCTTGTTCAAATATTGGAGTAGTTATCCATTTTGTTTGCTTTTCTGTACTCTCAAATACCGCATAAATTTGGATATTGACTGTTTTTACCTTTCCTTTTAAGAAAAGTTCTTTTAAGGTAGGAATTTCCTGAGAGTTGCCTATTTGTATAATAAAGAGTGATATGTAAAGAATAAAGTGTTTCATTGTTAATCGTTAATTGTTAATTGTCAATTGTCAATTGTTAATTGTCAATTGAATCACCAGTCCTTCGTTACCTCGCACATTAAAGACGGTGTTGTCGCTAAAAATAAGATATTGTCCTTTGATGCCCATTAGTTTACCACTATAAGTAGGGGTTTGCACCAGTTGCAGAGAGCGCACTTGAGTAGGGTATTTTTCTACGGGAAAATGAATGTGCAAAGGGGTGATATCTTCGGTGATGTAAGGTTGTACTTGGTCGGGGACAAAGTCGCGCACCTCTAATTTTACTCGCAATAAATCTACGGGAGTTATTTGGTTGGTGAGCATTTTGCGCCAATTAGTTTTATCGGCTATATGAGCTTTAAGAGCGACTTCGGCAATGCCTGCCAAATAGCGATTGGGTACTTCGGCAAGTATAAGGGCTTCGTGCGCCCCTTGGTCGATCCAGCGTGTTGGAGCTTGTGATTTGCGTGTTACCCCCACTTTTACGTCGCTGGAATTGGCAAGATACACATAATGTGGTTGCAACTGCATTTGTTGCTCATAGCCTAAATCGCGCTCTTCGATGTTTAAATGCGCTTTGCTAAGTTCAGGGTGCATCACCCAATCGGCGGTTTGAGGGACTTCAAAAAAGCACTCTTTGCAATAACCC
The DNA here is from genome assembly GCF_013394735.1 of Capnocytophaga sp. oral taxon 902. NCBI lineage: Bacteria > Pseudomonadati > Bacteroidota > Flavobacteriia > Flavobacteriales > Flavobacteriaceae > Capnocytophaga > Capnocytophaga sp. oral taxon 902. Next base: position 734,890 of record NZ_CP058261.1, read on the forward strand.
TGACGGAAAATAGGCTTATTTTCGCCACAATTCATACACTGAAAGCGCACAAATTGGAGTGTTATATCCTTTCCGATGAGTTGGTTCATCAGCACAAAATCGCCTTCCATTGGCAAATAATATCGTATGGGGTCTGCCCATTCGGTAAGCATTTTCTGAAGTACTCCTTGAAACATAGTTTTAACAGTGAAATGAGGGGACAAAGATACAAAAAAAGTCGTAACACAACAAGCAAAACGATTAGCAAATAGAGCAAACACACGAAATTAAGAGTTAATGTCCGTTCAATATATAACTCTGATTTACAGTTTCTTTTTACAGTATACTTCTGTGAAATCTGTGCGAGACTTTTTGTAGCGAAGCTACTTTTTTTTCCTCTCGGCAGGTACGTTTCTTATAGCTCCTACCTCCCTTTGAAAGAGAAAACAGATTACAGCAGAAACAGAAGATATAACAGTGTTATTTTTTACACAAGTAAAGAAAGGTAAAGAGTAGGAAGTGTAAAGAAAAAGAGATTTAAAAAGGATTAAAAACAGTTGTTTTTAGCTCTAAGTTTGTTAAAACTGTGTTAATTATTGTCTTAGTGTAGAGAGATGTAAAAAATCTTTACTAATTTTGCACCCAAAATAAATCACTAACGATGTTTTTTACAGAGAAGATGAATAATTTAATAGCAAAAATGGCTTATAGGATTATCTTTGTGGTAGCATTTTTATTTGCTGTAAACCACCTGAATGCGCAAAGTACTCCCAAAGTGGGAATTACTCAATTAATAGGCTGTGGTACAGGTAATAATGTTAATAAGGCAGAGGTAACTGTAAGTGTAGACGAAAGTCTATCGGGTTACCAATACAATTTTGGAGGAGGCTGGGTAAATACCAATAAAGCTTGGCTTACAGCAGGGAATTATACTGTTCAAGTAAAAAAAGGAACTGAGTATTATCATACGTTACCTATTACAGTACCTACTAAAGCTACTACACCTACCTATAATTCTAAAATTATTTATAACTGTAATGGAACAGGTAATGTAACCCTTACCAACGACCAACCTACTTATCAGCATAGTTATACTTATAAAGGAGTTACGAAAACAGACCCACACTTTTCAAATCTTACCACTGGAGTTCATAGTATTTCAGTAACTTATACAGTACCTCCTACTACCAAAGCTATTATCTTCTATGATGATTTTGGAAAGAAAACAGGAAACGTTAAATCTGTAAAAAGTTCCTATGTAAACCAAAATATTTATTTTGACCCGATGAATGGGGCAAAACAAGTAAGACCAGACGGAGCTACACGTCCTAAAACTGTAGCGGATTCTTACTATGCCATAGGTAATAGAACAGATATGATGGCTGGTACTACTCCTTATAGTAGCTCTTGGGTATTGCCTAACGATAAAGATGGAGATGCTAATGGTAGGTTTCTGTGGTATAATGTAGAACTTTTTCAAACATCACCTGGAGAAACAAAAACGGTTTATAAACGCAAAGTAAAAGTAACTCCTGGACTTCCTATAGAGTTTTCAGCTTATGTATATAATCCTATCAATCATAATATAGAGATTCTTCGGGGCTATAAACCTGATATACATTTAAAAATCTTTCGTTCAGAAGCTGATTTTAAATCAAATACTCCTATGTCTTCTGATAAAAAAACTATAGAACAAGAGGAAAGAGGAAATCTTAACAATTGGACACATATGAGAATAACTGCTAATGCAGGAGATTCTGATAGTGAACTTATTTTTGTTATATATATGGATGGTGGCGGAAATGACCTTTGTGTAGACAATATTTTAGTAACACAAACCTCTAAGAGTTGCCCTTTTACTCAGATAGTTCCTATAACTATAGAGGCAAATCCTAATCCCCCTACTATCACTACTCAACCGGTAGCTTCTGCTGTTTACTGTAAAAATACAACTATCGCCAACGCTCTTAATATAAATGCTACCACTACTACCGGTACTCTTTCCTATAAATGGTTTGAAAATACTACAAATAGTACTACGGGTGGCAATCAGGTAGCTACTACCCAAACATATAAACCACAAACTACAGTGGTGGGTATTAAGTATTATTATGCAGTGGTAAGTAATGGTTGTAGCGTAGCTACAAGTACCGTAGCTAAAGTAGAAGTGCTTACTCCTCCCGAAGTTACTCAAATCACAGCAACTCCTGCGACGTTTAAGCAAGGAGAAAGTGCTTCAGTAGAATTTACAATTAAAGGTACACCTAATGCACAAGTAACCTACAATATCAATGGTACAGGTACACAAGTGGTAACGCTCAACTCAAGTGGTACCTATACGTTGCCTTCTCGCACCGTAAACCAAACAACCATTCTCAATGTTACCAAAGTAAAATTAGGCGCTTGTGAGCAAAACTATACCGACAAGAGTGGCGGTATATTAGCAACTACTGCTAAATGTACCACTAAACCTGCTCCTCAGTTCCCTACCACTCCTCCTAACGGACAAACAGCGGTAATGAATGGTGTTACGGTAACACGTACCTATTCAAAATCTTCAGCGACTACTTTAGTATATGGCAATACAGATATGGATCCCTATTGCAGTGGAACTCCTTATCACAATTATACAATTATACATACGAAACCTAACTTTAGCCCTAAAGTAATTTACACTTTTAGTCAGCCGGTTACCAGCGCAGAGGTATGGCTAATGGTAATGGGTAGTCCTTCAACAAAGAATGATAAAGTAAAACTTTCAACTAACAATGGTACACCTACTTTTACTAAAGTGTACGATTGTGCCGAAGGAAAGGGGCAAGCGGGAGCTACCTTAAGTAATACTGGAGAAGTTACTTCACAGGATCGTATTATAACCGATGTGGCGGTACGCGTAACCTCTAATACTCCTTTTACTCAATTAATAGTAGAAGACATTCACCCAGGTTCTTCAGGGGTATTAGTAGAACTTTGTCCTGCTTCTATCACTCCTGCCGAGACTATTAGTATCACTACACAACCGCAAAGCCAAACTATTTGTGCTGATAAGATGGCTACTTTCACCTCTAAAGCTCAATTGAAAGATGCTACAGGTAATATTCAGTACAAATGGCAACAAAAGTCTGATAACGGAACTAATTGGACAGATATCCCTACTTCTACGGGATCTATCGCAAGTGGAGGAACTGCCTCTTTAACAATAGCTGGAACTACTAACTATAAATATAGAGTAGTGTATAGTTACCAGTTTGCACAAGGCATCGTGGTTACAGCTACTTCTCAAGAAGCAACGCTTACCAAATTGCCTCCTGTAGCCTTACCTACCCTTATTACCGGCAGTAAAACTCTTTGTCCAACAGCAACTAACAATACAGTATCGTTTGCTAACTATGTAACTGCCCCTACGGGTACTACCTTGCTTTGGTACACTTCCCCTGCAGCTACTGTTTCAAGCACTACGGCACCTGTTATCAATACTCACGTAACCACTCGCACTACCCAAACGGCTTATGTACGCGCTCTTAGCACTGCGGGCTGTACTAGTGGTATCGTAACCGTTACCTTAACAGTAGACGATACTACTGCTCCTACTTTCACAGCACCTACTCCTTTAAATATAGTGTGCAACTCAACTACGGCTACTACGGCTATCAACAATTGGCTCGGTACGGCTACCGCCACCGATACTTGTGGTGCGATAGCTACTATTACAAATAACTATAATGCTCCAGCTGACCTTTGTACAGTACCTGGCGGTATTATTACAGTTACTTTTGTAGCCAAAGACACTTTTGGTAACACAAAAACAGGTACTTCTACTATTCATTTAGGAGTAACTCCTTTAGTAGTGAAAGACGATACCTTTAACATACCTAACGGATTAGCTACTCAAACTACTACTAGCGTTCTAGCTAACGATAGTTTAGGTGGCAATACACCAACGGCTGGAAATGGTGGTACGGTAACTATTACCAATGTAGTACCCGCTGCTCCTATCAACGGTGGTAATGTTCCTGTCTTGAATCCAGACAACGGAGTGGTAACAATCCCTGCCAATACACCTGCAGGTACTTATACCATTACTTATAAAGAGTGCGAAGCGCTTAATCCAAATAGTAACTGTCAAACAGCTACTGCCGTAATTAAGGTGGGTACACCGACCATTACAGTAGTACCTGACCCAATGACCGTAACACCAAGCACCACCACTCAAACTATACCAAGTATCTTAAACAACGATAAGATAGGTGGTACAGTAACACCAACGGCTGGCCCTGGTGGTAATGTAACTATGACGGTTACTAACCCAAGTAATCCTGGCAACAAACCTACTCTCGACCCTAATATCGGCGAGGTAACTATTCCAGGTAATACTCCAGCTGGTACTTATACCATTACCTACAGCTATTGTGAGGTCTTGAACCCTACTAACTGTACCGGTACGCAAACCTTGGTGGTAACAGTAGGTGCTGCAACTCTTACTGTACAAGACGATACCTTTAACATTCCTAATGGTTTAACTACTCAAACCACAATCAGTGTACTTGACAACGATAGTTTAGGAGGTACTAAACCAACAGCTGGAAATGGTGGTACGGTAACTATTACCAATGTAGTGCCTGCTACTCCTATCAACGGTGGTAACGTTCCTGTCTTGAATCCTGAAAACGGTGTGGTAACTATCCCTGCCAATACACCTGCAGGTACTTATACCATTACTTATAAAGAGTGCGAAGCGCTTAATCCAAATAGTAACTGTCAAACAGCTACTGCCGTAATTAAGGTGGGTACACCGACCATTACAGTAGTACCTGACCCAATGACCGTAACACCAAGCACCACCACTCAAACTATACCAAGTATCTTAAACAACGATAAGATAGGTGGTACAGTAACACCAACGGCTGGCCCTGGTGGTAATGTAACTATGACAGTTAACAACCCAAGTAATCCTGGCAACAAACCTACTCTCGACCCTAATACCGGCGAGGTAACCATTCCAGGTAATACTCCAGCTGGTACTTATACCATTACCTACAGCTATTGTGAGGTCTTGAACCCTACTAACTGTACCGGTACGCAAACCTTGGTGGTAACAGTAGGTGCTGCAACTCTTACTGTACAAGACGATACCTTTAACATACCTAATGGTTTAACTACTCAAACCACAATCAGTGTACTTGACAACGATAGTTTAGGAGGTACTAAACCAACAGCTGGAAATGGTGGCACGGTAACTATTACCAATGTAGTGCCTGCTACTCCTATCAACGGTGGTAACGTTCCTGTCTTGAATCCTGAAAACGGTGTGGTAACTATCCCTGCCAATACACCTGCAGGTACTTATACCATTACTTATAAAGAGTGCGAAGCGCTTAATCCAAATAGTAACTGTCAAACAGCTACTGCCGTAATTAAGGTGGGTACACCGACCATTACAGTAGTACCTGACCCAATGACCGTAACACCAAGCACCACCACTCAAACTATACCAAGTATCTTAAACAACGATAAGATAGGTGGTACAGTAACACCAACGGCTGGCCCTGGTGGTAATGTAACTATGACAGTTAACAACCCAAGTAATCCTGGCAACAAACCTACTCTCGACCCTAATACCGGCGAGGTAACCATTCCAGGTAATACTCCAGCTGGTACTTATACCATTACCTACAGCTATTGTGAGGTCTTGAACCCTACTAACTGTACCGGTACGCAAACCTTGGTGGTAACAGTAGGTGCTGCAACTCTTACTGTACAAGACGATACCTTTAACATTCCTAATGGTTTAACTACTCAAACCACAATCAGTGTACTTGACAACGATAGTTTAGGAGGTACTAAACCAACAGCTGGAAATGGTGGCACGGTAACTATTACCAATGTAGTGCCTGCTACTCCTATCAACGGTGGTAACGTTCCTGTCTTGAATCCTGAAAACGGTGTGGTAACTATCCCTGCCAATACACCTGCAGGTACTTATACCATTACTTATAAAGAGTGCGAAGCGCTTAATCCAAATAGTAACTGTCAAACAGCTACTGCCGTAATTAAGGTGGGTACACCGACCATTACAGTAGTACCTGACCCAATGACCGTAACACCAAGCACCACCACTCAAACTATACCAAGTATCTTAAACAACGATAAGATAGGTGGTACAGTAACACCAACGGCTGGCCCTGGTGGTAATGTAACTATGACGGTTACTAACCCAAGTAATCCTGGCAACAAACCTACTCTCGACCCTAATATCGGCGAGGTAACTATTCCAGGTAATACTCCAGCTGGTACTTATACCATTACCTACAGCTATTGTGAGGTCTTGAACCCTACTAACTGTACCGGTACGCAAACCTTGGTGGTAACAGTAGGTGCTACAACTCTTACTGTACAAGACGATACCTTTAACATTCCTAATGGTTTAACTACTCAAACCACAATCAGTGTACTTGACAACGATAGTTTAGGAGGTACTAAACCAACAGCTGGAAATGGTGGTACGGTAACTATTACCAATGTAGTGCCTGCTACTCCTATCAACGGTGGTAACGTTCCTGTCTTGAATCCTGAAAACGGTGTGGTAACTATCCCTGCCAATACACCTGCAGGTACTTATACCATTACTTATAAAGAGTGCGAAGCGCTTAATCCAAATAGTAACTGTCAAACAGCTACTGCCGTAATTAAGGTGGGTACACCGACCATTACAGTAGTACCTGACCCAATGACCGTAACACCAAGCACCACCACTCAAACTATACCAAGTATCTTAAACAACGATAAGATAGGTGGTACAGTAACACCAACGGCTGGCCCTGGTGGTAATGTAACTATGACGGTTACTAACCCAAGTAATCCTGGTAACAAACCTACTCTCGACCCTAATATCGGCGAGGTAACTATTCCAGGTAATACTCCAGCTGGTACTTATACCATTACTTACAGCTATTGTGAGGTCTTGAACCCTACTAACTGTACTGGTACGCAAACCTTGGTGGTAACAGTAGGTGCTGCAACTCTTACTGTACAAGACGATACCTTTAACATTCCTAATGGTTTAACTACTCAAACCACAATCAGTGTACTTGACAACGATAGTTTAGGAGGTACTAAACCAACAGCTGGAAATGGTGGTACGGTAACTATTACCAATGTAGTGCCTGCTACTCCTATCAACGGTGGTAACGTTCCTGTCTTGAATCCTGAAAACGGTGTGGTAACTATCCCTGCCAATACACCTGCAGGTACTTATACCATTACTTATAAAGAGTGCGAAGCGCTTAATCCAAATAGTAACTGTCAAACAGCTACTGCCGTAATTAAGGTGGGTACACCGACCATTACAGTAGTACCTGACCCAATGACCGTAACACCAAGCACCACCACTCAAACTATACCAAGTATCTTAAACAACGATAAGATAGGTGGTACAGTAACACCAACGGCTGGCCCTGGTGGTAATGTAACTATGACAGTTAACAACCCAAGTAATCCTGGCAACAAACCTACTCTCGACCCTAATACCGGCGAGGTAACCATTCCAGGTAATACTCCAGCTGGTACTTATACCATTACCTACAGCTATTGTGAGGTCTTGAACCCTACTAACTGTACCGGTACGCAAACCTTGGTGGTAACAGTAGGTGCTGCAACTCTTACTGTACAAGACGATACCTTTAACATTCCTAATGGTTTAACTACTCAAACCACAATCAGTGTACTTGACAACGATAGTTTAGGAGGTACTAAACCAACAGCTGGAAATGGTGGTACGGTAACTATTACCAATGTAGTGCCTGCTACTCCTATCAACGGTGGTAACGTTCCTGTCTTGAATCCTGAAAACGGTGTGGTAACTATCCCTGCCAATACACCTGCAGGTACTTATACCATTACTTATAAAGAGTGCGAAGCGCTTAATCCAAATAGTAACTGTCAAACAGCTACTGCCGTAATTAAGGTGGGTACACCGACCATTACAGTAGTACCTGACCCAATGACCGTAACACCAAGCACCACCACTCAAACTATACCAAGTATCTTAAACAACGATAAGATAGGTGGTACAGTAACACCAACGGCTGGCCCTGGTGGTAATGTAACTATGACAGTTAACAACCCAAGTAATCCTGGCAACAAACCTACTCTCGACCCTAATACCGGCGAGGTAACCATTCCAGGTAATACTCCAGCTGGTACTTATACCATTACCTACAGCTATTGTGAGGTCTTGAACCCTACTAACTGTACCGGTACGCAAACCTTGGTGGTAACAGTAGGTGCTGCAACTCTTACTGTACAAGACGATACCTTTAACATTCCTAATGGTTTAACTACTCAAACCACAATCAGTGTACTTGACAACGATAGTTTAGGAGGTACTAAACCAACAGCTGGAAATGGTGGTACGGTAACTATTACCAATGTAGTGCCTGCTACTCCTATCAACGGTGGTAACGTTCCTGTCTTGAATCCTGAAAACGGTGTGGTAACTATCCCTGCCAATACACCTGCAGGTACTTATACCATTACTTATAAAGAGTGCGAAGCGCTTAATCCAAATAGTAACTGTCAAACAGCTACTGCCGTAATTAAGGTGGGTACACCGACCATTACAGTAGTACCTGACCCAATGACCGTAACACCAAGCACCACCACTCAAACTATACCAAGTATCTTAAACAACGATAAGATAGGTGGTACAGTAACACCAACGGCTGGCCCTGGTGGTAATGTAACTATGACAGTTAACAACCCAAGTAATCCTGGCAACAAACCTACTCTCGACCCTAATACCGGCGAGGTAACCATTCCAGGTAATACTCCAGCTGGTACTTATACCATTACCTACAGCTATTGTGAGGTCTTGAACCCTACTAACTGTACCGGTACGCAAACCTTGGTGGTAACAGTAGGTGCTGCAACTCTTACTGTACAAGACGATACCTTTAACATTCCTAATGGTTTAACTACTCAAACCACAATCAGTGTACTTGACAACGATAGTTTAGGAGGTACTAAACCAACAGCTGGAAATGGTGGTACGGTAACTATTACCAATGTAGTGCCTGCTACTCCTATCAACGGTGGTAACGTTCCTGTCTTGAATCCAGAAAACGGTGTGGTAACTATCCCTGCCAATACACCTGCAGGTACTTATACCATTACTTATAAAGAGTGCGAAGCGCTTAATCCAAATAGTAACTGTCAAACAGCTACTGCCGTAATTAAGGTGGGTACACCGACCATTACAGTAGTACCTGACCCAATGACCGTAACACCAAGCACCACCACTCAAACTATACCAAGTATCTTAAACAACGATAAGATAGGTGGTACAGTAACACCAACGGCTGGCCCTGGTGGTAATGTAACTATGACAGTTAACAACCCAAGTAATCCTGGCAACAAACCTACTCTCGACCCTAATACCGGCGAGGTAACCATTCCAGGTAATACTCCAGCTGGTACTTATACCATTACTTACAGCTATTGTGAGGTCTTGAACCCTACTAACTGTACTGGTACGCAAACCTTGGTGGTAACAGTAGTGGGAACAGCAACACCTACACCTACTCCGGTAGCGGTAGACGATAGGGTTTCTACAGCGTTGAATACTCCTGTAAATATTGCTGTGTTAGCGAACGATACCCTCAACGGAGCGACTACTCCTAATGTAGTAACTCAACCTGCAAACGGTACAGTAGTTGTAAATGCCGATAATACGGTAGAATACAGACCTCACACAGGCTTTGTAGGAACTGATACTTTTGTGTACGAAATCTGTAACTCCGCAGGCTGTAGCAGTGCTACTGTAACGGTTGATATAGTGAATAAGCTCATACCTTACAACGGTATGTCAGTAAATGGCGACGGTAAAAACGACCACTTCCATATTGGTGGTATAGAAAACTATCCGAACAATGTGGTACGTATCTACAACCGTTGGGGCGTGAAAGTATTTGAGGTAAGTGGCTACGACAACGTAACCCGCGTGTTTAGAGGTATCTCCGACGGTCGTGTGACAGTAGAAGCTGCCGATAAACTCCCACAAGGTACTTACTATTATGTGATTGAATACTACGATCAGAATAATAATAAACAATCTGAAGTAGGCTGGTTATATATCAAAAAATAGTACTTTTATAATAAACTAAAAAGGGCTGTCCAGAAACTCTCTGGCAGTCCTTTTTGTTTTTAAGCCTATTTCCTCATTTTCTTTACCTTTAACTCCCAAAACTTCTATTACTCTTCTTCACCCTACCCCACCTTACTTTTTTCTTTCCTCTCTCTTTTCCGTCATATTCCCCCCTAGTGTCTATGGCCTAAGGCCTAGTGCCTTTTCCCTTTCTTTCGCCTCGAAACCCCTTTTTTACCATTTTTAGCGCTGTTGTATTATATTATGAATCAACTATTTATATACCCTTTCTATACCAATCGTCCAAGATTCGTATAAGCTTCCTATAAGCTCTCTATAAGCTAACCCCACCCTTCTCATAGCCTTTTTTCACCAAAATTCCTCTCAGCTCTCTTTCGTTCTCCTCCGCTATATTTCGAACTCCTCAACCCTCCACATTTGCTAATTTTCTCATTTCCTACCCGCCCGTGTGGCTCACACTTCTTATTGCTAATTAAAAAATGTTTCGTACCTTTGTCGACATAAAAGTATATAACCAATGAAAAAAACATTATTATTAGCCATAGGTCTTACACTTATCTTTCTTTCTTGTAAAAAAGAGAACAATGATGAAACCACCCCCGGCGGTGCTTTTCCTAAAACGATAGTAGAGGAAACTATTGGTAGTATAGGCACTGTTAAAACCACTGAAACCTATACGTTAAGTGGTAATAAAATTACTGCTTTTGAAAGAAAAGTAGTAGATAACGGTACCCCCACTACTGATGAAGTCTATACCATCACTTATAACGGCGAGTTGATAACTGCTATCAGTATTAAAAGCAATTCTCAAAGCAACAGAAACTATACCTATACCTATACTTATTAGAAAAGCTAATCGCTGATGTTTATAGATTACCTTCTTTCGGCAGTGCTGATGCTTATCACCTTTGCGATAGGCAGTTCGTTGCGCTTCTCCGATTTCGAAAACATATTCAAAAAATCAAAGCCCTTGTACTTAGGGCTTTTCTTGCAGATGGTCTTCTTGCCTATCTGTGCTTTTATCATTGCCGAGTTTTCTAATTTACCCCCTGCCGAAAAAGTAGGGCTCATCATCGTATCAATATGTCCTGGGGGTACTACCTCCAATTTCATTAGTTATCTCATCAAAGCCGATACCGCTTTGGCAGTAGCCCTTACCGCTATCAATAGTTTGCTCATACTGTTTACCATTCCGGTGTTGTCTAATTGGGCAGTAGTTGTTTTTATGGGGGGTCATACCGAAGTGTCGCTCCCTATATTCAATATGGTCTGGGAAGTAGCCAAAATCATTATAATACCAGCTTTGTTGGGCTTATTCTTCAACCGGTTTTTCCCTAATGTATCTCTTAAAATCCGTTTTCCTTTAAAAGTAACAAACACCATATTGTTGGGAATTGTATTCTTTATCAAGTTTTTCGGTGATAAACAATCAGGAGGAAGTGGTATTTCAGTAGATGAAATATTCCGACTCTTGCCTGCTACGCTTCTAATGCACCTCAGCGCGATGACACTTAGTTATTTTATAGCTCTGAAATCTTTTAAATTACCGGGTGTACAAGCAACGACTATCAGTATAGAAGTAGGTCTACAAAACACTGCTTTGGCGATATTGGTAGCAGGTACCCTTATGGGCAATACCGATATGACCAAACCTGCCCTTGTGTATGCCATATTCTCCTTTTTCACCACTTTTATCTTTGCCCTTATCACCATCAGAATTAGAAGATAACAACAATTAATAATTGACAATTAACAATTAAAAAAGCGCGATGTTTAAATAGTAAACATCGCGCTTTTTTATCTTTCACCTTTTATTCACATACCCAGCTGTAAGCCCTCGCTGGCTTTACCTTTTATCTTTTACCTTTTATCTTTTACCTTTTATCTTTTACCTTTTATCTTTTACCTTATTAAATCTTGCTTGCCAACAAATAAATCACTGCCATTCGTATGGCTACCCCATTTTCTACTTGTTGTAAAATAATCGATTGGGAGCTATCAGCTACTTCGCTGGTAATTTCTACCCCTCGATTGATAGGTCCTGGGTGCATAATCACTATTTCTTTGTCAAGGCTTTCCAATACCTCTTTGGTGAGTCCGTATTGTTGTACATATTCACGGGTAGAAGGAAAATAACTGATGTCGAGTCGCTCATTTTGTATACGCAACATATTAGCCACATCACACCAGTTCAAAGCCTTGCGCAAATTGGTTTCTACCTTCACGTCCAATTTATGAATGTATTTAGGAATAAGTGTTTGAGGTCCGCATAGCATCACTTCAGCTCCTTGCTTGTGGAGTGCAAAGATGTTCGAAAGTGCCACGCGCGAGTGTAGTATATCCCCCACTATCACTACTTTTTTACCTGCTACATCTCCCAAGCGTTCGCGTATAGAATATGAGTCTAAAAGTGCTTGTGTAGGGTGTTCGTGAGCTCCATCGCCAGCGTTTACAATTGAGGCTTTCACGTGTTGTGAGAGGAAGACTCCCGCACCTGGGTTCGGGTGACGCATCACTACCATATCCACTTTCATCGAGAGGATATTGTTCACGGTATCTACTAAGGTTTCCCCTTTGGCTACCGATGATTGAGAAGCCGAAAAGTTAATCACATCGGCAGAAAGACGTTTTTCTGCCAATTCAAAGGAAAGACGAGTGCGCGTACTATTCTCGAAGAAGAGGTTGGCAATAGTAATATCGCGCAACGAAGGTACTTTTTTAATAGGACGGTTAATAACCTCCTTGAAGTGGTCAGCAGTTTCAAATATTAACTGTATATCCTTTTCGGTGATATACTTAATGCCCAACAGGTGATTAACGCTCAATGCACTCATTTCTTTTTCTTTTTAAGTGGTTGTGCAAAAGTACAAAATAATTACAAACTACGAGTTACGATTGAAGATTTTTTTAGCTGTTAGCAGTCAGCAGTCAAAATAGAAATTAACTAATTGTCTACTCCGATAATCCCAAATCCTCCATTGCCATTTCCTCGTCGTCGTGAGTATCTTCTGTCTTTTTAGCAACTATTTTCTCCATTCTGCGGTCATTGAGATGATATTTTGCAAATAGAGCGTCTAAATCATCTAAAAAAGATTTAGTAATCGCCACCTTTAGATTACCATTTTCCATATTTAGGTGAATATTTTCATTGTGATGGTGCACAACAAAGTAAATAGACTGTTTCCCTTTGTGCTTTTGTAGTAAATCTTTGTATTTTGCAATCAAATCTTGGTTAATCTCCTCTATATTCACGTGCAAAGTAAGTTTTTTAGAGAGGGTTTCCATCACATCTTGCAACTGCATCATCTGTAGAAACTGTATCCTAGGTTCGCCTCTTTGGTTGGTTTCTCTATTGAGAAATCCTTCTACCACCTTAAATTTGATATACAAAAACGCCCCTGGTACCATATATTTCTGATAGTTCAAATAATCATCTCCAAAGAGTTTAAACTCGTAAGAGCCGTCGTAATCCTCAAGAGTAAAAAAGCCGTAACCTTTTCCGTTCTTAGCCGTACGATGTTGCAGGTCAGCTACCATACCCGCTACTGTGAGCTCACGGTTAATAAAAGGTTGTAAGTCTTGCAATTCCGATAGACTGATATTGCAAAAGTTTTGTAACTCGTGCTTAAAATCGTCGAGCGGGTGCCCTGAGATATAGATACCTACCACCTCCTTCTCACGGCGCAACTGCTCGAGGTTACCCCACGTTTCACATTTAGGTACAGCAGGTTCAGGGATATCTACTTCACTCTCACCACCAAACAGACTCATTTGGGCGGAATTCTTACTCTCTTGGTATTTAGTACCAAAGCGAATAGCTTTTTCGAGAAAGGGAACGCCGTCAGCTTCGGCGTGGAAGTACTGAGCACGGTGTACATTAGTGAACGAATCAAAACCTCCTGCCAAAGCGATACTTTCAAAGGCTTTTTTGTTGATGCTCTTATAATCTACGCGTTTTGCCAAATCGAAAATAGAGGTATAAGGACGTTCTTGGCGTTGTTCTACAATCGTATCGACTGCTGCTTTTCCTACTCCTTTCACAGCCCCCATTCCGAAGCGTATATCACCGTTTTTATTTACGGTAAATTTGTACAACGATTCATTCACATCAGGAGGTAACACCTTGATACCCATTCGGTGACACTCTTCTAAGAAGAAAGTAATCGTTTTGATATCGTTCATATTGTTAGAGAGTACCGCTGCCATATACTCGGCAGGATAATTGGCTTTGAGATAAGCCGTTTGGTAACCCACCCAAGCATAGCAGGTGGAGTGCGATTTGTTGAACGCATAAGCGGCAAACTTCTCCCAGTCTGCCCATATCTTTTCGAGTTTTTGGGCGTCGTGACCTTTTTCGGAGGCTTGGGTAATGAACTTAGGCTTCATCTTGGCTAGCACGGCTATTTGTTTCTTACCCATTGCCTTACGGAGCACGTCGGCTTCACCTTTGGTAAAACCTGCCAATTTCTGCGATAGCAACATCACCTGCTCTTGATAAACGGTAATCCCATAAGTCTCTTTGAGGTATTCCTCCATATCGGGGAGATCGTACTCAATAGGCTCAATACCGTGTTTCCGCTTGATAAAACTAGGAATGTACTCCAAAGGACCTGGACGATAAAGAGCATTCATCGCGATAAGGTCGGCAAAGACCGTAGGTTTAAGCTCTCGCATATATTTCTGCATACCAGTGGACTCGTACTGGAAAATCCCGACCGTTTCACCGCGCTGGAAGAGTTCGTAAGTCTTTTTATCGTCGAGCGGAAAAGCCTCTGCATCGAGCTCTATATTATGCGTTTGTTTGATATTTTCAATAGTATCTTTGATAAGTGTGAGGGTACTGAGCCCCAAGAAGTCCATTTTCAGCAACCCTGCGCTCTCTACTACCGAGTTATCGAACTGAGTCACAAATAGGTCGGAATCTTTGGCTAAAGCTACCGGCACAAAGTTGGTGATATCATCGGGGGTGATAATTACCCCACAAGCGTGGATACCCGTGTTGCGCACCGAACCTTCAATAATATTTGCCTGCTGAATGGTTTGGGTACTCTCCTCCTCCCCTTCTCCTGCTAAAAGGCGTTTCAGTTCGTCTACTTTTGGCAGTTCTTCACTGCGCACTTTTTCTTTGAGGGTTTTATCGTCCCAACCGAACATCTTCCCTAAAGATGACACCCCATTAGGCACTAAGCCCGCTAATCTATTCGACTCTTGTAGAGGTACATCCAGCACGCGAGCCGTATCTTTGATAGCCGATTTAGCGGCCATTTTACCATAGGTGATAATCCGTGCAACCTGACTCTCGCCATACTTATCAATCACATAATTGATTACATCTTGGCGACCCGAGTCCTCAAAGTCGATATCAATATCGGGCATTGACACACGGTCGGGGTTTAGAAAACGCTCAAAGAGGAGATCGTACTTAATTGGGTCCATATTGGTAATATCCAAACAAAACGCCACTGCCGAACCCGCTGCCGACCCCCGTCCAGGTCCTACTGATACGTTCATACGTCGCGCTGCTGCGATAAAGTCTTGCACAATAAGGAAGTAACCTGGGTAACCCGTTTTTTCAATAATAGAAAGCTCAAAATCCAAACGCTCCCGCACTTCATCAGTAATTTCGGGGTATTTGCGTTTAGCCCCTTCATAAGTAAGATGACGCAAATAGTTGTTTTCCCCTTTTTTGCCTGTAGGGTCGTCTTCCACCTGAAATTCCTCGGGGATATCAAACTTAGGCAAGAGGATATCACGTGCCAAGCCATAGGGTTCTACCTTGTCGATAATTTCTTGAATATTAAGAATCGCCTCAGGAATATCCTTGAAGAGCGCCTTCATTTCAGCTGAAGTTTTGAAATAATACTCGTTGTTAGGCATTCCAAAACGATAGCCACGACCGCGCCCGATAGGTGTTTTCTGCTTTTCGCCATCTTTCACACACAACAGAATATCGTGCGCATTGGCATCTTTTTTATGGAGATAAAAGGTATTGTTGGTAGCGATGAGTTTCACCCCGTATTTTTTGGAAAACTCTACAAGGGTTTCGTTTACGCGGTTTTCATCTTCTTGGTTGTGGCGCATCACCTCCAGATAGAAGTCGTCGCCAAACTGCTCTTTCCACCACAAGAGTGCTTCTTCAGCTTGCTTGGTACCAATATTCAGTATTTTAGAAGGAATTTCGCCATTCATACCCCCTGAGAGTACCATTAAATCGCTTTTGTACTGCTCTACAATCGCCTTATCTATACGAGGCACATAGTAAAAGCCTTTGGTAGAAGCGATAGAAGCCATTTTAGTAAGATTGTGATAGCCTTGTTTGTTTTTAGCTAAAATCACCACTTGGTAGCCGTTGTCTTGTCGGGTTTTATCTAAGTGATTTTCGCAGATATTGAACTCACAACCTATAATAGGCTTGATGAGCGTTTCGGTAGGGGTTTCGCCCTTTTCTTGAGCCTCTTTGTTTTTAGCTTCCGCTTCTTTGTTATGCCCTTGTACGGCTTGCACAAAGTGGAAGGCAGCCATCATATTGCCACTATCGGTAAGTGCTACGGCAGGCATCTTTTCTTTCGCGGTGATTTTTACGAGGTCTTTTATAGACGTAGTAGATTGTAATATAGAGTGTTGCGTATGGTTGTGCAAATGGGCAAACACCGCATTTTCTAACAATGAAGCATCGGCGTGAGATTCGGTAGTTTGCGCAGTGCTACTGCTTTTTCGCAAGGCATCGGAAGCCTCTTTGAGGTTCACGTGCTTGAGTCCGATAAGCCCTATAGGTGAGGTGTGATGCCCTTGAAATTCTTTGATATAGTCGCTACTGAAAGTACCTTCTTGAAAGCCTTCGCCACGACGTATCAATTCAAAGAAACAGCGTGTAGTTGCTTCCACGTCGGCAGTGGCGTTGTGCGCCTCGGCAAAGGGTACGCCAAAGAGAAAAGAGTGCAACTCGGTGAGGGTGGGCAACTTATAACGACCTCCTTTTCCGCCTGCTATCTGGCAGAGGTTGGCAGTTGCCTCAGTACAAGTATCGATTACAGGCATCTGCGTAAGCGGACTCTCCACCCCATAGCGGTAAAACTCAGCCCCCATAATATTGATATCAAAGCCGATGTTTTGTCCCACCACATATTGCGCCTTGCTAAGCGCCTCGTTGAACGCTTTGAACACCTCAGCGATAGGCACTCCTTGTGCTTCTGCTAATTGGGTAGAAATACCGTGTACTTTTTCGGCATCATAAGGCACATCAAAGCCATCGGGCTTTATCAAAAAGTCCTGATGCTCAATGAGTGTGCCCCACTCATCGTGCAATTGCCAAGCAATCTGCACGGCGCGAGGCCAGTTGTCACTATCGGTAAGGGGGGCATCCCAACGGCGGGGTAAACCCGTAGTTTCAGTATCAAATATTAAGTACATTTTTTAGGTAAAGCCAGCGTTAGCTGAATATATATGTAAGAGTTTTTTTGAGATTTAAAGTGAGAGGGCAAAGATACAAAACAATTCACAATTAGCAATTAACCATTGATAATTTTAACACGACGCCATTTCCAACATCAAGTGCAATTTTTTAAGTTACCTTTTGGTAGAATAAGTCTTTAGTTTTTTTAAAAAAAATCTAATACTTTTCTTGGACTCAGATTTACCTTAGCTTCACTCCTCTATAGCTCATTGCCCGTTATATCGTATAAGACTTGTATTAAGTTAACCGTAATATCCAAATCCACCAATCTACTAATAATTTATCTGTGTGACTTACAATGTTTTCTCTTCGCTCAAACCCTTTTTTACTCTACACTATTAAATCTTAATTTTTACCTTAAAAAATACTCTTTGGCACGGTTGTTGTAATATTTATAACCGTAAAAACAAACTTATATTTTTAATTTTTTATACTATGAAAAAGTTTTTAACATTTGTATTTTTAGCATTTTTTGGTGTAATGGCTTATGCCCAAGACGCTGAGATTTCTTTTAAATCTGAAGAAATTGATTACGGTAACATCAAACAAGGTGCAGACGGTGTGCGTGTGTTCGAGTTTACTAACACTGGTAAAGCACCCCTCGTAATTACTAACGTAGCTTCTTCTTGCGGTTGTACCGTTCCTTCTTGGACAAACCAACCCGTAGCACCAGGAGCTAAAGGGAAAATTGAAGTAAAATACGATACTAATCGTGTTGGACCTATCAGCAAGACTATTACTGTTACCTCCAATGCCAAATCAAGCCCTGTAAAAGGCTTACGTATCAGAGGAAATGTTCAATAATCCATAACTATTTATATTTTAATTTACTCCTTAGTCGCCTGCGCTTCTTTTCTTTGCAGGCGACTTTTTTGGTGTTAAACTTTTGT
Organism: Capnocytophaga sp. oral taxon 902; assembly: GCF_013394735.1. NCBI lineage: Bacteria > Pseudomonadati > Bacteroidota > Flavobacteriia > Flavobacteriales > Flavobacteriaceae > Capnocytophaga > Capnocytophaga sp. oral taxon 902. Next base: position 753,374 of record NZ_CP058261.1, read on the forward strand.
AAAAATGCAAATGGTAAGCATATTTTCCTTATCTTTGCACCCTATAAGAAAACTAAATAATTTAACAGATATGAAATTACACACACTCACTTTGTTCGCTGGGCTATTCGTAGCTCAAGTGTCATTTGCTCAAGTAGACGAAATGGGAACTATGACCGATACCACTACTCCGGTAGTTGCTCCCGCTCCTGTTGAAGCTACTCAAGCTCAGTCTCAAGCAGAACTTAAAGCTCAAAAAGAGCAGTTAAAGGCTCAACAAAAATTACAAAAAGAGCAGGAAAAGGCTGTGAAAGCTGAACAAAAAGCTGCTAAGGAGCAAGAAAAAGCCGCTAAAGAACAACAAAAAGCTGCTGCTCGTGCTCAAAAGAATCAAGAACGCTTGTCCAAAGCTAACTCTGAGGTTTCTAAAATAGAGGCTAAAATTACCAAAGCTAAAACTGATTTAGCTAAGGAACAAAACAAGTATAATTTAAAGAAAGCCAAAGGAGCTCTGTCTCCTCAAGACGATGCTAAGTTCAAAGGAAGAATCCTCAACAAAGAGCAAAAGATTAACAGCTTGAATCTCGACCTTATCAAGGCTAAAGAAAAAGTAAACAAATACCAAATGGCAACTTAGTCATTGTTTTATTTTTTAAAATTACACAAGAAAACCGAGTTACTTTCGTAACTCGGTTTTTATATTTCCTGATGTAACTTACATTAAAACTCTGCACTCTGTGGTGTGCGTGGGTAAGGTATCACATCACGGATATTGGTCATTCCAGTAGCAAAGAGTACCAAGCGCTCAAAACCTAAACCAAAGCCACTGTGTACTGCTGTACCGAACTTACGAAGGTCTAAGTACCACCAAAGAGTTGCCTCGTCCATATGAAGGTCAGCTATTTTTTGTTTGAGCACATCGTAACGTTCTTCACGTTGTGAGCCTCCTACAATTTCACCTATTCCTGGGAAGAGAATATCCATCGCGCGCACCGTTTTACCGTCTTCATTTAAGCGCATATAAAACGCTTTGATATTTGCGGGATAGTCGTATAGAATTACAGGACACTCAAAGTGTTTTTCCACCAAATAGCGTTCGTGTTCGCTTTGTAAATCTACACCCCATTCGTTTACGGGGTATTGAAATTTCTTCTTTTTATTGTGATTGCTATTCTTTAAAATATCTATCGCTTCAGTGTAGCTCACCCTCTTAAACTGATTGTGAATCACAAATTCAAGTTTTTCGATGAGTGACATTGTGCTACGCTCGTTCTGTGGTTTAGTCTTCTCTTCTTCTAAAAATCTTTTGTTCAAGAACTCAAGGTCGTCACGACGTACTTCCAAGGTGTATTGCAATACGTATTTAATAAAATCTTCCGCCAAATTCATATTGTCGATAAGGTCATAGAACGCCATTTCGGGCTCTATCATCCAAAACTCAGCTAAGTGGCGTGAGGTATTGGAGTTTTCAGCACGGAAGGTAGGCCCAAAGGTGTAAATCTTACCAAGTGCCATCGCAAAAGTCTCACCTTCTAACTGACCTGATACGGTAAGGTTTGTCTCCCTACCGAAGAAGTCTTTCTTGTAGTCTACTTCGCCGTTTTCATTAAGTGGTGGATTTTTGGCATCTAAGGTCGTTACACGAAACATCTCTCCAGCCCCTTCGGCATCACTACCCGTGATAATAGGCGTATTCACGTAGAAAAAGCCATTGTCTTGAAAGTATTTGTGAATAGCAAAAGCTAAAGTAGAACGCACGCGCATCACTGCACTAAAAGTACTAGAGCGCACCCGCAGGTGAGCGTTTTCTCTCAAGAATTCAAGTGAGTGTTTTTTAGGTTGGATAGGGTATTCTTCAGGGTTGCTATCACCTAATATACTTATGTTACTTGCTTGTAACTCTACGTTTTGCCCTTTCCCTTGACTCTCCACAAGTCTTCCTTTTACTTCAATAGCTGCTCCCGTGGTAATACGTTTAAGCAATTCAGGGTCGGTATTTTCAAAATCTACTACTACTTGTAAATTGTCGATTGTAGAACCATCGTTCAGGGCAATAAAGCGGTTGCTGCGGAAGGTGCGCACCCAACCTTTAAGGGTGATTTCTCCTTGTATGTTTTTTCCGTCTTGTAATAATTTTTTAATCGAATACATAACGCGTCTTATTTCTTATCTAATTCTGACGGCAAAAGTAATAACTTTTCAATAAATAACAAAGGAGTTTGGCTAAATCTCTAATTGTTTTTCACTTCTTACACTGTTCTGTTATAACATTCCCTCTAACTTTTAACAGGTTTCCATCGTCTTACTTTCGCCTCAGATTCGCTCATCTTTCAAACAGCCTTTAATTATTAAACTCTTCTCTTTCCTATAAAAACTTTTCAAGCCTCACTTCCCATTTGCTAATTCTCAAATCTTCTAATTACATCTACTCGTGTGGCTTGTGTCTTTTACCTATAAAAAAGTTTTTTTAACTTGCAGTATAAATTCTTTGTTGTATATTTGTGGCATTAAAATCGAGTATTTATTGTTTAATAGAGATGGAAGAATTCAAACAAAATACCCCAAACGACTGGTCGTTTATTCACAATAGGCAATATAACGATAACAACCTAAATAACAATCCCATAGGTCTGGTGGGGTTCATAACGTCTGTAGTGGCAATATTCCTCGTATTGCTCCCTATCGTGAACCTTATCATATGGCTCACCGGATTGATATTATCTATTATCGGAATGGGCAAGAAGCCTAAAACATTAGCCGTCGCAGGGCTTATTATTTCTGGAGTAACTTTTTTGGTGCTTATAGTCATTATTGCTTGTATCGTATTCTTAGCTACTAATTCCCAATAGGTCATCTCCCCCTTTTATCTTTTACTCCTACTTTTTACCTAACTAAAATTGGAAGTAAATAAACGGCTGAATATCGGTAGAATAAGCCTGATAGCAAATGAGCACTACTACTAAGACTATCGCTATTTTCACAGCGTAATGGCTCTCGGCAAACACGTGTTCCACATAGTCTTTCCAATGCTGTGGTAGCCAATGGGTAATATAACCAATCAAGATAACACCTAATGGAATATTGTTATGTCTAATCACTTCGGTAGCAGTATCCCAACTCATATTGTTCGCCACTTGTGCGAACCATAAGTTTATGCTCTCCATATCATTACCTCGGAAAAATATGCGTGTAAAGGTAATAAAAGCAAAGGTAAAGGCTATCTTCCAAGCGCGAGTAATCCACAGCTTACTTTGCTCGTACGGACTCACCTTGCGCCAATACTTATAAGCTACCACACCCAAACCGTTCAATCCACCCCATATAACAAACTTCCACGAAGCTCCGTGCCACAATCCTCCAATAAGCATCGTGAGCATAATGTTGATATTAGTAGTCAAGTAACGCTCAAAAGGTTTGTAATAAAAAGCTACTACCGCACCTGCTATCAGCAATCCCCCTGTGATAAAAGTAAAAGCGAGGTTACCAATCGCTACTACCAATATCACTACAAAAAGCAAGGAAAACACAAAAGTTCCTAAGGTGCTATTGCGGTTACCTCCTAACGGAATGTACAAATAGTCCTTCAACCAAGTAGAAAGCGAGATGTGCCAGCGTTTCCAAAAGTCTCCACAGTTCAAAGCCTTATAAGGTGAATTGAAGTTTACAGGCAAATGGAAGCCCATCAATAGCGCTACCCCTATGGCTATATCGGTATAGCCAGAAAAATCACCGTATATTTGGAGCGAGTAACCTATCAGAGCTAATAAGTTAGAAAAGCCCGAGTGCATTTCAGGAGCATCAAATACCTTATCCAAAAAGTGCAACGCGATAAAATCAGCAAATATCATCTTCTTGATAAGTCCTTTAAGAATAAGGAATATTGCCTTATTAAACTCTTCTTTGCTAATCTCTGTTTTTTTGAGAATTTGAGGTACAAACTCTTCTGCACGTACAATAGGACCTGCTACTAACTGAGGGAAGAAACTCACATAAAAACCAAAGTCTAATATCGATTTCAGTGGTGCAACCTTTCTGCGGTAAATATCCACTGTATAGCTAATGGTCTGAAAAGTGTAGAAAGAAATACCTACGGGCAATATAATTTTATCAACTGAAAAGTATCCGTTATAGTCAAACCCGTTTGCCCAATAAGCTAAATAGTTAAAGGTTTGGTGATGAGTGTGAAACAGCGCATTGTAAGTATCAGTAAAGAAATAAGCATACTTAAAATAACTAAGCACCAATAAGTTCACACAAACGCTAATAGTAACCCCTATTTTGCGTCTTCGCTCTTCTTGTTGATTATAGATATAATGCCCTAAATAAAAGTCAGTAACAGTACTAAATACCAATAACAATACAAAAAGCCCACTTGCCTTGTAATAGAAGTAAAAGCTGGCAAGCAACAAAAACAAGTTGCGCACGTGCTTACGCTTATAGATGAGCACAAACACCGCATATACTAAAGCAAAGAATATCCAAAAGTCTATCCGTACAAAAGTAAGTGGGTGAGCCGACTCAAAGGTAAAGAAGTTTTTAAAGAAATCTATCATAGCTATTATTGCACCGTGGCAAGGTCGTTAAGTAGGCATTGGTAAAACACTTCCGAAATTAGTTTAGTCCCTTGTGGCGTAAAGTGTACGTAATCCGAAACAGCCATTCCTTTTTTTACCCACGCTGTCATCGAGTTTTCTCCTCCCATTGCTTCAAAGATACTAAAATAAGCAATCCCATTTTTCAAGGCTTCTTCCTTCATCAGCTTGTTCATTTTCGGCACAAAAGAGTAAGTAATAAGTTGCCCGTTATGCGAAGTTGTCATATCTCCAGGACCTAAAAGCATAAACATTGCATTGGGGTTGGCTCGTTTTACCCATTTGATATTAAATATCAACGCGTTTACATACTCCTGAAGCTGTTGGTCTGTTTTCATATAGGGGATTGTATTTCCTCCGTACTGAAAGATAAATATATCGGGCTTGCGGTCTGCACTCATTTGTCTGAAATGCTCGTAATTCATTCGTGTAAATATACGTCCTGCTTCACCGCGCATCGCTACGTTATCCATTCTCACTCCTGAGGACGCATCAAGAGTAATCCCATAAAAATCCGGACTTACCTTGCCTTCCAATTCCACTTTTAGCTCCTTAGGAGTAGATGTGAAATTGAGCTTATAATTATGGTATTTACCATCTGAGATAAGAGTATCTATTCTTAAAATATTCCCGTCCTGATATACACGTATATTCACTTTTGCCATCGCATTGCCATAATGCAACCCAAAGCGCGTGTAGTTTCTTAAACGTGCATACGATTTGTCCGAAGGCTTAATCGTAAAGCTGGCTTTTGCTACGGGTAAGGCAGTTGTATCAGCAGTATTGCTCACATAATTAGTAAAACGTGAGAAGGTAGAGAACAAACCATACTTATCGTGCGCTACCGTTTTGCGCTGTTTGCGGTCGAAGAAAGCGTAGCGCGTCCAGTTAGGCGAAGCAATAATATCCACACTGTTTTGGCTGTACACTACTTTTATAGGGATAAAACCCGGTCCTCCGCCAGTATATGCCAATTGCAATCGGTTGCGCACATAGCCGGTGATGCGGTCTCCTTCTATTTGCGAATCACCATAATGCACTATTTGGCAGGTAGGCTGACACAGTTTCTCTTTAAGTCTTCTGATATAATCCGTATGATTCCCCGGGTAATATATTTTCCCTTCTATATTGGTTTCCGAAGTTTGTACCGTGTCCTTAACAATGGTATCCTTTTTTGCTAAGTTTTCGGTCTTTTCGTCTACAATGGTTTTAGTATCTTTGATAAGTTCGTCTACTTTATTATTTTCCTCTCCCCCTTTAAAGAGCATTCCCAATATATCAGGGGTCGGATAGCGTAACATCGCGTCACCAAACACTATACCCTCTCGCACCATTCCTTTGGCGGTGGTGTGATAACTGCTGAAAAGGGTCATTGTAAAGAGGGCTACCAGCACCCCCACAATAAAGAGTAAGATTTTTTTAGGTTGCATAACTTAACTCATTAATAATTCCCACTCGGTCATTAAATCTTCCAACTGCTGTTTTTTCTGTTCGTATTCCTTGTAAAAAGCATCGTTCTGTACGCCTTGTCCCATCTGCTCATTCATCGCTTTAAGCGCTTCTTCAAGAGCGGTAATGTTCTTCTCTATCTTGTTGAGCTTATTCTGAATGGCTTTCTGCTGTTTCTGTTCCTCAAACGAGAGTTTTTCTTCTTTCTGCGGTTCTTTTTCTACCTGCACAGGAGTGCTTTTGCTCTGCTGTTCTATCTCTCTAAAATTAACGGCAGCACGTTGTTCGAGGAAGAAATCGATGTCCCCAAGATATTCTTTCAGATGTTTGTTCTTAAACTCGTATACCTTATCGGTAAGCCCTTGCAAGAAATCGCGGTCGTGCGACACAATAATGAGCGTCCCTTCAAATTGCTGTAAGGCTTGTTTGAGTACGTTCTTCGATTTGATATCCAAGTGGTTCGTAGGCTCGTCCATCACCATTACGTTAAAGTCCGAAAGGAGCATCTTTGCCAATGCCAAACGGTTGCGCTCCCCTCCCGAAAGCACTTTCACTTTCTTGTCTACCTCATCGCCACGGAAGAGAAAAGCCCCAAGTATGTCGCGTATTTTAGTGCGATTGCTGTCGTTAGCTGCATTAAACATCGTATCAAGCACGGTGAGTTCTCCATCTAAGTAGTCGGCTTGGTTCTGAGCAAAGTAAGCCAACTGTACATTGTGCCCCAGCCTGATAGTTCCTTCATAGGGTATTTCGCCCACTATCATCTTGGCGAGGGTCGTTTTTCCCTGTCCGTTTTGTCCCACAAAAGCTACTTTGCTGCCTCGTTCTATAAGCAAACTCACGTGGCTGAGCACCTCTTTTTCATCATAACTTTTCGATACATCGTCTATTTCCAGCACCACCTTCCCTGGCGTTACCGATACGGGGAAACGCACGTTCATCACCGCATTGTCTTCCTCGTCTACCTCTATGCGCTCTATCTTGTCCAACTTCTTGATAAGCGACTGTGCCATTGAGGCTTTGGTAGCTTTGGCGCGAAATTTTTCGATGAGTTTTTCAGTGTGTTGTATCTTCTTTTCTTGGTTCTTTTGTGAGGCGAGTTGCAGTTCGCGCATCTCTTTTCTCAGTTCCAAAAACTGAGTGTAAGGTTTCGGGTAATCGTATATTTTGCCTACCGAAATCTCAATCGTCCGATTGGTCACATTGTCTAAAAACATTCTGTCGTGCGACACAATTACCACCGCCCCGCTATAAGTAGAGAGGAACTGTTCTAGCCAAATAATCGACTCTATATCCAAGTGGTTCGTAGGCTCGTCCAATAGCAATATATCGTTGTTCTGCAACAGCAGTTTTGCCAATTCTATACGCATACGCCACCCACCCGAAAAACTATCGGTGAGCTTGTCGAAATCACTCCGCTGAAAGCCCAACCCCAATAGCACTTTCTCGGTTTCACCTTGGTATTGGTATCCCCCTATAAGGTCGAAACGATGCGTATAGTCGCTGAGTTTATCAAGCAAATCGTGGTACGCCTCGCTCTCGTAATCAGTGCGGGTTTCTATCTGGTGATGAATATCGTCCAACTGACGTTCCAAAGCCTTAATCTCAGTAAATGCCTGATAGGCTTCTTCCAAAATAGTACGTCCTTTCACAAAATCAATATCCTGTTTCAAAAATCCGATGCGTACATCTTTATCGGTAGCAATGCCTCCGGTATCCGGTTTAAGTTCGCGTGAAAGCAATTTAAGCATCGTCGATTTCCCCGCTCCGTTCTTGCCAATAAGCCCCACACGGTCGCCCGCATTCAGCATAAAAGCAACGTCCTCAAAGAGGTACTCGCCTTGAAAAGAAACAGATAGGTTGTGAACGTTCAGCATATGATATTCGTTATTTCGGGCGCAAAAGTACAAAACTATAAGTAATTAGCAATAAATAATGCCTAATTATTAGGTAAAATCAGTACAACCCTTCGCAAAAAATCCCCAATCACTAAAATCAAATCTCAAAATTCACAGCATTTTTCACTGCCTTACCTTCACCCACCGCTCATTATTTCTTCATTCATCAGCCTCTCTTTCTTCGCCTTTCCGTCACCACACTCCCCCTTTAAAGGAGTATATTTTCGTCCCAAATTCCCCCTTTTCCGTCGCTACACTCCCCCTTTCCCTTCATACTCCCCCCTAGTGCCTATGGCCTAAGGCCTAGTGCCTTTTCCCTTTCTTTCGCCTCGAAACCCCGTTTTTAACATTTTTAGTGCTGTTGTATGATATTATGAATCAACTATTTATATACTCTTTCTATACCAATCGTCCAAGATTCGTATAAGCTTCCTATAAGCTCTCTATAAGCTACCCTCACCCTCCTCATAGCATTTTTTCATCAAAATTCCTCTCAGCTCCCTTCCGTTCTTCTCCGTTATCTTTCGAACTCCTCAACCCTCCACATTTGCTAATTTTCTCATTTCCTAATTTGCTAATTCCCCCTGCCAGTGCGGCTCGCACCTCATTTCCAAATTTCCAAATTTGTCCATTTGCTAATTACTTCGTACCTTTGCACTTTCATTACCTGTCACCTAATTAAAATGAACACTCTTAAACAATATAACACTGTTATTGAACAATGCCGTACGCTCTTTATCAACAAGATGAAAGACTATGGCTGTGCCTGGCGTATCTTGCGCCTCCCTTCTCTTACTGACCAGATTCTCATCAAAGCACAACGCATTCGAGGACTACAAGAGAATACCGAGCATAAAATCAATGAAGATGAGACAGCCGAGTTTATAGGCATCATCAACTATGCCCTGATGGCTCTTATTCAAATAGACAAAGGAGTAGCTACCCAGCCCGACCTTAGTCTCGAAGAGGCAACGGCGCTATACGACGCCAAAGTTGCCGAAGCACGCTCCCTTATGGAAGCTAAAAACCACGATTATGGCGAGGTGTGGCGCGAAATGCGGGTGAGCTCTCTTACCGACCTTATCCTGCAAAAGCTCTTGCGTGTAAAACAAATTGAAGATAATAAAGGAAAAACATTAGTTAGTGAAGGCATTGATGCTAATTATCAAGATATGATAAACTATGCAGTGTTTGCTCTCATACATTTAAACAATCAACATAACAACTAAATAACAACTTATATGAAATATCTTATCCAGCTTTGTCGCATATTATTAGGTGTTACTTTTATCATCAGTGGAATGATAAAACTCAATGACCCTATGGGCTTTTCATTTAAATTGGAAGACTATTTTGCTCCCGATGTGCTCAATATGCCTTTTTTTGTACCATATACTTTAACTTTTGCCATTTTGGTATGTATTTTCGAAGTAGTTTTGGGGGTAACCTTATTGGTAGGCTATAAAAAGAAGCTCACTTTGTGGCTTTTGCTGGCTATGTTAGTATTCTTTGGCTTCCTCACCTTCTATTCGGCTTATTTTCACAAAGTAACTGATTGTGGTTGTTTTGGTGATGCTATTAAATTTACACCTTGGCAATCGTTTACCAAAGATATGGTACTATTAGTTTTAGCTCTCATCGTCTTTTGGGGGCAAAAATATGTACAACCCATTACCAAAGGCAATTTACCTTTATTAATTACAGTACTCTCTGTGCTTTTCTGCATAGGCTTTGTATATTACGTCTACAATCACTTACCCATAAAAGATTTTCGTCCATATAAGATAGGAACAAATATCCCCAAAGGTATGGAATTACCACCCAATGCCGTTACTTATTATTGGACTTTCAAAGTAAACGGCAAAGAAAAAGTGATTGTAACTAAAGATGCAAGTTTCCCAAAAGTAGATGGTGAATATGTAAGCTCTACCTCTACTACCGAATTGCCTCCTATACACGATTTCTATATTCAGGATAAAGATAGAGAAACAGACTATTTGCCACAATTTATGGCAGAAGAAAAGCTCTTAATGGTAGTTTCTTATCGTCTCGACCTTGCTGACCAAGAGGCTTTTAAGGCTATCAAAACCGTAACCGATAAAGCTCTTAAAAACGGATATACCGTGATAGGTCTTACCTCACAAATGGAGAAAGCCCCTTATATCGTAAAGAAATACGAACTCAATTTCAACTTTTATTATAACGATGCTACTACCCTCAAAACAATGATACGTTCTAATCCTGGACTTATAGTGCTTTCCAAGGGTACTATCATCGATAAAAAGCATTATAACGACAGCGAAAAATTATCAATTGATAAATAACACACCTTTTACTCACATTTCCAGCTATCGCTGGTTTTACCTTTTATCTCTTACCTTTTACCTAAAAACGTGTGGCGTAAAGTAAATACCGATTATCAGAATTATTTGCGATTACAACGTGGTTTATCGCAGAATACTGTTGTGTCTTATGGCTTAGATATTGAGAAACTCATAGGGTATTTGGAAAAATACAATATCTCTGAACCCCCCGATACTATTCAAGTAGATACCTTGCGCCAGTTCGTATACGAAGTCTCCAAAGAACTCAACGCACGTTCACAAGCCCGACTCATATCGGCTTTAAAGAGTTTTTTTAAGTTTATGATTTCTGAGAAAGGACGTGAAGACTTCCCTATGAGCCTTATCGACAGCCCTAAAATAGGTGTAAAACTCCCCGATACACTTTCCTTAAAAGAAATAGATGCTATGCTCGCCTCCATAGACCTCAGCACCGATGAGGGGCATCGTAATAAAGCTATTATAGAAACGCTTTACGGTTGTGGGTTGCGAGTGTCGGAATTAGTCTCTCTTCGCCTATCCGACTTGTTTTTTGAAGAAGATTTCATTAGAGTAATGGGGAAGGGTAGCAAACAGCGCTTAGTGCCTATTGAAAGCTATACGCAGAAACAAATTAACAATTATATCAATAACCAGCGCAAACAGCTGAAGATAGCAAAAGGTCACGAAGATTACGTTTTCCTAAACAGAAGAGGGAAACAACTTACTCGCGCAATGATATTTACTATTGTAAGACAAGTAGCTGAAAACATAGGATTACAGAAGACCATTAGCCCTCATACTTTCAGACATTCTTTTGCGACACACCTATTGGAGAACGGTGCGAATCTGCGTGCCATACAGATGATGTTAGGTCACGAGAATATTACTACCACAGAAATATACGTACACGTAGAGAAGTCATATTTGAGGGAAGCTTTGGTGAAATACCACCCACGCCATAAAATGAACTTTACCCAATAGCCTATTACGTCATCACTCTATTACAAACAGATGAGTAAAGTTTTTCCTTATTAGATTTTTAACTATAGGTCTTCAAAATCAAGGTCTTTGTAAACACCATTACTATTGCTTACAGCTTCCAAGCGTTCATTGTAATAGTTCTTTTTAAAGTCTTTTTGATGACGTTCAGAAATTACTTCCTCTCCTTTTTCATCAAAAACATAGTTAGTCATTTCATTTAAAATATCTTTAAACATTTCAAAATCCTCTTTATACAGATAGATTTTGTGCTTTTTGTAGTGAAATGAGCCATCATCGTGAGTAAACTTCTTACTTTCAGTAATAGTCAAGTAATAATCATTAGCGCGCGTTGCTCTCACATCAAAAAAATAGGTGCGTCTGCCTGCTCTTAAAACTTTTGAGAATATCTCCTCATTGTCTAATATTTCTTTTTCTTCCATCGTTATGTACGTATTTTTAAATTATTCTGTCGGCAAAAGTCTTCATTTTTTATAGCAAGTGCAAATATTTATAGTATGAATTTTACTTTATTTCCTTATTTTAGTATAATTTTAAGGTTTCATACTTGAAAAAGACTACTAACCATAATTTTATCAAAAGAATATCACTTAAAATTTACCAATTAACTTCGCCAACACCTTCTCTTTTGTCTTAGGTTCGCTTTACCTTCGTCTTAGGTTCGAATAAGCCTTATCTTTCAACCTAATTAAGTGCTACTTCCTTATCCTATTACGACTTCTCTCCCTTCAAGTACTATTTCAAAATCTCCCTCTGGACGCTCTTTCACGTATTGTATTTTACGAATTTTGGTGAGGTAACTATGCTGTGCAATGGCGCGCTTCTCGTCATCGGCGATAACGGATACTATTTCACGCTCAGGATAAGTGAGCAATAACAAAAAATCTAACTGACCATAATCATCGGCGATATGCAAAATACGGGCTTTTTCGGGTAGTGAATGCACGAGTTCGTGATAATGTTCACGATGCTGCCTATAATCTTCTTTTACAGCGCGCACTACGTAATTTTCCTTGTATAAATAATTTAAAAACAGTTTCTTCTTTAAGTAATCTACTCCTTCCAATTGTTTGCGCAAAGCGAGGAATTGCTGGCGATAGAAAGCGCCTATCTGTTTGGCTCTTTCGCGCGGAGTGTTGCCCAAACGTTCATCATCAGGTGTTATAGGGTCGCCTACTACTACCGTAATAGCACCATCGTAGATAATCACATCACCTTTGGGTTGTACCTCCGAACAACCGTGAATATACACGGGCACGAGAGGCGTTTGGAAATGTTCGGCTATTAGGAAAGCACCTTTGTGAAAACGGTGTATTTGGTTGGTATCAGAGCGTTTGCCCTCTGGGAAAATCATTACTGAAATACCATTTTTCAAATTCTTTTCGAATAAGGGCATTCCTTTTTCTATACCTTCAGAGGCTGGGAAGAAGCCCATTGCCTGCACATAACGTCCAAATACTACCGATTTATACACCCAATCATTCACCATATAACTGATGCGATGTGTGAAAAGTCCTATTGCCAAAGTATCGAGCCACGAGGTATGATTGGCAATCACAACTGAAGGAGTTTTAAGCTGTATATGGTGTGGGTTCTCTACCTTTTTGCGCACAAAAGGATTGGCATAAAGCACTGAAGTAGTGAGCGAAGTAGCTAAACGTCTGAGCCACATAGTGTGTTTAGGAGTTATTTTAGCAAGTAGCCAACCTATATTGGAGAGAATTATAGACGATAGTGCATAATAGGTAGTTAGCAGTATGGATTGCAGTAAAAGACGCAAACTCACCGGAGAACGACCCTTATCAGGACGACGGAAGATACAAAACTTAAATATCGTAGGGTAAAATACAAAAGTCATTGCCAAAGCAGTGAAAATACCTATCACCGATACCGATGCAATTGACTTTAAGGCGGGGTGTTTGGCGAAAATAAGCGTACCGATAGCTAAAAAGGTAGTAATAGACGCCAAAAGTACTGACACTTTATACACGGGAAGTTCATTTTTACCATCGGTATAGTCTTTTTGTAGCGCACAGGTCATAAAAATACTAAAATCTACCGAATGTCCTAATACCAAAGTGCAGACAATCATACTAAACACATTGAACTCTATGCCAAAAAAGTTCATCAGAGCGGAAGTAACTACCCCTGTAACCCCAATAGGGATAAGAGTGAGTAACACCAATTCTACACGCCTAAAAAACAAGAGCAGTATGAGGAAAATAGCGATAGACGAATAGTTAACTAACAGCAATATATCGTCTTTGAGTTTGCCTAAAAACGTTTCACTTAGGTTCTTGCGGTCGATAACAACGGTAGGCGTGTGTTTTTCTACTGAATGGATAAAAGGGTCGCGCTCGGCAGGAGTGAGTTTTACGAGATTGGCAATAGTATAAAAGCCCCCTTTTTCGGTAATAAAATCTTCTAACGGAATAGCTGAAAGAGTTTTATAAGTATCAAGGTCTTTTATAACTTCAAAATCACCTGCTATACTTTGGTAGAAAGGTGCGTAAGTTTCTTCTTTAAAACTAACCTCATTTCCTTTTCCTATCAGTTGTTGTTTTAGAAATTGCTGTCTTTCGGCATTCCAAAAATCTTTCCATCGTTGTAAACGCGCTTCTTGTTCTTTTTTAGGCAATACAATCCCCCAATAGAACTGAATTGTTTGATACTATCGTGTGCTTTATAACTTTGCAACTGCTGATATAGTGTATAATTGCGCTCTAAGGCTTCCTCTAACGAGTTGCCATAAGCAGCGGCATAGAGCGATTTGTATTCGCTATCGGTGATGTTTTCTAATTGATGTTCAGCTGCTTTATAACGTTCGTTGATATAGTTGATATTGGCAATATCGCCATTGAAACGGACATTATGAAAAGTAAAACAACTCACCACTATCAGCAGTAAGCAAGCGCCAACCACCCACTTGTTGTGGTGAAATGGATAAGCCCCTATACGGTCTAAAAAGGTTTTGCGCACCTCGATAGTGCGATTGCCACGGTAGAAATGAGGCACGAGCACCAACGACAATATGGCTGATACCATTATGCCCACGAAAGCAAACACGCCTAAATCTTGCATCACCTCAGAATGCACAAAGAGCAAGCAGAGGAATGAAATAGCGGTAGTGATACTGCTGAGCAAGATAGGCACGGTTACAGCACGGTACAACTCGGCGGTGTTTTTAGCTACCTTGTAATGAGTGAGGATATGTAGCGAATAATCAATTGTAACTCCTAAGAGTACCGCTCCTAAACTGATAGAAATTGCCGAAATACTGCCTTTGAGTACATAGAGTGTCGCCAAAGCTGAGAGCACTCCAAAAGCAGAAGGGATAAACGCGATAAATGGGATATAGACACTTCGATAAAAGAAGACAAGCAATAAATAAAGTGCTGATAGTGAAATGAGTACCGTGGTGAGAATATCGGTTTTGATTTGAGAGGCGTTGCTCACCGAGATAAAGGGAGCCCCAAAGAAATCTACACGTACTTTTCCTTGATACTGGGCATTGAGATGGTCTTGCAACTCGTCTAACCCTGCGACGAAAGCGGCATTGTGCTCGCTGTCGTTGCCATCGTACTTAGGGTTGATAAAGAAGAGGATATGTTGCTCGTCGTTAGTAGTGAGAAAACCATTGGCAATCTTAAAATCGTTGCCTGTATTGAGCTCTTGAAGTTTGCGCAAACCGCGAAAAGTGAGACCAAAGGGGTCTTTGCGGATAAACTGTTGTGCCACCATACCCGCAGGAGTGAGCATCGTTTTGTACTGACTCTCCACCATTGATTTGAGGCTATCGGGGGCTAAACGACGTTCTAAATAAGCGTAATCTTCATCGTTTAGAAAAAGAGGTAGGTGGTCGTTTACAAACTGCCAAGTCTCATCGATTTCTTCTTCGTTTATAATCCCCTGAATACTGGTGATATACTTCGTCATAGAAGCGTTGAGTGTATCGCGCAAAGTTTCGGCAACTGCCTGCATATCGGTGAGCGTTCCGCCTTTTTCGGCTGTTACCATTACCGAGATTTTATCGGCGAAATTGAGTTGCTTAAGTACCTTGGAAGTGATGTTCGTCTTATCGTTTTGAGGGAGTACTTTGGTAATATCCTCTTCAAACCGCAATTGACTCAAACCATAAATGGCAATGAGCGCCCAAGCGGTGAAGAATGAGAAGGTTGCGAGTTTATCAGTGGTGATATATTGGTAAATTCTGTTTAACATCTGCGCTTATTTATCGGACAAAAGTATAGAATAATTAGCAAATAGACAAATTAGAAAATTAGAAAATTAGAAAATTAGAAAATGAGAGAATTAGGAAATTAGCAAATGAGATGGAGGCTACAAGAAACGCACTAGCAAAAAGATTGTCAGTTTATTCAACTTTACCAAAGGTGCGAGCCGCACGGGCAGTGTGAGCTACACGGGCAGGGAAAAAATTAGCAAATTAGAAAATGAGAAAATTAGTAAATTGGAGAGTTGAGGAGCTCGAAAGATAACGGAGAAGAACGGAAGAGAGTCGAGAGGAATTTTAGTGAAAAAAGGCTATGAGAAGGGTGGGGGTAGCTTATAGAGAGCTTATAGGAAGCTTATACGAATCTTGGACGATTGGTATAGAAAAGGTATATAAATAATTGATTCATAATATAATACAACAGCACTAAAAATGTTAAAAACAGGGTTTCGAGGCGAAAGAAAAAGGAATAGGTGATAGGCCTTAGGCCATAGGCACTAGGGGGGAGTATGACGCAAAAGGGGGAATTAGAGACAAAACATACTCTTTTAAAGGGGGAATGTAGTGACGGAAAGGCGAAGAAATGAGGAATGACAAGGGACAAATAACGAGTGATAGATGATGAATAACAGATTTTTAAATGAACAATACATAAAGATAAAAGGAAGATAACTTGCGATAGTTATTGAAGGAAGGAGATGTAAGGGCAGTTGTTGGACGAGGCTGATGGGGCGGAGAAGGAGAACGAGATAGATAGGATAGACAAGATGAAGTGAGCGGACAAGGTGAATAAGGTAGAGCGATTGGACGTTTCTGACGACTAAAATTAACCCCTTATAACTAAAAATTAACTGCTAAATATTGCTTTTTGTCGATAAAATAAGGCTTTTCGTCGATTATTTTTGCGGACTCCGGCTGTATTGCACTACCTTTGTCGCAACTAAATGACAAAAGTTGCTTAAAAACTAAAAACGATGAAAAGAACCTTGTACATATCTTTTTTGTGTCTCTGTCCTTTGTTAGCAGGGGCTCAAGCGAAACAATGGTCGCTGGCTGACTGTATCAACTATGCGGTACAGAACAATATTTCTGTAAAGAAGACGGAACTAAACCAGCAGACGGCTGAAATCAATTACAGTCAGGCGAAGAGCAACCGCTTGCCTACGATAAGTGGCTCGGCTTCGGCAAACCAGAATTACGGTTCGGCAATCAATCAGATTTCTAACGAGCGGGTGTCGCGCCGTACATTCTCCAACAATTTTGGGGTATCGGCATCTATGCCACTCTATCAGGGCAATAAACTGAACCTACAAGTAGACCGCAGTAAGTTATTGCTCGAACAGAACGAACTGTACGTGCAAGAGGCGAAAAACAACATCACTTTGAGTGTGCTTGAAGCTTATCTGCAAGCCCTTTACAGCTATGAGGGCATAGAGGTAGCTAAGAATACGGCGCGCTCTTCGGGTGAGGAATTAAAACAAGCACAGGGTAAGTTTTCCAATGGGTCTATTGCTAAACTGAGTTTAGCTGAGATAGAAACGCGTCACGCCAACAACGAGTATGCCATTATCAAAGCAGAAAATGAATACGAAAATAAGGTGCTGACCCTCAAACAACTGTTGGAGCTTCCTCCTAATAGTGATTTCGCTATTGCGCTCGACCTTCCCGCAGATGATGAAACGGCGATTATCCCTAATAAAGATGTGGTTTTTGCGGAAGCCAGAGAAAAGCTCCCCAATCTAAAAATCTATCAATCACAACAAAAGATAGCTGAAAAAGATATTAAGATAGCCAGAGCGGGCTATGCTCCTACTCTATCGCTACAAGCAGGGGTAAATACAGGATATTCAAACCTCAACGATTTGAGCTATCGCACCCAGTTGGATAGCAATTTCGGTCAGACCATAGGAGCATCGCTCAATATTCCTATCTTTTCGCAGTTCAGAAATAAGAACAATGTGAAACTAGCTAAGGTTACGCAACAGCAAGCGGTGCTCGACGAACAACAAGCGGAAAAAGACCTCTATACCAAAATAGAAACCGCTTGGCAGAATGCTACCACTTACCAAGCACAACAAGTAGCTTCGCGCACGGCTCGTGACAATGCTAAATTGGCATACGATTTGGCAGTAAAAAAGCACGAATTCGGTGGACTTACCAATACCGAGCTTCTCGTAAGCGAAAACGCTTACCTCAACGCGGAGCAAACCTATTTGCAAAATAAGTATATGCAGGTGCTGTATGTACAGTTGCTGAAGTTTTATGAGGGTAACCTCCTTTTATAGGAGGACAACTTTATATAAACATCCCCCTGCCCCCTTCAAAGGGGGGAGATATGACGGTCATCATACACGAGCGATATAGACAGATAATAATATATACTGATAAAAAATGCCTTATGCCAAACAAAATTATACCATATAATCCTAAACTAAAAGATTTTGCACGATATTTGCGAAATCATAGTACATCAAGTGAAACAACTCTTTGGAATCATCTAAGAAGAAAAGCCTTAGGTGTTGAATTTCATAGACAGGTGCCTATTTTGGAGTATATAGTAGATTTCTATTGTCACGAATTAGCTTTAGCAATTGAAGTAGATGGCAATATACACGAATTTAGGTTTTTAGAAGATTGTCAGCGACAAGAAGTTATAGAAAAGTATGGTGTAACATTTGTTCGTTTTTCAAACGAACAAATAAATACCAATCTCTTTGGGGTGCTATCATCATTAGAAAGTATTGTCAGTACATTGAGAGAAAATAGAATCGAGGAGATATAACAGTTATCCATTGCTTTTGTATCGCGCCTCCCCCTTTGAAGGGGGCAGGGGGATGTTTTTACAAGCTTTTATGCATTAATTTTAGAATCTATTGAAATGAAAAAACACATTAAGAAAATCATCATTATCGTACTATTAGCCGTAGTGGCTTTTGGGGTATATCACTTCTTTATGAAGGAAAAACCTTCTTTTATCGTCCTGCAAACCGATAAGGTAACCGAAGGTGACGTTACTACCGAAGTAACTGCTACTGGTAGCGTACAGCCAGTGGACGAGGTGGAAGTAGGTACCCAAGTATCAGGATTGGTAAGCAAGATTTACGTAGATTACAACAGCCAAGTAAAGAAAGGACAGCTATTAGCGGAACTCGACAAGACGAACCTTCAAGAAATGGTTGTAAATGCTACTGCCAATTACCAATCGGCACTCAACGAACTGAATTACTACCGTCAGAATTACGAACGACAACAGAAAATGTACAATGCCCAAGTGATTAGCAAATCGAACTACGAGCAAGCATTGTATCAGTTCAACAACGCGAAAACAAATGTAGCACAACGCCTTACGAACCTCAATCAAGCAAAAACCAATTTGGGGTATGCCAATATCTATTCGCCTATCAATGGGATTATCCTCAGCAAAGAGGTAGAAGAAGGGCAAACGGTAGCCGCCTCGATGAGTGCGCCTACACTTTTTAAGATAGCCAAAGACATTAAGCGTATGCAGGTGGAAGCCGATGTAGACGAAGCCGATATAGGACAAGTGAAAGTAGGGCAACGTGTGAGTTTTACCGTAGATGCTTACCCCCAAGAGGAGTTTTCGGGGAAGGTAACCCAAGTGCGTCTATCACCTACTACCTCATCTAACGTAGTAACCTATACAGTGATAGTAGAGGCAGAAAATCCCGATGAGAAGCTCAAACCAGGGCTTACTGCTACCATCGCTATCTATACCAATGAGCTGAAAGGCGTAACCATAGTGCCTGCGAAAGCGATGAATTTCACCCCAGACATCGACCTACTGATGCAATACTACGCTCAGAAAGGCATTAACGCTCCAATGCCCAAAGTACAGCACGGCAAGGGTAAAAATAAATACGTATGGGTGGTAAACACCGACGGCAGTATCGCCCAACAAACCATCAGCATTGGTAGCAACGACGGTATTAATGTGCAGGTGCTCAGTGGGGTAACGGTAGGTACAGAAGTGGTTACGTCCTTAGCAAATATGAACCCGCAAGCCAATGCGGAGAAAAAAGATAGTGGCGACAGCGGTAGTCCGTTTATGCCTAAACGCCCTCGTCGTGATAACTCAAAAGCCAAATAAATGAAAAAAGCAATCATCGACATACGCGATATGAAACGCGAGTTTAGAATGGGCAACGAAATCGTTCACGCCCTGAAAGGCATCAACCTCACCATTCACGAGGGGGAGTTCGTAACCATTATGGGACCCAGTGGGTCGGGTAAATCAACCTTATTGAACATATTAGGTTGTTTAGACCGTCCGTCGTCAGGCGATTACATTTTGGACGGCATCTCGGTGAAAGATATGAGCAAGAACGAACTCGCAACGGTACGCAACACCAAGATAGGCTTTATCTTTCAGTCGTACAACCTTTTGGCACGTACCTCAGCTATCGAGAATGTAGAGCTCCCTTTGATGTACAACTCTAAAATCTCGGCTAAAGAACGTCGCGAGCGCGCTATTGAAGCTCTCATCAGCGTAGGTTTGGAAAGCCGATTGAACCACTTACCCAGTGAACTATCGGGTGGACAACAGCAACGGGTAGCCATTGCGCGTTCCCTTGTAAATCACCCTGTGATTCTTCTTGCCGATGAGGCTACCGGTAACCTTGACACTAAAACTTCCTACGAAGTAATGGAGCTTTTCCAACGCCTTAACGACCAAGGTAGTACGATAGGGTTTGTAACCCACGAGAACGATATAGCCCTTTTCAGCAAGCGCACTGTTGTACTCAAAGACGGACATATCATCAGTGATAAGGAAGTAACCAATAGACTGAATGCCAAAGAACAGTTGGTACAATTACGAAATATGAATGACGAATGACAAAATACGAATGACGCAGACTGAATCTTTTTTAATTAAAAATTTGCAGGTTAAAAAAAATGTACTACTTTTGCAAAAATAACAGATGTTATATTACAGATGTTATAACAAAGTTTTATGCCGAAATCAACAACAATAACGCAAGAAGTAATTATAGGAACCGCCTTTGAAATGGTGCGAAAAGAAGGCTTTGCAGTGCTTTCAGCCCGAAATATTGCCAAGCAAATAGGTTGCTCCACTCAGCCCATCTATTGGTGCTATAAAAATATGGATGACCTTAAAGCTGAAATCTGCAAAAAAGCACTGCCCTTCCTGCAAAGTGTAGTGCTCAGTTACTCAAAAACAGGTAATACTCTTTTAGATTTAGGACTCGGATACGTGCGAATGGCACACACCGAACCCGCCTTATTCAAGGCTTTTTATATGGATAATGTTACCAATGTAAAACTTACTGACATTTTCCCCGAAAGTGAGCGAGTGGTAGAAATAATGAAAAATAGCGAGGAATGCCAAAACCTACCTGATGAAGAGCTGAAGAATGACATTGCTAAAGGTTGGATGTTGGCACACGGTATCGCCTCATTGGTTGCAGTTGGTATGCTTGTTTACGACGAGGATAAAATCTTAGAAATTTTGAAGTAATTGATAATCAAAAGTATAACAATAAAAATTTCAATAATATGAGTACAAACACTAAAAACCCTGTAAATGCTGCTTCTTGGGATAAGATTTTCCCTAAAAGTGATAAAGTTGAACACAAAAAAGTATCGTTCAAAAACCGCTATGGTATCAACCTTATTGGTGATTTGTATTTCCCAAAAAACAGCGAAGATAAGAAGCTCGGTGCTCTTGCTGTTTGCGGTGGATTTGGAGCTGTAAAAGAACAAGCCTCAGGATTTTACGCCCAAACAATGGCTGAAAGAGGCTTTGTAACCTTAGCCTTTGACCCCTCCTATACGGGAGAGAGTGGTGGAGAACCTCGTAATGTAGCATCTCCCGACATCAATACCGAGGATTTTTCGGCAGCGGTAGATTGCTTAGGCATTCAACCTTTTGTTGATAGAGAAAAAATAGGAATCATAGGTATTTGTGGTTGGGGTGGCTTTGCACTGAATGCTACTGCTATCGATACGCGTATCAAGGCAGTAGCTACTATGGTAATGTACGATATGTCGCGCGTGTTCAGCAAAGGCTATTTTGATGCCAATACACCCGAAATGCGTTTGGAAATGAAGCGTTCACTCAATGCTATCCGTTGGGCAGATGCCGAGACAGGAACCCCTACACCAGGTTACCCTATGCCCGATGAGCCATCGGATAAAGTACCTCAATTCTTAAATGATTATATTGAGTTTTACAAAACGCCACGAGGTTTCCACGAGCGTTCGGTTTCCAATCACGTTTGGACAGCCACTACGTTGCTTTCATTTATGAATTTCCCTCTGTTGGCGTATGCTAATGAAATTGATGTGCCAACTCTTATGATTGCAGGAGAAAATGCCCATTCGCGATATATGAGCGAAGATACCTATAAATTGATAGGAAGTGAGAAAAAAGAACTATTAATTGTTCCTAATGCACGCCATACCGATTTTTACGACAATCAGGCTGGAGTAATTCCTTTTGATAAATTGGAGGCGTTTTTTAGCGAGAATCTTCAATTACTAAATTGAGAGAATATAGAGAAGAGGGCAACCAATCAATAGAAGTTATGGTTGATTATCCAAACAGAAATCATAGAACAAATGGAGGCACGAAAAAAGAAAAGGAATCGGAATAAAGTCAGCTTTATTGTAATATTTATGTTCATATTTAATATTAATATAGCATCTGCTCAAACACAGATGTTATCAATATCTGCTAGAGAAGATAAAGATAGTCTTTTGATAATTATTGAAAATAAATCAAAAGTAGATACTGTCTTGTTCTCTTTATATGAACAGATTAAAATAAAGAAAAAATGGGTAACATCAAACTATGACTTATTTTGTGATGTAAATAATCCTAATACTTCTATTTTTAGGATATTCCCCAATCAAAAAATCAACTTAAAAGCAATGAAATCAAACGTTATTTATACAGATGAAAAGATTGGAAGGTGTAAGTTTTTAGGTATAAAAAGTAAACGAGTATTGCTTGTAGGTAACATTAAAGGTAGTGGTACATCAATCTCAATACATTCTGATGCATGGTAATTTTTAGATAAATAATTATCTGATTTTTAGAAAAATATTTTCTCCCCCAGCTGGCGCGAGCTTGTAGCTCGTGCCTACTATAAATAGAGCTTGTAGCTCATACGATTACGACCTCATTTGTCAATTGAAAAATCTGTACGAGATTTAAATAATTAATATTATGAATATACAAAACCTTTTTAAAATAGCGTGGCGTGCCCTCTTGCTCAACAAAACAAGGGCTATGCTTACAATGCTGGGCATCATCATTGGGGTGGGCTCAGTGATAACAATGCTTGCCATTGGCGAGGGTTCTAAAAAGAGCATCAAGGAGAATATCTCTAAAATGGGCACCAATATGCTCAATATCCGTCCGGGTGCGGGTATGATGGGCGGGGTGCGTATGAGTATGAGCGATATGCAATCGCTGAAAATGACGGATTACGAAGCTCTCAAAAAAGAAGGTACTCTGCTGAAATACGTGTCGCCGGTAGTGAGTGGCAACGGACAAAGTATAGCTGGTGGCAACAACTGGCCTACCTCTATCTACGGCGTGAATACCGAATACTTGCCTATACGCGAATGGAGTGTGGCTGAGGGGAGTATGTTTGGTGAAGATGAAATTACTAACTTTGCCAAAGTAGCCGTGATAGGACAAACGGTAGCTAAGAACCTTTTTCCTAACGGCGAAAACCCTATTGGGCAAACCATACGCTTTAAGAATATCCCTTTTAAAGTGATTGGTATCCTTACTAAAAAAGGAGAGAGCAACTTTGGTCAAGACCAAGACGATGTAATTATCGCTCCTTATACTACGGTACAAAAGCGTATTTTGGCGCAAACGTTCTTGCAGAGTATTGTCGCTTCGGTAATAGATGAAAGTCAGTCGGAGAATGCAGTAAACCAAGTAAAGAAGATTTTGGAGGGCACGCATAACATTTCGGCTACACAAGAAAATGATTTCAATGTGTTTTCGCAACAAGAGCTTATCAGTACGTTTAGCTCTACCAGCGAGATGCTTACCGTGTTATTGGTAGCTATTGCCAGCATTTCGCTCATCGTGGGGGGAATAGGCATTATGAATATTATGTACGTATCAGTAAAAGAGCGCACTAAGGAGATAGGCTTGCGTATGGCTATTGGAGCTAAGGGGAAGGATATTTTGGCACAATTCCTTATCGAGTCGGTGCTTATTAGCATCACTGGGGGGTATTAGGGGTAATTATTGGCTTATTAGCAACGGTAGGCGTATCGCTGTTTATAGGCTGGCCTGTGAGTATTACCTTGTATTCTATCGTAATATCATTCTTAGTATGTACCATTACAGGGGTATTCTTCGGTTGGTATCCTGCCCGAAAAGCAGCCGAGTTAGAACCTATTAGCGCCCTCAGATACGAGTAGTGCGAGAGAAACAGGCAATTAGAAATAATAAAAGCTGATGAATATAACTTTACCTCCTTATGCTACAACAGAAGACCTGCAAAAATGTATGGTTATTGTTAGAGAAATATTAGATAGTAAAGCCATTACTATTAATGATGAGCAGTGCCAAGCTATAGCTTTAGAAGTTATGGGTATCTCTTATGCCAAAGGAGGAGACTATTCTTCTGAAATCATCAAGAGTTTTACAGAAAGTTATTTAAAAACATCAAAATATAAAGAATGAAATTCTTAACACACATAGCCTCTTGGGCAGTGGTTTGTATTTTGCCTGCCCTTATTTTTATCTCCGAAAGCAATCACCGATTTGAGGAAGCTCTTTATCGTTCGCTCATATCATTGCCTTTTTTGATGTTTTTGTTCTACATCAGTTTCTATTGGCTTATTGATAAACTGTGGTTTAAAAAACGATATATACTTTTTATATTGGTAGCAGTGGCACTCATTTTATGTATTTCGTACAGCAAATATGAGCTTTTTTCATACTTTAATCCCCGCAAAGATGGACGTAGGATGCCTCCTTTTCACGCTTTTGTCTATTTTGATTTCCTCTCGAACCTCTTACCAGTAGTCTTTGCAATGGCAATACGCTATGCACAACGCAACTTTTCTTTGGAAATTGCTCAGAAAGAAGCCCAAGCTCAGAAGCTACAAGCCGACCTTACCCAATTGAGATACCAACTTCAACCGCATTTCTTTTTCAATGCACTCAACAATATCTATTCGCTTATTGCTTTTGACCCTCAAAAGGCACAACAGAGCGTGCATAGCCTTAGCAAACTGATGCGTCACTTTATGCAAAACAGTGACCAAAAGCAGATTAGCCTTACAGAGGAAGTAGATTTCTTGCAACAATACATCAGCTTAATGCAGTTGCGCCTGACTGATAAAACTACTGTACGGGTAGATTTCCCAAAGCAACTACCCCCACTCACCATAGCGCCTTTGCTGTTTATCAGCTTAGTGGAAAACGCTTTTAAGCACGGCGTATCGGCGACTGAGGTAACAGAATTGTCGTTTAGCTTGAGAGTGGAAGAAAATAAGGTAATATTTAGAAGTGAGAACACTATAATTCCTAAACAAGAAAGTTTGTATAACTCAGGTATTGGCATTGAAAACTTAAAGAAACGGCTAACACTTCTTTATCCTAAAAAACATCAATACAACATCGAAGAAAAAAACGGAGAATACATTGCTCAATTGACAATTGAGAATTGATAATTGACAAATGTGAAGTTTTTAGACCAAAGACAAGAAATTTTCTTAAAAAGGAAGTACTTTCGATGTGAGGAGAGTGTAGCTTACGCTACAGAAATCTTACAAATCAAACAAATAGGTAGCAAGCTACCTGAAAGTCTCGAACTGACCTATACTTCATAATTTTGCGCAGTTGCTCTGCGGGACGTCTGACGGACTTTTAACAAACCTTAAGCGGAACTACAGTGGTTTTATAGTGGCTCTACAGTGGCTCTACAGTGGCTCTACAGTGGCTCTACAGTGGCTCTACAGTGGCTCTACAGTGGCTCTACAATGAAGACTAACCGAAGATTAATGGAATACTAACTGAATACTGATTGGACTTATAGTGCTATTATCTGCTCATATCACTGGTTCTACTGGTTAGACTTGTTGTACTTAAAATAAGTAACAACTTAAATGAAAGGCTCGAAATTTTCTTTAAAAAAAGAAATACACCTGACGGTACAGAAATTGGAACAGATTTAATTGATTTTCACATAATTTATATAGCATAAGCTATATTTCCTCTTTTGGTGTGTTTGCTCTGTGGTTTTAGTAGGCACTTTTTGGTAATACAGCATTATTTTCGTACCTTTGCCCCAAAATAATAATAGCTAACAATTGTGGAAACCAAAATATCAGTTATCGGAGGAGGAAGTTGGGCAACGGCTCTGATTAAGATTTTTACCGCCAATATCGACCAAGTGTGTTGGTATATGCGCAATGAACAGGCTATTGAGCACATCAAAGCGACCAAACACAACCCTAACTACCTTAGCGATGTACATTTAAACATCAGCAAGCTACACCTCACCAACGACATCAACGAGGCAGTAGCTTTTAGCGATTATGTCGTCTTTTCTATCCCTTCAGCTTTCTTGAGTGACGAATTAGAAAAACTCACCGAACCGCTATCTAATAAAAATATATTTTCTGCTATCAAAGGTATCGAACCTAAGAGCGGACTTATAGTAGGTGAGTATTTCAACAAAATACATCACGTGCCTTATGCACAGATAGGCGTTATAGCAGGTCCTTGCCACGCCGAAGAGGTAGCTCTCGAACGTCTGTCGTACCTCACTATTGCCTGTCTCGACGAAGAAAAAGCGCGTTTTATGGCTGAAGCTATGAAACGCCATTATGTGAAGACCAAAATATCCGACGATGTGGTAGGTATTGAATACGCTGCTATGCTGAAGAACATTTATGCCCTTGCAGCGGGTATTGCCCACGGATTGGGCTATGGCGATAACTTCCAAAGTGTGCTGATGAGCAACGCCATTCGCGAGATGCGACGCTACATCAAGCATATTTACAAAATCAAACGCAATATTAACAACTCCGCTTATTTAGGTGATTTACTCGTAACCGCCTACTCGCTTTTCAGTCGCAACCGTATGTTTGGCACGATGATAGGTAAAGGCTATACTGTAAAGAGTACAATGGCTGAAATGAATATGGTAGCCGAAGGCTATTACGCCACCAAAAGCGCTTACCTCATTAACAAAAATCAAGAAAAACCCAGTCGCACTCCCATACTCGATGCCGTCTACAAAGTGTTATACGAAGGCAAAAGAGCCAATGTAGCATTTGCAGAATTGACAGGAGAACTGGATTAGAGAATTAGAAAATGAGAGAATTAGAAAATGAGAAAATTAGAGAATGAGAAAATTTGCTAATTAACTTTATGTTCACAGGAATTATAGAAGAAATAGGTAAAATCGTACAGATAGAACGCGAAGAGGCGAATCTGCATTTATACGTAAAAAGTTCGTTTACAAATGAACTAAAAATAGACCAAAGTGTTGCCCATAATGGGGTATGCCTTACGGTAGTGGCTATCGATGGCGATGTATACCAAGTAACCGCTATTGCCGAAACTCTTGCCAAAACCCACTTGGGTAGTTTGCAAGTAGGTGATGCGGTAAACTTAGAGCGCGGTATGCTTCTCAACACGCGCTTAGACGGACATATCGTGCAAGGTCACATCGACCAAACGGGTACTTGTAGTGCTATCCAAGAAGAAGCAGGTAGCACTCGTTTTACTTTTGAGTACGACCCTTCTACTGGCAATGTGGTAATTGAAAAAGGCTCTATTACTGTGAATGGTGTAAGCCTAACGGTAATAGATGCAACTTCCCATAGTTTTAGTGTAGCAGTAATCCCCTATACTTTAGCACATACCAATCTGCAATACTTACAAATAGGTAGTGTTGTAAATTTAGAATTCGATGTAATTGGTAAATATGTCGCCCGACTTATGCAACGGTAAGGCGTTGTAAAATAAGAGAACGTACTTCTTCGCGTAAGGACTCTTTATCGTCAAGGGTTTTGCCTTGGGTAGGAATAGGGTGCAATATATCTACTCGCATTGTGCCCATACTGCCGGCAAAGAAGCGGAAGGGAAAGCGTTTTTTAGTATCGTAGAATACCATTGGTACTATGGGGATTTGGCACTGTATAGCAATGCGAAAAGCCCCGTCTTTAAAACTATCGAGTACTATACTCTCATCATCGGGGACACCTCCTTCGGGGAAAATACAAATACTCAGCCCTGCCTTTATTCTCTCCATCGCTTGGGCATAAACCTCCTTCCTACTCTGCGGACTCTTTCTATCTACCATTATGGCAACACGTTTGTAGAAATAACCAAACAATAGCGTCTTGCTCAGTTCCTTCTTCCCTACAAATACAAACGGATTTTTACTACAGTAGAACATCAGCATTATGTCCATCATACTGTAATGATTGGCGACCAGCATATAGCTATGGCGGTCGTTAGGCACGGTATATTCCCTGTGTATTTTGGGTAAGAAGCCCATACCATACAATATAGGCGTTGCCCATAAGTTCCGGGCTACCCAATAAAATGAGCGATACCATTCTGCCCGTGCTGTAAGAATAAACAACAAGGGCAACCACAAGAGAATAAGAATGAGTACAAGCAAGTAAAACCAGCTCTTCCACAA
Source organism: Capnocytophaga sp. oral taxon 902 (assembly GCF_013394735.1). Classification (NCBI taxonomy): domain Bacteria; kingdom Pseudomonadati; phylum Bacteroidota; class Flavobacteriia; order Flavobacteriales; family Flavobacteriaceae; genus Capnocytophaga; species Capnocytophaga sp. oral taxon 902. The sequence goes on from NZ_CP058261.1 coordinate 781,523, forward strand.
GAGCCAAAAGGTGTATTTCAGGAGTTTCATTTAATGCAATCTTATTATTATCCGGCAGGAGCAAATATATTACTGATTTCTAAATATATAAACCTCAACATCACCGCTTAACGCTCTCTTTTTGCCGTGTAAAAGTATCGTTAAAACAGTAATAAAGTTTTGTTAAAATCGATTTTTTCTTTGGTAATTCAAAAATTTGCCGTACCTTTGTCAGCGCAATGAGGGTGGTAGCTCATTGTAAAACTTCAAATAATAGTTTTCATAATTTAAAGTTTTGGTTGGTTAATGGAAAAGTCCGATATTATTATCGGACTTTTTTTCTTATACAGACCACCATAGCTTCCAAGGAATCATCGAGAGCAAGCACACCAGTGCAATACCGTAAAACAAGGCTATTTTTCCGTACATCTTGTGCACTTCTGTCTGTTTTTTTAGTTTTACCCAGCCCACAGTAATCAGCGTTACTGCTATGATATTCATTATAGGGTGCTCCACTAATAATTGGCGCAATAAGCTGTCTTTCATCACCACTTTAGCCCCCTCACTCCACATCTGCAAACGAGGGGTAGTTACATAGACTAATAAGCCCAATAATAATTGTATATGAGAGAATACCAAAGCAAACAAACTCAAGCGGAGGTCTTTTATTCCAAAGTATTTTCTTTTGCCAAAAAATCCCATAAGCGCATTGACAACTGCTATGATAAGCACTGCCAATACTAAATAAGCACATAGTGAATGTGTCTGTTTAATTAGTTGATACATAATATTCTTTATAAATTTGCGGGCAAAAATACAAATCTTTTTGAAATTCTTTTCTTTCTTCGAAGTATTTTTTGTACCTTTGCCTTTGGATGATAGTTATGAATTATTGACGAATGAGGAAATGAGAGAATGAGAAAATTAGAGAATGAGAAAATGAGAAAATTAGAGAATTTGACTAATAAAACAATAATTAATTATGACAACCTTTTTTAGGAGGTGACAATCAGTTTATTCAACTTTGGCAAAGTGCGTACCGCAAAAGCGATGTGTTAGGACTGTTAGAAGCGCTCGGAAGGAAACGGAGAAATTCGCAAGAAGATTGAGAGGAGGTTTAGTGAGAAAAGGCTGTAAGGAGGGTATGGTTAGCTTATAGAGAGCTTATAGGAAGCTTATACGAATCTTGGACGATTGGTATAGAAAGGGTATATAAGTAATTGACTTATAACACGATATAACAGTGCTAAAAATGTTAAAAACAGGGTTTCGGGGCGAAAGAAAGAGAAAAGGCAATAGGCCTTAGGCCATAGGCAATAAGGGGAAGACATCCCCCTAACCCCCTTCAAAGGGGGAATGTGATGACGGAAAAGAGAAGGAATGACGAATGTGGACTTCCTTCGAAGGGGGAATGTGGTGACGGGAAATCAAAAGAAACCTCCCGTCTAATTCACTTAGTTGGCAATTGCTGATAACCCTCGAAAGGAGGAATTGGCGATAATCATTATAGACGAGTTATATAATTTTCAGTGAAACAATACATTAATTCTCCTACTCTCGATTGACACTAATGATAATAACTAACGACAAAAAACTAACAACTATATGACAGAACAAGTATTTGCCTTACACGTGGCAACCCGCAACAATCTTTTAACTTATTTGGAGAATGCAAGTCCTGAACAATTAGCGCAAATCCCCACAGGATTTCACAATAACATCTGGTGGAACATCGCTCACTGCGTGGCGCAACAACAAATACTCTGCTACAAACTATCAGGACTCAATTTTGTTGTACCCGAAACTTTTGTAGATACTTATAAAAAAGGTACTTATCCCGATGGGCATATCCCTACCGCTGACGAAATTCAAGAATTGCGCAGTCTGCTCATCAGCAGCCAAAAACAACTGCAAGCCGACTACGAGCGTGGGGTATTCTCTAATTTTACTCCTTACACTACCAGCTATGGCTATGCGCTTACCTGCATTGAAGATGCGATACATTTCAACAATACTCACGAGGGAATGCACCTTGGAGTGGTAATTGCTTTAAACTATTTTGCTAAATGATAGAAGATAAAACGCCTCACCGTACCTCATTAGCCGATTTGGGTGAATTTGGACTCATCGACCGCCTAACGAAGGGATTTGAAATTCACAATCCTTCCACTCTTAAAGGCGTAGGCGACGATGCGGCGGTAATGGATTTTAAAAATAAAAAAACTGTCGTCTCTACCGACCTGCTTATTGAAGGTGTACATTTCGACCTTAGCTATGTACCGCTGAAGCATTTAGGATACAAGTCGGTAGTAGTGAACGTATCGGATATCTATGCGATGAACGCTACGGCTACCCAGATAACCGTATCGATAGCGGTATCCAATCGCTTTCCGTTGGAAGCCTTAGAAGAACTCTATGCGGGTATTCGCCTAGCCTGCAAGCATTATAAGGTAGACTTAGTAGGAGGCGACACGACCTCATCTACACGCGGACTCATCATCTCGGTAACGGCGATAGGTGAAGCGGAAGCATCGGACTTAGTATATCGTAACGGAGCGCAACCTAACGACCTTGTGGTACTCACGGGCGATATAGGGGGTGCCTATATGGGTTTACAGATATTGGAACGCGAAAAGGCGGTCTTTCAGGTAAACCCAAACTCTCAACCCGATATAGAGATGTATTCTTACATTTTGGAACGCCAGCTCAAACCCGAAGCCCGCAAGGACATTCCGCCACTGCTCAAACAATTAGGTGTAAAACCTACTGCTATGATGGATGTAAGCGACGGATTGTCGTCAGAGATATTGCACATTTGCAAACAATCGGGGGTAGGTTGTAGGTTATATGAAGACAAAATACCGCTTGACCCACAAGTGATTAGCACTTGTGAGGAGTTCAATTTAGATAGCACTACCATAGCCCTAAGTGGCGGTGAAGACTACGAACTGCTGTTTACTATTGCCCAAGCAGATTACGATAAGATAAAAGGCAATCCTAATTTCACGGTCATAGGTTACATTACCGATAAAAGCGAAGGGGTAAACCTCGTCACCCGTGCAGGACAGTTTATACCGATTATAGCAAAAGGGTGGAACGCTTTAACAATTAACAATTGATAATTAACAATTAACAAGATATGAAAAGAAGAGCATTTTTTAAACGTGGGGCTTTAGCAGCTTTAGGAGGCTTAGTATTGCCTTCCTTTGATTTACAAGCGCAAACCCTTGGGGAAGCCCATAAAAACAAACGCACTAAAAACATCATCTTTATGGTGAGTGATGGTATGAGTTTCGGCACTTTGGTAATGGCTGACCTGTATCTAAAACGCAAATTCGGTCGCCCTTCCAGCTGGATAGGATTGTACGAAAGTAACCTCGCACAGCGCGCCGTAATGGATATGGCATCAGCAAGTTCAGTAGTCACCGACTCCTCAGCAGCGAGTTCGTCTTGGGGCGGTGGCGTACGTGTAAAGAACGGTAGCCTAAATATCAGTCCAGATGGCAAAGAGAATATGCCTATCTTGCAAAAGTTCAAAAAAGCAGGCAAGAAAGTGGGTTGTATCACTACCGTAATGGTAAACCACGCCACTCCGGCAGGCTTCTGTACGTGGAGTAAAAGTCGTAATGCTATGGACGAGATAGCCCTCAACTACACCGAATTAGGCTTCGATGTGATGTTGGGTGGCGGTAGCAAATACTTCGACCCTGCCCATCGCAAGGACAAGAAAGACCTCTTTGCTGTTCTCAAAAAGAAAGGTTATACGGTAGCTCGCACTCGCGGTGAAATGCTGAAAGCACCTACTAATAAACCTCTCTATGGGCTCTTTGCTGAAGATGCACTCCCCTACTCTATCGACCGTGCTCAAAGCAGTGAAGAACAAGCTAAATCGCCTACTCTTGCGGAGATGACCGCTAAGGCTATCGACCAACTTAAAAGTCACCCTAATGGCTTTGTAATACAAGTAGAAGGCGGCAAAGTAGACTGGGCGGCACACGGCAATGATATAGGGGCTTTGTTGTACGACCAAGTAGCTTTTGACGAGGCTATAAAAGTAGCCCTCGATTTTGCAAAAGCTGATGGCAACACTCTTGTAGTGCTTACTTCTGACCACGGCAATGCCAACCCTGGACTCATCTATGGCAAAGAGTGTAACAACAATTTTGACAGATTACAAAACTTCACCCATTCTAACGACTGGATATTGCAACAAATCAACTCTAACGACTCGGTAGCCAAAGTGCGTGAGCACGTTGCTCAATACTGCGGTGGAATGAACATCAGTGAGGAACAAGCTAAAGAACTCTTAAGCTATTATGCTAAAACCGAAAGAAAAGAAGACGGCTTGTACAACTACAAACACCTGCCTTACCGATTGTTTGCCGAAATACAAAAAGCACATACTTCGGTAGGCTGGATAAGTATGGATCACTCATCGGATTACACCGAATTGGCAATGTATGGGCCAGGTAGCGAGCGACTTAAACCTTTTATGCGCAATACCGATATGCACAATTTCTTGTTGGAGGCAGCGGAGGTTAGAGTTTAGAAGTTAGGAAGTAGAAATCAGAAATTAGAGGGTGAAAAGTTTTCAGTTTCAGAAGCTCGTTACTTTTATAGGAATATTGCTCTTCATCGTGAAGTTGATAGCGTGGTACATTACCAATTCTAACGCTATCTTTTCGGACACGATGGAGAGCATTGTGAATATTATTGCCGCCTTTATGGGGCTCTATTCGCTATACCTCTGCAACAAACCTCGCGATACCGACCACCCTTATGGGCACGGCAAGGTAGAGTTTGTTACCGCTGGCATTGAGGGAATGCTCATCGCCATCGCTGGGGTACTTATTCTCATCGAAGCCATTTCGTCACTCATAAAGGGAATACATCTCGATAAATTAGGCTGGGGGATTGCCCTTTTCGGGTCTACCGCCATAGTGAATTACGCTATGGGGTATATTTCTTATCAAAAGGGAAAGAAAGAAAACTCGTTAGTACTGATGAGTGCGGGCAAACATCTGCAATCGGATACTTTTGCGACTTCGGCTATTGTGCTGAGTTTGGTGTTGGTACACTTCACCGGTTGGCTATGGCTCGACCCTCTAATCGCTATTGGTTTTGGTAGTTATATCATTGTGATAGGCTGGAAGATAGTGCGCAAAGCCCTCAGCGGTATTATGGACGAGCGAGACGAAGCCCTCTTTGCCGAACTCGTAAATATACTGCAAGCTAACCGAAAAACCGAATGGATAGACATTCACAATATGCGTATTCAGCAGTTTGGGGCTCACTTGCATATTGATGCTCATATCACTCTGCCTTACTATTATTCTTTAAAAGAAGCCCACCAAGAGATGGAAAAAGTGATTCATTTATTGGTAGAAAAAGTAGATAGAACTATAGAATTCAATTTTCACTTAGACTATTGCAAACCCTTTTCGTGTGAAATTTGCGCTATCGACTGTCCCTTTAGAGAAAAACCTTTTGTACAGACTATACAGTGGGACGTGAAAAACATCGCTGGAGTAGCGAAACATAGATGCGAACCACTAAAACAATAATGCAAATTAGATACTATAAACATTGGTTCTTTGAGGTCTAATTTTGATGTACTTGACCTATCGTAAATAACTAACAGTATTCTTCTTGCTCGTTTAAAGTATATTTATTAATTTTGCACCAAAATATTGCCTTTATAATATGATAACTACTTTCTTTTCAGAAAATTTAGGATTTACTACCATATGCGTTTTTCTACTCTCTTTGGGAGTAGCATACTTTTCTTTGCCAAGTATTATATACGTGTCGAAGTACAAAAACCTAATGGATAAACCTAATGCACGTAGTTCACATAAAGAAAAAACACCTACCTTAGGAGGTATTTCTTTCTTCGTAAGTTTAGTTTTTACTCTCTTTTTACTCCGTTTTTTCGATAATGACAATGTAGGTATTAACATCTTATCTGGTGTAGGTGTACTCTTTTTCGTTGGCTTAAAAGATGACCTCGTAGGTGTAAATCCTAGTACTAAAATTATAGGCCAAATTATAGCTACCCTGATGCTTTTCTTAGGGACTGGGCTTAAAATCACTACTCTTGATAATTTCTTAGGCATTACTGATATTCCATATTGGCTTTCTATTTTTATGAGCTGTGGTATGATGATGATGATTGTAAACTCTTACAATCTTATCGATGGCATTAACGGCTCAGCTGCAATGGTAGGTATTGTGATTTTTGGCGCTTTTGCTTATGTTTTCTACGATGCTCAACTGTACTACTACTTCCTGTTATCAATCCTATGTATAGGTTTTTTATTAGCCTTTTTACGCTATAATCTATCGGTAAGGAAACGAGTTTTTATGGGAGATACAGGCTCTATGATTGCAGGTTTTCTCATTGCAGTTCTCGCTATTAAATTCTTTGCTCTAAACACTGAAGCCTTAGAAAGTGCTATTATACACCCCACAAATAAAATATGGGTTCTTCTTGCAATTATTTTCATTCCTTTTTTTGATACTACCCGCGTATTCACCACTCGCCTATTGCGCCACAGACGACCTTTTAAAGCCGACCGCAGTCATATCCACCATGTGATGATAGACTATATGAAACTGTCGCACTCACAAGCAAGTTTGCTGTTAGCTTTGATTAATCTCGCTGTTTTTGTAACAATTTTATTTTTTAATACAAGAATATCCCCTTTGATGCTGGGAATTTTGTTTATAGCTTTCTCTATAGTTTTAGCTATTATTTTATTTATTGTGAATCGAGGATATCACAATCTTAAAAACAAACAAAAAATTAGACATCTTATCAATGAAATTCATAAAAAGCACTGAAATAATTTATTGTTTTAAAAAGATATAATTATGAAAATATTTTATCATAGACCAACTTGTTTATTTATTAATGTGGGCGGTATTCTTGAGAAATTGTTAGAGGAATCAAATATCTCTAAATTTTATAGAATTATCAAATATGATATTTCCAAGAAAAAAAGAACCATTTCGAGTATTGTCAATAAGCTAAAAATAGCAATTATTGTTATTGAAACTTCAAAAATCAAAGAATATCCTGATGATATCATTAGGGAAATTATTGATTTGAGGACTAAAGGTATTATTGTTTATGAAGCAGAAGAATTTTACGAAAATATCAACAAGCGTATTCCTATCGTAAAATTAGAAGCTAAAAAATATATTGGCGATGATATTTTTTCTATAAAACAAAGAATTAGACACCGATTGATCAAACGTTTTTTTGATTTATCACTTGTTTTCTTGGCTCTTCCTATAGCATTACCTTTAACTATTATAGGAGTTATTCTTACTCTTTTAAGTTCAAAAGGAGGTACTTTCTTTGCGCAGACACGTGTAGGAAGAGAAGGAAAAACTTTTAAAATATACAAAATCAGAACTATGGTATTAAACAATGGAGGTTTTACTCAGGCAAATGACTCACGTATTACCCCTATTGGAAAAATATTGCGTTTTACCAAAATAGATGAACTACCTCAATTATACAACGTATTAAGAGGTGATATGAGTATTATAGGCCCTCGCCCTGAAATTCCTGAATATGTAGAAAAATACGCAGAACAAATACCTTTTTTCAAACTACGCCATATGGTGAAACCAGGAGTTACAGGTTGGGCTCAAATTCATATCCCAAAAGCCACTCCTGAAGATAGTATTAAAAAATTAGAATATGATTTGTACTACATCAAGCGATATTCATTATTCCTTGATATTAAAATAGTACTTGAAACTACAAAAATTATACTTACCTTAAATAGTAACTAATTTTTTTCGTACCTTTGCGCCCTATCTCATAAGAAATGCTCAAACAGAATTTACAACTTAAACTCTCTCAGAAACTCTCACCTCAGCAAATACAGCTGATGAAACTCGTGCAACTCCCCACTCTTGCCTTTGAACAGCGCGTGAAACAAGAGATGGAAGAAAACCCCGCTTTAGAATCAGGGCGCGAAGAAGATGCTCTTGATGAGTTTCACGATGAGTTCGATAACTCTTCCGATGAATATAACGATAACGATGTGATTGATATGGACGATATCAACATCGATGAATACCTCAGTGATGATGAAATACCCGACTACCGTCTGCACGCTAATAACTACAGCGACGACGACGAAGATCACGATATTCCTTTCAGCGCGGAGGTGTCGTTTCACCAATCCCTTATCAACCAATTGAACACCTTTACCCTCTCCGATGAGGATTACTTAATTGCTGAGTTCCTCGTGGGTAGCATAGACGATACAGGCTATATACGCCGTTCTATTCAAGACCTTACCGACGATCTCGCTTTCACCCAAAATATCTATACTGAAGAAGATCACGTAGAGCAAATACGCCAACAGATTATTTTCCAATTAGACCCTGCAGGGGTAGGCGCATCGGACTTGCAAGAGTGCTTGCTTATACAACTGCGCCGCAAAAAACAAACACCTGCTATAAGCTTGGCAATCGAAATGCTTACCGAAGCCTTTGAAGCATTCACTAAAAAGCATTATACCAAACTGCAACAACGCTTTTTGGTAACTGAAGAACAACTGAAAGAAGCAGTGCAAGAGGTGGAACGCCTAAACCCTAAACCTGGGAGTTCCTACGTGGGTAACAATGTGCATATAGAACAAATTATCCCTGATTTTACTGTAAAAGTGGTAGATAACGAGTTAGAACTCTCCCTCAACGGGCGCAATGCTCCTGAACTACACGTTTCTAAGGAGTACAGCACTATGCTCGACACTTATAAGAAGAGTAAGGAAAAGAGCAATTCACAAAAAGAAGCAGTGTTCTTTATCAAACAGAAGTTGGATTCGGCTAAGTGGTTTATTGATGCCATTCGTCAGCGACAACAAACGCTCCTCATCACGATGAACGCCATTATGGAGCACCAACGCGAGTACTTCCTCACAGGTGATGAGCTGAAAATAAAACCGCTTATTCTCAAAGATATTGCCGATAAGGTGGGTATGGACATCTCTACCGTGTCGCGGGTAGCGAGTAGCAAATATGTAACTACCCCTTACGGTACAAAACTCATTAAAGATTTCTTTTCGGAATCTATGAAGAACGACCAAGGAGAAGACGTTTCTACTCGTGAAATCAAGCAGATATTACAACATATCATCGCTAAGGAAGACAAGAGTAAACCCCTTCCCGATGATGAATTGGCTCAGCTCCTCAAAGAGAAAGGCTACCCCATTGCACGCCGTACTATCGCCAAATACCGCGAACAAATGGATATACCTGTAGCACGCCTCAGAAAAGAGCTGTAAGTGTGAGTCACACAGGCAAAATATAAAGAAACTCCAGTATAGTGACAGACTGTACTGGAGTTTCTTTGTCGTAACACAACAAGCCGTTTTACAAATTAAAAGCTTCTTTTAATTCATTATGCACCTGTTTGATAATCGAAGTTGGTTGCTCAAAGATGTGGAATATACATAGCTACAATTTCTTTATTTCCTACTTTGTAATAATAGAAGCCCTTGCCTTTATCGATGAGTGCGTTTTCTTCAGATTGATATTCACCTGTATTTTTAGGGTAATCTTTCAATCTTCTTTTTCAGCAAATCCGAAAGTTTTCAACTCATCATTAACCATTATTTCACTATCTTCATCTCATTTAGCAAATACCCTGCTCCGGCGTATTTATCGATGATAAACAGCACATAGCGAATATCTACCATAATATTGCGACATATTTTAGGGTCGTAGTGGATATCGCTCATTGTGCCTTCCCACACGCGATCGAAATTGAGACCGATAAGGTTACCTTGTGCGTCTATCGCAGGACTGCCTGAGTTGCCCCCCGTGGTGTGATTGGTTGCTACAAAACACACAGGCATCTTGCCGTTTTTGCCGTAAATACCATAGTCTTTTTTCTCATAGAGCTCGCGCAGTTTGGCGGGCACATTAAATTCGTAGTCGTTAGGCACGTATTTCTCCATTACACCGTCTAAATAAGTCATATAATCATAGGTTATAGCATCCGAAGGTGAGTAACCAGCTACCTTTCCATAAGTAACGCGCAAAGTGCTATTGGCATCAGGAAAAATGCGGTCTTGAGGTTTCGAGAACTCCAAGATAGCCTTCATATAAGTACGCTGTAAGGCGGTAATCTCGCTATCCAACTGTCGGTAAGTAGGCACTACAGTTCCGTAGAAATGAGCGACAATTTGCTGTACAAATTGTACGCCTATGTCATTTTTGAGGCGCCTTTCAAAAACTTCATCGGGTAGGTTGAGTACTTTTTCCATTTCGGTTTTAGAAGCCAAAAACGACTCTTTATAGAGTTTGTCAGCCAGTGTGTGTATCTCAAACTGCTGTAAGTTAGGCGAGAGTAGGGTTTTAGGCATCACCTGAGCATAATACACTACCGCTTTTTCAAATACGGCTTTATCTACATTCACATCGTAGTTTTTAAATACCGTTTCAAAGTTGTTTAAAAGGTTCTTCTTGCGGTCGTTGAACGATTGTGTTCCTTTCTCGTGCAGCGCATTTTGCAGTTGAAGGATTTTATAGCCATTTGCCAGCAAGTCGATATTACGCTGTACCAACTCCGAAAAGAGGTCTACTGCCAAAGCATAGTCTTGTATTTGAGTGTATTTTTCAGTAAACTGAGGTAAAATATAACCATATTCAGCTGTTTTACCTGCTTTTTCTATCTCTTTTTGAAATTTCTGTTCTTGAGCGCGTTTGATAGCTACCGCATCCGATTTTTTCAAACCTTGTGTTTCACCTATCCACTTTTTCCAATAGTTGGCAACGCTGGCGTATTTAGAGGCGTATTTTATTTTTATTTCGTTGCTGTTGCGCATAAAGCCGTCTTGCACTTTGAGCACCACATCGCGAATGCCTATCTTAGCAGGATTCAATACATTCACAATTTGTTCCACTGCTACGGCAGGTAAATATTCTTCAGTACGACCTGGATAACCGAAGACCATTGTAAAATCGCCTGCTTTCACCCCTTTTAACGAGATAGGAAAGAAGTGTTTGGGGCGATAGGGCACGTTGTCTTTGGAGTAGGTTGCGGGGCGGTTGTTTTTATCGGCGTATACACGGAAAAGCGAGAAGTCCCCCGTATGGCGAGGCCATACCCAATTATCGGTATCCGAACCGAATTTGCCTATAGCCGAAGGCGGTGCACCTACTAAACGCACATCTTTAAAAGTTTCTATTACAAAAAGGATATACTGATTGCCCTCGTAGAAAGCACGAACCCGATTCTCTTGCCACGCTTCTTTAGGCGAGTTTTTCACCAAAGAGGCAATATTGCGTTCTATCTGAGAGGCGCGAACGCTCTCACTACTTAGGTTTTGAGTATCGGCAAGTACTTTTTGGGTAACATCTTCAATACGTACAATAAAAGTAACTTCTAAATTCTTGTTAGGCAACTCTTCCGATAGATTTTTAGCCCAAAAACCATCGGTAAGGTAATCGTTTTGCACTGAGGAATGCGCTTGTATCTGTCCGTAGCCACAATGGTGATTAGTGAGCAGTAGCCCTTTATCCGAAATCATTTCGGCAGTACAGCCTCCATTGAAATGAGGCACGGCGTCTTTCAAGCTCGACTTATTGACGCTATAAATATCGCTCACCGACATTTTCATACCTAAGGACTTCATTTCTCTGGCGTTCATACCCTCCAAAAGCGAAGGAATCCACATACCGCCTTGTTGTGCCGTTAAAGTAACAGGTAACAAGTAAAAGCTAAAAAGTAATAAAGAGATAAACTTCTTCATAGTCACTGTTTTTAAAGTGCAAATATAGGGAATATTTTCTAAAAATTTGGTTTTAACTGTTGTTTGTTGTTGTAGAAATCTTCAATGACTTTAATCACTTCGTCTTCAGTATCTACTAAGTGAAACAAATCCAAATCCTCAGCACTAATATTATTAAATTTCTCTAATAATATCTTCTTTATCCAGTCTACAAGTCCGCTCCAATAATCTGTACCAACTAAAATAATAGGAATTTTGTCTATTTTATAAGTTTGTACGAGAGTGAGGGTCTCGAAGAGTTCATCGAGGGTACCAAAGCCCCCAGGCATTGCTACAAATGCCTTAGAATACTTTACAAACATCACCTTACGCGCAAAGAAGTAGTTGAATTTGATATTCTTATCGTGGTCGATATAAGAGTTATTCGTCTGCTCGAAAGGCAAATCAATATTCAGTCCTGCCGATACACCTTTGTTCAGGTGCGCACCTTTGTTGCCCGCCTCCATAATACCAGGCCCACCGCCGGTTATAATACCGAAGCCCTCATCTACTATCTTTTGGGCAATACGCACAGTGAGTTCGTAATAAGGTGTTTCAGGCTTAATACGTGCCGAACCAAAAATACATACACAAGGCCCTATGGAGCTCATCTGCTCATAGCCGTGTACAAATTCTCCCATTATTTTAAATATCGACCAAGCGTCGTGTGTTTTAGTTTCGTTCCAAACTTTTGAATGTTTTTTCATTGAGTTAAATGTTAAAAGTGAATAGTAAAAAGTTGTATTTATTTCAGTTTTATCCCTCTGTATTTCTTTATCTTCTCCTATTTTTATAATCAATCTTTTATCTCCAATCTGTAGGGGCGAATTGCAATTCGCCCTTAATAAGTCAATCTCAATCTTGATTTGTGTTAAGTTTAAGGAGTATAGTTTTTCTAACCATATTCGTAATATTTTTCAGTAGGCATAAATTCGACAGCTCCACCGTCTAAATCGTCATCTATATAGTCATACAAAAATCGGTTTTTGTTATCTACATACCATTTAACGAATAGCTTTCCTTTAAAAACACCCGTAGTACTCTGTTTAGGGTCTTCTTTTAGTTCATAGGTAGCACAAAAGTGCTATTACACTTCCTTATCTGTGCGACTTGCTCTCTCAAATTTCTTTAGGTCATTCCCTTTGAGGGCGTTCTCTACGAGTTCGGGAAGGCGGTCAGGAGTACAGGCAAAGCAGGCGATGCCGAGTTTGCTGATTTCTTTACCGAGTTTCTCATCGTAATCAGGGCGACCGCTGTCAGAAAGGGCTAAGAGCACCAATACCTTTACGCCTTCTTGGTGCATCTCGTTCAGGCGACGCAAGAGTCCGGCGCGTACACCTCCTTCATAAAGGTCAGAAATAAGAATAAACATCGTTTTGCGCGGATTCTCAATAAGTGTTTGGCAATACGCCACCGATTTATTAATGTCAGTCCCTCCTCCTAACTGTACCCCAAAAAGCATATCCACAGGGTCTTCACGACAGACTTCCGTAAGGTCGGTTACTTCTGTATCAAAAACTACCACGTGCGTATCAAGGGCTGGCATACTCGCAAAGATAGACCCCATTACTGACGAGTAGATAATCGAATCACACATCGAACCACTCTGGTCGATGTCCAAAATCACTGTCCAGTTCTTTTGGTGCTGGGTGCGTTCAAAGAAATAGAACTTTTCAGGAATAAGTCGCTTGGTAGCGGTATCGTAGTTCTTGAGGTTCCGCTGAATTGTGCGCTTCCAGTCGGTCGACGAAAAGTTGGCAATAGGCGTATGCGCTTTTTTGTTGAGCGCACCCGTAACAGCACGGCGTAGGTCTTGCTCCATACGCTTCATAATCTCATCGACTACCTCTTTCACCAATTCGCGTGCGGTATTTTTAGATTTGGCAGGTATTTGCCCTTTGAGTGCCATCAAAGTGCCCACCATAGAGATATCGGGCTTTACGTTTTTAAGGGTTTCAGGTTCAAATAGTAGTTTGGTGAGTCCTTTGCGCTCAATGGCATCGCTTTGAATCACACTTACCACATCAGGAGGAAAGAACGAACGCACATCGGTGAGCCACTTAGCTAAGTTGGGTGACGAACTACCTAAGCCTGCCGAGCGTTTGCCTCCATTATTACCGTTGCCTTCGGTATCGTCGTAGAGGGCAGCCAGCGTGGCGTCCATCAGCGATTGCTGCTCATTGAGCGATACCTCACCCAAAGCATTCAAATCCTGACCCAAGATGAGTCGCCAACGTGTAATTTGGTCGTCCATTATAAAATATAAAAAAGTAATCCTAATTGTAACACATTCGATTTGAGGCTTGTGCCATCAGTAGTTTTAGCGTCTTTCAGCAAAGGGGTAAGATTGTACTGCACATAGAAGTTCAACGCGTTATACCCAAAGGCAATAAAAGGCTTTACCTGAAACGTATGAGCTATATCGGAGTTCTGGAAAGCTATCGAAACACCATCAGCAGTATACAAACTTCTACTGTTGAAGATATAGGCAAAACGCGCTCCTGTATACACGCGCCAAAACTTATGACTGTAAGGGGTAGAGGTGCGAAAGCGAAACTCTACGGGTATTTCTACCGAATGCGTCTCGAAGAAATTACGAGTGATGTTCCGGTCGCTGAAACGTTCTACTATCTCATAGCTCACGCCCGAAACCGTTTTGTTAGCCACCATATTGTTGTACACCAAATCGTAAGCATAGCCTATACCCACCCCAAAGCCTATATTACGCGCTTTGTTCATAGGTAGGTCGCGAATAAAACCTACGTGAATTCCCCTTGAAAGGTTGTGTTGCACCACGTTATTTGCTTTACCAGCCAAATAGTCATAAGTAAGACCAAAGTAAAATTGGTCTTCGAGGTAGTGCAGGTCTGCCTCCGTATCGGTAGCAGTAGCCGTTTGTGGGGTGCTTATCATTCCATCATCGTTATTCTCTTGAGCAAAAGTAAAGAGCGAAAAGTGAAGAGCGAAAAGCAACAGTATCCTATTTAGTTTGTTCATCTTTTTTGTTGCATATTTTGGGCAAAGGTAAGAATAATTAGCAAATTAACAAATTTGCTAATTTCCAAATTTGCTAATTATCTAATTTCTCAATCCACCCATTCTCTTTCCGTCCCTACACTCCCCTTTTGAAGGGGCTAGGGAGATGTTTGTCACCTTTTCCAGCTTGTCCCCTTTCGGGGGTTCGGGGGCTCACCGAATAAATAACTCGCCACATTCCCCCCCTTTGAAGGTAGCCAGCGACAGCTGGGTATGTGTAAAGGGAGAGGTTCCTTTTGATTTTCCATCATACTCCCTCCTAGTGCCTATAGCCTAAGGCCTAGTGCCTCTTCTCTTTTCTTTCGCCTCGAAACCCCGTTTTTACCATTTTTTGCATCGCCGTATTATACTATGAGTCAATTACTTATATACCTTTCCTATACCAATCGTCCAAGATTCGTATAAGCTTCCTATAAGCTCTCTATAAGCTAACCCCACCCTCCTTACACCCTTTTTTCACCAAAATCCCTCTCAACCCTCTTCTGAAATATTTCGTTTCCTTCCGATAGCTCAAATGTGTCACTTTTAGGGGTATACACTTTGCCAAAGTTTGAAACTTTGTCAAAGTTAAATAAACTAACAATCCCTCCTCTAGCGAGAAATTGTAGCTCCACCTCATTTCCTAATTTCCTCATTCTCTCATTTCCTCATTTGCTAATTTTCTTGCCTTTCTGAATGATTGTAATAAATGTAATAAAAACTATTTGTCTATTTAGAAAATTATTTTTACTTTTGCGCCTTTCAAAATCAATATAAAAATAATAGCGTTTTAACACAGAATTATTTTCCGATTAGAGTATCTGAAAAAGAAAATAATTCTAAATATATCTAAATGCTTTTCATATAAACTATTTCGCAACGCCTTTATGTCCGATATTCTACATTACCTTCTTACTGATTTCGTTACCTCTTGTGGGGTGCGTATTCCCGCTCTTAGGGTATATTATCAAGTGTTTGGAAAAGCCTTAGGCACAGCTCCGGTGGTAGTGGTGAATCACGCTTTTACAGGCAATTCACAAGTAACGGGTGAAAACGGCTGGTGGAAAGAAGCCATCGGTGAAGGGAAGTTGATAGATACCCTCAAATACACAGTAGTAGCTTTTAATATCCCTGGCAATGGTTTTGGAGCACGCGAAGAAGATATGATTCCTAACTATGAGCATTGGGCGGGTATAGATATAGCGCGTATTTTCAACAAAGGGCTCACCGAGCATTTAGGACTTAAAGAAGTATTTGCCCTTGTAGGGTGCTCGTTAGGTGGCGGTATTGCTTGGGAAATGGCTGCCCTCGCTCCTACCCTTTTCAAAGAACTCATAATCGTAGCTGCCGATTGGAAAGCAACCGACTGGATTATTGGCAACTGCCTTTTGCAAGAGCAGATACTCAAAAACTCTACACACCCCTTGCACGATGCACGCCTTCACGCGATGTTGTGTTACCGCACTCCTCAATCGTTGAAACTGAAGTTTGAGCGCACCACCAACATTCCGTTGCAGTTGTACAATGTAGAAACGTGGCTCTTACACCACGGCGACAAGCTGCACAAACGCTTCTCACTCTCCGCCTACAAACTGATGAACCAATTGGTGAAAACGATAGATATTTCAAAAGAACGCAACAGTTTTGCCGAGGCTGTAGCGCCTATCACCGCACACATTACCATCGTAAGCACCGATTCTGATTTGTATTTCGTTCCTCAAGAGAACCGCGATACCGTAACTGAACTCCGTGAAATGGGTAAACCAGTAGATTATTACGAAATTCACTCCGTACACGGTCACGATGCTTTCCTGATAGAACACAAACAGTTAGAACAGTTTTTAAAGAAAGTGTTTAATTAATGATTAATGATAAAATTATTGAATGGATAATGAGCTAAAAATTATAGCTAAAAGCAACGGAGCTCAAAATGCAAATAAAAAACTCCCCTTATTATTGCTATTTTTTATAAGTGCATATGCGTTTACTTTTGCGCAGAGAAAAATAGAAGGTAAGTATTATATAAAGGAGAAAGAAATGCACATAGAGTGTTGTGCTACTGATACCTACACGTTTTATAGCAATGGCATTTTTGATTATGCTGAGGAAGGTGAGTTAGGAATTGTTCATTATGGCAAAGGTCATTACACCCTCACGAAGGATTCTTTAGTGTTAAATTACGATTTAACAGAGGTAAAATACCCTGGATATTATATCGCTAAACCATATACTAATTATAAAGATTACATCTCTTTAAACTTAACAGTATACGATTTAGAAAAGAAGCCTTTACCGAATGTAGATGTTTCTCTGTTTAAAGAAGGAGTGCCTACAGGAGGTGATACTGACGAAAATGGAAAATTGATTATAAAAGTACCTAAGACGAATGAAAAGTGTGCTTTATTACTCACCTATAATCACGAATCTATGTATAAAGTGGAATCTATAGACCTTAATTTATGCTATGATTTAGAATTTTACCTCACTAAAACTCCGATGGGCTTTTTTGATATAGGAAATGCTATTAAAGATGAGGTAAGTCGTTTTAAAATTGTAAAACTTAGAGGAGATGAGTTTGTGGTGCGTAATGATAAAAAAGGAGAAGTTATTTTCAAGAAGGTAGAAGATAAAAAGTAAACAAATGAAGATATTAAAATTTGGTGGAAAATCACTTGCCAATGACGGCATTGAAAAGGTACTCAGTATCATTGCTGGGCTTGCTAAAACTGAACCTATATCAGTAGTAGTTTCAGCGCGAGGCAACACTACCGATGAGTTAGAGGCTTTGCTCGAAAAAGCGAGTAAAGGCGAGAATTATACTGCCGGCTTTCAACAACTGAAAGACGAACAGCAGTATGACTCTCGTGTGTCGTTTGAACCTGAATTTCAGTTGCTCGAAAAACTCCTTGAAGGCGTTTCGCTACTGAAAGACTACAGCCCTAAGACCAAAGATTTGGTATTAGCACAAGGCGAACTGATGTCGGCTAAGCTTGTGGCAGCACTACTTCAGCACAAAGGCTTGGAAAGTACTTTTGTGGATAGCCGTGAAATCTTCAAAACTGATGCTGTGGTAGGCAATGCCCAAATCATCAACTCAATATCCGAAAAACTCACTCGCGACCGCTTTGCAACCATTCCTCCTAATTGTGTGGCAGTGGTTACGGGCTTTATCGCTTCCACCGAAAAAGGCGACACTACTACCTTAGGGCGCAATGGCAGTAACTATTCGGCAGCCCTTTTGGCTAACTACCTCAACGCTTCCGAACTGCAAAACTACACCCACGTCGATGGTATCTTCACTGCCAATCCTGAGTTAGTACCCGAAGCCAAAATTATACGTCATCTTTCTTACGAAGAAGCCAATGAATTAGCTAACTTTGGAGCTTCTATACTCCACGCCAAAACCATTATCCCACTCATTGAAAAAGGCATTCCGTTGCGTATCAAAAACACTTTCAACAGTGAGGACGCCGGCACACTCATTCACCAAGAAAGCGTGCAAGAAGGTATCAAATCGATTTCGGTAATTAAAGACAATGCCCTTATCGTGATGGAAGGTCGCGGACTCTTGGGCAAAGTGGGCGTAGATGCTCGTATTTTTAAAGCGCTCGCACAAAAAGGTATCAGTGTGAGTATCATCTCGCAAGGGTCATCGGAGCGCGGGGTAGGCTTAGTCGTAGCTTCTAAAGATGCTAAACTTGCCAAAGCTGCTATAGACGAGGAGTTCTCACACGATTTCTACACCAATGATGTAAGCAGTGTGAGCATCGTAGAAGATGTAGCTGTAATTTCTATCGTAGGACAACCACTTGCTACTTTCCACCACCCTTATAACGCACTGATACGCAACCAAATCGTTCCTTTGCTCATCAACAATGCCGTAACGGGCAAAAACGTGAGTTTGGTACTCAAAACCAAAAAACTCCACAAGGCATTGAACGTAATTCACGGTGAAATCTTTGGGGTTTCACGCCGTATCAACTTGGTAATCTTTGGTAAAGGTACCGTAGGGGCTACCCTCATCGACCAAGTGATTGCCGCACACGACAATATACTCCATCGCAAGAATATCAGTTTGCGCATCGTTGCGATTGCCAATTCACAACAGCTACTCACCAATGCAAAAGGAATTGGCAGTCATTGGCGTTCTGCCTTCGATAAAGAAGCTGTGCCTTATAGTTTTGACACTTTGCAGGCCTTTGTAGATAAACATCACTTAGAGAACCTCATCGCCGTAGATGTAACCGCCAGCAAAACCTTTGTAGACAACTATATTCCGCTTATCAAGAGCGGTTACGACTTGGTTTCTGCTAACAAAATAGCAAATACTATTTCGTTTGACTTTTACCAAGAGCTACGTAAAACTCTCAAACAACACCAAAAAACTTATCTCTACGAAACCAATGTAGGGGCAGGCTTACCCTTGATAGACACTATTCGCCTCTTGCACCATTCGGGCGAAAACATCACCCGTATCAAGGGAATTTTCTCAGGAACGCTCAGCTATTTGTTCAATACTTTTTCAGCAGAAAACAAGCCGTTTAGCGAAGTGCTCCAGCACGCTATCAACAGCGGTTATACCGAACCCGACCCTCGTGAAGACCTCTGTGGTAATGATGTAGGGCGCAAATTGCTCATCTTAGCCCGTGAACTCGATTTAGGCAATGAGTTCAGCGATGTGAAGATACAAAACCTTATCCCCGAACACCTAAGAGAAGGCTCTGTGGAAGACTTTTTGCAACGTTTAGACGAGTTTAATGCGCCTTATCAGCAAATCAAAGAAGCGCAAGCACCCGACCACGTACTGCGTTATGTAGGTGACCTCCACGGCGACTTAGCTTCTACCGAAACGGTACAGTTAGACGTATCACTCGTATCGGTTCCGCGCAACAGTGCCCTCGGTCAGGTAAAAGGAGCCGATTCCATTTTTGAGATTTACACTGAATCTTACGGCGATAACCCTATCGTGATACAAGGAGCAGGAGCAGGCGCTTCAGTAACCGCACGTGGGGTATTTGGCGATATTTTAAGGTTAGCAGAAAAAAGTAGGTTTTAGGGGTTAGCACTATGAAACAGGAAGAAAATCCTTTGTTAAAAATGTCGTTGCAGGAATTGTGGCAACTATTCCCTATCAATCTTACACAGCACAACCCTTTGTGGAAAGAATGGTATGAGGAAGAACGCAGTTTCCTTTTAAAACAATTACCCTCTAACGAAGCGGTACGGCTAAGCCATATAGGTAGTACTGCTGTTGAAGGGATACAAGCCAAACCTATTGTAGATATGTTATTAGAAGTGAAAAAGGACAGTTCATTTCAGAAGCTAAAAGAACTCATATTACAATTAGGTTATCTATGTATGAATGAGACAAACGATAGGATTTCTTTTAATAAAGGCTATACTATTAATGGGTTTGCAGAACGTGTATTTCATCTGCATTTGCGTTATGAAGGCGATAATGACGAACTCTATTTTCGCGATGAACTGCAAGCACACCCCTCAGTAGCCAAAGACTATGAAACGCTTAAATTATCACTTTGGAAGCCTTTTGAGCACGACCGAGATGCTTATACCGCTCACAAAACAGACTTTGTGAAACAATATACACTGATAGCAAAAGAAGAATTTAAAGGAAAATATGAAAATAACAGACCATATTAAGAATGCTAAAGGAAAAACGCTCTTCTCCTTTGAAGTAGTACCTCCTAAAAAGGGAAATAATATTGAAGAACTATACCGAAACATAGACCCTCTAATGGAGTTCAATCCTCCGTTTATAGATGTAACTACCTCACGCGAGGAGTATTATTACATTGAACACCCTAATGGGCTATTGGAAAAGAAAGTAACCCGTATGCGCCCTGGTACCGTGGGTATTTGTGCGGCTATTCAGCATAAATACAAGGTGGATACAGTGCCTCACGTGCTTTGTGGTGGTTTTTCAAAAGAAGAAACTGAGTACCTTTTGGTAGATTGCCTCTACTTGGGTATTGACAACGTAATGGCTTTGCGCGGTGATGCGATGAAAGAACAACGCTACTTTCAGCCTACTGAGGGCGGACATACCTACGCTACCGAACTCGTTACTCAAATCAGCAATTTGAACAAGGGGATTTACCTCAACGGCATTGCTGCCGACCATAAGGCTAATTTCTGTATAGGGGTAGCAGGTTACCCTGAAAAACACATTGAAGCCCCCTCTCTCACCTCAGACTTGGCGCGCCTAAAAGAAAAGGTAGATGCTGGTGCCGACTATGTAGTAACACAAATGTTTTTTGACAATCAGAAGTATTTTGAGTTTGTAGAGAAAGCCAAAGAAGCAGGTATCAATGTGCCTATCATTCCAGGGATTAAACCTATTGCTATTAAAAAGCACCTCAACCTACTGTCACAAGCCTTTAAAATAGATTTCCCCGAAGAGCTCATCAAAGCAGTGGAATCCTGCAAGAACAACAACGAGGTAAAACAAGTGGGTATAGAGTGGGCAATTCAGCAGAGCAAAGAGCTCAAAGCCGCTGGGGTACCTGTTTTACACTACTATTCAATGGGAAAATCAGATAATATAGTGAAAGTGATATCAGAAGTATTCTAACAATTGTCAATTGTTAATTATCAATTGTCAATTGATTTATTGATTTGTTCGATGTAATGGGTAAGTTCTTCTTTGCCGGTTTTGTTTTCAGCGGAAGTGATAAAGTAAGGTGGAAATTCTTCCCAAGTTTCGAGGAGTACTTGTTGATAAGCAGCTATATTGCGCTCAATAGCTAAAGGTTTGAGTTTATCAGCTTTGGTGAAGACAATAGCAAACGGAATCCCGTGTTCGCCTAACCATTGCATAAACTCTACATCTATCTTCTGAGGTTCGTGGCGCACATCTACTAATACAAATGCACATACCAATTGCTGTCGCTCCTCAAAATATTTAGTAATAAATTGCTGAAATACCTTTTTAGTTTCTTTGGATACCCTTGCATAACCATAACCAGGGAGGTCTACTAAAAACCAACTATTGTCTATTTTGAAGTGATTGATGAGTTGGGTTTTCCCTGGACGACCCGAAGTTTTAGCCAAATTCTTGTGATTGGTAAGCATATTGATGAGCGACGATTTCCCTACGTTGGAACGCCCTATAAAAGCATACTCAGGTAAGTTTTCCTTGGGGCACTTACTCACCTGAGAGTTACTCATCACAAATTCAGCTTTTTTTATCATCTTACCTCCTATCTATTTTCAAGCCACTTATTTAAAATCTCGTTGAACTGTTGAGGGTGTTCCATCATTGGGGCGTGACCACATTTATCTATCCAATGCAGTTCGGAATTAGGCAATAGTTCGTGGAATTCTTCAGCGACTTTAGGAGGGGTTACATTGTCATTCTTACCCCAGATGAGGCAAGTAGGGGTTTCCATTTTAGGCAAATCTTTTGCCATATTGTTGCGGATAGCACTTTTGGCAAGTGCCAAAGTTTTGATAAGTTTAGAACGATCGGAGATATTAGCAAATACTTCATCTACAATTTCTTTAGTAGCTACAGCGGGGTCGTAGAACACTTCTTCGCATTTCTTTTTGATGAAATCGTAATCACCACGACGTGGATAGCCATCGCTCATTGCTTTCTCATACAATCCAGAACTACCTGTAAGCACTAATCCGAGTACGTTTTTAGGGTGCATTTTAGCATAGAGCAAGCCTACGTGTCCACCAAGTGAATTGCCAAGCAGGATTACTTTTTCAAACTTCTTGTGTTTGATAAATTTCTGTATATATTTAGCCAATGTTTTCACCGAAGTTGTGAGCAAAGGCATAGAGAAGAGAGGCAGTTCGGGGACTACCACTTTATATTTGCTGGAAAAAAAAGAAACTACTTCTTCAAAGTTACTAAGCCCACCCATCAAGCCGTGTAAGATAATGATAGGAGTGCCCTCACCTTTTTCGATGTATGAAAATTTACCTTCTTTTTTTACTTCTACTGTCATCGGTTTTTATCAAAAAGTTTTTTTGAGCTACAAAGGTAATATTTTTATTTCTATTTACGTGCAGGAAAGTGAAAATATTTTTTACTCTCTCTTCTTATTATTAACGCAAATAGTTATTTATTAAGCAAATACAATAAAATATCACATCGTACAACAATGTTTTTTCCAATGTGAAAAATAAGAAATAGTTACAAATTAGTAAATTAACCAAAGGTTATTGTAACTTATGTATGAGTTCTTGTAAATGAGTATTTCTTCTGAAAGAATATTCTTTGCTGCTACGATTGAGGTATTTTATAATATCAGCGGTTTTCTGGAGGGTAGCTTTATCATCGAAAAAAAACAATAGTTCTGAGATGATTTCTAAGGTATCTTCACTATTTTTATAGGCTAAAAGTATTGTATCTGTAGGAGTATTGATGAAATAAGTAAGTGTGTGTGGAGTATATTTTTCGGCTAAGTAGTCCAAATATTTGAGTTGCTCTTCTTTTGCGGGCTTTTTGCTCAATAGTGCGGTGAGCTCTTCAAAGAAAAGGTCTATTTGCCGTTTGAGGTAATCTTTCTCTATCATAGGATTTAGGTGTTAGTTTTTAATCTTTAACTTTAGGGAAGGAGATGTTAATAATTGCCAATTTTATGTTGTATTATTATGGTACGAGCTACAAGCTAGCACCAGCGGAGAGAATATTCATAAATAATTGACAATTCAACTTTGCTAAAATTTGAAACTTTGGCAAAGTGTGCGACTCTTTCACGGCGCTAATCGCTCTAATTTCCAATCGTAGTCTTCAGTAAGAGTGTAACGCAGACGGTCGTGTAGACGATTAGGGCGTCCTTGCCAAAATTCAAGGCTTTGTGGTCGGACTAAGAAACCTCCCCAATGCTCAGGACGAGGTACTTCTTTGCCTTCGTATTGTTTTTCTAATGCGTGCAGGTGCTCTTCGAGGTATTCTCTTGAAGGGATTACTTCGCTTTGTGGCGATACTATTGCTCCTAACTGACTGCCCAAAGGGCGTGACTCAAAATAACCGTCGGAAATATTGGCAGGGACTTTTTCAGCAATACCTTTGATGATGATTTGCCTTTCGAGAGAGGGCCAGAAGAAAGATAAACACAAGTGAGGATTGGCGAGAATGGCTTTTCCTTTTTCGCTGTTGTAATTGGTGTAGAAAATAAAGCCTTCGTAAGTGTACTGTTTGAGGAGTACTACGCGGGTCTTTGGGTAACCATCGAGCCCTATGGTACTTACTGACATCGCATTAGCTTCGTCTACACTGTTGCTCTCATCGGCTTCGTAGAACCAGGTTTGAAAGAGCTGCATAGGATTCTCAGGAGCATCGCTTTCTAAAAGAGCACGCTTGTTGTACGTTTTTCGGTAATTGCTTAAATCCATTTGTTTAGGTAAAAGATAAAAAGTAAAAGGTAAAAGGTTGGCGGTGCAAAGATAAAAAATAATTAGCAAACTTGAAAATTAGAATGGGCACGAGCTACAAGCTCGCGCCAGCTGAGATTAACAAATTAGCAAATTTGAAAAATTACTGAATGTAAGAAAACAGGAGTTAAAGACATACATCTTTAACTCCTGTTTTCTATTTTCCTAATTTCTTCTATTTATTAATAGAAAGCACTTAGATTTTCTTTAATAGTGGCAGTGCTTTCTAATGATTTGAGAATACCTTGAGCAGCACGGTCGGTGCGGAGTTTCTCAACAGTTTCAGCATAGGTTTTGTAGTTGTCCAATGCAGGAGCTACAGTAGCTGAGGTAAGTTGGATTACGTATACCGCATTTTCGCCGTCGATAGGTTTAGAAAGCTGACCTTGTTTGAGTCCGAAGGCTGCACCTACTACTTTAGGTTCACGTCCTTCGCCTATGATAGTTGGGTTTTTCATTATGAGGTTGGCAGCGCTTTTCACTTCGGTTTTGTTAGCTGAAGCGATAGCTTCGAGGCTATTGCCTTTGGCTTTCTCTTT
Organism: Capnocytophaga sp. oral taxon 902; assembly: GCF_013394735.1. Taxonomy (NCBI): domain Bacteria; kingdom Pseudomonadati; phylum Bacteroidota; class Flavobacteriia; order Flavobacteriales; family Flavobacteriaceae; genus Capnocytophaga; species Capnocytophaga sp. oral taxon 902. Next base: position 806,262 of record NZ_CP058261.1, read on the forward strand.
TAAGATAGCGGCTTTTTTCTCGCGAATGAGAATTGGTTTTACCATAGGAGCAGCATCTTGTACTGAGCTAATACCTTCTTCACCTTGTTTTACCAATTGGGCTACAATATAGTTACCACCACTGGTGAATTTCTTGATATCACCTATTTTAGTGTCCTTTTGGAACAACCATTGTACGATAGAACGGTTAGAGCCCAATCCTATGATTTGATCGTCGTTCTTATGTAGGTTATCGGCACGGAGCACTGAAAGTTCACTTTTTTTAGCAATATTAGCAAACTCTTTGGGGTTTTGAGCTGCCTTCATTTCGAAGTTGGTTACCTTAGAGAAAAGAGAGTTGATGGTCGCTTCGGAAGGGTCTACTTTACGGCTGATAGTAGCAATGTTCACTGCTTCGGCTTTATCAGTTACTTTTACTACGTGGAAACCAAAATCGGTTTCTACTAACCCAATAGTACCTACAGCATTGTTGAAAGCAAATTCTTCAAAAGGTTTTACCATAGCGCCTTTGGAGAAGAACCCGAGGTCGCCTGCACTGTAAACAGCTCCTGGTTCTTCAGAATTTTCACGAGCGAGTTGCGCAAAATCAGCACCTGCTGCTTTGGCTTGAGCTAAAAGCCCTTCGGCTTTTGCCTTAGCTTCTTCCTTAGTACGGGTAGTATTAGGCGTAGCTGCCTGACTGCCGGCGTAGGCTATAAGAATATGGCTTGCTTTCACAGCACCGCCTGGTTGTTTGGCAATCATACGGCTGAGTTTGAGACTTCCATCTTCTTCATAAGGACCGAACACTTTGCCTACCGGAAGGTTGAAAAGAGTATCGGCGTAAGAAGAACGAAGATTATCTTTATTTACAAAAATGCTATCGTAAGGCACATCGGAATGACGGTCTACGAAATCTTTGATGTTTTTTGTTTTAGCAAAGCCTGCAATAGTATCGTTTTTATTGGTTTTGCTGTTAAACACTACTTCGGGTTGCAAGAGCTTGAGTAGGCTTTCTTTTTCGGTTTCAATATCGGTTTGCGATGGTTTTTCGCTCACTACTATATACTGGATATTGCGATAAGCCTCTTGCTTAAATTGCTTTTCGTGTTTTTTGATATAATCTTGTATCTCGCTATCGGTTACCTTTACGCTTTTATCATCGATAGAGCTGTATTGCAACGCTACATAGCTGATATCGGCGAGGTCTTTTTCTTGATGGTATTCCATTTCGGCTTCGGTATTGGTAACGCCGAGACCTGCGCGGATAAGGCTGAAATACATTCGCTGTTTAGCATCTTCGATAATAGCATCTTCTTGCATTTTCCACTGAGCATAGGCTTGTGGATTGGTGTTTTTGAGGGTAGCCAAATAGTTGGTGAATTTATTTGCGTCGAACACTCCGTACTCATTCACAAACTGAGGGTTTTGAGCGAGCGGTGTTTTAGCAAGAATTGCTAAAATCTGGTCTTTTTCTACACTGAGACCTAATTTTTCGATTTGTTGGTTGAGTAGGATTTGTTGGACGTTTTGTTCCCAGACGTATTTAGCGGCTTCGATGCTAGATACTTGTCCGTTAGCTTGACGGGTAGCATTTTCGACTTGCTGACGGAATGCATCGATAGGTACCTCTTCGCCATTTACGCTACCTATTTCGTTGGGCGTATGGTTGCTAAAGCGCCCTTTACCTATGAAGTCGGAGATGATGAAAGCGAAGAGGGCGAGCCCAATAATCGCGATAAGGAATACGGTTTTACTTCTAATCTTTTCGAGTACTGCCATTGTTTATAAATCGTTTATAAAAGTATAAATTGTGAATCAGGTTGGATTAAGGAATGTTTAAATGTTTCATTAAAAGCCCCCGTTCCCCCAAAGGGGGACAAGCTACAAAGTACAACTCTCAATAAAACAATATGCCATTTTTTAACCCTTGATTCATTTATAAAATTGTTTGGTGTTATTAATCAAACGGCAAAAGTAATGCTTTTTGTGGAAATGCAAAAATAATTCTGAAAATTATTTAAGTAAAAGGTAAAAGGTAAAAGGTAAAAGGCTGTTGATTAAATGGTTAGTGGTTAATGGTTAATTGATAAATTAGAAAATTTGGGAATTAGAAAATGAGGTGCGAGTTACAAGATTAAACCAAAGGAGATTAACTTTGCCAAAGGTGCGAGCCGCACAGGCAGTCGTAGCAAGACAGGCTTTTAACTTTGCCAAAGTTTGAAACTTTGGCAAAGTGTATACCTCTAAAAGTGAGACATCTGAGTTTTCGGAAGGGAACGAAAAAGTTCGGAAGAAGGGAGGGAGGGATTTTGGAGAAAAAAGGGTGTAAGGAGGGTGGGTTTAGCTTATAGAGAGCTTATAGGAAGCTTATACGAATCTTGGACGATTGGTATAGAAAGGGTGTATAAGTAGTTGATTCATAACATAATATAGCGATGCAAAAAATGACAAAAAGAGGGTTTCGAGACGAAAGAAAAAGGAAGAGGTAATAGGCCTTAGGGCATAGGCAGTAGGGGGAGTGTGACGAAGAAGCGAAAGAAACCTCCCCCCTTTACACATACCCAGCTGTCGCTGGCTACCTCAATGAGGGGGAATGTGGCGAGTCATTTATTCGGTAAGCCCCCGAACCCCCGAAGGGGGACAAGCTGGAAAAGGTGACAAACCTCCCCCTTTACACATATCCAGCTATTGCTGGCTACCTCAGAGAGGGAAAAGGTAGTGACGGAAAAGGGAAGAAATGACGAGGGACGATTGACGAAGGTTATGTGAGAGCATAGCGTGACTGGTAATTTAATTAGCCTATTTGAAAATTAGAGAATTAGGAGATGTGTTTGTGAGTTCTGTTAAAAATATGTACTTTTGCCTCCTAAAAACATCAGAATAATGACTACCACTATCTACAAACACTTCTTTTTGGGTTTTCTCTTTTTAAGTCAGTTTGTCTTTGCACAAAAGGGATTGGAGGCGCTTATCATCAGTGATGGGGTACTGCTGAAATGCGACAACAGTAAGTTGCCCCGCGATGGAAGCATCGAACTGCCTCGCACTGTAAACAGAATTGCCAAAGAAGCCTTTAAAGATTGTCTTCCACTGAAATCTATCAGCATTGCGGGAACGGTAACTACTATTGAAGAGGGGGCTTTCTCGGGCTGTACTAACCTTACGAAAGTGGAAATATTACCTAATTCGGTAACCTATATAGGAGCTCGTGCTTTTGCGAATTGTACTAAACTGTTGATGATATATCTGCCTAATTCGGTTACTAATATAGGGGAAGAGGCGTTTAGAGGATGTTCTTCACTGAAAAAGATAGAGATTCCGGAAAATGTGAGTGAGCTGGGCAATCGGGCTTTTATGGATTGTTCGGGCTTGCAACAGGTGAATTTTCTCGGCGAAAAACTATCGGTGATTTCTTCACAACTCTTCTACCAATGCAAGCAGTTACAGAAGGCGGTGCTCCCTGAAAGCGTGAAGAATATAAGAAGTAGTGCTTTTGCGTACTGCGAAAACCTCTCTTCGGTAACATTTCCTAAGCAATTGGAGAGTATAGGTGATGATGCTTTTGAGTATTGCAGACGATTGATAAGCATTGATATCCCTGATAGTGTAGTGTTTTTAGGGGCAAGTGCTTTCAACAGTTGTAGCAGTTTGATGAAGGTGAAACTGCCTTACGGGTTACGCCATATCCTAAACGATACTTTTTTGGACTGTACGAGTCTTACTGCTGTTGTGATTCCGGATACGGTAGAGAAAATCAATATACAGGCTTTTAAGAATTGTAGTTCGCTAGTGCGGGTGCAGATGCCTTTGGCACTTACCAATATTTATTACGCGGCTTTCTACGGCTGTAAGAGTTTGCAATACATTGATTTACCTGATGAGGTAAAATATATAGGAGGTCTTGCTTTTGGTGAATGCCAGAATATACAAACGGTAGAACTACCCAAAGCGGTAACCGTAATTGCTTCGAAGGTATTTTACAACTGCACAAACCTCATAGAGGTAAAACTATCAAAGTTTACGACTTCAATAGGGGTGCAGGCGTTTTACGGTTGCGCGAATTTAAAAGAGCTGAATTTGCCGAACACCATAGAAAAAATAGATTTAGGAGCCTTTGAGAATAGTGGACTTATGGAATTACACAGTAAAGCTACAACACCTCCTATTATAAATAAAATAGGCTACCGCGGTAAAGTGGTAGTGCCACATAGGTCACTAAGTTTATACAGAGAAGCGGTAGGGTGGAAAGATTGTGCTTTGGAATAGTGGGAGGGAAAGGTAAAAGATAAAAGATAAAAGGTAAAAGATAAAAGGTAAAAGATAAAAGGTAAAAAATAATGACGTGGACGAGAAAGGTGAAGCCAGCGAGGGCTCACAGCTGGGTATGTGAGTAAAAGATAATGAGGTGGACGGGAATGGTAAAAGATAGGAGATAATAAGGTGAGAGGTAAAAGAATTAGGTAGGGAAGAATAAATATTAAAAAAATAATGTGAAAAGTTTGGCGGATTGAAAAATTCGCCGTACTTTTGCCACCCAAAAGCGCACATAAATAGGCGTAATATTACTCACTTATAACACTAATAAGTTATGATTCAATACATTAAAGAGTCTTATGAAGAGCTAACGAACCACGTTACTTGGCCTACTATTTCGGACGCACAGAGAGAAATGGTGGTAGTAGTGGTGTTTTCCATCTTATTTTCATTAGTAATTTGGGGAATGGATTCTTCATTTGAATACCTTATAGGTAAGTATTTTGAATTTATGAAATAAAAACAGCGAGGATGTCTGGATTAATAGAAAAAAAATGGTATGTAATTAAAACCGTTACCGGTCAGGAGAACAAAATAAAGAACTACATAGAGAACGAGACCTCACGATTGGGGTATGCGGACTATGTGGAAGAAGTATTAGTGCCTACTGAAAAGGTGGTTCAGGTGCGCAATGGCAAGAAGACCACTAAGGATAGGGTTCATATGCCCGGTTATGTAATGGTAAAAGTTCACTTAGCTGGCGAGGTAGTGCATATCATTAAGTCTATCCCAGGAGTAGTAGGTTTTTTGAGTGAAACCAAAGGAGGTGACCCACTACCCTTGCGCAAAGCTGATGTAAGCCGTATGCTCGGTCAGGTAGATGAATTGGCTGAGACGGTAGAGACGGTAGCGATTCCGTTTGAAGTAGGTGAAATGGTGAAACTTATAGATGGGCCTTTCAATGGCTTTAATGCTACCATAGAGCGCGTGAATGAAGAGAAGCGCAAACTTGAAGTGATGGTAAAAATCTTTGGGCGCAAAACGCCATTAGAGCTAAGCTACACCCAAGTAGAGAAATTGTAACAAAGCCCTCATAAAAGAGGCATTTAAATAAATTATTAATTATAAACAATGGCAAAAGAAGTTAGTAAAGTAGTTAAACTACAAGCTCGGGGAGGTCAAGCGAATCCTTCGCCACCAATTGGACCCGCATTAGGTGCTGCCGGTGTTAATATTATGGAGTTCTGCAAGCAGTTCAACGCACGTACGCAGGACAAACAAGGGAAAGTACTTCCTGTGGTTATCACCGTTTACAAAGACAAGTCATTCGACTTTGTTATCAAGACTGCGCCTGCTGCTGTTCAGCTGTTGGAAGCCGCTAAGGTTAAAGGAGGTTCCGGAGAGCCAAACCGTAAGAAAGTAGCAAGTATCACTTGGGAACAAGTGAGAGCAATTGCAGAAGACAAAATGCCGGATTTGAGTGCATTTACAATTGAATCTGCAATGAGTATGGTTGCTGGTACGGCACGTTCAATGGGTATTACAGTAACTGGAGAAAAACCTTTTTAATCGCAAAGCAATATGGCAAAATTAACAAAGAAACACAAAGAAGCTCTTGCAAAAGTTGATAGAAACAAACTCTATTCATTAAAAGAGGCTTCAGCATTACTCAAAGAAATCACTTACACTAAATTTGATGCTTCTGTGGACATTGCAGTGCGTTTAGGGGTAGACCCACGTAAAGCAAACCAAATGGTGCGAGGCGTAGTTACGCTTCCTCACGGAACAGGTAAAGACGTGCGAGTGCTTGCCTTAGTAACTCCAGAGAAAGAAGCAGAAGCTAAAGCTGCTGGAGCTGACTATGTAGGGCTTGATGAATATCTACAAAAGATAAAAGATGGTTGGACAGATGTAGACGTAATCGTTACTATGCCAGCAGTAATGGGTAAGTTAGGTCCTTTAGGACGAGTATTGGGTCCTCGAGGCTTGATGCCAAACCCTAAAACTGGTACTGTTACTATGGAAATCGGGAAAGCTGTACAAGAAGTAAAGTCTGGTAAAATCGACTTCCGTGTAGACAAAACAGGTATCGTTCACGCCTCTATCGGTAAAATATCCTTCACTGCCGATAAGATTGTAGACAACGCCAATGAGTTAATTCAAACATTAATAAAGATGAAACCTACTGCCGCTAAGGGTGCGTATATGAAATCGATTTATCTTTCATCTACTATGAGCCCAAGTATTGCAGTAGATACTAAAACAGTTTAATTTGTAGTTAAAAACCAAAATTATGACAAGAGAAGAAAAATCATTAGTAATAGATAATTTAACTGCACAGTTAGCTGAGAGTAATGTTATTTATGTAACAGATTTAACTGGTTTGAATGCTCAGGACACAAGCGCATTGCGTCGTGCTTGTTTCAAAGCAAATATCAAATTGGCAGTTGTAAAGAACACTTTGCTTGCCAAAGCAATGGAAGTTTCAGAAAAAGAGTTTGGTGAATTGCCAACTATTCTTAAAGGAAATACCTCATTGATGTATGCTGAAGTAGGGAACGCTCCTGCTAAGCTCATTAAAGAGTTCCGCAAGAAATCAGAGAAACCTATCTTGAAAGGGGCATATGTAGATGCAGCTGTATTTATCGGCGACAATCAATTAGACGCCTTATCAGCTCTCAAATCTAAGAACGAAGTTATTGGTGAAATCATTGGCTTGCTCCAATCACCTGCCAAGAACGTTGTTTCAGCTCTTAAATCAGGAGGAGGTAAATTGGCTGGTATCATCAAGACCTTATCTGAAAAATAAAACTAAACGCACAAAATTATTTTTAAACAATTAAACAAAAACGATAGAAAAATGGCAGATTTAAAAAAATTCGCAGAACAATTAGTAAACTTAACCGTTAAAGAAGTAAACGAGCTTGCACAAATCTTGAAAGATGAGTACGGCATTGAGCCAGCAGCTGCAGCAGTAGCAGTAGCAGCTGGAGGTGCAGTAGCCGGAGGTGCAGCAGAAGCTGGTGCTGAAAAAACAGAATTTGATGTATTCTTGAAATCAGCAGGTGCTAACAAATTAGCGGTTGTTAAATTAGTAAAAGACTTAACTGGTCTTGGACTAAAAGAAGCTAAAGAAGTAGTAGACGGCGCTCCTTCAAAAGTAAAAGAAGGTGTTTCTAAAGAAGAAGCTGAAGGGCTTAAAAAATCTTTAGAAGAAGCTGGTGCAGAAGTAGAATTGAAATAATTTTACTTATAAACCCTATAAGGTTTAGGTCTTTTTCAGTAGGAATTAGACCTAAACCATTTTGTAATTTAAATAATAGGCTATGGAAACTCTATTGAATACAGAAATAGATGACCGTAAACATTCTTTTGAAAAAGAAGATTTTTACTATCAATTAACACCTGATGAGCTAAAGAGTTTAGCGATTGCAGAAGAGCAATCAAAATTAGGAATGATAATGAGTAGTGAAGAAGTACGGAAAGAAGTACGGGAAAGATATGCGAGTAAGTTGGGTAATAGAGGCTAAAAGAAAATATTACGATGCTCTCGACTATTGGGAGAAACACAATGGTTCTTTTGATTATTCATTTAAGATAATACAAGCTGTTGAAGCCTTAGAAGATGAGTTAGTTGAAAACCCTTATTTTTTAGCAGTTTATAGTGAAATTAAGGATTTATATAGAAAATATTTCCTAAATAAAAGGTTTGTAATTTATTATAAAGTATACAAAGAACTTAATGTAATAGAAATAAGAGATTTTAGAAGTAATTATCAAGAACCTTTATTTTAGTAACTTACTTAAAAAAACAACAATACAACAACGATATTATGGCAAGAGATTTGTGCCATATCAACTTTAAAAAAGTTTAGGACTTTAACAAAGTCTTAACTATGACAAACTCACGACTAACAACTTACTACTAACGATTAAACAATAATATTAAAGTAAAGAAAATGCTTACGAATCAAACCGCAAGAGTGAATTTTGCTTCCGTGAAACACGTTCCTGAATATCCTGACTTCTTGGATATTCAAATCAAATCGTTTCAAGAGTTCTTTCAGATGGAGACCAAATCGGAAGACCGAGTGCACGAGGGATTGTATCATACCTTTAAAGAGAACTTTCCTATATCGGACACTCGCAACCAATTCGTATTGGAGTTTCTCGACTATTTCGTAGACCCTCCTCGCTACACTATCCAAGAATGTATAGAACGCGGTCTTACCTATAGTGTGCCTCTGAAAGCCCGATTAAAGCTTTATTGTACTGACCCCGAGCACGAAGATTTTGAAACTATCGTACAAGACGTTTATTTGGGCACAATCCCTTATATGACGGCAAGCGGAACATTCGTTATCAACGGAGCTGAGCGTGTAGTAGTATCGCAGTTACACCGTTCACCAGGGGTATTCTTCGGTCAGTCGTTTCACGCTAATGGTACTAAACTCTACTCTGCACGTATTATTCCTTTCAAAGGTTCGTGGATTGAGTTTGCTACCGATATCAACAACGTGATGTATGCCTATATCGACCGTAAGAAGAAACTCCCTGTTACAACACTCTTCCGTGCGATTGGGTTTGAACGCGATAAAGATATATTGGAAATATTCGACCTTGCAGAAGAAATAAAGGTTTCTAAAACAGGGCTTAAAAAATACATCGGTCGTCGTTTGGCTGCCCGTGTGCTCAATACTTGGCACGAAGACTTCGTAGACGAAGATACCGGAGAGGTAGTATCTATTGAGCGTAATGAGATTATCCTCGACCGCGATACTGTACTCGATGAAGATAACATTCAAGAAATCTTAGAAGCTGATGTAAAGACCATTCTTCTTCACAAAGAAGATAGTCAGGCTACCGACTATACCATTATCCACAATACTTTACAAAAAGACCCTACCAACTCTGAGAAAGAAGCAGTAGAACACATTTACCGACAGTTGCGTAATGCTGAACCGCCCGATGAGGAAACTGCTCGCGGTATTATCGACAAGCTATTCTTCTCAGACCAACGTTACAACTTGGGAGACGTAGGGCGTTACCGTATCAACAAAAAATTGGGATTGGATACCCCTATGGAAAAGCAAGTGCTTACCAAAGAGGATATCATTACCATTGTAAAATACTTGATTGAGCTCATCAACTCTAAAGCAGAGGTAGATGATATCGACCACTTGTCTAACCGCCGTGTGCGTACGGTAGGAGAGCAATTGGCAGCTCAATTTGGCGTAGGTCTTTCTCGTATGTCGCGCACTATTCGCGAACGTATGAACGTACGTGACAACGAGGTATTTACTCCTATCGATTTAATCAATGCGAAGACCCTTTCGTCTGTGATTAACTCGTTCTTTGGTACAAACCAATTATCTCAGTTTATGGATCAAACGAATCCATTGGCTGAGATTACCCACAAACGCCGTTTGTCTGCCTTAGGACCTGGAGGTTTGTCGCGTGAGCGTGCGGGCTTCGAGGTGCGAGACGTACACTATACTCACTACGGACGCTTGTGTCCTATTGAAACCCCAGAAGGGCCAAATATCGGTTTGATATCTTCGTTGGCGGTATTCTCGAAGGTAAACGGTATGGGCTTTATAGAAACGCCTTACCACAAAGTTACTAATGGGAAGGTAGATCTTAAAGATATGACCTACCTGACTGCCGAAGACGAAGAAGGACTCAAAATTGGTATGGCTAATATCGCATTAGACGATAAAGCTAATATCATTGAGGAAAAAGTGGTTGTAAAAGAAGATGGTGACTTCCCTGTAATTGAACCTAACGAAGTACAATATATAGACGTGGCGCCTAACCAAATCGCTTCTATTTCGGCTTCCCTTATTCCGTTCTTGGAACACGACGACGCGAACCGTGCGTTGATGGGCTCGAATATGATGCGTCAGGCAGTACCTTTGTTAAGACCTGAAGCACCTATTGTAGGAACAGGTTTGGAACGCCGTGTAGCTTCGGATGCCCGTGTGCTTATGAATGCAGAGGGTGATGGTACAGTTGATTATGTAGATGCTGATAAAATCATTATCACTTATGACCGCACTGATGAACAAAAATTAGTGAGCTTTGATGCTGATGAAACAGTATATAACCTTATCAAATTCCAAAAAACAAACCAAGGCACTTGTATCAACCTAAAACCGATAGTTGAAAAAGGTGAGAGAGTGAAAAAAGGTCAGGTGTTGTGTGAAGGTTATGCTACTGAAAACGGAGAGTTAGCACTCGGTCGTAATATGAAGGTAGCGTTTATGCCTTGGAAAGGTTATAACTTTGAGGACGCGATTGTGATTTCGGAACGCGCTGTACGTGAGGATTTATTCACTTCTATCCACATTGATGAATACGCTTTGGAAGTGCGTGATACTAAATTGGGAGCCGAAGAGCTTACCAATGATATCCCTAACGTATCGGAAGATGCAACCAAAGATTTGGACGAATACGGTATGATTCGCATTGGAGCAGAAGTACGCCCAGGAGATATTCTTATCGGTAAGATTACTCCTAAAGGAGAATCAGACCCTACCCCTGAAGAGAAACTCCTCCGTGCTATCTTTGGTGATAAAGCGGGTGATGTGAAAGACGCTTCTCTAAAAGCTTCACCTTCACTTTACGGGGTGGTTATCGACAAGAAATTGTTCTCACGTGCGGTAAAAGACAAACGCAAACGCAGTAAAGATAAAGAAGACGTAGCACAATTAGAAGCTGATTACAACGCTAAGTTTGAAGCTCTTCGCTCTAAATTATTGGAAAAACTATACAGTTTGGTAGCTGAAAAGACTTCGGAAGGAGTAGTGAACGACCTCGGTGAAGAAATTGTGCCTAAAGGTAAGAAATATACTAAGAAAGTGCTTGAAGGCATTGAGGATTATGCTCACCTTACTTCTGCAGGTTGGACTGACGATAAGCACATCAACGGTCTTATAGACGACCTTTTGCACAACTATCGCATTCGTGAAAATGACCTACAAGGAGGATTACGTCGCGATAAATTTACCATTGCTGTGGGTGACGAATTACCTGCAGGTATCCTAAAATTAGCTAAAATTTACGTAGCTAAGAAACGTAAACTAAAAGTAGGAGATAAGATGGCAGGTCGTCACGGTAACAAGGGTATCGTAGCACGTATCGTTCGCGATGAGGATATGCCATTCCTTGAAGACGGAACTCCGGTAGACATCGTGTTGAACCCACTTGGGGTACCTTCACGTATGAACATCGGTCAGATATACGAAACTGTATTGGGTTGGGCAGGACAAAAGCTCGGCAAGAAGTTTGCAACTCCTATCTTCGATGGAGCATCGCTTGAGCAAATTAATGAGCTTACCGATGAAGCAGGCGTACCGCGTTTCGGTCATACTTACCTATACGATGGTGGTACTGGTGAACGTTTCGACCAAAAAGCCACTGTAGGGGTAATTTATATGATTAAGCTCGGACATATGATTGACGATAAGATGCACGCGCGTTCTATCGGTCCGTACTCACTTATCACCCAACAGCCATTGGGAGGTAAAGCCCAATTTGGTGGACAGCGTTTTGGAGAGATGGAGGTATGGGCATTGGAGGCTTATGGAGCTTCTAGTACCTTACGTGAAATCTTAACTGTAAAATCCGATGACGTAGTAGGTCGTGCCAAAACTTACGAAGCGATTGTAAAAGGTGAGACAATGCCAGAACCAGGCTTACCAGAATCGTTCAACGTATTGATGCACGAGCTTAAAGGTCTTGGATTGGATATTAGACTTGAAGAATAATGATTAATTATTAATGGTTAATAATTAATTGTTGAAATTATAATAAAATTCCAAACTATTGAATGTTCAGTAGTTTGGAATTTTTGTTTTTATATAGGAGTTAGACAGCAAATGGTAGATTATTTACTAGAAATTTAATCCTTTTAAGGCGTCTAATAGTATTTCTACTCTTTGTTTGCAACTCTCGAAGAAAGCATCACTCTTTACAATATCTCTCTCCCAATGTTCAATGGTTAGATTGCTGATGTTTTCATAAAAAGGATACCATTCTGTTTCACGAATAGGAATTCCTTTTTCTTGCAAACGTTGGTGCAAGGTTATTTTATTTTCTTCTGAAAGTTGATACTTTTTGGGGTCATTATATACTCCGTAGTAATAACCTCCTTCTTCAAAATCGAAGCTTATATTTACTTTGTCTTCCCATTCTTTACAACTAAGATAAAAGCTTATATGTGATTCGTGAGCTTCCTCGTAATGGTATTCTAATTCTCTGTCCTTAGCAAAGGTGTCCATTTTAGGGTTAAAATGTGTTTGGGCTAAGTAATTAAATACTTTGGGATAGTTCAGAAAAATGCTTTGTACAGCTTCTAAGTTGCCAAAATCACCTAAAGTTTTTACTATTTCTTCTTGATTTTTGGTGTTCATATCTTGATTTGTGAGTGTTTTTAAATGGTTACTGTACTGAATGAGGGTTTCACGTACTATGGGCAAGCGAGTTGATAGGGTAATACATTGGTCTAACCACTTGATAATAGTATCAGAATAAGAAATGGGTAGGTAGTTCACCCCCTCACCGCTTTGCTCTGAAGCCTTATCTCCCAAGAGTGTAAGATAATAAATCTTATACGCCTTATACTGTTTTTGAGAGTATTGGTTGTAGCGTTTTAATTGTTCGCGTTGGTCAGGTGCGTAGATTTTATTTTCTATGATAAGAGCATTCTTTTGGTCGTCTTCTATGAGGATATCTATACGTCCGTTATCGGTAGTATATTCGGTATAAGCAGTTGCTGTTGAGGGATTGAATGTAGTGGGTATAGAATCTTTGTCGATTAGATTTAAAAAAGCTTCAAGGAAGGATGATTTTAGTGAATGAGAGCCCTTGGGGTTTAGCAATTCGGCAATAATGGCAGAATGGGTATTTTCATAATGATTTACCCCACAGATGCGAAACATATTAAAGCGCCCTCCCGTAGCGTCCAAAAGTTCGTTGTTCTTTTGGGTGATAGTAGCGACTTGCTGTAATAGATTTTTTAGTTCTTTCATCATTATTCCTTTTGGGATACAAAATTAGGAAATTAAAATCAAAATATTGTTTTTCGCTGAAAAAAATGTATATTTGCGCGTTTTCTTTCTAAAAAGAATTATTATGCAACAACTTACTTACATCACTGACGATAATACAGAATATCAACCCTGATTACTTTTTGGGACACTTGGTGAATATAAGGCTCAATGATAACTATTGTCTTAGCTTAGAAACTATTAGCGGATAACGAATATATTTTATAATGATTAGCTATATGCAAAAAAACATACAAGGTTAAGATAATAGTCGGCAGTACAACTCTCTTTGAGTTGATTTTAGAGGAGAGTATGAAATCAATAAAAATATTTAAAATGATACGTAACAAAACACTTATTTTCTTTTTACTCATATTATCTGCTTGTGGCAAACAAGCAGGAGAAGATGAACAGCAGAAGCATCGTAGGTAAACTGTAAAAGGATAACAAACATTTAAATAACAACCGACTATGAAAAAGTTCATAACATTAGTAGCAGCATTTGCCCTTGTGGCTTGCGGAAAGGACAGCAACGGAGGCGGCGGAGAGGATCCGATCGACCCCAGCGTAGTGTACAAAACTTCGGGCGACCTTTTCGGAAAGAACTATGTGGCAAAGGGGACCGTTTTTACGCGAAGGGTAGACAAAGAGATGCCTCTCGCGCCCAATTCAGCAGCGATTGCAGCCAAAATGAAATCGCTGGCAACCAATCCTTATGGGGTGATCACCACTATTACTCGTCAGCACTATAATTACACCATAATTATAGTAGATAGTAATGATAAGAACCAGCATTATGCTAATTTTATCCCCGAAGGACACCGTGAGCGAGACGATGCTGACCTCTATAAATACACGGGAGGGCGTCAGCCTATCGTGCACGATGCCAAGCCTGCCGCTGGGAACGATGCGCATATGGCGGTGTACGACGTGGCAACAGGAGTGATGCGTCAGTACTTCGGAGTAACGTATGTGAACAGCGGTGAGTACAAATTTAAAGGCTCGGGCTACTTCATTGCAAAGCCAGGCCTGCGAGGGCTCGCTAAGGACAACTATTGGATGCGCCTTACCAAAGGCGGTAGCTCGGTAGTGGGAATGCTCAATCCGCTGTCGCAGATCGGTATCGAGGAAGTGAGGGCAGGGGAGATCAATCACGCCCTATCGTTCACCATAGCGCACGCCCGTAAAGGCTTTTCGTGGCCTGCGAAGGCTGGCGATGGCGATCTGGACGATGCCGATGCCCCAATGGAAGGGCAATGGTGCCGTATCGACCCGAAAGTGGACTTGGATAAACTCGGATTGGGTCCTATGACCCTGATGATTGCCAAGGCGGTGCAGAAATATGGGGCTTATGCCGCTGATAAGAACGCATTTTGCCACACTTTCACCACCGAGCACGGCATTTATGAGCTTGCGATCCACGGGTTAGACCCTTGGGAACACGATGGGGAGTTTGAGAAGAAGTACGGCAAGTTCGATAACATCAACGACTTCCCTTGGGAGCTCACACAATGGGCACCTGTTGACTGGGGGAAAAAATAAACGTAGGAATCTTTTGGAGCAAATCTTATTTGCCTACAAAGCGGAAGATACTCAAATATTGGCTGAAAAGTTTGATATTTCGGGAGAGTTTTTAGAAGAAATCTATGAAATGTTCGATTTTGTAGAAGATAAAAGCGTATTGCACCTTTTCCCAATAGAAGAAATGGATAAAAAAGAAGATCGTAGCACGACGGGCGGAGAAAATTAGCAAATTAGCAGATTGGAGAATGAGATAAATGCCAATAATACCAAATAATACCAATAATACCAGAAATAATCAACTTTGCCAAAGGTGCGAGCCGCACAGGCAGCCGTAGCACGGCAGGCGGGGAACAATTAGCAAATGGGGAAAGGTTGAGGAGTTCGGAAGGAAACGGAAAAGTTCGGAAGAAGGAAGGGAGAGTTTTTGGTGAAAAAAGGGTGTAAGGAGGGTGGGGTTAGCTTATAGAGAGCTTATAGGAAGCTTATACGAATCTTGGACGATTGGTATAGAAAGGGTGTATAAGTGATTGACTCATAGTATAATACAGCGATGCAAAAAATGGTAAAAACGGGGTTTCGAGGCGAAAGAAAGAGGAAGAGGCACTAGGCCTTAGGCCATAGGCACTAGGGGAAGTGTGACGGGGAAGCGAAAGAAACCTCCCCCTTCTCACATATTCCGCTTTCACGGGGCACATATCCAGCTATTGCTGGCTACCTTCAAAAAGGGAAACTGTGGCGACTCATTAATTCGGTAAGCCCCAAAATTCCCGAAGGGGACAAGCTGGAAAAGGAGACAAACCTCCCTCTTTACACATACTTTGCTTTCGCGGGGCACATACCCAGCTATTGCTGGCTACCTCAAAGAGAGGGAAGGTAGTGATGGATAAGGGAAGAAATGACGAATGACCAGGGACGAATGATGAAGGTAATACGGAGGAGATTTCAACTTTGAGAAAATCGTAGCACGACAAGCAAATTAGAAACTTTGGCAAAGGCTGTAGCAGAACAGACGTGCAGAAACTTTGAAAGTGTAAAAGTTTAAGACTTCGATAAATTTTATGCTACTAACTATCAACCTCTTAAAATATTCTTCTAAAAATATTACGAAAAAATAATTGCTATTTTAAAAAATAGTTGTACTTTTGCACGATATTTTGTAAATAGGCTTCGTGGGGAGACCTCTATGAAGCCCGATAAATTTATTATATTCACCATAAATAATATGGCAAGAGAAAAAAATACAGCTGTTCCTAAATTTGATAAGATTTCGATTGGTTTGGCCTCTCCTGAATCTATCTTAGCCGTTTCACGCGGTGAGGTTACTAAACCTGAAACTATCAACTATCGTACTCACAAACCTGAACGCGACGGGTTGTTTTGTGAGCGTATTTTTGGTCCTGTAAAGGACTATGAATGTGCTTGTGGTAAATACAAACGCATTCGTTATAAAGGCATCGTCTGCGACCGTTGTGGCGTGGAAGTAACCGAGAAAAAAGTACGCCGCGAAAGAGTAGGACATATCAACCTTGTGGTGCCTATCGCTCACATTTGGTATTTCCGCTCATTACCTAACAAAATAGGTTATTTGTTAGGGCTTCCTTCGAAAAAGTTGGATATGATCATCTACTACGAGCGCTATGTAGTTATCCAACCAGGTATTGCCAAAGGACCAGAAGGTGAAGATTTACAATACTTAGACTTCCTTTCAGAAGAAGAATATCTCGCTATTACTGAGAGTCTTCCTGCTGATAACCAATATTTAGAAGATACTGACCCTAATAAGTTTATCGCTAAAATGGGGGCTGAGTGCCTTCTTGAACTCTTAGAACGTTTGGATTTAGACGCACTTTCTTACGACTTGCGTCACAAAGCTAATAACGAAAGTTCTAAACAACGCAAAACTGAAGCTCTTAAACGCTTACAAGTGGTGGAGGCGTTCCGCGAATCTCAAAGAAACCGCGAGAACAAGCCTGAATGGATGATAATGAAGGTGATTCCTGTGATTCCGCCTGAATTGCGCCCGTTGGTACCGCTCGATGGGGGACGTTTTGCGACTTCCGACCTTAACGATCTTTACAGACGTGTGATTATTCGCAATAACCGTTTAAAACGATTGATGGAAATCAAAGCGCCTGATGTGATTTTGCGCAATGAGAAACGTATGCTTCAAGAGTCGGTAGATTCACTTTTCGACAACACACGTAAATCATCAGCTGTAAAAACAGAGTCTAATCGTCCGCTTAAATCACTTTCTGACTCATTGAAAGGTAAGCAAGGGCGCTTCCGTCAGAACCTCCTCGGTAAACGTGTAGACTATTCAGCACGTTCGGTAATTGTGGTAGGTCCTGAACTCAAAATGTACGAATGTGGTTTGCCAAAGAATATGGCAGCCGAACTCTATAAGCCGTTTGTAATACGTAAGCTCATCGAGCGCGGTATTGTGAAAACGGTGAAATCAGCTAAGAAAATCATTGACAAGAAAGAGCCCGTAGTATGGGATATCTTGGAGAATGTGATCAAAGGTCACCCTGTACTACTGAACCGTGCTCCTACTTTGCACCGTTTGGGTATTCAGGCATTCCAACCTAAGCTCATCGAAGGGAAAGCAATACAGTTGCACCCGCTTGTATGTACAGCGTTCAATGCCGACTTCGACGGTGACCAAATGGCGGTGCACTTGCCATTAGGTCCTGAGGCTATCTTAGAGGCACAACTCTTGATGTTGGCTTCACACAATATCCTCAACCCTGCGAATGGTTCGCCTATTACTGTACCTTCACAAGATATGGTCTTGGGGCTTTACTACATCACCAAAGGTCGTAAGTCTACCCCTGAACATCCTATTAAAGGGGAAGGCTCAGTTTTTTATTCAGCAGAAGAAGTGAATATCGCTTATAACGAAGGAAAGCTCAGCTTAAATGCTTTTATTAAAGTGAAAGTGCGTGACCTCGACGAAAATGGCAATGTGTATTATCCCGTAGTAGAAACTACCACTGGACGTGTGCTCTTCAATGAGCTTGTGCCTTTGGAAGTAGGCTACATCAACGAGGTACTTACCAAAAAATCATTGCGTGATATCATCGGTCGTATCCTCAAAGCTACCAGCATTCCTGTAACGGGAGACTTCCTTGACAAAATCAAGAATATGGGATACCGTTTTGCCTTTAAAGGCGGATTGTCGTTTAGTTTAGGGGATATCATCATTCCGCAAGAAAAAGCTGATATGATAGCCGAAGCTAACGGACTCGTAGATGGTATTATGATGAACTATAATATGGGGCTCATCACCAACAACGAACGTTATAATCAGGTGATTGACGTGTGGACATCTACCAATGCGCAACTTACTGAATTGGCGATGAAACGCATCAGTACAGACCAGCAAGGATTCAACTCAGTATATATGATGCTCGACTCGGGAGCGCGTGGTTCTAAGGAGCAAATTCGTCAGCTTACCGGTATGCGTGGTTTGATGGCAAAACCTAAGAAATCGAGCGTAGGGGGTGGTGAAATCATCGAGAACCCTATCTTGTCGAACTTTAAAGAAGGACTGTCTATCCTCGAATACTTTATCTCTACCCACGGTGCCCGTAAAGGTCTTGCCGATACCGCTTTGAAAACAGCCGACGCAGGTTACTTAACTCGTCGTTTGGTAGACGTATCGCAAGACGTAATCATCAACACCGAAGATTGTGGTACCTTGCGTGGAGTAGAAGTACGTGCCCTCAAAAAGAACGAGGAAGTAGTAGAAACTCTTGGCGAGCGCGTTTTAGGACGTGTGTCGCTTCACGATGTATACAATCCTCTCACTGAAGAACTTATTGTGGGTGCTGGTGAAGAAATTACTGAAAAAATAGTAGATAAAATAGAAGCCGCTCCTATCGATATGATAGAAGTACGCTCGGCACTTACCTGTGAAGCAAAACACGGTATTTGTGCAAAATGTTACGGTCGCAACCTTTCTACCGGACGTATGGTACAGAAAGGGGAAGCCGTAGGGGTAGTTGCTGCCCAGTCTATCGGTGAACCAGGTACCCAGCTTACCTTGCGTACCTTCCACGCAGGTGGGGTTGCAGGTAACGTATCAGAAGAAAATAAAACTGAAGCCCGTTTTGACGGTGTACTAGAAATAGAAGACTTACGCGTAGTTCGTGGTAAAGACAACGAACAAAACCCTGTGGACGTAGTAGTGCGTTCATCTGAGCTCCGCGTGCTTGACCCTACTACCAAAATGGTACTTCAAACACACGATATTCCTTATGGAGCGCACATCTTTGTAAAAGACAAAGAAGAAGTGAAAAAAGGAACTTTACTCTTCCAATGGGATCCCTATAATGCGGTAATCATCTCGGAATACTCTGGTAAAATCGCTTATGAAGATATCGAACAGGGAGTTACTTACCAAGTGGAAATAGACGAGCAAACAGGCTTCCAAGAAAAAGTGATTGTAGAATCGCGTAACAAGAAGCTGATTCCTACCTTGCTCATCACTGATAAGAATGGCGAAACGCTCCGCTCTTACAACTTACCTGTGGGTGCTCACATTATGGTGGACAACAACAGCAAGATTGAAGAAGGTAAGGTGCTCGTGAAAATACCGCGTAGCTCTGCCAAAGCTGGGGATATTACAGGAGGGCTTCCTCGTGTTACTGAGCTCTTCGAAGCACGTAACCCATCGAACCCTGCTATCGTTTCTGAAATTGACGGGGTAGTATCGTTCGGTAAAATCAAACGCGGTAATAAAGAGATAATCGTTACCTCACGCTCGGGCGAAGAACGCAAATATTTGGTGAAATTATCGAGCCAAATCTTGGTACAAGAAAACGACTTTGTACGTGCAGGTAAACCACTTTCTGACGGCTCTGTAACACCTGATGATATCTTGCGTATTAAAGGACCATCGGCAGTACAACAGTATTTAGTAAACGAAGTACAAGAGGTATACCGCTTACAAGGAGTGAAAATTAACGATAAACACTTTGAGGTTATCGTTCGCCAGATGATGCGTAAAGTGGAAATCCAAGATCCAGGTGATACTCTTTACCTCGAAGGTCAGTTAGTTCACAAAGACGACTTTATCGAGGAAAACGACCGCTTGTTTGGTAAGAAAGTAGTAGAAGACGCCGGAGACTCTGAAAACTTAAAAGCCGGACAAATAGTGAGCCTGCGTGAATTGCGCGATGAGAACTCACTACTCAAACGCTCCGATAAGAACTTGGTAATCGCCCGCGATGTGATTCCTGCTACTGCTATGCCAGTGCTACAAGGTATCACTCGTGCATCGTTGCAAACCAAATCGTTTATCTCAGCAGCTTCTTTCCAAGAAACTACGAAGGTATTAAATGAAGCAGCGGTAAGTGGTAAAGTAGACTTCCTCGACGGCTTGAAAGAAAATGTAATCGTAGGTCACCGTATACCAGCAGGTACCGGACTCAAAGAATACGAGAAAATCATCGTAGGCTCTAAGGCCGACTTAGAACCCGTGGTAGAAAAGAAAAAATCGAGATAGACAATGGACGAAGTAGAAGAAAAAGAAGGACAGTTGAGCATTGAGCTCGACGACAAGATTGCCAAGGGAGTATACTCTAACTTAGCAATTATCAACCACTCGTCTACCGAGTTCGTAGTCGATTTTGTGAGCGTAATGCCAGGTATGCCCAAAGGGAAAGTGCGCAGTCGCATTATCCTTACCCCTGAGCACGCCAAACGTCTGCTATTCGCCTTAGATGATAATATCCAGAAGTTTGAACAAGCCAATGGCACTATTACCAATAGCGACGACCGTCACGCCATACCTCTCTTTGGTGTAACCGGACAAGCTTAATTTAATTACAAATAATCATAACTTTGCCAAAGATGTTAACCGCCTGTGTGGTTCACACCTTTGGCATTTTTTTATTACACTTCCTTCAAAAGCCAATTCCTTTTTTAGCTTTTTACCTTTTATCACCCTACTAAACTTACTTTTAATGTCATTTTTCTTCGCTCTCTATCCCTCTCTATCCCTCTCATACATAGTGCATTACACACCCTTCCTATACCAATCGTCCAAGATTCGTATAAGCTTCCTATAAGCTCTCTATAAGCTCCCCATACCCAAAATACCTCTCTACCACCAAAAAAATATATCTTTTTCTTACCTTTTCTTTCTATCAATAAATCAGTGACTTAAACACTTCTATTACAAAAATATTGATTATTTTTGGTACTATGTATTGCATAATACTTATTTTTGTCGTATCTTTGCCCCGAATTTAAAAACATCAAAACTATGGAAGAATTTAATGTCGAAAAAACAAGAACACAAATGCGCAAAGGCATCTTAGAAATGTGTATTCTTTCCATTATTGACAAAAACAAAGAAGCTTATGTTTCCGACCTGATTGAGGCGCTCAAAACAGCCGATATGATAGTGGTCGAAGGAACGTTATACCCTTTGCTTACCCGATTGAAAAACAGCGGGCTACTTACCTATCAATGGAAAGAATCTACTTCAGGGCCTCCTCGTAAATACTACATACTAACCGAATCAGGCAGACGCTTCCTAAACGAAACCGTAAAAGCCTGGCGTGATTTACAAACAATGATTGATAAAATTATTTAAATTATGGACAAAATAAAAAACATCAGTTTGGGTGGTTTTTCTTTTATCATCGAAGAAACCGCCTACAATGCCCTCAATAACTATCTCAATGAGGTGCGTAATCATTTGAACCAAAATACCGATAGAGAAGAAATTCTCTACGATGTAGAGCAACGTATGGCTGAACTACTGAAAGTTCGTCTTAAAGAGCGCGAAGTAGTAATCGGTCAAGACGTGCAATATCTTATAGAAGTATTAGGTCGTCCCGAACAATACGTTGAGAGTGAAGAAACCTCTTCTGCTGAAACCAAATTTACTTTTTCTTCTTTGAAAGGGCGAAAGCTATACCGCGATATCGACGATAAGAAAATCGGTGGCGTACTCTCAGGCATAGCCCATTACCTTCAATACGACGTTACTTGGGTACGCATCTTCTTTCTATTAGTCTTACTGGTGAATATCTTCATTCTTCACTTTTTTACCTCTGCTCTGTTACTCTTGTATATTGCGTTTTGGGCTGTGGTACCTCCCGCACGCACAGCCGCTCAGAAGTTAGAAATGAAAGGTGAAGCCGTAACCATCGATACCCTTTCCAACTTTTCTTTTACGAGCAAAGAAACCCTAAAACCTCAAAGGAATGGCTTCCCTGTCTTACTGAAAGTAATACTCTACTTTATTGCGATTCTATTACTATTGCCATTGCTTATATCCTTAATAGCCGTAGTGCTCTCCTTATTTGGTATAACCGTATTCGGAAGCATTAGTCTGCTTGCCCTTAACGATTTTCTTCCCTTTATAGTGACGGCAACTTGGCAACACACTTTGTTGTACCTTTCAGCAGTATTATTACTCTTGTTTCCTGTTTCAGTTATTTTACTGCTTTGCTTCAAACTTTTTGTAAAGGATTTTCATACACCCAAAAGCTGGATAGTATTCAATGTATTGAGCTTAACCGTAGGTATCATAGGAGGTTTCACAGTCTTAGGAACTGTTTTAAGAGACTTTACCTCCGAAACCGTTATACAAGAAAAAATACCCGTTGTTACCACTTCCGATACTTTGGTAGTACACCGTAACTATACTCACAAAACGAGTCTTATGGGTATCAAAAACGATAGTCTTGTGGTTGCCGATTGTAATTTCAATGTTAATGAATTACCCGAAGGCGCACAGCCCTATATTGAAGTCTCTACCCATTCAAGAGGCAGAAACATAGGTCAAGCCGAACAATATACTAAAAATATTCATTATACTTTACAAGTGAAAGATAACCAAATCACTATCCCTGAAACCTATCAAATAGCAAAAGGAGATTTCTATCGCGCACAACGCCTGCAAATCACTTTATTTGTACCCAAAGGTAAGGAAGTAAAAAGAGATTAATGTAATTTTTTTGTCATTCGTAATTTGTAATTCGCAATTATTTTGTACTTTTGCACGGTTTTTGTTATAAGATGAAAATCTATAGAATTTAAATACGTAATTAACTAATAGAATGAAAAAATCATTTATCTGGGTTGCCTTAGCAACTTTCCTATTTGTGGGCTGTCGGGCTACTAAAGTTAGTGCCGATATGGACAAAGCTCCCACAACACCTTTAGCTCAGAAAACTTACAATGATGCTACCCTCAAAGGTTGGCCTCACGAAGGTTTTAAACAAAACTTCCCTGGACTGAACTTGCAAGAAGCCTATGCCCTACTCAAAGGTCTTACCCCTAAAAAAGTAATCGTAGGAGTGGTAGATTCCGGTGTGGATATCAACCACGAAGACCTTAAAAACGTAGTGTGGGTAAACACTAAAGAAATTCCTGACAACGGAATTGACGACGACAAAAACGGTTATGTAGACGACGTACACGGCTGGAACTTCCTCGGTAATATAGCGCAAGAAAATACCGAGATGACTCGTATTTACAAAACTAAGGATAAGAAAAATCCTGATTATGCCAATGCTAAAAAAGAATTCGATAAAGAAACTGCCGAAACTAAAAAACGCAAAGGCTATTATGAGCAACTTATCCAAATAACTGAATTTGCCGATAACAACTTACGTAAAATCACAGGTAAAGAAGTGTATACCGCCAAAGACATCGATGCTGCTACCAAAGGCAAAACTTTCGATGCCCCTACTACCGAGATGATTCAGTTTATGAAACAGCTATTAGCAGATGTCTCTAATTCTGGTGATATCAAAAAAGAACTCAACGACGCTATCGAGTATTTCGATACAAAACTGAAATATCACCTCAACCCCGATTTTTCACCTCGTAAAACTATCTTAAAAGATAATGAAAACGACTTTACCAAAAAGTATTACGGCAATAATAACGTAATAGGTCCCAATATCAAAGATGCCTTACACGGCACACACGTGGCAGGTATCATTGGTGCTGAACGCAATAACGGAATCGGTATGAATGGGGTTGCCGATAATGTACTCATTATGGCAGTACGTGCTGTCCCCGATGGTGATGAGTACGACAAAGATATCGCTCTTGCTTTGCGCTATGCAGTAGATAACGGAGCCAAAGTGATAAACACCAGCTTTGGTAAAGCTTTCTCTCCTCACAAAGAATGGGTGTATGACGCTATCAAATACGCAGCTTCTAAAGATGTTCTTATCGTAAACGCTGCGGGTAACGACTCTCAAGATATCGACGTGAAAGATACTTATCCTAACGACGAAGTAAACAAGAAAGAAATCTCTGATAACTTCCTTACCGTAGGGGCTTTGAACTATGAGTATAACAAGAATTTTGTAGCCTCTTTCTCAAACTATGGTAAACGCAACGTCGATGTATTTGCTCCTGGGGTAAAAATCTATTCTACCACTCCTGAGAATAAATACGAGTTCTTGCAAGGAACCTCAATGGCTTCTCCCGAAGTAGCCGGAGTTGCAGCCTTGTTGCGTTCTTACTTCCCAAGTCTTAGTGCAGCCGAAGTGAAGAAAATCATTATGGAGTCTGGTGTAAAAGTAGATATGAAAGTATTCGTAGGTGAAGATGATGATGAAGGTAAAAAACGCAAAGAAATGAACTTCGCCGACCTTTCTACTACAGGTACTATTGTAAATGCTAAAAATGCAGTAATCTTAGCCGCTAAAATTACTAAAACAAAACTTAGCAAATAGAAATTTATATAATACAATGAAAAGCCGTATGAGAAATTCTCACACGGCTTTTTTCATATTTGCTTGTTATTCATTAAATCATTAGCATTTTAAATGCCTGTCGTGCTACGACTGCTACGACTTATTTGTGAGTACTATAAAGTTCTGCAACTTTCGCCCAATTAATCACGTTAAAAAATGCCTCAATATAATCAGGACGACGGTTCTGATAGTGCAAGTAATAAGCGTGTTCCCACACATCTAATCCCAAGATAGGAAAACCTCCGCAACCAGTGTTAGGCATTAGCGGGTTATCTTGGTTTGCAGTAGAGCAAATCTCAAGTTTACCTCCTTTGTGTACACAAAGCC
Source organism: Capnocytophaga sp. oral taxon 902 (assembly GCF_013394735.1). NCBI lineage: Bacteria > Pseudomonadati > Bacteroidota > Flavobacteriia > Flavobacteriales > Flavobacteriaceae > Capnocytophaga > Capnocytophaga sp. oral taxon 902. The sequence goes on from NZ_CP058261.1 coordinate 831,133, forward strand.
ACGCCCAACCAGAGCCAAAACGAGTAGCCGCAGCCTTGCTAAAAACTTCTTTGAAAGCTTCAAAACTTCCAAAAGCCTCTTCAATTGCCTTAGCCAATTCTCCCGTAGGTTTACCTCCGCCATTAGGACTCATCACTTCCCAGAAAAGATTGTGATTGTAAAAACCGCCAGCGTTATTGCGAAGAGCAGCATTGTTCATATCAAGTGAGGTAAGAATTTCCTCAATAGTTTTGCCTTCTACCCCTGCTGGAGCCAAAGCCGTATTCAGGTTCGTGGTATAAGCGTTGTGGTGCTTAGTATAGTGTATTTCCATTGTACGCGCATCGATGTAAGGTTCAAGCGCATTGTAAGCATACGGTAATTTAGGTAATGTAAACATAGTATTTTCTTTTTAAATTTTTAGCAAAAGTACTATAAAAGTTAATTGGTTGAGATACTTTAATGATAGATTTTCCTTATATAGGTATAATTATATTTGGAAAGTATAATTATTTTCATACCTTTGCAAGGTATTTTTCTTTTACAAAAACCCACTACCCTATAATTATGAAACATTGTATCTTTTTTCTCCTTTATAGCTTTATTTTCGCTACTTATGCGCAAGAGCTTTCACTTTTAGACCGCCTTTCTGCTATTAAAAACGGCGGTAAAGATTTTTATGCTATTGATGGCTATATCATTACTAATGAAAATTTGAACCTCCCTTTTGATGAGAAAGGATTCAAAAAAGCTTACCGCAAACTAAAAGTAACAGCGCAAGAAGCTACTGCCAATCCTCGTGTGCTTGTTGATAACTATATGGTAGTAAAAGAAACTGACGAGGGCGTGCAAAGTTTGTATTTTGTAAAAAACAAAGCTAATAATATTGCTCTTATTTATTTTGCTAAATTCAAAAACAGAGAACCTGAGGTAGAAGAAGCCCTAGTAAATCTCATTGTAGAAAACAAAATTCCCGAAGATAAATACGCTCCTACTGATGCGAGTAGTATCAATTTCGCAGGCAGAACCATTCCGCTAATGGATGACTGTTATTTTACGGGTATTAACACTGTGCTATGCCCTTATAATGGCGGGATGAACTGGGACATATACCGCACCTTGGAAGACGCCCAACAAGCCGTTGCCGACCAGTTTGCTGTGAACACACAGCGCAAAAGTGTCAAACCGACACAAGAGGAAGAAGTAGACGTTATCTTTGAAGAAGTGCCTACCAAAGCCAAGAGAGTAGTGTTTGACCTCAAAGGGGTAACTTCGCTTTTAGCCGGAATGTCCGGTGGCAAAACACTTACGGTATACTATGTTGCGCAAGTGGTGCGCAATCGTCCCGTGGGCTGTGTGATGAGCTTTTGGAATAACGATAATATCAACTCCAATACAGGTTTACCCTTGCTTTTAAGCCGTGTAATGCGATTGAAATAAACAACCTCTTTTAACCACTATATGAAAAAACACCTATTAGGGCTCTTATGCCCTTTATGTCTCATCGCACAAAACAAAACTACTCAAAAACCTAACGTGATCATCATTGTAGCCGATGATTTAGGCTATGGCGACCTAAGTTGCTATGGCGAAAAGACAATTCATACCCCGCAGGTAGCCTCTCTCGCCAAACAAGGAATGGTCTTTACGAACGTACATTCCACCGCTGCCACTTGCACACCTTCGCGCTATTCACTCTTCACGGGCTTGTACAATTGGCGACGCAATGACACTGGTATTGCTCCTGGTGATGCTGCTATGGTCATTCGTCCTGAGCAAACCACCATTGCCGATGTGTTCAAAGCAGCAGGCTATACTACTGGCGCTATTGGCAAATGGCACTTAGGCTTAGGAGGCGAACGCGGTAAACAGGATTGGAACGGCTTTATCACACCTGGACCTTCCGATATAGGCTTCGAATATTCCTGCATAATGGCTGCCACAGCCGACCGTGTGCCTTGCGTATGGATAGAAAACCAACGCGTAGCCAATTACGACTCCTCAGCACCCATCGAAGTGAGCTATAGCAAGCCTTTTGAAGGTGAACCTACGGGTAAGAACAACCCCGAACTGCTCACTAAGCTCAAACCTTCCTTACACCACGGTCACGACCAAGCCATAGTGAACGGCATTTCGCGTATCGGCTATATGAAAGGGGGTGGCAAAGCACTCTGGACGGACGAACATCTCGCCGATACCATTGTAGCCAAAACGGTAAAATACATCGAAAATCACAAATCACAACCTTTCTTTCTCTATGTGGGTACTAATGATATACACGTACCTCGGTACCCCAATCCGCGTTTTGTAGGCAAAAGTGGTATGGGTTACCGCGGTGATGCAATTTTCCAATTCGACTGGACTGTGGGTGAAATCGTAAAAGCCCTCAAAGCTAATAAGCTATACGATAATACGCTCATCATTATCACCAGCGACAACGGTCCTGTGATAGACGATGGTTATCAAGATCAAGCCGAAGAGCTCTTAGGCAGACATCGTCCGTGGGGAGCTTTTCACAACCACGGAGGCAAGTACAGCAATTACGAAGCAGGTACGCGTGTGCCCTTTATCGTACGCTATCCTAAGATAGTGAAAAAAGGTACTTCCGACGCTTTGCTCTCACATATCGACCTTTTTGCCTCTTTGAGTAAATTTATTGGTACTGAGATACCCGCAGGAGCAGCCACCGATAGCGAAGATTACCTCAAAGCCTTCTTAGGCAAGGACAAGAAAGGTCGCCCTTATGTAATAGCCTCTGGGGGAGCGCTCTCCATCACCGATGGTCGTTGGAAATATGTAGTCCCCAGCGACAACCCCTCTTATCAACCCCTCACTCGCACACATCTGGGCAACTATCCTGAGCCCCGATTGTACGACCTCAAAGAAGACATAATGGAGCTCTACAATGTAGCAAAAGACCATCCCGAAGAGCTCACCAGACTCAAAACAATGCTCGACAATATTAAAAACAGAAAATAGTGCTTTAACAATCAATAATAAAATTCGCTCCAAAAAAGATAGATACTTTTTGGAGCGATGTAATATCAATACTTTTTCTTTTATTCTCCCTTCTATTTCCGCTTTTCTTTCGTTTATTCTTCATCTGTCCGTGTAGCTCGCTCCGTCTTTTGTTCGTTCTTTAGTCATTGTAGAGCCACTGTAGACCCACTGTAGAGCCACTGTAGACCCACTGTAGACCCACTGTAGACCCACTGTAGACCCACTGTAGAGCCACTGTAGACCCACTCATCATTCGCCTTACCTTTGTCTTTCCGTCGCTACATACTTTGCCAAAGTTGAAATCCCCTTCGCATTACCTTCGTCATTCGTCATTCATCATTCGTCATCTCTTTCTTTTACTTTTTACATAAATCCCATTTTTTGTCATTTGCTAATTATTTTCTATTTTTGCACTTTAAACAACATCTGTTCCGATGGAAGACAATACACCTCAAAACACTACTCCACAGGGAGATAGCATCATTAAAGTCACAGGTATGTACCAAGATTGGTTCTTGGATTATGCTTCGTACGTAATCCTCGAACGCGCTGTACCAGCAATCGAAGATGGCTTTAAGCCCGTACAACGCCGTATTATGCACTCGCTTAAAGAATTAGACGATGGTCGCTACAACAAGGTGGCTAATGTCGTGGGGAATACAATGCAGTATCACCCTCACGGCGATGCGAGTATAGGCGATGCTATTGTGCAAATCGGTCAGAAGGACTTGCTCATCGATACGCAAGGTAACTGGGGAAATATCCTCACAGGTGATGATGCGGCAGCTCCTCGTTATATCGAGGCACGTCTTTCTAAGTTTGCCCTCGATGTAGTCTTTAGCCCTAAGGTAACCGAATGGCAATCCAGCTATGATGGCCGTAAGAAAGAGCCTATCAGTTTGCCAGTGAAGTTTCCGCTCCTCTTGGCACAAGGTACCGAGGGAATAGCCGTGGGGCTTTCTACCAAAATATTACCTCACAACTTCATCGAGCTTATTGAGGCTTCCATTGCTTACCTCAAAAATAAACCTTTTGAGTTATACCCCGATTTCCCTACTGCGGGTATTATGGACGTAAGTGGCTATAACGATGGGGCAAGAGGCGGACGTGTGCGGGTGCGTGCTAAGATTTCGCAACTCGACAAGAGTACGCTTTGCATCACCGAAATTCCGTTTACTACCACCACTACCTCGCTCATCGACTCTATACTGAAAGCCAACGAAAAAGGCAAGATAAAAATCAAAAAGGTAGACGATAACACAGCTGCCAATGTAGAGATATTGGTGCACTTGCCCAACGGCACGTCACCCGATAAGACTATCGATGCACTCTACGCCTTCACTGCCTGCGAAACGGCTATTTCGCCCATTACCTGTGTGATTGAGAACAACAAACCGCATTTTCTCACCGTTTCAGAAGTGTTGCGTCGCAGTACCGACCGCACAGTAAGTCTTCTCAAACAAGAGCTCGAAATTGAACTTTCTGAACTCGAAATGCAATGGCACAGTGCCTCGCTCGAAAAGATTTTCATCAGAGAAGAGATGTATATTGACTTCAAGAAGTACACCGACAGAGAAAGTTTGTACGAGTACTTGTACCAGCGTTTTGAACCTTTCAAAAAAGATTTACTCCGTGAGATTACCGATGACGATTTGGCTAAACTCACCCAAATACCAATGATTCGCATCACCCGCTTCGACTCTTATAAGGCTGATGAAAATATCCTCAAAATTGAAGCCGATATCGAGGAAGTGAAAAACCACCTCGCAAACCTTATCGACTATGCAATTTCCCATTTCGAACGACTCAAAAAGACTTATGGTAAGGGGCGTGAACGGAAAACCGAAATGCGCGTATTCGATACCATCGAGGCGACCAAAGTAGTGGTGCGCAATACCAAACTCTATGTGAACAGAGCTGAAGGTTTTGTAGGTACAGGCTTACGCAAAGATGAGTATGTAGGTGATTGCAGTGATATCGACGATGTGATTGTATTTACCGAAAGCGGTGCGATGTACGTTACCAAAGTAGCTGAGAAACAATATATAGAGAAAAACATCATACACGTAGCGGTCTTTAAGAAAGACGATAAGCGCACCGTGTACAATATGATTTATAAGGACGGACAAACGGGCTTCTCCTATATCAAGCGTTTCAACGTTACGGGTATTACCCGCGATAAGAAATACGAGCTCATTCCTCAACACAAAGAGTCGCGTGTACTCTATTTCACAGCCAACCCTAATGGTGAAGCCGAAGTGGTAACCGTGAACTTGCGTCAGTTAGGCACTTTGCGCAAACTGCGATGGGATATCGATTTTGCCGATACCCTCATCAAAGGGCGTGGCGTGAAAGGAAACCTCGTGAGCAAATATGCTATCAAGCGCATCGAGCTAAAAGAAAAAGGTGTATCAACGCTCAAACCGCGCAAGATATGGTTCGACGATATTGTAAAACGCCTCAACACCGAAGAACGCGGTACGCTACTGGGGGCTTTCAAAGGCGATGACCGTATGCTTCTCATCACCAAAGAGGGCGTCGTGAAGACCATTATCCCCGAATTGAGTCTGCATTTCGAGAACAATATCGCCGTAATGGAAAAATGGGTGCCCGAGAAACCTATTTCGGTAATTTACTACGATGGTGAGAAAGAACGCGTGTTTGTAAAACGCTTTGTGGTAGAGAACGAAAACCGCGAAGAGTTAGTCATTACCGAACATCCTAAATCACAATTGCTCTTTGTCTCTGCCGATTGGCGACCTATGGCTGAGGTGGTCTTCACCAAAGAAAAAGGCAAGGAGAAAGAGAACCTCATTGTGAATTTAGAAGAGTTCATCAGTGTAAAAGGTATCAAAGCCTTGGGCAACCAGCTCACTACCGACAAGGTGAAAACTGTCAACCCCCTTGAATCTCTCCCCTACGAAGAACCCCAAGAAGAGGAACCCGTAGAAGACCTCGGTGATGAAGAAATTGTCCCTCCTTCCTCTGAAAATGATAGTGACGGCACCCAAACAGAATTAGAATTCTGAGATAACGATGAATAATCAAGTCGCTTTTGCATCGCTACACTTTGCCAAAGTTTTTAATTGCTCGTCGTGCTACGACCTTTGGCAAAGTTGATTGAGCAGTATATCCGAATAATATCCTAATAATCACCTGCTGGTGCAAATTTACGGCTTGTCCCCTTCGGGGGTTCGGGGGCTTTAATATAAAAACAAACCTTATGAAAAACTATATCACACTCTTTGTCATATTGTTGTTGGGAAGGAATGTAGCGGTGGCACAAGAGAGTAAAGAAGCTGTACTCCACCGGCTCAACCAAACCATTGAGCAGAGTGCTACTTATATACAAGCCAAAGAACAGCGTATTACTTCCTTGGGAAAGACTCTTAAAAAAGCCTCTCAACCAACAGAAAAATACGACCTGCACAAACAATTGTATACCGAATACCGAAAATTTAAGGTCGATTCGGCAGTAGCCTATTTGCTGAAAAACGAACAAATAGCAATCGCTTTAAAGGATACCGAAAAGCAAGACGAAACCCATATCCTACTTTCTAAACTCTACTCGGTAAAAGGAATGTACATAGAAGCGTTGCAACTGCTAAAAGCTATCGATAAACACCGATTACCCAAGAAATCTCTGTGTGAATATTACGATTCGTGTTATGCCTTGTGCAGTCATTATGGGCAAAGTATCAATAATAGTGCTTATTTAAGTGCCTCCAACCGCTACCGCGATTCCTTATTATTGTGCATAGACAAACAGTCGCTTACTTTTAAAGTAAACAGTGCTATCGATGAGTTCTTTACAGGAGACAAAAACCGTGCTATGCAACAGTTTCAGCAACTATTGCCTCAAACTACCGAAGAGGAACCTGAACGTGCTATAATAGCTTATTATTTAGGTCTTGTAGAACGAGAAAAAGGAAATGACGACCTTCAAGAGTACTATTTTGCCCTTTCTGCTATCGCCGACATCAAAAATGCAATCAAAGATAACGCTTCCTTGCAGAGCTTAGCGCTTACTTACTACAAACGAGGGAATATAAGCAAAGCCTATCAGTTTATCAAAATGGCTATCGATGATGCTAGCTTCTGCAATGTGCGACACCGCGCCGAAGAAGGTGCCTCTTTCTATTCCATCATCAACACCGCCTATCAAGAGAAAGAAGCCAAACAAAAGAAAGAATTACAATTGTATTTGGTACTCATCAGCGTATTATCAGTAGCCTTGATTATCGCTTTGGTATATGTGTACAAACAAGTTAAGCGATTGATAAAGATACGTAAAGAACTCTCTTACAGTAATCAGCAACTCGAAAAGCTCAATACCGACCTACAACTGATGAACCAAAACCTCGAAGAGGCAAACCTCAACCTCGAGGAGGCAAACCTTATTAAAGAAGAGTATATTGCTCATTTCTTCAACCTCTGTTCTGCTTATATCGATAAGATTGAGAACTACCGAAAACTACTCTACAAAAAGGCTTCTAAACATCAGTTTGACGACCTTACCAAGTTGCTAAAATCTACCACTGTGGTAGAACAAGAATTAGAGGAACTTTACAAGAATTTCGACACTATCTTCCTGAATATATACCCACATTTTGTAATCCACTTCAATGCTCTTTTAGAGGAAGGAGAGCAAATCTTACCTAAAAAAGGTGAACTACTCAATACCGAATTGCGTATCTTTGCTCTCATTCGTTTAGGCATCACCGATAGTAATAAGATAGCCGAATTCTTGCGCTATTCTCTTCGCACAGTGTACAACTATCGCACCAAAGTACGGAATAAAGCGAAAGGAGAACGCGATACTTTCGAAGAAAAAGTGAAGAAAATACGTAATTAATAGGTGAAATTTCAGTACTTTTTTAAGCTTTTTTTACAATTCAATTAGCTAATATTCAATTGGATATTTTTTGAAAGCAGTACTTTTCTAATACTCAATTACGCACAAGTGTTTTTTTGCTGTACTTTTGGAGCAACTAAACAAACGTAATGTTTTTATTTTATGAAAGTACTCAAAGAACATTTAATGCTAATGATGGTACTGTTAGTAGGCTTTGTAGGTTTTGCCCAAGCACAATACAGCAGAGTAACAGGTACCGTAACCGATGACAAAGGAGCACCTCTTCCTGGTGTTTCTGTAGTAATAAAAGGTACTACCAAAGGCGTAGCTACTGATTTCGACGGTAAGTATACACTTACTGAAGTAGCTCGAGGAGCTGTTTTAGAGTTTTCTTCTGTAGGCTACAAAACCCTCGATTTAAAAGTAACAGGTGAACAGCTCAATGTCAAACTTTCTGAAGTTGCCCAAGACCTCGATGAGATAGTAGTAGTGGGCTATGGTACTCAAAAACGTGGTGATGTAACCACTGCTATCACCTCAGTAAAGACCCAAGACCTCGACCAACGTCCTGTAACCTCAGCTGCACAGGCTATTCAAGGGCGTGCTGCGGGTATCCAAGTAGTACAACCTAATGGTGCTCCAGGCGCAGGCTTGGCAGTGCGCATTCGCGGGAATACCTCTATCAGCGCTTCCAACGACCCTCTATATGTGGTAGATGGTATCCCAGTGCAAGACATCAGTGGGATTGCACCTACCGATATTGAGAGTATGCAAGTACTTAAAGACGCTTCCTCAGCAGCTATCTACGGTTCACGTGCTGCTAATGGCGTAGTGCTTATCACTACCAAACACGGAAAACGCAACGAGCCTAAAGTATCTGTTAATACTTATGTGGGTATCTCGCAAGTAGCCAAACGCATAGAATCCTTAAATACGGCTCAATACAACGAACTGATGAAAGAAACAGGTGCTGTTACTCTTCCTTCAGGACTTACCGACAAAACCGATTGGTTCGACGAGACCTTCCGCAAGAGTATTATCCGCAATACACAGCTTTCTTTCTCAAATGCAACTGAAAATACCAAGTATTACATTTCAGCAGGTAACTCTAAAGATGAAGGGGTTATTCGCTCTTCTTTTTTCGAGCGTTATAATGTGCGCCTCAACTTAGAAACCAAAATGCGCAAATGGCTCACTTTTGAAACTAATCTATCCTATTCCGATTACTCGTCTAATGGTATTATCACCGGTACGGGCTCTAACCGCGCTGGGGTAGTGCTTTCGGTAATCAATACCCCTAAATACGCCCCTATATGGAGTGATAAACCCGGTGAAGAAGGTTGGTATTACTACAATTTCTATGGAGCAAACCTCACTCACCCTGTAGAGAATATCTCTCGTAATGCTGACAATACCTCTAAGAGCAATCGCTTGGTAGGAAGTGTATCGGCTATTGTAACTTTCTTGCCGAGCTTGAAGTTCAAATCTACAGTAGGTATCGACCGTTTAGGACGCACTCAAACCCATTGGACAGACCCTAAACTCACCGAATATGGACGTAAGATCTTCGGTACTGCCGACGATATTCGTACTAACAACACTGTGATGACTTACGACAATTTGCTTACCTTCGATAAGAGTTTCGGCAAGCATAACCTTTCTGCTTTGGCAGGTACTTCAGGAACGGTATCTAAATGGAACGAAAGCTATTTGTATGCCTCTCACTTCCTTACACCCGACATCAAAACCCTCAACGCTGCCAATAAAATAGAACAAGGTAGTGGTTCGAGTGCTGCCGAATGGGCAATTATGTCGTATTTAGGTCGTATTTCTTATAACTACGATAGCAAATACCTTCTCACAGCTAATTTCCGCGCCGATGGTTCTTCAAAATTAGCACCTGGAAAACGCTGGGGGTACTTCCCTTCTGTATCCGTCGGTTGGCGTATCTCACAAGAAAACTTCTTGAAGAATGTAGAATGGCTTAGCGAACTCAAATTGCGCGGTGGCTGGGGACAAACAGGTAACCAAGCTGGTATATCCGATTACGGCTACTTACAACGCTTTTCTATCACTCGTCAAAACTGGTGGGAGGCAGGCAAAGGTGATGCAATGGTAACTTTGCGCCCTAATTCATTCTCTAACCCTAACCTCACTTGGGAAACCACCACTCAAAGCAATATAGGGCTCGACCTTTCACTTTTCAAAAACCGTATCTCTTTAGCGGTAGATGCTTACCTTAAAAAGACTACCAATTTGCTAATGGATGTGCCTCTTCCTGCTACTTCACCAGTACCTTCTATCTATCGCAATGAGGGCGAAATGACCAATAAAGGGTTAGAGTTCTCTGTGGATAGTCGTAACCTTACAGGTAATTTTGAATGGAATACGAACTTCAATATCTCGTTCAACCGCAATGAGCTAACCAAACTTACCCTTCAAAAAGTGTATTACTACGCCAGCACTTCCGAAGCTATTACTGAACAAGTGGTGCGTATTACCGAAGGGCAGCCTTTGGGCAAGTTCTGGGGATTTATAAGTGAAGGAGTAGACCCTCAAACAGGTAATATCAAATACAAAGACCTTAATGGTGATGGTAAAATCTCAGTGTCCGATAAAACTTATATAGGCGACCCTAACCCCGATTTTACCTTTGGGCTTACCAATGACTTCACTTATAAGAACTTTACTTTGAGTGTTTTCTTCCAAGGTTCTTATGGTAATGATATCTACAACGCTTCTCGTATAGAAACTGAAGGTATGTACGATGGTAAAAACCAATCAACTGCCGTGCTCAACCGTTGGAGAAAACCTGGTGATATTACCGACATTCCTCGTGCTGTAAGAAGTGCCGATAACATCAAAGCCTCTTCGCGATGGGTAGAAGATGGTTCGTATTTGCGTCTCAAAACACTTACTCTGGCTTACAACCTCTCCAATGAGGAGTTGTTGAGATATGGTATTCGCAAGATACAACCTTATTTCACAGCTCAAAACCTTTGGACACTCACTAACTACAAAGGATTTGACCCCGAAGTAAACCAAGGGCTTTCAGGTCCTACGATGGGTATCGATTGGGGTACTTATCCTCAAACCAAAACTTTTATCTTTGGCTTAAACATTGATTTTTAAGAAGAAACTTTCATTTATTAATAACTTACCCTAATAGTTCGCCTTTGCGGATTGTCCCCCTTCGGGGGTTCGGGGGCTAATAAAACTATACAAAAATGAAAAGATATATATACCTTGCACTCTCGTTAGTAGCACTAACGGCGTGCAGTTTAGATAAAGACCCTATTTCGGAGTTCAACGAGAAAAACACAACTGCCGAGGGCAAAAGCTCTTCTGCTATAGAAACCAAAGCACAAATGCAAACCCGCTACGAGGCTATCTATGCTTTCGTACGAGGTAGCGCGCAAGAGTTCTGGACGTTAGACTTCCTCCAAAATACCGAAACTCGTGCCGATAACGCTTATGCAGGTACTTCTGGCGTCGAGATTACTTCTATAGAACAGAACAGCCAAGATGCATCTAACGGAAATATCAAACGTGATTGGCAAAAATACTTAGAAGGTATCAACTTAGCCAATGTAGTAATTGCTAATGTAGATAAAGTGCCCGATGCCTCGCTTACAACAACTGAACGCAAACAGTGGAAAGCCGAAGCTAAAATACTCAAAGCGTGGCTTTTATTCGATATGGTACGCTTTTGGGGAGCAGTCCCTATTCCTCCTATTGAAGTCCCTGAAATATCATCTGAAAATGTAGAAGAAACCTACAAATTGCTCTTTCCTGAACGCACTTCAGTTGCCGAGGTGTACAACATCATTCGCACCAACCTTGAGGAGGCTCTCGTCGATGCTCCTGCTGTGAAGGCTAACGATAAGTTCTTCTTTAGTCGTGCAGTTGCCAATGCACTTTTAGCTCACGTATATGCCGAAAAACCTATACGCGACTACAACAAAACCATTCAGTATTGCGCAGCCGTAGAAGCCGATGGCTTTTCTCTCTTGCCTAATTACGCCGATTTATTTCAAATCAACGATGCTAAAACCGATGTAAAAGTGCGTAACTCTGCCGAGTCTATCTTCGAAATTACCTACTCTCAAGGCGGACAAACGTGGTTACCAGGGCTCTTCGGCTTAAACTACACCAACCCCAATAGCACTTACGACTGGGCAAAATGGGTAACCCCTTCACGCGATCTCATAGCTGCTTTTGATGCTGAGGGCGATACCGTGCGCAAAGATCAAGCTATCGTTTGGGGGCAACCCTCTTGGGAAAATTATTACCCTTCTAAACACTATCCTTTTATGTACAAAATACGTTCAGGAGGCAGTAGCATCATCAAGTTGCGTTTAGCCGATATCCTCTTGCTCAAAGCTGAAGCTTATGCCACTTTAGGTCAAACTGCCGAGGCGGCTGCCTTAGTAAATCAAGTGCGTGCAAGGGTAGGACTTGCTGCTATTTCCACCTCTCTTTCACAAGAACAAATGAAAGTAGCCGTACTCAAAGAACGTCGCCTTGAATTAGCATTTGAAGGTTTCCGTTGGTTCGATTTGGTGCGTAACGATAAAGCCATTGAAACAATGAACTCTCTCAACGCAAGAGATACTGGTAGACTAAAACAAACCTACCCGCTCAACGAGAACACAGTGCTTTATCCTATCCCACAAACTGAATTAGAAAACAATAAAAAACTTACCCAAAATCCTGGTTACTAATGAAATTATTTCCGTCTTTTTTACTTGTAATACTCTGGAGCATCGCTTCTTGCAGCTGCCAGAAAAAATCCAACACAGGGGAGGAACCTACTCCTCCCCCTGTTGTTGAGCCATCGGTAGGTAAAGTGAGCGTATTGCTGACTACAGCCAATCGTCAAAAAGAATTCTACAAAGAGCAAACCGACCTAAAGCTCATCAAAAACCCTAACGCATCTTATAGTATCACCCTAAAACCCGCTGAAAAATTCCAAACTATCTATGGTTTCGGGGCTGCTATTACAGGTTCTACCTGCTATAACTTGATGCAGATGTCCCCAGCCGATAGAAAAAATTTCCTCATTCAAACCTTCTCTGAAACTGAAGGTTTTGGACAGAATTTCGTGCGTATATCCATCGGCTGTTCCGACTTTTCTCTAAGTGAATACACCCTTTGCGATACCAAGGGAATAGAGCATTTTGCCCTCACCAAAGAGGAAACGCAATACGTGATTCCTATACTCAAAGAGATTCTCGCTATCAACCCCAAAGTGCAAATCATAGGCTCTCCTTGGACACCTCCACGCTGGATGAAAGTTAATAATCTTACCGATTTACAACCTCATAACCAATGGACAAGCGGTCAGCTAAACCCCGCTCACTATCAGGATTATGCGTTGTACTTCGCCAAATGGTTGCAAGCGATGAAAGACAATGGATTGAACGTCAATGCCATCACTATACAAAACGAACCTCTCAATAGGGGCAACTCGGCTTCTATGTATATGGGATGGGACGAACAGCTCGCCTTTATCAAAAACGCCTTAGGGAAAACTCTGCGCAACAAAGGCTTTGCTGAGGTTAAAATCTACCTCTTCGACCATAACTACAACTACGATAATATACCTTCGCAACAGCAATACCCCTTACATATCTATAAAGATACCGATGCCTCTCAGTACGTTGCGGGGGCTGCTTACCATAACTATGGGGGAAATCCTAACGAATTGAGCAACATTCATAACCAATACCCCAATAAAGAACTCATCTTTACAGAAAGCTCCATAGGTACTTGGAATGACGGTCGCAATCTTGAACGCCGTCTCACCGAAGATATGCAAGAGCTCGGTATCAAAACCCTCAACAATCATTGCAAGGCGGTGATGGTGTGGAATTTGATGCTCGACGAGCAGGGAGCTCCCAATCGTGAAGGCGGTTGCAAAACTTGTTTTGGTGCGGTCGATATCCAAACATCCGATTATAAGACGATGCAACGCAATTCGCACTACTATGTGATAAGTCATCTTTCGGCAGTCATCAAGCAAGGTGCGACCCGTATAGGCGTTGAGAAAACCACCGACGACAACATGCAATGTACCGCATTCGAGAACCCCGACGGCTCTTTGGCTTGTGTGTTGTTGAATAAAAAGAAAGAAGCAACCTATCTGACTCTAAACACCGGCAAGCACTATTTCTCTTATGAAGTACCCGCTAACAGCGTGGTATCCTTTTTGATACCTAAAATATAAACAGAAATTGTAAACTTTGCCAGAGCTCGTAGCACGAGAGGCTATAATAACTTTGGCAAAGTTGAACATCAACAAATTAATTAAGCAAATGAAAAGAATATTACTGTTGTTATTCCTATTAGTAACAACCTTTGCGAGTGCGCAAACCGCAACCCCTACAACCCTTATCAAAACCGTTATTCCATTTGAACAACGCGACGAGACTTCTTGGATTACCCGTTATCAAGGCGATATCAATCGTTATCAGAAGGAGAATAAACGCTTAAAAGACCTCTCTTGCGACGTACTCTTTCTGGGAAGTTCATCTATCAATCTGTGGGATACTATCTATGAAGATTTCGCCCCACTGAAACTCATTCGTCGTTCCTACGGAGGGGCTACTTTGCGCGATATGATTTACAATTACAACACTATCGCCAAAGGCTATACCCCTAAGAGCATTTTGCTATACGTGGAAAACGATTTGGGCAATCATAAGGAAGGTGTAAATGCCGTGAAGTGCTTTGATCTTTTCCGTATATTTATCGACAAACTCAAAAAAGACTACCCCAATACGCCTCTGATTGTAGTATCGCTAAAACCCTCACAACACAAAGCCGACCAGCTGAAAGACCAGCTATTGGTAAACGCCCTTTTAGAGGAAAACGCCCCCGCACAAGGCTATACTTATGTAGATATTACCAAAGTAATGTACGATGAAGCGGGTAATCTTCGCACTGATATCTTTAAAGAAGACAACCTACATATGAATGCCGAAGGTTATAAGCTCTGGACAGCCATTCTCAAACCGCTTCTTATTAAAAAAGTGAGAGGAGAATAGATTAGCAAGTTAACCGATTAACAGATTTGTAAATGAAGAATGAGACGTATATTAGCAGATACAGAACTTTTAGATTGCTGAAAAAATGTTAAAGTATGCTAAAAGGACAAGAAAAACACAAACTTTTTTAGGAGGTACTCATTTTTCATCTTAAATATCTAAAATACTAATGATCAGTTTATTCTATTACTTTTTATATTTTACTTTTCAGCCACTTTGGACGAACCTAAAGCGAACCTAAGGCGAAGGTAAGGCGAAGCTAAACCGAAGATAAGGCGTTACTAAACTGAAAATCAATTGGCTAAAAAGAGGTATGAAAATCTGAAGAAAATATGTTAAAAATTAGTTTTTGACGAAAAAAACGCAAAAATATTATCTCTGAAAAAAAATGAAATTTGTTTTATTAAGAGGTAGTATTTCTATTTGCTCAATTCTAAGAACACTAACAACTAAAAATGACTAATATGAAAAATATAAAAACTTTACTGCTTTGCTGTGTCGTAGGTACGCTCTCAGCCCAGCAAACGCCTGTTTATTTAGACGCTTCGCAACCCATTGAGAAACGTATAGACGATGCCCTCTCGCGAATGACCTTAGAGGAAAAAGTAGCTATGTGCCACGCTCAATCTAAGTTCAGTGCCCCTGGCGTGCCCCGTTTGGGTATCCCCGAAAATTGGATGACCGATGGTCCTCACGGCATACGCCCGGAAGTACTCTGGGACGAGTGGAATCAAGCAGGATGGACAAATGATAAATGTACCGCTTTCCCCGCTCTCACTTGCCTTGCTGCCACGTGGAATCCCGCTCTCAGCAAAGCCTACGGAAAAGCCATAGGTGAAGAAGCCCGCTATCGCAACAAAAACGTACTCTTAGGTCCTGGGGTGAACATTTACCGCATTCCTCTCAACGGTCGCAATTTCGAGTATATGGGTGAAGACCCTTATTTGGCATCCAAAATGGTCGTGCCTTATGTGCAAGGCGTGCAAGCCAATGGTGTGGCTGCCTGTGTGAAGCACTATGCGCTTAACAATCAAGAAATCAACCGCCATACAGTGAATGTAAAGGTAGACGACCGCGCCTTGTATGAGATTTACCTCCCCGCTTTTAAAGCCGCTGTGCAAGAGGGAAAAGCGTGGAGCATAATGGGGTCTTATAACAAATACAAAGACCAATGGGCTTGCCAAAACCAATATCTATTGCAAGACATCTTGCGCAAAGAATGGGGCTTCGACGGTGCCGTAGTATCCGATTGGGGCGGAGTGAACAATACCGATGGCGCTGCCCTCCACGGATTGGATATGGAATTTGGTACTTGGACTGACGGAATGGTCGAAAACCGCTCGAATGCTTACGACCATTACTTCCTTGCTCAACCCTTTCTCGAAAAACTGAAATCAGGGGAAATAAAAGAAGAAGTAGTGAATGAAAAGGTGCGCAATATCCTCCGACTTGTATTCCGCACCAATATGGCAGCCAATCGCCCCTTTGGGTCATTCGCCTCACCAGAACACTTTGCTGTAGCTCGCAAGATAGGACAAGAGGGTATCATACTACTCAAAAACGATAAAAATGTATTGCCTATCGACGTTAAAAAGGCAAAAACCATAGCCGTAATAGGTGAGAATGCTATAAAAATGATGACCGTAGGTGGAGGAAGTTCTTCACTGAAAGCCGTTCACGAGATACTCCCCTTAGACGGAATTAAAAATCGTGTGGGCAATACTGCCAAAGTGCTCTATGCACGTGGCTATGCCAGCGACGATTACAAAGACCAAGACGGGCTTGCTGCCAACGACATCACCGATAAACGTCCTGCGCAAGAACTCCTTGCCGAAGCCGTAAAAACTGCCCAACAAGCTGATGTAGTTATCTTTATAGGCGGACTCAACAAACACGACGGTCAGGATTGCGAAGGTAACGACCGTAAACAATACGGCTTACCTTACGGACAAGATGCTGTGATTGAAGCTTTGGCAAAAGCCAATAAAAACTTAGCAGTAGTACTCATTTCGGGGAATGCAATGGCGATGCCTTGGGTGAAAAGTGTGCCTGCCATTGTACAAGATTGGTATTTAGGTTCCGAAGCAGGTAACTCCCTCGCCGATGTACTCTTCGGTGATGTAAACCCCTCAGGAAAATTGCCTTTCACTTTCCCAGTGCGTTTGGAAGACAATGGAGCCATAGCCTTAGGTGAATACCCAGGTGATAAAGATGTTACCTACCACGAAGGCATTTTGGTAGGCTACCGCTACGCCGATACCAAAGGTGTAAAACCGCTATTCCCTTTCGGTCACGGACTTTCTTACACTACTTTCAAATACGGCAAACTCACTGCCGACAAGAAAACCACCAACGGCGATATCAACTTCTCGATAACAGTACAGAACACCGGCAAACGCGATGGTGCTGAAGTAGTACAACTCTATTTGCACGACGAAGAAGCCTCAGTATTACGTCCGTACAAAGAGCTCAAAGGTTTTGAGAAAGTATTCTTGAAGGCAGGAGAAACCAAAACCGTAACCTTCCACATCACCAAGCAAGATCTCTCCTTCTTCGACCCCAACCAACACGCTTGGGTAGCCGAAAAAGGAACTTTTAAAGCGTTAGTAGGAACCTCTTCTGGCGACATTAAAAGCACAGTAGATTTCACCTTAGAATAAATATTTTTTACTTTTCATATGAGAAAAGCTTGAAGTCTTGTGGACTTCA
The DNA here is from genome assembly GCF_013394735.1 of Capnocytophaga sp. oral taxon 902. Lineage (NCBI taxonomy): Bacteria > Pseudomonadati > Bacteroidota > Flavobacteriia > Flavobacteriales > Flavobacteriaceae > Capnocytophaga > Capnocytophaga sp. oral taxon 902. The sequence goes on from NZ_CP058261.1 coordinate 848,725, forward strand.
AGCTTTTTTGCTTAAAGGAGCTTGAGACATTTTGCCAAAGTTGGATTGGCGACAACATTTTTTCATCATTTATCATTTATCATTCGCAATTGTTTTTTATCTTTGCCACATTATTAAGTGTCTATAATGAAGAAAAACATACTCCTCGCCCTGCTTTCAGGGGCTTTACTCGCTTGTGCGTGGGTAACTTACGGCATTACTGCCCTTATATTCATTGCCTTAGTGCCTCTCTTACTAATGGAAGCGCGCATTAGGCGTGATTACCAGCATACCAAACGCAAGGTGTTTGCACTCTCTTATTTGGCTTTTCTCACTTGGAATATACCTACCACCTGGTGGATATGGTACTCTACCCAAATAGGGGCAATTTTTGCTATTTTGGCAAACACTCTCTTGATGACACTCACTTTCTTGCTCTATCATATCGTAGCGAAACGTATGAACCGGAAAGTGTCGCTCGTTTTCTTAGTAGCGATATGGCTCTCTTTTGAGAAATTCCACCTCACGTGGGACGTTTCTTGGCCTTGGCTGAACTTAGGAAACGTTTTTTCCGAACAAGTTACGTGGATACAGTGGTACGAATATACGGGCACTTTCGGAGGCTCACTATGGGTATGGCTTGTGAATATTGTACTTTTTATAGGCTTAACTGATTATCTTTCTACTAAAAACCGTAAAGCATTTGCTCGAAAAGTAGGGGTGGCAATGCTCTTTTTTGCTATTCCTGTGGTGATTTCGTATTTCCAGTATATCAATTATAGCGAAGCAGGCAAAAAGACAATCAATGCTATTGTTTTACAACCTAATATTGATCCTTATCAAGAAAAATACGCACTTTCCAATCAAGAAGTAGGTAGGCTCTTGGTACAACTTGCCACTGAAAATATAGACAACCAAGTGAATTTTATCATCACTCCCGAAACGGTTTTTGCTGAGAACATTAAGTTACAAGATTTACCTGTTTCGTGGGAAGTATCTATTTTGCGTACTTTACTCAGTCACTATCCTAATGTAAACTGGATAGCAGGAGCTTCTATGATTGAGTTTGTAAGAGACAAAGCCCAGACAACCTCACAAAGCAACTACTTGCCCGACTATGGTTTTTGGTACAACGATTACAATTCGGCTTTCTTGCTCAATCGCAATGCCGAAGTACCACTGTATCACAAGAGCAAACTGGTGGTAGCAGTGGAAAATTTCCCTTATCAGCAGGTGCTAAAACCTATTTTAGGCGAAACCCTTATCAACCTTGGCGGTACGGTAGCCCTGAAAACTACCCAGCCTGAACGCACTGCCTTTGCAGGAGTAGACACCGAGGGCAAGGCAGCACCTATCATTTGCTATGAGACTATCTATGGTGAGTTTGTAACGGGCTATATTAAGAAAGGGGCTAACTTCTTGGCTATCCTTACCAACGATGCGTGGTGGCGCGATACGCAGGGTTACAAACAGCTACTCAGTTACACCCGCTTGCGTGCGATTGAAACCCGTCGCAGCGTAGCCCGCAGTGCTAATACAGGCGTTTCCGCTTTTATCAATGGTAGGGGAGATATACTCAAAACTCTTCCTTACGGCACCCGAGGTAGTTTGAAAGGTACCATCGCCTTAAACGACGAACTCACATTTTACGTTCAAATGGGCGACTACATCGCTCGCATTGCGTATTTCTTGGCGTTTTTTGTTTTCTTATATGCGGTATTGAGGAAACGTGAAAAAAGGTCGTAGCACGACGGACAACTAAAAATTTGGCAAAGTTGAATACTTCTATTTGTATCACTTTTCTAACGACTAAAAAACTAACGCGTAAATCGTATGGAACACTACATTTCAAACGAAGTCCTTCTGCTTGAGCAACTAACAGCTATTATAGAAGGCGATACACAACTGAAACTCTCAGAAGAAGCGGTAATTAATATCGAAACTTGTCACCGTTTTCTCAGTGATTATCTCCAAAAAGACCCCAAAGCTCTGAACAATCTTTCGGTAGACTCTATGTCCCTCTTGCGCCATTATGCTTGTGGCATAGGTGAGCGCATTCCTAACGAGATTGTCAAGCTGATGCTTTTCCTAAAAATACAATCCTTCTCCTACGGCTATAGTGGTGTACGATTAGCTTTGGTGCAACGTCTCATCGACTTTTATAATCAGGGGGTCTTCCCTGTAGTTTATTCCAAAGATATCCCCGATGAACGCATTGCCTTAGCACACCTTGCCTTGCCTCTGTTCGGTGAAGGCGAAGTGTGCATACAGCACAAAGTCTATTCGGCTCAAGAGTTAGAAGGCAAATACGGTTGGCAACCTCTATCGTCAGAAGGACGCGAAGCCGATGCTCTGCTCAATGGAACCCAGCTCACCACCGCTTATGGCATCTACAACCTTAGCAAATCGCTCAAACTTATTCAGTGGGCAGACTTTGTAGCATCGGTTTCCACCCAAGTATTTGGAGGCAACCTCTCGGCATTCTCGGAAGCAATGCAAGTGGTACGTCCGCACAAAGGACTTGTAGAAACTGCTGAACATCTTCGTATGCTTCTGAAAGACAGTGTCCTCTCTGAGCACCCACAAGCCTTCTCGTCTATGCCCGAAGCTTTTTGCTCTATCCCTCAAATACACGGAGCCGTCCGAGAGTCGATTGCGGCTATTCGTAAGGTAATTAAAACCGAGATGAACTCAGTTACCGATAATCCTATTCTCTTCCCCGAAACTCAAGAAGTTATCTTCGGAGGTAATTCACATACTCTGCCTCTCTCATTAGCAATGGACTTTTTGGCGATTACTCTCACCAGCTTGGGCAATATCAGCGAGCGACGCGTGTTCTACTTGCTTTCTAATATCGGTAAAGAGATAGAAACTGAAATAGATTACCCCATTTTTCAACGAATTATTGAAGGAATATTGAACGAAAACCGTCGTCTTTCCACTCCTGCGAGCATCGAGAGTCCAATTTTATTTGAAAAAACAATAGACATTAAAGGAATGGGGGGTAGTTCAGCTATTAAATGCGAGCAAGTAGTGAAGAATATAGAGGAAATATTGGCTATTGAACTCATTTTGGCTACTTCACTGTGGAAAAAGAAACAATTTGAGCATCATTCAGCTTTATTTAAGGAATATCTCTCTTTTATGGCAGAAGAGGAAGTAACTACCCTCAAGAAGCAAATAGAGCACACAATAAGGTTTTTTGAGATGAACAATGAATAATTGATAATTAATTCATATCTTTGGGGCAAAATTGTTCAATTTTAATTATTAAAAGTTATGCTGAAATTACAAACTGTTCTTTCTTTGGTATTATCGATGTTTGCCTTTCATATATTTGCACAAGGCGAAAAACCTAATAATTTGACGATGTTTATAGGCACTTATACCGAAGGAGGCAATTCTAAAGGTATTTATACCTATCGTTTTAATCAGGAGAATGGAACTTTCGAACTGCTGAGCAGTGCCACCGCAGCCAATCCTTCTTTCTTGACGTTATCCCCCGATGGGAAACATCTGTACGCAGTAAGCGAATATAACGACGGGCGACAAGGAGCTTATTCGTTTGATTTGAGTCAAGATAAAGCGCTTTTGAGTTATCCCGTTTTTCAATCCACCGTCCCTAAGGAGAGTTCTAAGGAAGAACCGAAACAGGCGGGTGCTGACCCTTGTCATATTGTTACTGACGGTAACTATGTAATTACGGCTAATTATACAGGGGGCGACATCAGTGTTTTCCCGCTAGATGCAGAAGGTAAATTAAAAGCAGAGACACAGCATATTGCTTTTGTAGGAAAGACACCCAAGCGCGTGGCACATATCCACTGCATTATTCCCACCCCTGATAAAAAGTATATATTAGCAACTGATTTGGGCAACGACCGCGTATATCGCTTTCGTTACAACAAGAAAGCACGTAAAAACGCTGAGGTACTCACCGCTCAGCGAGTAGCTTATGAGGTGAGCGACGGACAAGGACCTCGTCATCTTACGTTTAGTAAAGATGGACGTTTTGCTTATTTGATAGGCGAATTGGGCGGAGAGTGTGTAGTGCTGGGCTATCACAAGGGTAAACTGAAAGAAGTGCAACGCTTAATGGCTGATGAAGGCGGCGGACGAGGCAGTGCCGATATACATATCAGTCCAGATGGGCGTTTCTTATATACCTCACACAGATTAAAGAAAGACGGTATTGCTATCTTTGCTATCGACCCTGAGAAGGGTACTCTCACGAAAGTAGGATACCAACTCACAGGTATTCACCCCCGCAATTTTGCGATTACTCCCAATGGTAAATATCTTTTAGTAGCTTGCCGAGATGATAATAAGATACAAGTGTTTCAGCGTGATGAAGTAACAGGTGAGCTCACCGATACGTCGCTTAATATCAGTGTAGATAAACCTACTTGTGTGACGTTTGTAAAATTGAACTAAAATCAGTACTTTTGTCACACAAAATTAAACAAACCAAAAGAATGAAATCTTTAAAAGATAAAGTCAAAGACTTTATAATGTATTTATTTGATAGTGTAAAACAAAACAAGATAATTTCTAAAGACTACCTTATTGCAGAACTTACACCAGATGCTATGGTGGTGTTACAATCAATATCAGATATTCAGTTTAGGTATGACATAGCTTATGTATCTGTTAACCCTTCAGAACTAAAACATATTTTTGATAGACATTATGGTGAAAATGAAAAGGCTCCACAGCAAGGGAAGCCTCTTACAGATACAGATATTGCTCTTATAGTAGATGTTTTGGATAAACCTGATAAACTTATTTCATTAGGGTATATAGAAAAACATCAAGCTGAAACTTATTTGTTTTTGAAAAAGAATGAAGATAATACAGTTGTAATTATAGAAGTATTTGGTAGTAAAAATAATAAATTACGGCTAAAAAGTATGTATAATAGCGTTAAGTCAGAAGAAAAAATAATAGAAGATGAGTTAAAATCCTTACTCAACACGCCCGATAACGCTTCTGGGTTATTAGCCCAGCGAGTCTATGACTTTAACTCATCTCCGGGTACAAAAGTACAACATCTTTTGCAATTTACCAAAGAATTGCCAATAAAATAAGTTCTATTCCACAAAATTATTAATTATTCTCAATTGTTCATTGTTTATGACCGACTTAGAAATCGCCCAAAAGGCACAGATGCTCCCTATCAGAGAGGTTGCTAAAAAATTAAACATCAGTGAGGATGACCTCGATCCTTATGGAAAATACAAGGCTAAACTACCGTTGCATCTCATTAATGCTGAGAAGATGAAAAACAGTAAGTTGGTGCTTGTTACGGCTATTACCCCTACCCCTGCTGGTGAGGGCAAGACCACGGTGAGCATTGGTCTGACGGAAGGACTTAACAAAATAGGCAAAAAAGCGATTGCCGTATTGCGTGAACCGTCGTTAGGTCCTGTTTTTGGTATCAAAGGAGGGGCTGCTGGTGGAGGATACTCACAAGTGGTACCTATGGAGGACATCAACTTGCACTTTACGGGCGACTTTTCGGCTATTGAGAAGGCTAACAACCTCTTGGCGGCTGTCATTGATAATAATATCCAAAGTAAAACACACTCTATTGGCATCGATCCACGCACCGTAGTTTGGAAGCGCGTAATGGATATGAACGACCGTGCGCTACGTCATATAGTGGTAGGCTTAGGCGGTGCTACTCACGGTGTACCTCGCGAAGACGGTTTTAACATCACTCCTGCTTCTGAGATTATGGCGATACTATGTCTTGCCGAAAGTTTTTCTGACCTGAAAAAACGTATTGGTAATATCTATGTAGGCAAGAAATTTGACGGTACCCCTGTATTTGCGCGCGACTTGAAGGTGGTAGGGGCTATGGCGCTTTTGCTCAAAGAAGCCATCAAGCCTAACCTCGTGCAAACGCTTGAAAACAATCCTGCTATCTTGCACGGAGGTCCGTTTGCTAGTATTGCACAAGGTACGAACACTGTTTTGGCTACCAAAATGGGACTATCGTTAAGTGACTACGTGATTACCGAAGCAGGTTTTGGCGCCGACCTTGGGGCTGAGAAATTCCTCAATATCAAATGTACTTCAGCAGGATTAGCTCCCGATGCAGTGGTGATTGTAGCAACTATCCGCGCCTTGCGTCATCACGGAGGGGCTAAAAAAGAAGAGTACAACACTTCTTCCTTGCAAAAAGTGAAACTCGGTATTGCTAATTTGGAAAAACACATCGAGAATGTGCAACTTTTTGGTCTCAAAGCAGTGGTAGCGATTAACTATTTCCCTAACGATAGTGAAGAAGAGATAGCCTATGTAAAAGAAGTATGTGCTCAAAAAGGGGTAGAAGCTATTGTAAGTAAAGGGTTTAGTGAAGGAGGTAAAGGTACCGAGGAACTTGCTCGCGCTGTCGTGGCTATAGCCCAGAGTGGTGAGAGTCATTTTAGTCCGCTATACAGCAATGAAGCGAGTATAGAAGAAAAAATAACAGCAGTAGCTACTAAGATTTACGGAGCGAGCAAGGTGAATTACAACAGTAAAGCCGTAAGTCAGTTGAAGCAAATCAAAACATTAGGCTTTGATAAAATGCCTATTTGTATAGTGAAGACGCCTAAATCGCTCAGTGATGACGAGAAGAAACTCGCCCGTCCTACCGATTTTGAGGTAACCGTGCGAGAGTTTGAGTTTGCTTCAGGGGCGGGCTTTGTAATCCCAATCTTGGGCGATACTGTGCGTATGCCGGGACTCCCCAGTGTGCCTGCCGCCGAAGGTATGGATATAGATGACGAGGGAGTTATTACAGGACTCTCTTAATAGATAAAAGGTAAAAGATAAAAGGTAAAAAGAGCTTGTTCGGAAAGTTTTGCTTTGAAGAGTCTTTACAAAATTCCCCTACGAATGTAACGAAAATATGATTGATTAAGTTAGTTTTCAACTTTGCCAAAATTTAAAACTTTGGCAAAGTTTGCGATGCAAAGCCAGCGAATACTTGTAGCTGGGTATGTGACGATTTTTAGACTTTTTGGACACCCTCTTTACTCAGCTTGTACTCATACTACACTTAAAACGGATAATTGATACCGAAGTTGAACACGGTTTCTTTGATTCTGAATTTCTTTATCCATCGGTTACTCATTTCTTCGGCAGGGTCATATGTAGGTATACCCATATCGAGGCGAATTACAAAGAAGTTGAAGTCGTAACGCAACCCAAATCCGGTACTTAACCCCACATCTTTTAATGAAGAAAGGTCTTTAAACTTATATTCATCAAAACGAGTATTATCGGCTACGTTCCAGATATTTCCTACATCAGTGAAGAGGGCGCCTTTGAGTGCCCCTAAGATAGGGAAACGATATTCGAGATTGAGCGTAATCTTCATATTGGCTTCGTTGTAATCTAAAATCGAACCACTTGAACCAGGTCCTAAACGATAGGCTTTAAAACCACGGTTATCGGTAGTACCTCCGGCAAAGTAGCTTTGTGAAAACGGAATATTATCGGAGTTACCATAAGGGATAGCTATCCCTAAGAAGGAACGGAATGCTAATGAACTCTGTTTGGCTATGGGGAAGTGCTTGATAAAATCGACCTCAGCTTTGGCATATTGAGCGTATTCTACCCCAAAAATCTTATTCTTAGTACTACCTTCGGTATTCACCACTTTATAAGTAGCTGTCAAAGCATTGAGCAAACTCCCCGCTCCTTCTATCTTGAAACGCAACTGTGAGAAGTTGCGTTCAAAAAACTGTGATTTGCTATTGATGATATAAGTAAAACTACTTGATACAATAAAGTCATTATTTGTAATACGACGATAGCGTTCAGAAATAGCATATATAGGCAAAATATCTTCACCTTGAACTACCAAATTCCTTTCAAATACATCATTTATAAAGTTAAAAGTCCCCTCAGTAGGGGTAAGATTGCCTTTGTCGTCTACATATCGGCTACCTAAACTGTATTTTTTGGCAATATCGTTCAGCCTTTCATAAGTACTTTGGTAAATATTGAAGAAATTACCTGGGTTGATATTGTTTACGTATTGTACGTTTATCAAATCGAAAATGACTTTGTTCTTTTGCTTACGCGGATTCCATACATAGCGCAACAAACCCGAAGTGGTACGTTTGTCGAGCCCTATATTTGTTTGGTAGCTCATACCCGTTTGCAAGATAGTTTGTGGGGTCATATAATAGGGGATGAGCTTGCGTGTATTCAGCGGGAAAACGATAGAAGGAAAGATGAAACGTATATCACCACTGACTTCTGAGGTATTGAAAAAGCGTGTATCTTTAAGCGTAGGTTGCGAGGCAAAAGTACCTTGCAAGTTCAGTTCTAAGGTTTCTGCTCCACGAAAGACATTGCGTGCTGCAAACGAAGTTCCTACCCCAAAACCTATCGCCTCAATCTCAGAACGCTTTACCTCATTGGTAAGTCGCAATGAAAACTTATCTAAGGACGAAAGGTAGATATTGGCATCGAGTTTGTTTTGCAAGGTGTCATTGGTAGCGTATTTGAAGTCCATATTTGGGTAGCGGAACACGCGCAGGTTGTTGAACTGTCGGTAAGTATTTCCGCGCTCTAAATCGGAGTAGATTTGTCCTTTTTTGAGGCTCGTAGCGTGGTACAACACCCGTGGACGATAACGCAACTTGTCCTTGTAATAAATAATCATATTGCGATACTCCAAAGAATCTAAAGAGTTCTTATCTACCTTGTTGTCGTAATCGGTATATAGACGTACTTTATTGATGTAGTGCATCTTATACTTCTTGGCGGTAATTACATCGCCATCGCGTTCTATAAGGTCGCCTATATCAGTAGTTACTTGCAGTTTGTTGTCTTTTTGAGCTGTAACCGTATCGCGCTCGATTTGGAAGTTGATGGAGCTTTGCTGAAAGGTATAAAAACCGTTGTTGCGAAAGAGCTCATATAGGCGTGAACGTTCATTGCTAAAATCGGTAAGCTGGTAAGGTGCTCCTGATTTTAGGAACGTTTTTGCCTTGTTTTGTTGGTAAACTGAATCTATTTCAGGAGAAGTGATATGCGTCTTTAAGCTATCGATATAATAGCGCTCGCCGGTAGTGATATAATAGCCCACTTTGGCTTGTTGTTTTTCTTCATTAGGGAGAATAAAGATGCTATCAGTTACTTTGTTATTGAAATAGCCTATACTTCTGAAATAAGCTCCCAACTGCTTGGTGGATTTGTGTACGCGTGCTGTATCTAATACCGATGGGGCTTCGCCTATCTTCTGCAACTGGTGATCGATGCCTGAAACGAAAAACGACTTCTGTAAGCGACCCACTTGTTTTTTAGAGAGAAAACCATCTAAAAACCTATGCCAACGAGGGTGTGTATCGAGCCATTGGACAAAATCCTTTTCGGCATTAGGGTTTCCTAAATTGTAGATATATAGACTGATAGGCATTCCTAAAACATACGAATTGGGCTTTTGTAATACAAAATTGTTTATCTTTGCATCGTCGGTCTTAGTACCATTCACATATACGAGGTTTTCACGGAGCAAATGGCGGTCGTTAGGGACACGCTTGGTAGCATCGCACGAAAAGAGAGCAATGGCTAACACGAATAACAGACTGATAACGCTTAGTTGGGAAAGAGATTTTCTCACAAGTTTTTGTTTTTAGGGCTCAAAAATACACAATTATTTTATGCTTAGCAAAAATCAAGTAAAATTAATTCAGAAATTACAACAGAAGAAATACCGCAATGAGCTGAATCTCTTTATAGTAGAGGGGAAAAAGAGCATTGTGGAATTTCTGCAAGCGGGTTACCGTTTAGAGTTACTTATCGCTACCGAAGTGTTTGCCACAGCGCTGAACGGTCAGCCTATTACCTTAGTGAGCAAAGAGGAACTGCGGAAGGTGAGTAGCCTTAAAAATCCCGATGAGGGCTTGGCGATTTTCCACCAACGCCAACATAAGGGCATCTTGCAAGAAGGTGTAATCCTCGCCTTAGACAACGTGCAAGACCCTGGTAATTTGGGTACGCTTATCCGCCTCTGCGATTGGTTTGGTATCGAAACGCTGATCTGCAATAGCCAAACGGTGGATTGTTACAACCCGAAAGTAGTGCAAGCCACTATGGGTTCTCTCACAAGGGTTGCCGTACATTACCTGGATTTAGCAGGCTTCTTGGCAACTTGTGCGCTACCTTTATACGCAATGGATTTGGACGGTGAGAACCTCTACACTACCGAATTTCCCGAAGATTGTGTGCTAATCTTAGGCAACGAAGCTAACGGTATTAGCCCCGAAGTACGCGCTTTGGCTGATGGCATTATCACCATTCCGCGTTTTGGCAAACTGCAACAGACGGAAAGTTTAAATGTGGCAATGTCGGGAGCGATAGTGATGAGCCAGGTAAGAAAATTGGAAAATTAGAAAATGAGAAAATAACAGAATTAGAAAATGGGGTAAATGCCAATAATGCCAATAATGCCAATAATACCAGAAAAACCAGAAATGCCAATAATACCACCAAGGGGAATGGACGGGTCGGACTTTTCAGACGGGTCGGGCAGGTCAGAGAAGGGGTTGGAGGATTCGGAAGGAAACGGAAGATTTCAGAAGATAGTTGAGAGGAATTTTGATGAAAAAGGGGTGTAAGAAGGATGGGGTTAGCTTATAGAGAGCTTATAGGAAGCTTATACGAATCTTGGACGATTGGTATAGAAAGGGTATGTAAGTTATTGATTAATACTATGATAAAACAACGCTAAAAATGTTAAAAACGAGGTTTCGAGGCGAAAGAAAGAGAAAAGACAATAGGCCTTAGGCCATAGGCACTAGGGGATAACCTCCCCCTTTACACATACCCAGCTGTCGCTGGCTACCTTCAAAAGGGGAATGAGGAGAGGGGCATTGGGGGGCTTCTGTCAAATTGTCACCTTTTTAACCTTTGGCAAATTATTTGCTACCTACTAACGAAATAAACTAAAAATGAATCATTATGATTACCGAAGATATTAAAAACGATGACTTAGAACTTGAACAAGAGGCAACTGATAACACTCCTTCGGAAGAAGTTGAAGAACCTACTTCTGTTGAAGAGCCCGAAGAGCCCGTTAAAGAAACTTCAGAAGACCTTCTTGCAAAAGAGAAGGACAAGTTTTTGCGTTTGTTTGCTGAGTTCGAAAACTATAAGAAGCGCACTGCGAAGGAACGTGCAGAGCTCTTTAAAACTGCTGGACAAGACATTTTGTCAGCCTTGTTACCTATAATAGACGATTTTGACCGTGCTTTGGTAGAATTGGCTAAATCGGCTGATGAACATACTCTTAAAGGGGTGGAACTCATCTATAATAAACTAATAAACACTCTCAAATCAAAAGGATTAGAGAAAATAGAAGTTGCCCCTAACGATACTTTTGACAGTGAACATCACGATGCAGTTACCCAAATTCCTGCTCCTACTCCTGAAGACAAAGGCAAAATTGTAGATGTTGTGCAAACAGGCTACAAATTAGGCGATAAAGTAATACGTTTCCCTAAAGTAGTGGTAGCGCAATAAGGAGGAAGGAATGAAGAAAGATTACTACGAAATATTAGAAGTACAGAGAACGGCTACCGCTGCTGAAATAAAAAAAGCGTATCGGAAGCAAGCCTTGAAATATCACCCAGACAAGAACCCTGGTGACAAACAAGCTGAAGAGAACTTTAAATTGGCTGCCGAAGCCTATGAAGTGCTCAGCGATGATAACAAACGCGCCCAGTACGACCGCTTTGGTCACGCTGCCTTTGAAGGAGGTATGGGTGGCGGAGGCTTCTCGATGGACGATATATTCAGTCAGTTTGGAGATATTTTTGGTGGGCATTTCTCGGGCTTCAGTGGTTTTAGTGGTTTCGGAGGAGGAAGCGGTCAGCAACAAGTGTACGTAAAAGGAGAAAACTTGCGTATACGGGTGAAAGTTACGCTTGAAGATATCGTAAAAGGCACTGAGAAGAAAGTAAAAGTACGCCGTAAGGTAAAAGCTGAAGATACTACCTATAAAACTTGTCCTACTTGTCACGGACGCGGACAGGTAGTACGCCAAATGAATACGATGTTAGGCGTAATGCAAACGGCTACTACTTGTACTGCTTGTGGAGGCTCGGGCGAAGTGATTGACAAACGTGGTGCTGACAGCGATTCGCAAGGATTAAAAACCATAGAAGAGACTATCCCTATCACAATTCCCGCAGGAGTGATAGATGGTATTCAGTTAAAGATAAACAACAAGGGTAATGAAGCGCCTACGAAGAATGGTGTAGCGGGTGATTTGCTTGTGCTCATTGAAGAACAAGAACACGAAACCTTAAAACGCGAAGGCGACAACTTGCATTACGACCTTTATATTAGTTTTCCTGAAGCAGTTTTAGGTGCTTCTAAAGAGATTGAAACGGTTACAGGAAAGGTGCGCATTAAACTAGACGAGGGAATACAGTCAGGGAAAATATTGCGCTTGCGTGGTAAAGGTGTACCTAACTTGCAAGGACGTGGTACTGGTGACCTTATCATTCACGTGAATGTATGGACGCCTAAAAAGCTCACCGACAAGCAAAAAGCCTTCTTTAAGGAAATGCAAGAAGACGAGAACTTCACTCCTAAACCCGACAAGAACGAGAAATCGTTTTTTGAGAAAGTAAAAGAAATGTTTTCATAGGTTATTATTTTACTTAATAAACAAAGAGAGACTACCAAAAAGGTGGTCTCTTTTTTGTTAGGTAAAAGGTGGGAACCGCAGAGACAGATTAATTAGCAAATTAGAAGATGAGAGAATTAGAAAATGGGGGTGCGAGCTTGAGTTAGAGGAATGAGGCTGTGCCTAGTGAAATGGGGAGGCGTTTGGTCGAGTACTTTCGGAGAATATCGGAGGAGTTGAGAAAAGGAGGTAAAAGAGAAAAGGCAAAGACAGTAATAGATAGTATGTATGTGAAATGATATGAAAGAAATATTACTATTGTTTATATTGAGGAAAAGTCGTACTTTTGTATTTTAGTAATAGAGTCAAACCGGGCAGGGTGAACGATTCAGAAGGGTTTGTCTTTGGCGAACTAATTATATGTGAGCGAATTGCCTTTTGCCCTTACGATGACTAAAAACTAACGAACTATGTTAAAAGATATATTGAACTTTAGGAGAGCGGTGCGTTATTATGCGCCTACACCCATAAGTGAGGAGAAGGTGCGCGAATGTCTTAAACTCGCCACATTGGCACCTACCAGCTCTAATATGCAGTTGTACGAGCTCTACCACATCACACTGATAAGGCTTTGTTAGAGAAATTAGCACACGCCTGCCTCGACCAGCGTACGGCTACCACGGCACAACAAATGGTGGTATTCGTTACTCGTCAAGACAAACACCGCGCTCACGCTCGTGCTATCTTGGAGTTTGAGCGTGGCAATGTACAGCGGAACAGTCCGCCCGAAAGGCAAGCCAAGCGTATTAAGGATAAAGAGGCGTATTACAGTAAGCTGATGCCTTTTGTGTATAGTAGATTTTTTGGGCTACTAGGGCTCTTCCGCAAAGCGTTTGGGGTGGTTACCAGTTGGTTTCGACCTATGATGCAACAGCTCTCGGAAGGCGATATTCGCGTAAGTGTACACAAAAGCTGTGGACTCGTAGCACAGACCTTTATGCTAGCAATGGCAGAGGAGGGTTACGATACTTGTCCGTTAGAGGGTTACGATAGCAGACGCATTAAGAAGTTGTTACACTTACCTTGCGGGGCAGAAGTGAATATGGTGATTACTTGTGGACTTCGTGAACAGCGCGGTATCTGGGGTGAAAGGTTTAGATTGCCGTTTGAGGAAGTGTACAGACATAATGATTAATGGTTAATGAATAATGATTAGATACTAATAGCTGTTTAATAATTCAAATATATGAAACTTAGGAATATTATTTTTACTTTTTTAGTTACTATTAACTTGGTAAATGCCAAAACTGAACCTGTAACTATTCAGGGAGCTGTAGGAACACTTCGCGGAGTGGTTACCACTCCTGATACTGTGAAAAAGTCTCAGAAAATCCCTACTGTGATTATCTTCCACGGACTGACTAGCAATAAAGACAAAAAGCTATATGCTACTTTGGCAGATAGCTTAGCAACACACGGTATTGCTTCAGTACGCTTTGACTTTAACGCACACGGCGAAAGTGAAGGAGATTTTAAGAAAATGTCGTTAGATAATGAGTTAGAAGATGCACGGCGCATAATGGCATTTACTAAAAGACTCCCTTTCGTAGGTAAGATAGGCTTGATAGGACACTCGCAAGGAGGGGCTATAGCGATGCTTTTGAGTGCAGAATTAGGGAAGAAAAACGTTAAAGCATTAGGCTTGTTAGCACCTGCTTCTACAATTCACGACATACTATCACAAGGGGTACTGTTCGATGCCACTTTCGACCCATTGAATGTACCTGAGGAGCTTTCCTTTTTTGGAGGGAAGGTAACTGTAGGGAAGGACTATATCCTCTCAGCACAACGATGCAAACTCATTCAGAAAGCGAGAGCATATAAAGGCAATGTATTGGTAATTCACGGTACGGGCGATAGAATGCTTTCTTATACTTACAGTGAAAATCTGCCTTATTTCTATAAACATTGTAAAGTAAGTCTCATTGAAAAGGGAGACCATTTGTTTACGTCGAAAGAAGCGCAAGCAGCAGAGATGATGACACAATTTATGCTGAAAAACTTAAAATGATTAGTAAATGTGCTAACAACTGATTGGCTAATTAAAAAAATATTCATATCTTTGCACTTTAACTAACAACCTTAATAAAAATGTATCCAATAAAATTTAAACCTATCCTCAAAGAACGCCTTTGGGGAGGTACTAAACTAAAAACATTATTCAACAAACCTATTGAAAGCGATATTACAGGCGAAAGCTGGGAAGTATCAGGCGTACCTGGCGACATCTCAGTAGTAGCCAATGGTCAGTACGAAGGTAAAAGTCTGCAAGAACTCATCGATTTATACCCTAATGAACTGCTTGGCAAACACGTGCACGAGCGTTTTGGTCACGATTTCCCTATCCTTATTAAGTTTATAGATGCACGCGAAGACCTCTCTATACAAGTGCACCCCAACGATAAATTGGCAAAAGAACGCCACAACTCTTTTGGTAAAACCGAAATGTGGTATGTGCTTCACGCCGATGCAGGTGCTGAATTGATTGTAGGCTTCAACAAAACAGTAACCAAAGAGGAGTATCAACAGCACCTCAATAGTGGTACACTCACCGATATTCTCAATTACGAAAAAGTGAAAGATGGCGATACTTTCTTCATCAACACGGGCAAAGTACACGCCATAGGTAAAGGAATTATCATTGCCGAAATACAACAAACCAGCGACATCACCTACCGCGTGTACGACTTCAACCGTCGTGATAAAAATGGTAACCTGCGTGAACTCCACACTGAACTCGCTCTCGATGCCATCGACTATGAGAAGAAAGACGACTTTAAAGTGGCTTATACCAAAGACATTAACACGGTAAACAAAGTGGTGAATTGTCCTTATTTTATTACCAATTTGCTACCGCTTACCGCAGGCTATGAAAAACAACTTTCACAAGACGATTCTTTCCATATCTATATGTGCGTAAAAGGCGAAGGTACAATAAGTGATGGTACTACCAAATTGCCTATCAAACAAGGTGAAACAGTGCTTTTTCCTGCTTCTTGCCACAAATTAGAGGTAAAAACCAAAGGAATAGATTTATTGGAAGTATATATTTAGACAACTAAAAACTAAAAATATGTTATATCGTTCAAGAATTAAGGGATTAGGATTTTACGTCCCTGAAAATGTAGTTACTAACGACGACCTATCCAAACTAATGGATACTAGCGATGAATGGATTCAAGAGCGCACCGGTATTCAGCAGCGTCATCATGCACTAAGAGGTAGTGACACTACTACTTCAATGGGTGTAAAAGCGAGTTTAAAAGCTATTGAAGCCGCTAAAATCAATAAAGAAGAAATAGACTTTATTGTGTTTGCTACACTTAGTCCCGACTTCTATTTCCCTGGTTGCGGAGTATTGGTACAAAAAGAATTGGGTTTGCCTACTGTGGGAGCTCTCGATATTCGCAACCAATGTTCGGGCTTTATCTATGCTCTTTCAGTAGCCGACCAGTATATCAAAACGAGTATGTACAAAAATATCCTTGTGATAGGTGCTGAAACCCAATCGCCCGCACTGGATATGACCACTCGCGGTCGTAATATGGCAGTGCTCTTTGGCGATGGAGCAGGTGCTGCTATCGTTTCTCGCTCCGATGACCCCGAACGCGGTATTCTCTCCACTCACTTGCATAGCCAAGGTGAATACGCCGAACAATTAGCAATGATTACCCCAGGGGTAGGTACCAAATGGGTAACCGAATTATTGGCAGAAAACGACCCTGATGATGTGAGTTATTACCCTAATATGAACGGTCAGTTTGTATTTAAAAATGCTGTGGTTCGCTTTGCGGAAGTGATAGAAGAGGGATTGAAAAGCAATGGTCTTTCTCATAAAGATATTAATATGTTGATTCCTCACCAAGCTAATTTGCGTATCTCACAGTTTGTACAACACCAATTCAAACTCACCGATGAACAAATATTCAACAATATAATGAAGTACGGTAACACTACCGCAGCTTCTATTCCTATCGCCCTTACTGAAGCAGTTCAACAAGGCAAAATCAAGGACGGAGACCTGGTAGTACTTGCTGCCTTTGGTAGTGGCTTTACTTGGGCAAGTGCTATCATCCGTTGGTAGACTATAGCGTGGCAGGCAGTCACAGTGTGACATAGGATAAAAAGGCTGTTGAACAGATAAGTTTGTTCGACAGCCTTTTTTATATGTACAAATTACTGGTGTACGCCACAGTAACGATTTATCATTGAGCACTAAGCATTATAATAAGTTCTTTGCGGAGGTCAGCTTCTGTGAGGTTATTAGTAGCACCTAATCCTTTGCTTTTTAGGTCTATTTCGCGCAAGGTAGCTATGATGGCGCTTACGCGCTTCATTGGGTAATGTTGAGCGCCTGAACGAAGGTCTTTGATGCCAAAGATAGGTACTTTTAGGGTCGCCATTACATTCTTTTCACTTTGGTCGGTAAGACCGTGAAAGCCTAAGAGTTGTTGGAAATAACCGTAAAGCACCGTGAGTGTCATCACCAAAGGGTTGTCCTTAGGATTATCGGCAAAGTGTTTCAAAATGCGCGTTATCTTGTACATATCGTGAACTGCAATAGCACTCTTGAGTTCATAATTATTAAACTCCTTGCTAATCCCTATATTCTTCTCTATAATATCAGGCGTTACTTCTGTATTTTCGGGGACGATGAGCGCCAATTTGTTTACCTCGTTTTGTATCCTACTCAGGTCGGTACCCAAGAAATCTACTAACATCTGTATTGCTTTAGGCTGAATGCTGAGATGTTTCTTCTTCAACACATCAGGTAACCACGTAGCTATCTGATTCTCGTAGAGTTTTTTGCTTTCCAAGAGCACGCAATCCTTATTCTTTTGCAAGGTTTTCAACAATTTCTTGCGAGCGTCTAACTTCTCGTATTTGTAACAGAACACCAATACAGTCGTAGGCGTAGGGTTCTCTACATAAGGCACGAGTTGGTCGATAGTGCTTTTGAGGTTTTGCGCCTCTTTTACGATAATCACTTGATGGTCGCTCATCATCGGGAACCGACGTGCATAGTCGATAATAGTCGGCACACTCACATCTTGACCATAGAGCACTATCTGGTCAAATCCCTTTTGATCTTCTTGTAATACGTGGTCTTCAATGTAATCAGAAACGATATCTATGAAATAAGGTTCTTCCCCCATCAGGAAGTAGATAGGGGCTATAATTCCTTTTTTTATGTTAGCTACAATAGTTTTTACTTCATTCATAGTGCAAAAATACAAAAAATATTCTACTTTTGCAGTATGGAAGCTCTAAATTTCAAAAACTACTCTTTTCGCCTGAAAAAAGCTGACGATAAGCTGTGGATATTCGACCTCATTCGTCGCAAGTACGTGGTACTACAACCCGAAGAATGGGTGCGCCAACACGTAGTACATTTCCTCATAGAAGAAAAAGGTTATCCAAAATCGCTTATCAATGTCGAGAAAAAGCTCTCTGTAAACGGACTCACTAAGCGTTACGACGTGGTAGTCTATTCCAAAAAAGGAGTAGTGCTCTTGGTAGTGGAATGTAAAGCGCCTAACGTGACTATCACCCAACAAACATTCGACCAGATTGCACGCTATAACCTCAGCCTCAATGCCCAATACCTAATGGTCACTAACGGCATTACTCATTATTATTGCCAAACAGACTATAACCAATACAAATATATATTCTTAGCAGACCTTCCTCATTATAACGACCTCACACTATGACTCTCGCCATCGTAATACTCAACTGGAACGGCAAAACACTGTTGCAACAATTCCTCCCCTCGGTAGTACAATATACTTCCGAAGGGCAAATCTATGTGATTGACAATGCTTCTACCGACGATTCCGTCGCTTTTCTACGCTCACACTTCCCCGAAGTAACTATCCTAGAAAACCCTACTAATAGTGGGTATGCAGGGGGGTATAATCACGCTTTACAACACATTGAAGCTGATATCTACTGTTTGCTCAACTCCGATGTACGAGTAACCGAAGGCTGGCTCACTCCCATCTTGCGCACTTTTGAAGACGAACGCATTGCCGTAGTACAACCCAAGATAAAAGATGAAAAACACCCCTCTTATTTCGAGTACGCAGGAGCAGCTGGGGGCTTTATCGACAAGTACGGGTTCCCGTATTGCAGAGGGAGAGTATTTGAGCACGTAGAGGAAGATAAAGGTCAGTACAACACCCCTTCCCCCTCCCCTATCTTCTGGGCATCGGGGGCGTGTTTTTTTATTCGCGCAGAAATATTCCACCTATTAGGTGGCTTCGACGAAGATTTCTTCGCACATCAAGAAGAAGTCGACTTGTGTTGGCGGGTACATCACCTCGGCAAGCAGGTAGTGTATTGCGCCGAGAGTACCGTTTATCACGTGGGAGGGGCAACACTCACGGCTACTAACCCTAAGAAAACCTACCTCAACTTCCGTAACAGTCTTTTTATGTTACTGAAAAACCTCCCTTCCAAAAGCCTTTACACTACGCTCTTCCTTCGTATGGTGTTGGACGGTATTGCAGGAGTGCGTTTCCTTTTGCAGGGCAAACCCTGCTTTTTGTGGGCGATTGTGAAAGCACATCTTCATTTCTATAAAAGATTTCACTTCTTTAAAAAGAAGCGTCCTTCTCAGCTTATCACTGATTATTACCAAAAGAAATCCATTGTGTGGGAACACTTTGTTGTAGGCGATAGATAAATAGATGTCTGCTTGATATATAACAATTTTCTTTTCTGTCACACTTTCCCCCTAGTGCCTATGGCCTAAGGCCTATCACCTATTCCTCTTTCTTTCGCCTCGAAACCCCGTTTTTAACATTTTTACCCTTGTTGTATTATACTATTAATCAATTTTTTACACACCCTTTCTATACCAATCGTCCAAGATTCGTATAAGCTTCCTATAAGCTCTCTATAAGCTAACCCCACCCTACTTACACCCTTTTTTCATCAAAATCTCTCCCTCTCCTCTTCCGAACCTTTCCGTTTCCTTCCGAATAGTCCTAACAGTCCTAGAACATCACTTTTTCATCTCAAACTTTGGCAAAGTTTTTGCCTGTGCGGCTCGCACTTTTGCCAAAGTTGAATAAACTGACAATATTCTCTTATTTCCTCATTCTCCTCAACGCTTCCATTTGCTAATTTTTTCTCGCCTGCCGTGCTACGGCTGCCTGTGTGGCTCGCACCTTTGGCAAAGTTAATCACCCGTCGATTTTTCGTCACTACATTCCCTCCTTGAGGCGGGCTAGGGGGAATGTTATCCCCTTTTGAAGATAGCCAGCAACAGCTGGGTATGTGCATCGCGAGAGCGGAGTATGTGAAAGGGGAGATGTTCATACAACAATAATGACCGTCGCTCCCCCCTAATGCCTATGGCCTATGGCCTAAGGCCTCACTCCTTCCCATTTCCAAATTTTCTCATTTCCAAATTTGCTAATTTACTAATTGTTTTATACTTTTGCACCTGAAAACAACTTCACTATTATGAAAAGAAAAACCGTTCTCATTATTTTAGCCGTTATATTGCTAATTATCATTTTGATTATTGGTAAAAAAGCAGGTTGGTTTGGCGAAGAAAATTCTGCCATAAACGTCGAAACTCAAAAAGTAATTCCTACAACAATCATCCAAAAAGTGTCGGCTACAGGAAAAATACAACCCGAATTAGAAATCAAGATATCGTCCGAAGTATCAGGCGAAATTATAGAACTCCCTGTAAAAGAAGGGCAAATGGTAAAAAAAGGCGACCTTTTGGTGCGCATCAACCCCGATATTTACCAATCGGTAGTAAAGCGTAGTGCTGCAAGTTTAGAAACCGTACGCGCCAGCTTACAACAGTCCAGCGCTACCCTCAAAGAAGCCGAAGAGAGTTATAAGCGCAACAAAGTGTTGTTCGATAAGGGCGTAATCTCAAAATCCGATTGGGATAAAGCTGTTTCAGCCTACGAGGTAGCCAAAGCCTCTCGTGAGTCAGCTCGTTTTAATGTACAGAGTGCAATGGCAAGTGTTTCCGAAGCTCAAGACAACCTCAAAAAAACAATTATTTATTCACCTACCGATGGCACCATTTCTAAGCTCAGCGTAGAGTTGGGCGAGCGCGTGGTAGGTACGATGCAAATGACGGGTACCGAGATTATGCGTGTGGCAAATCTTCATAATATGGAAGTGGAAGTAGATGTAAATGAGAACGATATCGTAAAAATAAGTGTAGGCGACTCGGTGAATGTCGAAGTAGATGCTTACCTAAAACGCGTGTTCAAAGGTACCGTTACCAATATCGCCAATACCGCCAATGCCACCACCAGCGCAGACCAAGTAACGAACTTCAAAGTCAAGATACACATCGAAGAAGCATCGTATAAAGACCTCTCAGAAAACAAACCGGTTGGCTATTCACCCTTCCGTCCAGGTATGACCGCAACGGTAGATATTATCACCCAAACCAAAAAAGACGTAGTTGCAGTACCTATCAGTGCCATTATTGTAAGAAAGAAATCTGAAATCGACCCTAAAACTCCTAAGGAAGAAGCCGACAAAAAGCAGGAAGCGGTGTTTGTGCTCAAAGACGGTAAAGCTGAACTCCGTGCGGTAACTACCGGTATTCAAGACAATGTGAATATCGAAATCCTTTCAGGTGTAGCTAAAGACGAGACTATTATCACCGGTCCTTACAGCGCTGTAAGTAAAACTCTGAAAAATGGCGATGCCGTTCAAACAACCAACAAATAAAACTCACTTTTTTTTCTCATTTTATTTGCCCAATAAATAAAATATATTACTTTTGCGCAAAATTTATAAAATTCTATTAGTTTATGTATTGGACGTTAGAACTTGCATCTTATTTAAGTGATGCTCCTTGGCCTGCTACTAAAGACGAGCTTATCGATTATGCTATCCGTACAGGTGCTCCTATGGAAGTGGTGGAAAACCTTCAAGAAATAGAAGACGAAGGTGATATGTATGAATCTATCGACGAAATCTGGCCTGATTACCCGTCGGAGGAAGATTACCTATGGAATGAAGATGAATATTAAAAACAAAAATAAAAAGTCTCTCTGAGGAGACTTTTTTTAATTTGCAAATCAGCAAAGTAGCAGATTAGCAAATGAATATAGTGACAAATTGTCAGTTCTCGCCTTTTGGTATATTTATTGACAAACTTGCAGGGTCACCTTTACCAAAGTTTTAAATTGCCTGTCGTGCTACGACTCGTGCTACGACCTTTGGCAAAGTTAATTATTAATCATTAATCATTAATCATTATAATGAGCATTATCAATTCCCTTATTAAAATTTTCGTTGGCGACAAAGCCAAAAACGACCTAAAAGCAATCCAACCTATCGTTGAAAAGATAAAAACTTACGCCTCTCAGTTAGAAAATATCTCTAATGATGAGTTGCGCGCAAAAACTATTGAGTTCAAACAAAGAATAAAAGACGCTCGCGCCGAGTTCGATACTAAAATAGCCGAACTCGAAGCCCAAGCAAACGCTACCGACGATATCGACGCTAAAGAAGACCTCTATACCGAAATAGACAAACTCAACGGCGAAGCCTATCAAGTCTCTGAAAAGGTATTAAACGAGATTCTTCCCGAAGCCTTCGCTACTATGAAGGAAACTACCCGTCGTTTTGCTAATAACGAAACAATTACCGTAACAGCCACCGAACACGACCGCGAACTATCGGCTACCCACGATTATGTAACTATCGAGGGTGATAAAGCCGTGTGGAAAAATCACTGGGACGCCGCTGGTAAAGATGTTACTTGGGATATGGTACACTACGATGTACAGCTCATTGGAGGTATTGCCCTTCACCAAGGTAAGATTGCCGAAATGCAAACAGGGGAAGGTAAAACCCTCGTGGCTACCTTGCCAGTCTACCTCAATGCCCTAACGGGGAATGGGGTACACCTGGTAACCGTGAACGACTATTTGGCACGCCGAGATAGTGCCTGGATGGGACCTTTATTTGAATTCCACGGTTTGCGTGTGGATTGTATCGACAATCACCAACCTAACTCCGAAGCCCGTCGTCGTGCTTACAACGCCGATATTACCTACGGAACTAACAACGAATTTGGTTTCGACTACCTCCGCGACAATATGGCGCACACTCCCGAAGATTTGGTGCAACGCGCTCACAACTATGCCATTGTCGATGAGGTCGACTCTGTATTGATAGACGATGCTCGTACACCGCTCATCATCTCAGGCCCTACCCCTAAAGGCGAATTACACGAGTTCAACGAACTGAAACCTTTGGTAGAAAATTTGGTAAACAAACAGCGTACTTACCTCACCAAAGTATTAGCCGATGCCCGCAAACTCATCGCCGAAGGGGATACCAAAGAAGGAGGATTCCAACTCTTGCGCGTGTATCGTGGTTTGCCTAAAAATAAAGCGCTCATCAAATTCCTCAGCGAAGAAGGGGTAAAACAACTGCTCCAAAAAACTGAAAATTACTATATGCAGGATAACAATCGCGAAATGCCAAAGGTAGATGCCGAATTGTACTTCGTGATTGATGAGAAAAACAACCAAATCGAGCTTACCGATAAAGGGTTTGCTGATATTGCCTACGATGGTGATAAAGATTTCTTTGTTTTACCTGATATTGGGGTAGAAATTGCCAATATCGAGAACCAAGGTCTTCCTATTGAAGAAGAAGCTAAACTAAAAGATAAATTATTCCAAGATTTTAGCGTAAAAAGCGAACGCATTCACACCCTTAACCAATTGCTCAAAGCCTACACTCTCTTTGAAAAAGATGTAGAGTATGTAGTAATTGATAACAAAGTGCTCATCGTCGATGAACAAACAGGTCGTATTATGGACGGTCGTCGTTATTCTGATGGTCTGCACCAAGCGATAGAAGCCAAAGAGAATGTGAAAATTGAGGCAGCTACCCAAACCTACGCGACTATTACCTTGCAAAACTACTTCCGTATGTATAGCAAGTTAGCGGGTATGACGGGTACTGCTATTACCGAAGCGGGTGAGTTCTGGGAAATCTATAAACTCGATGTAATGGAAATCCCTACGAACCGTCCTATCGCTCGTAAAGACCACAACGACCTTATCTATAAAACCAAACGCGAGAAATACAACGCTGTAATCGATGAGGTAGTAAAACTTTCCGAAGCTGGTCGCCCAGTGTTGATTGGTACTACTTCTGTGGAAGTATCTGAACTCCTCAGCCGTATGCTTACAATGCGCAAGGTAAAACACAATGTGTTGAATGCGAAATTGCATAAAAAAGAAGCTGAAATCGTAGCCGAAGCCGGACATAGTGGTGTGGTAACCATCGCAACCAATATGGCGGGACGTGGTACCGATATCAAGTTAACCCCCGAAGTAAAAGCTGCAGGAGGTTTGGCAATTATAGGTACCGAACGCCACGACTCTCGTCGTGTCGATCGTCAGTTGCGCGGTCGTTCTGGTCGTCAAGGTGACCCTGGTAGCTCACTCTTCTTCGTTTCTCTCGAAGATAACCTAATGCGCCTCTTCGGTTCTGAACGTATCGCCCGACTAATGGACAGCTTAGGTCATAAAGAAGGTGATGTAATTCAGCACTCTATGATGACCAAACGCATCGAGGCAGCTCAGAAAAAGGTAGAAGAAAACAACTTCGGTATGCGTAAACGTCTATTAGAGTACGACGACGTGATGAACGCACAACGCAAGCAAATTTATAAACGCCGTCGCCACGCTCTTGAAGGTGAACGCCTAAAAGTGGATTTGGCAAATATGATATTTGATACTTGCGAGAATATAGTAGAAAACAACAAAGGTGGAAATAACTACAAGAATTTCACTTTCGAGCTCATCAAATATTTCTCACTGAAAACACAAATTTCAGAAGCCGAATTTGCTAAACAATCGCCAAACGACCTTACTTTCACCTTGTATCACGAAGCACTCAAACACTATCAGGAAAAAGCTGAACGCAGTGCCGCTCAAGCCTTTCCAGTGATTAAAGAGGTATACGAAAATCCTAATAATACTTACGAGCGCATCGTCGTGCCTTTCACCGATGGCGAAAAGATGCTCAACATCGTAACCGACCTCAAAGAGGCGTACGAAACCCAAGGTAAGAAACTTGTAAGCGATTTCGAGAAGAATATTACGCTTGGCATCATCGACGAGGAGTGGAAAACGCACCTCCGCCGTATGGACGAGCTTAAACAATCTGTACAATTAGCGGTACACGAACAGAAAGACCCACTACTCATCTATAAGTTTGAAGCCTATCAGTTGTTCAAAGCTATGGTCGATAAGGTAAACAAAGAGATTATCTCTTTCTTGTTCAAAGCCGAATTGCCTACTCAAAATCCACCCGTACAGGAAGCCCACGCGCCACAACGCACTCGTGAACGCTATCAAACCAATAAGGAAGAAGCCCTCAACAGCGATGAAATGGCACAACGCGCCCGTGAAGTAGGGCAACAAGCCTCACAGCGCCGTTCGGTAGTAGAAACCATCGTACGCGAACAACCTAAAATCGGTCGTAACGATAAGGTAGTAATCCAAAATATCCGCACCGGTGAACGCAAAGAGCTCAAGTTCAAACAAGCAGACCCCCTAATAAACAGCGGAGAGTGGATATTAGTATCCAATAAATAGATCACTAAGGTAATGGACAACCAAATGAACAACCAAATAGGAATGTTGCTAAGCTCTGGCATATTCTTTCTGTTTGCGCTTGTATTCTTGGTCACTGCTGAGATTAACAAAAGAATTACCGAAAAGAACAAAAAACTATATCAAGGGAAAGCACAAGGAGAGGTATTAGAAATTGTCAAATCAGGCAGTCAAGGTATAGGAGGTATTGGTTTTAATAATAGGACTTATGTAGTCTATAAGTATACTGTAGGAGAAAATACTTATATTGTAAAACCTCTTGTTCTAAACTCAAACGCCCCTATAAACTTGAAATATGCTAATTCGGCTCATACTTTTTGTGTAACCTATTTTGGGGCTCATAGTGGTAGCCGTCAAACCAATTATCGAGCAGGCGAGAGTATTACAGTAGCTTATTTGCCCGAAACTCCCAGTGAACACCAAATAGTAGACGATAAAGATAAAACGTTTTTTTATAAGGGGTTTCGCATAGCAGGATTCGCAATAATGTCCATTGCAGTAATTTTCTTGATTGTTTCCTTTTTTATAAAAAAATAAGCAGAAACACAATATAAATTATTTATTATATCATACTTTGCCAAAGTTTCCTGCCCGTGTGGCTCGCACCTTTGGCAATGTTTTTTCTTCTTAATTGTCAATTATCAATTGTCAATTGAAAATATTGTTGTACCTTTGCGCTTTAGAATACATTAGCAAATTGGCAAATTTGCTAATTTACAAATTGTATTAATGAATTTATTTGAACAATTAGGTCTTAATGAACCTATCCTCAAAGCCATCAGCGATATGGGCTTTGAAACTCCTTCTGAAATTCAGCAAAAAGCCATTCCTACTCTTTTGGCAAATGGTGCTGATATGGTAGCTTTAGCCCAAACGGGTACTGGTAAAACAGCCGCTTTTGGCTTTCCTCTCCTCCAATTGATTGATACTGATAGCCGTGTAACTCAAGGTCTTATCCTTTCGCCTACACGCGAACTCTGCTTGCAAATTGCTTCCGAGCTCCGCAATTATGCTAAGTACCTCCCTAAGGTGAACGTAGTGGCGGTATATGGCGGTGCAAGTATCGAGGAACAAGCGCGTAGCCTCAAAAAAGGCGCACAAATTATCGTGGCTACTCCTGGGCGTATGCAAGATATGATACGTCGTAACTTCGTAGATATCAGTCATATCAATTATTGTGTGCTGGACGAAGCCGACGAAATGCTCAATATGGGCTTCTATGAAGATATTACCGCTATTCTGTCGCATACCCCTCAAGAAAAAAGCACTTGGCTCTTTTCGGCTACTATGCCTAACGAGGTGGCTAAGATAGCGCGTAAGTTTATGCGTAAGCCTATCGAAATAACAGTAGGAACTCGCAATCAGGCTACTAGCACCGTGCAACACGAGTACTATATAGTGAGCGGTCGCCATAGATACCAAGCCCTAAAACGCCTTGCCGATGCCAACCCCGATATCTTCTCAGTAGTGTTTTGCCGTACCAAACGCGATACTCAGGCAGTAGCCGAAAAACTCATTGAAGATGGCTACAATGCTGCTGCTCTTCACGGCGATTTGAGTCAGAATCAACGTGATTTGGTGATGAAATCTTTCCGTGCACGCCAAATACAAATGCTTGTCGCTACCGATGTCGCTGCCCGCGGTATTGATGTAGACGATATCACCCACGTAATTCACTACCAATTGCCCGACGAAATAGAAACCTACAACCACCGCAGTGGACGTACAGGTCGTGCTGGTAAATCGGGAATTTCGATGGTGATTTTGCCAAAAAGCGAGGTAAAGAAAATCAAAACTATCGAAAAGATGATAGGGCAACCTTTTGAGCAGAAACAATTGCCGTCGGGTATGGAAATCTGCGAGATACAACTCTACCACTTGGCTAACAACCTCAAAAATACAGAAGTAAACCCTGCCATCGACGATTATTTGCCAGCTATCTATAAAGAACTGCAGGAAGTAAACCGTGAAGAGCTCATCAAAAAAATATTCTCAGTAGAGTTTACGCGTTTCTTCAATTATTATAAAAATGCTGAAAACTTATCGGTAGAGAACGAGCGCGAAAGCCGCAGTGGGGGTAATAGCGATGAAGTGCGCTATTTTATCAACATAGGTGAACGCGATGGCTACGACTGGAAATCTCTCAAAGATTTCCTCAAAGCAACCCTTAATTTGGGTCGTGATGATGTTTTCAAAGTAGATGTAAAGAACAGTTTTTCTTTCTTCAATACCGATGCTGACCTCTCCGATTTGGTAATGAGCACCTTTACCGACTTCCAAATGGACGGTCGCTTTATCAATGTAGAACTCTCTACCAAAGGAGCTGGCAGAGACCGTGGCGGACGCAAACGCGGAAATGATGACGGTAGAAGACACGGCAATGATGAGAGTAGAAATCGCAAAAAAGGACAAAGAGAAAGTCGCAAACAAAAGACTGCTGAAGCTCTCCAACAGGCTTTTAAAAAGAAGAAAAAACGCAAATAATGTTAAAATACCTTATAGAAACGGATAAGCAACTGCTCTGTTCCCTCAATAGTTGGGGGACGCCCGAAGCCGATAGTCTTTGGTTAGTAATCACCAATGAACTCTCGTCTATCCCCCTCTATGCTTTTTTGTTATACTTGTGCTTCAAGTATTTCCATTGGAAACGAGTGTTGCTCATCTTGGTATTCATCGCCCTTCTCATCACCACCACCGACCAGCTGGCGAACGTTTTCAAACACGGATTCCAGCGCTTGCGCCCTTGTCACGATGAGAGTCTTATGGGGCAAATGCGAATGGTGATTTGCGGTGGTAAGTATGGGTTCTTTTCAGCACACGCCGCCAATACAATGGCAATAGCCGTATTTTTTAGTTACTTGCTTAGGAAAAACGCCCGATATATCGTCACCCTACTGCTCTGCTGGTCAATTATTGTGAGTTATAGCCGTATTTATTTAGGCGTGCATTTCCCAGGTGATGTATTGGTAGGTTGGATTTTCGGTACACTCTTAGCTACTCTTTATTATTTTCTCTTTCTATTTGTGGAAAAGAAGTTAAAAAAAACCCGAACCCCCGAAGAGGGACAATTCTTAAAAGCCACCTAAACTTGTTACCTATTACTCACATATCCAGCTCTGAGTTCTCACTGGCTTTACCTCTTACCTAAACAAAATGAAAGAAGATTTCTTACACTACCTATGGAAATACAAAAAAGTACCCCTTAATGCTGTACTTACTACGGGAGAGCACTTGCAAATTCTCTCATTTGGTGAGTATAATTCTCTTTCAGGTCCCGATTTCCAAAGTGCCCAACTGCTTATAGGTGAGCAGCAATGGGCGGGTAATGTAGAAATGCATCTCAAATCATCGCATTGGTATGTGCACGGTCACGAGAGTGATCCCGCTTATCGCAATGTAATTCTGCACGTAGTTTGGGAACACGATATAGAAGTATTCGATGCTAACAACCAGCCTATTCCCACTTTAGAACTCCAAGGTCTTATCTCCCCCGAACTCTTAGAGCGATACAATACCACTGTAGCCTCACACTACCGGTTTATTCCTTGTGAAAAGGAATATACCACTGTGCCTGCCATTACTTTGCTTTCGTGGAATGAGCGTCTGTTAGTAGAACGTTTAGAAGAAAAAGCCACTGCGGTAAACGAGTTGTGGAAAGCTGCCAATTTCGATTGGGAGAAAGTACTTTTTTGTATGCTTCTCAAGTCTTTTGGAGGCACTGTAAACGGCGAAGCCTTCCTGCAATTGGGCAAACATCTCGATTTTAGTATTATCCGCAAAGAGCGTTCACACCCCTTACATTTAGAAGCACTACTATTGGGGCAAGCAGGCTTACTCCCCGAAGAAACTGAACTCTCCTACCCACGTGAACTCTTGCAAAATTATCACTACCTACAACAGAAATACAAACTATCTGCACCCGTAATAAAAATACATTTCACCGGTTTGCGTCCGCAAGGTTTCCCTACTATCCGGCTCTCGCAACTCGCACAGCTATACGAACTAAATGAAGGTTTGTTTTCTCAAATTCTTGAAGTGAATGATTTCAAAAGTATCCAAAAACTCTTTGCGGTAGGAGTCTCCGAATTTTGGGAAACCCACTATACCTTTACCAAAACTTCTAAAAAAGTAAAAAAGTCTATTAGTGCGAGTCTCATCACACTTATTTGGATAAACGTATTCATTCCGCTCAAATATGCCTATTACCAAAGTTTAGGCAAGGATGTGAGTGAATCACTCATTGAAGAACTCAAAACAATGACAGCCGAGAGCAACAGCATTATCACTCAATACCAACAATTAGGAGTCTCTGTTGCCACTGCTTTTGATACCCAAGTACTTCTACAACAGTACAAACATTATTGCCAATCCAAACGCTGTTTAGATTGTGCTATAGGGATTTCGATTTTAGGTAAGAGGTAAGAAAAACTTTGATAAAGTCATTAGACTTACTCACATATTCAGCTTTACTTGTTACCTGTTATCTATTAGTTGTTACCTGATGTAGCGATTCGTTATAAGCACTCTCAAAAGCGAGCAGGTTAATACCCGTAGGGAGTTGTTGGGCTTGGAAGAAGGTGAGAAGTTTTTCAGTAGGAAGATAGCCACCATAACCTTTGATAGCACTATAAAAACGCGTAGCGCCGGCTTGGTAGGCAGTAGCCAAACTGCTAATAGTAATGCCTTGTTTTGCAATAGCAGGCAGTTCGTCCTCTAAGAGCAGTATTTTAGTTTGGGTGTTCGAAAAATCTAAATGACTAACTAAAGGGTGTAGTTCGGCTTTGAGGGCAAGACCATAAAAACCAACAGCCAATAAAGATTGTAAATAATCCTCATTGGCTATCGTTACACATTCTATGAGTTGTATGTTACTGTTTGTCATAAAAGTTCTTGCATTGAATGGATAAGTAGGTCAGCTTCACTTAAATCTTGTCCGCCAGATAGCGGGTTGTCAAAACCTATACATCTCATATTAGCACTTTTGGCAGCTTTCACGCCATTGGTACTGTCTTCAATCACTGTAAAATGTCCAGCAGGCAATCCATACCATTGGGCTACCTTTAGGAATATTTCGGGATTAGGTTTGCTGTATTGCACATCATCTCCGCTCATCATTACTTCAAAATAGTGTGCTATATTTGTTTGCTGAGTAAAAATATCGATGAGTTTGCGTCCAGAAGAGGAAGCCAGTGATAGGTGCTTTCCTTCATTCTTAGATTTCTCTAACACTTCTTTTACGTGAGGTACTAAGGGAACTTTCACTTCGGGTAATCGTTTGAAAAAGTAATCACGGTGAAACTGCATTAGCTCCTCTACACTTTCTGTTCGGTGGGCATCGCGTTTTACCTTTTCCCACATCGGAAAAGCCGACATTCCCGTGAGAGTTTGTATATACGCCTTGTCAAACGGAATACCTTTCAGCTGAAAAGTCTCATAAATAATCTCTTGGTGCATTGGTTCACTGTCTAATAGCACCCCGTCCATATCAAAGATAATATAGTCGTTAGTCATTAGTCGTTATTAGATTTGAGTTGTTGTCTAAAGTCTTTTAGAAAAACATTACCTATTCCTATAATGAGTCCTACAAACGTCCAAATAGCAATAATCATCATTCGTTTAGGTTTAGAACGTTCGTTAGGTACGCTCACAGGCTCAATAATGGTAAATATTGGTTGGTCTTCCTTCATCTTAATACGTTTGGTTTCAAGTTGCTTAGCTAATTCAGTATATACATTAAAAGCTAAGTTATACTCAGCTTGCAGTTGTTGCAAACGCGTTTGAGGCAAGTTGCTAAAAAGGTCACGATTGCGGTCTTGGAAACCTGCCACAGCGTATTGCTTTGCCTTAAAATCTTTTTCAGCTTCGATAAAACGTTGTTGTACAAAGTCGAACTCTTCTTTTGCTTTTTGCAATTTAAACTCAGTTACTGTTTCTTGCAATAACTGTTGCGCACTTTGCAACATTTGTGCCGCAGGAAGTGCTTCGGGCATTGCATACGATAGCGTAATATAACCCTCTTTTTCATTTAAATTCAACTTGATATTATTATCGATACTATTTAGGATAGCCCTCTCCTCTCTACTAATACTCGTAATATGGGTGGTATCTTGTACCTTAATAGACGATTCAGAAGAATTTGAACTGAAAATACTCATCACACTGCTCCAAATGCTCGGTTTCGCATAGTTTTTACAATATTGCTCATAGGTAATCGGATTAGGAATATCTGAAAACGTAAGCTTCGTCTGTGCTAATTTCTTTTTAAACGGAACACTTTCAATAATCTTGGAGTAGGTAGTAAGAGGAATAGCATCTGCATTGTTCCCTCCTAAATTAATCCCTGCCATAGCTGCAAGTCCCCCCAATCCTCCTGTCGATTTGCTATCAGTTGCTTGCGGTACCATAATAGTGGTAGCGGTGTATTCTTTAGCCGAAAATAAGGCTACTAATACTCCTATAACCATAAATATCAACGTAAATACAGCGATTGATTTCTTAGCTCTCCAAAGCTTATTGATAAGCTGTAGCAAATCAATTTCATCTTCTTCTCTTATCGTATTGTGATGATTATTTTCCATACTTATTTCTTAAAAGCACTGTAAATTAACACCCCCATAGTAGTAATAGCCGAAATGATACCCACCGTTTCTCCGGTTGTAAGACGTTGTTTTTCGGGTTTTGAAGGTACTATAATAATAGCCCCTGGCTCTATTTTTGGGTAGTTTTTAAAGAATAGAGAGGTGCGTGTTGCCTTTATATCTCCATTGGCATACATCACATAAATAGCACTCCTTTTCGCCCTGCTGGCAAAACCTCCTGCACTACTTACATACTGATGTATAGAAGCTCCTTTTTCATAACGCACTAATGAAGGCGCTAATACTTCTCCTCTAATTTCCACTGTTTGTTTTTCTGAAGGGACTAATAACATATCTCCGTCATTGAGCAAGAGGTCATATTTGCTGTGTTTTCGGTTTAATATCTTTTTTACATCAAGCCCTATGCGATACTCATTGCTTTTTTTAGCTACTCTTCTCAGTGTTTTATTCGAAGTGCTACTGCTCGTGTCGTTCTCAATCTCAATGAGTTCTTTTAAGAAATCTTCTTGCTGAATATCCCCTTCATCTGTCTTCTTTCTCACAAGCGTAAGTCCTTCTTTATAGGCAAAGGGAGTAAAACCGCCCACACGCTCTAATAAATCCGAAACACGTTCGTCTTTAGATTGAATACTATAAACACCTGGGTAGAGTACTTCTCCCATTACCGTTACAGTTTGCATAGGAGTAAATCCTTTGATATAACGTACCGATACTACATCGTTAGGTTGCAAGGTAAGTCGTTCTCCTTGGGGCTCTAACTGATGGTTAGACGATACTTTAAAGGCTTGACTTAGTTTCTGAAAATTACCATCGTTAGTTTCTCTAAATACCTCAATCATCGAAGGGTCTGCACCATTAGCCAAACCTCCTGCTAACGAAATCACGTCTTCCACTGTCATATTGTCCATAAAAGGTAATTCTTTAGGCTTATTTACAGCTCCTTCTACCTTTACAAAGCGTTTGTACTGAAGAGAATCTCTGTAGAAAATATGAATACTATCATTGTCTTTTAGCGGAATATCATTTTTCTTTTCTATGAGGTCTTTTACCGAAAAACTAAGTGTTTGGTAATCTACACGGTTTTCTGTGCGGAAGATAAGACCTCTATTCAAG
Source organism: Capnocytophaga sp. oral taxon 902 (assembly GCF_013394735.1). Classification (NCBI taxonomy): domain Bacteria; kingdom Pseudomonadati; phylum Bacteroidota; class Flavobacteriia; order Flavobacteriales; family Flavobacteriaceae; genus Capnocytophaga; species Capnocytophaga sp. oral taxon 902. The sequence goes on from NZ_CP058261.1 coordinate 881,748, forward strand.
GAAGCATCTTTTCTCACACCGTTAGCTCTGTTGAGTAAGTCGTAAGCGGTCATTCCCTCTTTAAACTCGTATACCCCAGGCTGATATACCGCTCCGCCTATACTGAGCCTATTATGGTATTCATCAGTAATAGCGTGTACATTTAGGCGGTCACCATTTTGCATTTTTACTTTTGAAATATCAGCAAAAGGAATCTCTTTTACTTCTCGTTTAGCATCTTTAATGCGCTCTAACACCAAAGTATTGGTAAAAGCATCAGAGGTAAAACCTCCAAAGAAGGTGATGAGGTTCGCCAGCGTCTCATTGTCTAAAGTCTCATAAAAACCACGTCGTTTTACTTTCCCGTCCACCCATACGCGGTTTTTATATGGGGGCACAATAATCACATCTTGGTCTTTAAGACCTATATTGCCTTTTTCTGAACCATTTATTAGGAAATTATACACGTCAAAAGTAGCAACTTTTTTACCTCCACGAAAGATGTTTATTTCCCTAAACGAACCGCTTCCCGAAGGGCCTCCACAAGCATATAATGCGTTAAGCACCGTTGAAAGCGAACTAAGCGAATAAGTCCCAGGAACTGCCACTTCGCCTATGATATTCACCTTTACTGTACGCACCTGACTGATAGTTACCCCTGTATAAATTTTCGCATAACTACCCTCAGGAGCCGAAATACCAGAATAAATGCGCTTGAGCTGTGAATTAATCTTAGCCTTCACCTCACTGAACGAAAGTCCTCCCACGTGAATA
>NZ_CP058261.1:887500-2172500 GCF_013394735.1 Capnocytophaga sp. oral taxon 902
CCCATTTAAACCTTGGTAAGGTTCCTCGCGTATCATCGAATTAAACCACATGCTCCACCGCTTGTGCGGGCCCCCGTCAATTCCTTTGAGTTTCATTCTTGCGAACGTACTCCCCAGGTGGGATACTTATCACTTTCGCTTAGCCACTCAATCCTTAAACCAAACAGCTAGTATCCATCGTTTACAGCGTGGACTACCAGGGTATCTAATCCTGTTCGCTCCCCACGCTTTCGTCCATCAGCGTCAATTAATTGTTAGTAATATGCCTTCGCTATCGGTGTTCTGTGTAATATCTAAGCATTTCACCGCTACACTACACATTCCAACTACTTCACAACCATTCAAGACCAACAGTTTCAAAGGCAGTTGCTCAGTTGAGCTGAGCGCTTTCACCTCTGACTTACAAGCCCGCCTACAGACCCTTTAAACCCAATGATTCCGGATAACGCTCGCATCCTCCGTATTACCGCGGCTGCTGGCACGGAGTTAGCCGATGCTTATTCGTAAGGTACCGTCATCAAACTACGCGTAGCCCTTATTCTTCCCTTACAAAAGCAGTTTACAATCCATAAGACCGTCATCCTGCACGCGGCATGGCTGGATCAGTCTTCCGACCATTGTCCAATATTCCTCACTGCTGCCTCCCGTAGGAGTCTGGTCCGTATCTCAGTACCAGTGTGGGGGACATCCCTCTCAGAACCCCTATCTATCATCGCCTTGGGGAGCCGTTACCTCTCCAACTAGCTAATAGAACGCATACTCATCTTTCACCACCGTAGCTTTAATAGTATCACGATGCCGTATTACTATACTATGGGGTATTAATCCAAATTTCTTCGGGCTATCCCCCAGTGAAAGGCAGATTGTATACGCGTTACGCACCCGTACGCCGGTCTCAGTTACCCGAAAGTAACTTCCCCCTCGACTTGCATGTGTTAGGCCTGCCGCTAGCGTTCATCCTGAGCCAGGATCAAACTCTTCATCGTTAAATTCTTTTATATCTTCTAACCGATCTTCAAGTTATTGACTTCAGGTTTCACTCAATCCTTTAAATCTTCTTTGTGCTGTACAACATTATGTCAAGGTACGTGTTGTTTATTCCCGCTCCAGAGGCACTACTCTCCTCTTTTGCGGGTGCAAAGGTATAACCTTTTTCCTTACCTCCAAAATTTTTATACACTTTTTTTCGAAGAAAATTTTTAATTACTTGATAAGTGATTGATTACTAAATTTATAAATTTTCAATATTTCTTTATTTGCCCTATAAAACTCACCGTTTTTTTCATCGTTATAGCAATTATTGTGGTTGATATTTCCCTTTTTTGTATTGCATCTGTATCACATCTTCTTTACTATCAACCATCCTTTCAGTGCAAAATCCTTCCGCATCACGCTCTATTTTTATATGCTTAGTAACACGTGTCTCCTCTATGGTATAGAAACCTCGCACCTTATGCTCTGAAATATGCAATTTGCTACTCATCTCTTTTTTTTCTCCCTCACAAGGAGTTTTTGCAGTTCCTCCCCCGAAATATCAGCCGTATAAGAAAATATATGAGTGTTTAACACTTTTTGCAACTTCTTCCCTTTAGTAATGAAATAGGTGAGCACCTCCGAGCCCATAGGCTTATTTTTATCGGCATTCGAGAAAAACACCCTCACCTGATAAGCAATCGCTTTCTTACCCAACAGTGGCGTCTGAGAAGCCACTTCCAAACCCTGTAAGCGCCCTCTATCACTGTCTTCCCATTCACCTTCACCTATGTAGTAGTTATCTATCATCTGTTTCTGAAGATTGTACAAAACAACATAAGCATCATAAAGCATCTTGTCCTTACTTCTTTTCTTTAAAGGAAAAACCACGAGCTTATGTATCGTATCTTCTTTTAGCCCTCGCTCAGTATAAAGTGCCCAATACACCTGACGTCTGTCGAGCTTAAATTTCGCCTCAATAGCTTTAAAAATAGCACTTTCATTTTGCAATTGTTCTTGTGCTACACCAAACATCGGCAGTAACAACAGTAGGTATATAAACTTCTTCATTTTTTAATATTTTATTGATTGCGTCCTTGTTCTTCTGGATACAGTTTATAAACAGGCTCACTCTGCCAATATTCCTTCGTCTCAATATCCATAACTGTAAGACGTCCTTTGAAGCCCGCTCCTGTATCTACATTTGCTACCCCGTTGAAAATAAGAGGTTTATCAGTACCCAAGCGCGTGGTAGGTGTATGTCCTATATAAATTTCATTATAGAGTTTCAAACGGTTAGGATAGTACTTATCCGTTTTAGGAAGACTAACGCTACAAGCAAGTTCCCAAAGCGTTCTATCCCAATAGTACATCTGTTCGAAATGCTCGTGAGCAATCCCCCGCAAATTAGTAAATCCCGCGTGAAGAAAAAGCCTATTTTTGCTATCCAAGTAGTAATTTTCAAGCGAGTTTATAAAATCAATATGAGCCTTTTTGCGCTCTGCCGAAACATTCCGATAAGCCTTTTCAGTAGCTTTTCCTCCGTGCAAACGCCAAAGAGTATCCATCTCTTTCCCTAAAAGAAACTCACGGCAAAGCACATCGTGATTCCCTCTGAGGAACAAACAACGCTGTTTCTTTTGGTATCCGATGAGAAAATCCATCACCTCGGGAGTCTCACTCCAACCATCAGCGTAATCACCAAGAAAAATAAGGTAGTCATCAGCTTGTATATCAGCTCTTTCAAGCACCTGCACCAAAGCGCGTAAAGCACCGTGTATATCGCCTATAACAAGAGTTCGCATAGTGTTTAATTTTGCTATTATTCGTCTGTGAAAAGTTCGGCAAAAGTAGTAATTTTTTTTCAATTATCAGAAAATCTCTAATTTTCCACCTGCCCGTCGCGCTATATCCTCACATTACCTCCGTCATTCATCATTCGTCACTCGTCATTTCTTCCCTTTTCCGTTACCACATTCCCTCTTTGAACGGAAGTCTGCGAGAGCGGAGTATGTGTAAGGAGAGAGGTTTGTCACCTTTTCCAGCTTGTCCCCCTTCGGGGGTTCGGGGGCTTACCAAATAAACGACTCGCCATATTCCCCCTCATTGAGGTAGCCAGCGACAGCTGGGTATGTGCACCGCGAGAGCGGAGTATGTGTAAAGGGGGAGGTTATCCCCTAGTGCCTATGGCCTAAGACCTATCACCTCTTCCTCTTTCTTTCGCCTCGAAACCCCATTTTTACCACTTTTTATGTCGCTGTATTATACTATGAGTCAACCACTTATATACCTTTCCTATACCAATCGTCCAAGATTCGTATAAGCTTCCTATAAGCTCTCTATAAGCTACCACCACCCTCCTTACAGCCTTTTCTCACCAAAATTCCTCTCAACTATCTTCTGAAATCTTCCGTTTCCTTCCGAATCCTCCTAACAGTCTCCAACACATCGCTTTTTCATCTCAAACTTTGGCAAAGTTTGAAACTTTGGCAAAGTTGATTACTGGCATTATTGGCATTTATCTCATTCTCTAATCTGCTAATTTGATAATTTGCTAATTATTCTCTATCTTTGCACCCGTAAACTTAAAAAACCCTTTTATAAAATGAAAAACAAAGATTTTGGACTCCTCGTCCTCCGCCTCACCATAGGCTTGCTTATGCTCCCTCACGGCATCAACAAATTATTACACGCCGATGCCTTTGGATATGTTCAAAGTACCTTAGTAGCCAAAGGTCTTCCCACCTTCATTGCCTATGGGGTATATCTTAGCGAAATCATCGCTCCTATAATGATTGTATTAGGCTTCCGAACCCGTTTAGCTGCTCTTATAATGGTACTCGGCGGAATTAGCACGCTCTTTTTGGCGTATGGAGGTCAAATTACCGCAGTTACGGCTCACGGTGGTTGGGCTCCTGAACTCCCTGGGCTATTCCTTTTCGGTGCTTTAGCTTTGTTCTTTACCGGAAGTGGCAAACACGCCATTTCCTCTCGCCACAAATGGGATTAACGAATGTTAGAACAAGTCAATCTTACCTACGAGAAAGTAGTACTTGTAGGGATTATCAATCAAACACAAACCGAAGAAAAATCTAAGGAATATTTAGACGAACTCGAATTTCTTACTTACACAGCTGGGGGTGAAGTGCTCAAACGCTTCACCCAAAAGCTTGATGTGCCTAACCCTAAGACCTTCATCGGCACCGGTAAGATGGAGGAAGTACAGCAATTTGTTGAAGAAAATGAGGTAGGTACTGTCATCTTCGACGATGAACTCACTCCTGCTCAACAGAAGAATATCGAGCGTATTCTCAAAGCAAAGATATTAGACCGCACAGGGCTTATTCTCGATATCTTTGCTCAGCGTGCACAAACCAGCTATTCGCGCACACAAGTCGAATTGGCACAATACGAATACCTCTTACCGCGCCTTACGGGATTATGGACGCACCTCGAACGTCAGCGAGGCGGTATCGGTATGCGTGGTCCTGGTGAAACCGAAATCGAAACCGACCGCCGTATCGTGCGCGACCGTATTGCCCTGCTCAAAAAGAAACTCACCGCTATCGATAAGCAAATGGCTACTCAACGCAGTAATCGCGGAGCATTAGTGCGGGTGGCACTCATCGGCTATACCAATGTAGGCAAATCAACTCTAATGAATGTGATTAGCAAAAGCGAAGTCTTTGCCGAAAACAAGCTATTTGCCACCCTCGATACCACCGTGCGCAAGGTTGTGATTGAGAACCTACCGTTCTTGCTCAGCGATACCGTAGGGTTCATTCGCAAACTGCCTACCCAGCTCATCGAGTCGTTTAAAAGTACCCTCGACGAGGTACGTGAAGCCGATTTGCTCTTGCACGTAGTCGATATTTCACACCCTAACTTCGAGGAGCATATCCAATCAGTAAACCAAATATTAGCCGAAATTCACAGCGCCGATAAGCCCACCATTATGGTATTCAACAAGATTGATGCGTATACCAATGAAGAAATAGCCGAAGACGATTTGGCTACCGAGCGCACTAAAAAACACTTCACTCTTGAGGAATGGAAACAAACTTGGATGCAACGAATGGGGCGCGATGTACTCTTCATTTCGGCACTCAATAAAAACAATCTCGAAGAATTCCGTGAGGTGGTGTACGAAAAGGTAAAGGAGATACACATCACTCGCTTTCCTTTTAATAACTTTTTATACGAAAAGATAGATGAATAAACTCAATTTACTATTGGCTACAATAGCCTTATGTTGCACCTCATTAGCAGTTGCTCAAAACGATGGAAACCTCAACACCGATCGCCCCGACCAAAGTGAAGGGGTATACACCCTGCCCAAAGGTCAGTTTCAAATAGAAAATGGTTTAGTTTTCAGCAAAGAAGAAAGCAGTGACAACCTAATGTTACGCTACGGACTCATCACAAACACCGAACTCCGCTTAGAAGCCGATTTCGACCTTCGTACCCCCGATTTTAGTAGTACTACTTTCAGCATAAAACAGCGTTTATACGAATCGGAACAGCGTTATATCCCCTCAGTGGGACTCATCGGTTATGGGCAATACAGCAAAACAGACGCTAAGACTTATACTTTCGACGCTTGTTTAGCTTTCGAAAGCTCTCTTACCGACCAGCTTTCATTGGCTTATAGTGCTCGTAGCTCTGAACAATTTAAGAATTTAGATGTTACTGCTCAGGTCAATTATGCTCCCAACAACAAGCTATGGAGCTTTGTTGAGTATTACGCTTCCTATAATGGAATGCGTGCTCCTGAGCACAATATCAATGCAGGATTTGCCTACCTCCTAAAACCTAATTTTCAAATAGACCTCAGCGGAGGGCGTACCCTTTGGCAACCGGAACCTCAATATTTTGTAGGGGTGGGAATAGGATATTTATTCATTTAACAATATGTAAGATTTCGCCCGAAGTATCGCTTTTGCATCTCTAATTTCCCCTGCAGAGAGGGCAAGAAGAGGTTTCTTCATTATTAATCACTAACCATTAATCATTAACAATTAATCATTAAAAAAATTGCCTAAAATAGGAAACATAGATTTAGGAGATTTCCCTTTATTGCTTGCACCTATGGAAGATGTAAGCGATCCTCCCTTTCGTCGCCTCTGTAAAATGCACGGAGCTGATATGCTTTACAGTGAGTTTATCTCCTCCGAAGGACTCATACGCGACGCCATTAAAAGCCGTCAAAAGTTAGATATTTTCGATTACGAACGTCCCGTAGGCATACAAATTTTTGGAGGTGATGAAGAAGCAATGGCGCTCTCAGCTAAAATCGTTGCCACTGTAAACCCCGATTTAGTAGATATCAACTTTGGTTGTCCTGTAAAGAAGGTTGTAAGCAAAGGTGCAGGAGCGGGGGTATTGAAAGATATCGATTTGATGGTGCGCCTTACCAAAGCAGTCGTAAACAGTACCCATTTACCTGTAACCGTAAAAACGCGTTTAGGCTGGGACGAACAAAGTATCAATATAGAAGAAGTAGCTGAACGTCTGCAAGATGTAGGTATCAGCGCGCTTACCATTCACGCCCGTACCCGTAGCCAGATGTACAAAGGTCACTCCGATTGGAGCTACATTGCCAAAGTGAAGAACAATCCTCGTATCCATATTCCTATTTTCGGTAACGGCGATATCGATAGTCCTAAAAAAGCCTTAGAATACCGCAATACTTACGGTGTTGACGGTATAATGATAGGTCGTGCAGCCATTGGTTATCCGTGGATATTTAATGAAATAAAGCATTATTTTGCAACGGGAGAGCTTCTCCCCTCCCCTACTATATCCGATCGTGTAGAAGCTGCTAAAAACCATCTATTATGGTCGGTAGAATGGAAAGGTGAACGACAAGGAGTGTTGGAAATGCGCAGGCATTATGCTAATTATTTCAAGGGGATTCCTAATTTTAAAGAACATCGCCAGCGATTAGTAACGTTAGATTCCTCAGAAGAAATAATAAGAGAACTCGAAGTAGTGAGAGAATTAAAAAGGGAAGTCTAATAATCTAAGCTTTTTTACTTTTTATTTTTAGTAAACCATAGGTGAGCATTCCTAAAACAAATGAAGCAGTAATTGCCAAAGTAAAACTCCCTACTAAGTATTGCAACAAATTGTTTTTGATGTATTCCATTGCGGTGAGGTCTCCTTGCGGAAGAATCGTTCCCCCCACAAAAAAAGTACCTATTTTAAGAGAAGTGAAAATAAGCACCGGTATCATTGGGGGAATACTCACATTCGAGCAAATAAAAGCCAAAGTTTTGTTCAAATTGAAGAATACCGCCAAAGTAATAGTAAGTATGGTTTGAAATCCCCAAAAAGGCGCAATGCCAAAGAATACACCTAATGCTACCGAACTTGCCTTCACACTATCGCTACTGTCGCTCTCTAATATATCTTCTTTAATAAAACGTTTGAGACTCTTCTTCTTAGCATCTCTAAAAAAATTACGCGGTTTGATATAGAAGAGCGCAATAAGCACCAACACACTGTTCAGCACACTGATACGCATAAAATCCCTAAACGGACGAAAATGCGAAACTCGTTCTTCGGGGTCGTACAACACTTGTATAGGTACATTCTTCAGTTGTACCCCATTCCAACTACTGCGCACTAATATCTCTATCTCAAACTCAAACTTTTCGGTGTAATATTTCTTAGGAATGTACTGCAAAGGATATAACCTATATCCTGATTGCGTATCAGGGAGATTGACGCCCGTTTCGAGGTGAAACCAGAAGTTAGAAAATTTATGTCCGAAGCTACTTTTCTTAGGCACCCCGTCTTGGGTCATATTCCTACTACCTACCAATAGAGTAGGTTCGCTTTCAGCTTCGATAGTAGCTATAAATACAGGTATATCTTCGGGGTAATGTTGTCCGTCGGAGTCGATGGTAAGGGCGTAGTCGTAACCTAAATTGCGAGCTTTGTCAAACCCTATACGTAGGGCATTGCCTTTACCTTTGTTCTTAGGAAGATGAATAATAGTGAGCTGGGGGTAACGAGCGAGTATATCGGGAGTAGCATCAGTTGCACCATCATTCACTATGATAATGTGAGAGATATAGCGCAACACCCCATCAATCACACGAGCGAGGGTTTTAGCATTGTTATAAGTAGGAATTAAAACGCAAATTTTATTCTTCTCCACGATATTCTTCAACTAATTTTTTAACAATATCCAAATCAACCGTATCATATTCTGATTTGTCGTAAATAGAAATGAATGCCACCGACATAGTTTCTTGATGGTCTATTTCTACTAATATTTCGTGAGTAATTACTCTTGCTCCACCACTTTTCCCTTTGTTTTTACTGCTTATGTTTAGTCGTATTTTTCTCAATCCTTCTCCTAATGATACTCCTATATTAGGATTTGTTTCAATTTCTTCTTTTAATGCCTCAAAATCCTTTTTTAAACTTTTGTATTTTTTACATAAAGTCTTTAATTCCTTTGCAAAAGAAGGTATATATCCAAATTTATATTTCATTGAGTAAATCGTCTAAATTACCTAATTTTACTTTGCCTTCTCTTGCTTCTTTTAGCTCATTCAAAGCATTAAAGAGTTTTTTCTTAAACTTTTTCTGTTGAGGATTTAAAGTTTCTTCACTCCCTTTAATATCAGTAACTTCTATAAAATCAAGAGATTTTATAAAATTTAGAAAAGCATCTACTTTAGATGGTTGTGCATTGATATTTATAGTAAGTTCCATATTTATGAGTTTATTGTAAATTTAACTTCTTTTTCTCTCCATCGTTAAACACTTTCGACTTCTTTACAAACCCCGCTATATACTTTTGTAGTTCACGGGTTTGCTGAGCGTAGTGTGCGAGTATAAAATCCTTATCGGCAGTGATGTCGTTGCGATAGGGTACTACTTTGGGCAAGTGTTCTTGCACACTGAGGCGTATCAGGTGAAGTTCAGCGTTTTGAGGTTGCTGTTTGAGGGCGTTTTCTAACAGTGGTTTACCCTCTTTGAGCAGAGTAATACGGTTACCTCCAAATTTTGCTAATATCATCTTACTCGCGCCTTTATAAGCACTTAGCACCACATCGGTAGTAGGAGCATCAGCCATTAACTCTACAAAAGCTACAGCGTTCTCTTTGCTATCGGAAGCCGTAGTATAGGCAGCGCGTACTTTTTCAAGGCTCTGCGCTTGCAGTGCTCCAAAACTCAAGAATAATATGACGAAGTAAATGTGTTTCATTTAGTCTATAAGTTCTTCAACTTTGCCAAAGTTCAAACTTTGGCAAAGTCTTAACTATTACTTGTTAAATATCGCTCTATACAAGTCGCTACCATTAGCATATAGCAAAAGGGCTATTAAAATAGCAAACCCTACCATTTGGGCGTGTTCTAATACTTTTTCACTCGGTTTTCTACCCGTTACCATTTCGTATAGGAGGAATACCACGTGTCCGCCGTCTAAGGCTGGGATAGGCAAAATATTCATAAAGGCTAAGGCAATAGATAGGAAGGCAGTAATATGCCAAAAAGCGAGCCAATTCCAAGACGATGGGAAGAGCTTTCCTATAGAACCAAAGCCTCCTACTTCACTCGCTCCCTTCTTGGTAAAGATAAATTTAAACTGAGCTACATAGTCGTGTAGCACATTGTAACCATATGCAATTCCGTGACTGAGGGCTTCTCCTAAACTGTAAGTCTTATGGGTAAATTGTACCTCCCCTTCGGTTTGCATACCGCTGATACCTATTTTTTTATTACTGTCGGGGAGGACGCTGAGGGTCATTGGCTTTCCGTTGCGCTCAATAGCAAAAGTGAGAGGAGTGTTCTCAGGAGCCATTGCAAGGGCAGGAGTTACATCGGAGAAATAGTAAATAGGTTCTCCATTGATGCTTAACAGCTTATCGCCCTTTTGTAAACCTGCTTTCTGAGCAGGCATTCCCACTATTACTGTATCGATAATGGGTTTTACTTTTACACTAAAAGGAGTCGTTTCTCCTCGTAAATAGAGCATCTTCCCAATAGAATCGGGGAGAGATAGAGTACGCACAGTTCCGTCTTGTCCTTTTACGGTAAGCTCACTGGTATTGCGCAACAAGATATATTTACTTACATCGGCTACGCTTTCTAAGGGTTTACCATTGATAGCGGTTACAATATCGCCGTTTTGGAACCCATAAGCGCGCATTGTGCGGGTTACTGCAAAACCTTCCTTAATACCTTCGGGTTTGAGCTGGTCTTGCCCCCAAGTGAAGAGTATCATCGCGTAGATAATGAAGCCTAAGAGCAGGTTTACCGTTACACCACCTACCATAATGATAAGGCGTTGCCACGCAGGTTTAGAACGGAACTCCCACGGCTGTGGAGGCTGCGCCATTTGCTCCTTGTCCATACTCTCATCAATCATACCGGCAATCTTCACGTAGCCACCCAACGGTAGCCACCCAATGCCGTATACTGTTTCGCCTATCTTCTTCTTAAAAAGGGCAAACTTCACATCGAAGAAAAGAAAAAACTTTTCTACTCTTGTTTTGAAGAGTTTAGCAGGTATAAAATGTCCTAATTCGTGTAGGACTACTAAAATTGAAAGACTCAGAATCAGCTGAGCCGCTTTTATTAAAAATACTTCCATTCTTTTTTAGGCCTTAGGCATTAGGCCTTAGGCCACAGGGGGGTAGGATAATATAACTATTGCGTATTACTTATTGTCAAACTTTTTTGTAAAGAAGTAAGCATTTTTCCTACTTCTTTTATTAAACCAAAAGCTCTTTCAATATCTGAATTGTTTAGATAATTAATTTTTACACAAAGCAATAATTGTGTTTCCAATTCAGCATTTGAACCTTTGGCGACAGATAAAAAATGAGTATATTCTTTAATTGAATATCTCCCTCTTCCTTCAGCAATATTACTTGGAATAGAGATAACAGCACGTCTCATTTGGTCACTTAAAGCAAATTGTTCTTCTTTAGGTAGTTTCTTAACTAAGTTATAAACTTCAACTACAAGATCCATTGCTTTTTGCCAAACAATTAAATCTTTAAAGTCTTTAATATCATTCATAAGTTTCAGACCATAGGCATTAGTCCTCAGTCCACAGGTTTTAAGATAATGTTCCTAAGGCCTATTGCCTAAGGCCTTTTTATTTGCTAATTGTCCGCAGGCGGCATCGATGTCTTTACCACGTGAGTGACGAACGGTAACGGTGATACCTGCCTCTTCAAGCATTGTTTGGTAAAGTTCAAGCGCTTTAGGGTCGGCTTGTTGAAATGCTCCATCGTCAATAGGGTTGTACTCAATGAGGTTTACCTTAGAAGGGGCAAACTTACAAAACTTTATCAGTGCTTCTACGTCCTTCTTCTGGTCGTTGATACCCTTCCACACTACGTACTCATAAGTAATACGGTTTTTGGTTTTTTGATACCAATACGCTAAGGCTTCTCGTAGTTCTTCCAGTGGAAATTGCTCATTGAAAGGCATAATGCCCGTGCGCACACTGCCAATAGCCGAGTGCAAAGATACAGCTAATTTGAATTTTACCTCATCATCAGCCATTTTTTTTATCAATTTGGGGATACCCGAAGTGGATAGCGTAATGCGTTTAGGCGACATTCCTAAGCCCTCAGGCGAAGTAATCTTGTCGATTGCCTTCAATACATTATTATAGTTCATCAGCGGTTCGCCCATTCCCATAAATACTATGTTAGAGAGCGGACGACCAAAGAAAGCGCGACTCTGCTCATCGATTACCTTTACTTGGTCGAATATCTCATCGGGGAGGAGATTGCGCATACGTTTTAAGCGAGCTGTGGCACAAAACGAACAGTTGAGACTACACCCCACCTGACTGGATACGCAAGCGGTGGTGCGAGTATCGGTAGGAATTAGCACCGACTCTACTAATAACCCGTCGTGCAAACGCACTGCGTTTTTAATCGTACCATCGTTACTGCGCTGCATCACATCTACTTTGATATGGTTGATGCTAAAATGTTCGCTGAGCATCTCGCGAGTAGCTTTGGGCAGTGAGGTCATCTCCTCGAAAGTATGCACGCCTTTCTGCCACAACCATTCATATACTTGGTTGCCACGGAAAGGTTTATCGCCATTACTCTCGAAGAAAGCGCGAAGTTCCTCCTTAGTAAGAGCGCGTATGTCGCGTTTTTGTTGCATATATTTGTGTTAGAGATGAGGCTTTGCCTCAGAAATCTTACAAATCAATTCAAATCAAACAAAGAAGTATGAATAAAGGCGTTAGCTTCAACTTTGACAAAGTTTACGACCCTAATTATAATTTAAAATCCTTTACTACCTCTTCTAACGGCAAGCGCGATTTTGGGCGCAAGTGCAACTGATTGCTGTCCTCAGGGTCGCGGTAGCCTATTGCCACCGCGAAGAGCGTAGTGTATTGAGGTTCATTCAGAAGCTTGTCGTACTCAGTATTGACAATACCTTCCATAGGAGTACTATCGATGCCCATAGAAGCACAAGCACTGAGAAAAAATCCTAATGCGATGTACACTTGGTTGTTTATCCACGCATAGAGTCCTACATCACCTTTGGGTTTTTGTACTTTATGATAGAGAAGTTAAGTCCCATTTCAGTAGCTGCTTTAACGAGCTTTTCTTCAAATGATGGCAAAGCGCTATTCGCCATAAATACCACTAAATGACTTGCTTTTCTAACGCGTTCTTCGTTGGTAAGCGATACTTTGGCGAAAGCCTCTTTAGTAGCTTCATCACTTATGAAAACAAATTGCCAAGGCTGTGAATTGATAGACGAAGGAGCGAGGCGTAATATCTCTTTGAGCTTAGCGATATCTTCATCGCTCACACGTTTAGAGCTGTAATGTTTAGTAGTATAGCGGGTTTGTGCTAATTTTAAAAAATCCATAGTGTTTTGTTTTTAAGTTTAACTTTTAATTTCAAGGTGCAAAGGTACGGCGTAATTAGCAATTTAACAAATAAGGAAAAAGGTAAAAGGTATGGCAGGTGAAATATGGCTAAAAATCAAGAGGTTATTCGAAGGTTATTCGAATCTAAGGCTACGGTAAGACGAAAAATGTCCGCTCTCGATGGCTTTCTCAGAGAGGTAAAGGCAACGAGAGCGGAGTTTAACGTAAGAGTAAGAAAAAAGTTAGATTTATTAAATTGATTCTTTTCTTACCATTATTTTGTTATAGGCATATAGTGATAGGGCAGCAAAGACACCTATTCCACAAATAAGATACCACATTTTGTTGGGGTTATAAGTATTCCAAAGCAAATCGGTGATTTGAGACTGACTGAGACCTAACTTCTGACTTGCCAAATCGAAATATTCCTTTTTAGTGAGATTTTCGGGCATTGCAATGGCTTTATTTGTGAGTTCGGTTTTTAGTAAAGTATATTTATCAGACCATTTTTCGTATAAATCACCAGAAATAAGTCCTGCAATATAATTACCTACCGCCACAGGCAAGAAATAAGTGCCTTGATAGAGGGCTTCCTTCCCCTTAGGGGTGATTTGAGCGATAAAAGCTGAAAGCGTGGGGCTAGCAGCCATTTCGCCTATGGAGAAAATCATAGTGCCTATAATGGTAAACCACACATTATTAAACATAAAAGTGAGCGTTACCCCTATGGTTCCGATAATCGTACCGCGAATCATTGCGCTTACGTGAGTCATTTTGGTTACGAAATAGGATACAACTACCTGAAAGAAGATAATCATAAACGAATCGATATTGATAAACCATTCGGCTTTTACTTGTCCTTTTTCGGTGAGAATAGTGCCTAAGAAAGGCAAATGATGGTTAATCCACGCACTTACTTTGGAGGAATCTACCCAATCTTCGATAAAATTAGGCAGGGTGTAGAACAGCTGGTTGAACATCGTCCAAAAGCCGACCATCAGTATGAGCAGTATGGTAAGGCGACGGTCTTTGAGTGCCTCTATAATGTGCATTATGGATTCTTTGATTTCGGTGAGGATAGGTTTGCTGTCGCGTTGTGCCATTTTAGGTTCTTTGAAAAAGAATAAAACTACCAGCAGGTTGATAACCATTACCACCGCAGCTTGCAGGAAGATAATGCGCCAACCGAGGGTAGTGCGTAGGTAAGACGACATTGCAGGACCTAAGAAGCCTCCGACGTTTACCATCATATAGAAGATACCGAAGCCCATTGTACTGGTGCTTTCATCGGTATTGCGGGCAACGGTACCGTTGATAACGGGTTTGAAGAAGCCCCCTCCAACGGCGGCAAAGAGGAACATCATATACATCGACCAATAGGTGTTTACTTCACCCATTAGGTAATAGCCTATCGCCATTATAGTACAAGAAATGACTAAAGAGAGTTTGTAGCCTATACGGTCGGCTATCACGCCAAAAACGAGTGGCAAAAAGTACTGTATAGCGGTTACGTTACCTATAATACTTCCTTTTTCGGTATGCGAAAGACCTAATCCGCCTTGGTCAGTTGAAGCTACTAAATACAAGGGGAGAAGGGTAAAGATACCGTAGAAGCCCCAACGTTCCATCAGTTGGAGGAAACTTGCTACCCAGAAGTTGGGTGAGAAAGTTTTGAGTGTTTGACCAAAGGATTTTTTATTTTCTGACATAGTTCATTTATTTTTGATATCTGTTTGAAAAGGCTCTGAAAATTTTATTGTAAAAGGAGGTGATACATATTTAGGTTTGTTTTTAGGAAAAATTGTAATTAACCTCTATAACATATGGCAAAACAATTGATTATTAGGGCAATCAGCTTAGACAAAGTTTGAAACTTTGGTTAAGAGCAGGGTGCATCACATTTTACTTTTTGATTCATAGTATACGCTGAATTAAAGTGCAAAAGTAAGAGCATTTTTGCTTCTATAAAAATAAAAAAGGGGTTTTATACAAAGGGGGTTGGAGATGTTATAAATATAACAACGCTCATAATGCCATTAATACTGGAAATGCCAATAATGCCATAATTCAACTTTGACAAAGTTTAAAACTTTGCCAAAGTTCGAGACGAAAAAGCGATGACAGCCATAGAGAATTAGCAAATTAAAAAATGAGAGAATTAGAAAATAGGGGAGGTTGAGGGGTTCGGAAGATATCGAAAGGGTTCGGAAGGACGGGTTGAGATAAAAGGTAAAAGATGAGCTGTAATTTGGGTGGGGTTAGCTTATAGAGAGCTTATAGGAAGCTTATACGAATCTTGGACGATTGGTATAGGAAGGGTATATAAGTGGTTGGTTCATAATATAATACAACAACGCTAAAAATGTTAAAAACGGGGTTTCGAGGCGAAAGAAAGAGGAATCCTCACCCCGTCCCTCTCCCAAGGAGAGGGGGAATGTGGCGACGGAAAAGAGAAGAAATGACGAGTGACGAATGATGAATGACGGAGGTAATGTGAGGTTATAGTGGCGACGGGCAGTCGTAGCACGGCTGGCAAATTAATTAGCAAATTTATGTGGGGTACACAGGCGTTTTATTAATAGCAGATGAGCAGATAAGAAGTGACAAAAATAATATAAATAGTGTATAATTCTTTCGTAGATAGCATATTTTTCTTACTTTTGCCCCAAAATCTTAAAAACAGATAATAGAATGGCAGACACTCAACTCACTCCCGAACAATATGAACTTTTCAAAAATGCTGAAAATCGTCTCAAGCAGAAACGATTGTTATATCTTCACTTCTTTGTCTTTGTGTTAGGCTCTATCTTTTTTGTAGTAGCCAATAAGGTATTAGACTATGGAGCGACCTATAATTGGTATTTGTGGGCGATACTCTTATGGCTTTTCATCTGGCTGTGGCACGCTATAAATGTATTTGTATTGCATCGCTTCTTAGGAAAGGAATGGCAAGAAAAGCAACGCGAACAACTGATAGCAGCCCAACAGAAAAAACTTATAAAGATGGAAGCCGCAGTAGAAAAAGAGCTTGCTACACAAAAGGAACAAGCAAAACGTGAATTGGCAGCTGAACAGGCTGAGAAAGATAACGAGCAAACCAATACGTCGTCTACAAACTTTTAACTGTTCACTTTTCACTATTCACTAAATATGATAACTCTTATAGCTGCTGTTGCCGAGAATAACGCTATTGGCAAAGGAGACCAACTGTTATGGCATTTGCCTGAAGATTTTAAGCATTTCAAACGCCTCACGACGGGACACTGCATTATAATGGGACGGAAGACCTTCGAGACTTTCCCCAAACCTTTGCCTAACCGTATACATATTGTTATTACGCGCCAGAAAGGGTATGCGAAAGAGGGAGCTGTGGTGGTTTCTTCAGTTGAAGAGGCTATAGAAAAGGCTTTGGCAATAGACCCTAACCCTTACGTGATAGGCGGTGGAGAAATCTATGCACAAGCCCTCCTCTTTGCCGATGCGATAGAACTCACACGGGTACATCACACTTTTGCCGAAGCTGATGTATTCTTTCCTGAGTTTAACCGTGAAGAATGGGAGTTAGTAGCCTCTGAGCGTTTTGAAAAAGACGAACGGCACGCTTATGGGTTTACTTTTGAAAGATACGTCGTAACACGGTCGTAGCACGACGGGTAGCCGTAACACGGCGGGCAGTTGTAGCACGACAGGCAATTTTGTAGTGATTATAATATACCAATACTGGTTGTGAAATAGAAAATATTACGCGTAGAAGCGAGTTATAAATAGAATAAAAATGAAAAAATGGATTGGCTCCTTTGCTCTATGGCTAATGGGGTGGAAGATAGAATTACAAGGTGATTTGAAAACTTTAAATCGCTGTGTATTAGTAGTAGCACCGCACACTACTAATTGGGAGTTTGTTTTGGGTATCTTGGCTTATTGGAAGATGGAAAAACCGATTAAACTCATTATAAAAGACGCACATACCAAAGCGTGGTACGGCTGGTTAGTGCGCAAGTTAGGAGGGATTGGCATCAATCGTTCACAGCGCAATCACTTGATAGAATTTGTTACTGAACTCTTTAAGAAAGAAGACTTTAGCTTGGTAGTAACCCCTGAGGGCACGCGTTCTAAGGTGAACAAGTGGCGTATGGGCTTCTACCATATAGCTCTTTCTGCCCAAGTACCCATAGTTTTAGGTGCTGGTGATTTTAAGAAGAAAATGATATATATCGGGAAGACCATTAGCTTAGAGGACTTACAAACGCTCCCACAAGAGCAAATAATGGAGGAAATACAGAACTTTTATAAGGATATTACTCCTAAATACCCCGAGCAGTGGAACCCTAAGATTTATTGATGTGAAAGCAGTCGTTATAAGGAATTGAATAATATAAAAAGTCAGCTATAATAGCTGACTTTTTATATTATTGTATCATTTCCCAAAGTTTGTCTTTCAGTTGCTGAATGCCTTTGCCCGACACCGACGAGATAAACAAGAAAGGCGTACCACCTAATCCTGTTGCTACTTCTTGCCGAATGGCTTCGGTGAGCTCGTCGTCTAACATATCCGATTTTGAAATGGCTATGAGGCGGTCTTTGTCCAGTAGTTCAGGGTTGTATTCTTTGAGTTCATTTAACAAGATATGGTATTCAGCAATGATATCCTTGCTGTCGGCAGGAATGAGGAATAGCAATACCGAGTTGCGCTCTATATGTCGCAAGAAGTAATGCCCCAAGCCTTTACCTTCGGCAGCACCTTCTATAATCCCAGGTATATCGGCTACTACAAACGATTGGTAATCGCGGTTTTGCACAATACCCAAGTTAGGTTTGAGGGTTGTGAATGGATAGTCGCCTATTTTTGGCTTAGCAGAAGTAATTACCGATAGCAGTGTAGATTTGCCCGCATTGGGGAAGCCTACAAAACCTACATCGGCTAACACTTTTAACTCTAAAAGCAACTCGCGTTCTTCACCAGGGAGACCTGGTTGGGCGTAGCGCGGGGTTTGGTTGGTAGCGGTGCGGAAATGCCAGTTGCCTAGCCCTCCTTTGCCACCGCGCAAAGCGATGATTTCTTGTCCGTCTTCTGTAATTTCAAAGAGTACTTCTCCAGTTTCAGCATCTTTAACAATGGTTCCTAAGGGGACTTCCAAAGTGATATCTTTACCGTCGGCACCAAAACTACGGTTGGCTCCTCCGGCTTCACCGTGTTCGGCACGAAAGTGCTGTTGGAACTTGAAGTGTATGAGCGTCCAAAGGTGCTTATTGCCACGCAAGATGATATGCCCTC
Organism: Capnocytophaga sp. oral taxon 902; assembly: GCF_013394735.1. Taxonomy (NCBI): domain Bacteria; kingdom Pseudomonadati; phylum Bacteroidota; class Flavobacteriia; order Flavobacteriales; family Flavobacteriaceae; genus Capnocytophaga; species Capnocytophaga sp. oral taxon 902. The sequence continues at coordinate 905,623 of NZ_CP058261.1, forward strand.
CACGACCGCCATCGCCTCCATCAGGACCTCCTTTGGGTACGAACTTCTCGCGGTGTAGGTGCATAGAACCTGCGCCTCCTTTGCCAGAGGCAACGTATATCTTTACGTAGTCGGTGAAATTGCCTTCGGTCATTGGGGATTATTCAGCTTTGAGTTTGTCGATAGTTTCAGAAAGGCGGGTAGTAATTTCTTCGATAGTACCTATACCATTAATCGTGTGATATTTACCTTGCGTTTGATAGAAAGTGATAAGAGGGGCTGTTTTTTCGTTATATTCAGTGAAACGGTTGCGTATTTTCTCTTCGTCTTGGTCATCAGTGCGACCGCTCACTTTGCCACGTTCTACTAATCGTTTGATGAGCACCTCGTCATCAGCTTCCAAAGCAAGAGTACCGTGAATGCGCATACCTTTACTTTCTAAGAAAGCATCAAGTGCCTCGGCTTGTGCAATAGTACGAGGGAAGCCATCGAAGATAAAGCCTTCGGCATTAGGGTTCTTTTCAACTTCCTCTTGTAGCATTTGTATAGTAACTTCATCGGGTACGAGGTCACCTTTATCCATATACGATTGAGCGAGTTTGCCGAGTTTGGTTTCGTTCTTGATATTATGACGGAAAATATCGCCGGTAGAGATGTGCACTAAGTTGTATTTGTCTTTCAAGAATGTTGCTTGGGTGCCTTTGCCAGCCCCTGGTTTGCCGAAAAGTACTAAATTTGTCATAGTTAATGAAGTGTTTAATTGATATACTTGGGGTAAGTTACGCGCTATCTCGTCAAAATCCAACCCATAGCCCACGATAAAGCGGTTAGGGATAGGTTTGCCTACATAGTCTATTTTGAGGTCTTTTTTGTAGGCATCGGGTTTGAAGAAGAGGGTAGCCACGCGGAAAGAGTTCACCTTTTTATCTTCGAAAATGCGGTAAATTTCTTCTAAAGTGTTGCCGGTATCAATAATGTCTTCCAAGATTACCACATCACGTCCTTCCACTGGGGTAGAAAGCCCTATGAGTTGGTGTATTTTTCCAGTAGACTGGGTACCTTTATAAGACGCCATTTTTACAAATGATATTTCACATTCGCCTTTGTAGTGCCTTAGGAAGTCGGCTGCAAACATAAAAGAGCCATTCAGTATGGCGATGAAAATAGGGCGTGATTCTTGCAAATCTTGATATACCTCACTTGCCATTCGTTCGGTAATTTGGTTGAGTTCCTCGGCAGATACGTAAGGCTCAAAAGTCTTATCGTGTAATTTTATCAGTTCCATTGTTTAGGTGTTATGTTTAGTCATTAGCTGTTAGAAATGTTTTAGAACTATATTCCAAGTTCATTTTTCATTTCTTTTTTTCTCTTTTTACTTTTTCAAATGATATCACATCTTCTAGTAGGTGTGCTTTAGGAATGGGGCTTCCCCAATTTGATTGATGTTATCCATTACAGTTGTTGGTTTGTCACTTAAAATAAAGTGCAAAAATAATCAATTTTAATGAATGAGCAAAATCTACTTCCCCTAAAGGGTCTTCGTCATATCTTCATCTACTACCAATATAAAATCAGCTTGACCATAAGCCTCTTTTGCTAATTTCGATAAGTCTACTTGTTCTGTCGTAGCAATAGTAATAACTTTTAGTTTTGGCTCTTCTCGCTTCAAAAACCAGTAAATCCCCTCATAAAAATCGCTGTGATATGTCCCGTTAAAATGCACAAAAACACTATTAGGCTTTCTGTTCTTTACAATAGCATCTGCCATCGTAGCATCTTTTACGGCTTGTGCTTTTATTATATTCTCCTTCCCTTTGTGATTGGGGAGCGACTCTGTCATTTTTTTATACTGTGATAAGTTCTCATCAAACACAATAGGTAGCGGGGCTATCCATCGCTTCTCAGCTTCTGGCAAGGTATCCAATGCTTTTAATCCTTTTTTGTTCACCAATCTCGCATACTTCCTCGGCACATTAGTAGCTATAAAAGGCAAATGATGTTCCTTCGCAAAATCCACCAAAGGCTTATAGTCGGTTTTGTAGTTCGTCCATAATCGTGCCAAAGTATCCAAAGCCTTTTCTGTAACACCGCCTTTTAGATATTGGTTTACCACCTCTTGGTCATTGCGTTCTAACATCTCAGCTCCCAATATCAAGTTAACCTGAGGCTGTAATTCTTTCACCAATGCCAACTGCAACCAATGCGCAATCGGATTGTCGTGAAACTCTCCAAAAAGCACCACATCGCTCTCTTTGGCTTTTTTTACAACCTTCTCAAAACTGACTTTCTTTCCATTCTTATCAAATAACTGATATGCCTTCTTGTGTTGTGCACACAAAGATATTGTAAAAAATAAGACTATAATAAACGTCGCTTTTCTCATAATTTATACAAAAATAGATTGTCCTATATCTGTTAATATCAGCTCTTTGCCTTTTGCCTTAAAACTCCTCTTTGCTAAATCCTTATCATCTAACTTAATGAGGTTAAAAGTGTCGTAATGATACCCCAACACCTTGTTGCATTTCACAAAGTCTGAAGCCATAATAGCATCTTCCACGTCCATTGTAAAGTTACCTCCAATGGGCAATATAGCTAAGTCCAACTTATAACGCACCGGTATGAGTTGCATATCAAAATACAAAGCCGTAGCCCCCGATACGTATACCGTCTTTTCCAAAGTTTTAATCACAAACCCACAAGCGCACCCGCCGGCAGTGCCATTTTCGAAGGTAGAAGAATGTAATGCTGGTACCATCTTCACCGACCCAAATGGGAAACTGTACAGCCCTCCCAAGTCCATAGGGTGCGAATTTTCAATTCCCAAATTAAAAAAGTAATTAGAGATTTCAAAATTCGAAATGATTTGCGCTTTCGTGCGCTTAGCTATCTGCTCCACGTCCGATATATGGTCTTGTTGCGCCGAGGTTATCAAGATGTAGTCAGCAGGAATCGTATTGATATCTATATGGCTTGCCAAAGGATTATTAGCAATAAACGGGTCTACAAGCAAATGTGTATCGCCTATTTTGATGCTCACACACGAGTGTCCGTAATAAGTTACCTCCATAGTTATTATGTTTTTTAGTGTATTTATTTAATATATATAACGTCCGTTACTATCTCCTTCTTTCGTTTAACTCTCCTTAAAATATATGTATCAAAATCCCCACAAAAAAGAGTACCGAAAGCAAAAAAGTACTCAGGGCTACTATCTTTAATTCTTTATCAAGCTGTTTGAGTTCCGTATTTCGTTTTACGGTGAGTAAATGTCCTATTAAAGGCAGAAAAGCAACTAAGTACAAAAGCTCCCAGCGCATTTGCAAACGCATCACCGAAAAGCCCAACATTGCCACCATCGCCAATATAACTAAATAATAATGATAATATTTAGCCATCGGAATTCCCATTTTCACTACCAATGTATGTTTGCCCGAACGCTTATCGTTCTCATAATCGCGCATATTGTTTAAGTTCAGCACTGCTACACTCAGCAAGCCAATAGCAATAGCGGGCAACCATATAACCTTATTCAAGCTCTCTGTGTATAAGAAATAACTGCCTACCACGCTCACTAACCCAAAAAATACAAACACAAATAGGTCGCCCCAGCCCCGATATCCATAAGCCGATTGCCCCACAGTGTACTTGATAGCCGCTACCACACACAGCACTCCTAAAACAAAAAACACCGAGATATATAACAGATTTTCTCTTCCAAAAGCCGTATAAATAAGCACCGTAGCCGAAAGTAACGACAGTAAAGCAGTGATAAGTACAACCCTCTTCATCTGCCTACGCGTAACTCTCCCACTCTGCAAAGCTCTTGTAGGACCTATGCGGTGCTCATTGTCCGTGCCCTTTACCCCATCGCCATAATCATTGGCAAAGTTCGAAAGTACCTGAAACAAAATAGTGGTAAGCAGTGCCCAACCAAAAATCTCCCACCTAAAAGCATAAGGGTCTTCGCGAAATGCCAAAGCACTCCCCGTGATAATCCCCGCAACCGATAAGGATAAGGTGCGCAACCTCGCAGCTTTCAAAAGAGTTATGATATCCATAGAGCCTGCAAAATTACAAATACTAATGACAAATACAATAATATATTCTAATAATTCTTTTTGCTTTATACTTTTCTCTAAAAACGATTTCAATACCCCTACTCCAACTTTCAAAGCTCATAGAGATTACCAAAAAAGATATTTATTCCGTTTTGAAGATGATTTTTGGAATGTTTTTCTATAAAAATAGTATTTGTGTAGAAATGTATAGATATAGCTATCGTCCAAGATTCGTCCAAGGTTCGTATAAGGTTTGTATAAGATACCTATAACAAGAACTTTTTTCTGTTTGGTTTCTCTATATTATAGCCTATCCGAATTTACGCGCCACACTTTGGCAAAGTTTGAAACTTTTCCAAAGTTGATTGTACTGATAACCAACTACTTTTTCGGTATTCGTAGGGGTAAAGCTTGTGATAGTAGCGTATGTGAGGCTATTTGTCCCTCCAAAAAACAAGCCTTTTTATTCGCAATCTATTTTTGTTTGACTATAAAAACACTTGTATTAGCTTAATTCTATACCTTTGTTTATCTTTTACCTTTTTAGCTCTTACTGAGTAAAATATATCAATTTCCTTCTATAAATGCTCAACAACTTCGATTTGGAAATAAACCCTACGTACTTACCGTCCTTCACTACGGGCAAGTTCCACGCACCAGTATGCTGAAACTTATTCATTACGGTGCTCATCTTGTCCTTGCCCATTTCTATGATGGCAGGTGGTTTTTGCATTAGCTCTACGGCAGGAATCTTGTCGTAATAGTTCGTTTCAAAAATCAAGTGCCGTATGTCGTCAAGCAGTATCACACCTTGTAGCGTACCTTTTTCGCGGTCGAGTACAGGGTATATGTTGCGGTTCGACTCGCGCACAGCATTGTACACCACCTCACGAAGTTTCATATCGGTATATACGGGGGTGAAATTGTGTTCCACCACTTGGTCAAAGTCCATTAGGGTGAGTATCGATTGGTCTTTGTTCTGCGAGATGAGCTCTCCTTTTCTGCCTAATTCCATCGTATAAACAGAATATTTATTAAAGTATTTCGCTACCGAAAACGATACCGCAGCAGTGAGCATCGCCGGTACTAACAGCGAATAGCCTCCCGTTACCTCGGCGATGAGAAAAACAGCCGTAAGGGGTGCGTGCAATACCCCCGTCATCAGGGCAGTCATTCCCACCAAAGTGAAGTTCGGTAACTCTGCTTTATAGCCCAAAATAGGAAACTCGTTGATGATGCGCGCCAAGCAGTTCCCCATCACTCCCCCCATAAACAGCATAGGCGAGAAGATACCTCCTACCCCTCCCGCACCAAAGGTGAGCGAGGTGGCAATAACCTTTGCAAAGGTAAGGGCAGCCAAAAGTAGGATAATCACCCACGCATTCGATAAGTCCCAACCAAAAATATTACTGCTCAGTGACAGTTCGGGGTGACCTTCTTTCAGGTGATTGATAATCTCGTGTCCTTCACCGTAAAGCGGTGGCATTATGTAAATAAGCAACCCCAAAAGAGCTCCGCCCACTACTATTTTTAGCCAAGGTGAAGTGAGTTTCTTAAAAGTAGCATTTATTTTCTCATAAACATAGGTAAAGTAAGCCGACATCAATCCGCCTACTACTCCCAAGAGAATATAAAACGGAATGCCTTGTAATGAAAAAGCTCGTGTGATGGTTATGGGTATCAATACTTCACTGCCAAAGAAGAAATAAGAAGTGAATACCCCACAAAGGGAAGCGATAAACAGCGGTATGAGTGACGAGAGCGTCAAATCCAACCCAAAAACCTCAATAGCAAACAGTATCGCCGCAATAGGCACTTTAAAAATAGCTGCTAAAGCCGCCGCACAAGCACACGCCAAAAGCAACATCCGGTTAGATTGATTAATGTGAAAAAACCTGCAAATATTGGAACTAATACCTGCCCCCGTTACTACCATCGGACCTTCTAACCCCACCGAACCTCCAAAACCAACGGTAATAGGTGCTGTGAGGATACTGCCATACGCCTGAAAGCGCTTCATTATTCCTTTTTGGTGGGCTACCGCATAAAGAATCGAAGGGATTCCGTGGTTCACATCGTGCCGTATCACGTATTTTTTTACCAAATACACAATGGCAAAGCCTAACATTGGGAGGATAAAGTAAAAACTATAAGTAATAGTTTGAGCGAGCTTGTCGTCTAGCAACCACTGAATAAGATGTGTAAACGAGCGCATTGCCAAGGCAGCCAATCCCGTAGCAATGCCTATTATTCCACTGAGAATAAGGATAAAACGCCTATCCGAAATATGCTTTACACGCCATATCAAAAGGCGTTTGAGAAGATGTTGCTGGTGATGGGTCGTCATTATACTTTTCTTAAAAACGGTGCAAAAATACAAAACAAATCTCAATACACCAATTATTCTTCACCTTACCTTCTCCATAGGTTCAATCATTCTGCGCTTATTTTTCATCTGCCTATGCATCTCGCACCGTCTTTTGTCCCTCTTTCTTCCACTGATTTTTAATCTATTAGTCAGCGTAGAGCCACTGTAGACCCACTGTAGACCCACTGTAGACCCACTGTAGACCCACTGTAGAGCCACTCATCGTTCGCCTTATCTTCGCCTTTCCGTCGCTACATACTTTGCCAAAGTTGAAAATCACTCAAAAAACCTATCTTATCTTCACCATTAATCATTAACCATTAACCACTAATCATTAATTTTCCTTTTTTGCTATTTCAAAAAAACTTTGTACTTTTGCACTTTACTAAAACAGAATAATTATGTCTTGGTTTAAAAGAACAGCAAAAGGAATACAAACCTCTACTGAGGAAAAGAAAGATATCCCCAAAGGATTATGGTTTAAATCACCCAGCGGTAACATCGTCGAACAGGACGAGTTAGCTTCCAATTTCTATGTAAGTCCCGACGACGGGTATCACGTGCGCATAGGTAGTAAAGAGTACTTCCAAATATTGTTTGATAACAACGAATTTCAAGAACTCGATGCCAATATGAGCTCTAAAGACCCTTTAGAATTTGTCGATACAAAACCCTATACCCAACGTTTAGAAGAAGCTACTCAAAAAACAAACTTAAAAGATGCCGTGCGCACTGCCGTAGGAAGCTCTAAGGGTAAGTCTATTGTAATAGGCTGTATGGATTTCGCTTTCATCGGTGGTTCTATGGGAAGTGTGGTAGGTGAGAAGATTTGTCGTGCGATTGATTATGCTATCAAACACCGATTGCCTTTCTTGATGATTTCTAAATCAGGAGGCGCACGTATGATGGAAGCCGCTCTTTCACTAATGCAAATGGCTAAAACGTCTATTAAACTCGCTCAGTTAGACGAAGCCAAACTACCTTACATCTCGCTTTGTACCGACCCTACAACGGGAGGTATTACTGCATCGTTTGCGATGCTGGGCGACATCAATATAGCCGAACCAGGGGCTCTTATTGGTTTTGCAGGACCTCGTGTAGTGAAAGACACAACAGGGCAAGACCTCCCCGAAGATTTCCAAACAGCAGAGTTCTTACTCGAACACGGCTTTTTGGATTTTATCGTAAATCGCAAAGAGCTCAAAGACAAAGTGAATTTGTACATCGATTTGGTGATGAACCGCGCCGTGAGAGCTTAAAATATAGGCGACTCGCACCTTTGGCAAAGTTGAATCCCTAAAACCTAACAATGTGAACACACTTATATTAAATAAAAATATCGACTTTGAGCAGTATCAACAAATAGTTGATTACTTTGCTACCATAGGAATTGAGGTAACCAATCCTTACGAATATCCTTCTCTAATAACAAATGAGGATAAACAAGCTATTGCCTTAGCCCGTGAAGACGTCGAAAAAGGTAATTGGATAGACGGAAAAGAATTATTCGATAACATCAGAAAAAGATATGCGAGTAAGGTGGTCGGGTAAAGCTAAGACAGAGCTAGAAAACACTTTAGATTTCTGGAGTGAGAACAATAAATCTGACTCTTATTCTGAAAAGATAGCAATTGAAACTGAAAAAGTTCAGAAAGAAATAGAAGAAGACCCTTATTTTTTAGCTAAATACATAGAGGAAGATAATGTTTATCAGCGAATTTTCTTTAAAGGAAGATTTTTACTCTACTATGAAATTAAGGGAGATAGTGTAATAATTCTCAGATTCAGAAGTACTAAACAAAAACCCTTGTTTTAGTTCTTAGTATTGTAATAAAAACTAAAATAATATGAGTCAGTAGTTTCCCGCTATTGCCTATACCCTAACGCCTATGGACTAAGTCCTATTGCCTAAATATGATTTCTTTCAAAGCACCGAGTAACATAGCCTTAGTAAAGTATTGGGGCAAGAAGGGAGAACAGCTCCCTGCGAACCCTTCTATCAGCTTTACACTCACGCATTGTTATACCGAAACTTCTATTGAATATCAACGTAGGAGTGAATCTTCTATTGCCTCAGGCGAACCCTTTTCATTCGATTTTAGCTTTGAAGGACAACCCAAACCTTCTTTTCACCCTAAAATCCATACTTTCTTCGAGCGGATTGTAGCTTACTTGCCTTTCTTAAAGGACTATCATTTTAGCATTGCCTCACATAATTCTTTCCCTCATAGCAGTGGTATTGCGTCTTCTGCAAGTGCAATGGCTGCTCTCTCGGTATGCTTAATGCAGATTTCTAAAGAGTTAGGAGAAACTTCCACAGAAGAAGCTTTTTGGCAAAAAGCCTCCTTCTTGGCGCGCTTGGGTTCGGGTAGTGCCTGCCGAAGTGTGCAAGGCAGTATAGTAGTATGGGGTGAACACCCTGCCATTATAGGGAGTTCCGATGAATATGGTATACCCTATCCCCTCCCCGTTCACGAAGTTTTTCAAAATTATCAAGATACTATTTTGCTCATCGATAGAGGTCAGAAGCAAGTCAGCAGTACCATAGGTCATAACCTAATGCACGGTCACCCTTTTGCTGAGGCGCGTTTTGCACAAGCCAATGAGAACATCAATAAACTTGTCAGAAGTTTTGCTTCCGGTGATGTAGAACGTTTCATAGAAGTAGTGGAAAGTGAAGCTCTCACTCTGCACGCAATGATGCAAACCAGTATTCCATACTTTATTCTGATGCGCCCCAATACGTTAGAAGTGATTCAGCGCATATGGCAATATCGCAAAGAAACGAATATCCCACTTTGTTTTACGCTCGATGCAGGGGCTAATGTACATCTGTTATACCCTAAAACTTCTACTACGGAAGTAAAATGGTTTATAGAAGAGGATTTAGCTCAATTTTGTGAAGGACGACAATATATTCACGACGAAGTAGCTACTATTTAACCCGATTTCTTCTCCGTTGGTTTTAGTATCTTCCACAGCTGTAATCTGTATCTGTGCGAGACCTTCAGGTAGCTTGTTGCTTATTTGTTTGATTTGTAAAGATTTGTAAGATTTCTGTAGCGTAAGCTACACTTTTCTTACATCAAACTCACATTAAATAACAAATAATTGATTTTAGCCCTTTTTTTGATAATTCACATATTTGCTAATTGGCAAATTATTCCTACCTTTGCACAAATTTCTTAAACGAATGAACAAAACTGTTCTCATCACTGGTGCTACATCGGGCATAGGCAAAGAAACCGCCTTGCTACTTGCCTCCAAAGGCTTTTTGGTCTATGGAACAGCACGCAATGTAGAAGGCAAAAACTTGCCTTTTCGTCTCTTGCCAATGGACGTGCGAAACGAAGCTTCTATCAAAGAAGCGGTACAGCAAATCCTCACCGAAGTAGGTCGCATCGATATACTTATCAATAATGCAGGTGTAGGTATTACGGGTGCCGTAGAAGAACTCCCCACCGAGCAGTTGCACAACGTTTTCGCTACCAATCTCTATGGTGCTATAACTGTGATACAACAAGTCCTCCCAGCAATGCGCTCTCAGGGAAGCGGACGTATCATCAACATTGCTTCTATTGCAGGTTATATGGGCTTGCCTTTTCGTGGAGCTTATTCAGCCAGCAAAGGCGCTCTCCTCCTGATGAGTGAAGCTCTACGTATGGAAGTTAAGTCTTTTGGTATAGAAGTCTGTACCATTTCCCCAGGCGATTATGCTACCGATATTGCCTCTCGCCGTTACCACACCCCTGTAAACGAAGGTTCTCCTTATGCCGAAGTCTATGAAAAACAACTCCGTCTGATGAACAAGCACGTCGATAGTGGTGGCGACCCCAAAGAAATGGCAGATAAAATACTGAAAGTCATCAATACCAAACACCCAAAAGTACATTATAAACAAGGTAGTTTCTTGCAGAAGTTCTCCATTGTCCTCAAACGACTCTTGCCGAGCAAATCCTACGAGAAAATGCTAATGAAACACTATCAATTATAAATTATTAATAATGAAATTTTTTATCGATACAGCGAATTTATCGCAAATTCAAGAAGCCCAAGATTTGGGCGTGTTAGACGGCGTAACCACTAATCCGTCGTTAATGGCAAAAGAAGGTATCACCGGCAAAGCCGCGATACTAAAACATTATACTGATATCTGCACTATCGTAGAAGGCGATGTTTCTGCCGAAGTAATCGCCACCGATTTTGAAGGCATTGTGCGAGAAGGCGAAGAACTCGCCGCCCTTCACCCTCAAATCGTGGTAAAAGTACCGATGATAAAAGACGGTATCAAAGCCATTAAATATTTCACCGATAAGGGTATTCGTACCAACTGTACGTTGGTATTCTCAGCAGGTCAGGCGCTTTTGGCAGCCAAAGCAGGGGCTACTTACGTGTCGCCTTTCATCGGTAGACTCGACGATATCTCAACCGACGGTCTTTCGCTCATCGAGGACATACGTCTCATTTACGACAACTACAATTTCGAGACTCAAATCCTTGCTGCTTCTGTCCGTCATACAATGCACATCCTCGAATGTGCCAAAATAGGTGCCGATGTGATTACCGCACCGCTCAACGCCATCTTAGGGCTTCTCAAACACCCTCTTACCGACAGCGGTTTAGCTCAATTCTTAGCCGATGCAAAGAAATTAGGATAATTTAGTTATCGCACTAACATCTAATAATAAATGAACTGGATAACTGTAAAAGAATACGAAGATATTACGTATAAAAAATGTGATGGCGTAGCGCGTATCGCTTTCAATCGCCCCGAAGTACGCAACGCTTTTCGCCCTAAAACTACTTCCGAACTTCTCGACGCGTTTAAAGATGCTTATGAAGATATCAACATAGGTGCCGTATTGCTCTCTGCCGAAGGTCCCTCCCCAAAAGATGGAGTGTGGAGTTTTTGTAGTGGTGGCGACCAAAAAGCACGTGGTCATCAGGGGTATGTAGGCGACGATGGTTACCACCGCCTCAACATTCTCGAAGTGCAACGCCTCATTCGCTTTATGCCCAAAGTGGTGATTGCAGTAGTCCCCGGTTGGGCTGTTGGGGGCGGACACTCATTGCACGTAGTGTGTGATCTTACCCTCGCCAGCAAAGAACACGCTATTTTCAAACAAACCGATGCCGATGTAACGAGTTTTGATGCTGGTTATGGGTCAGCTTATCTCGCCAAAATGGTGGGGCAGAAGAAAGCCCGCGAAATCTTCTTCTTAGGGCGCAACTATTCTGCTCAAGAGGCTTTCGAGATGGGAATGGTAAACGCCGTAGTCCCTCACAGTGAGTTAGAAGCTACCGCTTTTGAGTGGGCGCAAGAGATAATGGCTAAATCGCCTACCTCTATCAAAATGCTGAAATTCGCGATGAACCTCACCGATGATGGTATGGTAGGGCAACAAGTATTCGCTGGTGAAGCCACCCGTTTAGCGTATATGACCGATGAAGCCAAAGAAGGACGCGATGCCTTCCTCGAAAAACGCAAACCTAACTTCGAAAAGAAATGGATTCCTTAACAATTTGCTAATTCAATATTATGACTGAAAAATTTACCTTAAAAGAAGATGCTCAAGGCAATAAAAATCCTATATTGCCAGAGGGAGTAAAAAACTACCTCATCGACATTGATGGTACGGTAGGCGAGGATATCCCCAATGAAGAACCCGAGCGTATGGCTACTGCCGAGGTATTTCCCGATGCCTTAGCACAAGTAAACAAATGGTATGACGAAGGTCACGTGATTTACTTTTTCACCTCACGTACCGAAGCCCACCGTAAGGTTACTGAACAATGGCTCAAAAAGCATGGCTTTAAATATCACGGCATCATCTTTGGCAAACCCCGCGGAGGCAACTATCATTGGATAGACAATCACATCGTAAAAGCTACCCGCTATAAGGGCAAATTCACCGATTTTGTTCTCAAAGAAGAAACCGTAGAAGTGTTTAACGATTAGTGCGAGCCACACAGGCAATTTTCCTTTCGCTGGTGCGAGCTTGTAGCTCGTGCCAAATTAACAAATTACCAAATTACAGCCCGTGCGACTCGCACCAAATTAGATTATTATGATTCCAACAATGGCAGAACTCTCAGCTCGTGGCGAAACCCCCGAAGTACTCTTCTGGGTAGGCTGTGCTGGTAGTTTTGACGACCGCGCCAAGCGTATTATCAAAGCCTTTGCTCACCTCTTGCAAAAAGCAGGGGTGCGCTTTGCCGTACTCGGCACCGAAGAGAGCTGTACCGGCGACCCTGCCAAGCGTGCAGGCAACGAATTTCTCTTCCAAATGCAGGCAATGATGAATATCAAAGTGCTGAACAGCTACCATATTACTAAGATAGTAACCGCTTGTCCACATTGTTTCAACACTCTTAAAAACGAATATCCTGCCTTAGGCGGACACTATGAAGTCCTCCATCATACCGAATTGCTCAAAGCTTTAGTGCAGGAAGGCCGACTTACCATTGAGGACGGTGTTTTTAAAGGGAAACGCATCGTCTTTCACGACCCTTGTTATTTGGGCAGAGCTAACAAGGTGTACAATGCCCCGCGTGAACTCTTACAAAAACTCGATGCTGATTTGGTAGAGATGAAGAGTTGCAAGGCACGTGCTCTTTGTTGTGGAGCAGGAGGCGCTCAGATGTTCAAAGAAGCTGAAAAAGGCGATAAGGATATCAATGTTTTGCGCACTGAACAAGCCCTTGAAGTGCATCCCAATATCATCGCTACCGCTTGTCCGTTTTGTAACACTATGATGACCGATGGTATAAAGACAAAAAACAAAGAAACACAAGTAAAAGTATACGACATCGCAGAATTGCTTGACAATAGTGAAAAATGAAGTTCCTTCTGCTCTATGAAATCCTCTACGTCCTACTGATAATCGTTATTTGTTTGCGCATCGTGTGGGACACCCGTTCAGTAAGTAAAGCCTTAGCATACTTGCTCTTGGTTATCTTTGTGCCTATATTGGGGGCTATCTTTTACTTCTCATTTGGTATCAACTATCGCAAGCATAAAATATACCACAAAAAGCTCACTATCGACCAATCCTTTCGTCAGCGATTAGAACATATCTATCCGGAGATACGTGCCCATCTAAACTCGCTTGATACTGCCTTCATCACTCCCTATGAAAAGAGTTTACGTTTCCTCTCGAACATAGAAGAACGCCTCTCTATTATCCCTAACGAAGAGGTGAAGGTGATATGCAACGGCGAAAACCTCTTCCCTGAACTACTCGACGCCCTACGCGCAGCAAAGCACCATATTCATATAGAGTATTACATCTACGAGAATGACCACATAGGCAATACCATTAAAAATATTCTTATTGAGAAAGTGCAGGCAGGGGTAGAGGTACGCTTTATTTATGATGATTTCGGAAGTCAAGGCATTCGCAAGAATATAGTAAAAGAACTCTTAGCCAATGGTGTGCCTGCTTTCCCTTTTTACAAAATCAACTTTGTAAAACTCGCTAACCGTATGAACTACCGCAACCACCGCAAGATAGTGGTAGTGGACGGTTATACCGCTTTCGTAGGAGGCATCAACATCAGTGATAAGTACAACAACGATGAGCCTAATGCTCTCTATTGGCGGGATACTCACCTAAAAGTACGAGGTTACTCAGCTCACGTATTGCAAGCGGTATTCTTACAAGATTGGAATTTTTGCAGTGAGGAAAACGTAGCTATCGATGCACCTTACTTCCCCATAGTCACACAGCCCTACCCTACCGATTATTTTACACAAATCGTCTCTAGCGGTGCAGATTCTGACCTATCTAACATTCTCTTCGCTACCGTACAACTCATCTACGCTGCCAAGCGTGAAATCCTAATTACTACTCCTTATTTTATTCCCGACACTTCGCTACAAGAAGCCCTCATCATTGCGGCACTTAGTGGGGTAGAGGTGAAATTATTTGTACCAAAAGAAGGCGACTCGGTGTTTGTGCATACGGCTAGCGAATCGTTTTTTGAAGAATTGCTAAAAGCAGGGGTAGAAATCTACCGATACGAAAAAGGTTTTGTACACGCCAAGACTTTTGTGATAGACGGCGAAGTAGCCTCAGTAGGGACAGCTAACCTCGATGCACGCAGTTTTGACCTTAACTTTGAAGTGAATGCCTTAGTGTACAACAAAGAAGTTGCAGGTGATTTGCGCAGGATTTTCTATAAGGATTTAGAAGACGCAAGTTTGTTAAGGTTAGAAGCGTGGGAAAAGCGGAGTAAGTTCAAACAACTCATAGAACGTATCGTGCGGTTGTTTTCACCCTTCTTGTAAGACAAAAAAGGCTTCCTTATAGGAAGCCTTTTGTTGGTCTACTAGGACTCGAACCTAGAATAACAGAACCAAAATCTGCTGTGTTACCATTACACCATAGACCAATCACATTTCATTTTTGCGGTGCAAAGGTACTGCTATTTTTCTAATCTGCAAATTTTTTAATAGTTTTTTTACGAAAAATAAATTAGAAACAAATAAAATACTTTATAATTAAGCAGTTAATTAGAGTTCTTTCCTAATAGTATTCTATTTTTTAACGAGTAAAAGCACTGATTCCTTCCCATTCTTCTTTCGTATTCCTTCATCTGAACTACACTCACTAAAAAGCCTCATTGCTGTGCAATGAGGCTTTTTTATAATATTTATCATTATTACCTATTAAAATAAAGTGTTAATATCAGAATTACTAATGAAGTAAAGAATCCTATAAGCCATTGTATAAAGATACGATTCATCTTAGCAAAACCGTCTTTCATTTCATTTTGTAAATCTGCTCTTAATGCTACAATCTCAGTACGCAATTGGGCAATATCTTGTTTGTATTCAGAGCGTAGCTCTGCAATATCTTGTTTGAGTTCTGAGCGTAACTCTGCAATATCTTGTTTAAGTTCTGAGCGTAACTCTGCAATATCTTGCTTGAGTTCTGAGCGCAACTCTGCTACCTCAGTATGTAACTCTGCAATATCTTGCTTGAGCTCTGAACGCAATTCGGCTATATCCATTCTTATTTCTGCTATTTCTTTATGAAATTCTGTTTTAGTTACTAAGTTATCAATATTTGCCTTTACGCGTTCATCAGTAAATTTAGAAAGATAACTGGCTAACGCTGCAGCTCCTTCCTTACCTATTTTTTCACTTACGGTATCGTATAATTGTATGAGTTCAGTTGTCATAATTCTGTGTGTATTATTTTCGGGCAAAGATAATAATTTTTATCTACATAGCAAATGCTAATTATCAATTCGCCACGTTTCTTCTACTTCCCAGTTGGCACGAAGCTCTATGAGTTGCGGGAAATACCAGACCCGCTCGGGCTGGCGTTGTTCAAGGAAACTACCTGTGTCCCACTCTCGATTAGCATTCTTGTCCTCTATCAGCCGTAAGCGGAACTTACTGGGATTTACGTTCTCGAACAGGTATTGCTCTTGTGGTTTTTCAACATAAAGTTCTCGCACTACCTCGGTAGCTTTTTCGTTGGTGAGTTGCAAAATAACAGGGTATTGCAGGGTCTTCTCATCGGTGTTGAGGTGTAGCTTAAAAATGGCTACTTCTTCGAGTTTTTTGGTATGTAGGTTTACTTTTAGGGTATCGTTCGTATGTCCAAAAAAGTCGGTGAGCGCATTAGGGAGTGCTTCTATGCGGTAGGTCTCGTCGTTCTTTTTATCAAATAGCACATAGTATTCTAAGCGATTAGGAGCTAATTGTGTTTTAAACGGAACAGCTACTGCCGTAGAATCTTTGCCTGCAAACACTTTTAGCTTAGTGCTATCGGTCTTTACTATGGGGATATTACTCCTAAAACCAAAGTCTTTGTACATCGGCAAATCACCTGAAAAAAGGTTTTCTATCTGCAAACTGTCGTTCTTCATTTCCTTTATACGGACTTTAAACGTATCAATTTTTTTCTGTTTTGCTACTGTAAATACCAAAGAATCCTTCTGTTTAGGACTATACCACAGGTTAAGCGTATCTTTCTTGGGGTCTTTGGAGACGATATACTTAAAATCTTTACTCACCGGTGATATGGGCTTGATGTTCACACTATCGGTTTTACCTTCGAAGCCAAACTGTATGTGGTTGCCCGCCACTTGTGTAGGGCGGTGTGCTTTATAAGGAGGCACTTCTTTAAACAAGCGCAATTTGGGGTAGAAACCTTGTGGATTCCCCTTTAAATAGGCGACGGTGATAGGTTCTTCCATAAAGGCAATTTTGTCGTCTTTGGGATTGAACAGATAGTTCGCACTCTTCTCTTTCAGCGCAATGAGCTTATATTTGCCTTCTTTAAGGTATTCGAGCACAAAGCTATCGAGACTATCGAGCGTATTGGTGACGTAAGTAGGTTGCGTTTTGTACACGAGCGAATCGTTATACTGCTCGTTATAGGGGTAGAGCATCACCGTTACAAAGTTATCGGGTTTAGGGGCAATGGCATCGGCAATATCACCTTCATACCAGAGCGAGTCGAGCGCATCGCCAGTGGAAAACACGTATTTAAAATCGGGCAAAGGATTGCCTTCGTTGTAATCCTGAATACTATTACCGAAGTTCAGCACGTAGGTAGTATTGGGTTTTAGGGTATCGATAATGTTTATTTCCAACCATTTCGAAGCTGAAGTAGGCAAAATAGTAGGGAAGGTTTTCATCGGGGGGGAGATGATAAGCTGTTTGCGCACGTCTTTAGTAACCACAAACTCATTGAACTGCAAACGTATTTTCTTGCCGTGGAACTTCATTGCTCCCGACCTTGGCACCGACTGCAAAAGGACAGGTGCAGTAGTATCTTTGGGACCTCCTGTGGGTGAACCACGACGGGCGCACTGCCACAGCAGTAAAGCGATGAATATAGTGAGCAGTATGGGGAATCTATGTTTCATATAATGAGTTACAAGGTAATTTTTTGCAAAAGTAGTAAATAATTAGTGAATTGGCAAATTCAGCTAATAGTACACTGACAAATCTATCCATTAATAAAAATGTTAATACTTGTTAAATGCTTGCGTTTTTTTCAGATTTAAGAGCTGAGTATCTTAAAACTTTTTAAAAACTATAAATATATAATAGTCAATATATTGTCTTTATTTTTATATTTTACTTTTTAGCTACTTTAACCGAAGGTAAGACGAACCTAAGGCGAATCTAAACCGAAGCTAAGGCGAAGGAAAGGCGTTAGAAAACTGAATATCAGATGGGTAAAAAAGGCTGAATTTTTTTGAACAAAATGCAGGTAAAAGTGATTTTTTAACAAAAAAAACGCAAAGTATTTCATCTGCAAATTGTCTATTCTGTTAATTAGAAATTATTCTTACCTTGTTCCTCACAAGCTTTTCATTATTCAAATATTCAGTTTTACCTTTTAACTATGACGCTTTTGCCTTTAGAAAAACACTTTATTAAATATGTTTTTGATGAAACTGAACAAATAGCCAAACTCCGCCTATTAACGAGAAAAACCTCAAAAAGAAGGTGAGACTTGTAAGTAAAATTAGAGAGAAAATTATTTGTCGTTAGAAGAGTTCCACTAAAACCTGATAGTTAAACCCTAACCTCTTTTCTTCAACATTCCTTTTAAGAAGCTGAACAACAAATAGAAGAATAACATTGGTACAATCAGTTCGCCAAGTGACACTAAACTAATAGTAGCATTTTTGTCCCATAAACTTTTGAGGAAATTATATAGGTTCTGTGGAAAGTTTAATATAGAATGTGGGTTTTTAAATAGCACATAATACACAAATAGTACAATAAAACTATAGCTTACTAAACCGTAGACTAATAAGAGAAAATCTATTTTTGCCCACTGTACTTTTTTACCTTTGATCATTCTGAAAACATCACCTATTTTGCGGAAAGAGTGTTGCAAAAGGTTAGGTTTATTTGTAATATCTGAGAGTATCCAATAGCCATCGCTTCTGAGAAATGGATTGAGGTTAAAAAAAGTGTGTAAGCAAACGATAATAGCAATGAGGGTCAGACTTATTTGTCCTAACAATAACCCTACTAATGAGAGCAAGGTACAGAAAATGATTTCAAAATACATTCCTGCACAATTTACTACCACCCGTTGCCATTTTTTGAGTCGCCATACATCAGTAACATCGGCAAAATAAACGGGAGTAAATAGGTAGAAACCACCGCCAATTCCTCCGTGTTCTGCCCCAAAATGGCTTGCTGCGGTAGCGTGCCCCAATTCGTGAAAGGTAACACTCATTGCCATTACCACCAAAAAGAAAATAACACTTTCCTGCACTTTAAAACTTTTATACCCCTCTAATAACCAATAAAGTTCCGTTCCTATCATCACTGCGCATAATATCAAAAGAGAAAAAGCTATTTTCTTGCGAAAAAGAAAATGTAGTGAAGGGGTGATTTTAGCAATAAAACGCTTGCTAAAAATGATAAAACTCAGCTTGAGATAGGAAGGCTTTTGATAAGGTTTTATTTGTTCTTCTTCGCCTACTAAGAGTCCATACTTCGAGAGTTTGTCGTAAAGAAGAAAGTGTAGAGCGTTTACCGTAAGTTTCTTTTCAGATTGCTGGTTGTGTAGTTCACATATCTCTTGAAGAGAGCGCTCATTGTCAATGAGTGAAAGGAGGTTATAAGTATCCTTATTGATTTTCAAATAATGCTTATGAAGGGTATTACAGAGAATAAACTCGTTATCGCTGAGTTTATTGAAAGTAATAGAGGGATTAATATGTGGAATTTTGTTTTGCATTAGAAGCAAAGGGCTTTAAGGGCGTAAGCAGTAGTAAGCGTCTCGCTTTTATAAGGTTCGTACGCTTTAGGTTTGATAAAGTTCATAGCTTCCCACCCTCCTGAGATATTTTGAGTAGCAAGCAATTGTTTTTGTAGGATTATAGTAGTTTCATCAGTGTTGAGTCCCACTGTTTTTAAAGTGAGTAAAGCCAATGCTATAGAAAGGGGTTCAGTAGGTAGATGGGTTTTGATATAATTGACAGCACGCTGTATCTGGTTTGTATATTGCTCAGCAAAGCATTGCAACAAGCGCACACAAACGTAGGTACCGTAATAATTGCCGTAATACCAACGACTCTCCCAATAACCTTCTTCTTTTTGTTGAGAGAATAAATAACTAATTCCTTTTTGGATAACAGACAAATAGGCTTTTGGGTCATAAAGATAGAGCGCATACAAGAAGTTAGCTACTACCTCCACATCGGGACCTGTCCCCCATTTGCTTTCGTTGAAATACTGTTGCTTTTGCTGTAGAGGTGTTAGGTTGTGCTTGGGGAGTATCCACGTTTCAATGCCTCCATTCGCACAACTTCTACTATTGATAGCAGTATCAATGGCTTTTTGACAGTGCTTAGCAATCTCATCTTTTTTGCCAATATGAATAAAGAACTGCATTATTTGTGCCAAATCATCAATATCAGGAGCTATTTCTTGTACGGTGGGGAAGTATTGCCAAGCGCCTACTTCGGGATTGATACGCTCCATAAAGTAGTGGTATTCCTCCTCAAAGAAAGATGTAATGGGCAAGTGGTATCGTTGAGCAATAGTGTACAAGCAATCGTCTAATAGTGCACGCTGGAAAGTATCGGAGGTATGTACCTGACAAGTGTTTTCAAAGCCTTCGGCATTGCCTAAGTACATAGTATGTTTCAGTTCAGCGTAATGCTGACGGAAATCTTGCTCTATAAAATCCAAGCCTTTGTGTATGCTCTCTTCTTTTACTGCCGAAAAATTGAAAAAAGGGGCAGTGTTTCGTTCTTTTTTAAGAGCAAGTGTAGTTTTTAGCACAGCCAAATAACCTTCGGTAGTTTCCAAATAGCTTTGGATAGTGCTAATCATCTGCTCAATAGTTTGCAACCACCCGCTGGGAATATTCAGCTCAGTTACTACAGCTTTTGCCTTTTCAAACTGCACAATAGCTTCTTTTAGCAAGTCTTGCCCCACGCCTTTTACAAACAAATATTTATGAAGAGTGTTAGGCTCGTGTTGTGCTTCTGCAAAATCTACCTTTTGTTGTAACTGATAGACCGCCCAATTGAATTGCCCTCGGCGTACATCACGTGCAAAATCCTTTACATCGTCATAGAGTTGAAACCCTACTGAAAAATAGCGATGTGACAATAATAATTTTTCGTACACAGCCTTGTTTTGAGTGTTGCTTTGTAGCCAAAGGCTATCTATAGCTATTTTGCCAAAAGCCGACTTGTCATCTGCTAAGCTACTGTATTGTTCAAACGATACCTCAAGGGTAGTGAGCAGGTGTTTTTCGGTTTGTATAGCCTTAAAATACTCCGCTTTACGCTGTTGCCATAGAGCCCAAAAAGGCGATTTATAACCGTAAATACTCGTGAGAATTTTAATTGTTTCCTCTTGCAAGGCAAGCATTTCCACCAATGCTTTGGTATCGCCCTCATCTACTAAGGCGTCTAAACAAAGTACCGCATTATAGTAGGCATAGCCCGCTTTGCAGAGCAAGCGCAAGGTTTCAGCACTTACAGTAGGAAAATAAGCGTGAAACAACGCAGGGTAATGCTTATAAAACTCTGGAGACTTCTCGGTAGTGGGCATAAGGGTTATTGGTTTATAAAATCTTGTTCTTCTTTGGTAAGTAAAAACTTGGCTTCACCTTGTTTATGAGGGGTAACATATTCAAAGAAGGGTTTTTCTATGTCTATTCTGTCATCCTTTTTTATTTGTCCTTTTGTTACACCCGTACGCAAGAAAGATTGCTCTGTTTGAAGATTATCTCTTTTGTTATTATATTCAATACCTCCTTTAGCTTTTACATAAAGACTGCTAAACAATAATTTGTTCTTATAATTACTGAAAGTAATATCTAAGGAGAAATTATCTGAGATAGATTTAAAGGGAATTTTGCTTTCCTTTGAAACATTTTCACTTACAGAACGCTTGGTATCATTAAAAATAATACGTTTCACTGCATTAGTGTGATTATCAAAATAAATAACTGAATTAGTTAATTTAAGACTGAGCTCTTTTTTGATAACAATGTCTGCATTAAAAGTTACTTTGGTGTGATCAGCATTCTTTTCAACTTTTTTAATTTCAATATTCTCTCCATAATACTTTATAAAAGATAAATAGCTGTTAGGATAAAGATATTGAAATAGGTTTTTAGGATCTAAAAAAGCTCCTTGTGTGGTTTTATCCTTATCATTCTTTATATGAGAATAATCAGTATTTTTAAGTGTAACAGCCAACTGTTTATCTAATGTTTCTTGTGGGATAAATAGATATTGTTTGAACCACCAATCTAATTGCACTTGGTAAAGTCGTGTAAGAGTATCATTTCTTACAAATTTTTCTCTATAAGTACATTCTAATGTTTTAGCATTAGTTTCATAGAGTTTTTTATAATTATCTAACACGTATCCTACTTGTTTTTTTAAGTCGAAATTATAAATAACTACCTCATCAAGCACAATTTCTTCAGGAGTTAAATACAAAGTGCTGAAAGAAGTGTCTTTATTTATAACTAATCTCTTTGTCGTATAACCTACACAACTTACAATTAAGCTATCTTCTATGCTAAAATCTATTTTTGCTTTCCCCTCTTCATTAGTAATTGTTCCTTTTTCAAGATTAGGCAGATATAGATGCACATTGCTAATAGGCTGTTTGGTTGTGTTATCCAAAACATTTATAATCTTCTGCTGTGCAGAAAGAATTTGAAAAGAGATTAGTAGCAATATTGTTTTTAAGTATATTTTTAGTTTCATAGGGTAATAAATTTAAAAATCAGAACAAACAGCGGGAATCCCCCGCTGTTTGTTAAAAACTTCATCATTTAGTAAGATCCCACGTGCTTTGTACTTTAAAATTCCAACCATCAGATTCGGAATATCCACCAGAACCTCCTACTGAACTGGGTGCCCACCCCATTTCATAGCGTTTTTCAAGTTCGTCTATCTCAAACGCATTTACTAAGGCTTTTTCGTCAAGTTCGCAAACTTGCTCTTTGTTGAATTTTGTTTCCATAACTATTTATATTTTAATACTGGAAATCAAACCTTCTTTGGGTAAGGCATCGGTTACTTCCTTTTTATAGCGCAAAGATATAAAAAAAAAAACGTGTCAATAGGTAAGTGCAATTTTAACAAAACTTTAACTATGCTAACGTTATAAATCAATACGTTACAATCTTTGTACTACAATTCCTCCTTTAAACTGTTAATTTTTTTTGAGGTGATTGAGGTATTGAGAAATGCTTTTTGCTTATTGAAGCTTTAGTATTCTAACAGTTAAAAATTAGAAATTACACGGTATTCTTTTTGGGTATTGGACAAGGTTATTGGTTTATAAAATCTTGTTCTTCTTTGGTAAGTAAAAACTTGGCTTCACCTTGTTTGTGAGGAGTAACGTATTCGTGAAAAGATTTTTGAATGTCTATTCTATCTTCTTTTTTAATATGTTTGTTCTGTACTCCTGTACGCAAAAAACTATGCTCTAAAAAGAGTTTATCTCTTTTCCCTTTATATTCAACAGCTCCTATGAGTCTTACATAATAAGAACTAAACAATAACTTGCCTTTATAGTCAGTTAAAGTAAGTTCCAAACGACAGTTATCTGTAATAGACTTATAAGGCTTATTCGTTTTCTCAGAAACTTTATCCTTTATACCTTGATGTATGTCATTAAAAATGACTTTTCTCACAGCATTGGTAGTATTGTCAAACACCAATACCGATTTTTCAAGTTTTAGAATTAGTTTTTTATTGATTACAATATCAGCATTAAATGTTACTTTAGTAACATCTTTACTTTTCTCTACTTTTTTAATTTCAATATTTTCACCAAACTGATTTATAAATGACAAATAGGTGTTCACAAAAAGATACATAAACATTGGCGTTCTTTCTAAGTGAGCAGAACGAGCCGCGACTTCATCTTCGCTTAACATTTTAGAGTAGTCAACATTCTTAAGTCGGATTTGTAATAGTTTTTCTAAAGGTTGATTGAAAGAAGCATAACGATAGGTCTTGCTCCACCAATCTAATTGAACTTGGTAGAGCCTTGTTAAGGTATCATTTCTTATCATCTTTTCTCGATAGGTACACTCTAATATCTTAGCCTTAGTGTCATACAATTTGAAGTAATTATCTAAAACATACTTTACTTTCTTCTTCAAATCAAAATTGTACAGTACTACTTCGTCAAGCTGTATTTCTTGTGGTGTGAGATAGACTGTTGCTTTGGAAAAAGTCTTATCTGTAAAAATCTTCTTGGTCTCATAACCAATATGACTTAGGGTAAGCGTATCATTTTCTACGGTAATTTTTGCTTTGCCTTCCTCGTTAGTAATAGTGCCGTTAAGCGTGTTGGTATAATACACTTCGGCATTGGGAATAGCTTTATGAGTAGTAGCGTCGAACAGGGTAAGCTCAGCTACTTGGGCGTGTAAGGTAGTAGTTGTGAACAATAGGATCAAGAATAGTGTTTTCATTTTATTATATTTTTGCGCCAAAGGTAGTAATAATTAGTAAATAACGTACCTTTGCACGGCGAGCTTTTGCTAAAGATTTTCCCGAGTTTCTCAAAAACCAAAATCATAAACTGCCCGTGTGACTCGCACTGCCTGCCGTGCTACGGTTGCCTGTGTGGCTGACACTGCCTATCGTGTTGCGATCTACGGCTTAAATAAGAAAAAAGCTCCTCTTATAGGAGCTTTTTCTGAAAGAAATTTCAAACACAAATACAATGTAAAAGTCTCTAACTAATATGTGAATTCTATTGTTTTTACTTCTTTACCGTTTTCCTTTACAGTAGCTTTAAGAGGGTATTCAGTTTTAAAGTAACTATAAGTGGTTTCTTGCTCGTAACTACGTCCTGTTGCACCAGAGTCCTTTACCGTTTTCTTGGTAATGTTATTTCTGGCGTATTGTTCATCTAAGAACACTTCGGGGTGAGTAGCTCTATAAGACAAATGCAAAAACCAAGGATTGGTTCTACCATCATACTGGTAGGTTGTTACCGAAGTCTTATTACCTGCCGTGTGAGTGTGTTCTCTTACCGTTCCGTTGTAGTTCAACACATAAGTATCTGTAGCAGTAGTGGTAGCGGTACTCTTCACTCCACTCGTTTCAGTGTATTCGCTTGTTACAGCCTTTATCTCATTGAGTACTTCACGGTTGTAGTCTACCACTGTATACTTAGTTACATTAGCCGATAGCTTTTCACTTTTAGTATGTTTTTTTAACCTGCCACCATCATACTCATACTCATCTACGGTTGGCAAACTCTCTTTGCCTACCACAGTAGTTGTTTTCTTAAGCAAGCGTCCTCTTTCACTGCTATACTTTTCATACACAACTTCCTCTTTTTTCACATTGCCTTCTGTGTAAACCGTTTTGATAGGAAAAGTCCCGTCATACGAAGTCTCGTACACTTTTTCCACAGTTCTGCCAGTGTCATCTATCACTTTTATTGTGTGTTTGCGTACCAAGCCTAATGCGGTTTTCTCATATTCAAAAAGATTTTCAGTAGTTTGTGTTTGGGTACCTTGTGCAGGTAGGGTCGTCTCCACTATCTTATCTGCAAAATAGATAGGATCTGAAGGTGGTAAATCGTCGCCTTTATCACAAGCTGTGAATAAGCCAACTGTCGAAAGTAATAAAATAACTCTTTTCATTGTATATAATTATTTTGAAGATTATCTATGTTTGTAATGCTCGTACTTTCTAGAATCCGTGCGAGTCTTTCCAATCCAAAGACTTATACACTACTTTTAATATGTGTGTTGTGTTACACTCCTTATAAAATAACTATTGTGCTAAAACACTGCAAGACACACTTGTTTACATCATATTTATACTAATTCTACTATCAAAAATCTTGCCAGAAAGCACTTTTTCTCCTAAAAACAACCCCTTTTTAACATTTATTCGGTATACCCCAAGCCTTCTTTCACCGTTTTTTAGTAATTCCTGCAATTTCTATCTCTTTTTACCTTTTACTCACATACCCAACTATAAGCCCTCGCTGACTTTTCCTTTCCTTTTACGCCTGTGCGGCTCGCACCTTTTACTTAAGAATAGGTGCTTTCACCCCTTCTCCAAAGCAAATATCCCCCGTAAATACAACCGCTTCGTCCCATAACCCTTCGTCGATAAACTGTTGCAGTGTATAAGCCCCCCTTCCACAATCATACTTTGTAAATTCATTTCATACAGTTTAGCACAAATTTGTTCCAACGGTTTATGCTTAAAATCTATCGTGAAAAAATCAGTGTGTATCATCTCGGGAACAGACGTCTCTTCAGTAAAAAACAAAGTAGTCGTACGGTCGTTCCATACCGCAAATTCCTTCGGACTGCGTAACTTTGGGTCAATTATTATCCTCACAGGATTGCGCCCATACCAGCTACGGCTGTCCAACGAAGGATTATCCGCCAATACCGTTCCTATTCCCACCACAATACCCTGTTCCTCAGTGCGCATTTGGTGTGCTGTCTGGCGTGCATAAACGTCGCTAATCCAGTGCGGAGCAACCTCTTCTTTATGCAGGGGAGCTATAAACCCATCGCGCGTTTCAGCCCATTTCAGGATAATATAAGGGCGATGTTTTTCGTGAAAAGTAAAAAACCGCTTGTTCAGTTCCCTACATTCAGCCTCACACACCCCCACTGTCACCTCACACCCTGCATTGCGCAGTTTTTCAATCCCTTTGCCGTGCACTTTCGCAAAAGGGTCGGTAGTGCCAATCACCACCCGTCCTATCTTGTGAGCAATGATAAGGTCAGCACACGGAGGCGTTTTCCCAAAATGACAACAGGGCTCTAAACTCACGTAAATCGTACTTTTCGGTAGCAGACTCTTATCCTTCACCGAGGTAATCGCCCGTACCTCAGCGTGTGCCTCACCCGCTTTCTGGTGCCACCCCTCCCCTATGATACGCCCTTCGTATACGATAACACTACCTACCATAGGGTTCGGATAGGTACTTCCTAAGCCATTATAAGCCAACTGAATGCACCTATGCATATACCACTCATCAATAGTTAATTCTGAGGTTGTCATAAGAAAAAAAATAACTTTTGGCGCAAAGATAATAAAATAACCGCTAAGTATAAAAACGATAAAATGTTTTATACAATTTTAACAATTCATAACCCATTGAAAATAAACAATCTATATAGCATTTCTATATCTATCTTCCAAGATTCGTATAAGCTTCCTATAAGCTTTCTATAAGCTAAGTACACTTTTTCCATAGTTTCCTTTTATCTCGGTATTTTTCCGATATTATCCTAATATCTTTCGATATCTTCTGAAAACTCCAGTAAGTTACCTCCTCTGGCACTATTTAGTTTTTTTGGCATTAAAAAATAATTTCGTACCTTTGCCTCCTCATTAACCATTAACCACTAACCATTAATCATTAAAGCAATATGCCCCATTATTTCTCTTCCGATTTTACACTCGGAATCCTTGGCGGAGGTCAGTTAGGCAAGATGCTCCTTACCGAAACCCGCAAGTTCGATATCACCTCCAAGGTGCTCGACCCCTCCCCCGACGCTCCTTGTCGCATTGCCTGCAATACCTTTGTGCAAGGCAACCTTACCGACTTTAATACCGTGTATAACTTTGGTAAAGACGTTGAGGTACTCACTATCGAAATCGAAAACGTAAACGTAGAAGCCTTAGAGAAACTACAAACCGAAGGGGTAAAAGTATATCCCAGCCCTCAAACTATCAAGAATATCCAAAATAAAGCCTCTCAAAAACAGTTTTATGCCTCTCACGGTATCCCTACCGCTCCTTTTCAAGTTTTTCAAAATACCGAAAGTCTGAAAAAGGCAATCGATGAGCAACAACTCACTTTACCTTTCGTGTGGAAGTCAGCACGCTTCGGATACGACGGTAATGGCGTGAAAATCGTCCGCCAGCTCACCGACCTGAATTTTTTACCTAACGACCAGTGCATTGCCGAAAGCTTAGTGCCTTTCAAAAAGGAATTGGCAGTAATCGTAGCCCGTAATGCAAAGGGTCAGGTGCGTACCTACCCTGTGGTAGAAATGGAGTTCCACCCCGAAGCCAATCAGGTGGAGTATGTGCTCTGTCCTGCGCGTATTGAAGAGGCTGTCGCTCAAAAAGCACGTACTATTGCAATACAAGTAGCCCAAGCTTTTGAAGTAGTAGGACTCTTAGCCGTCGAGCTCTTTCAAACAAAAAATGATGAGATTTTGGTAAACGAGGTCGCTCCTCGCCCACATAACTCAGGACATTACAGTATTGAGGCAGCTTATACCAATCAGTTTGAGCAACACCTGCGCGCTATCTTAAACCTGCCCTTAGGAAGTACCGAAAGTAAGGTCGCAGGCGTAATGGTGAATCTTGTAGGAGCAGAAGGCTATCAAGGAAAGGTAGTGTATGAAAACATCGAACAGATAATGGCAATGGAAGGCGTAACCCCCCATATCTACGGCAAAAAAGAAACACGCCCTTTTAGGAAAATGGGACACGTAACCATTGTAAATCCTAATATCAACGAAGCACGCCAAATAGCCGAACAAGTAAAGAACACCATACGCGTAATCGCCTAATTTTTCTCTATTCACTCAATCTATGGGAAGCAAAAACAAACTCAAACGATTTGAAGAAAATAAAACCTTTGCCAATGTAATCCAACCTTCACGCGAAGAGCTCCTTAACGGTGCTTTTGTCTATAAAGGTCGGTGGAACACACTCTTTTTTAAGAACAATCACCCTATCGTCTTAGAATTGGGTTGTGGTAAAGGTGAATACTCAGTGGGCTTAGCCAAACGCTACCCTCAGAAGAATTTTATAGGTATCGATATCAAAGGAGCACGCTTTTGGCGAGGTGCTAAAACTGCTACTGACGAAAATATTACCAATGTAGCCTTCTTGCGCACCCAAATAGAACTCATCGAATATTGTTTTGCCCCTGAGGAAGTAAGCGAAATATGGATTACCTTCCCCGACCCTCAAATCAAATACAAGCGCACCAAGCACCGCCTTACAAACGCCGATTTTCTAACGCGGTATCAGCATATCCTTGCTCCTGAGGGTTATATCCACCTCAAAACCGATAGTGAGTTTATGCACGGCTATACGCTAGGATTGTTACACGGAGCAGGGCATAAAGTACTCTATGCCAATCACAACATTTATAATAGCGACGGTGTACCCGAAGAAGTAACCGAAATTAAAACCTTTTATGAGCAGTTCTATTTGGAGCAAAACAAACCTATTACCTACATTCGCTTTCAGATAAAAAAAGATGATAATTAACAATTGTCAATTGTCAATTGAAAGAGTATCTGTGTAATCTGTGTGTAATCTGTGTGTAGTCTGCGAGCTGGCATAGCAGAGTATGTATCTAAAGGCAACTCGTTGCCTATTTGTTTGATTTTTTTAAAGATTTGTAAGATTTCTGTAGCGCAAGCTACACTTTTCTTACGTCGAACTCACATTAATTAACATTGAAAAACCTAAAAAGTCTTTTTTGCATTCCACTTCCCCCTCAAGGAAGGCTATGGGCAACTTACCTCTCTTTACGGGTTGTCCCCCTTCGGGGGAACGGGGGCTTATAGAAGAATAAACATTAAACATCAATTATATTATCAAATGAAAAAGAATATTATTTTAACGTACATTTATCTCATCATTGCGATATCCTTCGCAATCATCTCTTGTAACAAAAACAGTAACACTGAAGAGATTTCACAAAAAGAAAATCCTAAAAAAGAGAACCCTAAAAAAGAAGAACCTAAAAAAGGAGACAGTTCTTTATTAGCTTATTCCAAGCCTTTCTATCTCTTTACGGAAACTAAGGCTTATGAAATGACTAAGCAAGAAAAAGACCCTTACTTAAAGAAACTCTATTACCAAATAGCCGCTACTCCCACAGCTGAATGGTTCGAAGGCGTAAAAGCCTTCGACGATAATACCTTAAAACGCCTCATCGAAGGCGCAAAGGCACAACAAAAAACACCTATCATTACACTCTACGGTATTCCTTATAGAGATTGTGGTTCGTATTCAACTGGAGGTCATAAAACGGCTGCTTCTTATAAAGAGTGGATAAATCGCACCAGTGCTATTATTGGCAAAACCCCTATAATAGTGATTGTAGAACCCGATGCCCATAACTTTTGTTTAAAGAAAGGCTGGAAATACAACGATGCAAAATACAAAGAACGCGCTGAACTCCTCACTTATGTAGGAAAAACTTTTGCTGATAACAACCCAAATGCGTTGTTGTATTTGCATATTGGCGGAACAGAACTCAAACAAGAAGAAGCTGCTCAAGCGGTAATAGATGGCGGTATCCGGTATATGCGTGGCTTTGTTACCAACGTCGCCGACCATAGAGGGACTCCTCGGGCTGAAAAGTGGAGCGA
Organism: Capnocytophaga sp. oral taxon 902; assembly: GCF_013394735.1. Lineage (NCBI taxonomy): Bacteria > Pseudomonadati > Bacteroidota > Flavobacteriia > Flavobacteriales > Flavobacteriaceae > Capnocytophaga > Capnocytophaga sp. oral taxon 902. Next base: position 935,403 of record NZ_CP058261.1, read on the forward strand.
AGAGTTCGTACAAACGCTCCAAAAGAAAGGCTTGGGCACAAAATACTACGTGATAGACACCTCCCGCAATGGTATCGATAGTCCTAAACAAACCAATAAGGCTTATTATTACAGTTGTAACAATTTCAACGCCGCTTTAGGAGTACGCCCTACCACCAAAACCTCTGCTCCTCACGCCGACGCTTATTTGTGGATTAAACATCCTGGCTTATCCGATGGTACTTGTGCCAATGGCGATCCTGAGGCAGGCTCTTGGTATCCCGCAGTAGCAAAATCATTAGTGCAAAAAGCTATTGAAAAAGGAATTATAGAAGAGTGGAAAGTCCCTAACAACTTTTAAATTATCTTACTAAATAACTATGTTACATTCTCAAATTATAGGCGAAGGCACTCCCTTCATTATCCTGCACGGCTTTTTGGGTATGTCAGATAACTGGCGTACTTTGGGGCTCAAATATGCCGAAGCGGGCTTTCAAGTGCATTTAGTAGACCAACGCAATCACGGTCGTAGTTTTCACAGCCCCGATTTCAGCTATCCTCTAATGGCACAAGATTTGCTTGTATATGCTGATGCTCACGGATTAAAAGTCTTTCATCTGATGGGGCATTCTATGGGAGGCAAAACAGCAATGCTTTTCGCTACCGAACACCCCGATAGAGTGCTTTCTCTCATCGTTGCTGATATGTCGCCTAAATACTTTCCTGAGCATCACGGAGCTTGTTTACAAGGTTTAGCATCCTTAAATTTCGATGTGATACATTCACGTGCCGAAGCCGATAAAGCTCTTTCAGCTTATGTAAGCGATATAGGGGTGCGACAGTTCTTACTGAAAAACCTTTATTGGGAAACCAAAGACCGATTGGGCTTGCGCCTGAATCTCCCTGCTTTAATTGAGAATGAAAGCGAGATAGGTGCTGAACTCCCCGATAGCAATGTGTTCGAAGGTAAAACACTCTTCTTAAAAGGAGAGTATTCTGAGTATGTGATGCCCGAAGACGAAGCCCTTATTCGCACTCACTTCCCGCACGCTATTATCGATACAGTGAGCAAGGCAGGACACTGGTTACACGCTCAAAACCCTACTGAATTTTACAATAAAACCATACATTTTCTATGCGATACTTTATAAGCTTATTCATCTCCGCAACCCTTGTTTTTGTATTGGGCTATCTAAATGTAGGTGCTCATATCGAGAACTTCTTTACAGCCCTCGTGGTAGCCTTTGTGCTCTCACTTCTCAATGGTATTGTACGCCCTATATTAGAGTTCATTGCCTTCCCTATTACCTTTATGACTTTTGGGCTCTTTTTATTTATCATCAACACTGTAATTGTGCTCCTGGCAAGCAAATTAGTAGGTGGCTTTGTAGTACACGGCTTCTGGGGCGGACTGATGTTCAGCACTTGCCTTTCGTTAGCTCAGGCATTAGCTCTTGCTCCTCTTGGGAAAGTAAGAAACTAATTATTGCCAAAGTTGAAGTCACTCAAAAAACTTATCTTTCTTCAACTCTTAATTCTCAGCCAAAATCCTCGTCTTTAAACCCTACCAAGTACACCCTTTCTTTAGCACGAGTGATAGCCGTATAAAGCCATCGCAAGTAACCTTCATCTATGATATCATCAGGTAAGTAAGGTTTCTCCACAAACACGGCGTCCCATTGCCCTCCTTGACTCTTATGGCAGGTAATCGCATACGAGAACTTCACCTGCAAAGCATTGAAATAAGGGTTTTCTTTCACTTTCTGATATCTTTTATAAGCCGTAGGTTCATCAGCGTAATCAGCGAGTACTTCTTCATAAAGCTGATTGCTTTGAGCTGGTGATAAGGCAGGAGCCTCACTGTTTAAGGTGTCTAATAATATAACCGTATCAAACGGAGGCTCTTCGGGATAATCAATAAGCTGAGCCGATACCTCAGCAAAGCGGAAACCATAGGCTTCTGTAAAGTCATAAAGCTGTAACACCTCTATGGTATCACCATTGGCAATAAAACTCACTTGCGAATTATCCTTACACCAAAAGTAATTATTCTTAACCACCATTAGCAAGTCTCCGGCAGCTATTTCGTCTTCAACGTCTAAAATCACCCTGCGTATTTGGTTGTTCCAAGCCACCGCGCGCTTGTTGGAGCGCACTATTATCGTAGTTTCTTCTGAACCATAATCGTCATACGCCTCACTGATAGCGTCTTGTATTTCAGCCCCGTCAGTAAGTCGTATTATATCAGGGTGATGATTTATCTTAAAAGCGAACTGTTTTTCAGCAAGCGAAGAGAAGATATGTTTGCGCAAACGGGTAGCATTGCGCAATATCCCCGACTTCCGTCGCTGGCGTACCACCTCAGTAAGCGTAACCGTGAGTACTTCTTTTTGAAACTGATATTCTAAATAAGGAATATTCAGTGCAGGACTTTCGAGGGTATTAACAGGAGGCAATTGCGCAGTATCGCCTATAAGTAATAGTTTGCAGTTTTTTCCAGAATACACAAAGCGCATTAAGTCGTTTAATAATGAAGGGCGCTCAAAGAGTTGATAGTCGTTATCAGCAATCATCGAAGCCTCATCTACTATAAATAAAGTATTTTGGAGCTTATTGGCACGCAGTTTGAAGGATACATCAGTACCATCAGCTTTGGAGTAATAAATATATTTGTGAATAGTGAAAGCCTGTCTTTGGGTGAAATAGGTCATCACTTTGGCTGCTCTACCGGTAGGTGCTAATAACACCGATTGGTGGTTTATGAGCGGTAAAGTACGGATAAGACAGTTGGTGATAGAAGTTTTTCCGGTTCCAGCAAAACCTTTTAGTAAAAAAAGTTTATCAGAAGCATTCACCGAGAATAGATATTCTGTAATCTTTTGTAAAGCAACATCTTGCGAAGGAGTAGGCTCGTGTTTAAAGGCACTAATAAGGGCACTAAAAAAGGCTTTTTCGTTCATAATAAAAACAGTTCTGAGAGCAAAATTATAAAAAAAAGTTAAAATAATTTTTTTGTTTCAAAAAAAGATTGTAGTTTTGCGCAATACCAGTCAAGAAAGTTATTATTAATTTATAGAATTAAAACGATGAAAAAAATTGTAACTATTGCATTTTGGGCATTAGGTTTAGTATTTTGCTACCTAATTTACAGGTCTATCACAGGCCCTATTGAGTTCAAAAAAATTAAGGAGGAACGCTACACCGAGGTAATTAAGAAACTAAAAGATATCCGTGCAGCGCAAGATGCTTATTTGAGACTCAACGGCAAATATGCCGATAATTTTGATGAGCTTACTAAGTTCATCGAAACTGCACAATTTACTATTACTTCACAACGCGACACAAGCTGGAATGCTTTCGATGAGACTTTTAAAATTACGGTAATGCGCCAAGGTGTAGTTATTGATACTTTGGGGCACGTATCAGTAAAAGATTCATTGTTTAAAAACGATAATCGTTATTTGCATTTGCGCGATTTACCTCCTATCAAAGGTAAAATTCCTGGTCAGTTTATAATGAAAACAGGAGAAATTACCGACAAGAACAATGTAAAATCTTCCGTTTTTGAAGCGTATGTGCCTAAGAGAGTGGTGCTACAAGGTCTTGATGAAGACTTAGTAGAAAAAGAAATTGCAAAAACATCGGTAGAAGATGTAAGAGGTCCTAATATTCAGGTAGGTTCACTCGAAGAGCTTACTGTAAACGGTAACTGGCCAACTTCTTATGACGCAAAAATTGCAAAGCAATAATCAGTTTAAAACGTACTTTAAGGAATTGTCCATTCAAATAAACTTGGATGGACTTTCTTTTTGTGTGTTTAACCCTGTGCTCCTGTGTGTAGAGGCTATTTATAATTTTCCTATCAACTTCAGCTATAAGAGCAAAGAAGATATCGATAGGCAAATCTATTTTGTGATACAAAGTGAAGACGACCTCCGCCAAGATTTCGATACTATTAAGGTTTTACACAATACCCCTTCCTTTGCTTTTATCCCACAGTCTCTTTACGGCGGAAAAGACGAAATGCTGGAATACCTCAAATACAGTATAGATGTATCGGAGGCGGAACCCTATACCGTGGAAATTGATAGAATCATATCTATTGAAACGGTGAATGCTTATTTGCCCAATACAATAGTAAATAATTCACTACTTTCTTATTACGGTAGGTTCGACTACCAACACTTTGCTACCTCACTACTACGTATGTTCCTCAAACACTACTCTTCACACGCTTTCGAAGTGATGTATATCTATGCCGAAGTAGGCTCTTTTTACTTTGTAGTGTTTAGAGGTAAAAAACTGTATTACTTCAATAGGTTCAGTTATGAAACCATTGAAGACTTCTTGTATTACATTCTTTTCTCTATTGAACAATTGGATATCGATACTGAGCAAGTGCCTCTTTATATCACAGGGGAAGTAGAACCTACAGCACTGTTTTATAATAAGGTAAGGCGTTATGTGAGGTATATTTACCTCCTGAAATACCATAAGGAACATTTTGCTGCGGGAATGGACGAAGAGCTCATTCGTCGGAATTTTGTGCTCACCCAATCTTTTTAATCTATTGCTATGAAATTTTTGAATATATTGCGCAATACTTTTAAACTATACCAAAGTACTTTCGGAGTGCACCTTTTGGGCTCTCTTATTTTATTTACAGTAGTGTTTTTAGTTTACGCTTCTCTTATTACTACTATCTTCGGAATGCCTTTAGAGGATATCATAGCTCTGCAAAGCAACCCCAAAAAGCTCATCGCTTTAGTCAGTAGCCGGAGTTTTGTTATTAAATTTTGGTTCTTCTCGTTACTTGTAGATGGTATTATTACCCCTTTTACAGCAGGTATTTACAAGAACTACGCGACGGTAATCCAAGGGGAACGCGCTACTTTGAGCAACCTATTCACTTATTATCGCGCTCCTGAAACAAGTGCTATTTTAAGCCACGTTATTCTGCAAATGTGTCTTAAAACTTTTATATTAATAGGCTTTTCTGCCGTAGGAATGTACTCGTTAGGACTTGCCTTTAACACTATTATCTCGTTAGTATTTGTGCTCACTATCCCGATTATTATTTTGGAAAACAAACCTCTTTTCAAGGCTATGGGAGAGAGTTATAGAAGAATAATGCTCGCACCTTTCACTGCTCTTATCATTACCTTTTTGGGTTGTGTTTTTGTATTAGCAGGCTTTCTTTCTTTTGGTATAGGCATTGTGATTACCTTCCCGATACTTTTTGCGAGCATTTTCAGTATATACCTTTCAATAAATAAAAGGTAAATAATAATTTTCTGCTACTATTTACGCTACTTATACAGATGAAATAAGAAAAAAACAGTTAAAAATTAATAAAACAAATATATGAAAAAAGTAATGCTTTTGGGGCTCTTAACAATGGGCTCTTTTACTCTGAACAGTTGCGACGAATTGCAACAAGTTATGGGCAACACTACCCAAGGCGGTAGCGGATTTAATGTAGCCAGCGGACTCAAACAAGCCCTTGAAATGGGGGTAAGTAGTGGGGTGGATTTGCTGAGCAAAGACGGTGGTTATTTTAAAGACCAAGCAGTACGGATTCTCTTACCCGAAGAACTCCAGAAGGTAGATAAAACTTTGCGTTCGGTGGGGTTAGGTTCTTTGGCTGACCAAGGGCTAAAAGTACTAAACGAAGCAGCTGAAAATGCTGTGAGCCAGGCGAAGCCTATCTTTTTATCGGCGATACGAAATATGACCTTTACCGATGCGATGAACATCTTAAAAGGTGACAATACCGCAGCGACTACCTACCTAAAAAACAGCACTTATAGTTCTTTGGAGACTGCTTTTGCTCCCAAAGTGCAAGCCTCGCTTAGTGAAGTAGGTGCCGATAAGGTATGGGAAAACATTATCAACAAGTATAACCAAATACCATTGGTAAAGCCCGTTGAACCGAACCTTACTAAATACGTTACCCAACAGGCTATCAATGGGTTGTTTGTGAAGGTGGGCGATAAGGAGAAGGAAATACGCACGAACATAGCGGCGCGCACTACCCCTCTACTAAAATCGGTGTTTGCGATGCAGGATAATAAATAATAGCAAATCCCTTTCTCACAGAGAAAGGGATTTTTTGTTGTTTAACTGTTAACGTAGCACGTGCGAGCTGTACGGACTGTTAAATTAGCAAATTGCGAGCCACACAGCAGTTGTGATTCGACAGGCAATAATAATCCCTGTGTAGTATATAAGTTCCTACTGTTTCTCTTTGGCAATCCTGATTTTGCGTAACCATAAACCGACACCAAGATACAACAGACAAGGAATAATCCCTGAAACGGGTGAAATGAGTATATCTTTACCCGTTTCAATGAAAATATGCTTGTCGTACATCAAGCTGTAGATGGTAGTATCCTCAATAGCGTGCATCCACACCCCAGGCCAGATAGAGCCCGTAAGGCGGAAAATCTCGGTATACATTACCGTCCACAAGGTGCAGCTCACTAATGCCAACACGCAAAAGGTTACTTTGTCGTAAGGGAATAAAGCAAATAGGCGTTCGGGTTTTATGAAGTAGAAAAAGTAAGGCCAATGCCACGAACACCACACTACCCCCACAATGAGGTAGAGCCATATATCTTTCAGCTTCAAACTGAGCAAACGAGCGGTGAGGTACCCCCGCCACGACGATTCTTCAAAGAAATTCTTTACAAATTCCGCTAATACAAAAATACCAAAACCCGCGAAGTAGTTTGTCCAATGGATTTGCACTTTCAGCCACCCAAAAAGTTCTCCAATAAGCAGGGTAAGGGCAATCACCGTAGGATAAATAAGCGTAGCCACCCCATACCACCGCAGGTTTTTCTTGATAAGTGGGCGCAGTCCTGCATCGCGCCAACCATCGCCCATAAAGGCGCGCAACACGAGCCAAGTCAGCACTGGGGCAGCTATAAAAATACCCATTCCTTTAGTACCATTGCTGGTATTGCTGAAATCGCCTGCTGTTTCCCCCGTAAGGGAATCTACCCATACGCCTACCCAGCCACAACTGAGGGCAACGAGAATAAAAATGCATACATTTATCTTCTTGTTCTTTGTCATAATAGAAGAAGTTTTGAAAGTACAAAGATAAGAAAAAATAGCAAATTAGTAAATTTACAAATATGCTAATTAATAGTTAGCCTTCAGTGGCTCTACAGTGGGTCTACAGTGGGTCTACAGTGGGTCTACATTGAACAATAATAGGTATTAAACTAAATAGCATACGAATACATTTGCTACTTCATTTAATATCTTATATCTTTGCACCACTAATCGACAAATTGACATATTGGTTAATTGATAAATTATGCTTATCTTTGCACTTCACATAAAAAGCATTAGCCGTTTGTACTAATGACTAAAAACTAACATCTAATATCTTACATTATGAGTTTTTTGAAAAAACTTTTCAATTTACATCAGGGGGAAGAGAAAAAGGAAAAAGTAATTGAAGATATCCTTAGCAATATCTCTTTTCGTGGTGCTAATCTATGGATTTTGGCTTGTGCTATCCTGATTGCTTCTATTGGGTTAAACGTGAATTCTACTGCTGTAATCATCGGGGCGATGCTTATTTCTCCTTTGATGGGACCTATCGTAGGGGCAGGATTTGCATTGGCTACTTACGATTTCGACCTGTTGAAGAAAACGGGCAAGAGTTTGCTCATCGCTACTGTGGTGAGTCTTATAGTATCGTTTATCTACTTCTATATCAGTCCGTTTAAAGATGTACAGTCAGAGCTTTTGGCGCGTACTTCGCCTACCATTTACGATGTGCTTATTGCCTTTGTGGGTGGGTTGGTAGGGGCTATCTCCCTCACCCGAGAAGACAGAGGGAACCCTATCCCAGGGGTGGCAATTGCTACTGCTTTGATGCCACCGCTTTGTACAGCTGGATTTGGCTTAGCTACGGGCAATATTAGTTTTTTTTTAGGAGCTTTCTATCTATATAGCATCAACTGTTTCTTCATTGGGATTGCTACTTTCCTCATCATCAAATACCTGAAATACACTCCTAAAAACACGGGTAACGAAGCGCTCAACAAGCGTTTGCGCGTTGTTATCACCACATTGGTAATCCTTATTGTTACCCCTAGTTTGTATTTGGCATATAGCCTTTTGAAAGAGAAGGAATTCCACGAGAATGTAGCTCATTATATCACTGCCGAGTTTGAAAACAGCGGTTATACCATTATTTACAAGAAAATACACTACAATGCCTCGCCTAAAACCATTGAATTGGCTTTTTTAGACAAGAAATTTACTGATGAGGAAGTAAAAACACTACAAAGCAACCTCAAAAACTTCAAATTACACAATACCGAACTCATCATTAGGCAAAAAGAGTCGGATATTGACAAAGAGATGCTATCGGAAATCAACAAAAACAAGGCGTCGCTCTCTAATAAAGACATAAAGATAAATCAGCTAAAAGAAGAGTTGGCGCAATACAAATATACCGACCCGACTTTTGCCAAAGAAATAAAAGTATTGTTCCCTAATATTGAGAGCTTTTATTTTGGAAAACTGACAGATTTTTCAGGAAAAGGCAACTCTTCTCTCACTACGGTGATGCTCTACACGCCTAAAAAAGAAACTGTGAAGGGCAAAGAAGTCGCCAAAGAAGTGGATCGCCAAAAGTTGCAACAATGGCTCGCTGAGAAGTTTGGCGATAAGAAAGTGATTTGCAGATTAGCAGATTAGGGAATTAGAAAATTAGCATATTAGAAAATGAGAAAATGAAATCCCCGTGGTGTGAGCTGTACGGACTGTTAAATTCGTGAGTTCGACATAAGAAAAGTGTAGTTTACGCTACAGAAATCTTATAAATCTTAAAAAAATCAAACAAATAGATAGCAAGTTGCCTTTAGACACATACTCTGCTATGCCAGCTCGCAGACTACACACAGATTACACGGACAGTCTTTCAATTGACAATTGACAATTGACAATTGACAATTGACAATTGATAATTGATAATTGATAATTGATAAATGTGATGGGTACGCATTAGTAGCTTTGTTGCTGGATTTACACAGATTGTAATACAAACATAGGTGTGACTTTGGTAGTTTTAAAAACTTTTAGATGGTTTTTGGTGAAGCAGTGACTAACTAATTTCTTTAACGCAATAGACTGGGATAAAGTAGTGATGCTTTATAGCCAACGCTAAATAAGTAGTATAAATTATAACAACATTCGCTGCAATGCCTTTGGCATTGCAGCGAATGTTTATTTATAAGATAGTTTAGCTAAATATTAAAGATTTAAGTTATTGATACTTTCATTTTGAGGAATTGCGAACGTAAGACGTGGATTATCATAACTAAAACTTTTGTTCTTTAGTTCTAAGTGGTTGCCCCCTCTGTTTACCGTTTTGTGGTTACGTTTTAAGGCGAGGTAACTTTTCCCTTCACCCCATAGCTCAATACGAGTATTGAGATAGATGTCGTCTTGTAACTGAGTATTAGTAAGTCCATCAACATAAGCAATATCGGTAGCAGCAGTAGCTTCAGGATAACGTTGCATTAAAAGTTTCTTATAAATAGTTTTGGCTTGGGCATCTTGCCCTAACTTAGCCAAGGCTTCTGCTGCCAATAAATAAAACTCATCTACACGCATATACACGTAGTCGGTAGTGATATTTCTTTGTCCACCTAACACTCTATCGGGTGCAAAAAACTTGTTTGAAGGAACTAATTCGGCTCCCGCAAGAGGAGTGTCAAATTGTTTTTTGCGAATGTCGTTAGTGCGTATTTGGGCATAGAGTTTATCATCAATAGCCTTAGGGTCACCTGCCCAAGCATAACTATAGGTATAAACGTCCATCATACCCCACCAAGAGTTTAACGTAAAATCATTATCAATAATCAGGTCGGCACCCCACATCCAGCTGTCGGTATTTACATCATTAAAACCACCGCCTTTTCGGGTAGTAGCATCGTATACAGTTTGCTCGCGAGAGGTAAGTGGAAAACCACTATTATTAATGATGTCTTGTGCTAACTCGGCTACTTTTTGGTTTTCGCCCATAGCCGCATAGGTATAGGCAAGCAAGCCTTTGGCGACGTTTCTATTAATCATTCCTTTGTTGGCACGAGTAAAGCCATTTAAGTTATCTATGGCAAATTTCAAATCGCTTATGATTTGGGCATATACTTCTGATTGTTTTACACGTGGCTTGCTAGCTATATCGGCTTCTGTATATAGTGGAATAGAGTTCTTACTTGATTCGGGTTCATACTTGGTAGTGAATATTTGCATCAAGTAAAAGTAAGCATAACCACGTAAGGCGTGAAACTGTGCTAAGACGTACTTCTCACTATCGTTTTTAGGGCTTGCCAATTCGGCTATTGATTTATTAGTTTCGTATATCATACGATAATAATAACGCCAAGGAATATAGTTATAGTCATTGCTTGGGCGTTCGGTAGCGGTTAAATTAGCTATTGTTTGATAACGTCTGTAATTTGCTGCTAACAAAGCCATATCTCCACAGAGCATATCTGTACAGATATCTACTTGTTTTTGTCCAAAATCTACTTGATCCTCAGTTCCTCCTGTACCCCATTTGTAGGTCATTAGGTACAAGCCATTAAGACGAACATCAGCAGGAGCTGTAGACACTACTCGTGTAGGAGTGGTATCAAGAAAATCTTTTTGGCAACCAATAAATACTGCTATTGTTGCTAATAATATACTATAAGTTAAATATCTTTTCATAGTGTTTTTCATTTAAAAAGTTGCTTTTACTCCTAAAGTAAAAGTAGATAGAGGGGAATAAGTATATCTATCAGAATTACCTGATTCGCTAGTAGTAGGATTGAATCCTTTACGAGCAGTTTTTAACCATAAGTTATCGCCACTTAGGGTAAAGGTCAGCCCTTCAAATCCTATGGTTTGACATACTTTTTTATCTAAGCTATAAGCTAAGGTAACGTTGTTCAGTGCTAAGTAATCAGCTTTGACTAAGAAACGTGAAGATTGGCTATTCACATCGGTATCGCTACTGATATTATTGCCATATCCTGATGATAATCTTGGGACATCGGTAATGTCGCCAGGTTGTTTCCAGTGATTTTCTATATCGGTATGCCAATTATTACCACCTACTTTTTCATTACCCATTAGGTCAGCATACACTGCATCGTAAGCGTAACCTCCTAAGCTGTATAAGAGTTGTGCACTGATAGAAAAGCCCTTATATCCGACATTTAAGTTAAAAGCACCGCGTATATCGGGGATAGCTGATTTACCTATGTATTTTTGTGTAGCTTTACTGTACACTTCGGTTATTCCTTCCTTAATGTTCGCATTAGGATATTGTACTTGGTATTCGCGCAATGAGGATATCTCTTCGTCTCCGCTATCGAACACATTGTTGTTATTGTTATCCGCATAGTGCATTGTCCATTGGGCAGCTCCTGTTTGAGGATTTACCCCACGATATTCACGTGTATAAAAATCAAAGAGAGAGTGGTCTTTACTTCTACCAAAAACGCTTCTTATATCAAGAATTTTTTCATCTTTTATTGATTTATCGTAAGGCATTTGGATGAGTTTGTTAGTAAGCATTTCTCCATTTACGCCTACATCTACTTTCCAATCGTTAGTATTAACTAAATGGGTTTGTAGATTAAACTCGAATCCAGTATTAATTAATTTACCGTCGTTTACTTTCCAGATTCCATTACCGGTAGAAGGAGCCAAGCGACTATCAAAAATCAAATTACTGGTAGCTTTACGATAGTAATCTACTTGTAACTCAATAGCTCTTGATTTTAAGAAGGTAAACTCAGCTCCTACTTGAAATATTCTCGCTTTTTCCCAAGTAAGATCAGGGTAGCCTATTCTGTTAAACGTAGCCGAAGGTAGCCCCATAAAGTTACCTAAATCGTATACATCATAACCTGGATAGTATGAAACGTTATCTCCTTCTGAATCAACTGATTGATCGCCTACCGTACCATAGCTAGTTTTGAGTTTGAAATAAGGTAGCCATTGTTTATCTTTCAAAAAGTTTTCTTTACTTACTACCCATCCTAAACCTGCTGAAGCAAAAGTCCCCCATTTGTTGTTTAAGAAACGGGAAGAACCATCACGGCGCACAGTACCTGAGAACAAGTATTTACCTTGATAATCGTAGAGTAACTGACTGAAATAACTTTCCATACGGTAGCCATAAATATACGAAGTTAAACTTCCTACTTTAATAGCGTTTTCGAATTCAGTACCTTTAGGGTCTACTAAACCGTTCTTATCTCCTTCCAAAGTGTAATAATCGTACACGGTACTTTCGTGAGCTACAAAAGCTTGTAGATTATGGTCTCCAAATTGGTGAGTATAACGCAACATTTGTAAAAAAGTGTAGTTTAGTAGGTCATATCTAGCTTTATAAAGATAACCTTTTTGTGAGGCTGAACTACCATAATAAGGATTGGTATAGTTGTTATATGCATTATTGTAATACTGTCCTCCTAAGCGAGTTTCAAAGCTCAATCCTTTTACTATATCGGCACGTAAGAAAATATTTCCAATGACATCATTACGCGTTCTGTTTCTTTTATCGTAAGTAGCTTGAGCTACGGCATTAGTAAGGGAACCAAAACCACGCCCTCTACCAAAATCGTATTGATAGCCACCGTAATAATTATCTTTCACTTTGTTACCTTTAGCATCACGCAAAAATAGCGGATAAATAGGAGGAATATTATCGGTAAACCAAAACAAGCTATTAGAGCTTTCTGCCTGACCATTTGCTTTGGTTTCAGTATGTACATAGCTTAAATTAAACTCACCTTTCAGCCAGTTTTTGGGCTGATAGCCTAGGTTAAGACGACCGGTATAGCGTTCAAAACCGGTATTAATAGCATAGCCTTCGTCTTTAAGGTAGCCTATACCAGTGTAATAAGTAGTTTTACTACTACCCCCACTCATACTTATGTTGTACTCTTTGCGTATAGCTGTTTGGAAGGCGTAGTCGCTCCAATCTTCAGGATCGTACTTACGAGTCACACCATCGTTTATCTTACCTGTAGTGGGGTTGATAAGATTTGTTCCGGCTACATTCCACATATTATATTTGGGGGTAATTCCTAAATTACTAAATATATTTTTATTAGCATAATCTACTGCACTCGTATAACCCTCGTTGGCAAAAGCTGTAGCGTCTTCAGCTTGCAATAAAGCTCCACTTTGGCGCAAAGCCTCCCAACTGAGTTCGGCATAGCGTTCAGGACTTTTAATCATATCGTAACGAGGTAACAAGCGCATATTGAAGCCTACTTTTGATTCTATTTGTATACGTGATATATCGGAACGCCCTTTTTTGGTTGTAATGAGCACTACCCCATTGGCACCACGAGAACCATATACTGAGGTAGAGGTAGCATCTTTCAATATTACTAAATTCTCGATATCATCAGGATTGATAGAAGACACCGCTCCTTCATAAGGTACTCCATCTACTACATAGAGAGGATCACGACTACTATTTACTGAACCAAACCCACGTATACGAATTTTAGCCTCAGAACCTGGTTGTCCCGAAGTATTGATTACACGAACCCCTGCTACTTCTCCTGCAATAGATTTTGATACGTCTGCTGTATTTTTTCTTTTAAGAGCATCTTTATCAACAGTAGCAGCAGTACCTACGTATTGGTCTTTCTTTACGGATACGTAGCCTACTACTTCTACCTCGTCAATCACTTGGGCTTCTTCTTGCATTACTACATCAATGCGACCAGAAGGGCCTACTTTGCGATTTTGGGTTTTCATTCCTAAGAATGAGAACTCTAAGGTCTTACCTGGAGCAACCTTGATGCTATAACGACCATTAAAGTCGGTTTGAACACCGTGTTGTTCTCCTTTTACTACTACAGCTACGCCCATCATTTCGGTTCCACTAGCATCGCGTACTGTTCCTGTCACTTCTCGTTCCTGCGCCCACGAGAAGCCTTGCACTATTAGTATTAAAAATAGTGCGAAAGATACTTTGTTTAATCTCATCTTCTATAACATTATTTTATAAACTGGTGCAAAGGTAGAAAAGTTTTCTGTTAAGTTCCAAATTTATCCTTAACAAATTTACTCATTTTGTTTGTAAAAAATAGATGAGAAAAAAATCATAAAAACGCGATTTCTTTGCGTTTTTTGCAATAAAATAGGCATTTCTTTGATGAAAACGCAAAGAAATGCCTATTATGCACTGTTTTTATGCAAAATTATTTCAGTAAAAAAACACTATTTTTGTTACAAAATAACCAATAGAATGTTACAAATATCACAATGAGAAAATGAGGTGCGAGCCGCACAGGCAGGGAAAAAATGAGAGAATGAGAGAATGAGAGAATGAGAGAATGAGAGAATGAGAGAATGAGAAAATGGGGAAATGGAGAGGTAACTTTTTAGAACATCAACTTTACCAAAATTTCAAACTTTGGCAAAGTGCGTACCGCAAAAGCGATATGTTAGAGCTGTTATGGGGATTCGGAAGGAAACGGAGAAGTTCGGAAGAGATTTGAGAGGATTTTTGATGAAAAAAGGGTATTAGATGGGTGGGGTTAGCTTATAGAGAGCTTATAGGAAGCTTATACGAATCTTGGACGATTGGTATAGGAAGGGTGTATAAGTTGTTGATTCATACTATAATACGACAGCGCTAAAAATGTTAAAATTGGGGTTTCGAGGCGAAAGAAAAAGGAATAGGTGATAGACCTTAGTCCATAGGCAATAGGGGGAGTGTGACGGAAAAAAGAAGTAATGACGAATGAACGAGAGGCGAATGACGAGGGGCGAGTGACGAAAAAAGGGGAGAGAAATTAGAGAATTAGCAAATTGGGAAATTAGTAAATTAGTATGGGTTGATGGCGAAAAATGGATAGGCTGGGGAGAAGCTCTGGAAGAGAGGGGCTGGGGGTTTAAACTTTGGCAAAGTGTGTGACGCAAAAGTGACTTTTCAGAGGGTTGTTCGATTATAACGATGTAGTTTTGGGCTTTTTGGGAGATGATGTTTGTTAGGAAAATTGGTTATTGACAAAATATTCGTATCTTTGCCCCTTAAAAGTATTAGCTAATAAAAAGAAGAATGAACAGACAGGAGATTATAGACCTTACTACTCGTATTTTTGTTGAGGAATTTGAAGTAGAAGGCAGTGTGATTGCCCCTGAGGCAAACTTCCGCGAATCGTTAGGATTAGATAGCCTTGATTATGTGGATTTGGTGGTACTGATTGAACAAGAATTTGGTGTGAAATTGGTAGAAGCCGATTTTAAGCCTATCGTAACCTTCAACGACTTTTATACTACCTTAGAAAATAAAGTGAATGCACGCTAACGAACAAGCCAAAACGAAATGGCAAGGCAAATCTAAGGGTACTGTATTAGGCTATAGTATCTTTGTGTGGCTGATGAAACACTTGGGTATTTATGCTGCTTATGCCTTGCTCATCTTTGTAGCGTTCTATTACTTTTTGTTTGAGTGGCGCTCCAATGGCTATATGTATTACTATTTCCGTCACCGCTTGGGCTATTCGCCTCTGAGAGCGGTAGTGAACTTATACTTAAATTATTTTACTTTCGGGCAAACTATTATTGATAAGATTGCTATCTTGGCGGGCTTGGAAGAGAAATTTACTTATGAGTTTGATGGAGTAGAAAGCTTACATAAACTATTAGACGAACAACAGAGCGGGATACTTATTTCCGCACACATAGGCAACTTTGAAATTGCTGAACCTTTTTTCAGGAAAATAGATATTGATTTGAAAATAAGCACCGTAACTACCGATATGGAACACTCGGTAATCAAGGAGTATTTGGAGTCGATTTCTAAAAATAAACCCTCGAATCAGTTTATCTATGTGAAAGAAGATATGTCGCATATCTTCAAAATCAACGATGCTATTGGCGACAACAAGATAGTGTGTTTCACGGGAGACCGATATTTTGAGGGAGTGCGTTCGCTCAAAGGAACGCTGTTGGGTGCAGAAGCTACCTTCCCCGCAGGTCCTTTCTTTATAGCCTCGCGCTTGAAAGTGCCGGTGTTATTCGTTTATGTGATGAAGGAAAGTAGATTGCATTACCACTTGTATGCCCAAGTAGCTGAGGTGAAAAGTCGCGATGCCCAAGCGCTACTCGATGCTTATACCGAGAATATGGAGCAGATGCTACGAAAGTATCCGCTACAATGGTTTAATTATTTCAACTTTTGGGATGAACAATGAAACGTGTATTAGTAGTATATTACACCCAATCGGGGCAACTCAAAGAGATTATCGATAGTGTACTATCCCCACTCACGGAGGTAACTATCGGCTTTTTGCCTATTGATACAGCAGAACCTTTTCCTTTTCCGTGGACAGACGAGGCGTTTTTTGGAGCTTTCCCAGAGTCGTATTTGCAAATACCCCAGCCCTTAAAGCCTTTTGAATTGGTGCATACTGATTATGATTTAGTGATATTGGGCTACCAAGTGTGGTATTTGTCGCCTTCTATTCCGTTTAATTCCTTTTTGCAGAGTGAAGCAGGTAAGCAACTGTTACAAGGCAAACCTGTAATTACTGTGTCGGGCACACGCAATATGTGGGTAATGGCGCACCAGAAAGTAAAAAAACTCTTAACCGAGTGTGGGGCGCGCTTAGTGGGCAATATTGCCCTTACCGATAGGCACCACAATCATATCAGCGTGATTACCATTGTACAGTGGCTCTTTTCGGGCGACAAGAACAAACGCTATCTCGGTGTGTTCCCCAAAGCGGGCGTTGCCGATAAAGACATACAAGGCGCGAGCGTATACGGCACGCTCATTGCCCCTCACCTGCAAACCGGTGATTACACAGGGCTACAACAAGAAATAGTATCCCACGGAGGCGTGCATTACAAGCGTTTTATTCTTTCGGCAGAGAAGAAAGGCAACCGCCTTTTCGGCATTTGGGCAAAGATGATTTACGGCAGTAAGAAGCGTAAATTCCTGCTGAAATGCTTCCGCATCTATCTGTATATCGCTATTTGGGTGCTGATGCCCATAGTATGGTTGCTATACTGGCTCACCTATCCATTGTTCTTTTGGAAAGTAGAGAGTGACAAGAAAAAATTCACAATTGAGAATTAGAAATAAAAAAACAAGAAAATGGAAGATATTTTTAAACCTAACAGTCTATCAATAAAAGAAATATTTGGGAATGCTGATAGTTTATATCAGATTCCAAGATATCAACGCCCTTATTCTTGGGGAGATGAACAATTGGAGAAGTTATGGGAAGATTTGGTAGATGCCAAAGAAAATGAGCCTAATTATTTTTTAGGTTCCATTATCACAGCAAAACCTGAAGATAACAATAACTATTTGGATATAGTAGATGGGCAACAAAGATTAACGACTTTAACTATTTTACTTTGTGTTTATAGAGATTTATATCCTGAAATAAATAACGATATTTTGGAGGAAGACCCATTTGCTATTGATGGAAAAACTGTTAGTAATTCTATCAAGTTCAATGATAGATTCCAACGATTACGTTTGCGTACGCACTCTAATCATCAGAGTGATTTCGATAAATTGATACTTTCAGAAAATGCTACTGTCGATTCTAAAGAAATAGAGAAACCTACAAAACAGGACTTAAGGAAAGATGAGCCTAAATTTAAGTTTATAAATTCCGCTTTCTTTTTTAGAGAAAAACTTACTTCTATCGGTGAGAAAGAGGCAGGGAAACTCTTAAATTATCTTTTTAATAAAGTAAAGATTATAAGAATAGACTGTAAGTCTGTTTCTTTTGCTATCAAGTTATTTCAAGTGTTAAATGATAGAGGACTTGATTTATCAAATTCTGATTTAATAAAGAGTTTCTTAATTGAAAAAATACAGAAAAAATATAGTAGCGAAAATGAAATAAGAAAGCAAAAAGAGGATCAGTTTATGGACGACTGGAAAGAGTGTGAAAACTGTTCAAATAATACAGAGACTACTCTAAATGACTTGTTCGTTATGTATGAATATTATCTTTTAGCACAAAATCCTAAGAAATCATTGTATGACGAGTTGAGAAATGAGTTAAAAGAAAAAGATTCTAATGAGGTCATTGCTGACATTAAGGATTTTATTCGTACCTATCAAACTAAAATTTTTGATAAGAAAGATGATAATAAATTAATATCTTCCTTTTTTTATATTCCTTGGGGAATGTATTGGAGAACTATATTACTAACAGCATTAAAAGAACAATATTCTGAATATGAAGAATTTGTAAAAGTTTTTAGACGTTATTACTATCTGAATTGGATAGCAGGGAATACCTTGTCTAAAATTAAGCAAACCTCTTTTAATCTTATCAAGGCAATAAAAGAGAATAAATCTTTACAACTTATTAAGGGAGAATTAGATAATAGTTTAGAGTCTGATAACACCATAAGAAAAGCTATTGAAAATTTAAGTGGAGATATTTACAATGAAAAATGGTGCAAGCCTCTCCTTTTTCTAATAGAATACAATCAAACGGATGATTCAAATTTCACCTTTTTAGATATAGCGAATAGGAATGTACAAGTGGAACATATATTACCTCAAAAATATTATAATAATGAAGATTGGAAAACTATTTTTGAGAAAAATGATGAAACTAATAGTTGGCTAAATTCTGGACGAAACTTAACTCTTTTAAGTGGAAAGAAAAATGTTGAAGCAGGAAATAGAGATTTTGAAACAAAAATTAAATCTTATACAGGTAAAGGTTTCTATTCAAATAACCAAGAAGGTATTACAGCTTTCCGAATAACTCAACAAATAGTAGACAACTATAATAAAGGACTATTTAGTAAACAGTGGAATAAAGAAGCTTTGAAAGATAGATGGAATTGGTTCTGTGCTCAGGTAGAACCCATTTTAGAAATTGATTTAACTGAAATAAAAGAATAATAAAATGGAACAACAAGATGATACATCTACAAAGAACAATATTCTACAAATAGAACCACACGACAACAATCTACTGACAGTCGATATGTTGCTGGACAGTTACGAGAAGTATGGTATTGGATGGCTACAACAAACAATGGACGGGCTCTTGGCGGCGAGGCATTCAAGAAGGTTTATGAGTTCTTTAACCGAAGAAGAAAGAGGAGAGTATGTAAGAAAGCAAGCCGAGAGATTAGGATTCTTGTAGTAGTTGTTCTCAATAACAACCTGTTACCTATTACTTATTACCTGAATAATATGAATGTCTATATAACAAAAGCAAGTAAATATTTACCTAACAATCCCATTGGCAATGAGCAAATGGAGACTTTCTTAGGTCTCATAAACCAAAATGCCTCTAAAGCACGACGCCTCGTGCTCCGCAACAATGGTATTCTCACCCGTTACTATGCCCTCGATGAGCAAGGTAACCCCACTCATAACAATGCCCAGCTTACGGCTTTGGCAGTACAAAACCTATTGGACGGCGAAGTGCCTTGGGATACTATCGAGGTGCTCTCTTGCGGTACCTCTACCCCCGATGTGCTCTTGCCTTCGCACACTGCTATGGTACACGGCATTTTGGGCGGACACTCAGTAGAACTGAATGCCTCTTCAGGGGTGTGTAACTCAGGAATGAATGCACTCAAATTTGGGTATTTATCAGTAAAGGCAGGCAATAGTGCCAATGCAGTATGCACAGGCTCTGAACGTGTATCGGCGTGGTTGCGTGCCGATAAATACGAAAACGAGGTACAACTCTTAGCCGAGTTGGAAGCACACCCAGCCATTGCCTTTAAAAAAGATTTTTTGCGCTTTATGCTCTCCGATGGGGCAGGGGCTTTTCTGTTAGAAAACAAACCGCGTGAAGGCGCTTTGCAAATAGAGTGGATGAACGCTTATTCGTATGCTCACGAGCTCGAAGCGTGTATGTATGCCGGTGGCGACAAGCTCCCCGATGGCAGTCTCAAAGCTTGGAGCGAATACCCTGCTGAAGCGTGGCTTAGTGAATCTATTTTTGCTATCAAGCAAGATGTGAAGTTGCTCAATGAGAATATTTTGCTAAAAGGCGCTGAAAGTATGCGTGCTACCTTAGATAAACACCAACTATCGGCAGATGATATTACCTATTTCTTGCCTCATATCTCGTCTTGTTATTTCAAAGAACGCTTATATGAAGCCCTCAAAATAGTAGGTATCGACCTTCCGTTAGAACGTTGGTTTATCAATCTCCCCGAAGTAGGCAATGTAGGTTCTGCTTCTGCTTATTTGATGTTAGAAGCCTTGATGCACTCAGGCAAACTCAAAACGGGCGATACTGTGTTGCTATCAGTGCCTGAGAGTGGTAGATTTTCCTATTCTTATGCTTTCTTAAAGGTCGTTTAACTATGGCTTTACCAATTACAGATAAAAATAAAATTCTTACTCTTATACCCCAGCGCAATCCCATTGTAATGGTAGATGCTCTTTGGGAGTATACCCCCACCGAGGGAGTGGCAGGGCTCACCATTGTCCCCAGCAACCTCTTTGTACAGCAAGGGGTATTCTTAGAAAGCGGACTTATAGAGCACATTGCCCAAAGCATTGCCTTGCACAAAGGTTATTACTACTATCTCAACGGAAAACCTGCTCCTATGGGGTATATAGGAGCGATTAAAAACATAGAGATACAATCGCTACCCAAAGTAGGCGATACGCTTAAAACACACATCACTATCCAGCAAGAGTTTATGGACGTTACCCTCGTAACAATGCAAACCTTTGTAGGTGATACCCTCATCGCTCAAGGCGAAATGAAAACCGTACTTGCTCCTTCTACTAATTCCTAATTTCTATTTTCTATGAACATATCAATCCACAAATACCTCCCCCACCGTCCGCCGATGCAAATGGTAGATACCATTACCGATATCAGTAATACACACGTAGTTACTGAGTTTGAGGTGAAGCCTACTTGCATATTTGTGGAAGAGGGGAAGTTTGCCGAAGTAGGACTCATTGAGAATATGGCGCAAACCTGTTCGGCAATTGTGGGGCAGTTTCTCTTTGGTATAGAAGACACATCGAACTATGTGATAGGTTACATCAGTGCGATTAAGAAATTGGAACTCTTCGCCTTGCCTAAGGTACAAGAGGTGGTGCGCACCGAAGCCGAATTGCTTTCTCGTTTCGATACCGATGAGTATTACATCTGCTCGATGCGCTGTAATGCCTTTGTAGGAGATATTCTTATGGCAACTGCTGAAATGAACTTAGTAATTAAAAATCTAACGGAATGAAAGAAACCGAACTACCTCAGGAAAAAGGTGCCTTACAGGACTTTACAGAACTGTGCTATGTAACCGATGACGAAGGCAACTACACCACCCTATCCAGTTCGGGCTGGGAGGTGAAGAGCATTGCCTTAGAAGCCTCTCTCAGCCGTTTGCAAGAGCAGATTGACGAAGCAAAAGCCGATGTGCTTGCAGGACGCAAAAGCCCCATAGTGTATTATATGCTCCTCAACCGTATGGATTGGGCAGTCCTTGCCGATGCAATGCACCGCTGGCAATGGGTTATCAAGCGTCACGCCAAACCTTCGGTTTTCAAAAAACTATCTTCTAAAACGCTACAACAATATGCTGAGGTGTTCGGCATCACTGTGGAAGAACTGTGTGAGTTAAGCAAATAAAAGTCCTTTACTCATTTAGAGTAAAGGACTTTGTTCTATTGCTTTTCATACTGTAATAGACTGTGTGGCTTACGCTATTTCAAGTAATTTATTGTTTGGTATAGCTTCCTTCAACACGACCATTATGAGTTACTCTTATCTTGTTACCTCCTTCTTTTTCGAATACAAAAACTTGTTCAGAGGAACCGATTTTATAGCTAACCTTATAAGTATTATTTGTTTTCAGGTCTTTTATATTAGTAACCGGCAGATTCTTTTCCTTAAAACAGTTCGTATTACCTAAGGTTATTTGGCAAAAGTCATCGGTTTTAAAGGCATAACCGAACTGCTTGTTATTGGTCGTCCAAGAGCCTTGAATCCACTTTGGAGGCATAAATCTTGCTGTAGAGATGTCCCCTTCTTCTGTACCATTGGCGTTGTCTTTTCCGCAAGCAACCATTCCTACAAAGGCTACTAATAATAGAATTGCTTTTCTCATTTTATATTGCTTTTTTAAATTATTATTGGTGCAAATATACAACTACTTTTTTTGATTACAAAATTTTTGCTAACTTCTCTTCCATATAAATAGCTACTTCCTCCGTCGATAGTTTTCGCAACTGCTCAGGTTGGTAAGTCTTATACTGGGGTGTGACCAATAAAGGCTCTGACAGCAGGCTACGCTTTTGCTTATTCTTCTTCAAATAACTCTTCAATCCCGATAAAGAAGGAAAGATTTTGTATTGTTTTCTGCCTCTATTATCTTCTATTTCGTAAATACCACAGGCTTGCTTCCATATTACCTCAGCAACACGCAAATATAAGGTAGCAATAGCAAGAGTTTTAAAAGGGAAGAGAGCACGGAACTTCCCCTTATCATCTACATCAGCACAGATACATCTGCCACAAGTACTACAAATATACTGCCTGTGGTGTAGCAAGCACTCTTTGGGGTTTAACAAAGGCGTGATACGACTATCTATCGCATAACACTCAGGACAAGCTTCTTTCATTGTGCTATTATTTTAAAATCTGATATAAACTGCTTATATAGCTCACGCCATTTCAAGTAATTGACTAATTTCCTCAGCGTGTGTACGACAGTAGTACATCACAAAAGCAATGTAAGGCACAAAGAGAACGATACTCCACAGTAACCCCTGTGCAAACGCTTTGTAATCACCAATGCGATAGAGCACATAGCCTGCCCAAATTAGGTTGAGTGTCATTGTAATATGCGACATTTGAGCAAAGATGTTAGCACCACTCCACGTAAAGGTAAAGAGCCCCATCGTACCAAAATAGTACATTGGTAGGAAGGCAAGCGGTAGCCAAAAAGTCTTTTTAGTCACCCAAAAGACGATAAGGCAACCTAAATACACCAAGCTACTAGGAGAACAAGCGTTGTAAGCCAACCATTGCACAAAGTTTACTTTCAGAGTAAAAAAGAAGTAACCACTCCCTGAAAGCGTAAGCAATAATAAGACAATCGCCAAAGCGATACCTGTGATTTTTTCTGTTTTTGTAAGATTCATAATGTTAGAATTTAGAAGTTAGGAAATTGCCCGTGCAGTTTGCACTGGGATATATATCTCAGTTTTCAGTTTTTCTTCGGGGGTACGACGGCAGTCGTTGAGGTATTTCTCGAACATAGGCTCATCGCGCACTTCGTATTCACTATCTACCACCCAGCGCATAGCAGCATCGTAGACGGCTGAGAGCTGAGTATAACTACCTTGATAGAAAAAGATTGCATATTTGCCTCCCGCCAAGGTTTTGCAACTCACTTCACCTGAGGGTTTAGCCGGCTTGTGAATAGCCAAACTCACCTCGGAACGTTGCAAAGAAGCTTCGGTAATTTTAGGGTCGTCATACGAAACACATATCGACTCAATGCCTTTGGTAAAGAGTTTTTGCGATTTTACAACACCCCACAATTGTTCATAAGCTTTGTTGTAGTTAAGTGTCCCGTATTCTCCTGTAAGAGCTACGTAAATAAGACTTTTGGGCTCAAGCTCTACTATCTTTGGAGCTTTGAGCACTACTTCTGGATTGTTTATTTCTTTCTTCATAATATAAAAATCTCTGTTTGTTCTATACTGAGTAGGGGTAATACCATATTGATTCTTAAACGCTTTGGAAAGAGAGGTAGGCGTTTCGTACCCTATATTAAAAGCTATTTCTTCTACCGAAAGCTTCGAATAGCGTAACAGCTGAGCTGCCGTTTCTATGCGCAAACGAGCAATAAAGGCAATGGGCGATTCTCCTTTAAGCGCTTTAAAGATGCGACAAAAATGAAAATCAGATAAGTTAGCCACATTGGCGAGTGTTTTTATCTTTATAGAAGTATCAAGATGACCATTGATGTATTCCGCCACTTTGTTGATACGCTGAGTGTAATCGTTATGAGTAATGGATTTCATACAGATTTATTTTGAATTTCTGTGGCAAAGATACGGCACTTTTCCAAAGTAGTCTTTTCCTATCTTGCTAATTTCACCCTGTAAGTTCATCTTTCCGTCGACACATTCCCCCTTTTCCGTCCCTCGCCCCTCGTCATTCGCCTCTCGTTCATTTGTCATTACTTCTCTTTTCCGTCACACTCCCCCTAGTGCCTATGGCCTAAGGCCTAGTGCCTCTTCCTCTTTCTTTCGCCTCAAAACCCCGTTTTTAACATTTTTAGCCTTGTTGTATTACAGTATAAATCAACTATTTATACACCCTTTCTATACCAATCGTCCAAGATTCGTATAAGCTTCCTATAAGCTCTCTATAAGCTACCCCCACCCATCTAATACCCTTTTTTCGCCAAAACCTCTCCCTTCCCTCTTCCGAACTTCTCCGTTTCCTTCCGAGCACTCCTAACAGTCCCAACACATCGCTTTTTCATTTCAAACTTTGGCAAAGTTTAAAACTTTGCCAAAGTTGATGTTCCAAAAAGTTACCTCCTCATTTCCTCATTTCCAAATTTCCTAATTCTCTAATTCTCTCATTTTCCTCCCGCTTGTCGCTTCCCCCTCCTATTGCCTATTGCCTATGGCCTAAGGCCTGCTTCCCCTTCACACAAATATTTCTCCTCTTTTTATTCGTATTTCATAATTATTTCTTATCTTTGCCCCATCTATTCCTCATATCCTAACATCTAATTATTAAAACATTATGAAAAAAACACTTTTTTCAGTGCTCTCACTGATGGCGTTTAGCCCTCTGTTATGGGCACAAGAAACTGAGATGATTACCCATCCACAAAGCCAATACCAAAAGGCAGTGGAACTCTACAATCGCAAGCTCTATCAGCCTGCACAGAACTTGTTCCGAAAAGAACAAACCTCCAATCCCGATAGAGCTATCCAAACCCAAAGTGAATACTACGTAGCCACTATTGCCGCTATCCTCAATCAAGACGGAGCCGATGCGCTGGTGAATAACTTTATCGTCAATCACCCCGACTCTCCTCTGAGCTCCGAAGCCTATTTGCAAATGGCTAACATCTATTATCAGCAGGGCAACTACGAAGATGCGCTCGCTTGGTACGAGGCTATCGACGACCAAAGCATAAGCAGTAGCGATAAAGCTAAATACAACTTCCAAAAAGGTTTTTGCCTCTTCCAAACCGGCAAACAAGCCGAATCTAAACCTTATTTCGAGTCGGTACAAAACACCAAAGAATACGGTGCCAACGCCAAGTATTACTTAGGATATATCGCCTATGATAAAGACGATTATTCTAAGGCTGAAAGCTACTTCCGCGAGGTACAAGAAGAAGATGCTTCACTCACCAAAAACGTGTCTTACTTCCAAGCCAATATGTACTTCAAACAAGCTCTTTATCAAGAAGCTATTACCGAAGGACAGAAACAGCTCGCTAAAACCAAAAATGCTCAAGAAGTATCTGAGCTCAATAAGATTATAGGTGAAAGCTACTTCAACCTCAAGAAATACAAAGAAGCAATCCCTTACTTACAAAACTATAAAGGTAAAAAAGGTAGGTTCTCCAATACCGATTATTACTATATCGGATACGCTCATTACAAAAATAACGATTATAAAGCGGCTATCGAGCAGTTCAACAAAATCGTAGGCGGAAACGATAGCGTCGCTCAAAATGCGTATTATCATTTAGCCGAATGCTATTTGAAAACCAACCAAAAACAAGAGGCTCTCAACGCTTTCCGCAATGCCTCTCAAATGGATTTCGATAAGCAAATTAAAAAAGATGCTCATCTGAACTACGCCCGCCTCAGTTATGAAATCGGTAACCCTTACGAGAGTGTCCCCAATGTGCTACAAGCATATGCTTCGGCTTATCCTAACGACCATAAGGACGAAATACAGTCGCTCTTAGTCGATTCTTATATTTCATCTGGTAACTATCAAGCCGCTATCAGTCTGCTCGAAAAGTCTAACGACCCAAAGGACAAAGAAACCTATAAAAAAGTAGCCTTCTATCGCGGGTTAGAGCTTTTTAATGAATTGCAATACAACGAGGCGTTAAAATATTTGCAGAAAGCCATCGGTGGTAATTCTGCGCTTGCCGCTCGCGCTACCTATTGGGCTGGTGAAACTGCTTATCAGCTGAAAGATTACAAAGGTGCGGAATCCTATTTTACTCAGTTTCTCCATAATTCATCAGCTCCTAAAACCGAAGAGTATGCCAAAGGTTTCTACGGTTTAGCTTATGCTAATTTCAATCAAAAAAACTATGCAGGTGCTATCGCTAATTTCGAGAAGTACCTCAAACAAAACCCTAAGAACAGTAGTTGGAAACACGACGCTATACTCCGTCTCGCCGATTCTTACTTCGTAACAGGTAAATACTGGCCTGCAATGGAAGGGTATAACAAACTCATCGAAGCTAAATCAGCCGACCAAGATTATGCCGCCTACCAAAAGGCTATTAGTTATGGGTTCGTAGACCGCCTCAATAGCAAAATTGAAGACTTAGAGCGTTTCGTTAAGAACTACAAAAGCTCTAATCTGCGTCCTAATGCTTTGTTTGAATTAGGGAATGCTTATGTAACCAAAGGAAATACCCAAAAAGGATTACAGTACTATCAGCAACTCGCCAAAGAGTATAAAGGCAATGTGCTCGTACCTCGTGCAATGCTCCGCGAAGGTTTAGTGTATTATAATAGGAACGAAAACCAAAAAGCCTTAACGCTTTTCCAAACTATCGCCAAAGACTATCCTAATACCAACGAAGCCTCACAAGCGGTAGCTTCCGCAAAACTCATCTATGTAGATATGGGTAACGTAAACGAATACGCATCGTGGGCTAAAGGTTTGGGATATGTAGAGGTAACCGACCTCGAACTTGAAGGAGCTACTTATGAAGCTGCCGAACGACAATATATGCAAAACAATACCAAAGAGGCTATTTCAGGTTTTGAAAAATACCTTAAAGAGTTCCCTAATGGTATGCGTCGCACCAATGCCGAGTTTTACTTAGGACAAATGTATTTCAATAGTGGACAAAAGGCTAAAGCACTTACACATTACGAAAATGTAACCAAAAGCGGTTCTAATGAATACGGCGAGCAATCGCTTACTCGTGTGTGTCAAATCCTTCTTGAAGCAGGTAGCTACCTAAAAGCCAAACCTTATCTCGAAGACCTCGAACGAACCGCTACTATCGCACAGAACAAAACTTATGCACAAAGCAACCTAATGCGCGTGTGCTATAACGAAAAACTGTACGATAAAGCTATTGAATATGCCAATAAGGTATTAGAAGAAAAATCTATCGATACACGTATCAAGAACGATGCTTATATAGTGTTGGCTCGTGCTTATAGTCAAGCAGGAAATGAAACCCAAGCTCGCAAATATTACCAAGAGGTACAGAAAACCGCTACGGGTAGCCTCGCTGCCGAAGCCTTGTATTACGATGCTTATTTTAAGAATAAAGACGGTAACTACAAAGCCTCTAATGACGTAGTTCAAAAGATTGCTAAAGACTATGGCGGACACAAAGAGTTCGCTGCTAAGAGCCTTATCGTAATGGCTAAAAACTTCTACGGACTAAAAGACGCTTATCAAGCCTCTTACGTCTTAGAAAGTGTAATTAAAAACTTTAAAGAGTTTCCTGAAATAGTAGCCGAAGCCAAAAAAGAACTCGCAGTAGTAAAAGCCGAAGCCGCTAAAAGTAATTCATCAGTAAAATAATGGTTAATATTGTGGTATACACTTTGCCAAAGTTTTTGCCTGTGCGGCTCGCACCTTTGGCAAAGTTGAATCTCCGTCCTAAACCCTAATTTCTAAACAAATGAACAAACACATCACATATATTCTAACAATGCTTTTGTTCTCTGCCTCAACAATGGCAGTCGCTCAAAGCCGTAAAGACAGCCTCTCTACCAAAGTAGTAGATGTGGTAAAATCATATGCTCCTACAATCGCCGACGCCGACAAAAAGCGTGAAGATGCAAACG
The DNA here is from genome assembly GCF_013394735.1 of Capnocytophaga sp. oral taxon 902. Classification (NCBI taxonomy): domain Bacteria; kingdom Pseudomonadati; phylum Bacteroidota; class Flavobacteriia; order Flavobacteriales; family Flavobacteriaceae; genus Capnocytophaga; species Capnocytophaga sp. oral taxon 902. Next base: position 963,439 of record NZ_CP058261.1, read on the forward strand.
TAAAAGATTCGCTTACCGTTAAGAAAAAGCAAATCAACTATACCATCTATTCGGTACCGGTAGCCTCTACTTTTGTTCCCGAAAAAGGCAAAGCAGCTTCGGTGAAACCAAAAGTCGTTCGCGAAGACTATTTAGATTCTTATTTCGGTGGCGGTTTCGGTATGCTCAATACATTTTATGCCGATGCCAATATCACTCTCCCTGTAACTGATAACAGTAACGCTTCTTTTTTACTGAATCACATCTCAGCCAATGATAATATGGACGAGGTATACACCGATACCAATTATGCGCTCTCATCGGCTGAGTTGCGTTATGATTTTCAGAACCAAGATGTACTCTGGGGGCTCACTGCTGATATAGGTCGCCGTTTGCACAACTGGTATGGCATCCGTCCCGCTTCTTATACAAGACAACAGTTGATTGGAAAAGTAGATGATGTACACCAAACCTATTTCGATTATGGCGTAGGAGGTTACCTCCAATGGTCTAATCCTTACTTTAAAGGACTTGATTTCAGCGTACGTGGGCTCTACGACCATTTCGATAGTAAAGAATTGAATGTAAAAGCACAACCCACCTTCGAAATTCCTCTTACCGATGACCAAAAAGTTCGTACCAATGTAATTCTCGATTATTACAATGGTAGTTTTACCCGTCAAAATAACTTAGTAAACGAGCTTAACAATCGTTGGATGCTCTTTGGGGTAAATCCTTCTTATCATCTATCTATTGAGAATTTGGACTTAAAATTAGGCGTTGCTTTGATGTATGTAGATGCAAACCAGTCCGATGAAAGCAAGTTTAAAGCTTATCCCGATGTAGAGGCTTCTTATCCGCTAACTGCCGATGCTATTTTGCACGCAGGTATACGCGGTATTATGCAACAAAACACAGTAGAGAAACTCACCAAAGAGAATCCTTTTCTCTCACCTATGCAAGAAATTAAGCCTACCAATGTGCAAGCCGATGCTTTTGTAGCCCTTAAAGGAAAAGTAACTTCTGATTTGCTTTATCGCATACAAGGAAGCTATCGCCAATACAAAGAGATGCCTCTGTTTACTACCAATTCCGAGACCCCTACTATCGCCACCGAGATATTGCCTTATCAATATAACAACTCTTTTAAGTTAGTGTACGACGAAGTAAACGATATGGAGCTTTTAGCTTCTATCGGAGGAAATATAAAAGATGTTTTCTCTTTTACCTTTGAAGGAAGATATAATAACTATAACGCCCGTGTACAGAAAAATAAAACCGCTTGGAACTTGCCCAGCACACGAGTATCTCTCTTCACCGATTTTAGAATATTACCCAATCTATTTGCTGGATTCGACTTCTTTTATGTAGGAAAACGTTACGACCTCGATTACGTAACTGTTGCAAATCCTATTCCTGATAAGCTCTCTTTGGAAGGTTATTTTGATATCAATTTCCACGCCGATTACACTTTCAACAAACATTGGCAAGTATTCTTAAAAGCCAACAACCTCACCAGTGAGCACTATAAAAAATGGTTGTATTATCCTTCACAAGGCGTACAAGCCTTTGCAGGAGTGCGTTATCTGTTTAGCCTAAGTAACAAGTAACAATTTATACTAACAAAACAAACAGCGGTATGAATGCTTTATTCATACCGCTGTTTTTATTATTTTCTTCGTAGTTGTAATACAGGAGACAAGAGAGAGTTATACAGGCAGATGAAACTAGTGAGGAATAAGTTATGTATTGATGTCTAATTGTGATTTTACAAGCTGACTGTAACGTCCTCCTAATTGCATTAACACTTCGTGATTGCCTATTTCTACCACAGTTCCGTCTTGCATTACCACTATTTGGTCGGCTTTGCGGATTGGTTACGTTGAGGACTCACACAACTGAAGAGAGTAGTATTTGCAAATCATTTTCAAGCAGGCTACTCCGCAGTCCATCATATTCATTTGTCTATCAATAGGGAAGGTTTTAAACTTCATATATTCATTAGTTTTATTCTGAAGATAAAAGTATTGAATATTTTAAATATGTAAAATATTTGGTGATTACTTTTTTATGAGTTACCTTTGCGGTGTTTTCCTTAAATTTTGAAATAGAATGAGAAGTATTCAAACATTATCTTTTTCTCAATTAGAGGAAGAGATGGGAGCTCTTAAAGAGCAAGATGCTCAAAGTTGTGTAGGAGGTGGATGGTTTGATTATATCCACGATTTAGACGAGGTCACTGTATATGGCTCTCCTATCGGAGGAGGGGGAGGCTTATTCCCTAACGATTTTAGTCCTGGCTATGAGGATTATGATAATTATGGTGGTGCCCGCGGAGGTTATACACCCGAAGAAACCCCTCCAGAACCAGGTCCTCCACTAAAATTGAAGAACCTGCCTGGTATGTGTCAACAGGTTGCAGGAACAGCTATGTGTGGTATATTTGCCTTTGATTATCTCTCTAAATTTTATGGAGGAGATAAAGTGGGAATACATAAAAGTGATTTTGCAGAATCGATAGGAATAGATAGTAAAGAAAAGGCATTTGATAACTTCTTTTTAAAGAATATAGGCATAGATGGGGATGGATATAAGAAGATTGCAAATACATTTTTTGAGAATGATAAGATTTACAGTGATGAATTTTATAAAGTTACGGAGTCTTTGAAATTGGGTAATCCTATTATTTCTGTTTATGGAGACTACGATTGGCGTACAAATTCTGTAAAAGACGGACACGCGGTAGTTATTGTAGGATATGATCCAAAAACCAACGAATTAACAATTGCTGATTCTCTAAGTTCTACAGGCATTAGAGAAGTTAAATATGATATGACAAAATTTCACGAAATGATGTCTATTAAGGGGATGAAAGAATTAAAAGGTGAGGATCTGAAATACAAAAATAATAACGACTGGTGGAAAGGATGTGGTATAGGAAATTAATGATTACTTTATTTTTGTTTTTTACATCTATTTTTTTATTTGCACAAGATAAGCATCCTTTTGATTGTGAAAATTTCAGAGTAGGACAGACGTACACAGGGCAACAATTGACTATAAGGCTCAGAACTATTAAAAAAGACTTTGAGGTATATTCGGTATATGGTTATTTTGATAAATCATTAGAAGTGCTTAATAGTCAGTTGGAGAGTTATGGTGTAGCTCAGAAGGAAAGAGAACAGATTATTAAGCAAATTAGAAAAATGACTGGATGGCCTGGTAAAAAACTTCAAGAGTATGGTTTAATAGAACCTCAAAACTCGGAGTTAATATCTATTTTCAATCATTTTGATTTTACTAATTTCACACAAGTAGATCCTCTAACGGTTAAAATTTCTTTGAATCGAGTTATAGAGAAGTATTTAAGTAAAGAAAAAGCAAAAGAAGTGATAGAAGACTTGTTGGAGAAGAATTTTAATTGTAAGTGTGCCGTTAGCTATTTGGAAGATAATTTCTGCTTTTATCAAAGAGCAGGTACTTTGATAGAAGGGTATGGTTCTATTGATAAGAGTTTTAAGGATTATCGAGCTTTTTTAAAAGACTATTTAGGTAAATGCAGTATAGGAAAGTAATTATCAGTATAGGAGTGTTCTTTCTCTCAATTCCTATTTTTTCTCAAGCCCAAGAAAGTGTTTACGACTGCGAAAACTTTGGAATAGGAGCTCGCTTTTACAACACACAATATTTCGATATTATTATGCAAAATATAGAGAAAGATATTTGTATTGTCTCTATGTTTGGTTATTTTGAGAAATCTTTACAAATGCTTGAGAAGACTTTGAGAGAACACAAAGTCTCTAAAAGAAAAATTAACCTCATCATTCAGGAAATAAAAACACTTGCTGAGGATGAGGAAAAAGCTTTTGATTTTGGGAGTAAAGAGACTAAGAATGTGAATGGTATTTCTATTTTTTATACTGAGAGGAAAGTGATTTTTCCTCTCAGTATTAATTACACTATAGAGAGATATTTGGACGAGAGAAAAGCTAAAGAAGTACTTACTGATTTATTGGAAAAATCAATTAATACAGCTTATCCTATGGATTTTTTAGAGAAACAGTTTTGTGTATTTCAAAAAATGGGTGTTATTGATAAGAAGTACAAGGATTATTACGCATTCTTAAAAGACTATTTAGGCAAATAAATAATTTAAAGTAAAACACTACAAAAGCTATCATTTTTCTTGATAGCTTTTGTTTTTAAAACTAATTTATGAATCCAAAAATTATTGAGCTTGTAAAAGAATATATCATCGAAAATTATTCTCATCAGTACGCTACCCTTATAACGGGAAGTTATGCTGAAGGTAAAGAAACGATCTATTCGGATGTAGATGTTATCATCTTTACTACTGAGAGAATACAAAAAATCATTAAAACTCTCAATTACAAAGGTATTACTTTACAACTTATCTTTTTCTCGGTAGAAAGCATTGAATACACCCTTTATGAAGATTTTCTCTCTAACAAAGGAGTGTATATTGATATGATTTCTAAAGGATTTATTTTGTTAGACCATCATCATTTTTTAAAGCATCTCAAGGAATATACTACAGCACTAAAAGAAAAAGGGAGTACTCCTCTTTCAAAAGATGAAGATGAAAAATATAGATCAAAAATCACTTCTTACTTATTAGATATAGAGGGAGTAAAAGACACCAAACGTATTTTCTTTGTAGCATTACTCTTGATAGATGTTTTAGCTGAGTTTAAACTTCGTTTGCTCCGTCAATGGGGAGGTACTGGTAAAACAAAATCAGAGTTTTTAAGGAAGGTAGCTCCTACTTTTTTTGAAGAGCTTCAAATAGCTACTCAAATGTTTTTTGAAAAGGGAGATAAAGATAAACTGATAACTATCACCAAAGAGCTATTAGATTCTACAGGAGGAAAGTTTATACAGGAGTTAAACTTCCAAGAGTTTGCTTTTTCAGAGAATATGCTAGTAATACAAGTTTCAAAAGTACTTCATCAAAAAGAATCTGCTGAAATTATTTTAGCTATAGTCCCCTTTCTTAAAACCCTTTCTATAAATGCTTACCATTTTATATCATCAACTGATGGCTTTTTGTACTTGATAATAGAAGATTTTAACAAATCCCAGCTTCAAAAACTACTAAATAAATTTCCTAATGAACAATTGATAGACATACACTATTTCTATCCTCAAACTTGCTTTAATTCTTTAGAAAACTACCAAAAACTACTTCCTTTCTTTGAAATGCTATCAAAAGAAGCTTTTCATAACTTGGAAAATGAGAATTTTAAAATCCTAAAAGGATTAAACCTACTAATAACTCTTAGAAAGATAGAAAAGATGAGCAGAGAAGAGTATCTTTCCTTTCTCAAATATTTAATAGATTGCTGGATAATATATTGTGCTGATGATATTCTTATAAATAAAGCTCCAGAAACTACTATTGAAAAAAGTACAATTTTGAAAAAATACAACAGTATATTTCAAAATCAAAAGCAATACTTAAAATCAACCTTAAAAATCGATAAAAGCTATCATATACTATCTGAAGCATTAGCTAGGATAGATAACAGAGTGATCCCTCTATATAAAACTTTCTTGATAACACCTGACTTTGATGAAACTAAGAAAAAGAAATTTTGCTTTTGTAAAAATGTATTAGATTACTGCTATAGTATTTTGTTTATCGAACCTAAATTCAAGGCTTACTTGCCTTATGTCGCTTTACAGATAGAGTAATTCCAAACCCATTTAAAGTTTAAACAGTCATTATATACTTTTGCATTCGAAAGTAATCTCTATATAAATCAGATAATTTAAAAAGAAACTAAAATATACATAATGGAAACAGATACCAACATATACTACAAACACCAGCGTACTGAAGAAGTACAAGATATTATAGACAGGATGCCCCATAAATTTGGTAGATATACCTCCTATATCATCATCTTTATAGTTGTCGCATTCTTTTTCTTTGGTTTCATAGTGAAATATCCAGATATTATTGTAGGAAAAATTACCATTAATAGTACAGCCAAAGAAATAAAGTTAGTTGCCAATAGCTCTGGAAAAATACACTTATTTTCTGATAAATTCCTGTCAGACGTAAAGGAAAATGAGCCTATTGCTTATATCCAAAACACGGTTTCTTACGATACAATCATAAAGATAAAAAACAGTTTGTCAGATTTTTTAACCTCTCCTCAATATACTGATGTTTTGAAGAAGCTACCTAATAAAATTACCTTAGGAGAACTTACCGTCTCATACTATGACTTTTTATCCAATGTAGAGCAATTATATCTCTATGAAACTGAAAAACTTTATGATGTACAGATAAATAATCTACAGCATATCTATCAAAAACAACTACGAGAGTTACATATTTTTCAAGAACGATTAGCAATTGATGAAAACTACTATATCTTTGCTAAAAAAATACACCGCAGAGACTCCTTATTATTTTCTTCTCAAACAGTTGCTGAAGCCGATATGGACAAATCGAATATGACGCTCTTACAAACCAAAAATAATATAACCTCTGATAAAGAAAATTTTGCCTCTATGGAAAAACAAACTAAGCAAACTACCAATACCATAAAAGAACTTACTACACAAAAAGCAATTAAGTATAATGATTTAAAAACTAATATTATTACCTCCTATAATAAACTTATGGAAGAAATAAATAAATGGGAACATCTATATATTATCAAATCTCCTATAAAAGGTAAAGTACAAACTCTTAACTTTTGGACAGAAAACCAATATGTAACTGCAGGTACAGAAGTTTTTTCGGTAATACCTACGCAAGAAAAGAGTTTAGGACAGATGCTTTTACCTACCCTAGGAGCAGGTAAAGTAAAAGTAGGACAAGAAGTAGTTGTAAAATTAGATGATTTCCCTTATTTAGAATATGGTTCAGTACGAGGAACTGTTATTTCCATCTCAATGAGTAAAAAAGAAGAAAAAACTACACAAGGAGAAATGGAGGTTTATTTAGTACTTGTACAATTTAATGAAGGACTAAAAACTAATTATGGAGAGTATATTAAAACTGATAAAGCAACTTCTGGTACAGCAGAAATCATCACCAAAGACCGCCGTCTTATCCAACGACTCTTTGACAATCTAAAATATGTAATAGAAAAATAAAAGAGTAAACTATATAGCTAATCACTTACCATCGACTTCTTATAATTCCTCCATTTCTCTATACACTGTTGCATATCATTAGGAAGTTCACTATCAAAGCTAAGATACTTGTGAGTAATGGGGTGTTCAAAACCTAAGGTTTTAGCGTGCAAGGCTTGGCGAGGTAATACCGCAAAGCAATTCTCTACAAACTGCTTGTATTTGGCAAAAGTTGTTCCTTTCAGAATCTTGTCGCCCCCATAACGTTCATCGTTGAAAAGGGTATGCCCTATGTGTTTTAAATGCACCCTTATTTGGTGTGTACGCCCTGTTTCTAACTTGCAAGAAATGAGTGTTACATAACCAAAACGCTCTAACACCTTGTAATGGGTTACTGCCTCTTTACCGTGAGAACCATCGGGGAAGACGTCCATTTGCAGGCGGTCTTTTAAGTGTCGCCCAATATGACCACACACCGTTCCTTCGTCTTCTTCTATATTACCCCATACAAGGGCTATATATTCGCGCTGAGTAGTTTTATTAAAAAACTGTTGAGTAAGGTGTAACATCGCCTCTTCGGTTTTAGCCACTACTAAAAGTCCACTAGTATCCTTATCGATACGATGTACCAACCCAGGACGATTGCTACTGTTGTTAGGCAAGTTCTCAAAATGATATACTAATGCATTGATGAGCGTTCCGCTGTAGTTGCCGTGACCAGGGTGTACCACCATACCCGCAGGTTTATTTACCACCAAAAGGCTATCGTCTTCGTATACTATGTTTAAAGGAATATTCTCGGGCACCAATAAATCCTCGTGAGGAGGGTGAGGAAAAAGTACCTTTACTTCGTCATTAGCTTTCACACGATGATTAGACTTTACAGGCTCGCCATTCACAAAAATATTACCCTGCTTGGCTGCTTGTTGCACCTTGTTACGGGTGGCATTCTCTACAAAGTTCATCAAGAATTTATCCACGCGAAAAGGTTCTTGCCCTTTGCCCGCCGTAAAGGAGTAATGCTCGTAAAGAGAAGGAGCTTCCTCTCCGTCTGGTTCCAAATCGTCTAAATCTTCTATCTCGTCTATATCACGCATTACCTTACATTTGCGCCACAAACTTTGCTAAAGTTTCTAATAGCGTGCGTGCTACGCCCCTTACCAAAGTTTAAATTTATAATAGCCTGCATTGCTCATACTTGCCCGTGCGACTCACACTTGCTAGTGTGGCTCACACCGCCCGTCGTGCTACGACTGCCTGTGCGGCTCGCACTAGTCCCCCATCAGTTCTTCAATAGGTATTTCGGTAGGGATAGTATCCCGAGCCTCTAAGCCATTGCCACACACAAGGTCTATACGTGAGGTTTTAATAAGCTTATCGCCAGGTTGTACGGGTTTACCATCGTGTTGCATTTCCAATACCATATCTTTCCCAATATTGTTCACATAAGTAACCCTACCGACGGCAAGCCCTACCGATTGCAAGGTAGCTACTGCATTCCGGCGCGTTACTTGTATCACCTTAGGCACTGTTACTTTATGATAGCCCGACGGATTGATGTTAAGGTATATTTTGCGGTTCTTCTTTACTCTCTCGGTAGCCTCAGGCGTCTGACTGATTACCGATAGAGGAGGGTATTTAGGGTCGTATTCAGTAGAATCCAACACCTCATAACGCAATTGTTGCTTATCTAATATCACCCCTACTTCGGTAAGTGTTTTCTTGCTCAAATTAGGTACTGTAATGTACTCTCCGTGCGCCGTATAGATGCGCAAGAGTTGCAATACACACCAAACTAATATAATACACGCCACTATGGCAAAAGCAAATTGCCAAGCTAGTTTCTTTCCTGAGTTTTTTAAGAATTCTTTAATCTTTTCCATACTTTGCAAGTATTGTTATGGTGCAAAGGTACAAATATTTTTGAAAAGGACAATACAGCCCCCTACAATATCCTCAACCACACCTTCTCCCCTTTCTCTATGGGGGTATCGTTGTAGAAGTACACTTTCCCTTCTACCGAAGTAGCTTCTATAAGGTATTGTGCTCCTTGAAAATAACAGTATTGTACAGTAGCTTCCCAATCAGAGGTTGCTGTAATGGTAATCTGTTGGGGTTTGAAGAGCTTACCGTTATGCCAACTCACTTCACCAAACAAAGAAGCCGTGTAATAATCGGTATTTTGGAAATAAACCGAGAGCGTATTGTTAAAAAACAACAGCTTCCCGTCGCGCATTATAAGGGTTTTATCGGAGTAAGAAAGCGCGTCTTTACCGTCGTGAGTAGCCACTATACAGCTAATGTTTTGCTCTTTCAAATAGGTGAAGAGAGTGCGTTGTAGTTCGTTCTTTCTAAAATTATCCACCTGACTAAAAGGTTCGTCAAGCAATAACAATTGAGGTTCTTGTGCCAATGCCATTGCCAATGCCACACGCTGTTTCTCACCACCGCTGAGGTTTAGTGCTTTTAAGGGCGCAAAACGTTCCATTCCCACCAAGGTGAGCAACTCCATTACGCGCTCTTTTTTATAGGTTAAATCGAGGTTAGAGATAAACTTTCCTACATTTTCAGCTACTGTGTGATAAGGACCTAACCCAAAGTCCTGTGCAAGGTATTTCATCGTTTTAAACCCAGGCACTAACTGCCAAGAAGGACCCTTTACGCGCTCGTTGTGGAAGTGTATAGTACCTTCTTGCACATCAATGAGACCATAAATAGCTTTCAGCAAGGTACTCTTGCCACAACCACTTTCTCCCATCAGCGAAAGGTGCTCACCTTGCGCCAACTCAAAAGAAATGTCTTGCAGTATAGGGTCTTGCCCTTCATAAGCAAAGAATATATTTTTAAGGTTTAGCATTGTTTATTTATATGTAAATATTCGCGCTTTGCAATTTATGCAATTCGTATATTGCTTCCCACACTTCGGCAAAGTTTCCCTGTGCCCTAAGGACTCACACCTCCCCATTTTCCCATTTTCCCATTTTCCCATTTCCTCATTTCCTAATTTCCTAATTTCCTCATTCCCTAATTTCCTAATTTCCTCATTCCCTAATTAATCCGCCTCCACATATCCAGCTGTGAGCCCTCGCTGGCTTTGGCTCGTCCCTTTTACCTTATTATCTTTTACCTCCTATCCGCCCGTGCGGCTTGCACCTTTTACCTTTTACCTTTTATCTTTTATCCGCACTTAGAGCGCACTTTTAAACTGTTCCAAGAAACGCATATCGTTCTCATAGAACATACGTATATCTCCTATTTGGTACAAAAGCATTGCAATGCGTTCAACTCCCATACCGAAGGCAAAACCACTGTATACCTCACTATCAAAACCACAGTTTTTAAGTACGTTAGGGTCAGTCATACCACAACCCATAATTTCCAACCAACCAGTACCTTTGGTAATACGGTAATCCACCTCGTTATTGAGTCCCCAATAGATGTCTACCTCAGCACTTGGCTCGGTAAAAGGGAAGTACGACGGACGCAAACGTATACGCGACTTGCCGAACATCTCCTTAGTAAAGTACAACAAAGTTTGTTTCAGGTCAGCAAACGATACGTTTTTATCTATATATAAGCCTTCTACTTGGTGGAACAAACAGTGTGAACGTGCCGAAATAGCTTCGTTGCGGAATACTCTACCTGGCGAAATCGTCCGTATAGGTGGCTGATGTCCCTCCATATAGCGTATTTGCACCGAACTGGTATGGGTACGTAAGAGAATATCCGGATTAGTTTGTATAAAAAACGTGTCCTGCATATCACGAGCAGGGTGATATTCAGGAAGGTTGAGGGCAGTAAAGTTATGCCAGTCGTCTTCTATCTCAGGTCCGTCCGATACGTTAAAACCTATATTGGCAAAGATATTCACAATTTCGTTTTTAACTATCGAAATAGGGTGGCGCGCCCCGATAGGCGAAGGGGTCGCAGGACGACTCAAATCGCCGTATATACCTTTGTTTTCACTGTGTTCCTCCAAACGCTCACGCCATTCTTGTACTTTGGCTTCTACTTTTTGTTTGAGTTCATTCACTACCTGCCCAAAAGTCTTTTTCTCCTCCTTAGGCACCTCTTTAAAAGCGGTAAAAAAGTCGTTGAGTACCCCCTTTTTACCGAGGTACTGAATGCGGAATTGTTCAAGTTCTTCCTTAGTTTTTGCGCTAAAATCTTCTATCTTAGCAATATGCTCTTTTATTTTATCAATAATCATACAGTAATACGATTTCTCTTTTGTTTTTCCCAAGACGCAAAAGTATAAATAATTTTCCATTTAGCAAATTTACCAATCTACTAATTTTCTAACGCCCATTCCACCATCAAGTGCAATTTTTCAGATTACTTTCTGATAGAATAAATCTTTAGGTTTTTCAAAATCTAATACTTTTCTTGGTCTATTATTAATTTTATATTGATATTCTTTAATTTCTTTATCTGTAATATTTTTAAAATCAGTATTTTTAGGTATGTATTGCCGTACAAGACCATTGGTGTGTTCACTAAGACCTCGCTCCCAAGAACTATAAGGATGAGCAAAGAAAAATTGTAGGTTCAATTTCTTTTCAACTCGCTTAAAATCAGAAAATTCATTACCATTGTCAGCAGTAATTGTCTTTATATAGTTTTTGTAAGGCAAGGTCATATCTATAAGTTCATCTGCTAATGATTTAGCTTTCTTTCCTTCTTTTAACTTTTTCATAAATAACATTTTAGTAGTCATTTCAACCAATGTAAGTATCGCTCCTTTATTTCCTGCTCCTACAATTAAATCTATTTCCCAGTGTCCAAACTCTGTTTTCTGACTTATAACCTCAGGACGTTCTTCAATAGACTTTTTATCTTCTACTTTCTTTTTACAAGTGTACAATGCTCTACTTCTATGCTTAAGCTGATGACGAGTGTGTTTGTATAGTTCGCCTCCGTTTTCTTTGTCTTGGTGAATGAAATTATAGATAGTTGTTTTTCCAACCATTGGTATTCTATTTTTTTTACAATACCCTACAATTTGCTCAACAGACCACTGTTCTTCAGTGATATGCTTAATAACAAAAACTTTCATTTCTTTAGTAAATTTACGTTCTTTCCTAAAACGTTCTTTACGCTCTTCTGAGATTTCTTGAGCTACTTTTGGACTGTATTTTCCTGTCTTTGTTTTGTTTCTTGACAGCTCTCGACTGACGGTAGAGGGATTACACTCTGCATAAAGAGCAATATCTTTTTGTTTGATTCCGCTTGCTTTTAAAGCAGAAATTACCGACCTTTGCACCAAATTTAAATGCTTATATTCTTTCATTGTCATTTACAAAGAAAAGCATTTATTTTGAAAGAGAAAAGACTTTTATAGTTTTTTCTCTTTTTTTATTTTTCAGAGGGTTGCCCCTTAGAGGCAAAACCCTCTGAAAAATAAAAGTTTTACTAAAAATTACTACTTAAAATTGCAATTATTAGTGGAACTTACATAATTTGCTAATTCTCACATCTGCCAATTCCCCCTTTGGAGGGGGCAAGGGGGAGGTTTCTTTCGCTTTTTCCTCGCTACACTTCTCCTTTTCCGTCATACTCCCTCCTAGTGCCTATGACCTAAGGCCTATCACCTATTCCTCTTTCTTTCGCCTCGAAACCCCGTTTTTACCATTTTTAATGCTGTTGTATTATATTATAAGTCAACTACTTATATACCCTTCCTATACCAATCGTCCAAGATTCGTATAAGCTTCCTATAAGCTCTCTATAAGCTAACCCCACCCTTCTAATAGCACTTTCTCACCAAAATTTCTCTCGACCCTCTTCCGTTCTTCTCCGTTATCTTCCGAATAGTCCTAACAACCCCAACACATCGCTTTTTCATCTCAAACTTTGGCAAAGTTTTAAACTTTGCCAAAGTTAATCTCCTTTGGTACAAGCTTGTAGCTCGTACCCCATTTTCTCATTCTCTCATTCCCTAATTCTCTCATTTCCAAATTTCCTCATTTCCTCATTTGCTAATTTCCTAATTATTTTCTACTTTTGCACCCCAAAATCAAATACGTCTCAGATCAGACGTGTCTAACAAGTCTAATCCCTGACACCTAATAATGAAAAAACACTTACTTATACTTTTCCTATCATTTACAACAATGATTTTCGCGCAGAAAATGCCTGCTGTGAAAGATACTATTACTAAAGATACTACTAAAACCAAAACAACTGAAAAACCTGAAAAGACTCCCGAACAAAAGCGCGCCGAAGAGTACGCTAAACTCATCAAAAAAAAGGGTATTGAGCGCAACGGACTCTTTACTATCCGTAAGATTGAGGATAAATGGTATTTTGAAGTCCCCGATTCTCTCCTCAATCGCTATTTGCTATGCGTAACACGCCTCAAAGCTGCTCCTCATAACTTCGGGCTCTATGCAGGCGAAAAAGTGAATGAACAAACCGTCTATTTCGAGCAGAAAGGCGATAAAACACTCCTCTTGCGCTCTTTCCTCAATCTGCAAGAAGCCGGCACCGACGATAATATTTCGGTAGCAGTAGCCAATTCGAGTGCCAACCCTGTGGTAGCATCGTTCACCGTTATCGGGCGCAACCCAAAAACCAAAGCACAACTCATCGACATCACCGATTTCTTCAAGCAAGACAACAGCGTTACCTCTTTTTCATCGAATACAAAAACCCAAATGAAAATAGGCGCTATCGCTACCGATCGTTCTTTTGTAGACGATATACGTCCTTATCCTATCAACGTAGAGGTCAATACTCTCAAAACGTTCAACGCTTCACCCAGTACCATTCCGTCGGCAAACAAGGTGGGGGCGGTTACCTTAGAACTAAATATCTCTATGGTACTCTTGCCCAAAACACCTATGCAAAAACGCCTCTTCGACCCTCGTGTGGGTTTTTTCGCTACCCGATACATCAAGTTCAGCGATCAGCAACAGCGCACCGAAACTGAATATTACATACACCGTTTCCGCTTAGAACCTCGCAAAGAAGACGTCAAAAAATACCTCAGCGGTCAGTTAGTACGCCCCAAAAAGCAAATTGTGTTCTATATCGACCCTGCTACGCCTAAACAATGGCAAAAATACCTCATTTTGGGCGTAAACGATTGGAATGTTGCTTTCGAACAAGCAGGTTTCAAAGAGGCTATTGTCGCAAAACCTTGGCCTAACGACCCTTCAATGAGCTTAGAAGATGCGCGCTTCAACGTAATTCGCTACCTCCCTTCCGAAAAAAGTAACGCCTACGGTCCTAACATCGCCGACCCTCGCAGTGGTGAAATTATAGAATGCCACGTGGGTTGGTATCACAACGTGATGAAACTCCTCAATCAGTGGTATATGATTCAGGCTGGCGCTGTCGATAAACGCGCTCGTACTATGGAGTTCAACGAGGAACTAATGGGCGACCTCGTGCGCTTTGTCTCCTCTCACGAAATAGGGCACTGCTTAGGTTTGCGCCACAATATGGGCGCCAGCAGTCAGACGCCTGTCGAAAAACTCCGCGACAAAAAATGGGTAGAAGCCAATGGGCATACCGCTTCTATTATGGACTATGCGCGTTTTAACTATGTGGCACAGCCCGAAGACAACATCAGTAGCAAAGGACTCTATCCGCGCATAGGCATCTACGACAAATGGGCAATCGAATGGGGATATCGCTATTATGGCAACAAATATAAAGACGAGTATGCTGAACAAGAATCTCTTGCCGAAATGGTTACCCAAAAACTCAAAGCCAATCCGCGATTGTGGTTCGGAGGAGAAGGCAAAGATGAAGACCCTCGTGCGCAAACTGAAGACCTATCGGACAACGTGATGAAAGCCAATACCTACGGATTGAAAAACCTCCGCTATATTGTCCAACACCTCCCCGAATGGACTAAACAGCCTAACGATAAATACGAACATCTCGACGAAATGCAAACCGCTGCCTATATGCAGTATTTCCGCTATTTGAAGCACGTGCTCAAGCACATTGGCAATAGATATGTGGGCATCATCGGTGAGAAAGAAGTCTATAAAGAAGTACCCAAAGAGAAGGTAAAAGAAGCTATAAACTATTTAGATAAAGAACTTTTTGAGGCGCCTTTGTGGTTATATCCTGAGGAAATAGTAGAAAAAACAGGCGCTACCCCCGATAAGAACATCATCAGTATGCAAAACCTTACCCTGAGTGTGCTTTTAGGAGAGCAAACCCTCTACAACCTTTATAACCAATCGCTCACCTCCAAAAATCCTTATCCGCTAAACGAATATCTGCAAGATGTATTCAAAGCGGTATGGAAACCCCTCAACAACCCCGATGCACGCCAGAACACTTATCGCCGTGGGATAGAACGCTTGTACCTCTCTCAAATCGATAGACTCATCAATGCGCCTGCCGACGCTAAAAACAGTAAAGCTGCGAGCATACAGCAAGTATCCGATGTGCGCCTCTTTGCCTTGCAACATTTAGATATGATTGAGGCTTTCGCCAAACAAGCTCTTGCTAAAGAACCTGCTTCATCTATTAACCATCTACACTACCAAGAAATTATAAAGGAAATAGAACGTATTAAAGACCCTAAAAAATAGTGTTAGAACCCGAAGAACTCAAAGACTCAAAACCCGACCTACTGTTTATCCTCATTATGGGACTCCTATCGATGCTCACCCCGCTGGCTATCGATATGTACCTCCCAGCTTTTGTGAAGATTGCTAACGATTTGAACGTATCCGAAGAGATGATATCTCAAACCTTAGCGCTCTTTACCCTTGGTTTTGCTTTTGGGCAACTCTTTTGGGGACCTCTATCCGATAGTTATGGGCGCAAACCTATCATTCTCATCGGGATTATCACCTCAGCATTGGTATCGTTAGTGATTACGCAAATTCACCATATCCATCATTTTTATATACTGCGCTTTGTGCAAGGCTTTTTTGGAGCATCGCCGGCGGTAGTTACGGGTGCCCTCTTACGCGACCTTTTCGCCAAGAACGAGTTCGCCCGCCAAATGTCGATGATTATGATTGTCACGATGATTGCTCCACTTATCGCCCCCGTACTGGGTGGTCACCTCACCGACTGGTTTCATTGGCATATCATCTTCTACGTGCTGATGGTTTTAGGACTCTTAGCGGCGCTCTTAGTGAGTTATAAAATCCCTGAAACGCTTCCTAAGTTCAAGCGTGTTCCTTTGAAAATAGGCAACACCTTACGCATTTACGGCAAGCTCCTCAGCAACAAAAAGGTATTGGGATATATTTTCTGCAATTCGCTTTCCTATTCGGGAATGTTTTGCTTTATTACCACGGGCTCTATCGTGTATACCAAACTCTTTGGGGTAGCCCCTCAGCACTTTGGGTATTTCTTTCTTTTAAACATCATTGTAATGATGACGGCAACCTCACTCAATGGCAAATTCGTCACCAAAATAGGTGTAGAAAAATCCTTGCGGTTGGGGCTAACTATCCAACTCATTGCAGGAGCGTGGCTGGTGATATGCGGTATTTTTCATTTGGGATTATGGGCTACAGTAGCAGGCGTTTCAATGTTTGTAGGTTTAGTATCGGTAGTGTCCAGCAGTGCCAATGCTGCCATTTTGGATATGTACCCCGAAGTAGCGGGTACCGCCAATTCCCTCACAGGAATGTTGCGTTTTGGTATCGGTTCGGTAGTAGGAGCAGTACTCTCGCTTTTTGCCATCACCTCCGAGCGCCCAATGGTATTTGCAATGGCAATATGCATAGGAGTTGGCACTCTCAGCTATGTGCTGTTAGTCGCTCGTCGCACCATTAGCAAATAACTATACCGTTTCTCTGCCTCTCTAAGACTCTCCAAAACAAAAATCTCACCACTGCGCTTGCTTTCATAATAATTCACCATTGACAACTAACAATCTGATAGTTCAATAAACATCATAGCTCAATATTTACTTTATATTTATCATCAATCAGTATAAAATTAGTGTTGTGTTTCTTTGCAAGGGCTAAAAACTGTGCATTATCATCTAAAACACTTTCCATTGTACACCAATCATCATCTAAACGGTTTTCTATGACATTTGCATATTTCTTTATATCCTCAAAGTGGGTTTTAATATAGTTTTCACTCATTACAAGACAATAACATTTAATATCATCGAGATATTTTTTTGTAAAATCTTTTTCCCAGTCAAAAGGAATATATACTCCTTCAATAATAAGATTTTGTTTGTTTTCTATGGCTGTCTTAATCATTTCACGAATAATAGGCCACATATAATCTGTAAGTTCTTTATCATTTTCTAAGGTAAGTTTAGTATAACCACTGCGAATTAATCCCATTTTTAAGTGATCTATTGATAGATATGGGTATTTATATTTTTCTAATAGCTTTTGAGCTAAAAAAGTCTTACCTGTGTGCGAAGCTCCAGTAATTAAAACAATCATTTTTATACCTCGTTTACCTCTGATAAAACCGCACCCAATCAATATACATTCTCACGGGTTTATCAAACGGCTTTACTTCGCCTACCCATTCACCTCCCAGTTGCATATCAATAATCAAAAAGAAAGGCAAATCAAACGGAAATTGCTTTTCACTCTCCTTACCAGGCATACGCGAATAGACAAATGAAGGCAGTCCGTTTACGTAAAACCGTATCACATCTCCTTCAAAATCCACTGCATAAGTGTTGTAGTCATCAGGATTAATCGGAAAAGAAGTAGAGCTTTTTGGTCCTGCTTTCTTTTTATGTGTAAACGGCGAATGCACAGTCTGATACACAAAAGGGTCGTAATTTAAGCGTTCTATAAGGTCTATCTCTCCTCCTTCTTCAGGCCATTTAGTATCTTTGGTAACCAACCATATAGCAGGCCACGCTCCTTGCGTGCCTTCTAACTTACAACGCACTTCTATCTTCCCTTTTTGGAAAAACTTCTTTTCTTTAGTCCAAACACCCGCAGTAAGGTAAGGCGAAGGGTCTTTTTTTAAATTTTTATTAGTTACCCCTAAGAGAATCATCTTCCCGTTCTTTATCTCAAACAAACTCGGGTCATTGCTCATTGTGTTGCAACAGTTGTCTCCCCAACGGTTCATTTTTGTCCACACGCCAGTCGAGAAAATATCATTTCTGTCGAAATTATCTTCCCATACCAATTTCCAAGGTTTCTCATTAACCTCCTCTTTTTTAGAACAACCCCAGCTCATAAGAGCCAACGTAAATAGTAATAATGTAAAAGGTTTCATATTCATACAGTTTAAGTTATTATCTTTTCATTTTCTCTTTCTTCATATGCCTTACCTAAAAGGGCTAAAAACTCTTTGCGAGGTATTTCCTCTGCTCCCAAACGCTCTAAATACTCGCTGTATATTTGGCAATCTACCAATGCTATATTGGAGTGTGCTTGCAGGTAGGTGATAAAGCCGTATTCTGAGGCATTATTGCGCTTGCTAAACATACTCTCCCCACAAAAGATTTTGCCCATTTTTAGCCCGTATAAACCTCCTATGAGTACATCTCCTTCCCACACCTCTACCGAGTGCGCTATCCCTCTTTTATGCAAGCCTGTATAGGCTTCTATCAGTTCAGGGTGAATCCACGTGCCGTCTTGGTCTTTACGCGGAACAGTAGCGCACTGTCGCATCACCTCAGTAAAACAACGGTTATAAGTAACGCAATAAAGTGCTTCGCGTAGCATCTTGCGCATATGCTTGCTGATATGCAATTTCTCCCGAAAGAGTACAAAACGCGGGTCAGGACACCACCAGACTACCGGCTCTCCTTTGTTATACCACGGGAAAATACCCTCCGAATACGCCTCAATAAGTCGTTCAGGGGTAAGACTCCCTCCTAAAGCAACAATTCCTTCCTCCGAAGCCGTATCGGGGGAAGGAAAAGATGTTTTATCGTTCGTTAAGTATATCATTCTTTAGAATGGCAAATCGTCTTCCTCAGTAGGGGCAGAAGCTCCCTGTGCGGGGTCTGGTGCACTAAAAGCCTGTTGAGGGGCTTGTGGCGGATACTGAGGAGGCGTTTGTTGGTATTGTGGTGGGGCTTGCTGATATTGCGGAGGCGCTTGCTGATACTGTGGTTGTGCATATCCTTGTGGCGGATAAGCTGGTTGCCCCTGTGGTGGATATTGCCCTTGCGGAGGGGGATAGGCTCCTTGTGCCACCTCAGCATTTTCAATACGCCATCCTTGTAAGTTCACAATATATTTAGTTTCACCTTGCGGGTTTACCCATTCACGACCGCGAATATTGAAACTGATGCGTACCAATTGCCCTACCTGAAAGTTGTCGAGAAGTACACATTTTTCTTGTACAAAGTCAAAAGGGATATACTGGGGGTATTGTTCCTCAGTAGAAATCACCACATCACGGCGTTGAAAGCCGTTTTGTCCTACAGTTTGTGTAGGGCTAATCTTTATAATTCGTCCTTGAATTTCCATATTGGTATTCCTTTTATTGCTTATTCTGATAATATTTACAAGGGCAAAGATACTATTTTTTTAGTTATCGGCAATACTTATACCCTAAAATATTACAAAACATTTTACTTTTTGCCCAAAAACATTCTATTTACAAGTCTTTGTATAATCATCTACCAACTGTATCATTCCTTCTTTCGTTTTGGTGTTGTATTTAGTAACATCTAATGAAGGACAGTTGATATATTTAGCCAATATTTTTTGTATTTTATCTGCACTCTTCGAACCAAAAGTTGCTTTATCTCCCAAATATACCGCTTTGTCAGCTCCCTTAATCTTTAAATAGTAATCCTCAGGATATCTGCTGTGTGCCAACACGTAATTGCCGTTGTTATCATACAGAATTTCAAAGAACTGAGCAGCCCCCGAAAGTACGTTTAACTGTGAACCTCCGTGAGCAAAAAAGCCGTCTTCTGCACTTTTTGAACCTATAAAACAACGCTCATCTATGCAGAATTTCACACCGTCCTTCGCTTTAAAATAAGCGTCTTTCTCACCTTCCTTTTTGAATTTCATCGTTGCCCCATATGAAGTAAGGTCTGATACATTCTGCTCTTTGTTAAGTATCGCTCCTACCGACTGGAATTCAATCGTAATAAGCCCCTCTTTCTTATCCCCTTTAGCATCTATCACATAACCCGGAGCATCGTAAATATTTACCGTTTGCTTTTTCGCTTCCTCCAACATTTCTTTATTTTGCTGGTCGATAGCATTCTTTCTACCTTCTAAATATTGACTAAAAGCCTCAGTCATATCGCCAAACGGATAGCCATTGGCATAAAGCCTATTCACAATTCTTTTATCAGCCACCCCTATTTTGGTAAGAGGAACAAATACCGGAAACTCTTTTTGGTCGTAGGTTTTTATAACGAAATAATCTTCGTTTTTATACGAATGATGATGCGCAGTAGCCACTACGTGACCTTTGATATCTGTTACCGTAAAATCAGTGATAACAATACCCCCATCTCCGTTTTGCACTTTGCGCACAATAATGCCTATTTGCTTGCCGTTTTTAAGAATCGCATCTCCCTGTACCGAAATTTTATCAGCCGTAGCCAAGTTATCTTCCGTTTGAATAGTATTCCGCTCTTGTTCAAACACAGCGTCCCATTTCTCTGAGAACGGACGATGAGTACTCTCAAAAAAAGCCGTTACCACCGCAGGGTCAATACCCTTTTCTGTGAGCATTCCAGTCCCCGATTTAAAGACACAGTCAAGCAGGTACTTCTCACCCGAAAAAGTAAATTTCAATTTATCCGGAATTGCCACTTCCCGAATTACCCCATTAGCATTAGAAAACTCTATCCAACGGTGAGGAGCTAAATTACCTTGTGCCGTTTCAGCCGTAAGAACCACCCTGTACAACAAATGATTCGAAAGGTCACTAAATTGATATTTACCGTCCTTTTTCTCAATCTTAGCAACGGGAGTACCATTTGATAGAAGTTCACCCTTCTTTACTTTAAAATCTTGCGCACAAACATTCATTACCGAAAGTACGCCTATTAAAAATAAACATTTCATTTTATTCATCTTGAAAAAACAATTAAATTACAACCGCAAAAATAATGAATTTTGTAATATATACAAGATATATAAAAGAAAAATCCATCATTCCCCCCTTCACCCTTCTGTTTTCTCTCGCTACATCCCCTCTTTCCCGTCACTCGCCCCCTCGTCATTTGTCACTCGTCACTCGTCATTTTTTCCCCTTTCCCGTCTCTACATTCCCCCTTTGAAGGTAGCCTGCGACAGCTGGGTATGTGCACCGCGAGAGATTTTCATCACATTTTCTTCGTCATTCGTCTCTCGTCATTCGTCATTTCATTATTTTTTCCGTCACACTTCCCCCTATTGCCTATGGCCTAAGGCCTATTGCCTTTTCTCTTTCTTTCGCCTCGAAACCCCGTTTTTAACATTTTTAACCCTATTGTATCATATTATCAATCAACCTCTTATATACCCTTTCTATACCAATCGTCCAAGATTCGTATAAGCTTCCTATAAGCTCTCTATAAGCTACCCCCACCCTCCTCACACCCTTTTTTCACTAAAACTTCTCTCAGCTCTCTTCCGTTCTTTTCCGTTTCCTTCCGATAGCTCTGATGTGTCACTTTTAGGGGTATACACTTTGCCAAAGTTTGAAACTTTGGCAAAGTTAATCTTCTCTGGTGCAAGCTTGTAACTCGCACCCCATTTGCTAATCTCTTAATTCCCTAATTTTCTCATTTTCTCATTTCCTCATTTTCTCATTCCCTCATTTTCCAATTATTTATTGTAACTTTGCCAAAAGTTTAAACAGATTTTGTTATGTTTATCTTTGTCTTGTATTATTAACGTATAAAACTAAACTTTTATGGATACCATAAATTGTATTTTAGGAGTGTTTTACATAACAATGGGAATTCTAATCTCAAAATTTCCTAACTTGTTATCAGGATATAACACATTATCTGATGAAGAGAAAGAATCTTTAAAAAACACAGAGTATACGCTGTATCTGCGTAATGTCTTTATTATTTGTGGATTAGCTTCTATTTTTTTAACTTTTCTGTCTCGTTCCGTTGTTTGGGACATTGGTGTTTCCATATTACCAGGCTTACTTATTCCCATTTTATCTGTATTACGATCTCCTATAAGAAAACAATCTTCTTCTAAAAAAACTATTTACATTGTTCTTTTCTTAATCGGGGCTGTGTGTATTTTTCTTTTTTATGGAATGAGAGAAAGTGATATTGAGGTTAGCAAAGAAAGAATTGAGAATTCAGGTCTTTATCATTTTAATATTAAAATGAAAGATATTGATTCAATAACTCTTGTTAACGAATTACCTAAATTTGTTTTGCGAACTAACGGTTTTGATGTAGGCATTATCAAAAAGGGATTTTTTAAAACCGAAAAAGGTGATGTATATAAACTTTCTTTACGTGTTAATACAAAACCTTACATTAAGATTTATCACTCTAAAAATCAAATACTTCTTTTGAATTATGGCGATTCTATACAAACTTTACAATTATTCAATAATATCAAAACACATATGAAATGAACCCAAATTTTATAATTTCGCCTAAAACATTAACTCTTATTACGGACATTCAGTTGTACAGCCACATAGTCGCGAATCCCTTTCAAATTTTGTAGTTTTCCCATTGATAACAACTATTAAAAATTGCATAAAGCATTCGAATGGTATAATTATTGCAACAAACTTTAATATTAATTTTTTAAATTGAATCAAGTATGAAAAAAATTATTGCTTTAGTATCAGTGATTTGTTTATCACTAGTAGCTTTTTCTTCTATATCTTGTAGCAAGAATGATGACCCAGCAGACAATGACCTTTTTGTAGGAACCTACAAAGGTAAAATCTCTTATTCAAATGGAGATGAAAAAAAATCTGCTGATAACGGAGCTGTGACAGTTGTTAAAACAGGAAATGACTATTATTTCCGTTTTTCAGACGGCATTCCTGACCTTAAAGGTGTTAGCTTCAAAAAAGAAGGAGATAACACTTTAGTAAACATCGACTTGAAAGATGGTGTGAAAATCATTAGAATCAACGCCTCTTCATTGAACATTTTGTATACTACAGATGGAAAGACCTGGACTGCTAACGCAAGTAGGTAATTCTGAAAAAGAAGTACTAAAAAAACCCCGAAAATATATATTTTCGGGGTTTTTTCATTTTTAATATGTGCTCTTCCTTCCTTATTACTTCTTTTTAAATATCAAATTTATCAAGAATAAAATAACAATAGCTCCAATAGCTCCTGTCAAGATAGCACCAATCCATCCTCCTCCAAGTGAGACGTGAAACACATCTCCTAAAAGCCAATACCCCACGATACTTCCAAGAATACCAATAATGATATTGCCTATAAGACCTAATCCACTACCTTTATAGATAGTTCCTCCTAACCATCCAGCGATGGCTCCAATAATAAGTGTTGCGATAATACCCATAATTTTTAATATTAAATTAGGGTACAAAGGTAAGAATTATCATCTAAAAAAACAAATAAAAATCATAAAAGGGAGAGGATTCGCTCGATTTACTTGGCGTTATTGTTCAGATTATTTACTTATACATTTTGTAAATTGCTTTCAAATTTTGTAGTTTTGCGATTGATAACAACATGCCGGTCGCCAAACAGCCGATAACATTAGTTGTGAATTGCTTTCAAATTTTGTAGTTTTGTGATTGATAACAACTGTTGAGTATTTTATAAGAAGTCAAATTACGTTGTGAATTGCTTTCAAATTTTGTAGTTTTGCGATTGATAACAACACACTTGAAAGTGAACGCCTTGCCGTACGAGTTGTGAATTGCTTTCAAATTTTGTAGTTTTGCGATTGATAACAACGTTATTGCGCAAGTAGCGCGGCTTCACTAAGTTGTGAATTGCTTTCAAATTTTGTAGTTTTGCGATTGATAACAACAGGGCTTCGAGCTTGTAGAAGTCGTATTCTGTTGTGAATTGCTTTCAAATTTTGTAGTTTTGCGATTGATAACAAATAGAATTTGTTAAAAACAATACAAAGTCTACAATTAAAAGTTAAAACAATCTTAAACTTTGTTAACTTACTTGACAGAGAAGAGAATATCTTATAACTTTGTCGCAAAATTCTAAAATATTTAATCATGAGAACACTTTTTTCAATTAATTAATCATTTTTATTATGAAAAAGTCAGTACAAATCTTTTTAGAACTTATCTCAGCTATTGCACTTTACTTGTTTATAAATTCAATAGCCTATGGAGATCATTTGGTAACCCTACCCCTATACTTAACAGGGATAGTGATTATGAGTTATCTCTTTGTAAGAGAGAGACCCCAAGAATGCCTACAAAGTGCCTTACGCATTGTTCTTCCGTTTACGGGGTTAATGCTTATTGCAGGGAGTCTGCCTGATGCACATTTCAGTTTAGCTCTGATTTATATTGTGAGCACAGGGGTAGCTTTTTTATTAGGGATGCTCATTGCCACCGTGAGCAAGACGTACCAGAAGATAGGCTTATCGGCATTGACTTTTCTGCTGGTAGTTGCCGTACGGTTGTCGTTTTCAGCGGAGTTTCAATATTTGATAGGCGTACATTGGTATACCTTAGGAAGTTAATCATCTAATAGAATATAGAAAGAGGTTGCTCAGAAGTCTGGGCAACCTTTTTTATGCTTTGTTACTTATAAAATATTTTTTTTGTATCTTTGCGCTTTATTGTTGAACTATTTGATAAATTAAACATTTATGTTGTGAATTGCTTTCAAATTTTGTAGTTTTGCGATTGATAACAACATTGCGTATGGCGTGGTTATAGGTTCCTACGTTGTGAATTGCTTTCAAATTTTGTAGTTTTGTGATTGATAACAACGATGATTAATAAAAAAACGAGAGGCAAAGAGTTGTGAATTGCTTTCAAATTTTGTAGTTTTGTGATTGATAACAACCATACCCACGATGTACCTTATACACTTGTCGTTGTGAATTGCTTTCAAATTTTGTAGTTTTGTGATTGATAACAACTATCCTCATAGGGGCTAACGAGGGCTTGGCGTTGTGAATTGCTTTCAAATTTCGTAGTTTTGTGATTGATAACAACAGATAAAGAATGTTTATCCGGAGTTTGAAGGTTGTGAATTGCTTTCAAATTTCGTAGTTTTGTGATTGATAACAACAGATAAAGAATGTTTATCCGGAGTTTGAAGGTTGTGAATTGCTTTCAAATTTTGTAGTTTTGTGATTGATAACAACACGCTTTCGTAAAATCAAACAAAAAGTATTGTTGTGAATTGCTTTCAAATTTTGTAGTTTTGCGATTGATAACAACACTTCAAATTTTTCATTGCCACGCCCTACCGTTGTGAATTGCTTTCAAATTTTGTAGTTTTGCGATTGATAACAACCAGGTAGCCCATTAGGAGTTTCTTTTGTTCGTTGTGAATTGCTTTCAAATTTTGTAGTTTTGCGATTGATAACAACAACGCAAATATTCTTTTACATTGCGCCCTAGTTGTGAATTGCTTTCAAATTTTGTAGTTTTGCGATTGATAACAACCAAGTAATAACATTAAGCACATTAATAGTAGTTGTGAATTGCTTTCAAATTTTGTAGTTTTGCGATTGATAACAACGAAGTGGAAATGATAAAGATTAGTTAAGAGGTTGTGAATTGCTTTCAAATTTTGTAGTTTTGCGATTGATAACAACTAATGAACACTACACAAGCTAAGAATTTAATGTTGTGAATTGCTTTCAAATTTTGTAGTTTTGCGATTGATAACAACCTACATACATCAACTTCCAAGACCAGCCGCGTTGTGAATTGCTTTCAAATTTTGTAGTTTTGCGATTGATAACAACAACGCAAATATTCTTTTACATTGCGCCCTAGTTGTGAATTGCTTTCAAATTTTGTAGTTTTGCGATTGATAACAACGTGTTTTTTAAACTAATAAATATGCAACTAGTTGTGAATTGCTTTCAAATTTTGTAGTTTTGCGATTGATAACAACTAAATGGTCACAGAGAGATGGGTATACGAAGTTGTGAATTGCTTTCAAATTTTGTAGTTTTGCGATTGATAACAACTAAATGGTCACAGAGAGATGGGTATACGAAGTTGTGAATTGCTTTCAAATTTTGTAGTTTTGCGATTGATAACAACGGCATTAAAGTACTTTTGAGAAAGGCAAAAGTTGTGAATTGCTTTCAAATTTTGTAGTTTTGCGATTGATAACAACTTTGCCTCTTCAGCATTAGGCGCTTTCACTGTTGTGAATTGCTTTCAAATTTTGTAGTTTTGCGATTGATAACAACCAATACATTAGGGGCTTCACTTTGTAAAATGTTGTGAATTGCTTTCAAATTTTGTAGTTTTGCGATTGATAACAACTACAAAACTTTTTGAACTGTGAAAAGAGCTGTTGTGAATTGCTTTCAAATTTTGTAGTTTTGCGATTGATAACAACTTCCTTGTTCTTCTGATAATAGCAAGGGAGGTTGTGAATTGCTTTCAAATTTTGTAGTTTTGCGATTGATAACAACTTGAACGGAGGTATAATGAATATTTATATGGTTGTGAATTGCTTTCAAATTTTGTAGTTTTGCGATTGATAACAACTATATAAACGGACAAAAGGCAGATGTAGAAGTTGTGAATTGCTTTCAAATTTTGTAGTTTTGCGATTGATAACAACTTCATATCGAAGTATATATCCTCAATATTGGTTGTGAATTGCTTTCAAATTTTGTAGTTTTGCGATTGATAACAACGAGGTGATTTTTCAATCGGGAAAGAGGGGAGTTGTGAATTGCTTTCAAATTTTGTAGTTTTGCGATTGATAACAACATCGAGTTGCAAGGTTTGTTCGCGCCTCTGGTTGTGAATTGCTTTCAAATTTTGTAGTTTTGCGATTGATAACAACAAGTAAAAGGAAATCGCCAAACTGACAACCGTTGTGAATTGCTTTCAAATTTTGTAGTTTTGCGATTGATAACAACTATGAATCCTTTTTTATTAAATCCATTAGAGTTGTGAATTGCTTTCAAATTTTGTAGTTTTGCGATTGATAACAACTAGCGGTTTCTCTTAGTGTAGTAGGGTGCAGTTGTGAATTGCTTTCAAATTTTGTAGTTTTGCGATTGATAACAACGAGGGCTTGAAAAATAGCCCACCCCGCCCCGTTGTGAATTGCTTTCAAATTTTGTAGTTTTGCGATTGATAACAACAAAGGGGAAATTATTCCTTTGCGACTTCTTGTTGTGAATTGCTTTCAAATTTTGTAGTTTTGCGATTGATAACAACTCGAGGGGAAAACTGTTATAGGACTACCTTGTTGTGAATTGCTTTCAAATTTTGTAGTTTTGCGATTGATAACAACTTTGTATATTTAATTGTTAATTATTGTTCTGTTGTGAATTGCTTTCAAATTTTGTAGTTTTGCGATTGATAACAACGTGGAAGGCGGGGCTATTAAGGAGATTAAGGTTGTGAATTGCTTTCAAATTTTGTAGTTTTGCGATTGATAACAACTGGGAACGGGTGAATATAGTAGAGGGTACAGTTGTGAATTGCTTTCAAATTTTGTAGTTTTGCGATTGATAACAACAAAAAACGCAATCCCTTATTCAGGAAATCCGTTGTGAATTGCTTTCAAATTTTGTAGTTTTGCGATTGATAACAACATCCATAGCATCTCTTTCTCTTATGTTGTAGTTGTGAATTGCTTTCAAATTTTGTAGTTTTGCGATTGATAACAACCAGACGCCCTTATTACTGTGCAACTTTCTTGTTGTGAATTGCTTTCAAATTTTGTAGTTTTGCGATTGATAACAACTCATCACTGTCCTTCCTTCTCCCTAATCTCGTTGTGAATTGCTTTCAAATTTTGTAGTTTTGCGATTGATAACAACGTGGAAGTAACCATTAACAAAACAAGAATTGTTGTGAATTGCTTTCAAATTTTGTAGTTTTGCGATTGATAACAACAAAACTCCGTTTTTCTGTATTGTAGCGACTGTTGTGAATTGCTTTCAAATTTTGTAGTTTTGCGATTGATAACAACTTTTTAAATCTATTTATGAGGAACAAATTCGTTGTGAATTGCTTTCAAATTTTGTAGTTTTGCGATTGATAACAACGAACAACACCGCAAGGCTAATGAAGCATACGTTGTGAATTGCTTTCAAATTTTGTAGTTTTGCGATTGATAACAACTGATAGGTGTATGGCAAGGCTGGGAGTTGAGTTGTGAATTGCTTTCAAATTTTGTAGTTTTGCGATTGATAACAACACATAGGCGCAGAGCTTATGAATAGGGGCTGTTGTGAATTGCTTTCAAATTTTGTAGTTTTGCGATTGATAACAACCCCGACAGATTCATTTTCAGCTGAAAACTGGTTGTGAATTGCTTTCAAATTTTGTAGTTTTGCGATTGATAACAACAAGGAGGCGTTTATAAATACAATATACAATGTTGTGAATTGCTTTCAAATTTTGTAGTTTTGCGATTGATAACAACCCCGACAGATTCATTTTCAGCTGAAGACTGGTTGTGAATTGCTTTCAAATTTTGTAGTTTTGCGATTGATAACAACAAGAGGCTACTAATGAACTTTCACAAATAAGTTGTGAATTGCTTTCAAATTTTGTAGTTTTGCGATTGATAACAACAAAACTCCGTTTTTCTGTATTGTAGCGACTGTTGTGAATTGCTTTCAAATTTTGTAGTTTTGCGATTGATAACAACTGGTAGAATTATCAAACGATGCCAAAACTAGTTGTGAATTGCTTTCAAATTTTGTAGTTTTGCGATTGATAACAACACCAAAAAGTTATAGATATTATAATAACCAGTTGTGAATTGCTTTCAAATTTTGTAGTTTTGCGATTGATAACAACAATGGAAATCTTTAAGTGAAGAGGACTTGTGTTGTGAATTGCTTTCAAATTTTGTAGTTTTGCGATTGATAACAACCCCGACAGATTCATTTTCAGCTGAAGACTGGTTGTGAATTGCTTTCAAATTTTGTAGTTTTGCGATTGATAACAACTTTCAAATATTTTCAAAGCGAAATTTTTCAGTTGTGAATTGCTTTCAAATTTTGTAGTTTTGCGATTGATAACAACTTATGAAACATCTTATGGGAAAGAGTATTGTTGTGAATTGCTTTCAAATTTTGTAGTTTTGCGATTGATAACAACGGTAACAAAATTGTAGTAAAGCCCTTAGGTGTTGTGAATTGCTTTCAAATTTTGTAGTTTTGCGATTGATAACAACCAGTTCTTTACGATGCCTATTCATAAAGGCGTTGTGAATTGCTTTCAAATTTTGTAGTTTTGCGATTGATAACAACATAAGGTTTCTATGAGTCCAATGGCTAACCGTTGTGAATTGCTTTCAAATTTTGTAGTTTTGCGATTGATAACAACGAGTCGGGACTATTTTTATAATGATAAAGGGTTGTGAATTGCTTTCAAATTTTGTAGTTTTGCGATTGATAACAACAATGGAATCTTGTAATGTCTAAGAACAACGGTTGTGAATTGCTTTCAAATTTTGTAGTTTTGCGATTGATAACAACATACAATGAATATTTCATATGGACAAACTTGTTGTGAATTGCTTTCAAATTTTGTAGTTTTGCGATTGATAACAACATTTGTTTTTCAATTACTTGTTGGAACTCTGTTGTGAATTGCTTTCAAATTTTGTAGTTTTGCGATTGATAACAACTGGTTAGACACGTATATAGCCTCTTCTAATGTTGTGAATTGCTTTCAAATTTTGTAGTTTTGCGATTGATAACAACAGTAGCCGTCAAGCAGCAACTTACAGCAGAGTTGTGAATTGCTTTCAAATTTTGTAGTTTTGCGATTGATAACAACATTTGAGAGTAACAGTATCTTCAAGCGATAGTTGTGAATTGCTTTCAAATTTTGTAGTTTTGCGATTGATAACAACCTAAGATTGCAAATACCGATGTCAAATACGGTTGTGAATTGCTTTCAAATTTTGTAGTTTTGCGATTGATAACAACCATCGTTTGCCTCTTGATACTATTCACCTCGTTGTGAATTGCTTTCAAATTTTGTAGTTTTGCGATTGATAACAACCTTCGTGTATTCGATTCCTCTTAACAGCGTGTTGTGAATTGCTTTCAAATTTTGTAGTTTTGCGATTGATAACAACTAATTCAAACAAAAACCCTCTCTTGTTAGGGTTGTGAATTGCTTTCAAATTTTGTAGTTTTGCGATTGATAACAACCGACCTTCACCTTCTGTTACTTCTAATCCTGTTGTGAATTGCTTTCAAATTTTGTAGTTTTGCGATTGATAACAACATACAATGAATATTTCATATGGACAAACTTGTTGTGAATTGCTTTCAAATTTTGTAGTTTTGCGATTGATAACAACTCTTTTGGTAGTCTCTTATATAGGCTACAGGTTGTGAATTGCTTTCAAATTTTGTAGTTTTGCGATTGATAACAACGTACCCTAAAATTTTGTAGGACTCGATGCTGTTGTGAATTGCTTTCAAATTTTGTAGTTTTGCGATTGATAACAACCAACGATAAGTGTCGAGCAAGTGAGGACTTGTTGTGAATTGCTTTCAAATTTTGTAGTTTTGCGATTGATAACAACTAGACACATTGAAAGGAGAATTAAAAGCTCGTTGTGAATTGCTTTCAAATTTTGTAGTTTTGCGATTGATAACAACTGATTGATATTTCTCATCGCTAATAAAAGAGTTGTGAATTGCTTTCAAATTTTGTAGTTTTGCGATTGATAACAACACCCGCACCCCCTCCCCTCCCTCTCTTCCTGTTGTGAATTGCTTTCAAATTTTGTAGTTTTGCGATTGATAACAACAAGACCAAAGTACACAGAAAGTCACTATATGTTGTGAATTGCTTTCAAATTTTGTAGTTTTGCGATTGATAACAACATACAATGAATATTTCATATGGACAAACTTGTTGTGAATTGCTTTCAAATTTTGTAGTTTTGCGATTGATAACAACAATCTCCTAAGGATGAAGGCGATAATGCTGGTTGTGAATTGCTTTCAAATTTTGTAGTTTTGCGATTGATAACAACATTCCTGTGACATTGACCCTGAGGTATCTAGTTGTGAATTGCTTTCAAATTTTGTAGTTTTGCGATTGATAACAACCTCAATCTTTTAAGAGTTTAAATATCAATCCGTTTTGCTTAAAAACAGTACTGAAAAACCTCCTCTTTTGCCTTTGTTTATAAGACAAAAGAGGAGGTTTTCACTTTCCTATTCTTCTTAAAAAAGCTCTAATTGCACATAAGTTTCGGGAGCTGCTGTTTCTCTCTGACAGTAAAAGAACTCCATATCGCCAAACTGCTTATCGGTTAGACACATAATAGCTATATTGCCATACTGAGGTAAGTTTTGTTTTACACGATTGATATGCACTTGGGCATTCTCTCTACTAGGGCAATGCCTTACATACATCGAAAACTGAAAGAGCGTAAAACCGTCCTTTATGAGTTTATCACGAAAGTTCTGTGCTTCTTTACGCATCTTTTTCGTTTCTGTTGGCAAATCGTATAATACTAATACCCACATAATTCTATAAGCATTATATCGTTCGGCTATGATCATAATTCAGGATAAGCTATCAGTCGCTTTTCACCCGTATAGCATTTGTATAAAGAAGAAGCTGTGTTCTTTACTGCTACTATCAAGGGGTGGGTATTCTTTTCTATCTGTACATCACGGGTTGCCATCTGCAGTATATGAGCTTTACTTTCTTTGTTGAGTTCTTCTACTTCAGGATGTGTTGTGAGCCATTCCATTACCAATAAATCTACTATGGGTCGGTAGGGTTCCATTATGTCGCTTGCCAAACAATAGGGGTTGTACTTATTGCGATGGAAAATTCCTAATACTAATAATAAACCTGTATCTACCAATGCGCGGGCTACGATACTGAGTAAAACTCCATATCCGAAATTGAAAAACTGATTAGGATATTCACCAAATCTATCTCTAAGAAAATCATAATCGATAAGGTACTTCCAATAGTGTTGCGCTGCAATACCTTCCATATTGGTCGTATCGCCCGATTTTACTTCTTTTAGATAGTCGTACATCGGGTCAGCATACTTTCCTAAATGTTCTAAGACCTTAGCTTGGTTCTGAATTTTGCACTCTACAGTTTGCTTCCAAAGTTGTTTTTTAAGAGGTTCGCTCACTTCTAACTGCGTTTTCACCCGTTCAGAATATTGAGTATTCCCACCGAAAGGAAGCATTGCTCCTAAGGGTAAGTGTTTTTCATCACAACTGATAAGTACCACATTATTCTCCATCAATTCTTGCAGTAATTGATGAGAAACTGTAATTTGATAATGGTCGAGCATCAGCAAACCCAAATCTTCAATAGGCACACTTCCTTTTACAGTTTGGGTAGTGGGGTCGGTTATTTTGAGTTGCTTATCTTTCAACTTCAAATGAGCAGGATTGCCTATGTAAATAGATCGGTATAACATAGTTTAAAGGGTGTTTATTGGTTTTTAAAAAGAGTTCTATGCTTTGGTGATATTTCCTAAGCGGTCTACTTTTAGTTTGATACAGACTTCTTTTATTCTACTGTCTCCACTAATAGTAACCTCTAACTTATTCAAACTTCCTAATTCTCCTATCTTAGATTTAGCATCATAGGATTTTATGAGAGATGCTATAGTAGATTTTACAAAATGACATTCGTTTCCTGTAAAACTCACTGTTTTATAAATTCTTTCTTTCTGTTCTTTGCTGAGATTATTAAAATCTATTGTCTCTGCGATTTCTCCTTCCATAGGCACATATACCAAATCGTTAGGCGAAAGGCTAAACAACAATGGTTCTCCTTTTTCATTGCGCTCGGGGACAGAAGGAAGTCCTTGTTTTTGTCGTTCAATTACTTCGTTGAGAGAGATTGTTGCATAAGTGCGTTTCCCTTTGCCTTGATATACTCCAAAAAAGAGGTTCGTTCCTTTAGCTGCTTCTACATACTTTCCTTTATTACCCAGTTCATTCTTTTTTTCTCCTTCTTCAAAAAAAGGTAATCTATACACAGGTATCTTCCTTTTAGAGTTGAATTGCTCAATCCCTTCAGGAGAAAAAGCTACATCAATATCATTATTACATTCTTCTAAATACAAAAATAATTCTCTTTTTAGAACATTATCAGCTACTTTAGCAATCGTTTTAAGCATTTTTTCAATAGAAGTTATTCCTGTTTTTCTATTTCTATCTGAAAGTACCGATATTGGTCTTCTCTTTCTGTATTTAATATTTTCTTCTCTGAAATCTGTACTAATGACTTCTTCCCCCTTTTGGTCTCTTATGGGATTTTCTTTTAAATATTTCTTCGTTAGATTAACTTTACGATGATTCTCAACATAGATCTTTTCCAACTGCCTTTTGATAAATTCATCTACTATAAGATCTATTTTAGAAATATTCTCGGATATTTTTAAGAAATTCACTTGATATTTTACTTTCCCATAAGGAAAATCTTCATGAAGTTTTTTGCGTATAGCCCAATTAGTTCCCTCTTGTTTTACTTTCTTTTTTACAAGTACACCATTTTTCTCTTCCCATTTTTCATAATAGTTGGTAGCCTTATTAATCACTCTTAGGTTTTGTTTAAAACTCACTACTATATGTTCAAGGGCTTCTTTGGCTTCTTGAGTGAAAGTAGCCCAAGGTTTCTTGAACTGCCAGTTATTATTCTTTTTCTCACAGAGAATAGTGCGAAGGTCTATGCGAGATTGTTGTTTTTCTTTTTTATCCTTACTCTTATCCAATGCGTGTTGGTTATTCATATAATTGATGTGCTCTTTAGTGGCACAAGCAATCACTAAGGCGTCCATAGCGTGATGGCGGTGGTCTATGCGTTTCTTTTGAAAACCTTGGCTGTATTCTATTGGAACAGTAGGGAGATTTTTTTGAAGTCTGTCGTTATATGAGGTAAATAGCTCTGTTTGGGTAAGCTGGTTCATTCGCTCAAAACGAGGAAGTATAAGCTCGTTCCACACGTCATTAAGTCCCCAATCTTGTTTGAGGGCAGTAGTGATTTTACCTGTACAAGGTATTACATTTTTAGAGTTTACGCCTTCATCTTTTTCGTCTGAACGCACTATTTTAGAAAGTATTTCAGAAATATACTTGCTGATGTAACGCGTGTCATTCAGCTGGCGAGCCACCATTTTTTCAGGTATCTCATTCAAAAGAAGCTTTTGCTGTTTAGCTGAATTGTTAGCGTAATGTTTTTTCACAAACTCTTTGTATTGCTCTTCTGTGAAGATAGTAACTTCTTTATTACCTGTTATGCGCACCTTCTCACCGTGGTGATTCTGGATAAATTCCAATCCTAATTGATTTGTTTTTAGCTTATTTACAGCTGATTCGCATATTACCTTATTGGATAAACTATCGTCGTAATAACGGCTTTGCGGAATGATGTGTTCTATTTCATACTCCTCAGTAAATAGTTTTGTAAGTGAAATCACCTCTCCCGTATAAGGCGATTTATACTTTTGTTCTAACCAGAGCTTGTAGCGTTGTATCTCAGGGGTGGTAGGCTCAGCTTTTTTACGTATTTTCTGAATATCTTCCTCTACTTCATCGGTAGCACTAAACACACCTTCTTCATAGATTTTAAGCAGTTCTTGCTGTACAGGCGAATACGGACGCACGTTTTGTATGCTTGCATCTTCTTTTAATTCGGCAAGTAATTTCTTAATGCGTAGGTTGGTATTTTCATTCTCTTGATTTCTATTGGAAAGTTGTTTTCTTTCTTCGGCTGTTTTTTTGAGTTCTCTACCCAGTTCTATATGTATTTCATCAAAGAAATTCGCTTGTCCTCCGCCGTATCGTTGCCAAATATCTCTTACTACGCGTAATGTTTCGGTAACTACTTGCTCTACTATAGGATTTCTCAGTGAATGTTGCTTGAAATCTTCTAAATATGCTTCTAAATCATTCACTGAAGTCCATTTTTCTATATCGGTAGCTTCGGCGTGACGGTTATAGACTACATACTGTGCCAACCAAAGCGGTAACCCCTGAAAGCAACTCTCACTATTGAGCTGATACTTCTCTGCTTTTTCTCTAATGATGGTACGGATTTCGTCATTTGCTACTCCATTGATAAGGTCGTCTATACGTTTTTGAGTAGATACATCAATGCGATTAAAGTCCCAATGATTGCCAAATCGCATTAGAGGAAGCAATTTTTTAATAGCTTTTTCTGAGAAACTACCATATTCATTAGGATAGGGTTTGAAGTTCTTGAAACTATCTACAAACGATGCTTCGTCTAATTGATATTCCTGAGCAAATTTCTTTAATGCTTTTTCAAATTCAACTTTGTCCTTCACCGAATATAACAAATGCCACAATCGATATGTTATATCAAAGGTTAGAAAATTAGCGGGGAGTCCTTCTACTTTCTGCAAGTACCGCTGAAGGTCATAGCCTGTTTCATTCATAGGGTATTTTTTGGAGGAGTTATCCGCCGCATCATACACATAGTTCCAGCGATAAGTAGTGAGCCATTTTTTAAGCTCGCTTTTAGCTACTTTGTCTTTAATTTGAGGTTTTTTTGTAAGTAAAAAGTATTTCAGTAAACCTTCATTATCTATTTCTTTTTGAGACATCAAGAAGTTAAACAGAGCCTCATAATCTTCGGCTGTTTCGATAAACTCAGCAGTTACCTCACGGTCAGTTTCTATTTCGTAAATTCTCAAGTTTTGTAGCCATTGTAGCACTCTAAACTCTTGGTAGTAAGGATTAGATTTGGCACATACTTTTATAGGAGCTTCTTTGCGCTCATTAGTTTCCTTATCTATATACGAACGCTTTTCTAAGGTACAATTGGCAATAGTAGATTTTTTGCTACGCAATGGGCGTTGGTAGAAAATGATATCTTCTACAAACAGATGAAGGAAATCTTTTGATAGTAGATTTTGCTGTTGAGTCTCGTTTTTGCGATATAATTCTCTTATACAGTCCGCCAATAGGGTTTCAGTGAACAATTCTGGTTGAAGAGCTATTTGTTTAGCCAAAATAGCCTTTAGTTCGTCTTTATAGTACTTCCTTTCAATAGTACGAACTAATTTTCCTTTTATTTTCTGATTAGGGTTTTGTAACAAATGGTCGTAGATATAAGCACCTACAGTTTTTCCAGAAAAATCAATATCGTGTTCTGTTTTCTTTTTGAGTAAATTCCAATCATTTTCATCAGGGGCTCTGAAGGAACGTTTTTCTTTCCCTTCTTTGTCTAATTTAATTGTCCCATCGTCATTAAGGTCGGTAGTAACGATAAAATCACGTGTTTTTCCCTTCCAGTCGTCCAAAGGGATTTTACTCGTGCGACGGTATATCCAACCATTTTCCAAACGGATTGTATACCAAATCTCACCTTTTTTATTAGGAGCTTCAGCCTCTACATCTACAACTTTTAAAGAGTGAAAAGCAACTTCTTTGTTAGGGTTTTCAGTTTCTTCTTCGCCACGCAACTGGTAGTACCCTCTTTTTTGATTGAAGTGAAGTATAAGCCAAGCTAATTCTTGTTGGGTAATCTTTTGTGAGAGTGCTTTTTTGCGCAGGTAATAAATTGTCCAATCATAAGGGATTTTACTCTCTTCGCCATTAGATTTCTTGTAGAATAACTGAGGTTGGTGTTTTTTGAAATCCTTAATCATCTCATTGAAACTATTCATAAAGATAAAATTCCCATTGTTATAAGCTATTTTGGGTTCAGCATTATCTATAAATTTACCATATCTTTTGGTAAAGTCTATTTGAACATCGTAGTGAGGAGGTAAAAAACCTAATATGTGAAGTACTCTATGAAGTCGCTCACGGCGAAGTAAATGCCGTTCTCTCAGGCGACGTGTACTGCGATAAGTAGTTCTTTCGGCAGTTTGAGAAACTGTATTTCCCCTCTCAAAGTCACCTAATATACCCTGATCCATAGGAATAATCCTACTACCAGTAGCCATAATTTTTCCTTGTTTGTTTTCAAAATCTTGTTGTACAAGAGCCCAACCGATAGAGTTTGAGCCCAAATCTAAGCCTAATATGTGTTTCATTGGTATAATGTTTTTAGAAAGGACAAATGTAATAATTTTTTTTATATAAAAATATTTGCACATTAAAAATATTATACCTACTTTTGTCGCACAATTTGAAAGCAATTCACAATAAGGATGATTCCGTTGTGAAAACATCTAGCGCCTCGACTATCTTCGGGGCTTTTTTATTCCTTATTTTTTGTATCTATAAGAATAGTTACAGGACCGTCATTACACAAGGCTACTTGCATCATCGCCCCAAACTGTCCTGTTGGCACTCGCTTTCCTAACAAACTTTCCACTTGCTTTATAAACGCCTCATAGATAGGAATTGCAACTTCTGGACGTGCTGCCTTTATATAGCTGGGGCGATTACCTTTTTTAGTAGAGGCTTGCAAGGTGAATTGCGACACGATAAGCACTTCTCCTCCTACATCTTTTACCGAAAGATTCATCACCCCATTTTCATCGTCAAAAACGCGTAAATTCACTATTTTAGCCGATAACCACGTGATATCCTCATTGGTATCGCTATCTTCTATACCTACCAATACCAATAAGCCTCTACCGATAGAAGCTACTGTTTGCTTATCTATATCCACCGATGCGTGAGTTACACGCTGAATAACTACTCTCATAAAATATCTTTTTTATTACTCTCCAAGTCCTTCTAAATTTCTCTCTCAGATTTGTTAATACGCTGTTTTCTCCTCATCAGCAGAAGCATTCCACTTACATCTTCCTTCTTACTTTGCCAAAAAAATCATCATTATATCTTCTTTCCTTCTCCTTAGCTTCACTTTAAATTCGTCTTAGGTTCGTCTTTTCTTCGTTCATTGTTCGTCTTTTCTTCGTCTTTTCTTCGAATAAATCCCAAATTCCAAATGCCTCTCCTACCCTACAATTTTTTTACTATTCATTGTCCATTCAAAAAACTTTTAACTCTTAACTACTTATACACCTTTTCCATAACAATCGTACAAGATTCTCCTGCCAATTCTCCTCACCTTTTGCTAATTATCACCTATCCGTGTGCCTCGTATTGCCTATCGTGCTACGACATTCTGAGACATAATCTCTCACATACTCAGCTCCAAGCATTCACTAACATCTTTTACATCGAACTCACGCTATTTTTTGCAAATTAACACATTATCCGATAGTACTTTCACTCTATCACCATACGATTGTATCTCCCTAACAAAGTCTGGTGTAATTTTTAAGCGCAGTTTGAGTACAATTTCATTGTCAGTTTCTCTTACTACCTCTTGCGAAGGATGCAGAGGCATCGCTTTGAGGTATTCCGCCGGATTAGGCATAAAAACTGAATCATTGAGCAATTTTTTAAAGGCAAGCACCACCTCTTCCGCTTGTGTGTGCTCACTATCTACCCACGCCCCAAAACTATCGTCGAAAAAACACTCCACACTCTCAGGTACAGTGTGCTGATATTTAATATCTTTGCTGTCATCTAAACGGGTAATCCTATCCAAGCCAAACACCCGTAGCGCTTTCTTCTCCACATCCCACGCCAACACATACCAACGCCTTTGCGCCTCTTTTAGCAAATAAGGCTCTATCGTACGCACTTGGGGTTGTTGTTTTTTATCCCAAAACTTATAATAGTGCAACTTTAGCTGACGATGTTCTTTAATAGCCCTAAGCAAGGGTGAGAGATACTCCGTCCCCGCAGGCAATCGCCTATCAAACTGAATAACTTTAGAAAGATTACCATAATTTTGCAAAGCTCTGAACACATCAAATGCCTCGAAGAGGTTTTGGGTATAGGGGTCATTATCTTCTGTGATTTCGTATGCTTTAAGAGATTTGTTAAACTTAATAATTATATGGTAAACTTCTTTAATAATTTGAATATCACGTTGTAAAGTACGTTTAGCAAGAGGTTGCCCCTCTGTATTCTCCATACTTCTCTCCCAAGCATTCTCTAATTCTTCACTAGTACAAGGTTTGATACGCAATCGTTCAACAATAAAACGATGCCTTGAAAACATTTTCGATAAACTCATTTTCAATATTTTTTCAACAAAAGTATAAAGTTTTTTCAAAACGACAAGTTGTTGCGCCCTATTATTATATTTTTGCTCCCAAAATAAAAAAAACAAGGCAAAAGGACGTACCTATCATTTTATTTTGTATATTTGCTGGCAGAAACTCATAAAACATATTTTATAGTAAAAACCAGATAAACACAAAATAAACATATTAGTAGCGTTTCGCTTTTATTTTCTAGCTCGAAATACGACCAATTTTTCAATAAGTACAAGAAAGTAAAGCCGGAAGCGTTCGCGTACGCGGGCGTTCCTTTTGCTTTGTATTTATGCCTTTGGTCGGGCAACGAGCTAAGTAAAACGGGATGCCCGCAAACTATTTTTGTAAAACATTGGGGAAGCCGAAAACCATTTAGAGTAGGCACTCACTAAAAACTATAATAATATGATTTTAAAAATTGTAAATGGAAGATTAGATCTTCTCAGTGATTCAGGAGGTCGTATCAGAACGATTGCACAAAGCAATGTAATTGACGCTACTCTTAGTGATGATGAAAAATCTATTCTAATCACCTACAGCAATGGTAGAACAGATCTTTGTAACGATTCTGGAGGACGGAAATCTACAGTTGCAGAAAGTAATGCTGTAAAAGCTATTTTTCACAAATCAGACATACTAATCACCTTAAAAAACGGAGATATGGAACTGAGAAACCAAAATGGTGGAAAGATAAGAAGCATTTAATTTACATTTCACAAGGAGTGCAAGCCTATAATAAAACTTAGGCTTGTTACTCCTTCTAAAAAAGATTTAACAACAATGAAAATACAAAATAACAACTTAAAATGCCCTGATTCACCTTATATCGCTATAATGAAGCCTAATACTTTCTTTGCTAACAAAAAAGTGCAAACTACTTACAAAGAATACGAGATAGTAGAAGATGAGAACAGCACTATACGATTTAAAGATTATAAACTTTTTATTCCTGAAGCTATCCAAACACTTATTAGGGAATATTGCGAAATGGCAGAAACTTTATATGATATAAATTCCTTTGATAGAAAAACTGAAATACAAAAAATCTTTAATTCCCGTAGGTACTCTCGTGATAATAAATACTTTACAACAACTTACAACGATAAAGGTTTTATAACAAGCTATGAAATAGACAACATTCTCATTGCCTTTAAGTACAATGAAAACGATCAAATCATTGAGTGGACAGCTACAATCTCAGGACAAATACCTTGTACACGACAATTTTTGTACAACAAAAATAAACTCCTTAGCAAAGTGATTGCCCCTCTCCCCTCAGGTAAAACCAAAGAGTGGTTATACAATGAGAAAGGTGATGTTGTAGCCATCGTAAAAAATGATATAATCACTCAAAAATATGAGTATAACTACAACCAAAAAGGAGAGTTAATAGGCGTAAAAGAGTATTCCTATGACCGTTTTTGTTTAAAAAAATCATTCTTGTACGACGAAAAAGGAAATGAAGTACAATACAATGTATTTTACTCAGAAGATGAAGAAGATGAAGACGAGCGAAAAGTATTTATCAATTTCTATAAAAATGATATGCTCAGCAAGCAGGAAATCTTGCATTACGATAGTGGAGATAAAAAGTCTCTTCTATTTGATGAACAAGGGAGAATTACCCAGAAACAGTACTTTGAACACAAACCTTACCGAGACTTTGTATTAAAAGAAAGTATTAACTACCAATATTTTGAAGATAAGGTAGAATGTACTTACATAGACAACAATTTGTACAAAGAAGTTATTGTTTGTAAAGACATTGAGTATCTTGAAGAGTTCTATCGCTATCGTCCCTTTTACAACTGGAATGATTTTCTGTTTAGCGAAAATATTTTTTCTTATACCGAATACGATCCAGAAGGTTATAAGATAAAAAAGACTATATTTCATTATTTTCCTAACGAAGAATGGGAAGCTATTATCTATCGCCGCAGAGAAAACTCAATACATATCGTAAGAAAAGAATGTACTATTCTGTAAATAATAACTTTTTAAAACAATAACAATATGAGCAATAAAAATGCTTCTTTTTACATAGAGAATATTCCAGCTAATAAACACCTTGCTAACAAAACTATTGAGATAGTTTATAAAGAGTATGAGGCAGTAACTAATACTGAAGATAATACTGTTGAAATAGGAAAATTTTTAGAAAAGAAGAGAGGTTATGGTCCTTACTTTTTTGCAGAATTATTAGATTACTGCCTTCGCATTGCACGTTATGCCCCTAACCCTCCATACGTAAAGAAAATATTTGACAGAAGTTTACGTCATTTTACAACATTCACTCATAAATCAAAAATTGTGTATGATAAAAAAGGACTAATCAAATCTTATCTCTTGGATACTTTCGCCTTCAGAAATATTCTCTTCAATTTTCAATATAACACAAAAGAACAATTAACCCAATGGACGGCAACTATTGAAGATAGTGTAATACACACTCGAAAATTCTTCTACTACGAAAATGGAATGCTTCAGAGAAGAATAAAAGACTGCTGTGGCTATAGCGAAGAATGGAGATATGATAAAAATGGGGAGCTTTTGCAATATATCCAGAATTGGGGTAAAGATATTAAAACTATAAATTACGACCCTAATGAAAAAGAAGAAGAATCAGACACCGATGAACTTATTGAGTATGATGAAACAGGTGCTAAAATAGTGTATCACGAAAAAGGCAATAAAGAAGTGATTCATTATGACGAAAATGGTAGAATCGTAGAAATAAAGTTTTTTGAAATCTATTACAAAGATTTCAGAGTTGAAAAAACTATCACCTACAAATTTTTCGACGGAAAAGTAGAACGTACCACTATCAATGCAGATAGAGAAAAAACAGTAATTCTCTTTAAAGATTTTGAACGAAAAAAAATGGAGTACTATACTACTGATCTAGAAGGAAAAAATAATATTCTCCTCTTTAGAGATGTTAAATACAAAGAAGAACCTGACGATTCTTTAGACTATGATAGATATGATGAGAATGTATTTTCTTGCACTCAATATGACGAAAATGGTAATGAAACAAAAAAATACATTCGTACTTATCTCGAAAATGGTTTATGGGAAACAGTTTATTATGAAAAAGGAGTACCTAAGAGTATTATCAGAAAAGAATATAACATTTTTAAAAACTTAAATTATATGTACACACAAGCATTCAAAGAGGCAGTAGCCTACTGCAAAGCCAACAATCTATTTGTAGGGTATGGTAACCCTAATGGTAAAGTTTTAGTAATCGGCAAAGAAGCCGCACACATTCCCCAAGAAGAGACTATCGAAAATTTAGAAAAGAAGAAAGAAGAACTCTTCCAAAGTAATGTATCTCAATGGGAACACATACTCTCTACCAATGAAGTGCCTAACTACGATGGTGAGCGTCCCATCTCTCACGAAAATCCCTTATATGCTTATGGCAATCAGTTTAACAAAAGGAATATAAGAAAAGAAGGAAAACCTTACAATGATGGTACAAGTAGCACCTATTTAAACTACGAAAAACTCTACGAAGAGCTATTTTTACAAGGTGAAAAACTTGAGAAAATCAACTTTCAAAAAGAGTTTTTCATCACCGAGTTCAGCGACTATCCTACTAAAGAAAGCTACAAAAATGAAGATATAGAAGCCCTTAGAAAACACTCTATAGAAGAGCGTAAACCTCTCTTTGCAATGCCTTTTTTCAAAGAGTTCCCTATTGTAATTGTAGCAGCCAATGATTATCCAAGACGTTACCAAATTGACTTAGAACAAACATTTAATGTAAAATGGGAGGGAAAAACAACAGAAGTAGGTAATAAAAATTGGTATAACTTACATTTTAGTAAGGATAACAAACGTATTCTTATCCATACTCGACAATTAAGCAATGGAGTTAGCAATAAACTTATTACTGCTATTGCGAATGAAGCTAAGAAGTTTTTAAAGTAAAATTTTTATTAACAAAAAAAGAGCAATTCTTTATCAGAATTGCTCTTTATAAGAAGGCGGCGACATACTCTCCCACAACAAGTGTAGTACCATCTGCGCTAAAAG
This sequence comes from Capnocytophaga sp. oral taxon 902, assembly GCF_013394735.1. Taxonomy (NCBI): domain Bacteria; kingdom Pseudomonadati; phylum Bacteroidota; class Flavobacteriia; order Flavobacteriales; family Flavobacteriaceae; genus Capnocytophaga; species Capnocytophaga sp. oral taxon 902. Next base: position 1,006,661 of record NZ_CP058261.1, read on the forward strand.
GTTTAACTGCTCTGTTCGGAATGGTAAGAGGTGAGACCTTTGACTATAACCACCTTAAATCGTTTTAGGTAAGAGGTAAGAGGTAAAAGATAAGAGCTTTTTAAAACTCCTTTTTGTATCTTAACCTAAAATACCAATTCCTAATCATATTTTTAACATATAGGGATAAAAAACATATTTTCTCAATTGACAATTGATAATTAATAATTAACAATTGTTCTAACTAACGTTTCAGTAAAAAAAGAATGCTGCGCGAAAAGTCTACGGGTGATTAGTATTACTCGGCTATGATGTTACCACCTTTACACCTGTAACCTATCAACGTGGTCATCTCCCACGACCCTTAAAAGAAATCTCATCTTGTGGCGGGTTTCGTACTTATATGCCTTCAGCACTTATCCCATCCGCACTTAGCTACTCTGCTATGCCCTTGGCAAGACAACAGATACACCAGCGGTGCGTCCAACTCGGTCCTCTCGTACTAGAGTCAGATCCACGCAAATTTCTAACGCCCACAGTAGATAGAGACCGAACTGTCTCACGACGTTCTGAACCCAGCTCGCGTGCCACTTTAATGGGCGAACAGCCCAACCCTTGGGACCTTCTCCAGCCCCAGGATGTGACGAGCCGACATCGAGGTGCCAAACCCCCCCGTCGATGTGAGCTCTTGGGGGAGATCAGCCTGTTATCCCCGGCGTACCTTTTATCCTTTGAGCGATGGCCCTTCCATACGGAACCACCGGATCACTATGCTCTACTTTCGTACCTGATCGACTTGTGGGTCTCTCAGTCAAGCTCCCTTATGCCATTGCACTCTCCGCACGGTTACCAAGCGTGCTGAGGGAACCTTTAGAAGCCTCCGTTACTCTTTTGGAGGCGACCACCCCAGTCAAACTACCCTCCACGAATTGTCCTTTGCCTTACGCAAAGTTAGACCTCAGATAAGCAAAGGGTGGTATTTCAACAACGACTCCACAACTACCAGAATAGCCGCTTCTAAGTCTCCCACCTATCCTACGCATCACTTATCCAAGACCAATACGAAGATATAGTAAAGGTGCACAGGGTCTTTTCGTCCCACTGCGGGTAATCGGCATCTTCACCGATACTACAATTTCACCGAGCTCATGGCCGAGACAGTGTCCAAATCGTTACACCATTCGTGCAGGTCGGAACTTACCCGACAAGGAATTTCGCTACCTTAGGACCGTTATAGTTACGGCCGCCGTTTACTGGGGCTTCAATTCAAACCTTCGTGTTACCACTAAGCTCTCCTCTTAACCTTCCAGCACCGGGCAGGTGTCAGACCCTATACCTCATCTTTCGATTTTGCAGAGTCCTGTGTTTTTGATAAACAGTCGCTTGGACCTCTTCACTGCGGCCTATCTTACGATAGGCGACCTTTTTCCCGAAGTTACAGGTCTATTTTGCCTAGTTCCTTAGCCATGAATCTCTCGAGCGCCTTAGAATTCTCTTCCCAATCACCTGTGTCGGTTTACGGTACGGGCATTAATCTTCGCTTTTCTTGGAAACGTTGTCACCACTCTATCACCTTAGCCGAAGCCTCAGTGTACTATCAAAGCTATAACTGCTCCTTTAACGTACTATTCCGTCAGTACGCGGTAGTTATCTCGTTCCGTCACTTTTATCAGATTAATGGTACAGGAATATTAACCTGTTGTACATCCACTTCCCCTACTCGGGTGCGCGTTAGTCCCCGACTAACCCTCAGCTGATTAGCATAGCTGAGGAAACCTTGATCTTTCGGCGGGCAGGTTTCTCGCCTGCCTTATCGTTACTTATGCCTACATTTTCTTTTCTATCAGCTCCACTATGTCTCACAACTTTAGCTTCGACGCCTATAGAATGCTCCCCTACCGGTAGGTACTTCTGTACTACCCCATAGCTTCGGTAATATGCTTATGCCCGTTTATTATCCATGCCCAACCGCTCGACTAGTGAGCTGTTACGCACTCTTTAAATGTATGGCTGCTTCCAAGCCAACATCCTAGCTGTCAGTGCAGTCAGACCGCGTTTGGTCAACTTAGCATATATTTGGGGACCTTAGCTGATGGTCCGGGTTCTTTCCCTTTAGGATATGGACCTTAGCACCCATACCCTCACTGCTGATGAGCATTTAATAGCATTCGGAGTTTGTCAGGAATTGGTAGGCGATGAAACCCCCGCATCCAATCAGTAGCTCTACCTCTATTAAACTCACACCAACGCTGCACCTAAATGCATTTCGGGGAGTACGAGCTATTTCCCAGTTTGATTGGCCTTTCACCCCTACCCTCAGGTCATCCGAAGTCTTTTCAACGACAACCAGTTCGGTCCTCCACGCTGTGTTACCAGCGCTTCAACCTGCCCAAGGGTAGATCACCAGGTTTCGCGTCTACTACTACCAACTTAACGCCCTATTCAGACTCTCTTTCGATGCGGATTCGTATCTGAAATACTTATCCTCGCTGGTAACAGTAACTCGTAGGCTCATTATGCAAAAGGCACGCCGTCACAGCCTAACGCTGCTCCGACCGCTTGTAAGCGTATGGTTTCAGGGTCTATTTCACTCCGTTATTCACGGTTCTTTTCACCTTTCCCTCACGGTACTAGTTCACTATCGGTCTCTCAGGAGTATTTAGCCTTACCGGATGGTCCCGGCTGATTCAGTCAAGGTTCCTCGTGCCCCGACCTACTCAGGATTCCCATAAGATTTATAAAACTGTACCTATACGAGACTTTCACTCTCTGTGGTGTGTCTTTCCAAACACTTCTAATCCAGCTCTACAACCTATATCTGGGTCCTACAACCCCCACTCTGCCGTAACAAAGTGGGTTTGGGCTATTCCCATTTCGCTCGCCACTACTTTGGGAATCACTTTTGTTTTCTTCTCCTCTGCCTACTAAGATGTTTCAGTTCAGCAGGTTTGCCCACCTTTACGATGTAGTACATCTTCAATGTACTGGGTTGCCCCATTCGGATATTTGCGTATCATCTCGTATGTGCCAATACACGCAACTTTTCGCAGCTTATCACGTCCTTCTTCGCCTCTGAGAGCCTAGGCATCCCCCATACGCCTTTACATAACTTTTCGCGCTTGTAGTCCTAGTCAATTGACAATTAACAATTGATAATTGTCAATTATCTAGGTACCTCTCGTTCTCTTTGATTCTTTTTAATATTTCGTTAGATTAATCAATAATCTATTATTGATCTCTTATGCTCTTTATCCCAATATGTCAATGTACGTTTGTTGTGGAGAATAAGGGATTCGAACCCTTGACCCCCTGCGTGCAAGGCAGGTGCTCTAGCCAGCTGAGCTAATTCCCCCTGTCTCTAGGTAAGAGATATGTGGTAAGAGGTAAGAGGATCCTTCCCCTAGCTCACTCCTAGAAATTTCCTTCTTTTTAAGCTTCTTTTGCTTGTAGTCCCAGGCAGACTCGAACTGCCGACCTCTACATTATCAGTGTAGCGCTCTAACCAGCTGAGCTATGAGACTTTGTTCTAATTAGCAAATTTGTAAATTAGCAAATTTGCAAATTTTATTTTGTTGCCAGCAAGATTTAAAGAATCAAATATACCATCAGTCATTAATCATTAATAATTAACCATTAATAATTAAATCGGTCTTCTCTAGAAAGGAGGTGTTCCAGCCGCACCTTCCGGTACGGCTACCTTGTTACGACTTAGCCCCAGTCACTAGTTTTACCCTAAACAGCTCCTTTAGGTAACCGTCTTCAGGTACTCCCAGCTTCCATGGCTTGACGGGCGGTGTGTACAAGGCCCGGGAACGTATTCACCGGATCATGGCTGATATCCGATTACTAGCGATTCCAGCTTCACGGAGTCGAGTTGCAGACTCCGATCCGAACTGTGACCGTCTTTATAGATTCGCGCCTGCTCACGCAGTGGCTGCTCTCTGTAACGGCCATTGTAGCACGTGTGTAGCCCAAGATGTAAGGGCCGTGATGATTTGACGTCATCCCCACCTTCCTCTCGGTTTGCACCGGCAGTCCCATTAGAGGGCTCGACTCGACTCGTTAGCAACTAATGGCAGGGGTTGCGCTCGTTATAGGACTTAACCTGACACCTCACGGCACGAGCTGACGACAACCATGCAGCACCTTGAAAACTGTCCGAAGAAAAAGGTATCTCTACCTCTGTCAGTCCCCATTTAAACCTTGGTAAGGTTCCTCGCGTATCATCGAATTAAACCACATGCTCCACCGCTTGTGCGGGCCCCCGTCAATTCCTTTGAGTTTCATTCTTGCGAACGTACTCCCCAGGTGGGATACTTATCACTTTCGCTTAGCCACTCAAACTCGCGTCCAAACAGCTAGTATCCATCGTTTACAGCGTGGACTACCAGGGTATCTAATCCTGTTCGCTCCCCACGCTTTCGTCTATCAGCGTCAATTAATTGTTAGTAATATGCCTTCGCTATCGGTGTTCTGTGTAATATCTAAGCATTTCACCGCTACACTACACATTCCAACTACTTCACAACCATTCAAGACCAACAGTTTCAAAGGCAGTTGCTCAGTTGAGCTGAGCGCTTTCACCTCTGACTTACAAGCCCGCCTACAGACCCTTTAAACCCAATGATTCCGGATAACGCTCGCATCCTCCGTATTACCGCGGCTGCTGGCACGGAGTTAGCCGATGCTTATTCATAAGGTACCGTCATCAAACTACACGTAGTCCTTATTCTTCCCTTACAAAAGCAGTTTACAATCCATAAGACCTTCATCCTGCACGCGGCATGGCTGGATCAGTCTTCCGACCATTGTCCAATATTCCTCACTGCTGCCTCCCGTAGGAGTCTGGTCCGTATCTCAGTACCAGTGTGGGGGACATCCCTCTCAGAACCCCTATCTATCATAGCCTTGGGGAGCCGTTACCTCTCCAACTAGCTAATAGAACGCATACTCATCTTTCACCACCTAAGCTTTAATAGTATCACGATGCCGTGCTCCTATACTATGGGGTATTAATCCAAATTTCTTCGGGCTATCCCCCAGTGAAAGGCAGATTGTATACGCGTTACGCACCCGTACGCCGGTCTCAGTCACCCGAAAGTAACTTCCCCCTCGACTTGCATGTGTTAGGCCTGCCACTAGCGTTCATCCTGAGCCAGGATCAAACTCTTCATCGTTAAAATCTTTTATATCTTCTAACCGACTTTTAGTTATTGACTTCAGGTTTCACTCAATTCTTTAAATCTTTTTTTGTGCTGTACAACATTATGTCAAGGTACGTGTTGTTTTTTCTACTCCAGAGGCTTTACCTTCCTCTTTTGCGGGTGCAAAGGTATAACCTTTTTCCTAACCTCCAAAATTTTTATACATTTTTTTTGAAGAAAATTTTTAGTTGCTTGATAATGAGATGTGTATTTTTATAGAAGTTTCTAAAAAATCATAGAAAAACTCTAAAAATATCCGAGACACAAGTCTCACGGATAAGAAAAAACGATAAATATGAGCTACAAGAAACTCACCTATGAAGTAGTAGCGCGATAGGCTACAAAAATATACATCTAAAAAATTAAGAACAAAAGAGCTTTGTTATAAATTATAGCAATATCCCTTTACCTATCAGAATATTAGCGGAATAACAAGATATGCTACCAGCGCAGCTATCACTCCATATACCATCATAGGTACAACGGTAATTTTCATTATTTTCCCTTCGGCTTTATCAATGCCTAATACCGAACATACCGCAATAATATTGTTGATACACACCATATTACCCATCGCTCCTCCTACTGATTGCAAGGCGAGTATCAGAGGTACCGAAAGTCCTGTGGTATTAGCAACCGAGTATTGCACGGCTCCAAAAGTAAGGTTCGATACGGTGTTAGAGCCTGAAAAGAAAGACCCTACCGCTCCTAAATACGATGAAAACATCGTCCAGTGACTGCCTGTGGCTTGTGCCAATCCACGACCGATAATTTGCACCATAGAGTTTTCTCCTCCCATCAGCATTACATTTACCATAATAAGCGCACCTACCAAAGCCAAGAAAGGCTTCTGTATCTGCACAAAACTCGCCGAAAAAAGCTCTTTGGTTTGCTTCCATTTCAGCGAGAATAACGGAATGGAAATGAGTACTGTAACGACAAACGGAATGAGTGCAGGCACGTAGAGCAGTTTATAGCTCTCGTTTTCGCCCGTAGCAAAAATATTGTTCAGTGAAAAAATGAGTCCTTTAGTAACCTCAAAATCGCCCAGATAACCCAATTTTATAGTAAACCACTCAGTTGTATCATTCAAAAGTGCTTTTAGTGGAAGTTGTTTAATGCGGGTAAGTGCTAAAATGAAAATGAGTGAAGACGTAGGAAAAAGGGCTTTGATGAGTTCTGAAGATTTTACCTTCTCGTGATGTATTTCACGGTTATCAGTTTTAGATAGTCCTATTCCTTTGCTTGCAACGCCCACCGAGATAAAGAGTCCGATAGCCCCTCCTACCAAAGCGGGAAACTCGTAATTGAACCACGCAATAACCACGTAAGGCACCGTGCACGAGAGAATACTAATGAGTATAAAAACTATATTTCGGCGTATCTGTTGCCAAGATACAATCACTTTGAGTGCCATCACAGGAATTACAAAAGCAGCAAACAGATGCACAATAGCCGTAATCCTACCTATATCGGAAAGCTCGGAGTCGGAAATAGCTCCATTACCAATAAGCGTACCAAAACCAAACCACGTAGGGGTACCCACCGCTCCAAACGATACGGGTACCGAGTTCATAATAAGTGTGAGAATGGCAACTTGCAACGGCTTGAAGCCTAATCCTACCAATAAAGGTGCTGCGATAGCCGCAGGCGTACCAAAACCACTGGCTCCTTCAATCATAAAGGCAAAAGCCCAGCCTATAATCATCAGCTGTGCCACAGGATTCGGACTGATGTTGCCTAACCAACGGCGCAACACATTCATTGCCCCTGTCATCTCCATCATTCGGTTGAAGAGCACCGCCCCAAATATTACCGTAATAGGCGTAGCTACCGATATGATAGCCTTAATAAAGTTAGCATTTACGGCTACAAAAGAGCCTTCAAAATAAGTTAGGTGCAACACATACACCAATCCTGCAATAAGCGGGAGTGCTATATACGAGGGAAGTGCGTTCTTTTTAACCATCAAATAGATGAGTAGTACTATCGGAAGTACGCTAAGAAATAAAGCCATAGGTTTCTTTTTTATTTTCTTTTGAGGGCAAAGATAGTGCTTTTTATTTAATATGCAAATATTACGAAAGAAATATGTTTTCGAGCGAAATAGCAAAGACAAAAAAAGAGTGAGCCTTTTTGAAGGCTCACTCTTCTTGAATAAATCCAAAAAACTTCTTTTCTACTGGAAGTCTAAATCGGCTTCTTTTTCGTATTTAATTTGCTTAGTGGTTACATTATTCTTATTGGTATGTTCTCCTAGAGTACCTGTAACAATAAGTTTGGTACCTGCTGTTTTCAGTTTGGCTTTAGTTTCTTTGGATAACGCTTTAAATACAGTATTAGTAGCATATAGTTGTATTTCGGTATTATCCGTAGTAAAAACTATGAAAGAAGAGGAACCTTTTACAGTAATTGTTCCTTCTAATTTCACTTTTTTGTCTTTGTATTTATTGAAATCAGCAACAGTAGCGGTAGCTGCATTTAGCTCAGGAAGCTGTACTACTGGGGTATTACCAAATACAATATCACCTTCCACAGCATAAACCAATTGATGTACGGTATTTCCATTTACACTATAATCTTCAAATTTTCCTTTAATTGAAGTGAGCTTTTGTCCGTCAGTACCCAATTTAGTTTGAGCGTCTTTACTAAAAGATTTGAGATTAGGAGAGTACAACTGTATTTTATTACCATCAGAGAAAACAACGTAAGATTTTCCACCTTCAACTTTTACAGTGGCATTCTTTAAATTTACGTGCTTACCCACTTGGTAATGGCTGGCAAGAGTAGCGGTTGTAGCGTCTACATCTACATAAGTAATCGCAGCAGGCGCTTTTATAAATTCTATATCACTTTCTTTGCTGTACAGTATTTCTTTTACAACAGTACCATTTTTAAGGGCATAATCAGTAAAGACTCCTGTAACGTTTATTTCATAACCTTCTGTTGCCAATTTTTCTTTAGCTGCATCTGAAATAGTTACGCCCTTAGCTGAAAATACTTGTATTTCGGTACCATCTTTGAAAACGATGTAGGTTCTTCCGCTTTTTACTACTGTCGTACCGTGCAGTTTTACGGTTTTGCCTACTACATAATCAGCTACAGTAGCATTGCTCGCTTCTAAGGTCTCAACAGTTGTAGAGGTTTGTGTACCAGTTTGTGTACTGGTAGAAGTACCTCCTTTTACTACCAAATCAGCATAATTGCTTATCATAAATTGGTAATCTTTGTTAAATTTGGTAAGCACTCCTGTTACTTCGACTTCACCAGCAGGCACTTTCTCGTCTTTAAACTTAGCATAACTGCTAGTTCTGAAGATAATAGTCTTCCCATTAGCATCGGTAAGCTTGTAATTAGTGGCACCTCCAAGGGCATTGCTCTTGTCATAAAGTGTTTTACCTACGGCATCAGTAGGGAAATGTACCCCTTTAAGGGTAATGAGCTGGTCTACGTGTGCTTCGGTAGATACTTCTTGTATAGAGTTACTCACTTTGGCTAATTCGGCAACTGTTTTGCGCTCTCCTGTGTCAAACAAGTGTTTTTTATAAATCGCCTCAGCCATTGTGCCTACACTCACTCTTCCGCTTTTGGCAGTATAAGTGCCGTGACCTACCTCTATAGCACTGTTGTTAAGTTGAGTGGTAAGGTCTTTCAAGCGCAATTGTACTTTAGCTCCTACGGGGAACTCGGTATAAAGACCACTTTTGTCAATCGCTACTGAAAGTCCTTGATTCTTATCAGCGTTCTGTATGTAGATTTTCTTGTAGAAGTTACCTCCCTCATCGCTAGATATTACATACCCCTCAATAGCTTCATCAGCAGTATAGGTAGCCACTGAGGCAGTTACTTTTGTGAGTACGTTAGCAAAACTTACTACTTGACCGCTATAGTCAGGCAGTGGCTTTTTCCCGTTAGGATCGGGAATATCATAATCGTCGTCTTTTACACACGATGTAATAGCGAATGCCGTAAGTAGGGCTATCGCCACTGGTTTTAATAGGTTTAGTTTCATATGGCTATAAGTTTACAGTTATCAGTGTTTTGTTTTATTTTAAGGTTTGCTTATTCGCAATGCCCTATAGTCCATTTCTTGTTTCTCAACGTTTGCATTGTAGCTTGCTCTTCTGGATTGTCTTTAACTCTTGGGTTCATATAAACAGTGCCTCCACCATTTTCGTGCATAGTGCTCACAACTTTCTTGAGTTTTTGACCAGAAAAGGTAAGGTTAAAGCGTAATTCTTTCAGCTTTTTATTAGTGGTAAGATCTAAGCCTTCAAGAGGCAAAGCCGATACTTTCAAATAAGCAAGCTCAGTGTTATTGTGCAAGTTTACTTCTTTTATTTTATTATGGCTCATATCCAATGTCTCCAATACGGTATTGCGAGTTACATCTAACGAAGTCACTTCATTATCATTACAATAGAAAGTCGTTACCTTACCGTAAACTCTCACAGTATTGCCCTGTAGCTTATACTTTGCTGTAGTAGCACTTAGGCGAACATCAGTACCACTGTCGTACACACCATTGTTGTTTAAGTCTACCCACACATCTTTTTTATCCGCTTCTTTGGCGTTTATTGTCAGTGTTATTTCGCTCCCCGCCTTTTTATCAGTGGTAAATATCATATAGGGTGTCCCTTTAGGATTGTTGGGGTCAGGGTTTGAATTATTGTCTTTAGAGCAACCTACTAATGCAATAGTTGCTACAAGGAGCACTAAAGCTCCTCTTCTGAAAATAGATTTTTTATTCATTATATTTATTAATGTTCAAATGAACAACGTTTTGTTTTGTTCTTACTCTACAATTGCCCACTAAGTAGGCAAGGCTACTTTTAAAACTTTACCTTTTATCTTGTTAACTGCCTGTGCGGCTCGCACTAAAGACTCACCGCTAAGTTCACCATATAAGTACGTCCGTAACCCACAAAGTAACGATTGCCAAACGAAGGCACGCCTTGTGCGTTATCCTGTACCATCTTGCCATAATTGGCAGTACGCGATTGTTCAAAACCTCCTGAAAGGAATTGAGTGTCAAACAAGTTATTCACGCTCACCATTAGGCTTACATAGGTTTTGTTGAGTCTCCACGACTTACCACCCACAAGATTTACCAAGAATACATCGTCTAAACGTTCTTGTTTGAGAAGCTTCCGAGCTAAGTCAGTATCAATATTAGTAAAAGGCGCTTTCGTGCTGGGGTCTATAAAGAACTGCGAAGTGCGGTTCAAAGCTGATAACGATACGTAGTTTTGTGCCAAGAAATTAGCCGTTGCTCCTACCCACCAATACTTAGGGTGGCGATATTCCAAACCTAATGAATAGGCTTGTTGCGGACCGCTGGGCACGTGGTAATTCTTCATCGTTACCTCATCAATAGCCTTGTTCACCTCTCCTGATGAAATGTAAAGCGACGGATTATTGATGTAAGTATATTGTCCTACCGAAGCTACTGCCGTAAGTTTAAGAGTAGGTATAAGTTGTGCTTCCGCTCCAAACTCCAACCCAAAATGGCGTTTCTTGATGCCTTCTACCGTTTGAGCCACAAAGTCTCTGTCTATTTCATCAGTAAGAGCCGTTTCAGTATAGAAGAAGTTTGTTTCCGCAGTATTCTCTATCTCGGTAAAGAACCCTGTAAGGCGTCCTTTTAGGTAAGGCATACGCAAAATATAGCTCGCATCGGCAGTGTAAGCCAATTCGTTCTTGATATTAGGCAACAAGCGATTAGAATTGCGCACATTTGCATAGATATTACGCACTGATTGTGGTGTATTAAAATACCCCACGTTCGCTTGTAACAAATGGCGACCGGTAAGTGCGTAGGTAAGTCCAGCTTTGGTACTCATTCCGTTTTGCACTTGCATAGCACCCTTTCCGTAAGAATCAGCATAGAGAGGATAGTTGAACTTACCTTCGCGTTGGATATCAGTATAATGGTAACGTCCTGCTACAAATAACTCGACGTTTTTAAACGTAAATTCAAACTGCGAGAAAACTTCGGCTACATTGCTTTTAAGCGCATAAAAGTAATTCCATTTGTCGCCTTCCTTTTTCTTCATATCTGTTTCATCGGCATTGTAAGGCTTCCCTTCAAAGTAATCGTAGTTCATAAAGTAATCACCGCCAAGCAAATCGTCTACTTCAGCAAAGTTATCGGAAGAAACATTGCGGTACACTACACCCGATGTCCATTTGATGTTTTCGTGAATAGGCGTAGAAAAGTTCACATTGGCTGAGAACGTGCGTTCGCGATTGATATCATTACTCACAATAAAAGCACTGCGCTTATCGGTAGTGTTGTAGTTCGCCCGATAAAGCTCTTCCCAGTCCAGTTGCGAATGCGTTAAGAAATAGTCTTTCTGTAAGGCTGCCATCGTTTCGTCAGAAGGGTTTTGGTTTAAGTAATAACTTGGCAGAAGTTTATAGTAATTAGGCTCAGGATTTTGAGCATTCGAATAACTAATACGCGTATTGCCTATTTCACCAAACTGATAACCCAAGTCCACATTCAGGCGCGTGTCGTTTTTCAAATAGTTATAAGACAAAACGAAGATAGGCTCTGAAACGATACGGTTACGCGAATTGCGCTTGTCGCCATTTTGTTTACCCCAAAAAGGATTGTATTGGTAGCCCATCAAATCGAGTACCTCACGAGTCAGTGGCGAGGTCTTACCGCGCTTCACCGGCGAAAACATTCCTATCAGGTTAAAGCTACTATAGTTATTAAGCTGATATTCTATTCCTGCTGCAAAAGCATAAGCGTTGTAGAGCGTACCGTCTACCCAACTACCCTGAGGCGCAAACCTGCGTGAAGCCGAAACCATATACGCCAATCCGTTGCGCTGTACACCCGAGTTGTAAGTAGCCATAAGCCTACCGGTATAACTGCGGTTGCTGGCTGAAGTTGTTATGCGAAGTCCTGCACGGTTAAGCGACGGACGTATATTGATGTAGTTAGAGCCCATCAATCCCCCAAAAGTATAATCGGATTTTACCAATCCGTTGCTCATTTCTTGGTTGCGAGTGATGTCGTTAAGCCCTCCCCAATTCGCCCATTGGGCACGACCGTTTTCAAGTCGGTTCATCGGGATACCGTTAATGAGCACCGTTACGTCTTTGGAGTCATAACCACGAGGTTTGAAGAACACCGAACTGAAATCGAAAGCCGCCCTACGCATAAACACATCTTGTGAACTTTGCAAAAGTCCCGACATCGCATCAGCACCACTTTCGTCGTCTTCTAGTTCGCTTTCAGTAATCACTGCCAATTGCTCAGCTTCCTGCTGATAGTCACCCGAGAGGGAAACCGTAGGCACGGTGTAAGGATGAGTGTCTCCTAATGAAATGAGTTGCTCAGCACTGCTATAACCACTAAGGGAGAAGAGTAGCAAGTGTTCCCCTTCTGGCAATTGAAGCGTATACTTACCTTTACTATTGGTAACTGCTTCGCGCGGAGAAGTGCTCACACGCACTTTTACCCCTTGCAAAGGCTTGCTGTTTAGTTCATCTATCACTGTTCCTTCCACTTTCACTTGCGAAAACGCCGAAACCGATACGAACAATAGCACATAGAGATATAATTTCCTTAACATAATACTATGAGGTTGATTTCTTTAAAATATGTGCCAAAGGTACAACAAAAAAATGAAATAGCAAAATAAACGAAATAAAATTATTTTATATGAGGTCAAATAGAGTATTATAGCTGTCATAGCTTTATATTTTCTTTAAGAAAACTCCACCCGAAAGAATAGTTCCCGCCACATTACCTTCGACTTTCCGTCACCATTTTTTAATTTGCTAATTCTCTAATTTGCTAATTTTTACTGCTCTTTTGGTCTCTTTGGTAATTTTAAAACGGTCGTCTAAGCGCTTGCCTACCACCCACACAATATCGTCACCACTACATAAAAGCACTTGATCTTCGCGCTCTATTTGGGTGTATTTCTCATCGGTAAAGAACTTGCTGAGCTTCTTCTCGCTGTTCATTCCAAAAGGATAAAACACATCGCCTTCTTTCTTATAGCGCAACATAAGTGGGTATTGCAATTTGTCGGCATCAACATATATTTCAGTAGGGATTGGATTTTTCACTTTCACCTTGCCCTCTATAAATTCAAAACGAAGATGAACGGGGTCGTATACCTCAGCCATATCTTCCGAAATCAGCAAACTTAAACTGCGTTTTGCTTCATTTGGCTTTAACCAAAGACAAGTGTTGTCTTTTATGAGGATATGGGTAGGCGAAAGTACTTGTTTACCCGCTTCGGCATTCAGCAATAGGTTTTTGAGGTCTTTTACATTGCCAAATCCGTAAGGGTAGAAGAGTTTATGTAAAACAAAGTCCAATTCAGGAACAACTTGTAGTTTTTCTATGTTTATTTGTATAGGATTATGTCCTTCAAAACAAGTTTCTTTGAGTTTTTCTATATAAAAGTCTATAAATCGTGCTGATTGGTGTAAGTATTCCTGCGTTTGATTAAAATTCTCTAAATAATTAGGGTGCACTAATGCTAATTTCGGTATTATATCGTGCCGAATTACATTGCGCACGTATTTATTTGTTTCATTACTGCTGTCTTCACGCCATTTAAGGCGTTTTGCTTGCGCATATTCGTATATCTGCTGACGAGAGAATTGTAATAACGGACGTATAATAGTATCTTTTTCTTCTGGAATGCCTAAAAGCCCCTCTAAACCACTACCTCTGGAAAGGTTAATAAAGAAGGTTTCGAGGTTATCATTGGCGTGATGAGCCGTAGCGATAGCATCGCAGAAATGGGTGCTTGCCAACTCATCGAACCACTGATAGCGCAATTCGCGAGCAGCCAACTGAGTATTCAATTGATGAGAACTCGCATATTGATGTGTATCAAAACGCTTTACTTCTAAAGGAACGCCAAGCTCCGCAGCAAAAGTGCGTACAAAAGCCTCATCGTCGTCACTTTCTGTTCCGCGCAATTGAAAGTTGCAGTGTGCTAAAAGCAGTTCTATACCGTGAGTGTACAGTAAATGTGTGAGTACTACGCTATCGATACCGCCACTAATGGCAACCAATATTTTTTTCTCTTTAAGTTTTTTAATCTCAACATTCATAATTTATTCACCTCTTTTTAATTGCCCGTGTGGCTCACACTTATACCACTCCAAATCGGGCACTAGTATTCAGTTTACCGATAAGGCTTTTGGCAGTAGTACAAGGATATGCTTTTTTGCGATACTGACTGATGGGCTGAATCCCTACAAGACTATTGGTAAAGAACAGCTCGTCGGCTTTTTGAAGTTCAAAAGGTGAAATAGAGGTCTCTATCACCTCGTAGTCTTCGGTTTTATTAAGGGTTTTGATAAGCATCTTGCGGGTAATACCATTCAGTGCTCCATCGGTTAGTGGGGGTGTTTTTAAGGTATTGCCTTGTACTACAAACAGGTTACCGTTCAGCATTCCTGCAATACTCTTGTTGCTGTTCAGCAAGATGCAATTCTGATAGTCGTTTTCTTCGGCAAAGATACTGCCTAACACGTTCACCGTGCGATTAATGTGCTTTACATTTGCTAAGAGGTCGGGTTGTACAAAAAAGTCTTTAAAGAGTTCTACCTCGTAAGGTTCTTCGCTGAGTACATAGAAAGGATTGTTCATTACTTCGGTTTCTATGATATAATCTACCTCATTGGTAATGGGTGTATACTTACCCCCATCTTTACGGAAAACAGTAATACGCACTCGTACCGGATTATTTTCAAGGCTATTGGCTTTAATAAGTGTAAGGATTTCCTCTTCGAGGTACTCCATAGAGAATACCATAGGGATATCCATACGCAAGATACGCATACCTGCCATTAGGCGCAGGTAGTGTTCTTCCCAAAAGATTAGTTTTTGGTAGCTGTATTTGCAAGTATCGAACACGCCATCGCCGTAGAGGAAAGCACGGTTTTTAATAGTTAAGACGGTATCGCTATCGGTAATGAGGTTACCGTTATAATTGAGTTTCATATTTAGCTTGCTCCTATTTTAGCTTTAAGGTCGTTTATTTGGAGCTCCCAAAGCTGTTTAGCTTCTTCTATTTCATTAGGGAGGGCAAAATCAGTAATGATAAGGGAGACTTCTTGAGTCATATCATTCACATTGATTTTAATTTCGAAATAAGTAGAAGCGTCGTTATCGTCTTCCCAATGGAAACGAATATGGTCGTCCAACTTTTTGCGCAATATCTGAGCTGCTTCTTCTACTCCATTCCATACAAAAGTGTAGATTTCTTCATTAGCGCGCACATCGTCGGCGTACCACGAAGCGAGACCTGCTGGGGTAGAGATGTATTGATAGAGCAATTGCGGAGAGGCGTTTACGGTAACTTCTAATTGATATTTTTCTTTTGTTTGCATAGACAAATAGGGTATTATTACACTGTTTGATGGGCGCAATATACAACTATTTTTTGAAATAGCAAATTATTTTACCCCTTTATCACCTGTGCGAGTTGCTCCACGAATAACGCTGAGGGTTTGTTGAGTAATACCTAATAGAGAAGCTATGTGCCCTAAGGGGGCACGCAGAAGTATTTGAGGATAAGTGTGCAAGAGGAGGTCATACCGCTCTTGGGCAGTTTGGAATTTTATAGTATGTAGACGCTCTGTAAGCGATTTGATGGCTGACACTAATAGGAATCGCATTAGGCGTTCGAGTTCTTGATGTTCGTTTATTACGCGTTCTACTTCGGGGAAAGAGGCTACCCATACTACACTGTCTTCCAGCGTTTCTAAAGAGAAGAGTGAAGGCTGGGAGAAATAGATATTTTCTACGGGAAAATAAAACATTTGTTCCAAAAGGAAGGTGTGGGTAATGTCTTTATCTTCTTTGTTATAAAACAGGCGCAAGAGCCCCTTTTCAACATAAAACAATTGTTTGGAATGTGAGCCTTCTTTGAGCAACAAGTGGTATTTTTTGTACTCTTGTTGCTCAAATAGGCTATTGATAAAAGCAAGTGTCTCGGTGTTGATTTGAGTTTCTTGGTGTAAGTACTCGGTGAGCGTCATTTTTAGGGTATGGCTATTGCATATTTTTAGCCTCGATGCTAAGAGTAGCGTGAGGTACTGCCATAAGGCGACGTTTATCGATGAGTTTACCTGTTACACGACAGATGCCATAGGTTTTGTTTTCGATACGGATAAGTGCATTCTTGAGGTCGCGTATGAACTTTTCTTGACGAATAGCCAATGCGGTATTTTCCTCTTTGCTAGTTACCTTAGAGCCTTCTTCAAAGGCTTTGAAAGTCGGAGATGTATCGTCGGTACCATTAGTGGCACTGTTCATATATGAACTCTTGATAAGCTCTAAATCGGTTTGTGCTTTTTTGATTTTTTCTTCTATAAGCGCTTTAAATTCTTCTAATTCCTTATCGGAATAGCGCACTCTGATGTTTCCTTCTTCCATAAAAATTATAGTACTTATTTAAATTGGGGCGTAAAATTAGTATTATTTTCAGAACTACCAAAATAAAAATGTTATTTTTTTTATTTGGGATTATTATTTCTGATAAAAACGCACCCAATCTACGTACATTCTTACCGGTTTGGTAAAAGGTTTTACTTCGCCTACCCAGCTACCGCCTAATTGCATATCGATGCGCAACATATAGGGGCGAGCAAAGGGGAATTGCCCTTCACTTTCTTTCCCGAGCACACGTGCATAACTAAAAGTTTGTTTGCCGTTTACATAAAAGCGCAATTCATCGGTGTCGAGCTCTACGGCATAGATATTATAATCATCGGGGTTGATAGGAGCTGTAGCGGTGCTTTTAGGAGTTTTATTACCTGCTTTGGTGTAAGTGGAGTGTACCGTATGGTGTACAAAAGGCTCGTAATTGAGTCGTTCGACGATGTCTATCTCACCGCCCGTAGGCCAAGGAGCATTGGGTACCATCCAGATAGCAGGCCAGGCTCCTTGAGTGGCTTCGAGCTTACAACGGATTTCTAAGCGTCCTTTTTCGAAGTATTTTTTGTCCTTGGTAGAAACACCCCCAGTGATATATTTAGACTTGTCTTTGGCGGGGTCTGTACTGGGTTTGCCTAAGAGGATAAGATTGCCATTCTTTATCTCGAACAAGCTAGGGTCTTGACTCATTGTTTTGCACCAATCAGCATCCGAATCTGGGCACCCCCATATTTTTGACCATATACCGGTAGCAAAGATATTGTCGCGATTAAAATCGTCTTCCCAAACTAATTTCCACCCTCCTTTTTTTAAATAATCGTTATTTTCTTTTGTTGAAGGGTCTTCCTTTTCTTGCTGAGAGCAGGCTATGCTAATGCTCATCACACATAAAATAATAAATATGTTTTTCATTTTAATACTGTTTTTATTAAATGTAAATATAAAGGCAAAGGTACAAAATAATTTTTTATTAGCAAAAAGAAGAAGTGAGGCCTTAGGCCTTAGGCCATAGGCATTAGGGGGAGAAGCGACGGTCATTATTGTTGTATAAACACCCGCCCTCGCGGACTTCTTTCAAAGGGAGAATGCGGTAACGGAAAAGCTACGGGCGATTAACTTTGGCAAAGGAGCGAGCCGCAAAAAGTGACATATCGGAGCTATCGGAAGGAAACGGAGAGATTCGGAAGGAGTGATTTAGGATAGAGGTAAAAAATGAGCTGTAAGATGGGTGGGGTTAGCTTATAGAGAGCTTATAGGAAGCTTATACGAATCTTGGACGATTGGTATAGAAAGGGTATATAAGCAATTGATTCATAGTATAATACAACAAGGCTAAAAATGGTAAAAACGGGGTTTCGAGGCGAAAGAAAGAGGAATCCTCACCCCGTTCACATACTCTCCTATTCGGAGACTTCTCCCAAGGAGAGGGGGTGTAGTGACGAGTAGAGAGCGACGAAAAAGGGGGAATGTGGCGAGTCTTTTATTCGGTAAGCCCCCGAACCCCGAAGGGGGACAAGCTGGAAAAAGGTGACAAACCTCACCCCTATCACATACTACGTTCTCGCGGGGCACATACCCAGCTGTTGCTGGCTACCTCAAAGAGGGAATTGTAGTGACGGAAAATCAAAAGAAACCTCCCCCTAGCCCCCTCCAAAGGGGGAATGTAGGGACGGAAAAACGACTATGAGGTTGTAAATCAGAGATAATCATTCCTTAAAATTTTGATTCACACTGATAATTTTCTTACATTTGTGCGCTTTCGCAAATTGTGAAATTTGCTCATTTGCTAATTATGCCCTACCTTTGCGCTTTATTACTCACTATGACAATAGATTTTGAACATAAACAGTCGGCGCACTGTGAAAATGGAGTAGCTTCTAATTTGTTGCACTTCAATGGAGTGGAACTGAGTGAACCGATGGTCTTTGGGATTGGGTCGGGACTGTTGTTCTTCTACTTTCCTTGGATAAGAGTGAACGAAGCACCTGCTATTAGTTACCGCACAATGCCGGGACACATTTTCAGCAAAGTAGCCAAACGCTTAGGATTTAAGGTGAAACGCCAAAAATTCTCTTCTGCTGAAAAAGCAGAACAAGCCCTCGACGACAATCTTGCCAAGGGTATCCCTACGGGTTTGCAAGTGGGGGTGTTCAACCTACCTTATTTCCCCGATGAGTACCGCTTTCATTTCAACGCGCACAACCTTGTAGTTTATGGCAAAGAAGACGGCAAGTACCTTATCAGCGACCCTGTGATTCCTTATACTACAACGCTTACACCTGAGGAGCTCACCAAAGTGCGTTTTGCCAATGGCGTATTGGCACCCAAAGGACACCTCTACTACCCTACTCATTTACCCAAAGAGCTTCAGTTGGAAAAGGCAATATGGAAGGGTATTAAGCAGACGTGCAGTACGATGCTCGCTCCTGTGCCCATAGTGGGTGTAGCAGGAATTAAGAAACTCAGCAAGGATATACTGAAATGGCACCGCAAGAAAGGTGCAAAGACTACCAATCACTACCTCGCTCAGCTGATACGTATGCAGGAAGAGATAGGTACTGGGGGTGCGGGATTTAGGTTTATCTACGGTGCTTTCTTGCAAGAAGCAGGCAAACTCCTAAAAAACGATGCCTTATTAGAGCTCTCCAAAGAAATTACGGATATAGGTGATGCGTGGCGCGACTTTGCAGTAGCCATAGCCCGCGTATACAAGAACCGCAGCACCCAAGCTGATGTGTATAACGCCCTCTCACAGCAGTTGTACACCATAGCCGAGCGGGAAGAAACGTTTTTTAAGAAGCTTCGGAAAGTGAAGAAATAGGAATAATTTAATTAGGAAAAATAGTTTTTATGATTTATCTTTGCCAAAAAAAATAATAAGAAAATGTCTAAGAAAATAGAAGCAAATACTGATTTGTGGGTATATGATTTACTTAAAGAAGCTGGTATTACACCTACAGCACAAGGAAGTTCCATACTAGAGATAGATAAGGCTCTAAAAACTGCCTCCAAGAAAAAAAATGGAGAAAAAGGCAGTCCTGAATATATTGCTACAGTAAAAGATTTTTTACTTGTAATAGAAGATAAAAAGGACACTACTTTACATGTAAAACGAAATGAGAATAATCTTATTGCTCAAGATATAAATGGAACCATTAACTATGCTTTGAACGGGGCTTTGCACTATGGCTTGCATCTTATCAAGAATACCTCATATAAAAAAATCTTAGCTTTTGGAATTTCAGGTGATGAAAAAAGACATCGAATAACTCCTATTTTTATAAATGAACGAGGAGAATATAAAGAATTAGAAGATGTGGAAACTTTTACATTATTCAATGAAAAAAACATTGAAGAATATTATATTCAAAGTGTTGTAAAAGAAAAAACTACACAAGAAAAAACTACAGAAGAAATTCTTAAAGATGCTAAAGTATTACATAAAGATTTGAGAGATTATGGTAGTATTCAAGATAAAGACAAACCTTTGATTGTATCAGGTATTCTCCTTGCTCTCAATGAAGTAAAATTTGGCAGTTTTTCAATTAATACCCTTACAGGGGATAGTATGAAAACTGATGGAGAAAAAATATATGATGCTATCGCAACTAACTTGGATAGAGCTCGAGTTTCCCCATTAGTAAAAAAAGACAAATTGCTAAGCCAATTTACGATTATTAAGGACACTAAAGCCATTAACGAAATAAATACCTCTTTAGGTAAGACACCCTTAAAACACTATACAGAATTTTTAGATTCTAATGTTTATCATAACATGAAATATATTTCTTCAGCTGAAGATTATATAGGAAGATTTTATAGCGAATTTATGTCCTATTCAAGTGGTGATGCCCAATCTTTAGGCATTGTTCTTACTCCTAAACACATTACAGAACTTTTTTGCGAACTCATTCAACTGAAATCCACTGACACAGTGCTTGATCCCTGTTGTGGTACGGCGGGTTTTCTCATTTCAGCAATGCACTATATGTTGCAACAAACTCAAGATGTACAATTACAGGCTAATATCAAAAAACAACAATTACATGGATTAGAGATGCAACCTTATATGTTTACTATTGCTACCACTAATATGATTTTACGAGGGGATGGAAAAAGTAATTTAGAACAAGAAGATTTTTTAAAACAAAATGCTCATCAACTACAATTAAAAGGTTGTAATATAGGAATGATGAACCCACCTTATTCACAAGGTTCAAAAACAAATCCAACCTTGTATGAAATAGCTTTTACGGAACATTTATTAGACTCTTTAACTATCGAGGGAAAAGCTATTGTAATTATTCCTCAATCGGCTGTGACAGGAAAAACAAAAGAAGAGAAAGAAATTAAAAAAAATATTCTCAAAAAGCATACTTTAGAAGGAGTTATTACTCTTAATAGAAATACGTTTTATGGGGTAGGTACTAACCCTTGTATTGCAATTTTTACAGCTGGAATACCTCACTATAAAAATAAAATAGTTAAGTTTATTAATTTTGAAAATGATGGTTTTGAAGTTCAAAAACATATAGGACTTATTGCAACTCAATCGGCAAAAGACAAAAAACAGCATTTGCTTGACGTATGGTTTGATAGGCAAGAGGCAGAGACAAAATTCTGTGTAGAAACTACCATTGAGGCTGATGATGAATGGTTACATTCTTTTTACTATTTCAATGATGAACTACCTGTAGATGATGATTTTGAAAAAGTAATAGCTGATTACCTTACTTTTGAAGTGAATATGATCACTCATGGGCGAGCTTATCTTTTTGAAGAAAAAAATAAACTATGAAAGAAGCGTTAAATTTAAACAATAGAAAGTGGAAATCCTTTAAAGTAAGTGATATTTTTTATATCTTTACAGGAGCTTTACTTAATAAAGAAGAAATGCAGGAAGGTAATATTCCTAGAATAACAGCTACTGATATTAATAATGGAGTAGCTCTTTTTACTAATAGAGTAGAAAGTAATAAATTTAGAACTTTTGAAAATTTCATTAGTATCTCTTTTTTAGGGAGTGTATTTTATCAAAAAAACCTTTCAAGTCTTGATATGAAAATACATGGTATTTCTCCAAAAGGATACAATTTAAATTCTTATTCAGCAAAATTTTTAATACCCATAATAAAGAAGTTCGCTTTTAAATATCATTATGGTTATCAATTATCTACTTCTATATTAAGGAGACAAAAAATGTTATTACCCATAAATAATGAATCTCTCCCAGATTGGCTTTTTATGGAAAATTATATAAAGCAAAAGGAATTTACTTTTAAAAAGCTTTTAACCACATATTACACTCATAAAAATCTTAACATTACCATTATAGACCAAAATTTGAAAGACAAACAATGGAAATCATTTTTTATAGGTGGTGAAGATGGGGTTTTTGATATCAAAGCTACAAAAAGTGGTATAGACAAAAATAAACTTTCCATAATAGAAGGAAATACCCCATATATTACTCGTAGTAACATTGATAATGGTATCCAAATGTTTGTAAATAAGCAAAAAACAATATACCAAGCAGATGAAGGAAATGTTATTACTATCGGCTTGGATACTCAGACTGTTTTTTATCAAGAAAATCCCTTTTATACTGGACAAAATATTCAAATTCTAAGAAATCCTTATCTAAACAAATATATTGCTTTATTTATAATTCCTTTATTGAAGTTACAAATGCAAAAATTCTCTTGGGGTAGTAATGGAGCTACTTTAGGAAGATTAAATAGAACAAAGATTCTTCTTCCTGTTAATGAAAAAGGGAGTCCTGATTGGAATTTTATGGAAAACTATATAAAACAAAAAGAACAAATAAAGATAAATAGTATATTAAATCACTATAAGAAATAACCTATAATAATGAATAAAATCAACCTTTTACTTTTATTAGGCGTTGTCGCTACAAGCTGGTCGCAACAACAGCAAACTCTTGAAAAAGGGTGGAAATTTACCCGTGAGGATAAACCAGTGTTCTCACAAACCAATTACAACGATGCGAAATGGCAACGCGTAATCGTGCCCCACGACTGGGCTATCTATGGTCCTTTTGATATGGAAAACGATATCCAGCGCACGGCTATCAAGCAGGACGGACAAAAAGCGGCTATTGAACACACAGGGCGTACGGGAGGGTTACCTTTTGTAGGCGTAGGTTGGTACCGCACGCAGTTTAACGTGCCTGAACTTACGTCCGATAAGCAGGTGTTTGTACAGTTTGACGGGGCGATGAGTAACCCCGAAGTATTCGTAAACGGACAAAAAGCGGGTGAATGGCACAACGGCTACAACACTTTCTTTTTGGATATCACTCCTTACGTAAAAGCCAATAACAACACTTTGGCAGTGCGACTCAACAACCTCACCCAGATGTCGCGTTGGTATCCAGGGGCAGGCTTGTACCGCAATGTGCATATTATCACTAAAAACAAGACGCATATCCCTATTTGGGGCGTACAGATTACCACCCCCGAAATAACAAACAACTTCGCCAAAGTAGTAGTAAATACTGAGTTTGTAGCTGATAAGAAGACTTCTGTTGTGGCAGAAACTGTTATTTTCAATAATCAAGGTGAAAAAGTAGCGTATGCTAATACCAAAGCGACTCCTTACACTACCGATAAGATTTCAGCAGAACTGTATATTGATAATCCTCACTTGTGGGACATCGGCAAGCCTTACCTCTATAAAGCGGTTACCAAGCTCTATGAAGGTGATACGCTGAAAGATGTGGTAACCACTACCTTTGGGGTGCGCTCTATCGAACTCAAGCCTAACGATGGTCTGTACCTCAACGGACGCAAAATCAAAATACAAGGGGTGTGTATGCACCACGATTTAGGTCCGCTGGGCGGGGCAGTAAATGAGAGTGCTATACGCCGACAAATACGCATTATGCAGGATATGGGTGTGAATGCTATCCGCACTTCGCACAATATGCCCGCGCCTGAATATGTGCGCGCTGCCGATGAAATGGGTATGCTACTCGCCGTAGAGAGTTTCGACGAATGGGCTATCCCCAAAGTAGAAAACGGTTATCATTTGTACTTCAAAGACTGGGCTGAAAAAGACCTTACGAACCTTGTAAAACACTACCGCAACGACCCTAGTGTGCTGATGTGGTTCATCGGGAATGAGGTGGAAGAACAGAGTGTAGAAAGTGGCTCACAAGTAGCGCGCTATTTGCAAGATATCATCAAAAAATACGATAGTACCCGCCCCGTGAGCAATGGTATGGATAGACCCCACGATGTACTTAAAAACAATATGGCAGCAACGATGCAGTTAATGGGCTTCAACTACCGTCCGTTTAAGTACAAAGAGGCTTACCGCAAGTTGCCACAACAGCTTATTTTGGGTAGTGAAACGGCTTCGACGGTGAGCTCGCGTGGAGTGTATAAGTTCCCCGTAGAGCGCAAATCAATGGCTAAATACCCCGATATGCAATCGTCATCTTATGACGTAGAACACTGCGGTTGGTCGAACTTGCCCGAAGACGACTGGATACATCAAGAGGATTTGCCTTATACCATAGGAGAGTTTATCTGGACAGGTTTCGACTATCTCGGCGAACCTACTCCTTACTATGTAGAATGGCCTTCACATAGTTCCTATTTTGGAGCAGTAGATTTGGCTGGGCTACCCAAAGACCGCTTCTATCTCTACCGCTCACATTGGAATAAGGAAGCCGAAACCTTGCATATCCTGCCTCATTGGAATTGGGAAGGGCGCGAGGGTGAAGTAACTCCTATCTTCGTTTATACTAATTATCCTTCTGCCGAATTGTTTATCAATGGCAAGAGTCAAGGAAAACGCAGTAAAGACCTCTCTATAAAATTAGAAGAGGAAGAAAAAGACGGCAATCCTTCAGATTTAGAACGTCAGAAACGTTACCGCCTAATGTGGATGGATACTAAGTACGAACCTGGTACTGTGAAAGTAGTAGCTTACGATGCTAATGGTAAGGCAGTAGCCGAAAAAGAAATACGTACCGCTGGCAAGCCTTATGCTTTGCGCCTTAGCACTGAGCACAAAACAGTGCTTACCCCTAATAGTAAAGACCTCGCTTTCATCACCGTAGAAGCGGTAGATAAGGACGGTAATTTATGCCCAACAGTGAATGACCTTGTGCAGTTCAGCGTTAAAGGTGCTGGCTTTTATAAAGCAGCTGCCAATGGCGATGCTACTTGCACCGACCCATTCCACTTACCTAAAATGCACCTTTTCAATGGAAAATTAGTAATGATGGTACAAGCAGGTGAAAAAGCAGGCGAAATTAGTATTGAGGCAAAAAGTAAAACGCTAAAAGGAAAGATTTCAGTAGAAGTTAGAAAATAGAACATAGAAATTAGATGCTGTTATTTTTATATGTTTTGCCAAAGGACAAGAGCCTTTGGCAAAGTTTTTTATAGTAGAGGTAGAGCTGAGAACAATTGGTGCATTAACAAAAATATTGTATCTTTGTACTTTCATCTACAAATCGTCCACTTATGAACTACCGTCTTGCCTCTCCCGCCGATGCGCGCAAAGTAGCCACTGTGCTCACCGATGCTTTTGCTAACTACAATATGTATCGCGCGGTGCTCAACTCTTTTTTTACTACCGATAGCAAGTATATCGACTATCTGAACAAATTGCATTATGTGCAAGTGATGAGTAATATCCGTAAGGGTTATTGCTTGATAGCCGAAGAAAACGACGAAATTATAGCCGTTGCCGTGATGCAATCGTTGCGATACACTCGTATTACCCTTTGGGATTACCTACGCTCAGGAGCTTTTGCGCTTTGGCGTTATGCCAAACCCACTCAATGTTTCTTGCCTTTCTTAGACAAGAGTAGCGAGCACGCCAAAAAACAAACTTCTGAAAACAGATGGTATTTAGAGAGTTTTGTAGTGAGTCCCGCGTGGCAAGGCAAACACATAGGAGGTAGATTTTTAGACGAAGCCGTTTTGCCTTTAGTAGCACGTGAAGGAGGTAGCCAACTTAGTTTGGTTACTAATACCGAAACAAATGTATCTTTCTACCAAAAACACGGTTTTGAGCAAATTCACCAAACCAAAATAGGAGGCGTAGATGTTTGGACGATGCTGGCGGAAGTGAAGAGTCGCTATAAAACACCTGAGAACCCTGATTAGAAGAGTAACTTGGTACTTTGAAACTTTTTTTCTACTTTTGCACCAATATTAACCATTTACCATTCATCATTAATTATTGTTTTATATGAAATTCAACGAGTACAAACACTTAGACCTTACTAAGATAGCAGAAGAAATATTGGCTTTCTGGAAAGCCGCCAACATCTTTGAGCAGAGTATCACCTCACGCGAGGGCGCTATTCCGTTCGTGTTTTTTGAAGGACCACCGTCTGCCAATGGCGTACCTGGTATTCACCACGTGATGGCGCGCTCTATTAAGGATATTTTCTGCCGTTATAAAACTCAGAAAGGATTTCAAGTAAAACGCAAAGCAGGGTGGGATACTCACGGCTTGCCTGTAGAACTTGGGGTAGAGAAAGAACTCGGCATTACCAAAGAAGATATAGGCAAAAAAATAAGCGTAGAGGACTATAACAAGGCTTGTAAGGAAGCCGTGATGCGCTATACCGATATCTGGAATGACCTTACCGAGAAAATAGGCTACTGGGTGGATATGGAAGACCCTTATATCACCTATAAACCCAAATATATGGAAAGCGTGTGGTGGCTTTTGAAACAGCTGTACAACAAACAGTTGCTCTACAAAGGCTACACCATTCAGCCGTATTCGCCTAAGGCAGGAACAGGCTTATCGTCGCACGAACTCAACCAACCTGGTTGCTACCGCGATGTGAGCGATACTACTGTTGTGGCACAGTTTAAAGTGCGTCAGTTCCCAGAAAAGTTGGCTAAACACTTTGAAAGTATAAAAGAACCTATTCATATCCTCGCTTGGACGACCACCCCTTGGACATTGCCTTCAAACACTGCACTTGCTGTGGGCAAAGAGATTGAGTATGTACTCGTAAGAACCTACAATCAATATACTTTTGAGCCGATAACAATCATCATCGGTAAACCGCTTTTAGCAAAACAATTCGGCAAGAAATTCGTAGAGGGCGATGCTGCAGCCTTAGCAGCTTATACGCCTGAAAGCAAGACAATTCCTTACCAAGTATTAGGAGAATGCAAAGGCGCTGACCTCGTGGGTACTACTTACGAGCAGCTCATTCCTTGGTGCACTCCTGCCGAGAATGCTGACCAAGCTTTCCGCGTGATTGCAGGCGACTTTGTTACCACCGATGAAGGTACCGGTGTTGTACATATCGCTCCTACTTTTGGTGCTGATGACGCCCGCGTATCCAAAGAATATGGTATCCCTCCAATACTTGTGAAAGATGCTCACGGCAATTTGATTCCGTTAATAGATTTACAAGGAAAATTTATCACAGGGCACAATATTCCTGAGGCTTTTGCCGGCAAATACATCAAAAATGAGTATTACGATGCAGGGCAAGCGCCTGAAAAATCGTGGGATGTGAGCTTGGCGATTCTCCTAAAAGAAGAAAACAAAGCCTTCAAAGTAGAAAAATACGTACACAGCTATCCGCACTGCTGGCGTACAGATAAACCCGTGTTGTACTATCCGCTCGACTCGTGGTTTATAAAGGTTACTGACTTCAAAGACCGTATGTTCGAGCTCAATGAAACCATCAACTGGAAACCTAAAGCTACTGGTGAAGGGCGTTTTGGCAACTGGCTTAAAAATGCTAACGACTGGAACCTTTCGCGTTCGCGCTATTGGGGTATCCCGCTACCTATTTGGCGTACAGCCGATAAACAAGAGGAAATCTGCATAGGTTCGGTAGAAGAACTAAAAGCCGAAATACAAAAAGCTATCGCGGCAGGAGTGATGACAGCCGACCCTTATAAAGATTTTGTAGTGGGCGACAACTCCGAAAGCAATTACGACAAGGTAGATTTACACAAAAATATCGTAGATAACATAGTGCTCGTATCGCCTTCGGGCAAGCCAATGCACCGCGAAACCGACCTTATCGACGTATGGTTCGACTCTGGCTCTATGCCGTATGCACAATGGCACTATCCTTTTGAAAACAAAGACTATATAGAAAAACATACCGCTTATCCAGCCGACTTTATTGCGGAGGGGGTAGACCAAACACGCGGTTGGTTCTATACACTTCACGCAATTGCTACTTCGGTATTCGATAGTGTGGCGTACAAAAACGTAGTATCGAACGGATTGGTGCTCGACAAGAACGGACAAAAGATGTCGAAACGCTTGGGCAATGCGGTAGACCCCTTCACTACCATAGCCGAGTATGGTGCCGATGCCACTCGCTGGTATATGATTTCTAACGCAAACCCTTGGGATAACCTCAAATTCGACTTGGAAGGAGTAGCCGAAGTGCGCCGTAAATTCTTCGGTACGCTCTACAACACTTATTCATTCTTTGCACTCTATGCCAATACCGATAGCTTCACTTATGCAGAAGCCGATATACCACTGGCTGAACGCCCTGAAATAGACCGCTGGATACTTTCGGAACTCAATACCCTCATTAAAGAAGTAGATGCGCTCTATGCTGAGTATGAGCCTACCCGTGCTACGCGTGCTATTTCCGATTTTGTACAAGAAAACCTCAGTAACTGGTACGTACGCCTCTCACGTCGTCGTTTCTGGAAAGGAGAATACGAAACTGATAAGATAGCCGCTTACCAAACCCTTTACACCTGCCTCATAACCATCGCCAAACTGATGGCGCCTGTAGCACCTTTCTATGCTGATAGATTGTACAAAGACTTGGTGAGCGTTACCGGTAAAGAAAACAAAGAGAGTGTACACCTCACCGATTTCCCAGTAGCTAATGAAAGCTACATTGATAAATCATTGGAAAGCAAGATGCAGAAAGCGCAGACTATTTCGTCCTTAGTACTATCGTTGCGCAAGAAAGAAAGCATCAAGGTGCGTCAGCCATTGCAAAAGATAATGATACCGATAGCCAACGCCACTGAGCGCGCTGAAATAGAAGCCGTAGCAAACCTCATCAAGCACGAGGTGAATGTGAAGGAAATAGAACTCTTGGAAGATGCCTCAGGTATATTGGTAAAACAAATCAAACCGAACTTCAAGACCTTAGGACCTAAGTTTGGCAAGGATATGAAAGCTATAGCCACAGCGGTACAAGAATTTGGTCAGCAGGAAATATCACAGTTTGAAAAAGCACAAACGTACAGCTTGCAACTGCCCGACAAAACGGTTACTTTGAGTTTGGACGACGTAGAAATCAGCACCCAAGATATAGAAGGCTGGTTGGTAGCCACCGCTGGCAGTCTGTTGGTAGCTTTAGATATTCACATCACTCCTGAACTGCGCCAAGAGGGTATCGCTCGCGAGCTGGTGAACCGCATTCAGAATATCCGTAAGGACAACGATTACGACATCACCGACCGCATACAAATACGCCTTCAAGCGCACCCTGCCCTACAAGCAGCCGTTACAGCCAACGAAGCCTATATCAAGAACGAAACCCTTACTGATAGCATCACTTTTGTAAATAGCCTGCCAGAGGGTGAAGAAATAGCCTTTGACGAAGTAACAACAAGAATAGTCGTTAGTCGGTCGTAGCACGACAAGCTGTTAAACACTTTGCCAATATCTCTAGATTTTGACAAAGTGATAAGAAAAGCGCGATGTTTATTATTTTAAACATCGCGCTTTTTCATTGACTAATTCACCAATTTCTCTTCTCTTTTCTTTCGATTTATTACCCTCAAAACTACCTTTTTTACTTAACTATTAACTCCTCATTCTTAACTACTTATATGCCCTTCCTATACCAATCGTCCAAGATTCGTATAAGCTTCCTATAAGCTCTCTATAAGCTAATCCCACCCTCCTTACACCCTTTTTTCACCAAAAATCACCTTAACCTTCTTTTGAATCTCTCCGTTTCCTTCCGAACCTCCTTAACCTCTATGCTCTTTTCCAAACTTTCCTCCGAAAACCCTAGTCCCTCCGAGATTTTCCTAAAAATCTAAAAACTCCGATGTATCACTTTTAGCAATACACACTTTGCATAAGTTTGAAACTTTGTAAAGGTTGATTATTAGCACTTCTGATATTATTAATATTAAATATTTTCTATTTTTTTAGAATCATTCCATTTTATTTACTATCTTTGCACCCTCTTTTTTCTCATCAGAAATAATATTAATGCCTTTATCACCTAAAAATATAATCCTTTTACTCACTTCTTTTTGTGTAACTCAACTCTTCTCTCAACCTGTAGATGAAGAAGTTACGCAACTCAGTGAGGTTGTGCTCACAGGGCAATCACCTATCAAGCAAGTGCAAAAAGCAGCTTACAACGTGGTTGCTATCGAAGCTCAACAGCTCCGCAATCTTAACAGCAATGCTGCCGATATGCTTGCTCGTGTATCGGGGGTGAAGATGCGCGAAACTGGTGGAGTTGGGGCAGAGACAGCAATCAATCTTAATGGCTTTACCGGTCGTCACGTGCGTATCTTTATCGATGGGGTACCTATGAACGAAGCTAATGCCTCTTTTCGCATTAATAATATCCCCGCTGAACTTATCGAACGTATCGAAATTTACAAAGGTGTGGTGCCTGTTACTTTTGGTGCCGATGCTCTTGGGGGCGCTATAAATGTAGTAACGCGCAAAAGCCGATACAACTACGGCAATCTATCCTATACTTTTGGTTCTTTCAACACCCATAAAAGTACCTTAAACCTCGGGCAATTCCTCACCGATAACATCAGTGTAGAACTCAATGCTTACCAAAATTACTCCGATAACAGCTATAAAGTATTTACCGAATATCTCGACCTCCAAACAGGCTCTTACTCTAAAGAAAAACGTTGGTTCAAACGCTTTCACGACCGTTATCACAACGAGGCTATCATAGGTCGTGTGAATATCTTCGATGAAAAATGGGCTGATAAACTTTCTTTTGCACTTAATTATAGTCAAGAGGATAAACAACTCCAAAACGCCAACCTAATGCAAAAAGTCTTCGGAGGTAAGTACCGCAAATCTCATAACTATTCATCTTCAGTAGAATATGAGAAAAAGAATATCCTCAACGGTCTCTCTTTCTTCCTTACAGGGCGTTATGATTTTACCACCACTCAGAATGTAGATGAAGAAGCTCGCCGTTATAGCTGGACGGGTGAGTATGAACCAATGGTTACTCGTGGTGAATCGCAACTCCAAAACACTATTTTTGAAGGTAAAACGGGCTATATTACTTCACACTTAGACTATCAACTCAATGAAAAACACTCTTTTCAACTCACACACACATTCAGTAATTACATTCGGCGTAACAAAAATATGCTCATTACCAACTATACCCTCGATTCCGATTTTATGAGGCGTGTCAATGAGAAAAATATTTCTGGATTCTCCTACAAGTTTACCCCTTCCGAGCGTTGGAATATATTAGCTTTCGGTAAATATTACAATACAGTTGTAACAGGTCCAGTGATTGTTACTGGATATGGAAGTCGCGCGGTATATGAAGAAGAAACTCATCACACTCAGGCTTGGGGGTATGGTGGGGCGACTACTTATCAGCTCTTAAAGCCTCTACAAGCTAAACTTTCTTATGAAAAGAGCTTCCGTCTACCTACTGATACCGAACTCTTTGGCGATGGCGATTTAGAGATTGGCAACTATAAGCTCAAACCCGAAAATAGCGATAACTTGAATGTAAATCTCTCTTATCAACCTGCGTTCAAAGTGCATTCATTCTTAGTAGAAGTGGGTTTTGCCTATCGTTATATCAAAGATTATATCATCAGAAGTATTATCAGTGCAGGAGCTAATGAAGGCTCCGCAGGAAGCCGAAATCACGGTAAGGTACTCAATATGGGAGTCGATGCTACCCTGCGCTATTTCTTCTATAAAGATGCATTTTCAGTAGGTGGCAACTTGTCTTATATGAACTTGCGTAACAAAGAAGAATTTACTGAAACAGGTCGCCCTTCTGCTATCTATAACGACCGTTTGCCTAATATGCCTTATCTATTTGGCAACGCCGATGCTACTTGTAATATAGAAAGCCTCATTGCTAAACACGACAGACTATCACTAAACTATAATCTCTTTTTCACCGAAGAGTTTTTTACCTCGTGGCAAAGCGAAGGAACAAAAATTAAAGTCCCTCGTCAACTTTCTCACGACGTGAGTCTTACCTACTACACTCCTAACAAACGGTTAAGTCTTTCCGTAGAAGCCAAAAATATCACCGATGAATTGTTGTACGATAACTACAGCCTCCAAAAAGCTGGTCGCGCTTTCTATGCCAAACTCTCCTACCGATTCTACTAACCCCTAATTTCTAACAACTAATTTCTAAATATATGTATATCAATTTTCAAACATTCAAAAAAACGCTACTTGTAGGCTCATTAGTTAGCTTCGTAGCCCTTACGTCTTGCAAAAAAGACGATAATACTCCAGTTCCTCCTCCTTCTGCAGAGGGAGCTAACTTCTTCATCGATGCTGGAGGTGATCAAAATAAAACTCGTTATCTATTGGTCGCTAAAAACGTAGAAAATGGGGAACTCCCTCTTTCTGCTAACCAAGAACAATTCAAAGAAGCCAATGGCTATTTCTGGCAGTTCAACAAGAACACAGCAGTAGGTCTATCCTATGGCTTTAAAGGAGCTGGTATCGGTATTTCTTACGAAAAAACAGCTCAAGGTGTAAAACATCTTACTGATTTTGACGTAGCCGAACGTGCCACTACTTTCGGTTTCTTCAGTGATTATTGGATAACTGTAGTAGGCGGACAAGAATACGAAGGCAAAAAGGACGGTGCAACCTTCAACTTCCGCAATGCCAACAATTATACCAAAGCTTTTACCAAAACTATCCATACAGCAAATCTTCTTCCTGAGATGAACACCTCCTCTTCTACTCAAGAAATCGTGTCGTTTGCTGGTATCTTAGACAATGGTAACGGTGAGTTCTTCAGCGGTATGATAGTTTCTGATTACAAAGATGTGCAAGTAGCTCAAGGTTCAAGCACTGGTAAAATCCACAATCCTGATGTAGTATATGTAGGGGTACTCGATAAAGACTTGAACCTCAAACGTAGCTATAAAAGCGATAAGCTCAGCTATAGCGCAGGTCGTTTCAAATCTCAATATTTGTTAGAAATGGGTAAAGCCGATAATGGCGATGTATATGTATTTTCAGGTGCAATTGCTAAGAATCCTCCTAAAGTAAAAGCTCCTCAAACCCCCGATGTTGCTTCAACAAAACCTGCAGGTGCTTTGCGTATCAAACAAGGCGCTACCGACTTTGATAGCTCTTACTTCTTTGATATTTCTGCAGTATCCGGTAACGGAATCTTCCGTCGTGTATGGCATATCACCGGTAATAAGTTCTTGCTTGAGTTCTTTAATGATGCTTCAAAAGCTGCCCTCAATGGAGTAGATGTAAACCGCTTTGCTATTGTAGATATGGAAGCTAAATCCTTCAACTGGGTAACTGGACTGCCAGCTCTCTCTGATTTTGCTAATATGACGTCAAACCCCGTAGAGCTTGCTGTCTATAATGGTAAAGTCTATCTACCAGTAAATGTAAAAAACAGTGACCCTGCTATCTATGTAATTAATCCTGCTACTAATGTAGCCACCAAAGGTCTCACTGTAAAAGGAGCTTCTTTCATCAACGCTATCGGTCGCTTTAAATAACAAAACAAAAAGGTGCTTGGAAAACAATCTCTCTAAGCACCTTTTCTATTTTTACTTTTCACTTTTTACTTTCTTCAGCCATTTCTCGGTATTTCTCAAATACTTCTCACTCGGCACAAACTTATAATGTAACCTTTTAGAAAGTGCCTCATACCGCTGCTGGATAACTGCTGGATTCTCCTCAATATCGTTGCGGTCGATGAACATCTCTGCAAAAAGCCTCCGCATCAAATCCATATTTCCTACCACTTGTATTGTGCCGTGATTCTCGTTGGGATATTCAACAAAATAAGTCTCCAAATTCTTAAAAGCTCCCTTTGTCGCCATTGCCTGCACCGCCTCTATCGCCTCCCGATGCCTACTGCGTCCATTGTTGCGCACCTTCTTCCCCGAATACGATAAATAAAAAATCCGATGTTTAAAATCCTTCCCTTTATTCGCTTCGAACAACCGCTCTCCATCGTTTTCTCCCCACCATAAACTTGGGTCGTGTGCAATATAAGCATTAAATAGCTCTGTATGTTTGTTAAGAGCAGAAACCACCGCCAAACCACTCAATGAGTGACCTACTAAAATGCGAAAATCACTACATCTGTATTGTTTTTTAACCAAAGGAATAAGCTCATCAGCTACAAACTGCCAAAAACGGTCACTATCGCTCCCAAAATCCCTTTCGCGCTGTGTGTTTTCAATTCCAATTACAATCATTTCAGGTACATTAGGGATTCCCTGAGCCAATTTCTCCATCAAAGTAGTAAAATAGTTGAAGTTTGTTTCTGCATCAAGCAGATACACCACAGGATAATTTGTCTTTTTTAAAGTAGAGTCGTAATACGAATCAGGCAAATACACACTTATAGTACGCGTTTCACCTAACACTTTAGAAGAAACCGATAATTGTTCACCTATACAAATAGAAGTCTGCCCTTGAACAAAAGAGCAAGCTAATAGCCAAAACAAAAATACCCTTCTCATTACTTATTGATATTTAATAAATGTGATTTTAATAGGTGCAAAAATACTGATAATTTCTCAAATTACCAATTTCTCAATGCCTTTATTCCCTACACTTTACCAAAGTTAATCTATCATCGCGCTATGCTTCACATCACCCTGTCATTCGTCATTAATTCCTTTTCCGTCATACTCCCCCCTATTGCCTATGGCCTAAGGCCTAGTGCCTCTTCCTCTTCCTTTCGCCTCGAAACCCCGTTTTTGGCATTTTTGGCATTGTTGTATTATACTATTAATCAATTTTTTACATACTCTTTCTATACCAATCGTCCAAGATTCGTATAAGCTTCCTATAAGCTCTCTATAAGCTAACCCCACCCTCCTAAAAGCCTTTTTTCATCAAAATACCCCTTAACCTCCTTTTGTAAAATTTCGTTTTATTTCGAACCCTCCAATGTGTCACTTTTTACGGCACACACTTTGCCAAAGTTTGAAACTTTGGCAAAGTTAATCACCTCCTCTAGCGCGTTTCTTGTAACCTCCTCCTCATTTTCTAATTTGCTAATTTTCAAATTCTCTCATTTCCAAATTTTCTAATTTCCTAATTATTTCATACCTTTGCACTTTAATACAAAAAACTATACAATGAAAAACATTTTTAAAACAATTTTATTATTTGCTCCACTCGCTCTGATAAACTGTGGAAATAAAGATGATGAACCTAAAAAGGATAAACCCAAAGAAGAAACACTAGTGCCAAAACCTTCTGAGGTGCGTTTTTCCTATGTAGATTTTGACCTTAGCAATAACTATAATGACTATAGTGAAGGTGAAGATTTTTTGAACGATACTCAGTTAGGTACATATTTCTTTACAGCGAAAGAAATTGTGGTGTCTTATCAGTATGATACCCAAGGAAGGCTTATAACACTAAAAACAAATGATATTACCGAAGGAACAGCTACTACTGTTACAGCAGCATATAGTGCAAACAAAATTACTTTATCTAATTTTGATGACGAACAAGGAGTAAAAGAACTATCACTAAACAATGACGGAAATATCACAGACTTCGATGTTCGTTATAATGAAAAGCAACAATTGCTTCAATTAGGTAAAAATCAATACTCTTGGAAAGATGATAACTGTACCAAAATAAACCTTAAAATTTATGACGCTCTTACAGAATGTACCCTATCTTATACGCAAAATCTTAATAAAAACAATTTTTTCTTAGGTCTTTTGGAAATACACGATGTAACCGGATATAAAGATTATTTTCTTAAACAAATATTCATTCCGAGGGGGAAAGGCACTAAAAATCTCCTTCAACAAACTACTTATCAGCAAAATGGGTTACCTTCAGATTTTATAAGTAAATATAGCTATGAGTTTAATGCTGATGGTACAGTTAAAACTATAAAAGAAGAAGCTATTACAAACGGACGTATTGAAGGTGAATCAAGAATATCTGGAGAATATGCTACTCAGAAATGGAACTCTTTACAAGCGCTTATCAGTCGTATACAAAACGGGACAGAAAAGAGATATACCTTTCGAGAACTCCTAAAAAACAACGAAAAATATGTAGTGAGAATTAGTAGCCAAACAATCGTACAAAAAGATAAAAACAACAAACCTATTCATCTACCAGTAGACAAAGTGATTGATTATTATATTAATTATAAACAGCAAGGTGGTGAAAAGAAAATCTCAGAGATTAAAATAATACGAACTTATAACATACATCAAAACACTACTTATCAACTGAAATATTAATTGTTCATTGTTATGATTCGCATTACTAAAAAATTCGATTTTGAAGCAGGACACGCTCTCTACGGCTACGATGGCAAATGCAAAAACCTGCACGGACACAGCTATAAGCTCTACGTAACTGTCATAGGCGAACCTATTACCGACCCCCATAACGTGAAAAACGGTATGGTAATAGACTTCGGCGACCTCAAACGCATCGTGCAGGAGCAAATCATCGAAGCGTTCGACCACGCTATGGTTTTCAACGAACATTCACCTCACAAGGCATTAGCCGAAGAATTGCGCGCCAAAGGTCATCGCATCATCACCGTGCCCTATCAGCCCACCAGCGAGAACCTCGTAACCGACTTTGCCCGACGCATCGCTTACCAACTACCCGCCGGGGTCGAGCTCTTTTCAGTACGCCTATGCGAAACCGAAAGCTCCTATGCCGAATGGTTCGCCTCAGATAATTAAGAGGAAAGTAAGACGTTATACATTTTGCCAAAGTTTTTGCCTGTGCGGCTCGCACCTTTGGATAATTTGATTATATCGACAATCAGTTGCTTTTACGTTCTGTTGTAGGGGCTAATGGCAATTAACCCTTTAAAAAAATTCATAACATAAATATGTAAACTATGGCACTTGTACTAATAATTATATTAAGCATTATCTTTTGGTTTTACAAAACAAACGTCAAGAAACGTTTGCGCAATTCGTTTACTCAAAAGACCTTAAACAGGAATACACCAAACTATATTCGTAAACACTGGCGAGAAAAGCGTATTGATGCTGAACATTGTGATGTGATGAATGAAAATACAACCTTCGATTTGCAAGCCGTAGAAGACAATCGTATGAAAAGTGATTTCGAGGAAACAATGCTTCTCACTGAGACAATGTTATTCAGTAAATTGCGATTAGGAGAAGAAAAATTGAAGCTTAGTTATATAAGGTGTTACGACAAAACTACTACTCCTGTAAAAGTATATCAAACTACTGTTGCCGATATAGATGCCAGTGTAGCGCAAGTAAAGCTTAATGTACAAGGCTATATCAATGTGTATTACAACCCACAAAACCCCAAGGAAGTTTATGTCGATACCGAGTTTTTACAAAAAGACCTCACTGAACTGATGAATCGTTAGTGCTTAGTTTTTAGCCGTTAACTATTGCTCGTCAAACCAGTCATACTTGTCTTATCAGTCTGATAAGTTCGATATCTAAAAAAAAGAAATAATGTTACAGTTACCACTGCCACCTCATAAAAAGATATACTTTGCTTCCGATAATCATCTCGGAGCACCCACTGCTCTCGAAAGCAAACCTCGAGAAGCTAAATTTGTGCAATGGCTTGACAGCATCAAAGCCGATGCAGGGGCAATATTCCTTTTAGGCGACCTTTTCGACTTTTGGTTTGAGTACAAAAAGGTCGTCCCCAAAGGCTTTGTGCGCACTCTTGGCAAGCTCGCTGAACTGCGAGATAGTGGTATCCCTATCTACTTTTTCGTAGGCAACCACGATTTGTGGATGGACGATTATTTCCAAACCGAATTGAACATTCCCGTATACCGTCGCCCGCTAGAAGTGGAATGTAATGGTAAACGCTTCTTGATAGGACACGGCGATGGTTTAGGTCCCGGTGATAAAGGCTACAAGCGGATGAAGAAAGTCTTTACTAATCCGTTTTGTAAGTGGCTCTTCCGCTGGTTACACCCCGATATAGGTGTACGATTGGCGCAATACCTCTCAGTGAAAAACAAGCTCATCTCAGGGGCTGAAGATGTGCGTTTCTTGGGTGAAGATAGCGAATGGTTAGTACAGTATTGCAAACGCAAACTTGAGACGCAACATTACGACTATTTCCTTTTTGGTCACCGCCACCTGCCGATGACTATCAAAGTAGGGGAGGGAAGTACTTATATCAACACCGGCGACTGGATACACTACTTTACCTATGCCGTTTTCGATGGTGAGGAACTGAAATTATTAGATTTTAAAGACGGAGAGCTATAGAAATATTCATTATTCGCAATTATTTTGTACCTTTGCATTTATGGACGGAAATACAAATACTCTTTCAGAGGTCATTCAGCAAATTGTCAAACAAAATCATTTAACGTACGGACTACAGAAAGCCTCGTTACCGGAACTGTGGAATGAACTGATGGGCAAAGCAATCGCTAAGTATACCTCCTCAGTAGAGCTAAAAGGCAGTACATTATACGTCCGTCTTACCTCGCCTGCACTCACTAACGAACTCAGTTATGGCAAGAGTAAGATTATTGATAACCTCAACGAACGTTTAGGGGAACCTCTCATTCAAAAACTGATATTTTTAAACTGATGATACGACCCGCAACCCCTACCGATGCCTCTGCCGTTGCCCCTCTGATGTTTCAGGCAATGGAAGAAATCGTCTATAAGATGATTGGCAAAGAACATAGAGAAGATGCCATTGCACTACTCCAAAATCTCTTTGAGCAGGAAGGCAATCAGTATTCTTATAAAAATGCTTTGGTATACGAGGAAAATAATACTGTAATAGGGTCGCTTATTGCCTATGATGGTGCGCATTTGCACACCTTGCGTGCCCCTGTACTGGCGCTCATTCGCAGTAGTTATGGTATTGATATTGTTTTAGAGGACGAGACAGCCAAAGGCGAACTTTACATAGATACCCTCAGCGTATTGCCCTCTGCTCAAGGCAAGGGCATAGGCTCACAATTGGTAGCCCACCTCAAAAAGGTCACTACTCAGCCCATAGGCTTACTCGTGGATGTACAAAACCCCGCTGCCGAACGCCTTTACACCCGTTTAGGATTTACGTATGTAAACCACCAAGCCCTCGCTGGCGGAATGTATAAACACCT
Organism: Capnocytophaga sp. oral taxon 902; assembly: GCF_013394735.1. Taxonomy (NCBI): domain Bacteria; kingdom Pseudomonadati; phylum Bacteroidota; class Flavobacteriia; order Flavobacteriales; family Flavobacteriaceae; genus Capnocytophaga; species Capnocytophaga sp. oral taxon 902. The sequence continues at coordinate 1,045,596 of NZ_CP058261.1, forward strand.
TGTGTATTCAATAAACGATTAAGTATTTAAAAAGAAAACTATATATTTAAATTTTACAGTTAAAGACATTACTACAACTAATCTATTTTATTAATCATGAAGTATAAAACAATAGATCTTTTTGCAGGAATAGGAGGTATTAGACTTGGTTTTGAGTCCTTGGGATGTGAAAATGTTTTTTCTTCTGAATGGGATAAATATGCACAACAGATGTATAAAGAGAATTTTGGAGAGGAACCTTTTGGTGATATTAATCTTATATCTCCTAAAGACATTCCCTCTCATGATATTCTCTTAGCAGGTTTCCCTTGTCAACCATTTAGTATTGCAGGCAAGGGGCTTGGATTTGATGATACAAGGGGAACATTATTTTTTAATATACAATCTATTTTAAAAGAGAAGAAACCTAAAGCATTTCTTTTAGAGAATGTAAAAAGACTTACTACACATGATAATGGGAAAACATTCAGAGTAATTCTTGATAAATTAAATGAATTAGGCTATACAGTTTATTATAAAGTATTAAATTCGTTACATTTTGGAGTTCCTCAAAAAAGAGAACGCATCTATATAGTAGGATTTCGAGATTCTTTAGCTTTTAAGTTTCCTAAACCATTAGGTTATTATAAACCTCTTGAAGATATTCTTGAAGATGATAAAAATGTCTCTCAAAATTATTTTCTTTCAGAAGAAATGAAACAAAAAAGGCTTAATGCTATAAAAAAAGATCCTCCTTTTCCTTCTATTTGGCATGAAAATATAGGAGGTAATATTTCAGCTTTACCTTATTCTTGTGCCCTTAGAGCTGGAGGTAGTTATAACTATTTAGTTGTAAATGGAATTAGACGACTTACCGATAGAGAAATGTTACGACTACAAGGATTTCCTGAGAATTTTAAAATAAACATTCCTTACTCTCAACTTAGAAAAGTAGCAGGGAACTCTGTAACAGTCCCTGTGATTAAAGCTATAGCAAAAGAAATGTTATATTCACTTGAACAAAATACACAAAAAACCGATAATATAAACCAACAATTAAGCTTATGGAGTTAGAAGAAGCAAAAAAGGCATTAGATAAGATTATTACAAAAGCAAGGGTACACTTTTATAAACCTATACAGATAGCTGAAATATTGTATAGAGATAGAGTGTATTGTGATATTACTATTTCTGATTTAGAGACCTATAGAAATATTTCAAAAAAGTGGAGAGATAAAATATCTCTTCAGTTTTTAGGAAGAATATCTACTTCCTCTGCTAAATATCAAGATGATATTTTTAATAATAATGCAGTACCGCCTCGTTTGTTGAATGTATTATCTAAAGAAAATAAAAAGAAAAAAGGGATAGTAGAAGCTTATATTTATAAAAAATTTTTTGAAAGATTTAGCAAAATGTCTTCTGCTTTATCTTATTGTGAAGAACATTTAAAAGATACTTTTGAGTTAACAGAGTTTTTAAACTTATTCTGGAAAGAAGCAGGCTTGCGAAGAAGTATTGATAAGATATATGAAATTGTAGTATATTCTTTATTTTCAGCATTAGTAGAAGCTATTGAAGTAACAGTAGAGGTGAAATATAATTCTAAAAAGAAGGATATTTTAAAAGAATTTGAAGACTTTTCTAAAAATGTATTATTATTGTCATTAGATACTTCTGAATATAAACAAAAAGCTAAAATTAATAGAGTAGGAGTTACTAATGCAGCTGATAGAGGATTAGATATGTGGGCAAATTTTGGTATGGCTATTCAAATTAAACATTTGTCTTTGACAGAAGAATTAGCACATAATATTGTTTCTTCAATTACTGCTGATAGAATTATTATTGTGTGTAAAGATGCAGAAGAAAAAATAATAGTTTCTCTCTTAAATCAAATAGGTTGGAAATCAAAAATACAAAGTATTATTACAGAAAGTAATTTGGTAGAATGGTATGAAAAGGCTTTGAGAGGTAAATATGCAGATAGTATAGCTAATATAGTGCTCACACATATCAAAGATGAAATATTAAAAGAATTTCCAGCTACAGATAATAGTTTCTTAACCTTTTATCAAGAAAGAAATTATAATAAGCTCAAAGATAAAAAGTGGTAAAACAATGAAAACCCTCATCAAAAACGCAATCATCGTAAACGAAAATACCCTCTTTCAAGGCGACCTCCTGATTGAGGGAGAGCGCATTGCCCAAATAGGTACTCACATCACTCCTAAAGGGAATTATAAGGTGGTGGAAGCCGAAGGTAAATATCTCCTCCCTGGGGTGATTGACGATCAAGTACACTTCCGAGAACCTGGGCTTACTCATAAAGCTACTATCGCTACCGAAAGCCGTGCTGCGATAGCAGGGGGCGTAACTACCTTTTTTGAGCAACCTAACACCGTACCTCAAACCGTAACGATTCCGCTTTTGGAAGAGAAATTTGCCATTGCCAAACAATCGTCGTTTGCAAACTATTCTTTCTTCTTGGGAGGAACAAACGACAACCTCGAAGAATTGAAACGCTTAAATAAAAATGCTTGTGCAGGGGTGAAACTTTTCTTAGGCTCTTCTACGGGGAATATGCTTGTAGACAACGAGAAAACCATAGAAGCTATTTTCAATAATGTCGATTTAGTAATTGCTGCCCATTGCGAAGATGAAGCGACTATCCGAAAGAACTTAGCCCACTATCAAGAATTGTACGGCGAGGATATCCCTATTGCGATGCACCCTCATATTCGCAGTGCTGAGGCTTGCTATCTGTCCTCTTCACATGCCATTGCTTTGGCTGAAAAAACGGGCGCACGTCTTCACGTGTTCCACCTTTCTACGGCTAAAGAAACCGAGCTCTTCCGCAATGATATTCCGCTAAAGGACAAGAAAATCACCGCTGAGGTGTGTGTGCATCACTTGTGGTTTACTGATGAAGACTATACTACTCGTGGAGCTTTCATTAAATGGAATCCTGCTGTAAAAACTGCCGATGACCGTACTGTGCTGTGGCAAGCCCTTTTAGACGACCGTCTCGATGTGATTGCTACCGACCACGCACCTCATACCCTTGAAGAAAAACAGCGCAAGGGCTATCTGAATATCCCTTCGGGGGCACCTTTGGTGCAACACTCGCTCGTGGCAATGCTCGAAAAAGCTTACAAAGGTACTATTTCTATCAAAAAGATAGTAGAGAAAATGTGTCATAATCCTGCAATCCTTTTTCAGGTAAAAGAACGCGGTTTCTTACGCGAAGGGTATTACGCCGACCTTGTTTTGGTGGATATGGATACACAGTGGACGGTACAGAAAAACAACTTGCTGTATAAATGTGGCTGGAGTCCGCTCGAAGGGCAACAATTTCACTCGGCTGTAGTGAGTACCTTCGTAAATGGCAAAGAGGTGTACCACAATGGCAAGGTAATTGCAGAGCCTCAGGGGCAACGCATCACTTTTAACAGATAAGACTATGAGAAAAATCATTTATATATTCGCTTTGCTACTCATTGTAGTAGCCTGCAAAAAGAACATCGTACCCAAACCCGATAAGTTTTTGGACGAAAAGCAAATGGAAAGTCTGCTCTACGATTTGGCTGTTTTAGAATCTATGAAGGTTTCACAAGCCCAAATGCTAGATTCTTTACAATTCAATTCGCAACAGTTCATCTACAAGAAATATCAGCTCGATAGCCTTTCGCTCGCACAAAATATGGTTTATTACGCCTCCCTGCCTAAAGACTATGACCGTATAGTGAAAAAGGTAGAAGAAAAACTCAAAAAACAACGCGATAGCATTGGAAAGCTACCCTTAGAGACCCTAAAAGAGAACCCAGCAACAGTCGAACCATAATAAAATACAGTATTTGGAAGCCTTAGAACTACATCAGTCTTATCTTTCGTGGATATTTCCTGCCTTCCTACTCATCTTTGGGTTGGTGGCTTTCCTGCGTATATTCTACCCTAAACACTTTGCCGATTATCAAAACTTACTGTTTAACAATAAATATATTGTAATTTACGGCAAAAAGGAACGCCGATTGCACCTCTTTATGACAGTGCTTTTTCTCCTGCAATGTGTGTGTTTAGCTCTTCTTTTCTATGTTATGCTAAAGAATTTTGGCATCACAGAACTTTACAACTCTCAGTTTATGTTTCTGGAATTGGTGCTTGTAGTCTTCTCACTGTTAATCACAAAACTCCTCTTACAACAATGGATTAGTAGCCTGTTCGACCTTTATGATTTCGCAAGAGATTACATCTTCACCAGGGTTTCTTATTCATCTTATGCCGCAATTGTAATGGTTATACTCCTCTTTTTGGGAGTTTATATCCCTTTCACCAATAAAAATCAGCTATTTTTATTACTTTTTGTGTTAGTATCCATATTGTTAGCAATCAATGTATTAGGTTGGATTAAAATCATAAAAAACAATCAAAAAGAAATAAAACCTTATTTATTCTATTTTATTTTGTATCTTTGCACCCTCGAAATCGCACCCTATATCTTTCTCATCTATGGAACAAAATACTTAATTGAAGTACAGAAAATGGCTCAATTTGTTTCATAATAGGGCGTTAGGAGGTGTAAAGAAATAACATTTATGAAGGTAAAATCGATATTAGTTTCGCAACCAGAACCGAAAGCCGAAAGCTCACCTTATGCACAAATTATTGAAAACCACAAGGTAAAAGTGGATTTTGTGCCCTTTATTAAGGTCGAAGGAATGACCGCTAAGGACGTCAGAATGCAGAAGATTGACCTTACTAATTTTACAGCCGTTATCCTCACTAGCCGTAAATCGGTAGACCACTATTTTCGTATTGCTGAAGAAATGCGCTTTAAGGTGCCTACAACTATGAAATATTTCTGTCAGTCCGAAGCCATCGCTTACTATTTGCAGAAGTACATCACCTATCGCAAACGCAAAATATACGTAGGTAAAAAAGAGTTTGCTGACCTTTTGCCTATCCTCAAAAAATACAAAGAAGAGAAATTCCTCTTCCCAGGTTCCGATGCCCCTAAACCAGAGGCTACCGCAGCTTTAAACGACATCAAGATAAAATGGGAACGCGTAGTGTTCTATCGCACTGTATATTGCGATATTTCAGCTATTAAAGAAAATAAGTACGACATTCTTACTTTCTTTTCGCCCGCAGGAATAGAGGCACTGTTTAAAAGTTTCCCCGATTTCTCACAGAAGAAAACCAAAATAGCCGTCTATGGCGATGCGACCCTAAAAGCCGCCGAAGAAGCCGGTCTTATCATTGATATTAAAGCTCCCTCACCTGAGAGCCCCTCAATGACCGTAGCTCTCGACCATTATTTAGGCAAACAAAATAGCAAAAAATAGAATCTAAAATCCGTTTTCTATAAGCACCAAAGGTAAGGAAGAACTATTCTCCCTTACCTTTGGTGCTTTTTTACTTCCTTTTATAAGGAAAATCCCTAACTATCAAGAAAGACTACCTGCTTCTCCTACTTCTTGCTAAAAGTGAGCATAAAGCTGTTATTTCCAGTATAAAACCTGATGCTATAAATAAAGAACCACTAACAGGCACTTCCCAATGCAATATCTTAGCAAGAGCTCCTAAAACAATAAGCACAACACCTGCTATAAATAAAATAACACTTGTCTTCATATCTCTATTTCAATTTGTTTACACTTATAATATTATACATAATCACAAAATACGTTGAAGCAATACCATATATTAGGCGCTTTTTTCTTCCTTTGTGCCTCTCATTCTGATAATGTCTCAAACTTTACCCAAATTCTAATCTTCAATCGAAGTCTTAAAAAGCCATTTCGTAATTCGTAGCCCTGATTTCCAATGATTAGCCTCTCACCTCCCCAGCTACTTTATGTCTAACCGACGTCAATATAACTTTTATTATCAATCTTTTTTGAAAGCGTAGCGGAAGAAGACTCTCAAGAATGCTCAGAACCTCTTTTTTGAAACCAAAAGAACACAAACATCCCCACAAAAGGGAAGATTAGCACAGAAAATGTTTTCGACATCGCCTCATAGCTAAAATAAGGAACTTTTATAGCATAAAAGAAATTTACATAGAAAAACGACGCAATGCAAATTAAGATAAAGATTATAATATTTCTTGCTTTCATATCTCAAGCCTTTAAAAAATACAAAGTATAACATTAATAAGGTACAAAGATATAAAATAATAAACACCTGTCAATATTGATTTTAAAAAAAGTTTTTCGTACTTTTATATTTTTCCGCCCTAACCTTTACCTCTCTATATTTTTTTCTTAAATAGAGGGCAGGTGAGAGCATTATTACTTTCTCTTTCTTTCGCCTCGAAACCCCTATTTTAACATTTTTAGCACTGTTATATCGTGTTATAAGTCAATTACTTATATACCCTTTCTATACCAATCGTCCAAGATTCGTATAAGCTTCCTATAAGCTCTCTATAAGCTAACCCCACCCTCCTTACACCCTTTTCTCATCAAAATTCCCTTCAACCTCCTTCTGAAAATCTCCGTTTTCTTCCGAACTCCTCAACCCTCCCCCTTTGTTAATTCTCTCATTTTCTAATTTTCTAATTTTCTAATTTTCCCACCTGTCTTGCTACAGTTGCTTATCTCATTTTTTCATCGTAACTTTGCATCGTTGAAACAAATCACATTCCATTTATAAACAATATCCGAGTCAAACTCGTGTAATCTGTGTGTAGTCTGCGAGCTGGCATAGCAGAATATGTGTCTAAAGGCAACTTGTTGCCCATTTGTTTGATTTGTAAATATTTGTAAGATTTCTGTAGCGCAAGCTACACTTTTCTCACGTCGAACTCACCTTAAATAACGTCAGTTCTATATATAATACTGATTTACAGTTGTGTTTATATTATAATCTGTGAAATCCAGCAACGCAGTTGCCAATTCGTGCCCATCACATTTGTCAATTGTCAATTGAAAGACTATCCGTGCAATCCGTGTAATCTGTGTGTAGTCTGCGAGCTGGCATAGCAGAGTATGTGTCTAAAGGCAACTTGTTGCCCATTTGTTTGATTTGTAAATATTTGTAAGATTTCTGTAGCGCAAGCTACACTTTTCTCACGTCGAACTCACCTTAAATATAGCAAAGCAACAAGAACAATTAAATAAACTAAAAACATTCTTTACTTATGAAAAAAGCAGTATTTATGATGCTATGGACTCTGTTAATAGCGATGCTATCGTGTCGTAAAGATACAGACCCTAATGAGCAAGAGATAACAGGTGCTGTTCGCACCGAACACCCACGCCTTTTTATTACTAAAGAAGATATTCCGAATATCAAAAACGCTGCCCAAAGCTCGGCTCTGGATACGTATACCGAAACTAAAAGAGATGTGGATAAGCTCTTAAATGAACCTATCTCTTTTGAAAATCCTACCGCGGTGAATGGTACTGATAACGGTTTGAAAATCTCCAAAGTATCGCAAGTCGCCATATTATATTTGATAACGGGTGAAGCAAAATATCTCGACTATACCAAAAAATTCTTACAAAAAATCACTGAATATTACCGCCTTCGGGTAAGTCACAACTTGAATGCTGATTGGTATGTGTTCCCTCAAATCAATGCATTATGTGCTTATGATTGGATTTACAACTACTTAACCCCCAAAGAACGCGAGCAAATAGGCAAACCTCTTTATCAGGTAATGATGGATATTGCTTGGCACGGAAAAGGATTACGCCCAGAGCGCAATCGGGAGAATACAGGGGGATACAATACAGGATTTTATGGCACAGACGCCCTACCGTGGTATATAGGTATCACCTTTCACAACGACGGTATTGATAACGCACGCTGTGAAGATATGTTTCAAAAAGGATTTGCTCTGAATATGAAAATGGCAGAATATCGTCGTGGTATTATCGGTATGAGCGGAGGGGCTGTCACAGGGTGTGTAGGCTATTCGTTAGGTGCTTATCCTATCGCCGATTTCAATTTCATTCGCAGTCATCGCGCAGCCACAGGCATAGACCTCTCTCAAAGGCTCAACTACGTATTCAAATATTTGGACTATATCGATTGGAATCGCTTACCAAACAATCGCGAGTTTGGCTTTGGCGACAGTTATCACTACGATTGCTTGCTCCCCGAAAGAGACATCAATTATCACCTGAGAGAGATAGCCTCTCTTTATGGAAGTTCTACCAATATACAACGCCTGTTAGGCTTATTCGATAAGAAACACTATACAGAACGACTACCCTTTATGCCGTTCTTACAAAAATATCCTCAAGGAACTCAGGGAGCGACACCTTCAGGTAAAGGTGCCGTGTATTTCGAGGGTACGGGAGAAGTCATTATGCGTTCAGGAACGGGCGAAAACGACACTTATGCTCTTTTTGTGAGCGGAGGCAAAACCTCTTACCACAAGCACTTCGATAACAATCATTTCACTATCTACAAAAAAGGTTACCGTGCGTTAGATACAGGTACCCGCCCCGAACCTGGCTGGCATTTGTCGCATTACTACGCCCGTACTGTAGCCCATAACTGCGTAACCATCAGAATGCCCAATGAAAAAATGCCCGAATACTGGGGCGGAGGGGCTTCTACCGAAAACAAGTTCGAACCTATCCCCAACGATGGCGGACAAAACAACATATTAGGCTCTGTGCTGAAAGAGAAGCGTATCACTGACGATTATGTATATCTCGCCTCCGACGCTACTAAAAGCTACAACAGCCAAAAAGCCTCGTTAGTCGTACGTGAGTTTATATATTTCTACCCCGACCTTTTTGTAGTGTTCGATAGGGTAACATCTACCGACAAAAATTATCCCAAAACGTGGCTGATACACACCATCAACGAACCTGTGATGAAAGGTAGCAGAGAGTTCTCGGAAACTTCCGACGGAGGTAAGATGATTTGCCGTACTTTATTCCCTGCCAATGCTACACTTACTAAAATAGGTGGAAGTGGAAAGGATTTCTGGTCTGACGGACGCAACTGGCCTCTACCCAAACTCACTCCACAAGATTACGGGTATAATATGAATCTCCCTCCCGCCAATCACCCACAATTGGGACATTGGCGTATAGAAGTGAGCCCACAAACAGCTTCTAAAGAAGACTTGTTTATGCATATTATCCAAGTAGGCGATACAGCTCTTCCCGATTTACCCCGCACTGAAACCTTTGAAAATACAGCTCAAATAGGGGTAAGATTTACCTACCAAGGAAAACGATATATTTTAACCTTTGATAAAACAAAGTCATACGGCTGTCAAATAGAGAAGAAATAAATTAAGAGGCTTTATTTTTTAATCTATCTTAAAAACTTTGCAAACAAACGAGTCGTTCATCTGGAAAAATCGCCGTAATTTTGCCCCGTAGAAATAAAAAGTTTTCTTTTATGAAAAAATATACTTTACTATGCCTCTTCGTTATAGGGATAACAGCTTCATTACGAGCGCAATCGCTCTCATTCAATGATGCGCTTAACCAGATGCGTTCAGGCAACCAAAAACTCAAAGGCATCGAAAAACAAACTGAAGCAGCCGATTATAATCGCAAGTCATTCCGTGGGCTCTATCTGCCCCAATTGAGTCTCAATGCGAGCTATATGCACCTCTCCGACCCGCTTTCGTTGAGCTTCAACGAGTATAAGGCGCCCCTGCAAAGTGGCTTACAGGGATTCGCTACCCAAGTGCCTGCCCCTATGCGTCCGCTAATCACCCCCCTACTTGGCAGAATACAACCACTTTTTGCCCAAGACTGGCGCTATGAGTTCCAGAAACAAGACATTTGGAAAGTAAGCGCCGATGCCAAATGGGTGCTTTTTGCTGGTGGAAAGGTGCGTGTAGGCAATCGCGTGAGTGCGCTCAACACCGAAATAGCCACCGTAGAGAGCAAAAAAACCGAAAATGCCCTCATCAGTGAGTTGGCGGAACGTTATTTTCAAGTACAGTTAGCCCAAAAAGCGTTGGAAGTGAGAAAACAGTCGTTTGAAACAGCACAACATCACTATGAAAATGCCCAAAAGCTCGAAAAGAACGGAATGATAGCTTCCGTAGAAACAATGCAAGCTAAAAAAGCCGTTACCGATGCCGAGCGTGAGGTGATGGCTGCTGAAAAGGACATACAATTAGCGCAAACAGCGCTCTATGGCGTAATGGGAACTACCGAGCAACCGCTCACTGCCCTCACCACCGAACTCTTTGAAGTAGCCCCTCTCCAATCGCTTGAGTACTACCAACAGCAAGCCAAAGAACATTATCCTATGATTGTGCAAGCCAAGCTGAAAGCCCAAATGGCTACCCAAAGTGTAAAAGCGCAACAAGCCGCTTATTTGCCCGATGTAGCCGTAGTAGGCAAGAAATACTTGTGGAGCGAAAATCTACCTTTAACCGAACCCGATAACTGGGTAGTAGGCGTAGGGTTACAGTGGAATCTCTTCAACGGTTTGCAGGACAAAAACAAGATAGCCCAAGCCAAAGCAATGCGTGAGAGTGTGGAGCTCATCACTGCACAAGCCGAAAAAGACGTACAAACCTTAGTGAAAAAACAGTACACCGAGATTGAAAAGCAACGTGAACAATACCTCAGCTTAGAAGAGAGTTTGCGTTTTGCCGAAGAGCTCGTACGTGCCCGCGACAAAGCTTTTGCCGAAGGTCTCTCCACCTCCACCGATGTAGCCGATGCCAACCTTTATTTGGCTTCTATTAAAATCAAACGCTACCAAGCCCTTTTTGAAATGGACAAAACCCTCGCCCAGCTCCTCGAAACCTGCGGAATGAGCGATAAATTCAGCGAACAAGTAAGGTAGAGCGACACAAATGCTCTTACCTCTTATATCGCTATACTTTGCCAAAGTCTAAAACTAAGGTTGTAAGGAACATTTTTAACTATCTGAATAAGAATACATTTTTGAAGGATCTCCTCCGCAATGGATTACAATTTCTTTAATTATTTCATCTTGTAAACCATAACAAAATCGCCTTTTAGGGATTTTATAGCCTTTCAATCCTTCTTCTTTTATGTATGTCAATAGTAATATTGATGCTATTAATATTACATACATCATCACTTGTATACCATTGAGATTTCTTGAAAAGAAATGTTTAAAGTTAAGCTCTTGTTTTATGAAACGAAAATACTGCTCTATCTTCCAACGATTTCTATAAATTCCGGCTATTTGCTCATCACTAAAATCATCGGTTAAGTTACTTAAAAACAGTATCTTCTCTTCTTTAATTTCTCCTCTCTTCTCATCCTTCTTTAGCAGTCTACCCTCTATCAAACGAAAGGTATTTTTTGTCCTCCTTTGACTTTTAGTGAAAAGATGTACTTTCTGACTGCTAATTAAGCGCAGATGCTCATCTTGCTCAGCTAATTTCTTTACTTGACTCCCTTCTGCTAAAATATACTTTGAGTCTTTGTAAATTCGGGTGACAAAATATTGAGTCTGCTCATCTGAAAGCTCATCCATTACCTTTCTGTCTTTCATTCCTCTGTCGAACACTGCTATATCTTCCTTATTAGCAGTATGTTCCTTGAGAATATCACCAAGTGCTAAATCTTCACTTATCATTTCTTGCTGGTGATGAATTTTACACTTGAATGGTAAGTTTGAAAATCCAATGGTGAATTTTAAGCTTAGCTTTCCTTGCTCATCTTTTTTATTCTTCTGTCCATTTTGCATTCCTAAATGGAGTAGTTTGGATGAGATACTCACTATTGTAGAATCATAACTACTTATTTTAGAAGTAATTCCTTCTTCTAAAAAAGGTGCATACTTCTTTACGCAATAAGCAAAAAGTCTTTCAAAGAAAACTACATTTATTTTAGCAATCCTTTCTGCAATGCTACTGTGTGATATGACTTTAGTAAGTGATATCTTAGCAATCATTTTAAAGAAATTTGTGATATAAAAGTTTTCAAAGGTTCTTAGACTAGCTCTATCATCTGTCAAAGCACCGAAAATTAGCAACTTAAATATTTCTATTCCTTTAAGTTTTTTGCTATATTTATCGACTCCTGTTTCTTTTACAAGAAATTCTAACTCTTTATCTTCTATCTTAGAAAAGATATTTGAAATTCTTTTTCTATTCTTTATTATAGTGGTCATAACTTTTTTTTGCAAAGATAATACTTACACAGTATTCCTACAAAAAAACATAGTTAAAAATCAGTGCTTTATAAATCTTCCTTACAGTTTTGGTCTAAAACTTTGCCAAAGTTGACTACCCTGATAATCATACGCTGGCGCGAGCTTGTAGCTCGTGCCTCGAAGGAAGCCGAAGCCGCAAGCAGAATTAATACATTACAAAAATAATAACCATAATAATACCCTCATTTTTATCCTATTTATGGATTGTCTCCCTTCGGGGGAACGGGGGCTAAACTAAATAAACAATGAAAAAGAAAAACATCACCGGTCTTATTGTAACAATCACTGTATTTGCAGTAGTTCTTATTCTTTCTATCTACTTTTTTAGTAATCGCGAACCTGTATATTTGCAAGGACAAGTAGAAGCCAAACAAATCAACGTTGCTCCCAAAGTACCTGGTAGGGTGAAAGCTATCTACAAGCAGGAAGGCGACCAAGTGCACAAAGGCGACCTCCTTTTGGAACTAGAAAGCACTGAACTCGATGCCAAACTCTCTCAAGCCGAAGCAGCACGTTTAGCTGCACAAGCTCAATCCGATAAAGCACAACGCGGTGCCCGCAGCGAACAAATTCAAGGGGCTTACAATGTATGGCAACAAGCCGAAGCGGCTGCCCAGCTTGCTGAAAAAACCTATCAGCGTGTGAGCAACCTTTATAACGATAAGGTATTGCCTGCTCAAAAGAAAGATGAGGCTTATACCCAAATGGTTGCCTTACAAAAACAAGCCGAAGCAGCCAAATCACAATACGAAATGGCGAAAAACGGAGCTCGTGTAGAGGATAAAACCGCTGCCCGAGCCCTTGTAGCCCAAGCGCAAGGGGTTATTACTGAGGTAAATGCCTATAAAGATGGTGCTAAAGTGTTCGCTCCTGCCGATGCCGAGATACAAACCATTATCCCCAATGAAGGCGAAATCGTAAATGCGGGTTATCCTGTGATGAACCTCATTGATACCCAAGACGAGTGGGTGGTGTTCAACATACGCGAAGATAAAATGGCAGATTTTAAGATAGGTACTAAATTCAAAGGTATTGTGCCCGCTTTGGGCAATCAGGAGATAGAATTAGAAGTAAAACACATCGCCGTACAAGCCGATTTCGCCACTTGGACAGCTACCAAAAGCAAAGGCGATTTCGACAAGAAAACTTTTGCTATCAAAGCCTACCCTACTCAAAAAGTAAAGGATTTAAGACCCGGAATGTCAGTATTAGTAAGTGAAAAATGAGAATAACTGAAGGATTATCAACTAAAGATAAGCAAGCTATTATACGCTGGACAAATAGCAAAGATGCTTATTTCTTGCAACAATGGGCGGGAGATGCTTTGCCTTATCCTCTTACCATAGAAGCACTCAATGCTTTGCCTCACTGTTTTCGTATTGAGGTAGAGGGTAGTTTTATAGGGATGATTCAGCAAATAAGAGTAGAAGGGAGCAACGTACATATTGGTAGATTTCTTATCAATCCTTCGCTTACAGGAAAAGGATTAGGCACCTCAGCAATGCAGTTATTTATCGCAATGCTTTTTGAGGATAAAAGAGTTCATTCTATTAGCCTAAATGTATTTGATGACAACTCCATAGCTAAAGGTCTTTATACAAAACTTGGTTTTAAAGTAGTAGCCACTGTTGAAGGAGAAAGGAAAAAATACAAGATGGTGAAGAGTAATTTGGCAATTAGCTAATTTGCCAATCGGCTCATTAATAGATTTATCCCCTACTGGTGCGATTCTCCTAGTTCGTGTTTAATACTAAGCAAACATCAATAGAAGAAATCTGTTTAAGCTTTCAGCGAAAGATAACCAGAATAAAACAATAATTCACATATGAAAACAGTAATTTTATTAGCAATACTATTTTTATATAGCAGTTGCGGTTATGAAGTACCAGGGAAAGACAAGCACCCTGAGATTCCTGAGTTTAACGGCTTTGACAAAAATCTTTTTATAGTAGATACACTACTTACTGAAGAAGATGTTATGAGCTCTGATAGGATTATCTACGACCCAACTGACGATTTTATATATTTAAACAAAGAATACGATTGGTTTTTACTTGATAAAAACTTTAAAATCAAACAAAAGATAAATGCTAAAGGTGTTTTTCAGGGAAATAAAACTTTTTATGATAAGAAAGAAGATGAAAAATATAAGGATATTATCTATAAATACACTTATCCTTGGACAAAAGCTGAAAAAGTAAAGGAATTACAGTATTTAGGCCACGATAGTATTATTAAAAACTACTCTATTCCAAAAGATAAGAATGGAAAATATGATTTAGAAGCTATTAGAAAGATAGGCAGACAATATATTGACGAGCAATTAGGTGTAATACAAAAAATAATTCCTGTAGGTTTCTCGTCTATTGTGTGTATAGGAAGCAAAGGCGAATATTTTACGGAAGATTATAAATACAATACTTTTTATGAAATAGAATATACTCAAACACCAAGCTATAAGCATTTAGTAGATAATAAAATCACCAATAATTTGTACTCATTTGATCAGGTAGTTTTGGGGAATCAGGGCGGAGGAAATCATTTTGCATTTTGGTTTTATCCTTACGGCTATAAATACTATACTTTTAAGATAGGCAATGACTCTATCCAATTTAAATGGAACACCAAAAGCTCACGGAAAATAATACAAATAAAAGACCTTTGGGGCGATAGGGTCTTGATTTATAAAGACAGTGATAGTGGCGGAGAATTATATAACATTCGAAAGAAATGAACATAGAAACCTTTAGAGATTTTTGCTTAACTTTACCTCACACTACTGAGGATATGCCTTTCGGGGAGGACTTTTTGGTCTTCCGTATAGCAAATCGTATCTTTGCACTGATGAACCTAAACCGCGTGCCTATGAGTGTGAGTCTCAAGTGCGACCCTGAGCGTGCGATAGAACTCCGCGAGCAATACCCCGATAAGATTGTAGCAGGCTACCACCTCAACAAAAAACATTGGAATACTGTACTTTTAGAGAGTCTGCCTGAAGTCCTTATCAAAGAAATGGTACAGCACTCTTACAACCAAGTACTTGCCAAAGTACCAAAGAAGGAAAGAGAAGCGTTAGGGGTGTAAACTCCGTAATCTTTCTTAGGATTGGGAATATCCGTGATAATTTAGAAAAACAACAAAAATTAATTAGAAATGAAAAAGAAAAAACTTTGGATACTTTTTATCATTACCACTTCGCTATATGCCTATTTGATGTTAGTAACCATACCAGCCCTTAAAGCAATGGCTGGAGGAATGGATATTTTAGATGTGCCTCCGTTTTATGATGCTACTTACATTCAAGAGCTATTTAAGCGTTTAGGTGAAGAAGGTCGCCATTTCTATTTATACCGACAAATTCCTGTGGATATGATATATCCCGGTCTGTTTGCTATTACCTACTATCAACTGATACGTTTCTTTTTAGAAAAACTCAACCAAAGAAAGCTCCTTTTCTTATCATATTTCCCTTTAATAGGAGGTATTTCTGATTATTCAGAAAATTTTAGTACCATTACAATGCTCACACACTATCCTGAAAACTTATGGATAGAGACCTTAGCGCCCTATTTTTCTCTTATGAAATGTATCTTTGTGGTACTTTCTTTGGTATTATTTTTTGTACTAGGAATTACAACATTCATAAAAACAAGAAGACAATAACAAAATCACCCTCAGAATAGTCTCAATTTTGTTCATTATATCTGAATAAACCAAAAAGCCTATGTGGAATGCTCTTGTGAATTACAATATACTTGCCCCTCTATCAATAGCTGTTTTGGCTTGGGCGTTTATACTCATTTGGTTTTCCAAGAAAAACAAACAAGAAAGGAAGAAAAGACAACAACTTTTAGCCCAGATAAAAGAACAACTCCCTATTCCCACATTCAAAGAGTTGTTACAAGCTTTAGAAGCCTTGAACTATAACCCTGCTCAGTGTTATTTTAAAACAAATACTTTTGAGCAAGGAAATGTAGGTGTGGGCAACACTTGCTTTCTGCAACGAGAAAACCAATGGGTGGTATGCCTTGCCGATACTCGTTGCTTCTGTGATGAACAGTCTTTTGATAGCGAACAAGAAGCCTTCGAAAACTTTGTATATAAATATTTTCTCCTTAGTAAAGAAGAAATTAATTGGTTAAAACAATGAACATATCAAGTTATAACACCAAGTTTGGCACTCTTACTTTCTCACAAAAAGTGGGAGACGACTATTTTTGGGAGGCTTCATATCAGTGGAAAAGTGATTTCTACAAAGAAACTTTACAGCTACCTTTTTCTGTGTTTAGCAAAAGTAAAACCATCGCACCTGATACTATTGCTTTTATTGAAAAAATCCTTGTCAGCGCAGATAAGTTGGTTGCCAAAGCTCTTTCTTATTTTCAAGAACAACTGCTGATATGCTCAGATGGCTTTCATCTTTCAGAAGAAGAAAAACGATTGTTAAGTGTTCCCTTGCAAGAAGTTCCTTTTGAAAGTCCGCAGTTCCTATTCTATGACAACAAAGAATGGATATTGCATTTTGCCGGAGGTGGTTTCAGCTTTTGCGAGCCTTATGGAGTTTCTTTTCATTTTAAAGAAGAAACCCCTATCTTAATAGAAAACTTAGAAGACGCTGAAGAAATCTAACTAATTAGCTAATTGACAAATTAATTATGTATTTATTTAAAAAAGAATGCAAGAACCTTTTCCTATCACCCAAACGGCTGTTTTACGTTTTGGTGTTTCCCTTGGTTATCTTTGGGTTCTTTGCGGCGGTATTCTACAAAGGAGTACCACGCGACCTCCCTATGGCGTATATCAATTACGACCAAAGTCAGCTGTCCGAAAACCTTTTGCGTATGCTCGATGCTACCCCAAACATCGACCTGAAAATCAAACTCACCGATGAACAAGAAGCCCAACGACTTATCCAGCAACAGCAGATAATGGGCTTTATCGTTATCCCTGCCGACTTTCAGCAGAAACTATTCAAAGGTGAAAACCAATCAGTGATTTGCTATACCAATAGTCAGTTTATGCTGGGGGCAAGTCTTATCCAAAAAGATTTCCAAACTACCGTAGGGATGTTCTCAGCAGGCTTGGTGATGAAGAAGAAAATGCAAAAAGGGCAACAAACCGAGAAGGTACGTGCCGAAGCTCAACCCGTAAAGGTAAACGACCACGGTCTATACAATCCTTATTCTAACTATGCCTATTACCTGCTCACAGCACTCTTGCCAATGATGCTCCAAATGATTGTAATGATGGTAACGGTGTATGTATTGGGGGTTGAGTTTCGTTACCATCGAGGGAAACAGTGGCTCAAACAAGCAGGTGGCAGTCCGCTGAAAGCCCTTGTGGGGAAACTCTTGCCTTATACCTTAGTGCTCTTTTTTGTAGCGTGGTGGATGAATTACCTCCTTTTTGAGCTTATCGGGGCTCCTTTGCATATCCCAATGCTGAATGTGGTGCTTATTACTTTTGCCTTAGTAGTAATCTATCAGATTATCGGGATTACCTTTGTGTCTATGCTTCCCGATTTCCGTACGGCTCTGACAGTAGGTAGTGGTTTTACAGCGATAGCCTTCTCATTTGCGGCTTATACTTTTCCTATGGAAGGGCTTCCTAAGAGTTTGCAGTATTTAGCGCAAATCTTTCCGTATGCTCATTTTATGAAGTACTATGTAAATCGCGCTATCAAAGGGATACCTGTAGAGATGACGTGGCAACCGCTTCTGGCATTATTGCTCTTTGGACTGTTGCTTATAGTGGCTTATCCTATGTTTGTGAAAAAGATAAAATCAGGAGGTTATGAAACAGTTTAGAAGTTACATATATCAAAGTTCAGCCGACTTCACTCGTGCGATGCTTTGGGAAGCCAAATATATATTCCGCGACAAAGCGGTATTCTTTTCGTTTGTAATTGTAGCGATTGCGGTGTCGTTTATCTATACTTATCTCTATTCCGAAGAGACTTTGCAAGAGCTTCCTATTGGAGTAGTAGATGAGGATAATACTGCGCAAAGCCGTCAGTTGTTACGTATGATTGATGCTACGAGTCAGACCGCTATTTACAGCAGTTACCTCAACCTCACCGAAGCTGAAAAATCCTTTCAGCAGGAGAAAATACGGGGGATAGTAGCTATTCCCAACGGTTTTGCACGTGACCTACAACGCGGGGAACAACCCACTATATCGGTCTATGCCGATGCTTCCTATATGCTTTATTACAAGCAAATACTTACCGCCACTAAAGTGTCGGCTACTTACTTGAATGCAGGGGTTGAGGTAAAACGCACTTCGGCACAAGGCAAACTCCCTACCCAAGCGCACGATGAGGCAATGCCCGTGAGCGCCCAAGTAGTGAGCTTATACAATCCCTCTTTGGGTTATGCTACTTTCCTTATTCCCATAGTGCTTGTGATTATCTTTCAAACTACCATACTCACTGCCGTAGGTATGTTAGGAGGAACGATGCGAGAGGGTAATAAACTTAAAAAAATATATCCTAACTCCGATAGTTTTTGGGGAGCTTTGCCTATTGTAATGGGGAAAGCTACTACTTATTTAGCCTTTTCAATGGTGATATTACTCATTATTTTAGGAATTATAATGCCACTGTTTGGCATTCCTGTACGTAGCACGATACTAAGCACTATGGTTTTTATGATACCCTTTATCCTGTCGATTGTATTTATGGGACTTTGCTTGCTGAACTTTTTACATCGACGTGAAGACGCCATTATGCTCATTATGTATACCTCTTTGCCTGCGGTGATGCTTACTGGCTTTTCGTGGCCTACCGTAGCGATGCCTGAATGGCTGAGTGCTTTTTCGTATATTGTACCTACTACTTTAGGGAGCAAGGGTTTTATATCTATTACCCAGATGGGAGCTCATATCACTACCATTATGCCATATTGGCTGGGAATGTGGGCACTGTGTTTGGTATATTTAGTATTAGCCACCCTTACCCTAAGGAGAGTGTTAAACAAGTAATAAAAAAAGAACGACTTAATTAAGCCGTTCTTTTTTTATTACTTCCCGTTTGTCTTTCGTATGTTTGTAGTCTATCACTCCCATCACACAAGCAACAATAAAAGAGGAGATAGCTGTACGTGTTATTTGTCATTATAATGCCCAAAAGCTGAAAGTACTTCTACCTTTTTCTCCTCTTCAAAAACTTCGTATATAAACCGATGTTTTCCATTAGTCAAACATCAATTTTCTCAGTTCTTCCCTACTCATTTGTATTTTTTTACCAGCCCTTGCACGGTCTATTTTAGCAAAAAAAGCTTCCTTGGTCATCAGACTTTCATCTTTTTCTTCTTTGACGACCTTAGTATTAGTAGCTTTAAGACTCTTCAAAATTCTTTTAATAAAAGGAAAATCTCCTGCTTGTATTTCTGATTGGAATGTGATTTTTGCTACTCCCATAGTCTTAATATTTTTTGCAAAGATAGAAATAATTTATCAATTAGCTAATAATGAACTTTAATAAAGTATGAAACATAAATCCCTTTTAGCTCTTTCCTTTTACCTTTAAAAACACTTTGTTCATCACCTCTCCGGTTTGCAGGTTTAAAAACTCTTGATTGGTGGTGGGGCTATCAAGCCCACCGAGTTTAGGTAACCATTTGCCGGTTTTAATGTAGTCTAAACACCCTAACAATTCAGGGTATTTGCGCTGTACTTGCTTGAGGTTGAGTCCTGTATAGAGTGCCGTTTTCAGCCGTTTGCACTTCACTTGGAAGATAAGCGAGAGCAGGGTCTCTACCTGCCACTCGCCTCCCATAAACAGCACACAGCTTATCATATCTTCATACTTGCTAAGCAGTTGTTCCAAACCTTCATTAGTAAGCGCACAGCCTTTGCTACCGTCCCAAATATATTCGGAATGGCAACCCTCACACGCCAACGGACACCCTGTGATGGTAAAACACAGGGATATCTCGTTGGGTACTTCTTGGAGGACTATATCGTAACTGCTATACCGTAGCGTTCCCATAGTAACGTATTTTAGCTTCTTTTTGTCGGTCTTTAGAGAAATTAGTAATGCGTTTGAGATAGCCTATCACCCGTGTCGCGTGGTCGATATTTTCAGAACCACAATGGGTGCAGTGGTCGTGCGTGTGTTTATCGATATAGCCACAATCGTTGCACACGGTTACGCATATATTAAAGCAGAAGTAGTTGCAACCCGTCTTAGCGGCTACATTTAGCAACTTATAAAAACCTTCGGCAGTGGTGTATTCTTCGAGATTGCAGTGGTAAGCCGAACCGCCGTCTAAGTACTGTATATAGTCATTTCCGTGCAAATAGAACTTATCGATAAGGTTTTGAGAGCTGTCTTCCACAATATAGAAATACGAATTGTAGCAATCGCGTGGCACTTGTAAGCCATCGGCTTTGTCCCAAGCAGCATTCTTCACGCCTAAATTCTCGGCAGGTACAAACTCGGTATTGAACATAAAGCCGTATTTGGCTTTAGCTTCCTTATTTTTGTCGTAAATTAGTTTGAGGTTTTTGTTGATGAATGCTTTATAGTCAGGATTGTCGGAAATGCGAATCCCTAAATACTCGGCAGCTTCCACCATTCCGTTGATACCAACGGTGAGGAATTGTTTATCAAGCGAGATGAAGCCCGCATCGTATACTGGTAACATACCCGCATCTTTGTAATCCTGAACAATAGCGCGGTAAGCTACTTGGTATTTATGGATATTATCTAAGGTGCGTTCCAACGACAAGTGTTTTTGGTAAAGGCGATTCATATTAATAGTTATCACATTAATACTACCAGTAGAAACACCTCCTGCCCCAAGTGAATAACTAAAGGTGTTATCGGAAATTTCATTGCGCAAACGACAGCAACTTGCTAATGAATCGGCGTTGTCCGATTGATAGATAAAGAAGGCATTCCCTTCGCTGAGCTCTTTGGCACAGAAGCGCGCAAAATGCTCGTCGTACACGTGTTTGTCCTTAGTGAGCATTGCTGCGGTTACTACAGGGAAGGTGAGTATCGCCTTGGTGCGCTCGATATTGAACCAATGCATAAAGAACTGTTGGAGCTTGTCTAAAGACTCATAAGAAGGTTTGCTACCATCGGGGTAAACAAATGTACCGAACATCGAATCGAAATAAGGGCGGTCATACAGCGATATGTTCCAAAATACTGACTGATAGCCACGTGCTGCTGCTGGCTGATTGATAGCGTATACTACGTGTTGCAGTTCGTTTTCTATCACTTCACGGTGGGTATTGAGATAATCATCGCCATAGTCTTTGCGCGCAAAATGGTCGAAGTACATTAGGAACTCTACCGTTGCTACCGCTCCTGCAAATTGTGAGGAAACGGAAAAGAGGAAGTTCACGAACGACCCGCAATAGCTTGCCAAGTGTTGCGGAGCTTTGCTTTCACCGCCGAGTTTTACGAGCCCGTCCAAGAGCAAAGGATACATCGAAACGCTTACACAATAAGGTTTGAGGCTCGTTTCGTCGTGCACGTAGATTTCGTGTTCCTCAATCTGACGGATATACTCATCGGCTAATTCTTTGCCAAAGAGCTGTTCGATTTTGTGAGACACGAGCGAACGGTTCACTTGAATATTGATATCTTTATTGAGTTCTGCCTCCATCGTAGCGATGTTTTTATGTGCCACATTGGCATTGGCATCGAAGAGAGACCCCGTAGCGGCATTGTGAGATTGTAGGTAATTTTCGATGAAATTACGCTTTGTTTGAAGCTGTTCAGCTGTAAGCTTAGTGAATTTAGACATAATTTTTTATTTTATTATTATTTCAGATACAAATTTTAATTTCTCGAGCATTAAGCTTCCAAGTTGTAATGATAATGGTCACTAATTCTCTATTTTATTAACAATTTTCAAGTATGTGATACATAAGGAATGTTTATATAATACAAGCATAGCCTAATGAGTTTATTTTTAACCCTCCTCTTTTAGTTAGAGAGAAAGAAAGTGCTGAGTGATTTATATAAATCACTCATTTATAATGCATTGAATAATGTTGCTTTTATAAGTTCCCTAAAAAGGGGAAGAGTTTTTTCTTAGTTGCTGGGGCAAAGGTACGGAATAATGTGATAAGTTTTCAACAAAAATAAAATAGTTATCAACACAGTTATTAACAATTTAAGTGAACATTTTGATAGTTATAAAGTTAGGACAAATACATTTTTATAAGTTATAAATGCTCTAAAAATTTCTGCCGTTGAACCTCACTTTTATATCTTTCTGATTCTAAAAATAAAAGTTTTCAGTACCTAAACACTTTTTGAAAT
Organism: Capnocytophaga sp. oral taxon 902; assembly: GCF_013394735.1. NCBI lineage: Bacteria > Pseudomonadati > Bacteroidota > Flavobacteriia > Flavobacteriales > Flavobacteriaceae > Capnocytophaga > Capnocytophaga sp. oral taxon 902. Next base: position 1,067,986 of record NZ_CP058261.1, read on the forward strand.
ATACTTTTAATTAGAAAAGTCCTTAGTCCATAGGCATTAGGAGGAAAGTGATAGGCGATTAACTTTGCCAAAGGTGCGAGCCAAAGCCAGCGAGAGCTCACAGCTGGGTATGTGGGGGCGGGGAAATTAGAAAATTAGCAAATGAGAGAATTAGCAAATGGGAAGGGTTGAGGAGTTCGGAAGAAAACGGAGATTTTCAGAAGGAGGTTGAAGGGAATTTTGATGAAAAAAGGGTGTAAGGAGGGTGGGGTTAGCTTATAGAGAGCTTATAGGAAGCTTATACGAATCTTGGACGATTGGTATAGAAAGGGTATATAAGTAATTGACTTATAACACGATATAACAGTGCTAAAAATGTTAAAATCGGGGTTTCGAGGCGAAAGGAAGAGAAATAGGTAATAGGCCTTAGGCCATAGGCAATAGGGGGGAGTATGACGGAAAGGAGAAGGAATAATTAGAGAATTAGCAAATTAGAAAATTAGAAAATGGGGAGGTGGGAAGCCTTAGGCCATAGACAATAGGGGGGAGTATGACGGAAAAGGGAAGGAATAATTAGAGAATTAGCAAATTAGAAAATTAGTAAATGGGGAGGTGGGAGGCAATAGTCCATAGGCACTAGGGGAAGTATGGCGAAAAAGGGAAAAAATGACGAATGACGAGGGACGAATTGAGTTGGACGTAAAGGAAGTGTAGCTTACGCTACAGAAATCTTACAAATCTTAAAAAAATCAAACAAATAGGCAACAAGTTGCCTGAATGTCTGGCACAGATTAAACGGATAGTCTTTCAATTGATAATTGACAATTAACAAATGTGATGGGTACAAATTGACAACTGCGTTGCTGGATTTCACAGACTACAATGTAAACACAAGTGTGAATTAGTATTGATATATAGAACTGATGCTGATTAACAAAATATTTCTCTTAGAAAAGTATTTGAGATATTCGAAAAATGTGTACCTTTGCAGTCTGTTATTACTCATATACTACCCTGCTTACCTAAAAAATGAAACTTTTCTATTCTAAAATACTCCTCTTTGGCGAGTATGGCATTATCAAGAACTCCAAAGGCTTGGCAATCCCCTATAACTTTTATAAGGGGACACTGAAGAAGTGTGAGTCACACAAACAGTGTGAGCCACACCCGCAGTGCGAGTCGCACGGACAGTGTGAGTCACACCTGCAAAAAGAAGAAGAGGCTCGCAAATCGAATGAGGCTTTGCGGGAGTTTGCTACTTACTTACAAAACCTTATGGAGGAAGAAAACCCGATTGTGCGCTTCAATCTTGAAAAGCTCAATGCTGATATAGCAGAGGGTATGTACTTCGATAGCAGTATCCCACAAGGCTATGGCGTGGGCAGTAGTGGCGCCTTGGTAGCTGCTATTTACAGCGAATATGCTATTGAGCCTATCAGTGCAATGGAAAACCTTACCCGCGAAAAGCTATTGCAACTCAAAGCGATTTTTGGCAAGATGGAATCGTTCTTCCACGGCACTTCTTCGGGCTTAGACCCACTGAACAGCTACCTGAGTTTGCCGATACTTATCAATTCGCACGACCATATAGAGCCTACGGGCATTCCCTCGCAAACGCCTAACGGAAAAGGCGCAGTGTTTTTGCTCGACAGTGGTGTGATAGGCGAAACTGCTCCTATGGTACGTATCTTTATGGAGAATATGAAGAACGAGGCTTTCCAGAAGATGCTCAAAGATGAGTTTATCAAATATACCGATGCTTGTATAGATGACTTTTTGAAGGGGCGCTTCAAATCGCTGTTTGGGAATATCAAGAGTCTATCGGGTATTGTGCTGAACCACTTCAAACCGATGATTCCGAAAGAATTTCACACGCTCTGGAAGCAGGGAATCGACTCGGGCGATTATTTCTTAAAACTATGTGGTTCGGGGGGTGGAGGCTATATTTTGGGCTTTACTGAGGACTTAGAGAAAGCCAAGCGAGCTCTTAGCAACCATAAATTAGAAGTAGTATATCAATTTTAAAACCTATATAAAGGCGTGCCTATGCAACGCCTTTTCTTATTTGTAAATGAGTGACACTATCAAACACGAGTGCGGGATTGCTCTTATCCGCTTGCTCAAACCTTTGGAATATTACAAAGAAAAATACGGTTCTGCCTTCTATGGCGTCAATAAAATGTACTTGATGCTGGAAAAGCAACACAACCGTGGGCAAGATGGTGCAGGAGTGGCGAGCATCAAGCTGAATATGCAACCCGGAGAACGCTATATCAGTAGGATTCGTTCCAACGAGGCGCAACCGGTGCAAGATATCTTTACGCGCATCAACCAGCGTATCAACGAGGGATTTAAGGCGAATACTGCACTGAAAGACAATGTAGCTTTGCAGAAAAGAGAACTCCCCTACATAGGCGAAGTGATAATGGGGCACGTACGCTACGGTACCTTTGGCAAGAACAGTATTGAGAATGTGCACCCTTTCTTGCGCGAAAACAACTGGATATACCGTAACCTCATTATGGCGGGGAACTTCAATATGACCAATGTAAACGAGCTCTTCGAAAACCTCGTACACCTTGGACAACACCCCAAAGACAAAACCGACACTGTGATTGTAATGGAAGGTATCGGTCATTTCTTAGACGATGAGGTAGAAAAACTCTATCTCCAACTGAAAGAAGAGGGCTATACCAAACAGGAAGCGTCGCCTTTTATTGCCGAACGGCTGAATATAGAACGCATCTTGAAGCGTGCAGCTAAGTATTGGGACGGTGGTTATGCAATGGAAGGTATGATAGGTAACGGCGATGCTTTTGTACTCCGCGACCCTGCGGGTATTCGTCCGGCGTTTTACTATCGAGATGAAGAAGTGGTAGTGGTAGCGTCGGAACGTCCGGCTATACAAACGGTCTTCAATGTAAAATACGAGAATGTACACGAGTTGCCACCTGGAAATGCGATTATCATCAAGAAGAGTGGAGAGGTAGCAGTAAAAGAGATACTTACCCCAAGGGTACGCAAAGCCTGTTCGTTTGAGCGCATTTACTTCTCTCGTGGTAGCGACCAAGATATTTACCGCGAACGCAAGATGTTGGGCAAGCTACTCTTTCCTCGCATTGCCCAAGCGATAGACCACAACTTGAAAGATACGGTTTTTGCTTATATTCCTAACACGGCTGAAACATCGTATTTGGGACTTATAGAAGCAGCCGAACAATACCTCAACGAGCAGAAAGCAAAACAATTAGCAACTGCGACTCAAAGTGAAATTCTTAGGATTCTCTCTGAAAAAGTACGCACTGAAAAGGTAGCGATTAAAGATGTGAAGTTGCGCACCTTTATCACCGAAGACAGTAGCAGAGACGACCTTGTGGCGCACGTGTACGACATTACCTACGGTTCGGTACAAAAAGGCGACACTTTGGTAATTATAGACGATAGTATTGTACGGGGTACGACCCTTAAAAAAAGTATTTTGAGCATATTAGGCAGGTTAGAGCCCAAAAAGATAGTGATCGTCTCTTCGGCACCTCAAATACGCTATCCCGATTGTTATGGGATAGATATGGCGCGTTTAGAAGACCTTGTAGCGTTCCAAGCTGCTTTGGCTTTACACCACGAAAGAGGGACTTACCACATCATAAAAGAAGTGTACGAAAAATGTCTTACCCAAGTAGTGCTAAGTGATGACAAGGTAGTGAATTACGTAAAAGAAGTGTATGCTCCTTTCAGCGATGAAGAGATTTCGGACAAGATAAGAGATTTGCTTTTGCCAAAGAACTTCGCCTCAGAAGTAGCAGTAATCTTCCAAACGGTAGACAACCTGCATAAGGCTTGCCCTGAGAATTTGGGCGATTGGTATTTCACGGGTGATTACCCTACCAATGGTGGCAATAGGGTAGTGAATAGGGCGTTTATTAACTTTTATGAAGGGAATAAGGAGAGGGCGTACTGATTTAGGTAAAAGGTAAAAGATATGAGGGTAATTAGGAAATGAGAAAATGAGAGAATGAGAGAATGAGGAAATGAGAGAATAAGGAAATTAGAAAATGAGGAAATGAGAGAATTAGAGAATGAGAGAATGAGAGAAAAATCGATTGAGAAATTAAATAAATTAGGTGTGAGTAAAAAGTAGTGGCGGGTATTAGGGTGAAAGACGAGGGTTGCTCGAAGGTGGAGCGGAGGTAAGATAAAGGTAGGGCGAACGATCAGTGGCTCTACAGTGGGTCTACAGTGGGTCTACAGTGGGTCTACAATGAATGATGAACGAAGGAAAGGTGAAGGTAAGTTAAAACTAAGATAGAGATAAAAAGAAGGTTATTAGTGGACTTCAACTTTGGCAAAGTTTTGAAACTTTGGCAAAGTTCATACAAAAAATGGTGCGAGCCACAGGGACAAGTAGTGAATGAGCGAAGAAAAGATGAAGGAAAGGTGAAGGTAAAGGGGTTTTAAATACTGTTTTGTTTGTATCGTTTTAATTTATTATCTTTGCAGTTCATATTACCTTATCATTTCATTGAGCAACTATGAACATCGCTTTTGACGCTAAACGGGCTTTCCATAACACACGCGGACTGGGGAATTACAGTCGGGATTTGATTCGCATACTACAAGAACACAAGGTGGGGCATTTATACCTCTTCAACCCACAAAAACGCGAAATTCAGGGAGTGGTGATTGATGAACACACCACTGAAATCACTCCACAATCTTTCTTCTGGCGCAAGCTAAAATCATTATGGCGGAGTGTAAAAATCACTGATATAGCTAAACAACTTCCTATTGATATTTATCACGGACTTTCAGGAGAAATTCCTAAGGGAATTTATAAACACATACCTACGGTAGTTACTATTCACGACCTTATTTTTATGCGTTATCCTGAACTGTATTCGTTTTTCGACAGAAAAATACATTATCGCAAGTTCTTGTATGCCGCACAACATTCAGAACACATCATCGCTATTAGTGAGCAGACGAAACAAGATATCATCAGCTATTTAGGTATTTCAGAAGAGAAAATAACGGTGGTATACCAAGGCTGTCACCAAGCTTTTAAGAAAATATATACCGAAACACAGAAGGAAACTATACGCAAAAAATATCATCTTCCCGAAAAATTTGTATTGAACGTAGGGGCTATTGAGCCCCGCAAGAACGCACTTGAAATAGTGAAAGCTATTGAACCTCTGCGAGATATTTCGTTAGTTTTGGTGGGTAAGCAAACGGCTTATTACCAACAAATAGAGGCGTATTGTGAAGCACACCAACTTAAAGACCGCGTGCAAGCACTGAGTAACGTGCCTATGGAAGACCTCGCTATTATCTACCAGCTTGCTGAGGTATTTTGTTATCCTTCGATTTTTGAAGGTTTTGGGATTCCTATTATAGAAGCGTTATTTAGCAAAACCCCTGTGATTAGTTCGCAGGGCAGTTGTTTTGCGGAAGCAGGTGGAACACATTCGGTTTATGTGAACTTGCAAAACGCTGAAAAAGAGATACGTAAAGCCATTGTAAGCATTACTACCGATGAGGAGTTGCGCAGGCAAATGGTAGAAGAGGGTTACCGACACGCTCAGCATTTTACCGACGAGGCAGTGTTTGAAAACTTGATGAAAGTGTATAAAAAAGTAAAAAGTGAGTAGTAAAAGGTAAAAATACGACAACTGACAACTCGTTTAACTTATTGACTTTATGATATATCATAAATTTTTCTTAAAAAAAAGTAAAGAAAAATTTGTTTGTATGAAAAACTTCTGTACCTTTGTACCAATTTTAACACTTATAAAGCAATAAAAGATGAGAAAGATGATCTTGTTGATGAGCGCTTTTGCTATGCACCTCGCTATGGCACAGCAACAAAGCTCGCCTGACGGCAATGTAGTACTCACTTTTTCACTGAAAGCTGATGGAACGCCTTCGTATAAGGTGACTTACAAAAACAAAGCAGTGATCAACGAAAGTACTTTGGGCTTTACTCTTAAAAAAGCCGAACCATTGACCCAAAATCTTAAAAAAGTCGAACCATTGACCCAAAACTTTAAAGTAGTAGACACCAAAAAGTCTACTTTCAAGGAAACGTGGAAACCTGTATGGGGAGAAGAAAGCGAGATTCTCAACCATTACAACGAACTTCTCGTACAATTACAGCAAGAGAAGACGCAACGAAAAATGAACATTCGTTTTCGCGTGTACAACGAAGGAGTGGGATTCCGCTATGAGTTCCCTTCACAGAAAGAACTCACCTATTTTGTAATAGAGGAAGAACTCTCGCAGTTTGCGATGACCGGAGACCACACCGCTTGGTGGATTCCTGGGGACTACGACACCCAAGAATACGACTATACGGAAAGTAAGCTCTCCGAAATTCGCGGATTGATGAAAGAAGCTGTTACCGAGAACGTATCGCAGTTTGTTTTCTCGCCTACCGGCGTGCAAACGTCGCTAATGATGAAAACCAAAGACGGCTTGTACATTAACTTGCACGAAGCTGCCTTGGTGAACTACTCGCTAATGAACCTGAACTTAGACGACAAGACTTTCGTCTTCCAATCGTGGCTCACGCCCGATGCACAGGGAGCTAAAGGCTATTTGCAAGCCCCTTGCCACAGTCCTTGGCGTACTATTATGGTGAGTGATGACGCTCGTAAAATCTTAGCGTCACGTCTTATCCTGAACCTCAACGAACCTTGTGCTATTGCCGACACTTCTTGGATTAAACCTGTAAAATACGTGGGTGTTTGGTGGGAAATGATTACCGGTAAAAACTCTTGGAGTTATACGAACGACCTCCCTACCATTGACCTCAATACCGTAGATTACACCAAAACTAAACCCAATGGTACCCACGGCGCTAACAACGAAGAAGTGCGCAAATATATCGATTTTGCAGCTAAACACGGCTTCGACCAAGTGCTTGTAGAAGGTTGGAATATAGGTTGGGAAGATTGGTTTGGTCACAAAAAAGACTATGTGTTCGACTTTGTAACTCCTTACCCCGACTTCGACCTCAAAGCACTGAACGACTACGCACACTCTAAAGGCGTGAAACTGATGATGCACCACGAAACTTCGGGCTCTACGCGCAACTACGAGCGCCATATGAAAGCCGCTTACGAGTTGATGAACCAATACGGTTACAATGCCGTAAAAAGCGGGTATGTAGGCGATATCCTCCCTGTGGGTGAACACCACTATAGTCAATCGACTATTAACCACTACCTTTATGCAATTAAAGAAGCTGCTAAATACAAAATAATGGTGAATGCTCACGAAGCAGTACGCCCTACCGGTATTTGCCGTACTTACCCAAATATGATAGGTAACGAATCAGCTCGCGGTACTGAGTACGAGGCTTTTGGAGGTAATAAAGTATTCCACACCACTATCTTGCCTTTCACTCGTTTGCAAGGAGGACCTATGGACTATACTCCTGGTATCTTCGAGACCGAAATGAAGTATGTAAACCCTAACAACAACAGCCAAATACGCTCTACTTTGGCACGCCAATTAGCGTTGTATGTAACAATGTACAGTCCGCTACAAATGGCAGCCGACTTGCCAGAGAACTACGAGAAGCATATGGATGCTTTCCAATTCATTAAAGATGTACCCGTAGATTGGCAAAAAAGCGTATACCTTGAAGCTGAACCAGGACGTTATATCACCATTGCGCGTAAAGATAAACACAGCAACGATTGGTACGTAGGTTGTACAGCTCACGAAGGCGGACATACCTCAGAGCTTCTGCTCAACTTCTTAGACAAAGGCAAGAAGTATGAAGCTACTATCTATGCCGATGCCAAAGATGCCAACTGGAAAACCAATCCGAAGGCATACACCATCACCAAACAAAAAGTAAATGCTAAAACAAAGCTAAAACTCACTGCCGCCAAAGGAGGTGGCTATGCTATTAGCATTAGAGAAGTGAAATCTAAATAATAAATAATAATATGAAAAAATATATTTTTTTTCAAATAGTATTGTTCTCAATACTATTTGTGTCTTGTAAATTTGAAAAGGATGACGAAATGAAACTTATGGTTGATCCTTCTGTTCCTGCTTCTGCTGAAAAACCAGATTCCTTGATAACTTTACCTTCAGGACAAGTTGTTAAAAAAGTAGGAAATGATTACTTGTGGTTAGGAGATATTTTGCTATCAGAGTCTGACTTGAAATCTGTAAGTGAAAAAGGCTATATTGAGACAGAGGAAGAAAAACCTTATGAAAAGTATTTAGGGAATAACCCTATTACACATAGGTCTTTAAGAGAAGAAGCTATTGAAAACAGCAATAGTGATGCCTTAATAACAGCTTCAGTAGGAGTACATCCAAGTCTACAGAGAACATGGTTAATGGTAAGATATGAATATGCACCCGATTTAACTCCTGATAGAAGACAGATAGCATATGAAGCCATCTTACATTGGGAAAAGAATACAAATGTAAGATTTCTGAATGCTAATAACATAAAAGAAAAAAGACATCCTAGATGGGGAGATTATCCTTGTGTAATATTCACTAATTCCAATAAAAATAATTCTTATGTAGGAATGAGTGGAGGACGACAAGTGATCAATTTAAACTCATATCAACATGTAAGTGCTGCCATCCACGAAATAGGTCACGCAATAGGGTTATATCACGAACATTGTGCTAATAATAGAGATAACTATATCAATATAAATTATAGTAATATCAAACCTGCTTTTAGACATGATTTTGATATACAAAATAGAACTACAGGTATTCATCCAATGTCAGATGGGATAGATTTTAACTCTATAATGATCTACGGTTCTTATACTGGCGATACAGAAGCTGTGTATGACCCCAATAAACCAATGATGACTAAAAAAGACGGTTCTACTTGGGAGAGGTCAGAGGTATTATCAAAATTTGATAAGATGTGGGCTAATAAGTTTTACTTACCTGTTATCCCAAGGAATGATTCTTACATCGAATTAGAAAAAATAGTATATAAAGATGATAACACTATAATGTCTGAGCGAGAAAGATTGAATTTACAGGGGTACTTAAATAACGGAAGAAGCACGCCTCCTTCTCCTGACAATCGATTAGTGAATGTACATACACCTTGAAAAATCAAAATAATTAAACTTTAAATACACTATACATATGAAAAACAATATGTTTAAACAGTTATTGTTTGTAATACTATTGCTTTGCGTAGCTTTTGGTTATGCACAGCAAATCACTGTAAAAGGAACAGTGAAAGACGGCTCTGGACAACCTTTGATGGGTGCCAGTGTGCTTGTAAAAGGTACCTCTCACGGTACTGCTGCCGATTTTGACGGTAATTTTGAGTTAAAAGTAGACAAAGGGGTTACCCTTGTGGTCTCATCAGTAGGCTATAAAAGCCGAGAAGTAGCTGCTAAAGCAGGTACTATGAACATTGTTCTCCAAGAGGATGTACAACAACTCGGCGACGTAGTAGTTATCGGGTATGGTGCTATAAAGAAAAAAGACCTTACAGGCTCTGTAAACTTGGTAACCGACAAAGACTTTAACAAAGCTCCTGCCGTAAATGCCGACCAGCTTATCCAAGGTAAAATAGCTGGGGTACAAATGACCTCTGCTAGTGGAGCTCCTGGTGAAGGACAAACTATCCGTATCCGTGGTAATGGCTCTTTGTCCTTAACTTCTAACCCGCTAATTGTAATTGACGGTGTGCCAATGAACGATGGTGGCGTGGGCGGTTCTCGTAGTATCTTCAACTCTATCAACCCCGAAGATATTGAGAGTATGACCGTGCTAAAAGACGCTTCGTCTACCGCTATCTTTGGTTCACGTGCTGCCAATGGGGTTATTATGATTACCACCAAAAAAGGAAAAGCAAACCAAGATTTGAAGATTAGCTTCAATACTAGCATCGCCCTACAAGATGTAAACAAATACGTAGATGTAATGAATGCTAACCAATTCCGCCAAACAGTAAAAGGATTGAATAACCCTGCTGCCGAAGCGCTCTTAGGAAATGCCGATACTAATTGGCAAAAAGAAATCTACCAAACTGCTCCAATGAGCAATAGTACTTTGGTGCTCTCCGGCGCTTACAAAACTTTGCCTTACCGTGTATCAGTAGGACATTCGTATGCCGATGGGATATTGCGCACCGATAACTTCAAACGTACCAATGCCAAAATTAGTTTGAACCCTACTTTCTTTGATAAATCATTGAAATTAGAATTGAATGCCAATGGTACTTATATGCAAAACCGTTTTGCTAATAAAGATGCTATTGGGGCAGCCGTAGAGTACGACCCTACTCAGTCAGTGTTTGGAGGTCTCGCTAAATACGGAGGTTACCACGCTTGGGTGAACCCTAATAATGGCAGCCGCTACGACTTAGCTCCTAACAACCCTATGGCAATGCTAAAGTTTTTAGACGATTCTTCTAAAGTGTATCGTTTTATTGGGAATGCTAAAGTAGATTATACCTTGCCTTTCTTTAAAGATATTACCGCTAGTGTAAACGTGGGTATTGATTACAGTAAAGGGGAAGGTGATAAAATAACCGACCGCCGTATGCCTACCTCTACTCCTGATTTCGACGGAGCTAAAACTACTTATACTAATAAAGCTACCAACAAGCTCTTTGATGCTTATATAAACTATATGAAAGACATCAAAGAAACTCATAATATAGGGCTAATGATAGGACACTCTTATCAGTCATTTGAGTTTGACGATAATTCCACTGATTACTCTTACTTCACTAACCCAGGTGATAACAAAGAGGTGCCTAACATCAACAAGAGTAGAAACGTATTGATGTCTTTCTTTGGTCGTGCAAATTATAGCTATAAGAATCGTTACCTTCTTACCGCTACCCTTCGTGCTGACGCATCTTCTAAACTAAACCCAGACGACCGTTGGGGTTACTTCCCTTCAGTAGCCTTGGCTTGGAATGTGAGCAACGAGAACTTCCTTAAAGACAACAAAACTCTTAACGAACTCAAACTGCGTTTTGGTTATGGTGAAGTAGGGAACGTGAATGGTTTGGGCGACTACCTCTTCCTTACCAATTACACTCGTAGTCAAGACGGAGCTTCTTACCAATTAGGAGATAGCTTCTATCAAACTTACCGTCCTGGGGTAACCAATAAAAACCTACGTTGGGAAGTGGGGAATACCCTCAATGCTGGTATTGATTTTGGCTTCTTAGACAACCTCATCACAGGTACCCTCGATGTGTATCGCAAACAAACCAAAGACCTGATAGCCGAAACCACTATCGACCCCTTTACCAACTTTAAAAACCGTGTAAATGCCAATGTAGGGGATATGGAAAACAAAGGTATTGAACTTGGTTTGACCGTAACTCCTATCCGTAATATTGAGAAGAATATCCGTTGGAGTTTCAACTATAACATAGCTTACAACGAAAATAAGATTACCCGTATGCCCGACGACCAGCCTACTGGAGGTATCTCAGGAGGTACTGGTAACCGTGTACAACTACACCGCGAAGGTGAAACCCCTTACTCTTTCTTTGTATACCAGCAAGTGTACGACGCACAAGGCAATCCAGTAGAAAATGCTTTTGTGGATAGAAACGGTAATGGCAAAATAGACGAAGGCGACCGCTACTTGTACAAATCGCCTTTTGCCCCTGTGACAATGGGCTTTGGCACCGATTTGAACTACAAGAATTGGGATTTAAACATCACTACCCGTGCAAACATCGGTAACTATGTGTACAATAACACCCAATCACGCTTAGACCAATTCGGCGAAATTACTGCTAACAGTGGTTTCTTGCGCAATATTAAAGCGAATAGTAATTTCCAACGCCATAACGACCAATCGTGGTTAAGCGATTACTACTTAGAGAACGCTTCATTCTTCAAGTTAGACAATATCACCTTGGGATATACTTTCCCTCATACCGATAAAATGTACATTCGCCTTTATGGTACTGTACAAAATGTATTGACTATTACTAAGTACAGCGGTTTAGACCCAGAAGTATATGGCGGTATCGACAACAACTTCTATCCACGCCCTCAAACTTACTTGTTGGGCTTGAATGTTAACTTTTAATGAATATAGAGTATGAAAAAATATATCAAACATAGTATCTTTGGGGTAATATTAGCACTTTCGCTTAGTGCTTGTATGAAAGATTTAGACCAAGAGCCTATAGACCCCGATAGCTTTACTGAAAAAGACGTGTTTAAAAACGCTACTGAAGCTAAAGGTGCCTTAGCTAAAATTTATGCCTCATTATCGCTTACTGGGCAAAAAGGTCCCAGCGGTGATGGCGATATAGCAGGTGCCGATGAAGGTTCTACTGGATACACTCGTATGCAATTCTACTTACAAGTAGCCAGTACCGATGAGGCTATCATTCGCTGGAGTGATGCTGGTGTGCCCGATTTCCACAATATGAGTTGGACACCTGCTAACACCTTTACCAATGCCTATTACAACCGCTTGGGGCAACAAATCGCTTTTGCGAACTCGTTTATAGATAACGCACAAGCCTTAGCTTCTGACCCCGAAGTAGCTTATTATATTGCCGAAGCGCGCTTTATCCGTGCTTATGCTTATTACAACGTAATAGATGCTTTCGGGAAAGCACCTTTGGTAACCTCCTCTAAGGCAGATTTAAAACCTGCTCAAAACACACGTGCCGAACTCTTTAACTTCGTAGAAAGTGAGTTAAAGGATTTAGAGGGCAAACTAAAAGCCGCACGTGCTAATGAATACGGACGTGTAGATGTGGTAGCCGCTCAAGCGCTCCTCGCTCGTTTATACCTCAACGCTAAAGTGTATATAGGACAAGATAAATATACCGATTGTATTACCTATGCTAAAAAGGTAATTGCCTCTTCCTATAGCTTAAACACTACCGATGCCAATAACAATGGTACCGCTTACGACGAGTTGTTCCTTGCCGATAACAACAGCAATGGCGCTCAGAACGAGTTTATATTTTTAGCAAGTTTTGATGGGCTTAATACCAAAACCTATGGAGGTACAGCTTTCATTATACACGGAGCTACCGGAGGAAATATGAATGCTTCTTCCTTGGGTATTAACGATGGTTGGAGTGGTCTTACAGCTCCTAAAGAATTCGTTAATAAATTTGAGGTATCAGCACGCAATGGTAATAACGAGCCTACCGCTTGGAAAGACAAACGCGCGATGTTCTATACCGATGGGCAAACCTATGAGAACACAGACTTAAAAGACTTTACAAAGTCAGGTTATGCCATTACTAAATTCAAGAACATAACCTCTACAGGAGCTGCAGGTAAAGACCCCGAAAAGAAATTCCCCGACACCGATTTACCGCTTATCCGCTTAGCCGAAGTATATCTTACTTATGCTGAAGCCGTGCTACGCGGTGGGGAAGGAGGTGATAGAGCTACTGCCTTAGGTTATATCAACCAATTGCGTAGCCGTGCTTATGGTAACGCCTCTGGCAACATAGCCGATAGCGACCTTACCTTAGATTTTATCTTAGACGAACGCGCTCGTGAATTGTACTGGGAAGGATTGCGCCGTACCGACCTTATTCGTTATGGTAAATTTACAGGAGGTGCTTACCTTTGGTCTTTCAAAGGAGGTGCTGCTTCAGGTGTAGCAGTGCCCGATTATAGAAACTTATATCCTATTCCTCAAGATGCACGCACCGCTAATGACAACCTTACTCAAAATACAGGATACTAAAAAGAGAATACTATGAAAAATATACTTAAAACAGCAGTACTATGTATGGGGCTTATCTCATTGGTAGCCTGCGAAAAAGACGAAGAAAAGGCAACCCTTAATGCCGATGCCAAAATAGAGGCTTCCCTATCTACCGACAACGTAGTACTTACACAGGGCACCGCCTCCCAAACAGCTCTTACTGTTTCTTGGGAAACCAAAAACCTCAACATAAACCTTGCTCCTAAATATACCGTTAATTTTGTAAGAAAAGATGGAAAAAAGGAGAAATCTATTTCAGTTGAGAAATCCCCTCTTGCTATCACAGGTAAAGAGTTAAATGACTATCTTATAAGTGATTTAGAAATTACAGCAGGAACAACGACCGAAGTTACCGTAGCGGTAAGATTAGTCCTCAGCGACCAACGTAATTTTTCCTCCGAGCATAAATTGAAAGTAACCCCTTTCCTTGATGAAATCAAACCAAGCGATTGGGGAATAGCTGGTGATGGTGCTAACGGTTGGGATCCAGATAAAGGATTAGATATTAAAATGTGGAAAGGTGACGATGGTGCATTAGTAGCCTATGCTACTTTAAAAACTGGTAGCATCAAATTCCGTAAAGATAATAAATGGGATCTTAATTACGGTGGAAGTAACGGTAAATTAGTGTCTGGAGGAACTAATATTGCTGTCTTAGCAGGTACTTATAAGATTACTTTTAACGAAAAAGCCCTTACTTATAGTATCGAAAAATACTCTTGGGGTATAGTTGGTAGCGGTGCTAATGGTTGGGACGAAAATAAGGATTTAGACATCAAGTTGTCTTACAATGGTGCTCTTAACCAATGGGAAGCTAAAAATGTTAGTCTAAAGGACGGAGAAATTAAAATCCGTTTAAATAACCAATGGGGTACAAACTTCGGTGCTGATAGCACTGATAACCCAGCAACCGCTCTTAGTGGTAAGCTTAAAGATGGTGGAAATAACATCAAAGTGAATGCAGGCACTTACAACGTTTCTTTCTCTTTTGATGTAAAAACCAAAGAAGGTACTTACAAGATAGAAAAATTATAACAGAATACAGGCTGTCCGACAGTGTCGGACAGCCTGTATTATATCATTTAAATACCAAAAATATGAAATATTATATATACCTTCTCGCAGGATTGCTCGCCTTTTCCTGCGATAAAAAAAGCAACAACGACAACCCAGAACCCCAAAATACAGTTCCCTTAGACCTTACTAAAATAGACAACGGCAATCGCGTGATGATGCAAGCCTTCTATTGGGATGTAACACCTCTTGGCGAATGGTGGAATACCATTACCCCAAAACTCACTGAGTGGAAAGCCAACGGAGTAGACCGCATTTGGCTACCACCTGCCTCCAAAGGAGCTTCTGGGGGCCTCTCTATGGGCTACGACCCCTCCGATTATTTCGACTTTGGCGAATACTTCCAGCACGGCACTGTAAAAACCCGTTTCGGCTCACGCGCTGAACTCGAAAACCTCATCAGCAAAGCCCACGAAAGTGGCTTGCAAGTAATTGCCGATATCGTTATAGGGCATAACAATGGCGGGGGCAAAGAATGGAACCCTTACCGCAATAAAGAGACCTACACCCTTTTCGATAAAACCCACGGTAATGCTTCTGGAAAATTTAACCGCAACTATGAGTGCTTTCACCCTAATAAATATGCAACTTCTGACGAAGGAGCTGACTTTTACGGAGAACAAGACCTCTCGCATAAAGTACCCTATGTACGTGAAGAACTTTGGGAAAAAGATAATTCAATGGCAAAGTATTACAAGAATACAATGAAGTTTGACGGTTGGCGTTTCGACTACGTGAAGAGCTTTGGAGCTTGGGTAGTACGCGATTGGCTAAAAGCAGTAGGAGGTTTCGCCGTAGGTGAATTGTGGGACGGCAACCCCGAAACGCTTAAAAAATGGGTAGACGAGAGCGGTGCAAGTGCTTTCGACTTTGCTTGTTTTTATGCCCTCGAAAAGGCATTAGACCGCAATAAAGATATGCACGAACTAATGACCGATACCCACCCAATGCTTAGAACCTTGCGCACCGAGAAAGCTGTCACTTTTACAGCTAACCACGATACCGAGAAAGACAACATTGCCGATAATACCATTGCGCCTGACAAAAAACTAATGGCGTATGCCTATATCCTTACTCATAGTGGCTACCCTTGTATTTTCTATTCCGATTACGAAAATGAGGCTTTCAAAGCCAAGCTACAAAAGCTAATGCTCATCAACCGCAGTTTGGCAGTAGGCGAAGAGAAATTTCACTTAGCTTCTAATACAGAGTATGTAGCCTCACGTCTGGGCAACGAGAAAAGTCCGGGCTTAGTGCTCTTTATCAACAACAGCACTCTCCCTGCCAAGCGTACTATCACCACCCATTGGAAAAACAAAACCCTGATAGATTACTCTGGTAATAGTCATTTATTTTTTGTTACCGATAGCGATGGCAATGTAACCATACAAGTACCCGCCAATAGCTACACTGTGTGGTCAATAGGTAAATAACATAAAGTTATACAGATAAAAAAACGAGCTACCTCGCAATGAAGTAGCTCGTTTTTTACTTAAGTTTTAAATCTTTTCCTTAAAACACTTGTATCTCCAATATACATAAGCTAAGACTACGAGCAATAACAACCAAAGAATATACCTTAATGGTGTACTTTGGGTGTGTTTTCGTATTTGCTCAGCTTGCTGTATTTCGTGCTTTCGAACTTCAGTTTGAGCACTTGCGTAAGATTGCTTATAAAGAGTAGTATCAGCCTGCTGTAAGCTCTTAGAATGGGCTCTGATAGCTTTTATTTTCACCTTGCCATTGCGTACCCTTATAGTCTCACTATTGCCGTCGCGAGTGCGGGTATAGGTGAGCTCTTTAGCATTGCCAAGGCTGTCTTTGTCGTTTTCGAGTTCAAGCTCGAAAGACGTGGCAGACAGGTCAGACCATTCAGACTTGTAAGACTCCTGAACAAAGAGCTGGGAGCTATCTTTATTGGTGATAAAGTGCTCTTTCTGGACTTGCCTTTGTGTGTAGGTTTCTACTTTTTTGGTTCTGCAACCAATCACTGACAAAAGGAGTAACATTGATAATAAAACTCTTTTCATACATAGTTATTTTGCTTGTTCAATCATTTTAATCACTTTCTTTAAAGTTTCAGCGTAATTAGGGGCAGTAGCATAACCTGCTTTAGCAACTTCCTCTGCAAACTTATAGGGGTCACTTTTCACTTTCAATGCCTCTGCATAGCGTTCGTTTTTGATGAAGAATTGAGCGTGGTCAGTGAAACTCTCTTCTGGGGTATCGTACTTCCTAAACCAATCCCTCACCACGTACAAATATTTGCCGTCCGCACGCTTAGTAATGCTGATAATCTCAGGAAAAAGTCTCTTTGTTACCATAGGCACGGAAAGTACCTCCGTAGTACGCACTAACTGCTTCTTACTTGCAGGCGTATCCTTGCTAGCTTTCACGCCGAACATCATATTACCGGGCACATTCTTACCCCAGCCTGTCTCTAATGCCGATTGCGCCAGTATAAATAGGTGTGATATTCCCGTTTTACGCTGAGTCTCGAGGGCGTAAGGCTTGTATTTTGTTATAAATTCTTTAGGAGTCATAATGATTTTCAATATTAAAGGTTTTATAAAATTTCTTGTTAAT
The DNA here is from genome assembly GCF_013394735.1 of Capnocytophaga sp. oral taxon 902. NCBI lineage: Bacteria > Pseudomonadati > Bacteroidota > Flavobacteriia > Flavobacteriales > Flavobacteriaceae > Capnocytophaga > Capnocytophaga sp. oral taxon 902. The sequence goes on from NZ_CP058261.1 coordinate 1,085,350, forward strand.
AATACATTGACAAACTTAAAGCCTAAATTATCTAAGTTTTCCTATAAGCTCAGAACCAACTACTATATAATAAAGTACTACCCAATAGAGTCAATGGAAAAGGTCAAACTCAGAATCTTCACGTGTAAGAAAGTCAGCATCGACTGAAAAGATGTGTAGCATACAAATAATCATTAAATAAACAAATATTTTTAACAGCATACGACCTTTTTTGCGACTTTCGTGTTTTTCTTTCCTACGATACGAGGCTACCATACCCGTTATCCACTCGAAAATGAATAGTAGCAAATAAGAGTGACATAATAACATCTATTTTTATAAAAAGCATTGAAAAAGTGTGTCCAAAGGAAGAGTGTAATAGGTCTTTAAAATCTCTAAACCCAAATCCTTGTAATATGTAATTTAGTTTTGTCATAGAAATAAATAAAATGATTATAAACAATTACGATGTTGGTAAAACAACTACAAATCTTTTAAAAAACTCAGTAATTATAATTGGTGAGGTGAGTAACGAAAATTCTAAATCATATTTATTTGAACCTAGATTGTTTGAAAAAAATATAAACTCTTGATCATATAATAACCGTTTTTTCCCTATTTCTAATTTTACTTCTCTAAAATTAAAAAAAGGGGGTTGTGAACTTGGTTTTTGAATAATAACTGAAAATTTAAACTTATTACAATGAGCTACCTTAAAGCTTTGACAATTTCTCATCCGTTCTTCAAAAAATCCAAAAATAATATAAGGATGATTATAATCAAAAAGACTATAAGGACTTTTAAAAAAAATAGGAGATTCATCTGACATATAAAAGGTCATGTTTGCCAATAAAGTTTCATCAAAGTCAAACTGCCAAACTCCTGTTTTTAACGGATTATTTACTAAGTCGATATGAAATTCAGGTTTAACAGGATCATCTCCCCACAAAAAATATTGAATAGGATTCATCTTTTTCTTTTGTTTTTAGATTTTAAGTAATTCCAAAAAGCAAACCTCTTTCTTGTTTTTAAATACTTAAGGTTATCTTCATTCTCGTAAGCCTCTCTTTCAAAGACGATATTAAGATAGGCAAGATTTACAGATTTGTAAATAAAAATCTTCCTCAACCAATCCAACACATACCACACATAAAAAAGTAGTACTAACAACTCTTTTTGCTGTTTTATGTGAATGCTTTCGTGGTTGATAAGAACTTTGTCGTGTTTATCACTATCGTTCCTTACGAATATAAAGGGATAGAGCGTAATTGCTCTATACCCTTGTGGAACAAAAAATGTATTTTTTCTTATCAAAGTCATTTGTTGTACTTTGTAGTTTTTTTTAAGTTTTTTTAAGTTTAAATATTTCTGATATCAATATAACAATCGTTTTCGTAAATAGAAATTACTGCTGTAGAGCCTTTCTTACCGTTGAAAGTAGTGTCTCCTGTATAGATAATGTTCTTACCTGTACAGGTAAAGATTACTTGACCATTATCAAAAACTTTTCTAAAAGACACAGAACCCATATTTTGAATAGCGGAAAGGTCAATAGAACAGGCTACTGTAACAAAAATTACTTGATTTTGATGGTCTACTCTAAGAGTAGTATTCCCTTCACATTTAGCCCCTTCTCTATATACATCAGAGAACCAAGCTAAATCTCTAAAAGCTCCTTTGTCTTCATTAAAACGAGCCCCATCAACCGAATTTCTTACACCTATACGTGTCCAAGAGTACCAATTAGATTTTAAAAACTCTAAGGAAGATGTTGAACCTGCTCCTTTAAAATTAACATACAATCCCCAACCACCAGGATAAGTAACGTTCCAACAACCTGTATCACGATATTTAAAAGTGTTTAATTCTTCTGGAGATAAATTTCCTTTAAACCCTGATGAAACTAAATCCGCTTTAGAAACCTGTCCGCCACCACCTGTGAGCAAATATTCATCAGAGCTTCCTTCTTTTATAAATTTCTTGGAAGTAATACTTTCAGAGAAGTTAGGTTTTCCTTCAATATCTCCCCACGAATGTTTATGGTTCTTGTCTGCTTTGTCATCAATCTGTTTTTTTAAGTCTTGTGCCGTACCCGTATAATCTCCTTTTGGTAAGAGTCCCGAAATATCTACTTGATGAAGCCCCTCTAACTTCTCTTTATATTCATTAGTAAAGTCATTTGAACTTAATTCTTTACCCTCTACCTTATCCACTTTTTTGTCAAATAACACCTTATGTGCTTGTGTATCGTTTAGGTGATTACTCAATTGTTCAGCCGAAGCCGTTCCTTCTACAAGTTTATCCAAACCCTCAACGCTTGCTATTGGTATCTTCTCGCTCTTGTGCCAAAAGCTATCTAACCACGCCCAAAACTGCTCTTGTGTGGGTTTTTTAAGGTTAGAAAACCACTGCTTTAATGTTTCTATTGCTGTCATAATATTATTTTATTGTATAAATTAAAATCCTACAAATTCTATAAAACGAATCACTCGGTAAGGAGGCATATTATTGTGAGGTTGATCTCCTCCCGTATGGTAACTTTCATGTAAGTTTCCTGTCCCTGTTGAAAATTCTGTACCATCTCCTCCTGTACCTGAGTCATCTTTTGTTTCTCTATAAGGTATCTGGTGATTATGACGAGGCATTTCCGCAATGGTAAGTCTATGCATTTTTTCTCCTCCTGTCCTGCCTATCACTCCTAAATCATTATCAGCAATATCTTGTCCCACAGCCATACGTCCTCGTAAAGATTCATACTCTCGCCAGCCTTCTGGCAAAGGAATGTTAGCTGGTTTTCCCCATATTGCTACCAACCCCAAGGGCACTGTTTTCTTTACACGTTCCTCCAATTTTTCCAAGCGCTTCAGCAAACAGGTTTCTTCTGTAAAAGATTTCTCTTCTATTTGTCTGTTACTTAACACTCGCCTGAAGCTCTCCCACGGATAACTCTTTGTACTACTGCCAAAAGTAGCTACTTTCTCCACAAGTACTGTTTTCTGTGAGCCGTCTTCAAAAATTTTAGATGTGTTCACTTCCTTAATGAACACGTAAGAGCCAAGTGTCGTACCCTGAAAAGGGTATATTTCTCCTTCAATGGCTACTACTCCGTCTGACACTGTGTTGCCTACTATTTCACACCCCGAAAGAATAACTAAATCCCCCGAGATACCACTCATTGCATTGAATATCTTATAAGCATTCTGCATATAACTTAATACATCGGTAGTTAGTGGGAAACCTCCCGTTTGGTTTACATTAATACTGTTCATAATTTCTATACTTCTATAATATATCGTTTACTCGCTAATTTGTAAAAGTCTATTAGGGCTTCTATCTCAAAGAAACGGTACTTCCCTATTTCACTTGTAGGAATCTTCTTCGCCTCCCATATCTCCAAAGGTATTTTTACGATAAAGTCTACTCCTGTATCGCTGTAATCTACTTCACGATGTAAATACATAGTCCCTAAAAACTTCGGTTTTTGTTCTCCTTCAGTATAAAGATACTGTCCTTTGTACTGATTGCCGTCCCATATGCGTATGCGCCGTTGCTCAATGTCAAATGCATCATTTAGCGCTTTGCGTAAGTAACATACTTGCCCATTCAGTCCAAGTTTCTTAATATCCAAATATCTCTTCTGAATAAAGTCATAATACAACTGACTGATAGGAGCACTAAGCGTTCTTATCCATCCTACCATTCTTGTCTTTCGCAAAAAAGAAGGTATAAGTAGAATGACCAATTTTTCTATTTTGAAATTAAATATCATTTTGTGATGTATTTTATTTGTGAAGCATTCCAGTCTACCTCAAAGTAACCACTTTGCGGTATTTGGGTAACTCCTATGTTTTGTAATGCTCCATAGCCTTTGGTCTCGGGGTCTATCCACGCTGTTTTGAGTTCTTTTAAGTGTGGTATTTTCACCCCATTAGCTTGTTGCAAAGCGTCTACAAGATGCGCTACAATAAGTTCACCGTTAAAAGGTAAGTTTTTAAGATAACCCTCTATGGCTTCTTGTATAGGGCGTTTGCCGTAAAGCACATCGCTTCCATTACTATCCAATACTAACGGGTCGTAATACACATCAAGGTTCAGAACAAGCTTATCAGACAGATAATTAATAACCGTAGTGCGCACTCCAGCATCTTTAATTTCTGATAAATAACCACTAAAGGCATTTTGTTCATCTGCTGTAATAGGCTGTAACCGTCCCCCGTTTTCAGTGGCTATCTTTACTATCAATCTACCGTCATTACTCTCCACCACTGCCGAGTATTTTATAATCTTACTCGCCTCTACCTGCTCCTTTGTCTTATCTTTGTTGTTAAACTTATCGCTGTCGGGTAAGAGGTCAAAACCATACTGAAAGGCAAGGGCTTTACTTCTATACCACCGTGCAGTATGAGGTTTTAATTCAGTAAGGCGTTTATCAATATCTGTCCTATGTAAGTCGAATAACTTTTCTAAGCTCCAAATAGCTACCGAGATAATATAAACCCACAGTCGCCATATAGCTACTCTTGAGTTTGAGTTAAGTCCGTTTAGAGCTTCTTCTCGCTCTTTTGCATTATAGATAATCTGTTGTATTTCTTGTATTGTACGTGCCATAATTCCGTAAATAGTGAAAAGTGAATAATTACTGTCCGTCGTGGCTCACGACAAAATCTAAGTTTATCGCCCATATGCTAATACCTTCCTGGCGTTCGCTTATTCTTTTGTCCTCTTGCGTAAAAGCAGTTGCGGGCTGTATCTTCTTTGCGATGTAGTAGATCAAAATATCATTATTAGTGAATGTTTCTGTAGGTATTGTTAATATTTTTCCTGCTACCACATCATCGGTAATACTCAAATTGTTGAGCATTGCCAATTCAAAGATGCTTTCAATAGTTCCTGTGTGCTGTAAAGCAAGGTCTAAAAGACTCTGATTATGTAAAACTACTACTTGCATTATTCTTTTGATTTTCCATTTAATTGCTTGTATTTCTTTAATTCAGTTAATAGCCCTTCAACAGAGTTTTCTAAATCTTTAATACGCTGATTTGCTTTTTTGAGCTCCTCAATAGCACTTGCGTATTTAGCCCCTAAATCTTCTATCATTTCTCGATAGATTTTCACGGCTTTATCCACATTCTCAAGTTCGCTGGTCTGTAGTTCCATACGTTGCTTGGGCCTACCAAAGAACCAACCCACTACTCCCGATAGTACCATTCCTATAAACGATACAAAATGCTCTTTAAGTCCTTCTATAATTATTCCCATTGTGTTATTATGATAATTTACTAATCTACTAATTAATTGTTCCTTTTCCCATACCAGTAGTAACTCCTGTATAAGTGCCTGCCAGTACAGGTATGCCCGTTTGCACTATTACCTCTCCACTCTTTACATAAGCTTCAATGAGAGAGGCAAGTCGTTCGGCATATTCTTCCATTCCTGCTTCTGTTTTAGTAAGCATTTCTTGTTGCAGGCGTATAATTCCTGTTTTTAGTGCTTGTTTATCTAATGCCATAAGTTTAGTGCTTAGTTTTTAGTAGTCAGTTGCAAGTACTTGCAACTGACTACTAAAAACTGATTACTGTAATAATTTGTTTATCTTATTATTAATCTCCTCAAACTTCATCACGTTGTTCGGAGAAAAATTTCCTACACCCGAAGGTGTTTGTATCACCGCGTTTTTAAGTTCCGTTAGAAGCTCGTTTAAAAGACTTTTTAAATCCACTTCCCCGCGTTGCAAGTGCAAGCCTACTTTGTCTATGGTAAGCTGTGTTTCTTCTATACGTAAGCTCACGCTCTCTATCTCACTATAAGCCACCACGTAGTAGCGGTTCTCGTCTTCCCCAATCGAAGCTATCAACACACTGCTCCCCTCCTTGGGGAAGAGATAAAACCGCTCAGCATTATCGTTAATCACCGAAGCTAAGCGCACGGTATATTGTAGCTCGTCGTCCTTCACCTCACACGTGCCCTTTTCTTTGTCTACCGATACCACTTCTACGGCTATGGTAGGTGTTTTGCGTCTTCCTATCTGCCTAAGCCCTTCTGCTAATTCTCTGTCTATACTCATAATTTTGCTCCTATGGTTACTTGTCGACGTGCGCCATTACGTCCGAAGGTAATTTCTACTTTCTTAATAAAGTAACGTTCGTCTATCTCTTTCAATTCATTATCTATCATATGAGCTTGCATACCCCTCGTCGCAAAAGGGACCAAGAAACTCGTTATAGAGCCGTTAAAACCATCGTATTTCAGCCTTTCCATCTCGGCTCTTGCCATTTCTCGTAGCTTAGGTTCCTCACTCACTACCGAAGTATGAAAGGTTCTTAGCTCACCATCAGGATCACCCTCTTCCACTGTCTTCTTTTTGTTATTTTTGTCGATATAAGTGTAACGTACTTTCAGTTTGCGTTCCTCCTTAGTCCTATACTCCAAATCATTGGCAACAATGTTGTAATTGAGGTCATAGCGTGCTGTTTGCTCTATATTGGTAAGCTCCGAAAGTCCTGCGTACAGCTTGCCTTCATCATTGATAAACACGCTTAGCCTAAACTCTTCTTTCAGCTTCTCCAATACCTGCGTACCGTTCGCATTGCGAATAATCCACTGGTCTAACTGCATTTCTGGAATATTGTCCGCCAGCACAATAGGCGTGTCCTTCACAACTTCCTGCAATACTTCTCTAAGTGTTGTTTTTTGCCACGACTTGCTGATATTTTTACGTCTAAGTAAGTACATAGCGTCTTCACACTCTATGCTTACAGGAATGCTCGGTTTAACCTTCTTTACATAGCCTTCAAACTCCACTCCGCTATACACACCCTCATAAGCAAGGGTAACACTCACTTTGTCGCCCACCTTGATAGCCTTTTCAGTATAAAGGCTTTCGCCCCCTTTGGCTACTTTAAAATGGGTTGGCAGTTCAATCGTACAGGTGTCTGCCAATTCGTCTACCGATTTGGTGATTTTAACGTTGTGTACTGCTCTAAAAGTGTAATCACCTATTTTTATAATCGCTTGTAATACAAACATTAGTATATCTTGTTAAGTTGGGTTCGTTTCTCGTCTAATTCCGCATAGAAGTCCATATCCGATACAGCTTTAATGGTGTACTTCTGTATACCTTCTTTGCCTTCCATTTCCTCAAAGCTAATATCTTTGAGCACGATGTTACCAATGTCAAAAAGAGTAAAGAGCTTATTGCCTATCACCTCCAAACTTTCATTCTTTTCAAACAATTTGTTAAGGCTTTGTACTTGTGCCGTAGGATATTGATCGGGATTTTTGGGGTCTACACACAGTCCTCTTATGGTAATTTGCCAATCTTCAGTAGTGATATATTCCTTGACCTTACCTTTGCGTTGTTTGCCTACCGTTGCCGTTTCTACAATGGTTTTAGTAAGCGAAAAACTCACCAAAGGCTCATTGGGGAAAACCGTTTGCTCCCCCGATTTATCAGCCACTTTTAACGTCATAAAATACTGACTGCCATTACTGCGTGCCTCACTAATATTAGACAAACTCGGCAGTACAAATTTCGTCTTATTGTTTGCCCACCACTGCGGGAATGCTGGACCTACATAGTCCAAAAAAGCCCGTGCGGTGAGTTCTTTTATATCAAATTCCATAAATTACACTGTTTGCATTTGGTTTACACTGTTCACAATTCTCAAAAGCTCTTCTTTCAGTTGCGCCCCAAAGTTTTCCACTCCTTCCCGTACCGATGATACGTACACTTTGGTATCCGTGCCCAAGTTGCCTATCTGTATGTTGATATGCGTTTGACGGGTACCTCCCGTTACAATATTATCTTTGGTTTTATTACCCATCTCTGAAAAAGGTGTACTGGCAATAGGAGTTGCTAACGGACTTGTTTTTTGTCCCGTTTGCCCTATGCCTAACTTGCCCATTAGCCCGTCTTTCACACTCGAAAGGCTCTTAAACTCCAAAGAGTTCCACGCTTTACCAAAATATTCTTTTGCTTTAGCTCCTGCCTCTCCTGCTTTCTTATAGCCTTCTGCTACCGATTTAGCTCGTTCTTGCAAATCGTTTTGTATTTGGCTTATCATCGCTTGGTTCTCTTTATTATCTCCCAAACCTACAGCCTCTTTAAACTTATACCAAGCCAACTTACAGAGGTCTACACCTGCCATAAAAGCATTGACCGCCGTATTCCAATGAGCTTTGTAGGTGAGAATAAAGGCTTCCCACAAGTATTTCATTCCTTGCACAGTGTTATCCCACGCTTTGCCCCAACCGCTCACACCTACAATACAATAAGTGATGATAGCAATAAGTGCCACGATGCCTGCTATAATCAATACAACAGGATTCGCTAAAAAAGCTAAGTTCGTTTTAATTACTGCCCACGATAGTCGATTCTGCCACGCCGCAGCAATAGCCATATAAGTGTTATGCAATGTGATAGCTGTAATAAATACTCCTAACACTCCTGCAATACCAAGGATTATGGGGTTCTCCTCTTGAAGTTTTTGAATAAACCAACTCAATCCTTCATTCAAAACACCAAATACCATCGTAGAAAGTGCTACCAACGGAATCAGCAACGGACTTATAATCTCATATATTTTTACAGCTATAGATTGTATCGAAGCCATTAAAACTGTAAACCTACCTTGTAGAGTGCTGTTCACATTCTCAGCTCCTTGATAAAAATCTCCTTGTGCATCAGTTGCCCATCGGAAAGCCTCAGCCAACTCTCTTGCCGAAATTCCTCCTTTGTCCATTCGCTCTTGCAGAGAGGTCATAGTCTCGCCCGTCCGCTCACTTATCACTTGCAAAGGATTAAATCCTGCCTGTTGCATCTGTGTGAGTGTAGCTTCTTGTAACTTCCCTTGTGTGGTCACTTTGGCAAAGGCAGTAGCTAAGATTTCTATCTTTTTGCTATCCCCCAAGGCAATATCTCCTATTTGTTTGAGCATTCCTAATGCTCCTTCAGGAACCAACCCTGCTCCCATCAAACTCTCTTGAGCCTTCACAAGCGATGGTACTTCATAAGCCGTTTGCCCACTGTATTGTGTGAGATTCTGATGTATTTCTTGTGCCTTTTGCATATTACCTTGCACAAAAGTAGCCAGACTCATCTTTTGGGTGTCTGCCGTAAAACCTTGCTTAAATATTTTCTGTAAAGACGAGATAGGGTCTATAATGTTATTAACCACCTCCTTTAACCTTTTAGTCTGATCAAAGAAAGAAGATATCGTGTTTTTTGGATTTTCTGCCATTTATAAACTTTTTTCTTTACTTTTTTATTCTCCATACGATTCACTCTCCTTTTGGCGAATCCATTCCAGTTCTTTCACTCGCATAGCCCACTCAGTATCATTGAGGGCATCGGGATTGGCAATGTGCATATAGTAACGCAGTGAGGCATTGGTAATACGCAACCAATCCCGAGGCTCGTCAATTTCCGCACTGCTTAAAGCTTTTCCAAGGTAGCTTCTTTAATCTGTATCAATTCGCCAAGCTTACTGCTTGCCGAAAGGAAAAGTGCATCATCAGTCTTAATCTCTTCATCTCCTCCCAACCAACAGTTGGTAAGGATAGCCTCATTAAACTTCATCGGGTCTTTCGTTGCCAATGTCGAAGCATAACTCAGGGTAGCGCGGTCAGGCGTTCTCAAGTATGCCACTTTGTCATCTACTCGCAATACAAATACTTCTTTGTACTTCGCTTTCCATTGTTTGATTTGTTCTTTTGTTACGTCCATTTTTTATCAATTTGCTAATTTCTAATTTCCCCGCCTGTGTGGATCACACTCACTTGTCGTGCTACGACTGTGGTTCACACCTACGATTGGCGTTTTACATCAGTGAAGATAATAGGGAGCTCTACAACCATATTTTTATCCCCCTGCTTCATTGCCTTTTTCACTTCGGTAAATTCCACATTCTTGAGAATATCGGTTACTATTTGTCCACCTTCTGAGGGCACGTAAGCAACAACCAAGTCAAAGTTAAGGTTCAGAATGTCGTTGTTTTTGGCATCACGCGTCATTGCTTCCAATTCACTTTGCCAAATACTCAACTTCCCCTCAAAACTGTGATTACCTCTTACAATGCTTAAAGGTTTACTCCCACGTCCGTAAAGCGCCGATTTTTCTTTTTTCTCAGTGTATTCTACTTCTGTCACCCCGGCAATAATACGCCCTCCAAAGGCAATTGAAACATCGCTCCACGCATACTGTTTACTACTAAATGTTCCCATTTTTTTCTAATTTATTAATCTACTAATTTATTAATTTGTTAATTCTCTGCCCGTCGTGCTACGACTAATTTGCTAATTTTCTGCCTGTCGTGCTACAACTAATTTACTAATTTTCTGCTTGTCGTGCTACGACCTCACACCTAATTTTCTTCTTTCTTTGTGGTAAAACCAATATTCACCTCAATAAAATCGGCATAACCCACAGGAAGGAGTTTTAGCCCTACTACCACTTTACCTGTTTGCAACACCTTCTGTTCAGGGTCTATATTGATGTTCACTGCCGATAGCTCCCCTTTCGAAACCATTTCGCTTTGCAAAGTGTTCTCCAACTTGGTTTGCCAACTCTTGATAATAGCAGGGTGAATGCTTCCCTCTTCTGAAAGTAACACCTCATCGCTTAATTCCTCTACCAAAGCCCCATAAGCAAGAAGTAACGCCTTGTCCATTACCAATCCGCTGCTGAGACTCTTAAAATCATCAGTAGGTTTGGTAAGCGTATTATCTCCTGAAAAATAGTAGCCTGAACGTCCTACGAAGGTACGAAAGAAAATATACCCTTTGTCGTCTAAGGCGTCCCACTGGTCAGCTTTGCTGTCAATAGTAGTCCCGTCAGTAAAATAAGCCACCAATGGCAATACACTACCGTCCTTCACGCGGTGAATTTTGCGCTGTACGGGTATAGCACTCATTTTTCCTAAAAACAAACCTACTGATGCTTCTTTCTCCTTATCGTCATTACCGATAAAGCAAGCCACTTTGTTGAGTTCGTTTTCCGAGAAATTAGTAAGGTCAGCTACTTTGCCGTTCCAGCTGTTGCCCGACACCACTACTCTAAAAGGCATATACTTCTTTTCAAAGTGCTCAGCAATAGCTTGTGCTTTCACTACGGCTGTTTGTACATCAGTGTCTAAGCCGGCAGCAATAGTTTCGCTACCAGTTGCTTTTTTCACCACACCCAATACCCTAATAGCTCCTTTGGCATCAGCTATGAGAGTTGGAGCAAAAGCACCGTCTTTGTCAAGCATTGCAGTCATAGTCGTAGCGTCCGATACGAGCATTACCCACAAAGTTGTACCCGTAGGAGCTTGGTTGTAAAATGCTTTAATATGCTTGTAAGCAAAAGCATTTTCGGCTTCCGAAATACCCAATGCTACGGCTTCGTTTAAGGAAAATACTTGGTACGATTTCCCGAGTTCTACCTTACTGGCTACTCCACTACCTGTAATAATAAGACCAGTAACTTTTTGAATGTTATTGCCTGTACGGTTCATACCATCCTTGGCAATGTTAAATAATACTTTTGGTAATCCCATTTTTTAATTATGTGTTTTTGTTAATTATTTAATAAATGTCCCCCTACCCCTCCCTTATTATATCCTTAATTGTAACTCTACTAATAAAAAGGCAAAATAGCTAAAAACAACTGTCCTCTATTAACTATCAATCATTAAAGGCTTTCCTCTTTTTTAGAATTGTTACCAGGGCGGTCAGTAGCGGTTACTATTATTTTATCACCTGTAAGCGAAGGATTAGTAACCGTAGTGGTGTACACCCATTTGCCCTGTACAAGAGTTGCGCTACCTTCTTCCACAAGAGTAGCATCGTGGTCTTCAATACGCACTTTCACAGCTACGACCTTAAAAGCATCGCCCGCCTCTATCATTATTTTCTCTCCTGTGGCACTACCTGTATAGCCTGAATGGTCTATATGGGCAATTTTAGGAGCGCGCAAATAGTCAGTCATCGCCATATTATAAGCCGATACATTCCTGCGCTTTTTAGCCTCTGCTGTATAATCCTCTTTTAGCGAAGGGTCTTGCAAAGCGTTTTTGGCATATGCCGAAGCTCGTATAAATCTCTCTTGTTGTGCTTTCTGAGAAGCACTGGGAGCTTTGGTGTGTGAAGGAGGGGTAGCGACAATAGTTTCTCCTCCGCGTTGGCGAAATACAAACACTTTCCCTACTTTACCACTAAGCCCTGTAATGGCATAGTTTGATTTACTTTTTCCCATTTCTTTAATTTTTTTTGTTATACATTATTTTAATTGTAAGTGCACTTCTATCGTTTGTTTTACGGTGCAAAATTCCGGCGGTTTTTTCAGTTCTGAAAATCGGCAAACAAGCCTTGTACTTATTTTCCCCAACCATTGTACTAATTTGGTACAAGCGTTGAACGTCTTTTTCCTTACCTCATCTATATGTACGACCTTTGCACCATCAACAAATAACAAATGTGTAAAATGAAAGATTTACTCTTAATCAAAAACGATTTGCACCTTGCTGAAGGTGATTTTCAAGTAGGCTTATCTGAGCCTCAACATCAAAAAGCTATTCTTACTGCCGAAAAAGGACAGTGGAAAGAGCACCCCGAAGTGGGGGTGGGTATTGCCCAAATGCTCGCCGACGACCTTTATACCGAAATGCTTATTGAGGTAAAAAAGCAATTGGAGTACGACGGTATACCCGTGAAAAACGTAACCCTTACCCCTCAGGGCTCACTGCTGATAGAATAATAGCTCCCCTTTGTGGGGACTATCTTTCGGCATAACCGCCCTGAAAAGAAAGTATTGCTACAATAGTACGAGGTGATAAAAACATAATGTTCGCCACCTCTTCTACAAGAGCATCTACCTTCCACTGAGGGTGCTTGGCACTCAGTTCTTCAAAAAGTTGACGCACTTTTTCATTGCGTTTTTGCAAGCGTTCTTTGCGCTGTTGTGTATTATCACATTTCATATGTTTCATTTTTTAAATGTTAAACTTTTTGCCAACTTTGGTAGAGTCAAGAATAACTCTACCAAAGTTTTTTTTTACCTTTGCATCTCACTCCCTATTGCCTGAGGCCTAGGATCTATTACCTAAGCCTTCACTTCCACAAAAAAAGTCTCATCTTGAGTCACCACTACTCCTATTTTTGGAAAGAAGTCAGCTATTTGCTCATTGTTGCGTTCGGCAAGTAGCTTATCTTTAGCTGGTTCTTCGGCTATGCGCACATAAGCAGGTAAAAATTCTTTCAGCAGGTTTGTTACTGTATTCCACGTAAAACCTTTTAGTGTTTTCAGTTTCGGCGTACCTGTGCGGAACCCTATGGTACCGTGCAAACTGTCAAGTGATTTCTTCTTGACAAATAAACTGTCTTTATTTGCTAATGCATAGGCTTGTAATACATCAAAATTGGTGTCTTTTATTTCTTTAAGAGTCGCCAATTCATTCGTGTATTTATTGCGTATAGTTGCAATTTGCTTCTCTATCAACGCATTTATTTTAGTCATTCGCGCCTCTGCCTTTGCATAAGTAGAAAAAGCATTCTCCATTTGTGTTTTAGTTACCCCAGTAGGGATTATTCTTTTTGTTCTTGCCATTTTTGTATTGTTTTTTAATCGTTAATTTTAAATGTAAATAGGGAGAGGTTCATAATCAATTTGTTAATCCAACCCTTGATTGGTATTACTAATTCTAAAAATCTCCCCCCTACCCTACCTTTAGCCCATCGCTGGCTTTACCTTTTACCTTATAAAGCGGGTGCTTTCTTACTGGTTGCCACTCTCTTTGCTCGTCCAGCCAAAGGAGGTGTCGCTCTTCGTCGTATTTAAAGATGGGGGCACGCCAACCGTTCTGTTCCACCCACGTTTGTAGTTCTTGCACGCGAGCAGGTACCTCGTTCGTACGTCCTGCGCGGTATTGTGAGGTTTGTAGTCGTTCCTCAAAAGTAAGCACCTGCAAAAAACTATCAAGAGCAAGCGCTTGGGTATATTCTAAAAATCTATTCATTGTAATTTTTTTGTTTTTTGTTATTTTTTCACTTTACTATTCACTATTCACTTTTGCATCACTTTTCCTAATGCCTAAGGCCTGAGGCCTATTGCCTATTGCCTATTCTCTACAAGCCGTCCATATTTTTTCAGCTCACTCCACCAGTTCACCTTATGCCCACTAACTCTTCTGGGCAAATAGCGCACAGGCTGATGATAACTTTTGGCTTTTTCTAACAACACAACCGCTTGCTCGCGGAGCTTGCGCTGTACATACTCATAGTCGCTGACTTCATTTAAATGTATTCTCATTGTTTTTAATTTTTAATATTAATTCAATTTGTAATTCTAATAATCAATCGTCACATTCTCAGCAATACTAACTTGCCGACTTTACAGGATTTCTTTTTAATAATCCCTTAAACTTCTTACGTCTTCTTACGTTAAATTGCCACTCTACAAGGCGAAGCCTTGTTTTTTTATTCTGAAACTAATTTGTCTTCAATTTCTAATTTCCAAATCTGCTAATTTGCTAATTTGCTAATTCCCTCTTGTCCTACATTTTTTAACTAACCTCCCCTCAACAATAATTTTTCTACTGCCATAAGGTCGATTATCCATAAAATTTTTGTACTTTTGCTCATTATTCTATTCATTTTGTTTTACGGTGCAAAATTCGAATAAATTTTCGACATACGCAAATTTTTTTCGAATTATTTTTCGTATTATTTTTTAAATTACTGATTATGAATACAATTAATTTTCGTATAAAAGAACTAGTAGACCATTTTTCGAACGGTAATAATAGTGATTTTGCAAATAAAATAGGGGTTAATGAGGCAAATATTAGAAATTACATAGCTGGAACAGAACCTAAATTTAATGTTTTAGAAAAAATTGTTACTACTTTCGAAGTAAATTACGAATGGTTGCTCACAGGTGAAGGTCCTATGTTAAAAAACAACGATATTGTTGAAACTCCTCGTGTAGAAATTATCAAACCTTTAAAAGTAGAAGGAAGAGATTTAACTCCCAAGGTGGTAGTGGTTGAAGAAGACGAACTTTTTAACCCCATACCCTTAGTGCCTATATACGCTCAAGCCGGCTATCTCAATGGTTATGAAGACCCCGAATACATAAAAGAACTCCCTATGTACAACCTCCCCGAAATGCGAAACGGCACTTTCAGAATGTTTCAAGTAAACGGACTCTCGATGTTCCCCACTCTGCAAGACGGCAGTTATGTGGTAGGGCAATTCGTCGAAAATTGGGAGTGGCTCTCAGATAACAGGGTGTGTGTAGTAGTTACAGAGCGCGACGGAGTGATTGTAAAACGGGTTTTAAACAAAATAAGAAAGTATGGCAGTCTGTATTGCAAATCCGATAATCGCGACTACCCGCATATTACTGTCAGAGCTGAAGATATTAAAGAAGTATGGGAATGTAAAATGCACCTCTCTTTCGAGTTCCTCGACCCTATCCCTGAGTATCAAAAAATCGCCGATTTAGAAGCAAACGTTCAGTTCCTAACCGAACGTGTAGAACAATTAGAGCATCACAACAAACCTATTTTATAGCCTATCAGAATTGGTTTGCGAATTTTTTTTGTCCTACACTTTGCCAAAGTTATACTGCGTCTCGTGCCACAACCTCATATTCCCCTCGTCATTCGTCCCTCGTCATTTCTTCCCTTTTCCGTCTCCACATTCCCCCTTTGAAGGTAGTCAGCGACAGCTGGGTATGTGTAAAGGGGGAGATTTATACAATACTAAGAGGATATTTTCATCACATTTCCTTCGTCATTCGTCTCTCGTCATTCTTCATTAATTCCTTTTCCCATCATACTCCCCCCTAGTGCCTATGGCCTATGGCCTAGCACCTATTCCTCTTTCTTTCGTCTCGAAACCCCGATTTTAACATTTTTAGCCTTGTTGTATTATATTATGAATCAATTTTTTACATACCCTTTCTATACCAATCGTCCAAGATTCGTATAAGCTTCCTATAAGCTCTCTATAAGCTACCCCCACTCTCCTTACACCCTTTTTTTATCAAAAACCCTCCCTCCTATCTTCCGAACTTCTCCGATATCTTCCGAAAACTCCTATACGTCATTTTTGCGGTATACACTTTGGCAAAGTTTAAAACTTTGCCAAAGTTCATTCTCTCCTCTGGCGCTTCTCTTGTAGCCTTCACCTCATTTCCTAATTCTCTAATTTTCTCATTTCCTCTGCCCGTCGTGCTACGACTGCCTGTGCGGCTCGCACCTTTGCCAAAGTTGAATAAACTGACAATACTTCCGCTGTTTTACAAGGCGCAGCCTTGATTTTGTTTAAATTTTGTTTAATTTCTGAGGCACAGCCTCATTCCTCTAACACAACCTCGCACCCCATTTACCAATTCTCTCATTCCCTAATTCTCTCATTCCCTAATTCTCTCATTCCCTAATTCTCTCATTCCCTAATTCCCTAATTTCCTAATTCTCTAATTTCCTAATTCTCTAATTTCCTAATTCTCTAATTTTCTCATTTCCTAATTATTTCATACCTTTGCACTTTCTTAACTTATTAACTTTTAATAAAACAATGGCTCGTGTATTAACAGGCATTCAAAGTACAGGTACTCCCCACTTAGGAAATATCCTCGGAGCAATCCTCCCCGCAGTGCAAATGGCATCAGACCCTTCTAACGAATCGTTTCTGTTCATCGCCGATATGCACTCCCTTACTCAAATAAAAGACGGTGCGCAACTCCGCGCCAACACTTATAGCGTTGCTGCCACTTGGCTGGCTTTCGGTTTAGATACTGATAAAGTAACCTTCTACCGCCAGAGCGATGTACCCCAAACCGCTGAACTCTCGTGGTACTTGGCTTGTTTTTTCCCTTACCAACGCCTCACCCTCGCCCATTCGTTTAAAGACAAAATGGACTACCTGCAAGACGTAAATGCAGGGCTCTTCACTTACCCTATGCTAATGGCAGCCGACATACTCTTATATGATGCTGAGGTCGTACCTGTGGGCAAAGACCAGTTGCAACACCTCGAAATTACCCGCGATGTAGCTTCTCGTTTCAATCACCAAATGGGCGAAACTTTTGTATTGCCACAAGCTAAAATAGAGGAGAAAATAATGATTATACCAGGTACCGACGGCGAAAAGATGAGCAAGTCACGCAACAATTTCATCAATATTTTCTTGCCCGAAAAACAACTCCGCAAGCAAATAATGGCAATCCAAACCGATAGTACACCTTTGGAAGCACCCAAAGACCCCGATACTTGCAACGTGATGAGACTCTACCGCCTGTTAGCTTCTCCTGAGCAAATACAAACAATGGAAGAGGCTTACCGTGCAGGAGGTTATGGCTTCGGTCAAGCCAAACAAACCCTTTACGAACTGATATTAGAAAAATTTGCTACCCCACGCGAGCGCTATGTTTACTATATGGAGCATTTAAGCGAACTCGATGCTATATTAAAAGAAGGTGCTACCAAAGCACACCGCGTAGCCGATGAAACTTTGCGCAGGGTACGCGCCAAAATAGGATATTAAAATGACAAAATTAAAAGCTGGCGTCCTCGGTGCAGGACATTTAGGAAAGATACATTTGCGATTGCTCAACCAATCCGAAAAATACGAACTCGTAGGCTTCTACGACCCCGATGAAGCAAACGCTAAAAAAGTAAGCGAAGAGTTTGGCTACAAGCGTTTCGATAGTATAGAAGCGCTCATCGCCGAATGTGATATGGTAGATGTAGTAACCCCTACCCTCAACCATTTTATGTGTGCCGAAAAGATTATCAAAGCAGGCAAACACCTCTTTATCGAAAAACCTATCGCTACTACGGTAGAAGAGGCAGAAACTATAATTGCTCTTGCCAAAGAACACCACGTGAAAGGACAAGTAGGACACGTAGAGCGCTTCAATCCGGCTTTTATCGCCGTACGCGACCAAATTCACAACCCTATGTTCATCGAGGCACATCGCTTAGCTGAGTTCAACCCTCGTGGTACCGATGTGCCCGTAGTACTCGACCTAATGATTCACGATATCGATGTAATCCTAAGCGTCGTAAAATCTAAGGTGAAACACATTTCGGCAAGTAGTGCAATGGTTATTAGTCATTCCCCCGATATTACTAATGCCCGCTTGGAGTTTGAGAACGGTTGTGTAGCCAATATCACTGCCAGTCGTATCTCTATGAAGAATATGCGCAAAAGCCGTTTCTTCCAGAAAGACGCTTATATATCCGTAGACTTTTTGGAGAAAAAAGTAGAAGTAGTGAAGATGAAAGACGCCCCAGAAGTACCAGGAGACTTCGATATGATACTCCAAAATGCAGAAGGAGAGCGCCGTCAAATCTATTTCGAATACCCTGAAATACATAATAACAACGCTATCTTAGACGAGCTCGAAAGCTTTGCCAATGCCATAGTAAACGATACGACCCCTATGGTCACTCTCGAACAAGGCACCGAAGCCCTCCGAATTGCCAAGAAAATAGTAAGTTTATGAAACATATCATCACATTGCTCGCTTCTGTGGGACTCGCTTTCTCCCTAAAAGCACAATCTACTACCGATTTTAACATTAGGTACGAAACCTTTATCAAAGGGGATATCAAAATTATAGGGAATAACATTCTTAACCGTAAAGAGAAACGCAATAGCCCTAACGACCCTTATAACGACCGTAGCCCGAAAGCTAAACTCAACGACGAGTTCGATATGCAATACATCGATATCGATGCTGACCCTAATACGTTTTCATCTAGTAGTGCCAATTTCTCTTACGAAGGAACAGGCGGAAAGGTTGCTTATGCAGGTTTGTATTGGTCGGCTACCTATCCATATGCTAAGGGCACCCTAAGAGGTAATAAAAATATCCTTGTTGATACTAATAGAGGAGACGCCAGTAGTGTACTACTGAAAATACCCGAAACCAATACCTATACTCCTATCGCTGGTGAACTTATTTACGACGGACGCACCGACGATGAGCTAAAAAACTCAGCGCCTTATGTGTATTACGCCAATATCACCAATCTTTTAGCTCCGGCAACTAAAATAGAAGGCGATTATACCGTAGCCAATGTAAAAGCTGCTTTGGGGCAAATAGAAGGCGGTTCGGCAGCAGGCTGGGCGTTAGTAATAGTATACGAAAACCCCGATAGCAATGTGAAGAAAATCATTACTTACGATGGCTTTTCGGCTATTACCAATGAGGCTTCCAAAACCTTTACTTTTAGTGGATTTAAAACCCCTGAGGCAGGCGACTTTAAAACGCGTATTATGGGAGTAACCCTCGAAGGCGACTTTAATATGGCAGGTGATAACGTAGCCGTTGGTGTACCTGCCAGTGGTAAAACCTCCTCTTTGGAAAGCAAATGGCGCCCTAATCAAAACTTTTTTAGCAGTGCTATTACAAATAACGATGAGGTAGTAAAAACACGCACCCCTAACAGCGAAAACACCTTAGGGTTTGATATCTTCCGTATGGATATCAAAAACGACAGTCAATACCTCATTCCTAACAACACCCATTCATTAGATTTGAGTTATACTCGTAGTCGCGACCGCTATTATTTGTTCCTTACTGCTTTGGAGATAGAAAATAATCCGAAGGAGATTACCCAATTACACCGTTCAACGAGAATAAGCAAACTGAAAGTCACCGATGCTCAGCAGGGTTATTATGTGGTAGTGGGAGTCTTCTTAAACTTCAATAATGTAAACAAACGGGTAGAAGAAATGAAGAAATGGGGGTATGATGCCCAAGTGTATTACAATAAAGACCAAGTACTGAACTACATTTATATAGCCCGTTATAATACCTATGACGAAGCTATGAAAAAGGTAGAAGAAGTCCGCGAAAACACCGAAATCCCCGACCCGTGGATATTAGATGTGGCTAATTACGAATAATAAATGCTAAACAAAGATACACAGATAGCCTTGCAGAAAGGGGAACTCCTCCCCCTGATGGAGGCTTTTTATACCTTACAAGGCGAAGGTTTCTACAAAGGAACAGCAGCTTATTTCATTCGCTTAGGCGGTTGTGATGTAGGCTGTCATTGGTGTGATGTAAAGGAAAGTTGGCAAGCCGAAGCTCACCCCTTAGTGTCCGTAGATACCATTGTAGCCGAAGCCTTAGCACACTCCAAAACTATCATTATTACAGGGGGTGAACCACTGATGTGGAACTTAACTTTACTTACCGAAAAGCTGAGAGCAGGAGGTGCTCGCACTCATATAGAGACCTCAGGAGCACACCCGTTATCAGGCTCTTGGGATTGGATATGCCTATCGCCTAAAAAAATAAAACGTCCCGTAGGAGACGTTCTTCAAAAAGCTAATGAGCTTAAAATGGTAATCTATAACAATCACGATTTTATTTTTGCCGAAGAAATGGCAGCACAAGTATCGCCTGAGTGCTTACTTTACCTCCAACCCGAGTGGAGCAAACGCGCTGAGGTAATGCCTAAAATTGTAAATTACGTAATGGCTCACCCTCAGTGGAAAGCCTCTTTACAAATGCATAAATACCTTGACATTAGGTAATTAGATAATGTGATAATTAGAAAATGTGAAGCTACCCAATCATTTGCTAATTTGCTAATCTGCTAATTTGCTAATTTTGCAAGATAATCAAAGTGTTCTCCTTCGGCGATGAGTTCACATTGTAAGCCTACTGAAATTGCTACGTTTTGTAAAGTGTTGTAATCTACATACATCCAGGGGAAGGGCTTTTCTTTTTCTCCTTTATACTTCACCACGTAATCCACTTCTCCGTAATAATCGAAATAGAGCGGTACATCATAACTGCCATCGGGGTTCTCATCGAACATATAGATAATATCAGAAGAATCGGTGAGGATTTGTCCGTGTGGAGCTAAGAGAGTTTTCAGATGAGCATAGAAAGCGCCCATTTGTTTCAATCGCCCGCACATACCTGCGCCATTCATCAGTAAGAGAATGGTGTCGTACTGTCCTGCTGTTTCCAATACATTCTGCACTTTGGCGTTGCGTAAACCTCTCAACAGACACGCCTCAATAGCCTTAGGCGATAGGTCGATAGAATGTACTTCAAGCTTGCGCTCGTTCTGCAAATAGAGTCCGTGAGAGCCTGCCCCACAGCCTACTTCCAATACTTTACCTTTCGCCATTTGTAGAGCTTTTTGCTCTAACGCAGGCATCTGTTCAAAAGAGCGAAACAAATAAGGCAAGGGCAATACATCTTCTTCGGAAATAGTAGTTTCCGTTTTAATATCTTCGGTGTATTGCCCTTGCTGATAATCTAAAATAGCTTGTCCGAATAAGTCTTTCATTAGTTATCCCACTCCAATAAACGGCGTTCGCCTTCTATTTTCTGAATATCGGTAATATCTTGCGACATTTCAATCACGCCTTTGTAGTTTTTTTCTTTATCGCGCACAGCAAAATAACGCACATAGATAAGGCGACCGCGATAATTGAACCAGAAATTAGCTTCGTTTTGAGTACCTGCTTTAAAGTTCTCTACGATTTTAAGCACCGTGCCCACGCTCTTAGGCGGGTGACAGAACTTCACTTCGCGCCCTATAATACCTGCACTGCGAGGGAATACGCGTTCTTCACCGCGGTTGTAGAAAATCACGCGGTCGTGTTCATCTACAAAAGTGATATCAATAGGGAGAGTTTTGAGCAAGAGGTTTACCTGTTCAACAGTCATATACCCCTCATCGTAATGGGCAGCAGCAGCATCAAATTTAACATCGGTGCGGCGTTCCGTATCCATTGAAGGGTGTACGTACACAGGCTCATTGGGGTTGTTGTTAGGGTAAGGTGCAGGTGCTTCTTTCAGCATCCAACCTATTTCCTCTTCGCCTTTGCGCATTTCAATCCAATCTTCTTCGGTGAGTAATTGCAAGGCGTTAGGGAACAGAATATTCGCTTCTACATTTAGCAAACGACCTAAGTTATCTTCGATATAGCGCACATTGGTTTGCGCCGCATCAAGGTCTTTTTCTTCTAAGTTTTTGCGTACCAAACGGAAGATATCGCGAATGGTGTCGTGGAAAGACCACATATTCTGTGAAGGATTCGTCCAACCGCGTTTTTCCAAGAAAGGGAAGAGCTGGTTTTCTTTGCGAGCAAAGTGTTTTTCTACCGTTGCCAAATGATTAAACACGTTGTAGAATTTCTGATAGTCGGTATGAGGGTCTATGCTGAGCAACTCGTCCATAAGTGAGTAAATAAGTTCAGCTTCAAGCATATAGGTATGCACGGGGTGTCCTGCGGGTAAAGTTTGTTCCATAAATGATTTTATTTTAGGACGCAAAGGTATGAAATAATTAGGAAATTAGAAAATTAGAGAATTAGGTACGAGCCGTACAGGCAGTCGTAGCACGATGGGCGGGAAATTAACAAGTGAGAGAATTAGCAAATGAGTAGTGATAAAAATAGTTTTTTGACAGGTCAGACTTATCGAACAAATCGGACAGGTTAGAGGTATAGCGATAACTCTTTCTTATCAATCTGGGAATTCTAGTTTTAATTGTATGTACATTGGCTTCTTTACTTCTTCTTTTTCGGGTTCGTTGTTGAGGTGAGAAAGCGAGATACCTAAGAGTCGTACTGATTCGGCGGGGCGTTCTTGATAAAGCAGTTCTTTGATGTGCAAGAGTATGTCGTCTTTACTACTTATGAAATCTTTAAGGGTTTTACTGCGCGTTTGCACCGTAAAGTTACTGTATTTGATTTTCAGGGTAACAGTTTTGCCGGCTACTTGCTGTTTGTCGAGACGACGGGCTACGTCTTCGGCTATATGGTCGAGTTCGCGTAGCATATACACCTCGCTAGTGAGGTTCTCGGCAAAGGTTTCTTCTGCACCTACTGATTTGCGTATTCTGAAAGGTTGTACCTCACTGCGGTGAATGCCTCGTGAGAGTTCGTAGTAATAATGACCACTATTGCCAAAATTCCGCTCTAAGAACTCCAATGATTTCTCGCGCAAGTCCTTCCCTTTAAATATCCCTAACTGGTACATCTTCTCGGCTGTTACTTTGCCAATGCCGTAGAACTTGCGTACATCGAGTCTGTCTAAAAAATCTTGCACTTCGGCTTCGGTGATGGTGGTTTGTCCGTTGGGCTTACGGTAGTCGCTGGCGATTTTAGCGATAAACTTGTTTACCGAAATGCCTGCCGAAGCCGTGAGTCCGGTTTGTTGGAAAATGCGTTGGCGAATCTCTTGGGCGATAAGGGTAGCCGAAGGGTTGCCCTTTTTGTTTACGGTTACGTCTAAGTAAGCTTCATCAAGGGAAAGAGGTTCGACCAAATCAGTATATTCGTGGAAAATAGCGCGTATTTGCATCGATATTTGCTTGTAGCGCTCGAATCGAGGTTTTACAAAAATGAGATGTGGACACAGTTTGCGCGCTTGTGCCCCACTGATAGCACTGCGCACCCCAAACTTGCGCGCCTCGTAGCTGGCAGTAGCTACCACACCGCGTGGTTCCCCTCCGCCTACTGCAATTGCTTTCCCACGCAGTTCGGGGTAGTCGAGTTGTTCTACCGAAGCATAGAAGGCGTCCATATCGATATGTATGATTTTTCTGTTCAAGGGATTAGGATTTAGTAATTAGATTGCTTCAAACCTCTTGCCTGGAAGGGGTTTTATCACTCCTTTGATTTCCATTTGAAAGAGGAGATTGGAGAGTTGGTAGATGGGCATTTGGCACTCCAAGGCGAGCTCGTCTAAACTTTGTTTGCCATTGGCTTTGAGAAATGCGCTAATAGTTTCTTCCTCAGGAGAAAGAGTTACAAAAAGTTCTTGCTGTACGGCTTTTGGGGCTGGGGTATCCCAACCTAATTGGTAGATGAGGTCTTTGGCTGAGGTGAGTAGGCTTGCTTTACCGTTGCGTATCAGTTCATTGCACCCCATACTATACGGGTCGGTGGTGCGCCCTGGCACGGCAAATACTTCGCGGTTGTAGGAGAAAGCTATATCGGCAGTGACTAAGCTACCGCCTTTTAGTCCCGACTCAACAACTACGGTCGCCTGTGAAAGCCCTGCGATAATGCGATTACGACTGAGGAAATTCTTTCTATCGAAGGGACTCTGGCTACTGAAATCGGTGATGAAACCGCCGTTTTCTTCCATTGCCTCACAATACTTACTATGAGCTGCGGGGTAGATAGTATTGAGTCCGTGAGCAAGACAAGCCACCGTTTGTAGGCGGTGTTTCATCGCTGCCTTATGGGCGGTAATATCTACTCCATAGGCATAACCACTGACGATTACCACATCTAACGAGGCGAGTTCTTCGATGAGTTTTTCGCAAAAAGCTGTGCCATAGCTGGTAATATTGCGAGTGCCTACAATGCTGAGCAGTCGTTTATTTTGCAAGTGGATATTTCCTTTTTGGTAAAACAGTATAGGGCTGTCTACACACTGTTTGAGTGAGGAGGGATACTGTTCATCGGTATAGGTTATAATACTGATGTTTTGCTTTTGAGTGAATTGCAATTCGGTTTCTGCTTCGTGCAAACACCGAGCACTGAGTATGTTTTGAGTAATCTTAGAGCCAATACCTGCTACCTTCTCTAAGGCACTTTTGGGTTGAGCGAATACGTTTTGAGCACTTCCAAAGTGTGAGATGAGTTTCTTGGCAGTTATATCGCCTATGAGAGGGATTTTCTTTAAGGCAATAAGATACAACAAATCGTCTTTCATAATAAAGTATTAATGCGTAGTGCAAAGGTATAAATATTTTTTGAAATGGATATAATGGGAGAGAGGGTATAGGCCATAGGCCTTAGGCACTAGGAGGTGATAGGGATTAGAAAATGAGGAAATTTGGAAATGAGGAAATTTGGAAATGAGGAAATGAGAAAATGAGGAGGTGTGAGGCATTAGGGCATAGGCAATAGGCCTTAGGCACTAGGGTAGCGACGGAAAGGCGTTAGGCTTTAGGGGAAATGTGGGGACGGTGATTGTACACGAATGTTTTTGTAATATTCTCTCTTTAAAATAAAAAAAGAAGTATATTTGCGGGCTTTTGCGTATTTAACTGTATTTGGCTTTGAAATATTTGGTATACGACAGTACTTTTGAGGGGTTCCTGACAGCGGTATTTGCTGTTTTTGAGTATCGTTACAACGAGGTGACTATTATAGCGAGACATCGGTTTGCGCCTTTGCTTTTTGGCGAGGAGGAAACGGTGTATACCGATGCTAACAAAGCGCAACGGGTGCTTACCAAAATAGAACTGTGTTGGGGTAAAGAAGGGGTGGCGATTGTGCTAAGGGCTTTCTTATCGGAAGAAACGCATATGGAAGACTACTTATTGGAGGCTATTAGACTGATGGTGAAATACCCTGAGGGGAAAGTGTTGGAGAACTTTGCCCATAGGGCTATTGCTTCTATACGCAAAGCGGCTAAGAGTGTGGGTCGTGAAGTGCACCGAATGAAAGAGTTTGTGCGCTTTGAAAAGGTAGGCAAACTTTATTTTGCCAAAATAGTACCTGAGTATGACGTGTTGCCACTGGTTGTTCCTCATTTCAAAACGCGTTTTTCTGACCAACAGTGGGTGCTTTACGACCCTGAACGGGGGTATGGTTTTATTTACAATCTGCACGAGGTGTTGCCTTTTACTCCTGCGGATAAGCATTTTGGAGTGCTTACTCCGGCTACTGCTGATGCTTATAAAACACTTTGGAAGACTTATTTTCAGCATATTAACATAGCCGATCGCAAGAATGCAAAATACCAACTGAGGAATATGCCGAAGCGCTATTGGCAGTATTTACCAGAAGTGTAATTTAGTTTCTTTCAAAATAATTTGTATAGTTCGACTCTATTTATTACTTTTGTCGCCGTTAAAAAACTGTTGAGGACTTAGGCACTAGGCCATAGACACTAGGCTTTAGGAGGAGAATGAGGAAATTAGAAAATGAGAGAATTAGAAAATTAGGAAATGGGGTAAATGCCAATAATACCACTAATCAACTTTGGCAAAGGTGCGAGTCGCACAGGCAGTGTGAGCCACACGGGCAAAAATTTTGGCAAAGTGTATTCCCCTAAAAGTGACACATCTGAGGGAGCGAAAGGAAACGAATATTTTCAAAAAGAGACTAAGAGGTTTTTTGATGAAAAAAGGGTGTAAGAAGGGTGTGGGTAGCTTATAGAGAGCTTATAGGAAGCTTATACGAATCTTGGACGATTGGTATAGAAAGGGTATATAAATAATTGATTTATACTATAATACAACAGCACTAAAAATGTTAAAAACAGGGTTTCGAGGCGAAAGAAAAAGAATCCTCACCCCGTCCCTCTCCCAAGGAGAGGGGGAATGTGGTGACGGGAAATGGAATTAATGACGAATGACGAGAGACGAATGACGAAGGAAATGTGATGAAAATATCTCCCTTCTCACATACCCAGCTGTCGCTGGCTACCTTCAAAGGGGGAATGTGGTGACGGGGAAGCGAATTAGTAAATTAGAAAATTGGGAAATTAGCAAATTTGTGGGAGGAGTTTAGTGGGTGTGTGGTGGTGGAAAAGGGATTGAAAGATAGTTTTTTGACCTGTCGGACTTATGGGAGGAGTGGGACGAGAGTGATGACTTTATTGATGTATATAAGCCGGACTTATGGGAGGAGTGGGACGAGAGTGATGACTTTATTAATGTATATAAAATGTATATAAGAGGTATTGTTTACCAATAAGACTGTTTATGAAAAAATATGTAATAGCGTGGGGGTTCTTCCTCTGCTGTTTTGTGGGCGCTTTCGCCCAAATAATTAGTGTATCGGGCAAAGTAACCGATGTGACAAACCACCCTTTGGAAGGTGCCGCAGTAGTAGTTAAAAACGACAACATACTGTTATCTATGGGAACCCTTACCGATATCAAAGGGGAATTTCGGATTTCTGCAAAAGCAGGAGAAGTGATAAGGATTTCGTACTTAGGTATGAAATCTCGTGAATTTACCGTTTCGGCTGAACAACCCTTCTTAAAAGTGCATTTGGAACCGGAGATTATCACTTTAAGTTCTACCGATGTAGTAGCTACGGGCTACCAAAATCTTCACAAAGAGCAAACTACTTCGGCTTATACCAAAATAAGGACAGACCAGCTCAACCGTCAGCTTAATAGAACCGTACAAGAAGCTATTGAGGGGCAAATAGCAGGTGTGCGCTTTACAAAAGACCCTTTTACAGGGAAAGAGGTGCCTATACTGCGCGGGGTAGGTACTTTTTCGGGCAATGTGGGCTATTCGCCTTTGGTGGTGATTGACGATATCCCTACCGATACGCCATTAGAAGATATCAATCCCAAAGATATCGAGTCGGTAACGGTACTGAAAGACGCTGCTGCGACGGCTATCTACGGGGTGCGTGCTGCCAATGGGGTGATTGTGATTGTTACCAAAAAGGGCTTGCAGAATGGTTTACGTATCAACGTGCACACCGACCTGTTCTATACTTTCAAGCCCAATATGAGCCGTATGCGCTACGCTTCGACGTCCGACCTTATCGACCTCGAAACGGCTTTCTACCAAAGCAAATTGGCTGATAGCAATGGCAATGTAGATGACCTTTTTGCTTCCTACGGAGAAATTGGGGGCAGGCAAACAGTGAGGTATTACTCGCCTCTCTTCCAGCTATACCGCGACCAAGCCAAAGGAAAACTCAGCCAGCAAGAAGTGAATAGCACGCTTAACGAGTGGCGCAACCGCGATTACCTTCGCGACTTCAAGCGTTATGTGTGGCAACCTATCATCAGCAAACGCTACAATATAAGCGTAGAAAGTGGTAATAACCGCAGTCAGAATTACGCTTCGTTGCAATATGAAGACACCAATGAGCGCATCGTTACCGAAAAGACGCGCGCTCTCAACCTTTATTTAAAAAACACTTACCAGCTCACACCTTGGCTAAAAAGTACCATAGGGGTGAATGGCAGATATACCGCTGTTGATGCCGTAGCTGAACAAGTGCGGAATTTGTA
Organism: Capnocytophaga sp. oral taxon 902; assembly: GCF_013394735.1. Taxonomy (NCBI): domain Bacteria; kingdom Pseudomonadati; phylum Bacteroidota; class Flavobacteriia; order Flavobacteriales; family Flavobacteriaceae; genus Capnocytophaga; species Capnocytophaga sp. oral taxon 902. The sequence goes on from NZ_CP058261.1 coordinate 1,113,296, forward strand.
TACCGATTACTTAAAGCAACCGCGTTACACTCGGCTATTGGGAACGAATCCGTATGCGGGTTTTAATTTAGTAGCCCCCATAAACGGACATATTTTAGAACAAATTGCGGGCAACGATGCTTTCCGCTCGTATAGCTTCAATTTATTGGAATCGATAGCGCAAGAACATCAAAAACAGTACAACCTCAGTTTGCGTCCGTTTGCAAATCTGCAAGTATCTATCATTAAAGGCTTGCAATACCAAAGCTATTTTCAATATGAGTTAAACACTCACAACAGTGAAACTTTCTTTGGCAAAGACACTTATTATATGCGTTTGCGCCACAACCAATTGGTAAAACAAGATGCTACTACTCAAAAATTCTCTTCTGAACTGCCCGAAGGCGGTTATTACGAACAGGAGAAAGGGCAGACACAGCATTATACCTTCCGTCAGCAATTGGATTTCAATCGCACTTTTGCGGAGGCACACAATGTGACAGCGCTATTGGGCTTCGAGATGCGTCAGCACTACACCCCGCGCAATACTAAGGAAATGCAATATGGTTACGACGAGCAAACGCTCTCCTTCCCTACCCTGAACTGGAAAGACCTCTACAATCCTGGTGTTACTAGCTATCTTTACGGCAGGCAGTCGCTATCGCTGAGCCGTAATCAGCAAAGCGAAACCAAACACCGCTTTATCTCTTTTTATAGCACGTTGGGCTATTCATACCATCAGAAATACAACCTCACAGGGAGTGTGCGCGTAGACCAAGCTGATATGTTTGGGGCAGACCCCAAGTACAAATATCGTCCGCTATGGTCAGTAGGCGGTAGCTGGAATTTGCATCGCGAAGATTTCTTCTATGGTAATGTGGTAAACTTGCTAAAACTGCGCCTTACCTATGGTGTAAGTGGTAATGTAGACCAAACTACTACGCCTTTCTTACGCGGACGTTTGCTTACCGATGTGCGAGGCGCTTACCCTAGCCAACAGTATTTACAGTTCAACGATACCGATTTACCTAACCCTAAATTACGTTGGGAAAAGACAGAAACCACCAATTTAGGTATTGACTTCGGTATGTGGTATTGGCTCTCAGGAAGTATCGACCTTTATCGTCGTTACAGTTCCGACCTGTTGGTACTGACCGAACTCGACCCTACCGTAGGTGCTCAAAGACGACTCATCAATAACGGAGCTTTACTGAACAAAGGAATAGAAGTGAGTTTGAATGCTACACGTGAGTTAGCCAAAGATTTGCAACTTACTGTAAGAACTACTTTTGCCTACAACAAAAATACCATTGAGAAAGTGAGTAGCAAGCCTTCTAATGCTGTAGAATACGCTCGTAACCCCTTGCGTTATTACAAACAAGGAGACGACTTTAACTCGCTTTATGCCTATCGGTACAAGGAAACCACCAATGGTTACCCTATTTATTTAGACGAAAACGGCAACCCTAATACGACTTTCGACGCCAATGGTGTGCCCACTATTAAAGATATCATAAGCGAAGATGCCCTCGTAAGATTAGGAACGATGAACCCCACCTTTAACGGAGCCCTTAGCTTGCAACTGCGCTATAAGGCTTTTGAGCTCGGTACGATGTTTGTATATGCGGGTGGACATAAACTTCGCAAAGACACTTATTCCATCAATCAAGAAAGCGAAACCCATCGCGATATTACCCAACGTTGGACAGCTGCAAACCCCACCGATATGCCCCGTATGTCGTTCGACTATCCAGCCACTTTGAGACGCACTGCTAATACAGTGAATACTCTTTGGCAACTCGGAGACAATCAGGTGGTAAACGCCGATTATATCAAATGGCGCAATGTGTTATTTTCGTGTTATATTCCTAAAAACATTTGCGAGAAATTGCGCTTACAAGAGGCTAAAATCACCGCTCAGCTCAACAACCTATTCACTTGGTGTGCTGCTGGCGACGATATAGACCCCGAAACCTATCACCTCAACTCTGGAAGTCGCGCTTTGCCCGTAGCAACAGCAGCGTTTTTCGGTATATCATTTAGTTTTTAGCCAGCCGTAGCAGCCGTAGCACGGCAGGCAGGCAGTTTGTATATCTTAATTATTTTACAATGAAAAGAATTGCAACCATCATATTCATAGCCCTGTTTCTCAGTGCTTGTGACAAATACACCGACCTCACGCCCAAAGGTGAAAAGATTATCAACACCGCCGAGGAATACTACGATTTGGTAGTACTCCCCACTAAAAACTACCCTCCTTTTAACTTCCGCACTCTGGTAGACGACAACTGGGTGAAGGAGAGTAGCATCATCGGTAAGACACCCGACCTGAACAGTATTAATTTTTATTACGAAGAAAGTGCCCCACGTGCCGATTACATCGAGTCGTCTCCCTTTTATAACAATGTATACAGTTATATAGGTAGGTGGAATATGATTATTACTACCGTTGATAATGCCAAAGGCGATGCCTCACTAAAAGCACGTGCCAAAGCCGAAGCCCGTTTGCTAAGAGCTTTTGATTATTTTATGCTGGTAAACGTCTATGCCAAAGGCTACGACCCTACCACAGCAGCTACCGATGGTGGTGTGTGCCTAATGCGTGAATTCGACTTAGAAGCTCACCCTACCAAAGCTACCGTAAAAGAAGTGTATGACTTTATTCAAGAAGATATCGAGGCGGCGTTGCCCCTTTTGCAAGAACACCCTGTGAATGTATATCACCCCTCATTAGCTTTTGGCTATGCCTTGAAAGCCAGAGTGCACCTATTCAGAAGAGAATATCAGCAGGCATTAGTGGCAGCTCAAAAGAGTCTGTCGTACAACAACCAACTGATAGATATGGTGGCTTATGAGGCAAGTCCTACCCCTATCACAGTAGATAAAAACCCCGAAGTGCTCAACTTAGCCTATATGAACGGACATACCGAGATGAATATTTGGTACATCTACCCCGTGAGTCCTGAGTTTTGCAACCTTTTTGATGCCGAAAACGATATGCGCTTCAAGCTCTTTTTCAATAAGAACCACCGTTATAACGATAAAGGTTCGGGTACTGCCAACTGGGATATGCCCGCCACTAAGTTCTTCTACCCTACCGTAGGAATGAAAACAGGTGAGATGTACCTTACTTTAGCCGAGTGCAAAGCGCGCTTGGGCAACCTCAGTGGGGCGATGCAAACCGTAAATATCCTCCGTAGCAAACGCATAAAAGGCAGTAGTGCGACCCTCGCTACCCCTGCTACTACTGAGGAGACCGTAAAACTCATCATCGACGAGCGCCGTAGAGAGCTCGCTATGGGCTTTAATCGCTTTTTCGATTTAAAACGATTGAACACCGAGAGTGCTTATGCCAAAACCTTGCAACGCACCTTCCCTCTGGTGAATACCACCGTACCGCAACGCACCTATACCCTGCCTCCCAATTCGCCTATGTACATCGTTCCCTTTCCTAAGGACGTAATGGAGAAGAACCCATCGCTTACACAGAATTATTAATCAAAATAACGACAACTGCCCACCGAAAAGCTCCTTATGCTTGTTGTGGCTATTAGCGATAAGCAAATGACGAAGTTTGGCGGGCTCCATAGTGCCTGCCAACGGCGTAGCCCCGCTACAAGTGATGAAGTATTTTGCTCTGTTTAAGGTCACCCCTATCTGTTTGAGCGAGTAATACGTGAGCTTCTGAAAAGTACGCGCCACAAGTATCTTCTGTACCGACCGTACTCCCACCCCTGGAACGCGCAAGAGCATTTCACGGGGAGCCGTGTTCACATCTACGGGGAAAAGATGAGGGTGACGCAATGCCCACGCTAATTTAGGGTCTATCTCCAAATCGAGGAACGGTTGCCGAGCATCTAAAATCTCATCAGGAGCAAAGCCGTAGTAACGCATCAACCAATCGGCTTGGTATAGGCGGTTTTCTCTCACTATGGGCACTTGGCTGTGGATAGACGGCAACCTACTGTCCTGCAATACAGGCACATAACCCGAATAATACACCCGCTTCATTTCAAGCTTGTCATACATATAGCTGGCAACCTTTATAATCTTATGGTCGGTTTCGTCAGTCGCGCCTATAATCATTTGGGTGGTCTGTCCGGCAGGCGCAAACTTAGGCGTATGCTTAAACTTCTTCTTTTCAAGCGAATGCATTGCCAACTCGTTCTTCACCTGTTGCATCGGGGTAAGCATCTGCCGGTGGTCTTTCTCTGGCGCAAGCAGTTTTAACCCCTCTTTGGTAGGTATTTCAAGATTAACGGACAGACGGTCGGCATAAAGTCCTGCTTCGTGAATCAGTTCTTCGCTTGCCCCAGGTATTGTTTTCAGGTGAATATAACCGTTAAAGCGCTCTTCTGTCCGCAACTTCTTAGCCACACGCACCAATCGTTCCATCGTAGTATTAGGGTCTTTGAACACTCCCGAACTCAAGAACAGCCCCTCGATGTAATTCCGTCGGTAGAAATTAATAGTAAGGTCTACCACTTCCTGCACACTAAAAGCAGCGCGCTGTATATCGTTACTGCGTCGCGACACACAATAAATACAATCGTAGATACAGTGGTTCGTAAGTAAGATTTTGAGCAAAGAAATACACCTGCCGTCCTCAGTAAACGAGTGGCAGATACCGAAATTCGCAGCGTTACCCAATTCACCTTTCACCGCCTTACGAGCACTCCCACTACTCGAGCAAGACACATCGTATTTGGCAGCATCAGCAAGGATAGCTAGCTTTTCTTTGATACGTTCAAAATCCATTTAATTTATTTTAGTATAACGAATCACGAGTGCAAATATACTACTTTCTCTTGAAATACTACACAAACAAACTTACTTCAACTCATCACAATAAAAACTAATACGTCCCCCTGTGTCGCCTATTTCAATACTCTCGTCATACCAACTCACAATTTGTAACTTAAAATAGCGCAACCCATCGGCAGTGCGGATGATATAAGTGTGAAATGAGGGGGTATAAGACGGTGGAGGTCCCGAGAATACCAATGCCTTATTCAAAAGCGGACTCGCATTAGTCTTTGTCTGTTGAGGTCCTTTATTGGGGTCAAACCAAGGGATACCTGTGATATTATGAGCTACGGTATAACTTATCCACTCGCGTTGTGACATAGTGATAGACACGTTGTCGGTATCTACTACCCATTGCAGGTCGTGAGGCAATTGCGAAACAGTCGTCCAGCGGTCATACCCCTGAAAGCCCATATCGGCAGCTCCTCCGTGTCCGTTGCCACTGGTGCCGCTATTGGTGCGAAGTTTATTACCGCAGAATGCTAAATCCCAATCTAATCTATTTTTCTGATTGCCTTCTATAATATCGGCATTCACTTGGTAGGCATTGAATATCTCACCTGTACGGAGGTTATAGTATATCCAATCGTTGGTGACATTATTGATGTACCCCGAACGACGCGGTAGCACTTTGCCTGTAAAAGGCAGAGCCTCATATTTCACACAAGCCGTACTCAACAAAGCTATCAGTATACTATATAAGATTCTTTTCATATTTGCTAATTTAAAAATCGATTTCTACCTGCACAAAAAACCTACGCCCTGCAGTAGCTGGAATGTTGAACATCGTTACGCCAGAGCCCAAGGTTGAAGGTTTATAATCGAAAATATTATTTGCCCCGACGTTCAGCTTGTAATGTTTCAAAAAGCGCTGTTGTACATTTAAGTTGAAGAGTGCGTAAGCAGGCAATTCACAACGAAAATACGCCTCTTTGCTCACAGGGCGCCGTTGCGTACCACCACCATATAAAGGTACTTCTTCCTGCACCGTGATGCGATCTTGCACATCAAAGGTTTTCTTACCCATCATACTCATCGTCAGGTTTGCCGATAGGTCGTAGTTGTCGCGATACCATTTGTATTCAAGCCCTGCGGTAGCGGCGTGAGGCGAGGTAGTGTTGATGCGCAAGCCTTCAGTTTTACTTACATCTACATACGAATAGGAAGCGTTGAGCGTAAGGGCGGGCACTATCTTCCAGCGGGTGAGCAGGTCAAAGCCTAAGAGCCGTTGCTGGCTGAGGTTCATATACTCGAAGTTATACTGAAACTCATAGATTTTCCACACCCCCTCTATCTTATCCTGAAACTGATTGATAAAGGCATTCCCCGAAATAAAGAATTTAGGCACCGCATATTCAGCTCCTACCGAAAAGTAATGGTTTTTCTCGGGTTGTAACATCTCATTACCTATAATTTGAAACATTCCTAAGTGATCCCAATTAAAAAACAACTCTTTAATAGAAGGCGAACGATAGCCTTTGGCGTAGTTCAAGCGGTACGAAAGGGCTTCGGTAGGCGAGAATTTTATGGCTACTTTCGGCAGTGCCATCGTACCAAATTGCAGACTGTAATTGGTGCGCAATCCGGCTTCCACTTGCCACTTAGGACTTATGGTATAGGTGTCCTGAAAGAAGAACTCCCATTCCTTCAACCCTCGTGTGAGCATACGATTGGCTGCAAAGCGGTCGCTGGTGAGGTCGTCCTGAAAATAGTCAATCCCCAAAATGAGGTCGTGCTTTTTGAAGTATTGCGAGGTGAGCGTGAGGCGCGGTTGCATAATCTTAGAGTCATACACCTTTTTATCTACATCACGGCGTTCGTGACGTTTGTAGCGCTCGTAAAAGTCGGTATGGAAAGTGCCGTGTAGTGCGAAATAGTTTTTGAGGCGGTAGGAGAGTTTTAGCCCTCCGGTGAAGTCTTTGGTTTGCGAAAAATAGAGGTCTTGCACCATATCATACGAGTTCATCAAAAAGCCTGTGCCGTATAGCTGTACGCTTAAGTTTTTGCTGTCGTAATACAGTTTTTGTGAAGCCGAGAGATGCTCAACCCCCTCAATACCCATTGGCGGACGCAAAAAGGTGGCTTGCACTACGGTATCTTTACTGAGAAACGGATTGGCTTCTTTAGTATACACCTTGCGATCGGGTTCTTTTTGGTAAAGGTAATACGCATCCTGACTGCTGAACCACACATCCGTTTGAGTAGTGAACTTCCCTATCTTTGCACCTGCCGATACCCAGGATTGCAGGTTGGGCTTATCGGCATTCTTTTCAAACATATAGAGAAAATCGCGCCGCTCAGGGTTGTGGTAATTGCGCTCATTCATCTCGGCGTGTCGCGAACCTACCGTAATAGCAAAAGGCTTATCCGTTTTCTTGGTGATAATGTTGATGACAGCTCCTGCTGCCCTCGAACCGTAGAGGGTAGACGACGCCCCTTTCATCACCTCAATACGTTCCACAGCGTGTAGGTTGAAGCGCTCGTAATCGAGGTTACCCGCCATTTCACCCGTCATACGCTCGCCGTCCATCAAGAAGAGGATATGGCGCGCATCCAAGCCCTGCATACTTATCTCGTTGCCGAAACCCACCTTTTGGATATTCATCCCAGGGGTTTCCTGCATCAGCGCCTGCTGGATATTGCTATAACCCGCTTTCACTAACTCCTGCCCCGTGATGACCTGCACCACCGTAGGTGTTTCTTTGGTGGGGCGCACGGTAGCACCCGTCGTTCTACCTGTGAGCGTAGTGCCCGCCAATTGGGTAGTTTCCTCACTGAGGTATACCGTGAACTCGTTTTCTGCGTTTAGCGTACCTTTTAGCAGTGTGTAGCCCAGCGACTGCACCGTGTAATGCAGCACACCCCCTTGCGCCTTTTCAGGAGGGCAATGCCATTGTCATCGGCAATGCTGTGTTGTAGTTTGTCACTATAAGCAGGCTCGGTATAACTCACCACAGCAACAGCTATAGGCAAGCGGGTACCCTTGTCGAGCACCCGCATACGCACCTGTTGGGCTGAGAGGATTCCTCCTAATAGAAATAGTAAAATGGATATGGTGATTCTCATTAACTTAAGGTCTTATAGCTACTTCTTTGGCATAAATGGTAAGCCCCAATTCTTTGTTAAGGTAAGAGAACGAGGTTATTTTTTTCTCTACATTCACAATCATTCGCACTTCGCCTTTAGCAGAAGTTTTAAGCGTTTGTGTACCCGTAGCGTCCCAAAGGATAGTGGTTACTTCCGCTGCTTTGAGTTTGGTTTTATCGGTATTGCCTTGCCCGTAAATAGTCTTCTCATTTTGGGTAAGCACATCTATAAAACGTGCTTTGCCACTGAATGCCAATTGCAAGTTCACCCCACTCACTGCCGTTTTGGCAAGCGATAGTTGCATACGCCCTGTTACATTCTTAGGTTCTTTACCGTCCCACGCAAAGGCAAGAGGCAGGGCTACTTCTGTAGTTTTACCCTCGTAGGTGAGCTTAGCCGTAATAGTTTGGGTAGTGCCCAAAAGTGTAATAGCTTGCTGGTTGTTATCACTATAAAATTTTTTAAATCCTGTGTCTAATTTTCTTTCAGCCAATGCCTCTTCGTAGGCATCGAGTTCTTCTTGAAAGTGAGCTAATCGAGAGCGGTCAATTTTTTGTTTAAATATCGTGCCCACTACGTTCATCATATTGTATTGGATTAAGAAATACACCTCGTGTGTATCTACATTGAAAAAGCCCGTAACAATGGTACTCCCTTCTTTAGTGATAGTGGGACCTTGGTAATTGTCAGGTATATAAGGGGTAGTTACTGCCGCTTTATCGTAGAATTTTATCCAATTGCCTACGTATTCCTGTTTGTCCCAATAGCTGAGTTCCATTACTTCCAAGGAGGCTTGCATACTCACCGGAAAAGGCATAGTGCCCGGTTGTATTTTTTCGAGGTGCATTTTGAGGCGTTTGCTGGGCTCGTCCCAAGTAAAAGTAAATTTGGTAGGTACGCCCGAAGGTAATAACGATTTATCATCATTATTTATTTTTACGTGCTGCCCTAATACCATATCGCCTTTCAGGATATTGATAGCCGTTTGCAGTTTAGGGTCGGTATTTTCAATAGGCTTGTTTTGTTCTTCCTTTTTGCAAGCGAAGAAGGAAAGCCCTATAAATAATAAAAGTATTTTTTTCATAGTAAGGTTATTTTTTCTGATCAATCCGATTTGTCTGACTTATCAGATTAATCCGATAATTTATGATTTAACTTCCCGCTCTATAGCTTAGCCTTGCATTCCTCATTTGCTCCCTAATGCCTCCTTTTTTCAAGAATATTTCTTGTTGTTTTTCGAGCAATCGGCGGAGCATATAAGTAGCCTGATGAATAAGAGTAATACACAAGTTTGCTATTTCTTCATCACTACACTTATCAAGTAGTGAACAGTATTGCGAGAATATTTGTTCACTACGAGCAAAAGCTCGCATCTTGTTAAAGCGAGGGTGTCCTGCATTCCACTGTGGAATATTGCGCACGCGCAACTAATCTTCATAGTCTATTAGGAGCTCCTCCAAACTGGCTTTTGCAACATTCGTGAGTTTAATTTGTGTTTCATAAGAAGTACTTGCTGCTTCACTCCCTTCGGCAATATTTTGTTTTCCAGAGCGTGCAGCTTGCACCATTTGGTCAATAGTACGGTCTCCTTTTTCTAGAAAATGCTTGGTAAAGAAGAAAGTAATATCGTAAATAACTTCCGTTACTTGGTAGCAACGCAAGTGCCTATATCCTCCTTTGGTTTTTAGAAAGGAAGTTTCCATAACGTTATTAATAATTGTTTAGCTCCTGCAAAGGTAAGATTTTTTTTGATTTATCCCCAATCCTATCAATCTGATTTATCCTATCAATTCGATAATAAATGCCTAAGGAGAAAGTTAGCGCTTCTCCTTAGGCTTAAAGTTACTACTTTTTAGTAAGTGTCAAAGTGTACAGAAGCATCAAAATTTACAAATAAAAGATAGGTTCCGCTACTTTCCAAAGTAAATTCTACTTTTGTTGCATTATCTTTCTTAAAAAACTTACCTCTAATATTGGCAGGGTAATCAGTGAACAGTAAGTTTACTCCATTAGAAAAACTTCCTGAAAAAGTACCGTCACTATTTAAAGTGATACCCCTAACATTGATAGTTAGTTTAGCAGGCATTCTTCCTACTTTAAAACCATCAACTCTTAGGTTAAACTTATTATTACTGTTTTTGGTGATTTTTACCGTTCTATCAGAAACAGAGGCTTTGTTTTCTCCGTTCATTTTTACTTGGTTAATTTCACCTTTGTAATTTCCCACTACACCATCTACTGTAAAGTTAGATGTAACAGAGGCACGTTCGCTAACCACTGCCACTGTATTAGCTTTTTGTGAGTTCCCTCCATCGGCTGAATTATCAGCAATGTTCAACTCTTCTTTTTGGCATCCTACTAATGCCATTCCTATGATAGCTACAAAAGCTATCGATTTAAATAAATTTGACATAGTTATTAAATTTAGATAATTACTTTTTATGTTTAGAGTTTCCGAATCTAAGTTTTACGATTTCGTTAAGAGTAAGTTCTTTATTGTTGGCTCTATTTAAAGAGCTTCTGCTGTGGATGGAAGGTCGGCCACTTTCATTATTGGTGTCAGTATAGTCATAAATTTCTGAATCCTCTAATAAATTATCTACAAAATTGTATGAAGTTGTAATTCTATTATTAGGAAGATATTTTTGGATAAAAGCTTTTGTTTCCTCTTTGTCGTATATATCTTTTGTAATAGTTAAATTTAATTTTCCAAACTGACCTTCTTTTTCTTTATTTCCTCCTATTGTAAAATATTTTATTTCAGTAGGGTATATAATTTTAGTAGCAACTGGTATTTTAGCTAATTGAAGAGAAGAAAAAACTTGTATTTTACTTAAATCAATAGTAGAAGTAAGCTTAGGTAATTCTAAAAGAGAGATTGCAAATATTGAAATAGGAGAAACGGTACTTTTAGAAACATCAGGCAAGGTAAAAGTTTTTAAATTAGAGCAATCTGCAATTATAATAAAATCACCTACAAAACCCAAATGACTTGTTTCTCCTCGTTGCATAATTTTTTTAGAGGCTGATAAATTGACATTAGTAATACCTTTATTATGAACAGCCCAAAAAGCAAAAAGATCTTCTGCTCTGGTTAAGTTTAGGTTAGGTGTGCTAACCCCATAAAGGACAACACTTCCTGTTTTGGGTGATATCTTTAAATTATCCACTACAAAATTTTCATCAGGTAAGGTTCGTATTTCTACATCTCCGCGAAATAAAGGATTATTTGTAATAAAAATAATGCCTTCTAAGTTTTTAAGGTTAGCAAATTCAGGCTCATTATAACCTTCTTCACCTTTTAATATTTTTACAGCATTGGCTCTTTCATTTACTTTTAAGTTCTTGCTAATATCAATCTTATTCCCTTCAAACACACTTGCAAAATTAGCTTTCAAATATTGCAACAACACAGCATCAGGCACCTCGCGCAAGGTAGTATATTTCTCAGCTGTACCCTGTGCGTTGAGCATCTGTACATCACTCTTAGGAGCAAGTTTTACGTAGGCAGGCAATACGTCCATATTGTATTTAGCGGTTGCAGGCAATACCAGCTTATCAAAACTGCGAATCAGCTTATAAGGCTCTTGGGCATTGTCGCTATAGTCGGTAGTGGCGAGGTTCTTAAAGTCGTACAGCTCATTACCACTGAGGTTTACGCTCTTTACCGTTGCAGGCAATGTACCAAAATCGAATGTTTGTGCAAACTTGTTGTTGCTGAGGTTTACCTCACTAAGGGCAGGGAACGCCTCCAAACCTTTTACATCGGTGAGCTGTTTGCCACTGAGGTTAAGTGAAGTAGTGGTGCGCACCTTGTCGTTTACTACAAGAGTATTGCCTTCAAAAGTGAAGCCTTGTTCCTTTAAGGCAGTTACCAAAGTAGCGTTTTCAATAGTTATTTTGCCATTTTCTGGTTTTGGAGGTTCTGGGCTATCGCTTTTCTTACAAGCACTGCCTAAAGCGATGAGCGCTACAGCTATCATCACTTTTACTGAATGTTGGATATAATTTCTCATACGATAAAATGTATTAAATGTGTTTGTTAAAACGAATTGATTTAAAATTTTGGGGACAAAGATACAAATATTATTTAGAATAATAATAAAGAAGTGGTAAAAGATTTATCATTCTTTTATTGACATCCGATAAAGTATAGCATTCGCATATCACAAGCTCCGCTATCTTGCTCTTTTCTTTTACCTCACCATCATCCATTATTTCTTTATACAACTTCTACCTACCTATACAGTCCGCTCCTCCCCATTCGCTAATTCTCGTATTTGCTAATTCACTAATTATCCCTATCTTTGCCAAAAATTCTTAGTTTTCTGCTTAAAATGAAGATTGCTATTTACATACGTCAGTACTCCGAGGAAAACGAAGCCATTCTCAATGAGCTTTTTACTCTTCTATTGCCCTCCGATAAGGTGTTTATAGAACGCGAAATCCTCAGCGACCTCAACGATCGCTCCGAGCAATTCCTCAAAGCAAAATCTTTTGCTTCCTTCGAAGACCTCAACTCCTCTTACGATGTAATGCTCACTATTGGTGGCGACGGCACATTGCTCAAAGGGGTTACTTATGTACGAAACCTGCAAATCCCCATTCTCGGTATCAATGCAGGACGCTTGGGCTTCTTAGCAAATGCCCATAAAGACGACCTGAAAAACGTACTAACACAACTCCGCGAACGAAATTACAAAGTAGTAGAACGCTCCGTTATCGAAGCCGTTTATGCCGATACAGGCGAACCCGTAGCCCCTGTGAACTTCGCTCTGAACGAAATAACCTTTACTCGTAAGGATACCGCCTCTATGATTACTATCGATACTGAACTCAACGGCGATTTCCTCTCCTCCTATTGGGCTGACGGGCTCATCATCTCCACCCCCACAGGCTCCACAGGCTACTCTCTTAGCTGTGGCGGACCTGTAATACTCCCTACTGCCAAAAACTTTGTGATTACCCCCATCGCCCCTCACAACCTCAATGCGCGCCCACTGGTAATCCCCGAAGATACCGAAGTAAAACTCACTGTATCAGGCAGAGAAAAGAAGTTTTTAATGTCGCTCGACTCACATATCAAGCCCATTGCTAACAAACACTCCATTATAGTCCGTAAAGCTCCCTTTGTCGTGAAAATGATACGCCTCGACGGAGACAGCTTTATAAACACCCTGCGCTATAAACTACTCTGGGGTGAAGACCGACGTAACAAGTAACTAAAAAAATGAAAGGATATATTTTCGACTTAGATGGTGTGCTTGTCGACACCGCAAAATACCACTATATCGCGTGGAAAACTATCGCCAAAGAATTCAATTTTGAGCTCACTCCTCAGCATAACGAACAGCTGAAAGGCATCGGGCGCGAAGTCTCCTTGCACCAAATCCTACAATGGGCAGGCAAAACACTCTCCGAAACCGACTTTACCGATACCGCCTTGCGCAAAAACAAATTGTACTTAGAGCAAATCAGTAGTATCAATAGCTCCGAGTTACTCCCTGGTGTGTTAAACTTCTTACAGCTCCTCAAAGCCCATCACAAAAAGATAGCCTTGGGCTCTGCAAGCCGTAATGCCCGTTTAGTGTTGGAGCGCACCGGCATTCTCCCCCTATTCGATGCTATTGTCGATGGCACAATGGTAAGCAAAGCCAAACCCAACCCCGAAGTATTCCTCAAAGCCGCCGAAGGTTTAGGGCTTCCCCCTGCTGATTGTTGCGTATTCGAAGACGCTCCCGCAGGCGTACAAGCCGCCAAAAGTGCCGGAATGAAAGTAATAGGAGTCGGCAATCCCGAAGTCCTTAAAGTCGCCGACACTGTAATTCCCAACTTTTTAAATATGAAGATTTAAGCACCCAATATAGCTAATTCTCTAATTATCCCTTCCCTTTTCCGTCATATACCCCCTAGTGCCTATGGCCTAAGACCTAGTACCTCTTCCTCTTTCTTTCGTCTCGAAACCCTGTTTTTACTGTTTTTTGTGTCGCTGTATTATACTATGAGTCAACCATTTATATACCCTTTCTATACCAATCGTCCAAGATTCGTATAAGCTTCCTATAAGCTCTCTATAAGCTACCCCCACCCTCCTTACACCCTTTTTTCATCAAAAACCCTTCCTCCCTTCTTCCGTTCTTCTCCGTTTCCTTCCGAATGCTCCTAACCAGTCCAATTTGTCCAACAAGTCAGACCTGTCAAAAAACCATTTTTATCACTACCCTTTTGCTAATTCCCTCATTTCCAAATTCTCTAATTTTCCTTGCCTGTGCGGCTCGCACCTTTGCCAAAGTTGAATAAACTGACAATACCTCCGCTGGTTCACAAGGCGTAGCTTTGATTTTGTTTAAAATTTGTTTAATTTCTGAGGCACAGCCTCATTCCTCTAACACAACCTCGCACCCCATTTCCTAATTCTCTCATTTCCTAATTTCCTAATTTTTACCGCTCTTTTGGTATTTTTGGTATTATCAGTATTATTCCCTATCTTTGCACCATAAATAAACAAACTAATGGAAAACAACAGACAAAAGAAAATAGCAGGCATTATTCAAGAAGAATTAGCCAAAGTGTTGCAGCAATCCATACGCGATGCAGGGCAACAAAACCTACTCATCTCGGTAACCAAAGTAAATGTAACCGTCGATTTATCAGTAGCCAAGGTGTACCTCAGTGTATTTCCAGAAGCAAAGGCAGCTGAGGTGCTCAAAGGCGTAACCTCCAATGCGCCCCTCATCAAGCACGAACTGTCGCAAATCACCAAACACCAATTCCGTCGTATGCCCGAGTTGTATTTTTATATCGACGATTCTTTGCAATACATCGAAGGTATTGAGCAATCCCTCAAAGAGGAAGAAAACCCCATCGAAAACCGAGACTTGCTCTACAAAAGAAAAATGACGTAAAAATATAAAAATAAAAGTTTGCTAATTTAACCTGCAAAAAATGGAAAACCAAAAAGGAGAAATCTTATTCTATCAGCGAGAAGATGGTTCAGCCCAAATAGATGTAAGACTCGAAGAGGATACCGTATGGCTTACACAACAATTAATTGCTGAGCTTTTTAACACTTCCAAACAGAATATAAGTTTACACATTCAGAATATATTTGAAGAAGGAGAACTTATACCCGATTCAACTGTCAAGAAATTCTTGACAGTTCAAAAGGAAGGTACCCGAGATGTTAGAAGACCCTCAAAGGCAATGGAGGTGGTGATTTTAGAGAGTTTAAAAGTATTAGAAAAGAACACAGCTAAATTATTAAAGAAATAAAATGCTTTTAAAACAATTATTACAAGAGAAAGAAACAAAGCTAAAGGGCGGTATTTATCACCGCACTCAAATAGATTTTTGCTATAATTCCAATCATATAGAAGGTAGCCAGCTCACACACGAACAAACGCGCTATATTTTCGAAACCAATACCATTGGCATTACAGAACAAGCGGTAAAAATTGATGATATTCTCGAAGCTATTAATCATTTTAAAGCTTTTGATGCAATGTTGGAATGCGCTACTGAACCTCTTACCCAAGAGATGATTAAAACCTTTCACAGCATTCTCAAAGCAGATACTTCCGATAGCAATAAAGATTGGTTTGCCATAGGCGACTATAAGAAACTACCTAACGAAGTAGGAGGCAATGCCACCACTCTACCTGAAAATGTAGAACAGGAAATGACCGCTTTGTTAGTCGATTACCACCAAAAACAAACCAAAACCTTTCGTGATTTGGTCGATTTTCATTGGCGTTTTGAAACCATTCACCCCTTTCAAGACGGCAACGGA
The DNA here is from genome assembly GCF_013394735.1 of Capnocytophaga sp. oral taxon 902. NCBI lineage: Bacteria > Pseudomonadati > Bacteroidota > Flavobacteriia > Flavobacteriales > Flavobacteriaceae > Capnocytophaga > Capnocytophaga sp. oral taxon 902. The sequence continues at coordinate 1,128,957 of NZ_CP058261.1, forward strand.
CGCATAGGGCGTTTGTTGCTCTTTAAAGAATGTTTAGCTAACAACATAGTGCCTTTTATCATTACCGAACAACTCCGTTGGTTCTACTATCGCGGGCTACAAAATTGGCAACAAACAGAAGGCTTTTTGCTCGACACTTGTTTAACAGCGCAAGATGAGTACAAGGCAGTTATGGCGTATTTTAGAATTTGTTAATTCCCAAATTTTCCTATTTGCTAATTACTCCATATCTTTGCACCTGTCATTAACCACTAACCATTAATCATTAATCACTAATCATTAACAATGACTTCTATTTTCTACATAGCAAGGCGTTATATGTTCGCCAAAAGTTCGCAGAACGTTATCAACATCATCAATAGGGTTACGGCTTTTGTGGTGGTGTTGGGTGGTGCTGCCCTCTTTATTGTACTCGCCGGCTTCGCAGGTCTCAAAAACTTTACGCTTTCCTTCTCCTCTACTTTCGACCCCGACCTAAAAGTGTTCCCAAAAACAGGCAAATACCTATCACTCACCAATCAAGATACGCTCAAATTAAGCCAACTCTCATCGGTAGCACACTTTACCAAAGTGTTAGAAGAACAGGTGTTTCTCACTCACAACCAAAAAAACCACATCGCCTATATCAAGGGTGTAGATGCTGAGTACCCCAAAGTAAACGATGTCGATAGTATCCTCGTGCTGGGCAATTGGGAGCTCTCACCTCCCAGTGTGATAGTAGGTGCTACTATTTTCAATAATCTCGGTTTAAATCTCCTCGATGGTTCTTCCCCTCTACAAATAGTAGTTCCCAAGGCAGGCAAAGGCAGTATCTTAAACGACCCAATGCCCTACCGTCAAGCCTTTTCAGTAGTACAAGGCATCTACCAACTCACCGAAGAATTAGATAAGAAATACGTATTTTCATCCTTAGACGAAGCCCAATTCTTATTGGGGCTAAGTAAAAGTCAGGTCTCAGCGATAGAAGTGAAATTAGCTCCAAATGCTGATGAAAAGCAAGTCGTCGAACAGCTCTCACAACTCTTTCAAGAGCCCGTAGTAGTGAAAAACCGCGCACAGCTAAACGATGCGCTTTACCGTATGCTCAATACCGAAAATATAGCGGTGTATCTGATTTTCATTTTGGTGCTCATCATTGCACTTTTCAACCTCGTAGGCGCTATCATTATGATGATACTCGACAAGAAAGACGACCTGCAAACGCTCTATGCGCTCGGTATGAACGAAAAACAAATGCGACAGATATTCTTCTGGCAAGGCACTATGGCATCGGTAATCGGCGCTATAATAGGTATTGCCTTAGGCGTTGCGGTAGTCCTCTTACAACAACATTTCGAGTTTGTAATGATAAGCCCTACCTTAGCCTACCCTGTTGCTATTACTCCTTTAAATGTACTCATTGTATTGGCTACGATTGTAGTTTTGGGCGTTTTAGCCTCATTAGTAGCTTCCTCACGAGTACGAGTAAAATAAAAGAGAACAGGAGACCTTCTTTTTTTGGCGCAATTATTGCAGGACAATCACGCACCCACTGATTTTTGAAAATGAATTTAATAATAGACGAAGGTAATACGTCCATAAAAGTAGCGCTGTTCAAAAAAGGAATACAAACATTCTTTCTTCCCTTTGCCAAAGAGGGTTTTCAAGAATCTTTTTTAAGCAAAGTACCTTTAAACGAGGTAACTCATTGCATCATCGCTTCGGTGGTAACTGGGGTTAAAGAGCGTTTCTCTTTCTTAGAACAACTCCTGCCAGATGTGTTATACCTCACTGCTGAAACCCCTGTGCCTTTCGTCAATAAGTATGCAACCCCTCACTCGTTAGGTATCGACCGTTTGGCTCTGGTAGCAGGTGCGGTGACACGTTTTCCCAACCGCAACGTACTCATCATCGATGCGGGTACTTGCATTACTTTCGATATAGTTACCGATAGAAAAGAGTACCTCGGGGGAGCTATCGCCCCAGGCATAGCAATGCGCCTAAAAGCGATGCACCATTTCACTTCCAAACTGCCATTAGTATCCGAACAGTTTTTTGATACTGAACAGTTTATAGGAAATACTACCGAAAGCTGTATGCTCTCAGGTGTCTATCACAATGTGGTGTGCGAAATTGAGGGAGTGATTAAAAAATACGAAGCAAAATTCCCTTCGCTTATCACTATTTTAACAGGGGGTAATCAAAATTATTTGCAAGAAAGAATAAAAAATCAGATATTTGCAGGCTCATACGTGTTGCTCGAGGGGCTCAATGCCATCTTAGATTATCAAACAAAAGAAGGAGAGGCACACGTTACTAATATTGGATAAATATTTATGAACAAGAAACTAATCACACTTATTAGTGCTTTATTTACAACCGTTTACGTGAGTTTTGCGCAACAAACTACTGAGTCGCCTTACTCTTTTTACGGAGTCGGTGAACGCAATTTTAACGGTATAGCCGAGGAAAGTGCTATGGGCGGAATTGGTGTTTATGCCGATTCTACTCGTATCAATATGCAGAATCCTGCCTCACTTTCGCACTTAAAATTCACCGCTTTTTCAGCCGGATTTACAATGCAAAGCAAAAATATTGTTACAAATGAAACAAAAATAGGTACTAAATCCTCCGCCTTCGATTATTTTACACTCGGGTTCCCTATTCTCGAAAACTTTGGGGTATCGTTTGGGTTGGTGCCTTACTCATCGGTAGGTTATAAACTGAAGCACACCACAAGTGAAACAGTAAATCAGTTTGAAGGAAAAGGAAATGTGAATCAGTTTTTTCTTTCCTCTGGGATAAAGATATTCGGCGGATTCAGTTTAGGAGCTTCTTTCCGTTATAACTTTGGAACCATTGATATGACGGACCTCTTGCAACAAAAAGATGTGCAATTCTATACCCAAGAGTTTAGCAAATCACGCCTAAAAGGAGGTGCTTTTAACTTAGGTTTGTATTACGAAGAGACTTTGAAACACCGCTTGCGTTTGTATACTTCATTGGTATATACACCACAAAGCAAACTGTCTTCTGAAAACCAACGCAATATCTCTACCTTAGGCTATGTAACAGGAAATAACAGGCGTTCCGCACCACAATTGGCAATACGCGAAACACGTGCTTTAGATTTAGAAGCCTTAGGGCTCAAAAATACTTCTCTTACCTTGCCCACTCAAATAGAATTTGGATTAGGTTTAGGAGAACACCAAAAATGGTTTACAGGGATTGAGTATACCTATGCCAATACAAAAGCTTTTTCAAATCCGTTCCTTACTACCACAAATGTCAGTTATATCGACGGATACAAAATAGCCTTAGGAGGTTTTTGGATTCCTAACTACAATTCCTATTCAAGTTACTGGAAAAGAGTAACCTACCGTATAGGTTTGCGCTATGAAAATACAGGAATTGTGCTCAATAATCAAAACATAAACGACTTTGGCACGTCTTTTGGACTTAGTTTACCCGTAAAAGGATTTTCAAATCTTACCCTTGTGGGAGAATACGGCATAAGAGGTACTACCTCAGCCAATTTAGTAAAGGAAAATTATTTCAACTTAAAAATAGGTTTCACTTTAAACGATAAGTGGTTCCAACGAACAAAATATCAATAAAAAACAAACAAAGAATGAGAAGAAGAATTTTATTAGCCACAGTAGTTGCAAGTTTCTTTTATGCTGCCTATGCACAAGCACAAGATTGCAAAAACAACGAAGAATTAAAGCAAAAACTCTCTATATTTAGTGAGTATGCCAAAGCCAAAAATTACAAAGAGGCTTATCCTGTATGGAAGGAAGTATATACCCAATGTCCTTCTTTACACTATGCTACCTTTGCCTATGGCGAACGCATCTTGCAAGACAAAATGAATACAACCACAGGTGCTGAAAAGACTCAAAATGCCAAAGAATTGTTACAACTCTATACCGATTATAACAAAACATTCCCTACACGTCTTTCAGCTACTGAAATGCGTATTCGTCAAGCCCTCTTGATGTTCGATGAAAAAATAGGAACAGATAAAGAGATTTACGACCTTTTGCACAAAGCCTTTACCGAAGATAAAGCTAACTTTAAAAATGAAAAGGCTCTGTACTTGTACTTCTCTGAATTAGTTTCTTTACACGAAAAAGGACAAAAAGAATTGCAAGAAGTATTCGATGCTTATGACAACGTATCCGATAAAATTCAAGACGAAAAGAATGAGCTTTCTGAAACTATCAACAAGTATTTAGCTCAAGAAGAAGCAGGTACTCTTAGCGAAAAAGACAAAAGACTCTTGGACGGTTGTCGTAAACGCGTAGATAACTACGAAACTATTGCAGAGAGTGTAGATGCTAAACTCGGTCAGCTTGCTGATTGTAAAAACCTTATTCCTCTTTACACCAAGAACTTTGAGGCAAATAAGAACAATGAAGAATGGTTACGCCGTGCAGCAGGTAAAATGTCAGATAAAGATTGTACTAAAGACCCTTTATTCGTGAAAATCGTAACCTCATTGCACAACGTAAAACCGTCAGCAAACTCAGCTTACTATTTAGGGGTAATGAATGATAAAGCAGGAAATTCTGCCAAAGCTATTCAGTATTACAATGAGTCAGTGAACTTAGAGACAGATAACTTTAAGAAATCAAAATTGCTCATTCGTATCGCCTCTAAACACAGCAAAGCACAAGCGGTTGCCTATGCTCAAAAAGCACTTTCTTACAACCCTTCAAACTCCGATGCTTATCGTATTATGGCACACGCCTACGCAAGCTCAGCTAATGAATGTGGTAGTACTCCTTTTGAAAAAAGAGCCGTATATTGGTTAGCTGCTAAAACTGCTCGTAAAGGAGGTTTGGAAAGTTTAGCTGCTCGTTACGATGCTTTAGCTCCTTCAAAAGTAGATGTATTTGAATCTGGTTTAGCAGGTAAAAACATTACTTTTAAATGCTGGATAGGACAATCTATCACAGTGCCACGTTTGTAAGTAATATAGTGATAAAAAATATAGCATTATCCGTAGAAATGATATAAAATCATCTCTATGGATAATGCTAAAAAATATCCTTAACTTATGCATACTATCAATTTACAAAATCTACAAACACCACAGTTTTTAACTGATAATAATGGTAAATCTATAGCTTTAATTCCCGCCGAAGAGTATAAAGAATTATTAGCTATAGCCGAAATGTATGAAGATTTAGAAGACATCCAAGCCTTTAAAGATGCTGAGGGAGAGGAAACAGAACCCTTAGATGTTTTTTTAAAAAGAGTAGAGGAAAACAGAAAAAAAAATGGAATCTACTAAAAAATACACTGTAGTAGTTGTCAAAAAGATAAGTAAATTTATCGAATCCCTTTCAGAGCCTCATTATTCTGCTATTGTAAGCGCTTTGGTTTCGCTTGAAGAAAATCCAAGACCTTTTGGTTATAAGAAACTAACAAACGATGATAAGTACAGGGTACGAGTGGGAGACTATAGGATTCTTTATAAAATTTTTGAAGAGGTTGTAACAGTTGAAATTGTTAAGGTAAGCCATAGAAAAGAAGCCTATAAATAAAAGATGAGAAGAATTACTCTTGAAAAAATAATAAGAAGTATTGCCTTACTATTATGTATGGCAATGCTTTTTTCGTGTAATAACGATATGCGCAATCTTCAACAGCTGAGCATTCAAAAGAAATTCCCGCAAGGAGAAGCCTTTGATTTTAAACTGGTATACACCGATTCTACTAAGGTGGTTGCTGTTGTTACCAGTAAATTAAATAAAGATTTTACCAATCAGCGTATGCCGTACTCTGAATTCCCCGAAGGGGTGAAAGTAGAGTTTTACGACCAAGCACGGCATAAAAATATCGTAGAAGCTAACTACGGCATTATCTATCCGAGCTCCGATATGGTAGAACTGCGCGACAATGTAGTACTCACTACTTATGACGGTAAGAAACTAAAAACATCTCAGCTTTTTTGGGACCAAAAAGAAGATTGGATTTTTACCGATAGAGAATTTAGTTTTACCGATGAAACTAAAGGTACTGTTACTAATGGTATAGGTATGGATTTCGACAAGAAATTTTCGACTGTAAAAGCGCATAAAACCACAGGTATCTTAGCTATTGAAGATAACGAAGAAGAAGAATAACAATATAAAATAATATGAACGCACGTATATTTTTTGAATATGCCTATTTGGCAATCGCTCTTTACTGTGCCTATGAGGTTTATAACTTGTGGGGCACTGCTGACCGCACTCAGTGGTATTTATACATCGCCTTTGCTTTGGGAGCTTTGGCAATGTTTTGGTTCAGACGTCAAACCCGACTTAAACATAAAAAATAATGATTGAATTTATTGGTTATGCTGCTTCACTATTTGTGGTGCTCAGCTTTTTGATTAAAGATAATCTTGTGTATATACGCCTTACTAATTTGGTGGGGTGTGCTCTCTTTGTTGTTTACGGTTTCTTAATCAATAGTATTCCAGTGATACTGCCTAACAGCTTTTTAATAATAGTACAAATAGTATATATTTGGCGAGAATTGCGCAAGAAGAAATAAAAGAACTTTCTTGCATAATTATTATTTATCTTCATATAAAATCTTTCAATAAAAAAACGTTTCTTCCTATACAAAAACACCCTACTTTTGCACCCGTAAAACAAAACACAATATTATATGTCATTTGTAGGAAAACAATTCCCCAATATCGAAGTGAATGCTATGAGCGACCTTGGGGATACATTCAAAATAAACGTGCTTTCAGAAGCAGTGAACAACAAAAAGAAAGTTCTCCTTTTCTGGTATCCTAAAGATTTTACCTTTGTATGCCCTACTGAGCTTCACGCTTTCCAAGAAGCTTTGGCTGAGTTTGAGAAACGCAATGTGAAAGTAATAGGCGCTTCTTGCGATACTCCCGAAGTACATTTTGCTTGGCTCAATACTCCTAAAAACAATGGAGGTATAGAAGGCATAACTTACCCTATCCTTGCTGATAGCAACCGCAACCTCGCTCGTATTTTAGGTATTCTCGACTCTCGTGAAATTTACGACGAAACAGCTGATGCTTATCTTCTTGAAGGTGATGATGTAACTTTCCGTGCTACTTATCTTATCGATGAAACGGGAAAAGTATTTCACGAAAGTATTAACGATATGCCATTAGGGCGCAATGTAAAAGAATATTTGCGTTTGGTAGATGCTTATACTCACGTACAACAACACGGTGAAGTATGCCCTGCTAACTGGGAAGAAGGTAAAGAGGCTATGCACGCCGACCGCAAAGGAGTAGCCAGCTACTTGGCTTCTCACTAAAAAGTAAACAACACTCTTATAGATAACTTGATCATTGTAAGGAACTCATTCTCCCCCTCTTCTTTTTGTGAGAGAGGGGATGAGAATGAGAAAATTACACACTAAAAAACTCATCACTATTTTATTTTTATAATGACAGAACTTACCCAAGATAACTTGCAAGAAATAATAGCCTCTAACCCTCTTGTATTTGTACAATACGGCGCAGGATGGTGTGGTAATTGCAAGATAATGAAACCAAAGTTTAAAAAGTATGCCAGCGAAACTCCTAATGCTACTTTTATTTATGTAGATGCTGAAGCTTTCGCAGAGTCGCGCAAATTAGCCAAAGTAGATAATTTGCCTACCTTCGCTGCTTTTAAAAACGGTACTTTGGTGAACCAAATACAAACGAATAAAGCCGAACTCTTAAAGCAATTTATAGATGAGATTACCGGTAATTAAACACATCGTTAAATTTATTGAGACAAACGACCAAGATTACGTGAATGAGACGGTAGAAACGCTCGAAAATCTCATAGAATGTGAGCAACTCAAAGATGAGGAGCTGGACGTAATAGGCGAATTGCTCTCGAACTTCTACGGAGCTATCGAGGTAGACAATATGATTAAACAAGGTACTCCACAGAAAGACGCCCTTAACAGCTTTATGAAGCGTGTAGTAGGGTCTATAGACAAGTAAAATTATTATTATTTCTTTCACTAACTAGAAACGAAAAAGCCGTTCAGAGATGTCTGAACGGCTTTTTCTATTTTATATACTTCCGAAGGTAAGACGAAGAAAGATTAGACCGACGCAACATCAGTTTGAGTTAAAGTAAGCTGTGAAAGCTCGGGAGTTGAGGTATATTAGAACGTTAAATATTTGTTAAACACTTTGCTTTATATCTCTTTTATAACTACCTTTGTAGGGTAATTTGTTTACAAAACGGAATTATTCATTTTAAAAACGTATATATTATGAAACAAAGAGTACCTGTATCACAAATTATGAGTAAGGAGTTAGTAACTCTTACTCCTACTCAATCGCTTTATGAGGCTGAGCGACTGTTTAAGAAGCATAATATTCGCCATATTCCTGTGGTAGAAGGAGATAAGCTTATAGGTATCGTAAGCTATTCTGACCTTTTGCGCATTAGTTTTGCTGATATGACTGATGGCGAAGAGGAGGTTACTTCGGTGGTGTATGATATGTATACTATTCCGCAGATTATGGCTAAAACACCTCTTACGGTGAGCGCTGATACCTCGATTAAAGAAGTGGCTGAAATATTAGCCGACCAAAGTTTTCACTCTATACCGGTGGTAGATAACGGCAGGTTAGTGGGATTGGTTACAACCACTGACCTTATTAAATATCTTTTGGAACAATACTAAGTGTGAGTCATACAGGCGGTGTGAGCCACACAGGCGGAGAAAATTAGAAAATGAGAAAATGAGAGAATTAGAAAATGGGGTACGAGCTACAAGCTCGCACCAGCGGAGGGTGCACCCCTAAAAGTGACACATCTGAGGAAGCGGAATGAAACGGAGAAATTCAAAAGGTAGCTGAGAGGAATTTTGGTGAAAAAAGGGTGTAAGAAGGGTGGGGTTAGCTTATAGAAAGCTTATAGGAAGCTTATACGAATCTTGGACGATTGGTATAGAAAGGGTATATAAGTAATTGATTCATACCACAATACAACAAGGCTAAAAATGCCAAAAACGAGGTTTCGAGGCGAAAGAAATCGCTCCTTATAAAGGAGATGAGGTATTATAGAGTGCTTTGAAAGTAGAGAAGTATAGCTATACCATTTTTATAAAAAAAGCGACTCATTTTTGAGTCGCTTTTTTGATTCTCGGCTATGAGCTCTCATTGACTTCCTCGCTACCCTCAGCTGTTCTCATTTCTAACAACTAACTACTAATGAATAAAATTTGCTGATTAACAATTTATTTTTACTTTTGCATCTAAATTCATAAAATATTACATTCAATGAAAAAAATTTTATTCAGTATCGCAGCAATAGCAATGCTTGTAGGCTGTGGCAGTAAAGACGATGATACCCCTAATGGCGGTAATGGTACTACTACTCCTACTACCCAAAGTGACTACTTGCCTACTAAAAAAGTAAAAACAATTACTTGTAACTTCATTATAGTGGAAGATTACAAAGGTGGTGGTATAGGTCCTGCTCCTTCTCTTGAAAGTACCTTAGAACCCACTCTCAACGGTCAAAAATTTGTAGTAAAGACTTTGAACTTTTCTTATGAATACGATGAAAAAGGAAGAATCAAAAAGATTACTAGAAAGGAAGAGGGCAAAAGTGATAATGTAAAAACGTTTATTTATGGGGCTACCTCTGTGAAAATAACTTTTCCCAATGAAGATACAGGGGGTGTAGAAAATTTTGAAGTAGGACTCAATGCTGCTGGTAATATGTTAGCTGGTACTTATGATAGCAATCAACGATTGACTAACACTCCAAAAATAGGGGATTTTGAGTGGACAAATGACAATTTGACTAAGATTAGCATAAAGAGAAATTGGGACGGTAAAATTACTACCTTTGCAAATCAGCTTTCTTATAACAATAACTTGAACAAAAATAAGTTTTTGTTGTACAACTTTGAAGGGGATGCTGTGACTAGTTATGCTCAATATTTCGATTTTCAAATAGGTTGGATACAAGGAGTGGCTCCTAAGAACTTGTTACAACAAAGGGTTTTAACAAAAGATGGCACGGCTTTAAATTATACTTATAACTATACTTATTCTTTTGATACTGATGGTTTTGTAAAGACTATCAACGAAACCCGAAATGCAAGAGCTGGTAGAAATACAGGTCTTGGTTATTTTACTGATGCCAATTATTTAACGAAATTGAACACACTTATTACTAACATTCAAAATGGTACTGAGAAAAGCAAAAAGTACCAATTGGTAAGTGATAAAAGTGATGAAAAAGTGTTTGATATTATTATCCCTATAAAAGTGGTGAAAGATAAGAATGGTAAAACTATCGACTTAACAGTGAATAAAGTAGCTCGCCACACTTTCAAACTTAAAACTGAAAATGGAGCACAAATAGTAGATGATATTCGTGTTGAAATTAGCTATAACAGTGATATGACTACTACTTATCAGTTGAATTACTAATATTTCTAATAGACAAATAATAAAAAAGCGACTCGAAAACGAGTTGCTTTTTTTGTTGTAAACTTTGCAAAGTTAATATGAATACTAAATCTTCACTTTTAAACCTACAAACACAGTGCGAGGTAGCGAAGGACCATAGATGTAATCGGCGTCGCGTTCAGCACCTTTGTCGAAATCTTTTTGATATTGGTTGAAAAGGTTTTTGATACCGCAACTCACTTCTAAGGGGAAGAAAGTTTGGAATTTAAATTCATAAGCGGTATTCACGCCTACATCCCACATTGCGGGAGTAGTTTCTAAGCGTGTGTCAGGAATATAGCCTTTTAAGTGGGTAGTTTTCATACTGCCTGTATATACAGTTACGAAGTTGATATCCCAATTAGGGCGTGGTTTATAAGTTGCCATCAGGTTGCCATACACACTTGGCGTGCGGAGAATTTCATCGGTATAGACGTTTTCTTCGGGGTTTTGCACGCTGTTGTATTTAGAACTTTGGATAGTAGTGGCAAGTTGTACCATAAATTTGGGATTGGGGCTGTACTTCACTTCTATATTTACTCCCTTCACTACGGCACCATCGGAATTGCGTTTCTCACGGATAGGCAATCCGTTTTCTAAACCTGCATCTTCATAAGTAAAGCGGTCGTGCAAAGCGGTGTAAAACCCTTCAATCATCGCTACAAATTGGTGATTATCGTGAGCGTGGTTATACTCAAAAGAAGCGGTAAAACTATCAGAAGTCTCTTTTTTAAGATTATCGGCGAGTTTTACGCGTCGTGCTTCACCCCCTTGCAATTCGCTGTGTACATCTTCTGAATAGAAGAAAGGCGCTCTAAAACCACGTGAATACGAACCCCGAGCAATGAAATTCTCATCGATATTGTAGAGCACGCTCGCACGAGGGTTGAGCGCTGTAACGCTTTTCTTCATTATATCGGAATTTACATTATCGAATCGGACACCCCCAAGCACTTTGATTTTGGGAGAGATACGCCAATCGGCTTGAGTAAAGAGACCAAATGTATTCGCTTTTTGGTTTACGGCAAGCACATTAGGATTCTGACGCTTTTCGGCTATCTTGTCGTATTGATATTCGGCGCCCGACGTCCATTGCAAATTGCCGTTGCCCGTAGGTACATAAGCCGTATGCTGTCCGCCAAGTAACCAAATATTCTCTTTGGTAACCCCATAGTTGCCAGAAGACGCTTCTATATCAATACCATCGAAACTACCGTAATAATTATCAGCACGAGTGCGTTCGGCACTGGTATAGGCGGTGAACTTATGGTTATAAGCAGGGGAAAAGTAGTCGAAACTTGCATTCCCTCCAAGCATTTGCGTGCGAATGCTCTCGGCAAGGTCAGCAAGGTGTTCGGGTTCGTCGAGTTTATTACCTCCACGACGGTTTTCGTTGCTCACGTTCAGTTCGGCAGTGAGTTTATGACGGTCGGTGAAATCGTTAAAGAGTTTTGCTCCTGCATTGAGGTTGCGCAAACGAGTGATTTCGGTAAAATCATCGCCATTATCGTCGTAAGACTGACGTGAGCGTTGCATAGCGTGGAAAGAGATACCGCGCATATAGTTTTCACTCACGAGTGAACCATTGAAAGAGCTTACCACATCGGCTGATTTACCGCCTATGAGGTTACCCACAATACCTGCTTGTGCCTCGTTTTTAGTAGGATTTTTAGTAATCACATTGATCGTACCGGCAATGGCATTAGAGCCAAAGAGGGCAGAACCACCTCCACGGATTACCTCTATGCGCTCAATCATATTGGCAGGGATTTGGTCTAATCCATACACGCCATTGAGCGAACCAAAGATAGGACGGCTATCGATGAGGATTTGAGAATAAGCACCCTCCAAACCGTTGATGCGCACTTGGGAAGTACCACAGTTCTGACAGTTTACTTCGGTGCGCAAACCCGGTTGGAATACCAGACCTTCCATCAAGGTATGGGCTTTGACGTTTGCCAGTTCGCGATTGGTAGTAACACTCACCAGTACAGGTGCGTCCCTGCGGTTTTCTTTGGTTTTGGTAGCTGTTACGACCACTTCTTCCATTCCGACCACATCTTCTTTGAGAGAGACATCTTGAGAGAGAGTCTCTTCTCCTGTGATAACCACTTTATCGTTATAAGGAATATACCCCAACGAACGCACTTTTAGCCTGTATTCGCCAGCGGGTAAGGAAAGAGAATACTGACCATTGCGGTCGGAGGTTGTCCATTTTTTGAAGGTTTTACCTTCGAGTTGGACAGTTACGGCTTCTAAGGGCTGACCTTCTGCCGTGATAATACCTTTGATAGTACCTTCCTGAGAGAAACTCAAAATACTAAAAGCTAAAGAGATAGCTAATAAAAAAGTTTTCATATATTACTAATATCATTATTTTGGGGCAAAGGTAGTATATTTTTAGATACTACGAAAATAAATTAAAAATTATTTTTACATAAATCTAAAAATAATTAAAGAGAGAACATTAAAGGCTGAAAATCAACGGTGGTTGTTTACGTTTTGCGAAATACACCTTGTGTGCGGTTACATCTATGTTAGCCGATTATAAACATTTCTCCCTACCGCCCTTCAAAGGGGGAAGTAGCGATGCTTATCATACACGAAGAACATAACTCTTAATAAAACAATATACTATTTTTCTTCAACTCTTAATTCGCTTTGTACATATCGAACTGAGATATAGTTGATAATTTTGCGCAGTTGCTCTGTGAGACCTCTGACGGACTTTAAATAAACTTTAAACGGAACTACAGTGGGTTTTCAGTGGGTCTACAGTGGCTCTACAGTGGCTCTACAGTGGGTCTACAGTGGGTCTACAGTGGGTCTACAGTGGGTCTACAACGATGGTTAATAAAATTATAATCGAACATTAATTGAGCTTATGGTGTTGCTATCTGCTCATATCAGTCGTTTTATAGGTTAGAATTGTCGAACCATAAAATAAGTAACGTAAGCTGGAGGAAAAATGCTTGGGGTGGGATATGTGAGAGATAGTGAAGGAAAGGTGGTTTATTGCCCCAAGTAAGTAAAATATTAAAGGTAGCAATATGATTACTAAGTAATAAAAAAAGGCTGTTCAATACATATTGAACAGCCTTTTTTATAATATGAAAACAACATTTTTTTATTGTTTATATAACTTTGCACTAATTGTTTGTGCGACTCGTACTATTTTTGTTGAGCATCAATTACTGCAAGGGTAGCGAGATTTACCATTTCGTCGACAGTAGAACCGATAGTGGTGATGTGAATAGGTTTAGAAAGACCTAAAATCACAGGGCCTATGGTGTCTAAGTGTTGGGTTTCCTTGAGGAGCTTGTAACTGATATTTGCCGCTTCGAGGTTAGGGAAGATGAGTACATTAGCCCCTTTGCCCTTGTTGAGCTTAGAGAACGGATAGTTCTTGGCAATCTTCTCAGGATTGAGAGCAAAATCGGCTTGGATTTCACCATCGACTACTAAATCGGGGTGGTGCTTGTGGAGGTAAGCTACTGCCTCACGTACTTTCAGGCTACTTTCGGATACTGCCGAACCAAAGTTAGAATACGACAACATCGCTACCGAAGGTTTTAAGCCGAAGAACTTCACGGCACGTGCTGTAAGCAAGGCGATGTTAGCCAACTCTTCGGCAGTAGGGTCGATATTGATAGTAGCATCTGAAAGGAATAAAGGACCCTGCTTGGTGAGCATAATGCTGGTGGCAGCAATACGCTCTACGCCCTCGTCTTTTTTAATAATCTCCAATACAGGGCGAATAGCATTAGGATAAGCGTGGGAGTAACCAGTAATCATTGCATCGGCTTGACCGGTTTCTACGAGCATCGTACCAAAATAATTGCGCTCGCGCATTAGGCGTTCGGCTACTTCGTAGGTGATACCACGACGTTCGCGCAGTTTCCAATAATGCTTTACAAACTTCTCACGACGTGTTTTTTCGGCATCACTTTTAGGGTCGATTACATCTACACGACCGGTGAAACCTATTTCGTATTTGAGCGCTTTTATCACTTCTTTATTACCCAAAAGCACAGGAATACCGATACCATCTTCATAAATGCGTTGAGCAGCTTTAAGCACTTCCAATTGGTCGGCTTCAGCAAATACTACGCGTTTAGGATTTCGTTTGGCACGGTCTTGCAATAGGCGTATTTCTTTGCTACCTACACCAATTCTGTCCATTAGTTCGCCTTTGTAGGCTTCCCAGTTGGTAATAGGCTTTTGTGCTACCCCTGATTCCATAGCGGCTTTGGCAATAGCGGGCGGTACTTCGTATATCAAGCGAGGGTCGAACGGCTTAGGAATAATATAGTTGCGACCAAAGGTGAGATTTTCACCTCCGTATACCAAACTTACTTGCTGAGGTACAGTTTTCTTGGCAAGATCGGCGATAGCACGTACCGCAGCGAGTTTCATTTCTTCGTTGATTTTAGTAGCGCGAACGTCCAACGCTCCGCGGAAGATATAAGGAAAACCGAGCACGTTGTTCACTTGGTTAGGGAAGTCGGAACGACCTGTAGCCATAATGATATCTTTGCGGGTTTTCACCGCCAAATCGTAATCGATTTCAGGAATAGGGTTTGCCATTGCAAATACAATAGCGTCCTTATTCATAGAGAGCAACATCTCGGGGGTGAGTACATCTCCCTTAGAAAGACCGATGAACACATCAGAACCTTTTACTGCTTCTTCGAGAGTACGGAGATTGCGGTCGGTAGCAAATTCGGCTTTTTGTTCGGTGAGGTTGGGAGCGTCTTTACGAATCACACCCTTACTATCGCACATTACGATGTTCTTAGGGTTGGCACCCAAAGCCACGTACAAGCGTGTACAAGAGATAGCGGCGGCTCCTGCGCCGTTTACTACTATCTGCGCTTTGGCAATGTCCTTACCTACAATTTCTAAAGCATTGACAAGGGCTGCTGCCGAGATGATAGCTGTACCGTGCTGGTCGTCGTGCATTACAGGGATATCCAATTCCTCTTTTAGGCGACGTTCAATCTCGAAAGCCTCAGGCGCTTTGATGTCTTCGAGGTTGATACCCCCGAAGGTAGGAGCAATAGCTTTTACGGTTTCTACGAACTTATCGACATCGGTGGCATCTACTTCGATGTCGAACACATCGATACCTGCAAATATTTTGAAGAGCAAACCCTTTCCTTCCATTACAGGTTTAGAGGCATCAGCACCTATATCGCCTAAACCGAGCACGGCAGTACCGTTGGAAATTACGGCTACGAGATTGCTCTTGGCAGTATACTTATAGGCGTTGCTTTTATCTTCGGCAATTGCCAAGCAAGGTTCGGCTACTCCAGGAGAGTAAGCCAACGCGAGGTCGTGTTGTGTAGAATGTTTCTTGGTAGGCACAATAGCGATTTTACCAGGTTGTGGAAACTCGTGATAATGTAGTGCCTCTTCTTTTTTTCTTTGATCCATTTGATTTAGGTAAGAGGTAAGAGGTAAGAGGTAACGGCATTTGTTACCTAATTACGTGTTACCTATTATTTGTTTAGGGGGCAAAGGTAATAAATAATTACGAATGACGAATGAGGAATAGTGAGAAAGTTATTTAATTTAGATTTTGAGATACGTTTTTTTCTTCTTCAAAAATAGGGAATATCTGTCGGTTGTTTTGATATAAGAAGATTTGTTCTTCCTTGCCTCTGGTTTTATTTTTAAGCCATAGTACCGCATTTTTAGGTGCTTGATAGTATAGTTTTTCTGTTTTAGTCCCTTTTTGTTCGCCTAATGACACCCACCCTTTAATACCCTTGTTATAGAAGAGTTCATATACATCACCTTCTCTGATGAAATTATCATCATTACGGGGAATGAGTATTACTTTTGTAATGCTTTGTGGTGTACTGGATTTAAAGAATAGACTTGTGCCTTTTTCTTTTGCGCAAAAAAATGAAATTGGGTCGTTATCATAACAATTTTTAAGTTGAAAAAGTGCAATATTTTTCCAAGGTTTGCCATTGCTATAGATAGTATCGAAGATAACTTCTTTGTTATCTTTCCCGAAGAAATGAATTTCAGCAATAGAAAGAACGGAATCTTTGGGCACTTCATATTGAAAATAACGATAGGCTTTTTGAGAGTGAATAGGTACTTCTATTACATTTTGAGCAGGCAAAGACTTCATTATATGCAAGGTTTCAAAAGGAGAAAAACTAACATTATTACTTGCTTTGAGTCGAGAAAGGAGTAACCATTGTTTGTAATTAGCTGAATGCCCTTTTCTAAGAGGATATTTACGGGTTAACACTATTTCTTGCTTTTCTTGAGGAATAAGACTGTGTACCTTATCTTTTTGAAGCATAAAAGGGTAGGCTATAGGCGTGAGTTCGCCGTTTTCATAGCTCAGAGGCTGGTAAATCACAAAAGGTTCTATATTTTCAAACGTGGCTGTATTATTTGTTACTTTACCTTGTCCTACGACTAACCACCCCATACGAGCGGTAAAGACCCCAATAAAAGCATTTTTAGCTTCGCTTTGTAGCGAAATAATAGCTCTGTTTTTACCAAAGTATTCTTGGGAAACATCTTTTAAGAAAGGATTTTGCAATGAGGGAGGTAGTTGAGATAACTCTTCAAAGGGGCGTTGGATTCCATAGGTCATTCTAAAAACCTTTGCTTTTTTACGTTCATCAGTAAAAGAGGAATCGCGTGTGGCATCAAAATTTTCATACCAAAAAGACAGATATTTACCTGTGGTATCACGAACTACATTCCATTGATGATTATGTTGAAATTCAGGAGAATAAAGATAGATATCAGTAGTAACGGGGATTCCTACTGCACGCATTACATAAGTAGCAACATCACAAGATTCACGGCAAGTGCCTATTCTATTATTTAATTGAAAAATAGCATCTTGCCTAGGAGTTTTTAAATCATCAAAGTAGTAAAAATATTTTTCTTCTCTCAAATAACGGCACAATATATTGCAAGCTTCTACTACATCTGTACCTTGATAGAGAGAGTCTAAGATATAGTTATATTTTTGATAATATTGTTTTCGCCAATTGGTTAATGGTTCTTGAGCAATACGGTAAGGCAATATGAGTTCACAAAAATCTTCAAAAGAGAGATTTTTATTCCAAGGTTTTTCCTTCCAAACTTTAAACGCATAGTCAATATTTTCAATAAGCATAGAGGCTTTTACTTCTTTGATATCTTGTTTATAAGTAACATTAGAGGTCTCCTCTTGCCAGTTTATTCCTTTTTGGCGTTCCGCTTCAGTTAAGTCTCCTTTTTTTAAGATATGTGTTAAGAGCGTTTTTATACTATCTATCTCAGGGCTCACCTGATACTCATAATAAGGCATATTTTTTATAAGGAACACAGCTGCTTGATATTTTAAGCTGTCGTTTTGGTAGTGAGCTAATACCTTTTCTAACTCGGGGCGGTTAGTCCCCGCCTGTTGTAAAGCAAGTTCTAAAGCCTCGTTTTTGGTGGAGCAAGAAAATAAAAGAAAAAACAGAGTAACGAATATAAGATATTTCATAAAAAGGTACAAAAGCCCCTACTTTAAGGCAAGGGCTTGTTTTAAAGGTTTATTAAATACGCTGTGAGAAAAGACAGTTTTTCCGTCTCTGGCTGTGTTTTCTATGAAAATATAAGAGCGCACCTAAAAAAGGAAATAATAAGATAATAAATATCCAATACATTTCTACGCTCGGGTCTTTCTTATAATGACGATAGAAAATATCTAACAGTCCCCAAAGTATTAAAAGGAAAAGCAGAATTAAAAAAGTTGTAGTTAAAAATGGTTCCATAATATAATAAATTAAATATAATCTTTTATTATTCTTTTACTTCAATGGTAAGTGCATCACCTAATACTAAAGTATTTTTATAGCAATGTTTTTTAGGTGTATCCTCATTATCTATGTACTCAACTATTATAAAATCTAATTCTATTTCAGATTTATTTTTTTCATTTAGAACTGTTGCAATCAAGTGGATACTCCCTTTGGCTATATTAGCATGTATAACCTCTCCTTTGACAAATAACCAAAGACTTATATTTGAAGTAAGCTTAGAATTTGTTTCTCTATAACTCTCAATTTCAAAAGGAATAGAAATATTGTCCATAACTTCTATAACTTTTATGGTTATTCTATCTCCTATAAATAGTTCCTTTTTTAACCAATGAATAGAGTTATTAGTTTTAGTATCATATCCTCCAAAGCTTATGGTTAATTCATTACGAGCGTCTAAAAGTAATCTGTCTACAATGACAGAAGTGATCCCTTCTTGAATTCCTCCTACAAGAGATTTTTTATTAATGATAACTTCAAATCCTATCATTGGCAATTCCAATTTCCTTGTACAATACAATAATGAAGGCAATCACTACAAGGTTTTTTATAACTGTCATAATTCCTACAATCTACATATTTAGCAATACATTCTGCACGAGTCAATACATAATAGCTAGCAACTACTCCTGTTATAGCTCCTGCTACTGCTTCTCCAATAGGAGTCGGTTCAATTAATGCAACACCCCATACAGCACCAAGCCAACTATTATTATCCCACCAACTATTATTATCTCCATTCTCTGGATTTTCAAAATTAGCTGCTATTAATCCTCTTTTCAAACGAGCTAAAGTAAGAGAGTTGTTCTTTCCTTCTGGTGCTCCTGTGATTAGACCTTCTTTTGCCATTTCATTAATTTCTCTTAATCCGTAATAAAGAATAGAAGTGATATATAGTAAATCTGTCTGCTCTGTCTTGGGTAGATTCAATATTTCCTTATTAATTTCTGATAACTCATTGGAAAAAGTAATATATGATTTGCTTTCCTGTTTAGCCAATGCAATTTTTGATAGTATTGTAAGTTGCTTTGTGCTAAATTTTTCGATAGAACTGTTTTTAATCTCCAATGATTTTGATATCTTCCTATTAAAATCTAAAGATTCACGACGAAATTGTTTTTCAGTAATAATTTTTCGTAGTTGTTTAGCGAAGTTTTCTCCTGCTACAGCGATTTCTTTTGAATAGTCTTGTTCAATAAGAGAAGTGTCTTCCTCTGTTTTTTGACAAGAATAGAATACTAAACCTCCTATAATAATTAATGAGGCAATTACAATTTTAAAAACATTTTTTTTCATCTTTAGTTTATTTGATTAATTACTTAGTTTTATTTCTGCACTGTTTTTCGTATAAGGAAATAACTCGTAGCTTAGTTATTTATTTCTCTTCTTAAAAGACAAATATAAATCCTTGTTTAGCTAATGTGAATGTTTGCGGTATAATATTTATTGGTTTTTACGGCACAAACATACTACAAAAAATAATAACTTCCAAATAAATTATAAAATATTTTTAAGTATAATTCTTATTCCTTTCAAATATTAATTATTTATTATGTTATTAAATTAACAACAAATGGTCATTTTGTATCTGGTTTATCATTCATCCTTAATAGTTCTTTCATCTCTTCTCGTATTTGATAAGTGGCGATAGAAGGTATTTTTACAGGCATTTGCAATATGATAGTAGCTTCTTGCTTTGCTTTGGTAAAGTTTTCTTGTTTCTCATACATCTTTGCTAATAAGTAGTGAGGATAGAGACGGTTAGGTATCATATCACAGGCTTTTTGATAGTGTTGTATAGCTTGTGGATAGCCTTCCAAAGCCGTGTAATTATCGCCTAAAGAGGTTTGAACAACCGTATTGTTTAAATATTGCTCTGCTTGGTGAAGCACAAGATTGGAGCATTGAGGTCGTTCTGCTAAGCTTAAAGCCTTCCCGTAGTGCATTAAAAACTCACCATTTGTTTTTAAATATTTGTAAGAATTTTTATATAATGAAATACTTTCTTTAAAATTCATTTCTTGATAAGCATCGAATGCTTTCTTCCAAATACTATAACCCGTATGCAAACTGTAAGCATTATAGAGTTGTAACCCTATCCAAGCAATGGTTATTGAAAGGATTTGCCAACGCATAAAAGCATAAGGCAGTTTGAATTCTTGTTTGTTTTTTGCTGAAAAAGCAATAAATGCTATTGCGGTGAAAGCTATCAGTTTAAGGGGGAGAATCTGTAAAGGATATGAAAAACACGCAAATGCTGATAAAACAAGTATAAGGCAAGTACTTATGTTACGAACTATACTTTTAGGCTGTTTGAATATGAACCATATAAGTGTTACGAGCAACAAAAATCCTAGAATGCCTTCTTCTATAAAAAACTGAAGAAAATCATTAAAGGCATATACTACGTTGTCAGACAAAGCTATTTCTTGTTTAGAAGCTTTGTTTTTAGCAAAATACTGCGCTTGATAATCCATATAATGAGCTTTATAACCATCAAGACCTGTACCTGTGAAAGAAAAATCTTTGAGCATTTCAGTACTTATTTTCCATACTAATACGCGTCCATCGGCAGAGTCTTTTCGCATAGTGTAGAAAAAGAAAGTACATACGGCTATAAGCACAAATGTTGTTGCAATATATCCATATCGCTTGATAGAGAATTTTATCTTTTGAGTTACCTTTGTGTAAACCATATAAGACGTCCCTATAATAAAAGCTAACCACGAAGCTCTTGACTGCAGGATAATGAGTACACCTATGCTCAATAAAATGTTTAAAACAGTAAGATAATACAGGAATTTTACAATTGTTTTTCGTGCTTTTATATTGGTAATATATCTATAAAGACTCTTTCTGTACAATATTAGAAATACACTAAACATACTACCTACCGCAATAAGTCCAGCGAAAGGAGCAGGATTGAAAAAGCTACCTGTAAGTGCATAGTTGGAATGGAAAGACTCAAATACATAAAAATATTGTCCACACCCGTATAATGTATTGACAAAAATAGCTAAACTGACACCTAATACAATAGCTAATATTGTCTTTTCTGCTCTTATGACATTCCTCAAGAACAAATAATAAGCATAACAGCTGATAAGGTCGTAATAACGCAATGAGTTGATTGTACCTTTTATAAGGGCATTAGAAATGATATGAACCAGCAGTGCAAATACAACAAGATCTATTGATGAGACAAATAAATTCTTTTTTGACAAGATTATTTGCCAAATGAAGTAAAAAATGAATCCTACAGAGAGAATTGTAAAAACTATTGTTTTAGAAGCGAAAGTACTATTTTGATAGCAGTCAAAAGTAACTAAACTTACTAAAGTAGTTATCAAAAACGAATTACTTAGTGTTATACGCATTTTGTATTCTTTTTTTTGCTTGGAGTTCTGATTATTTCTTCATCATCTTTGCTGAAAATATAAAAATAAGTAGTACAATCACTCCCATTACCCACCAAAGGAGTTGCTGATGAGATTTTTCGGCAGGAGTGGAAGATGCTTTTATAGAAGAGCTTTCTGTTTTGGGTTGTTTGAGCACTTCGCCATATTGTAATTCGGTGAGTTGTTTTGGGATATCGGTTATGAAGTGCTCTATATCATATTCGGGGGTATAATCATCTTCTTTGCCATAAGCTAAATAATAGGTGCGATTAGGGTCTAAAAAACGAGCCGCTAAGGTATAACGTATTGCATATACTACGACTTCGCTAATAGGAAGAGGCTCGTTATCTCCGTTTTCTATTATTATTTGTCCGTATTTCACAAGAATATCATCAAAGGAGAAGGTATTATTGGTTTTAGAACTAAGAGGCGCTTCTCTTAAATCGTAAGAACAATAACTATCACAACGCTTTTGCGCATACGATTCGGTAACAGAAGTAGCGAGATTTAGCTTCCTGTAATAATCATAAGAGGCTTGAGGGACAACGCGTATCTTACAGATGCGAAGAGCCTGAGGCAGACTGAAGTTTATGTAACTGCATTTGGTTTCTTTACTGTTTATTACTGAGAAATTGACCTTGTGTTTTACGATGTTATTAGTGTCGATTACTGTATAAGGGACTTCGATGGTATCAGTAGCCGATACGCCATAAATACGGAGGTCTGCGCCATAACTTTGAAATTGTGCAAAGGTATGGTCGGGTAAAATGAGTTTATGCCAAGCGTTCCCCTTTACACCTTTCAGTTCTTGCTTATAGGTGTAAGAAGAGAGTTGCGCATAAGTTGTAGCAGTTAGGAGTGTAAAGAGCAAAAGAAAGCGTTTCATATCATTGCTTATTAAAATATCTGTGCAAAGATAGCCTGTTTTAACTAAAAAAGCAAATGTTTTTAGGTTATTACCACAGTTTTGCCACCAAAAAACACACTACTATGCCATATAGTACGGGCAAGAGTGTAGCAATGAGCGTCCATTTCTTGCTATGGGTTTCTTTGTATATCGTGTAGATAGTAGTACTACAAGGATTATGTAACAAGCTGAAGAGCATTAGGTTTATGGCGGTGAGGAGTGTCCAACCCCCAGCGTGTAGCAAGGTACCTACTTGAGAGGTTGAGGCTTCCATCAGTACGCCTGCCCCCTCGCCTACTGCTGTTTGCCCTAAGACCATAGTGGTGAGCATCAGCACGGTGGGAATGACGATTTCGTTGGCTGGAATGGCAACGATATAGGCAAGCAGGATTACGCCATTTAAGCCTATAAACACGCCTATGGGGTTTAACCCTTGAATGAGCCAGAGAGCAATGGGCTGGTGAGCTATTTGGAGATTGCATATCAGCCATATTACTGCTCCCGCAGGCGCAGCAAATACAACAGCGCGCCAAAGTACAATAAGGGTTCTATCGATAAGCGATGTGTAGAGCGTTTGGAAGAAGCGCGGTGGACGATAAGGAGGCAACTCCAATACAAAGAACGACGATTCGCCTTTGAGAAGTGTCTTGCTCAATAACCACGATGTGAAGAATGAAAAGACAATCCCCAACACGGCTATGCCTATGACAGCAAGCATTGCTACTGTGTCGCTCCACTGCTTAGGCACTAAAGCCCCGATGAACAATGTAGCAATGAGTATTTGAGTAGGCCAACGACCGTTGCAGAGCGAAAAGTTATTGGTGATAATGGCAATGAGTTTTTCACGCGGACTGTTGATAATACGCGTTGCTACCACTCCTGCGGCATTACAACCAAAGCCCATACTCATTGTGAGGGCTTGCTTGCCGTGAGCGCCTGCTGTGCGAAAGAGCTTATCGAGATTAAAAGCCACACGAGGTAGGTAGCCAAAGTCTTCGAGGAGGGTGAAGAGCGGGAAGAATATAGCCATTGGGGGTAACATCACTGAAATGACCCATACCGTAGCCAAGTACACTCCATCGATAAGGAAACCGCTAAGCCACCAAGGGAAATGCAAGACATTCGCTCCATTTTTCAGGAGCGGATAGAGCCACCCTACAAATAAATCGGAGAGCCATTGCGAAGGGTAATTAGCCCCGATAATGGTAATCCACAGCACACCTGCCAAGAGCAGAAACATAATAGGGAAACCCCAAATTTTATGTGTTACGACTTTATCTATCGCGCGGTCGATGCGGAAAGAGCGCGCAGTAAAATCGGTACTGACGGAGGCATTGGTAAGGGCAGTAGCTTGGGCGTAGATTGCTTCTACCAAATCGTTGCGGTACGTATCGCCTAAGAGATGGTGATATTTTTCGGCAATACGCGAGATACGCGCCTGCCTTTCGGGATTATTTTCAGCCGAAAAAGCTCCTTCTTCTATACCTTTTTGCACGCTCTCATCGCCTTCGATGAGTCGCATTGAGAGCCAACGTGTATTCGGTAAATCGGGATTTAGTTCAGAAAGTGCCAACTGTAACTCAGCAATGGCTTCGGCATTTTGCTTAGGAAGGTCGATAAAGGTTTGTTTTTTCGTTTGGAATTTACCACTTACCACTTCTTCGATAGCAAAGAGCAAATCGGCGATACCTTCTTTGGTACGTGCAGATGTTGCCACTACGGGAATGCCCAAATCGCGTGAAAGGGTGCGCGTATCGATATTGATGTGATGCCGGCGCGCCTCGTCCATCAGGTTGAGACAAAGCACTGCTTTATCGGTGATTTCGAGTATTTGAAGTGCCAAACTGAGGTTGCGTTCTAAACGACTTGCATCTACTACGATGACTGTTACATCGGGTTTGCCAAAGAGAATAAAGTCGCGTGCTACTTCTTCGTCTTCGGAAGTAGAAAGCAGAGAGTAGGTGCCAGGTAGGTCGATGATGCGGTATCGTTCCCTATGGAATGAGAAACTGCCTTCGGCACGTGTTACGGTTTTACCAGGCCAGTTGCCGGTGTGTTGGCGCAAGCCGGTAAGAGCGTTGAAGACGGTGCTTTTGCCGGTATTAGGATTCCCTGCGAGGGCAATGGTATAGTTATAAGTGCCTGCCTCTTCACCTAAGGGTTTTAGGGAAGCGGAGGGGTTGAGGGCACAAATATCGCAAGTGTTTTTCATAGTTGTATAACAAGCCGAACGCTTGTTTGATTTGTTTATATTTATTTTTTCTTATTTACAAGGATTATCAACTTTGCCAAAGGTGCGAGCCACACAGGCAAAAACTTTGGCAAAGTGTAGCACATCTGACACCTAACCTCTATCTCCTGCCACCTGAATCAGCACACAGAGGGCATCGGTTTTGCGGAGGGCGATTTGGGTGTTGTGAATGCTATACGCAACGGGGTCGGATAGGGGACTGACGTTTTCTATCTTGATTTTTGACCCGCGTACGAAACCTAAGTCGAGCAAGCGTTGCCTTACTTCTTGTCGGCATTCAGGGATAAATCCGGTAATGACAGCGGTTTGTCCTATTTTCAGTGAGGCTAAGGTAATGGTCATATAAGCGTTTGTATTATCAAAATATATTTTTAGACAAGCAAAATTACAAACTTTTATTGAATTGACAAAATTATTTTAGGTTTTTAGATGTGAGGCTTTAGGACATAGGCCTTAGGGCATAGGCCATAGGCACTAGGAATGGCGACGCAAAAGCGATGAGCGGAAAATTAGAGAATGAGGAAATGAGGGAATTAGTAAATGAGGGAATTAGAGAATGAGAAAATTGGTAAATGGGGTGTGGGGTTATGTTAGGGGAATGAGGCTGCGCCTTGTGAAAAGATTGAACACAAAAAAAGGAAATGTAATGATAGGAAAAATGATGAGCCTCCCCCCCTATTCACTTACTCCGCTATTGTAGTGTACCTACTCAGCTGTGAGTTTTTACTAACTCTATCTTGAAAGAGAACAGGTAGGGTTTAACTGAGAAAAATATATAGAGAGTATGAGAAAAATTAGTAAGTGGACACAGTTTGACCGGTAGGAGTTTTATCTTTGCCACCAAAATTTTTCGACAAATTAAGAGGAATATATATTCTAAAAGTTTTGTACATTTGTCGCAAAATGTTAAAAAACAATATCAGTATTTGAGATAGGCATACAAACAAATATAATGATATAGCATTTTGCTTTGATTTTTCTGTTTACGACCAATTTTTTCAATAGCACAAGGGAAGTCTGTGCTTGGTGTTTTTAAAGACGAGAATAAATATTAAAATAATATGGAAATACAAAAATTGTTAAATGATTTCTACAAAATCCAAAAACAGTACCAAACAAAAGGTAATAGTTTCAACTTCTTTCAATTTATAGAAGATAAGTTTTGGAAAATCACTGAAACTAAACATAGTCGTATTTTAGCTTTCTTCTTAAATCCAGAAGAAACTCACGGACAAGGGGGAACGTTCTTAAAACTTTTTCTCGACAAATTAGAAATTGATACAACTAATTTTAATCAAAAAGAGTGGAGAGTATATGTAGAAAGAAATAATATTGATATTCTTTTACAATGTAAAACTATTAGTATTGTAATTGAAAATAAATCTAACGGAGCTGAAAACCAAAACAATCAGTTGTATCGCTATTGGGATAGTGCCATTTACCAATTTCATCATAAAAACCTTCAAAAAGCTAATGATAAAAACTTCTCGAGAATACTATATTTACCTGATGGATGGTGGTATGATCGCAAACCAACAGAACAAACTAAAGAACGTCCTAAATATCTTCCTGCTGATGAGTATCCTGAAAAACTTAATGAAAATATCATCACTACTTGGACATACACAAAAGAAATAAAAGAGTGGCTAACAGAATGTGCTAACAGCATAAGCGAGAGTAATATTATCAAACACTTTATCAATAGTTATATAACTTATTGGAGTAAAATAAAATTAAAAGACAAACAATATATGGAAACTTTAAAAAAGCATTTAGAAACTGTTGAAGACTGGAAAAACCTCAATGAGGTTATAAATCAAGTTCAAAATTTAAAATCTCAATGGATAGCAGACTTTGAGAAAGAAATAAAAGCTGAAAATCCTGATAACTTTTGGGGAGCAAAATATAGTAAGGGATTCCCCTATGATTTTCGTTGGGGAGTTCAAAATAGTGGTTGGAATGACTTATGTTTTATCTTTTATCCTTCTAACTATGGTTTTTCTATCTGGGGAAAGAATTTTTATAAAGTAAGAGAAAATTATAAAACTAAATTTGAAGAAATCTTTAATGAAGATTTCCAATGGATAGAAGAACCTAATAGTGATTATGCTATGTTTCTAAAAGGTGATTGTTTTGAATTTGATGAGATTGATTTACCTTGGCAATTTCATAACAATGCTCAATTAGTAAAACGGATAAAAGAAGTAATTACCAAATATACGAATAGTCCCAAAGTAGTAGAACTTTTTAAAACAATAAATGCAGACCCTAAAGAGTAAGAAACAAACATTCCCTCTCCTAAAAAAGTGAAGTATTTTTTGAAAAAATACCGTCATTGGTCATAGTTTGTCCATTTAGTATTGTATCTTTGCCATATATTTTTTAAGGTTATTATATGCTTTACTTAGATGATCTTCGTTCTACTCCCGAGGGTTTTGAGCGGGTATATTCTTATACTGAGTTTGTAGCTTACCTTGAGCACAAAGGGTTGCCTGATTTTATCTCGTTTGACCACGATTTAGGTGAAGAGTTTTCAGGCTACGACTGTGCTAAATATTTGGTGGACTACTGTTTAGACCACCAGCTACCTTTACCTGATTTTGCGGTGCATAGCCAAAACCCTGTGGGTAAGGAGAATATAGAAAGGTTGCTGAATAATTTTAAAGAACAACAAAAATAGTTTTAAGCACTGTTTAAAGCAAATTTAATTACTATATGTACCCAAATTAACTCTTATCTCTTACCTAATTTATGGCAAAACCTATACAAATAGCTCGCTTGGTGCGCATTATTAGACTACTTACTACCTATAAGAAAGGTCTTTCGGCTCAGGAAATTGCCAAACGTTTGGCTGATGAAGGCGATGAATACGCTTTTAGTAACCGTACTATCCGCAGGGATTTCGACGATATACACATCGCTTTTGGTATTGATATCACCCTCAATACAAAGGAAAAAGTATGGGCAATCGAACCCGATAGCATTGCCGATAATCCAACCATCTTAGACCACCTATTGTTAGTAGATGCCTATCGTAAGGCAAAAAGCACGGGAAGCCTCCTGTTAGAACCGCAACCTGAAAAAGGATTGGAAATGCTCGACCCTATCCTTACAGCTATTCCTCAAAATGTGTTGATTACCTTTACCCATTATTCTTTTGGCTGGGAGACTACTAAAGCATATCAAGTCTTACCTTACGCAGTGAAAGAATACCAAGGTCGCTGGTACCTCATCGCAACCGACAACAAACAACCTATTAAATTCAAATCTTTTGCTCTCGACCGTATCAGTAATTTAGAGGTAACCGACATTCAGGTGAGACGCAAAAAAGTGGATATGGAGTCGTTTTTTGATCATTTCTATGGGGTTGCCATTGCTGAAAATGAATCTCTGCAAAAGGTGCTTCTTTCTTTCAACTATGAGCAAGGCAAATATATAAAAACACTCAAACTACACCCCTCGCAAGTTGTTATTTTAGACAACGAAGAAGAAGTGCGTGTAGAGCTCACTCTTGCTTTCCCTAATGGTGAAGCGCCCTACGATTTGGTGATGAAACTCTGTTCGTTTAGCAATTCGGTGAAGGTACTTGCTCCTCAATCTTTAGCCAATGAAGTCGCCTGCTACCACAAAGCTGCTTATGAACAATATTTTTCTTTATCTGAAGATGCATAAATTTAATTCTTTAAAGAGAATTTTGTGTGAGCTACACAGACGGGTGAGAAATTAGAAAATTAGGAAATGAGAGAATTAGAAAATGAGGGAATTGGTAAATGGGGTGCGAGGTTATGTTAAGGGAATGAGGCTGTGCCTCAGAAATTAAACAAAATTTAAACAAAATCAAGGCTACGCCTTGTGAAGTAGCGGAGGTATTGTCAGTTTATTCAACTTTGGCAAAGGTCGTAGCACGACAGGCGATTAACTTTGCCAAAGTGTGCACCTCAAAAACGATAGGTTGGGGTTATTAGGAAGATTCGGAAGATATCGGAGAAGAACGGAAGAGAGGTGAGAGGAATTTTGGTGAAAAAAGGGTGTAAGGAGGGTGGGGGTAGCTTATAGAGAGCTTATAGGAAGCTTATACGAATCTTGGACGATTGGTATAGGAAGGGTATATAAGTGGTTGACTTATAACACGATATAACAGTGCTAAAAATGGTAAAAACGGGGTTTCGAGGCGAAAGAAAGAGGAAGAGGTGATAGGCCTTAGGCCATAGGCAATAGGAGATAACATCCCCCTAGCCCCTCGGAGAGGGGGAATTGTGACGAGTCATTTATTTGGTAAGCCCCCGAACCCCCGAAGGGGGACAAGCTGAGAAAGGTGACAAACCTCTCCCTTCTCACATACTCCGCTTTCGCGGACTTCTGTTCAAAGGGGGAATGTGGTGACCAATAGGGGGTTGTAAAAGGTTTTAGAGAGGTTGGGAGGGGCTCGGAGGTGGGGTATTATGACGATTTTTTGGTGAAGAAAAATTAATTTTATAGTTTTGCGCCCTCAAACTAAAAATACTAACACATATGAAGAAATTTTTATTTGGGGCATTTGTTGCCCTTGCCACAATGATTTCGTCTTGCGGAAGCAAAGATGATAAAACACCTAAGCCTCCACAGAAAACTGTCGAACTGATAGGAGCGTGGCAAATGGAATCGTCTACCATAGACGGAAAACCGAAGGCGGTTTCAGAATGTACACTAAAAGAAACGATTGTTTTTACTGAAAAGACAATGGAACGTCTTTCGTTTAAGAAAAGAGATGGTAATTGCTCCTATGAGAAACAAGACCTTTTGACTTACACTCTTTTGGGGAACACCTTTACAACCAAAGATGGTACTACCACTTTTACCATTACTGAGGGTAAACTTGTGATAGAGGGAGTCTATACAGATGTACAAGGAAACAAAAAGCCTTCTACCACTACCTATAAAAGAATTACCGAAAAAGAATTGACAGCTCTTAGAGCGATGGAGTATAAAGCTCCTGATTACAAAAAACAACTGATAGGGGCGTGGCAAATGGAATCGGCAACTCTTGATGGTGAGAAGTTAGAGCTTTCGGAGTGCTCTTTAAAAGATGCTGTTATTTTTACTGAAAGCACAGTAGAAGAGCTTATCTTTAGAAAGTATGACGAATATAATTGTACCTATAAAAAACAAGAAATAAAACCCTATACTATATCGGGGACAACTATTACACGTGAAGGTAAGACAGTTACTTTTACTGTGACTGAAACTAAATTTGAGATAAACGGAACTGGATTAGATGAACAAGGGAAAAAGCGTTCTTTTTCATATACCTATAAGAAAATCAGCGAAAAAGAATTGACAGCCCTTAGAGCGATGGAGTATAAAGCTCCTGAAAAAACTACCGACCCCAAAGCACTCATAGGGGCGTGGCAGATAGAAAAAGCTACCTTTAATGGACAACCTATCGAAAAAGAACCCTGTGAAGATAAACAAGTAGATATTTATACCGCCAATACAGTAACTAATTATGACTTTGGCTTCAATAGTAATACTAATCGTTGCGAGTTTGAAAAAGGCAGAGCGGTGCCTTATACTGCTTCTAATGGTACGATTACTAAAAAAGACGATACTCCTGAGAACTTTTTTGTAAGAGGAAATAGGCTTGTTATTTCATTTATAGATAAAGATGATGACGATAATCAAGGAACGTATGAGTATACATTTAAGAAACTTACAGAGGCAGAACTTGCGGAGATAAATAAATTGGAGAAGAAATAAAAGAAAGATACTAAACACTGATAATCAGTAATAAAGACATTATAGGTGCGTTAAAGTTTTGTTAAACTCTGGAATTATTTTGGTAGTTAAAAAAAACGCCGTACCTTTGCCGACGCAATGAGGGTGGTAGCTCATTGTAAAACTTCAAATAATAGTTTTCATAATTTAAAGTTTTGGTTGGTTAATGGAAAAGTCCGATAGTAATATCGGGCTTTTTTTTTGCAGAAAAAGTATTGTTATTTAAAAAAGATTTTATACTTTTGCGGAGAAAAACTGATATAGAGAATGACACCCATATACAGCCAATTACTTATTCCGTTTCTCATTGCAATGGCAGTAGCCATTACGATGGGAGGTAGTGGTACGGCTCCTGCATTCTCGGCAAGCTATGGTGCTAATGTGATTAGAAAGACTGTTATCCCGGGGTTATTTGGGATAATGGTGTTTGTAGGGGCGTTTTTGGCAGGGAAGAAAACGGCAGGTACAATGGGGAGTGGCATATTACCCTCGGAGTATTTGGATTTTACGGTGGTATCAATAGCCTTATTTTCGATAGCGGTAACGATGCTTATTTCGAACATTTCCGGGATACCGCAGTCCACCAGTCAGGCAGCAGTATTAGCCTTAGCGGCACCAGCGTTGTATTTTGAGAAGTTAGACACGAATAGGCTATTTATGGAGATTATACCTGCGTGGTTTATATTGCCTGTGATTGCTTATTTTTTGAGTTATTTTGCGGGGAAATACATTTACCAGCCGATGCGCAGGCGAGGACTGACGATACAGCGGGCGCAGAATGAGAACAAGAAGCATATTTGGGATGTAGCGTTGGTGATAATGGCTTTGTATGTATCGTTTGCGATAGGCTCTAACAACGTAGCTAATGCGACGGGACCTTTGTATACAATGACGATTAACGAGCTACACATTCGCGAGAGCGACCATATTGTTATCTTGATGTTGGCTACCTTGGTGGTAGCACCGTGTTTTGGCATTGGAGCTTCGCTTTTTGGACATAAGATACTGAAGAATACAGGGAAGGAAATAATACTTTTTGGGAAGTTTGAAGCGGTGATTATCGCCTTTATATCGGGGAGCTTGTTGTTACTAGCTTCGGTTGTAAAAGGAATACCCACCTCATTGGTACAAGTGAATGTAGCAGCTATCTTAGGAATAGGCGTAGCGAAGATGGGGCACAAGAATATTTTTCGCAAGACTCAAGTAAAGCGATTCTTTGCTATGTGGATGATAGCGCCTATTATAGCGTTCTTTTTGTCGTTGTTATTGGTTTTTTTAGCTGATAAGAACCAAATGTTATAAACAAAATACTTAAAGAATTGTTAAAAATAGGGTGGGAGAAGAGGAAAAATGAGAAACAAGAGAAGGAGAGAATAGAGTGTATAAAACTATAAATCAAACATATATAAAAAATACACAAAAAATAGAATATTAATATATAGTTAAAATTGAGAAAAGATGATACTACATTAAAAAAAAGTAGTATCTTGCGCCCGAATTTTTATGCTAACAAGTGTTTTTACTATGAAAAGAAATTTATTAAAAGTACCTGTTTATATGGCCTTAGCAGGATTGTTGCTCGCAGGTTGTGGCAAGAAGACTGATAAGAACACATCGAGTGCGACAGGTTGGAAAATCAACGCGAAAGAAGGTGGTTTTCAATACAATACAGATTTTAAAGACCAAGAGACAGGTCCTGGTCTTGTGCTCATTGAGGGAGGTACCTTCACTATGGGTCAGGTGGAAGACGACATAATGCACGACTGGAATAACACACCTACCCAACAACACGTACAGTCTTTTTATATGGACGAAACAGAGGTAACCAACAAGATGTATATGGAATACCTCGATTGGTTAAAACGTGTGTTCCCACCAGATGAAGAGCAATATAGAAATATATATATAGGTGCCCTTCCTGATACCTTAGTATGGAGAAGCCCTCTAAGTGCTAATGAAGCAATGGTTAGCAATTACTTGCGTCACCCTGCTTATGCTGAGTATCCTGTAGTAGGGGTAAACTGGGTGCAAGCAGTACAGTTTAGTTCTTGGCGTACTGACCGTGTGAACGAGGCAATCTTGGAACGCGATGGTTATCTTGCAAAAGATGCTCGTTACCAAGTAGATGCTACTAGCACATTTAGTACTGATACTTACCTAAACGCCCCATCACAAACTTACGGAGGTAAGATAGCTGGTGAAATGGGAGGTAAGAAAACTAATAAAGAGGGAGAAGCAACTTATGCTAAACAAACTAGCGGTATTTTATTGCCTGAGTATCGTTTGCCTACTGAAGTAGAGTGGGAATATGCTGCCAAATCTTTGGGTGGTATTCGTGAATATAACTCATTGCAAGGTAGAAAGAAATACCCTTGGGATAGCCAATACACTCGTTCTACCAAACGTAGAACTCGTGGAGACCTCTTAGCTAACTTTAAACAAGGTAAAGGTGACTACGGCGGATTGGCAGGTTGGTCAGATGATAAAGGTGATATTACTGTAGCAGTTAAAACTTACCCACCTAATGACTTTGGTTTGTATGATATGGCAGGTAACGTAGCCGAGTGGGTAGCCGATGTTTATCGTCCTATTGTTGATGATGAAATAACAGATTTCAACTATTACCGCGGTAACGTGTATATGAAACACGCTATTGGTGAAGACGGAAAACAAATAGTAGTAACTCCTGAGAATGTGAAGTATGATACTTTGATGAACGGTAAAATTATCGCTCGTAATTTGCCAGGAAATCTTGCTACTGTTCCTATCGACTCAAACGAAACCTATTTGCGTTATAACTTTACACACTCTGATAACCGCAGTTATCACGATGGTGATAAATCATCTACACGCAACTATCGCAACCAAAATGACTTGATGGCAGAAGGTTCAGAGTATACAAACTCAATGTACAATGCTCCTCGTCCTAAAAGACCAGGTAGCGATATCAGCGGTAAGGGCTATGATACTTCTAACGACCGTACTTCACTTATCGACGACGAAGTACGCGTATACAAAGGAGGTTCTTGGAGAGACCGTGCTTATTGGCTTGACCCAGCACAACGTCGTTTCTTACCTCAGTACATCGCTACTGATTATATAGGATTCCGCAACGCTATGAGCCGTGTAGGTTCAAAAGCCAAAAAGAACCATAAAACTCCTAAAGGATAAAAACCATAAAATATTTCATAGGCAAAGAGTCTTCTTGAACTTTTCAAGAGGGCTCTTTTCTTTTTTTACAGAAAGTAAGAGAAACAATTTGTTTAACTCAAAAAAACGCTGTAGTTTTGCATTATAAAAGAACTAATAGTTTATGATAGAAGAGCTTTATCAAAGATATAAAACTTCAGCGGGCGTAAGTACTGATACCCGCAATATAACACCTAATAGTATTTACTTTGCCTTGAAAGGAGCTTCGTTTAACGGTAACACCTTTACTCAAGAAGCTCTTGCCAAAGGAGCCTGCTATGCAGTAATTGATGACCCTGCTTATTACATCGCCGATAAAACACTTTTGGTAGACGATGTCCTCACTACACTCCAACAGCTCGCTACTTATCACCGCAGGAAGCTAAAAACACTTGTTATTGGTATTACCGGTAGCAATGGGAAAACCACCACAAAGGAGCTTATCAAGTCGGTATTATCACAACAACTGAATATAGTAGCTACACAAGGCAACCTAAACAACAATATAGGAGTACCTCTCACTTTGCTTACAATTAAACCAGAAACGGATATTGCTATTGTGGAGATGGGTGCCAATCACCCAGGTGAAATTGCCTTCCTATGTTCTATTGCTGAACCCGACTACGGCTATATTACCAGTATTGGTAAAGCGCATTTAGAAGGCTTTGGTTCTTTTGAAGGCGTGATAAAAACCAAAGGCGAGCTCTATGATTACCTCAAAACACACCATAAAACCATTATTGCCAATGCCGATAATCCTATCACCGAAGCGCTTTTGGAAAACTATAACAATGTGTACAGTTTTGGAGTAGGCGAAGGGGTAAACGTCTCTGTGCGATGTCTCAGCACTCAACCCGTGAAAATACAGTTTGCTGACTCGTCTCTACAAACCACCACAGAAGGATTCCCAGCCAATATAGAGGGCTTTAGTGATACTCCCACTGTCGCAACTTCTCATCTGGTAGGAAGCTATAACTTCACTAATATTGCTGCTTCGGTAGCTTTTGGGCGTTACTTCAAACTCTCTACAAAGGCTATTCAGAAGGGCATAGAGAGCTATATTCCTCAAAACAATCGCAGTCAGCTATTGCAATGGGGTAGTAATACTGTTTTGCTCGACGCCTATAATGCCAATCCTAGCAGTATGACTGCTGCTATCGACAATCTTCTTTCTATGAACAGCTCCTCTAATAAAGTGCTTATTCTCGGCGATATGTTTGAGCTTGGCGATTACGCTACTCAGGAGCATCAAAGCATTGTCGATAAACTCAAAGAGCACCAATGGGCAGGGGTCTACCTCATCGGAAAGAATTTTAAACAAACTAAAGCACCTTATCCGCAGTATGAAACCTTTGAGGATTTTCAAGAGGTCTTTAAGAAGCTTTCTTTTCAAGACACCCTAATACTCATCAAAGGTTCAAGAGGAATGGCTTTAGAAAGACTTATAGCTAACTCTTAAAGAGCATTAAAAAACAACGAAGGGCTGTCGGCATTGCCGACAGCCCTTCGCTTATTCTCTGATAACTACTGATTGTGTTTCTTCACATAATCAATAATTCTTTCTGTAAGATTGATATGGTCAGTACCCCGTACACCGTGTGCGTGCATCGGGTAGATAAATAACTCTATAAAGTCGTTTTTCTTGATAGACTCACGTGTAATACTCATCAGGTGTTGAGGCACTACTACATCGTCTACACTGCCGTGAATAAATAGTAGTGGGCGCTTCAAATTCGTGAGGTATTTGCCCACTCGGCTATTCTCGTAACCCTCTGGGTTTTCTTGTGGGGTATCCATATAGCGCTCGCCATACATCACTTCGTAATACTTCCAATCGGTTACAGCACCTCCTGCCACAGCAGTTCTAAATATTTCAGGGTGACGAGTGAGCAAGCTCGAAGCCATAAATCCTCCAAAACTCCAGCCGTGTACTGCTATCCTATTGCTATCTACATAAGGCAGACTCTTCAAATAATCCACCCCTTTAAGCTGGTCTTTTACCTCTATTTCTCCCAAACGACGATGGATTACGCTCTCAAAAGCAAAACCTCTGTTTTCACTACCGCGGTTGTCTAAGGTAAACACAATATACTGTTCGTTTTCTACAAAAGCGTGTAACCACAAGTAAGTATCTGCCAACCATTCGTTTTTCACCTGTTGGGCGTGTGGTCCTCCATATACATAAATCAGCACAGGGTACTTTTTGTTAGGGTCAAAAGTCTTAGGTTTGTGCAATTTACCGTAAAGAGGCGTACCGTCTTCGGCTTTCAGCGTTACAAACTCAGTGGTGCCTACCGCAATACCTTCCAGCGGATTCTTAGCCGTAAGCAAACGCTGTCTACTGCCTTTATCTGTATTTACAAGGTCTATATTTTGTGGAACGCTGATACTGCTATAGCTATCCAAAAGATATTTCCCGTCACTGCTCAGCTGTACGTTATGAGTTCCTGCTTCGGGAGTAAGAGCACTCACCTTTTTAGGGTTTTTAAGCTCTATCTTAAAGCAATGTTGCTCACGTGGGTCAGCACCTGTACCGGTGATAAATACGTATTTCCCTTGTGCGTCGAAACCTAAAATATCTTGCACTACCCAACGGAAATTACTAACTTGCTTAATGAGTTTGCCATTCACATTGTAATGGTATACATTTGTAAAACCATCGCGCTCGCTTAGCCATAAAAACTCATTTGCGTTGTTCGGCAAGAACACAGCAGGCTTTTCGGGCTCTACCCATTTAGCGTTGCGCTCTTCAAAAATTGTATTTACCTTTTTACCCGTACGTGCGTCGTAACGGTTTAAGGCAAAGTGGTTCTGCGCTCTGTTTACTTCCGCCAAAAGGATATATCGCTCATCAGGGCTCCAAGCCAAATTCGTGAGAAAGTGCTCATCGGTAGTGTTGATGTCTAAATAAGAAACCTTCCCGCTTTGGAAATCGTAAATCCCTACTGCTGCCTGCTCGCTCGGCTGACCTGCCATCGGGTATTTAATCGCTTTTAAGGTAGCAGGAGTGGTGGTAATATCCACCAAAGGGTAATCAGCCACCTTGCTTTCGTCTTTCTGATAGAAAGCTAAATAATTGCCCTTAGGCGAAAAGAATATACCTTTATTAATGCCAAATTCGTTGCGGTGAATCGATTTACCGGCTACAATATTCGCATCAGTAAAAGCAGTAACCGCTTGTTTTTCATTCTTTTCAGTAGCCAAATACAAATTATTATCTAAGGTATATGCTACTGATTTTGTAAGAGGATTGTATTCAGCGTTTTCAGCCCCTTTGGGTAGTGTGATACTACTGAGCACATTCTTGCGCTCGTAATTGTAACGGTAATAAGTATTATCCACTTTTAAAACCATTTCCTCTTTACCGATATAGGTGATAGGAGGTAACGAACCGCTGTTTCGCAAGTAGCTTTGCAACCACTCAAACCCCATTGTGAGCTCACTGCCAATAGCGCCCACTTTTTCACCTTTGGGGTTGAAAATCTCATACGTATCACCTTTGCTGTACAGATACAGGTCAGTGCCCTCAATCCACTGCAAATTATCCAAAGTTTCAGGAGAGAGCAAGCGGTATCCCATTTCAGAAGAAGGGTCTTGTACCGCGTGAAAAACCGCTTCGGCAACCGTCAGTTTACGGTCTTGAGCTAACGCCGAAAGCGTAATAAAAGCTACGAATAGCGAAGTAATAACTCTTTTCATAATTCAGTTTTACCAATGTAATGAATTGTTTTTACAGCGCAAAAATAAAACATTCTCTTCAAATAGCCAAAGCCTTCATCACTTATTTTTACCCTTTTTCTCGAAAAAATTCCCTATAAATTTGGTCAATTCATTTTTAAATACTACTTTTGCACCGTCTTAATTAAAAACAGACAGGTCTCATAGCTCAGCTGGTTAGAGCATCTGACTCATAATCAGAGGGTCGTTGGTTCGAGCCCAACTGGGACCACCCTCAAAACAAAAGCACTTACAAATATTTGTAAGTGCTTTTTTATTATACCCCAACTTCGGTTTAACTATATTTCCCATCACCACACACCACCCTTTTTTTCGCTGTCCTATCGCTGGCGCGAGCTTGTAGCTCGTGCCCATTTGGTTCCTCCCAACCCCTCCAAAACCTTTTACAACCCCCTATTACTCACCACATTCCCCTTTTTCCGTCCCAACATTTTCCTTTTGAAGGTAGCCAGCGACAGCTGGGTATGTGTAAAGGGGGAGGTTTGTCACCTTTCCCAGCTTGTCCCCCTTCGGGGGTTCGGGGGCTTACCGAATAAAAGACTCGTCACAATTCCCCCTCTCCGAGAAGCTAGGGGGAGGTTTCCTCCGCTTTTCCGTCACACTCCCTCCTAGTGCCTATGCCCTAAGGCCTATCACCTATTCCCTTTTCTTTCGCCTCGAAACTCTGTTTTTACCGTTTTTTGCATCGTTGTATTATACTATGCGTCAATTGTTTATATACCCTTCCTATACCAATCGTCCAAGATTCGTATAAGCTTCCTATAAGCTCTCTATAAGCTAACCCCACCCTCCTTACAGTCTTTTTTCACCAAAATCCCTCTTACCTCTCTTCCGTTCTTCTCCGATATCTTCCGAATCTTCCTAATAACCCCAACCTATCGTTTTTGAGGTGCACACTTTGGCAAAGTTAATCGCCTGTCGTGCTACGACCTTTGCCAAAGTTGAATAAACTGACAATACCTCCCTCCGCTGGTGCGAGCTTGTAGCTCGTACCTTTGACAAAGTTAATCTCTTCCGCTACTTTACAAGGCGCAGCCTTGATTTTGTTTAAATTTTGTTTGATTTCTGAGGCACAGGCTCATTCCCCTAACACAACCTCGCACCCCATTTCCTCATTTTCTCATTCTCTAATTCTCTAATTCTCTCATTTTCTAATTTCCTCATTTCCTAATTCTCTAATTTTCCACTCATCACTTTTGCGTCGCTATTCCTAGTGCCTAAGGCCTATGGCCTAATACCTTTTTTATTATTTATTATTATTCAAAATAATTTTCTTATCTTTGCACCCAAGTTTTCATTACATTAATGTTAACCCAATACAAAGGCAATCCACAAATCTATTAATTAAGTTGCCCATCGGTGCACATCACAATTGTCAATTGAAAGACTATCCGTGTATTCTGTGCGAGACTTAAAAACAGCGAAGCTGTTCATTTGCTCGATTTTTTTAAAGATTTGTAAGATTTCTGTAGCGTAAGCTACACTTTTCTTACATCGAACTCACGTTAAAAACAAACATTTTACAAAGCATTACCTTGATTTTGCTTAATTTCTGAGGCACAGCCTCACCCGTTCACATAAAACCTTTTTGTCTAATTTATAAAACAACCTGTTGTCGTGCTACGACCTACAACAAATAAGATGAAAAAAAAGATTCTATCCATCATTGCCCTGCTCCTTATAGTAATAGCAGGTTATTTCGTATGGCGAAAATACATCGCCCCCACCCGTATCGCACTGGTGAACTTCATCAGCTATCAGGCGTCCAATATCGCCCTTTCTAATTCCGATAAGTTCATCAAAATCGAAGAAGTCCCCCTCGACCAACTCGATAAACTCAAAAACTACGACTTCGTCCTCGTATGGGCAATGGGACTCAAAATTAGCGACGAACAGCGCAATCAGCTCATCGATGCTGCTAACCGCGTGCCTTTTCACAGTTTCGCCGTTACCAATCCCGATAACGATATCAGTAGCCTCAACGAAACCGAACTCAAACACGTAGGCGACTATCTGATGAGTGGCAATAAAGCAAACTACCAAAACCTCGTTCGTTATGTCCGCAAATATATCGACAAGAAGTGGTTTGCTACCGAACCCGCACCACCTATCGAACGCAAAGAAAACGTCTATTTTCATTTAGACGACGAGCGCTCTTTCAGCTCCCTTAAAGAATATCAAGAGTATATTCAGAAGAATAATTTCTATAAAGAAGGTGCTCCTCGCATCGCCATAGTAGCAGGATTACACGAGCCTTTTGGCGGAAATAAAGAACACCTCAATGGGGTAATAAACGCCTTGCAGAACGAGGGTATGAACGTCTATCCTTTCACCGCTCAAGAAAAACGCATCGACTTCCTTACCGAAATCAATCCTGATGCTATTGTCTATTTTCCTCACGGACAAATGATGATGGGGCAACCCGAACTGTTTATCAATTGGGCTAAGGAGCACAACGTACCCCTCTTCACGGGATTATCGGTCTTAGCAATGAAAGACGATTGGGAAAAAGACCCTATGGGTATGTCGGGCGGCTTTATGGGGCAAACCATTGTAATGCCCGAGTTAGACGGGGCGCTCTATCCTTATGTAGTGATTGCCCAAGAACAAAACAAACAAGGTTATTACTTCCTCAACACTATCGAGAACCGCGCCCGTAAGTTCGCCAAAATCATTCATAACTTCACCGATTTAAAACGTAAACCTAATGCCGACAAGAAGTTGGCGATTGTTTACTTCAAAGGTGTGGGGCTTACACCTGCTGCCGCTCAAGGGTTGGAGGTCGAACCTTCACTATTTCGCTTTTTACATCAACTTAAAAAAGAAGGTTATAACGTAGGAACGCTCCCCGCTACACAAGCCGAATTCAACCAGCTACTGCTCACACACGCCAATACTTATAGAGCCAATGCCAAAGGCGATATCGAAAAGTTCATCAGTACAGGTGCACCTGCTTTGGTAGAAGCTCACGAATTAGATGCTTGGCTCAAAAAAACTTTACCCGAAAAACTCTATAAACAAGTAATCGAAAAGAACGGCGCTGTACCGGGCTCTTACCTCAATACTTCTAAGGACGGTAAAAATTATCTGGCAGTAGCCCAACTCACTTTCGGTAATATCACCATTCTCCCTCAACCTCCTGCCGCCATTAGTACTGATGATGATTTTAAAGTGTTGCACGGCGTAAAAGAAATCCCTCCTTATGCCTATATGGGGGCATATCTTTGGATACAAAACGGCTTAAAAGCCGATGCGCTCATTCACTTCGGTACGCACGGCTCATTGGAGTTCACCCCTAATAAACAAGTAGCCCTCTCCGATTACGATTGGGCAGATATCTGTGTGGGTACCGTACCACATTTCTACTATTATACTATCGGAAATATAGGCGAAGCGATGATAGCAAAACGCCGTTCGTACGGCAGTATTGTGTCTTATCTTACCCCTGCTTTCACCGAAAGCGATATGCGCAATACCTTCAATAATTTAGAGAACACCATTCTTTCTTATCAGAAAGCAAAGAACCCTATCGATAAACAAACCATTGGGTTACACATCAAAAAGTTAGCCGTAACAATGGGCTTACATCGTGATTTGCGTTTGGATAGTATCC
Source organism: Capnocytophaga sp. oral taxon 902 (assembly GCF_013394735.1). NCBI lineage: Bacteria > Pseudomonadati > Bacteroidota > Flavobacteriia > Flavobacteriales > Flavobacteriaceae > Capnocytophaga > Capnocytophaga sp. oral taxon 902. The sequence goes on from NZ_CP058261.1 coordinate 1,170,071, forward strand.
TCTCCAAACCCTATACCGAAGCCGAAATCGACCGCCTTGCTAACTTCGCCGAAGAGATTGCCACCGAAAAGATTAATGGCGAATACTACGTAATGGGAGTCCCTTATACTCCTGATAAAATTAATTCTACCGTCTTGGCTATGAGTGCCGACCCTATTGCGTACAGTTTGGCTACCTTAGATAAATACCACGGTAAAGTTACCGAAGCCGACCTTAAACACAAAGCCTTTTTCACAACCCATTATCTAAACCCTGCTAAGAGCTTAGTAAACCAAATACTCGCAGGCAAACCAGTTACTACTGAACTGATTTGCAACTATGCTCATATCTCTGCTGACGATTTGCAAAAAGCCAAAGCTACGATGGCTAAAGAAGAAGGAAGTGGTATGCCTTATTTCTTACAACAGCAGATGAAAAAAGAAGCTACGGCTTCAGCAACCACTACTGCTACTCACACAACAGCCACAGCTTCGGCTACTGCTAAGAAACCTGATGCCGTAGGTCGTCCTACCAAAATCAAAGCTCCAGCCAAAAAAGAAAACCGCAAGCCTCTTACTAAGGAAGAGCTGGCTGCACTCAACGCTCAAAAAGCTAAGATAGATTATGCACGTGCCTTGGTAGATATCGAAAGAACCATTACCAATGTAGCGCTCTATAAAGACGCCTTGCAAAACAGTCCGCGTTTAGAAGAAAAGGCTTTCTTCAATGCTCTAAATGGTGGTTACACCCCTCCTTCCTCAGGAGGTGATGCAGTAGCCAATCCTAAAGGCGTACCTACCGGTCATAACCTCTATGGGGTGAATGCCGAAAGTACACCATCTAAACTCGCGTGGGATAGAGGCGTGGCTTTAGCCCAAAATGTAATTAGTGAATACCAAACCAAACACCACGAATATCCCAAGAAGATAGCCTATACTTTTTGGAGTTCTGAATTTATAGAAACCGAAGGTGTATCTATCGCCCAAGCCTTGTATATGTTAGGTGTTGAACCCGTATGGGATAGCTTTGGTCGTGTAGGCGATGTGCGCGTCATTCCTTCTGAAGAGTTGGGTCGCCCTCGTATCGATGTAGTGATTCAAACCTCAGGTCAGTTCCGCGATTTAGCAGCTTCTCGTTTGTTCTTGCTTACCAAAGCCATTCAAATGGTATCAGCTCTTCCTGAGGAAGCATATGCCAATGAAGTGAGCGCAGGTAGTGTAGATATCGAAAAACAATTGGTAGAAGCCGGAGTATCGCCCAAAGAAGCCCGCGAACTTTCTACCGAACGTATCTTTGGTGGCTTGCAAGGTCGTTATGATACAGGCACTAAGGAGTTGATTAATTCCGGAGATAAGTGGGAAACTCAAAAGGATATCGCTGAGGTTTATATGCATAATATGGGCGCTTTCTACGGCAGTAAAGACAATTGGAGCAAGTTCCAAGAAGGTATGTTCCGCGCCGCTATCAAGAACGCCGATGTGCTCATTCAGCCTCGCCAAAACAACACTTGGGGAGCACTTAGCCTCGACCACGTCTACGAGTTTATGGGGGGTATGAATGCTGCTATCAAAGAAGTAAACGGCAAAGACCCCGATGCCTACCTCGCTGATTATCGCAACCATAAGAATATGCACGTGCAAGAACTCAAAGAAGCCGTAGGGGTCGAAGCACGCAGTACAATATTCAATCCTAAATACATCAAAGAAATGATGAAGGGTAAGGCTTCAAGTGCCGGGCAAATAGCCGAAATCGTTACTAATATGCACGGTTGGGAAGCTACTCGCCCCGAACTCATCGACGATGCTATGTGGAATGAGGTATATAACACTTATATAGAAGATAAACACCACCTGGGCATCACCGATTTTATAAAAAAAGAGAACGTAGCAGCCTTGCAAGAGGTAACTGCTGTAATGCTCGAAGCTACCCGCAAAGGTATGTGGAAAGCCTCCGATGCCCAAATCAGCAAACTTGCCGATATCCATACCGACCTTACTAGGCAATTCGGTGTAAGCTCTTCTCATTTCTCTTCCGAAAATAAGAAGTTGCAGGATTATATCAGCAAAAAGGCTTCACCTGCCAATGCCCAAGCGTATCAGCAACAGCTCGCTCAAGCGCACCAAGGCAGTCAGGTACAAGCCAATACCCAAGATGCAAAAGTCCTCAAAAAAGAAGAAACCACTGCCGGAAGTCCTCAAGAAAAAGTATCACTCAGTGCCCTTTGGATAGGCGGAATAGTGCTCCTCGCTTTCGTCGGTCTCATCATCTTTATTCGCAAAAGAAGAAGATAATTTAAAGTTATAGCAAATAAGAAAGGCTACCCAATTGGGTAGCCTTTCTACTTTTAATTTCATTATAAATTTAATAACTCCTCCACGTACTCCCTGCTGTTCGAGAGTCGGGGTACTTTGTTCTGTCCACCAAGCTTATCCTTGTGTTTGAGCCAGTCGTGAAAAAGCCCCGTACGAGCCTTGTGCACTTTGGGCATATTCAGCGTCATATTGTTGTAGCGTTTAGCTTCGTAATCCGAGTTAAGTTTTTGCAGTTCGCGGTCTAATATCTCGGTAAATTTCTCCAAACTCTCAGGAGGTGCATCAAACTCTATTACCCATTCGTGCCCTCCTTTCAGCTTGTCTTGCATAAATATAGGCGCAACCGTGTAGTCTATCAAGTGGCTATTAGTCTGCTCACAAGCCTTTTCTAAGGCGCGTTCAGCATTCTCTACGATGAGCTCTTCCCCAAATACATTAATAAAGTGCTTGGTACGACCCGTAATCTTAATCCGATAAGGCACTACCGAAGTAAACCTTACCGTATCTCCTATCATATAGCGCCACAAACCGGCATTGGTAGTAATCACCATCGCATAGTTCTTCCCTATTTCCACCTCACTCAGCGGAATTGCCTTTTGTTCCGCAGTACCAAAAGTCTCCATCGGTATAAACTCATAGAAAATCCCGTAGTCGAGCATTAGCAACATCTCGTCCGAATTGTTTCGGTCTTGAATGGCAAAGAACCCTTCGGAGGCGTTGTATATTTCGTAATAACGAAAACTATTCGAAGGAATAATATGCTTATACTGTTCGCGATACGGTATAAAGCTCACCCCCCCGTGAAAGTATACTTCTAAGTTTGTCCACAACTCCAAAAGATGTTCCTTTTGGGTTTCTTCTAAAATCCGATTTAAAAGCACTAACATCCACGAAGGAACCCCCGCAATACTAGTCACATTCTCTGTTTTCGCCTCTTTGACAATCGCTTGTAACTTACTCTCCCATTCACTCATCAGCGATACTTTGTTGCTGGGGGTACAACTCCATTCTGCCCAAAAAGGCAGGTTTTCAATCAAAATCGCCGATAAATCCCCAAAATAAGTACCGTTTTGTTCATACAGTTGCTTGCTCCCTCCCAGTCGCAAACTCTTGCCCTTAAACAGATTCGAATCCTCGTTGTTATTTAGGTATAAGCACAGCATATCCTTCCCTGATTTGTAATGGCACAGTTGCAGTGCCTCCTCACTTACCGGAATAAACTTGCTTTTAGCGTTAGTAGTCCCACTGCTCTTGGCAAACCATTTTATCGGCGTATGCCAAAACACATTCCGCTCCCCTCGTCTTGCCCTTTCTACGTAAGGCTCAAAGGCTTCATAAGAAACTAATGGTGTATTTCTACTGAATTGCTCATAGTTTTTCACCTCAGCAAAGTTATATAGTTTGCCGAGTTCAGTGTCTTTGGCAGCATCGAGAAGCTCCAAAAGCACACGTTCTTGCACCTTATGTGGGTGCTCTACGAACTCTTGTATTTGGTCAATACGGCGTTTTAAAAACCACGAAGTAATAGAATTGAATAAAGCTAATGGCATATCCTGTATAACAAATTACAAGTGACAAAAGTAATAATTATTTCTGAACTAACAAGAAACTACTATTACAATTAAGTTACAAAAGTAACTTTTCTCCGCCGGTTTGTTGTCTTTCTGCAAGTTAAACATCTTATTCTTTTCAATAATCAGCAAGCAACCCTCCCCTAAGCACTATCTTTCCCCCGATAACAAAAAGTCCATTCCATAAATATCCCCCTCCCCTATCCGCCCCGTCAAACAACTTTCCCCGTCTCTAATTCCCCCTTTGAAGGTAGCCAGCAAGAGATTTTCATCACATTTCCTTCGTCATTCGTCTCTCGTCATTCGTCATTATCTTCCCTTTTCCATCATACTCCCCCTATTGCCTATGGCCTAAGGCCTAGTGCCTATTCCCTTTTCTTTCGCCTCGAAACCCCGTTTTTACCATTTTTACACCCATTGTATCATATTATGAATCAACTACTTATATACCCTTTCTATACCAATCGTCCAAGATTCGTATAAGCTTCCTATAAGCTCTCTATAAGCTACCTCCACCCTTCTCACACCCTTTTTTCATCAAAAATCCCACTTCCTTTCTTCCGAACTTTTCCGTTTCCTTCCGAACACACCTAATAGTCTCAACACGTCGCTTTTTCTCATTTCCTAATTTTCTCATTTCCTAATTTTTCCCCGCCTGTGCGGCTCGCACCTTTGGTAAAGTTGAATAAACTAACAATCCCTCCGCTGGTTTACAAGGCGTAGCCTTGATTTTGTTTAAATTTTGTTTGATTTCTGAGGCACAGCCTCATTCCTCTAATACAACCTCACACTCCATTTTCTCATTTTCTCATTTTCTAATTTCCTAATTTACTCATTTTCTCTGCCTGTCGCTTTTACGTCGCAACTCCTAGTGCCTATGGCCTATGGCCTAAGGCCTCGCTCCTAATTTTTAACCCTTATCCTACTACGACTTGCTAATTTGCTAATTACGTCGTATCTTTGCACCCAATAATAAAAGAAAACATCAAGAATGAATACACCGCAAGAATTGTGGCGCAACAAGTAATTAGTAATAAACACCGCAAACTTTGCCAAAGTTGAAACCCACTAAAAAATGACAGTAAAAATAAAAAACCTATCAAATAACGAGCTCCCTTCATATCAAACCGAAGGAGCTGCAGGCGTAGACCTAAGAGCTAATTTGCCTAACAGTAACATCACCTTACAACCCTTAGAGCGCACCCTCGTGCCTACCGGCTTATTCTTAGAAATACCCGAAGGTTATGAAGCACAAGTGCGTCCGCGTAGCGGTATGGCAATCAAGCACGGCATTACAGTAATCAATAGCCCAGGTACTATCGATTGTGATTATCGTGGCGAGGTAAAAGTTCCTATCGTAAACCTATCCAATGAACCCTTTACCATTGCCCACAGCGACCGTATTGCCCAAATGGTATTTGCCAAGTATGAGAAAGCCACTTTTGAAACTGTAACCGAGCTTTCACAAACTGAAAGAGGTGCTGGAGGCTTCGGAAGCACCGGAGGTAATTAGCAGATTATAAATGACAAATTACGAATTGAAATATGAGTTACAAACTATCATTTGCGGAACGGGCAAAGTTAGCTATGGAGATACTATCCAAGCAGCCACCCGTTACCTTAGAGGAAGCAAGGGAACAAGCTCGCAAAGTGAGGGAGCGAAGTACTTCAAAAACAAAGAAACAGCGCGCCTTAGCCTTAGTAAATGGATAGAAGCTAAACACCATCTCAAACTTTGCCAAAGTTCTTGCCTGTGTGGCTCGCACCTTTGGCAAAGTTAAAAATCTTATTAAGACATTATGAAAAAAATCATCTTAATCCTTACAGTCTTGCTATTGGTGAGCTGTAAAACCAAACAAGCAGTGGTAACCCCCGCTGGCAGAACAAGCGTTGATAAACAAGCCAAAGAAATTATCAACCGCCACCTAAAATCGTTTCCTGCTTTTAAAACACTTAGCGCTAACCTGCAAGTAACTTATAAAGACGGTAAAAATGAGCAGAGTTTGCCTCTATCTTTCCGTATGGAGAAAGACAAAACAATATGGATATCCGCTCCTTTGGGAGTAGCCAAAGCACTCATTACCCCCGAAAAAGCCGAATATTATAACCGTTTAGACAGTTCTTTTTTCAGCGGCGATTTTAGTTATATCAGCAAACTGTTAGGCATTGATGTAGGTTTTAACGAATTACAGAACCTATTATTAGGCAATGCGCTTTACAGTCTCAACTTTAAAAGCGAAGGTTTTATCAAGCTCCTCCCTGAGGACAACAACCGCTATAATATTGAAGTCACCGGCGAGTCGCCCGTAGAAGTGATTTACCGCTTTTTCCCTGATAATTACCGTGTGGAGGTTACCGAAGTAAATCATTTGGGAGCAAACCAAAAGGCAATAGCAACTTACAGCTATCAGCAAGTGGGGGAACTCTTATTACCTCTCTCCATTAAGATAGTTGCCAGCGAGGGAGAGAATAGCACCCAAATCACTTTAGAGTTCAAAGGATTGGATTTAGATAAAAAACTGTCCTTCCCTTTTAAAATCCCATCGGGAATGAAAGAAATAACAATAAACAAGTAACAAATGTGTCGCAAATTTTACCAAAGTTCTTGCCTGTGTGGCTCGCACCTTTGCCAAAGTTGAAAATACGTTAAACTGTCCGTCGTGCTACGACCTATGAATATACTAAAAATCACACTGCTTTTGCTTTGCTTTCCGCTACTCCTTACAGCGCAAACTAAGCAAAAAGAATTAGAACAACGCAAGAAGGCACTGCTCGAACAAATCAAGCAGATGTCCGCTTTACGCCAACAACAAAGTCAGCAACACAAAACTACCATTCAGCAGATAGAAGTTGCTAATGAGAAGATATTAGCGCGCACACGCCTAATACAAATCAATCAGCAACAGGCGAATTTGCTTTCTAAAGAAATAGCTGACAACGAGGAACAACTGCGTACCCTCAAAAAAGAATTGGAATACCACAAAGGCGAATACGCTAAGATTATCAAACAGTCGTTTAAAAGTAAATCGGCACAAAACCGATTGCTGTTTTTGCTCTCTTCCGAAAGTTTTTCGCAAGCCTACAAGCGATTGGCTTATATGAAACAGTATGCCAACTATCGCAAAGAGCAGGTGAGCCTCATACGAGAAAAGACAGATAAAATAAAGACTATCAACAATACTTTGGTAGCCCAACGCAATACTAAAAACCAAGTATTAGAAGAACAACGCCAAGAGCAAGCTACTTTGGAGACTGAGAAAAAGGAATTGGAAGTGTTGGCTACCAATATCCGTGCCGCAGAGCGCAACTACGAAGCGCAGATACGCGAAAAACAAAAACAAGCTAATGCTATCGACCGCGAAATACAGCGCCTGATTCGTTTAGCTATTATAGAGGCAAATAAACGTGAGAAAGAGCGTTTAGCTGCTTTAAACAGAGGAAAAAACGCTCCTAAAACTACTTCTTCTCCTTCCTCAGGTTCCAATACTGAAATTATTTTTGTACTTACTCCCGAATCGCGTAAAGTAGCCGATAGCTTCGAAGCCAACAAGGGTAATCTTATTTGGCCAGTGGCAAAGGGCTACAAATCGCAAGGTTTTGGGGTGTATTACGACCCTGTATATCCTGAGTTGCAACATTACAATAATGGGGTAACCATTGCTACTGAAAAAGGTTCAGAAGCCCGTTGTGTGTTTGAAGGCGAAGTATCAGCCATACAATCGATACCAGGAAGTAACAAAGTAGTGCAGGTGCGACACGGTAACTACATCACTATTTATTACAATCTCACTGATGTGTATGTAAAGAAAGGAGATAAGGTAAAAGCCAAAGAGCCTCTTGGCAAAATCTTCACCGATAGCAATGGCAAGACTGAAATGAAGTTCTTTATATATAAAAACACTACCCGCCTCAACCCCGAATTCTGGATACATAAAATGTAATAACATAACAAAATCCCTACAAAAGAAAGTAAACTTTTGTAGGGATTTTTATATGCTGGTTATTGATTAATTGTGTGAATTTTGAGAGTTGCGCGAAGCTTTCTCTAAGGTTATTGATGATTAATAGTTGTGATGGGTATTGATAGGTAGCTTAGTTGCTGAATTTACACAGAATGAAATGTAAATATAGTTGTAAATCAGTTTTGTATATGTAAAACTGACATCAAATTAAAGTTTTGTTATGTTATTCCAAACTGACGTAATTCCAATGCAAGTTTGAGACAAAGAAATATGGGAGAGTGTTATTAAAAGAGTAAACAGACATTATTTTTACATTAATAATATGTTATATACATAAAAATAATTTAGAAAACTACAAAACCCTCGAAGGTATTGTAGTCCCCGAAGTCCTCAGAAAATACACCGGCTTTGATATCATCAACTAATAAACAAATATAAAAATCAACAAATCACAAACTTTGCCAAAAGTACTAGTTTATACAGCTTGTACCTTTGGCAAAGTTTTTTTGTATTCATCAATTTGCTAATTTGCTAATTACCAAATTATCCCTATCTTTGCCCTCTCTAATACATCAGAATAAATAAGAAAGTATTCTGTAGAAATAAATTAATAAGAGATAAAATCAAATGTTCTATAAACTTTTACAAAGAAAAAGAGATGAATGGTTAAGACAAGAAAATTGTCCTATAAATTCTTTGCTTTCTTATATACAAAATAAAGGAATGATGCGTGATGCACAAATAGAAGCTATTAAAACGTATCTTTTTTTAAAAATAACTTGTGGTAATGTACCTTTGTGGAAACTTTTTACCGAAAATAATTTTCTATCTATAGATGTTGATAGCATTAGTCTGACCTCTTTATGTCGAAATATTCTACTGAACAATAATGCAGCAGCAACACTTTATGAATACGCTTGCCTAAAAGACGAGAAAGGTAATACTTTGATGCCTTCGCTAAAAGAATTTATCGAAAAGAACCCCGACAAAATTGATTACGAACAAGTATTCAAGGCGTTATTTTACAATGTAAGTTATCCCGACTATATTTTTAGTCTTCCGATGGGGGCAGGAAAAACTTACTTAATGGCTGCCTTTATCTACTTAGATTTGTATTTTTCACTAAATGAACCTGACAACAAGGCTTTTGCTCATAACTTTATGATATTAGCCCCTTCAGGATTGAAATCATCTATTCTACCAAGTATCAAAAATATTCAGGATTTTAACCCTACTTGGATTTTACCAGAACCTACCGCTTCTCAAATTAAAAATGAAATTCAGTTTGAAATACTCGATGAACAAAAAACAGCTAAAAAAAGTAATCTTGTAAAAAATCCTAATGCACAAAAAATAAGTAATCATCAGCCCTTTCAATACCTTCGTGGTTTGGTAGCTATTACCAATGCAGAGAAAGTCATTCTTAATAAAATAGACAAAAGTGATACGCAAAACTCTCTTTTTTCAGGAAAAGAGTTAGAAGAGATAAAAAACTCTAATGAGTTGCGCAATATCATTGCCAAAATCCCTAATCTTTCCATATTTATTGATGAGGTTCACCACGCTTCGGATGGAGATATTAAGCTCCGGCAAGTAGTAAACAAATGGATGGAAACTGAAAGTTTTAACTCAGTCTTGGGCTTTTCGGGTACACCCTATTTAGCATCAGCAGAATCGGTTAAAATAAGTAGTGAATTATCTCTCGAAAATAAAAACCTTTCTAACGTGGTGTATTATTACCCACTTATTGAGGGGTAGGCAATTTTTTAAAAATACCTACTATTAAAATTTCGAATGGTGATTATGAGGATATTGTAAGAAAAGGTGTAACCGAGTTTTTTGATACTTATGGAACTACTGTATATGCTAATGGTACTTGTGCTAAATTAGCTATCTATTGCGGACAGATAGCCCATTTAGAAGAAAATATTTATCCTATTGTATCAGAACTTATTACTAAACGTGGCTTAAATCTTTCTACCACTATATTGAAATATCACGGAGGAAATAAAGAATACTCACTACCACAAGAAGCTGCTACCGAATTTGCTTCGTTAGACACAAGTCTATCAAAAATTAAAGTAGTATTATTGGCACAAATAGGTAAAGAAGGCTGGGACTGCAAGAGCCTTACCAGCGTTATATTGCCACAAAAAGGAGCCTGCCCGCAAAATATGGTGTTACAAACCTCCTGTCGATGCCTCAGACAAGTAGAAAAAAATACAGCCGAAACAGCACTCATTTGGTTAAATGAAGATAACGCAAAAGTACTAAACAAAGAGTTAGCTCAGCAGCAACATACTTCTATAGAAGCCCTCAATAAAGCTAAGGTTTCCCCACTGCACACCTTGCAACGCTTCTCTCGTATGGAAAAACTACGTATTCCTCCCATTGACTTTTACCAGTTAAAAGTTTCTTATCAAACACTAGTAGCCGAAGAGAAGCTAAATATTGCTGATGAACTTAAAAAAGATACCACCCTTAAGAAATCCGATGATATACTTATCAAACAGCAAGATTTAAAAGGAAAAATCACCTATAAGCAGCTTGAAGCAGTACAAGATGAGGAGCAACATACCCCTATCACTTTTAGCAGTTGGCTACATCTAATTGCAAAAGAAAGTTTTGGTACACTGAAAAAAGATACACTTAGCCAGTACGCAGAGCTACTTAAAAGCACATTTGATAATATTACCGAAAAAATAGAAGATGTGTATTATCCTAAAGGAATATACAATCACAAAGAAATTCGCGCTAATATTCGAAAAGCATTTATACCCAATCGCTCTATAAAAGTAAAAGAAGAGGTAATCCCCGATAAAGCAAGTCTGTTAGCCATAGAAAAATTTACTTCGCCTATTGCTGTAATGAATACCCAAAATTACTATCCCTCACAAAACGAAGTAAAACAAATTATAGAAGCTGATAAAGGGAAGAAACAACTGAAAGCTGCTATCAGCACTACCATAGAGACTTTGCAAACTTTAGGTAATCAAGAAGCAACAATTCAGGCATTACTCAATAATCCCGATAGCTACGAAGCTATTGATGAGCAACTTTATGGTAAAACCTATCACTATCTGCCTTATAAATTTGATAGCAGGTTTGAAATTGACTATTTCAGCACTTCGCTTCAAACCATCATCAGAGACAAACAGCTGGAAGTGTATTTCAATGGTGATGATGAACTTACCGAGTTTAAGATACGTTGTTACAAACAAAAAGGTAAAAATTGGAGCTATATAGGCGAATATGTCCCCGATTTTCTTTTGCTAAACCGCAATGAAGATAATAACATCAAACAAGTAATCATCATTGAAACCAAAGGAGAAGGCTTTGCTGAAAAATTTGCAGAACGAAGAACTTTTATGACCGAGTTCGTAAGGTTAAATAATGAAAAGTTTGGATATAACAAATTTGATTTTCTATATATAGAAGATACCCTTAACAAAACAGAACAAGACACTCTTACTATCAGTGCAATTAATAATTTTTTTAAATAGAAAATAATTATGGCAATTAAATATATACCTTATTACCCTACTACCCTCGAGGGGCAAGCAATGCTCGATAATTTTGTACGTACACAACGTGTCCTGCGCTATCGCGATAACGACAAAGTAATAGAACGTATAGAGCGAGGAATGCCTCTTTATGAAGTAGAAAAACAAGAAATAGTAGGAGAAAATCCACTTAACAACACTATTATCAGGGGCGAATGCCTTTCGGCTTGTGCCTATCTAAAAGAAAAAGGCATAAAAGTAGATTTGGTATATATAGACCCTCCCTTTGCCAGTGGTGCCGATTATGCCAAAAAGGTTTACCTTCGTCGTAATCCCAAGGTAGCAGAAGCTATTAAGCAAGCCGAAACAGAGATAGACAGCGAGGAACTTCGCGGCTTTGAAGAAAAAATGTATGGTGATGTATGGGATAAAGAGCGTTATCTGAACTGGATGTACGAGAACCTAATGGCTATAAAATCAGTAATGAGCGAAACTGCCTCCATCTATGTACATTTAGATTGGCATATAGGGCATTATGTAAAGATACTGATGGACGAGATTTTTGGAGAGGATAATTTTATAAACGAAATCGTATGGTGTTATACAGGAGGAACTGATAGTAAAAATAATTTCGGAAGAAAACACGATACAATTTTTTTCTATTCTAAATCGGAAGATTATATGTTTAATGGAATATATGAATCTTTTGCTGAAGATACATTGAAAAGATTTAACAAAGAAGACCAAAAAGGACGTTATAAAGAAAATAAACTTGCCGACGGTAGAATAACAAAAACATATATGAAGGAGGAAGGCAAAATGGTTTCAGATTATTGGAAAATCCCTATAGTAAATAAAACTTATGCTGAGGCTGTTGACTACGCCACTCAAAAACCAGAAGCTCTTTTAGAACGCATCATCAAAGCAAGCAGTAATGAAGGTATGCTCATTGCCGACTTTTTTGGGGGTAGTGGTGTAACAGCTACGGTAGCCCATAAGTTAGGACGCAAGTTTATTCATTGCGATATAGGCATCAATAGCATTGAAACTACTCGCGACCGCTTGCGTAAAGCTGGAGCTGAATTTGAGGTATTAGAGGTTAAAGACGGCGTTTCGCTCTATCGCAATCCTATCCAAACAATGGATAAACTCAAAAACCTGATTTTAGGGTTGCGCAATGAAGATCGCCTCGATAAATTTTGGGAAGGAAGTATCAACGATACCAAAGAGGGGATGATGCCCGTATACCTGCCTAACCTAATGGATAGCAGTACCCGCTTGCTCGATACTGCCCTGATGAACCGCATTCTCAAAGAAGCTATGCCCGACTTGCCCGATGATACTAAAAAAGTGATCATCTACTATATAGATATCACCAGCAAGGAAGAAATAGAACAGTTTATCAAAGAACAAAACGACACTCTCATAAAAATAGAACTTAGAGACCTGAAAAACATACTTGATAATGTGGTAGTAGAAGATGAGGCAACATTTGAAATAAAACAGGTGCAGCCCGAAGGTCAGGTATTTAAAGTCTGGCAAGTATATATAGAACGTTTCTTTAGCGACCGAGTAAGTAGAAAAATCAATGAATATAATCTAAAAGGACAACAGCAAGCCCTTAAAGGAAATAAAGAATATGTTCCTATTACAATTAGTGAAGAAGGACTTGAAACTATTGAGTTTCTTAGTCTAGATTGTACTACTACAGAAGGTGCTTGGCATAGTGATGCTGAAATTCTTATAAACAGATTGGGCTATGTTCGCAAGAATGGCATAGATACTAAAGAATTTTGGAACGGAGCTATAACTTCCGAAAACAAACCACTTCGGCTAAAGATACGCAATATCTGTGGAGACGAGACAATCTATTCACTTTAATACCTCTAAAACAAACTCAACTGTTCTACGGGCAGTAGCTGAAATGTTTTACGGTGGTGCTCAGTAGCGCCGTGTTCGGCAATAGCTTTGCGGTGTTCAGGGGTGGGATAACCTTTGTTTTGCTGCCAATGATACTCAGGGAACTGCTGGGCAAGGTCTTCCATATAGGCATCGCGGTAGGTTTTCGCAAGTATCGAAGCCGCTGCAATGGTTTGTATTTTGCCGTCGCCTTTTACTACACAAGCGTAAGGTACTTTCTGGTAAGGCACAAACTTATTACCGTCTACTGCTATAAAATCGGGGGTTATTTTGAGCTGAGCAATAGCACGGTGCATAGCCGTGATAGAAGCGCGGAGGATATTCAGTTCGTCTATTTCGGCAGGGAGTACGTGACATACAGCATACGCTACTGCCTCGCGCTCGATGATAGGTCGCAGGAGGTTGCGCTGTTTTTCGGTGAGTTGTTTAGAGTCGGTGAGGAGGTCGTTTTTGAAGTCGGGGGGCAATATCACAGCTGCCGCCGTTACAGGACCCGCCAAACAGCCGCGCCCCGCCTCATCAGTACCCGCTTCTAAGGAAGAATGATAGAATAATTGCAACATAGGTAAGAGATAAGAGGTAAGAGATATAAGTAGTTGAAAAAAGTGAAGAATATCTACTCCCTCCCCTTATAAAAAGCAATAAAAAACCCGACTTTAGGTAATAAATCGGGTTTTTCTTAATTTTATTTTTGTGTAATGAATCTCGAGTAGTAGCTTACATCAAATATTTCATTTGTCCCTGAAATTTCGTTGTAGGTAGCGACACTAATAACAGATAAGGCTATGATTCCTGCAAAAAACAGAACTTTTCTTTCTGAAAATATAGCACAATATACCAAATATACAACAGCAGGTACAAAAAGCAAATAAGGAAGTACTACCCTTATATTGTTGAGAAACAAAGCAGCTACCATTAAAATTAACAGAAAAGGAGCGTGCATAAGTAATAATCCCTTGCGGGTTTCCTCTTTACTTTTTCTTCTGAACAAAAAGTAAGAAACTGTTGCCGATAGTATCAGGAATACAACTAACATATAAGGTAGGTATCCGTTGAAGATAAATCCCGCTAAAATGTAAAGCGATACGACTATCAAGTTGTTTTTAAGAGTCTGTTTCATAATATGATTACTTTTAAGATTAGAGTACAAACCTATATAATAAGAACCAAACAAACAAATAATTAATAAAGTTTAACTTTTCATCTGAGTAAAAAACTAAAAACAATCACTGTGCCAAACTATTGTTTTTCTTTGTCCTATCACATATTTTTACCGTTTTTTCTGCAACTCTATTTTAAGGATAAGACAATTCTTACTTCTTACCTCTTACCTAAAATAAGTGTTGAGCAGTTGCCTCCAAAGCCAAAGGAGTTAGAAAGCACGTGCTGTATAGGTTTGTATTTCAGTTCGGTTTGTGGGCGGATAGGCACTTCTTCCATTGGAGTGCTGAAGTTGAGGTTAGGGAATATCACCCCGTGTTGCAAGGCTAAAACGCTAAATACCGCTTCTACTGCCGAAGCTACTGCCAAAGTATGTCCCGTAAAGGCTTTGGTAGAACTAAAATCAGGGATGTGCTCACCAAAGATACGCATTAAGGCGCGACTTTCGGAGAGATCGTTGTTTACGGTAGCGGTACCGTGTGCATTGATATAATCGATATCAGTAGGGGTTAATCCTGCTATTTGTAGGGCTTTTTGCATTGCTAAAAACGCACCTTCACCATCGGCGGAGGAGGCTGTTTGGTGATAAGCGTCATTGGCATTGCCCCACCCTTTGATTTCTGCTAATATAGTAGCCCCGCGTTGTAGGGCATTTTCTTCAGTTTCTAATACCAAAAAAGCACCTGCTTCCCCTAAGTTTAAACCCTTGCGATGTTGGTCGAAAGGAGTGCAGTCGGTATCAGAGAGAATCATCAGAGTATTAAAGCCGTTGATAGTAAATTTAGAGAGGGCATCGGCACCACCGGCAATGAGACAGTTGGCTCTGCCTGTACGAAGCAGGTTGATAGCTGTTATGATGGCATTTGCCGAAGAAGAGCAGGCAGTACTCACGCTGGTTACAACGCCTTTTATGCCTACATAATCGGCGATTTGGTGAGTTACCTCGCCTATGTTGTGAGTAGTGATATAGCGTCGCAGGGGTTCATCATCGCCATAGCGGAAGAAATAGTTTTCGGTCATATCCATACCGCCCACAGTAGAAGCCATAATAAGTCCGCTATGTGAGAGGTCTTTTGAGGTAAGACCAGCATTGGCAATCGCTTCTTGTAAGGCGATAATCCCCAAGAGAGAGGTGCGTGAATAGGCGTTCACTTCGGGTAATTGCAAAGCAGTAATAAGCTCAGCGTTCGTGCGTTTGATTTCGCCTACTTTGATGTGGTCGGCGTGAATGGTTGCTACATTTTCAATCTTGCTGATACCTGCTTGGCGATGGGTAAGGGCATAAAAATGCTCTCCGACAGTGTTACCTATCGAAGAGTTGATACCCATTCCCGTGATGACTACTTTTTTCGGCATCGCTATTTGGTGCGGTGAGCAGTGATGTAATCAGCCATTGTTTTCACCGATTGGAAGATTTCTTTTCCTTTTTTAGGGTCATCTAAGCGGATACCGTAATTCTTGTCGAGTAGTACGATAAGTTCGAGAGCATCGATAGAGTCGAGGGCTAAGCCTGTGCCAAAAAGGGGCTCGTTTTCATCGATATCCTCGGGGGTTAGTTCTTCTAAGTTGAGTACTTCAATAATCTTGTTCTTGAGTTCTAAAATAAGTGCGTCCATTATAAATAAGTTATTAGGGGGCAAAGATAGTGAAGAATTAGCAAATGAGCAAATTTTGGAAATTAGCAAATTGTGCAATGAAGGTTATAAAGCATTTGTAATTCTGTTCTCTATGCTTTTAGCTAAAGAAACTATAGTTTCATCATAGTTTTGAGGCGTTTTTAAAATCTCGTTTAAATGATGCTTTATCTTCATTAATATTTCTGTTCCTATAGCACTATATCTTATACTATCGGATAATTGTGTTGCTATTTCAGTATGTCCTTTCTGCTTTAAAATGTTGATAAGATGGTCAGTCTCTTTGTATAAATCCATAAATTCTTTATAAACGTGATGAAAAATAACTGATTTTTGTTGTAAATAACTTAGCCAAAGTTAAAATTTAGACTAAGTTTGTGATGCTACACATTTTCTAATCTGCTAATTAGCTAATTTTACTAATCTATTAAAGTTGCTATGGCTCTATAATCGCCCTCTAAGAACTCTACCCACGCCATTAGTACACTTTGAGCTTTGCCTTGGGCTAATAGAGCTTGGCTATACTGTTGTAGGAAAGGTTCAGCTTGCTCGTAGCTATCGAATACAAAAAAACTGTTTTCGGTTTTCAGCTGGTGGCGTATGCTTATCTCGCCTAAACAGATGTTGGGTAGGGTATAAACAAACACAGCGGGACTGGGGTAATATTCGTGTGGGTTCGCAATAGTAGCTTGATGTTTAAGGTCGGTATCGAGGCTGGCAGAGCGATTAGCAAATACAAGGGCAACGCTATTTTTCTCCGACTGCGAAAACGGACGCAAGAGGACTTCGGCTGCTAAAAAAGCGAGCTTGCTGAGATTATCCATTTTGAAGAACTTAGGATAATCCATTTGCAGGGCTTTGAGGGCTTTTTTTGAGAAATCGACGAAAGAAGTACTTTTATCGGAGAAAAGCACAGAGTCGTTGAGAGTTATGGTATTATTTTCTATCGTACAAGTTTTCATATTTTAAGTGATACTATATAAGGGAGCTCCTATGAGTTCAAAATCTTTCTTATTCAAGGTATAGATACTCATATCATAATAAATAGCAGTAGCTCCTATCAGTGTGTCGGCAACTTTTGAATGAGGTTTTTGAAAAACAAGTTTCATTGCGACGTTACAAATATCATCGTTGATATTAATTACTGGAATGCTATTTATTACTGTTTTTAGCTTCATTCGCTTAGCCCTTTCAATACCCTCATAGAAAGCGAGCCAATTCATCAATTCAATATAAATAACAGGAGTAATGCATATATTTTGTATTCCTATAATTTCATCAATGGTTATCGTTATTTCTGCACTACTATTAAGAATATAACGGCTTATTACATTCGTATCGCAAATTACCTTTTTCATTTTATCGGATAGGGTCACAAGGAGAAATTAACCCTTTTTTATAAAGGTCGGCTCCCACTTTTTGGGCTTCTTTTATAAGAGTAGCTAGGTTTTCTTCTTGATGTGAGTCTTCTTTTTCTTCTTTTATAAGAGCAAAACCTATTTTTTTATTACCTACGTCTAAGGTAGTTTGCTTTTTTTTCTTTTCTAAAACATCTGTTCCCATAATATTCATTATTTTCTGCAAAGATATAAATATTTTGCTAATATACTAACGTGATTTGTAAACATTTCTTATGATATTTTGGAAATATCTAATCGTTAATCACTTTTATTGCTAATGCTGTGTTGCTTCCGCCAAAACCTGAGGCGGTTTTTAGGAGGTGTTTTACTTCTGTGTGTTGGGTTTGTTTTAGTACATTGATGGGCTGCGAAACGCCTAAGGTTTCATAATTCAGGCTCTTTAAGAGGATTTTATGGCGAGCAAATTCGATGGTGAGTACGGTTTCGAGCAAACCTGAAGTACCTAAGGTATGACCGAAATAACCTTTGTAGCTGTTTAGCGGAGGAGACAAGAGTCCGGCGCGCATAAAGGCATTGCTCTCCATCTCGTCGTTATAAAGGGTGCCCGTGCCGTGAGCGTTGATGAGGTCTATCTGTTCAGGGCGTAACTTTGCCTCATCGAGGGCGTTTAGGACACTTAAATAAAGCCCTTCGCCTGTGCGTGAAGGTCCTGAAATATGGTTGGCATCGTTGATAGAACTGCTACCCAAAAGTTGTGCTTTAGCGCCTGTTGCCTCACGGGTTACATAAGCCACTGCGGTAGCCTCGCCTAAGGTAATACCATCGCGTTGAGCATCATAAGGTCTGCAAGGTTGTGCACTCATCGCTTGAAAGGAATGAAAGCCCGAAAGCACAAATTCGCTTATCTCATCGCCTGCTAATACTATGGCATTATCGAAAGCATCGGCTTTTAGGAGTCTATCGGCTACCGAGAGAGCCATTGCTCCTGAGACACAAGCGTTGGAAACGACTATGGGAGTAGTGGTTACCCCTATGGCATTAGCCATTTTTTGAGCCAAAGTTGAAAGCAGAGGAGCGCTATCGCCATCGGCAAGCGCTGAAATATTGCCTTTGGTAGAGGAAAGGATAAGAGCGGTTCGAGGGGTGATTTTGATTTTATGGAAAATAGGTGCTATTGCCAAGAGCAGAAGCTTTTCTAAGCGTGAAAAGTCATTGCGTTCTACCACCTGCTGAAATCGGCTTTCGATAGCTCCGTCGCCAATCTTAGAAAGGCAAACATCGGTGAGCTGTCCGTACATAGGATAACGGGCAATAGCTGAGCGTTCGCGCAGTAACAAACGGGCGGTGGTAGGGAGGTCGAAGCCTAAAGGGGTTACTATATTATAATGCTGGATATACATTTTTGGTGGCAGGAGCCTTACAAACTTTTGATATAAAGTGCAAAGATACGACGTAATTAGCAAATTAGCAAGTCGTAGTACGATAAGGGTTAAAAATTAGGAGCGAGGCCTTAGGCACTAGGAATTGCGATGTAAAAGCGACAGGCAGAGAAAATGAGTAAATTAGGAAATTAGAAAATGAGAAAATGAGAAAATGAGGTGTGAAGTTGTATTAGAGGAATGAGGCTGTGCCTCAGAAATCAAACAAAATTTAAACAAAATCAAGGCTACGCCTTGTGAAGTAACTTTTTAGAACATCAACTTTGGCAAAGTTTAAAACCAAAACTGTAAGGAAGATTTATAAAGCACTGATTTTTAACTATGTTTTTTTGTAGGAATACTGTGTAAGTATTATCTTTGCAAAAAAAAGTTATGACCACTATAATAAAGAATAGAAAAAGAATTTCAAATATCTTTTCTAAGATAGAAGATAAAGAGTTAGAATTTCTTGTAAAAGAAACAGGAGTCGATAAATATAGCAAAAAACTTAAAGGAATAGAAATATTTAAGTTGCTAATTTTCGGTGCTTTGACAGATGATAGAGCTAGTCTAAGAACCTTTGAAAACTTTTATATCACAAATTTCTTTAAAATGATTGCTAAGATATCACTTACTAAAGTCATATCACACAGTAGCATTGCAGAAAGGATTGCTAAAATAAATGTAGTTTTCTTTGAAAGACTTTTTGCTTATTGCGTAAAGAAGTATGCACCTTTTTTAGAAGAAGGAATTACTTCTAAAATAAGTAGTTATGATTCTACAATAGTGAGTATCTCATCCAAACTACTCCATTTAGGAATGCAAAATGGACAGAAGAATAAAAAAGATGAGCAAGGAAAGCTAAGCTTAAAATTCACCATTGGATTTTCAAACTTACCATTCAAGTGTAAAATTCATCACCAGCAAGAAATGATAAGTGAAGATTTAGCACTTGGTGATATTCTCAAGGAACATACTGCTAATAAGGAAGATATAGCAGTGTTCGACAGAGGAATGAAAGACAGAAAGGTAATGGATGAGCTTTCAGATGAGCAGACTCAATATTTTGTCACCCGAATTTACAAAGACTCAAAGTATATTTTAGCAGAAGGGAGTCAAGTAAAGAAATTAGCTGAGCAAGATGAGCATCTGCGCTTAATTAGCAGTCAGAAAGTACATCTTTTCACTAAAAGTCAAAGGAGGACAAAAAATACCTTTCGTTTGATAGAGGGTAGACTGCTAAAGAAGGATGAGAAGAGAGGAGAAATTAAAGAAGAGAAGATACTGTTTTTAAGTAACTTAACCGATGATTTTAGTGATGAGCAAATAGCCGGAATTTATAGAAATCGTTGGAAGATAGAGCAGTATTTTCGTTTCATAAAACAAGAGCTTAACTTTAAACATTTCTTTTCAAGAAATCTCAATGGTATACAAGTGATGATGTATGTAATATTAATAGCATCAATATTACTATTGACATACATAAAAGAAGAAGGATTGAAAGGCTATAAAATCCCTAAAAGGCGATTTTGTTATGGTTTACAAGATGAAATAATTAAAGAAATTGTAATCCATTGCGGAGGAGATCCTTCAAAAATGTATTCTTATTCAGATAGTTAAAAATGTTCCTTACAACCTTAGTTTAAAACTTTGCCAAAGTTTGAGATGAAAAAGCGACGTGTTGAGACTGTTAGGAATATTCGGAAGATATCGGAGAAGAACGGAAGAGAGGTGAGAGAGATTTTGGTAAAAAATAGCTGTAAGAAGGGTGGGGTTAGCTTATAGAGAGCTTATAGGAAGCTTATACGAATCTTGGACGATTGGTATAGAAAGGGTGTGTAAATAGTTGATTCATACCATAATACAACAAGACTAAAAATGTTAAAAACGGGGTTTCGAGGCGAAAGAAAAGAGAAGAGGTGCTAGGCCTTAGGGCATAGGCAAAAGGGGGAGTATGATGGAAAAGGGAAGATAATGACGAATGACGAGAGACGAATGACGAAGGAAATGTGATGAAAATCTCTTGCTGGCTACCTTCAAAGGGGGAATGTAAAGACGGGAAAGGGAAGAAATGACGAATGACGAGAGACGAATGACGGAGGTAATGTGGGGAAAATATCTTCTTTTACACATACGAGGCTATTGCTGGCTTAGGGTAACATCTCCCTAACCTCTTCAAAGGGGGGAATTGTAGCGACGGGAAAGGGGAATGTGGAGACGGAAAAAGTATCGAGGGCTTTCCAAGAGAATGGGGGTGTAGTGATGTTTTCTTCTGTTTGTCAATTATCAAAAATGAACTTTTTGCCATCTTCGGCTAAAAAGACGTTCTTAAAGACTTCTTGTGCTTCTTGCTTGAAGAGATTGACATCGGGATAGCGAGAGGAGTAGTGCCCTAAAATGAGGGCATCGGCGTGGGCATTCTTAGCTGTGAGTCCTGCTTGATAGGCGGTGGAGTGCATTGTTTTAACTGCGAGTTCTTCGTTTATCTCTAAAAAGGTAGATTCGTGATACACAACTCTTGCGCCTTGTATTTCGGTAGCCAAAGCTTCGAAATAAAGAGTATCGCTACAATAGGCATAGCTTTGCGGGCGGTGAGGGTCGAAGGTGAGCTCGGTATTGGCAATAGTTTTGCCGTTTTCTAATGTTATATCTTTGCCATTTTTGATGTTCTGATAGTCGCATGTTTGTATCTCGGGATACTCAGCAATTGCGTCGATATTTAGGCGACGTTCGCCTTCTTTTTCTTGAAAAAGAAAACCATTGGTATAGACGCGGTGTTGCAACGGAATGGTACGCACGAGCACTTTGTCGTCTTCGTATAAGAGTTCGGAGGTTTTGGAAGATAGTTCGTGAAAATACAAGGGGAAAGGGGTATAAGCGCCGCCGAGTTTGAGGATGAGCAAAACGGCTTCTTTGATGCCCTTAGGACCGTAGATGTGCATTTCGGCTTCGCGACCGAGGAGTTGGAAAGTAGAGATGAGTCCGAAAAGTCCGTAGAAATGGTCGCCGTGGAGGTGAGAGATGAAGATGTGCTTGATGCGGGAGAACTTAGCATTGGCATTGCGGAGGGCGATTTGGGTAGCCTCTCCACAATCGATGAGGAACAGATGACCGCGCATTTCGAGCAGTTGTGCCGAAGGGCGGGCATTGGAGCGAGGGGTCGCACTGTGACAACCTAAGATAGTTACTTCCATAAGTCGCGTTCTATTTCGTCGAGTTCAATAAGGTCGTACGCCTCTTGGAGGGTAGGAGCGATATGCAGGGTGAGTTCAAAATCTTCGAGCGCTAAGGCACGTTGCACCACCACCACTGATTTGTGATGTTGCTGATTGTGCTGTTGGGCAAAGACGACGAGTGGTTTGAGGTCTTTCTTTAACCAGTATTCCTCTTCGGGGAGGGTAATGATGATGTGCTGTTTTTTAAGGGTTTCGTTGGTATTAAAATCGGCTATCCAAGAGGGGAGTTGCGTTTTAGTGAGGGCAATTACAGTAGTTTCTTTCATTGAGTAATATTTAGATTGTTAGATTATCATAACTTTCTTCTACTTTTTTAGATTTAGGAATAAAAGCAGTTTTGTGTATATTTCCTATAGGGTAATGTATTTCCTCATAGGCTTCAACAAGGTCAGTGAGAATCATCAACTCTATGTAATCGGGGTCATTTTCATGAGTATCATCATTTACAACCTGCAAGAGCTCGTCGATACGCTTCATTATAGCGTTGTATTGTAGTTCATTTTTTATCATAATGTTATACTTTATTTATTTTTTCGATTTTATCATATTCTTTATGAGTGCCTATAAAACGGATATATACTATTTTGGGGACAAAAAGAATAAGAACAACCAATCTAAAGTGGTTTCCTTTGATATTGAAAACAAATCTGCCATTTCCTACAGCATCTACACTGTTAAAGTCGTTTTTAATATCTGCAAAACAAGACCATTCTGCCGAGATAGCTTTTTTATACCAGTCTTCTAAAGGGATTTTTGCTCCAGGATGCAATGTATAAAAATCAACTATAGCTTTCTTAGCGATGATTCTCATTTTAATCGGTTGTAAATTTAAGGCAAAGTTATGAATAATATTTAAAATACAAAATAATCTTTTCAAATAAATAATCTAGAAGGTCGTAGCACGTATAGGTAATAAAAAACTTTGCCAAAATTTCAAATTTTGGCAAAGTTGTATAATATGTAGTTCGCACTAATTAATAATATCGAAGCCTGTGTATTTTCTGAGGACTTCGGGTACTACAATACCATTGGGGGTTTGGTAGTTTTCTAAAATACCGGCTAATACGCGCGGAAGAGCAAGAGAACTACCGTTGAGGGTATGTGCTAAGCGGTTTTTACCCTCGGCGTCCTTGAAACGCAATTTAAGACGGTTTGCTTGGAAGGTTTCGAAGTTAGACACTGAGCTTATCTCTAACCACTTTTCTTGAGCGGTGGAATATACCTCGAAATCGTAAGTAATTGCTGAGGTAAAGCCTAAATCGCCACCACAAAGGCGCAAGATATGGTAAGGGAGTTTCAACTCATTGAGAATGCCTTTTACGTGTTCTATCATTCCTTCGAGTGCTTTATAAGAGCGGTCGGGGTGTTCAATGCGTACAATCTCCACCTTGTCGAACTGATGCAAGCGGTTGAGCCCGCGTACGTGAGCGCCATAGCTACCGGCTTCACGACGGAAGCAAGGCGTATAGGCGGTACAGCAGATAGGCAAATCGCTTTCGTTGAGCAAGGTATCGCGGAAAATATTAGTCACAGGCACCTCAGCGGTAGGGATAAGGTAGAGGTTATCTACCCCTACGTGGTACATCTGTCCTTCTTTATCGGGCAACTGACCGGTGCCATAGCCTGAGGCTTCGTTTACTACGTGAGGCACTTGGTATTCGTTATAGCCTGCTTCGGTGTTTTTGTCGAGGAAGTAGGTAATGAGAGCGCGTTGCAGTTTTGCCCCTTTGCCTTTGTACACAGGAAAGCCTGCACCAGTGAGCTTTACGCCTAACTCGAAATCGATGAGGTCGTACTTCTTGGCGAGTTCCCAGTGAGGAAGAGCGTCTTTACCTAAGTCAGGAATAGTGCCTGCCTCGAATACCACTACATTGTCGGCTTCGGAAGTACCTTCGGGCACCAACTCATTAGGGATATTAGGGACGCGGTAGAGCAAATCGTTAAGCTCCTCTACGGTAGTGTTGAGGGTATCGGTAAGGGTTTTGATATCTTCTTTAAGGGAAGCGGTTTGCTCTTTAAGGGTATTGGCTTTGTCGGTTTCGCCTGCTTTGAAGAGGTTGCCTATTTCCTTAGAAAGGTTGTTGGATTTTGCCAGTGTTTCATCTAATGAAAGCTGAGTGCTACGGCGTTTTTCGTCTAAGGCGATAATATCGTCTATGAGAGACAACTCTTTAAAGTTGCGCTTTTTAAGACCGGTGAGCACGCGGTCTTTTTCTTCTCTAATAGTGTTTAGTTGTAACATATCTTTTCAATTAACAATTGACAATTGACAATTAACAAGGGAGTAGGGGGTTAATCTTTATCTTTATAATGTCCATAAGCTGACAAAATTTCTATGCGCTTTTTCTCTTCAAAAATCTCGTACATTAGTCTATGTTTTGCATCTATTCTACGAGACCAGACATCACTTTCTCCATAATGCCTAAGAGCTTCAGGATTTCCTACTCCACGAGTAGGATCTTGTGCTATCTCTTCTAAAAGTTCAGCAATTCTTTTGAGAATTTTTACCTGCTTTGCTTTTTTGTGTTTCTTAATATGCTTAAAATAAGTATCAGAGTAAGAAAGCTCATATAAAACTGCATCTTCTTCCATTATTCTAAAAGCATTTTACGCATTTGTTCTTTACTAACTTTTGTCTTTTTCTCAGCACGAGCCTTATCAACCATACTAAAGAACTCTTGCTCTGTCATTTCAGTATCATCTGTTACTTTTAGTATCTTAAATTTTAAACTTTTAAGTGCTAATTTAGCTTCTTCTAAGGATATTCCTTTAGGAGGTTCAATGGTTAAAGTTCCTGTTCTCATTTGTTATTATTTTTTAAGTGTTAAGATTTGACGTAAAATGTAATAAGCATTTTCAACTTTGGTAAAGTGTGTGACAACCTAATTACAAAGCAGTTGCAAAGGCAAATAAACCAAAGACAATACCTGGTAAGTTTGCTAATAATATAGGATAGTCTCTTTTGGGTTTTTTGAAAAAGCCATATATCACCCATAACGAACAGTTAATTGCTGCTACCAAAGGCTGTATAGGATTCCCCTTGTGTCCTGCAAGGTTATCACTGATTTGTGGTATGTATGACACATACATACTAATAGAGGCAGCCATTGCTACCCAACCTAAAATGTTAAAGAGTTTTCCGTTCTCCATATATAATTATTTTTTAAGTTTATATACTATGATAAATTTGTAAATAGATAATTGCTCGTGCGACTAACATCTAATTACTCCGTAGGTGATAAGAAAGCAGTTTTATCAGCAATTTTTTGAGCAAAGGAGGCTATGGAGTTCTCGCTAAGTTCTCGCATAAAATTATCTCTGAAAGGCTGTACGGAAGCGTGTAACGGACAGGGTTTCTCTGATGAACACTCTTTGAAGCCCATCGCACAGGCGATAAACTTATCGGCTTCACCTATTTGCTCTACAACGGTCATTAAAGGAGCTTGTTTTTCCTCATCGGAGAGCCAAAAGCCTCCTCCAGGTCCTTTGTTGGAGCTAATTACCTTTTTGCGGGCTAAAGTTTGCAATATTTTTGCCAAAAAGGGCGTAGGAATATGTAGCGCTTCTGCCACGTCTTTGGGCGCTATTCTATGGCTTGCCGACGAGTGTATGGCAAGGTATATTACTGCATTGATGGCATACTTGCTGGAATTGGATAACATATTCGTTCGTTTTTTATTATGAGTTCTTATCTATTTGTCGACTGATGACTAATTTCTGTATTTCGGTTGTTCCCTCGCCTATGGTACACAATTTGGAATCACGGAAGAATTTTTCGACCGGAAAATCTTTCGTATAACCATAACCGCCGTGAATTTGAATGGCTTCGGTAGCTACGCGCACACATACTTCGGAGGCGTACATCTTTGCCATTGCACCCGATAGAGTTACGCGCTGACCGTTGTTCTTTTGGAAAGCCGATTTGTGCAAGAGCAGTTCGGAAGCTTCTATTTCGGTAACCATATCGGCGAGTTTGAAACCAACGGCTTGTAGGTCGATGAGGCGTTTACCAAACTGCATACGTTCTTTGGCGTATTTGAGGGAGGCTTCGTAAGCGCCTTTGGCAATACCCAAAGAAAGAGCACCGATAGAAATACGTCCGCCATCTAATATCTTCATTGCTTGAATAAAGCCGTCGCCTACATCACCCAAACGATTGGCATCGGGAATACGACAATCTTGAAATATCATTTCGGCGGTTTCGCTGGCACGCATACCGAGTTTGTTTTCTTTTTTACCACTGCTAAAACCCTTCGTACCGCGTTCTACTACAAAGGCTGTGATAGCGTGTTTGTTACCTTTTTCGCCGGTACGAGCAATGACTACGGCTATCTGTCCTGTTTTGCCGTGAGTAATAAAGTTTTTAGTACCGTTCAGTATCCACTCGTCGCCGTCTTTTACAGCGGTAGTAGCCATACCTCCGGAATCAGAACCGGTATTGTGTTCGGTAATGCCCCAAGCACCTATCCATTCACCTGAAGCTAATTTGGGCAACCAGCGTTGTTTTTGCTGTTCGCTACCAAAGCTAAGGATATGATTGGTACAAAGAGAGTTGTGAGCTGCTATTGAGAGCCCTATAGAAGGGTCGACTTTTGAGATTTCTTCCACAATCGCGATATAATCGTGGTAGTCGAGACCTGAGCCACCGTAGGCTTCGGGTACTAAAACGCCCATAAAGCCAAGTTCGCCTGCTTTGCGGAATACCTCCACAGGAAATTCCTGACTTTCGTCCCATTCCATCACGTGTGGACGGATATATTTTTCGGCAAACTCTTTAGCCGCATCGGCTACCATTCGTTGTGTTTCAGAATAGTTAAAATTCATTCGTTATATGCTTATTCTAATACCAAGGGGCAAAGATATAAAATAATTACGAATTACGAATTACGAATTACTATTTTTTTAATGAGGAAGTGAAAAGAAGAGGATTAATTGTTAGGAAAGTGTTATTCAATAAAAATGGTGTATAGTGGCAATAAGATTGAAGAAAAAATGTTAAAGTTTGTTATATGGCATATTTTTTTTCAGTATTAACCAAGGAAAATACTTTTAGGTATTTTATACTATAAAACATATTAATCAGCTGTAAAACAAATAAATAAGTGTTTTACGTTTTCTGAAGAACAAGCGAACCTACACCGAAGGTAAAGCGAAGCTAAGACGAACCTAAGACGAAGGAAAGACGAAGGAAGAGCGTTAGTTAGTTGAATTTCAATTGGTAAAAAGAGGGAGTTTACTTATTGAAAAAAAAGTGTTAAAGAAGAACGAAATTCTTTTTAATTATCTTGAAGGCTACTGTTCGATATAGAGATACAACTGCAATCGGGCGATACGTTGTTTATCAAAACCCTCTATTTGTAAAAGGTCGTCAAAGGATTTGAGCGTACCGAGCTCGGAACGCAAGCCTACTATCTTCTTGCCTTCTCCGTATTTCACATAAGGAATTTTGCTGAGTTCATACATATTGAGAGTATTGATGTCCTTCTTCTCAATCACGGGTGTTGTTTTTACTTCAAAGCGCTCGGCTACTCGTTCGTACACTTCCTTTTCGAGTCCGTAGACTTCTGCCACTTGGCTGATATAGGTAAAGCCGTGCAACTTGTTGCGGTATTTCAAGATGCGATTGGAAAAGCCTTCGCCTATACCGTAGATTTTCATCAGTTCTTCGGCAGTTGCGGTGTTGATATCTTGTTTGGGAAAGTGTTTTTGGGGGTATTTTTCATAGACATAAGAAGAAGTTCTGCGGTTTTTCACCCATTCGGGGAACTTAAAAGAAGGGGCTATTTTGTGCAGAAGACTATCAGGCACACCGGTTACTTGTTGGAACTCTTCGGCAGAATTGACATACTTATTTTGTGCGCGAAAAGCTTGCAAGCGGTCGATTTGCTCTGGAGTGAGTCCGAGTTTGAAGCCTTTGTAGTCTGTAATAAAATTGGGATTGAAGGGGTAAATGGTATCTTTTTTAGGCAAGGAAACAAGAGCTCTTAGCGAGTCCATCTCCCGTTGAAGTACAGTAGTTTCAGTAGGGACGAAAGTGCGATTAAAGCTGAGATTACGAAAGGCGAATTGTAGTGCTATGATGAGCAATAGCAAAAAAAGGACACCTCGGGTTTGTTGGCGGTTCATCGGTTTTAGGAGATAGGGGTTGGAGAATTAGAGTCGTTGTTTGAGAGCTTCGTACAAGAAAACAGCACAAGCTACCGAAACGTTTAGCGAACTAATATCGCCTACCATTGGCAATTTGGCTTTGCTATCTACTACTTTGAGTATTGCTGGCGATACCCCGACGTCTTCCGCCCCCATCACAATAGCGGTAGGAACCGTAAAGTCTTCGGCGTATAGCAATTGACTAGTCTTCTCGGTCGCTGCCACTACCCTAATGCCACTGCCTTGCAGGTAGTAGACCGCATCTACAAGGTTTTCGACCTTGCAGATAGGCACGCGAAACACAGCTCCAGCCGAGGTTTTGACAGTATCGGCGGTGATACTCACACTGCCACGCTTAGGAATGATAATACCTGAGACGCCTGTACACTCTGCCGTGCGGATAATCGCACCAAAGTTGCGCACATCAGAAAGGTGGTCTAACACAAGGAAAAGCGGTGTGGCTCCGCTTTCGGTAACTGAGATTACCAAATCCTCAAAATTGTGATAATCTACGGGGGAGAGGTTCGCCACTACCCCTTGGTGGTTTTTCTTGGTAAGGCGGTTCAGTTTCTCAACGGGCACATACTGCACGGGCACTTGGGCTTCTTGCAGTAGAGGCATTAGCTCTCT
This sequence comes from Capnocytophaga sp. oral taxon 902, assembly GCF_013394735.1. Lineage (NCBI taxonomy): Bacteria > Pseudomonadati > Bacteroidota > Flavobacteriia > Flavobacteriales > Flavobacteriaceae > Capnocytophaga > Capnocytophaga sp. oral taxon 902. The sequence goes on from NZ_CP058261.1 coordinate 1,198,905, forward strand.
AAACAAACTACCTTGTAAGCCTTTTTGCAAGAAGACTTTATCGATGGTTTTGCCTGCTTTAAGGGCTTCTATCAGGGCACGAATGCCGTATATTTGGGTTTCTTGCTGCATCTTTCAAGATGAGGCTTGCGCCTCAGAAATTTTACAAATCTTTTTCAAAATCAAACAAAGAATGATTGAGGGGACAAAGGTAGTGTATAATTAGCAAATGAGCAAATTTGGTCATTTGCTAATTAGTAGCGAACCAAAGCTGATATCACAAAAATATTATTATTTGTATAGTTGTTCTTAACGACTTAATACTACACTTCCAGAAATATAAAAACTACTTTTTGTTTCAGTAGTTTTGCCTAAGTTATCGGTAAAAAAAGCTTTAATTTGCCTTTCTTTATACGTACCCGTACGAGCGAGGTCTATGCCTATGGTGAGAGGTATACGAATCTTCTTGTTGATGATAAACTCAGGTTGTAGCCCGAAGATACTATGTTGGGTAAAAAAGACAGCTTTCTGCTCGTTTCTTCTCAAAAAAGAGGCGTAAATACTAAAGTCAGCAAGAGCATTCAGAGCAAAGTATTCATTGAAGTGGTAACCTATTGAGGCACTACCTCCTTCGAGAAAATTGCCTTTAGCCCAAGCGTTCCACGTATCGCTTTTGTATTCGGTAAAGGCACTAGGGAAAGCCATCGGGTAACCCAAAAGCGTACTCACTGCCACGCCCGCTCCTATTTGCAAATGCTCACTACCGTGCCATATAGCTAGCAATGCACCACTGCCCAGCACATTCTCTTTCCATATTATAGCCGAAAGCCGATTAGCAGACGTATAAGTCCCTATACCTATTGCCATTAATAACGACCAGCGGTTATGCAATGGACGCAGATGCACCAAATGTGCGCTGAGGTTCATTATTTCATAAGGCGTTGCTGGGGTATGTTCACGTACTTTCATAAAACAAGCATCGGTACTGATAGCCCATATTTTCATACGTTGATAAGGGTCATCTTCATATTTTTGCAGGGAAAGAGGTAACTGCACCGAAAGGCGTTGTCGAGAAAGTTTGTCTTTGGCAAAATATTCAGATTTAAAGGTTACTTGCGCAAAGGTGTTAAGAGTGATAAAGAATAAAAGGATTATAAGTTTCATTGAGATATTTGATTATTAGAATAATAGACCTTGTCAAAGCCCTAAGACTTTGACAAGGTGTGTTTCGCTACGCATTAGCTAATTTACTCATTTTTAAATTTGCTAACTTCTTTGATATCTTTTCTCTTGGAATAAGCTACGGGCTTCGCATAACCGATGCGCAAAAGGATTTGTGGATAGGCTTTTGCAATGGGCAAATCGGCTTGCAGTTGCGCACGGAGTTCGGGCACTTCACACGGCTGATTGAGGTAAGCATTAGCGATGCCTGCTTCGGTGAGGACGAGCAAAAAGCGTTCTAATAAACGACCTGTGTTTATCCAAGTGTGGATATCGTCTTTCTCAGAAGTGATAAGCACTATATCGGAGGAAGATTGTATCTTCTTCAAGTCGGTTTTGTTTTGCTTATCAGCTTTTAGTGATGCCTTTACAATGGGCTCGGTTACCCAACGAGGGAGATTAGGAGCGCCGAGCACTGCGTAACTGAGTCCGTCGTGAGTGCTTTCAGAATGCTTTTTGTTGAAACGTATCCACGAGAGGAGTTCGTTTTTGAAAGCGGGGTCAGCCATTTGCACAGCATTGCCTTGCATTACTGCTTCGGTGAGTGTTGCAAAAAGCGGAGAACCATTGGCGAATGTGTAGAGCTTTGCCCCCGTATCGTCCATAGCTTTGCTTACTAAACTTTGGAGCAAAGAAGCGTCTATGCGTTTGCCGTCGTATACCGAGCGGTTGGTTTGGCGTTTAGGAATGACAGCAGCTAAGGAACTGGGAGTTACATCTTCTCGTTTTTGCAAAAGCACGGTGATGACGCCTTCGTTGGTGAGTTGTACCTGGGTGCGATAGTGCAATTCGGTGGCTTTTAGGCAGAGGTTTTCCAGAGCACAGCCCAAGCTCATAAACAGTTCGCGGTGTTTACCGTCTACGGCAGGGAGCGCTTTGGTAAAATCGGGCGTAATAATGATGCGGTTGTTCTCAACAGTGAAGAACCAAGGTTGAGAATTGTGACCTGAAGGGGCTTGTGTAGCCGCAGTGACCAATGTGAGGAGGTCGGGATTTTGACCGTTGGACTTTAAGGCAGTCAACGTCATAAGAAGTGTGATACTAAACATTTTTAAGTTCATTTTTAAGTTGTTTTTGTTTTACAGTGCAAAGTAACGGTGAAAAAGCGATGGAAAAATGAACTTGGGTTAAGAAATGCGTGAAAGGCAATTAGAAAATTAGAAAATTAGAAAATGAGTAGTGATAAAAAATAGTTTTTTGACAGGTTTGACTTGTCGAACAAATCGGACTGGTCAGGGGGTTTCGGAAGGAAACGGAATTTTTCAGAAGGAGGCTAAGGGGTTTTTTGGTGAAAAATGGCTGTTAGGAGGGTGGGGTTAGCTTATAGGAAGCTTATACGAATCTTGGACGATTGGTATAGAAAGGGTATATAAGTAGTTGATAGTGAATAGCTAAAAGTGAATGATTAGAGGGTGAAAAGTGAGAAGAAAATCGAAAGAATTCGGTATTTATATATAAAGATTATTCATAAGAAGTAAAAGGATTAAAAAAAGCTGCCTCATTTTAAGAAGCAGCTTTTTTGTTGATTGTTCATTATCAATTGTTCATTAAATTAAACCACGCCTTGGTCGAGCATCGCGTGAGCTACTTTCATAAAGCCTGCGATGTTAGCACCTTTTACGTAGTTAATATAACCATCTTCCTGACCATATTTGAGGCAAGCGTTGTGGATAGACTCCATAATTTGGTGCAACTTAGCATCAACTTCTTCAGCTCTCCACGCGAGGTGCGCTGCATTTTGGGTCATTTCAAGACCTGAAGTAGCCACCCCACCTGCATTCACTGCTTTACCTGGGGCAAAAGGCAATTTAGCATCTTGGAACACTTTGATAGCCTCAGGAGTACAACCCATATTCGATACTTCGGCTACGAGTTTTACACCATTTTTGATAAGCATTTGAGCATCATTGCCATCTAATTCGTTTTGGAAAGCACAAGGCAAGGCAATATCACAAGGGATAGTCCACGCTTTTTTGCCTGCGGTAAACTTACTTTCTTTAGCAAATTTTTCGGCAAAAGGAGCTACAATATTGCGGTTAGAAGCACGAAGTTCTAATAGGTAGTTAATCATTTCGTGAGTCATACCATTAGGTACTTCTACACAACCATCGGGGCCTGAAAGTCCGATAACTTTGGCGCCCAACTGAGTTGCTTTTTGTGAGGCACCCCACGCTACGTTACCAAAGCCTGATACTACTACGCGTTGTCCTTTGATATCTCTGCCGAGTTTTTTAAGCATATGATCTACAAAGTAGAGCGCGCCATAACCTGTAGCTTCAGGACGAATGAGCGAACCTCCCCAGTTGATACCTTTACCGGTAAGTACCCCAGTGTTATACTCGTGGGCTAATTTTTTGTACATACCGTACATATAGCCTATTTCGCGTCCGCCAACACCCACGTCGCCAGCAGGCACGTCGGTATCAGGACCTATATATTTCCAAAGTTCGAGCATAAAGGCTTGACAGAAACGCATAATTTCGGCATCGGATTTACCGGTAGGGTCGAAGTCAGAACCCCCTTTAGCACCTCCCATAGGCAGGGTAGTAAGTGCATTTTTGAAAGTTTGTTCGAAGCCAAGAAATTTAAGCATTGAAGGGTTTACAGCTTTGTGGAAACGGATACCACCTTTATAGGGACCTATGGCAGCGTTGAACTGCACGCGGTAGCCGAGGTTGCTTTGCACTTCGCCTTTATCATCTACCCAATCCACGCGGAAGGTATGAATGCGGTCGGGCTCTACGATACGTTCTATAATTTTAGCTTTGGCAAATTCGAGGTGCTGGTTGTACACCTCTTGTACTGATTCAAGCACTTCGTGTACTGCTTGCAAGTACTCTTTTTCTCCTGGGTGTTTTGCCTCTAAGGAGGTCATTATTTTTTTTACGTCCATAATATATTTAATTAGTTATGAATTATGTGTTAATGAATTATTTAGTTATGCAAATATATTAATGAGCGACAAAAGTAGTTAATATTATTGAAATGCGCAAAGAAAACGAAAGAAATTTTTATTAAAAAGATTTATTTTCAAAAGAAAATGAAGTTTTACCTCACATATAAAAAGCCTTTTTGCTGTTCTTCTTTTCCGCGCTTGCTGTAACGAACGATATAGAAATAAGTGCCGTGAAGAGCTTTGCTATTCCCTATAAAACCTTTGGCATTAGCATAACCTCTAAAATAATCGCCATTTTTGCCATAATGTTCATTTTCATATACTTTTAAGCCCTTTTCATCAAAGATGAGAAGATGAATAGGACTATTAGCATCTGCTCCTTCTAGCGATTAGTAGTTAAAAAAAACTCCCCCTACTCAATAGTAAGAGGAGTTTTTAACATATATCATTTAAATATATAAATTACAAGGCTACGCGCTTGAAAGCTGTAATCTCTACATTTTTAGATTTTACAAAATCGGATACTTTTTTGCTTTCGTCGTAGATGTACACTTGGTCGAGGAGAGCTTTCTCTTGGTCGAGGGTAGTGTTATCGGAGATGAAGCGTTGTATCTTACCAGGAAGGATTTTATCCCAAATTTGTTCTGGTTTACCTTCAGCTTTCAATTCAGCTTTAGCATCGGCTTCAGCTTTAGCTAATACTTCGGGTGTGAGTTGTGCTTGTGAAACGTATTGAGGTACGTGTTTGAGCGGTTTGCCCAAGCGGTGTAACTCTTCGTTTTCTTTTTCGATAATTGCTATGCGTGCTTCAGTTTCTTTAGCGATGTACTCAGGAGAGAAATCTTTGTAAGAAAGGGTTTCAGCACCCATAGCAGCGATTTGCATTGCTAAGTTTTTACCTACTTCAGGAGCATCGGCGATAGCAGCTGATAAGCCTACAATTGCAGCGATTTTGTTACCGTGGTGAATATAAGAACCTACAAAAGGCGCTTCTACTTTTTCGAAAGCACCGAGTTCTATTTTCTCACCGATCACACCTGTTTGTTCAAGGAGTTTTTCGGCTACGGTAATACCTTTGTAGTTCAAGGCAAGAAGTTCGTCTTTGCTATTTACAGTAAGGGCGAGATCAGCTAAATCTTTAGCGAGGGCTACGAAATCGGCATTTTTGGCTACGAAGTCGGTCTCACAGTTGAGAGAGATGATAGCACCTACTGTGTGGTTAGCATTCACTTGTGCGATAGCAGCCCCTTCTTTAGAATCGCGGTCGGCGCGTTTAGCAGCTACTTTCTGACCTTTTTTGCGCAATACTTCTATTGCTTTATCGAAATCGCCTTCGGCTTCGATGAGGGCAGCTTTACAGTCCATCATACCTGCGCCGGTAGCTTGGCGGAGTTTATTTACGTCTGCGGCGGTAATATTTGCCATTTTTATTAATGTTTAATGATTAGTGATTAATGATTAATTCAATGTTTAAATGATTAATGGCTAAACGCTATTAACCATTAATCATCTAAGAGTATTAATCATTGCTTTCAGCTTCTTTGTTAGCTTCAGCTGTTCTACCTGAAAGACCTTCGTTTACAGCTTCGGTGATGTAAGAAAGTACTTTTTCGATAGCTTTAGAAGCGTCGTCGTTGGCAGGGATAGCAAAATCCACCTCACGAGGGTCGGAGTTTGTATCTACCATTGCGAAAATAGGAATGTTTAATTTTTGCGCTTCTCTTACAGCGATGTGTTCACGGAGTGTATCGACTACAAATAGAGCACCAGGGAGGCGAGACATATCGGCGATAGACCCTAAGTTCTTTTCGAGTTTTTCGCGCATACGTTCTACGTGTAGTTTTTCACGTTTTGAAAGGGTATCGAAAGTACCGTCTTTTTTCATTTTATCGATAGACGACATTTTCTTTACTGCCTTACGGATAGTTACAAAGTTAGTAAGCATACCACCAGGCCAACGCTCGGTGATGTAAGGCATTTTTACTGAAGTTGCTTTTTCGGCAACTACGTCTTTTGCTTGTTTTTTAGTAGCCACAAAAAGTACTTTTTTGCCAGAGGCTACGATTTTTTTGAGGGCTTCGGCAGCCTCTTCAATTTTAGCAGCAGTTTTGTACAAGTTGATTACGTGGATACCGTTGCGTTCCATATAGATGTAGGGAGCCATATTAGGATTCCATTTGCGGGTAAGGTGACCGAAATGTACACCTGCATCTAATAAATCTTTAATTTCTATGTTATTTGCCATTTCTTTTTAAATAGTTTACGTTCCTACTATTAGCAATAGCTTGGAGAGGTTTTGTAAATTTTAAATAACCGCCTGAGCCATTTGGATGCTAAACTAAGGAGCAAATTGATATTAACGTTTAGAGAATTGGAATCTCTTACGGGCTTTTTTCTGACCGAATTTCTTGCGTTCAACCATACGAGGGTCGCGTGTTAAAAGCCCTTCGGGTTTCAATACGGCGCGGTTTTCAGCGTCGAGTTCGCAAAGTGCGCGAGCGATAGCCAAACGAACGGCTTCGGCTTGACCTGTGATACCACCACCATACACGTTTACTTTTACATCGTAAGCATCTTCAGCACCTACAAGGCTGAGGGCTTGTTTTACTTTGTATTGTAGTGTAGGGGTAGTGAAATAATTGTTGAGTTCGCGTTTGTTTACGGTGATAGTACCGTTACCTGCTTTAAGGTAGATACGCGCTACGGCGGTTTTTCGTCTACCAATGGTGTGAATTACTTCCATTATTTCAAATCGTTTAAGTTAATGGTAACAGGTTGTTGAGCTTCTTGTTTGTGCTCGGTACCTGCATACACTTTTAAATTACGTAAAACTGCTGCACCCAATCTTGTTTTTGGCAACATACCTTTTACAGCTTTTTCGATGATACGTTCTGGGTGTTTGTCGAGGAGTTGTTTTACTCCTGTGAAGCGTTGTCCTCCTGGGTAACCAGTGTGGCGAAGATAGCTTTTATCTTCCCATTTGTTCCCTGTAAGGTTGATTTTCTCGGCGTTGATAACGATTACGTTATCACCACAATCAACGTGAGGGGTAAATTCGGGTTTGTACTTACCGCGAAGTAGCTTGGCTACTTTAGAGGCAAGGCGACCCAAAGTCTGTCCATCAGCATCTACCAAGACCCACTTTTTGTTTACAGTGGCTTTATTGGCAGAGATGGTTTTGTAGCTTAATGTGTCCACTCTTTGTGATTTTTATTAAAAATTAAACATTCCTTAATAGTGTCATCAAACGACACTTTTATTTTTAGGGCGCAAAAGTACGACAAATATTTGAAACAGCAAAATTTTTTAATTAGCAATTAGTTTACGCCCATTCCACCATCAAGTGCAATTTTTCAGATTACTTTCTGATAGAATAAATCTTTAGGTTTTTCAAAATCTAATACTTTTCTTGGTCTATTATTAATTTTATATTGATATTCTTTAATTTCTTTATCTGTAATATTTTTAAAATCAGTATTTTTAGGTATGTATTGCCGTACAAGACCATTGGTGTGTTCACTAAGACCTCGCTCCCAAGAACTATAAGGATGAGCAAAGAAAAATTGTAGGTTCAATTTCTTTTCAACTCGCTTAAAATCAGAAAATTCATTACCATTGTCAGCAGTAATTGTCTTTATATAGTTTTTGTAAGGCAAGGTCATATCTATAAGTTCATCTGCTAATGATTTAGCTTTCTTTCCTTCTTTTAACTTTTTCATAAATAACATTTTAGTAGTCATTTCAACCAATGTAAGTATCGCTCCTTTATTTCCTGCTCCTACAATTAAATCTATTTCCCAGTGTCCAAACTCTGTTTTCTGACTTATAACCTCAGGACGTTCTTCAATAGACTTTTTATCTTCTACTTTCTTTTTACAAGTGTACAATGCTCTACTTCTATGCTTAAGCTGATGACGAGTGTGTTTGTATAGTTCGCCTCCGTTTTCTTTGTCTTGGTGAATGAAATTATAGATAGTTGTTTTTCCAACCATTGGTATTCTATTTTTTTTACAATACCCTACAATTTGCTCAACAGACCACTGTTCTTCAGTGATATGCTTAATAACAAAAACTTTCATTTCTTTAGTAAATTTACGTTCTTTCCTAAAACGTTCTTTACGCTCTTCTGAGATTTCTTGAGCTACTTTTGGACTGTATTTTCCTGTCTTTGTTTTGTTTCTTGACAGCTCTCGACTGACGGTAGAGGGATTACACTCTGCATAAAGAGCAATATCTTTTTGTTTGATTCCGCTTGCTTTTAAAGCAGAAATTACCGACCTTTGCACCAAATTTAAATGCTTATATTCTTTCATTGTCATTTACAAAGAAAAGCATTTATTTTGAAAGAGAAAAGACTTTTATAGTTTTTTCTCTTTTTTTATTTTTCAGAGGGTTGCCCCTTAGAGGCAAAACCCTCTGAAAAATAAAAGTTTTACTAAAAATTACTACTTAAAATTGCAATTATTAGTGGAACTTACATTAGTTGCTCCAAGGTTGCTCTGAACTAATGGTAGATTAGTGAATTAGCTACGGTCGAACAAAATAAATTACGGATAAATCCAAATAATGATGCATTAGACAGCAAGCTATCTTAGAAGTCTCACTTCGATTATATGGATTGCACGGATATTCTTTATCTGAGTTGATTTACTAATAGTTCTCCAATATTTTTCTATCACTTACAACTATACTCTTTTATATACTTCATAAACTTTTTGTAAGTATACCAACAAACAGTAAAATTCAGAAACAAAGGGTTATAGTCTAAAGAATCTTTAAGAACAGTATTCAAAAGAACGTAGTTTCTTTTTTGTATATCATCAAAGTTTTTAATATCTTGTTCAATCTCTAACTCTTTCCTATCAAGAAATACTATGTACTTTTTAATTATAGAAACTACATAATCAGATACTTGTATCATTGCATTTTTTTTAGAATCTATAAAACTATAATTAGTTAAAAGTTCTCCATTTATTTCAAGATTCTCTTTCTTGAGCATATCCTGTACTTGGCTTTCTTCATCAAATATTAAATCCTTTCTATGAAATTTTATAATTTCTTGTCTGTAAAATTGAATAAAAGACTCTACCCATATACCAGTCTCCTCCTCTTGGATAAAAGTAAGCTTTTTTTGTCTTTTAGCTGTACAGATAAGTGTTTTCAATAACATTAATAAAGGATTTGTCAAGTATTTTGATGCTGACTCTTTAATTTGTTCTTCTATCATTCTTATTATGCCCTCTAAAAATTCTTCTTTTTCTGAGTCCTTTATATTTGGATATTTATACTTTTTAAAATGCTCTACGGTTTTTCTACAGTCTTTTTTTAGCACTTGATATAATTCAGCCTTAAATTCCCAAGGATATATTTCAGTACCCTCTATAGAATCTAGATATATTTCAGTACCCTCTATAGAATCTATAATATCTACGAAAGCATAGTATAGGATTTGTACTGCACTGAAATGAATGTGCCATTTTTTTTCTTGTATCAACTCTAAAATCTGACGGAAATTATTTTTTCTCAGAATTGCAATAAAATTACCTTTTAAGTCTTTTTTTGCCTTAAGTTCTGTTGTCGGTTGTTTTCCAAGTCTTGATTTGAGACTTTCAATAGAAATTGTATCCTCAGCTTGAATACCCCCAAGTACAAATACTGTATCAAATGCTGCATTGAGAGATCCATTTTTAAGGATCAAATGCTTTACATTTTCAGTTTCATCATAGTATAGAGTTTCTTTTCTTTCAAGATGTTCTATACTTACTCCTTGAATAAGAGTGTTCTCTTTTATAGTATTGTATAATTCTGTGTAACTCATTGTAATTTTTAAGAATATTTATTCTTGATTCCGTGTTAGAATATATTAATTACTATTTGCATCCTATTCTGTGAAAATCTATGTGAGATTTGAACGGACAGCTCAGTGACTAACGTGTAATTTGAGTTTTCTCATTTACTAACTGGCTAATGACTTTTGGGAAATACTCATATTCCAATAAGTGAATTTTTTCGGCTAAGGTATCGGGAGTATCGGTGGGGAGTACGGTTGTTTTGGCTTGGAAGATGATATTACCTTCGTCGTAATGTTCGTTTACATAGTGAATGGTGATGCCACTTTCTTTCTCGGCATTGGCAATGATGGCTTCGTGCACGTGTGAGCCATACATTCCTTTACCGCCGTATTTGGGCAAAAGAGAAGGGTGTATGTTGATGACTTTATGAGGATAAGCCTCGGTGAGATAAGCAGGTACTTTCCACAAGAATCCTGCCAGCACGATAAGGTCGGGGTGCTGGGATTTAAGGATATTGAGGACGATATCCGACTCATAGAACGCTTGTCGGTTGAAAACTAAAGAGGGAATGGCTAAGCGTTTGGCACGCGAGAGTACGCCTGCCTGAGGGTTGTTGCAGAGTATAAGGCTTACCTGTGCAGTACCTTTTTGGTGGAAATAGGTAGCGATACGTTCGGCATTGGAGCCTGAACCTGAGGCAAAAATGATAATCTTTTTCATAGGGGGTAATTTAAACATCTCCCTAATCCCTCTTCAAAGGGGGAAGGTGGAGCGCAAAAGCGATGGGTTATTCTTGGGTGAGCTGATGAGAAAAATCTTCTATGAGTTGGGTTACGGATTTGTAAATGGTGGCGTAATCGGTGAGTTCTTTCCCTATATAGAGAAAGGCAAGGGCATACTTTTCGGTTTTTACGGGCAATAAGTGTTTTTGGAGTCGGTAGCTTTCGCGCAGGCGTCGTTTTAGGAAATTGCGATGTACTGCGCGCTTGAAAGTGCGTTTGGGCACACTGATAAGCAGTTGGTAAGGAGCTTCTAAGCTGCTAACAGGGGCGTACAACAACCTAAGCGGATAGCAGGTAAATGCCTCGGCTTGGGCAAAGAGTTGCTGAATGGCTTCACGCTTGCAGAGTTTTTCGGTTTTGGGAAAAGTAGGCAAAATAAAACACATTAAATTCGACGGCAAAGGTAAGAAAGAATTAACAAATGGACAAATGAAAAGAGTGGTCTTAGCTTATAGAAAGCTTATAGGAAGCTTATACGAATCTTGGACGATTGGTATAGAAAAGGCGTTAATTCACTGAATATCATATGTTAAACAAATGTTAATAAGAAAAAGGAATAATCAAGGAAAGAGCTAAGAAACGAAAGGGTGGCAGATAGCTGAAAAATCTTTTTATTGCTATTTGCTATTTAATTTGTACATTTGCACCTTAATTGTTAAACTGAGATATTTAAGCATATGAATTTAACACCAGCAATCAGAAAACAATACACTACTGAACAAAAAACGGCTTTGGAAGCTCAGCGCTTGGCTCAAGAGATTGCTTTTGCGCCTGTGGTGTTCCAAATATCACACTTAATGGTAAAACTCGGCGTGTTCGAGGCTTTGTGCAATGCCCCTGAAGGATTGACAATGCAGGAGGTGGCTACTAAAACACAGCTGAGTGACTATGCTGTGAAAATACTTTTGGAGTCGTCGCTTTCCATAGGTACGGTACTCTTGAAAGAGGGCGACCGCTTTGCGATATCGAAAGCAGGCTGGTTTTTGCTTCGCGACAAGACCACCCGTGTGAATATGGAATTCATTCAAGAGGTGTGCTACGAAGGGTTGTTTCACCTTGAAGAAGCCCTTAAAGAAGGGAAACCTGCGGGACTTAAAGTGTTTGGGTCTTGGCCTACGATTTATGAGGGGCTCTCACAATTGCCCCAAAAGGCGCAAGAAAAGTGGTTTGCTTTTGACCATTACTATTCTGATTACTCTTTTGAAGATGCTTTAAATATCATTTTTAAACGCCCTGTAAAGACGCTCTTAGACGTGGGAGGTAATACGGGACGCTTTGCGTTAAAGACCGTGAGCTTTAACCCCGATGTGCAGGTAACCATTATGGACTTACCTCAGCAACTGCGTTTGATGAAAAACAATATCGCAGGCAAACAAGGGGCTGAGCGTATTGGAGGCTATCCGGCTAATCTGTTGGACGCTTCTGTACCTTTTCCGAAAGGTTTTGACGTGATATGGATGAGTCAGTTTTTGGATTGCTTCTCAGAGGAGGAAGTAACGAGTATTCTCAGTAGGGCAGCTGCTGCGATGGACGCTCATACCGAGTTGTATATTCTGGAAGCCTATTGGGACAGACAACAACACGAAACGGGGGCGTATTGCCTTACCCAAATCAGTGTGTATTTTACGGCAATGGCAAACGGCAATAGCAAGATGTACTATTCGGGCGATATGATAAAATGCGTGGAACGCGCTGGACTAAAGGTAGTGGATATCTATGACAACTTAGGCAGTGGCAATAGCCATACGCTGTTTAAGGTAGTGATTAATGGTTAATGGTTAATGGTTAGTGGTTAATGATTAATGGTGGTTGTGCGACAGGCAGGTGGAAGCAACACGGGTAACTTTTGGGAGAAAATAGATGTATAGGAATATTATAAAACCGGCGTTAGACTTCCTTACAGCAATGATTGCCTTTATTGTGCTGAGTCCTATTTTTGTTAATGCCTTTATCAATGCCAAGGCAAAAGTAGGGAAACATTGTGTTATCAACACAAAAGCAAATATCAAACACAATGTGCAAATTGGTGATTTTTGTCACATTTCCACTTGTACTAGAATTAATGGAGATGTTATAGTAAGTAGAAGAACTTTTATAGGAAGTAATGCTACCATTTCAAATGGCATAACAATTGCTGATAAAGTATTATAAATGCTGAGAATTTTATAAAAAGATAATAGTACGAAAAAAATATGGTTGTTTTACTCACATATGGGAGGAAACGAACTTAAATATATCCATCAAGCCTTTGAGGAGAATTGGGTAGCCCCCTTAGTTCCTAATGTAAATGGCTTTGAAGAGGATTTACAGCACTTTTTAGGCTATGGAGTGAAAGTATCGGCGCTTTCGGCTATTACTATTGACAAGGCGAAGACAGGATTTGATAGAGAAGACCAGCGAGCACCTGTTTTTTGACAATCGGTTATGTTTCCCCTCAGGTTCTAATCTTACTGATGCAGACCGAGAAAGAATAAAAGGCGTTTTTAAGAAAATATAAAGTTTCTCTATAAAAGAATTAAAAAGAATTTTATATTTTTGTACAAAATTTCCCATTTATATTAAACAATGCCTACGCACCACAAGAAAATAATGATTAGCAAAGACCCTTCAATGTCGTTTACTGAGATAGAGGCACTCACTACCCAAATATATGAAGTAGCTACGCAAGGGGATAAGACAAAAGTAGTGCGTTTATTAAAACAAATAGTAAAGGAGTTTAAAAGCAATAACTCCGAATATGAAACCTTAGATAAGAAAATAGAATGAGAATAGCAGTCATAGGCACTGGGTATGTGGGGTTAGTATCAGGGACTTGTTTCGCTGAGATGGGCAACAAGGTAACTTGCGTAGATGTAAACTCTGAGAAAATAGAGAAGCTCAAACAAGGTGTGATTCCTATTTACGAGCCAGGATTGGAAGAAATGGTACAGAGCAATTTAGCTAAAACACTATTTTTCACTACTGACCTCGCGGAGGCAATCAAAGGTGCTGAGATAGCTTTTATAGCTGTAGGAACTCCTATGGGTGATGATGGGTCGGCAGACTTACAATATGTGCTTTCGGTAGCCCAACAGATAGGTGAGACAATGCAAGGAGAGTTAATAGTAGTAGACAAATCGACCGTGCCCGTAGGCACTGCCGACAAGGTACTCACTACTGTGCAAGCTGCCTTGGATAAACGCGGAGTGAATTACAAATTTCACGTGGTGTCCAACCCCGAGTTTTTAAAAGAAGGCAAAGCAATTCAGGATTTTATGAAACCTGACCGTGTAGTAATAGGGGCTGATAGCGAGGAGGCTTTTACTAAGATGAAAGCCCTTTACTCATCTTTTTTCTTACAAAACGAACGCTTTATCACGATGGACATTCGTTCGGCAGAGATGACCAAATACGCTGCGAATACTATGCTGGCTACTAAGATTTCATTTATGAACGAAATCGCGAATATCTGTGAGCGTGTAGGGGCTGATGTAAATAAAGTGCGTATAGGGATAGGTTCTGATAGCAGGATAGGCTATAGTTTTATCTACCCTGGTTGTGGTTATGGTGGTTCTTGTTTTCCGAAAGACGTATTGGCACTTAAAAAATTAGCAGAAGAGGTAGATTACAAAGCAGAACTGATTGAATCAGTAGACAATGTGAACAACCGTCAGAAGATAGTGATTGCCCAGAAAGTAGTTGCCAAATATGGGGAAGACCTCAGCGGAAAAACCTTTGCTGTATGGGGGCTCTCGTTCAAGCCCGAAACCGATGATATGCGCGAAGCACCTGCAATTTACGTCATTAAAGAATTGGTGAAACGCGGAGCCAAAGTACAAGCGTATGACCCCAAAGCGGTACACGAGGCAAAGATATGTTACCTAAAAGATATACCCGTAACCTACGTAGATAGTAAATACGAAGCCCTAAAAGGTGCGGACGCTTTGTTGTTGCTTACCGAATGGAAAGAGTTCCGCGTGCCCGATTTCGACGAGATAGCTAAAATGCTAAAAGAAAAAGTAATTTTCGATGGAAGGAATCAGTATAATGCCTTTGAGTTGCCAAGCAAGGGATGGGAGTATGTACAGATAGGAGTATAAGAAAGATAAGACGACATTATTTATAAAATATTTTGAGTAAGTATACCATACATTTAAAAAACGACAAATCTTATCCTTGTGATGAGAATACCTCTTTGCTAAGAGCCGCCTTAGATAACGATATCAGTTTAGAATATTCGTGCTTTGAGGCACGTTGCAGGAGTTGCCGTGTAAAAATACTTCAAGGCAAAGTTGAGAATTTGCAAGACGAAAAAGTGCTTACCGCAGAAGAAAAAGCAGCGGGCTATGTACTCTCCTGCAATGTAGTACCTAGATCAGAAGTAATATTAGATGTAGAAGACTTGGCAGTAAAATTGCCTAAACCACAAGTTACACCTTGTAAAATAAATAACATCACTGTACTTACTCCTAATATTGTAGAAGTAGTATTGCGCTTGCCCCCTAAGGTCGATTTTCAGTTTTTAGCAGGACAATATATAGATATCATCAGAAATGGACAAAAACGCAGTTATTCTATCAGTCATAGCCAATGTGAAGCCAATGAACTAAGACTCTTTATCCGTAATTATGAAGGAGGTTTATTTAGTCAGTACTGGTTTAACGAAGCCAAACCTAACGACTTATTACGAATGGAAGGCCCGCTGGGTACTTTTTTCTATCGCAATAATCCCAATTGTGAGGAGATCGTTTTAATAGCTACAGGCACTGGAATCGCACCTATAAAAGCAATTTTAGAGCAGCTACAATCTACACCTGAATTAACAATTCATAAAAAAATATGGTTACTTTGGGGAGGAAGAAAGAAAGAAGACCTCTTTTGGCAACCCAAAACAACACTACCTAATTTCACCTATATACCCGTACTCTCTCGCGAAGAGCAGTGGCAAGGGGCTAAAGGTTATGTACAAGAAATAGCATTACAGCAACCTATCCTTTGGCAAAAAGCACAAGTATACGCTTGTGGTAGTGAAGTGATGATACAAAGCGCTCAAAAACTCCTCTCCGAACAAGGACTAAAAGAAGAAAACTTCTTCGCCGATGCGTTTATAGCAGGTAATAAGTAAATTTTTATAAATAAAAAAATAATTGCCCGTGCGGCTCGCACAAAATTATCTTTATGAAAGCAGTAATATTAGCAGGTGGTCTCGGTACACGCCTCAGTGAAGAGACCGTTGTAAAACCCAAACCAATGGTAGAAATAGGAGGAATGCCCATCTTATGGCATATCCTCAAAATTTATTCACATTATGGCATCAATGAGTTCATCATCTGTTGTGGCTATAAAGGCTATATCATCAAAGAGTACTTTGCCAACTATTTTATGCACCAGTCCGACATCACTTTCGATATGGCAAACAACGAGATGCACGTACACCAAAAACGTGCTGAACCGTGGAAAGTAACCCTCGTAGATACAGGAGAGCGCTCTATGACGGGAGGACGCCTTAGAAGAGTATTGCCTTATATAGCCAATGAGGAAGCTTTTTGCTTTACCTATGGTGATGGCGTTGCTGATATTGATATTGCTAAATTACTAGCTTTTCATAAAGCTCACGGTAAGCAAGCTACCCTCACTTCTGTCTACCCCCCGGGTCGCTTTGGGGCTTTAGATATAGTAGACAATCAGATTATGAAGTTCCAAGAAAAACCAAAAGGCGATGGTGCTCTCGTAAATGGAGGATTTTTTGTACTCTCTCCCAAAGTGATAGAGCGGATCAAAGACGATAATACAATTTGGGAACAAGAACCTCTCAAAGGATTAGCTGCCGACGGACAGCTGATGAGCTACAAACACGAAGGATTCTGGCAACCAATGGATACTCTTCGTGACAAAATGCTCTTAGAAGAATTATGGCAAAACGATAAAGCTCCTTGGAAAGTATGGCAATAGGAAAAGTAAATCCACAATTTTGGAAAGGCAAACGCGTATTTGTTACAGGGCACACAGGCTTCAAAGGGTCGTGGCTATCCCTATGGCTACAGCTGATGGGGGCTGAAGTAAAAGGATTTTCATTAGCTCCTTCTACCCAGCCCGCTCTCTTTGAAGTAGCTAAAGTAGGTGAGAATATGCAAACCGAAATAGGCGACATTCGCAACCTACAACAGCTCTCGCAGAGTATACGCTCTTTCAACCCCGATGTATTGTTACACTTAGCTGCCCAACCTTTAGTACGACTTTCCTACAAAGAACCAGTAGACACCTATAGTACCAATGTAATAGGTACTGTAAACGTTTTGGAAGCTGCTCGTTATGCCCCTCAGCTGAAATCGGTAGTTATTATCACTACCGATAAGTGTTATGAGAACCGAGAATGGGAATGGGGCTATCGTGAAAACGAACCTATGGGCGGACACGACCCTTATAGCAATAGCAAAGGTTGCGCTGAGTTAGTAGTCTCTGCCTATCGCCGTTCATTTTTTTATACTAACGATACCGCAGCTGTAGCCTCAGCCCGTGCAGGTAATGTAATAGGAGGAGGTGATTGGGCTGACGACCGGTTGATACCCGATATCTTGCGAGCTTTTGAGCAACAACAGCCCGTGATTATCCGTAACCCCCTCTCTACACGTCCGTGGCAGCACGTATTAGAACCCCTCTCAGGCTATTTAGTATTAGCTGAACGCTTGTATAATGAGGGCAATGCCTTTGCCGAAGGTTGGAACTTTGGACCTAAGGACGACGATTGCCAGCCCGTGCAATGGATATTAGAAAAAATGGTACAATTTTGGGGCGAAGGAGCCCGTTATGAATGGGACAAGAGCGAACAGCCTCACGAAGCTAACTTTCTAAAACTCGACTGTTCCAAAGCTGCCACCCGACTCAAATGGCATCCTCAATGGCGACTCGCCGATACTTTAGAAAAAATCGTCCATTGGCATCGCGCGTGGCTACGAGGAGCAGATATGCAAACCCACTGCCTTTACGAAATCAAAGGCTATATGGAATACTCAAACTAACAACAAGAAAAACACTACAATAAATGACCTTAGACAGCATCAGAGAAGAAATAGCAAAATTAGTAACCCAATATGCCGAAGAGGCTTACAAACCCAAACCCTTTGAAGCAGGAAAAACAGTAATCCCTCCTTCAGGAAAAGTAATCGGTGAGCAAGAACTCCAAAATATGGTCGTCGCTTCACTCGACGCTTGGCTCACCACAGGACGTTTCAACCGTGCTTTCGAAGAAAAGTTAGCCGCCTTTCTGGGGGTAAAATACTGCATCACTGTAAACTCAGGTTCATCAGCTAACTTAGTAGCCTTTAGTGCGCTCACATCACCTAAATTAGGTGACCGTGCTATCAAAAAAGGTGATGAAGTAATAGGCGTTGCAGCAGGATTCCCTACTACGGTGAACCCTATTGTTCAGTTTGGAGCAGTACCCGTATTTGTAGATGTAGACCTACATACTCACAATGTAAACGCCGACCTTATAGAACAAGCCATCACCCCTAAAACCAAGGCAATTATGCTTGCCCATACTTTAGGAAATCCTTTCAACTTAGAGAAAATAAAAGCCCTTTGTGAGAAATATAACCTTTGGCTCGTAGAAGACTGCTGCGATGCACTCGGCGCTACTTACAACGGACAAAAAGTAGGTACGTTTGGTGATATTGCAACACTTAGTTTCTACCCTGCCCACCATATCACAATGGGCGAGGGAGGTGCAGTATTTACTAACAATGCCGAGCTAAAAACCATAGCCGAGTCTTTCCGCGATTGGGGGCGTGATTGCTATTGTGCACCAGGTTGTGACAACACTTGCAACTGCCGTTTCTCGCAACAGCACGGTGATTTGCCTTTTGGATATGACCATAAGTATGTATATTCACATTTAGGTTACAACCTAAAAATTAGCGATATGCAAGCCGCTTGCGGATTAGCACAGTTAGACCGCGTAGAGGAGTTTATAGAAAAACGCCGTAAAAATTTCGCCTACCTCAAAGAGCGACTCCAAACCCTTACTGATTTTTTATACCTACCAGAGGCAACCCCCAATAGCGACCCTTCGTGGTTTGGTTTTCCTATCACCCTTAAAGAAGATGCAGGTACCGCACGTGTAGATTTACTCCGCTTCTTAGACCAGCATAAGATAGGCACACGTTTATTATTTGCGGGTAACCTCACTAAGCAACCCTATTTCAAAGGAGTGGAATACCGTGTAGTAGGAGACCTTACTAATACCGATATCACAATGAATCAAACCTTTTGGGTAGGTATTTATCCAGCTTTAGGCGAAGAACAGTTAGACTATATCGCAGAAAAATTAGAAGAATATTTTGGAGTAAATTTCTAACTTTAGCACAAAATAGGTTTCTTTACAATATCACCCTCATCAGCGCAAGCTGAAGCATTCGTGCAAATTCGTGCAATTCGTGGGCAAACCCCCATCAGCGCAAGCTGAACGTGCCTTTCGTGGGAGTTTTTTCAATCCTACATAGAGCAAGAATTTGAAATAGCAATATAATTATGACAATACTTTTAACGGGCGCAACAGGATTCCTCGGCAGTCATTTGCTGAAGGCATTGGTAAACAAAGGCTATGAGGTAGTAGTACTCAAACGCTCTACCTCTAATATGTGGCGTTTAAAAGGTTTTGAAAACACTTTTAAAAGCTATGATATAGACCAAGTACCTTTGCGAAAAGCCTTTGAAGAGCAATATATAGACACTATCATTCATACAGCCTGTGTATATGGTAGAAAAGGAGAGAGTATACAGCAGATACTTGAGACCAACTTAATGTTTGGTATAGAGTTGCTTAACACCGGGACCTTTTTTAACACCGGGACCTTTTTTAACACCGGGACCTTTTTTAACACCGGGACCTTATTATATAAATATTTAAATTATTACGCTTTATCGAAAAAACAATTTGAAGAGTGGTTGCAATTGGCGTCTGATAAAATACAAGTGGTAAACTTAAAATTAGAACATATGTTTGGAGAACAAGATGGCAATGACAAATTTACCTCTTGGATCTTGAATGAACTCCAGCAGGAAAAAAACATAATCCCACTCACCGCAGGCACACAAAAGCGTGATTTTATCTATATAGATGATGTGGTAAGTGCCTACCTTACTTGTTTAGAACAAGCACCACAACTAAAAGCCTTTAATGATATAGAGGTAGGTACTGGAGTGCTTACCCCTGTAAAAACTTTTGTAACATTAGTAAAAAACACACTAGAAAAACTAAAAGGTAGTCCTATTGAAACCCAATTGAATTTTGGAGCACTTCCTTACCGAGAGGGGGAGATTATGGAGCCCCAAGTAGATAATAGTATGTTGTGCTCTTTAGGGTGGCAACCTAAAAGAAGTTTAGAAGAAAATATAGAACAATTTGTAAAAAACGAGATACAATGAAATATTTGATAACAGGCGGTTGCGGCTTCGTAGGAAGCAACTTAGCTCAAGAAGTATTAAAACGAGGAGAAGAATTGGTAGTTTTAGACAATCTTTTCCGTTATGGTAGTGCCCAAAACTTAGATTGGCTCAGAACGCTCGGTAAATTCTCTTATTATCCTTATGATATACGCAACACCAATGATGTAGAAACTGTGATCAAAAAAGAACAGCCTGATATTGTGTTTCATTTGGCTGGACAAGTAGCAATGACTACTTCTATTGAAAACCCACGTTTGGATTTTGAAGTGAATGCAATGGGCACTTTCAACTTATTAGATGCTATTAGAAAATACTGTCCTGATGCTTACATCTTATACTCATCAACCAATAAAGTATATGGCGATTTCGCTAATCTTACTTTTCAAGAAGAACAGATGCGATATACCTGTCAAGAATATCCTAAAGGATTTCCTGAAACTTATCCTTTAGATTTCCATTCGCCTTACGGATGTTCTAAAGGATCAGCCGACCAATATTTATTGGATTTTCATCGTATTTATGGACTTAAAACCCTAGTATTTAGACATTCATCAATGTATGGAAGTCATCAGCACGCTACTTTCGACCAAGGTTGGATTGGTTGGTTTGTGCAAAAAGCAATTGAGATAAAACAAGGTACAAATCGAGAACTATTTACTATCTCAGGCAATGGCAAGCAAGTACGTGACGTGCTTTATGCCGATGATGTAGTAAGTCTTTATTTTCAAGGTATCAAATATATAGAACAAGCCAAAGGGCAAGCCTTTAATATAGGTGGAGGTATTGAAAATAGTCTTTCACTACTAGAACTTTTTGCTATGTTAGAAAAACTTTTAGGTATAAAAATGCAATATAAAGAGCTCCCCTTTAGAGAGAGCGATCAATTAGTGTTCGTAGCCGATAATACTAAAGCTCAAAAAATATTGCAATGGCAACCTAAAATGACCTCAAAAAGAGGAATAGAAAAAATGGTAGAATGGATCGGAAATAAATAGATGAATATAAGAAGAACACGAGAGGCTGTCTTTAATAAATTAGGAATAGATGGAGCTATACTCTACACTACTTCTGCAAGGATTATCCAAGCAGGAGGAGGTATTGTTACCGTTTTTCTGATTGCTAAGTTTCTTTCAAAAGAAGAACAAGGGTTCTATTTTACTTTTGCTTCTGTATTGGCTATTCAAATATTTTTTGAGTTAGGTTTGGGAGGTATCCTTACCCAATTTGTAGCTCACGAAATGGCTCATATAAGAATAAAAAATAATACTTTTGAAGGGGACAAAAAGCACATTTCTCGATTGGCTTCTATCTTACATTTTTCAGTAAAGTGGTATGCCATTTTTGCTTTCTTATTGCTATTAGCACTTACTTTTGGAGGAGGTTATTTTTTTTATAGAAACACTGTGGGTATCGAACATATCCAATGGAAGACTCCTTGGCTAATAGTAGCTTTTTTTGCTGGAAGCAATCTGTTGCTATCTCCTATAATGGCTATTTTGCAAGGAATGCATAAAGTAAAGGAAATGGCTCGGTTTGCACTTATTCAACAAATTACAGTAATGAGTATTTCTTGGTTGAGCTTACTATTGGGTGCGAAATTATATGTGGTGGCAATCAATGCTATGGTAGGGTTTATAGTACTTGTAAGTTTATATTTAGGAGGAGGCTATACTAAAATCCTATATACATTGTGGAAGCAACCTCTCGTTGAAAAAATAAGCTATTGGCAAGAAATATTTCCATTGCAGTGGAAGATAGCGCTTAGTTGGGCAAGTGGTTATTTTATTTTTCAGGCTTTTAACCCTATTGTTTTTGCTTTTTATGGACCAGTGGTAGCGGGAGAAGTAGGAATTACCCTCACTATTCTGAATGCTATTCTCTCGTTAGTAGTAAGTTGGACATCTACAAAAGTACCTTTGTGGTCTTCTTTGATTGCTAAAAGGGAATATAAAGAATTAGATAATTCTGTAGAGAGTACCCTTACCAAATCGAGTTTAGTGGCTGTGTTAGTAATCTTAGGAGTGCTTGCTTTTATTGCGGGGCTACAATATTTTGATTTCAGTTTAGGACACCGTTTCTTGCCCTTATCGTTGTGCGCGGTATTTTTTCTATCAGTGCCTATTAACAATATCATCAATACGTGGGCAACGGCTTTGCGATGTTTTAAGAAGGAGCCTTTTTTGTTTCAAGCCTTTTTTGTAGGGCTCTGTTGTGTATCTGAAATGTATATTACTGCCAAATATTTTACTATCGAGACTCTCATTTTGGGGTACTTTTTGATAGCAACTTGTGTGAGTTTGCCTATGAGCTACTATATTTTTAAAACTAAAAAACAAGAATACTATGTATGATACTAAAAAATTATTAAGTATTTGTATTCCTACTTATAATAGGGCAAAAATATTAGACAACGCTCTAAAAGCCATACAAAAAGAGCTGAAAACAATTGATTGTAGTGAAATAGAATTCATTGTATCCGACAACTGTTCTCCTGATAACACTGAAGAGGTAGTACTGAACTATATTCAAACGGGAATGCCTATCATTTATAGCAAAAATACTACTAATTTAGGTATGGATGGCAATTTTGTACAATGTTTTAAAAAAGCAACCGCTCAATACGTTTGGGTGCTAGGTGACGACGACTTTTTAAAAGATGGTGCTTTGTCTTTCTTATTGGCTAAACTCAAGAATACTGATTATGGATTGATTCACCTCAAGATTTTTCCTAAAGAAAAAGATGAAGAAACAAAAATATATCAAACTATCGAAGAATATTTAAGTGATATTAGCTATTGGATAACTTTTATAAGTTCCAATATCGTAGCTACTAAATTTGTACCTACTATCAACTTTGAAAAATATATGGGAACATGGTTTACTCTTATTCCTCTTTATATAACAGCTGCTAAAGAGAGTCAGAAGAATTTAATGATCAATAAGCGTATTTTTGAAGATGCTGCTGATGGAGCTACTAATGGTGGGTATAACTTTTTTGAAGTATTTGTGGTAAATTACCTCACCATTCGCCGAGAAATGTTGGTAGACACGAAAAATGAAATGTATTACTACAAAAAAGAAAAGAAACGTTTGTTTAATGAATTTTTGTTAGGATTTATATATAAATTCTATTTTAAGAAAAATAAGGGAAAATTCAAGACAGAAGGAGGTTGGAGAATATTATTCCAATATTTTGGAGGAAATATCTATTTCTATAAAGGAATATTGAAATTAACAATTAAGAGATTATTACCCCCTCAAATTATACAAAGAATAAAGAAGATGTTGTCATAGTATATGTGGGTATCTATTATCATAATTAATTATAACACTAAAGATATTACACTGAATTGTTTAAAATCTATCTACGAACATACAATAGAGATAGATTTCGAGATTATTGTAGTAGATAACGCTTCCTCTGACAATTCAGTAGAGGCAATAAAGGTAAGTTATCCTTTAGTGAAAATAATAGAGTCCAATGAAAATCTGGGGTTTGGTAGGGCTAATAATCTTGGAGCAAAGTATGCTCAAGGTGAGTATTTGTTTTTGCTTAATAGTGATACTTTGCTTATAGAAAATACATTATCGGTGTTATATAACTTTATGAAAGATAGGGACAGCGAAAATATAGGAGCTTGTGGAGTTTCATTGCTTAATGGACAACAGCAAAAAACTATTTCAGCAGGGCATTTCCCTTCATTACTACAAGAATTTTCTGATATAGGTTTTAGGCATTTATATAATAATTATTACAATAATAATTTATCTTTAGCTTTTTCTATTACTAAAGGAGAAGGTGTGAGAGAAGTAGATTACATTTGTGGAGCAGATATTTTTATAAAAAAAGAACTTTTTAATGAATTAAAAGGTTTTGATGAGGATTATTTTATGTATTTTGAAGAAACAGACTTATTTTTTCGATTGAAAAGAAAAGGATATTCTTCTGTAATATTAACGAATCATCATCTTATTCATTTAGAAGGAGGCTCTACTGTTCAAAAAGAGACAAAATGGTGTTTGAAAAAATACCAAATGTTAATGAATAGTAAGATTCTGTATTACAAGAAACACAAAAGCTTTCTTGCTCTTTTCTTAATGAAGATATTTAATACTTTATTTACAACGATTCACCCTATTTACAAAGGTAATAGACTTAATATTTACAAAACAATATGGCAATAACAAAACTCCTTTTTATATTTGGCACACGTCCCGAGGCTATTAAAATGGCTCCGCTTATAAAGACTTTTCAAAAAGAAACAACTTTTGATACAAAAGTATGTGTGACAGCACAACATCGTGAGATGTTGGATCAAGTGTTAGATTTCTTTGAGATAAAAGCGGATTATGATCTTAATGTGATGAAGCCTAATCAAAATTTGTATACACTTACCGCTACAATTATTACAGAACTAAAAACTGTTTTAGAGCATTGTAACCCTAACTATATATTCGTGCACGGCGATACTACTACCACTATGGCGGCGAGTATTGCAGGCTTTTATGCAGGAGCTAAAGTGTGCCATATAGAAGCAGGACTTAGGACTTTTAATAAATATGCACCTTTCCCAGAGGAGATTAACCGAAAAGTAACAGGAGCCATAGCCGATTTTCATTTTGCTCCTACCCAGCAAGCAAAGCAAAACCTATTAAAAGAAGGGGTAGACGAAAAAAGTATTTTGGTAACGGGCAATACAGTGATAGATGCTCTTTTAGAAAGTACAAAAAAAGTAGAAAAGTTACAAGACAAAGAGATTGATGCTTTAAAAAAGGCAGTAGATAGCACTAAAAAGCTAATCTTAGTTACAGGACACCGACGTGAAAATCAAGGCGAAGGCTTTATACATATCTGTCAGGCACTGAAAAAAATCGCTTTACAAAATCCTGAGGTACAGATAGTCTATCCAGTGCATTTAAACCCTAATGTAAAAGAACCTGTTTATCGTATATTATCAGGTATTGAAAATGTGAAGCTCATAGCACCTTTAGCCTATCCTGCCTTTGTTTGGCTGATGAACCAATCCTATCTTATCATTACCGATAGTGGTGGCATACAAGAGGAAGCCCCTAGTTTAGGAAAGCCAGTATTGGTAATGCGTGACACTACCGAGCGTCCTGAAGCAGTAAGTGCAGGTACAGTTATCTTGGTAGGTACCGATGAGCAAAAAATAGTAAATGAATGCGAACAACTACTTAATAACCAAGAAAAATACTCAAAAATGAGTGCTTTACATAACCCCTATGGCGATGGCAAAGCTTGCGAAAGAATAGTTGAATTTTTTAAGAAAAAGAAATGAAATATAAAATATTTTTTGAGCAGGGAGACAGACACGATGCTACTATTCACTATGTAAATATTATTAAAAAGGCTTTGGAAAGAGAGTCTGGAGAAGATGTCCTTATAGTAGATAATATTAAACAAATAGAAAAAACAGAAATAGTAGTTGTTGTCAATGCTAAAGCCCATCTAAAACTCCTCTTAAAAAATAGAAAACAGAAAGTAATATGTTGGTATCAAGGCATTATGCCTGAGGAAATATTAGTAAATTATACAAAAAAAGATAAATGGCTAAAATATATTCTTTGGCGATGTTTTGAATATATATCACTAAAATTAGTTTCTTTTGCATTATTTGTTTCCGATAGAATGAAATATCACTATGAGAATAAATATAAAATCAAATTTAAGGATAATTTTTATGTAATGCCTTGTTTCAATCAGAAATTAATAGAGGAAAGTTTTTTTGTGAAAGAAAAATATAAAACTCCTTCATTTGTGTATGCAGGAACTATGTCTAAATGGCAATGTATTGATGAAATGTTACAGATATATAAAGAAATTAAGACTAAAATACCAAATGCAACACTTACTCTATACACTTCTGAAAAAAAAGAAGCTCAAGATTATTTAAAAAAATATAACTTAGAAAATGTCCTAATAGATCACTTGCCTTATAACCAGTTGTTTGAAGCATTACAACATTATAAATATGGATTTATTATCCGTAAAGATATTGAAATGAATAGAGTTGCTACTCCTACAAAAATGAATACTTACTTAGCTAATGGAGTCATACCAATATACAGTAACTATATTTTTGCTTTTAAAGAAGGATTAAAAAATACACAATATCAAATTGAAATATCAAATAATGATGAAGTTTTAGAAGAGATTATCTCTTTTGAGAAAAAAAATATTGAGGCTATTAATGTGTTAGAAAATTACAAATCAACAGTATTTAGCCATTTCTATTCTGAAGATTTTCATATAAATAACCTTATTGAGAAAATAAAGAAAACTAACCTATGAAAATATCATTAGTAACTGCTACTTTGGGGCGTGTAGATGAAATTAACATACTATTAGACTCTCTTGTAAAACAAACATATAAAAACTTTGAACTTATTATTGTAGATCAGAATGAACACTATAAAGTTCAGAATATTGTTGATAGATATACTAATATTTTAAACATTAAATACATTAGAAGTAGTACAAAAGGGCTTTCTTATAACAGAAATGTTGGTATTAAAGAATGTTCTGGAGATATTATAGGCTTTCCTGATGATGATTGTTATTATAGTGATAATCTCTTAGAAGAAATTGTATATACTTTCAAAGAGAAAAAAAATAAAATTACATTAGTAGAGGCTTATGATAGTATTACTAAAAATATTTTTATCTCTAAAACAGATGTTGTAAGTCGTAAATCTCTATTTAAATACGCTATTTCTTTTAACTTGTTTGTAATCTTTGATAAGAAGAAATTATTTGATGAGCGTCTTGGAGTTGGAACTTTCTTCTCTTCAGGTGAGGAAACTGATTATATATGGCAACTATTAGATAAAAAAGACATAGCTATTTTTGCAAAAAATACTAAAGTATTTCATCCTCAAAACGCTGCTTCTAACAACTATCAAAGAGCTTATTCCTATGGGCTCGGCTTTGGAGCACTATTTAAAAAAGAAATTTTAGGAAGAAAGCACTATACTTATTTTATAATGTACCTCAAATATCTTATCCGTAGCATAGGGGAATTGTATTATCCTCTAATAAAAAGTTCTATTGGGGAAGCTTAAAGGGGAGAATTAAAGGTTTTTTATTATTTAAATTATAAATGTACTTTTTAGTGCCCATATATTCGTTTTTAGCTTTTACAGCTCGCTTCTTCTTTACAGAGAAACTCTCTAAAGAAGTCAAAACCTATATATATGTATTCAGCTATATCCCCGTTATTTTCGGGCTTCTATACATCGCAGGATTAAGAGAAATAACAGTAGGTACAGATACTGCTCATTATCGAGATATTTTTAATAACCCCGACGATATTGAAATAGGTTTTCAGTGGTTCGCTGAATTTATAAAATATATAGGAGGTAATTTCCACCTTTTTCTCTTCTTATTTTTCTTTATCTCATTATCCCTAAAGGTATACGCTTTTAAAAAAGTCTCTTTATATCCCTTACTTTCTATTTGTATTTATTCGAGCTTTTGGTTCTTGACATATGAAATGAATGGTATTCGCCAAGGGCTTGCCTTAGGTTTTATAGCTCTGAGCTACTATTCCCTCATTATAAATAAAAAATGGTATTTCTATCTGTCATTGTTAGGAGCAATCTTGTTTCATTACTCAGCACTTGTCTTTCTACCAATTATTTTTATTGTAAAAAAGAAATGCACAAATCTTATTTTTTGGATAGTGTTGGGGGTTGTAGTATCTTTTGCTTATTTAGGAGCGACAACTTTTATATTAGAAGGATTAGGTACTATTATAGGGGTTGATTTGCGCTTAATAGAAAGAATTATATCCTATCAAAACGATGAATCTTATAATGCTAATATTCTCTATTCATCCAGTACATTTGTGAGATTTGTAATATTATTCATTACTTTTTTCTTTATCAATAGAGTGCATCTTTCCGAAAGAGCAAAAAATTTATTCTTATGGTGTGCTCTTCTAAATATTAGCATCTATCTTTTGTTTAGTGAGGTAGAGATTATTGCTACAAGGCTCTCTTTATATTATCGTTTTTATGAGTGTTTCTTTTTTGCTTGTCTGCCTAATGCTTTTAAAGGGAAAGTAACTAAATTTTTGATAGGATTCCTTTTGTGTTTATATGCTCTTTCTAAAATAATAAAAACATTAGCCATCCCAAATAATGGTTTAGTGCCTTATAAATCTATATTGTTCTAATAAATATGAAAATAGCTATCGATTGTAGAATGTATAATAGTTCAGGTATTGGAACTTATTTACAAGGTATTCTTCCTTATCTATTGGCTGAGCAGAAGAATAATTACTTATTGTTAGGAAATTTCAATATACTATCTAAATATAAAGCAAAGAATGTAGAAATTCAAGAAGTAAATATACCTATATTTTCAGTAAAAGAATTATTTTGCTTCCCTTGTTCAAAAATCAACTCTTATGACGTATTTTTAATCCCTAATTTTAATATCCCAATAGGAATAAAAATACCCATTTATGCTTTTATCCACGATGTTGTTTTCTTGGATATCAAAGAACTTACTTCAAAAATAGGTTACTATATAAGGAAATATTACTTAAATAGAGCTATTAAAATAGCTAAAAAAATATTTACCGTTTCTGAGTTCTCTAAGAAAAGGATTTCATTCCATTTCAAAAAAGCAAAAGATATTGTTGTAGCTCCTTGTGCTATCAAAAAAGAACTTATAAATTATTCTCCACAAAAAGCTTCTAATTCTAAAGAATTTATTATCTTTGTGGGCAACATCAAACCTCATAAGGGATTAGAAACCTTAGTGAAAGGCTGGAGATATGCAAGAAAAAAAGGATTTGATAAACAATTGTTAATAGTAGGCGAAAAAGAAGGATTTAAAACTAAACTCTCTAATGAAGATTTCCTTAAAGATCAAAATATTATTTTTACAGGTAGAATATCCGATGAGGAACTCTATAACTATATGAACAAGGCTTCTATACTGGTGCAACCATCAATTTATGAAGGTTTTGGGCTTCCTCCCTTAGAAGCTCTTTATTTAGGAACAACTTGTTTATTGTCTGACATTGAGGTTTTTAAAGAACTTTATGCTGAATTCCAAAATTGCTATTTTTTTAATAAAGAGAGTGCAGAAGATTTAGCAAAAAAATTATTGTCCTTATCTCCTCAAAAAATAGAACAAAAAGATTTTATAACTAATCATTTTGATTTTAAAAGAACTACTCAAATTATTTTAGAAAACATAGTATGAAAGTATTACATATAGGGAAATTTTACCCTCCTTATTTTGGGGGTATCGAAAAAGTTAATTATGACATTGTAGAGGGTTTGAATGTAAAGGGTATTCAAACAGATGTGTTATGCTCTAATCATACTCAAGGAAATATATTTACTAACGATACTTATAAAATATATCGCACTCATACTTTAAAAGTTATTGCTTCCACTCCTCTTAGTTTTTCTTTCATCACTACTTTAAAGAAAATACAGAATGAATATGATATTATACATATTCACCTTCCTAACCCTATGGCTAATTTAGCCATCTTTCTTACTCGTCCTAAAACTAAAATTGTATTACACTGGCATAGTGATATTATTAAACAACGCAAATTAATGATTTTCTATAAGCCTCTATTAGATTGGTTACTAAGAAAGGCTACCTCTATCGTTGTTACCTCTCCTACTTATGTAGAAGGATCTTCTATCTTAAAAAAATATAGAAACAAAATAGCTTGCATTCCTATTGGAGTTGATGATAAAGAATTAACTGTAAAAAGAAGTGTATTTGATAATCTTAAAAAAATATATAAAGACAAGAAAATAATATTTACCTTAGGCCGATTAGTTTATTATAAAGGTTTTGAATATCTTATTGAAGCTTCAAAATCCCTACCTAATAATACAATTATTTTAATAGCAGGAATAGGGGAACTAAAAGACAAACTACAAAAGCAAATACATTCCTATAATTTGGAAGGCAAAGTAAAACTCTTAGGGAAAATTCCTTTTGAAGAGTTAGGTGCTTATTATCAACTTTGTGATATATTTTGTCTCCCCTCTACAGAGCGTTCAGAAGCTTTTGGAGTAGTACAAATCGAAGCTATGGCTTTTGGAAAACCTGTTATCTCTACAAGTATCAAGGGTTCAGGGGTAGATTGGGTCAACCTCAATAATATATCGGGTATTATAGTCCCCCCTAAAGATGCTAACAAATTGACAGAAGCTATTATAGAATTACTTACTGATGAAAGGAAGTGTCAACAGTTATCAATAGGAGCCAAAAAAAGATATGAAGAAGAATTTACAAAAGAAAAAATGGTAGAAGAATTTGAGAAACTATATTTAGAGATATTAAAAATATAGCACTATGAATATTTTAGAACGTAACAGCCCCGCTCTTCTCTCTTCAACATTGATTATACTGACCACCTTTACCAAGATCCTCTTTTAGAACACCTCAATCTCATCCTTCACTACACCAGCTAGGGTGGAAACATTCCATAGAACTCCAAGAGGGAATTAAATTGATGTATGAGTATTATTTGCAAAATCAAAACTTCTTATAATTAATTTTTTTCATATTCTTTAATGTGAATTTGGGCTAAGAATTTTAAGATTCTACTTAAAGAGATATGTGAAACAATAAAAAAGCTGTCCTGAGATAGGACAGCTTTTTTATTGTTTTAATAAATATACTATACTATTTGATAGCTTCATAAGCACGAATAGCTTTGTCGAAGCGGTCGTTTACACTTTCTAAAGTGTAGAGACCATCGGCATTGGCTTTCATCCCTTTGAGTTTTAGAGGGAATACCACTGGCGGATTTTGCATATCCAATAGTTCCATTCCACGCAATTGTTCGGTGGTTTGGTATACAATGTTTACCGATACAAACTCTTTACCGCTGTTGTCTACCCATTTTTCAAACACGAGTTTGCTGCCTATTGGGGTTTTCTTCTCAATAGATTTTGGCAAACTGTATTCTTCTACTTCCAAAGCGGCATTCACGCTGGCAATATTAGAATCGTGACCGCAAAGGAAAGTGAATTTACGGTTTTTGGCGTTGAGCTCGTCTTTCATATACACTAATAGTGGGTGCGCTACGTTCACGGCTACAATAGGAGCGGTGAAAAGCACATCGCCATAGACATCTTTTACCTTAGCGATTTTTTCCCAGTCGGAGGTGGTGAGGTTGTTGCCAAATGCTGCTTGCACAGGGTCTTTATCTTCATAATATTGCAAAATAAAAGCATCGGAAGCGGAGTTAGCTAACTTCAACGAACCTTTCATATTAGGTTCATCACCTTTTTCGAGTTTCAACTGGGTGTTGTAATCGTTGAAAGCACACACTTCACCGGATTTACAAGCGGGTGAGTTCTTCAAATCGAGTACTTTTTCCAAGAGTTGGTAAGAGTCTTTCAATCCCTCGTTGATGCCCACAATACCTTTTTTACCTCCCATAGCAGCAATTTCTTTCATTGCTTGTGCTTTGAAAGCAGGGCTACTTTTAGTAAGCGCAGGGAAGAACACAGGGTCCATTTTGCTGGGGGTAAAGCGGTGGTTGATATGCAAATTGGCTACGGGCATAAATCCTGAGGAGAAATATTGTGCCGTCGCAATGGTGCGTTGCATACTATTAGCATAGAAATTCACTTCATCAACAGAGGGAACTGCATTTTCAGTAAAAAGTCCTTCGGCTACTGTCCATTTGCGGAAAAACTGACCCATAATGGTTTCGAGTGCTCCCCCACGAAGGGTAAGTTCACTGGGGGCAGCGCTCCATTTTATCCACTCGTGAGGCGTCATTTTTTGCAAGGTACTCCCGTTCACTGATAGAGAGGAGCGAATGTTATGACGGCTGAGGATCACCACTTCTTTGAGCTTGTATTGGCTTTTAAAACTTTCGGAGCGGTTGAGTTGTGCCATCGCTAAGAGCGGACACAAGAGGAGTAGTAATGCTTGTAGAGTTATGATTCTTATTTTCATACTGTGTTTTAATTAGAAAATTATATTCTTTAACTTTGTAACTTTGGCAAAGTTTTAATTGCATCTCGTGCTACGAGCTTTGGCAAAGTTTGTGACTGCCATATGTTGAGAGGTCTTTTATAACTATATGATAATAAACCTCCCCTGTTCCCCTCCAAAAGGGGGACAATCCACAATTATACCTCTATAAAAACTTTTCAAACAGTCCTTTTACAATTGCCTGTGCGACTCGCACTTAGAATTTGATTTGCAAACGAGTTTCGATAAGACTTAAATTGGTGTCGGGAATGCTTTCACGGTAAGTAACACCGGTGTAGGAAGCACGTACACGCCAAATCATATACTTATTGATATAATAGTTGAATGTAAGTGAATAATCGTTGAGGCGACCTCCTAAGATACCCGCTTTAGGGTCGGATAAATCGGTATAGTTATAACCAGCAACGAGTTCCATAGCACCAGGTCTGGGAGTAGCGATACCTCCATCGATATCAGTATATTCGTAAGGGTTTCCTTTTACGATAGCACGGAACATACCATAAGCACCACTTGCTTTGAAATTATCGAAACCGCTCTTGCGATTTACATTCACATAGTAATATTGGGCTTCTAACCCTAAACGACCACGCGCAAAGAGCAATTCGGGAGAGAATTTATAAAGGAAAGTAGCGTTATCAATAGTTGCTTGTTGTGCGGTTACCTTAGCGATACGAGTAGGGAAAGGTGTTTTGAGCACATAAGAGTTGTGGTTAAGAGCTGGTGTTTCGTTATAACGAGGTGTTTCGAAAGCACCTGAGAGTCCTAC
Source organism: Capnocytophaga sp. oral taxon 902 (assembly GCF_013394735.1). Classification (NCBI taxonomy): domain Bacteria; kingdom Pseudomonadati; phylum Bacteroidota; class Flavobacteriia; order Flavobacteriales; family Flavobacteriaceae; genus Capnocytophaga; species Capnocytophaga sp. oral taxon 902. The sequence continues at coordinate 1,231,783 of NZ_CP058261.1, forward strand.
GTGAAAAATCTTGCCTTCTTCACGTTGTGGGCGATAGAGCAAACGGCTCATCATACCCATACCTTGGTCGCCTGTAGCATCAGAACTTTTCTTCATCGTTTCACCTTCGGCAAAGAGGCTTAAAGTACCCATAAAGTCATCTTTTTGGTGTAAGAGCATCAAACCGATGAGACGAGAATTGAAGAAAGCCTCGTTACTTTGGGGTTCTTCCATCGATATTTTGAAAGAAGAACTGGTGGCACTTTGCATACCGAATTGGTGTACGAAATAACCTCCACGCAAAAGTGTGTGTTTGCTGAAACCGTATTCGATAAAGATATCCTTAGGGGAAACTTTGCCATAAGCAAAGCCGATATCTACTTTTCCTTTCCAATTACCATAGCGTACGCCTAAGCCCATACGCACATCGGGGATAGCTACCCCACTTACAAACTTATCTTTTTGCTCATTGGCATTGAAATAACCAGCGTCCAATAAAATACGTCCTCCGGGTTTTACTTCTAACTTTTCTTCGGGTTTAGGAGCTTCCTGTACAGGTGTAGCGGGCATAGGTTCGGTGGTATCGGTAACGGTGGTTGGTTCTTCTTGGGCATAGGTATAGCCCACAGCCATTAGGCTGAACATCATAAAATATATCTTTTTCATAGTTTTAAATTTTATTTAGTCATACGTTCACTTTTCTTTACTTTGCCTTTTTTTACAAGTCCTTCAAACTCTTTTTTAGCTTTTTCTAGTTGTTTCATAAAGGCATCATTGGCGTGGAGACGCGCTACTACGGCACTTGCTACGAGACGAGCAGCATCTACATCACTTTGGAAATGGTAACCACAAATCACGCGACTTTGTCCCATTTCATATCCGCGTTTGAGGATTTCGTTTTGTCTATCGACATTGATTTCGGCAAGCACCAAAGCGGTAGCCCACCCGATAGCGGTGTGACCAGAGGGATAAGAACCATTAGTAGAGAGTTCTTTTTGTTGTTCGGGATTGCAAGTGGTCTTTTCGTAGAAAGCAAACGGACGCACGCGCATATAGTGTTCTTTGGCGGCACGAGTAGCGAGGTCGCCTGCATCTTCGCGCATATTTACTACGAGTTTGAAGATTTCGGGAGTAGTTTCCTTAGAAATCTTGATGCCAAAAGCTTCGGAAAAAGCATTAGGCACACCAGGACCCTCTACACGAGCATCGGATACGGCTTGCTCACCACGAGGGGTACGGCGTTGCATTAAGCCCCACTGGTATTGGGCTTCGTCGTTAAGGAAAAGAATACTACCTGGTTGAGGAGGAGGAGGTAGGAGTTCAAGACTGTTTGCCACCTCACCGATTTGCAAGAAGTAGAGGTCGGGTTTGGTTCTTACGTCTTTGATTTTCTCTTGTGCGAATGTAGTTGCCATCACCGATAGCAAGGCTACGAATAATAATGTTTTTCTCATCTTATTATACAGTTAAAATTTATTGTATTCTCTTTTGGAAGGTATTTAGGTTTTAAAAAACACTACAAATGTAGAAAGAAAAGAATAAATGTGCAAATTATTTCAAAAAAATATTTACTAAAAAAGAAAGAAATAAAAACAAATATGGTGATTTTGTGGTTTTTAGGTGCAAGGTGCGAGGTGTGAGTCGCACGGGCGGGGGAGAAATGAGAGAATGAGAAAATGAGAGAATTAGGAAATTAGAAAATGAATAGTGATAAAAATCATTTTTTGACAGGTCAGACTTATCAGACAAATTGGATAGGTTAGAGAGAGCGGAAGGAAACAGAAGAAATCGGAAGATGGCTGAGTGAAAATTTGGTGAAAAAAGGGTGTAAGGAGGGTGGGGTTAGCTTATAGAGAGCTTATAGGAAGCTTATACGAATCTTGGACGATTGGTATAGAAAGGGTATATAAATGGTTGATTCATAATATAATACAGCGATGCAAAAAATGGTAAAATCGGGGTTTCGAGGCGAAAGAAAGGGAAAAGGCGATAGGCCTTAGGCCATAGGCACTAGGGGGAGTATGACGGAAAAGGGAAGGAATGACGAGGGACGAATGATGAATGACGGAGGTAATAGGGGGAATGTAGCGACGGAAAAGCGAAGGTAAAACGAAGGTAAAGAGGTGGTAAGGCGAAGCTAAGGCAAAGTTATTGCTTGTAAAAAAGTCTTAGTAGCGCCTTGTTTTTCGTTTATATATTGGCGATTGATATTGCCTATAGCGATGCGCTTTTCGGGTGAAACAACAAGGTTATTCATCACCTGGGCAAATTCTTCTTTACTGCTTACGGAGAGAACGCCTCCTAAGGTGACTAACTCCTTTGCTTCATTGAACTTTTCATAATTCTTACCGATGATTACAGGTACCCCAAATACGGCGGGCTCTAAGACATTGTGTAAGCCCGTAGTGCCCATTCCACCTCCTACATAGGCTATATCGGCATAGCTGTACACTTTGGTGAGAATGCCTATGGTATCGATGATGAGTACGTCGTAATCAGAGAGGTTGAGAGAGTCTTTCTCGGAGAATAAAGCAACTTTACGGCTTAACTTCTGTTGGTTGTGTTTGAGTTCTGCGATATCGGTAGGGTGAATATTATGAGGGGCAATGATGAACTTCACTGGGGCAGTGCAAGTGTTGATATACTGCAAGTAAATGTCTTCGTCGGTAGCCCACGAACTACCGAAGACCACACATAGATTGTTTCCTTTGAACTGCTCTACAAAATCTAAATGGTTGTCTCGTTCCAATATTTCGGCTACACGGTCGAAGCGGGTGTCGCCACTGACAGTTACATTATTGAAGCCTAAGTTTTTAAGTAGTTGCTGAGAAAGCTCGTTCTGCACAAAAAAATGAGTAAAGCAATGCAGGGCTCGGCGCATCATTCCGCCGTAAGGCTTGAAGAAGATTTGATTTTTGCGAAAAATACCGGAGAGCAAATAAGTGGGTACTTGTGCTTTTTTGAGCTCGGTAAGGTAATTGACCCAAAACTCGTATTTCACAAAAATAGCCATTGCAGGATTTACCATTTGCACGAACTTGCGGGCATTAGCGGGTGTATCAAGAGGAAGATAGACCACTATATCGGCATCGGGGGTGTTTTTGCGCACCTCGTAGCCTGAGGGAGAAAAGAAGGTAATGAGTATCTTATAGCCTTGTTTTTTCAGGGCTTTAACAACGGGCAAACCTTGTTCGAACTCGCCGAGAGAAGCGGTATGTATCCACACGTAGCGGGTATGAGGGTCGAGTTTGGCGGTAAGGGTAGTCCATACGGTTTTACGTCCGCTTACAAAGAGGTGTATCTTTTTGTTGAATAGGGCAATGAGAGGGAGGACTGCCTTGATGATATAAAGAGAGAATGTGTACATTTTAATGATGAATTACGAATGACAAATGACGATACAAGGCGCAAAGGTAGTAAAAAAGGGGCAATAAAAAAAGCGCAAGCCGTCGGCTTGCGCTTTTTCACTTGTTATATTTATCTGTTTACAATGAGTTTTCTTTAGTGAATTTTACAATTTCGGAAATACGTCCGAAGGCAACGCCCACTACTGTATCGGCAGCACCGTAGTACACTGCTACTTTGTCTTCTTCGATAGAATGCAAGGCAGCACAAGGGAATACCACATTAGGCACATCGCCGGTAGTTTCGTAGAGAGTGGCAGGCGCCAAGAGGTAAGGCTGTGTACGAGCGACTACCTTGCTTGGATTGTTGAGGTCTAACAATGCAGCCCCCATAGAGTAGCGGAAACCGTTGCAAGTGTTGATCACCCCGTGATAGAACAATAACCAACCATCTTTTGTTTTGATAGGCACAGCTCCTGCTCCTATTTTGGTACATTGCCAAGCGCTATCTATAAAAGGTGTTACTTTCATCACGCAGCGGTGTTCACCCCAGTATTTCATATCGGGGCTATAGCTGATGAAAATATCACCGAAAGGTGTATGTCCGTTATCACTTGGGCGGCTAAGCATTGCGTATTTACCGTTGATTTTCTCAGGGAAGAGCACCCCGTTGCGGTTGAAAGGCAAAAAGGCATTCTCGCATTGGAAAAACTCTTTGAAATCAAAAGTATAAGCAATCCCGATGGTAGGACCACAATAGCCATTACACCAAGTTACCCAATAGCGGTCTTCGATAAACGTTACGCGAGGGTCGTACTTATACTCAGAATGTAAGAAATCAGTATTACCACCTTTCATCACGATAGGTTCGTGGTTGATTTCCCAGTGAATAGCATCTTTACTGAAGCCAGCAAAGATGTTCATTTGAACTGCTTTGTTGTCGCAGCGGAATACCCCTGCATAGCCGTTGCCAAAAGGCACAACAGCCGAGTTAAAAATACTGTTAGAGGTAGGGATATCATACCTACCGATAATAGGGTTTTCAGAATAACGCCACATTACATCGGTACAACCCGCAGGGCGTTCTTGCCAAGGAATTTTTTGACTCATTATTTTTGTTTTAGTTATTAAATCTTTTAAAGTACTCATCAATTTCATTATGTAACTCTATACCTACGCGTTCAAAGCAATCTAACAAACCTTGATAGGCATTCTCTCCTGCGAGAAAATCCCAAAACTCTTGGGCTACTTTTAGCTCGTTATCTAAATCTAACATTCCCGCCATCGTCCAGCGCGAATAAGGTTTAGGCTCATACGGATTATAAGGGATAGCAATAAGGGTATGTATTTTTCTGTTAGGATTTTCAGCTAACACACAGCCTACCCATTCTAATAAAGTGCGTTTAAATTCTTTAAAACCTCCTTTGTTAGGTTTAGCTGTTTTAATGTCAAACAAGAAAAGTTCATCTGAATGACTTTCTAACCACACATCTACTTTGGTAGGCTTTACGGTGTTCATTTTCCCTTCTTGGCAAACAGCCCTAATAGCTTCTATTTCTGCTTCCTTATTAGGGTTACCATTTACGGTAAGATTGTCCATAATATCTTGGATAACCCGTTGCGCTTTTTCACTTATCTTATCACCTGCTACCGCTTGTAGTTTAGCAACTTTAAACCGAGATTCAGCTAATGATTTAGCCACAGGCTCAAAAATGCTCGTCCCAAAATTAGTATTTAAAGAATGAATAAACGAAAACAGTGCCATACGATCTTTACCCAATAAGCGTGTATGAAAAGGCATCACCGCAGGTTCAGGGTTATAGTGCTGAAACTTTGTTCTAAGACTATGCCTAAGGGTGTTTTCTACATTAGTTATTTGTTGTGGGGTTAGCATTTGAAATCTCTTTGTATTTATTTTCTATTTGACTTAAAGCATCTGCCTTGTAAAATTTTCTATAGTGTATTTTACCTTTTGCAGTTGAAGGAGGAAAAACAAGTTCTCCATTTTCATCTACACACTCAATTATAGCTTGTATTACTTTTCGTATTTCAGAAGAAATATTTTCTTTCCGGATTTGATTAATATCTGGATTTTCTAAATTAAGATTATTCCTTGTAATTACAGCAAAAATATGATATCTTGCATTATCATATAGAGGAGAAATTTGTTTATAGATATTATACCACAAAGTCCCTGCAATAAGAGATTTCTTTATAACATCTTCTCTTTCCTCTTTTATAATATTTATATATTTTTCAAATATTTCAGTCCTATACATTACACATTCATTTGGAAGACCTTCCCACAAGGATATATATGCCCTTGCTAAAGCAAGTGTATCTATATAATTAAAGTTTTGTCCTCTATATTGTCCTTCTCTTCTTTCAAATAATACAGTTTCAAGAGAAGTTGTCTCTTCCAATTTAAAGTCTTTGAATTCTTTTTCTAACTCAAACATACGAGGTTCTATAGAAATCAAATTTTCTTTTGTTACTTCATTTTGATTATTTGATGAGTATGTGATATTGCCTAATAATATTTCATCTTTTTGTGTTTCAATAATTCTAATACTCACTTGAAGATGATTATAAGCATCAGTATTTTTACAAACATCTATAATAGCATTAGAAGTCTGGCAGCCATTTACAATCTTTATATTATCAAGTTTAATTGATTTTTCACCTCTCTTTTCTTGCTTATCAACTATAAAGGTAATGCCATTGTTTAAAAGAATAAATTGTTCTCCTTTTTGTTTTATTGTATCTATTATATCTTTCTTTATAGAAGAACTTTTTAGTTCATCACGAACATTGTATTCATATAATTCATATCTCTTTTTCTTATCCTTATCATAAATAATATTCATTAATTCCCCAAAAGTAATAGCACCAAACAATATTTTTCCAATATGTTTAATTTCAATTTCACTTGTTATATTTATATATTGAATTAATTTGGACACAATACTTACATTTTCTTCATGTGTTTTATGAATTTCATATATTTTATCAGAATCGCAAAAATCTATACAGATATCTTCATCTGTTTTAATCCAAAAATATCCTTTCATTGCCTTTTTTAAAGCCTCTACTCTAACACTAAATGTTGAGTTTTTAAAAAGGTTTTTATCTACTGGTTCGGAAACATAATAACAAAAAAACTTAATATTAATATTTCCTTTTTCTGCCCATAATTTATCAATCAACTTCCTCAAAGAAACAAATTTTTCCCATTCGGTTTGGTCTTTAAAATGTGTATTTAAACAATCTGATAAAGTGCTTAAGTCTGTTGTTTCTAATTTTCCTTTTTTTGTTTGAATAAGGATTATATTTAACTCATCTTTATCTTTAAGTTTATCTAATTTGCTAGATATTTCATCTAAATCCATGCCAAGATGAATTATTTCCTTTTTACATATTAAGAAACAACCATCAATAGCCATAGTACCATCTTTTCCAAAGTTAATATCCTCTAAAAGAGATATATTAAAAAAACTTTCATAAGGATATTCTTCGTTTATTTGATAGTATATTTCTTTTAGTAAAATATAATTGATAAATATTTGATATTTATCAGAAAAATTTTGATCTGCAAGTTGTTTAGCAGTTGCAAATCTTTCTACAATTCCTCTTAATCTTGGATTATCCATAACTTTTCTATTTTTCTTTTAAATGAAATATAATCTCAGCATACGCGTTTTTGTCTTTTTCGGTGCGATTGAGTACAGGGCGTTTGTATTGATTTACAATGCGCATTCCTGCTCGCTCGGCTATTTCGGGGTATAAACCGTATTTGTCATTAGCTACCAAAAACACGTCATAATCATCGGCTAAAAAGCGTTTGCTATTGGCAAGCACCTCAGCAATACCCGCTACATACATACGTTTGGCTTCCTGCCCTTGTCCTTTGTAAAGGGGGCCTATCTCTTTATCGTCATTGCGCTCAAAACCAAAAAGGTCGTAAGCATAAGCGTGTTGTTCGTGATAATCAATCAGCCCTACATAAGGGGGTGATGAGAAAATCCCCTTTATTTTCTGCTTTCTTGCCAAAGCAGCAAACTCAGGGTTCTTATGCTCTAATGCCTCAAAGATGTCAATAGTACGACTATCGCCTTGTAAACACTTTTGGTAGGTATTCGTACGCAATTCTTTAAATTGTTGCAAACGCTTGATAGTGTCTTTAGTGTAGGTCTCCCACCATTTCAATATAGAAAAAAGAGGTTTGCACACCTTGCCGTGTTTGGCACAATAATAAGTGGTAGTTACTGGCTCTATCAAGGTTGCTAAATCGGCGTGAGTGGTAGCGCGACAACTGCGAATAGTACGACTCAATATAAGAGTAATTATACGCTTGGTAGCGGGATTAGCTATCTGTTTAATAAGGTTAAACACAAAATCTATCTCCTCGCGTACGTGTTGTATATACCATTTGTCTAAAAACGTATCGGCTTTAGCTTGTTTTAGCTGAATGTGGTACTTTTCTATGAGACTCTGATAAATAGGTAAAAACAGTTGCTCTTTCTCAGCGCCATACACTTTGCCGTCTACCTCTTTGCGTTGTAAGCGGTATTTATAGTCAGGCACGGGGAAGTACTCTTTATTGAAATTATTGAGTGCTTCAGTAAGTTCAGCATCAAAGGCAAGTATGTGTTTTTTTGCTAAAAACTCCTTTAAGGCTTGGGTAATGCGGTGCGTTTCATTATACGCATCTACCAAATCATAATGTCCTACCTTAGCATTGCCTATGAGCGCATTGAAAGCCGACACATCTACTCCTATAGCATGCATACCCAGTTCTGAGGCTTGCACCATAGTAGTACCACTACCCGAAAAAGGGTCGAGAACTATATCGCCAGCTTTAAAAAAGACTTCTTTTTTGAAAGTATCGGTATGGGCATCTAAAAAGTATTCTACTAACTGTGGAATAAACTTCCCTTTGTAAGGGTGCAATCGATGTACGTGTTTAGTGGTTTCTGCTTCTTTATATTGCTCAAATGACAGGCTCCAGTTGAGATCATTACCTAATTTCTCTTTCCACTGTGAGGCGCGATTTCCACCCAAAGCATCGTAATAGGCTTTAAGTTCCTCTTTAGCGATTTGAGTGATGCCATTGTTTTCAAATTTCTTTACTTTACCATACTGTACTAAATAGGAGATATTTGAGGAAGTAACATTCTTCCCCATATATTCCGTTGCCCACAATGAGGCTTGTTGCAATGTAAAGTATTGATTTGTATTTGGCATATTTTTCTAATCCGATGGATATTACTGCCTTTTTGCCTGTCCTACCACGATCTACAATTACACTGTTTTCTTTATCAATTCTGTGATAAACGCTATTTGCTCGTCGTCAAGCTCGGTGTGCATAGGCAGAGAGATAACTTCTTGTACTAATTTATTAGTAACACCAAAATCAGCTTCGTTATAAGAGTTGCGGGTATAGGCTTTTTGGGCGTGCAATGGTATAGGGTAGTAAATACCAAAAGGCACTCCATTTTCACCAAAAACCTTAGCGAGTTCATCGCGTTTGCCATTGGTAATGCGGAGGGTATATTGGTGGAATACGTGGTCGTTACCTTTTGCGATTATAGGGGTAATGATATGAGGATTGCCTTTAAGAGCTTCTGTATATTTGCGAGCAGCTTCACGTCGACGGGCATTATAATCGTTTAAGTGAGGGAGTTTGGCGCGCAAAACTGCTGCTTGTAAAGAGTCGAGACGAGAGTTTACCCCTACTACATCGTGGTGATAACGCACGTACATACCGTGATTTACGATACCGCGAAGAGTGTAAGCGAGGTCGTCGTCGTTAGTGAAGATAGCTCCTCCGTCGCCGTAGCAACCGAGGTTCTTAGAAGGGAAGAAAGATGTTGCCCCTACGTGACCGATAGTGCCTACTTTTTGTTTATGTCCATCGGCAAAAGTATAATCAGCACCAATGGCTTGCGCATTGTCTTCAATCACAAAGAGGTTATGTTTTTTAGCCAAAGTCATTACAGCTTCCATATTAGCTGGCTGACCGAACAAATGCACGGGTACTATGGCTTTCGTGCGAGGAGTAATAGCTTTTTCAATTGCCTCTATGTTGATGTCGAAAGTATCGTCGTATACATCTACCAATACAGGGGTGAGTTTCAGTAGGGCAATCACTTCCACAGTTGCTGCGAAGGTAAAATCGGCAGTGATAACTTCATCGCCTTCTTTGAGTCCGAGCCCCATCATTGCTATTTGTAGGGCATCAGTACCGTTGGCGCAGGGGATTACGTGTTTCACGCCCATATAGTTTTCCAATTCTTTTTGGAAGGCTTGTACTTGGGGACCGTTAATAAAAGCTGTGGTGTTGAGTACTTCTTCAAAAGAAGCTTGTACTTCGTTTTTAATTCTTTCGTACTGACCTTGTAGGTCAACCATTTGTATTTTTTTCATATGTCGAATATTATTAATCGTTCGTTACAAAAAACTTATCAAATCAAGAAACATTAATCTTGTTTCTTCTCCTTCATCTAATTTCGTTAGAAATTCAAACCCTATCTTTTGATAGAAACTTACTGCTTGTGCATATGCATCAACTGTAATAAGGCGACAAGCCTCATCTTCATTCAAATCTACACAGTGATTGATAATAGTATCAATAATAATTCTTCCTAACCCTTTACCTTTAAAAGTTTTATCGATAGCCAATCTCCCTATTTTTAGAGAAGGAACGTTGTTTAAATGCCGTTTAGGATAGGGTAATAACTCTCTGCGAAATTTGTTATACTGACTTTTTGATGAGAACATCTCTTCTTTGAGTAACAGACTATCATTCAATAGACTGTAATAACCTAAAGTACGCTCATCATTTTCAATAACAAAAGTGGTGGCAAGTAATTGTTTTCGGTAAGGAACTGCTTCCTCAAAAAGAAACTCATTCAAATCGTCGTCTCCACAATCAAAAGGCTTTATTCTATGTCCTTCTTTAAGTCGAAAAAAAGATAAGCCTTTTAAAAGTTGTGCAAAATCATCTGTTTGCATTATCTCTATCGTCTTTAAAAATTGACTTCAATAGCATAGCATTCTTGCGAACGCTCTCACGTGTAATTCCTTTTTCAGCTAAGCTTCGTCTAAAACCTGCTAATTTTTTGTAGAACTCTATTACATCTTGCCCTTCTAATACAGGTGTTGGTTTTATTTCTCTTGCCATAATACTTAATCCTTAGTTTTTAATCCTTAATAGTTAGTGTTGCTTTGCTACGACTTTTGTTAAAGTCCTAATAGCCCGTCGCACTACGACTACGTAATGCCTACCGCGTCACAGTTCTATAGCCATTAAACACAGCCTTCCACAGTGCAAAGATACAAAAATATTTTGAATTATATAAAAATATCCCCTTCTTAACACATAAGGGTCGACTCACCTTCGTAAGCCAACCCTTATGTTATTAAAAAAACTTCTTATTCCTAAAAATATTTCAACTTCTGTGTGAAAATCGTTACACGCTGACCGTTAACCGACATCGTTTTCTTTGTCCAGTTGTTCTTCTTGTCATACACAAACTCGTAAGTCTCTGTTTTAGTAACGTTACCATCTTTGTCAAAGTATTTAACCTCCACCTCATTGTCGTTTTTGTCAAAAGCTGAAACAACTCTCTGTTTCAAAGCGTTATCTTTGTCAAACACTTGCTTTTCTACCATATTCCCTTTGGCATCGTAAGTATATACCGTTTTGCTGGTAAGCTCGTCCTTTGTAAATTTAGACTCTTCCGATAATTTTCCCTCAGGAGTATACTTATAAGTAGTTTTATCTTGGCACATTCCTGCTATACAATCCGTGCGTTCTACAAGCTGATTCTGTTCGTTATAAACATTTATTCGGCTCATAAAAATATTCCCGTCGGGCGTCTCTACATCGTGCTTGGTAAGGTTCCCTTTTTCGTCGTACTCATACACATTCTTAGAAAGCAACGTGTTCGAATCATCTCTCGAAGCCGACTCTATCATATTCCCGTCTTTGTCATATACATCCACGAATTTAATCGTCATTCCATTTTGCTTCGATTGCATTTTCACAACAGTTCCCTTTTTGTCAAACTGCGAGAAAAGCTCAGAGTTCATCGGTATTTCTTCTCCGTTTTCACCAATTTGAATACCCGATTGCACAACCGTTTTTACTTTCCCTTTCAGCTGAGCACGCTCCCAACCATTCTTTTTCTGACTCTGCCCAAAAGCTACAGTAGTAGCTAATAAGGCAATAGCTATGATTCTTTTCATAATGATGTTCTATTTAAAATAATACTTTTTTGGGGCGCAAAAGTACAAAAGATTTCTAAATATACCAATACGCCATATCTACCTATTTACCAAAACTATGCCAAAACAAAGTAAAATGATGATAACAAAGCTCCGCTTGTTATATTTATAACTAAATAGCCATTATTTGTTTCTCTTTTTAAAAGAAATTTTCTATCCTTATTTAACCTCAATTCGATATAATAAAATAGTATTTTCAATCACCCGTCGTGCTATTTTCAATTGCCTATCGTGCTACTTTCAATTGCTTATCGTTCTACTTTCAATTGCTTGTCGTGCTACGACCTCACCCCTTTTCCGTCCCTAATTCCCCTTTGAACGGAAGTCCGCGAGAACGAAGTATGTGTAAAGGGGGAGGTTTGTCATCTTTTCCAGCTTGTCCCCCTTCGGGGGTTCGGGGGCCTACCGAATAAATGATTCGCTACAATTCCCCCTTCGAAGATAGGCAGCGACAGCTGGGTATGTGTAGAGGGGGATGTTTCTCCCCTATTGCCTATGGCCTAAGGCCTAGTGCCTATTCCCTTTTCTTTCGCCTCGAAACCCTGTTTTTACCGTTTTTTGCATCGTTGTATTATATTATGAGTCAATTATTTATATACCCTTTCTATACCAATCGTCCAAGATTCGTATAAGCTTCCTATAAGCTCTCTATAAGCTACCCCCACCCTCCTTACACCCTCTTTTCATCAAATTTCCTCTCAGCTCTCTTTTGATATTTTTCGTTCCTCTCCGATAATTCAGGAACTATTCAACCCTCTCCTAAAACTCCGACCAATCTCTCTTCCCATTTCACAAGGCGCAGCCTTGATTTTGTTTAATTTTTGTTTAATTTTTGAGGCACAGCCTCATTCCCTCTAACTCAAGCTCGCACCTCATCTACCAATTCTCTCATTTTCTAATTTGCTAATTAATCTGTCCGTGCGGCTCACGCCTCTCACCTAATTTCTTTCGGACTCCTCCCAAACTTCTTCTTAAAGGCAGTCGAAAAATGCGATATATAATCATATCCACAGGTGAGGGCAATTTCACTTATACTCTTATCGGTGTGAAGGAGCAGTTGTTGTGCCAACTCCATTTTATAGTCGTATAGATAACCAAAAACAGTAGTGCCAAATACCTCTTTAAAACCATAACACAACTTCTTTTCGTTCACACCTACGGCACGTGCCAATTCAGTTATCGAAGGCGTAACGTCCAACTGAGCCGTAAGGCGGTCGCGCACTTCGTACATCTTCCGCACGTCGGTTTGGGTTTTGCAGTATTGGTATACTTGTAGCTGTTGCTGTTCGTATTGATGTAATTGTAACAAAAAAAGTTCCTGCACTTTTAGGTCGGCATAAGGTCGTGCTGCCTTGCCTAAAAGAGAAGCGTGTTGCAGTTGGTCAAGGACAGTTTGCATAGCAAAGTCAGTAGGAAGTGATTGTTCAGGCGAAAGAATAAAGTTACCACCCCGCTCATAGCGCTGGTACCACGCCATAAAAGTTTCGGGGTATTGAGTAGCTATTTGCGCAAATTGCTCAGCACTGATAGCAACCGTAATCACTTCTATAATATCATCTTTATGCAACAAGTCTTTGCCCAAGCATTCTTCTTTACCAAAAAAGATATTGTGAGTCCCCGCCTTACTGATACAATTTAGCCCGTCTATCTGCACTGCCATACCTTTGTGGGTTCGGGTTACAAAATAAAGACGCACTGAAGGAATATCCATACGTCCCACAAAAGTCACTTCCTCCTTCATTTGTACTTGCCATCGGTAGTAAGTATGATTGCCTAAGGCTTGTTGTTCCAATTGGAATACCCCCATTTGTTCATTCACTCTTTCGTAATAATTTTGCACCTCTTTTTCGTTGGTTGCCAAAGGTAATGTTATTTCGTTTATCATATTCATCAGTCGTTTATCACGTTCATCAGCTGTTTGCCGTCAGCTCCACCAGCCGGCTACAAACAACCAATCACTTTATTTGCTATTCAGATGTAAAACTTTGCTAAGGAAATTAAACAATCGCACTTCCTTTTTGCTGTATTTTTGCGCTCTGAAATCTGTTGTTTAGAACAAAAGTAAATAACATATTTCAAACCACCAAATATTTTAGCCTTTAGTTTTTTAGTCGTTAGCAGTTAGGAAGCGATTAAATACTGATTATTAGGTAATTCAACTTTTCCAAAGTTTGAGACGCAAAAACCGATATCTATGTTAAACAAAACTTTTCTTTTACTACTCTTCAGTCTTTCTATATCAGCTCAAAACACTGCCGAACTCATTGGTACGGTTACCGATAAAGTAACTCACCAACCTTTAATAGGTGCCGATGTTTACATCAAAGAACTAAACAAAGGCGTAAGCACCGATGCTCGCGGTCAATACCGATTGGCACACTTGCCCGAAGGGAATTATACCGTGTGGTTTAGTTTCCTCGGTTATCAAACCTTTGGAAAGAAAATCAGTGTGAAAGGACAGGTACGTTCAGATGTATCGCTGAAAGAACAAGCCGAAGAAATAAGCGGAGTAACTGTTTCGGGCAAGAGTATCGCTCACCAAAAGAAAGAGCAGAGTATGCCCGTAACGGTAATTGATATGAGTAACCTACGAGGTACGGTAAGCAGTGTGCAGGACATTCTTCTAAAAACCGTAGGTATCACTTTGCGTTCTTCAGGAGGGGTAGGCAGTAGTTCACGTATCTCAGTAAGAGGGTTAGAAGGCAAACGCATAGGCTTTTTTATAGACGAATTGCCCTTAGGTGAGCAAACGGATTATATAGATATCAATGATATCCCCATAGATATGATTGACCGTATTGAGATTTACAAAGGAGTCGTACCAGCACGCTTCGGGGGCTCATCGCTTGGAGGAGCTATCAATATCGTTATTCGCGAATACCCCGATAAATATGCCGACCTCAGTTATGGATATGAAAGTTACAACACCCATAAGGCACAAGGGGTATTCAAACGCAACCTCAAACAGCGTGGATTGGTATTCGGTATCGGTGGGGGCTATACTTCATCGGATAATAACTACACTTTCGATTCTCCTTTTCAAGAAGGATTACGCATCACCCGCAACCACGATAAGTACCGCAAGCTCATCATTGGCGGGAGCTTCAAAGCAAAGAAATGGTGGTTCGACGAAGTAGAGTTAGAACCCGTGTTTGTCAAAACCTATAAAGAAATTCAAGGTATTGAATACGATATACGAGAAGCCCATAGTCAGTCGTTAATGACGGGACTTTCTAATAAACTCGAAAAAGATAATTTCCTTACAGAAGGCTTAAACCTCGATATGTTCAACGGATTGGTACTTACCAAAATGAACTTCATCGACAAAGCCACCCGTCGCTATGAGTGGGACGGTAGCTCCTACCCTACCCCTTCGCGTTATGGCGGTGAGGCAGGTTATAACTACCCATCGGACTCTGACGATAAAAAGCTCACTTTTATTAATAAAACCAATTTGGAGTACATTCTTACCGAACGCCATTCGCTGAATATCAACAGTGTTTTTTCTATGGCAAACGGTACACCCAAAGACGACTTAAAGACCCTGAGTCTGGGTAAGCAAGTGAATTTCGATTCGCAAATGCGCAGTTGGATAAGCGGACTTACATACGACTTCCGTACGCTTAACGACGTGTTTTTAAACTCGCTCACAGTACGCCATTATATGTACACTATGCACACCCAAATGGCGCCACTCTTCGTTCCCGGTAAGTACGATGTAGACGTAAGCAAGAGCGATTTTGGGGTGAATAATGCGATGCGTTACCGCTTCCTGCCTTCGCTAATGGGAAAACTCTCTGCTGGTTATGAGGTGCGCATTCCTTCGGAAACGGAGCTCTTAGGCGATGGTATAGCCGTAATCCCCAGTCCTGATTTATTGCCAGAGCGTAACCTCAGCGCTAACCTCGGTTTGCTGTTCGACCTTACAGGCAAGCACCCTACCAATGCTCAGATAGAAATGAACTTCTTCTATATGTATTTGCAAGATATGATACGTTATACTGCCGGACTCATAGGGGCACAATACCAAAACTTTGGAGAGATGCGTACTCTTGGGGTAGAGTTTGAAGCCAAAGCCGATGTATTGCCTTCGCTTTATCTATACGGCAACACCACTTATCAAGACCTGCGCGATACACGTGCTTACGAGCCAGAAAGCACCGTGCCTAACCCTACTAAAAACAAACGTATGCCTAATATACCATACTTAATGGCGAATGCAGGCTTGGAGTTCCACCGCGAGAACCTTTTTGGTGGCACGGGGCAAAACACACGCCTTTTTGCCGATGTGGCTTTTGTGGAAGAATATTACTATGATTTTGAAATGACGCAATTGCAGAAACGCCGCATTCCGCGCAGTACGACCATTGATATAGGTTTTGAGCACAGTTTTTTGAATAATAAAGTATTTCTCTCGGGGAAAGTGCGGAATATAACGAATGAAAAGACTTTATCAGAATTCAACCGCCCATTAATGGGAATCAATGGAGGGGTGAAGCTAAGAGTAATATTCTAACTCCCTCTCGTCCGAACTAAAAATATACTTTAACTATACTTTCAGTGGGTCTACAGTGGGTCTACAGTGGGTCTACAGTGGCTCTACAGTGGCTCTACAATAAATTAAAAGCAAATCTAAAGCGAATTTAAAGCGTAGGACGAAAATTTTACAAACCAATTCTGATTGGCTGGCTATAAAAAGTGAAGCAAAAGATGAAAAACAATTATATATGAAAAAAAGATTTATTTTAGGCTTAATAGCCTCACTTATTACTTTTTCCGGTGATATGCTATTGGGGTACATTCAGGTAGAAAACCCTGAAAAATCACTGATGAACTTCTCACTTACCTTACCCCTATCGCGCATTATGTGGGGAGGATTCTTAGGTGTGATAGGTATCCCTCTGCAGTGCATAGGGTATTGGCAAATTTACAAGTTGATGAAAGAAGGTAGTGAAACGCTCTCAAAGCTTTACAAAGTAGGTATCTGGGGGTGGCTGGTAATGGCAGCTTGTGGGGTGCACCTTAATTGTGCTGTGGTGATGCTTATCTACAAACAGCTTTACCCCACCGATGCAACCTTAGCTCACAATATAGCTACTACCTTTTCTAATAATGTATTAGTGCCTTGCTATTACATTTTTATCGTCTTTTTCCTACTGATGAACATCTCACAGTTCATAGCTTTTGTAAGGAAAAAGACCGTTTATCCTCGCATAGCAGCCCTTTTCAATATGTTTATAGGTATTGGCATCATTCATCTTATAGCTTATTTGTTGCCAGATTCGGCTATTAAAAACGGATTGAATGTATCGGCTATCAGCTTGGGAAATACCCTGATGTTTATAGGGTTGCTACTTTTTAAAGGTCAGACAAGTCTAACAACTAATAATAATAACTAAAAACTAATTTTATGTATTCAAAAGTATTTTTAACTGTGTGCTCTTTAGCACTTCTCACGGTGGGTTGCAAGAAAGACGACAAACCTACCCCCGCTCCCATACCACCAAGTAATGTGGTTTATACAGGTGATTTCTTATTAGAAACTTCTGTCAAAAACCCCGATGGTATGAGTGGTAGTTCTTACCTTCAAATCTTTCATAAAATGGCAGGAGGTATCGCTATTGATAACTCCAAAGCTGAGCAAGTAGAGTTTGGCTCTTCGGTACAAGTAGAAGGCAATGATGTGTACCTTTTCGACACTATGAAAGGCGTAGGTGGTATCACTCAATATACTTATGACTCTGCTACCCAAAAACTTACTAAAGGAGCTACCCTTGCAGGAATTTCTAACTCAATGGTAGGTCACCTTGAGAAAGTAAGCGCTACCAAAGCCTACGTGCCTATGTATACCCAAGGCGTTGTGTGGATTATCAACCCACAAACAATGCAAAAAACAGGAGAAATCAATCTCGCCCAATACGCTCACAGCGACAGCAGTCCTGAGCCTGCTATGGGTATTATTCGCGATGGCAAGTATTACCTATGTCTCAACCAAATCAACCCTGGAGCAGGTTGGCAACCTTATGCTAATTATCAGCAGTGTGATGTAGCTATCATCAACCCTCAAACTGATGTAGTGGAAAAAGTAGTATCCGAAACTACTACCAAACTCACCTTCCCCACCCGCCCAATGGCGCAATGCAAGGGAATGCTCTTCACCAATGAAGCAGGTGATATTTATATCGCTACTGCAGGCTATTTTGGATATTCTAAGGACAATACCAAATGCGGTTTCCTCTGTATTCCCAAAGGCAAGACTGAATTCGACAGTAGCAAATCGTGGGATATCTCTACTACTCCTATTGCAGGCACTAAATACAAGCCTTACAAGCCTGCTAGCGTGTATAACTGCCAGTATATAGGCAATGGTAAAGCTGTAGCTTATGTGGGTATCGTGGAACTGGGTGGCGCAAACCCCTATACTGCTAAAAACGCTATCGCAGTACTCATAAATTTCAACAACAAATCTATCAGCCAGATAAGGGGCGTTCCGCTTACTGATGGACATAGTATTCTCATCACCAAACTGAAAGATAGAGTACTCTTTGGTGCTTTCGGTACTGATAAAAGAGGCTTATTCAGTTTCAACCCTGCTACTGAAACTGTAGAACAAGTGCTTAGCACTACTGGAAATCCCGCTTTCTTTCACGAGTTCTAATTTTTAGAATCAGACCTGTCGAACGAGTCGAACAGGTCTGATTCTAACCCCTAACACCTATGAACAAAATACCCGAAACAATGCTCATTACTTTATGGGCAAAAGCTACTGAAAATAAAGAACCTCAACCGCTGTTACGCGATGAGAAGGCTGCTGAGATTATAAACAAAATAGACTATGATTTTAGCCGGTTCAAGAAAGCTAAATTCTCCCAAGCAGGCGTGTGTGTGCGCGCTCACCTGATAGACGAAGAAACTCGTGCTTTTATAGAGCAACACCCCGATGCAGTAATAATACAATTGGGTACGGGTCTCGATGCTCGTTATGAGCGTTTGGGCTGTCCGGAACTTACCCATTGGTATGACCTCGATTTGCCTGAGGTGATTGCTATCCGGCGTCAGTTCTTTGAGGAGAGTGAAAGACGTAGTTTTTTAGAAATGTCTCTCTTTGATACCGAATGGATAGAAAAAGTAAAAGCTCACCGCAAGCCTATACTCATTATCGTTGAAGGGGTACTGATGTATTTCCCTCCGTTTGAGGTAAAAGATTTTATGATACATCTTTGTGAAGCATTTACTGAGGCTATTATTCTCTTCGATATGCTCGCTTATGCCTTAGTAGGACACGCTAAGAACCACGATACACTAAAAGCAATGGATAAAGACAGGCGCCCTGAATTTCAATGGAGCGAAAAGTATAGCGAGGCGATGGAGCAATGGCACCCTAAGTTGCACGTGGCGAAAGAGTATTTTATGAGTAAGTACGACCAAGGGCGCTACCCTTTTATATTCCGTATGCTATATAAGATTCCGTATTTTTATAGGCGATTTAACCAGAGAGTGGTGAGATTAGAGATAAGGTAAATAACATAATAAATATTTGATATATAACATTTTAGATAATATATAGAAAATAAAAGTAGTAAAAAAATTAGGAGATTAAATAATTATTATTACTTTTGTGCTTTCAAAACAGAAATTTTAGTTATATACCTTATTTAATAAATATAAATGAGAACAATACAATTTAGAGAAGCCGTTTGCGAAGCGATGAGCGAAGAAATGCGTCGCGACGAGTCTATTTATTTGATGGGTGAAGAGGTAGCCGAATATAATGGCGCTTACAAAGCCTCTAAAGGAATGCTCGATGAATTTGGGCCTAAACGTATTATTGATACTCCTATCGCTGAAGGTGGTTTTGCAGGTATCTCAGTAGGAGCTGCTATGAATGGTAACCGTCCTATTGTAGAGTTTATGACCTTCAACTTTTCATTAGTAGCGATTGACCAAATCATTAACAACGCGGCTAAAATGCGCCAGATGTCAGGAGGTCAGTTTAATATTCCTATCGTTTTTCGTGGTCCTACCGCTTCTGCTGGTCAGTTGGCGGCTACCCACTCTCAAGCCTTTGAGAACTGGTATGCTAACTGCCCTGGATTGAAAGTAGTAGTTCCTTCTACGCCTTACGATGCGAAAGGACTCTTGAAGTCGGCTATCCGTGATAACGACCCTGTTATCTTTATGGAATCTGAGCAAATGTACGGCGATAAAGGTGAAGTGCCAGAAGAAGAATACACTATTCCATTAGGCGTTGCTGATATCAAGCGTGCGGGTACTGATGTAACTATCGTTTCTTTCGGTAAAATTATTAAAGAAGCGCATAAAGCTGCTGATATTTTAGCCAAAGAAGGTATTGAGTGTGAAATCATCGACTTGCGTACTGTACGTCCGCTTGATTTTGACACGGTATTCGCATCGGTTAAGAAAACTAATCGCTTAGTGATTTTGGAAGAAGCGTGGCCTTTTGCCAGTGTGTCTTCTGAAATTACTTATCAAGTACAAGAGCACATCTTCGATTATCTCGATGCGCCTGTACAACGCATTACTACCACTGATACGCCAGCACCATTCTCTTCAGAGCTTTTGAAAGAGTTTTTGCCAAATGCTGACGACGTAGTAAAAGCGGTAAAAAAAGTACTTTATAAATAAGAATTTGCTATCATTTTTATTTTTTTAAAAGTTATATTTTATTTTTTAGTCTTCACGATTTTTCCTCATCGTGAAGACTTTTTTTCGTTTAAGAGCGTTAATCTTTTGTTAAACTTTTGATAGGAAAGCAAAAGAATAAAAGTTATGCTTGTAACACAAATTAACGTCTTCATTGTTTATGAACTATTAAAATGATGCTAAATAAGCTCATTATAAGGGCGTTGTTTTAACATATTATTGATTTCTGAAAGAAAAGAAAAAGATACAGAGGTGGTTTATATAACTTGTAAGAATTAAGAATTTTTCAGTATCTTTGTGCGAAATTAGGAGGGGAATTATATATGCCATTAGAGAGCACCATAAAAGTAGATAAAAAAACCACCTTGTACATTTGGGAGGTAAGGGAGGAGCTTGCTGTGTTGGAAGAAGAAACTCCTCTTACTCCTGAACAAAAGGAGAGTTACAATGCTATTAGCAATGAGAGGGCTAAAAAGAACTTTTTAGCTACGCGTTTATTGCTAACTCAGTTAGGACACGCCCCCAATTCTTTGCATTACAATGCTTACGGGAAGCCTTTTTTAAAGGGGAAAGATTTTATTTCGATTAGTCATTCGTTTGATAAGGTTGTGGTGATGATAAGTAATAAACCTGTGGGGGTGGATATCGAGAAGAAACGAGAGAAAATATTGCGTATTGCACATAAATTCACTCAATGGAATTATCGTTCAGCGGATTACTCGATTCAGAACATCATTCAGAAACTTACAATGACGTGGTGTGCCAAAGAAGTAGGTTTTAAAATTCACAACAAACCTACTCTTACCCTAAACGATGTGAGGGTAAAAGACTTTTTCCCTAATGACAAGGAGACGGATATTAAGATAGGAAACACTATGTATAAGGTCTTTTTTGTTTTGATAGAAGATTTTGTTTTAGGATATTGCAAAGCTAATAAATAAACATTTTGGTTATACACAGCAACAAATGGTAGATTTTGTAGTTGTACAAAGTTTGCCATTTGTTTTTTTATGTTAATGAATGTGGGTTGGACGTAAATCTCAGAAATTAGAAAAATGAGAAAATTTGGAAATTTGGAAATTAGAAAATGGAGTGTGAGGTTGAGTTAGAGGAATGAGGCTGTGCCTCAGAAATTAAACAAAATTTAAACAAAATCAAGGCTACGCCCTGCAAACCAGCGGAGGGATTGTTAGTTTATTCAACTTTGGCAAAGGTACGAGCCGCACAGGCAGTGTGAGCCACACGGGCGGGAGAAAATTAGCAGATTAGCAAATGTGGAAATTAGGAAATTAGAAAATGAGTAGTGATAAAAATCGTTTTTTGACAGGTCTGACTTGTCGGACAAATCGGACTGGTTAGAATTTTCGGAAGGAAACGAAGATTTTCAGAAGGAGACTACTGGGTTTTTTGGTGAAAAAAGGCTGTAAGGAGGGTGGGGTTAGCTTATAGAGAGCTTATAGGAAGCTTATACGAATCTTGGACGATTGGTATAGGAAGGGTATATAAGTGGTTGGTTCATAGCATAATACAGTGGTACAAAAAATGGTAAAAACGGGGTTTCGAGGCGAAAGAAAGAGGAATAGGTCATAGGCCTTAGGGCATAGGCAATAGGGAATAACATCCCCTAGCCCCCTTCAAAGGGGGAATGTGGTGACGGGGAAGCGAAAGAAACCTCCCCCTTTACACATACTCCGCTTTTGCGGACTTCCTCGGAGAGGGGGAATGTAGGGACGGAAAAAGGAAGAAATGACGAGGGACGAATGACGAATGACGAAGGAAATGTGGGGGGAGTGTAATACAAACATCCCTCTAGCCCCCTTCAAAGGGAGAATGTAGTGACGGAAAGTCGGAGGTAATGTGGGGAAAATATTCTTCTATACACACACTCGGCTATTGATAGTTACATACTCGGCTAATGCTATTTTAAGAGGTTTTTAGGGAGTTTCTGGAGATTGCCTCTTTGAGTATGGGGAGGGCACTTTTTTCAATCAGCTTAGAAGCGGTGAGGAGGGTGATTACTTTATGAGGTTTAAGCATCTCTAAGAAAGATGCAAAAGCGGGGTTTGCCAAGAGTTCTTGGGTATAATCTGCTTTGAAATCTTCGAATTTGCCGTCTTGATGATAGCGTTTGCGCAAAGCTGTAGAAGGAGCTACCTCTTTCGCCCAAAAATCTAAATGAAGTGCTTCTTTTTTGATACCACGAGGCCAAAGCCTATCGGCTAAAATACGAAAACCGTCCTCGGGGCTTTCTGTTTCGTATACGCGTTTTAATTGTATTTTCATAGTAACAAGACCATTGCAAAAAATATACCAATTAGGATTTAATGATTAGTGATTAATGTTTAATGGTTAACGATTAAGAAGCGGAGAAGGGCTGGTTGTGAGTGGTAGGAATGTTGTAAGCGGTATGCTTTAAGGATTAAAACCTGCCCTTAATCCCTAAGGCTTTGGCTTTACTAAGCGCAACTTTGGCTTCTGCCTCGCGCCCAAGTTCGTTGTAGAGCAAATACAAATCATAATAGATTTGGGCGTTTTTGGGTTCGTACTTCAAGGCTTCGTTTAAGAAGCTTTCTGCCTTGTCGTTTTGGGCTTTGCCACTGTAAAGAACGGCGAGGTTTAGGCGAATATAGTTCAGCTGTTTGTCTTTCAGCAGAGCGCGCTCGTAGAAACGAATGGCGTTATCGGTATCGTTTATCTTCACAAAATAGTCGCCTGCCGTAGCACTTCCTAATGGAAAATCGGACTGTGAAAGCACAAACTCCTTATACTCTTGGTGTGCTTGTTCAAATCGGTTATAGACCCTGCAAGCCTCTAATCCTTTTTGGGTGAGCAAGGCATTAGCCGCGAGCATACGCACCGCCTTCACCTTATCGGTAAGTAAGGGCAATAAATCATTTTCATAAAGATTCAGAGGATATTCGCTAATAGCCACCACGGCACGATAACGCGTTTGTGGGTCGGGATTGTGGAGTTCTTTTTTAATAAGCGTAAAGCTCTTTTCAGAAGGGTGATTGCCCAGATAGTGAATGGCTCCCGCACGCACAATGGCGGGGGTTGTTTTGTCTTCTAACAGACTACTGAGTGCGGTGATATTTCCTTTACTTCCTTTAATAAGATTTTCGGCGAAATGCGGTTTGCGCTGTTTGCCGTACCACTTGACAACAGCTTCGGCTGCCCAGCCAGCGGTTTTATCGGTATGACAAGCATTGCAAGCGTTGGGTGTGCCGTACTGAGCAGACAAATCGGGACGAGGGACGTAGAAATTGTGGTCGTGGCGCACATCGTTGCCCATATAAGTGCGAGTAGGCATATGGCACACACGGCAATCGGTTTCGGCTGGGTTGCCCTTATGGAAAGTGTGCGCCTGAGAAGCGTACTTAGGTGCGTGACACTGCAAACACACTTTGCTACCTTCGGCTTTCAGCTTGCCTGTGTGAGGTGAATGGCAAGAGGTACAGCGCACGTTTTGGTGATACATTTTGCTTTGCAAGAAAGACGAATATTTATAGTTTTCACCTGACACTTGTCCGTCGGGAAAATAAAGGTCGGTTACGGGCACTTCGGGCAGATATTCGTCCATTACCTCTGTTACCATAGCGTGGTGCTGGGTTACCTCTCCCCTACGCGTATGGCAAGGCATACAGGCATTGAGTTCTTGGGTTTGCGAGGCAAGGACAAACGTGCGAGTTTTCCCCTTACTCTCGGCGTGCATTTTAGCCCCTCCGTGGCAGGATTCACAACTTACGGTGAGTTCGCTATAAGTAGTGTGATAGGAGTCGGTATAAGGGTTGAGGTTTTTTTGCAGGTTGGTGCTATGGCAAGAGGCGCACATTAGGTTCCAATTCTGTCCTGCTTGCGTCCAATGCAGGTAATCATCGGGGGGAATCACCTCGCCTGCGTATTGGTGAAACCACTTGTTTTGGCGGCTATCCCACGACTGACGGAAGACTTGCTTTTTGCCGTTAGGAAAATCGGTAATATACTGTTGTAGGGGGTAATAACCAAAGGTATACAATACCTCATAGTCTTTGTAAGAACCATCTTCGCTTTGTGTATGGATAAAGAATTTGCCATCGCGCTTGAAGAAACGAGAAGTGATGCCATCGGCGGTATAGGTAGCGTCATTGAAATTGCCGAGTACGGTGCTATCGTTAGCGATTTGCATTGCCTTGTAATGGTCGGAGAGCGTCCATTCATTATACTCTTTTAGGTGACACTGCTTGCAGGAAGCCGAACCTATGTAGTCCTGAGGAGTTTCTTTATTAATATCATCTACGGAGGTATACGTCTCCTGATTAGTAGTTTTGAAGAATAGAAAAACAATGCCCGCAAGGCATAATAGAACAGCAAGAGCTATCAATAGTTTTTTCGACATAAAGAAACATTTAGGCGGTTTTCTTACAGCGGGGCAAAGGTACAAAAACAATATTTAATATACAACGGATAAGACGGTTAAAAATCCTAATAAAAGAGTCCTAAAACATTAAAAATTAACAAATGTATTTACTTGTGTTAAAAACTCTTGTACTATTGAAACCTTTTTACTACTTTTGCGCAAAATTAAATATAGATGACAAAACTGAGATTGTTGTACTCTTGGGCTCTTTTCTTGCTGGTAATTTTTAGTGTTACAGCACAGAACATAGAAGTTTCAGGTACTGTAAAAGATGAAAAAGGAGAACCTTTATTAGGTGTATTGGTATTAATCAAGGGTACCCAGCACGGTGCCGCTACCGATATAGACGGGAATTATACTATCCAAACCAAAGTGGGAGAAACGTTGAGTTTTTCGATTTTAGGAATGAAGACAGTAGAGAGAAAAATAACCGCCTCCACCAAACGATTAGACATAGTTCTTAAAGAAGATGTACAAGAGCTTGAAGAGATGGTGGTTACCGGCTATGGAGCTCCTAAGCTCGCCAGCCGCACCGTTGCACAAGTCGCACAAGTACAAGGTAAAGATGTGAGTGCCGCTCCGGTAGCCAGCGTATCCGATGCTTTACAAGGACGATTAGCAGGGGTAGTGGTAACCAGCGATTCAGGTCGCCCTGGTAGCAATAGCGATATCCTTATCCACGGGTATAACAACTTCCAAGGCGCACTACGAGGTGAAAGAACCCAAGAACCTCTCTATATAATGGACGGAATAGCCGTAAGCAGTAGTGTAATGAGCAGGTTCAACCCTAACGATATAGAGAGTATTACGGTACTTAAAGACGCCGCTTCTACCTCTATCTACGGAGCTCGTGCCGCCAATGGGGTGATACTTATCACCACCAAAAAAGGACGTAATAACGAGCGTACAAGCGTAACCATCAGTCACCAACTCGGTTTTACAGCACTTACCAATGCCAGTCGTAAGTTTTTTGACGATATGATGACCCCACGCGAGTATATGGACTTTTGGATAGAAAAAAATCCTGAAGCAGTAAACTTGGCTGTAGGTAAGTTCAGTTCAAGCAAGGATGTAGCGAGACAGTCAGCAGATAAAATCTTAGCCGATAATCCTTACAATACGCGTTGGGATAAGGTTTTCTTCAGAGATTTTGTACCGTTGATACGTACTGATGTCTCTATTTCAGGAGGTACTAATAATAGTACTTATTATTTGTCGTTTGGGCACTTCAGCCAAGAGGGTTCTACAGCACCTCGCAGCGATTACCGTCGTTATACTGTCAATGGTAGTATCAATACCCAAATCACTAAATGGTTAAAAACGGGCTTCTCATTTGCAGCAGGACATACTGAGCGCGAAGGAGGTTCCACCCTCAACACCCCTAAGGTGATAGCTTTGCCACTTTACAGTCCTACCTACGAAGATGGTAGACGCAAAAACTATATCCCTGGCATCACCAGTCGTTCAGCTGGTTTCTACCACCCCGACTACTATGCCGAAACACACCCTAGCAACTCTTTTTCCGATGACTTCTTGCCTTCGGGATTCGTCTCTATAGAGCCTATTAAAAACCTCATATTCAAAACACAAGGAGGAATACAATACGGGTATGGCGAATCAGAACTAAAAGAGTTGCCTTCGTTTATAGATTATAAGTTTTTCGATGACCCTAATCCTTACACTTCAGTGTCTAACAGTCGTACACTCAGAAAAACAATTACTAACACGTTAGAATATCGCTTCCTGTTAGGAGAAAGCAGAAAACATAGCTTCAATGTGTTATTAGGACAAGAGTCGGTTGAAAATAGCAGTAAACAATTAGATGCTACTACTTTCGGACAACCTTCAGAAGGGCTAACAATGCTCCGACACGGTAGTAAAGATAAAAGAATAGAAGACCAAAAGACTGTAAGTACTTTCAATTCTTATTTCGGAAGAGTGGAATACTCTTATAACACTCGTTATTTCGTAGACCTATCAATGCGCCGTGATGGTTCATCAGCTTTTGGTAAGAACAACCACTACGGTAACTTCTGGGCAATAGGAGCGATGTGGAAACTCAAACAAGAGAACTTTTTGAAAGATGTAAAATGGCTTTCAGACCTCAATTTGCGTTTCAGTACAGGGCTTTCAGGAAATGCCTTAGGAGGCTACAAACATATCACTACTGTAAAACCAGACAATTTCTATCAAGGTAAAACAGCTTATACAGTAGGTAGCTTGGGTAATCCTGATCTACGTTGGGAAGAGCAACGCAAAACTACTGTAGGTCTTAATATTGTGATTGATAGAGGAACTTCTTTCAATATAGAATACTACGACCGCGAGACTTACGATATGATTTCAAGCCGTGAGCTCAATAGTACTTCAGGGCAAAATCAATTCTTTGACAATGCAGGGGGTATGCGCAACCGTGGGATAGACTTCACTTTCTCATCAGTAGTCTACAGAAGTGAAAATCAAGACTTGAGCATTCGTCCTTACTTCAACGTAAACTATAACAAGCAAGAAATAACCGCTCTTTTTGGCAATAAAACCTCTAATGTGGTTCCTTCTTCTGAAATAGGGTATAAATTAGGTCGTGCCCTTGAATGGGCTGCCGTTATCCCCAAAGGCGTAAACCCTACTACCGGACAAATGGAGTATTACATACCAGGTGATGACCGTATGGAGCAAGTAACTGATGATAATAGAGTAACAACTACTTACGACTCTAGTAAATTAGGACAAACCACAGGCAAGAAAATGCAAGCTCCTATCAATGGTGGATTCGGCTGGAATATCAGCTATAAAACTTTCTCGCTCGATATGGCATTCTCTTTTTCGTTGGAAAAATATAAGTGGAACTACGATATGAAGTACACCGAAAATCCTGACCAGTTTGGCGATCACAACCTAAGTAGAAAAATATTAGACTATTGGAAAAATCCAGGTGATAACACCCGCCACCCTAAGATAAACACTACCACTTTCGTAAATTCATCGGATGCGCGTATGATACAAGACGCCTCATTTATGCGTTTGAAAAATATTACCCTTAGCTATAGCCTTCCAAAAGAAGTGATCAAACAATTGAATTTCTTTGAAGGAGTACGCTTATATGCTACTGCCCGCAATATCTTTACGCTTACCAAATACGAAGGTGCAGACCCTGAGTACAATAATGCTATTTCATCAGGTGGCTATCCTCCTTCTCGTCAATTTACCTTAGGGGTAGATGTTAATTTTTAAAAATATAAAACAATGAAAAAGATTTATAAAATAATAACTTTAGTAGTAGCTCCTCTGTTCTTTACCGGCTGTTTCAACCTCGACCAACAACCTTATGAAGATTTGAGCCAAGCTAACTCTTTTAAAACCGTACAAGATGCTCAATCTTGGGTGAATGGTATGTATGGTAAGTTGCGTACAAACATATATGGAAGTGCTATGTATGCTACCGACTTGCAAGCCGATTTCCTGAATATGGCCTTAAGAGACGGTACTAACGAAACGATTACAAACTTTCAAAACTGGACGTTGTTTACTGTCAATAATGCAGCTACAGCAACTATTTGGCAACGCTATTTTGGGGCAATACAAAATATAAATATAGGTTTAGAGGGGATTCCTACTATTACTATTCCCCAAGAAAATTACCGCACCGATGCGGCACAGATAAAACACAATATGGGCGAATTGTATTTGGCACGTGCTTATTACTATACCTATCTGCTTACGCATTATTGCCCTACCGACGAGGCTTCAGCTTATGGATTGCCTTTGCTAAGCGGGCCTACTATCAACAATTTTCCTAACAGAAGTACAGTAGGACAGACTTACGACTTTATTTTGGCCGATATAGCACAAGCCGAAACTCGCCTTAGTGATGTAACAGGTGCTTTAGGGTCAGAGAAGTTTACCAAAGATGCAGTTGCAGCACTCAAGGCACGTGTATTGCTTTATAGAGGCAAGTGGGCAGAGGCCTATGCCGCGGCTACTTCTATCATTGGCAGTCGTTATAGCTTAGTAACTAGCAGTAGTGATTTAGAAAAAGTATGGAAAGATGATGATACTGCAGAGAGTATTGTACAGCTTTATGCTAAATACGATGTAGGTAATACAGCAGAGTTACCATCAGCTAACGATGTCTATTTAGGATACCAAAGAGAATGGAACTACAGTTTGCATAGATTTGAGATAAAGTATTTGCCAAAAGCAATACCTACTCAAGATTTCGTAAATTTGTATAATGATAGCGACTACCGTAAGTCTATTTATATCAAAAAGCTTTTTGCTAACTATGGTAGTGCTACTTTTAATGATTTGTATTTGGTAAATAAATACCCAGATAACCCTTTGCTAAAACAAACACCCAATGGTTCGTCTACTTATATGCACCGTCCTAAGGTGTTCCGTATTGCCGAAATATACCTCATAGCTGCTGAAGCTGCGTATAAAAACGGTGATCAAACTAATGCTAAAACCTACTTAGACAGATTGCGCACCGCTCGTGGTATTGGTAGTGTAACCTATACCGACCTTTGGACAGAGATTCAAAACGAACGCAACCGCGAACTTGCTTTCGAGGGCTTCCGTATGGCAGACATCAAGCGTTGGAATTTGGGTGTAGTACGTGGTACTCCTCAGAACCTCAGTGCTATTGTTTCAGACCCTGCTGACCAGTATTATCAGCTTAATATCCCTGCAGGGAATTATAAAATGGTTTGGCCACTTTCTCCAAGTGACATTCTCTATGAACAAGGTAGAGCCAACTGGCAACAAAACCCAGGTTGGTAAAACAATGATTAATTGCTAATACAATAAAGAGATTTAAAATATGTTTAAAATAAGAAAGCGGTCTTAGTAGACCGCTTTTTTTATTATCATTAATCATTAACTATTATCTCCAAAAGTAGTAGGCTACTACTGATATAAAGATAATACAAAGAATATTCAATACAAAACCTGCTTTTATCATATCACGCTGACTTACCTTGCCCGTGCCGTAAGCTATGGCATTAGGAGGCGTAGCTACAGGCAACATAAAGGCACAAGAGGCTCCTATACCTATGATAAGTGAAAGACCCAAAGGATTAACTCCTAAGTTTTCGGCTACCGATATGAAGATGGGTACTAAGAGAGCTGCGCTGGCGGTATTACTGGTAAATTCAGTTAGGAAAATGATGAAGGCAGCTACCATAAGTCCTATTACAAAATAGTTGCTATCAGCAATGAGAAACTGCACAGAGTCTACCAACGCCTTGCTTGCCCCCGATTGTGTAAGGATAACGCTTAGTGAGAGTCCGCCTCCGAAGAGCATTAGCACACCCCAATCGGTGTTTTCTTGTATTTGTTTCCATTCGGCTACACCAAAGAAACATACGAACACGGCAGCAATCATTGCTACCACTGCATCAAAGTCTTTGATTTTCTCGATGCCTATAAAAGAAGTGAACGTTTCGTTAATCAGGTCGCTAAATATCCAGCAAAGGGCTGTGATAAGGAAGATGAGAATGGTAAGATACTGCTTGCCGTTGAGCTTATCTACTACACCTTCAGTAGAGGTGATTTTAATATTTAGTTTCGGACGGAACACTACATACAACGTACCTATCATCAAAGGCATTAAACCTAATACTGTAGGCATACCATAGCGCAACCATTCTGAGAATGTGATATTCAGTTGAGAGGCGACAATGGCATTCGGTGGACTACCTACCAAGGTACCCATACCTCCTATACTCGCACTATAAGCAACCCCGAGTATCACAAAAGCATACGTACCTTTATTACTTTCGTAGTCGATGTTTTTAAGCAAACCCATTGCCAAAGGGATAATCATTGCAGCAGTAGCTGTATTACTGATACCCATAGAGAGCAAAGCCGTAGCCAAAAAGAGGAAGAATACCGCCAACAGGAAATTGCCTCTGGCTATAGCAATCACCTTATGAGCGATGTACTTGTCAAGCTTTTGTACGCTCAGGGCAGTAGCAATAGCGAAACCTCCAAAGAATAGGAAGATTGTAGGGTTTGCAAAAGCTTGTAGGGCACTTTTAGTACTCTCTAAGCCCAAGAGTATTGCCAATACAGGAACTAAGAGTGCTGTAACGGTAATGTGTATGGCTTCGGTAAGCCACAAGATAGCGACAAAGGCAAGGAGTGCCAAGCCTTTATTAGTAGGCTCTTCATAAGGAAGCAACCCATAGAGCAAAAAGCCTACCGCCAATGCGATGGCTATAATCACGGAACGTTTGATGTAATTGGTCAGCATATATTAGGGTTTTTGTTATTAGCAAAGCACGTAAGCAATTTACGGTTTTATCTTCACCGCATATTTCTTTTCCGAAACAATTACAATCCCTTTTTGGAGCAAAAGATTATTCGGCAAACTTATCTGTTCGCCTTCTGTTGTTTTCAAAAGAGTGTAGAAAGATTTTATATCGATTATTTTAGCCTCGATAGGATAATCTTTATCTAAAATCTTAATCGTATCACCTATTCTAAACGGAGAAGAGAAAAACACGATAATCCCCGCTGTAATATTGCTCAAAATCGACCATTGGGCAAAAAACGCTACCCCTATTACAGTAAGTATCGAAGTAACAAAAAGGAAGAGTTGTTCTGTTTTTATTCCCCAAATAGAGACAATGGTAAGGATAGCTAACGCATAAATAAAATAGTCTATATACTTCTTTACTAAATGAGTACGACTCTCATCGAACTCCGCTTTTTTTCCGAACTTACTGATGATAGAGTTCACCAAGTAACGCAAAGCAATAAAGACCACCAATGCAATGACAGTAGCAATAATTTGATATAGGTAGTCTTGTATATAATTCATATAACTTTACTTCGCTATATTCACAGCGCGAGTTTCACGTATCACCGTTACTTTCACTTGACCTGGGTAGGTCATATCAGTTTGGATTTTTTGCGATAAGTTAAATGATAGTTCTGCGGCTTTATCGTCGGTTACTTTTTCGCTTTCTACGATTACACGTAACTCACGACCTGCTTGGATTGCATAGGCTTTCTTCACACCTTGGAAAGTGAAAGCAGCATCTTCGAGGTCTTTAAGGCGTTGTATATACGAATCGAGTACTTGGCGACGTGCTCCGGGACGTGCCCCACTAATAGCATCGCATACTTGTACAATAGGCGAAAGCAAGGAGGTCATCTCAATCTCGTCGTGGTGTGCCCCGATAGCATTGCACACTTCGGGTTTTTCGCCGTATTTCTCTGCCCATTCCATACCGAGGAGTGCGTGAGGAGTCTCACTTTCTATCTGCGGTACTTTACCGATGTCGTGCAAGAGTCCGGCACGTTTGGCAAGTTTAGGATTTAAGCCTAACTCGGCTGCCATTACTCCGCAGAGCTTGGCTACTTCGCGCGAGTGTTGCAAGAGGTTCTGCCCATATGACGAACGGTATTTCATACGTCCTACACATTTTACTAACTCGGGGTGCAGTCCGTGGATACCGAGGTCAATCACGGTGCGTTTACCTATTTCTACAATTTCTTCTTCTATTTGTTTGGTAGTTTTTTCAACCACTTCTTCAATGCGTGCAGGGTGAATACGCCCGTCGGTTACGAGTTTGTGCAAAGAAAGACGTGCGATTTCGCGACGTACCGAGTCGAAGCAAGAGAGGATAATCGCTTCGGGGGTATCGTCTACAATGATTTCGACCCCAGTAGCTGCTTCGAGGGCACGGATATTGCGCCCTTCACGACCGATGATACGACCTTTCACCTCGTCAGACTCGAGATTGAATACCGATACGCAATTGTCTACTGCTTCCTCAGTGCCTATACGCTGAATGGTGTTGATAATGATTTTGCGCGCTTCTTGGTGAGCAGTGAGCTTGGCTTCTTCAATGGTATTTTGGATATAAGCCATCGCGTCGGCTTGGGCTTCACTGCGCAATGAATCGGTGAGTAGTTTCTTAGCTTCTTCGGCAGACAAGCCTGAAATAACCTCTAATTGTTGTACCTGACTTTTGTGTAAACGGTCTATTTCTTCTTGTTTTTTATCGAGAGTTTGCAAGCGAAAGTCGGCTTCTTCTGTTTTCTTTTCCAACTCATCTTTTAGGCGCTTATTTTGTGCCAATTCATTAGATACTTGCGACTCTTTATCGCGTATACGCTTCTCAGCCTCTGCCATTTTTTTATCTTTGGCAGTGATTGCTTTTTCGTGTTCAGCTTTTAGTTCAAGGAACTTCTCTTTTGCTTGGAATATCTTGTCTTTTTTGATATTTTCAGCTTCAGCTTTAGCGTTTTTCAGAAGAACGTCGGCTTCATTCTTAGCGTTGAGAATGATTTTAGAGGCGTTCTTCTTTTCCAGCGATTTGGCGATAGCAAACCCTATGAAAAGGGCAATGATAAAAACTGCAATACTTATAATAACTGTACTATCCATCTTTGTTGTTTAAAAAATAAAATATTGATATAAAAAATGCCTATATTGATTAATATGTTTCACGTAAAACTCTGAAAAACAGGTTTAGGGATACTCAGTGGGGCAAGTATCCGGCAACTGAAGACCGGCACGCTTTAGCCGCTGTAACTCTCCCTTTTGTGAAATGTTAATGTTGAGTTTACCGAAAGGACAATCAATATAGGCAGTAAGTTTTCTATGTAAAGGAACGTGTTTTAACCTATTTGGTTTAAGGCGTTGTACACCTGTGCTAAGGTTTCTTTGAGGGATTCATCTTCGTGCGTTTCGTTGAGTTTGGCTTGTTCTATTTCTCTTGCCAAAGCGATAGCGCACATTGCTAAGCCATCTTGTTTATCGCGCAGTTCATAAACGGTTTCAAAATCTTGAATCATATCGTTTATCTTTTTAGCGGCTTTTCTAAAACCCTCTTCCTGTTGTGGAGCAATGGTTAAAGGGTATAACCTATCGGCTACCGAAAGTTTAATTCTCAATCCGTCCTGTTCCATTGCTATTGTTTAGTGAGCTGAGTGATACACGCATCGATTTCGCGAATGAGTGTATTGAGCTTCAATTTGGTTTCTCTTTTATTATCTTTACTGCCTAATATACGGTTGGCTATGGCGAGTGTTTCGTTCTTCTCTTTCAGTGTAGTGATAGTGCTTTCAAGCGACTGTTTCTCACTGCGAAGTTCTTCAATGGTTTGTTTTAGCTTGCCATTTTCTTCCCTAAGACTATTGAATTTGCTCTGTAAGACAATGGCTTTCTCTTCTAATAACGCTACCAACTTTTTTAAATCACTCATCAAACAGCGAACTTTGTATATTTGGGGCAAAAATACGCTTTCTTTTTAAAAAAAGCAATTTTTTTAGAAAATAAATGAAACTGAGAAATGTAAGATTTTCATAATCAACATAAAAAAGGACTTTTAAGTTTTAAAGAAAGTCATACCTCAGCGTTGTTATAAATGAAAATCACTTGATTGTATTATAAGTTGATGATTTTCTTTGCTTAGTTTTAACAAAAGAGACTAATAATCAGTGTTATGTTATAACGAACTGATATTAAATTAAAGCTCTTCTTTATTTTGTTGTTTTGCTAATAGGTAATTTACCGCAGTAGCAGCAGCGTGTAACCCAAAAGCGGCTGGCATAAAGCTAATGGTACCATAGAAAGACTTTTTATAGTCGAGACCTTCGGTGCGTTGCATAGAGTCCTTGGAAACTATTTCGGAAGAGAATACGGCTTTTATACCTGAGTGAATACGCTCGTTTTTGAGTCGTTTGCGAATAAACTTTGCCAACGGACAGTTATACGTTTTCATCAGGTCGGTTACTTTTATTTGGGAAACATCGGTAGCACCTCCGGCGCCCATACAACTCACGAGCTTTACGTGTTTGCGTTTAGCTGCAAGAATAAGGTTCAGCTTAGGGGTAATACTATCGATACAGTCGATAACATAATCGAAGTCGGGCGTTACGATTTCCCAAGCACGCTCAGGGGTGAGGAATTCGTGAATGACGGTGAGTTTCAGCTCGGGGTTGATATCCAAAAGACGTGCTCTCATCACTTCGGTTTTGGCTTGCCCTATCGTAGAATGAAGGGCGGGCAACTGGCGGTTGATATTAGAGAGGGAAACGGTATCAGCATCGACAATAGTGAGAGCTCCTACGCCTGCACGAGTTACAAATTCGGCAGCATAAGAGCCCACACCCCCTAAGCCTGTAATGAGGATATGGGCATTTTGCAGAGTGGTAATACCTTGTTGTTTAATTAAAAGCTCTGTACGTTCTAACCAATGATTATTCATATTTAAAAAAGCCCCATCACAAAGGAAGGGGCTTATAATTCGCTTTTATAGTGTCGATAACAGTGCTTGTCTGCAAGGACACTTTCTACTTAAATAATTCAGAATGACTTCCAAGCCTCATCAAATAGATTACTTTTTCTTCATTATCTTGTATCCATATAATAAGAAAATCTCCTTCTATATGGCATTCTAAACAGTCTTTATATTGCCCTTTTAAATAATGAGGTTTCATTTCATTAGGAATGCCTTCTACTCCTTTTCTCTGTAAAATATCAATTACACTAAGAACTTTTTCAATCTTCTTAGAGCTTTTGCTATATCTTTTTTTGTCTTTTTTGAAAGCTACAGTTGCTACAACATCAAAAATTATTTCTTCTTCTTCAAAGCTGTTCATCATCTATATCTTTAAAAAGCTGTCTAACGTCTTTATATCTTTTCATAAGGTGACCTTTTTCTTTCACTTCCTGAAAAGCTTTCTGTGTTTCCTCGTTAGGAATAGCTGT
Organism: Capnocytophaga sp. oral taxon 902; assembly: GCF_013394735.1. Classification (NCBI taxonomy): domain Bacteria; kingdom Pseudomonadati; phylum Bacteroidota; class Flavobacteriia; order Flavobacteriales; family Flavobacteriaceae; genus Capnocytophaga; species Capnocytophaga sp. oral taxon 902. The sequence continues at coordinate 1,267,181 of NZ_CP058261.1, forward strand.
TTCAATAGGATATGTTTTTTTCCCTTCTCTTTTACTCAAAAGAACGGTTTTTACTTTGAACTTTTCGAACAAACTTAAGAAAGTAGGGAAATCAGCTTCATTGATAGTTGCTTGTAATGTGATTGTATTCATAATACTACTATTTTTTGGCAAAAGTATAAAATCTTTTTTATTTAACAAAGTATTATTTACTTCTTCAAAAAAAGCCTGTCTGAGAGGCTCTGTTTTGTGAAGGCGATTTGCCAATCGCCCCTACAATATAACTAAAAGCAATTGATTATAATTAACTTTGCCAAAGGGGCGAGTCGTACCTTTGGCAAAGTGTAGCGATGCAAATGCGATTTAAATCTTCTTTACTCTTCTTTCGTGGCGACCGCCTTCAAAAGGGGTGTTGAGAAAGGTATTGGCTATTTCTACGGCTTGTTCAATGGCGGTAAAGCGGGCGGGAATGCTCAGTACATTGGCATTGTTATGGGCACGGGCAAGAGCAGAGAGCTCTTTTGTCCAGCAAACTGCACAGCGGATGTGAGGGTGCTTATTGGCGGTCATTGCAATGCCGTTACCACTACCGCAAATCACAATACCAAGGTCGGCTTTGTTTTCTTCTAAGGCTTTGGCTACGGCGTGACCAAAATCGGGGTAGTCTACACTTTCAGAAGTATCGGTACCGCAGTTGAGTACTTCTATTCCTTTACTTTCCAGAAAAGCTACAATGGCTTTTTTATAATCGACTCCTGCGTGGTCGTTTCCTATGGCTATTTTCATTTTTTATAGTTAATTTTATCGTTATTTGTTTTTTATATATTGTTTGTAGGCTTCGCGTAGAGCATCGGCTTGGGCTTTATTGGGGCTTTGGGTGTACATATCGTCAAAATATGCAAAAGATACTACTTTGGTTACTTTGGGAATGGAGAAGGCGGTAGTGAGTTGTTGTTTGACTCTATCGAAAGTGGCGGGATGAAAAGGTACCTGGCCATTAGGTGAGGCAAAAGTTTCGAGGTCTGACCAAAATACGCCTTTATAGTTTTTGTTTTCCTGAAATAGTCCGCGCTCAGCCGCTTGGTAGTACTCAGCAAGGCGATTGAGGGTTACGTGTTGTGCCCCTACCCCATCTTGTAACATAATGATTTCTAAATTACTCTTAGCGAGTTCAGCCATAAAGTGTTGCAACTGTTCGGGAGACGAAAGTGCACTATTCCAAAAGGCAGCGATTGAAACGGGTTTGTTATTCAGCTGGTGCAAACGATTAGAGATGCGGTCTATAAATTTCTCTCTGAAAAGGGCTATCTTATCATCGGTATTATAAGCATAGGGCTCTGGTTCGTGTGGGATATACCACCCTTTGAAGGCTGGGTGAGTACCAAACTGGCGTTGGATATCATCGGCAATAGCAATACAATAATTGGCTTGAGTTTGTAGCCACGACGCATCGGTTTGGTGTTGCCAATAACTTTCATCAAAGAGCAAGCCTATGTGCACTTCTATGCCTTTACGCTGAGCTGAGGCAAGGATTCGTTGTAGGGTGGGTTTAATTTTGGTGATAGTAAAGTTATTGTTTGAATCGAACCAAGTGAGGTTACTAGAAGAATTTATATATCCTATGTGTTGCACGATGAGGGTGTTCATACCCAAGTCTTTAATTTCGCCTAAAAAATTGTCCCATTGAGCCTCGCTCCAATCACCTTTTTCAAAAAGCTGTATGAAGGTACCTGTAAGTATCTTTTTATCGGAAGGGGAAGGGGTAGGCGGATTAGGTTGTGGATTGGGCTGCGGGTTAGGTTGCGGGTTAGGGTTGGGTTGTGGAGTGGGGACAATAGGGTTGTTGGGGTTGGGGGTTGGTTCATCGGAGTTGCTTTTGCTACAAGAGGATGATAGCAAAGCGCCAAAAATGGTGAGAAATAAAACTAATTTTTTCATCTTATTTAAGATTTTTTGCAAAGGTAGGAAGTAATTAGGAAATGAGCAAATTGGAAAATGAGAAAATTGGAAAATGAGAGAATTAGGAAATGAGGAAATTAGCAAATGGGGTGCGAGCTACAAGAAAAGTGCCAGCGGAGGGGATTAACTTTGGCAAAGGTGCGAGCCGCACGGGCAGTCGTAGCACGACAGGCGGGGAAAAATTAGCAAATTAGCAGATTAGAGAATGAGAAAATGTGGAGGGTTGGAGTATTCGGAAGGAAACGGAATTTTTCAGAAGGAGACTAAGGGGTCTTTTGGTGAAAAAAAGCTGTAAGATGGGTGGGGTTAGCTTATAGAGAGCTTATAGGAAGCTTATACGAATCTTGGACGATTGGTATAGAAAGGGTATATAAATAGTTGATTGATAATATAATACAACAGCGCTAAAAATGTTAAAAACGGGGTTTCGAGGCGAAAGAAAAGGGAAGAGGTGATAGGCCTTAGGCCATAGGCAGTAGGGAGGAAACACCCCCCTAGCCCCCTTCAAAGGGGGAATGTAGTGACGGGGAGGCGAAAGAAACCTCTCCCTTTACACATACCCAGCTGTCGCTGGCTACCTTCAAAGGGGGAAAATGTAGCGAATCATTTATTCGGTAAGCCCCCGAACCCCCGAAGGGGACAAGCTGGAAAAGAAGACAAACCTCCCCCTTATCACATTCTCCGCTCTCGCGAGGCATATACCCAGCTGTCGCTGGCTACCTCCAAAGGGGGAATGTAGCGATGGAAAAGGGGGAATTAGGAAATGAGAGAATTAGTAAATTAGAGAGAGACTCAGGGAGAGCTGTCGGACAGGGCAGAGGGGGCGGACTTATCTAACGAGTGATTTGCTTATTAACAAATTGGCTAATTGACAAATTTTTCATATCTTTGCCCAAACTTTTAACTCATACCTCTTAACTGATAACTAAATAAAGTGAACGAATTAAACTTAGAACTTACTGACGTGAGTGCCCAAGTGTTTTGTGGCGAAGACGAAAATAATATCAAATACATCAAAACGCTCTTCCCGAAGCTGAAAATCGTAGCACGGGGGTCTAAACTTATTGTCTTTGGCGAAGAACATTTGCTAAAAGATTTTCAGAAACAAATGGAAAAGCTCATCGCCTATTGCGCGAAATACAATCGCTTAGACGAGCGCACTATCGATAGTATTTTTTCGGCTACTAATACTGAGAAGAGCGAAAAAGTGCGCGAAGAGGACGTTATTGTGCACGGCGTGAATGGCAAAATCATACGTCCGCAAACCCCCAATCAAGTAAAATTAGTAGAGCTGATGCACCAAAACGATATGGTATTTGCCGTAGGACCTGCCGGTACGGGTAAGACCTATGTGGGCGTTGCCTTAGCCGTAAAAGCTCTTAAAGAAAAACAAGTGCGTAGGATTATCCTCACTCGTCCGGCAGTAGAAGCAGGCGAGAATCTCGGCTTTCTTCCTGGTGACCTCAAAGAGAAACTCGACCCCTATATGCAACCCCTCTATGATGCCTTGCGCGATATGATTCCGCACGAAAAACTCAACGCCTTTATTGAGGCAGGAATCATAGAGATTGCGCCTCTTGCCTTTATGCGCGGACGCACCTTAGACAACGCCTTTGTAATCCTTGACGAGGCACAGAACACCACCCACGCCCAAATGAAGATGTTTCTCACCCGTATGGGGCGCAATGCCAAGTTTATGATTACTGGCGACCCTGGACAAATAGACCTACCCCGCAAAGTATCTTCTGGACTTAAAGAAGCAATGCTTATCCTTCAAAAAGTACGGGGTATCGCCTTTCTTCACTTAGACGACAGAGATGTTGTGCGTCACCCACTGGTACGCAGTATTATAGAGGCTTATAAGACGATTGAGAACAACGAATAGACGTAGCACGACAAGCATTTTTTGCAGTATAAACTTTGAAGTTTGATGTAGCTTGTCGTGCTACGACCTTTGGCAAAGTTTTTTACTTCTTATTCCAACCTTTTTGAAAATTCTTCGTTTATAGAGCAGAAAGTGAAAGATATTAGCTTTCTTCTTTAAAAAATAATCAAGAAAAGATAATTGATAATCAGCGTAATGAAAAAATAATGATATCATAACGCTATTTTTATGGTACTTTGTATTGCATAATACTTTTATTTGTTATATCTTTGCGCCGTGAAATTAATTAGTTTACATTTAGTAACCAAAAACCATACAAACAATGAAAAAGATTATTCTATCACTGCTATTGGCAGTAACGGTAAATGGCTTTGCACAATCTTCTTTTAAAGGAACCTTGTTGAATACTGAAAAAAAGCCTGTGAGTGCTGCCAATGTACTCCTAATGACTCTCCCCGACTCTACCCTCGTAAAAGGGGCAATAAGCAATCAGCGAGGTGTTTTTGAACTACCCAATGCCGCTGAGGGTAAAAAGGTGGTTATCAAAATTACGCATTTGGAATATCAAACGGTGGTGTTTACGCCCTCGGGGAGCAACTTGGGCACCATTGTTTTGACTCCTGCTACCAATCAGTTAGGAGAAGTCGTGCTAACAGCTCATCGCCCGATATTAGAACAGAAGGGTACGCGCATCAGTACCAATGTGGCGCAATCGACCTTGCAGAACCTCCCCAAAGCCGAAATGCTTATCAACTTCTTGCCTGGGGTGAGCACTTCCTACACCGGTGGAGGTTATGAGGTGTTTGGCAAAGGCAATCCTATCTTCTACATCGATAACCGCAGGGTGCGCAATTTAGATGAGGTGAATCAGCTATCGCCCAAAGATATTGAGAGCATAGAGCTGGAAACCCAACCTGGTGCAGAACACGACAATACGGTGGGTGCGGTAATCTATATCAAACTGAAAAAGAAACAAGGTGATGGACTGAGTGGGTCGGTTGAAAATGAAAACTATGTGTTAAAAAAAGGAGCTATGATAACTACTTGGCTTAGTCTCAACTACCGCAAAGGCAAAACCGACTGGTTTACTACTATAGGCAACTTCAACAACTTCAACAAGAAAAATTTCGACCTTTATCAGGATTTGCAAGTGCATACCCAGAGCAATGATTGGCGGGTAACAAGCGACGAAACTAACAGGAGTAATGCCAAAGGAATAAATGCTAAAATAGGGGTAGCTCACGAGATTTCGGACAAACATTCCATAGGCGCAAGTGTGAGAGGGAGTGTAGAACCTTGGGTAGGACACAGGTTTAGCACCCAAGAAACCGCTACGTTCAAAAATAACCTCCTTACTGCCAAAGGGCTCAATGAATACGACCGCTTTAGCCAAGATAAAAAGTTAGGCATTAATGCCTATTACGAAGGTAAACTCACCGATAAACTGAAACTGCAAACCGATGTAGATTATATCGGTCAGCGTTCCGATAACACTTCCGATGTTGTGGAGCGCAACCTCCTAAGTGCTACCTCTCGTAACGTGCACACCCATTCCGACGCTGCTTCCGATTGGTGGGGACTCAAAACTACTTTCTTGCAAACCCTTGGCAAGGGCGCTATAAACTATGGCGTAGAGGTGAGCGACCTGCATCGCACTGAGGACTATACAGATAATGTGCTTTCGGCTTCGGATATTAAGAATACCGAAACGCGTTCGGCTGGTTTTGTGAGTTTCTCTTACCCTATTAAAAAAGTGAATTTGAAACTCGGTACGCGTTACGAGTACGCCGACTTTGGTTATTACGAAAACGGACAAAAAAGTCCCGTAAAAAGCAAGACCTACCGCGATTGGTTGCCCAATATTTCTATCGCATTCCCTTGGAATAAAACTCAACTGACCTTTAGTTATGCACGCAAAATCAAACGCCCAGCTTTTTATGAGCTCAGCGATTACAACACTTATAGTTCTCCTTTCTTGTACAATCGCGGAAACCCATATATTGTGCCTCAGCTTACTGATGAATGGAATGCCTTGGCTACTTATGGTCCTATTTCGGCTTCGGTAAGTTATTCGAATATTCACAAAGGTATCTATTCCGATTACCAACTCTCAAGCATCAATCCCGATGCCGTTGAGAAAACCCTTCGCAATTACGACGATTTTAGCGAACTGAAATGTGTGCTCAATGCACAAACCCAAATAGGTAAATGGATGCCTAAACTTACGCTCACTTATAAAAAACCTTTTGCTAACAATGTGTTTTACACCAATGAAGGTAGATTTATGGTAGAAATGATGAACCAAATTACTCCTACTGAAAATTGGTTAATCTTGGCGATGTTTATTTATATGAACAAAGGTTCAAACCGAGAAGTCTACGCCTACAAGGATATGAGCGGAATAGTCGTAGGGGTAGCCCGTATGTTCTTCCACCAATCGCTTACGGTGTATACCGTAATTTCCGACCCTTATAACGGTCTCAATGAGCACACACGCGTACAAAATCCTTACATTAGCAATAGTACTGCTCAGAATTACAGCAATATAAGTTTTAAAGTAGGACTGAGTTACAATTTCAATACCACCCAAAGCAAGTATAAAGGACAAGGTGCGGGAGAAGAAGAGAAAAACCGCTTGTAATGAGAAAATGAGAGAATGAGGAAATTAGAGAATGAGGAAATGGGAAAATGAGGATTGTTAGTTTATTCAACATTGCCCAAGTTTGAAACTTGGACAAAGTTTGAGATGAAAAAGCGATAGTTGGGACTGTTAGGAGTGTTCGAAAGGAAACGGAAAAGTTCGGAAGAAGGGAAGTAGGGTTTTTGATGAAAAAAGGCTGTAAGAAGGGTGGGGTTAGCTTATAGAGAGCTTATAGGAAGCTTATACGAATCTTGGACGATTGGTATAGAAAGGGTATATAAGTGATTGACTCATAATATAATACAGCGATACAAAAAATGGAAAAATCGGGGTTTCGAGGCGAAAGAAAAGGGAATAGGTGATAGGCCTTAGGGCATAGGCAATAGGGGGAAGTATGACGGAAAAGGGAAGAAATGACGAATGACGAGAGACGAATGACGAGTGGTGATGTGGATTTCCTTCAAAGGGGGAATGTAGCGACGGAAAAGAAGAAAAAAGCAGAAAACAATTGTTAAAAGGTAGTATATTTTTGAAATCAAAAAAAATATACTACCTTTGTGCTTTCTAAGTTACGTTAGTTATCATAATACTATTTTTGCTAACGTTACTATTATTAGCATTTTCTCGAAGAGTGGGAGCACAAGCGATGTTTCTCATTACCTGTTGATGACTATGAGGAACAAAATGAGCGAGACTGATGAAAACAATATATTTACTCACTGTACTATCCTTGTTAATAGGTTGTTTGAGTGTACAAGCACAAGAAAAAGAAGACGCTTTATTAATACCCGTAAAGCTTCCTTATTGTAGTATATTTGATACCTCAGCAAGAAAAATGGTAGATAGGACGGTGAAAGAATGTTTGGACTATTGGGTAGTAATGCACTTTGAATATCCTGAGAAAGCTCTGAAATGGGGCGTACAAGGGCAAGTGGTGCTTGATATAGTGATTGATAAGCAAGGGGTTCTAAAAATTAAAGGGGCTGAAGGAGGCGACCCTATATTGGAAAAGGCTGCGATAGGCCTGTTTAAGAACTTTCCACCTATGTATCCAGCTAAGAATATCAAAGGGGAGGCTGTGGATTGCTATTATAAGTATCCTATTAATTTCAGATTAAAAGATTAGTAATTATGAACACAACTGCACAATACATAAAAGATTCTGAAGGGAATGACATTTTAGCTGTTATTCCTATGGAAACCTATAATGAATGGCGTTTTGAGAAGGCTGATTTAAGTAATACTCAAGAGATTCCAGAATGGCATAAAGAGATTTTAGATGAAAGCTTAAAAGAATTTGAAGAAACTGGTGAAGCAGAAGACTGGGAGGTTTTAAAACTAAAATTTAAACAGAAATATGGCTTCTGACACATTTAGAGTAGGAAAAAGAGCTGAAAAAAATCTATCAAAGATATTAGATTATTATACTGATATTGATGAAAAATTAGCTAACCGCTTCTTCCAAGAGATAGATAAATGTTTTGAATACATAAAAGATTAGCCTTATATGTTTACTAAAAGATATAGGGAAATCAGAGTGTGTTTTACCAAAGTATTCCCTTATGGGATTTATTATGTGATAAAAGTTACGCCTAAAAGAAAAACAACAACAATAACAGTGATAAATATTCTGCATACAAGCAGGAAAGTAAGATACAAAGAATAACAATCGTGAATAAAGAACATTTAAAACAATTAGAAGCTGAAAGTATTTACATAATGCGCGAAGTAGCGGCGCAGTTTGAGCGTCCTGCCTTGCTTTTTAGTGGTGGTAAGGACTCTATTACCTTGGTGCACTTGGCAATGAAAGCCTTTGCTCCTATGAAGATTCCTTTCCCTTTGGTACATATCGACACGGGTCATAACTTCCCCGAAGCTCTTGAATATCGCGATGCCCTTGCTAAACGCATAGGTGCGGAACTGATTGTGCGACAAGTAGAAGACACCATTAAAGCGAAAGGACTTACCGAGCCCAAAGGTAAGTTTGCTTCTCGTAACTGGTTGCAAACGCACACTTTATTAGACACTATTGAGGAATTTCACTTCGACGCCTGCATAGGAGGGGCGCGTAGAGATGAAGAGAAAGCACGTGCCAAAGAGCGCTTCTTTTCAGTAAGAGACGAATTTGGTCAGTGGGACCCTAAGTTGCAACGTCCGGAGCTGTGGAACATCTACAACGGTCGGATACAGAAAGGCGAAAACGTGCGGGTGTTTCCTATCTCGAACTGGACGGAATTAGACGTATGGAATTATATTCAGCAAGAAAAAATAGCACTTCCTTCTATCTATTTTGCGCACAATCGCGAGGTGATTGAGTACGAAGGTAGACTTATTGCAGTGTCGCCTTTTATCCAGATAGATGAAAACGATACTATCCTAAACAAGCGTGTGCGCTATCGCACGGTAGGTGATATGACCTGTACTGCTGCCGTAGAGAGCAATGCAGCGACTCTTGAAGAGGTGGTGAATGAGATTACTGCTTCACGTATTTCGGAACGCGGTGAGACCCGCATAGACGACAAAGTAACGGAAGCAGCAATGGAAGACCGTAAAAAAGGAGGATATTTTTAATGATTAGTAGTTAGTGGTTAATTCTGATATGGAGAATTGCTTGTCGTGCTACGACTTTGGTCAGGTTTTTGTATGACCAAAGACAATAACTAAAAAACAAGATTACGAATGAGAAAAAGATTTTTATTTACAGCCTTAGCACTTTTCTTTTTGGCAACTGCGGAATCCTTTGCACAAGCGTTACAACGCCATAACCTTGTACCTGAAATTAACTTACCACAGCCTAATGGTGAAAAGTTAGCGTTATCTTCGTTACGTGGTAAATATGTGCTAGTAGACTTTTGGGCTTCGTGGTGTATGCCTTGCAAGAAGGAAAACAAATACCTCAAACAAGCGTATAAAGAGTTCAAAGGGAAGAATTTTGTAATTCTATCAGTATCGATAGATAGACCTAAGGATAAAGACGCTTGGCAGGACGCTATCAAAATAGAAGGAATGGTGTGGCATAATGTGTGGGACAACGATGGCAAAACCGCTGAGAAATATGGGGTAACGAGTATCCCTGCGCCTTTTCTTATAGACCCGGAAGGAAACTTATTGTCGCAAGGAGATAACCTAAGAGCTAATGATTTAATGAAAACGCTGAAGAAATACATCAAATAGTCGGAGCGCGACGGGCGTTTTTTGTTATATTAAACTGACGTTAAAAAAATATATAAAATATTTGCAATGAAGAAAATCAAGTTTATGATGCTACTGAGCGTAGCAATAGGATTGGGGAGTTGCTCTACCAATACCCAAGCGGTATATTGGGTAAATAGCTCCCAGGTAGAAAGCAGTGCAGGGGCTGGCAAAATGCAATGCTTGCAAGTGTACAAAGGTGATAATTTAAGTAAAGCACAATGGGAGGCTTTTTGTGCTCCTATTGAAGGTTTTACCTTTGAAGAAGGCTACTTTAAGAAGATAGAAGTAAGCGAAAAACCGCTGAAAGACGTCTCCGCCGGTGCACCAAATATTGCTTATACTTTGGTGCGCGAAATAGAAAAGGTGAAAGACTCTCGGTTTGATTTGCAAGGCGAATGGAAACTGGTGAGTATGGGAGGAATGGTTATCACCCCTGAGGCACAGCCTACATTAAAACTCAATATCAGTGAAATGAAGGTGAACGGCTCTGACAGCTGTAATACCTTTATGGGAAGTATTAAAACCCTCACCGATAAAGAACTTGTATTTGGTGATTTAGCTTCTACACTAATGCTTTGTGGAGAAAAAATGGAGGTTGCTGATGCTTTTGGTATGGCTATGCAAAAGGTAAGACAATACCAACTAAAAGGAGACCAACTGTTGTTTACCGATAAACAAGGAGGCGTACTCCTTACTTTTGCAAAGAAATAGTTGTTTCAATTATTAAAAAAGAAAGGCTGTGCAGAACGCTCTGCACAGCCTTTCTCAATTATATTGGTGTTTAACTAATCTTCTTCTTCGTCATAGGTATCGGCTTCATCGTATTCCTCTTCAGAATACTCAGGTTCTACTGCCTTTTTATCTTTAGCCTTAGTACTCTTTTTACCTTTTTTAGGATTAGAAGAGAGTTCATTGTGTTTAAGCCATTCGCGTAGTTCTACTTCTATTTGTTCAGCTATTTCTGGATTGTCGTTAAGCATTGCAATAGAGGCATCACGTCCTTGACCTAATCGGGTGCCTTTATAGCTATAAAAAGCACCGCTTTTATCTACGATATCAGCCTCAACGCCTAACTCAAGAAGTTCAGCAGACTTAGAGATGCCTAAGCCAAACATAATATCGAAAGTAGCGGTTTTAAAAGGCGATGCTACTTTGTTTTTAACTATTTTCACCTTGGTTTTATTACCGATGATTTCGCCATTGCTGTCCTTAATAGCAGCACTTCCTTGAGGCCCTCCGTCTTTACGGATATCTATACGCACAGAAGCATAAAATTTAAGTGCATTACCTCCTGTAGTAGTTTCGGGATTCCCAAAAGTAATACCTATTTTATCACGCAACTGATTGATGAAAATAACGATACATTTTGCTTTGCTAATACTACCGGTGATTTTGCGTAAAGCCTGAGACATTAGTCGGGCGTGAAGCCCCATTTTAGAGTCTCCCATTTCGCCATCAATCTCACCTTTGGGAGTAAGTGCAGCCACCGAGTCGATTACTACGAGGTCTACTGCATTGGAACGAATAAGAGCATCGGCAATTTCAAGGGCTTGTTCACCACTGTCAGGCTGAGTAATCAATAGATTTTTAACATCTACACCTAAGCGTTGTGCGTAAACAGGGTCGAAAGCGTGTTCAGCATCGATAAAAGCAGCTGTCCCTTTAGCTTTTTGTACTTCGGCGATAGCGTGCAGTGTAAGGGTGGTTTTACCAGAAGATTCAGGCCCATAAATTTCGATCACGCGTCCTTTAGGGTATCCACCAACGCCTAAAGCGGCATCGAGCCCGATAGAACCCGTAGAGTAAACTTCTACGTCTTCGACAGGATTATCGCCTAAGGCACGCACAGTTCCTTTGCCATAGGTTTTGTCTAATTTTTCTAAGGTGAGTTTTAGAGCTTGTTTTTTAGCCTCTTCTACACTCATTTCCTTGTTATCTTTTGTTGTTTTAGCCATTTTATACTACTTGTTTTAATAGGGCAAAGATACAAAATCTAATGATAAATACAATAATGTAGCGTAATTATTTTAGTTTTTCATTATTATGATGACGGTCGTGGTCACGTTGTGTTTTTTTTAGCATCTTCTTATCGAAAGCCTCTTGCAAGTCAATCCCTGTTTGATTGGCTAAGCAAAGTACTACAAATACTACATCGGCGAGTTCTTCGCCTAAATCTTTGTTTTTATCACTTTCTTTCTCGGACTGTTCTCCATAACGGCGAGCTATAATACGGGCAACCTCTCCTACTTCCTCAGTGAGCTGTGCCATATTGGTAAGTTCATTAAAATAGCGAACACCGTGTTCTTTTATCCAATTATCAACTGCTAATTGTGCATTCTTGATATCCATAGTTTACAAATTTATTTTCTATTAAAAAACTGCTTTAAAAGAGCATTGCTTTTGATAGCAACGCTCTTTCAAAGCAGTTTAAAGAATATTTCTGTGAATTTAAAATTAGTTTGTCCACATATCTTGCTCTCTGTCGCGAATTTTCTCTTTAATTTTGTCAGCTTCTAACAATTGGAAGAGTGCATTATCAGGAAGGAATTCCTTGATTTTTCTGTCGCCGTATACATTCGCTTCTTTAAATATCACGGAACTGAACATTCGTGCATTTAAAACGTGGTCGAAAGAGACAGGGCGAGCATCATTCTTCCTATTAAAGGTTTTCGCTTCGTGCAAAATATCGCGTACTTGCGGATAGAATACCCAGAATAGAGGTACTAATGCCGACATAGTAGAGTCATCAGAATCTATAAAGTTTACGTCGGGAGCTACAGGAGCTAACGCGAGCAAACGATATTTTAATTCACCTTGGCGTTTGTCGAAATACCAAATACCTCTGATGTGGTACTGAGCGATATCTGCAGACTCTAAGTTTCTATGAGTTACATATTCAGGAGAAAGAGCTTCACCTGCGTTAAGTTGCTCATAGCCTACATCTAAAGTATCTACCTTTGATAGTGATGCTTCTATTGACTCTGCTGTTTTTGTTTGAGTAAAATAAGAATCTACATAGATGTCTTGAATTTTGCCATTTTTGATGTTCTTTAAAAGTACATCATACAATGAGCGACGATAAGCATCTATTTCCAAGGTATCAGTAGGGAAAAGGAGAGGAAAGTTAGCTCTTTCGTTGAGGTCGATTACTTCCCATACCTCTACTGACCAAAGGATATCGCGGTCGTCCACATAGCCATAAGGTAGTGGTTTGTCATTATCAGCTTCTATTCGCGCTTCAGATTTAACACCTATTTCGCTTGCTACTTTTGCGTTTAAGATGTTTACCTGAGCTTTGGAGAGCTGAAATGCAAATACTGAAAGCAATAATAATATTATATTTTTTACGTGTATAATAATGGTTTGTCTTAGTTTGTTATTTCAACTACGATTGGTGATACAGGAGGCAATCTGAGCTCAGAGTTACCGATGATACTTGCTTTCACGTCAAATATCTGAATTTTATCACCACGTTTAGCTCTTAGAACAGCTGCTCTTGCTTGTTCGTTCATTCTGCTACCTTTCACGTATACACTTGGTTGTCCTGGAATGAACACTTTAAATTCATTTACTTGTAGTTTCAAGTCGAAGTCGAAGTCTTCCAAAACAGCCATCACTGGCATTACAGATACGTTTGCTTTTGGTAATTTAGCGTTTCCAATTTGTCCGCCCAAGCTGGTTACAGCACGTGGGATATTTTTAATACGGAACATTTTAGAAGAGCTGAATTTTTGTCCTGCAAGCTCACCTGTTACGTGAATAGTAACTTCTCTACCTTGTCCTGGACGCATTACCCAAGCACCACTACCACTCGCTTTAGATAAACCAGGTGCTGATGCTGAAATTTTGTTATCAGGAACACCAGGCATAGAGATAGTGATAGGGTTAGCAACACCACGATACACTACGTTCATCTTATCAGCTGAAATAACTGCTGAGTTTGGTTTAGGAATTACAGAGAAAGATTGTGCTACAGGTACAGCAATACGTTTTCCGTCTTGGTCGAAGTACAAGTTACCTGTGATTTTGTGGTCACCTGTATTACCTGCTGAAATGTTTAATTTCACACGACCATCTTCAATGGTGTATTCACTTGTTCCTAACTTTCTACCGTCGATAGCGATGTCTACTTCATTAGGACGTGTAGTAGCGTCTTTTCTACCCAATACGATAGAACCATCGAATTTCTCACCTTGGTAATACGCTCCTTTACTTTGCTCAAGTAAAGTTGTATAGTTAGTCATTGAAACTTGTGATTTCAAGCTACCTGCCAAAGCAGTATCGAAAAATTCTTGTTGAGTAGTTAAGATGTCTGACTGCATCATTGAGAGTTTTGCTAAAGTTGCAATATAAGGGAACCCTTCAAAGTTAAAGTGTAACCATTTTACAGTTCTACCTTCTCTATCTTTTACGTCGTCAGTATTAAAGTTTACGCTTACTTTATCGGCTAAAGCTTTATAAGCTGGATTATCTCCCAATACTTTTAATACTCCTTCGCGATAGGTTTTCATTTTTTCAATGAATTCACTTGCGTGAGCTTTAGCTTGTGCTCCCTCAGCAAAGAAATAATTGTCAGTAAAATCTGACTGATCCATTGCCTGATAGTTTCTTTGATTTACAGGAATGTCTTTTTGACCAATTACATCTTCTACTTTGGTTTTAATATCTTGGATATAGCTGTACAATCCATCTGATAGTTCCTTTATTTGTTTGGATTGTTCATATATCTCACCATATTGAGCTTGATTCTCATTTGCTTTATTTGCTAATTCGGCTAAAGCATTAGATGTGCCTTCATTAGCTCTTTTGTTTGATGATTCAAACTTTTGATTCACTAACCCGAATGCATCTAGTACTTGCTTGCCCATATTCAATGCGATCATCGCAAGGAATACTAAGTACATCAGGTTAATCATCTTCTGTCTTGGACTTAATTTTCCACCTGCCATAAGCTATTTTTTTAATAAGTTAATAAATAATTACTCTTATCGTGCGCCGCCCATTGCAGATAACATTCCTCCATAGATAGTGTTCAAAGATCTTAAGTTGTCTTTAAACGTAAGCATTTGCTGATTTAATGAATCTAAGTTATCAACAACACCTGCTTGTGCAGATACTTGTCTTTCTGTTCTTTCTAATTGTAATTTGTAAAGGCTGTTTAATGACTCTAAATTTGATGCTGCTGCTGAAAGCTCTTCACCATATTTGTGAGTAGCCACCATTGTATTAGCCACTGGAGCGATTTCTTTACTTGCTTCTGCGAAGTTTTCAATAGATCTTCCCAATGAACGCATCATATTCGCATCAATACGAGCCTCTGCTAAAATACCATCTAATTTTTGTGATAATGATTCTCTAAGAATCTTATCTTCTCCTGACTGTAAAGCCAAAGCTCCTTGGCGTCCTGATGGAGCACCTCCTTTTAGCTCAGGATAAACCAATGACCAATCGAACTCTTCATCTATTGGTTCAAAAGCTGAGAAGAAGAAGACGAATGCTTCTGTTCCCATCCCTACTGCTAACAATACGCCACCGCTGATACCTAAGATATCCACGTGCAAAATTTTGGCTAAGGCACCGATAATTACAACTGAGGCACCTATACCATAAACCATATTAAACAATTTCTTTGTTGATCTACTTCCTGCCATAAGACTTTTTTTTATTTGTTAAATTTATTAGTTAATTTGTTTGATTTTTCTTTTAATTCTATCTGTATCCTCTTGCTGATTTAGCCTGTTGTTTGTCGCTGATACCCATAAAATCTTGTACGGTACGGAACCCTATATAACTACGGGCTGAGTCTTGGTACTCATAATCACGAGTATTTACTTGCAACATAAAGGCAACGTCTTTCCAAGAACCTCCACGTATTACTTTACGGTGATTCTTGTCATCAAGTACGTTAGGATTCATTGTAGACATATATTCATATGAATTGGGGTCATATGAGGTGTTTGTCCATTCTGATACGTTACCTGCCATATTGTAGAGGTTGTAACCATTAGGTTCGTACGACTTAGCTTCTACGGTATAGAGTGCATTATCAACAGCATAGTCACCACGCATTGGTTTAAAGTTTGCAAGAAAACAAGCTCTATCATCATAGGTATAAGGACCTCCCCAAGGATAAGTACCTCCTGGCAGACCACCACGTGCTGCGTATTCCCATTCCGATTCAATTGGCAAACGGAAAGAGTTTACTGTGTAATCACCTTTTGATTTTTGATAAGAGTTTTTGTTAAGAGTACGCCATTCACAGAAGGCTTTGGCTTGAATCCAGCTAACGCCTACCACAGGATAGTCGCCATAGGCTTCGTGCCAAAAATAGTCGTTGTGCATTGGCTCGTTATAAGAATAGTTGAAGTCGCGAATCCATACAGTAGTATCAGGATATACTTTCACGATTTCCTCTTTGATGAAGTCTTTACGGTTACCGCGAGTACGAGCGGCTTTATCCATATCAAGCCATTGATATTTAAACTCGAACTTCTGAACGTCCATAATGCGTTTGCCGTTGTAAGCTTCTTCTTCGGGCAAATACATTTTGTCCATTACTTCCGAGTAGTATTCATCTGGGAATTTATTAGTGTCCCAAATAAGTGCTACTTTCTTGTTCAATTTTCGTGCTTTTTGGTCGCCATATGTGTTTTGAAGATACTGCTGATAAGCATTCATCTTCTCGGTGTTCGCATCTAAGTATGCGTATTCACCGATACCTCCACTACCTTGGGTCTGACCGGTTTGTTCCGCCATTTCAGCTAACTGAGTACGGATAATTGAATCGCGAACCCAATTCACGAACTGGCGATACTCACTATTTGTGATTTCGGTTTCGTCCATATAGAACGACCCCACGCTCACAGTTTTCACTGGTGCGTTAAAACTCGCAGTTTTATCATCATCGGAACTACCCATAATGAAAGAACCACTCGGAATAAGCGTCATACCGTAAGGAGCGGGCTGTTTCCAGCTCTTCCCCTTAACACCTACAAGCTCTCCTTTGCTGTCGCCACCGCCACGCTTACACGCAGCTAGTACTAATAGTACAAGTAGCATTACAAATATTCTTCTTGCCATAAACATTGTTTAAATTCACATTTAATTAGGGCGCAAACGTACGCATTTATTTTATACACACAAAATTTATTCAACAATATTTTTCAATAACCTACAAACTTTAACACTATTTTTACATTTTAACCCCTTTTACCCCTTGAAATGTAAAAAAAAAGTAAAAGAATGAGTTTACTTTTTACCCTATTTAATACTTCTTTTGTAAACACTTTTGGCTACTAAATAGTATAAAAAGCTGTGTAATATTGTTACGAAGCTATTTTCCTTTTTCCTCTCTCCTACTCTTTATCGGAGTGTTTTAATCCCCATATTCCAAAGAGTGAATGCTTGCAAATCGGCGTTTTGCTCTATAGTTTTGCTCACTGGTGTCCCTGCTCCGTGTCCTGCATTGGTCTCTATTCGTATAAGAATAGGGTTGTTGCCCGTTTGTTTTGCTTGCAATTCCGCAGCAAACTTAAAACTGTGAGCAGGTACTACTCTATCGTCGTGGTCTCCTGTTGTTATAAGGGTAGCAGGATAAGCTACTCCTTGTTTTACATTGTGTAAGGGTGAATAGGCTTTTAAGTATTCAAACATTTCTTTGCTATCATCAGATGTACCATAATCATAAGCCCAGCCCGCTCCTGCAGTAAAAGTGTGATAACGCAACATATCGAGCACGCCTACTGCGGGTAAAGCTACCTTAAACAGGTCGGGGCGTTGTAACATAGTGGCTCCTACCAAGAGTCCTCCGTTAGAGCCTCCTCTGATAGCAAGGTATTGGGGAGAGGTGTATTTCTCTTTTATAAGATATTCAGCAGCTGCTATAAAATCGTCGAACACGTTTTGCTTTTGCATCTTAGTGCCTGCATCGTGCCATTGTTTACCATATTCCCCCCCTCCGCGTAAGTTAGGAACAGCATATACCCCCCGAGTTCCAACCACACCGCATTGGCAACACCGAATGTAGGCATCAAACTGATGTTGAATCCTCCATATCCATATAATAAGGTAGGATTTTTACCGTTGAGTTTGATTCCTTTTTTATAGGTAATCATCATTGGTATTTTAGTGCCGTCTTTAGAAGTATAAAATACTTGCTTAGATTCGTAGTGAGTGGCATCGAAAGCAATAGCGGGTTTCCAATAGAGTTCAGTAGCTCCTGTTGCCAAATCCATTTTGTATATTTGGGTAGGATATGCGTAATTGGTGAAACTAAAATAGGTGTGTGTTTCATCTTTTTTAGCATAAAAACCTCCCGCACTACCTATACTGGGGAGCTTCACTTCGCGAATGAGTTTCCCCTCGTAGTCGTATTGTTTTACCTGAGAAAGAGCATCTACCATATATTTGGCAAATAGATATTTGCCTGCGGTAGTAATACTGAGCACATTCTTGGTTTCAGGAATAACATCTTGCCAATGCTCTGGCTGTGGATTTTTAATGTCTACTTTCACTAAGCGACCGTTAGGCGCATTGATATTGGTTTCTAAAAAGAGCGTTGTGCCTTGGTTATTTACAAATCTTGTATCTCCATCGAAGTTGTTGGTAATAGTTACCAAAGAAGATTTAGGATTAGATAAATCTTTTACAAATAGTTTATTACCTGAGGTCGCATTGGCAACCGAAATGAACAGATATTTCCCGTCATTGGATACTGTGCCCGACACATAACGATATTTCTCAGCTGGTGTGCCACCAAAAATGAGCTTATCACTCTTTTGAGACGTGCCGAGTTTGTGATAATAAAGTTTGTGTTGGTCAGTTTTTGCTGATAGTTCACTCCCTTTGGGTTTGTCGTAGCTGGAATAGAAGAAGCCTTCATTGCCTTTCCACGCGATACTACTAAATTTTATATCTACTAAGGTATCACCTATTGCCTTTTTAGTTTTCGTATCGAGCACTATCCCTTTACGCCAATCGCTACCGCCTTCTGAAATGAGATAAGCTACTAACGAACCATCTTCGGAGAAAGCGATGTCTCCTAATGAAGTTGTTCCGTCCTTAGAAAAAGTATTCGGATTTAAGAAAATTTCTTCTTTGCCTTCTTTATCTTTGCGATAGAGCACCGATTGGTTTTGTAAGCCATCGTTCTTGTAATAATAGGTATAATCACCTTCGGTAAAAGGAGCGCTCAGTTTCTCATAGTTCCAGAGTTTTTCGAGTTTCTCTTTTATTGCTTGTCGATAAGGTATTTTAGAGAGATAACCAAACGTAAAATCGTTTTGGGCTTTTACCCACTGAGCGGTTTCAGCAGAACGGTCGTCTTCGAGCCAACGGTAAGGGTCAGCCACCTGAATGCCAAAGTAAGTGTCGACGGTATTATCCATACGTGTTTGAGGATAGTTCATCTTTTCGTCGTTAGTGTTGTTAGGGTTTTGGTTGCAGGCTACTAAAAGAAGTAGTGCTGCAGGAAATAACTTGTGTTTCATATTCAATTACTTTTATTAAACTAATATAGTTTTATCTTCTTAGGGTTGTCGTCTTTATTAAAGAAATATAATATTCTTATATCCTCTTGATTTATCTTAAAGAATATGATGTACCGATTTAGCACAAATACTTTGCGGATATTCTCATAGTCTGTTGGAGTACAACTATATGGATTTTCTGCTATAAAAGATAGTGCCTTTTCAGTTTCATTTATAATTCTTTCGGCATAAGCATAATTTTCTTTTTCATCTATCCAATAAATTATCTCTTCGTTGAACTCAATTTTTGCAGTATGCGTCCAATTTATTTTCTTTTTCGTTGGCATAACAATTCTCTTGCTTCTCGCATTACTTCTTCATTAGAAACAACTAAGCCTAAGGCTTCTTCCTTGAGAGCCCATTCTATTCTTTGACGTTCTTCCTCTGTAAGTTTTTCTACCTTTCCTTCTATTTCAGGGGTAGGGGTATAAGATTTTTTTGTTAAAACTTCTGTTCCCATTTTTCAAAATAATTCTAAGTATTACTTCTATTTAGTGCGTTTTACAATACGATAGTGCTACGGGGTCTGAGGGGGAATGAGAGGTTAGGTCTTTAAATGCAAACGCCGTACTTTTCACTCTTAACTAAAAAAGGGTGCCTAAAAATATTGCTATTTTTAAAACACCCCATATTCTTATTTAGTTATAAAATCTCTCAGCTTAGAAGAACAAAGCTACCCCGATACCAACACCGAAGTTGCCTATTCTCGTTTCTGCTTTATTGTCTTGTTTGTTCTTCAAGTTCATATAGTCATAACCTACATAACCTGTAAGAGCAGCACCTTGGTTTACAAAGTAAGCCATACCTCCTTTTACTCCTAATGCCAATCCTCTTTCTTTATCACTATTATTATCTCCTGCTGAAGCCCAAGCATATCCTACTTTTGCTCCTACAAAAGGTGCTAAGTTGCCACCGATAGGAAAATAATAATGTGCATTAGGAGCTATAACAAACGCAGAAGTTGTTCCCTTTGTTTCTGAACCTGCTACAGGTTTTACTTTGGTAGTAGTACTTTGGTACTCTAAACCTAAACCTACTGCTAAATTATTAATTACAAAATAATTTAAATTAGGTACAAACTTAAATGTATTTTGCGTTTGTACATTACCTGATGTTCCGTCATAACGAGGTGTTTCTTTAACAGAGTTAAATGAAAGAGCCAAGTCAGAGCCTACCATCCAGTTTCCTTTTTCAGTTTGTGCATATGTAGCGCTCGCAAAAGCAACTGCTACGATTAATAAAAATTTTTTCATACTATTCTATATTTTTATTGTTATTAATAAGGCAAAGGTACAACTTATTTTCGAATGTGCAAATTTTTTTAAAGAAATTTTTCGTTTTGTTTTATCTTTTAGAATGGTTATACCATAACGTCTGTTCAATATGTAATTCTAATTATTAATCTCGTTTGCTGTATACACTTTGCCAAAGTTAATCGTCCGCCGTGCTACGGCTACCCGTGTGTCCACACCTGTCCAACAAATCTAACCAACAAAATGAGTCACATTAGTAGATAGCAACACTATAAACTCGATCAATGTTCAATTATAATTTAATTAACCTTCATTGTAGAGCCACTGTAGACCCACTGTAGACCCACTGTAGACCCACTGAAAACCCACTGCGGTTCCGTCTAAAGTTTATTTAACGCCTATTCAAAATCTACAACACCGATTCACAATTACGTTTGCATCACAATCCGTGTAAATCCAGCAACGAAGTTGCCCATACGTGCCCATCACATTTGTCAATTATCAGTTATCAATTGAAAGACTTTCCGTGCAATCCGTGAAATCTGTGCGAGACATTTAAAACAGTAAAGCTGTTTATTTGTTTGATTTTCTAAAGATTTGTGCAAATCCAGTAACGAAGTTGCCCATTCGTGCCCATCACATTTGTCAATTATCAATTGAAAAACTTTCCGTGCAATCCGTGAAATCTGTGCGAGACATTTCTGTTTATTTGTTTGATTTTTTTGAGATTTGTAAGATTTCTGTAGCGTAAGCTACACCTTTATTACACCCAACCCGCTCACATTTGTCAATTGTCAATTATCAATTGTCAATTGAAAGACCTTCTGTAGTGTAAACTACACTTTTATTACATCAACTAAAAAAGGGTGTCTTAAAAAATATCGCTACTTTTTAAAACACCCCATACTTATAATTATGAAGGATTTTCTACTTAGAAGAAC
This sequence comes from Capnocytophaga sp. oral taxon 902, assembly GCF_013394735.1. Taxonomy (NCBI): domain Bacteria; kingdom Pseudomonadati; phylum Bacteroidota; class Flavobacteriia; order Flavobacteriales; family Flavobacteriaceae; genus Capnocytophaga; species Capnocytophaga sp. oral taxon 902. The sequence continues at coordinate 1,288,561 of NZ_CP058261.1, forward strand.
AAGGCAACACCTATACCTACACCCAAAACACCCTCTTTGGTTTTGCGTTTAGTGTTTTCTGTATGCTTTAAAGAAAAATGGTCATACTCTGCATAAGCTGTAATAGCAGCTCCTCGGTTTACAAAGTAAGCAAGACCTGCTTTACCACCTACTACCAATCCTCTCCATTCACCAGCACCAATCCCTGAGGGATTTTTTCTACTTGTAAAACCTACTCTTGCCCCTACAAAAGGTGCTAAATTTCCTCCCACAGGGAAGTAGTAGTGCATATTAGGTGCAATTATAAGGGTATTTGTTTCCGTATCCCAACTACTATTAGCTCTTTTGTCTCTTGAGTGTTCATATCCCACTCCTAACCCTACTGCTAAGTTATTAACCACAAAGTAGTTAAAGTTAGGTGTGATTTTAAAAGTAGTTATGGTTTGATCCATATATTGTACCTGATCATCTTTCTCCACTACATTTTTAGATTGAAATGAAAGACCCAAATCAGCGCCTACCATCCAGTTTCCTTTTCCGGTTTGTGCGTAGGTAACAGTTGCAAAAACAACAGCTACCACTAATAAAATTCTTTTCATACTGTTCATTTTTTGTTTTTAATTAAGGCAAAGATACGAAATAATTACGAATTACAAAATACGAATTACGAAAAAAATGCTTTTTCACTTTTCACTAATGGCAAAAAACTACCATATCTAATTCGTTTTCAAGACAAAAAGCGATGTTCTCTTTTAGTCCCATAATATGTTCATAACTATAGCCTTTGTCTCTTCTTCCTCAGTTTCGCTTTTAGAGCCAAAAATAGCTTTTATCTCTGGAATTTTTACTCCGTATAGTATCCCATAGGTGAGTGGTTTTTAAAGAAAGGACAAAGATAGTGTTTTTATAAAGAGAAGGACAAAAGTATAGTTAGTAAATTCAAGAATAAGTTGTATTTTTGCCAAATAAGTAAATAGATATCAAAAATATGCAACACTGGATATTGACCTCTGCACAAGAGTTTTACGCAAATGCTAAAGATATATTGGACAAGTGCCGAGCCTCATTCTATATAGAGGTAGGAGATGGTAAGGGAGGATATAGGCAAATTCTTATCACCCGAGAGAATGAAAGTGCTATCTCTTCGATAATGTTTGAAGGGATAGAGGGTTTTACCTACCGTCAGTTTATCATTGTCTCTAGCCCTGATGTTACCATAGATACTGAAAAATGTATTTATGATCAAGATATACTGCCTTATGTTATAGAAGGTACGGGAGGAAGAGAAACGGAAGACATTATAGAGTGTATTTACTTGCGGATGATTCTCATCACCAAACTAATGGACGCTTCGGCTAAGTGTCTTTATAAGAAGTTGTATAAAAATTTAGAAGCTAATCCTAACTTTCGTAAGGGATTTCATCAAGGCTCTTCTATGCACAAAAACGCATTGTATGATCTAAGAACTATCCATAAGACCAAGCGATTTGAGCTTAACAATCCTTTATCTATTCTAACGATAGAGGAAAGAGAGGAGTAAAAATATTTTTAAGTTAAAAAACAACAAAGGCTGTCGCAAATTTACTTTGTGACAGCCTTTTTGTCAATTATCAATTGTTAATTGTCAATTGAATATTGAGTTCTTTCAGTTGTGCCTCATCGATAGGCGAAGGGGCATCAATCATCACATCGCGACCGCTGTTATTTTTAGGGAAAGCGATAAAGTCGCGTATGGTTTCTTGTCCGCCGAGCAGTGCTACTAATCGGTCGAAGCCAAAAGCCAAACCACCGTGAGGAGGAGCTCCATATTTGAAGGCGTTCATCAAGAAACCAAATTGTGCTTGTGCCTGCTCAGGGGTAAAGCCCAATAGCTGGAACATCTTGGCTTGTAACTCTTGATTGAAGATACGTATAGAACCACCGCCTACTTCATTACCGTTGAGCACGAGGTCATAAGCATTGGCACGTACAGCACCTGGGTCGGTATCAAGTAACGGAATATCCTCAGGTTTAGGCGAGGTGAAAGGGTGGTGCATTGCAAAGAAACGTTCTTCCTCTTCGCTCCACTCCAAAAGTGGGAAATCTACTACCCAAAGTGGGGCATATTCATCAGGTTTGCGCAAGCCGAGGCGCTCAGCGAGTTCCATACGGAGGGCGCTGAGTTGCCCGCGTACTTTGTTTGCCTTGCCTGAAAGAATACAGATAAGGTCGCCTGCTTTGGCGCCAGTGCGCTCTGCCCACGCCTTGAGGTCGTCCTCGTTATAGAATTTATCTACTGATGATTTGAAGCTACCATCTTCATTACACTTTACATACACCATTCCGGAAGCGCCTACTTGCGGACGTTTTACCCATTCTACCAAAGCGTCAATCTCTTTACGGGTGTAGCTGTTGGCACCAGGAACGGCAATACCTACTACTAATTCGGCTTCGTTGAACACCTTGAAATCGCGGTGTTGAGCGAGGTCGTTGAGTTCGCCGAATTTCATACCGAAACGGATATCGGGTTTGTCGTTGCCATAAGTTTTCATCGCCTCGGCGTAGGTCATACGAGGGAAAGCCCCAAAATCTAAGCCTTTGAGTTCTTTGAGGAGGTGTTTTGCCAATCCTTCAAAGGTTTGGATAACGTCTTCTTGTTCTACAAACGACATTTCGCAGTCTATTTGGGTAAACTCTGGTTGACGGTCGGCGCGAAGGTCTTCATCACGGAAGCACTTTACGATTTGGAAGTACTTGTCTAATCCGCCTACCATTAGCAGCTGCTTGAAGGTTTGTGGGGATTGTGGCAAGGCGTAGAACTCACCTGGGTTCATACGGCTAGGCACTACAAAGTCGCGTGCGCCTTCGGGTGTTGATTTGATAAGTACAGGGGTTTCTACCTCTATAAAGCCTTGTTCGGATAGGTAGTTGCGCACCATTATCCCCACTTTGTGGCGGAAAATAAGGTTATCGCGTACGGGGGTACGGCGTATATCGAGATAGCGGTACTTCATACGGAGGTCTTCACCACCATCGGTATTATCTTCAATGGTAAAAGGAGGAAGTTCGGAGTGGTTGAGCAAGGTGAGTGTTGTAACGAGGATTTCCACTTCTCCAGTAGGGATATTAGCGTTGGCTGCCTCGCGTTTGATCACAGTACCTTGAATTTGAATCACATCTTCACGAGAGAGGGTTTTAGCTTGCTCAAAGACTGTTTTATCAGTGCGTTCTTCATCAAAAATAAGTTGGGTGATGCCATAGCGGTCACGTAGGTCTACCCAAATCATAAATCCCTTGTTGCGGACGCGTTGTACCCATCCGCTAAGGGTTACTTGTTGTTTTTCGTGCGAGAGTCGTAGCTCTCCACAAGTATGCGTTCTGTACATTTATTTGTCGTTAGTTATAAGTTTTGAGTTATATTCTATTGAGATTTAACTTCTCGGGGTTATTTCTGTTATCCCAAAAAGATATAATTTCAATCACTTGTTTTTGTTCTATAATTTGGTAAAAAATTGAAAAATTACGAAGTACAATTACTCTTCTTACATCCTTTCTATTATCTACTATTGTTCCTATTCTTGGATTACACTCAAGCATTTCACAAATTTTAGCTATTTCAGTTTCTAATTTTAGAATATAACTTTCTGATTGAGTTTTTTCTAACCAATACAGCGAAATATCATACAATTGAATTTTAGCTTTTGGCAACCAAATAATCGTTAGATCTTCCATTTTTCCAATTCTCTATGAGTTCTCGTAATCCTTTCATTACTTCATTATGAGGAATAAAGACACCTTTTTTTGCCTCTTCTAAGCCTTCATCTATAGAACGTAGTTCAGCTTCTGAAACCTTTGCATAAGGTTCAGTGTATTCATTAGTAACAATCTCAAAATCTAAATTTTCAAGAGCAGCTTTAGCCTTTTCCAATGAGAGATGTTTAGGTGGTTTAATAATAAGTGTACTCATAATTTTAGTATTTTTAAATTCAATTATTTTTGATATACTTCAAGTTCTTTAGTAAGAATATATAGACAAAGGTTTTTTCTCTTAGGCTTCTTTCTCTATGAGTTCTCGTAATCTTTTTCATTACCTTATTATGAGAAATAAAGATACCTTTTTTGCCTCTTCTAAACCTTCATAGTTCAGCTTCTGAAACCTTTACATAAGGTTCAGAATTGTCAGAGATATTGGAAATAAAAGTGTTCATTCATCTAATTGAGCAAAAACTCGTCCTCCTCATTGCTTTTAATGCCTAAGGCTTCGTATATGTACTTAAAGGTGGAGAGCAATTTAGGTTTACCATCGATGAGCGCTACATCGTGTTCAAAGTGGGCAGAAGGCTTGCCATCGGCGGTGAGGATTGTCCAACCATCTTTGAGTTGGCGTATGCTCTTGGTACCCATATTGATCATCGGCTCTATGGCTACTACCATTCCGTCTTTAAACTTTTTACCACTACCTCGTTTGCCGTAGTTAGGCATCTCGGGGTCTTCGTGCATCTTACGCCCTACGCCGTGACCGACGAGTTCGCGCACTACTCCATAGCCGTGTGCCTCACAATGTTGTTGTATAGCGTGTCCCACATCGCCTACACGGTTGCCCGCACGAAACTGACGGATACCTATATACAGTGATTCTTTGGTTACGCGCAATAGTTCTTTTACTTCGGGGGCTACTTCGCCTACTTCAAAAGTATAAGCGTGGTCGCCATAGTAACCGTTTTTCAGTGCCCCACAGTCTATTGAGATGATGTCGCCTTCTTGTAATGGGCGGTCGTTAGGAATGCCGTGTACTACTTGCGCATTAGGACTCATACAGAGGGTATTAGGGAAGCCATACAAGCCCAAAAATCCTGGGATAGCCCCTTGACTGCGGATATACTCTTCGGCAATTTTATCTAAATATAGGGTGGTTACCCCTGGTTTTACTTCTTTAGCCATTATCCCCAAAGTACGTGATACTACTTGGGCTGCTTGGTGTAGTAGTTCTATTTCTTCGGCTGTTCTAATGTGAATCATTTGTAATTACTAATTACGAAAGACGAATTACGAAAGTTTTGTCATTCGTAACTCGTCATTCGTAATTAGATTTCTATTTTTTGAATTGTTTTAGTAAATTGGTTGTGGAACTGTCGTGAGCAGAAAGTTCGGTAGCGGCGATGTCTTTAAGGATTTTGCTTGCCAACTGTTTACCGAGCTCTACACCCCATTGGTCGTAACTATAGATGTTCCAAATCACACCTTCTACAAAAATCTTGTGCTCATACATAGCGATAAGGCTACCCAAACTTTCAGGGGTGAGTTTGTTGATGAGGATAGAGGTTGTAGGGCGGTTTCCTGTAAATACTTTGAAGGGCACTAAGGCTTCGTTTACCTTGTCACCCATTTCTTTGCGCACTTCGGCTTCGGTTTTACCTTTTAAAAGAGCTTCAGTTTGTGCAAAGAAGTTAGCCATTAGCTTGTTGTGGTGATCGGTATTGCCGTGCAATGAGTGTTTAAAGCCAATGAAATCAGTAGGTATCAATTTAGTACCTTGGTGAATGAGCTGGAAGAACGCGTGTTGAGAGTTGGTTCCTGGCTCACCCCAGATAATTACCCCTGTTTGGTAACTTACAGGGTTGCCATCACGGTCGGTTTGTTTACCGTTACTTTCCATTATACCTTGTTGTAGGTAAGCTGCCAATCGGTGCAAATACTGAGTATAAGGAATGATAGCTTGACTTTCGGCTCCGTAGAAGTTGTTGTACCACACGCTGAGCAATGCCAAGACTACTGGAATGTTCTTGTCAAACGGAGCTGTGCGGAAATGCTCGTCCATAGCGTGAGCCCCTTTGAGCAACTTATCAAAATTGTCATAGCCTACTGATAGGGCAATGCTGAGACCTACGGCACTCCACAACGAGAAGCGTCCGCCTACCCAGTCCCACATAGGGAATACATTATCAGGGTCTATACCGAATTTATCGATTTCTTGCAAATTAGTAGATACTGCTACAAAGTGTTTAGCAATATCTTTTTTTGAGCCTGATTTGAGGAACCATTCTTTTACAGTAAGCGCGTTCGAAAGGGTTTCGAGTGTTGTGAAAGTTTTAGATACAATCACTATCAAGGTAGTTTCGGGGTTGAGGTGCTTGATAGTTTCGAGCACGTGGTCGCCATCTACATTGCTAATGAAGTGTACGTTGAGGTGATTTTTGTAGAATTTAAGTGCCTCAGTTACCATTGCCGGACCGAGGTCAGACCCACCAATACCAATGTTCACCACATCGGTAAAGGCTTTACCAGTATAACCTTTGCGCTTACCACTGATGACCTCTTCGCTGAACTGTTTGATTTTGTGTTTTACAGCTGCTACTTCGGGCATTACGTTCTTGCCATCTACGTTTATCACGCTATTTTCGGGCGCGCGAAGGGCAGTGTGCAATACGGCGCGTTTTTCGGTGTTGTTGATAAGGTCGCCACCGAAGTATTTGCCAATAGCGTCCTTTAAACCACATTCCTCGGCGAGTTGCACAAGGAGTTTAAGGGTTTCTTCGTCTATGCGGTTTTTAGAATAATCTACATAGAAGTCGTGCCATTTGATGGCGAATTTCTCACCGCGAGTGGGATCTTTCTCAAATAGAGAAAGCATATGGCGGTCTTTTACTTCCGCAAAATGTTTTTGCAATGCTTTCCACGCATTGGTTTGTGTTGGATTACTATTTTTTAACATTTTTATTTATATATGTTTAATGTTGTTATTCTTTTTATAGTCAATCACAAATTAGTCTGTAAATTTTGCACCTTCCACTTTGCCAAAGTTTGAAACTTTGGCAAAGTTAATTATCTTAATAATCTGTTGTATTTTCTATTTGTTTGATTATAATCTATGTAATAGCAACTAACATCTGTCTTTTCAGGGTGCAAAACTACAAAATAATGACGCCTCACCTTTAGCTAATTTGCTAATTGACAAATTATTTAATGAAACTTACTTTTTCAGTCTTTTAAACACAAAACGGGTGATAAAAATACCAGTAGAATCATTGCTTCCTGCATTGCTCTCTACTCCACTAGTAACAAAAGCAAGTTCCCAGCCTTCTTCACTCATAGTGTTCAACTTAGAAGTGATAAGAGCATCGTTGGCAGCGATGTTCTGAAAACGAATCCCCCCGAGATTAAAGAAGTTGAGAAGTTTGGTCTCATCAAAGCCCTTTACGCGAATCTCATCACGGTCGCTTTTGTTGCGTTCGTCTCCTTCTTCCGAGCGCGTAGTGGTAAATTCTTTATAATTGCGTGTTTCATTAGCTGAGATAAGCCGCGAACGTCCCGCTCCCGAAGGTACTACTGATTCAATAGCGGTTACTACCTTAAATTCATATACTTGTGCTGAGGCGGTAAAGCCCACAAGAGCCAATAGATAAAAAATAAACTTTTTCATTGAAATAATATTTTAAACGTTTTTCTGATATTTAAACTAATCAAACCATTTTCTCTTCTTATTCTTCATTTTCGACAGAGCTCCCATTGATAAAAACTTCATAACTATCAAGTCTCGCTTTATCTATTTTGTAATTCTCTTCGTCTTCCTTAATAATGATAATACTATCAAATCCTAATTCATTCATCTTCTCAATAGTTAAAAGCTCTCCTTCTTTTACCTGAAAAACTTTTCTTAATAACCAATCTGAAAGAGCTTTATTAGGATTTGTCATTAATGCTTTTGAGTTATCTTGGCAAACTTTTGCACTGAGAATCTCTCCTGTGGGAACTTTAAGTTTAAACTGTACATCTCTTTTAGGAAAGAAATTAGGAAACTGTTTATGAATTTCAATTGGTATAGGGATATATATTTCTCCTAAATCTCTTTTTCTCCCTCCAGCATTCCACTGATTGAGTCCACTTTTCTCAAAAACATACTTTCTCTTTTGCTTTCTGCCGTACAAAGGAAGTATCACGTAGTTTATACCTTTAATTAATTTATCTTTAGCAGGTTTAAAAACTTTATCTCCAAATAATTCTAAAAGTAATTGATAAGGGTCTTCTATAATTTCTACTGGTAAATGAAAAGCATTTTGCGGAATATAAAATTTCCTAAAAAGAGTACTTTTCGAATAATTAAAATTATACTGATTTTTACCATCATCAAATTGTAGACTTGCTTTAGTGTCTTTTATAGAATGAATATTATTTATATCTATCTTATCATAGTCTGTCTCAAACAGAATTAATTCCTTTTCTCGTCTCGCTACTATATGATATAGTGAGTTATTAATGTTATAAAGTCTATTGGCTAAATCTATTCTTTCATTACGAAATTTTGCAAGTTTTAGTGCTAATTCTTTTCCTTTCAAAGGTTTTAATATTGTTGATAAAGAATTAAATTCAGCCACTTTTTCTATACTACTATTTGAAGGACAAGTAAAGGTTTTTAATCCTACTCCAATAGATTCGTAATTTGCATCAAAAGCAGTGTCTGAACGAGAGAGATTTTCAGCATCAAAACTTTTACAAAAAACATTTTCAACTACCCTATAATTAATATAGGGAATTATACTTTCACTGAAAAGTCCTGATAACTTAGAAACCGCAGAAAGTAATTTCAAGTAATTACCTTTCTTTTCTCTATCTATTTTAGCAAATGACTTCATAACACTTTCAAAATTTGTTCACTTACTCTTTGAATTAAAGGCATTGTCACAGAGTTCCCTGCCTGCATATATAATTTTGATATAGCTATTTCTTTAGAAAGTATAAAGCCTTTCGGATAACCTTGAAAATTAAAACATTCTCGTGGGGTTAATTTCCTAATACCAAAATTATCTTTAATAATCGGTACATTATGTCCCCCTGTACCCATATTAGCTGTTAAAGTAGGACAAACATTGTTCTTATTTTCTCGAACATACACACGCCTCCATTGATAAATAGTATCTTTACGTGTTACGGTTTTAATAAGTTCAGGACTGTATTTGTGAGATAGCTGATAATAAAAATAATCATTCTGTTTTCCTTTCTCTAAAAAGCTATGAATCGTTTTAGTAAGTTTAATTTTTTCAGGAAATTGGAACTCTTTATAATTAGGAACTTGTTTAGGATCAAAAGCTACTATAAAAATACGCTCTCTATTTTGTGGAATATTAGCATATTCCATTGTATTGAGAATTTTATAAAATATCTTGTAACCTAATTTCTCTTCTAAGATATTCGTTATTACCTTAAATGTTTTACCCTTATCGTGACTCACTAAGTTCTTTACATTTTCTAAAAAAATAACCTTAGGACGATGCTTTCTTGCTATTTCTTCTATCTCAAAAAAGAGTGTTCCCCTAATATCTTCAAAACCTTTTTGATATCCAGCTATAGAAAATGCTTGACAAGGAAATCCTGCGCAAAGTATATCAAATTCATTAGGAATATTATCTTTCGTTTCTTGTAAAGTAATATCGCCAAAAGGAACTTCTCCATAGTTTAGCTTATAGGTCTGCTGAGCGAACTTGTCCCATTCTGACGAAAAGACACATTCAGCCCCTATATTCTGCAAAGCATAGCGGAAGCCCCCTACCCCTGCAAATAAATCTATGAATTTAACGCTTTTTCCCATATCCAAAAAACTCTTATTTTTCTCTCTAAAGTCCTAAATAACCCTTTCTCAAAGGCGTATCCTTGATTCTCTTTTAATTTTAAAAACTAATTAGTTCCTATTTTGGAAGTACAGCATCACTCGTTTACATCAAGTTCTCATTAAAAGCAATTAAAATTGCTTTATATAATCACCTATGTAACTCGTGCTTACCCGTCGTGCTACGACCTTCTATTATAATAAAATTCCGTATTTCTGCTCAATTAACCATTAATCACTAATCATTAACCATTGTTACGACACCGTTTGCTTTTGTACATTCGTTACCTCCTCTTCCATTTCAATAGGGGTCGCTTTTAGCGCATCAAGCTGTTCTTTTAGTGGCGCAATCTCCTTCAAATATTTAGCTTTAAGTCGCGCATCAATAGGCACCGATTCTGGTAACTTCTCTCTGAGTGGGTCTACTTGTCTTCCATTCTTCCAGAAACGATAGCACACGTGAGGACCTGTTGCCAAGCCGGTACTTCCCACAAGTCCAATCACCTGTCCTTGCGATACGTGTTGTCCTCTGCGTGCCAATATTCTCGACATATGCAAGTACTGTGTTGTATACATATTGTTGTGGCGCACCTTCACGTAGTTACCATTACCCGAACTATAGCCCGCCTCAATCACCGTTCCTGCTGCTGTCACCCGTATAGGCGTACCCGTAGGTGCTGCATAGTCGGTTCCAAAATGTCCCTTCATACGGTGAAGCACAGGGTGAAAACGCATTCCAAATTTAGACGTAATGCGAAAGATATCCAAAGGCGATTTCAAAAACATTCGCTTCATCATATTCCCTTTTTCGTCGTAATAGCCATTTGTGCCTTTTGCCGAATCGATAGTGAAGTTAAAAGCGTAATAAGGTTTCCCTTGCCACTCAAAATAAGCCGCTTTCACTTTCTCAACTCCTGCAAAAATAGTGTCGTCCACATAACGTTCCTCATAAATAATCTTAAAATTATCACCCTTTTGCAAGCGGAAAAAGTCAATAGTGTAATCAAAAATCTGTCCCATTTGGTAAGTAGCATTCGCACTGATACCCGCCGCAAGCGCATCAACTGTAAGATTGCTGTTGATATTTCCTGCCAATGCTTTTTCCACAATCGTTACTTTGCGTTGCGCTTTGTAAGCGTGAACCGAGTCTCCAAGACGCACCACTACGTAATCTGTAACGTTCGGCTGATAGATAAAGCTATGGGGTTTCGAGGGGTCTTTTTTATCGTACAAAAAAGCGTAAACCTTACCCGTACGTATATTCTTAGGGTTAAACTCTCCTTTGGTTTTTTGGGTGATATTATGAATATCCACCGCTCCTATGTTGTTCTCTTCTAATAGTTTACCAAAGGTATCACCTTGCTTAATCGTATCTTTCACTATCGTGTAATCGTTCAGGTTGAAACCAAATTCATACACCGGAGGTTTAGGTGCCTCAACAGTAGCCGAAGCGGTTGCCTTCTCAGCATTAGGGGTATCATTACAAGCCGTGAATACCGAAAGCTGAAGTGCAAAAAATGAAAAATAAAGGACTTTCTTCATCATAAGTTTTCTGTTTCTGTTTTTACATTTTTTAGTTCACAAACACCAAGCCATTTAGGGCGCAAGTGTATCAAAAAATCTTACAAAGGTGCAAATAAAAAATGAACTACGCAAATAAAAAAACTAAAAAAACTGCATATAACTCCTTTAATTTATTCATAATTAATGTATTAAGCTGTATATCTCAATTCTTGCAAACTGCTTCTATGTCCTCTTTTTCAACACTTTTACTACTACCCTTCACCTTATCTTTTTCTTAAATCCCAGCCATACCCAAATGCCCTCTCCCCTACTCAGTACATTTTTCTGCCCTACAAGCCATATAAGTAGTAAATTTTTCCATCAAAACTCCATTTCACAAAATGCCTCCTCCCAAAAAAGTGCCATCTATCGTCCAACATTCGTTCAAGATTCGTTTAAGGTTCGTCCAAGCTACCTATACAATAGTAAATTTTTCTTTTTCATTTCCTCATTTGCTAATTACCTCATTTTCTCATTTTCTCATTTTCCAAATTTGCTCATTTGCTAATTACCTCCTATCTTTGCCCCCATAAAACAAATTATTATGAAATATCTTTATACTCTCATTGCCCTACTAACAGCTACTAATACCTTTGGGCAGAACATATTTTTGCTCAAAGAACTCTTTTTAAAAGGAAACGTAAAATCCGTGCGTGTTATCCCCTATCAAGTAAAAGAAAACAAGAAACACCGCATTCAAAAAACAGCTGTAAAGAAATTCTATTACGATGAAAATCTGTTTATCTTAGCCAATGAGCAAGGATATGTTGTCCAGCAAATTATGTTTGCCGACCGAAATGTGTTCAACCTTAAAACAGAAGTAACTTACGACGATAATAACCGAGAAACAAACTTAAAAGTATACGATGAAACCGATACTCTATTGCGTGAGTACACCCTTACTTATGACGATAAAGAGAAAAAAATGCAGAAAACTGTCTACTTCCTTAAAACAGGTAAGGAATACTTAGTACTTTCAAGTGATACAAACAAACGCAGTTACCCTACCTATGCTACTTATTACAACACCGATGAAAGTATCAAAAACTACTCTTCATATAAGTACGACAAGAGAGATAACCAACTCGAAACCAAAGTCTACAATCCCGATAAATCAATAAAATACACCAAGAAGACAAAGTATAATAAAAACGGATTCGTTACCCACCAAATAACCAAATCCAACGAAAAGAATAAAAGCCTCGAAACAGTGTATACCTATAAAAAAGAGCCTTTTCCTACTGAAATGCTCTTAATCTTCGAAAAGAAGACCCATAATAAAGCAAAGAAAATAAACTATACCTTTTCTTATCAATACGATGAAAAAGGTAATTGGATAGAGAAGAAATGCTTTTCCGAAGGCAAATTAGTATATATCGTAGAAAGAGAAATCACATATTATTAGAAACTCCATAAAAAAGGCAATAGTTTTTTACTATTGCCTTTTCTTTCTTCAATTAGCGGTAAGACTATCAAGCAATATATATTTTTGTTCTTGGGCTATAGAAGCCCAAGAACAAAATAATAGTAAGTAAAGTAAGTTTTTCATACGCTTATCTTTTATTCTTCTCCTTTTCAGCCTATTCTTTTTTAAGCTCCTCTGCCCACATAATCTCTTTCTTACTAAGTGTATTAAGAATTTGTTTCCCTACATACTTATCACGAGGAATAAAATAATCATCATAAGAACCTCCTACAATACCTTTGCCTTCTATAAAAGCAAAACGAGAAACCCCTGTATTGTCAGTAAAGCTCCAAAAACGATATATTTTATTGCCTTTTCTTTCTTCAATATGAGAAAGGTAAATACTTTCTAACTCTTTAGGAACTGCATAACGCACTCCACCAAAAGACTCTAAAGGGAACTCTCTGTTAGGAAATAGTTTTAAGTAAGCCGTTTTGAGTTCATTGTATGAAGTAAACGATTGTCCTAAGTTTATTATATTCCCCTCTGATATATGAAAAATAGCAGGATAGTTAACAATTCTAAATTTTTCTATAGAACAATAGGTCTTACTTCTATAAAAAGAGTTCCCTTCCTTCTTTATCATATAATAAGGGTAAAAAAGTTTATAATTATTCTTAGGATTATCAACTTCTCTAAGCAATTGTCGAGTACTAAGGGCTTTTGAATGAAAAGCTTCCAAACTTATTTTTTCCCATTTATTGCCACTTTCTGTTTCTGGAAAGACTGATAACAGTAAAAACTCATTAGGATTAATCCACACATTGTATATGTCAATTCCTTGATGATAACCATAAGGCATCGTGTTGATAGTATACTTATTAAAGTTAAACTTTTGAGTTAAGCTATCAACAATTACATACTTATATTCTATTTGACCCCAACCTATAATAGGAAAGAGTAAAAAAATGATTGTTTTAACTATGGAGTACATTTGGTTCCTTTTCTATCATTATTACCTTCTCTTTCATTTTGATTAAGTTTAACCTCCCAATCAAACACATTCTTTATAATTCCTGTTTTCGCCATTGCCTTAGCTGTGTTAAGAGGTATATTAGGATTAAAAGAATGTATGGCATCAACTAAACTATCTATAAACGGAGCAAAATTTAAATGCTTGTCGTCTATAAATTCAAATTTATCATAAGCAACTCCATTTCCAAATCCCATAGCTGTACGATAACGTATATTAGGATATCGTTCTTGAAATTTTTCTCTTAGACGCTCTCTTTCACAACTTAAAAAAGCGTGTATTGCCTCGTGATATATGGTTACTAAAACATATTCTTTAGTAGCAGAATTAAGAATATCAGGATTTAAGAATATATTTATTTCTGCATCTTTATCACTTACGCTAGTTGGTCTACAATATGCATCAACAGAAGTTCCTCTTAGAGCATTGTCTTCAAGAAAAGTAAGATTATATTTATTATTTGTTCCAAAAGTCTGTCTAAGAATTCTAGCAATATCGTTATTTAAATTAGGAGCTTGTGCTAAAAGAGCTTTTGCACAGGGGTTATTAAGTCTATCTATAATATTATCCTCCTGTTTACCTTCACTATTATTGCCTCCACCACTATTATTAGGAGGATAATATACTTCCTGACATAAAGAAAAATCTCCAGTATCATAGAATATGTAACCATCTCCGCCGTCCCAATCCATAGCATACATAATATCTAATTCTTTCATTAAACAATCAAAATTAGGGTACATTGCTATTATAGGAATAACTTCTTTATAATGGTCTACTATTCTTCCTGTCACAACAACCTCTCCTAATTCTTGTACAGAGTGAATACAATTAGGATCTCCCACAGAATGTCCACAAATATAACGACCTCCGTAAACAGGAGGAGGAAAATTTCGTGGAATACCTTCGTCTAAAAATCTCCAACTACTATGTATTGACTTATTATCTTGCTTTTTAGCAAAAGTAATAATCTGGTTATTCTTTTTCTTAATAAGAATGAGAAACTTAAAATCCTTTGAAAGAGTATCTTTGTTTATTACTTTTGTAAAAATAAGAGGATCTTTTTTAATAAGTTCAATACCTACTTTTTCAAGATTATTTATACCATAATCAGTTTTTAAAATAGAATCAACCTCTCTTTTTTCTAAAGGCACATAGCTATTACGGATATTGCTAATAATTTCCGTATTATTGTTCTCAGGAGTATTTTCATCTTTTTTACACCCCTCTACAGTGATAAGAGCTCCTACTATTAAAATAGTTGCCACATTTTTAAAAAGCTGTTTCATAATATTTTTTAGAATCATTTTTAATAGTGCAAAGGAAAATAAACAATTTTAAACAAAAAAATATTTAGTGTTAAACATTTGTTAAATATATTAACTTAGGTTTTTTGCTCTACTATAAGTCTTTCTTAATCTTATAAATTCTTCCAAGCACCTCACTCCTAATTTGCTAACTTCCTCGCCCGTGTGGCTCGCACCGTCTCTTCGGAGGTTCGGGGGCTTTCGTTATTCGTTGCTCGTCACTCGTCATTGTCTGCTTCCACCTTCCCATTTTCTAATTTTTCTAATTCGCTAATTATCCTTACCTTTGCACCAAATTTTATTATATGAGCTTATTCTCTATTCTTATATTTCTTTTTTTCTTTTGGCTTTTTAGACAACTCACCGAGCAGCCCTTTCGCAACCCATTTCAGCAAAACATATCACCCGCTACATTCGAGCTGAATCTCCTCTCACTTTGTAGCTTAGTTATCAAAGCCAACGGACGTGTTACCCAAGCCGAATTAGATTTCGTACGCTTGCAGTTCGTACGCCTTTATGGTAAAGAACGCGCCAATGCCGTATTTCGCAGTTTTAATAAACTAATAAAAGGACGCCAGATAGAAGCTCCCCGAGTAGCAATGTACGTACGAGCGCGTACTACCTACGAAACACGCTTGCAAATCCTCTATTTTCTCTTTGGTATTGCTCAAGCCGATGGAGTAGTAAGCCAAGACGAAGTACAACAAATAGAGCAAATAGCCTATTACTTTCAGATAGAAAAAAGTGATTTTATAAGCATCAAAGCAATGTTTGCTAACACTTATGGTAGTAATAGCTATACCCAAACTCCCAATGAAAATGCTTATGCTATTTTAGGTATAAGCCCCCAAGCTACCGATGCCGAAGTAAAACAAGCTTACAGAAATATGGCAAAAAAATATCACCCCGATAGAGTGATTACAGAAGATGAAGCCATAAAAAAAGGCGCCGAAGAAAAGTTCAAACAAGTACAACAAGCCTATGAACAAATCGCACGCCAAAGAGGAATGAACTAACAATAGCTTACCCCTATAAACAAAAAAGTGGCAAGCTACCTACATCGCACCGCTACAACCGAATACCTTTGCTGTGTTCCCACCCTGGAGGATTTTTCAGGAGCTGGTCGTGTAGGACTTGCCGGCGACAAAAGTACAACTTTTTTATTACATAGCAAATTTTTTCTATTTTTTTTCTTGCTTAGTAGCTCTATTTTTTTTACTTTTGCACCAAAAGTGTTGTATAACAACTTTTCAAAATCTGGTTAAAACAGTTAAAGAACAAAGAAAAATATTAAATATCAATGATGAAAAAACTATTCTTTTTATTCTTAGCGCTCCTATCGCTACAATGTAGTAAATCACAAGATAGTGAGACCACAGGTTTGAACTCTGAAAAGATGCTCACCCTTATCAATCAGCAACGACAAAAAGGCTGCAATTGTGGTAGTAATTATTTTAAACCCGTACCTCCTGTAAAGAGGAATAAAACAATAGAAAAAGTAGCCAAAGCTCATAGTGACGATATGCTTAAACGCAACGAATTAACTCACTATAGTAAAAACGGACAAGATCCTGGTAGAAGACTTACTAACGCTGGTTATAAATGGGCTACGTGGGCTGAAAATGTAGCTATGGGACAACAAAATGAAGAAGAAGCGATGAAAAGTTGGCTCGAAAGTCCTTTACACTGCGCTAATATTATGAATGCCCAAGTTACTGAAGTAGGTGTTGCTCGTAGCGGTAAGTATTGGACGCAACTCTTCGCTGCTCCTTATCCTTAATTTCTAACTGCTTCCTAACTCTTAAAACAATGTATCTCGATGTTCATTCGCATACCCAGCACTCAACTTCCGATACTTTGGTGATTCGCAATCAGTATCCACTTACCGCCGATACTAGCGAACCTTTCTCAGTAGGTATTCACCCTTGGTTTTTAAACGATTTTGAGGCGCAGTGGAATGCACTCATACCCTTAGCCCAGCATTTCAACTGCTGGGCAATAGGTGAATGTGGTCTCGATAAGAACGTTACCTCTCCCCTACCCTTACAACAAGAAATATTTCTAAGGCACATAGAATTAGCCGAAAGTTTAGAGCTCCCACTTATCATTCACTGTGTGAAAGCTTATGCCGAGGTAATACAACTCCGCAAACGCACCCACTCACAACAGTTATGGATATTGCACGGTTTCAGAAAAAACCTAAAAGTAGCACAAGAGCTCATTGCTCACGGCATTGCTATTTCTTTTGGCACTCCCCTACTCTATTCTTACCAATTGCAAGAAGTTTTTAAGAAAATCCCTCCTGAATATCGGTTTTTTGAAAGTGATGACAGTATTCAACCATTAGTTATCAAACAAGTCAAACAAGCCGGACTTATCTAAGGTCTGAAACTTAAATCTAAAATTTTCTACTTAAAAAATTTGCTCGTTTGCTAATTACTTCATATCTTTGCGCCCTGAAAATTGAAAGGGGGTGTATCTTTATGTTAATAATTCCTTTAAAAGACGGAGAAAGCATCGATAAAGCTTTAAAACGTTATAAACGCAAATTCGACCGTACAGGTGTAGTACGTGAACTACGTGAAAGACAACATTTCACTAAACCTTCTGTACGCAGAAGAGCCGAAATCCAAAAAGCACAATACATTCAGCACTTGAAAGATCAAGAAGAAGTATAGTTCATTGTGGAGATATTCAATTTTTTTTTAAGTAGGAACGGATAATATTCGTTCCTACTTTTTTTATTTAAGTGTTGTTCATTATCCTTATCGGTATTGTTCATTGTTCATTCTTAAATTGTGCATAACTTGAGGAAGAAAAAACACTAAAATATTTGCTCTTTTATGTTTTCTGTGTATACAAAAATGAAGATGAAAAAAGCAAATTTATTTCTTATAAAATATCCACTACTTTTTGTCAGTTATGAACAATCTGCCCAATGAAAAGTTCTCAACAAAAAGTTGTGCATAATATCAAAAAGAGTTATCAACAATTTTGCTTAAAATATTCATTTAAAAAACCGTAAATCACTTTTTATTGTTGATAACTAATCATAATATCCTTAAACTGAAAAAAGCAAGTTTTTCAGCCTAATTTTATTCCTCTTATGAACGTCATCATAATAATAACCCTTCTTTTTTTAGAAAGAAATCTTTTTCAATTTATAATTTGATGATTGTTGATAACTCAAAAATATTTACTTTTGCAATATGAAAAAAACAAATAAAACTCAAAAGCAAGGCAAATCAGGGAAACCTAAAAAGAATAAGAGTTTAGCTAAGCGCAACAAGCAAGAGCTTATCAAAGCGATTTTCTCGGTGTTACAAGAACACCCCGAAGAGAGCTTTAACTACAAGCAAATTGCTGCCAAACTCCACATTACCGATGCACCACGTCGTGATATGCTGGTGAAACAACTCGTACAACTGAAAGAGAAAAAACGCATTGTAGAAATCGACCGTGGAAAGTACCAAGCTATCCCTATGCAACACTACTATGTGGGCACGCTTGATGTGAGTACGCGCGGTAATGGTTATGTAATAGTTGATGGTTTAGACAACGACATTTTTGTAGCACAGAATTTTCTAAACAAAGCCCTCCACGGCGATTTGGTGGAAGTGTATGTATTTCCACGTTTTAGAAATCGCAATAAGATGGAAGGAGAAATCAGCAAGGTGTTAGAACGTAACAAAGTGCGCTTTGTAGGTACTGTGCAAATGCACAAAAACTTTGCCTTTGTTGTCCCTACCGATGCTCGTATGTATACTGATTTCTTTGTGTTGAAAGACAAACTCAATGGCGCTCAGGACGGCGACCGTGTGATTGTACGCATTGAAGATTGGAAAGACAAAAGCGATTCGCCTATGGGGGTAGTGGAACAGATACTTGGTAAACCAGGGGAACAAACTACCGAAATGCACTCTATCTTAGCCGAATACGGTCTGCCTTATACCTATCCAGAAGAGGTAGAAGCCTTTGCTAAAAAGTTAGACCTTTCCATTACTGATGAAGAAATCGCCCGCCGTCGTGATATGCGCGAAACCCTCACTTTCACTATCGACCCTCGTGATGCGAAAGACTTTGACGATGCACTGTCGTTTAAAGTGTTTGAGAATGGTAACTACGAGATAGGAGTACATATCGCCGATGTATCGCACTATGTGAAAGAAGGCACTATATTAGATGAAGAGGCTTACAACCGTGCTACTTCAGTATATTTAGTAGATAGGGTAGTGCCAATGTTGCCCGAAGTGCTCTGTAACTTCGCTTGTTCACTCCGCCCCGATGAAGATAAATATACCTTTTCGGCAGTGTTTGAGATGAATAAGAAAGCCGAAGTGGTAGATATTTGGATAGGACGTACCGTAACACACTCATCATTTAGGTTTGCTTACGAAGAAGCACAATCAGTAATAGAACAAGCCAAAGTAGGGGAGGGGTACACCATTCCTGCCGAAACTTCTATTACTGATATTGATAGAGCTGTACCTGCTAATGTGGTAGAGGCTATTCTCACGCTCAATGCCTTAGCCGAAAAATTGCGTGGCAAGCGTATGCGTTTGGGAGCTATTACTTTTGATAAAGTGGAAGTGAAATTTGACCTCGATGAGAATGGCAACCCTACAGGGGTATATTTCAAAGAGAGCAAGGAAGCCAACAAACTAATTGAAGAGTTTATGCTCTTGGCTAACAGAAAGGTAGCCGAGTATGTAGCTAAAATGAAAAAGACTTTCGTATACCGCGTACACGACGAACCCGATGCCGAAAAACTACAACAGTTCAATGCGGTAATTAGTAGATTTGGCTATAGCTTGAACTTGAACAACCGCCAAACCACTACCGATTCACTTAATAATCTCTTAGAAGAAGTAAAGGGTAAAAAAGAACAAAACTTAGTCGATACTTTGGCAATACGTTCAATGGCAAAAGCTACTTATACTACTAAAAACATAGGACATTACGGTTTAGCGTTCGACTATTATACCCATTTCACTTCGCCTATACGCCGTTATCCCGATGTAATGGTACACCGCCTTTTGCAACTCTATTTAGATGGCGCCCCTTCACAACCTGAAGCCGAATATGAAACCAAATGCAAACACTCGTCACAAATGGAAAGTTTAGCAGCATCGGCAGAGCGTGATTCTATCAAATATATGCAGGTGAAATATATGGAAGCCCATAAGAACCAGCAGTTTGCAGGAGTGATTTCGGGTGTAACCGAATGGGGTATTTATGTAGAAATTACCATAAACAAATGCGAAGGATTAGTGCGCGCTCGTGACATCAAAGACGATTATTACACTTTCGACGAACAACAATACGCCTTGGTAGGGCAAGCCACTGGCAAAATGTATCAGCTTGGTGATGAAGTAATGATACGTGTGAAAAACACCGACCTGATGAAAAAGCAATTAGATTTTGAACTGATAAGTGAATAATGAGTCGTAGCACGACAAGCAGTTTTTGCATCTCATACTTTGCCAAAGTTTCACACTTTGGTAAAGTTTTTTTTTCTACATAAAAGATTATATGAGTAAATATAAAGTAAAATTTTCTATTATATTTATATTTTTAGAATATAATACTTTTTTTATATTTATGTAAAAATAAATATCTATTTTATTTTGTTTATATAAAATATTTTTATATCTTTGCACCATTAATTATTAATAGTGGATGTATGACAGAAAAATGAAGTGATTTTATTGAAGGTGTATTTATATAGAGTAATCTAATTATTAGTATTATTCCTTAACTGAGCTACGGGTTACTGTCTTCATAAAAAAAACGTGCAAAAGAAAGATTTAATAAATTAAAAATTGAATTAGTATGAAAGAAATGATGAAATTTTCGTTGTTTATGCTATGTTTTGTAGTAGCGTTAGTGTCTTGCTCTAAGGATAAAAATCAAGATCCATTGCAAGATTTGCAAAATAAGTCAATGACTTATGAAGACTTCTTTAAAACTGTTTCAGAAAAAGAAGTAAGTGTTCCAGAAGATAAGGTACTTTTTATCTCTTACGAATTTAATGCGAAAGATGAGACTATTACTTTATTGTCAAGTACTGAGGCTTTTCCCAGTGAAAAAGTAGTTTGGGATGCTATAGTTAAGCATTACGAGCTTGAAGCTTCTCGTGGAGGAGGAAAGTATGATTATATTGTAACTTGTGATAAAGGATGGAGTAAAAAATGTGAAGCATATAGTTGTTTAAGTGTAGTTAAAAATTGTTTGAATCAAGGAGGATGCGCAACTGTTTGTAAAGCTAATATGGTTTATGTTCCAGATATAAAAGCTTTTTATATATCAGCTAATATTGATGAATTAGTCTCATCAAAAGTTGAAGGAGAATTTTAGTTTAAATTTAAAATTTTTCACTATGAAAAAAATATTTAAATTTTCATTTCTAACGGTATGCTTAAGCATAGCCTTTATATCTTGCTCTAAGGATAAAAATCAAAATCCATTGCAAGATTTGCAAAATAAGTCAATGACTTATAAGGAGTTCTTTGAAACTGTATCAGAGAAATCAGTAGACTTTGTTCCAAATGAGAAAGTATTACTTGTCTCATACAAATTAAACAAAGATGACAATACCATCACTTTCTTGTCAAGTATCATTGCTGAATCAAGTTGGGGTGTAGGTTTTGACGTTGCTGGTAAATATGAAGAGCAACAAGCTTCTCGCTCTGACAAAGAGACATATACAGTATCTTGTACAGGGGCTAAAGGTGGAGATTGGACAAAGGGTTGTAATGGAGATTATAGTTGTGGAAAGCTACTTTACGATTGTGCTGAAGCTGGTGGTTGTGGAACTGTTTGCAAGACTTATATGGTCTATGTACCTGATGTAAGAGCTTTTTATCTTTCTAAAGATCTTGATGAATTGGTTGATTTGAAAGATGAAGAAACTCTCAAACAAATAAATGAGGTTATTAGGCCATAGTTAATAATTATCACAAAACCAACAGAGTAGGGGAGAGGTACTAAAAACTTCTCCCTTATTTTTTGTAATTCAGCAGTTTTTTAGTACTTTTGTGCAGTTAATCAAATTTTAGGTAGAAATAGATGTTTGCGGATGTATTGCTTGCATTACCTTTGGGCTTGTTGTTAGCTTTTACCATAGGTCCTGTGTTCTTTGTATTGCTGGAAACAGCCATTACTAAAGGATTTAGGGCAGCTATTGCTTTCAATTCAGGGGTAGTACTGGCAGATACTGTTTTCATTCTCATTGTCTATTTCACTACTAGCAGTTTGCTACGCGAAATTAAGGACGACCCTAAGCTCTTCTTCGCCGGCGGACTCATAATGATAGCTTACGGACTTATCTCGTTTATCAAACTGAAAAAAGACTTCAAGAAAACAATAGATAACAAAGAGAATGCCTATTTGCAAGTAGCTGAAAAAGTGAACTATGTAGCTCTCTTTATTAAAGGTTTTCTACTGAATTTTATCAACATAGGCGTTTTAGGTTTTTGGTTGGGAATTATTATTGTTTTTGGTCCTAAGCTCGATATGAATGCTAGTAGAATATTAGTGTTTTTTACTTCTATTATCTTAGTTTACTTTGCAATAGATATCTTTAAAATTCTCATTGCTAAGAAACTTAAAAACCGACTTACTGCTTTTCATATTTACAAAATTAAACGCGCGATTAGCATTATATTGTTAGTCTTTGGAGTTTTCCTGATACTCCAAGCGTTCTTTCCTAACGTATTACAATTAACTGATTAGCTATCAATAAAAAAACTTTGTCAAAGTCTTAAAACTCTGACAAAGTCTATTTTCTATTGCCTATGGCCTAATGCCTGTGGCCTTGTTACTTCTTACCTGATTTATATTGATTGTTCAAGTATTCAGTAACTTCTTTAGTAATATCTTTGTTATCAGCACCATAGAGCACGCTACCGCCGTCGTTAGCACCAAGGATAAAGGTATAGCCTTTTTGTTTGCCATATTCTTTAATGTTTTTCTTCACTTTGCTAAGTAGAGAATCCATTTGAGTTTGGCTTTCCATTTGTATTTTTTGTTCCTCTTGTTGCAAATGTTGTTGCAATATTTGGCTTTTTTGCATCAGTTCGTTGTATTTTTTCTGAGCTACGTTCTGAGGGAGAGTTTTAGCCTGAGCGTCGAAAGCACGCGCTTCAGTTTGGAACGCCATTGAAATACTGTCGCGTTTTCGTTCGTAGGCACTAATTTGTCCTTTTAGTTTTGCCTCGATGTCTTTTTTTTCTTGATAGTCGTTTAGAAGTTTAGAGTTATCTACAAACGCCACCTTGTCGGTACAAGCAGTAAGGGCGAGCAGTGCTACGCCTGTTAAGATGAGTTTTTTCATTTTTATAATGTTTAATTTGAATTACGTGGCAAAAGTAAGAAAGTTTTACGTGTAAAAGAAATATTTTTTAATTTTGTTACTAAAAAAATGAAAATACTCTCTTTCGTCACTATTCATTACACCTTGTTTCACGTGAAACATTTTACTACCTTCTTTTACCTTATATAAATTTATTCTATATCAGAAACAATCTTCTATAAGTGTATTTTATCAAAACTGACTTTATTACAGCTTGTTTTAAGTATTATTTTTTAAAAAGTAATAAAGTATAAGGTAATAGTTGAGAAGTCTTATAAAAACGTCTTATTTTAAGTTTTTACTATTTTTAGCTTCAGAAATATAAAAAAATAGACAATTTCTAACTCTTACCTCTTATTTCTTACCTAAAACATAAATCTGCGATGAGTATTCTCTTTTCCTCCAACCATAATAATTTGAACGGAGTCCGTTGATGAAACCTTTAAGAAAATGTTTCTTTCCTGTTTTATATTGCTCGGAAAGCATACTCACATAAAAAGCATCAAAAAGCATAGGGTGGGTAGCAAGCAACTCAAAACCTTCTTTGGCAAAAAGCTGTTCGATACTATCCTTAGAAAAATGCCATAAGTGTCGGGGTACATCATAGGCTGCCCAGTAGGCTCCGTAATGCTGTGCGTCCCACGAACGATAATTAGGTACAGCTATAACAGCTAAGCCGTCTTCTTTCAGTAAGTTACTGATGAGCTCTATTTCTTGTGTTACATCGAGTACGTGTTCCAATACGTGCCACATAGTAATCACATCAAAAGAGTGGGGGAGGAGGTTACTAAAATCAGCTTGTAACAAAACTCCTTTTTCTTTTGCTTTCGTACGTGCTTTCTCGCTGGGTTCTATGCCCATAGTCTCCCAATGAGCACACTCTTTACCACTACGCACAAAGTCGCCTGTACCTGCACCTATATCAAGCAGACGAATATTTCCTTTTTTGTATTGTTTGATGAGTTTTATTTTGTGCTTTAAGTTATAACTTTTCACCCATTGGTAGAGTTTATCAAATAGTGTTCTACGACTGTCTGTATGCGAAATATAATCCTCACTCTCATAGTATTTTTTAAGGTCATTAGGTAGGGGAGTAGTGCGGTAAAGTTTTAATACTGAATCATATACGAGGGTAAAATCCTCTTGTGATACGCTATAATCTTTAATTGTCATTAGTTATTAGTGTTTACTCGTTAGTTACTACTTGTCAATTATCAATTGTGAATTATCAATTGATAATGTTCCACGTGGAACATTTCTTATATACTTACTTTTTGTCTTTTACTTGTTACCTTTTACCTCGTAAGAAAGCAAACAATTTTCTCTTCTTCAAATATTCAAGGTTGTAATCATTCTCGTAGGCTTCACGTTCAAAGATGATATTATGGTAAGCTCTCTTCTTATCTTTATACTTAATATATTTCAGTATAAAATCTACAGCATACCATATATAGAAAAATATCACTAAGAGTTCTCGTTGCTGAGCTAAATGTATGCGTTCGTGGTTGATGAATTGTGCATCTTTCAATAGTTTTGGGTCATTAGTAAATATAAAAGGGTAGAGGGTAATACCACTAAAACCCTTAGGTACTAAATATCTGTTTACTATAAACTGATTCATATAAGTAAAAAGTATGTGGCAAAAGTAGTGAGAAAATAGCAGATAAACAAATGAGTTTTTAATTATCAATTCTCAATCGCCAATTCATAAATGTTCCACGTGGAACATTTATGAATTAAATATGTAGCTTTATTTAAAAATATTTATTACCTTTGTCGGCGTAAAATAATAATATATCAGTATGAAAAAGTTTTTAATCCTGTTGTTATTTCCTTTTATCGGAATGGCACAAATTATCAATACTCCAGCTACACATTTGGAGAAAGAACTCAATGGTAAAGTAAAAGCTCTTGTCGAACGTACTTATGACGTCTTTCAAGGTAATCTTAAACAAAAACGTCTTGCAACCGAAAATTATTATGAATTTAATGAAGAAGGAAATACCTTGCAGTTAGAACAAAAATACAGTGGTATTACTTTGCATTACAACTATACTTACAATGCTCAGCAAAAACCTCTGCGGGTAACAGTATCAAGAGTCGCTCACGGAGATGTGCAGTACTCCACGGGAGTTTATGAATATAATAACCAAGGGCATTTAGTAACTTATCACACAGTGATAGGGGTAAGTGCTTCGCCTACACAAACCTATACTTTTAACAAGTGGGACGCCAACGGTAACCCTACCGAAGGTCTCTTAGTAACACCCGATAGCAAGGCGAAGGTATTGCAGGAGTTTGATAAAAATAACCAACGCACTTTGCTCAAAATGGTAACCGAAGGAAATCCACCTACCGAGATGCGCATCTCAGTGCGTTACGACCGTGAGGGTAGGGTAGTGGAACGCAGTATTGCTGAGGGGAACACCAAACCCGATGTAATGCATTATACATATGATAAAAAAGGCATTCCTACCGGCGTAAATAACCAGAAGTTTGAACATACTTTTGATAAGCAAGGTAATTGGGTTACTCGCATTGTATTCGTCAATCGATATATCGTAGGATTTACAGAAAGAGAAATAAAATACTAACATTAAAAATATATACACTTATGAAAAGACTATTTATTATTACTTTAGCTTTGTTCTGTACGGCTTGTAATACCGATTGGCGCAGAAAATACGATGAAGTATATCCGTCTCAAAACGGAATTTCAATGGTAAGAAAAGATAATAAATACGGACTCGTAAATGCCGAAGGTACCGTCGTAGCACCTTTGAAATATGATTATATCAACATCTACCCTTCTGCCGAAATACCTTTTTATGATGTTACCATTAATAATTTGTATGGGGTGATACGCCCTTCGGGTGAAGAACTCATTCCTGCTCAGTATAATTTTATTTCGTATTCCGAAGGTGTTTTTATTGTACAACTCAATGATAAGAAAAAACTTCTTAGTACTAATAACGAAACACTCACCCCTTGGTATGACGAAATAGACCTCTTTTTCGGTGGTCTGGCTCGTGCGAAACAAGGTAATAAGTATGGCTATTTAAATACTAAAGGTAAAGTAGTATTGCCTTTTGTATATGATGACGCTGGTGATTTCAACGATAGTAAAAAGGCAATGGTGAAGTATAAAGGTAAGTGGGGAATGATTGATAATCTCGGTAATACAATCATTCCTTTTGAATATGAACAGGCTGAACCCTATACTAAAAGCAATGAGGAATGGGAAGATTATTACTATATCCTCATAAAGAAAGGCAGAGAGGTAAATATAGATAAAGAAGGTAATTTTTTGTCATTTAAATAATCACTTCTTTTACCTCTCCTCTAAATATCACTTTAAACGACAATCGCTTCCATTGTTTAGGCAAGCGAGGCGTAAACGTTAGTGCGCCGTTCTTTACACGCATACCAGCAAAGCCTTCTACAATGCTGAGCCACGTGCCTGCCATCGAGGTGATGTGTAACCCTTCGTGTACCTCCTTGTTGTAGTCGTCCAAATCAAGCCGCGCTGTACGCAGGTAGAGCGCGTAGGCTTCCTCTGTCTTCCCTAAGGATGATGCGAGGACACTATGCACACAAGGTGAGAGTGACGACTCGTGTACGGTGAAAGGTTCATAAAACTCATAGTGCTTTTGAAGTTGTTCTTTGGTAAATCGCTCTTCAAAAAAATAAAACCCCTGTAACGTATCTGCCTGTTTGATATAAGGCGAACGCAATATCCTATCCCACGACCAATGTTGGTTGAGCGGGCGCTCCCCAGTAGGAATGGTACTTACAGGCTTCAAGTCTTTATCCAAAAAACCGTCTTGTTGCAAGTATACATCATACTTTTCGCTGTAAGGCAAGTACATATGTTCCACAATATCACTCCACTCCTTCAATTCTTTAATAGTCACCCATTGCCTTTCGCTCTTGTATTTCAGTGCCATAGTCGCTGCATAACTCAAACACCAAGAGGCAAGATAGTTCGTATAGAAATTATTGTTCACATTGTTTTCGTACTCATTAGGTCCTGTCACCCCTAAGATTACGTACTGTTTCTTTTCTTCTGAAAAATTGACTCTCTGTGCCCAAAAACGTGCAATAGCAATAAGCACTTCCATTCCATATTCTTTCAGGTACGACTCATCGCCCGTATAGCGTGTATAGTTATAAATTGCAAAAGCAATCGCCCCGTTGCGGTGTATTTCTTCAAAGGTAATTTCCCATTCATTATGGCACTCTTCACCGTTCATCGTTACCATAGGGTAGAGCGCAGCCCCGCCGGTAAAACCGAGTTTCTGGGCGTTTTCAATAGCTTGTGGCAACTGTTTATAGCGGTACAACAGCAGATTGCGAGCTACTTCCGCGCCTTTGGTAGCCATATAAAAAGGCAGGCAATAAGCCTCAGTATCCCAATAGGTACTACCACCGTACTTTTCCCCCGTAAAACCCTTAGGTCCTATGTTCAAATGAGCATACTTGCCCTGATACGTTTGGTTGAGCTGAAAGATATTAAACCGGATACCTTGTTGTGCTTTCTCATCACCTTCAATCACAATATCCGATGTCTCCCATATCGTCGCCCAATCCTCTTTCTGCATCTCCAATAACCCCTCAAATGTTAATGCCTGTGCGTCTCGTACCTTTGACAAAGTTTTAGACTTTGTCAAAGGTGTATAGCCACCATATTTTTCAATACGAAAGGTTTGGTTTTGCTTAACAGTTACTTCATACTGCAACCCTATATAGTTCTCCTTTCTATTTTCTTTTCCACTGATATTCAGTTCTTTTCCTGCTATAAAAAGATGATTTTCCATAAAGGTTTGTACTTTAAAGGCTGTCTTTTTAGTTTCAGCAAGTATAGTAGCGCAGTTGTTTTCCGAAGAAATTTCCAAAGTATTCCAAAAATGCTCGTCCCAGTTAGTATCATTATTCTTAATACCACTGTCTAAGTAACTTTCTATTTCTAAAGAAATATCACCGTTCAAAGGTGTAATCTCATAACGTAAAGCTCCTATTGCATCATAACGCAACGAGAGCAAACGTACCACTTTTACAGCAATTTCCACACCGTTAGGAAGCGTAGCCGTAAACCTTCGCTCGTACCAACCCTCTTTCATATTCAGTTGTCGGCGGAAGTTTTTTACCTCCAAACAAGTGTTTAAGTCTAATAGTTTCCCGTCTATTTTGATGTGTAGTCCTATCCAGCTGGGCGCATTGATCACTTTGGCAAAGTACTCAGGATAGCCGTTTTTCCACCAGCCCACTCGGGTTTTATCGGGGTAATACACCCCACCGATGTAGCTCCCTTGAAGTGTATCGCCCGTATAGTCCTCTTCAAAGTTAGCGCGCATTCCCATAGCCCCATTTCCAAGGCTGAAAATACTTTCGTGTTTGGTAACCTCAGCTTTATTAAAGCCCTCTACGATGATGTTCCACGTGTTCATAGCTATTAGTCTTCACAAGTTTAAAGTGCAAAGGTAGAAGATAATTAGCAAACGAGCAAATTTGCAAAATTAGCTCATAAATACCCTACCCAATAATGATTACCATTACACTTTTCCATCATTAATTCCCCTTTCCGTCGCCACATTCCCTCTTTTTCGTCATTCGTCATTCGTCATTCTCTCGCTTTTCCGTCATACTCCCCCCTATTGCCTATGGCCTAAGGCCTAGTGCCTATTCCTCTTTCTTTCGCCTCGAAACCCTCTTTTTACCATTTTTAGCCTTGTTGTATTATATTATGAGTCAATTATTTATATACCCTTTCTATACCAATCGTCCAAGATTCGTATAAGCTTCCTATAAGCTCTCTATAAGCTAACCCCATCCTTCTTACACCCTTTTTTCATCAAAAACCCTACTTCCCCTCTTTTGAATTTCTCTGTTTTCTTCCGCTCTCTCTAACCTATCCAAATTGTCCGACAAGTCTGACCCGTCAAAAAACGATTTTTATCACTACTCATTTCCTAATTTTCTAATTTGCTAATTAATCTGCCCCCACATACCTAGCTGTGAGCCCTCGCTGGCTTTGTGCGCGACATTTAAAGCAGCAAAGCTGTTTATTTGTTTGATTTTCTAAAGATTTGTAAGATTTCTGTAGTGTAAGCTACACTTTTTTTACATCCAACCCATCATAATTAACGCCTATTCAAAATATATAACACCTAATTTACAATTACGTTTGCATCACATTTGTCAATTATCAATTATCAATTGTCAATTGAAAGACTTTCTGTAGCGTAAGCTACACTTTATCTTACATCAATTTAAAACACTATAAACTCATCGCCTTTGGCTAAAGCATCGTATCGCACTTGGTTAAACCGATACAAAAAAGGCGAACGGTGCTTGCCTATATTTCTCTTCTCGTCCAATTTTTCTATCAGTCCTATATTAGTCATTTTCTTTACAAAATTCCGGTTGTCTAACTTCTTCCCTAAAATTGTTTCGTACAGTGATTGTAGCTCTGGAATGGTAAACTTTTCAGGAAGCATTTCCTTTCCTATGGGGCTAACGTGTGAAAAGAAACGCAAGCTCAACAGCGCTTGGTCTATAATTTCTCGGTGGTCAAAAGCCATTTCAGGAAGGTTACTGATGTCCCACCATTGGCATTCTTCTATATAAAAACTACCTGTAGGTTTCACTTGGTAATAGTCCACCAAGGTAAAGAACGCTACCGATATAAAGCTTTCTAATAACCAATGGTCTTTCGTCACCTCTTGTCCGGTAATAGTCGATAAAAGTTCAGAAGTAAAGTGAGTGTTTTTGTTCCTATCCGGATTCCCAAAAGTAAAAAACTGATGTAAGTGAAGTTTTTTTAAGTTTGTACGGTAGCGTACTACTCTATGAGCTGCTTTTTCCAACGTCTCGTCTTTCTTTACATAACCTCCAGGTAACAACCATTTTTCTTGAGCAGCATTCTTGAATAAAAGCACTTTCAGTTCTCTTTCGTGGTAACCAAAGATTACGTTGTCTACGCTTATATTTCTATAAAAAATTTTATCGCCGTTGAGGATATCATTTAAGATAATGCGTTCTTTTCTGTCCATTACTTGTTTTTTTTAGGGCACAAAGGTATAAATAATTTGCTAATTAACTAATTAGCAAATTATCAATTAGCCAATAAGCGCTGTGTTATTTGGATAAGTTTTTATTTATTTCTATTAGAAAGCATATTTTTAACAATCTGTTATTTCATAAAAAACAAAAAGAAACCACATATTACGTATTTTTTACGTAAAATAATTATCTATATAAATAACTAATATACAATATATTAACACCTTTCTGTTACAGATATAACAAAATAAATACATTGCGTATATTGTACGTAATAAATTATTTTATACCTTTGCACCGAAATAAAACAATAATAAATATAAACAAACAAAAAGGTATTTTATTTATAACACGAAAAATCTCATAACAAATTAATACATTACCGATATGAAAACGCTCATAACAAACTTCACTTCGCTTTGCCTTTTGGCTGTTACCTCAGCCTATGCGCAAGAGCCCGTCACTCAGCCTACGGATACTATAGTACCTGTGGTTACTATGGATACCGTGCCTCCCGCGCCTAAAGTAGATTCTTTACCTTCTACTTCTCCTATCACACCTAAAAAAGATATTTTAGGTAAAGATGTGAAAGAACGCGATACCGAAAACCGCAATGTAATGCTCAACGCCAGTAGTGCTACCTCTCCTCGTCAGTTGAACATTGGCTTGCCTTTTAACGGCGATATTCTTATCCTTGAGAACGACATTCCTGTAGTATACACCTTTTGGACACAAATACCTACCACCGCGTGGCGCTACGATAGCACTATAGGGCGCATCGGGATGATGTCTTTCCAAGATGGCGCTCTTACTTATGGTAAAGTGGGTTATATCGTTACCTCTTGGGACAGAGAACCTGGTCGCAAGTTGCAAGGTTATGCTTCTACTTATTTTACCAATTATGGTAGTAGCCATCTCGACGCTTCAGTAACAGCGCCTATCGGCAAAAAAGGTTGGGGCTTTATGGCAGGCTTCAACGAAACTTTTGAACGTGGTAGTGGTGGTAATTACCAATTCACTCCTTTCCAAGACCGCTTCGAAATGTTTAAAATAGGAGTCTCTAAAAAGTACAGCAAAGGTTTTGTGCGTGCTTACTACAAACACGCAACCGATATCCCTATACTCGGTGCTTATAGCCCTCTTGTGTATGAAGGCAAAGGTAAAACTAAAGCTATAGATGGTTTTGATTTGGGTAAAGATGTGTATATGCCTAACGATGGACTTTTCCCTTATCAAGACTATAATACAGGTGAAACCAAACTTGGCGACCTCAATTCTGATGAAGCCTCTAAAAACATCACCAATGCTATCTACCTCACTGGTGAACATCGTTTTAATAATGGTTGGAAACTCAACTACGCCAATATGTATATGAATTCCAAAGCTGCCTTTACTATTCTATACCCTTTGAGTATGTTTATTACCGACCCCGACCAACAAACAGGTATGACTTTTAAATACGTAGGTACCAACAAAGAGTACAACGGTGCGGTACAACTGAACTCAGTGCAATACTACCCTCAGGTAGAAATCAACACTTGGATTACTCGTTTAGAGGCTACTAAAAAAATTAACAAACACAGTCTGAGATTAGGAACTACTTACCAATATTACCGTGCTCCTGAGATACAACACAATGGTTTGTTCTATCAAACGGTAGAAGCGAATCCTAAACGCTTAGATGCTTATGTAGGGGGAGGAACGGTTAATATTACCCCTCAATATGGTATTTTAGGAAGCTCTTATGGAGGCTATAAAATAACAAGTGATAAAAAGTTAGCTTTCTACGCTTCTGATGATATCAAACTGAATGACCGTTTCGATATTGGTTTTGGTGCTCGCATTGAGAGATATTACGACTATAGTACTCGCGATCCTTATACAAATCAATATGTGCAAAACCGTGATCTTATAAAGAAGAAATTCAAGGACTGGAACAAAGTAGGCTATTTCAACTTTGTAGCCAAAGTATCTAACGAGTTCGGTTTCTTGGGTGATATTACTTATAACGATTGGGCTGCACGCTATTGGGATAATGCTAATAACGAAAAAGACACTAATGGCAAGGAAATATTTGCAACTCCTCATACTACTACCCAAAGCGTACTGAACTACGGTGGAGGGGTGTATTGGAATCACGGCGATCTCATAAGTTTGGTGTCTAAGGTGACTCGTATCTATAAAAAGAACAATATCGCCTCTGAGTCTATCGTAAATCCAGCTAATCCCAGCGAACAAAAAACTTTCTACCCTTTGTTCTACGATATTGCTACCCTTGGTTGGACTACCGACATTATCTCTAAGCCGTTCAAGAATTTCAACTTGCACTTCCTGCTCACACTCCAAAAACCAGAGTATAAAGACTATGAGTATAGTGCCTACGGGGTAAGCTATAGCTACAACGATAAAATCATTCCTGAGCTTTCAAAAACTCTTATAGAAATAGACCCCAGCTACTTTATGCTCAAAGGCGACCTCCGCTTGTGGCTCAGTTTCCGCTACTTTGGCAATCAGTACGGTAACCCTACCAATGCGATTTCTTACAACGGCTGGTGGGAAAGCTTTGGAGGGGTGGATTATAAGCTCAACCGCAATATTGACCTTAAATTCCAAGTAGTAAATATTTTGAACGAAACAGGTATCAAAGGCGCTCTCGTAGGGCTAATCAAATTCTCGACGATACTAATTACATAGGTCGTAAAATTGTAGCAGGTGCTATTCGTCCACGTACTTACGAACTCACTCTTAATTTCAAATTCTAAAACAGTAACATTTTTAATATTTTATCATTATGAAAAACATTCAAAAACTTTTAATCGTAGCAGTCCTCTTCTTTGCAGGATTTGCAGCTGTCCAAGCACAATCTGAAACCGAAAAATTCTTTGTAGGCAAATGGAAACTGATGGTCTATGGACTTCCTAATGGCGATACCGAGATGGTTCTCAATATCACCAAAAATAGCGATGGTTCTCTTGGTGGTACTATCGGTGGTGACGATGCCAATGCTAACAAACTCACTAAGGCTGAGATTGAAGGCAATACCTTCTATGCCAATTTCATCGGCAACGGTTATAATGTTCCTCTTTATATAGAGAAGAAAGGCGATAAGAAAGTAGAAGGCAGTATGAATGATATGTTTGATATCGAAGGTACTAAAATCAAGTAATCTTTCTTAAACCAAAGGAGGCGCTTGCCTGCGCCTCCTTTCTTACCTCTTATTTCTTAGCTTATGAAACGCTTATTTCCTTTAATACTCTTGGCAATCACCCCACTCAAGGCACAAACTCAAGCCGAGAAATACTGGTTGCCGTCGGTAACTTTCTCTGCTGAAAGCTTTGCTCATCCGGCACCTCAGTTTGCCCCTTTTACTCGTTGGTGGCTACCAGGGAACGATATCACTCCCGAAGAGCTAAAACGGGAAATCAATCTCTTTGCCGACAATCACTTCGGAGGGGTGGAAATCCAACCTTTCGCTTTGGTAATGCCCACGCGTGGCAAAGGTCGTGCCGACCGTATAATGAGCTACGACACTCCTGCTTATTACGAGAATATCAAGCAAATGCTCGCTGAAGCTCAAAAACGCAACCTTATCGTCGATTTCACCAACGGCAGTGGTTGGCCTCCTGGTGGGCCACATATCGCTAAAGAAGAAGGTAATCTTACCCTTGAGTTTGGCATTGCTAATCTGGGTACGCAACCTATTGCCCTGCCAAGAGCATCACATTCCGATGACCCTACTGCTAAATTAGTAGCTGTATTGGCTGGTAAATTCCTAAATGATACTACTACTACCGATAAAACCTTCCGTATAGACCCTAAAACGCTCATCAATATTACCGATAAAGTAAAAAACAACACTATACAATACAGCGCTCCCAAAGGGTGGAAAGCCATCGCCTTTTGGTCGGTGCCTACTCAGGAAACGCCTATGCTCATCGCTAAACGCGAAGCGGGCTATGTATTCAATCATTTCGATTCACTACAAGTAAAGAAAAATTACGACTATCTCTTCGGTGAACGCACAGGCTTAGCTCCTTATTTTGGCAAACCCGTACGTGCGATTTTCAACGATAGTTACGAGTTCAAAGCCAACAGACATTTCTCTGATGATTTTATCCGCTTTTTCAAGCAACAACGCGGTTACGACCCTACCCCTTACCTGCCTGCTAATATGTGGCGTGGTTATAACAATATGTACGAACGTATGGCACACCCTGCTAATGCTCCCTATTTTAGTTTAGGAGCCGACGATTGGCGCTTGCGTTACGACTACGACCTTACCCTTAGCGACTTATTGCAAAAGCACTTTTTAAATAGCTCTAGACATTGGGCAAATGCTCGCAACCTCTTGCACCGCACTCAAACTTACGGATTTAATATGGATATAATGGCAGCGGCAGGTGCGGCTTCTATCCCCGAAGTAGAAACTATGCTTTTCTCCAAAGGTTCTGAAAATGGTTACAAACTCATTACTTCAGGAGCACACTTGTACAATCGCCCTATCATCAGTTGTGAAGCAGCTGTTTATTTTAAACGCGCTTATATGACCACCCCTCACAAACTCAAGCTCACTTTCGATAAGCTCTTCAGTAGTGGGGTAAACCAAATTATCTATCACGGTACTCCCTATCGATATTTCCCTGAGGGCTACCCAAAAGAAGGGTGGTATCCGTTCTACAATTCAGCCTTAGGTATTGACTTTTCATCGAATATCAATGAAAACAATCCTTTCTGGAAATATATTAGCCAAATCAACCAATACGCACAACGCGCTCAATACGTATTGCGTTCTGGCAAACCTCACGCCGATGTGCTGATATACTATCCTTTCTTAAACTATAGCGAAGAAGTTGCCAACCCGCGCGAGGTAATGATAGCGGGTGAGTTGAAAGATACTGAGCCTCCACTTCCTGCCGAAAACAAAAATGTAGCCTACAGTCGTGCTATCGATACTGAATGGTTAAAACAGATAATGCCTCTTATTGATGAACTCAACCAGCTTGGCGTCACTTGGGATTGGATCAACGATGCTTCTTTACAAGAACTTTCATTGTTACACAACAAACGCCTTAGCATACGAGGCAATGAGTACCAATCGCTGTTATTGTTTCAGTTGCCATATATCCAACTCAAGAGTGCTGAAAACTTACAAAAGTTAGCTAAAAAAGGAGCAAATATATTGTTGATAGGCGATGTGCCTACCCAGCAACCTAACTATTTCAATTATCAAAAAAACGATATAAAAACCCAAAAAGCAATGCAGGCACTCGCTAAAACTATTGGCAGCCATCATATCAAAGAGCAAGCAGAAATGCTAAACAATTGGTATCCATCTATTCAGTTGCCTATTACGTATATGCAGCCCAACCCCGCCTTACGTCAGCAGCGCCGTAAGCTCTCAGAAGGAAGTTATGCACAATTCATCTGGAACGAAAGCGACAGTTGGCAAGAGGTGCCTATTCAAACTGAAAAAGGGTTGGAATACGCTTATTGGCTCGATGCTACCGATGGCAGTATCCGCGTTGCCAATCTCGAAAAAGGCGCTTACCGCTATCAGTTGCCACCTTATAGCAGTATTTTCTTTATGGCCTCCAAGCAGACGACCGAGATGCCACTCAGCTCAAAAGTGCTTTACAATCCATCGGTTGCCAAAGCTATAGCTACTCCTGAAAAGTGGCATATACAAGCAGAAAGTATAAAAGTGGAAAACACCGCTCTTTTCGATTGGAAAACTCATCCACAGCTGAAGTACAACAGCGCTCCTGGTGTTTATACTACTGAGTTTGTAATCAACACCCTCAGCCCTTCCAAACACTATTTCCTCAGCTTAGGCAAAGTGTATTACGCTGCCGATATAGTAGTGAATGGCAAAAAAGTGAGCTCAGAAGTGTTTATGCCTTTTGTTACTGATATTACTCCTTATCTTCAACAAGGTAGCAATACCCTCGAAATTACTATCACAAATGCCGCTTATAACGATTTTGTAGGGCAAGCTGAAAAAGGAGAAAAAGTATTCAAAAAGCTCAAAGACAGTGATACTATGAGTGCTGGACTCATAGGCCCCGTACAAATAATGGGACAATAAATTTAAAATATAACAGCTATGAACAAGATAACAACCTTTACAGCAATTTTAGCCTTTTCGCTAAGTTTTGCACAACAAACCCCTCAACTCAACAAAAACAATATCAAAGAGGTGGTAAAAGCAATGACTCTCGATGAGAAAATACATTTCGTGAGTGGTATCGGTATGAGTATTTCGTTAGGAAACGATGGTCCCGTTGCGGGTAGTATTGGAGGTAAAGTGGTTGGGGCAGCAGGTGCTACACTCGCTATTCCTCGCTTGGGTATCCCTTCAGTAATAATGGCAGATGGGCCTGCAGGATTGCGTATAGAGCCTACGATCGTCAACGGTGAAAAAATCTATACGACTGCTTTTCCTGTAGGTAGTTTGATAGCAAGTACTTGGAATACCACACTCAGCACTTCGATAGGTAAAGCGATGGGCAACGAGGTAAAAGAAATGGGAGTAGATATACTTCTCGCCCCCGGTATGAACCTCATTCGTAATCCACTCTGTGGTCGCAACTACGAATATTACTCTGAAGACCCTGTGCTGAGCGGTGAGATGGCTACTGCTGCGGTAAATGGTGTTCAAAGTCAAGGGGTAGGTGTATCTGTAAAACACTTTGTAGCTAATAATCAAGAGTCTAATCGCAATAGTGTGAGTGCTTTGGTGAGCCAGCGCGCTTTACGTGAACTCTATTTGCGCGGTTTTGAAATCGCTATCAAAAAGTCTAATCCTTGGACGGTGATGAGCTCCTATAACAAAATCAACGATACGTACGTTTCTGAAAATCCCGAGTTACTTACCACGATACTACGCGACGAATGGAATTTTAAAGGTATGGTTACTACCGATTGGTTTTCAGGGCGCAAATATGCTAACCAAGTGAAAGCGGGAAATGACCTACTAATGCCAGGGCGCAAACAAGAAGCTAAAAAAATAAAAGAAGCTCTTGACGAAGGTTCTCTCAAAGAAACAGAACTTGATCGCAATATCGAGCGTATCCTGCAACTCGTCGTTAAAACCCCTGTATTTGCTAACTATCGTTATAGTCAGCATCCCGACTTTATTGCCAATAGAGCTATCGCTCAACAAGCTGCTGAAGAAGGTATGATTCTTTTGAAAAACAAGGCTGCTCTTCCGTTGTCAGCGGGCAAAATTGCTCTCTTAGGCAATGCTTCTTACGATACTTTCGTAGGGGGAACTGGTAGTGGTGAAGTACAATCAGCTTATACGATTTCTTTTTACGACGGACTTAAAAAAGCTGGTTTTTCATTAGACGAAAACCTTAAAAAAGCTTACCTCAGTTACATCACCGAAGAAAAGGAAAAACGCCCTAAACGTGTGAGTATCTTAGATGTTATCAAACCTGTAGAAGAGTTTCCTATAAGCGAAGAACAACTTCAACAGATGTCACGCAATTGTGAGGCGGCCATCATCACTATTGGACGAAATGCCGGTGAAGGCTCCGATCGCAGTCTCGAAACTGATTATGTTCTCAACGACAAAGAGCTTGCCCTTATTAAAGCTACTGCCAGCGCTTTCCACGCTCAAGGTA
This sequence comes from Capnocytophaga sp. oral taxon 902, assembly GCF_013394735.1. Lineage (NCBI taxonomy): Bacteria > Pseudomonadati > Bacteroidota > Flavobacteriia > Flavobacteriales > Flavobacteriaceae > Capnocytophaga > Capnocytophaga sp. oral taxon 902. The sequence continues at coordinate 1,326,468 of NZ_CP058261.1, forward strand.
AAAAGCTCATCGTGGCTCTTAATATCGATGCTTTAGTAGAGGTTACTTCTTGGCAAGACCTCGCTGATGCGCTACTCATCACTTGGTTGCCTGGTCAAGAAGCGGGGAATGCTTTTGCTAATATCCTCACCGGCAAAACGAATCCTTCAGGTAAGTTGCCTCAAACGATGGCACTTTCTTATAACGATATCCCTTCGGCAACTGCTTTCCCTGGTACCCCAAAACGCAGTCCTTCCGAAAGTGTTTACAACGAAGGTATTTATGTAGGTTATCGCTATTTCAGTTCTTTTGGCAAACCTGTAGCCTATCCGTTTGGTTACGGACTTTCGTATACCCAATTTGAGATGAAAAAGCTCAAAGCGCCTACTAAATTCAGCAAAAAACTCAGTTTAAGTGTAGAAGTAACCAATGTAGGTGAAGTAGCAGGTAAAGAAGTAGTGCAAGTATACCTTTCAGCTCCTGCAAAATCTATGGATAAACCAGCCTTAGAGCTCAAAGCTTTTGCAAAAACTGAACTACTTAGCCCTAAACAATCACAAACACTCAGTTTTACCCTCTCCCCCGAAAGTCTTGCTTCTTTTGATACTGTACGCTCGGCTTGGGTAGTTGAAGCAGGTACTTACACTGTAAAAGTAGGCAATTCAGTCGAAAATATTTTGCAAACAGCAACTTTTACCGTACCTAAAGAAATCGTAGTAGAAAAAGTAGCTGATGTGCTCAAACCTAACAAAGCGTTCGATGAACTAAAGAGATAAAAAATGAAAACCGTATTTCTCACAGGTGCTACAGGCAATATGGGTAGAGAAGCAATGAAAGAACTCCTCAGCCGTAGCGACCGTTTTCAAATAAAAATATTAGTACTCCCTCACGAAAAGAACAAACCTTTAGTGCAAGAATGGGAGCAGAAACCCAATGTAACCATCGTTTATGGCGACCTTACCAATTACGACGATGTGCTCGAATGTGTTACAGGTGCCGATTATGTGTTGCACGTGGGCGGTATGGTTGCCCCTATGGCTGATTATCACCCAGCCCTTACCACCAAAGTGAATATTGGGGCAGCAAAAAACATCATAAAAGCTATCCAGAGTCAGCCTAATAAAGATGCTATAAAACTCGTTTATATAGGCACAGTGGCTCAAACAGGCGACCGCAATCCTCCTATCCATTGGGGGCGTACTGGTGACCCTATCAAAATAAGTATTTACGACAACTATGCTCTTACTAAAACCATTGCCGAACGCGAGGTGATTGAATCTGGACTCAAATATTGGGTGTCGCTTCGCCAAACAGGGGTGCTCTACTTCGATTTGATGAAGAACACTAACGACCCTATTATGTTCCACGAACCTTTGAATGGTGTATTCGAGTGGGTAACTGCACGCGACTCAGGCAGAATGCTCGCCAATGCCTGCGAAGACAGTGTGCCTGAGGATTTTTGGTGTCGTATTTACAACATCGGGGGAGGTGAAAAATACCGCTCTATGAATTGGGAGTTTATGCAAATGACCAGCAGCTTGGTAGGCGTAAAGGACTTTCGCAAGATATGGGAACCTAATTGGTTTGCCACTCGCAATTTCCACGGACAGTGGTATCTCGATTCCGATGAACTCGAAAAATACCTGCATTTCCGTTCTGGGTCGTTAGAAGAATTTGTTGCCGAAATGAAAGAGCACGCACCTAAAGTCGCTAAATTAGCAAAATATATCCCGTCGTGGGTAATTAAAAACCTCGTGTTTAAACCTGTTGCCAATAAGCCTTTTGGCACTTTGTATTGGTTCAAACACCATCGCGAAAACCGCATCACCGCTTTCTTTGGCTCTAAAGAACAATGGGAACAAATCCCCTCTTGGGAACACTTTACTTTTGAGCAGGCGTCTAAAGAACCTAAAAAGTTAGATCACGGCTACGACGAGAGCAAACCTAAAAGCGAATTAGACCTCAGCGATATGCAACAAGCAGCAGCCTTCCGCGGAGGTAAATGCCTCTCTACCAAAATGCAAAAAGGAGACCTCAAAACAAAATTGGAATGGGAATGTGCCTGCGGTCATCACTTTCAGGCGAGCCCTACACTTGTTTTGCTCGGCGGACATTGGTGCCCTGAGTGCCTCCCTATGCCTTGGAATTACGACGAGGAAGCCAAACGCAATCCTTTCTTTGCACAAGTTTGGACTCCCCTCCACAATCCCGATGAACACAACGTATACAAGGCTTCTATTTTAGATGAATAACAAAAACAAAGTATTATGGCAAGGTGTTTTTTTCTATCACTTGTACTGCTGTTAGCTTTTTCAGTGAACTTGCAAGCTCAAAAAGCAAATTCGCTAATCTTCAATTTAAAAACGGGGAAAATATTTCAGCCTGAAGCGCCTAAAGAATTTGAAGTCAATAAGGAATATACTCCTTATCTCGAAGTTTTCTTGCCTGAGAAAACCAAAGCTAATGGCAGAGGGTTGTTTATCTTCCCTGGGGGTGGTTATGGAATGGTAGCGTATGGACACGAAGGTACGCGCTGGGCTCCTTTTTTTAACGAACAAGGAATAGCCGTTTTTGTACTGAAATACAGTCTGCCCAAAGGAGATAGAAACCGTACTTTTAGCGATGTGAGTTCGGCTATGAACATAGTAAAGGCAAACGCTACTAATTGGGGGCTTAACCTCTCTCAAATAGGGGTAATGGGTTTTTCGGCAGGAGGTCATTTAGCTGCTACAGTAGCTACTCATTTTAGCGAGCCTATTAAGCCTGCTTTCCAAATTTTATTCTATCCTGTTATCACTATGGAAGCAGCCTATACTCACGCAGGGTCTCGAGAGAACTTGCTCGGTAAAACCCCTTCTCAAGCACTTGTAGATGAGTATTCTAACGAAAAACAGGTTTCGGCTACCACACCACCTGCTATTATCATCGCTGCTGCCGACGATCAAGTGGTGCCTATTGAAAATAGTCTAAACTATTTCAAAAGTCTCAATGAAAAGAAGATTCCTGTGTCGCTTCATATTTATCCTATAGGTAATCACGGTTGGGGATATAGCAAACAGTATAAATACCACGAGGCGATTCTAAAAGAACTTTCCCTTTGGCTACAAACAACCCTTAAATACAAACAACAATGAAAAACCTATTCCTTCTTTTTGCTTTTCTCAGTCTTTCGGCAGTAGCTCAAACAGTAAACCCTGAGTTGCTCACTAAAAACTGGCGCGCTTTCTGGGTGTATGTACCTAATACTGACCCTAATGACTATGGCGTATATCACTTCCGAAAAGTGCTCTCGCTCGAGGCCAAACCTGCTACTTACATAGTTCACGTCTCTGCCGACAACCGCTACAAATTGTTTATAAACGGTCAGTTAGTCTCTTTAGGTCCCGCTCGTGGTGACCTCTACCATTGGCATTACGAAACAGTAGATATTGCCCCTTACCTACAACAAGGCAACAATGTGGTAATGGCTACCGTGTGGAATGATGGCAAGCACAAACCTTTGGCGCAAATCAGCTCACGGACAGCTTTTATACTGCAAGGTGATAGCAAAGCCGAAAGTGCTTTGAATACAAATGCTTCTTGGAAGTGTGTACACGATACTGCTTATGCGCTTGTAAAACCGAACGCTATAGGCTTTTTTGTAGCTCCTTATGGCGAGTTTATCGATATGAACAAAGCTGTGCTCAATAGCGAAAGCCCTGAGTACAACGATAGCCATTGGGAAAAAGCTGCTACTATAGGCACAGGGCTACCTAAAGGAGTCAATACGATGGGCGCTAACGACTGGATGCTCGTCCCTTCTGCCATTCCTCAAATGGAACGCACTCCTCAATACGGACTCAAAGTCAGAAAAACTGAAGGGCTCACTCTCCCTAAAAAAATGCCTGTTGGCAAACTCAACTTTACCGTCCCTGCAAACACAAAAGCTACTATACTTTTAGACCAAACTTTTAATACCAATGCCTACCCCGTATTGCAATATAGCGGTGGCAAAAATACAACTATCGCGCTCAAATATGCCGAAGCTCTTTACGATAACAATTACGATAAAGGCAACCGTGATGAAATAGAAGGCAAAAAGCTACACGGGGTTACCGACAGCCTGATTGCCAATGGAAAAAAGCAACAAACTTTCACCCCTTTATATTGGAAAACCTTCCGCTATCTACAACTCTCGGTACAAACGGGTAGTGAACCTATTACTATCGAACAACTCTACAGTCTCGCAACGGGCTATCCTTTCCAAAGAGCAACAACTTTCTCTTGCGATGATCCACAACTCACTCAAATGCTAAATATCGGTTGGCGCACTGCTCGTATGTGTGCGATGGAAACTTATATGGATTGCCCTTACTATGAACAATTACAATACATAGGCGACACCCGTATACAAGCGATGATTACCTACTACAACACTACCGACGATCGCCTTGCACGTCAAGCTATCAACGCTATTAGCGATTCTCGTTTGGCAGAAGGCGTTACCCAAGGGCGCTATCCCGCATCGGGCGATAATATCATTTCTACTTTCTCACTGATGTGGATAGGAATGTTGCACGACTATTACCTCTATCGCCCAGATAGTAGTTTTGTAAAACAGCACCTTCCAGCAATGCGCCAAATTCTCTCTTTTTACGAAAGTTATACCCAACCCGATGGCACCCTCAAGAACGCCCCCTATTGGAAGTTTGTAGATTGGCCTGAGAATGCCAAAGGCTGGAAAATGGGGGAACCTCCTCTCAATCCCGATGGCGGTAGTGCCGTGTTAGACCTCCAACTGCTATGGGCATACCAATGGGCAAATGAGTTAGAAATGGCACTTGGCAATAGGGGTTTACAACAGATGTACCAACAGAAAGCTACTCAATTGGCTCAGAGTATTCACGACAAATATTGGGATAACACTCAACAACTTTTCGCCGATACCCCTGCCAAAAAGAACTACTCTCAACACGCTAACACTTTGGCGATTCTCACAGGTCTTGTAGAGGGACAAGCTGCTCAAGACCTTTTCAAGCGAATGATGAACTTCCCTAATATTACACGAGCTTCTATCTATTTCCGTTACTATGTAAATCAGGCACTTGCCAAAGTAGGTTTAGCCGATGAATACCTACAACAATTGGACGTATGGCGCGATTACCTCAAACTTGGTATGAATACTTGGGGTGAAGATTCTAATATCAAAGCCACCCGCTCCGATTGCCACGCTTGGGGTGCCAGCCCCAATATAGAATTCTATCGTATGCTATTAGGCATAGATACAGCTGCCAAAGGTTTTGCCGAAGTTAAAATAGCGCCTCATTTAGGGACTCTTAAAGAAGTGTCTGGCTCTATGCCACATCCTTACGGCACTATCAAAGTAAGTTATAAATTGGATAAAAAGGGAAAGCTCAATGCTAATATCACCCTGCCCGAAAAGCTCAAAGGTACTTTTGTATGGAAAAACACAACAAAAGAACTCAAAGCGGGGAATAATACTTTTACAGAATAAAATAACCTTTTTTACTATGAAACATCTATTTTTTACAATTGTTGTACTATTGTTTTGTATTCCGTCTAACGCACAGCGATTAACCCCTTTGTCAAAAAACCGATTGTTTGTAATGACAGATATAGGAAACGAACCCGATGATTCACAAACAATGGTAAGACTAATGCTCTATAGCAATGTAATAGATATTGAAGGCTTAGTTGCTTCTACAAGTATCCACAAAAAAACCCTCCTGAAGTGTCGATGATACGGCAAATTATAAAAGCTTATGGAGAGGTAAGACCTCATTTGTTGAAACACGAAAAAGGATTCCCTACCGAAAAACAATTGCTAAACCTTGTAAAAGCAGGGCAGCAAGAGTATGGAATGAAAGGAGTACAAGAGGGTAAAAACTCCGAAGGCTCCGATTTGCTTGTAAAAGCAATACTAAAAGAAGATAGCCGTCCTTTGTGGATTTCTGCTTGGGGTGGAGTGAATACTTTGGCTCAAGCTCTCTTGCAATTGCAACAGTCAAAAAGTAAAAATGAAATGGATAAACTTATTAAAAAACTCAGAGTTTATACTATTTCCGACCAAGATGATGCTGGATTTTGGATACCCGAGAATTTCCCCGATTTGTTCTATATTGTAAGCCCTAATAGCTATCAATCTTCTACTTGGATAGGAATGGCTCAACCCTTTAAAGGCGCTAACAACGAGGTGATAAGCAATAGTTGGATCGAAAAAAATATCCAACAAGGAAAAGGTAGCTTAGGTAGAATGTATCCTGATGTAAGCTTCGGAATGGAAGGCGACACCCCTTCTTGGTTAGGATTGATACCCAATGGACTAAATAATATGGAACATCCCGACTGGGGCGGTTGGGGAGGTCGTTATCAATACTATCAACCCGAGTTTGACCCAAATGAAAGATGGCTTTTCGAGTTAAAACCTGAATCTCACCCCATCTGGACTAACACCGATGATACTTACACCCCCTTAGTTAAAGCACAATGGGGAAAAACAATAGTGCCTGATAGTATCAAACCTATTGTAAGCAACCAAGTAACTATATGGAGGTGGAGAGAAGATTTTCAAAATGATTTCGCTGCAAGAATGGATTGGTGTGTAAAAAATTATAAAGAGGCTAACCACCCTCCTATTGTTAAACTATCACACCCCGAAACATTAACTGTAAAATCAGGAGAACATTTTGAATTAGATGCTCGATTAACTAAAGATCCCGACGGTGATGCCCTCTCCTTCTATTGGATGCAATATCCAGAAGTAAGCTCTTATAAAAGAAAAATAGTTAGAGAACCCTGCAATGTGTCTTGGTTATTCGATATGAAAGCCCCTAAAGTAACTAAACCCGAAACAGTACATATTATCCTAAAAGTAACCGATAAAGGAAGCCCTCAACTCACTCGATATAAAAGAGTAATTATAAATATATTACCAAAATAAAAACCATATTATGAATACAACCCTCAGTATCCTCCTAATGGCAATAGGCAGTATTTGTGCCGCCAGTTTTTATGTGCCTATCAAGAAAATCAAAAATTGGTCGTGGGAATCCTATTGGCTTGTACAAGGTGTCTTCTCGTGGCTTGTAGTACCCGTACTCTTTGCCTATCTCACTACTCCGAAAGGTCTTTTTAGTGAAATCTTTGCCACTATCCCCTTAAAAGTGTTACTTCAATCTGTAGGTTATGGAATGCTTTGGGGTATCGGTGGACTCACCTTTGCACTGAGTATGCGTTATCTTGGGGTCGCTTTAGGGCAATCTATCTCTTTAGGACTCTGTGCAGCGGTAGGTACGCTCATTCCTCCTATAATAGCAGGTGAGAACCTCTTAGCGAGCCGTTCGGGTATATTGATGCTGGCAGGGGTAGTAATTTCTTTGGTAGGTATTGCTGTGATAGGTTATGCTGGGCATCTCAAAACCAAAGAGATGACCACTGAACAACGCCGTAAAGCCGTAGCTGAGTTCGCCCTCAAAAAAGGAATCTTCATTGCTGTAGTAGCAGGGGTGATGAGCGCTTGTTTCAACTTTGGACTTTCGGCTGGTAAACCTATACAGCAACTCGCTCTTGCACAAGGAAGCAATCCGTTGTTTGCCAAAAATCCTGTGATAATGTTCGTTACCTTTGGAGGCTTCCTTACCAATATGCTGTATTGTCTTTTCTTAAATATAAAAAACAAAACAGGTAAAGACTATCTTTCAGTGTCTGCTACTACCCTGTGTAACAATCTCTTTTTTGCTGCTCTTGGCGGAACACTTTGGTACTTGCAATTCTTCTTTATGGGGATGGGAGAGAGCAAACTCCCTGCCGAGATGGTAGCTTTCAGTTGGAGTATCTTGATGGCTATGAATATTGCTTTCAGCAATATATGGGGTATTTTTCTCAATGAATGGAAAGGAGTGCGTATGGGTACGATTACTGTGTTGGTTGTGGGAATTATCATCTTGATTCTTTCAACTTTTGTAATTAAATTCTAATATTAAAAATAAAAGAAATATGAAAACTGGAAACATTAAAAAAGCGTATGAACTCGCTAAAGAAATGTATGCAGCTATAGGTGTAGATACCGATGCTGCCCTCAAAGCAATGAAACAAGTGAACATCAGTTTGCACTGCTGGCAAGCCGACGATGTAGTAGGTTTTGAATCATCACAACAAGCCCTTAGCGGGGGTATCCAAGCTACAGGTAACTATCCCGGTAAAGCGACTACTATTGCTCAATTGCGCCGAGATATAGAGGAAGTATTGCGATTGCTCCCTGGTAAACAACGCCTGAACCTCCACGCTATCTACGGAGATTTCCAAGGAGTTACTGTCGATAGAGACCAGATAGAGCTCAAACACTTCCAGAGCTGGATCGACTGGGCTAAACAGTTAGGTATTGGTATCGATTTCAACCCTACTTGTTTTTCTCACCCTAAAGCGGCTACAGGTTTTACTCTTTCGAGTAAAGACGAATCTGTTCGTCAATTTTGGGTAGAACACGTGAAAAGAAGTCGCCGTATCGCTGCCGAAATAGGCAAACAGCTCGGTACGCCTTGTGTAAACAATATTTGGATTCCCGATGGTTCTAAAGATATGCCTATTGATAGGAATGCGCATCGCGCCCTCCTTAAACAATCGTTAGACGAAATCTTTGCCGAAGAATTTCCTAAAACACACCTCTTAGACGCTGTAGAAAGCAAACTCTTTGGGATAGGGGTAGAGGCAATGACTGTAGGTTCTAATGAATTCTATTTGGCGTATGCCGTAAAAAACAATAAGATGGTGTGTTTAGACAACGGACACTTCCATCCTACAGAACAAGTAGGCGACAAGATTTCGGCTGTATTGCAGTTTGTTGATGAAATTCTCTTACACGTTACTCGCCCTGTGCGTTGGGATAGTGACCACGTGGTTACTTTCAACGATGAAATTCAGCTCATCGCTCAAGAAATTGTACGCAATCACTATTTCAGTCGCGTGCATATTGGTTTAGATTATTTCGATGCCAGCATTAATCGTATAGGTGCTTACGTTACGGGCGTGAGAGCTGCACAATTAGCATTCCTCTTCGCTCTGCTCGAACCTACCGAAAAGCTCAAGGCTTTAGAAGAAAAACAGCAGTATTTCGAGCGCCTTGCGTTTCTCGAACTTCTAAAAACTAAACCTTTTGGAGCGGTATACGACTATTGGTGTATGTTAAATAACGTACCTGTAGCCGAAGATTATATCACTGCCATTCAGCAATACGAGAACACCGAACTAAAGAAAAGATTATGACCGATGTAATCGCTATATTCGATATTGGTAAAACCAATAAAAAAATGTTGCTCTTCAGTGAAAACCTCTCTCTTGTAGCACAACAAGAGAAGGTTTTTCCTGAAATTACTGATGACGACGGCTTTCCTTGTGATGATATCGATGCAATGACCTCTTGGATTTACAACTCACTCAATAGGGTAGTTAAAGAGGGTGAATACCGCATCAAAGCGCTCAATTTTACTACTTATGGTGCTACTTTGGTGTATTTAGATGAAAATGAAAAACGACTTACCCCTTTGTACAACTACCTCAAAGAGATGCCTAAAGAAGTATTAAACAACTTTTACGAGCGTTACGGAGGAATAGACGAATTTAGCCGTCAAACTGCTTCTCCTGCCTTAGGAATGCTCAATGCCGGCTTACAAGTCTTGTGGCTCAAGCGACAAAAGCCAGAAGTATTTGCTCGTGTAAAGCATATTCTGCACTTTCCTCAATACCTCAGTTATCTCTTTACAGGCAAAATCACCTCCGAGTACACTTCCATAGGTTGCCATACAGTTATGTGGGATTTTGACCACCAGCAGTACCACCCTTGGCTCGCCGATGAACAACTCACTCTCCCTACGCCTGAAAGTAATTTGAACTTGCAGTTCGTTGTAATAAATGGCGAGAAGGTACAAGTAGGCAGTGGCTTGCACGACAGTTCTGCCTCGCTGATTCCTTACTTAGAAATTTCTAAAAGTAAGTTTATACTGATTTCTACTGGTACCTGGAGCATCTTTATGAATCCTTTTAATCACGAACCTCTCACCGAAAACCAACTGAAGAACGATGCGCTGTGTTTCCTTTCGGTAAAACAAAAGCCTGTAAAATCGTCACGTTTGTTTATGGGGCATATCCACCAAGTAGAAGCTGAACGCTTAGCCACACAATACCAATTGCCTGCTAATAGTTACAAAACGGTACAAGCCGATGAAACTATATTCAGAGATTGCCTTAGCCAGAAGAAGCCAAGCAACTTCAATGAAGCCTATCACGCTTTAATGCTCAATTTGCTGAAATGTTCGGTAGAGAAAATGCAACTCATCAGCGAGAATAGTAATTTTGAGTGTATATACATTACAGGAGGCTTTGCGCGCAATCCTTTGTACACACGTTTGCTGGCAACTTATTTCAGCGATAAGCAAGTGTACGTTTCACAAATAGACAACGCTACTGCCTTTGGAGGGGCTTTGCTCACCTCAGCAGCAATGGGCAACGTAATTCCTCCTATCAACTTAGGACTCAAACAAATCACTCCTTTTCACCTTTTAAACCTTTACGACAATGAATCACAAAACTCTTGATAGCCAAATGCTACACCCCAAAGAACAAATAGTTATTGCAATGACCCGCATCTATGAACGCGGGCTCACTACCCTCTCTGGCGGGAATATCTCGGTAATAGATGAAGCTGGCGACTTGTGGATTTCCCCTTCGGGCATCGACAAAGGCAACCTCACCCCCGATGATATTATGTGTGTGAAAAAGAATGGAGAGATAGTGGGTAAACACAAACCCTCATCAGAATACCCTTTCCACCGCGCAATTTATCAAATGCGACCCGACCTCAAAGCGCTTATCCACGCTCACCCCCCGCCTTAGTATCGTATAGCATTATTCGCCAAAAACCTGAGGCTAATCTCACCTTGCAAGCAAAAAGAACTTGTGGTGAGGTAGGTTATGCACCTTATGAGCTCCCTGGTAGTGAGGCATTGGGAGCTGTCAATGCCCAGCAGTTTAGCAACCCCAAAGTGAAAGCTATCATAATGGAAAACCACGGTACTGTACTTGGTGGCAGTGATATAGTAGATGCCTACGCGCGATTTGAAACCTTTGAATTTTGTGCGGCTATGGGGCTTTATAGTAGCTTGATAGGCAAAGCGCAACCCCTTACCGATGAGCAGATAGACGGTTATTATAACCAATTGCCTACTGCAATGCCTACTTATCTCGCGATGTCTTATACTTCTGTAGAAAAAGCTTTGCGCAGCAAGATTTGTAAGCTTATCTACCGCGGTTGCAACCACAACCTGATGTTCAGTAGTGCAGGCACAATTTCAGCGCGTACCGAGGGGAACGATTTTCTGATTACTCCTGCGCAAACCTCACGTTGGGAACTTACTCCTGCTCAATTGGTGCAGATAAAAAAAGGCAAAGTCGAAGCTGGCAAAACCCCCAGTGAGTACACTTGGTTACATCAAAAAATATACAACGAAAACCCCGATGTGAATGCTATCATTTGCTCACAACCGCCCTATTTAATGTCCTTTGGCATTACCGATGAGTATTTCAATGTGAGAACCATCCCCGAAAGCTGGATTTTCTTACAAGATGTACACAATGTACCTGTAAGTTCTTTATGGCAAGAAAATGAGGGGGAAGACATAAGAGCGTTTATCAAAAAAGGAAGTACTGCCGTAATAGTGCGCAATGCCACTGCTGTAGTAGTAGGTGCTTCACTAATGAAAGCCTTCGACTATTTGGAAGTAGCCGAATGCAGCGCGAAATCTATCGTACAAGGGATAAGTATGGGCAAAATGGTAGCCATCAACGATGCCCAAGTAGCAGAACTGCGCGAGTATTTTAAGGCTGTGATGAGAATCTGCTAAATAAATTAACAAATATATGCATTCTAAATTTAGCCAAAGTTTCTATTTGTCCGAGAGGTTCACCTTGCCTATTGTGCTACGCCCCTCTTGAAGGTAGCCAACGAGAGCTCGCAACTGGGTATGTGCACTAGGAGGAGGTTTGTCTCTTTTTCCAGCTAGTCCCCCTTCGGGGGTTCGGGGGCTTACCGAATAAATGACTCGCCACATTCCCCCTTTTGAAGATAGCCAGCAAGAGATTTTCATCACATTTCCTTCGTCATTCGCCTCTCGTCATTCGTCATTTCTTTCGCTTTCCCGTCACTACACTTCCCCTTTGAAGATAGCCAGCGACAGCTGGGTATGTGCACCGCGAGAGCGGAGTATGTGAATAGGGGAGGTTTCTCCCCTACTGCCTATTGCCTAAGACCTCATACTTCCCATTTACTAATTTTCTAATTTGCTAATTCTCTAATTATCTCTTCCCTTTTCCGTCATACTCCCCCCTAGTGCCTATTGCCTAAGGCCTATCACCTATTCCCTTTTCTTTCGCCTCGAAACCCCGTTTTTAACATTTTTACCCTTGTTGTATTATAATGTTAATCAACTATTTATACACCCTTTATATACCAATCTTCCAAGATTCGTATAAGCTTCCTATAAGCTCTCTATAAGCTACCTCCACCCTCCTTACACCCTTTTTCCGTCAAAAATCCTACTTCCCCTCTTTTGAATTTCTCCGTTTCCTTCCGCTCTCTCTAACCTATCCGATTTGTCCAACAAGTCTGACCTATCAAAAAACGATTTTTATCACTCTTATCCAAAAGTATAATTCCACTGTCGATATAGAATAGACAAATGTAAAATTAGCAGATTAGCAAATTATTATTATCTTTGCAAAAAAAAAAATAGAATATGAGAACTGTAAATTACAATAAAATGGTCAATTACAATGTGAGTATCCCTGAGGAAGACGTACCTATGTTTGAATCTCTTTTCAAGAAATATAATGTGATAGTAGAACCTACTATAGTAGCGGAACCTGTAGAGGAATATATTCCTAATAAAGAAACTATAAAAGCTATTGAGGAAGGAAGAACAGAACTCGCTAAATATAAAAAGGGACTCGTAAAAGGTTATACAAATGCTCAAGAATTGATTAACGATATCTTATCTGAAGAAGATGAATGACACAAAAGAAAATAAAGATTTGTATCGTATTGTCTATGCTACGACCTTTAAAAAGGAACTAAAAAAATATAAAAACCAACCTATTAAGCTATCAAAAATTATAGAAATAATTGATATTTTGATAGAAAAAGGTTCCGAAGGTATCCCAATGGATAAAAAACCTCATCTTTTAACAGGAAATTATAAAGGTTGTATGGAATGTCATATAGAACCTGACTTACTACTTATTTGGGAACAAGATGATACTGAAAAAACAATTATGTTAGATAGAATAGGTAGTCATTCAGAGCTTTTTTATAAAAATAAGAAATAATAAAATACTCCTCATAAACTTTTCATTTTTCACTCAAAAATATGGCAAAAGAAACCCCACTAATGAAGCAGTACAATCAGATAAAAAGCAAATATCCTGATGCTTTACTGCTGTTTAGGGTAGGCGATTTCTACGAAACCTTCGGTGAAGATGCCGTAAAAGCCGCTCATACCCTCGACATTGTACTTACCAACCGCAACAACGGTACCGAGCGCAGTGAATTGGCGGGTTTTCCTTACCATTCTATCAATACCTATCTCCCCAAACTCGTAAAAGCGGGCTACCGCGTCGCAATATGCGACCAGCTGGAAGACCCTAAACTCGTGAAAGGCATCGTAAAACGAGGTGTTACCGAACTCGTTACCCCAGGGGTTGCCCTCAACGACGATATATTGCAAAGCAAGAGCAACAACTTCTTAGCCTCGGTATGGTTGGGCAAACAAGGCTGCGGTGCAGCATTCCTCGATGTTTCTACCGGTGAGTTCTTGGTAGCACAAGGCGATAAAACCTATATCGATAAGCTCTTACAGAACTTCCGCCCTAGCGAACTACTCGTTGCTAAACACCAAAAAAAGGAATTTGCCGAGCATTTTGGCGACGACTTTCACTGTTTCTACTTGGAAGATTGGGTCTTTAAAGACGATTACGCCCAGCAGGTACTCACCAAACACTTTCAAACCAACTCTCTCAAAGGCTTTGGCGTAGACGAACTCACCGAAGCAATCCTTACCGCAGGGGCTATTCTCTATTACTTATCCGAAACCCAACACCATCAACTCCAACACATTACTGCCATTCAGCGCATCGCCGAAGAGGCTTATGTATGGCTCGACAAGTTTACCATTCGCAATTTGGAACTCTATGCGGGCAATACCACCCCCTCGGTGAGTTTGCTCGATGTGATTGATAAAACGCTATCGCCTATGGGTAGCCGTACCCTCAAACGCTGGTTGGCGTTACCGCTGAAGAAGTTAGACAAAATCCGTCAGCGTCACGAGGTGGTCGATTACTTTTTGAAACACATCGATGTATTAGAGCAGGTGAAAACAGCCCTCAGCCGTATGGGCGACATCGAACGACTGATTTCTAAAGTCGCTACCCTGAAAATCAATCCGCGGGAAGTAGTGCAATTGCGCGCTTCCTTGGAACATATCCCCCTGATAAAACAATTGTGTTTGGCTTCTGCCAATGAATCGCTTACCCTTTTGGGCGACAAGCTCCACAGTTGCGAACAGCTCAGCACCCGCATCGCCGAAACACTCAGTGAAGATGCCCCTGTGAACATCGCCAAAGGCAATGCTATCGCCAAAGGTTTTTCGGCTGAATTGGACGAACTACGCGGACTCTCGCATTCGGGCAAAAACTATTTAGACGATTTGCTCTTGCGCGAGAGCCAACGCACAGGTATTCCTTCTCTGAAAATAGATAACAACAACGTTTTTGGCTACTATATCGAAGTGCGCAACACTCATAAAGATAAAGTCCCGCCTGATTGGATACGCAAGCAAACCCTTGTGAATGCCGAGCGTTATATCACCGGAGAACTGAAAGAATACGAAGCCAAAATATTAGGTGCTGAAGAGAAAATCGCTCAGTTAGAGCAATCGCTATACGCCGAACTGATTGCTTTTATCAGTGAGTATATTGGTCAGGTACAAACGAACGCCACCCTTATCGGTCAGCTGGATTGCCTCTGTGGTTTTGCTACTTTGGCGATGGAAAACAACTATCACCGCCCGAGATGAACGAGGGCTATGCCATTGAGATTAAGGACGGTCGCCACCCTGTGATTGAAAAGCAATTGCCCGTTGGTACGCCCTACATTGCCAACGATGTATATTTAGACCGTGAACGCCAGCAAATCATAATGATTACCGGACCTAATATGTCGGGTAAATCGGCTATTTTGCGACAAACCGCTCTGATAGTACTCTTGGCACAGATAGGCAGTTTTGTACCTGCTGCTAGCGCTCAATTAGGTATTGTCGATAAGATATTCACCCGTGTAGGCGCAAGCGATAACATCTCTATGGGTGAATCTACTTTTATGGTCGAGATGAATGAGGCAGCCCTTATTTTGAACAATATCTCCGATAGAAGTTTGGTGCTCTTGGACGAAATCGGGCGTGGTACCAGCACCTACGATGGTATTTCCATAGCGTGGGCAATCGCCGAATATTTGCACGAGCACCCCAGCAAAGCCAAAACCCTTTTTGCTACCCACTATCACGAACTTAACGAGATGAGTGAGCAGTTCGAGCGCATCAAGAATTACAATGTATCGGTAAAAGAAACCAAAGACAGCGTGCTTTTCTTGCGCAAACTCACCGAGGGCGGTTCAGCGCACAGTTTTGGAATACACGTAGCGAAGATGGCCGGAATGCCTCAATATGTCATTCAGAAGGCGAATAAAATGCTTAAAAAGCTCGAGGAGAGTCATAATGTAGTCCCCACTGCCGAAGTGGTTAAAAACGCCCAAAAAGAAATGCAATTGAGCTTTTTTGATATGAACGATCCACTTTTAGAAGCCCTAAAAGAAGATTTACTCAGTCTCGACATCAACACCCTCACCCCCGTAGAGGCACTGATGAAGCTCAACGAAATGAGAAAACGAATTAGCTAATTAGCAAATATGAAAATTAGCAAATGAGTAGTGCTAGAAATTTTGTCAAAGTTTCTACTCGCCCGTCGTGCTACGACCTTTGCCAAAGTTAGAAACCTACCCCCTGACACCTAACACCTAAAAAACAATAATAAAAATGAAAAAAACAATTTACACACTTTGTGCAGGCGTATTTGCACTGCTTACAGTTATTGGTTGCTCTAAATCCGACGACAACGACAGCAAAAAGAACAAGGACAAAAATGATATCGAAGTTACAAACTTCAATATTCCTAAGGAAGCTAAAACTATTCTGCCCGACAAAACTCTTACCGAAATGGTTGCCAACGGAATGACCATTAACGAGGGGACTACTCCGCCTAATATCGAGGGTATCTATTTGCTCGATAACCTTAAATTCCTTTACACCAGCGACCCCGACGATCATTACTTTACCAAAGGCGATCCAGCTGCCGATTATAAATATAAGTTTTATGATCAACAAGGAGTAAAGGTAAAATCGAATTACAAAGTACTGAAATTTGGCGTATTTGACACAGCTACAGGCTCTGGTGCTATCATTTCAGGTAGCGGTAACAAGTTCACCGTTTTCCTAAACCACGCTGCTAATACAGAAGGTGTAAAGAATAGCGATGTAACTCTAATTTCAGGGGAACTCACATCTCAAGGTATCAAGAATTTGGTTTATGTGCTAACAGTTACTCAAAAAGAAGACAGTGAGAATAAAATAATGAAAGTAGGTACCTATCGCATTTTCACTCACTACGAAAGTATCGCTCAAAAACAAACAGTGTATTAAACCTGTTACTTATCACAATATTCCTTTCCTTCTCGCTATATCAATCGCTTCTATAAGGCTTTCGGCATTGAACTTTTCTCGTATATTTTGTCGGTGTCTATTCACTGTGTAAGTGCTGATGAAGAGCTTTTCAGCTATTTCTTTGCTAGAAAAACCTTGAGAGGCAAGTGTGAGTATTTCCTTCTCCCGTGGAGTAAGTGCAAAAGCGTCCTCTTCTATTTTTATAGGGATAATCTCCCCCGTTATACAGTGTTTCATTTGCACCCTTACCGGCAAATTTTCCGATTGGTCAGGGGCAATTTCTATAATGCCTAAGGCGAGGTAATTATCGTCAGTAACTTCCAAGAGCTGTACCTCATTAGTCACCCGCCCATAAGTACCATCGGTTGCCATTCCGCGATAGTCGTAAATGTATTTGTAGTGCACTTGTTCTTCTTTGGGTAAGGACGATAGAAACTCGTAAATCTTCTCATCTATGAGCTCTTTCATCTCCAAATCATCAGGGTGAATGCGTTGTTTTAGCGGATAATCTTGTATTTCGTTGCTGTCGTTTTGAGGAATATCGTCGTAACCAAAGAGTTTAAACTTATCGGAAATAAAATAGAAATGCTCGTTTTTATCTACTATAAAAACGGCATTATTTCCTATTTTTGCTAGCATTTCGGCATAAGGGATATACTTCTGTGCTAAGATTTCCATAAAAGCTGAGGTGCTCATCGTCAATTAAAAATGGTTATTTTTGCGTATTGCCACACTTGCGCAACCGCCGTAATTTTGCCCCAAAATTGAAACTACTTTTATAATATATTCAAAATAAAGAAGATACAGGAATTACAATAAGAGTAGGTAACGATTTAGTAATGGTTCTTATTTCATTTGATTATACCTATTTTCTCAGTAACTTCTGGGTGCAAAGGTACAACATCTTGACAATATAAACAAAAAATTTTACCTTTGCACCCGCAAACGTGCGCTGCTGCATAGGCTTCTGTAGAAGCCTATGCAGCAGCGCACGTTTGCGTGGAGCTAATTGTAAATCTCCTGCAAACCAGTTGTTAAAAAAATGAAGATTTTCTTAAGTTTGCGTATATCATTGTTTTTTCGTAATATAGCGCAATAAATTTAATATTTAATTTATGTTTCAACAAATTTTGAATCAGTTGGCTGTAAGAGAACGCCAAATCACGCTGGAAGGATCCGCCGTGGTTAAAGAATCCTTAGAAATGGTACAGTTCCTAAAAGACCTCTTAAAGGAGGCTAAGGAAGAGGTACAGCAACGAGGTTTTACGGACCAAGCAGAAGAGATACATTTCTTCCGCGAGGTACAACCTCAAATGGTTAGCAGACTCATTTTCTACAATGAGATCTACCAGATAGAAAGTAAAGCAACTTTGCTCTCTACTGAGGCAGCTAAAAAGTTTCTAAAACACAAAGAAGCCCAATGGTTTAAAGAGTCAGAGACTTTAGAAGCAACCGATTTCTTCAGTTACATTGCTTTAGGAAGAACCAATCGTGATGTAGAGTATTTTACTCGCAATTACGACTACCTTCCTCAAAGCAATGAGGGGTATTTGTTTTCTTTTGATGGAGCATTTTCTACTTGTCGTAGCTTTGAAGTTGCTAAGATAGGGGCTGCCAAGGAACTCTCCGATTATCTTTTTTTTTCGTACTCGTGAAGAAGAAGATATGCCTTTAGAAATTCTAAATCTCTTAGAATGGACAGGGCAAAAGACTGAACTCATAGAGCTAATCTATGGTTTGTATGCTACCAATCGCATTTCATCAGGAAAAGTTTCTATCAAGAAGCTAACTGCGGTATTTGAAAAGCTCTTCAAGGTAGAATTGGGAGATCTGTATCACACTTTTCATCGTATGAAAGGACGCTCAAAGAACCTTACACCTTTCCTCGATGCTTTAAAAGCGGCTTTACTAGATCATATAAACAACTCCGATCAAAAGTAGTTTTGCTAACTTCAAATAAAAACGTTTAAACATTGTTTAATCAGTTTTTTAGGGAAATAGACAGTTTCCCTTTTTTAGGGAGAAGGATTTATTCGAATATTATATTCATTATTTTTAATTATATTTATTATTTTCAATTTAACTCTTCTATATAAACTCCCTACACACTTTTACCTCCATTTCTAAAAAAAAGCCCATTATAGCCCATTGGCATTTTTTAGACATTTCTTCCTATAAAAGTAGTTTATACTCCAAAAATACGTTACAATTATTTTGTAATGCACTCATAACCAATATAATAAATAAAAATCACTTCAACTGCGTTAAAATGCACATTTCAATGGGTAGTACTTGGCAGTTTATGTTTGGTATTTGTCAGAACTTTGCCGCCGAGAATTTAACCCTATACGTAATGAATTTAATCACCATTGAAGAATCCGCTTGGAAAGCCCTTATGGAGCAACTCCAAAGCATTGAAAACCAACTCAAGCAAGAGCCTATTGAGTGGGATAGTTTGTGGCTCAACCAAAAAGAAATCTGTCAATATCTCCATCTAAGTGAAAAAACTCTATGGCGAATGCGCAAACGCAATGAAATCACCTACTCCAAAATCTATGGACAATATTTCTATACTTTGGGAAGCATTCGCAAACTCCTTATCAGTCAATCGGTAGAAAACACTGAAAGCTACCTGCAATCCCTCACTCAAAAAGCCAAAAGTTATGTTGAAAAAGCAAGATATTTTAAGTAGAACCGAAGGAGGACTACAGGTCTTTCAGCACTATCTACAAGGCAACTGGCGAGTAGGTAAAAACTTTAAAAACCCTTTCTATGACGATAAAAATGCTTCCTGCAATATCTATAAGGACAAACAAGGCATTTATAAAATGAAAGATTTTGGCAACGATACTTTCAGGGGTGACTGTTTTTTCTTGGTAGGTTACCTCTATCAATTGGACTGCCGAAATGCCTCTGATTTTATCGAAATCCTAAAAATTATCAATCGAGATTTACATCTGGGTTTAGAGGAATCCACCTCTATAATTACACAAAAACCTCAAATACCTCCCACCATCACCTTAGGAAGTACTACCTCAGAAACCAAAAAATCTATCTCTTACCAATTCACCCAAAAACCTTTTACCCAAGAAGAATTAGCCTATTGGCAAAAATATGGTATCACTCAAGACATCCTAAACAGGTACAATGTAATCTCTCTGCAAAGCTATTCAAGCACCAATAAAGACGGTAAACCTTACACTATTGCCTCCACTTATAATGAGTGGATGTTTGCTTACCTTTTTAAAAAGCATTTAAAGGTCTATCGTCCCTTTTCTAAACTGCGCTTTCTCTATGGAGGTACCCCCGGAAACTATTGCTTTGGTGAGTCTCAGCTACCACTACAAGGCGACATTCTTTTTATCACCGCAGGAGAAAAAGATGTAATGAGCTTAGCCAGTAGAGGCTTTTCGGCTATCTGTTTCAATAGCGAAACAGCCCACATTCCTTTACAAAAACTCCAAAAGCTAAAAATGCGATTCCGACATTTAGTCCTTTTGTTTGATAGCGACGAAACAGGTAAAAGAGCCTCCTTAGAGCAACAAGCCCAATTAGCACCTTTAGAAATATTTCGTTTGGTTTTACCTCTTTCAGGTACTAAAAGGGATAAAGATATATCCGATTATTTTGCGCAAGGTAAAACGGGTAGAGACCTATTGCAACTCTTTTATCAGACCCTTAGCAAACACTATGAAGAAAGCCTATCACTACTTAAAAACTGCGAAATTCAATGGGATAAACCTCCCCAAAAGCAAGAAACAATCATCTCCATTGGCAAAACTCCTGTAGGAGTACAGAGTAGTTTATTGGGTATTACAGGAGGCGAAGGTACAGGCAAAAGTCATTATGTAAGCGCCCTCATTGCAGGTTGTCTTAACAGTAAGAACCTATCTATTGACACATTGGGCACAACGCTACTGCCTTGCCCCAAAGATAAAGTGGTGCTATTTTTCGATACAGAACAGTCTCAAGACCAGCTCTATCAAAACATCAGCAAACTGCTTAAAAGAGCTAAACTAAGCTCTCTTCCTGATTTGCTACACGCCTTTTGCCTCACCCAACTCCCTCGCAGAGAGCGATTAAAGGTCATTCGTGAAGGCTTGGAGAGTTTTTACTACCAATGTGCAGGAGTGCATTTGGTGGTCATCGATGGTATAGCCGACCTTATTGGAGCTGTGAATAACGAGCAAGAAAGTGTGGAACTCATAGAAGAGCTTTACCTTTTGGCAGGTAACTACAAAACCTGTATTGTATGTGTGTTACACCTCACCCCCAGTGGGCTTAAACTCCGTGGTCATTTAGGCTCTGAACTACAACGCAAAGCAACGGCAGTGCTTTCCATCGAAAGGGAGAAAAACAGTCCTATCTCAGCGGTCAAACCGATGAAAATCCGCAATGGTAGCCTTAGCGATACCCCACAAATACTTTTTAGATGGAACAATGAACTGGGAATGCATAGCTATGTAGGCAATCAGAAAAACGAAGCCCAAAAACCCAACAAAGCCAGTACCTTAGCCTCGTTAGTTTCTCCTCTTTTTAAAGAGCGAACTTTGTGGACAGTTCAAGAGCTGAACATAGAAATTCAAAAAAGGACTGATGTAAAGGAACGTACCGCAAAAGGTTATATCCGCACCTTAAAGGAAATGGGCATTTTAGTCCCTCAAGAGGAAAATGACCAACTCTTAGGAATGGGCAGTGTGCTAAAAGAACTTTTGGAGGATAACAAGAACTCACAAGGATAAGAAGAACTTTTAGATGTTCTAAGATTAAGGTCTAACAATCGAAATATTAAACAAATATAAATATAAAAAATGGAAATTGACAGAATAGAATTTATAGCGTGGATGGAACGCATTATGGATCGTTTTGATTTGCTTAAAGAGCAAATAGACAAAGCTGAAAAACGCAAAAACAGCTTGGATGGCGAGGAACTCTTGGACAATCAAGACTTGATGCTCACTTTTAAAATCTCTGCACGTTCCCTGCAAAGGTATCGCTCCAATGGCAAACTGCCTTATTATACCATATCAGGCAAAATATACTACAAGCTCTCGGATGTACATCAATTTATCCGAAAACATTTTAGTGTGCCAGTAACAGCCTTAAAAGCCAAAAACGGAAATACTATGCCTAAAAAGGACAGCCTCTCTTAGACGTCTTACAAAGGGAGTAATTTTACCCCCAAATTAAAAAAGATGTTTAAATAATGGCAGAAAATCAACACGCCGATACGGCAAATTACGACAATCAAATCCCTGTGGATGAACAACTATCTGATATCCTACTGGTATTTGACAAAGAAGAAAAACAGCTTAAGGCTGTAAAAGGAATTGATGAGAAAGGAGAGTTAAAAACGGCTCCTGCTGACAGCAAATCCTTAGATGACTTTATGAAAGTAGACAAGCAAGGTAATATGCTGTCTAATTTCTTTAGCAACTTTATGCGTCAAGCCCAGAACCCTTCTCGTTTTTCTTTCTTTAAAATACCGATAGAAAAATCGGTAAATACGATAGAAAAACTCCAAAACCACCTGGCAAAACTCACTGAAAAGGGTAAGGAATACCTCAAGAAGTACGAAGTGTCTCCTCAAGAGTATGTTCAACAAGAGCAAAAAGCAGCTACTCTAAAACAAGAAGGAGAGACTGCCGTGGCTCAGACCCCTCCTGAAGCTTCTGCTCAAGCACAAGCACAAGATGCTCCCGCTCAGGCACAATCCCAAAGTACTCCTGCCCAAGAGGAACTCAAGTACAACCCTGATGCTATTGATTGGGAAACGTTACAAAACTTAGGGGTGAGTCGAGAATCTTTAGAGAAGAGGAACCTATTAGAGCCCCTCTTGAAAGGTTATAAAACCAATGAACTGGTACCTATTAGTTTCAATTTAGGCTCTACAGTAACCCGTTTTGATGCTCGTCTGTCCCTAAGAGAAGTTGATGGGAAAGTAGCAGTAGCCATTCACGGGATGCGCAAGGAACCACAATTGGATTATCCTTTCTTTGGTCACGAGTTTTCAAAAGAGGATAAAAAGAACCTGCTTACCACAGGAAATATGGGACGTACGGTTGAGCTTACCAATAGCAAAACTCAAGAGAAAATCTCTTCTATTATCAGTATTGATAGGCTCACCAATGAAATCATTGCCTTGCGCAGTGAACACATCAAAGTCCCCGATGAAATCAAAGGAGTCAAACTCTCTGAGGAGCAAAAACAAACGCTCAAAGAAGGCAAGCCTCTGTTTGTCGAGGGAATGACTTCTAAAAAAGGAGAGCCTTTTAACGCAACCGTACAGTTCAATGCTGACAAGCGTTATGTGGAATTTCTCTTTGAAGACAAAGCTCCTAAACTTACTAATCAAGAGAAACTCACTGAGGCTCCTACAGTCATACGAGGAGTAACTCTTACCGAAGAGCAACACAAGGAACTGAGCAAGGGTAATCCTATTTATTTAGAAGGTTTACAGAGCAAAGCCGGTAAAACCTATAGCGGTTATTTTACTTTTGACAAGGACAAAGGTAAGGTAGAGATGAGCTTTAACAATCCTCAAAAGGACATTACTGATAAAGTTTCTTCTACCAAACAAAAAGCTGAAACTTCTAAAGCCAAAGAAGAAAAACAACCTCAAAAGCAATCAGAAAAAACAGCTCAAAAAGAAACTGCTAAGAAGTCCAAGGGACGCAAAGTATAACTCTAATTTTTAACCTCAATACACGTAGAAAAATGAAAGTTATATTAGCAGAAAAGCCCAGTGTGGCAAGAGAAATTGCCACTATAGTGGGGGCAACCGAAAAACAAGATGGATATTTGTTAGGTAATGATTATGCAGTTACTTGGGCTCTGGGGCATTTGGTGCAATTAGCCCTCCCAGAGGCTTATGGTTGTGTAGGATTCCACAGAGAACACTTGCCTATCTTACCTCATCCCTTTGTGCTGGTACCCAAGCAAATCCCTGAAGATAAGAAAGGCTACAGGTCAGACCCTATGGCTTTAAAACAGCTTAAAATCATTGATAGCCTTTTTAAGAAGTGTAGTTCCATTATTGTCGCCACCGATGCAGGTCGTGAAGGAGAACTGATCTTCCGCTATATCTATGAATATTTGCACTGTCAAAAACCTTTTCAAAGGCTTTGGATTAGCTCCTTAACCGAAAAAGGTATCAAAACAGGACTTGCCAATCTGCAAGAAGGAAGTGCTTTTGATTTGTTGTATGCCTCTGCTCAAAAGCGTAGTGAGGCTGATTGGCTGGTGGGTATCAATGCTACCCAAGCTCTGAGTATAGCCGTAGGTGAAGGGATTTATTCCTTAGGAAGGGTGCAAACACCTACCTTAGCAATGGTTTGTAAAAGATTTTTAGAGCACACACATTTTCAAAAGAAACCTTTTTACCAATTGCGACTCAAGCACCAAAAAAGCTATACTGATTTTTTCAGTATCTCAGCTAAAATTGAGGATAAAAAGGAAGCTGAAGCCTTACAAAAACAATTAGAAAAGTCTCCAATGGCCGAGGTGATTTCCACTGAGAAAGAAGTGGTAAAAGAACAACCTCCTTTGCTCTATGATCTAACAGGCTTACAAAAAGAAGCTAATAAAAAATGGAACTTTTCAGCCGATGAGACTCTGCAAATTGCACAAAGTCTTTACGAGCAAAAATACATTACTTACCCACGTACTGGTAGCAAGTACATCTCAGAGGATGTATGGGAAGAAATCCCACAGCTGATACGTTTGTTACAAGAAAGTGAGGTATACGCCAACGAAGCTAAACTTGTGAAAATTGGAGCGCTGAATAAGAAGATGGTTAATGATTTGAAAGTAACAGACCATCACGGACTTCTTATTACCGAGCGCTTTCCTACCAACCTTACAGCAAAAGAAAACACTATTTACAAAATGATTGCCACCCGACTTTTGGAAGCGGTATCTGAACCCTGTGTAAAAGAAGTGCAAAAGACTCTACTGGAGGCTCTGCACACTGACTTCTTGGTAAAAGGTGTTCAAGTGTTACAAGCGGGTTGGCGCGCTATCGGTGGTTTTTACTCTGATGAAACTGCCAAAGACAGTGAAGAAGACAATGAAGGTGATAGCAATCAAGTGCTGCCTGAACTTGTACAAGGAGAAAGTATAAAGATTAAAGCCGTTGAAATCCTTTCTAAAACCACCCAACCTCCTGCTTTATATACCGAATCAGGACTGTTGGGGGCTATGGAAACAGCAGGAAAGACCTTAGAAGATAAGGCGCAACGTGAGTTATTACAAGGAGCAGGTATAGGTACTCCAGCCACACGTGCCGCTATTATTGAGACGCTTTTAAAGCGCAATTATATTGAGCGCAAACAAAAGTCTCTTATTCCTACCGATAAAGGAATGCAGGTATATGAGTGGGTAAAATCACTTACAATAGCTGATGTTGCCCTTACAGGCGAATGGGAAAGTCAATTGCAAAAGATAGAACAAGGAGAGCTCTCTCCCGATAGTTTTTCTTCGGATATGGAAGCCTATACCCATAGTCTTACTGATACGTTTTTAGCTATGGAAATACCCCAAAAAGAAAAACTCAAAATCACCTGTCCTAAATGCAGAAATGCTTCCTTATTACTGTTTGAAAAGGTAGCCAAATGCCCTGATGAGGACTGTGGTTATGTGCTTTTTAGAAATGTATGTGGCAAACCTCTTACTGATGAACTGCTCAAAACGCTCTTTGAAAAAGGAAGAACACCTCTGATAAAAGGAATGAAAAGCAAATCAAGCAGCACTTTCGATGCCTATATACGTCTGAAAGAAAATGGTGAAACCGCCTTTGAGTTTCCTGAGAAAACTTCCAAAAAGCGAAAATACTAACAAAGATTAGGTAAAAACTTTCAGTAAAGAAAGTCTGTGAGCTAACACAACGGATTATGTACCATATCCTAAGTGAAGTTTAGTCCTCCTGTTGATAACTTTTTGTTCTAATATATTTGCTCTTTAGAAATAATATAGTACTTTTGCAAATGTTTTGCAACGATATATATTTTCAATATGAAGGGACTAACCATACGAAAGTGGATACAATTATTGGAGGAAAAGGGTATTTACAGCTTTTCTATGCAGGAGCTAAAAGAGGTGTTTGCTCACCTTAAAGAAAAAACTATTCTCAATACTTTAGGGGGACTTAAAAAACAAGGAAAGCTCCTGCCTCTTTGGAATGGCATCTATAGCATCGTCCGTTTTGTGGACATTGGTAATGCTACTGATAACAAAGCTATCAGAGAAGAGGGAAAACCCTATTTCTACATTGAAACACTGATGCAACACCTAAAAAGGGAATACTATGTAGCCCTGCTCAGTGCAGTAGGAGTACATCTATCTCCCAAAGAGGCTTTACAGGCAAATGAAATTACAGTGATAACCTCCTTACCTCCGCTGAGGGATTCCTTTAGGGGACAAAGTAAGATTCGTTACCTTGTCAAAAAGGATATCAAAAAGTTAAGAGAAATAGGAGTAAAAAGAAAAACCTTACCTTTTTCTATAGAGGAAAGAACTTTGCGGGTAGCCTCTTTAGAGCTCACTGCGGTTGATTTGCTCCTCTATGAAAAAGAGATAGGAGGCATTCAAAAAGCAGTAGAGGTAATTCAAAGGATTAAAAAACATCTGAGTTGGCAAGAACTTCCTACAGAGGTAATCCTCTCTACACCTGTCTCTATTTTCCAGCGCTTGGGGTATGTTCTTTCTTTTATCAAGGAGGAAGAACTGGCCGAGAGGCTCAAAAAGAGAGTTCTTAGCACAGGAAAAAAATTTAGAAGAACCCTTTTAAAAACAGATGTTCCTGAAAAGGGAGGAGAGCCTTTTTGCCCTATTTGGAAAATCGTGGTAAATATATCTTTGCAGAACGACACTTTGTAAAAATTAAAATTTGTTGAACCCATTAAAAGTAATTTTAACAATGAAAGAAACACAAACCAAACCCCAGATCACTGACAGTACTTTAGGGTCATTGTCTTATTACGAGTTAAGACTCAAAGAGCTGTTACAAACGAGTTTTCCTAATCTTTTAGCTGACACTGTCTTTATCAAGGACAGAAGTGAGTATGCAGCCCAAGCCTACCAAGAGGCTTTTGAGGCGGGTATCAGTATTCCTGAATGTAATGAAATAGCCTCAGGAGTACTCTTCGATGGACTCTTCTTCTCTCCCTTTGATATGGTTTTTGAGGTCGTTTCTCAGGAGTTCGACACTCAATTAGCCGATGAAGATTTGCGCCCCTTTGCCCTAAAAATCTTCCCAGAACTGGTTCCTTACTTTAAAAAGTACGAGAATGAAATCGATGAGGATTTTCAGCACTCTACTGCCTATCAATCCCTCTATACAGAACTTACGGGTGCCATCGAACTATGGATAGAAGAAAATGGCATATCTTAAACGACTGAGCTTTAATCGTAATGCTCGTGCACTGGCATTGGCTTTCGATTTAGAGAAGCAAAAGCGCACGCTTCTAAGCCAAGAAGAGCGAGAACTCTTACAACACTATTCAGGCTTCGGGGGATTGAAGTTTATCCTCAATCCCCACCAGTCTGAAGCTGATTTAAAGTACTGGGCAAAAGCTGACCAAGTCTTTTGGCAAGATGTAAGGAGTCTGTATGCCCTTATTAGAGAACATTCCACTGATGAAAGGCAATACCAAAACTATGTACAAAGCCTTAGAAATTCTGTGCTAACGGCTTTTTATACCCCAATGCGTCTTACCTCGGCTATCGCTTCAGCAATAAAGGAAACAGGCGTACCTCTGCAAACAATGTTAGAACCCTCGGCAGGAGGAGGCAATTTTATCCGTGCTTTTAAAGAAGAGCATCCTTCTCTTGTGGTTACTGCTTTTGAAAAGGACTTGCTCACAGGCAAAGTGCTCTCTCATCTTTACCCTCAGGAGCAAGTACATATCGATGGCTTCGAACAAATCAGCCCACTGAAAAGGAACCAGTTTGATTTGGTAACCAGTAACATCCCTTTTTCCGATACCGCTGTCTTTGATTTGAGTTACTCTCGTAGTAGCGATCCTGCTAAGGTACAAGCCTCCCGTAGGGTGCATAACTACTTTTTCTTAAAGGGTTTGGATATGGTAAAGGAAGGAGGAATCCTTGCCTATATCACCTCCCAAGGGGTAGCCGATAGTCCTCAAAATGAGATTATTCGCCAAGCGATGCTCTCCAGTGCGCGTCTTGTCTCTGCCGTGCGCCTGCCTAACAACCTCTTTACCGATTACGCAGGTACCGAAGCAGGAAGCGATCTTATCATCCTTCAAAAAGACAGTCAAAGAGGCGCTTTAAACCCTATAGAAGAGCAGTTTTGCAATACAGCAAGGCTACCACAGGGAATGCTACAAAACGAGTATCTTTCACAAAGAGAAAACGTTATTTGTACGGATGCTCTTGCAGGCACCAACCTATACGGACAGCCTGCAATGGTCTATACCCATAGTGAAGGAGTAGAAGGCATTGCCAAGGAGGTAAAAGAAAGAATCCTAAGCGATTTTAAAGCGCATTATCTATCGCCTGAAACAGCACAACAAAGCCAAACAACACAAATTAAGCTACAAGAGGTTAATTCACAAAAAATTGAGGTAAAGGAAATTGAGGTAAAAAAGGTTGAACGGCAAGAATTTATTGAAATTGAAAGCAAAATCAACGAGCCTTCCTTTGTTATTTCCAATGCGAATCTCACCTCTAAAGAGTCAAAAGAAATTAAGAATCAAAAAGTTGAACCCAAAGTCGTTCAGCTAAGTCTCTTTGATTTTCTATCAGAGCAGGAAGCCACCGCTACTTTAGCAAGTCCTCCCAACATTTCAGCTAAAACAGTCCCTACTATACCCACAGGAGCTAAAAAGAAAACAAAGAAGAAAACGACTACCTCTCAATTAGGGAATGCTCAAAAGTTGGATTTGTTTTCTTTTACTTATCCTGTCAATCAAGGGAATGAAACAGAGGTGCTTTCAAAAGCTTCTCCTGCTTTGTATTACACATCTCCTGCGGTATCATTATTAAAAGAACCTGTACCTTTTGAGGGAGAATATTTGCCTCATTTCAGAGAAGATACTTTGGTAGTACAAGCCGATACGGTGGGCTTTTTGCAAGATCTCAATAAGAACAAAACAGCTGCTACCTTTGTGCCTCTTGCGCTTTCTTCTTTGGAAAGGCAAAAAGCCATTGCCTATATCGCTCTGCGAGATGCTTATTCCAACTTGTACCATAAAGAGGCTACCACCTATACCCCTTATCCTACGGAAAGAGAAAATCTTAACGCCCTTTACGATACTTTTGTCAAGAACTATGGTCGGCTAAATAGTGCTGATAATATCAAGCTAATAAAAACCGATGCCTCAGGCGCTGAAATCCCTTACTTAGAGCGTATCAAAAACGGTGTTTATCAAAAAGCAGATATCTTTCACAAGCCTGTGGTATTCTCTCTGAGGAAGAATGAAAACATTTCTGCTGAAGAGGCACTACTCACTTCCCTAAGTGAATTAGGCAGGGTGGATATTCCCTACATAACCGAGCTTTCTAACACCAACGAGGAAGAAGTCAAAGCGCAGTTACAGGGTAAACTCTTTTACAATCCTATAGAAGACGAATACCAAATTGCTCAAAAGTGGCAAGCGGGGGATGTCTTTACTAAAATCAAAGCCGTAGAAGCATATCAAAACACTCACCCTGAACATCCTAAGCAATCAGAAATTGAGCACGCTTTAGAGGGACTCAGGCAGGTAATTCCTACCCCTATTCCTTTTGAAGAGTTGGATTTTAACTTGGGCGAGCGTTGGATCTCCCCACAAATCTATAGTGATTTTGCCTCTTCGCTTTTCGATACCAAGGTAGGTGTGCAATACAGCACTCAAACCGATGAGTTTTCAGTGGAATGCCGACAAAAAAACTTACATATCTGGGAAAAATATGCTGTAAAAAGTGAGAGCAGAACCTACGATGGTATTGCCCTCTTCAAACACGCCTTAGTAAATACTACCCCTGATATTACCAAGAAAATCAAGATAGACGACAAGGAAGTCAAGGTGCGCGATATGGAGGCAATCCAACTGGCAAACAGCAAGATTGATGAAATACGTAATGCTTTTCCTCTGTGGCTCTTAGAGCAGAGTCAGGAGTTTAAAGACCGCTTGGCTGAGCAGTATAATCAGTCTTTTAACTGTTTTGTACGCCCGCAGTACGATGGTTCTTTTCAGTCCTTCCCTGGACTCGATAGAGAGAATTTAGGCATAGAGGATTTGTATGATAGTCAGAAAGATGCTATTTGGATGATAAAGCTCAACAATGGGGCGATTTGCGACCACGAGGTAGGAGCTGGTAAAACCCTTATTATGTGCTGTGCCGCTCAAGAGATGAAGCGTTTAGGATTAGCGCATAAACCGATGATTATAGGGCTTAAAGCCAATGTACACGAAATAGTCGAGACCTATCGCTGTGCCTATCCTTTTGCTAAAATCCTTTACCCTGGCAAGGAGGATTTTACCCCTCAAAAGCGTTTGCGTATCTTTGGAGACATCAAAAACAATGATTGGGATTGTGTGATTCTAACCCACGACCAGTTTAAGATGATACCGCAATCCCCCGAAGTGCAACAGAGCATTTTGCAAGAAGAACTCCAAGATATTGAAGAGAGTCTTTGGCAGTTGGAAAAACAAGGCAGTGAAGTCTCTCGTGCGATGATCAAAGGAATGTACAAGCGTAAAGAAAACCTAGAAGTAAAGCTCAAAACCTTAGAACACGACATTAATGAGCGCACCGATGATACAGTGGATTTTAAGATGATGGGCATTGACCATCTGCTAGTAGATGAAAGCCATAAGTTCAAAAACTTAATGTTCAATACAAGGCACGATAGAGTGGCAGGCTTGGGCAATTCCCAAGGCAGTCAAAAAGCCCTCAACCTGCTTTTTGCCTTGCGAACTATTCAAGAGCGTACTGGCAAGGATATGGGGGCTACTTTTCTATCGGGGACTACTATTTCCAATTCACTTACTGAGCTGTATTTGCTCTTTAAGTACCTGCGTCCTCAAGCCTTAGAAAAGCAACAAATTCACTGTTTCGATGCTTGGGCAGCGATCTATGCCCGCAAGACCACCGATTACGAATTTTCAGTGGCTAATAACATTGTGCAGAAAGAACGCTTCCGCTACTTTATCAAAGTACCCGAATTAGCACAGTTTTACGCTGAAATAACCGATTATAGAACCGCAAAGGATGTTGGGATAGACAGACCCGAAAAGAACGAAATTTTACACAATATACCTCCTACACCCGATCAAGAGGTATTCATTCAAAAACTAATGGAGTTTGCCAAAACGGGTAATGCAACCCTCTTGGGGCGTGCGCCACTATCCGAGTCCGAGGAAAAAGCCAAAATGCTTATCGCAACTGATTATGCTCGTAAAATGTCCTTAGATATGCGAATAATCTCCGATAAGTATGAAGATCATCCTGATAACAAAGCCTCTCATTGTGCGATGAAAATCAATGAATATTATCAAAAATACAAAGCGCAGAAAGGGACTCAGTTTGTCTTTTCTGATTTGGGTACTTACAAGCCTAATGAGTGGAATCCTTACACTGAAATCAAGCGGAAATTGGTAGAAGACTATGGTATTCCTGCTCACGAAATCCGTTTTATTCAAGAGGCTAAAAACGATAAAATGCGCAAACAACTCATCAGCGACACCAACGAGGGCAAGATACGGGTACTCTTTGGCTCTACCGATATGCTCGGCACAGGGGTCAATGCACAGAAAAAAGCCGTTGCTGTACACCACTTAGATACCCCTTGGCGACCCAGTGACCTGCAACAAAGGGACGGACGTGCCATTCGCAAGGGTAATGAAGTGGCTAAATACTTTGCCGATAACAAGGTGGATGTGATTATCTATGCCGTTGAAAAGTCTTTGGACTCATACAAGTTCAATCTACTATTTAACAAACAGCTCTTTATCGACCAGCTTAAAAACAACAAGTTGGGCAAACGAACCATTGATGAGGGAGCGATGGACGAAAAGTCGGGAATGAACTATTCTGAATATGTGGCTATTCTCTCAGGAAATACCGATTTGCTCGAAAAAGCGAAGTTGGAAAAGAAGATTGGGGCTTTAGAGAGTGAAAAGCAAACGTTCTTACGCTCTAAATATACCTCTAAAAACCGTTTAGATAACCTCTGTAACGATTTGAAAGCCCTACAAGATCGCTTGTATCGTTTTCAGACGGATTGGCAAAACTTTTCAGATAAAGCCGTACGCCGAGAAGATGGCTCGGTAGTCAATGCCTTGCGTTTGGATGGCTTAGACGAAAAGAGCAGTGTAAAGCAGTTAGCACAGAAGTTACAAGATTATGCCCAAAACGCCCGTACCAAAGGCGAATATCAAGAAATAGGAAGTATCTATGGTTTTCAGATATTAGTAAAGACTGAAGTCTCCAAAAAAGATGAACTTGACCTAAAAGAAAATCGTTTTTTTGTACAAGGGGAAGGAGGTATCAAGTACACCTATAACAACGGACGATTGGCAAGTGACCCTAACTTGGCAGTAATGAATTTTGTCAATGCCATTGAGAAAATCCCTGCAATGATGGAAAAGGAAGAAAAAGAGATAGCCCTTATCCAAAAGGACATTCCTCTTCTAAAGGAAATCATCGAAAAAGTATGGGGTAAAGAAACACAGCTCTCCGAACTTAAAACTGAGCTCTCAGCTCTCGATAGAAAAATACAACTTTCACTCTCCTCCAATACTCCACAAGAGGCTCAAGAAGAACAAGAAAAACAAGAGGTACAAGAGGCAGAAGAACTCAATAAAGAGCTATTACAAGAGAGTCAAAAAAGCGAAACTCAAGAAGTCCCAACTCCCACGAAGGAGTTTGTAAAAGAGACTCTTAACAAAAACTCTCGAGGGTTTAAAATGTAGTATTTATTCCTTAAAGAACCTGTATATCTCCATTTTGAAAATCAGTAGAACTATGTTTTGCTGGTTTTCTTTGTTTTTATATACTGCTGATAAATAAGTGTTTATAATTTTCATATAAGCTAAAAACAAAAATATATTTGAATTTTGTTGGTTGTTTCGTCAAAAATCACTAATTTGCGCCTCTAAATTACTATTATTTCTTTAACAAGAAGATATATGAATTATAATTCTACTGGTTTTTTTCCTAAATTTGACCCTAAA
This sequence comes from Capnocytophaga sp. oral taxon 902, assembly GCF_013394735.1. NCBI lineage: Bacteria > Pseudomonadati > Bacteroidota > Flavobacteriia > Flavobacteriales > Flavobacteriaceae > Capnocytophaga > Capnocytophaga sp. oral taxon 902. The sequence continues at coordinate 1,359,445 of NZ_CP058261.1, forward strand.
ATCTATTGGAGTTTCGGAGTACTCCTTTGTCTTGGTATTTTCTTATTCATTTTCCAATGCTCTCGTCACGTCGATTGCGAGGAGGCTAACTTCTATGTCTTTGCCGATAACTATGTTGTGAAGGAAGTCATCGAGTTTGGTGATAAGACCAAAAATGCTAAATCGTGGAAATGGGATTTTGGCGATGGTTCTCCTGTCGATTTTAGACAGCGTACTTTCCACACTTATGAAAAGACTGGAGAATATGTGGTAACTCTTACTATCAATGGATCTTGTACTTCTCAAAAGGTGCTTACCATTTCCTCTCTCAATCAACAAGTAGGCTACCTGCCTACCATCAAAGCTCCTGATGTGGTCTTTTTAGGAGAGACTACTAAATTCATAGGACAAAAACAAGGAGGTATCTCATTTGAGTGGAGTTTTGGAGAAACTTCCTCTACTGATGCTGTGGGTGATTCTGTAACCTATAAGTTCAAACGTGTAGGACAAAAGAAGATAACCCTTATCGTCAATGGCGATTTAGACCATATAGCCACCAAAACCATTTATGTAGCTCCCAAGCACGTTGTTGCTAAAGAACCTATAGATATGGAGAGTTATGTATATGAACAACCGCATAGTGATTTTTCACTACCTATGGGTAAAGCACAGAAAGACCCCTTGGTAGATATGCTTACCAATATTCCCGTAGCTCCAAAAGCTCCTAAAAAAGAGGACACACCTCCTTCTGCAAAAAAAGTTCCTGATATCTCTAATGAGCAATTTATCCTGCTTCTCAATGGGGTAGCCTCTCAAGCTAAAACCAAAGATGATTTCAAAGACTATCTTTGTGAGAACTACCAAGTCCCTGTAGTTATCAATGATGATAAGATCGTACCCTTTGCACAGTTTTGCAAAGAAATTTCTGGAAAGAAAGTAAAAATAGAAAATTTGCGCCTGCAAAAGGATGTTAATAATGCTTGTATCCAGAATATATATGTTTATTACAAAGTAAAAGGAAAAATATTCTGGAAGAAAGGATAATAACAATCATAAAAAATACAAAACAATGGAAGAAAAGAAATTGAGCTATGCCCCAGAGGTTACTAAAGCATTAGAGATAGCACAGAAAATAGCTCGTGAAAATATGAACGCTCGTTACTCTGGCGGACACTTATTGAAAGCCGTTCTCAACAGAGATTTACCACTCTTAAAACTCTTGGAATCTAAAGGAGTCGATGTGTTCTATTTAGAAGAATGGGCTGAAGTGCGCATTGAGGAAGCTCTAAAAGCTACCAACACTTATTCCTGCGACCCCGATGAAGTGATAGACACTATCTTCACTGAAGCAGAAGCTATTCGGGAAATTTTAGATGAAGAGGAAATCTCCTTATGGGATGTATTTGTAGCATTGAGTACTCAGGGAGTAGCTTTCAATTTCGACCAAATGAAAACCTATCCTGTAACACGTGCTGAACTTTTAGAAACTACCCCTCTTCCTGCTGCCTCTGCCGAAAAACCTTTTTCTTCTGCTCCTCTTTCTTCCACAGCTAAAGGTTTTTTGCAAAAATACTGTGTCAATAAAAAAGATGTCCTCAAAGCTAAAGCCTCAAAAGAAATACCTGTTGGCAGAGTTGCCGAAACTCAAAAAATCACCGAAATACTGTGCAGATTTAGCAAACAAAATGTGCTTATCATAGGTGATTCAGGTATAGGAAAAACTACCCTTATCAATAGTTTTGTACAGAAGGTTATATCTAACCAAGTCCCCGATGTGTTGTCTAACTTAGCTGTATTTGAATTGGATATGGGAGCCCTCATAGCAGGAGCCTCCTATAAAGGAGAGATTGAAGACCGTATCAAGAACATAGCCCAAGAACTCAAGCAATATCCTAAATCAGTACTTATCATCGAGGAATTACACGCACTTTTAGGTAACTCTTTTGATTCCTCTATGGCAAATCTACTTAAAAGTGAACTTACTAAAGGACTCACTGTTATAGGCACTTCTACTATTGATGAATTTACCAAGAAAATAGAAAAATCAGGTTTAGAACCTTTGTTTGAAAAGGTAGAATTGCAAGAAAGTGATGATGAAACCCATTTTAGAATGTTGCGTCAAACCCTTTCAGCTTATGAAAACCACCATCATATAGCCATAACCGATGAGGCAATTTGGGAAGCCATACGCCTTTCTAAAAGGTATTTAAAAGAGAAAAGTCTGCCTGCCTCAGCGATAGACCTCATAGACCATACAATGTCAGTTGTGAAAACGGCAGGAGCATCTTTCTTAAAAGAAAAAAATGCTTTGCTTACGCAAATAATTCATTTGGAGGACAATACACAAGGTTTTACAGAAGAGCAACGCAAAAAGAACGCTGCTTGGTTATTGAACGATATCAAACAGCGCATTCCCTTTTTGTTAGATGCCTCTACCCTTTTAGAAGAGGAACAAACTACTACTTTTGAAACTGCTGATAACCTATTGAGCTATGGACGCAAACTCATTACCGAAGCTGAAAAAGTAGCTCAAGAAAAACGTTCTCACATCACCGAATGGGATTTAGCCGTACTCATCTCTCAAAAAACGAATATTCCTATAGGTAAACTCAAAGAAGAGGAAAAACAGCGTTTGAGTGATATGGATGCTATTCTTTCCGAGCGGGTAGTAGGGCAAGACCACGCTATTGCTATTATCAGTGAGGCTGTACTCGAAAATCGCTCTGGATTGAGCAAAGCAGGACAACCAATAGGTTCTTTCTTTTTTTTAGGCCCTACAGGAACAGGGAAAACAGAATTGGCTAAATCTTTAGCCGAGTTCCTTTTCCAAGATGAAAACGCTATTATCCGTTTCGATATGTCGGAGTTCAAAGAAGAGCACTCGGCAGCCTTACTCTATGGAGCACCTCCAGGGTATGTAGGCTATGAGGAAGGTGGCTTATTAGTGAATAAAATCCGACAAAAGCCCTACTCTATCGTACTTTTTGATGAGATAGAAAAAGCCCATACTTCAGTATTTGATGTATTCCTACAAATAATGGACGAAGGGAAGTTGCACGACCGTTTGGGTAAAGAAGGTGATTTTTCTAATGCCATTATCCTCTTTACCTCCAATATAGGCTCTGACTTTATTGTCAAATCCTTTACTGAGGGGAATATTCCTTCCTCATCTACTCTTTTGGAGATAATGAGTCGTTATTTCCGACCTGAGTTTTTGGGGCGTCTTACCGAGATAGTACCTTTTGCACCTATTAGCAAAGAAAATGCTCTAAAAATCTTTGAAATACATTTGAAAAAAGAGCTTTTAAACCTAACAGAGGGGATAAACGTCACTCTTGATATTGCTCAAGAAGTAAAAGAGCATTTAGCAGAACAAGGCTATGATGCCACCTATGGAGCTCGTCCTTTAAAAGGTATCATTCGTGCTAAGTTACGTCGTCCTTTGGCTAAGAAACTTGTAGCAGGTGAATTTAAAGAAGGAGATACTATAGAGGTACTCTGGGAAAATAATGAAGTCGTTTGGAAAAAATCGAATATAACCGAATAAATAGAATGAAACACTTAAAAATACTTTTCGTTACTTTTAGTACAATTGCATTATCATCTTGCTCATCAAGTCGTTATCTTGCTGAGCTTCCTTATCATTACCCTACAGATGCTTTCTACAAAGCAGTATTAGCCCAAAAGAAACAAATCAATGAGCAATATACCTTGGTAGATGATAAGGGAGAAAACCTATCCGATAAGGAATTAGCCTTAAGAGAGAAATACTCCATTATTTTGGCTGTACCCCCTAAAAAAATTACTAATTATAAGCTCTATGCTTTTATAGATGAATGGATAGGAACGCCTTATAAGGAAAAGACCTTAGAAAAACAAGAGGGGGCAGATGCTTCTTACTTTATACAAGCCTTGTTCAGTGAAGTGTATGAAACTACTTTTCCCAAAACTCCCGATGGCATTTTCCGCTCTAAGGATTTACAACTTTTCACAGGGCGTACTTACTTAAAAGAAGGTGATATTTTGTTTTTTAGATACGATAAGTTCAAACCTATTTCCGATGTAGGCTTATATTTAGGAAATGGCAGGATATTGGCTTGTACCACACAAGGGCTAAACATCTATGATTTCAATGATGTGTACTTTCAAAAACGCTATACGAGTGCTGGAAGGCTCAAAGAGAAAAAGTAGTTTTTTTCAAAAAACCTTGCCTTTTCAAAAAAACTTTCGTACACTTGTCCCTAATAAGCACAATAAAATAATACACTATGGAAAACAACAGCAACTTCACAGGTTATCGCACCAATCACCCCGATGATATCGCTCATTTTGCATCGGTGAGAAGTTTTCAAGACTTTTTGGTAGACAAAACCAATCCCGTAGTGATGGTTACCCTTACTATCAATGACAAAGGTTTTTTAGATAACGCTACTTTTGAAACACACCTTACCCAACACACCAATGCCCACGATGAGTTTACCATTATTGTCAACGATACAGCCATTGACGACTTCAAAGGGCAAGTGATGAAAAACTCCAAAGACCTTCTGGGAGAAAATATCACCATTCATTTTCATCAATTTGGAAGTGTCATTTATTCTTTTAAAGGGATTATAGCCAATATATGCAACAAGAAAAACGAAGGAGGAGGCTATGGCACGCTGCACATCTCAGGCTATGCGCCCAGTATAGTGTTAGACGGAGGCAAAACCTGTCAATCGTACGAAAACAAAACCCTCCCCGAAATCATCGCTGAAGCTACAGCCGAATACCCACAAGAATCACAAATCCACATAGAGGGTCTTATCAACAACGAAGAAAAAATCCCTTATACTGTACAATACAACGAATCCGACTATCAGTTTATCCAACGCCTTGCCAAACGTTATGGTGAGTTTTTCTACTACAACGGCACGCAGTACATTTTTGGCAGCAGGGCACAACAAACGGTAACCCTCTACGAAGGAGGCGACCTTTCAGAGGTAGAATTTGAACTGATGCTCAAACCTCAAAAGTTCAACTACCTGTCCTACAACTCACAAATGACCAGAACAGAGGTCAAAGGTAGCGATCAAACAGAACCACAATACAAAGAAAACCCTTTTCAGTTTGCCGCTATTCAAGCCTCAGAGAAAGTATTTGCCAAAACTACCGACCAAACCTACGGAGCCTTGCCCGATGAGTTTAGAGGCGATTACCTAAAAGAAGCCGTACAAAGAGAAAAAGAAAAACGGGAACAACTGATGCAAGTGCGAGGTAAGAGTCGTAACCCACACGTACGCATTGGGGGCTTTGTAAAGCTCAAAGACATCAACGATTTACCGATGGAAACCTATCGTGTGATAGACGTAACCCACTATCAAGGCGAAGGAGACTATTACAACGAATTTATAGCCATTCCCGATGTATTTGTAGCCTATTATTACGATGAACAAGCTCTCCCGAGAGCCGAACAGCAACCAGCACGAGTGATTGACAACAACGACCCTGAAGGTTGGGGACGCGTGCGTGTACAGTTTATATGGCAAGAAAAGCACCAAACCAAAACCCCTTGGATACGCGTGGTACAACCCCACGCAGGAGGTGGCAAAGGCTTTTACTTCATCCCCGAAATAGACGAAGAAGTATGGGTAGACTTTGAAGACCAAAACGCCGAACGCCCGTTTGTAGTAGGCAGCAACTACAACGGCAAAGAGTACAGCCCTTTCCACAACACAAACAACGATATCAAAGCCATACAAACCCGCAGCGGAGTAAAAATTAAAATCAATGATAGTAATGGTAGCCTCTTTTTAGAAGACCCCAGTGGTAACAACATTTATATGGACGGCAAACAGAAGATTAGCTTCAACGGAGCTACTTTAGAGTTCAATGCCCAACGTATTATAATGAATGCCACCGAAAGAACTGAAATAACCACCAACGATTACATCCTCAATGCCCTTAGCAAGATATATGTGTTTAGTACTTGGTTCAAACAGCAAATCAATGGCTTTATGCATCTTTTCAGCAATAGCGCTTTGATAAACACCACAAATGCCATAGATATTGAAGCCAAAGAAGCCAAACTCCTCGGTACAGAAAAATCTATTGTACATTCTGATAATGTAGCAGTTGTAAACAGTTTAGGAACCGCTGAGCTCAAAGGGAAACAAGGCAATAAATACACCCAAAAAGCTGAAGAGGTGTCTTCTACTCCAGCTGAAGAAATAGGCTTAGCAGTAGTACATTTTAGACCTTTAGACACTTGGAGAGGAGAATTTGGATTTGATTGGTTAAGGGTTAATGATGGGGCTGCCCTTACAAAAGAAAAACCTTATGAAGAAATTATAGAAGGAGGATATGGGAATGGTATAGTGGATTTAACAAGAGGAGCAACTGGAACAGCTTGTCTTAAACTTAAAACACAATATCATCAACATTGTATAAAGAGAAAAGATATAACAAACACAAATACAGAATATTTTGTTCCTTATCTTTCTCTCTTTTCTAAAGAATTTGTAGATAAATTAGCTACTTCTCCTAATCGTCCTGTAATATTACCTCAATATGAAGCTGAGATTCAACTTTTAATAGAGATAGAAGAAAATATTGATAAATTAGAATTTGAATATAACAAAGATATCTTTAAATTAGATAAAAATGTTTTATCTAATAAAACCGTAACTTCTTTAACTAAGGGAGAAACAATAAAAATCACTTGTTTAAAAGATTTAGATAGTGACAAAGAGATTAAGATTTACGCTTATCCAAAAATAGATAGTTCTGAACCAGAAATGCTTTTAGGTAGTGAGAGTCAAGCCGTTGAAGAACAGGATTTCTACAATAAATTAGAATCTTTTTTAAACCGAAAATTAGCTGGTAAGATTATTATTCTACAAAATGACAGCAGAGTAAGGAAAGAAAAGAAGTTTGTATTAGTACCTGTGATGACAAATATACATAATATTGTAGGTAATGATAAAATAGGTTCTTTTTCTTTAATAGAAAAAGAAAATTTACTTAGTTTTTTATATCAAGGATTGATTATAGGTTTTTTAGAAGAAGGAAGAGCACTTGATTTAAGTTCTAACCGTAAATTTCAAATTAGAATTGATAGTAGAAGAAGAAAAATTTATGGAGATTATATATTTAAAAACGGAACTCCTCCGAATTCAAAACGAACAGATGGAAATATTTGGGAGGACAAATCAGGTATATTCAGATATGTTCAAATGCTATATTTAAAAGAAAATAACCAATATAAAGGTTACTTCACAATTTTTTGTTTTGATGAAAATACCTATGATAGTTACAATATTCCTACAACAGGACAAGCGGGAGCTGTACCAGGGCAGGTAGAAAAAATTTCAACTGAAAATGTTTTCTTATTTAATGGCATACGAGGAGGGCAAAGAAAAGCAGACACTCTTCCTCATGAAGCACTACACGGTTTGGGGCTACACCATACGCACAAAGATTCTACACCTATTAAAGAAGCAACAAGGAAATATGTATATTCTAATGGCAATGTAAATATAACTAATTCCACCGATAATATAATGAGTTATGGAAATAAAATAAAAAAATCTTTATGGCGTTGGCAATGGCATATTATTAACCCTAATATTAAAGAAAAATGAGAACGACAATTTTGATAATATTATTACTAATTGCGATAGGTTGCAAATCTCAAATAAATAATAATTTAAATCACATGGAGATGAAAAATTTTGACATAGAAAAATTTGAAAAAAATAAAGGAAAACAAGGATACGCTAATGAATATCGTTATTCTCTAGATAATAGAAAAATTAGAGAGTATAGTTATTATAAAGAAAATAAAGTAAAGTATAAAAGAGAAATATCTCAACTTTTTTATCCCGTACATTATGCTTATGTCTATGATGAAAAAGGGAATATACTTACAGAAATAAAGGAATTTAATAGCTCTATAATTCTTATAATACAATACAATAATCTGGGGAAATTAGTAAAAGAAGAAGATTATAACAGATTTTTTAACCATAGTTTTGAGCAAATTCGAGAAATTGTATTAAAAGAAAGAGGTGTAGATATTTATGACCAACGACAAGCAATGGCTAACCGAGTTGAAGGAGATGAAACAGCTGGAATATTGAAAAAATATTACCAAATACATATATTAAAATCAGAACTTCTTGAAGGAGAATGGTATTCACAGCCCGTAGAAAGTTTTTTTATAGATGACGAAACAGGAAAATTATGGACAGAAGAAATGATAAATGAAAAGTATAAACATTCCTCCACTCCCTATCGTACCTACAACGACAAAGCCTACACTGAAGAAGAGTGGAAAGTCTTTGAACAAGAACAATGGGAAAAATACCAAGCTAACAAAAACCATAAGAACTTTTGGGATAAACTTTTTGGGTAACAAACCTTAAAAAACACCACACTATGAATATCATCACCAATACCGCAGAACTTAGTTGCAATCAAGGTACTACCAAAAGCAAACTTACTGTAACAAGTCAGGATATTGTAACTATTGAGGACAAGCCTATTGCTACTGAGGGCGACAAACAAGCTAATGTCAATATAATGCCTTTTGGTCAGTGCAAGCTAAAGCCTACTACAGGAGGCTACTTGCCTTGTATGCCTGCTCCTACAAAATGGGAGCAAACAGCTGAGAAAGATACTATCAACGATCTAAAAATCCTAACCGAAAAAAGCACTTGTCAGTGCGCTGTAGGAGGTAAAATATCCGTTACCCATAAAGGACATAACGAACAACACGAAATAGAATAAAAACAAAAATTTGCACTTTTGCAATTTATTTGTATATTTGCAACGTTGAAAAACTATCAAAATGGAACACCTAACAGGAGTTATAAATGAGATAAATCGGTTACCTTATGATATAAGGGCAGAAGTGCTATTAAACCACTTGTTAGACAAAGGAATCATCTCTGACAACGAATATATAGTAAAACACCAAGGGCAATTTGTACGTGGTTATCGCACCGATGTACTAAGTGCAAAGCTTACTGATTTCAACTACGATCCTACCCAACTGATAGAGGTAAGCCTTTCTCGTGATAGTTTGTATGATATGCTCCCCGAAAGCGTCGCTCATCATACCAAGAATGAAACTCAAGGCAAGGGAGTAGAAACGATGCTCAAAGATTACAGAGAAAGGAAACAAGAAGAAAAAGCTGCTCGTACCTTTTTTAGTCCTTTTGAGAATGAGATTTTTAAGTTAGGAGTAGAAATAGAATCCTTTGAACAAGATAGTTTTAAAGAGCTTAATGCAAACGAAATTTCTACATTATTCTATGAACTTTGGGGTATTTCAAAAGATTTTTCTACTTTTTTAGTGTCTAAATTCATAAGGTTGTTACCTTATAGCTACAAAATAGTAGGCAATATCCCTCTTACAGTGCAAATACTCTCAAAACTTTTAGGTGAAGAAGTACATATTAAAGAAAAAGAGTTTGCCACTTATTCTGATGAATCACAAGGTTTTTGCTTGGGAGAAGACATCTACTTAGGAGTAGATATGATCACAGGTACAGCCTATGAAGATTATACCAAACACCTGACCCTTGAGATAGGTCCTTTAAAGCATTCTGCTTTTACTGATTACATTCTTGGGGGCAATAAAGAAAAATTCGTTATAATGTTCTGTGAGCACTTTTTCCCTTTGGAAGTAGAAATCCAATTAAGTGTATTGCTCTCAGAAGAAGAAAGCCAATTTGAATTAAAAGAAAACAACGACCCTATTTTAGGTTATAACACTTGTATATGAAAGAGTTAAAGAATTACTTCATCAATTTGTTCGACCCTCGTCTATTGGTAATATTATTGTTTTTAGTAGCTATGTGTATAGCTATTACCATCATTTTTTCAAAGAAAGTACCTGAGTTCAAACAGTATAAAACTAACATCTACATCTATCTGTTCTTAACAGTATTGGTGTACTCAGTCATTGCCTTTTTAGGATATAGCCGCCTCTTTGAAGGGAAAACCCTAAGTGAATTTGTCTTCTATCAAATCTGTACCTTAACTCTCGGTTTCTTTCATTGTTATTTTTACCGTTTGTTTTTCAATAAATTCAAACTGGAGGACGATGTGTTCAAAGAACTATTTTTTGCCTTATTAGTCGTGCTATATGCCGCAGTACCTTTTTTGTTAATTTACACTTTTTTAAACGGAATGTACTATATGCCCCTAATGATGGGTAATTTTATAGTTTTTTTCATACCTACTTTAGTAAATGCGAGCTTCAATCATTCTCTAAAGATACCACCTAAAATCTACACCACTTGGCAATTCCCCGAAAACTACAAAGAATTAGTAGGAGTGAGCGATGATGAGATGCGCGATTTAGTAGTATTCACACTAATGATAAAAAAAGAAGAAAATGATAAAGACTATACTTTATATCGTGCCAAAGGGCCTACCCGAATAGATTTTGGGCGCTTGTTCTACAATTTTGTAGAAGATTACAACGAGCGTTTTGCCGATGCCCCTATCGAGATACAAAATGAAGAAGGCTTTTATAATTGGGTATTCTTCAAACAACCTAAATGGTACGAATCCACTAAATATATAGACCCTAAGTTTACCCTATATATGAATGGAATAGAAGAGAATAGCTACATCATTTGTATGCGAACACTTGTTTCCGACGCCGCAATGAATAATAGTGACCAAGAAACAGATTTTGAATACAGTAAAGAAAAGGACAATGAACGAGTTCAAGCTTATTAGTCCCACTTTACTTAAGATAATAACTCAACAGATATAAAATAAATAGAATAACAATGACAGAAAAACTCACCCATTTGCCAGTGAACTTTATTGATGGAATGAAAATCAATAAAAGGTATTTTATAGATATTCAAAACTTTGTCATCGATTCGGTACGCGATGCCATAGGGGTACACACCTCAATGCTTACCTATGGATTGTTGCCCGTCAATGACCCAGTGAGAATGAACCTGTCAGTAGACACCCATAAAAACCTCCGACTCCGTATAGAAGAATGCCACGCAATTACCCCTAATGGCTCTCGAATAGACATCAGTTCTAACACGGAACAGAGTACGCTCTCTTTTTCATATCCCGAAATTATCAAAGAGATAAAAGAAGATGAGGTCGCGTTATTAGCTTGTATTTCTGTCAATCCATTCAAGCGTGTCCCTTGTGGAGACCCTGACCCTGAGGAGAATCCACCACGCGACCCTTATACCGAGCCTGAATACTACCTTTCTTTAGTAAAGGAAGAGGAGCTCAGAAAAGATATGGGTGTAGGGGGACATTATCTCATTGTAGGAAAAATTTGGGTAAGTGGTGGTAATACCAATCTTGATAGTTCTTATATTCCACCTTGTGTACTGGTTGCTTCTCATCAAAAACTACAACAGTTATACAACGAAATCGACCGTTTCTATGGTCAGATGGAAATTTATGCTATCCAAATCGCTCAAAAAATACATACTAAAAACCAGACCAATAAATTAGCTACTATCATAGAGCAAATGACCGATAGAATGCTCTACTACTTAGCTACTGAAATCAATCATTTTCGCTGGCTTACACTCTATAGTACCCCTGCCGAAATGTTAGTGTCAGTAGTAGGATTTGCAAGAGTGCTTAAGAACTTTATCGATGCCCGATCTGGAGTAGGTAAAGAAGAATTGCTCAATTACTTTGCCGATTGGTGCAACGTAAGTCAAGGAGAGTTTGAAACAGTCTTCTCTGAGGTAATCAATACAGAATACAATCACAATCAAATAAGTGATGCTGTGGTGAAAGTAGAACGTTTTATGAAAACCTTAGAAGATTTATTCGCTATTCTAAACCGCTTAGACTTCATTGGTAAGAAACGTGATGGCAGCATTTTCGTATCTGAAATTACAAATGAAAAAAGCTCTCTACAACCTGAGAGAAGCAAGACTTTCTTAGCCGATTAATAGAAATTAACAACAAAAAAATAAACCTATATGGAAATATTAAATCAAAAAGAACGCACAAAAGCATTAGGCTTTTTCGTGTTATTTTTCGCTCTTGCTGTATTTGTTATAATTTTAGCACTCGTTGTCAATATCTACTTCCCTTTCAAGGAAAATGATTTGCTCAAACAAGAAAATGCTCGTATACAAAGAGAAATGAAATTTCAAGATGGCTTTTCTTTTCAGTTAGAAAAAGTTAAAGTGGCTGTAGATTCTATAGGAACACCTCAAGGGAGCTATAAAAACGATTTTTTCAACGAAAAATTAGCCCTTTCTATCCTTGCCGATATGTACAAGCAAATCCCTAAAGACTCTCTTAGAAATAAAAATATGTACAACAATACTATCTTGGTATACAAAGAACTTATTGATGCTAAGAAACAAATAAAACAACTTACCATCAATCAAAAAACCTTGGATAGCCTTAGTACTATCAACAAAACTTTAAAAGAGGAATATGATAAGATGAAAGTAGATTTAGAAGTTTGCAAACAACTATACCAACAGGAATAAAGTAACTATAAAAAGACAAATTGGATATGTTAAAAATATATTTACTTTCATTCATAAGTTTTATATGCTTTTCTTCTATTACTTTTGCTCAAGAAGAAAAAAAGCAAGATAGCTTGCAAATCATCTCAAAGAACCCCAAAGAGCCTGTTACTATCAATTGCAAGATAGTACAAGGTCATAAAAAACTAAAAGGAAGACATTTTGCAAGTGCACAACCTTTATATCTGCGTGCTAATAAAGATACACTCACTTATGGAGTGTTCCAGTTTGGCAGAAGAGGAAAAGATTTATTCCTATATGTCAAAATATTAGACGAATCTGTTTGCTTGAAAAAAGAAGAAGATTTTGATATGTTCTTTGCTTCAGGAGAAAAGATAACCCTAAAAAATCAATTTCCCATCAATTGTGAAGGGGCTTTTGCGCATAAGCTAAATGCCAAAGAAATAGATGAGATTATTTTTAAAAAAATAACTAAAGTTAGTATTTATACCTATCATAAAAACTATGAGTTTTTGATAAGTCCTAAACAAAGTGATGACATCATTACCCTAATACAATGTCTAAGAAGGTATAAACAGTTGAAATAACAAAAAAATACTATGCCACTACCCGAAATAAAACTAACACTACAATATGAAGACCGCTATCTGTCAGAAAAATGGGAAGATAGAAACGAAAATAAAGTAGTGGTACGTACTGATACCCATTTTCAAAAACATACCATTAGTATTCTCATCTCAGAACAACCCATAGGAAGCGTTCAACTAAAAATAGACGACCATTGGGTAGAACTTCCTACCTACAAACTTACGGTTACAGACGACAAAACCGAAGAAATAAAAACTTTCCAAGTAACTCGTGACTTCCTTACTTTTAAAAAAGAAACTACCCAAAAAAGTTTTTTTTCATTCTTAGGCATCAAGCGCTTTGATAAAACCTCTTTCCTGTATGAAAACATAGCCTTTGAACCCGAAAAAGACAGTATAGAGAGTTTCGAACTATCGCGTTATCGTAAATTGTCAGATAATTCCTTGTCCTATCAGTTTCAAAGTGGAGATAAAAAACTCCTTATCTATGCAGGGAGCTTAGAAAACTTTGCAAAACCTACAGATATAGATAGTTATTTTATCATTGTAGATAGTAATGAAGGACAAAGTTTTATAGGTGATATTTCTTATCGAGAAAAAATGCTAAAACTCACCCCTAAAGTAACACTCCAAGTTATCAAACGCACCAAAATAGCCAAAGAATTCTCTTTTGATAATAAAGGAAAAGTTCAAAAATTCATTTATTTGTAAATTATTAGAAAAGCTACACTAAACACATACGATTCATATTTATGAAAGGAATATATTACAAGCTACCTATCGATTTTGAAGGCTTGATGAAAAAACAAGACCTTGCTAAAATAGCTTTGGAAGATTCTATCTCTCAATCAATTTTCACCTTGATGACAACTGTTTTTGGAGAATGTAAGTTCGATGAAACCTATGGTTGTGAAATATGGGATACTGATTTTGATCTCCTCAAAAGTGATAACGAACTAAAAACTTTTGTAGCCCAAAGCTTAAAAAATAGTATTTCACAACACGAAAAACGTATCACTGTTCAAGATATAGATGTAATAACTACAGAACAAAATTTAGGTAGCTTAGGTAAAAAACGAATAAAGAAAAAGGTATTGGTTTCAGTAAAAGCAGTTATTTTAGAGACCAATCGCCCTTATGTATACAAAAATTCTTTTTTTGTAAGCCCATTATCCTACTAATTTTTTTTAATAAAAACACTGAATAATGAAACAAGAACAGATAAAAAATAGGATGCTAAAAAGAGCTTCAAAGATGTGGGGCTATAGTGAATTAGAATCAGAAAACGCTTTTGATCCTGTATTAGAACTTATTCTTTCAGCTTGTGCTTCAGAACTTGAAAAATTGCGCTTTGAACAAGAAAATTCTCGCGCAAGAATTACAGAACGCCTCCTTGAAGTTATTTTTCCCGATGAAGTTACCGGTATTACCCCTTCTCAAACTCTTCTACAACTCACTCCTATAGAGAACAACGTACAAATATCTCGTTATAGTCATTTTAAAGCTGTTAAACGGATACAAAACTTGTACGATCCTACTCAAGTAAAAACAATGGACATCTTTTTTAGTCCTACCTTAGAAATGAAACTTACCACTGCTCAAGTAAAATATTTAATTTTTGGCAATAAAATATTGCAACAAGAAAGTTTTTTTTATCAGGAAGAGGTAGGATATTCTGAAAGAAACATTCCTTCAGGAGAGTTTTGGGTAGGGCTATACACCCCTGAGGTAGAAAAGTTGGAAGATTTATGCTTCTATATAGATATAAACAACAAAGAACAAAAAGAGTTTTTCAATTATTACTTGCAACAAGTAAAAGTGTTTTGTGGCGAAAAAGAATATGAATTAGTAGAAGGATATAATGTACCAACAAGTAATCTTGAATATGAAGATATTGTCTCTAAAAACTACACTAGCGTAGATGCTATTTATAATGAAGTAAATCAGTTCTATCAAGGAAATTTCTTTACTTTAAAAGGAAATATATATCCTGAAAGAGAAAAAAGTGAGTACATAACTTCTTTTATAGAAGAGAATTTTTCTAACCATCGTATTGCTACTGAAAAAGATATCGTTTGGCTGCGCTTTAAGTTCTATGAAGTAATTACCCCAAAAATCTTGGAAAATATACGCATTGCTTTAAACTGTATCCCTGTGGTGAATATGTACAACACTAAAAAAACCAAACGTATTAAGGGGCAACTAACCATCTATCCTATTATAGGAGATAACACCTTTTTGGATATTGACTACATTTCTGATGACGATGGAAAGCGATATGAAGTGAAAAACTATCAAAAGGATTCTGAAGATAATATTTCCTTCGTTTTAAGACGAGGTGGGGTAGCACGCTTTGATGAGCGAAGTGCTTTAGACCATTTACAACACACTTTAAGGTTGATAAGAGATGAAACAGCTTCTTTTTCCGCCATAGGAAATGACTTTGCTATCGATGCAGAACTTAGGCAAATAGGACAGAATCTAGCTTCTATCTACCAAAACATAAAGAAAAGAAGTCTTTCCTTAAACACCAATCCATTTCTAATCATTTCTTCTATGAATAAAGAATTGGATATGAGCTTTACTTTTTCCTATTGGCATACAGCAGGAGAAGAAGGAAATGATATAAAAACGGGAGTTTCATTAGAGTGTGATAAAAGTAATAAAACAGCTATTAAAAGTGCTATTACTGTTAAACCTTCTTTGGGAGGTAAGCGAGGGCTCAGCACTGCTGATAAGATTTTAGAATATCGCAATGCATTGCTTTCTCGAGGTAGAATTGTTACCATTGCCGATGTAAAAAACTTTGCTAAAAGCCATTTCAAGCACACAATCAAAGGATTAGAGGTGCAAAAAGGTACTAAAAAGGAAGTCTCACTAAAAGGAGGATTTAAAAGAACTATAGATATTTACCTAAATAAAAACAAAGAAGTAGATGTCAACGCAACAGAATGGGAATACTTAAGGGATAGTTTCTTGATTAAATTAGAAAAAGCCTCTACAAATATTTATCCTTATAGGATTTTTGAGAAGTAATTTAACATCACCGTGTAAAACTATACATTTCTTTTATAGGAATATATCAAAAAAAGCATCTTCTTTAGGTGCTTTTTCCTTTTCTTATCTAAAAATAATTAAACACATTTATTTGTTTTACAAGTAGTTAAAATATGTTTTAAAAATATTTTGAAAAATATTTGATTAAAAAATTGCATTGTATTTTAATTTTAACTACATTTGTCGCGTAATAAAGTTTGGTAAAAATTTAAAAACATTATTCAATGCTAACAAACAAAGGAATAGGAGGCAATGAAGTGCCTATAGACGCTAGTGAAGCTATTTTGGAAATAGCTCCTAACCGCACATTGATAGCTCAAAAGCTCAGTGCAGAAAACCCCGTAAAACCCGAATTAGTGGAAGGTCTCAATACCTTAGACAAGGTATTCGAGCACTTCAAGCCTACTATGAAAGTAGATTTTGAAGACAGTGAAGGAGCTACCAAAGTAGAAGAATTGACTTTTAAAAACTTGGGAGATTTTGGCACTAAAGGAATTACAGCCCAAAGCGCTTTCCTTACGGGATTGGCTACAGAAAAAGACCAATATCAGAAAATAATCAAACAACTCAAAACAAACAAACTCCTTAAAGCAGCCTTGGAAGATCCTGATGCTAAAAAAGCCTTACAAGATACATTAGAAGCTCTAATAGCTGAGTTGAGTTAATTCTTTAAATTCCCAATTAAATATTTGAAACGATGTCAAATAAAGTAGAAACAGTAAATACAGCATCACAAGCACAAGAATCTGTTAAGAAATCACCTATTTCATTAGAAAAGTCATTAGATAAATTAGTGCGTTATGGAGGGTTTGATTTGTTAGAAG
Organism: Capnocytophaga sp. oral taxon 902; assembly: GCF_013394735.1. Lineage (NCBI taxonomy): Bacteria > Pseudomonadati > Bacteroidota > Flavobacteriia > Flavobacteriales > Flavobacteriaceae > Capnocytophaga > Capnocytophaga sp. oral taxon 902. The sequence goes on from NZ_CP058261.1 coordinate 1,376,383, forward strand.
CCTCCATAGAAAATGTACAAAATGTAAACCCTGATAGGAATGCTCGTAGAAAGATATTCCTTACCGAAAGTAGCAAGCAAAAAGAAAGAGATACCCTAAAGAAAACATTAGAACTTTGGGCAAGTGTACTAAAACAAAGCGATTCTTTGGTAGAAATGGTATCTCACTGCGAAGACCAACAAAAATCAGCAGAAGAGTTGCTTTCTAAAAACTTATACAATGCTGTAGAGGCTACTCGTGAGTTAGAAACAAACTATCGAACCATAGCTTTGTTCTACAAAAATACTGAGGAAGACAAAATCAAAAACATTACAGTGATGAACGCTTCCTTAGAGCAACTCAAAGACCTTGATAACACGCGTTTTATTGATACCATACACGCCGAACTTTCCGATAACTACGACCGTTTAGACCTTAGAAATAACTATGGCTTGTTAGTGATTCCAGGTTATTTAGGCTCTAATATGGTAGTCGAAAAATGGGCAAAAATCGCTCACGAAAACAAAGTAATGCTCGTTACTGACTTTGAACACTTAGATGAACCCGATGATGTAATGGAGATGTTCGACGAAGCAAACCTCACAGGTGGCGATGTGTATCGTGCCAATGTACTAATGACCTGCAACTGGCTAGTAGGTAGAGGTCGTTTCAATGAAATAGGCGAAACAACCGATTTGTTTGTCCCTCCTTCCGCCGCTTTAGCTGGAAAAATCTACAAAACATTGATGTCTCAGGTAACTGCAGGAAAGAAATTTGGAGGTATCAACGAAGTAGAAGGCGTCCGTTTCGACTTGAAGAAAAGCGAAATAGCCAACTTAGAAAGTTTAGGACTTATCCCTATGGTAAATGAATACGGAAAAGTAATGGCTTTCTCTGGCAAAACATTGTTCAATGGAGATAACTTAGGACTACAAACGTATTCTGTAGTACGTGTGTTCGACTATGTGACCAAAGTACTAATGGATTTCCTTAACCGTAGAGCTTTTGAGAATTTTACAGCTACTACTCGTAAGGATATTATGAACCAAATAGTCCAATTCTTGGATAGTATTACAGGTCCTAAAAACCTTATTGAGAATTTCGAGATAAGACGATTTGAACAAGACCCTAAACAAAAAGACAGAATCTATTTAGACATTCATATGAAACCTTATTTCCCTGCTAAAAACTTCCTTATCAAAATGGATGGACACAAGGGAACTGATGCTAATGAATGGGATACTGAATATGAACAAAAGTAAAGTACCTCTTATGAAGGGATGATTCACCTTAAACAATAAAACAAGGTTTAGACTTCCAACATAAGGCATTGGAGACATTTTATATATATATTTCCATAATTGGTATTATTGAGTATTAAATTTTAATTTATTTTAATTATGTCGTTTAAATGCAAACTGAATGTTGCTGGTAAAGAACGCAACATCGTTTCCGTGGACTACGGAATGTTACAAGAGACCGACGTCACAGGTAGACCTTCTTCGGTTACCAGAGGTGGCAAAATTACTATCACTGTGGAAAGCACAGGTGATACCGACCTTTTTGAGTGGATGACCAACTCTTTCGAACGCAAGGATGGAAGCATCATCTTCCTCAAAAGAGACAGTGAGGCTACTTTGAAAGAGCTGAAATTTAAAGAAGCTTACATCGTGAAGTACAAAGAAGATTTCGATGCAGCAGGTGATAATCCGCTGACAGAAACCTTTACACTCTCTGCTAAAGAGATTGAAATGGGTACAGCCAAACATACCAATGAATGGGTGTAATCTTCTTTTGATTTTTTAATGTAATTATTAATCTTTTAAATTTTTAAACGTATGTCTTTCAAAGCCAAACTTAAAGTAGCCGGCAAAGAATATAATGTTCTTAGCGTAAGTTATGCATTGTTCCAAGAAACAGATGCAACAGGTCGTCCTTCTACCGTTACACGTGGTGGAAAAATTGATGTAGTAGTGGAAAGCACAGGAGAAGCCGACTTCTTCGAGTGGATGACCAATTCTTTTGAACGTAAAGATGGTAGTATCACTTTCTTAAAAAGAGACAGTGAAGCTACCCTAAAAGAATTGAAATTCACTGAGGCTTACCTTGTAAAACATCGAGAGCATTTTGATGCCTCAGGAGAAAAACCCCTCACAGAATCCTTTACTATTTCTGCAAGGAAATTAGAAATGGGTACAGGTGCTTACGAAAATGAGTGGGTGTAAAACTTATGGAAATTGGGTAGCGCTTTAGAGTGCTGCCCAATTTTTGTAAAAAACAAACAGAATTTAAGTATAATCCATAAAATAAATAGAATATGTCTTTCAAAGTTAAATTAGAATTAGACGGAAAAACCTACAATGTACTCTCTTGTAGATATGAACTTACTCAAAATAGAGATAAAACAGGATTACCCAAAGGAATGCCCGAAGGAGGCGAAATACATCTTCGTTTAGAAAGTACAGGAGAACCTGATTTCTTTAAGTGGATGAAAGATAACAACGAGACCAAAGATGGTAAGATTATTTACTATCGTCGCGATGCTATGAGTAAGCTCAAAGAGCTTGTATTCAAAAAAGCTTTTTGTGTGAACTTTATAGAAGATTTTAATGCTGATAGTTCCGACCCTTTACAAATAGAACTCATTATATCAGCACAACAACTTATCACTAGTGGAATTACCTTTGAAAAGCAATGGAAAATGACGCTATAAAAACTTTTCTATTGTAAAATAAACTAATTTACACTGTATGAACTTAATACTATACTAAAATTACCTTTTAAAAGAGAATCTTATGAGTACAAATGATGAACAATTCACAGGTTATCGCACCAATCACCCCGATGATATCGCTCATTTTGCATCGGTGAGAAGTTTTCAAGACTTTTTGGTAGACAAAACCAATCCCGTAGTGATGGTTACCCTTACTATCAATGACAAAGGTTTTTTAGATAACGCTACTTTTGAAACACACCTTACCCAACACACCAATGCCCACGATGAGTTTACCATTATTGTCAACGATACAGCCATTGACGACTTCAAAGGGCAAGTGATGAAAAACTCCAAAGACCTTCTGGGAGAAAATATCACCATTCATTTTCATCAATTTGGAAGTGTCATTTATTCTTTTAAAGGGATTATAGCCAATATATGCAACAAGAAAAACGAAGGAGGAGGCTATGGCACGCTGCACATCTCAGGCTATGCGCCCAGTATAGTGTTAGACGGAGGCAAAACCTGTCAATCGTACGAAAACAAAACCCTCCCCGAAATCATCGCTGAAGCTACAGCCGAATACCCACAAGAATCACAAATCCACATAGAGGGTCTTATCAACAACGAAGAAAAAATCCCTTATACTGTACAATACAACGAATCCGACTATCAGTTTATCCAACGCCTTGCCAAACGTTATGGTGAGTTTTTCTACTATAATGGCACACAATACATTTTTGGCAGCAGGGCACAACAAACGGTAACCCTCTACGAAGGAGGCGATCTTTCAGAGGTAGAATTTGAACTGATGCTCAAACCTCAAAAGTTCAATTACCTGTCCTACAACTCACAAATGACCAGAACAGAGGTCAAAGGTAGCGAGCAAACAGAACCACAATACAAAGAAAATCCTTTTCAGTTTGCTGCTATTCAAGCCTCAGAGAAAGTATTTGCCAAAACCACCGACCAAACTTATGGAGCGTTGCCCGATGAGTTTAGAGGTGATTACCTAAAAGAAGCCGTACAAAGAGAGAAAGAAAAACGTGAACAGCTGATGCAAGTGCGAGGTAAGAGTCGCAACCCACACGTGCGCATTGGGGGCTTTGTAAAACTCAAGGACATCAACGATTTGCCGATGGAAACCTATCGTGTGATAGACGTAACCCACTATCAAGGCGAAGGAGACTATTACAACGAATTTATAGCCATTCCCGATGTATTTGTAGCCTATTATTACGATGAACAAGCTCTCCCGAGAGCCGAACAGCAACCAGCACGAGTGATTGACAACAACGACCCCGAAGGTTGGGGACGTGTGCGTGTACAATTTATATGGCAAGAAAAACACCAAACCAAAACCCCTTGGATACGCGTAGTACAACCCCACGCAGGAGGTGGCAAAGGCTTTTACTTCATCCCCGAAATAGGCGAAGAAGTATGGGTTGATTTTGAAGACCAAAATGCCGAACGCCCCTTTGTAGTAGGCAGCAACTACAACGGTAAGGAATACAGTAAATACCATACAGCAGGCAACGACAAGAAAGTGATACACACCCGCTCAGGTACTAAAATCATTCTCAATGATGGGGAAGGTAGTGTATTTATAGAAGATCCCAGTGGTAATACTTACCTAATGGATGGACAAGGAAATATCAATGTAAGTGCTCCTAAGAATATTAGTTTTACAGCGGGAGAAAATGTAAATATCAAAGCGGGAACTAATTGTATTATGGAAGTAGGAAATGATATGTTCACTACAGTACAGAATAACAATAGTGTAGAAATTGTTAATAATCATAGCTTTAAATCTAAGGACTACAAACAGACAGTACAAGGAGCTAAAACAATAGATATTGAAGGTAATTTGGTAGAAAACACAGCAGATACTACCCATACAGCAAAAAAAGGAAATATCACTATACAAAGTGCGGGGGTTTCTAAGGTGTTAGGTAAGATTGATGCTATGGTAAATAAAGGATAACTATGAAAAAAACATTATTATTTTTATTTTTAACCCTGCAGCTCGCTAGCTGTCAAAACCATAACAACAATAATAAGAATATGAATGAACCACAATACGATTGGGGCGTAGCGGTGAATACTCCCATAGGCTACCCTATACGTTTTTATGCCGCTATGGTGGGAGGAACTCCCATTGTAAGAGAGTTGTATACTAAAAAAGAAGAACCCGATTGGGGAAATGCTTTTGGTTATGAAAGCACTTCAATGGACAAACTACCTAAAAGCGTAGATATGGTATGGCTATCCTATAAAGAAGATTGCTTCTATAGGCTCAAAACGGCTATTGATTACGAAAAGATAGCAAAACTTTTTAGAGAAGGTTTTAATCAAAGAGTCCCTAATGGAGAAGTAAGACATAAAACCTATGATACTATAGTAGTGGGTATTGCTCCCGGTGGCGTAGTAGTGTTATGGGTGGGGTATGGTTATTTTCCTCTTACAGAAATAGGAAGGTACCAAGCAAAAAAAATAGATTTGAAAGAGCCACCTGGGTTAGATAGCCACGAACGCCTCATATTTAGCAAAGAGGATAGAGAAGAGGTTTTAAATAGTGACTTAACAATTCCTAAAGCGGTACGTGAAGCCAATAAAAACAAACCTATCCCCTTTGGCTTATGGGATAGTTATAGAAACCATCAATACCAATGGTTCCCTATCTACGAAATTCCCAATGGAAAAATAGGTGATGTAGACTATCGCTATTGGAATGGAGGAGCAGGCACTACCTTGTATACCGATTTTAATTCCTATATGGGTAAAGAAGATTTCTTCTATTTAGAAGAACCTATTCAAAAACGTCCCTTATTCAAAGAATTAGTTATCTCTTACAAAGCTGAAAGCGGACAAAAATATTTAGCAAAAGTTTGGTTTGATTGGGAAGCAGTAGTAACAGCTTATCAAAAAGTTTTTGGAAAAGAAGCCGATAAAGTAACGGCTCACTTAGATATTCGCGTAAATCGCAACAATACCTACCTCACCTTTCAATTGATAGGTGATAATGGCAAACAAACTTTTTTAGAACCTAAAGAATTAAAATTTTATAAGCTTTCCGATAAAAATTTTATAACCCCCACCCCTTTAGATTAAAAATATGCCGCAGAAATTTGTAATAAAACCATTATTATTTTTACTCTTAACCCTGCAGCTCGCTAGCTGTCAAAACCATAACAACAGTAATAAGAATATGAACGAACCACAATACGATTGGGGCGTAGCGGTGAATACCCCCATAGGTTACCCTATACGCTTTTATGCCGCTATGGTAGGTGGAAGACCCATTACAGGAGAATTATACACTGAAAAAAAGAACCCGATTGGGGTAATGCCTTGGGCTATGAAAGCCATTCAATGGACGAGCTACCTAAAAGTGTGGATATGGTATGGCTATCCTATAAAGAAGATTGCTTTTATAGGCTCAAAACAACTATTGATTACAAAAAGCTAGAAAAACTCTTTAGAGAAGGCTATAAAGAAAGATTTCCTAATGGAGAAGTAGATCATTCTACTTATGATACGGTAGTGGTAGGCATAGCTCCTGGGGGCGTAGTAGTGCTATGGGCAGGAGATGGCTATAAAAAAATTACTGAAATAGGAAGATACCAAGCTGAAAGAATAGAATTAAAAGAGCCTCCTGGGTTAGACAGCCACGAAAGACTTATATTTAGCAAAGAGGATAGAGAAGAAGTTTTAAATAGTGACTTAACAATTCCTAAAGCGGTACGTGAAGCTAATAAAAACAAACCCATCCCCTTTGGTTTATGGGATAGTTTTAGAGACCATCAGTACCAATGGTTCCCTGTCTATGAAATTCCCGACGGAAAAATAGGCGATGTTAGGGTAAGATATTGGAATGGAGAAGCAGGCACTACCTTGTATACTGACTTTTCCTCCTATATGGGCAAAGAAGATTTTTTCTATTTAGAAGAACCTACCCAAAAACGCCCCTTGTTTAAAGAATTAGTAATTTGGTATAAAGCAGAAAACGGAGAAAAATATTTGGCTGAAGTAAGTTTTGATTGGGAAGCAGTAGTAGCAGCTTATCAAAAAGTATTTGGAAAAGAAGCTGATAAAGTAACGGCTCACTTAGATATTCGCGTAAATCGCAACAATACCTACCTCACCTTTCAATTGATAGGTGATAATGGCAAACAAACTTTTTTAGAACCTAAAACATTAGAAATTTCAAAATTTACAGAGGAAGATATTATTCCTCCTACCCCTTTAGATTAAAAATATGCCCCAGAAATTTGTAATAAAACCATTATTATTTTTACTCTTAACTCTGCAGCTCGCTAGCTGTCAAAACCATAATAGCAATAATAAGAATATGAACGAACCACAATACGATTGGGGCGTAGCGGTGAATACCCCTATAGGTTACCCTATACGCTTCTATGCCGCTATGGTGGGAGGAACTCCCATTGTAAGAGAGTTGTACACTAAAAAGGAAGAACCCGATTGGGGGAGTGCATTAGGCTATGAAAGCCATTCAATGGACAAACTACCTAAAAGCGTAGATATGGTATGGCTGTCCTATAAAGAGGATTGCTTTTATAGACTCAAAACCGCTATTGATTACGAAAAGGTAGAAAAACTCTTCAGAGAAGGCTATGACCAAAGAGAGCCTAATGGAGAAGTAGATCACTCTACTTATGATACAGTAGTGGTAGGCATAGCCCCTGGGGGTGTAGTAGTGCTATGGGTAGGTAGAGGCTATAAAAAAATTACTGAAATAGGAAGATACCAAGCAGAAAAAATAGATTTGAAAGAGCCTCCTGGGTTAGATAGCCACGAACGCCTTATATTTAGCAAAGAGGATAGAGAAGAGGTTTTAAATAGTGATTTAACAATTCCTAAAGCAGTACGAGAAGCCAATAAAAACAAGCCCATCCCCTTTGGCTTATGGGATAGTTATAGAAACCATCAATACCAATGGTTCCCTGTCTATGAAATTCCCAATGGAAAAATAGGTGATGTCAATTACCGCTATTGGAATGGAGAAGCTGGTGCTACCTTGTATACTGATTTCGCTTCCTATATGGGTAAAGAAGATTTCTTCTATTTAGAAGAACCTATTCAAAAACGTCCCTTATTCAAAGAATTAGTAATTTGGTATAAAGCAGAAAACGGAGAAAAATATTTGGCTGAAGTAAGTTTTGATTGGGAAGCAGTAGTAGCAGCTTATCAAAAAGTATTTGGAAAAGAAGCCGATAAAGTAACGGCTCACTTAGATATTCGCGTAAATCGCGCCAATACCTACCCCACCTTTCAATTGATAGGTGATAATGGCAAACAAACTTTTTTAGAACCTAAAACATTAGAAATTTCAAAATTTACAGAGGAAGATATTATTCCTCCTACCCCTTTAGATTAAAAATATGCCACAGAAATTTGTAATAAAACCATTATTATTTTTACTCTTAACCCTGCAGCTCGCTAGCTGTCAAAACCATAACAACAGTAATAAGAATATGAACGAACAAGAATATGAATGGGGCATAGCAGTAAATACTCCTATAGGCTACCCTATACGTTTTTATGCCGCTATGGTAGGAGGAAGACCCATTGTAAGAGAGTTGTACACTAAAAAAGAAGAACCCGATTGGGGAAATGCTTATGGATATGAAAGCCTTTCAATGGATAAACTACCTAAAAGCGTAGATATGGTATGGCTCTCCTATAAAGAGGATTGCTTTTATAGACTCAAAACAGCTATTGATTACGAAAAGATAGAAAAACTCTTTAGAGAAGGCTATGAAGAAAGATTGCCTAATGGGGAGGTAAAACACACTACTTATAATACGGTAGTAGTAGGTATAGCTCCTGGCGGGGTAGTAGTGTTATGGGTTGGTAACGCCTATTTTAAAATTACTGAAATAGGAAGATACCAAGCTGAGAAAATAGATTTGAAAGAGCCTCCTGGGTTAGATAGCCACGAACGCCTCATTTTTAGCAAAGAAGATAGAGAAGAGGTTTTAAATAGTGATTTAACAATTCCTAAAGCAGTACGCGAAGCCAATAAAAACAAGCCCATCCCCTTTGACTTATGGGATAGTTATAGAGACCATCAATACCAATGGTTCTCTACTTTTGAAGTTCCCGAAGGAAAAATGGGTGATGTAGGGTATCGTTATTGGAATGGGGAAGCAGGAACTACCTTATATACCAAATTTACCTCTTTTATGGGCAAACAAGATATTTTTTACTTAGAGGAAAGTATTCAAAAACGCCCTTTATTTAAGAATCTGTTATTTTACTACAAAACTCAAAATGGACAAAAATACTTAGCAGAACTAAGTTTTGATTGGGAAGCAGTAGTAGCTGCTTACAAAAAAGTTTTTGGAGAAGATGCTGATAAAGTAACCGCTCATTTGGACATTCGGGTAAATCGCGCCAATACCTACCTCACCTTTCAGTTGATAGGCGATAATGGTAAACAAACTTTTTTAGAACCTAAAACAGTTGAAGTTTTTAAAGTGTCTGAAAAAGCCGTATATAAGCCCACTCCTTTTGAATAAAAACTAATTTAACTATGACACAGACATTTGTATATAACTCAGGGGCTCCCAAAGAGATAGATGGGGAAACTATTCGCTTAGAGTTTGGATTATTCTTTGATGGTACTCTCAACAACAAAGAGAATACAGATTTACGCTTAAAAGTACTCAACCAAAACGATCTTAAAATTCTTCCCTCAGATGATGAAAAAGAGGTAAAAAGAAAGGAAGGAGAGTTGAAATATCGAAGAAATAGAATTTCCGAGAGTTTTTTTGAGTTTATGATTCCTTATAACGACAAAAAAAATGTAGAAAACAAAACTGATATTACAGATTATCGTCGGGCAGATAGCAGAAATTGGTTAGATAAACAAGGGGTTGATAATAGTCTGATGAACGATTATACCAATGTAGCCCGTATGTGGAAATGCTGTAATGAAGATTATGCTATTTATATAGAAGGTATTGGTTCTCTTGATAGGCAAAAAGATATAAGTGCAGGCTTCCAATTTGGATCAGGAGATACAGGTATTAGAGGAAAAGTACGCAAAGGGTGTAAAATGTTAGCTGAAAAAATAAAAAGTAAGTTGTTATTTAGAGGAAGAACGAACATAGAACTTACCTTAGATGTGTTTGGCTTTAGTCGAGGGGCTGCAGCAGCACGTAATTTCCTCTATGAAGTAAATATCTCAAATAAAAGAGAAGAAGATGCTAAATTAGATAAAAGATTTGAAAAAACGGGGAGAAGACTATATAATGAGGGTAATCGTTATGGTTATAATGAGTATGCTTATTTTTATTATGATAAGGATAAGGTAAGAGTAAATATAGATTTCTTTGAAGAAGGTAAATGGCCTAAATATGGCTACTTAGGATACTATCTATTAAAAGAAGGAATAAATCCTAAAATATTAGATAAGATAAGGTTAGAGATAAGATTTGTAGGGATTTATGACACTGTTTCTTCCTATGAAGAATTTGGAAATATAAGCGGGCTTAACTTACTTGATAAAGGGATACAGCATAGTAAAAAAAGTTTTTTTGAAGATGATGTAGAACAACTACAGCTCAATAATTTGGGTAAATTCCAAAAAGCAGTTCATTTTACAGCAATGGATGAACATCGTGAAAACTTTGCTTTAACCCATTTCTCAGAAGAAATACTTCTTAATCCCAAACGTAATTGTATAGAAAAGGCTTTTCCTGGAGTGCATTGTGATATCGGAGGTGCTTATGAAACAGGTACTGAGTATGTTGATGAAATAGAAATTGATTATGATATTACTAATATTATTAATCATATATACTTAGACGTATTCCAACAGTATCTTATTTTAGAACATTGGTATAAGGAAGATCAATTGGATCAAAGTTTTGATAAGAGCTATTTCAAACTTTCAGGCACTCGTTTTTTACGAAAAGAATATAGTTATATCCCTCTACATTTTATGCAGCAATTTTTTAATGAGTTTTTAGGGAATAGCTATGCAAATGTAATTAGTAAAAATGTTGTTACTGATTATCCTATTTCTGATCCTCAAGACGAAATACTCATAAAAGTTAAAGAACGTTTGAGGAAATATGTCTTTAGAGATGAGAATAAAAAAGAAGAGGAAAGATCAGAAGAAGAAAAAGAGTGGAGATTTATTTCTGATGGAGAAAGAAAAAAACTACTTCAGGAAGAAGGGAGAAAAGTAATTGATGAAATTAAAAGCAAAAGACGAAAAGAACAGGAAAAGATAAAAAAAGAAGATCAAAATATGATGCTTCTAGAAGGAGGTACTTATAAAAAAACAGTTACTTTTGATAGTGAGCCAAAAATCAATTACGCAAAAGTTTTACAAGAAGTATATAAAAGAAACCCAATCATTGAAACACAGGATGTTTTAAGAATCCTCCGCAATAAATATCTTCACTGGTCAGCTAATAGAGATTGGTTTGGTATGCAACCAACTTCTGATAGAAAACGCAAAGAATATTAGAGATGAAAAATGAAAAATATCTCATAGAAAGTGTTGTAACTAAGGATTATACTACGCCTTATGCTCAAGAGGATACTTATAAACGTTTTATAGAGATTTGGTATTTAGGTAAAAAAGCAAATTTAGCTTATTACCAAGTAATGACTATAAAGTATCTATTTCCTGAAGAAAATACAATAAATACTTTATTGCGAAAAATAGCCTCTACTTTCAATTATTTAGAAGTAGGTATCAATGAAGAAAATAGAATAGCCAAAGTATTCAATCTTTCTGCTATTAAAATCAAATGGAAAAAGATACAACTATCTATTACTGCCAATCATAAAGGTTATGAAATAGAGAACTATTGCGCTTCTATTAATAACCTATTAGAGAATGAACAAGGTTTTATTACTTTCCTTAATCAAAATAATATGTTAGGATTACTTTTTAATGGACATCCCAAAGAGGAAGACAAAGTAATTCGCAATGGTGAAGACCTACTTGAATATAGAAATAGTATTCTTATAGAATCTATTGTAAATGAAATAAATAACAACACAAATTTAAAATACTCATTGTTATGGCTTGGTTCTTTGGAAATAAACAACAAAAATACATAGACAATTTAGAGAAGAATAATAAAAAGCGTCAAGAAAAGGAACGTGAAGAGGCTGAAATCATTACCATTGGTAAAGCAACTCCAGAACAACAAGAGGAACGAGCTTCTCAAGTTGTAGCTCAGCGTAACCAAAAAAGAATGGAAGCTATTGAGAAAGAACAAGAAAAGGAAGATAAAGCTCAAGAAGACCAACTTTTTGTTATTAATGGAGCCAAGGTGAAATTCGGTCCTCATATAGGAACATTTAAAGTGTTAAGTGACACCCCTACCATCCAAAGTAAAACTGTAGGTACTGAAATAGAAAAAAGTCCTGCAAACTTTTCTTTTATGGATGGATTTCAACTATTGTCTCTAACACAATGGCAAGATATTGGAACAGCCAAATACCAAGATAACTTAGCTCTTATTAAAAAATCTACCATTATGGGCACAGGCAAAATGCCCCCTGCCAATGCCCCTATTGAAAGTGGTAAAATAGAGTTCATAGATTCAGGACAAATAAATGTCCCTGAAAACATAGATACTATAGGGATGCCTATGCCAGAATATATCCCAACTCCTAAAGTGATTGATTTTTATTTAACAGATAAACATAATAATTGTTTAGAAGATGTTGATTATGGTACATTTGTATATTTACATATAAAAACAGTGGGGTATATAGGAGAAACAATATCTGTAGATATGAATAATGAAAAAGCAGATTACCTGCTCAATGGTGAAAGACTTGAAAAAGATGTACTCAAAGACCATTTAGTACAGAGTAACGAAGAAATCGTAGAATTAGAAGTTGTAGAACCTTTAAATTAATAGTTATGAACAAAACAACATTTACTTTAAAAACAAGCTTAGGAGAAACAAAAAAAACCTTTCTTGAGGTTAATGATTGTAATAAAAACCCAACTTCTCTAAGTGAAAAAATGGGGGATTGCAATTATTATATAGAACGTTTTAAGGACTTTATGGAAAGACATAAAAACTGTAAACATATGCCTCCTGTATATTATTTTGGTGAAATGAGAGAAATATCTTCTTGGTCTTTAATAAATGACACTAAGGAGTGGTGGACTCCTTCTCTTACAAAAGAAATGGAAGATATTAGTTTAAAAGTAGAAATATATGAAAAACAAGGAAATAAATATAAACCAATCCCATCTACTAGTTATGGTTTTAAATATTGTGTACGATTTTCGACGGTTTTATATTATAATTTAACTACTGAAGGGCAAGAATGGTTAATAAGAGCTAAAAATAGATTACAAAATTTGATGGAAGAAGGTGTTGTATTTCGAAGATATGTAGCAAAAAATGATGATACAATGGAACCTGATATTATAGAAAATAAATTTAATGATAACTTCTCTCTGTCTATTTGGGAAAAACTCACTTTGTCAGATAAAGAAAAAAAAGAAAAAATAAGAAAAAATATTTATAATTATTACTCAAATATAGAATTAGATAATGAACGATTTAAAGAATTTGCTTTTGCCACACACCCAGACGCATATAATCCAGAAGAGATGTCGAAACTTTCCGCACACGATTTATTAAAAATCATTTCAACTCCCGATGCAAAAGAATTTTTAGGTGCGGCTACTTGGAGACAAGTATTTATTATGGCTCAAAAATTGAATTATAAAGAAATAACAAAATCTACCTTAAGAAAAATTTTTAATGATATGATAAAAAAATTATGGATAAAACAGTAATACCTGTTATGAAAACTATCAAGGTTCCATCAATTCCCAAGTTCCCTAAATTTCCTAGAATTTAAAAAATGATCACTAGTGTCCACTAAAAAATGACATTAATAAAAATTAAATAATAGCGGTTCACTTGAATTATTTCATCCTTTGTCATTATCGAATATAGTGTTGTCAAAAAGTTCTCTCAAAAGAGTTTTATCAGTCAACGAGATACTGAGTCTCCTATCAGGTCACAAAGATTTTCATGATTACTAAGTTGACCAAACATTAGTGTAAGTAACTGATTCTAAAAGCTAAAGGACTTTATATACTTATCATCCTCATACTTACAAACTAGATAATTAAAATAATTTCTGTTAAAAAATGAGACTAACTGAGCGAAAATAAATTTATCTTGATGCACATGCAGACTCTTATGATGTTCTGCGAAGGTGTGAAATCAAATCCGTTGACTCAAAAATACTATATAACTAACTATATTTCAATTATTTCAAAGAAAAATTGTTAATTTTAATTGAACAGTAGTGAAAAATGATACAAAAAAATATTATTTACATACTTTTTATACTATTATGTCAATGTACAAACTCAATAAAGAAAGATATGAAATGGATTGCAATTACAGATATTTATGAAGAATTTGATATAAATTCTTATGATATAGAATTCGAAGAGTTCTATTTTGTAGATGAAAATACATTAATTTTATCAGGTTTTAAAGGGATAGGTACTCCTTCTAGGACAGGTATTATTTTTATATCAAAAGACTTAGGAGAAACATATCACAAAATAGAATTTGTTAATGAAAGTATTTATTTCATTTCAGTAACTAAAAAATATTGCTTAATTGAAACTGAGAAAACAGATAATCAAAGAAATGTTTATTTGTTAAATAATTCAAATTTGAAATATGAAAAAATAGGAGAATATGATGAATCTCTTTTCTCTTATGGAGTTTTTAATGGGAAAATCTTAGAATGTAAATCTTATGATATTTCTAAATTTACAGATATAGAGACACATAAAATGTATAATATACCTGAAAATTGGCAACATAAAAAATACCAATTACACTCAGATAATACATTATATTATGTGGAAAATAAGAACTTATACACTTACAATCTTCTTACCCAAAAGGAAGAAGTAAAAGTATTGTCTCAAAATTATGATATTTTGTTAGTGAAAAATGACGATATTTTTTTGGTGAAATTTAATTTTTTTAAAGATAAAGCTACTTTATATAATTTAGAAGAAAGAGAAATATATACTGAATCTGAAGAAGAAATAAAATACTATAAATATAAAGATTTTATATGTTATTACAAATCTTCCACTCCTTATATAACACTAAATTACTCTTTTGATAAAGGGAAAAATTGGTATTCTTATGAAGCTGATAATTTTTTTGCAGCTTCCCGTCCTGTTGCTTATTATAAAGACAGATATATCGTATTAAAAGGAGGAGTATATAGAAATTCTGAAAAAGACAAAGGAGGAGGAAGAATAATGGTCGGGGAGTTCTTGAAAGACTGATTTAACTAATAAAAAACTGCTAAACATCTTAAAATATTTAGCAGTTTTCTTCATTTATTCTTCTTTCCTTATTAAATGCGCTAATTCAGGGTCGTTTTCAATGCGGGTGAGCTCGTCGGTGATGAGTTGGATGATGTCGGTTTTTACTTGTTTGTAATTAGCTTGTATTTGTTGTTGCATTTGGTCTTCTCCGTTTTCGTCTTCAAAGGAGAGGATTTGAGGTATTTTCTGGTAGGCTTTGGTCTCGGCAGCTACTTTCTCATTATCTACTATAATCTGAGCGTGGAATATCTTCTGCTCGATACGCTCGTCAAAATTATCAGAAACAGCTCCTACAAACATCCCTTGAGTAAGATTGGATATTTTGCTGGCAGGAATCAAACTATCCAGTTGTGTAGATATGGAGGTAGAGGTGTCATTGCGGTTGATAGTAGTAGATTGCCTTTTCTGCAATACCTTTCCAAAACGTTCAGAAAGGGTTTTAGCAGTTTCCCCTACTACTTGTCCGCTAAAGATATTCCCTACAGTATTTTGTATCACCTTACTTTCCTTATCGCCATAATCACGAGTGAGCTGTGAGTAATCTTGGAAGCCTAAACAAACGGCTACTTTATTACTTCGGGCTGTGGCTATCAGGTTGTCTAACCCCCTGAAATAAATCGTAGGCAACTCGTCAATAATCACAGAGGATTTGAGCTGTCCTTTCTTGTTGATGAGCTTTACAATACGTGAATTGTACAAACCCAAAGCTGCCGAGTAAATGTTTTGTCTATCAGGATTATTGCCTACACAAAGGATTTTAGGCTCTTTAGGATTATTGATATCCAACGAAAAATCGTCACCTGTCATTACCCAATAGAGTTGAGGCGAAATCATTCGGGAGAGAGGAATTTTAGCACTGGCTATCTGTCCTTGTAATTGGTCTTGTGCACCTCCTTGCCAAGCATCCATAAAAGGCGATAGGTAATTCTCAAGTTCAGGATACGAGGTGAGAATGGTAAAGACATCAGCATAAGGCTTGTTCAATAGCTCGATGGCGTGTGGAAAGGTACAGTACTTACCCTCTTTGTAAATCTTCAAAAACCAAATGATAGCCGCTAAGAGAATGATAGGTGACTCCACAAAGAAATCACCTTGCTTTTGAATCCACGATCGGTTGAGATTGAGCATAATGGTATAAGCAGACTCGTAAGCATCGGAAATATCACTCATAAAGTTTGGGTTGATAGGGTTGCAACGATGACTGCGACGAGGATCATCAAAGTTTATCACATAGAACTTGGGCTTTACCTTGTACTTGTCTAAGTTTTTTAGTAGGTGATTATAGGCAATAGTAGAGAGATCATCAAACTTGAAGTCGTAGATGTACATTGCAAAACCTTTCTCAATCTGTTGTTTGATATAGTTGTTCACAATGGCATAAGACTTACCAGAACCAGGAGTCCCCAGCACTATGGTTGCCCGAAAGGGATTTACCACATTGATCCAGCCTTTGTTCCACTTCTTGCGGTAGTAGAACAAAGTAGGTAGATTCACAGAATACTCGTTTTTCATCAGTCGAGTTTCCTGCATAAACGACTCGTTTTCATTGTTAAAAATATCATCTAAAAGGTTATCTTTTAACAAGCGACTCATCCACGAACCTGCCATAAGGAGCGCTATGTAGCCCAAAGATAGGGTAAGGATATAAAAAAAGGCAACCACTGAAGCAGGAAGTCGCAAGTACAAAATCCAAAAGTTGCCAAAGTAGAGGGCTACTCCTACCCCCAGAGCGATGTAAATCTTTCGCCAAGTAATTTTGTCGTTTTTTACGCCTGTTGTTCCCAAACAGCTCAGGGCTAAGAGCAGGAGGGCAAAGCATTTGGTGTATAGCGGGTGAGAGAACAGTCCTGCTGTTCGTTGGAAGTTGGTCAGGATTCTATCTACTACGGCTAATATCCACTTTTCGCCTTGGAAAAAGCCATAACAATACCAATAGAGGTGCATTAGTACTATGAGAATACTTACGGCTCTCATAAACGCCATTATCTTGGCTAATGCTCTTAAATCATCATCGTTTTGCATATTTGTTTCTGTTTTTAGTGTTTATCAATATTTTATACTTAGCTGTGTCAGCTCAATAGCCACACCTAAGATTTGTTTTTCATTTTTCGCCGTTTGGCAGTAGCACGTTTCATTCTTCTGGTAAAATCCTCTTCTTCGTAATCTACCCCCTGATCATCCAAAGAGAAAAGAGTAAAGAAAGCATTTAAGGCTGAGTCCTTGCCAAAATCCTCTTGGTAATGTGTCCAAGAAGTGTCAGAGAAAGTATCCTCTTCAACAGTATTAGTATTGTCGTGATTTTTACTTGCATAAGGAGTTACAGCCGGCATATTTACCTGAGAGGTTAAAGCCGTAGCAGGCTCTTCTAACGATTTTAGCCACTGATGAAAAACATTGGCAGAAAACTCCTTCCCCAGCTGAGATCCATTATACACACATCGGCTGTTGTGGTCGATAAAGGTTACCCCGTACGTTCTCCCTTCTTTGTTTTCACGAAAGACAACCTCAATACCTTTAGCTTTTAGTTTTTGAACAAATTCACTTTTGCTATGAGCTGTTTCTTTGGCAAAGGTGATATGTGCCTTTAAGGAAGTGGTGTCTTGTCCTTTTAGGTATTCGTGTCCCTTTTGCAAGTGTTTTTCGATATAAGGTAAGCTCAGTGTTTTGCCGAGCTTGGAGGCTTTAAAAGGATGGCTCGCCTTATTGCCATTCTCATCCAATACCACATATACCAAGCCCTTTTTAGGAATACCTTGTAGTTCGCCTTCTACCTTTTCTACCGCTATGTTAAACTGATTGAGCAAGGCGTTAAATGCTCCTAACGAGGCAAAATGATAGTGTTTTAGCAATTGTTTTACAATATGTACCAACTCCTTTTTAAGGTCGTTTTGTCGGTAATCTAAGGGTATTAATTTAGACAAAGGCAAGAACTCATCATCTGTTAGCTGTGAATCATTGGTGATAGCAGGGATAAGTTGGTATTTCGTTTCCAACTCTCGGCATACTTTCATTGAGCGTATTTTTTCAAAAGTATCAGAGATTTTCTTGCCGTTTTCATCTATCCCCAGCGATACGATGTGAATATGTTTGCGCTCAATATCCGAATGTTTGTAAACCACAAAAGGTTGGTCGCCAAAGCCTATTCGCTGCATATAGTCAGTAGCCAACTTTACAAAGGTCTCATCACTCACCTTATCGTTAGGATCGGGATTGAGGGAGATGTGTAGGATAGGTTTTTCTGTCCTTATGTTGGCATAGAGATAAGGGGCAAAAGAACGAGATACTTCCGAAATGCCTACACTTCCTTGCAGAGGTTGTATCACTTTTTGAGCGTATAACACCTCTCCCTGCCCTTTAGATACCTTGTTGTGATTGTACAAAAGTACTCCTAACAGCTGTTCTCCTCGATGTATTTTTGCTATCATAAACTGCTGTTTTCTTCTTAAAAGCTACCTTAGTTTTTGCTCCATTTGCTGCGAAAGCTCTAATATTTGTTTGCAGATAGCAATCAATTGGGTAGTTTCTTTCTCCAATTTATAGAGGTAAGCAGCCGCTTTCTTCTCCGAAAAATTACGGTAGAGTATCTTTACAATCTGATTGTAATTGACCCCTACCGAACGAAATTGCACATAGAGTTCAGTGAGTTTGGTGTAATAATCTAAAGCAGATTTATCAATTTTCACCACTTTTATCTCTCGGTTAAAAAGCAAAGAGGTGATAAAATGCGCTTTGACTTTCATTCCTGATTGCTCGAAAAGCGAGAGAAACTGATTGTTTTCTTCTTCATTTAATCTAAAGACATATCTAAAAGAAGCAGGATTTATCTTTTTATTTCTACCTGTGGAGCGTTTGTGAGTTGTTTTCTGTAAGGTCATATAAATTCAGTGTTAGTAAAAAAACACGACTTCGGAGTGCGTTTTAAGCTCCCTGCAAGGGCAAGTGGTTTTGAGGTGCCTACACGCCTAATGCGTGCCTCAAAACACAACTTGCTCTGTTCGGGTGAACAGAAAATTCTCCCTAACGGTCGAATTTTAATTAGCCATAAAGAGAGAAATTAACACTACGAGCGGGTAAAGTGATTTCAGGGTGCAAAACAAGTGATTTCTTAGCAAAGGATTTGTATGTAACATAAAGCCAATCACTTCCTTACAAAGCCATTTACAACCCTACATAAGGCTATATGTATATTTGTATGTTCCTTTGCACCCGCATACCAAAGCAAGTATGTACGAAAGTAAAAATGTAATTAGGTAGCTATGTAGCTACAAAGCTACAAAGCTATAAAGCTACAGAAGTATGTACATACGTAAGTAATTAGATAATTAGTCAATTACTTATGTGAGTAAATACTTACTTATAGAGGCAGTTAGATAATTGGCTAATTACAGATAGTTGTATTTGAATAGCTATGCACTTATATACTCACTGAATTACAAACATATTTAAACACATATATATGACATCAACGACAAAATTCATTAGCTTTTCTACCCAGAAAGGAGGGGTAGGAAAAAGCACTTTTACTACCTTAGTAGCCAGCTTGCTACACTACCGAATGGGCTACAATGTAGCAGTGATGGATTGTGATTATCCACAATACAGCCTACACCGAATGCGAGAGCAAGACCTCAAAACAGTGATGAACAACGAGCATTTTAAGAAAGCTGCTCATAGACAGTTCAGTGAGCTGAACAAAAAGGCATATCCCATAATACAATGTAAACCTAATGAAGCCCTTGAAAAGGCACAACAACTCATCGCAGAGACACCTTTCCCTATAGAGGTTATACTTTTTGATATGCCAGGGACAGTAAACACCGCAGGAATATTGACCCTGTTGGCTCAAATGCATCACATTTTCTCACCTATCACTGCCGATAGAGTGGTAATTGAAAGTACTTTGAGTTTTACTGAGGTACTTTCCAATATCATCGCTAAGAATACCGAAAGTACCATTAAAAGCGTGCATTTGTTTTGGAATCAGGTAGATGGGAGAGAAAAATCGCCTTTGTATAAGATATACGAGCAGGTGATCGCTGATTTAGGTTTGAACCTAATGCAAGCCTACATCTCTGATAGCAAGCGTTTCCGAAAAGATGGCACAGAAAACCAACGGTTGGTATTCCGTTCTACCTTAATGCCTGCTGATGAGAAGCTGATGAGCGGTTGCCATTTGGACGACTTTATTGATGAGTTGGTACAGATTATTCAATAAACCCTAAAGATATGAAGACAGTAAAACCTATAGACGAAAACGAACTAATGGAGCTAATGGCAGGCAAGCAACCCACGCCTGCCCCTGCCATTGCTACGGCTCCGATAGAGACAGAGAAAACACCTCAGAAACCAGCTCCTACCAAAAAGAAAAAGGCAGAACTCTATGAGTATGAAAGTTATTTTTTTGAGCAAGGAGAGACTTCAGCAAGGGAAGGAAAATCGGTGTATATACGCCCAGAGTTTCACCAGCGAATAGCCCGCATTGTACAAGTGATAGGAGAAGACAAGATCAGTCTGTACAACTATTTGGACAATGTGCTTAAAGCGCATTTCGAGCAGTACCAAGAGGAAATCACACAGAGTTTTGAACAGAAATACAAACCTATATTTTAACAATGGAAAAAATTATCATTTTACTACTTATCGTGGTGATTTTGTTGTTGCTATCAGACAAAATGCCTATAACACATTCTAAAAAGAGAGCTCCCAAACCTAAAGCTACTCCTATACCCAAAACAGCTCCTTCAACTTCGGTAATGGGGGAAAGCAGGTTTGTGCCTCCTGCAAAGGTAGCTACGACAACTATCCCCTTAACAGAAAAAGAGCAACAGGATATTCTGACAGAATGGGAAGAGGAACCTACCATAGACCTTGAAGATGAAGAAGAGGATTTACGCAGCTATCGAACAGAGGAAGAGGACAATGATTTTGCTACGGGGCTTTCGTTTGAGGACTTGGAAAAGGTAGCTACTTTCCTCTCTGAGGACAAAGAAGAGGTTACCACCGAGAACATAGAGCTACTGCAAAAAGTAAAGGGTACTAGCCTGTTAGAAGCTATAGAAAAAGCCTTACCCCAAGCGACTCTTAAAGTGAGTGCGCTCTTGGAGAAGGCGTTGCCTAAAACTGTAGAGAGTAAAACGGAGTTTGATATTAGGGAATTTGTGTGAGGGTAGCTATGTCGCACAGAATTTCATCTGCTATGGCAAAGGCAGGTTGTTCAGTATATTACTCTAAATATTAACCAATATTTTTCAGGCTTCTATTATCTTTTGTATAATATTGTCCTACAACATATTTACTTTGTTTAAGTTCTTCTGTAATGTATGAAGTAGTATAAATAATTTGAGAATTTTGTCCTTTATCTAATTCATTGACACGTTTTATAAGAATTCTTTGCAAATTTTGAGCTCTTTCAAGCTCAATTCCTTTATCTTCCATATTATCAGCAAAAATAAAGCGAGGAAAACGCATATTTAGAACACGTAATGAAGCTAAGAATATAGCAAAACGAGCAGCTACTTTTAAATAGAAATTAGAACTTGCCGAAAATTTCTGATATTGCTTATACCTTTCTGAATTATCTGTTTTTAGGTATACTATATTATTAGAAAAGTTGATTACTAAATCTCTTGGTTCTGCATCGGTAAACTCTTTCTGTCTTTCTAAATCATTGTTAAGCAGGAAAACTCCCTCTTCTTGTATTACACTCAATATCTTCTTTTTATTTTCTTCTTGTTCTTTTATAATACCTGAAATTATATTTTTTAAGTTGTATATTTTTTTTTCTAAGAATTGCATCTCGTCAATTAAAGTTTCATATTTTAATGCTTGTTCTAACATTGTTTGGAGTTGTGTTATTTTTCCTTCTATAATTCCTATTTGATAATTTAAGGAGTCTAACTCTTCTAATTCAAAAGGTATTACATTTACTATTGAGTTATTTACTTTTCTTTGTAAATTTTCCACAACTTCCTTCTTGTTTTGCAACAAAATTCGCTTTTCTTCTAGTCTTTCATTTTTTAAATTAAGTAATTTTTTAGATTCTTCTATTTGAAATTTTATTTCTAATTGCATTCTTTTGGCTTGAGTAATTCCCAAAGTATCATCAATTTCTTGCTTACACAACTTACATCTATTTTCCTCTATAACACTCTCTAGTTTACTTAAACATTCAGGACAATAATCAATTGGAATACTTCCTAAAAATTCTCTCGTTTTTATAGAATTTTTTAAGGCTCTGTATTTATTATTTAGTACCTCTATAAAGTATTCAGAATCTACAATTTCATTTTGTAAAACTGTAATTTCATTTTGTAGTTTTATGAGATTCTCTCTTTCTTGTGCAGTTTCTTGTTGTAGTTTTTGAAATTCTAATTGTTTTTCACTATCAAACTCTACAACTTGCACACCTTTTCTAACTTCAATAATTTTGTTCTTTATTTCTGATATTTGCTTTTTATTATTATCTATTTGAGTTTCTATATGTTCTTTACTGAGAGAAAAAGCATCAGGAAAAAAGTTTTTAGTAATTTTAATTTCACTCTTTAATTCTTCTAATCTTTTTTCTGAATCTTGTAAACTCAACTTGTGAGTATATAAATCTTGGTTATACACCCCTAAAAGTAAGTCAGCTATAGCCTCTCTCGTAGACTGACTATCAAATTGTTCATAGTAAAATAAAGACCCTGTCGGCGACTCTTGGTCAATATATAAAAGTCTTAATATTTGATGTATAGAAATATTATTTTCTTCCTTAACTTCTGGAATATCTAATAGCTCAAAAAGAACATTTGAAAAACTCTTCTTTTTTAAAGTTGTATTGTACGGATATTTCTGCCAATATTTGTTTGACGGAGGATTCTGACTTTCTTCAAAATCTCCAAGGAATAAGTGCATTGCAACTCGTGAGTTTATATTATTTCTTTCATTAATTTCAATATATCTTTTTATAGTAAAAATAAGTCCATTCGCTTCTACTTCTGCATAAACTACTTGACATTCTTTTGCTTCAGGAACAAAATCCTTAAAATCTCCTCCTAAAACAAAGAAAATAAAATGTGTTATAGTAGATTTTCCACTACTATTATCCCCACAGATGATATTAATTCCTTTATGAAAAGTCTCGTCATAGGCTATGTTTCTCTCATTGGTGTATATTACCAATCTTCTCAAGAATAGGTTATTCATCATACTTACTTTCCATTAAATTGCTTCTTTTTTTTAATCCATCATTCCCTATTAAAGATATATTTCTAAAAAATGATGTCATAATGGTTATTATATTTTTTTCTCTATCCGATAAATCTCCTACAGATTGTATATATCCTTTTAGTAAGTCAAAAGAATTAATTTTAACTTCTTCTTTAAACAGATATTCCTTATCAATTATATTATAAGAAGCTAAACAATTCAATGCGGATAATTGATATGGTTTTATTTTTTCTAAAGTTTTTCTTTGGTCATAAATTTGTTGATATGGATTGTTCTTTTTTATATTGAGCTTTTTTAATAATTGGTTATATTCTTTTTTATTTCTTATGGGTTTTATATTAAAAATCTCATTTGTAAATAGTAAATAATAATCCCAAATTCTGATTCTATCAATTTCAATAACTTCATCATCACTTACTTTATTTAATAGATGTAATATCCTAAAAATAGTGTGATATAAATCAAAAGCGTTGTTATAAAGTATCATAATTTTTCCAATTTAAGTGACACTTACCTGTTAAAAAATAAACCATACCAAAAATATCATTAGCATTGTAATCTAAGTAATTATCTTCAGCTCCTTCTTTATTTAATATTTCTAAGATAGGTTGTATGACCTTTTCATTCAATATTTCCAAAATATATTTTTTAGATTGATTTTCAAGAATTAAAGGATATACATAGGTATAAAAACCATTATCTATTATTGAAAATATTTCTACATCTATTTTTTGTTGAGCAAGAAACATTTCATCTTTAACAACTCTTTTGGCATATTTCTCTTTAAGACGAAGAGCACGATTAATTTCAGTTTCATTAAACTTGCCATCACTTAACTTTTTCTCTAAACCTATGCCATCTTTAATAGTATTATATTCTTCAAAATCATCAATAAAGGTAGCATATCTTTCATCATTTTCAACTTGTCGCTTTAATTCTTCAAAACGCTTTTGCCACCTTGTTTTTGGACTGATATTCAGATTTTCTACATTCGTTATATTGGTCTGCTGATCTACAGAATTATTATTTATATTTTGAGTTGTCATAAGTTGATAGTACCGTTTACATTACTTATGTTGACTAGCTTTCCTATCGTTGCTCCTTCATTGTTTATATTTTGAGTAAAATTAGAATTGTTAGACTTAAGCAAACATTCTACTTTTCCTCTTAAAATAGAGTCTTCTTCTAAAATTTCCGATAAAACTTGTCTCAAATTTTCTTCTTCAATTTTATCATTAACCTGAATTTTTTTATTTTCAAAGGGCTTTTTTAAAAGATTCCATAGATCTTCTCCCATTTTTCCAATAATTCCATCTCCAACCTTATTAAAAAAAGGCAAGATAAGAGGTGTTACTATAGATACAAGTGCTGATATTTCCATTATATATATTTTTTTTGCAAATGTACATCAAATATTTAAAATATACAAGAAATATTTAAGACTTTCTTTTTCAGAGCCATTCCCTGCCATTTTCAGCCACTTGCTACCACACTTGCTTCCTGCTCTTTATCTTCCTTTACTTTTGCACCAAATTTTAAAATAACAGATTATCAATGAAGCGAAAATCAATTCTAAAACGACTCCTTCTACTGACAATGATAGGAGTTACACAATTTTCCATTGCTCAGGGCAATGGTGTAGGAGGTATCAACGAAGCTACCCGTATGGTTACCTCGTATTTCGACCCAGCTACCAAGCTCATCTATGCCATAGGGGCTGTGGTGGGACTCATCGGTGGGGTGAAGGTGTATAACAAGTTTAGTAGTGGCGACCCCGATACCAGCAAAACGGCTGCCAGTTGGTTTGGGGCTTGTATCTTCCTAATTGTAGCGGCTACCATCTTGCGTTCGTTCTTCTTATAGATTATGGAGACAAAAAATAGCTATTCTATCAACAAAGGCATCGGCAGAAGTGTAGAGTTCAAAGGACTCAAAGCGCAGTACCTCTTCATCTTTGCAGGGGGACTGCTCTCGGTGCTCATCTTGGTGATGATCCTCTACACGGTAGGGGTCAATTCTTTTGTATGCTTGGGGGTAGGCGTTAGTATGGTCAGCCTTGTGGTTTGGCAGACTTTTTCACTAAACCAGAAATACGGTGAACACGGCCTGATGAAACAAGCAGCTCGCAAACGCCACCCCAAATACCTACGTCACCAAAGATCACCACGCCAATTTATTCGTTACCCCAAACCTAAAACAACCCTCAATGAGAAATAGTTCTAAAATCAACACCTTAGAGAGTAAGTTTCCTATTCTTGCCATAGAACAAGACTGCTTACTCACCAAAGAAGCCGACATCAGTATAGGCTTTGAGGTACAGCTCCCAGAGCTCTTTACCATTTCGGGTGAGGACTATGAGATACTCCACTCACTTTGGCATAAGGCTATCAAAGTATTGCCACAGTATACCGTTATCCACAAACAGGACTGGTTTATCAAGGAACAATACGAACCTGAACTGCAAGGTGAGAACCTGAGTTTTCTCTCTCATTCGTACGAAAAGCATTTTAACGAACGTCCGTTCTTAAATCACAGATGCTATCTGTTTATCACCCAAACCACCAAAAACCGAATGAGAGCCCAAAGCAACTTTTCCTCCCTTTGCAAAGGAAACTTCTTGCCTAAGGAGCTCACTAACCGAGAACACGCCACTCAATTTTTGGAAGCCTTAGCACAGCTAGAGCGTATTTTAAACGACTCTAACCTGATAAAGCTCCGTCAGCTAAAAACAGAGGACTATATAGGCACTCCTCACAAAAAGGGACTCTTTGAACAATATCTCAGTCTTTCCACTAATGAGAAAGAGAGTCTGCAAGATATATGCCTCTCTGCCGAGCAAATGCGCATTGGTAACCAAAGACTCTGTGTGCATACCTTATCAGATACAGAAGACTTGCCTTCTAAGGTACAAGCCGATAGCCGTTACGAGCGACTCTCTACCGATAAGAGCGATTGCCGTTTGTCGTTTGCAGCCCCTGTGGGCTTGCTACTGAGTTGTAACCATATCTATAACCAATACCTATTCTTGGACAATTCCGATGAGAACCTCAGACAGTTTGAGAAATCAGCACGCAATATGCACTCGCTTTCAAGATACAGCCGTAGCAACCAAATCAACAAAGAGTGGATCGAGCAATACCTCAATGAGGCACACTCTTACGGACTTTCCTCTATCAGAGCGCACTTTAATGTGATGGCGTGGTCGGACAACCCACAAGAGCTTAGGAGCATTAAAAACGATGTGGGGAGTGCTTTAGCGTCAATGGAGTGCAAGCCTCGCCATAACACCATTGATACGGCAACTCTCTATTGGGCAGGTATAGCTGGCAATGCAGCCGACTTTCCCAGTGAAGAGACTTTCTATACTTTTATAGAGCCCGCTTTGTGCTTTTTCACTCAGGAGACCAACTATCAAAGTTCTTCCAGTCCTTTCGGCATTAAGATGGCCGACAGGCTCACAGGCAAGCCTATCCATTTGGATATCTCCGATGAACCTATGAAGAAAGGGATTATCACCAACCGCAATAAGTTCGTCTTAGGACCTTCGGGTAGTGGCAAATCCTTTTTCACGAACCACTTAGTGAGGCAATATTACGAACAAGGAACACATATCGTTTTAGTAGATACAGGGAACTCCTACCAAGGAGTCTGTGAGCTTATTCACCATAAGACCAAAGGAAAGGATGGGATTTACTTTACTTATACCGAGGACAATCCCATTGCTTTTAACCCTTTCTACACTGATGATGGGGTGTTCGACATCGAAAAGCGAGAGAGTATCAAAACACTGATACTCACCCTTTGGAAGCGAGACAATGAGCCTCCTACACGTGCGGAAGAGGTAGCCCTTTCCAATGCAGTGAACCTTTACCTGCAATTGGTAAAAGACAATCCCTCGCACACACCTTCTTTCAATGGCTTTTACGAGTATATCAAGAATGACTACCGAGCTATACTACAAGAGAAGCAGGTAAGAGAAAAGGACTTTGACTTGGCTAACTTCCTCAACGTGTTAGAGCCTTATTACAAAGGAGGTGAATACGACTATCTGCTCAATTCTGACAAGGAGTTAGACCTGCTCTCCAAACGCTTTATCGTCTTTGAAATTGATGCGATTAAAGACCATCCCATACTCTTTCCTGTGGTTACTATCATCATTATGGAGGTGTTTATCAACAAGATGAGACGTCTGAAGGGTATCCGCAAGATGATTCTCATCGAAGAAGCGTGGAAAGCGATTGCCAAAGAAGGAATGGCGGAGTACATCAAGTACCTATTCAAAACCGTGCGTAAGTTCTTTGGAGAGGCAGTGATTGTAACCCAAGAGGTAGATGATATCATCCATTCACCTATCGTGAAGGAATCTATCATCAACAACTCCGATTGCAAGATATTGCTTGACCAGCGTAAGTATATGAACAAGTTCGATGCTATCCAAGCGATGTTGGGGCTTACCGAGAAAGAGAAGTCGCAAATCCTATCTATCAATCTCTCCAACGACTCTCGTCGCAAATACAAAGAAGTGTGGATAGGCTTAGGAGGCACACACTCTGCGGTGTATGCTACAGAGGTAAGCCGAGAAGAATACTTCGCCTACACCACTGAAGAGAGCGAAAAACACCAAGTGATGGAACTCTCCGAGAAGTTAGACGGCAATTTGGAAAAAGCCATCGTACAAATGGCTAATGGACTGTAATAAACTAATAATCATACGTAAATCATAATAATTAAAGCCAATGAAGAAAATGTTATTAACGGGGCTTTTTGCTATAGCTATGCTGGCAAGCTCCAAACTAAGCGCACAATGGGTAGTAACTGACCCGACTAATTTTGCTCAGAGCATTATCAACACTACCCAGCAGATAGTGCAAACCTCCTCAACAGCTAAGAATATGCTCAACAACTTCCGAGAGGTGGAAAAGCTCTACAACCAAGGCAAGGAGTATTACGATGCTCTGAAAAAGGTAAATAACTTGGTAAAAGATGCCCGCAAGGTACAAGAAACAGTGTTACTGGTGGGCGACATCTCCAAGATGTATGTAACCAACTTCAAGAAGATGAGCCAAGACCCTAACTTCTCCTCTCAAGAGTTGTCGGCTATTGCCAATGGCTACTCCAAGCTCTTGGGCGAAAGTTCTAAGCTGCTCAAAGACCTGCGACAAATTGTCAATAGTTCCTCACTCTCTATGAACGACAAAGAGCGTATGGATATTATCGACAAGGTGCATAAGGAAGTGAAAGAGTACTATAACTTAGTACGCTACTACACCCAGAAGAACATCTCGGTAAGCTATCTACGAGCTAAGAAGCAAAACGATGCGCAAAAGGTACTCTCACTCTATGGAACAGAACTCAAATACTGGTAAAAGACTGATAAATGGAAAATCTACACCAAATACTCCGTACTTTATACGACGAGATGATGCCCCTAACAGCTCAGATGTCTGCCATAGCCAAAGGCTTGGCAGGCTTAGGGGCACTGTTCTATGTGGCAATGCGTATATGGCAAGCCTTAGCCCGTGCCGAACCTGTGGATGTGTATCCCTTGCTCCGTCCCTTTGCCATAGGGTTGTGTGTGATATTTTTCCCTACTCTGGTGTTAGGAACAATGAATACAGTGTTAAGCCCTGTGGTAACAGGTACCCATAGCATCTTAGAAGGACAAACGCTCGATTTGCACAAACTACAAGAGCAGAAAGACCGATTAGAGCGAGAAGCACAATTGCGTAACCCTGAAACTGCCTACCTTGTCTCAGATGAAGAGTTTGACAAAAAGATTGATGAATTAGGTTGGATGCCCGAAGATATGGCTGTAATGGCAGGAATGTATATTGAAAGAGGAATGTATGACCTCAAGCAAAGCATCCGATCGTGGTTTCGTGAGCTACTCGAAATGCTCTTTCAAGCAGCCGCTTTAGTGATTGACACCATACGCACTTTCTTTCTTGTGGTGATGTCTATCTTAGGACCTATAGCTTTTGCCATTTCGGTATGGGATGGATTTCAATCTACCTTACTACAATGGGTTACCCGTTATGTAAGTGTCTATCTATGGCTTCCTGTATCCGATTTGTTTAGTGCTATTTTAGCACGTATCCAATCTCTTATATTACAAAGAGACATCGAACAACTCTCTGACCCAAGTTTTATTCCTGATACTACCAACACAGCCTACATTATCTTTATGGTCATTGGTATCATAGGCTATTTTACCATTCCTACTGTAGCAGGTTGGATCATACAAGCAGGAGGTATGGGTAATTATGGTAGAAATGTAAACCAAGCTACCTCCAATGCAGGTAATATAGCAGGTGCAGGAGCTGGCTCTCTTTCAGGTAATATTACAGGCAGGTTAATGAAGTAAAAACAAGTCTAATTGAATACTAAAATTAATGGAATTTAAAATCTTTAGAAACATTGAAAACGGATTCAAGCAAATCCGTATGTATGCCATAGCCTTTGCTGTGCTCTGCTCAGGCGTGAGTATCTTCGCTGTAGGCTATGCCTATTACTTTGCCGAGAAACAGCGCGAGAAAATCTATGTGTTAGACAACGGTAAATCACTAATGCTGGCACTCTCTCAAGATGAAAAAATCAATCGTCCTGTCGAGGCTAAAGAACACGTGCGCAGGTTTCACGAACTCTTCTTCAACTTAGCGCCCGATAAAAAAGCAATTGAAGACAATACCAAACGTGCCTTCTTTATGGCTGATAAATCTGCCTTTAACTACTATAAAGATTTGGCTGAAAAAGGCTATTACAACCGCATCATCTCTGGTAATATCCTCCAACGGGTAGTCATCGATAGCGTGCGCTGTAACTTTAATAGCTATCCTTATCAGGTGGAAACCTTTGCCAAACAGTTCATCACTCGTGCCAGCAACATCACCGAAAGGAGTCTTATTACCTCCTGCAGGTTGATTAACTCCGTGCGTTCTGATAACAACCCTCAGGGATTTATCATCGAACAGTTCAATGTAATAGAAAACAAAGACCTTAGAACCGTAGAGAGATGATAGCCAAAATCCAAAGAGAGATACATTCTCTAAAAAAGCAAACCCGAAGTTATTGCCAGGGACTTTCACCCTCACAAAGAAAACGCTTGGTACTCTTAGCCTTTGCAGTCTACTCGCTACTTACTCTTTTTATACTATGGCACGCTTACCAAGAGTACCACCAAGGCGAAGCCCCTGCCATACAGCATATTGACAACAAGGCTATTGTACCTACAGAGGGAAATACCCCAAAAAAGGATTCGTTAATTTTTAAACAACTTAATAATGGAAAAGAACACACCCCTTCCAGAGCAAAACGGTAATATCCCTGCCTCAGATAAGGCTAACACTCCTTCTTCTACACCGAGTTTCTTGGTCAGTGAAGAAGAGGAAAAAGCCCTCCAAGAGCGCAATGAGGAAAAAGCCCTTGCTAAAAAACAACAACTCAAGAAAATTGTCATCTATGCCCTAATGGGGATAATCTTCCTCGCTTGTATGTATCTGCTTTTTGGTGGCGGAAGTGAGCAAGAGCAAACACAAGTAGGTATCAATGAGGCAATACCACAAGCTACCGAAACCCTCTTGCCTTCTGACAAGGAAAAAGCCTATGAAGAAGCCCTCTTAGAAGAAAAAGAAGCTGATAAAAAAGCCTCTCTCAATGCGCTGTCGGACTATTGGCAAGAAGACGAAGGCGAGGAATATCCTGAAGCTATCGAGGAGGAAGAGGAACCCACTCCACGTTATCGCAAGGCTACCCCTAATGCCTTTGAGCGTTCTGCTCAGTCTTATCGCGATATTCACCAGACTTTAGGCAGTTTCTACCAAGACAATAGTGCTTACGAGGAGCAACAACGACTCAAAGAAGAGATAGCCTCACTCAAGTCTCAACTCTCCAACAAGCAAGATCCTACCTCTATAGATGCCCAAATGGCATTGATGGAAAAGTCTTATGAAATGGCTTCAAGATATTTGCCTAAAGGACAACAAAACCCTTCAATGATGGGGGGTGCAGGCTCGCAAGAGGGCGAGGGAAACAATAGTAGCGAAGCTGACAATGCAGAACAGAGTAAAAACATTGCTCCTGTCTATACCCCAGAGGAAAAGGTAGTCAGTCGTTTGCCCCGCAAGCAGTCCGAGAAGGAGGCTCTGCAAGAATGGGTGAAGGAGCAACAGACCGCTTTTTTCGATGGCGAGAGCTTCAAGCCACAAGGCAGTATCCTAAAGAATAGCATTCGCGCTTGTACACATATCGAACAGCTATTAGGAGAAAACTCAAGGGTGCAGCTAAGACTTTTAGAGCCTATACGAGTAGCAGGCATACTCATTCCTAAAGGAGAACTGCTTACAGCCTCTGCTAAAGTGAGTGGTGATAGATTGTTACTCACCGTAAAATCCTTAGAATACAAGGGCAAGGTAATTCCTGTCTCTATAGCTGCCTACGACATCGATGGGCAACAAGGGTTATACCTGCCCGCTTCTTCCGATGCCAATGCCTTTAGAGAAATAGCAGCAGGAATGAGCAAAAGTTCAGGGAGTAGCTTTACCTTTAGCTCTTCCGCCAAAGACCAAATTGTCTCGGAGCTGAGCAAAGGGGTCGTACAAGGAGGTACGTCTTATCTTTCTAAAAAGATTGCACAGCCTTCCATAAGGGTTAAAGCAGGTTATCAGCTCCTACTCATCTCTAAAAAATAGCCTTTCAGACAAACTTATAAACACACAACAAAGCACAAAACAACACAATTATTTATTTTTCAACCTATTAAACACACTTAATATCATTTTATTTATGCGTAAATTACACTTATTTTTATCGGTAACAATGCTTACTATTACCGTGCAAGCCCAGAATGAGGCAAAGGAAAACACAGCCCTCAGTACTGAGAAAAAGGAACTTTTAGCACAATCAGGAAAAGTAGTGCCTTATCCTTTGCAGGTGGCTTATGACCAAACAACCCATCTTATCTTTCCTGCTTCTATCCGCTATGTAGATTTAGGCAGTGAAAACTTAGTAGCCGACAAGGTGAAAGATGCCGAGAATGTACTAAGGGTAAAGGTAGCTAAAACAGACTTTACCGATAGCACCAACCTATCGGTCATCACTCAAGACGGAGGCTTTTATAGCTTTGAGGTGAGTTATCACACCACACCACAGCCTCTTACCATTGATTTTGGTAGAGGAATGCCCCAAGGCAATAATGTGAAATCGGATATTCTCTTCTCCGATACAGGCTGGGAATCACCTGCGGTAGCACAAATTATTATGTCATCTATCTATCATCAAAAGAAGAATTATATTAAGCATATAGGTTCAGAGAATGCAGGTATACAATGGCTACTAAAAGGCATCTATGTACACAATAGCAAACTCTATGTAGATGTGCAATTGTCCAATCGCTCTAACCTGCCTTTTGAAGTAGATTTTATCACTTTTAAAATCATTGATAAGAAGACCACCAAAAAGAGCATTGTACAAGAAGTGCCCGTTGATCCCTTGCGCGTATACCAACCTATATCCCTGTTAAAGGCTCATAAAGAAGCCCGCTCGGTGTATATGTTAGACCAACTCACCCTCTCTGATGACAAGGTTTTGCGGGTAGAAATCTTTGAAAAGAACGGCTCTCGTTACCAATCGTTCCTCATCACCAACGAGGAGATTATAGCCGCTCGCCCTATAGAACAGTTTAACCTTAAATTCTAATGCCAATGCTAAGAATTATCACTTGTATTTGTCTGTGCTTTTTAGGAGGCTCCATTGCCCAGGCACAGCGATTGTTACCCAAACAAAAAGGTATTTCGCTCTCTTGGGTCGCACCCGCAGAGGCTTTTACTTCCTCTTTTTCTGATGATTTTGGGGTGCAGTTAGGCTATAGTATCAATGCTAAAAGGGGTAACTACAAGCATTTTGCCCTTGAATATCAAAGGCGATTGTACCCTTACAAGAGTCTGAATATA
This sequence comes from Capnocytophaga sp. oral taxon 902, assembly GCF_013394735.1. Lineage (NCBI taxonomy): Bacteria > Pseudomonadati > Bacteroidota > Flavobacteriia > Flavobacteriales > Flavobacteriaceae > Capnocytophaga > Capnocytophaga sp. oral taxon 902. Next base: position 1,409,621 of record NZ_CP058261.1, read on the forward strand.
CCTGTTGAGAGGTATATAGGTGCAGGAGGCTATAGCTTTGCCTTAGTCAGTGACAGCAGTAAAACGGTAGCTTTGAACTTGGGAGCAGAAGCTCTTTTGGGCTATGAGGTAGTCAATCACAGCAAAAGTCTCCTTCCTGATGGGGCTTTACTAAAGAATGAAAACCATTTTCTCTATGGCACACAGGTAGGTTTGCAGATAGAGACTTACCTAAGTGATCACTTTTTAGTGCTTTGCTCTGGCAAAGTAGCAGCTCTGTGGGGAAGTTCCTTTGAGCTACTGCGTCCCTGTGCTACTGTAGGACTGCGCTATATGTTTTAACCTTTAAAAAGACAATACAATGAAGAAAGTAAATCAGAAAATTGTAATAGGACTCATCGCAATGCTATGTGTGAGCCTATTCACCTCTTGTAAAAAAGAGTTGCATGTACAACAAAACTTTCCTTTTGAGGTAAAGGTACTGCCTGTGCCTAAAAGTATAGGTAAAACCGATATGGTAGAAATACGCTGTGAGTTGCGCTCTCCTTACCAGTACGATGAGAACCGCTATTTTATTCGTTACTTTCAGTATGAGGGAAAAGGAAGTTTGCGTACCTCTCCACAAGGAGAAGTCTTACTTGTTAATGATGTTTATCCACTTACCTCCAAAGGAGCGTTTAGACTTTACTACACTTCTGCCTCAGAAGCTAACCAGTCTTTCTCCGTTTGGATAAGCGACTCCTTCGGCAATGAACAAAAACTTGATTTTGAGTTTAATGTGAAGAAAGAGTAAAGATATAAAGCCAAAATCCTCCTTTCTCTTCCAAAACAAGCCTACTTCTAAAAGTGGGCTTGTTTTGTTTTACCTTTGCGCAAAATAATGCAAATGGAAGTAGTAGTTATAGAAAAATCTGTTTTTGAACAGATACAAAAAGACGTACAGCAACTCAACAATTCTCTGCAAGTGGTAATGGATACTTACAAAGGTATTTGGCAAAAAGAAAAGTGGTTGGACTCTCAGGAGGTTTGTCTGCTTTTGGGCATTAGCAAGCGTGCCTTGCAGTATTATAAAGACCAAAAACTGTTACCTTTCTCGTGCATCCACCGCAAGAACTATTTTAAGCGTAGTGATGTAGAACGGCTTTTAACCTCTAACCTTCAAACCCAATGAACTTACTCACAGAAACACACCAGGAACTAAGCTCTTACCTAAGTCAGCTTCAAAACCTAAAAGAACAAATGGACTTTATCCTTAAAAACTTCCGTCCTGTATTTGACGGCGAGGTATTTCTATCAGGGAAGGAGGTCTGTGAGCTGCTACATATCACCAAAAGAACCCTACAGCAATACCGTGATGATGGGCTATTTCCTTATATCCAAATTGGTGGTAAAATTCTCTTTAAACAAAGTGATATTCTAAAGATTTTGGAGGCTAACTATAAGAAATAGCTCCTCTTTTTATCTTTAATAGCTATCTTATAAGACTTCTCTTTATCCTAAACTAACAAAAAATCTATCTGTAAGGTCTTTCTTTTGCTTCTTTTCTTTCTCAAAGAAAAGAAGGCTGGTAGCACCAGCAGGCAGTTAGTAGCACTGACAAGCATTTTTTATAACTGCTTGTCAGTGTTGTTGTTTATACAGCTAAGGATTGTGTACGAAAATCTTTGAGGTTGAGGAAAAAGCCTCTGTAAGGAGTGAGTCCTTCTCTGAATAAGTTCCAAAGTAGGGTGCTTCCCATTTGTGAGAGAGTGGCGTTAATGAACAAATCTTGCTTGGTTAAGGCTTCGGCAAGGGAGCAACTTGGGGTATTGTCATTCTGCTCAGATTGTGTTAATAGTTCTCCAAAGGCTTGGGTAATAGTAGGCAGGGTGTCTATGGGAGTAAAAGTATCGCTATGAGGTTGCTCAATGGCTTGTAAAGTACCTAAAATCACTTGCCCTGAATGAGTGTTGTTACCAAAATCTAACCAATACTTAGGGTTGTTGTGGTAGTGATGGGCTCGCTCTAAATGAGTGAGTACTTCCCCAATGTCAAAGCGTGCCTTTGCGCTATCTACACACGAAAGGTAAATGCTTCCTCTCATTGTTTCTTCTTCAGAGGAAAAGGTCTCAGTGTTGAATAGCTGTGTTTGCGCTCTCCAATCTGTACCAAAAAAGCGATTGATACGGCTTATTAGAGCAGTGGATTTGTACATTCCTAACTCACAAGCCGAAAAAAGTTGTCTGCCGAGATTGACAGGGCTTACAAGGTCGTTGTCCCAAAGGGTTACCGATAACCCTGCGTGTCCTAAAGCAACCAAAGCGTGGTTGATACGTGCTAAAGCAGTGGCTACTTGAGAGCCTGTGCCTCCTGCTCCTATCAGATGTACTTTAATAGGATTGGTAGCGTTGAGCAAAGTAGTATCAGTAAAATGTACCCGCTCTTTGTGTGCTTGGACAGAGGTATTGAAAGGGTTGAGGGTGTTTGAGGTGTTTAGGGTCTGTTTCATTGTTATAGGATTTGTTGTAAGGTGAGATGATTGGGATTGAGCAGTTCGTAAGGGAAAGGCTTATTACTTTGAGTGAGTTCCTGCCAAAGGCTTATTAAGGGTATTTTGGTTATAGGATATGAGCCTAATTGATGAGAAAAATAGCTATTGAAAAAATAATCTTCCCATTGGGTGATAAAGTCTTCTAAGCAAGAGGCTTTACGCTCATTTACCTGCACTGACCCCATACACACATTGCCATTTTCATAAACGTTGAAAAAAGGCGCATAGCACAGAGGTGTATTAAGGTGTGGCTTTTGGTTTTTGGCTAAGGCATATATCCAAAGGCTCTTGGGGGTAGCTTTCCACAACAGAGGAGGTAGATTTACTTCTTTGCTTTCTATAGCGAGGGAGGAGGCAAAAAATAACTGCTTTTTTTGTGTTTTAGAGTACCAAACAGCCTGCCCCTCGCCTTTATGGGATAGATGGAGCACCCTGCGAGGAATAATACCTTTGGGGACTAAAAAGGCTTGTGCTTGCTCTTTTTGGCAGGTGAGTGTTTTGGCAAGTGCTTGCGCTTGGTCGAGGGTAAGCGGTTGTGCGCTTGTAGGGTTACCATTGCTATCAAGGTGTAAGTACTCTACATAACTCTGTGGGTTGTAGCGGTTACTATCTTCGTAAAAAACAAGTGCTGATGTAGGGCGATATACTTCCCCTACTTCTGGGGTGAGGTCTGTGTATTTCATTTTAAATGCGGTTTAAAAGGGTTATAAGTTCGGTTAAGAGAGGAAAGAAACGCTGTTCAAAATCAAAGTTAGCAAGGGGTGTTGTGCTGTTGAAATGTTTGTAAATGGTAGGGAGTTCTATCTCACTACATTGGGAGTATTCTCCATTGAGCCAATCTAAAAGATAGGTATGGAATAGGTCGCTTTGGTCTTCATAGACAAAAGATAGGTATTTCTCTACCTCAAAAAGTTCCTCTTCACCTTGCTCATAGCACTCTGCTCTGTGCAAATGGGTATAGATAGAGTGGTTAGGAAAATCCTGCCACAAGGTATAAAAGGCTTGAGAAAGAGCAAGGCATTCGGCTTCCAAATCATTCTTAGGAATAAAGCGGTCTATACGCCTTTGAAAAAAGTCTAAATGGCAAGGGTTGCGTATCTTTTTGGAAAGAATAGTACCTATTTGTTGTGCCTGCTTTAAAAGGTGCAGGAGGTGGTCTCTTTCCGCTATTTCTTCATAGTCTTGGCTAATACAATCCTGCAACATTTCATAGGCATAAGCCACAAAACAATCTTCTTGTACATAGTTTGCTATAAAAGCACGTTGGTTTAGGTAGGCATATACCGATAAAAATAGTTCATAAAGTGGTTTGTTTTTATGTACTTTCAGAAGTCTATAAAGTGGTTGCAGAGGGACAAAAAACACTTCGTTGGGCAAATAAAAACGTTCTTCGCAAGAGAAAAAAACATCGCTATTGGGGGCTTTCAATACTTTTAGTTCACAGAAAGTACCTTTGGTATCTCTCTTTTTGATTTGCTCTTGGCTGTAAGAAAGGGCTAAGGCAATCCCACAAGAAAGGTCGTACCGCTCTATGGGAAAGGGAGTAAAGCCGTAATGGTCTGCCATTTGAGCAAGGGAACACTTGAGAGTGGTTTTTAGCTGTGCTTGCTCCTCTCCACTAAAAATGATGTGTTTGCTTGAGTGATACACTTTAGGAGGAAAGGTCGTTTTTAGAAAACCATTGGCAAAAGAGTTTTTGGGGCTACTTGTTGCTGTTCTTGACGTATCTGTGAGCGGTCTTTGGAGCGTTGGACTGCTTTGGAAAACTCTCTTAACCTGCGGTAGAGTTCTCTCTGTGCTTCGCTTTGTATGGGTGCGAGGGTTTGTTGGGATTGCTGTTGCATACATTTTTAGTTTTTTTTAGTTTTTGATAATGTTTGTAATTTTAGCTATAAGCCTTGTTTTAAGCTGTTTTACAAGGCTCATAGCTTTAGAATTAATAGAGATTTAGCCTTTCGTACCCATTGTGATTTGTAGGGGATAGACAACGCTGTCTCCCTCTACGTAAGGTGTGCCTGCTTTGGCATTGGTGAGCAGGGGGTAATGGGTGCTGTAAAAATTCTTGACTTGCTCTACTGACCACGATGGATTAGGGTCGGCAAGATGAATAGTTTGTCGGTTTTCTTCAAAGACAAACATTCTTTTCAGTTGGGTAGCTATGAGCATAACAATACTTTTTTTAGGGGTTAATACTTATTCTTCAAACAAGGTAGGGGCAAAGTGTGTGGATAGTTCTGACCTTTTTTTGCGGATTTTATCGGCATAGTTAGGGAACTCATCGGGAGGAGGTAGTTTTGACCACGCTTCTCGGTACTTGCCCTGCGCTTCTAAATCAGCTACTTTTTTCATAGCCTCATCGTATTTCTTTTGTTGTTTCTCGGCTTTTTCTTTCTCCATAGCTGATTGCCTTTGGGCTTGCTTTTGCGCCTCGATGTACTGCTCCATATTCACAAGAAGAGACGAGGTTTCTTCTAAGGGTTGGGTGATGCTTTGAAAAAAGCCTGCATCTAATTCTTTGGCAGTGCCTCTAAGTACTAAGGGAGGCAAAAGGTACTTGGCAGGGTCTGAACATTGTTCATTCTCAAGCAATACAGATACAACAAGCTGGCTATTTGCTTCTTGGGTTATGACTAAGTGCAGTTTACCTTGTATGGCTAACTGAGCAATTTGATTGAAAAAATGGGTTTCCATTGGATACTTCGTTTTTAAATTGATACTTCTGTTTTTTATATCCTTATCTTTTAAGGGGCTTTTTTAATAGTGTTTTCAGTGCGATAACTCACTGTGTAGCCGTTTGCCTTTACGATAGCTTCTAAGGCTTGTCGGGCTTTAAGGGTTGCCTCTCGGTCTTGGTCACTAAGGTTCATAAAGTGCAGTGGTTCAAAAGTTCGGATAATTATCCCTATATAGGATAGGGCTTGGGTGTCGGTTGCTAAGGGTTGTTTGAGTGGTTTCATTGAGATACACTTTTTTAGGTTAAACTACTTCTTGGGGTTCTATCTCAAACTCAATGCTTCTTTTGCTACATTGAGTTTGGTCGTACCATTGCAAGTTGGTTAGGTCGTCTTGGGTAAAGGGTAGCTTGTACCGCTTGCAATAGGCTTTTATCACTTCGATTGCTTTGTATTTGCTTGTGCATACTTGCATAAGGACACGGCTACTCATATAGTGCCAGCTATCAGTTTTATAGACTAATTAAACGCTTTCCATAGGCTGTTAGGTTTTATTAAGGGTTGAGTTTTGGGCTTCTTTGAGTTGCTTTAGTTTAATATATAAATCCTGCCAATAGGCTTTTAGCCTCTTATCTAACGCCTTGTGAGTGTTGTCAGTATGCTTATAGCCTCTAAAGCTATCGGCTTGCGCTAAGGCTTTATCAAGGTCGGTTACCTCTATAGGTGCACCATTGAGGTCTGTTATTATCATTTTTCAAAGGTTTTAAAAAGTTCTTCAAAACGGATGTCGTCCGTCCAATACTCATCGGAGGAGTATTTTCCATAGGCTTTTATATAGAAATCATCGTATCGAGTAAATACGCTTCGGTAAATATCCAAACGGCTTTCAGGCGCATTGAAAGAGGCTAATTCCTCCTCAGTGAGTTCCACAAAAGCCCAAGTACGTTCTTCCAAAAAGGATAAATCGGGCTGTTCCTCATCGCTGAGGGTATAAAAATCGGTTCTTGCCTCATAGAAACTAAGGTTCACAAAATCGGGGTCGCTCTTTAGGGTAGCCACTTGTTGGGCTACTTTTTTCACTTTCTCAAGCCATTGCTCGGTAAGGGTGATAAGGGAAAAGTAGCAACTATCCCATTCGCTATTGGTATAGGCACGCACCAAAAGGTGTGTTGTAGGTGTTTTGCTGATATTCATTTTCTGTTCAATTTTAAAGGGTTATACATTTAGAAAGGCAAATCATCCTCGTCTTCCTCTGCGACTTGCCCTGCTGTGACTTGGGGCTTTGGCAAAGGTGTTATGGCATTTGCGTTATTTGTTTCACTTGCAGAGGTATTAGGTGTTACTTCTGCTTTCTTGCTAAAGTGGAATTTGATTTTGGAGGTGTGAAAGTTCAAGCCTGCTTGAGGCTCTCCCTCACGATTGAGCCACGCTCTTGCCGATACTCGTCCTTCCAATTCAACCAATGTGCCTTTGGTAAGGTACGGAGCAACTCCCGTACTGAGCCAATAAGCACAGTCAAAAAAGGAGGTCTGTTGTACGTTTTCACCTGCTTTGTTTCGGTAGTTGTCGTTCACTGCTACAGAGAAATTAACTACTTGTTTGCCATTTGATAGGGTTTGCACTTGTGCATTTTCGGTAAGTCTTCCTACGATATTCATAAGCGTTCTATTTGTTATTAGGTTACTAAATTTCTACTATTTGGTCTATGCGCCCATAAAGATAGGCACGGAGGCTGGTGCGGTCGATAGCATAGTATTCATACCAACTATTATACTGCTTTACAATGAACTTTCTCAGTACATCGGAAAAGTCAAATCGGTAGCCCAATAAGGGGATAGCATTTCTGAAAAAGCAGTTACTATTGACCGCTTGGGTAATCCAATTTTTCTCTGTTCGGGTGAGTTTCTCACCGCTATTGAGCTTTACACGGAGCTGATAGACTTGGCAGTCTTTCAGATGCTCTAAGGGACTTATTTCGTGAGAAACGAATTTAGTTGCGATACAGGGTTCTTTTTTCATCTTGTTACATTTTAGGAGTTTTATACGGCTTTACGGCTTGTTTGGACACGATACGCACGATTTTCGGCTTTTGGGTTGTCCTTTTGAAATTTTTTATTCGACAATGGGAGGAAAAGCGGTATTCGTTTCAAAAAACAATCTGTAAGAAGCGGCATTTTTCTCATATTTGACATTTTTTTTATTCGCTTAAAGGTCGGAATGAGCTGGTTTCGTTTCGAGTGCCATAAAAGGTCTGTGTTTAGCTTCTGCAAGGTTTTTCAAAAAAATACTACCCGCAGGACAACGGACAAGGGCTGGAGATTTTTTTGAAAACCCATCGGGCTTGACCTTGCAAGAAGCGTTAAGAACACAGAAATACCTTTGCACTCGAACAACGAACCGCCATTACGTGCCTTAAGTGTTTAAAACAGGGAAAATAGGTAAGTCTTAATGACGTATTTCTATTTGTGACAAACGAATACCCTTTTCCTTATTTGTTGAAGTCTTTTTCTCTTCTAATAGCTTTCTGTAAGGCAACAAAAAAATCCATTGACACATCTCTTTTTGAAATGTTATCAATGGATTTTAATTCTAAGAAGAAATTTGTTAGTTATCCTATCTTTAAGCTTTTTAATCGTTCGGCAGCAATTTCCATATCCTTGCTAATTTTCTCATTGGTGATTTTAGCATAAATCTGGGTGGTTTTGATATTCTTATGTCCCATCATCTTACTAACACTTTCCAAGGGAACTCCTTCTGTTAAGAACAGAGTACCAAAGGTATGGCGTGCCCAGTGAAATGAAATGGGTTTTTCACGAATGATATTACAATCTTTCATCATCTTTTTAATCAGGAGGTTGCAATTAGCATTGGAGGGCGTAGGAAACAGTGCCTCTGTACGAGTTGTACCCTCATATTTTTCAATAATTTTCTCGGCTATATCCAACAAACGTACATTACAGGGTACATCGGATTTCTGACGGCGTTTGATAAGCCATTTGTTACCGTCAAAGAACGATTGTAAGTGACTTCTTTTAAGTTGTTTGATGTCTATGTAAGAGAAGCCTGTAAAGCAACTAAACACAAATAGGTCTCGTACTAATTCAACAGAAGCACTCTTAGGATGATATTGCAGAAGGGCTTCTACTTCTTCTCTAAGCAAATAGCCTCTATCTTTCTCCTCCATAGAACTTATATAATTCTTAAAAGGATTGCGATAGATGATACCCTTGTCTATAGCTATTTCTACCATTTTACAAAGGGGCATCATATAAACCCATATTGTGTTGTGAGTAAGACTTTTATTAACTCTAAGGTAAAAGTCAAAATCGTTGATAAAGTCTTCGGTAAGCTCCTTGAAGGAGATGTCGCTTCTGTGGTATTTGTGCTGGATAAACTCACATAAATGAGTATATACATTCTCATATTTGTTGAGGGTTCTCCAGCTTCTAACTCCTTTTTCTACCATTAGGGCAAAGTCCTCTTTAAACTTTTCATAGACTTTTAGTAAGGAGTCTTCCATTACTCCTATACCCAAGAAAGTAGCTTTTAGCTTCTGAGCAGTAACTACACCTTCGTACTTCATCAGCTCGTCGTAGTGGGTAACCATACGTGAGCGGATTTCTTCCAACTTGCGGTTAAGCTGGGTAGCTTCCTCTGTTTTACCTGTTACCCTTCCATATTTCAAATCCCATTTCTGTGGGAGGATTTCAAGTTTGGTACTAAACTGAGCTACCTGATTGTCAATGGTAATACGCCCCATAATAGCAACCTTACCATTCTTCTTTGGGGCATTCTTTTTAAGGTAGAACAATACCTTAAAGGTTGAGCGTTTTACTTTTTTCATACTCTAATTTTTTAATTTGCGAAAGTACTTTTTATCAAGTTACTGTACAATATGAAAAAAGGTGTAAAACACTGAAATATAACTTACTAATAAAAATTATTTTTCAAGGTATTAGGTAACGATTTAGAAACCTAATTTTGAAAAAGCCTGTCTAAATCATCTGAGACTCTGTCTTCTCTTATTTTCCTATCAAAAAAATAATCCTCTTTGTATAAGCTAATTACATTATTTTTTGTAGTTTTGCATTTTAAATTCAATTTTGCGCAAAAATTAATAATTATTTCTCAAAGATGAAAAATTACAACAGTATTATTATAGGTAGTGGCTTGGGCGGACTCATCGCCGGAGCTACTTTGGCACTCTGGGGCAAGAAGGTAATTGTGCTCGAACAACACTATATCGCTGGCGGTTGTGCCACCGCTTTTAAACGCAAAGATTACTTGATGGAAGTAGGGTTGCACGAAATCGACGGACTCCACGAAACCGACCCTAAACGTCCTATCTTAGAACTTTTAGGGGTGTTTGATGAAGTAGAATTTCTAAAAGTACCCGAATTCTACCATTTGAAGAAGCAAAACTTCCAGTGTACTTTGCATCACGGGGCAGAAGCCAAAGAAAAACTCATCGCCGATTTTCCCGATAGCAAAGCCGAAATCGAACGCTTTTTTGGACTCATCAATAGGCTTTACGCCGAAATGCGCCGGCTCCCCCGCAACAAATGGCTCAATATATTGCTCTACCCGCTGATGCCTTTCTTGATTCCCACGATCATCAAAACTTCTACAATGAACACAGGTGATTGGCTGGATACAAATATCAAAAATGAAGCGCTCAAAAACGTGCTCACGGCTAATTTGGGTTATTATACTGATGACCCTTATAACCTCTCGCTGATGTACTTCCTGATGGCACAAGGTAGCTATCTAAACGGAGGGGGCAACTTCGTGAAAGGGGGTTCGCAATCGCTGTCTAACTACTTGGTGCGCTTTATTGAAAAACGTGGCGGACAAGTGCTTACAGGTAAATTCGTAGAAGAGATTTTGGTGGAAAACAACCAAGCGGTGGGGGTGAGCTATCGCGATACGTTCAACAGTTCGGCAGCTAAACAATCGCTCTATGCCGATAGTGTGGTCGCCAATGCTGCCCAACCTATAGTCGCCCAGATGCTCCCCGAGCCTTATCGCTCTAAATTAGCACAAAAGGTAGCACCTTTAGAACTCGCCTGTTCCCTGCTCACCATTTATTTGGGTTTCAATACCGATTTGAAAAAACTCGGCGTAAACCACTATTCTACCATCATTCAAGGTCAAAAAAACTATAAACTGAAAGATGTAAAAGCCGATTCGCAAGGTGATTGGGCTCAAAAATCATTTACTTTTGTGAATTACGGAATGGTAGATGCCCAGTTAGCTCCTGAGGGAAAGACGGTAGGTGTAATTTGTACCATTGATTACCTCAAAGAATGGGAAGGACTCAGCGAAGCAGAATATCAGCAGAAGAAGGAAAGAGTCGCACAGTTGTTTTTAGCGCGTTTAGAAGCTGAATTCCCCACTATTCTTGATTACTTGGAGTATTATGAGGTAGCGACTGCCAAAACGATAAAAAGATACACTTTAAACCCACAAGGTACCCCCTATGGTTATGTGCAATCGGTGAAACAAATTTACCCTAAACGCGATAAGCTCACCACTTCACCGCTGAAAAACTTGTACTTTGCCTCAGCTTGGGCGCCTTCAGGTGGGGGGTATTCAGGGGCGATTTACAGCGGTTTTATGACGGCAAACAAGATGAAAACCCAAGTGAAATGGCGTGACTACGCACCCTCAACTCTCACCGATGAACGCTGCGTAAAACTCTTAGCCAAAGACTTCATCGCTGATAATACTATCTTGCTCACTTTTGAAAAACCTAAAGATTTGGAATATAAAGCAGGGCAGTATGCCGTTTTGCGCCTCGATAACCCTCGTTATACCGCATTGGATATACCTTTGCGTCCGCTTTCAATGGTCTCTCATCCTAAAGATGACACTTTGCAGTTCGCAATGCACCTCAGCGATAGCAGTTTTAAGAAAAGTGTTGCCGCAATGGCGATAGGCGAAACAGCTACGATATTCGCCCCTATGGGTAATTTCACTCTTAAAGCGAAAAATAAGCGCATCGTGTTCCTCGCCTCAGGCATTGGCATTACCCCCGTACTCCCGATGCTCAAAACTTTAGCACAACAGCAATTTGCAGGTGAAGTAGTAGTGTTTTACTCCAATAAAACCAAAGCCTCAGCCGCTTTTCACAGCGATTTACAACACAGCACTTTAGCTAATTATACCTATCTGCCTGTGTTCACCGCCACCCAAAAGCGCCTCAACGCTGATTTCTTAAAGGAGCATCTCCACATCCTCACCGATTGTGAGTATTACATCGTGGGAACCAATAGCTTTACCAAAGCAATGCAGGAACTCCTTCTCAACGAAAAAGTCCCTGCAGAGTTTATTTTTAAAGATGATTTCGGAGGGTAAATTTATAGTTACATAAAAAACTTTGGCAAAGTCTCTACTCGCCTGTCGTGCCACGACCTCGCACCTGCCTGTATAACTCGCATTACTTTTCCGTCACCACATTCCCCTCTCCTTTGGAGAGGGACGGGGTGAGGATTCCTTTTCTTTCGCCTCGAAACCCCGTTTTTAACATTTTTTGTATTGTTGTATCACATTACAAATCAACCACTTATACACCCTTTCTATACCAATCTTCCAAGATTCGTATAAGCTTCCTATAAGCTCTCTATAAGCTAACCCCACCCTCCTTACACCCTTTTTTCACCAAAAACCCTCCCTCCTCTCTTCCGAACTTTTCCGTTTCCTTCCGAACTCCTCAAACCTCCACCATTTTCTAATTCTCTAATCTGCTAATTTTCTCTGCCTGCCGTGCTACGGCTACCTGTGCGGCTCGCACCTTTGGCAAAGTTAATTATCAGTATTTCTAGTATTTTCTGGCATTATTGGCATTTTTTGGCATTATCAGTATTATTTCCTATCTTTGCAACTCATAACTCTCAATCCTATATGAAACCATACTTTTACCTTTTGGCATTTGCCCTTACGGCTTGCCACAACGCATCAGAACAAAAAGAGTTGCCTAAAAAGCAACTCACCAATTACGTAAATCCGTTTATCGGTACCGATGGTACGGGTAACACCTACCCAGGAGCGATGACTCCCTTCGGAATGGTGCAACTCAGTCCGGATATTGGTATCCCAGGTTGGGACAGAATTTCGGGTTACTTCTATCCCGATAGCATCATTACCGGCTTTTCACACACCCACCTCTCAGGTACGGGAGCGGGCGACCTCTACGATGTGCTGATAATGCCTACCAATAGCAGGTTTAACGAGCGCATAGAAGCAAACAACCACTTGCCTTTCTCGGTCTTCTCTCACAAACACGAAACTGCTACGGCTGGCTATTACAGTGTCGATTTGCTGAGTTATGGTATCAAAGCTGAACTTACCGCCACTCCTCGTGTAGGAGTACAACGCTATACTTTTCCTAAAGACGAACAGTCTAAAATTACAATAGATTTAGGTTATAGCATCAACTGGGATAAACCTACCGAAACCTATCTAAAAGTGGTGGATAATACAACTTTGGAAGGCTATCGCTTTTCTACCGGTTGGGCACGTAACCAAAAGGTCTATTTCGTTATCAAACTCTCCAAGCCCTTTGCTGATAAGGAGTTTACAGAAGAAAGAGAAAATGGCAAGAGCAACCGTTCTAAAATTGTACTCCACTATGCTACCGCCGATAATGAAGCCATTGTAGTGAAAACAGCTCTCTCTATGCACAGCATTGCAGAAGCGTATAAAAATATGGAAGTTGAAGCGCCTCATTTTGCTTTCGACGACTATCGCGAGACAGCTCGCAATTTATGGGAGAAGCAGTTGCAGAAGATTACGGTAGAAGGCGGTAATGAGGAGCAAAAAACGGTTTTCTATACAATGCTCTACCAATCGATGTTGGCGCCTAATCTTTTCAGCGATGTCGATGCTCCCAAAAAGCGTTATGATACTTTTTCTCTTTGGGATACTTTCCGTGTGGCTCATCCGCTTTATACCTTGTTACACCGCGAAGCCTCCGCCGATTTTATCAAGAGTTTTTTAGCACACTACCGCGAAAATGGCGCGCTACCGGTGTGGAGTATGCAAGGAGGTGAAACCAATATGATGATAGGCTATCACGCTGTGCCTATTATCGTAGATGCGTATTTTAAGAAAATCCCAATGGATATTCCTTTGGCTTACGAGGCTTGCAAGCAAAGTGCAATGGTAAACGAACGTGAAATAGACTTATATAAACAATACGGCTATGTGCCTTACGATTTAGATAAATCCGATGAAAACTGGTCGGTGTCCAAAACCTTAGAGTACGCTTACGACGATTGGTGTATTGCGCAATTCGCCAAAGCTTTGAATAAAAAAGAAGATGAGGCTTACTTTGCCAAACGCGCTGAAAACTGGCGTAATCTCTTTGACGAAAAAACTACTTTCTTCCGCCCTAAGGATAGCAAAGGGCAATTTATCAAACCTTTTAACCCCAAAGATTATAGTAAATACTTCTGCGAAAGCAACGCTTGGCATTATCGTTGGTTTGTGCCACAAAATATCGAAGGATTGCGCAATGCAATGGGAGGCATTAAGGCTTTTGAACAAAAACTCGACTCGATGTTCACTTTGGCAGTTACCCCCGATGAGAAACTGCCTATTTTCAGTACTGGTATGATAGGACAGTATGTGCACGGTAACGAACCGAGTCATCACGTGGCTTACCTCTATCATTTTACAGCTCACCCCGAGAAAGCTACCCAGCGCGTTACCGAAATATTGAACACTCAATACAAAAACACCCCCGACGGACATTGTGGTAATGAGGACTGCGGACAAATGAGCAGTTGGTATGCGCTTTCCGCCTTAGGTTTGTATCCTCTCAACCCCGCCGACAGTAGGTATTATCTAAGTGAACCGCTATTCGATAAAGCTACTTTGCATTTAGAGAACGGCAAGACTTTTACGATTAAAAAAAGAAAAGACAGCAAAGCAAAAACACTACTCAACGACAAACTACTGAGCAGAGGATATATTACTTATGAAGAAATTATTGCAGGAGGACGTTTAGAGTTTAAGAAGTAAAGAACCTTGATTTAGTCGCTTACATAAAAATAAACACAATTTCATTTTGCTAATATAAAAGTAATAACTAATTTTGCATCGTCTAATGATATAGACGACCAACAAGACAATTTACATAAAACATAAAAAGCGTTAGTTTTTTATTCTATTTTTAAGAGAATCTGGTAAATTCACGAAGTACTTAGGATAAATGACGAGAACGCTCACGCTTAGGCGTGGGCTTTTCTTTTATTTATATAGTATTTCAGCCATACCAGAGGCTTCTTAAAAGTATAAATGAAAGCTAAAAGTCCTCGCTTTTTCTTTTCTAATAATATCTTCACTTTTAGGGCTTGGTGAACTAACCTATTAATTTCAAATTATCTTATGAATAAAAAACTTCTATTATTCACATTGGTAGCTCTTACTTCTATTACTTTACTGAAAGCCCAAGCAGTAAAATGGGGTATTAGAGGAGGTGTAAATGTCTCTACTTACTCCTTGGAGAATAAACATTTTGAATACACCACGTATTATCCTGCTGAAAGGCACTCAGTAGATGTAAAATCAGCAGTTGGAACTGGTTTTCACTTAGGAGGATTTGAGGAATATCAGTTTTATGAAAACTTCTTCTTAGATGCGGGTTTAATGTTTTCTACTCAAACAAGTAAGATTAAAGAGAGTGGGAAACACAACGACTCTTTTAAAATTAGAATGTCTGAAATAAGCCTACCTTTATGGTTAAAGTATGACATCAACAACTTTCGTCCTAAATTAGGCATAAGTTTAGATTATAGCTATTATCACATTAGAGATGTACCTTTCTATTTAAGTAGGTCAGCTGAAAGTATTTTTGGTGCTTCATTGGGAATAGGTTGTGAATATCATTTTCTTATGGGTCTTTTTGTTGATGCAAACTTTAAATATGGTTTAACAAGTTTGGAAAGTACAAAATCTTATTATGAAGGAGGAGCTCGTTTTTTGGGCTTAAACAAACGCATTATTCAATTAGGTATAGGTTACAAGTTTTAATAATCAATAATCAAATCATTATATGAAGAAAGTAATTTTATTTGGTACTTTAGCACTATTATTAGTGAGTTGTGGTGTAAGTAATGGACTGACATACAACCAAAATAGTCACACTACACAAGTAGTATTATCTAAAAACAATTTTAAAGTAGTGGAACACGTGAAAGGAGAAGCTACTAATGATTATTTTTTGTTTTTTGGAGGAGGTAGAAAAGCTCTTATAGAGAAAGCCCGTGCCGAAATGCTCAAAAATGCTAATTTGGTAGGAACTTCAAGAGCTGTTATTAATGAAACGGTAGAAGCGCATTCTTTCCTATTTTTTATAGGGACAAAATACACTGTTACTGTTTCGGCTGATGTAATAGAATTTACAGAAGAATAATAGTGATTTTCGTAATATCAGAAGCCCCCTTTGTACAAAGGGGGCTTCTAATATTTTTTAATTGTTTGTGAGGCTTATTCTAAATGCTCTTCACAACTAAAGCAGAATTAGTACCTCCGAAGCCAAAAGAGTTGCTCAAAAAGGCTTTAATAGGGCGTTCTACAGTTTCGGGAATAATATTTAGCTTGGCAGAAGCCTCATCGGGGGTTTCAAAATTGATATTAGGAGCTATAAAACTGTTTTGCATCATCAGCACTGAGTATATCACTTCGCTGGCTCCTGCCATCCAGCACTCGTGTCCGGTCATTGATTTGGTAGAACTCACAGGAATATTACTACCAAAAATCTCATAAATAGCCTTTGCTTCGTTGGCATCGCCTATGGGGGTAGAAGTGGCGTGCGCATTGATATAGTCGATTTCACTGGCTTGTATTCCTGCATTTTTGAGGGCGCGCGCCATAGCACGGGCAGGACCTTCTACATTGGGTGTAGAGATATGTCCGCCATTAGACGAAAAGCCGTAGCCTACCACCTCAGCAATTGGGGTTGCCCCACGCTTCATCGCCGACTCGTAACTCTCCAACACCAAAGTAGCTGCCCCTCCACTGGGTACTAAGCCGTCTCTACTGGCATCGAAGGGACGAGAAGCCAAAGTGGGTTCGTCCTCACGCATTGAGAAGACCCCAAGACCATCAAAACTGCCCATACTGTACTTATTGATTTCCTGAGCTCCGCCACATATTACGCAGTCTTGCATACCACTTTGGATAAGCAAGTAGCCTAAGCCTACCGAATGCGACCCACTGGCACAAGCTGCGCTGATACTCATATTTACCCCTCGCAATTGGAAGAGAGTAGAGAGGTTCATCGTTACGGTAGAGTTCATCGTGCGGAACACCGCTCCAGAGCCTACGAGGGTAGTATCTTTCTTCTCTCTTATCTTATCGTTTGTAAGAATTACCGACTCGGCTACACTGTCGTTGCCGTAGAGGATTCCCACTTCGTTTTGTTGTAAGAAATCGCTATCGATACCGGCATTTTTAAGCGCTTCGAGGGTTGCCATATAGGCGAACTCGCTTTCTTGCCCCATAGAAATACGCTCGCGACGCCCTAAGAGTCCTTTTAGGTCGGGGTTTTCTACAAATCCTGTGAGGGCAGAGCGATAGCCGTATTCTTTGCGTTCGGGCAAGAAAACAATACCCGATTTTCCTTGGTATAACGAATCGCGCACTTCGCCCAGTGAAGTGCCTATACAGGAATAAATACCCATTCCGGTGATAACTACTCTCATAATAATTGACAGTTGACAATTGATAATTAACAAAGTGGGGCAAAGGTAAGAAATAATACTGATAATGCCAAATAATGCCAGAAATGGCAAGTAATGCTGATAATTAACTTTGCCAAAGGTGCGAGCCAAAGCCAGCGAGAGCTCACAGTTGGGTATGTGGGGGCTGTTAAATTAGCAAATTAGCAAGTGGAGAAATTAGCAAATGTAGAGGGTTGAGGGGTTCGGAAGATATCGGAGGAGTTCGGAAGAGGGGAGGGAGGATTTTTGATGAAAAAAGGGTGTAAGATGGGTGGGGTTAGCTTATAGAGAGCTTATAGGAAGCTTATACGAATCTTGGACGATTGGTATAGAAAGGGTATATAAATGATTGACTCATAATATAATACAGTGATGTAAAAAATGGTAAAAAGAGGGTTTCGAGGCGAAAGAAAAGAGAAGAGGTGATAGGCCTTAGGCCACAGGCAATAGGGGGAGTATGACGGAAAAGAGAAGGGATAATTAGGAAATTAGCAAATTAAAAAATTAGTAAATGGGGAAGTATGAGGTCTTAGGCAATAGGCAGTAGGGGAGAAACCTCCCCCCTAGCCCTCTCAATGAGGGGGAATGTGGCGAGTCATTTATTCGGTAAGCCCCCGAACCCCCGAAGGGGGACAAGCTGAAAAAGGTGATAAACCTCCCCCTTTACACATACTCCGCTCTCGCGGGGCACATACCCAGCTGTCGCTGGCTACCTTCGAAGGGGAATGTAGTGATGGAAAAGGAAAGAAATAACGAGGGGCGAATGACGAATGACGAAGGTAATGGGAGGTCGTAATACGAGACGCAGTATAACTTTGCCAAAGGTGCGAGCCACATAGGCAATTTAAAACTTTGGCAAAGTATTGTAACAAGGAAAGACAAAACGTATTTAACGCTACAATATTAGAAATGCCAATAATACTCAATCAATGGCAAATTGCGAATGACGGGCTTTGAGTGAAGATAGAACGAAGGGAAAATTTGCTGTATGAGAGAAGCTTAAAGAATTTTTAGGAGAGAAAATAGGAAAGACTGCTCCCACTTTTAGTGGAAACAGTCTTTCTTCTAACTTAGGGAAATTTGATTATTAATCTACGTTGATATCGGTATTTACATTTTTACTACCTACGAGGGCATAATACAAGAGGAATAGCAATGCTAATACAATTACCCAGTAACTTTGGATATAACCAAAAGCATCGGCAGCCCAACCTTGGATAGCTGGCAAAATACCACCCCCGCATACCATCGCCATAAAGATACCTGAGGCAGCGGCTGTATATTTACCCAAACCTTCGGTAGCGAGGTTAAAAATACCTCCCCACATTACTGAGGTACACAAGCCACAAAGAATGAGGAACATTATGCTTATTGGCACTTCGGCTAACCCAAAAGAAATATCAGATTTGAACACAGGCATATTTACCATTTGTGTTTCGGGTATTAATATAGCTAAGATAACAAAAAGAATTCCTAAGGAAGATACAAAAGTAAGCATTCCTTTGCTTGAAAACTTCGCTCCTAATGAACCCCCGGTAAGACGACCGATGAACATCAGGAACCAATAGGTACCTACTACTGAACCTGCAATAGTGGTATCTATTGCTAAGCCGTTCATTTCTGGACTACTGGTCATAAAAAGGTTTGCGATGTTGGGAATTCCTACTTCAATCCCTACGTAAAGGAAGATAGCTATCGCTCCTAATATAAAGTGACGGAAAGATAGTGGACTGTGTTTATCGGTTACATCTTTTTGTTTTACCGCTGCGTGAGGTTCGGGTATTTGCATTAGG
Source organism: Capnocytophaga sp. oral taxon 902 (assembly GCF_013394735.1). Lineage (NCBI taxonomy): Bacteria > Pseudomonadati > Bacteroidota > Flavobacteriia > Flavobacteriales > Flavobacteriaceae > Capnocytophaga > Capnocytophaga sp. oral taxon 902. The sequence goes on from NZ_CP058261.1 coordinate 1,428,321, forward strand.
GCAAGTACAATAAATGCCAAAGCGAAGATACCCATTGCTAAGAAGAGGGCAGGATTGGCATCGGCAATAGAAGTACCGGCGCTGATAGTACCGATGAGGTACCCTACTAATACGGGCACGATAGTTGCCCCAATAGAGTTGATAGCGCCTCCGAATTGCAAGAGTTGGTTACCGCGTTTGCCACCACCACCGAGGGTGTTGAGCATTGGGTTTACTACCACGTTCAGCATACACATAGAGAAGCCTGAGATAAATGCCCCAGTGAGGTATACTCCAAAGCTACCCATATTACCTGAAAGGAAAGTAATACAAACGCCAACGAAGCCTACGGCAATAGCTGTTAAAGCAGTTTTCTTATAACCGATGCGTTGTAGCATTAGCCCTGCGGGAATCCCCATAAAGGCATAAGCGATAAAATTGGCTAAGTTCCCCAATTGTGATTCGAGGTTGCTTGCCATAAATTGGTTTTTTACAATTACCCCGAAAGGGTTTTGTAAGCCCGTTACGAATGATATCATAAAGAATAAGGCGAACATCATCGCAATGGGTAATGCGTAACTTTTGTTTTGTTGATTTTGGTGTTCCATTATTTTTAGTTATTTATTATTTTAGAAAATAGGGAATAGGAGATAGAAATTAGTTGTTAGAAATTACTTATTTCTCCTATTAACTACTGTATTTAGTAAATAGTGGGGCAAAAGTAAATAAAGAAAATATAAAACACAACAAAAACGAAAACTTTTTTAAGGTTTATTTATGAAATATATTAGATGTTAGGTGTTAGAAGTTAAAAATCAGAAAATTAAGAAATTAATAAATAGAGACGCGAGTTAAAAGCTCACGCCAGTGGAAGAAGAAAAAAGGAAGAAAAGTTAGAAAATGGAGGGAGGGTCGTAGCACGAAGGACAGTTGAAACTTTGCCAAAGTTTTGATACGGACGAGTCGGACTATTCGAATGTGTTCGATACCGATAGCTAACGGCTTAAAGAATAATCATTAACGGCTAACGACTATTTTTCATTCCAATAGTAGCTATCGGGGTAGATGCGCTTACCGAAGATAGCGGTACCAACGCGCACGATAGTGGCACCTTCTTCAATAGCGGTTTCGAGGTCGCCACTCATTCCCATTGAGAGCTCTCGGGGGTCTACATTAGGGAGGTTGAGAGCAATAATCTCTTGTTGGAGATGTTTAAGGAGTTTAAAGCAGGCGCGCACCTTTTCGTTTTCGGCACTAAACAGACCGATAGTCATCAGTCCTTTGATATGTAGGGTAGGCAGTGTAGCCACTTGCTTTACAAGATTGAGCACCTCAGAGGGGTCGGCACCAAACTTGCTTTCTTCGTTAGAGGTGTTTACTTGGATAAAGATATCGAGTTCTTTACCTTCACTCTCCAAACGGTTGTGGAGTTTTTGGGCTAAATCGAGGCGGTCTACCGATTCTACACAACTCACCTCGTAACGCAAAATATCTTTTATCTTATTCGTTTGTAAATGACCGATAAAATGATTGGTATGTGGGGTATCTTTCAGTGCTTCATACTTCTCTTTGAGCTCTTGCACTTTGTTTTCGGCGATGAGCGTATATCCTGCATTTAATGCTACTTTGATGCGCTCAGGAGTTACCGTTTTAGTAGCCAAGAGGAGCTTTACTTCCTCCGGCTTGCGACCTACCCGCTCACAAGTGTTGGTAATACGTTGTTGTACTAAGGCGATGTTTTGTAATATATTTTCCATTTTTAATTGTCAATTATTAATTAACTATATCGGTTCATTCTCCACTTCTTCCTTTGGTAAATTGCCTTCAGCTTTCTTGCGCAAGAGGCGACGTTTGATGAGGTTGTTTAGGTCTTTACCTTTTACCGAATAGGTGTTAAATAACAGCATAGGAGCAATCACCCCAAAGGCTAAGCACATAGTAATAAAGCCTGTTTGTAAACCGAGTTTGAAGGTTTGGTAGAGTAAATCTAATGTTTCGTCTTGTGGGGTTTCAACGGTTACTATTTGTATGATTTTCATCATAAACTCATAGCCGTATTTACCAGGAATCATATTAATTACGGCGGGAATGGTAAACACAATAGGAGGTGTGTGTACACGGTGGGCGAAATACACTGCTAAGAGCCCTACCACACAAGCCCCCAGAAAAGAAGTAATCACGATTTGTTCGGGCATTAAGGTTGCTAATAGAATAAACTTAATACCCCACCCTATACCGCCTAATACACCTGTTATCCATAAAGCACGACGTGGAGTGTTAAACAATAAAGCAAAACCGATAGAAATCCACATCGACCAAAAGATGCGTTCTGCTAAACCTAAAAATATATCAAGGAAGTTCATAACCGAATAATAGTAAAGCTAAATAAAAACCTAATGAAATCATAAACACTAAAATAGCAGCGTGAGTGAGTTTAGCAATTCCTGCTACAATACAGCCTGAGAGCATATCGATAAAGCCATTGATAAGAGGTACTCCAGGCACTAACCACAATACACAAGCAGCCAAAGCATTGTGATAGTCTTGTACGCCAAGCAAGCGGAAGATGCTCATCACAGCAACCGATACGAATGCAGCCCAACCCCAACAGATATACACATTGAACTTGCGCAACTGCAAAATACGTCTGCCTGCTAACCCTAATAAAGTAGCGAGAAACGACATAGCGAACTCGGCATAACTTGCGTTTTCTTTGCCAAATACGTAGGCTAATGAGCCTCCTGCTATCGATACAAAAAACCACATTACATACATATTGTAATGCGGACGTGCCTTGATGGTAGCTACCTGCTCTTCGATTTCCTCAATAGGGAGTTTCTTTTCGATAGCCTCCCACGATAGAATACTAATATCGGAAATCGCACTGAAGTTCACTCCGTGATGCGGGATAGAACGCACGATAGTTTCTTTTTCGCCTGTGCTTTTGTCCTGTATTGTTAGCACGATAGCCGAATGCGAATAGAAGTTCTCGCAATGGTAGTTCAGCGCATTAGAAATGCGTTCTACATTGCGTTCTACCCTACGGGTATTGGCACCGCTGGAAATTAGCAGTTCGTTGATATCGGCAAAAAGGCGTGCCGCTCGTTCAATGGGCTTCATATATATTTTAGACGTTAGTTCTTAAGAGGTTAGTTATAGGGCTTGTCAGACTGTTCGGACGAATAGCTTTTAGTATTCCTTGCTGTTTTCTTCTAAAAGAATGTCTTTCTTGCAAGCAAAAGTAAATTGCAAGTAACATAAAGCAAATAATTTCTAAATATTATAGTTTTCGTTACAAAGTGCAAAAGTACAAAAATAATCAAGAATGGCAAAAAGGTGAAGATTTAATAATTTACTATCACATTTAAGCGCTTGCCTAATATTGTTTTTAGTTGGTTATATCCTATGACCTCTTCCATAATGCTTTTGCGTTCTTCATCTGTTATTTCAGTACGTGTTTTCTCTGCTAAATTGTTGATGAGGTGCATTATTAATAGCAAACGAATATTTAGAATGATATCCGAGATAATTCTGTTGAGGTCTCTGTCTTTCTCCTTTGCGACAATATCTCGTTTTAACCAATTGTCTAAATGTCTAAACTCGTCTTCCATTTCCAAATCGGATACCTTAGCACTGAGTTCCACAGGAAGTTCGTTTGCAAACCTACTCACATCATAGGAAGCATCTTCTTGGAACATTGTCATTAGTTGGTCATATATCTGCTTGAAATCGGGGTTAGCGAACTCTATTTCGTCTTCTTGAAGTTCAAGGAATACTTTTTCATAAACTTTGAGGGTTTGCTGTACTTGTTTTTCTTTGAGGGCGCCGTTTTCTTCTTCTACCAGAATAGTATCGGTGAAAACACAGTCTTCATTCCCTTTGGAAAGAAGAATCTTTATTAAATCGTGTTCTAACACCTCCAAACGGTTTATTGTGCGTTTTTGAGTCTCTTCTGGCGTTTGTACCACTTGCATAGTAGATTGTTTGCGCTCTACTTTTTGTCCTTCATAAAAGTCCTTTTTGAGAATTTGCGCCAAAGTAGAGAAGAGCACTTGTTCCGAGATATCCATAATGGTAGCGCACTCGCGCACATATACTTCCCGCTTGATAAGGTCAGGGATTTTAGAGATACTCTCTACCATATCGCGTATGGTTTCGGCTTTTTTAATAGGGTCGTTCTGCGCCTCTTGCATTAGGAGGGAGGCTTTGAAGCGAATAAAATCGGTGGCGTTGTTTTCGAGGTATAGCACGAGGTCTTCGTAGGCAGTTTTGCGAGCAAAGCTATCGGGGTCGTCTCCCTCGGGGAAGGTACAGACCTTCACATTCATACCCTGTTCCAAGATGAGGTCTACCCCGCGAATGGAAGCGCGTAAGCCAGCGGCATCACCGTCGTACAGCACCGTGATGTTGGGTGTGAGACGGTGAATGAGGCGGATTTGGTCTTGCGTAAGCGCTGTTCCGCTTGATGCTACCACATTTTCGATACCCTTTTGGTGCATTTGAATCACATCGGTATAGCCTTCAACCAAATAGCAGTTATCGGCTTTGGCGATGGCTTGTTTGGCAAAGAAGATGCCGTACAGCACTTTGCTTTTATGGTAAATCTCGCTTTCGGGAGAGTTGAGGTATTTAGCTTGTTTCTTGTCGTTGGTGAGGATGCGCCCCCCAAAGCCCAGTACGCGTCCGCTCATAGAGTGAATGGGAAACATTACGCGCCCTTTGAAGCGGTCGAACTTACGATCGGCATTGACGATGGTGAGCCCCGTTTTTTCTAAGAACTCCAACTGATAGCCTTTGGCAAGGGCGTTATCGGTGAAGGCAGTCCACTCGTCGGGGGAGAAGCCTAAGCGGAATTTTTGGATTGTTTCCTCGGTAAAACCGCGCTCTTTGAAATAGGTCATACCGATAGCCTTACCGGCTTCGGTATTGAAAAGGGTGTTCTGAAAATATTGTTGGGCGTATTCTGAGACGATATAGAGACTCTCGCGCTCATCGGCTTGTGCTTTTTCTTCGGAAGATTGCTGGGTTTCTTCAATGTCGATATGGTATTTTTTAGCCAAATAGCGAATGGCTTCGGGGTAGGTGAAATGCTCGTGCTCCATTAAGAAGGCAATAGCATTCCCGCCTTTGCCACTACTGAAGTCTTTCCATATTTGCTTTACGGGCGAGACCATAAAGCTGGGTGTCCGTTCGTTGGAGAACGGACTCAGCCCTTTGTAATTAGAGCCTGCACGCTTCAGTTGGACGAAGTCGCCAATAACTTCCTCCACCCGCATTTGGTCGTATACTTTATCTATGGTATTTTTTGAAATCACTGTTTTTTAGATTAAGGAAGAAAGGATTAATTTGTTAATTGTTTCAGGTCGTCCTCTAATTCTTTAAGGCTGTTTTTACGTTCTATTTGGCGTTGCTTAGTTTGGTATTTTTCATACTCTTGGGCAGATTTCTCTATAGCCATTTGGTGTGAAATCTTACCAGCGTGTTGTAAGAGCTCTCTGCCATTGAGTTGCAGGATAATATCCAAGCGGGCTATCCAGTCTTTCATATACATAGGCGTTTGCTGTTGTGCCATAGTTTCGGCGAAAGCTAAATATTGTTCTACAAGCAAGCCCAAAAGCTTTATTTCTTCTTCGTTGAGATAATTCTTGGCGATGCTTACTTCACTTTTTTTAATAGTGGCAGTAGCTGTTTTGTCGTAGGATTGCATACCCAGAAGGGGTAAAGAGGCATCAGCACGATTATAGACTATCTCGGCTGCTGTTTGCTGACTAATCGCCCATAAGAGTTTGTTTTGCACTACTTTAAAGAACATTATGGTTTGCTCATCTTGAGGATTGTAGTCTATACTGGTTTTGTATATATCTTTAATCTTCTGGTAGAAGAACCGTTCAGAGATTCGTATTTCGCGGAGGCGTTCTTGGAGCTGGTCGAAGTAGTTCATCGCAGTACCTTGCTTAAAACGCTCATCATTTAATACAAAGCCTTTGATTAAATACTCTTTGAGTTGCTGAGTTGCCCAAATACGAAATCGTGTTCCTTGTTGTGATTTTACTCGATAACCTACTGAGATGATCACATCGAGATTGTAATATTCTACCTGATAGTTTTTACCATCGGTCGCAGTTGTTGCAAATTTTGCAACAACTGAGTTTCTGTATAGTTCCCCTTCTTCAAAAATGTTTTTAATATGTCGTGATATAGTAGATTTGTCACGGCTAAAAAGAGTAGCCATTTGGTCTAATGAAAGCCATATCGTTTCATCTTGGAAGCGTACGTCTATCTTGATATTCCCTTCTTGATTTTGGTATATAAGAAACTGTGAGTCCATAGGGTTTATTTGTTTGTCAATCATTTTACCCCTCGATAGTAGCCTCTTCGAGCTCGCCGTTGAGGTTCCCGTATACGGCAATGGCGTGCTCCCAGAACATATCGTCGTCATCAAAATAGATACAGAAACGCTTGTCCTCAAAAAGAATGATACTTGTGATACTCATACGCTGAACAAAACGCTCGGGAGTAATCTCAGGGGCAGTAGCATCTGCTTCTTTTTGCCATTTGTTAGCTAAGGGAGTAAGCTTTTCAGAGGCAAAGGTTTTGAGGGTTGCTACCCATCTGTCGAATTTGCCCTTAGTAGCATTTTTGAAAGATTTTAAGATATCTTGTAGCTCACTTAGTTCGGTAGTTTCTACAGTGAACTGCACTTCTTCATCGGTGTAGAGGATTTCACCCTCAAACCAATCGTATTCTCGGTTGAGTTCTAAACTAAAATCTTCATCTTCATAAGTAACTTCGGTGTTGTATTCCTCAATAATAGGGTCGAAACGAGGTTCGGTTACGTTCTCTTCCAAGACTGCTACCAACAAAAAGCAACGTTGCTCAGGGTGTGAGAATTCAGGTTTCTTAGGGCGCACTTTGATGCGGAAAGCTTCTAACGGAGCGAAGTAATACTGCCAGTTACTTTCATCAGCTGCCAACCATTCCAAACGGATATTCCCTTCGTAAAGTTCACCTGTTTCTACATCAATATATGCCAAAGGGTTGTTAGAAGGTACCCAAGCTCCATTATAATAAGTTGCTCCATTGGTAGGACTTTCAATGAGCACGATAAGCTCCTTTTCTTCGGGAAGGAACTCATCAGAGAATTTCTGTACAGTTTGTGGGCTCATAAAGATACTTAGTTAAGAGACAAGAAAGTTGTGTTATATTTATTATTTTTAATTAAGTGTATTTGATTATAGATTTGACAATGCAAAGATATAACATTCTTTTCAGAAAAGCAAAAAACAAATAACCGACTGCTTTATTTACAAGAGTCGGTTATTTACATTTAATTTTTAATTACAATGAAACAAAAAAAACTTTCTTTTAGTCTGCTAAAATCACTACTTTGTTTTGGTTGCACTCCAAGGTACCTCCTGTAATAGTGAAATGTTGCAGTTCTTTTTTGCCCTCAAAGAGCTTTACCTCGCCTTCCGTAAGCAATGAGATGATAGGGGCGTGGTGATTTAATATTACAAATGGTCCTTTAGCCCCAGGCACCTTCACCGAGGTTACTTCACCTTTAAACAAAAGGGCTTCAGGAGTAAAGATTTCTACTAACATAAGAGCGAGCCATACGGGCTTTTTTGTTGTTATTTAACATTAGCTAATTTTTTTATTAACTAGCTTGTGCTTCGGCAAGCATTTTTTCACCTGCTTCGATTACTTCTTCGATGGTGCCTTTAAGGTTGAAGGCAGCTTCTGGAAGGTGGTCGAGTTCGCCGTCGAGAATCATATTAAAGCCTTTGATAGTATCTTTGATATCTACATAAGCTCCTGGTAATCCGGTAAACTGCTCGGCTACGTGGAAAGGCTGTGACAAGAAACGCTGTACGCGACGCGCACGAGCAACGGCTACTTTATCGTCTTCTGAAAGTTCTTCCATACCGAGGATAGCGATAATGTCTTGCAATTGTTTGTAACGTTGTAAGAGCTCTTTTACGCGTTGTGCACATTCGTAGTGCTCTTTACCCAAAATTTCGGGGGTAAGGATACGCGAAGTAGAGTCGAGAGGGTCTACCGCAGGGTAGATACCGAGCTCGGCGATTTTACGCGATAATACGGTGGTCGCATCGAGGTGGGCAAAGGTAGTTGCCGGAGCGGGGTCAGTAAGGTCGTCGGCAGGTACATATACCGCTTGTACTGAGGTGATAGAACCGTGCTTGGTAGAGGTGATGCGCTCTTGCATCGCACCCATTTCGGTAGCCAACGTAGGTTGGTAACCCACCGCTGATGGCATACGACCTAAAAGGGCGGATACCTCAGAACCTGCTTGGGTGAAACGGAAGATATTATCGACGAAGAAAAGCACGTCTTTACCGTGACCTTCGCCAGCGCCATCGCGGAAGTACTCGGCAATGGTGAGCCCTGAGAGGGCTACACGCGCACGTGCTCCAGGAGGTTCGTTCATTTGCCCAAATACGAAGGTAGCTTTTGATTCTTTAAGTGCCTTGCGGTCTACTTTACTCAAATCCCAACCGCCTTTTTCCATCGATTCCATAAAACCTTCGCCATATTTGATAATGCCCGATTCGAGCATCTCGCGTAGCAGGTCGTTTCCTTCACGAGTACGTTCTCCTACCCCAGCGAATACTGATAGACCGCCGTGTCCTTTGGCGATGTTATTAATCAATTCTTGAATGAGCACCGTTTTACCTACACCCGCACCGCCAAAGAGACCGATTTTACCTCCTTTGGCATAAGGTTCGATAAGGTCGATTACTTTGATACCGGTGAAGAGTACTTCGGTAGTGGTGGAGAGTTCTTCGAACTTGGGAGCTTCGCGGTGGATAGGCAAGCCATTGTCGCCGTCTTTGGGCAGGTTGCCGAGTCCGTCGACCCCGTCACCAATTACGTTGAAGAGGCGACCGTAGATGTCGTGCCCTACGGGCATTTTGATAGGACTTCCTGTGGCAATCACTTCGGTGTAGCGGCTAAGTCCTTCGGTGGAGTCCATAGAGATGGCGCGCACTACGTCTTCGCCTATATGCGATTGTACTTCTAATATAAGTTTGGTACCGTCGGGTCTTGTGATTTCTAAGGAATCATAAATGCGTGGGAGTTCATTATCAGAAGCGAACTCTACATCGACCACAGGTCCAATTACTTGTGCTACTTTTCCTTTTTGTAACATTATTTTTTATTTTTAGTTGTTTAGACCATAGGCGTTAAGCCATAGGTTGTAGGTGTTATGGTTTTAGAAGCTGAGGTCTGAAAACTGAGACCTATGGGCAGAAACCTAAATATTGTGCAAATGTAGGGACTTTTTTAAAAAGGGACAAATCTTTGTAATTCTTTTTTAGAAAAATATTTTATTGTAGGTTTTTATAATGTTGATTATCAACAGATATAGGGTTTGGATTTTCTTTTTCTTATTGAATTTCAGAACTTGTTTTAGCAAAGGAAGGTGAAAATATTGTATATTTGCCACTTAAAACCTAAAAGTTAAATGAAACACATCTTTACAACAAAACAGCAAGCGTTGGCAACTCGTATTTTGGAGCATAATCATTTTTCACCCCTAAGTGAGTTGTATTCTTCGGAAATACAAGACTTGGCGGTGATATGGTCGTTTTACTCTGGGAAGATAGAAGGCAATACTTATACTTTTGTGGAGACGGAAACGCTCTTGAAAGATGGTATTACTTCACCCAGGCGCTATGAAGAGGCTAAAATGCTCAAAAACCTTTACAACACTTTTATTTCGGAAGTAGAGTATATCAAAAAAGGGAATACCGAAGAGATTAACAAACGATTGCTTTTTGAGCTACACTCTCGCTTGATTGCTGATTTGATAGATAACCGCGAGAGGGGTATTATCCGCAAACGCGCTGTGCGGATTACTGGAACGGATTATACACCTCCTACTGGGGAGCACCTTATTGAAAAAGCCTTAGACCAGATAATGGAGGAACAGGCTGAAATAGAAAATCCTTTAGAGAAAGCGGTGTTTTTGCATTGCAATATTGCGCGCTTGCAACCTTTTATTGACGGCAATAAGCGCACTTCGCGCTTGGTTGAGAGTATTGTGCTGATGAATAACGATATCGTACCGATTCACACGACTCGCTTAGAGGATATCAATACCTACCGTAAGGCTTTGCTTTCTTTTTATGAAACGAGTGATTACAGTGAATATGCCGATTATTTTCTACAAAAGAAATGGGAGTTTCTGCAGAAGTCGTAGGTCGTAGCACAAGTCGTAGCACGAGTTGTAGCACAACAAGCAGAGTGAGTCGTACGAGGCAGATAGTTGTAGAAGATTTATTTTAAGCATAATTTTAATATATAGAAAATGAAAAATATTTTTAATAATCTTTTGTTTAAGGTGGTTTGTGGTATCCTGTTTGGGATAGCGTTGGGCTATTATGCACCTGAATGGTTGTACCGCATTCTTATTACTTTTCAGGTGTTGTTTAGCAACTTTTTAAAGTTTGCAATACCGCTGATTTTGATGGGGCTCATTATGCCTTCGATTAGTGATTTGGGTAAAAATGCAGGTAAGTTACTGCTTATTACCATAGGAATTGCGTATGCTTTTACGCTTTTCTCGGGTTTTTCTACTTACTTGGTAGGCGAATCTCTTTTTCCTTCGCTATTGCAGGGTGAACAATTGGGTGCCATTGTAGATAAAGGAAAGAGTTTGCCTCCTTATTTTACCATTGAGATGCCTCCTTTGGCTGATGTGATGAGTGCTTTGCTGTTTTCTTTTATCATCGGGATTGGGTTGTCGTTTAGAGAAGAATCGAAACTTACAGAGGTGATTAAAGAGTTTGGCGATATTGTGAAATGGCTTATCGTTAGGGCTATTATACCGATATTGCCTATTTATATTATGTGTATTTTTGCTGAAATTACCTTTAACGGACAGGTAATGGCAATAATGAAGGTGTTCTTTAAACTGATTTTGGTTCTTTTTGTGATGCACATTGCTTTGCTCATTATCCAATACCTGATTGCGGGAAGTATTGCAGGTAAGAATCCGTTTAAGGCACTGGCTACGATGCTACCGGCTTATGCGACGGCTTTGGGTACACAATCGTCGGCTGCTACCATTCCTGTAACGTTGAGACAGGCACTGAAATTAGGCATTTCGCAACGGATAGCGGGATTTGTGATTCCGCTTTGTGCTACGATTCACCTTTCGGGCAGTACGATGAAGATTACGGCTTGTGCGCTTGCCCTGATGATGCTTCAAGGAATGCCTTATGACTTTTCGCTGTTTGCTGGTTTTATAATGATGCTGGGGGTGGTGATGATTGCTGCCCCTGGGGTACCGGGAGGGGCTATTATGGCTGCTTTGGGAGTGCTGAACAGTATTCTTGGTTTTAATGAGGCGCAACAGGGACTGATGATTGCACTTTATATAGCGATGGATAGCTTTGGCACGGCTTGTAATGTAACGGGTGACGGTGCTGTAGCTTTGATAGTTGATAAATGCGGGGAAAATGAGAAAATTAGCAAATGAGAAAATGAGAGAATGAGAGAATGAGAGAATGAGAAAATTAACAGATTGGTAGGCGGAGACGAAAAGAAACGAAAAGGTTCAGAACACTTGGAAGGGTATAGGAAGAGTGGTCTTAGCTTATAGAAAGCTTATAGGAAGCTTATACGAATCTTGGACGATGGGTATAGAAAAGGTATATAAATATTTAAATATCAGTTTTTTACGGGAACTAAAACAATAGTTAAAACGAAAGCAAATGACAAACTTACATAAATTTTTTGTTAAAAACGCGTTTTTGTGGTTCTTGGTACTAATGGTACTTATGGGCTACCTTATTCCTTATCGAGAAAGCTATAACGCATACTTTAATTTAGGAACCTTTATCGATTGGGGGATTGTGATTATCTTCCTGCTCTACGGACTCAAACTGAACTTGCGAGAAGTGCTGAACGACGTTAAGAACTGGAAGCTACACTTGCTGGTACAAATAGCTACCTTTGTGCTGTTTCCGCTCTTGGTAATGCCTTTTTACAAGATGGCACAGGGGACTGAGTTCTATGTGTTGTGGCTTTCGATATACTTTTTGGCTTGCTTGCCGTCTACCGTATCGTCATCGGTAGTGATGGTGTCTATCGCAAAAGGGAACGTGCCCTCAGCGATTTTTAACGCTTCTATCTCGGGGCTCATAGGTATTTTTGCTACCCCTATGCTAATGCACCCTTTTATGGAAAGCAGTAGTGGTGGGGCGGTAGACCAAGTAGCAATTATACAGCAATTATTATTAAAAGTACTGTTGCCGATAGTATTAGGGCTCTTGCTCAATCCGCTGTGCAAGAAGTTTATAGAGCGTTACGGCAAACTGATAGGCAAGTTTGATAGGCTCATTATCCTGCTGATTGTCTACGAGAGCTTTTCGACGGCTTTTGTAAACCGTATATTTGGCAGTGTCCCACCGATTACTTTTGCGATTATCGCAGTAGCAGTGGTGGGTATGTTTTTCATTGTATACTATCTCTTGCAATGGGCGTCGTACCGTTTGCACTTTAACCGCGAAGATACAATTACTACTACTTTTTGTGGCTCGAAGAAATCGTTAGTACACGGGAGTTTATTTATGATGGTATTGGGTATTCCCGACGATAACAAAGTGATGTTCCTCTTGCCGATAATGCTTTATCACAGCTTTCAGCTGTTTTATGTGAGCTGGCTGGCGAATAGGATAGGTAATAGGTAACAAGTAACAGGTTTCAGGTCTCAGGTAAAGCGAGGGAGTTGGTGCAGCTGGGTATGTGAGTAACAACAAGAAATATCAAGAAATGAACTATACCCGAAGTTTATCCAATACTCTCTAATAACTAAAAACTAACCCTTATGAGAAGGACAGTAATTATCTCAATGATTTTAATAGCCTTTGTAGGCTGTAAAACACACATTAAACCTTCTACAGATTTAGAAGAAAACCAATTGCACGGCAAAGTAAAACAAATGCTCGAACTAACCTATTACTACGGCAATGTTGATAGAGTTTATTTTGAAGAGAAAACCAAAGCCTCTGATTCAGTATTGTATACTTTTGATGAAAAAGGCTATTATACTGAAGCGGTTCACTTAACCCCTCCTGATGATAACGAGGCTGAACAGACGCCCAGAAATATATATGTTACTCGCTCTGCTGACGAAGTGAAAACAACCGCTTACAACAGCGAAGGAGATATCCTATACCAAAGCATAAGTAAGCTAAACCCAGAAGGCTTAGAGCTTACCCGAACAGATGTTTATAAAAAAGATGACGAAAAGATTGTAATGAACTACACTTATGACCATACCAATCTAAAGACTGAAATAAATATTGAACACAAGGACGGAAATAAACAGAAAAATGTACTAACCTATAACAAAAAAGGACAAGTCATTAAAGGAGAGTTTTACATAGGCAGCGAAAATGAGCTTTTTTTAACCTCTACATATACCTACAACAGCAAGGGCTATTTAGAAAAACGTGAACAGAAGTATGCTACTTATTCGGTTACTACCACTTACGAGTATGAATACGATGCCCAAGGCAGTGCCACTGTCGTCAAGGAATACGAAGACGGTAAACTCACAACCACAAAAAAGAGAATCATAGAGTATTATTAACACCCCCAACCCAAACCACTAAATTATGACGATTAAAAACTGGGCGGATACCGATAAACCGCGTGAGAAGATGATTTCGCAGGGTAAAACAGCCCTTAGTAATGCCGAGCTTTTGGCGATACTATTAGGCTCGGGGTCGGCGGATGAGAGTGCTGTGGAGCTGAGTAGGCGCATTTTGGCTTCGGTGAATAATAGCTTGACGGCTTTGGGCAAACAGAGTTTGCAACAACTACAAGCCTTCAAAGGTATTGGGCAGGCAAAAGCGATTACCATTCTCGCCGCTACCGAAATGGGCAGACGACGCGCTGCCGAAACCCCCGAACCACAGCCCAAAATAGAGGTAGCTCATAACGTTTTTACCCTAATGCAACCTCTCATAGGCGAGTTGCCCCACGAGGAATTTTGGGTACTCTACCTCAATAGCACCAATCGTGTGATACACAAAGCACGACTTTTTTCAGGAGGGATTACCCATACTACCGTAGACGTGCGACTGCTCTTCAAAACAGCGTTGGAGCAAGGTGCTATTGCGTTGATATTAGTACACAACCACCCTTCGGGTAGCACCACTCCCAGCAAGGAAGATATCGAACTCACCCAGAGAGTAAAAACAGCAGGTGATATGTTAGACATCAAACTCTTAGACCACGTAATCGTTACCGAGAAAGAGTATTTGAGTCTTTTGGACGAAAGGCTTTTCTAATGGTGAATGATAAATTTGCTGATTTGGTAATTATGTAGTATTTTTGTCGCCATAAGAGTTAAACACTTCAATATAATGGAAAAAATAGCTTCTCAAATAATTAATTGGATAAAGACCTACGCCGAGAACGCTTGTGTAAAAGGGTTAGTGATAGGCGTATCGGGAGGAGTAGACTCGGCAGTCGTCTCTACCCTTTGTGCGCGTACAGGCTTACCTACTCTCTGCCTCGAAATGCCTATTCACCAAGCTGAAAGCCACGTGAGCCGCGCTGAGGAGCATATAGAGTTCCTCAAAGCACATTATCCTAATGTGAACAATCTGCGGGTAGACCTCACTCCTGTATTCGACCAATTTGTGGCACAAATACCCCCTACTGATAAATCTACTTACGAAATGGCACTTGCCAACACTCGTGCACGCCTAAGAATGACGACTCTTTACTATTTTGCAGGACTCGAAGGCTATATAGTAGTAGGCACGGGCAATAAGATTGAAGATTTTGGAGTAGGGTTCTTTACCAAATACGGCGACGGTGGGGTAGACATCAGCCCCATAGCCGACCTGATGAAGAGTGAAGTATACAAACTCGGTGAGTATCTGCATATCCCAAAAAGCATTCTCAAAGCAAAACCTTCTGATGGTCTCTTTGGCGACGACCGCAGTGATGAAGATCAGCTCAAAGCTACTTATGATGAGCTGGAATGGGCAATGCTCCAAACTGAGCAAGGCAAAAAAGCTGAGGAATTTAGGGGTAGAGAGCGTGAAGTATTCGAGATATATACCCGCCTCAACCGTGCTAACCAACACAAAATGCAACCCATACCGTATTGTAAAATTAGCAAATGAGAAAATTAGCAAATGAGTAGCGGTGCTATTTAATTGACAAATCGACACATTGACACATTGATAGATTAAATGCCTGTGCGGCTCGCACCAAATTAACAAAATGAATATACTTATCTTAGGCTCTGGCGGTCGTGAACACGCTTTTGCCGTAAAATTACACCAAAGTCCACTATGCGACACCTTGTATATCGCCTCTGGTAATGGGGGTACTCACACCGTAGCTACCAATGTAGCTATTAGCCCAACTGACTTTCCAGCGCTGAAAGCCTTTGTACTCGAAAGACAGATTGCAATGGTAGTGGTAGGTCCCGAAGACCCCTTAGTGCAAGGAGTGTACGATTTCTTTACTGCCGACCCTGCCCTTGCCCACGTGCAAGTGATAGGTCCCTCACAGCAAGGTGCTACCCTCGAAGGAAGTAAAGAGTTCGCCAAAGAGTTTATGGTACGTCACCACATTCCCACAGCTAAATATGCGAGCTTTACCAAGGATACAGTGGAAGAAGGTTGTGCTTTCCTCAACACGATGAAAGCCCCTTATGTATTGAAAGCCGATGGTTTGGCTGCTGGTAAAGGAGTTGTTATCTTAGATAACTTAACAGAAGCCCAAGCCGAATTGCGCCGTATGCTCATCAACGAGAAATTTGGAAAAGCAAGTACTAAGGTGGTGATTGAAGAATTCCTAAAAGGTATTGAGCTCAGTTGCTTTGTCCTCACCGATGGGGTAGACTATAAGATATTGCCTACCGCCAAAGACTATAAGCGCATAGGCGAAGGTGATACAGGACTCAACACGGGCGGTATGGGGGCTGTTTCGCCCGTACCTTTCGCCGATGCAGCTTTTATGCAGAAGATAGAAGAGCGCATCGTAAAGCCTACTATTGCAGGATTGCATAAGGAGGGCATTGTATATAAAGGCTTTGTGTTTATCGGACTCATAAAAGTAGACGGTGAGCCTTACGTGATAGAATACAATGTGCGTATGGGAGATCCCGAAACCGAAGCTGTTCTCCCCCGTATAGAAAGCGACCTCATTCCGCTTTTCCAGTCGTTGTACAACGGTACTTTGGCTTCACAAGAGCTGAAAGTAACCCCACAGAGCGCTACTACGGTGGTAATGGTATCGGGTGGATATCCTGAGGATTACCAGAAAGGAAAAGAGATTACAGGCACTGAAAAAGCTATTGGTAGCACTGTATATCACGCAGGCACTGCTTTGAAGGATGGCAAACTTCTCACCGCTGGGGGTCGTGTACTCGCCATTACTTCGCTTGGTGATGATTTCAAAGAAGCCTTACAACGCTCCTACGATAATATCAGTAAGATACAGTTTGAAGGTGCTTACTGGCGGAAAGACATTGGGAAAGACCTTTAAATAGGTTAAGTATTAAGAAAAAATAGGGAAGAGTTGTGTTCTGCAACTCTTCCCTATTTTTTATCTTCTAAGTCGTTTAGCGAAACGCGCTATGTTCATCTCTTTAGGAATCTCTTTCTCTTCGTACACCGCTTCATAAAGTGTCTTAGCACAGAAGGGTGCATTGAGCACTCCCCTTGTCCCTAACCCGTTCAGCACCCAAAGATGAGGATACAACGGGTGGTTCCCTATTAAAGGTCTCCTATCAGCTACCGTGGGGCGTAAAGCCGCTTGGTGTGAGATAATTTCAAAAGAACAACGCACCATCTTGCGCAGTTTCTCTAATAGTTCTGTGCGAGCCCGCTCCGTAATAGTATCTGTAAGGTCTTCGGGGTCATAAGTTGCTCCCATAATATAAGTATCTCCCCCTAACGGAATGATACTACCATCACTTTTTAGGATAGTGTGCAACTGTAAATCGGGAGCGTAAAAGGTAAGGGTCTCACCTTTACAAGGGCGCATTGGCAAAGAACTGAAATAAGGATTTTTACTAATGCCACAGCCCTCACAAAACACGATGTTGCGGGCTTCCACTCCCCGATATACCACGTGTGTATCGCAAATCTCAAGTGCTTCATAATCGAAAGTCTTAGCGTGATAAACTCCTTCTTCCTGCCAATGCCTAAGGCATTCCGATAAGTACTTCTTCACTTCCACTCTCCCAGTACGCATTACTTCTCCAAAAAGAAAAGGAGCTGGTACTGCGGGATTGGTTTCGGGCACTAATGCAGTGCTGAGGTAACCCGAAAGCAAAGGTTGGTCAGCAGCAGTGAACCAGTTGTTTTGTTCTTCTACCGAAGCAAACTTTCGGAGCACAGGCATTGATATATGAAAAGAAACACCCGTTTTAGCCTCTATTTCAGTATAAAACGGCTCAATCATATTCATTACTTCTTCGGCTCGCCATATGGGAGTAAATCGCTTTAAAACTACCGGATTATACACTCCTCCCGCAATCAAACTAGCTACTTGTGAGCGGTCGGCTATCAAACAAAAGCTCTTGCCGTGTTTTTCCAAAAAGTTAGCAAAAGTAACACCTGCTAAGCCTCCGCCTATAATAATAAAATCGTACATACCGATGTGCTCTTACTGTATTTGCGAAACTGCCGCAATCCCTTCTTTAGCCGAAAGCAAACTCACCACGCTGCCTATACTCAAAACATCAGCGGTAGCAATCGTAAAGGTAAGTGTGTGATTTTCGGTGTCTTTTTCTACTTTTGTTATGCTCATTGACTTGCGTCGGAAGATAGCCGAGCAGATTTCTATGGTTTCAGCCACATTTAATTCTTCTTCCTCATAAGTAACCTGAAAAACTCCTACAAAATTTCTCTTAATGAGCTGTGATTCCACTCTTTTGAGGAATATCATAATGATAAGCATAAAAACGATAGCCACCACAGCGATATTGTAAAAACCCCAGCCAATACCCAAGCCTACGCAACCCGTAGCCCAGATACCCGCTGCGGTAGTCATTCCGGCAATACTTTCTCCGCGTTCTTTAATAATGCTACCAGCCCCCAAAAAGCCTATCCCGCTAATCACCTGCGCACCCAAACGCCCTAAATCGCTTTTGAAAAGAGCTGCCAGTTCAGGAAAATGTACGTTAAAGTCAATAAGACTAACGCGTAATTGGTCTTGAATCATCGAAACTACCGCAGAGCCAAAGCACACGAGTATATACGTGCGAAAACCAGCGGGCTTGTGCTTGCGTTCTCGTTCAAAGCCTACCAATCCGCCAAAGACTATTGCTAAAAGCAAGCGGAAGCACACTACCCCAAGGGAGAGTTCTCCTATGAAGTGTGTATTAGAAAAATCGTTTAAAAGCTCGTTCATAATCTAATCATATAATGAGCGGTAAAGGGACTATCTGAGTTTCCTCAGTCAGTCCCTTCCCTTTCTTAATCCAAAAATTGTTATTAACTTTTTTATCTTTGCCCCTTCACCACATTCCCCTTTTAAAAGGTTGTCCGCGATAGCCAAGTAAGTGAATAAAGAGATGTTATCCCCTAGTGCCTATGCGTCATAACACTTTGCCAAAGTTTGAAACTAAGGTTGTAAGGAACATTTTTAACTATCTGAATAAGAATACATTTTTGAAGGATCTCCTCCGCAATGGATTACAATTTCTTTAATTATTTCATCTTGTAAACCATAACAAAATCGCCTTTTAGGGATTTTATAGCCTTTCAATCCTTCTTCTTTTATGTATGTCAATAGTAATATTGATGCTATTAATATTACATACATCATCACTTGTATACCATTGAGATTTCTTGAAAAGAAATGTTTAAAGTTAAGCTCTTGTTTTATGAAACGAAAATACTGCTCTATCTTCCAACGATTTCTATAAATTCCGGCTATTTGCTCATCACTAAAATCATCGGTTAAGTTACTTAAAAACAGTATCTTCTCTTCTTTAATTTCTCCTCTCTTCTCATCCTTCTTTAGCAGTCTACCCTCTATCAAACGAAAGGTATTTTTTGTCCTCCTTTGACTTTTAGTGAAAAGATGTACTTTCTGACTGCTAATTAAGCGCAGATGCTCATCTTGCTCAGCTAATTTCTTTACTTGACTCCCTTCTGCTAAAATATACTTTGAGTCTTTGTAAATTCGGGTGACAAAATATTGAGTCTGCTCATCTGAAAGCTCATCCATTACCTTTCTGTCTTTCATTCCTCTGTCGAACACTGCTATATCTTCCTTATTAGCAGTATGTTCCTTGAGAATATCACCAAGTGCTAAATCTTCACTTATCATTTCTTGCTGGTGATGAATTTTACACTTGAATGGTAAGTTTGAAAATCCAATGGTGAATTTTAAGCTTAGCTTTCCTTGCTCATCTTTTTTATTCTTCTGTCCATTTTGCATTCCTAAATGGAGTAGTTTGGATGAGATACTCACTATTGTAGAATCATAACTACTTATTTTAGAAGTAATTCCTTCTTCTAAAAAAGGTGCATACTTCTTTACGCAATAAGCAAAAAGTCTTTCAAAGAAAACTACATTTATTTTAGCAATCCTTTCTGCAATGCTACTGTGTGATATGACTTTAGTAAGTGATATCTTAGCAATCATTTTAAAGAAATTTGTGATATAAAAGTTTTCAAAGGTTCTTAGACTAGCTCTATCATCTGTCAAAGCACCGAAAATTAGCAACTTAAATATTTCTATTCCTTTAAGTTTTTTGCTATATTTATCGACTCCTGTTTCTTTTACAAGAAATTCTAACTCTTTATCTTCTATCTTAGAAAAGATATTTGAAATTCTTTTTCTATTCTTTATTATAGTGGTCATAACTTTTTTTTGCAAAGATAATACTTACACAGTATTCCTACAAAAAAACATAGTTAAAAATCAGTGCTTTATAAATCTTCCTTACAGTTTTGGTTTCAAACTTTGGCAAAGTTAATAGTAATAAATCGCCCGTCGTGCTACAACCTCATACCTGCCTATGTGGTTCGTACTACCTTCCCGTCACCACATTCCCCTTTAAAAGGTTGTTCACGATAGCCAAGTAAGTGAATAAAGAGATGTTATTCCCTAGTGCCTATTTCTCTTTCTTTCGCCTCGAAACCCCGTTTTTAACATTTTTACCCTTGTCGTATCACAGTATGAATCAACTACTTATATACCCTTTCTATACCAATCGTCCAAGATTCGTATAAGCTTCCTATAAGCTCTCTATAAGCTAACCCCACCCATCTTACAGCTCATCTTTTACCTTTTATCTAAATTCTCCCTTCCGAATCTCTCCGATATCTTTCTATCTCCTTAACTCTTCCCAATAAAGCCTTCTATCTCGTCTTACTTCTGTCCGACAAGCCCAAATCGTCCGAGAACTCCATTACTGCCTGTCGTGCTACGACTGCCCGTGTGGTTCACACCTAATTCCCTAATTTGCTAATTTTTCTCCTGCCTGTGCGGCTCGCACCGACCTACCTCGTACCTTCTGTTCCCATTGCCAAGCCGAGCGCATCGCATCGTCTAAAGTGCTTTGGGCTTTCCAACCGAGTACGTTATTAGCCTTATCAGTGTTAGCATAAGCAGCGGTGATATCACCAGCACGTCTACCTACAATTTGGTAGTTCAATTTCTTGCCCGATACCCGTTCAAAGCTTTGGATTACTTCCAAAACAGTACTACCTTTACCTGTTCCTATATTGAAAACCTCATAGTTTTCAGTATTCTTGCTTTCTAACAAACGTTGAAGCGCAATCACGTGAGCTTTCGCCAAATCCACTACGTGAATATAATCGCGAATGCAAGTGCCATCAGGGGTAGGGTAGTCGCCACCGAAAACCGAGAGTTTCTCGCGCAAACCTAGAGCCGTTTGGGTGATATAAGGCACCAAGTTTTGAGGTACGCCTAAGGGCAATTCGCCTATTTCAGCCGAAGGGTGTGCCCCAATAGGGTTAAAGTAGCGTAAGGCAATCGCATTGAGCGAAGGAGTAACCTTGCAAGTATCACCGATAATCTCCTCACTGATTTGTTTGGTATTACCATAAGGTGATTCGGCTTTCTTCACAGGAGCATTCTCAGTGATAGGCAACTCATCTGCCTGACCGTACACGGTGCAAGACGAACTGAAAATGAAGTGTGCTTTGGGCAACTTGCTCAGTTCTTGCAAGAGGTATACAAGGCTGGTAAGGTTATTTTCGTAATACAAAAGCGGTTTCTCCACGCTCTCACCTACCGCTTTAGAGGCAGCAAAGTGAATCACCCCTTGCACATCGCGATGACGCTTGAAGAAATCTTGTACGTCAGCTTTATCACGCAGGTCAAATTTCTCGAACACCGGCATTTTACCTGTAATTTTCGCAATGTGGTCTTTTACATTTTCTTGGGCATTGGAAAGGTTATCAATGATAACCACATCAAAGCCTGCATTTTGTAATTCTACAACGGTATGAGAGCCAATAAAGCCCAACCCGCCAGTTACTACTATTTTTTTCATTTGTTTATTAATTTCTTTTGGTTGTATTTCTTTATTACTTAGCGCACTTTTTTCTCAACCTTATCACGTTCCTTAGTACCTTTCTTGCCTTTTATTTCATCTAAGGCGTACATTTTCATCGTTTATTTGTTTTTAAGGTTCTTCTGTTCTTGTTCTCGATATTCTTTTACAAAATCTTTAAAAGGGGTAATATCGATAGTTGAAAAATCTGATTTATCATAAATAGAAATAAAAAGGACAGATGTAGTTTCTTCATCTGTTGCTATATTGAGAATAACTTCGTGAGTAATCACTCTTGCTCCTCCTCTTTTCCCTTGTTTTTTAGATGATATTTTAAGGCGTATCTTCCTATATCCACCTCCTAAACTATTCCCTAAAAGTGGATTTTCTTCATATTCTTTTTTAAGTCCCTCAATATCTTGTTTGAGGCTCTTGTACTTTTTAGCTAAAGTTTTTAATTCTTTAGCAAAATTAGGAGTTGCTTTAAATTTATAGTTCATTGAGCAATTCGTCTAAATCAATAGCTTCTTTTTTGCCAGTACGTATGTCTTCAGCCTCTTTTAACGCTTTAAAAAAACGTTTTTTGAGTTCTTTTTGTTCATTAAGTACAACATTTGATTTTGTACTATTTTCTTTAGTTTTAGTAATCGACACAAAATCAAGATTCTTAACGAATTCTATAAATGATAAAGCTTGCGGACTATTGTCTATGGTGATTGTGTAAGTCATATTGTTTTTATTTTATCGCCACAAAGGTACAAAAAAAGAAATGATTAGCAATAAAGTAGCTTATTTTTTGTGTTACGCCCATTCCACCATCAAGTGCAATTTTTCAGATTACTTTCTGATAGAATAAATCTTTAGGTTTTTCAAAATCTAATACTTTTCTTGGTCTATTATTAATTTTATATTGATATTCTTTAATTTCTTTATCTGTAATATTTTTAAAATCAGTATTTTTAGGTATGTATTGCCGTACAAGACCATTGGTGTGTTCACTAAGACCTCGCTCCCAAGAACTATAAGGATGAGCAAAGAAAAATTGTAGGTTCAATTTCTTTTCAACTCGCTTAAAATCAGAAAATTCATTACCATTGTCAGCAGTAATTGTCTTTATATAGTTTTTGTAAGGCAAGGTCATATCTATAAGTTCATCTGCTAATGATTTAGCTTTCTTTCCTTCTTTTAACTTTTTCATAAATAACATTTTAGTAGTCATTTCAACCAATGTAAGTATCGCTCCTTTATTTCCTGCTCCTACAATTAAATCTATTTCCCAGTGTCCAAACTCTGTTTTCTGACTTATAACCTCAGGACGTTCTTCAATAGACTTTTTATCTTCTACTTTCTTTTTACAAGTGTACAATGCTCTACTTCTATGCTTAAGCTGATGACGAGTGTGTTTGTATAGTTCGCCTCCGTTTTCTTTGTCTTGGTGAATGAAATTATAGATAGTTGTTTTTCCAACCATTGGTATTCTATTTTTTTTACAATACCCTACAATTTGCTCAACAGACCACTGTTCTTCAGTGATATGCTTAATAACAAAAACTTTCATTTCTTTAGTAAATTTACGTTCTTTCCTAAAACGTTCTTTACGCTCTTCTGAGATTTCTTGAGCTACTTTTGGACTGTATTTTCCTGTCTTTGTTTTGTTTCTTGACAGCTCTCGACTGACGGTAGAGGGATTACACTCTGCATAAAGAGCAATATCTTTTTGTTTGATTCCGCTTGCTTTTAAAGCAGAAATTACTGACCTTTGCACCAAATTTAAATGCTTATATTCTTTCATTGTCATTTACAAAGAAAAGCATTTATTTTGAAAGAGAAAAGACTTTTATAGTTTTTTCTCTTTTTTTATTTCTCAAAGGGTTGCCCCTTAGAGGCAAAACCATCTGAAAAATAAAAGTTTTACTAAAAATTACTACTTAAAATTGCAATTATTAGTGGAACTTACATTATTTCTTGCCTATTTTCATTACCATTTCTTCAAAAGTTTCTCTCGGTACGATAGCTTTGTTGCGCACGCGGGTGCGATAGTTGTAGATGGTATTAGTAGAATAATGTAAGAAAGTGGCTATTTTAGAACTATCGGTGATGCCTAAGCGGATAAGGGCAAAGATACGCAACTCGGGGGTCATTTCGTGAGGTTTGGGGGCAAAACGCTCGTCTTCGGCTAATAGAACGTTGAACTCAGTGATAAAGTGTGGGAATAGATGTAAGAAAATATCGTCGAACAGCTTGTAGAACTCTTTCAGCTCTTGCTCTATCATCTCGGTAGAGCGGAGCACTTTGTTGAGTTCCTCCCAATTGCGGTCTTTTGCCTTTTTGGTAAGCATTTTTTGATATTTTTCTAATTTGCTGATGTACACCGAGCACAAGTTGAAAAACTCGCCTATATAGGCTTCTTTTACTTCGTTGCTTTCGTTCAGTTGGGTTACTACCTCGCGCAGGTGTTCGTTGAGTTGCTCTAAATCTTGGTTTTTGTGGTAGAGTTCCTTGCGTATTTTGGCGATGCGCTTCATTTGGCGGGTAACCAATACTACGGCAATAATGAGGAAAACGGCAAACAATCCTACTAACAGCAAGGCGTTGCGCAGTTTGGTATTCTGACTGTGAATGCGTTCCTGATAGGCTTTTTCGATGATAGGGAAAATCTTCATCACCTCGTCGGAACGCAGTTGAGCGTTACAAAAAGTAGCGTCTTCCATCGCCGATTTGATGCAAGTGTAAGCGTTTTCTACTTCGCCTAATTGAAAGAGTGCTGAGGCAAGTTCGAGCATCGAGGCGTTTTCTTTAATAGCATCTTTGATGTCGCAACTCGCCGAAATAGCAAAGTATTCTATTTGTTTAGGGACATTCTTTTTCTTTTTGTAGAGCGTGCCGAGCACATAGCCTAATACGGCTTTTTCGTGTTCATCGGTGTGCATTAGGGCGAAGCGGTCGAGGAGCAGTTTTTCGGCTTCGTCATACCTGCCGGCATCGGTAAGCACACCGGCATAGAGGAGGATATAGTGAGTGGAATTCTTATCGACTAAATTGAGAAGGAGGTCGCGGTAAGCATTGCTTTTGGCGATATAGGTTTTGGCATCGGGGTTGTTGAAAGCGTAGTTGTTGTAGAGGTTGAGGTAGCAGTTGTAGTACTGAATGAGCTGAGGTTTTTGCAGTTGCTCTTTATCAATAGCCCTGAGCAGGTCGGCAGCATCTAAGTAGTTGCCCGAAATGATGTAGAGAGAGGCGAGGGAAAGGCGGGAATCGTTTTGGAGGTCGGGTTTTTGGAGTTCTTCAGCGATGCGGATATTCTCTTTCACGTAGTACACCGCCGAGTCGGATATATAAGTTTTAAACTCGTCGAAGAGGCGTTGGTTGATAGCATAACGTTGCTCAGCAGAGGCATTGGGCACTCGTAACAAGTCGATAGCTTCCTTTATTTTGCGTTCTTTCTGCTGGGTGTATTTATCTTTCTGTTTGATAAGTGCAGTGAGGTTGTGAATGAGCTTTTGATTTTGCCCCATTTGCGCCAAAGCACAGTAGGGGAGTAGTAGGAGGGTTATGATAAGGCTTTTGTACTTCATTTTCAAACATTAATTTTCAGAGGCAAAAGTAAGAAAAATTAGGGAATTAGCAAATTAGTGAATTAGTAAATTGGTAAATTTGTTTGGTGGTTACAAAAAAGTTACCTAATTTTGCATCGTTAAAATGATATAACAATGAGTAGCACAGATGTTATCAGGTTGTTGACAGATGACGGGTGGTACTTATATAATGTAAAGGGTAGTCATCATCATTTTAAACACCCAACAAAAAAAGGAAAAGTAACTGTACCGCATCCCAAAAAAGACCTCCCACAAGGTACAGTGAACTCCATCTTAAAGCAAATGGGGGTGAAATAACCCCCTGCTTTAAGTGGGTTTCTTGATGAGAAAATAATAAGAAAATGAAAAAAATAAAAGTAACTGTACGTAAAGAAAATGGTGTGTTTTGGGGAAATACCGAAAACATCGAAGGCATAGTTGTAGCCGAAGGCAAAAACCTTGAAGAACTTAAAAAAAATATGCAAGAAGCCTTTGCTTTTCACTTGGAAGAATGTGAAAAAGATAAGGATTGGGATTTTGTTAATCGCTATAAAAAAGGAGTTGATTTTGTTTATGAAATAGCATTAGACGGTATTAGTCAGCAATTACCAGAGCTCAATATGAGTGAGTTAGCTCGTAGAATTTCTATTAGTCCTGTAATGATGCGAAAATACGCCTCTGGAAAAAGTAAAGCTTCAGAAAAACGATTGTTAGAAATACAAAATGGTATTAGAACTATAGGAAATGAGCTTTCTCAAATTACATTGCTCTGAAATAATTGGCAAATTAGCAAACAAAAAGCTGCTAAGCACTTCGCTAAGCAGCTTTTTTTTACTATTATATTACTGTAATTGCTATCGTTTTTTTAATCCTTTGGCTTGTGCCTTATCGGTGAGGGGGAACAAACTAATGGCATAGCCTCCGCCTGCTACTGAGTGTAGGGTGAGTTTGCTCTTATTGGTTACCAATACTTTTTGAATGGTATAGGCTTGGGGATTGGTTTGATAGTTGGCATCTTTGGTATCGGCGTAGATAGTGGCTACATAAGTAGTTTTGGGCTCTAAGAAACTGAAATGAATCTTGGAGGTAAAATCCTTGCCGGCTGTATTGCCTACAAACCAATTGCGAGTGCCTTTGGCTTTGCGTGCCACAGTGATGTAAGCCCCTGGTTCGGCTTCTAAATAGTGGCTTTCGCTCCAATCGAGGGCAACCTCTTTGATAAACTGAAAAGCATCGGGAAAACGGCGGTAGTTCTCTGGAAGGTCGGAAGCCATTTGTAGCGGACTGCTCATCGTTACATACAATGCCAATTGGTTTGCCAAAGTGGCATTGCAGTGTGAATGGTTGTTGGGGTTGTTCTTGCTGATGTCCATTTCAAACACCCCTGGGGTATAGTCCATTGGTCCGCCAATAAGGCGGGTGAAGGGCAACACACACACGTGATTAGGCTTGCTACCGCCAAAGGCTTGGTATTCACCTCCGCGCGCTGACTCGTTGCCTATGAGGTTAGGATAGGTACGACACAAACCCGTAGGGCGCACTGCCTCGTGCGCATTCACCATAATGCGGTAGTCGGCAGCTTTTTTAATAGCATAAAGGTAGTGATTGTTCACCCACTGACTGTAATGGTTTTCGCCTCGCGGAATGATATTCCCTACATAACCGCTTTTTACAGCAGGGTATTCGTATTTGTTCATCAGCTGATAGGCTTTGTCCATAAAACGCTCGTAGTTGCGGATAGACGAGGAGGTTTCGTGGTGCATAATCATCTTAATTCCCTTGCTTTTGGCGTATTGGTGAATTGCTTCGATATCAAAATCGGGGTAAGGTGTTTGGAAGTCGAATACCAAATCTTTGGAATGTCCAAACCAATCTTCCCATCCTATGTTCCAACCTTCTACCAGTACGCCATCAAAACCGTTTTCGGCGGCAAAGTCGATGTATTTCTTCACATTTTCGGTAGTAGCCCCGTGCTTGCCGTGGGGTTTGAGGGTGGTGTAATCGGTTTTACCGATATGCACACTGGGCACATCGTAAGTATACGACCATTCTTTCATACCGGTAATCATTTCCCACCATACCCCTACGTACTTCATCGGGTGAATCCACGAAGTATCAGCCAAGGCGCAAGGTTCGTTGAGGTTGAGAGTGATATCCGAAGCCAAAATATCGCGGGCATCATCGCTTACAATTACTGTACGCCAAGGCGTTTGGGCAGGGGTTTGCATATAACCTTTGGCACCATTGGCATCGGGGGTAATCCACGATTGGAAAACGAAGGTCTTATCGTTGAGATTGAGGTGCATCGCCCCGTAGTTCACCAAAGCAGCTTCGTGCAGGTTGATGTACAAACCATCGTCAGTTTTGAGCATTAAAGCGGTTTGTACGCCCGTATCCGAAAAGCCTGTTTGTGCTAAATTTGCCTGACGTCCTTTTTGGTTGATAGCGCGTATTTCGGAGAGGCGTGATTGCTGATAGTCGTACTCTTGGGTATCGTAATCGCCAGGTATCCACCACGCTTGGTGATTACCCGTCATTGCAAACTCGGTGCGTTCTTCTTTAATCACAAAGTAAGGCATTTGCTTTTGTTCGGGGAACTCATAGCGGAAGCCCAATCCGTCATCAAACAATCTAAAACGCAGGTTCATTTCTCGGTGGGTGTCCTTCTGTTTGAGGCTCACCAATAGCTCGTTGTAGTGGTTGCGAATGTTTTGGCTTTCGCCCCATACGGGTTGCCAAGTTTCATCAACGGTTGTATTTTGGGTATTCACCACTTCAAAGTTATGGTAGAGAGAGGTGTTTGCCCCCTCTTTTTTGGTGATTTCAGTGCCAAATTTCACTTCGTTGGAGCTAAATAGTTCAATACCTAATCTACTCGGTTTAATCACTTCTTTTCCCTTGTAAAAAAGCGAATAGGTAGGAGTGCCTTCCGCGTTGAGTGAAAAAGAGAGTTTCAGCGCTTTGTTAGGCGAAAATAACTTCTGTGCTACTGCTGTAGCACAGGAGAGGATAGTTATTGTTATGAAAGTAAGAAATCTCATATTAAAATCCTCACCCCCGTTCCCCCTCTCCGAAAGAGAGGGGGGCAAGATGTAGAAAGGGGGTTTTTATTAAAATTTATTTTATTAGTTAAAATACTGTCCTACAAGCCCCTCCCCTTGGGGGAGGGGTTGGGGAGGGGATTAATACTCTATCACTACCATATCCCAATAGCTGAGGGAGGGGAGGGTGAAGGTGATTTGGTTGTTGTTATAGGTAAATTCTACCACACGGGGAGCACCGCCAAAGAGGTCGGGGGTAGCGAACCACACTTTTTTGGGTTGTGCAGTTACAGCAACAGTAGTTTTAAGGTCGGTTACTGTGGTAGGTTTCTTTTGAGTACCGTTGGTATCACGCCAGTCCATAGAGGTTACCCCGTTGAAATTGATGAGGTGTATTACTTCTTTGTTATTTACCTTTTTGCTCACACAAGCAATTTGGTCTTTGGCAGCAGGCCAAGCCGCTATTGTAGCATTTTCGGCAGTTACCTGCGCAGAGGTATAACTACCGCCGTCGCGCAAGAGGTTTTGGTAAGCCACCAAGAAATCGTAGTAGGTGATGAGCGCTTTTTTGAGGTCGGCTTTCATTTGAAGGTTTTTGTTAGGGAAATACTCATTAACGAGGTAGTGTTCGCCTATCTCTAAATGAGCCCCTCCGAAGGCAAAAATCACGGCATTGGAGAGCAATATGCCAGGTTCGTTTACAAAACCTGCATTCTTAGATTTTTCATAGTCCATATAGGCAGCCAACACCGTTTTGAGTTGGTTATTGCTACGATTGTAGTTATCGAGGATAATTTTTGCCAATTGGTCGTAGGTTTTTTCGTCCCATACTTCGGTATAAAGAAAATCCACTTTATTGGTACCTGCAATTTCGGTTTGACCGTATTGCCCTACCGCGTTCATCACAAGGCGTTTATCAGGGTGTGCGCTTTTCATCGCATTGATAAACGAAGCGTATTGAGGCAAGAGATCTACACTATTGCCATTGTAATCGTATACCGTGCCACGCCCTCCGAGTTGGTCGATATGATAGCCATCGAAACCAAAAACGGCATAGACATCGCTGTTACGTCCTGCTAAGTAGTTTTGCCAGTGCGCATTACCAGGGTTGGTGAGGTAGATACTACTGCGAGCAAAGTCGCCTAATAGGTGTGCATCTTTCTCTTTGTGCTGGTTATCTTTGTAGAGAAACCACTCTTTGGAAACACCATCGGCTTCCGCATTTTTGAGCGCCCCAAAAGCCAAATTGTAGAACATCGCTTTCATACCCTTGCTATGAGCAGCACTGATATAGCCACGTACGGTAGATAGGAAAGTGGGACGTTTGAAGAGGTCTGGCCACTCATTAGCAGGGTTTTGAGGGGTGCCAGCCAGCGGTTTGTGATGGTCGTACATCCAATCGTAGAACTGGATGCCATTGATGTGACAGCGATTCATAAAGTTGATATTCTTCTCGATAGGTTCGTTTTTGCCGTAAGAGGACAAGAAGCCGTAGCGAGGGAATTTTGTCCAATCGGAAGATACATCCACAGCGATACTGCCGTAAGTATTTTGTTTACCGCCTGCTTCTTGGTATATTTCCACCAAATAACCTCGATAGTCATCGGCAGGGGTTACCCATTGCCAAGAGGTGGAGGTAAGAGGTTCTTCTTTAATGATTTCGCCTAAGTGAGAGTAACGCACTTTGTAAGTACCAGAGGGCATACTCGCCAATGTGAAGCGCACCGTGCTACCAGGGTTATAGACCGCCTTATCGGTGCTGATATCTATTTTCAAATAAGTTTCGCCATAGGTAATAGGGTTGTTGCTAGGCGTATCGTTCTTCTCGCAAGAGAAGAGGCTGAGCGTAGTGGCGAAGAATAGAGTATATAAAACTTTCATTTTCAATTAATAATTAATAATTAACAATTAACAATGCCTCTCTCCCGTTCCCTCTCTCCCAAGGAGAGAGGGACAATCCGCAGATGCGAACGGAAAGGAGGGTTGTTTAACACGTATAAAGATGTTTTGTTATTGGACTCTCTTAAACTCCCTCCCCTTGGGGGAAGCCAGCGAGTGCACACAGCTGGGTATGTGGAGACTTTTCAACTTACTGTTTTTTAATAATCACCTTTTGGGTGAGTTGGTTGAGGGTGATTTTGTAGGTACCAGCCTCGCTGATTTTCCACTTGTTATCGGGGTTAGAGCCGTGAGCGCTGAAAATCATAGGTTCTTCTACACCAGCAGGTGCTTTATCAGCTTTAGCAGCCAAGAACCAGTCGCCACCCCAATCGCTTTTCTTGTCGCAAGAGAATTTGAGTTCGCCCGCTTTCAAGTCGCCTTCCCACGTAAAGACATTAGGATTGCTACTATCGACAGTCATAGCAATAGGATTGTTGATATCCCAACCAGCATCGGTAGCACTACCAATCATATACATTCCTGCATAAGGAGTGAAAGGCACAATGTCAATCTTCATTGTACGAGTGTTGAGCGTAATCTTGTAAGTACCTGCTGAAATTTTCCATTTGTTATCGGGGTCGCCTGCCCATTTCTTCACAGGGAGGTCGCTACCCTCAGCAGTATTATTTTCTTTAGGACGGAAGAAAACTGCTAACCAATCGCCTTCTTTAGTGCCTATTTTGAACTCACCCCCATTGCCTAAATCGGCATTGTAGTGGAACACAAATGGGTCGGCAGGGTCTACGGTCATTTTCTTAAAGCTCCAACCGGTAGGTTCACCTACGAACCACAACTCGGTATATTCAGGCACTTCGCCTTTGGTGATGCTTATGGTGAGGTTGATGAGGTTCACTTTTACGGTATAGACACCACTTTCGGCAATTGTAAATTTCTCATCGCTTGTATCAGCATCGGTTTTGCGGAAGTGCAATTCGCTATTGTTACTACCTTTGCCATACGATGGTATAAACTGGCCTTTGGTAGTAATGAACTTGATTTCGCCAGCAGACAATCGTCCTGACCACGCAAAGGCTTTAGGAGTGCCCTCAACGGGTTTCATCTCTTCGGCTTGATCGGCACTCCAACCGTGAGGGGCGGCACTACCGATGATATAGAGCGTATTGCTGATAGGGGTATGCGTTTTGAAAACCACCGTCTTCACATTGGTATGTTGTTTCATTCCCTCGCCAGAGGCTACTTGGGCAATGATGCGTACTTCCATTGTAACTTCGGTGTCTGCCGCAACCTTGAAAGTGTTGAGCAAGAGGTTGTTGAGTTCCTCGTTTTTATACACTCTCTCATAGGCTTCACGACCTACATTCTCGCTGATACCTCCCGCAAAGTTGTTGCCTTGCACATCCATTTGGAAAGTATAGGTGATAGCGGCATTGGTGCCGTGATTGGAAGCTGCCGTCCAAGTGAACTTGATGGCTTCTTGTTCGGGGTTGGCAGCGTCTAAGGCTACATTTTCTTTAGAAACTTTCAATTCAAAGGGTTTTCCCTCTTTGAAGAGCTCCATATAGTCCTCTTTTTTACATCCCGTAAGGAGCAGTAAGAGGAAGGCGATGTATAAATGGTATGGTTTCATATTAGTTTGTGTCCTCACCCTCTCCGTTCTCACCCTCTCCGAAGGCGAGGGAAGCCGCAAAAGCGACAAGGGTGAAATTGTTTTTATTTGTTAATACTCACTTTTTCAGATTATCTCCCTTCGGGGGGACGGGGGCTATACTGCCCGTGCGGCTCGCACTTACCAACCTGGGTTTTGGGTGAGGTTGGGGTTGGCGTCGCGGTCTTTTTGAGGGACGGGCAAGAGCAGGTGTTTCTCGCGGGCGTTGGTTTTGCCTATGGAGTGCAAGAAATTGAGCGCATACTGACCGTTGTCCCAGCGAATCATATCAAACCAACGATGTCCTTCAAAAGCGAGTTCTATACGGCGTTCGTGGCGTATTTTCTCACGCATTTGCGCTTGGGTGAGGTTCTCTATATCGGCGCGATTGGTGAGCCCAGCACGGGTACGCACTTTGTACAAAGGCACTTCGGCTTCGGTGGTGCGACCCAATTCATTGAGGGCTTCCGCTTTCATTAGGAGTACATCGGCAAAGCGGAGCGCTACAAAGTTGGCAGGGTTGGTATTGAAATCGGGAGACTGACTTAGTGGCACTAAAAACTTGCGCACGTTGTAACCCGTGTTAGACATTGAAGCGCGGTATACATTTCCTTCAAAATTAGGACAACCCTCGTAGAGAATAGTCTTATCTTTGCGGAGATCGCCCGCCTCGTATTGGTCTACAAACTCTTGTGTAGGCTGATTCCACCCATAAGCACCACCTACCCAACCACTGTTGCGAGGACCCATAAAGGTACTGAGCCAAGAGGCTTGGTTTTCTTCACCCCAGAAATCGTCTTTGGTAAGTCCGTAATACTGAATTTCAAAGATAGACTCGGCAGTGTTTTTGTTGCGTTCGGCAGCACCAAAACAATCGGAATAATCAGGATTGAGGGTATAGCCAAGGTTTTCGACAGCGTTACACATTTCAAGAGCTTCGCTATATCTGCCCAAGGTGAGGTATACTTTGGCGAGCATACCCGCAGCAGCCCCTTTGGTTGCGCGACCTTTATCGGCATTGCTATATTGCTCGCGTGTAGGCAATAGGTTGAAAGCCTCTCTGAGGTCGGGGATAATCACCTCGTTGTATATCTTCATTTTGCTTTGGCGGAAAGGCGTTTTGTTAGTCAAACTCTCTTTAGGGTCGAGCTGAAGAGGCACATCGCCAAAGAGTTGCACTAAAAGGAAATAATAGTGCGCGCGGAGAAATTTGGCTTCACCGATACAGCGGTTTTTGATATCCTCAGGGATATTAGCAGAAGGCAAAGCTTTTAGAGCCGTATTGCAATAGAGAATACCAGGGTTACAACCGCGCCATATTTCGAGCGCCAAAGGGTTATCGGCAGTTGCGTTGAAGTTGGAAAGAGTGATAGTTTCGAGTCCGTCGTTACCACCTCCAGCGCCTACGATGCTGTTACCTGCTACGATGTCGAGCGTCCAGAGGCGCATATTGTAGAGGTTAGAGCGTTGCAAGGGTTTATAAGCCGAATTGGTAAGGGCAATTGCCGATGCCGCATCGCTTATGTTTTCAGCACTTGAATCTTCGTAAGGGGTCTTGTCTAAAAACTTAGAACAAGCCGTGAAAAGCGGAAATGCCAATAGGGTGATGTATAATATCTTTTTCATAATATTAATTCCTCTCCCCCGTTCCCCCTCTCCCAAGGAGAGGGGGCAAGCCACAAAGGCTGCATAGGGGTAATTTTTTTTGTTTATAATTGTGTTATATTTTATTACCTGATGCCTGTCACCTGACACCTAAAACTGCACGTTTAATCCAAAACTAACTGTGCGGGTTACAGGATAAGTACCGCTATCAACGCCACCAGTGCCTACTTCGGGATCCATACCGCTGTATTTGGTGAAAGTATAGAGATTTTGGCAAGACAGATATATGCGCAACATATCGGTGTGGAATTTTTGAGTAACCTCTTTAGGGAGCGTATACCCCAAAGTTACGTTTTTGATGCGCAAATACGAACCATCTTCTACAAAGCGGGTAGAGTGACGCGCATTTTGGTTGGGGTCGCCATAGATAGCACGCGGAATGCTATTGCTAGTGCCCTCGCCAGTCCAACGGTCTTTTACTTTGGCAATTTGGTTTTGTGGCACCGACATTCCCTCTTGCCATATACGGTTGGCATTGTAGATATCGTTGCCTGCTACGCCTTGTAAAAATATTTGTAAATCGATGTTTTTGTAGTTGAAGTTGTTGTTCATAGAGAACGTCCATTCGGGGAATGGATTACCGATATAAGTACGGTCTTCGGCATTGATGACCCCGTCGTTGTTGAGGTCGCGGAACTTCACATCACCAGGGGCGGTACCGTTTTCCACTTGGGTAGCATAGTTGTCTACCTCAGCTTGGTTTTGGAACAAGCCGTTCATTACATAGCCATAGAAAGAGTTCACAGGGTGACCCTCGGAGAGGATTTGCAATTTGGTGAGAAACGCTTCAAAACCAGTGAACAAAGGCACACCGTCGTTCATCTTCACAATTTTGTTGCGGTTGAACGATACGTTTACATCAGTATTCCATTGGAAGTCCTTTTTATTCACATTCACTGATGACACCGTGAGTTCTACCCCTTTGTTTTCTACTTTACCAGCATTGATACTCGGCACATTGATATCCGAATAACCAGAACTTACTGATACTGCCATAGGTACCAACATATCGCTGGTGTTTTTGATATAGGCATCGAAAGTGAGGTTTAAGCGGTTTTTGAGTAGCGCGAGGTCAATACCCCCGTTGAATTGCTCTACCGTTTCCCATTTTACATTAGGGTTAGGCATCACGTGAGGATAGAGGGTAGAAACAAGGTTATTGTTGAACACATATTGCCCTGTGCGCAATTTGGTAAAATAAGCATAGTTATCGATACCGCCTTGGTTACCAGTCATACCGTAACCCACACGCAATTTCACATCGTTTACATAGTCGTTTTTAGGGAAGAAAGACTCATTTGATGCACGCCACGCCAAAGAGAAAGAAGGGAAAGTACCCCAGCGGTTTTCTTTGGAGAAACGCGAAGAACCATCGCGACGCACCGTAGCAGTGAGCAAGTACTTATCGGCATAGGTATAGTTGAGTCGCCCGATGAAGGAGAGGATAGCCCAATCGTTCATTGTACCGCCTACCGTAGGGTTTTCCAAGCCTTTGCTGAGTTGGTTTTGCTGGTCGCTCAAGAAGTTGCTCACACTCGCATTGATTTTGCTATACACGTTGTTTTGCGCACTGGTGCCCACCATCACATTGAGGAAGTGTTTTTGGGCAAAAGTATTGGTATAAGTGAGTGTGTTATCCCAGAGGAGGGTAGTACTCTTGTTAGCATCTTGGTAGAGGTTAGAAAGCGGATTAGGTATTGGTTTCCAGTTGTATTTAGGGGAGAAACTACGATTGTCCCAATATTTAAAATCGAGCCCTCCAGTAGTTTTGAGTACCAAGTGTTTTACAGGAGTAATTTCGGCAAAGATATTGCCCAAAATGTTATAGCCTTTGGTAGTGTTTTGTCCGTTGATAAGGGCAGTACCTATCACGTTGCGGATATCGCTGTACTGATGGGCAGGCGAATCAGGACCTGAATAACTTCCGTCTTCATTGTAAATAGGTTGTGTAGGCAAAGAAGCCATCGCCATACGGATATTGTAGTCGCCAGATTTCTTTTCGTCGTGGCTGAGGGTGAGGTTGTTGCCAAACTTAATCCACGGTTTTACGCGCGACTCACCGTTGAACTGCACTGTATAACGGCGGTAAGAAGTGTTGAGGATAATCCCATCTTGGTCAAACACACCTCCTGATACGTAGTAATTGCTCTTGTCGTTACCGCCTGAGTATGAAAGCGAATAGTTACGCATAAAAGCAGGACGGAAAAGCGCTTTGAGCCAGTTGGTGCCTTCCCCCCAGTCCTCAGGATTGGCAAAATCAGGGCGTTGTGTAAGCGGACTTACCCCAGGGGTGCGGTTGTAGTTGGCAATCATTTCGTTGTGAAAAGAAGCAAACTCACGGGCGTTGAGCATCACGGGTAAGTTGGTAGCTTGTTGAAGAGCTACATTGGTGCTGAACGACAGTTTGCCATCGCCATTTTTCCCTTTTTTGGTAGTGATAAGCACCACCCCATTGGCACCACGAGAACCGTAAATCGCTGTTGCCGAAGCATCTTTTAGCACATCGATATTTTCTATATCATCTACGTTGAGCGCGTTGATACCGAGGTCGGTAGGTACCCCATCAATAACGAGTAGTGGTTCGCTGTTGTTAATCGTGCTGATACCGCGAATGCGAAACGAGACGTTGTCACCAGGTTTTCCCGCCGAGGTTACTTGCACCCCAGCAGCACGCCCTTGGAGCGCTTCCCCAGCGTTGGCAATAGGTTTCTCCTTGAGGGCTTTGTTAGACACCGAAGAGACAGCCCCCGTAAGGTCTTTCTTGCGGACGGTACCATAACCTACCACCACCACTTCGTCTAACTGCTCTTGTTCTTCTTTGAGCACGATAGTGAGTTGGTTTTGGTTGCCTACCGCTACATTTTGGGTGTGATACCCTATAAATGAAACCGATAGCGTGGCTTTAGCAGGTACTTCTATCGTGAAATTCCCATCGAAATCGGTAGTAGTACCCTTAGTAGTGCCTTTCACCACCACCGATGCCCCCAGCACGGGCTGGTGTTTTTCATCGATTACCTTTCCGCTAATCTTTTTGTTTTGGGCAGAAAGGGCGGTAGAAAGCAAGCTAAAAAGTAGTAGCAAGGCGAGCTTGCCAATACTGTTTAATAAAGTTCTTTGTTTTCCTTTCATCTTAGTTAAAAGTTAAGAGGTAAGAGTTTGTGCCTGACACCTGACACCTATCCCCTAATACCTGATTCTGCCGCAAAGATAAAACGTTAAAGATATACTAAAAACATTGGATAGTGAAAATATAGATAAGTAAAAATGTAGCTGTTTGATAAACAACAAAATAAAAAGAAAGTGGTAACGAAAAATATAGAAAGAATGTAAAAGTAATTAACAAAGAACATTTGACAAAGGATAATTTGTTATGTGTGTGTGGCACATTAAAATAACAATTCTATGAAAAAACTTATTTTTTCAGCGCTCCTTGCCACAACTTTATTCATTTTACTAGGCAAAAAAGGGTGGCAAATATTATAACGTTACCAATCCTCAAAACTAAGTAGACTTGCCGTTTGTTCTTTCAGATAATAACACCAAGTTCTCCTACAGCACACAAAGCCAAAATAGCTTAGTAACGCTATACTTTATTAAAATAAAATAACGATAATTAACCATTAAAATATTCTTTTCCTAATTCTGCTCAGCGCTTGGGGGGTGATGCCAATATAAGAAGCAATATATTTCAGCGGAATATTTTGGATGAGTTTAGGGTCTTTCTCCAATAGATTGCAGTAAATCTCTTCGGGTGATTGCAATAAGAACTGCGCCTCTCGTTGCATCTTCTCAATCAGCAGATGTTCCAAGATATCAGCTTTTATTTGTAAGTATTCTTGCTGTTCTATGAGGTGTTCAAGGTGTTCCCGCCCTATTTTATAGGCAGTAACGTCTTTCAGTGCTTGAATAGAGAAGAGTGAAGGTTCACGCTTTACAAACGAGGCATACGACATAAAAAACTGCTCAGCAAAGAGAATATCCACCGTCGTTTCCTTGTCGGTTGTGGGGTTGTAGTAGAAAAAGCGCACGATGCCCTCGCTGAGGTAATAGAGTGAGTGCTCTACCTCGCCTGCACGGGTGATGAGGGCATCTTTATCGAAATGCACTTCGGTAAAATACTGACTGAGGAAATCGAGGTTTAGGGTCATTGTATATCTTCTGTTTTTTCTTCTTTTACAAACCACATTTGGCAGGTATTGCCCGTAGCAAAAGTAGTGGGTCGCGCAAAATGTAAGTTGTGTAGTTCTGTTTTAATGCCTTTTATCCAACCGCAGTCTACTTGGCATATAATTCTTTGCAAAAAAGTATGTTCAAGGGCTTTTAGTACTTCGTGAAACAAGCACTTTTTAATTTGCAGAACATAACCGTAATCATTGTCTATAAGGCGTTCAAAGCCAAAACTCTTGCCAAAATAAAACGCTTCTCGTGCTTTTGATATCTCCACTATCGCCTTAAAAGGGTACTCCGAAGCTGTTAAGAAAGCCTCTGTGTTTTGCTCCATAAAGGGGGCTATCGGCTCATTGATAGCAAGGCACACACATTTGAAAGCCTCTTTATCTTCCTTGCCTATCTTCACAAAAACTTCATACAAAGCTACTACTAAAACCGCAAATTGCACATTCCCTTCGTCCAACTCATTCTTGATAAGATGAGATACTTTTTGTAATGAGTGCTTAAAATAATCTTCAAAAGCGTTTAAAAAGTCTTCAAACAATGTTTCATCTATCCATTGTTGGGCTTTTATATAAGCGAAAGCCTCTTTCTTTATCCACTGATAGCTATCCAGCGGACTAAAACTGTATTGTTCTTCTTGGTTCATTTTACATTTGTTTTATAAATGCAAAATTACGCATAGCAATACACAAAAAAGTTGCTATTTGGCAACTTCCTCTCTTTACTTGTAAGATTTTAGCCTACTGATAGAATATTTAGTCATTCCGAGCATTGTAGCAAGGTCTTTTTGTTTCACTTTTTGTATAAAGGCAGGAAAGCTGAACAAAGCTTCATATCGCTCTTTAGCCGATTGTCTTTGAAAGAGTTCAATAGTTTCCATCAGCCGTAATATTGTTTGTTGCTCATTTTGTATGAAGAACTGTTGCCACTCATAGCTATTTTGTAGAAGTGAATGCATTTGTTGTTTATGTATTTTCAGCACTTCAGTCTCTTCAATAGCAGTAATAGCATAACGAGAAGGTAAACAATTTATATAACTATTTTGCTCTGTAAAAAAGTAATCTTCAAAAGCTATCCAGCTCGTGTATTCCTCTCCTTCATCGTAAAAGAATATTCTAAGAGCCCCTTTGTTTACAAAGTAATAATGCTCACACACTTGTCCGAAGTCTAACAGCAAGGCATCTTTAGCAACGCTCTCTTTTTGGAAAGCCCCTCTAAGCGTCTGTTCCTGTATTTTTAGCTCAGGAACGGTTTTTTGTATGTATGCAATTAGTTTTTCCAATTCTTCTCCAATTCAGCAATAATGTGTGAGGCAAAGGTACTACTATTTTTCTAAATACCAATCTTAGCTCTTACAAATGCTTCCTCTGAATAATCCACAACCACCCAACAATAAAACAAAAAAGGACTACCATTTAAGGTAGTCCCTTCTCTATTTTTTTACTAATTGCTAACGAGCTACAATTGTGTGTGCGACTCGCATCTCACACTAAAACTTGTAGTTTACTCCTAAGCCCAATACTTCACGAATTTGGAAGGCTTTAGCAGCGTCGTCGTCGTAGATAGCTTGGAAAGTAAAGTTAGCTGATAAGTACTTGTTGATAGTCATCACAATGTTTGCAGTATAATCCAAGTCTACGTTTTGTGGTTTGTCGAGATAGTTGCTGTACAAGCTGAGGATATTCTCGAAAGACACATTGTCCATCACAGTAAACTTAGCATAACCGTTCAAGTAGAAACCGAGTTCATAACGAATGTTCTTTCCTTGTTCAACACCGTAGAAAGGACCTGTTTCTGTCCAACGGCTTTTAGCAGTCGTGATTTTAGAAGTTGCAGGAGCCAAGTTCACTTTTAGGTTATCGCTCTTCTTCCACAACATACCAGGACCAAATTGTAAATATCCAGGTGAAAGCATTTGGTTTATGAGCGTACGACCTGTGCTCTCATATTTGTAACCATCGGTCATTTGTGTTTTGAAGTTGAAGAAGAATGAATAGTACCACTGTGGGTTGTTCAATTGGTAACCGAGTACTGAGTTCACCTCAAAACGGTCAGTGGTTTTTCTTGAATAGTCATCGCCTTCAAGTTTAGTAATCCCGTAATCAACAAATACGTTGTTATCCCACGCCCATTTGTCTTTCTTGTAGTTAAAAGCATAGCTCACCGCAAGGCTTGCTGCTACGTTGTTAGTTCCCCCTCCTGTCCAATCGTGGTTGAAGGCGGCTTGCGAGAACATCAGTGAAGCGTTACCTCCCTTTGTCCATCGAGGAGCAGGAGCTTCCTCTGTTGGAGCTGCCGTAGGGTCTTGTGCTACACCGTCATTCGTTTGGTCTTCCTGAGCAAATACAGCTACTGAAGACAATAGTAAAGTTGAAAATAAAAGTCTTTTCATAAGTGATTTATTTATAATTTTTACAAAAATCCTAATTCAAGTTTCGCCACCTCACTCATCATATCCTGATTCCACGGCGGGTCAAAAGTGAGTTCTACAATCGTTTCGTGCACTTCGTCAATACTTTGTACCTTTTCCTTCACCTCCATTGGGAGAGACTCTGCCACGGGGCAGTTAGGCGAAGTGAGAGTCATTAATATTTTTACATCGAAGTCCTCGTTCACAAACACGTCATAGACAAGCCCCAATTCGTAAATATCTACGGGTATTTCAGGGTCGTATATCGTTTTGAGCACCTCAACGATTTTCTCGCCCAATTGCTCTATCTTTCTTTCTTCAGTCATTTAATTTTTCTTTTTAAAGAGATAAGTCTAACGCCTCAGAAATCTAATAAAATATATCTGTTTGATTTGAATAGACTTGTTTAATTTCTACACCGCCAGGTGTATTTCTTCTTATCTATTCCCTAACACCTTAGCAGCATATCCCCTCATCTGCCCTATCATACTCACCCTTTCTTCAGTCATTTAATTTTTCTCTTTTTAAAGAGATAAGTCTAACGCCTCAGAAATCTAATAAAGATATATCTGTTTGATTTGAATAGACTTGTTTAATTTCTACACCGCCAGGTGTATTCCTTCTTATCTATTCCCTAACACCTTAGCAGCATATCCCCTCATTTGCTCTATCATACTCACCAACCCATTCGCACGAGTAGGTGATAGATGGTCTTTCAGTCCTATTTTATCAATAAAACTCATATCCGCTTTTAGGATATCCTCAGCCGTTTGGTGAGAGAACACTTTCACTAATAAAGCAACAATCCCTTTGGTGATAATTGCATCGCTATCGGCAGTAAAGATAAGCTTGCCATCTTCCTCTTCGGCGTGTAACCACACCTGACTCTGACAGCCTTTAATGAGGTACTCCTCCGTCTTATACTTTTCGTCGATAAGAGGTAACGACTTGCCTAATTCTATCAGATATTCGTAACGTTGCGTCCAATCATCAAACAGTGAAAAGTCTTCAATAAGCTCATTCTGAATCTGTTGAATAGTCATTTATGTTACTTTTAGGGCGCAAAGATATAAAACAAATAATAACTGACAACTAATAGCAAATATTTTAACGCTCTTTTAACGCTCCATACAGCCTCTTGTCACATCGCTACATTCCCCCTTTAAAGGAATATGTTTTCCTCCCTAATTCCCCCTTTGAAGGTAGCCAGCGACAGCTGGGTATGTGTAAAAGGGGGGGGGTGTCAGCTTTTCCAGCTTGTCCCCCTTCGGGGGTTCGGGGGCTTACCCAATAAACGACTCGCCACAGTTTCCCCCTCAGAGAGGTAGCCAGCGACAGCTGGGTATGTGTAAAGGAGGATGTTATCCCCTATTGCCTATGACCTAAGACCTCACACTTCCCCATTTACTAATTTTCTAATTTGCTAATTTCCTAATTATCCCTTCTTTTTTCCGTCACACTCCCCCTAGTGCCTAAGGCCTAAGGCCTAGTGCCTTTTCCCTTTCTTTCGCCTCGAAACCCTCTTTTTACCGTTTTTTGTGTCGCTGTATTATATTATGAGTCAATTACTTATATACCCTTCCTATACCAATCGTCCAAGATTCGTATAAGCTTCCTATAAGCTCTCTATAAGCTAACCCCACCCTTCTTACACCCTTTTTTCATCAAAAATCCTCCCTCCACTCTTCCGAATCTCTCCGATATCTTTCTACCTCCTTAGCTCTTCCCAATAAAGCCTTTAATCTTGTCTTACTTCTGTCCGACAAGTCTGAATCGTCCGAGAACTCCATTACTGCCCGTCGTGCTACGACTGCCTGTGTGGCTCGCACCTTTGCCAAAGTTAATTATCAGTATTTCTGGCATTTCTGGTATTATTGGCATTTACTCCATTTTCTCATTTTCTCATTTCCTAATTTCCCCGCTTGTCGTGCTACAACCTCACACCGTCACTACATTCCCCCTTTGAACGGAAGTCCGCGATAGCGGAGTATGTAACAAGAGAATGTTTTTTTTAACCAAGTAACCCTATTTGTGGCTTGTCCCCCTTCGGGGGTTCGGGGGCCTTATTCTAACACAATAATCTTTTTTATCCACATTTCCGGCATCATTGCACTAATTTGGCATTATTTTCGTATACTTTCTCTTAGAAACACAAAAACTATATTGGCTTGTCTCCCTTCGGAGGCTCATAAGTGAGTCGGAAATCTATAACCGAGTAAAGAATTATATTTACAATCAAATTGTTCAACTCTTGATAGCTACTTTAACAAAAAAAGACTGCTTTTTACAGCAGTCTTTTCTTTTAAGTAATAATATTCTTTTAAAACTTATACCCTACGCCTATTTGGATTACGCGGTTTTTAAATTCTGCAGAAGGACGGAAGGAAGAAACTCTTCCTTGATTGTCTAATTCTGTTTTACTTTCGTTAGATAAGTTAGTAAGTCCTAAATTGAAAGTAGCGTCGAAGAATAAGCCAAAAGGCAAGTTGTATTCAGCACCCAAACCTAAACCAAAGTCAAACCTTTTCTTAGGAGGAAGTGATTGAGTCTCTTCTTTTTGGTTATCTCCTTCTCCTTTTATCTCTATTTTAGTTAAGTAACCTAAGTTTACCCCTACTTTAGGGCGAAAACCAGCAATATCATACTTCACCCAAAGAGGAATGTTAAGCTGTTGCGTATTCCATTTCCCCTTTTGAATATCTTCCTTTTGAATGTCAATCTTACCATTGTTATCTATGGTAGTAGCTTCAAGTGATTTCACTTTAGCTCCTTGAAAAGAATAGTCTATACCTCCTTCTACAAATAAATGGTCGTTAAAGCCGTATTCTATAAAACCTCCAAAATGAAAGCCTGTCTTAAAGCCTGTTTTATATTCAATGGCTGTTATCCCTTCAGAATTGGTAAAAGTAGTTTTAATATTAGAAACCGTAGGGAAAAGTAATCCTGCTTTAGCACCTACTTTAAACTCTTGGGCGTTAACCGCTGTAATAGTAGCAAACGCCACTGCAATAGTGGTAATAATTCTGTACATTTTTTTCTTTTATAAATTAATTTAGAGCAAAAGTACGAATTTACCCCCCCCATATGTTAAAATAATGTTAAAGTTTATGTTAAATATAATACTACCCCTGATTATCAGTCTATTTACCACAACCGTTACCAAAGCTTCTGCCTAAAATTAAACCCTCAAACTCGTCCCACAAGTTCCACTTGTTCAATACTCTTGTCCTACCTGTCTCACTAATCCTACAGCTCAAAGAACTATTTTCTCCACTTACTCATTTTCCAATTCTCTCATTTCCTAATTTACTAATTTCCCCGCTTGTCGCTTTTCCGTCACTACACTCCCCCTTTGAAGGTAGCCAACGAAGACTCACAGCTGGATATGTAACAAGAGAATGTTTCTTTTCAAAGTGTAAAACGAAAATTCGCAAACCAATTTTGATAAGCTATAATAAAAAAACACTTTGTCAAAAAGTATCGTAGCAGTACGTGCGGTTAGAGACTTTGACAAAGTGTAGTATGACGCTAACTATGAGTGTTACAATTCCATAATTACTCTGTTGAGAGCTCCGATGGTCTTATCTAAATCTTCGTAAGTAAGGGCGTCGTTGAGGAAATAACTTTCAAAAGCGCTTGGAGGTAAGTAGATACCTTCGCGTAGCATTCCGTGAAAATACTTGCGGAAACGTGCTGTATCGCTCTTAGCTGAGCTGGCGAAATCGGTTACGGGTTCTTCGGCAAAGAAGAGGGTAAACATCGAACCAAAGCTATTGATTTGGTAAGGGAACCCTGCGCGTTTCAGTACGTTGTCGAAGCCTTCGTGCAAGTAAGCTGTCTTTTTCGCTAAACTGTCGAATACCTCAGGTTGTTCATTCAGCGCTGTGAGCATTGCCAATCCAGCACTCATCGCCAAAGGATTTCCGCTAAGAGTCCCCGCTTGATACACGGGACCTTCGGGAGCTAAATAGCTCATCACCTCTTTGCTACCGGCAAAAGCTCCTACTGGGAGTCCGCCACCAATCACTTTTCCGAAGGTAACGATATCGGCTTTGATACCAAAGACCTCTTGCGCTCCGCCTTTTGCCAAACGGAAGCCG
The DNA here is from genome assembly GCF_013394735.1 of Capnocytophaga sp. oral taxon 902. Classification (NCBI taxonomy): domain Bacteria; kingdom Pseudomonadati; phylum Bacteroidota; class Flavobacteriia; order Flavobacteriales; family Flavobacteriaceae; genus Capnocytophaga; species Capnocytophaga sp. oral taxon 902. The sequence continues at coordinate 1,472,349 of NZ_CP058261.1, forward strand.
GTCATCACTTCATCGAATATCAAAAGCGCCCCGTTTTCGGTACAGAGTTCTCTCAATCCTTCCAAGAAACCTTCGGCAGGAGGTACACAGCCCATATTTCCGGCTACGGGTTCGATAATTACGCAAGCGATTTGCTGTGGATTGGCTTCAAAGAGGGTTTTTACGGAGGCTAAATCGTTGTAGTTTGCTAAAAGCGTATCTTTAGCCGTGCCTTGAGTCACGCCAGGACTATTGGGACTACCAAAAGTTGCGCCACCACTACCAGCCTCGATAAGGAAAGCATCGGAATGTCCGTGGTAACAACCGGCAAACTTGATAATCTTCTCACGACCAGTATAGCCACGAGCCAAGCGTATAGCGCTCATACAAGCCTCAGTTCCGCTATTCACAAAGCGGATTTTATCGATATGAGGCACCATCGAGACCGCTAATTCGGCGATTTGGACTTCGACTTCAGTAGGAATACCGAAAGAAGTACCTTTTTTGGCGCGCTCGGTTACTGCCTCAATTACCGGAGGGTAGGCGTGTCCTAAGATGAGTGGTCCCCAAGAGGCGATATAATCGATGTACTTGCGGTTGTCCTCGTCGGTGAGGTAAGCGCCTTGGGCTTCTTTGATGAAAATAGGGTGTCCCCTACGGCATTGAAAGCGCGTACGGGTGAATTGACTCCGCCAGGGAGTACTTGTTGTGCGGCTGCGAATAGTTCGCTACTTCTTTTGTAAAGCATATCTATTTAGGTAAGAGGTAAGAGATAAGAGGCAATAGATAACACTTTTACTTCTTATCTCTTACTTAAGTTGAATGTCAAATTGAGTAAGGTCACGGAATTGTTGTAAACGGGTGAGACGCTCGTCTTGGGTAAGGGTAAGCAGGCGCTCAGCTCCAAATTTCTCGATGCAAAACGAGGCGATGTTCGAGCCGTGAACAATAGCATTTTTTAGATTGCTGAACGAATAGTCGCGGGTTTTGGTGAGATAGCCTACGAGTCCGCCAGCAAAAGCATCACCGGCACCTGTGGGGTCGAATACTTCGGCTAAGGGGAGTGCTGGCGCAAAAAACACTTTGTCGTCGTGGAATAATAGCGCCCCGTGTTCGCCTTTTTTAATCACCACGAACTTCACTCCCATTGCCATAATGCGCTGGGCGGCTTTCACGAGCGAATACTCTTTGGTAAGTTGGCGTGCTTCTTCATCGTTGATTGTAATCATATCTACGCGGGTGATTACTTCCATTAGCAAGTCCCAAGTGTGGTTCATCCAGTAGTTCATTGTGTCCATCACCACTAATTTGGGGCGTGATAGCATCTGGTCGAGTACGTCCATTTGCAGAGTAGGGTGGAGGTTGCCGAGTAAGAGCACTTCGGCATTGCGGAAGGCTTCGGGTACTACGGGCTTGAAATTGGCAAGCACGTTCAGTTGGGTGTCGAGGGTGTCGCGTTGGTTCATATCGTTACGATACTTGCCACTCCAAAAGAGCGTTTTTCCTCCGTGCACTATCTCAATGCCCGATATGTCGATATGGCGCTGGGCGAGGAGGTTTAAGTAGTCTTGTGGATAGTCGTCGCCTACAATAGAGACGACAGCTGAGGGGACTTCGAACTGAGCGGCAGCAAGGGCTATATAGTTAGCCGAGCCCCCCATAATAGCGTTGCTTTTTCCGAAAGGAGTTTCTATTTGGTCGAAAGCGATACTTCCGAGAATGAGTAGTTTATTCATTTAAAATAGGTAAAACCAGTAAACACTGGATCTGTGAGTAATAGATTTCGGGGGCAAAGGTAGTGAAAAAAGTGGATAGAGAGAAGGGAAAGGCAAAAAAAGTTGGGAAAGAGTGTAGGTGGGTAGTGTTTTAAACAAAAGATGAGGGGAGGAAGAGGAACTATTTTTGGTTATCTCATCAAGATGTTATACTTTTGCAGAAGAAGAATCTTTATTTTTATTTTCTATGCAGAAGAATTATTTGATACTCGCTCATAAAAATCCACAGCAACTCACTCGAATGATAAAGGCTTTAGATGATGGTAATTCTAAGTTTTTTATTCACTTAGATGCTAAAACTCCTATAGAACCTTTTACAGCACAGTTACAAGATGAACATATTGTATTTATACCTCAAAGAGTGCGTTGTATATGGGGGGATTTTTCGATTGTGCTTGCTACTATTCACTTGATGGAAGCTGCTGCCAAAGCGCAGAGCAAAGGTTTTTTTATACTACTTAGCGGACAAGATTACCTCATTAAACCTATGGGTGAGTTAGATGCTTTTTTAGAAGAAAACGCTCATTGTGATTTTATAGATTATCTTCCCTTAGAGCACAAGTGGAAGCCCAAAATGGTAAAGGATAAGTTAGCTCATTATCACATTCTACACTCCGAGACAAGAGGCGATAGCAATTGTTATGCTCCTTTCTCACATAGTTCTTTATTTCAAAAAGGCAGGACACTATGGCATTTGCTCAAAGGTAGGCTTTCCTTACAAAACTTTAAAAAATTATGCCAGCTCCCTCAGCGAGAAGCTCCTTTTGTTCAGCAGTATGCCGGTAGTCAGTTTTGGGCATTTAGTGAAAATACTTTCTACGATGTACTCTCTTATATACAGAAACATCACAAAGAATTGCAATTGTATTACCAATACACCTCTTCTCCAGATGAAGTGTATTTTCATTCAATATTGTTGAATTTGAAGGAAGAGAGTAGAAAGTTAGAACTAAAATCTTCACTTACTTATGTAAATTGGGAACGTAAAGAAGTGCAATTACCTGTACTTTTTAAGGGAAGTGATTTAGAGGAACTCACCTCTCAAAAAGAAAAGTTTTTTGCACGGAAGTTTGATACCAAGGTGGATACAACTATTTTAGACAAGTTAGATAATTTACAAATCAAATAACTTTTACCTTATTTATGCAGAAAAATTACTTGATACTTGCCCATAGAAATCCTGAACAACTTTGCCGAATGATAAAGGCTTTAGACGATGGTAACTCTAAGTTTTTTATTCACTTAGATGCTAAAACTCCTATAGAACCTTTTGCAGCACAATTACAAGGCGAACATATTGTATTTATACCTCAAAGAGAGCGTTGTGTATGGGGAGGTTTTTCTATAGTTATTGCTACTATTTATTTAATGGAGGCTGCTGCAAAAGCACATAGTAAAGGTTTTTTTATCTTGATGAGTGGGCAAGATTATCCTATAAAACCTATCACAGAATTAGATGCTTTTTTGCAAAAAAATAAGGAATATGATTTTATGAGTTTTTTACCTTTGGAAGTTTGGGGAAATTGGAGTAGCAAAATGGTAAAAGATAAGTTGAAACATTACCAAATATTACATTCTGAAAGAAGAGGTAATAGTGATTGCTATCCTCCTTTTTTTCGTAGTTCTATTGGACAAAAAATTACTATTCTATGGCATTTGCTCAAAAGGAGAATTTCAAAGAAAAACTTTAAGATTATTTATAAAGCTCAAGAAAGAAAAGCTCCTTTTATCCAACAATATGCAGGTAGCCAATGGTGGGCTTTCTGTGAAAAAACTTTTTATACTTTACTAACTTATATTCAAGAAAACCGACAGATATTAGATGACTATTTTCAATATACCTCTTGCCCCGATGAGATTTATTTTCAGTCTGTTCTTGTAAACTTACAAACAACCTATAAAGATATAAAAATAAAACCTTCAATTACTTATGTAAATTGGGAAAGAGAAGGTGTTGAATTACCTGTGCTTTTTAAGGAAAATGATTTTGAGGAACTCACCTCTCAAAAAGAAAAGTTTTTTGCACGGAAGTTTGATACTAAGGTAGATGTTGAAATACTAAATAAATTAGATAATGAAAACCATACTAATATTCACAAGAGAATATGCACACCCTAAGCTTTCGGCAGCAGGAGGAACAGGTTCTTTTTACAAAAAATATGTAACTGCTCTTTTAGAAAGGGGTTATAAGGTAATAGTTTTTGGTGATAACAATGTAGATTTAAATGAGCGCCAAGATAATTTACACCTTCATTTCACAAAGAGAAACTATTTTAAAAAGCATTTTGTACAAGAGTTATTTCGTTCGTTAGGAAAACGACTCAAGATAGCTTCGTTAGAAGCCTATTTTTTAAAAAAAGAAATAAAAAATCTTACACAACAACTTCAAAACTTTTTACAAAAAGAGGATATTTATCCCGATGTGATAGAAACTCACGATTGGGAGGGAGCTTCTCTATTCTTAGATGAGCTAAAAACTCCCTATGTAGTAAGAGCTCACGGCTGTTATAGAATATTGAAGAAATATTTTGGTTATAAGGCTTCTTTAGGAGTAGAAGTGATAGAAACTGAGGCTTTAAAGAAAGCTTCTCATCTAATTTGTGTTTCTAAAAATTCTCAAAGAATGTACGAAGAAACTTTTGGTAATAAAGGAACAATCATCACCAATGGGGTAACCACCACTGCACAAAACCTTTCTGAAACACTCCCTTTTTCTCTGTTTTTCTTTGGTTCGGTAACTACAAAAAAAGGTTTTGACATAGCTTTAAATGTCTTTAAAAGAATACTTCAAAAATTTCCTACTGCTACCTTGCATATTGTAGGAAAAAATTATGAAAACTACTTGAAGGAAAATAATTTAGGCGAACAGAAAAATGTAATCAACCACGGACATCTACAGGGCGAAGAACTCAAAATAATCTTACAAGAAGCAGATACATTTATTTTTCCTTCGCAAGGAGAAACTTTTGGACTTGCTCTTTGTGAAGCAATGGAACTCGGTAAAGCTGTAGTAGCTGCTGATATTCCTTCATTTAGAGATATTATAACGCATACTAAAGATGGTTTTATAGCGAAGAAAGAGGATGAATATTATGAATATATAGTAAAACTTTTTCAAGATGATGTGCTAAACAAAACTATAGCTAAAAATGCTCGACAAACTATTCACACACAATACAATTTTGAAAAAACAGTTGAAAATAGCTTGTTATACTATCAAAAAACTATAAATAACTGATGAAAAACTTATTAAAAAATAACTATTTTTTATTACTTTCTGGACTTCCTCTAGTAATAACTTTTTTGTTTTTACAAATTAACATTCCTATATGGAATGAAACTACTCAAAAAGCATTATTTTATAGTGTTTTTTTATACAGCATAGCACTAATACTATGCTGGATATACTTACATCACGCTTCTTTATTTGAGAGAGGAGAATGGCTCAGAAATATCATCACCATTGTAGGGAGTGGTATTGTATTGTTATGGACATATAAGCACAAAATCACCTTTCGGTTAGATATTTTATTACTTTTCTTATGTGCTTTATATGGAATTGTTCATCGTAATTTTATAAAACCCTCCCTTTCTATCTTATTATTCTTGCTTTTTATACTCATAAAAATCATAGGACTTTTTTGGGCAAAAGACTTTGATTATGGCGTAAAAACATTATTTGAAGGTGAGAACATTATCTTTTCTTTGCTTATTCCTATTGTTCTATTAGGCTTTTCGGTTAGTAAAAAGCAGCAAGAGAGTTTTATAACTATTTGTTTTAAAGGATTTTTACTTTTGTTAGTAGCTAATCTAATCTTTTATTCTTTTGCTATTAGTGCTGATAAGAATCAACACTTTTTTAACTTTATAACTTTAAACAAAGCTTATTTTCCTTATTATGAAATACTATTTTGGTCTAAGTTCAAGCATTTTAGTTTTATTTCGTGGATTATTTTAGCAATAGGAGGATTAGGAGGATTATTATGGAGAAAAGATAAGAAGTTAATTAGCACTCCAGAACTTATAACTTATGGCATATTAGTTTTTTGTTTTGCATTGATGGTACAAGCACGAATAGTTATTATTAGTTGGTTTATAGTAGTAGCTTTCTTTGTGTATCTTTTTATAGAGAAATATCTCAGTAAAGTTGTGAAATACAGTCTGTTTATTTTTGTAGGACTTACAACAATTATAGGGGTATGGTATTTAGTTGCTCACACATCCTACTTTTTTGATTCTGGTCGCAATGAAATGTATGGTAGAGTTTTTAAAGCAATTCAAGAAGCTAATTTATGGATAGGTAATGGTTCTGGTTACCAACGATATATAATGGATGGTTTTTTGGGTTATGTGCACAATGATTTTGCAGCAATTATAATAGACACTGGACTTGTAGGGCTGGGGGTTTTCATAGGATGGTTGATAACTATTATTTTCTCTAAAGATATTCTTAAACAATATTTGTTACTCATTTCTTTACCCATTATGAACACAGATGTGCTTTTTCACGCTTTTGAATGTGGTTACCTACTAGTTCCTTTAATGATTTTTATACTATTAGCTCCTCGCTTTAAGTATTGGCAGAACTAACTCAATATACACTTTACCCAATTTTCAAAGCTGTACTTTTCTTTAATATTTTTAACTAAAGGTACATATTCATTTTCTAGAAACTCGGTAAGCCCCTCAAAATTATCGTTTTCAAACACATAAAAGTTATTAGGGTGATAGAAATCATATTGTTTCACACTGGGGTTATCGGTAATGAGTTTTTTCTCGTATTTGATAGCTTCGAATATTCTAAATGAGAGTCCGCTGTGTTCTATAGTTTTTATATCTAATAATATAGCGGCTTTTTTAGTGATGTTTAAGTATTGGGTGTAACTTATTCCTTTAGAGAAAAATGTGATAAGAGGGTGATGAAGAGGGTCTTTACCTCTGTTGAACAGATTTATATTAAGACTTAGTTGTGTATATTCACTCAATTTATTTACTATTTTCAACAAAGAATCTATGCGGTTTTGTATATATACCCCTACATACATTACTTCATTTTTATTTACAAGAGTTTTTTCTTCGGAGGTATCAAAATAGAAATTTGTACAAAGCAATAAGTTAGGGTATTGATACTTATAACGATGGTAATCTTCGGGGTCAAATACAAAGAAACGTTTGAAAAGAGGAATTACTTTAAAAACCTTAGGGAAGCGAGCAAGACCATCCCATTGATAAGCTATTACTTTGTTAGCCACAGAGTGCAAGCGGGATATAGTTGCAGCATTTAGTTTGTCGGGGCGTATTACAATAGCATAATCCACACTACCTTCAGCAAAAGAGCTAAGAGTATTAGATACTTCGATGTTGTAGTAGATATCAATGAGTTGTTTTTTATAGGCTCGATTTTTAAAAAGGCTCTTTTGCATAAAGTTTAAGAGTCGGTCTTTAAATTTGTATCGGAAAGTAGGGGCAAGCACAGAAACTTGACTAAAGTTCATTTTTTTCAAATGGTCTTCGAGCATTTTGTAAACCCCAAAATCAGGAGGCATTACCAAGATGATTTTTTTGTTGCTGAAATTCATAGATTTTTGCTAAACAAGAGAATTTATATTGTGCTTTGAGTACTGCAAAAATAAAGCCACGCTTACCGTCTAAACAGCCTTTTTTAATAAAATAGTATTTTATAAACCAAAATAGAGGTGAAAACAATAGTTTTATCCATCCTATTTTTTTGCCTTTGCGCCGCTCGGCTACTTGGGTACTGTAGTTGTTGTTCTTACTTAAAATGGTAGCTACCGAATCGTTTGCTAAATGTTCTGAAGCTAAATCCTTACGGCTTCTTGGCAATTTGATTATCTTTCCTTTTACTTTTACGGTTGAGTGTATCTCTTCTGGCCAATAGGCTCCTTCTTTTCTAAAAAATCGCAGTTTGAAATCGGGGAAGGCGGAGCGCATATATTCATCGATAAAATAGTTTTTAAAAGCAATATAAACTCCTCCTAAATCAGGATCTTCAGTGAGTTTGTAGAGCTCTTCTCTCAGTTTTTCAGGCACTGTTTCATCGGCATCAATGACTAATATCCATTCGTTTTGAGCTTGTGCAATAGCAAAGTTACGTGCAGGCTCTACATACGGATAGAGTTTGCAATATACTATCTTACAGCCGTATTGTTCGGCTATTGCAATAGTATTATCGGTGCTGTGCATATCACACACTACTACCTCATCGAAGTGTTTTGTGGTTTCCAGCACAGTAGCCAAATGCTTTTCGGCATTATAGGTATTGATAACTACTGATATTTTCATTCTTCTACACTATCTTTCTCTGCTCCTGCCTGAACAAGTGTATCCTCCTCCTCATCCATTAGCATCTTCATATACTCATCAAGCTCTTGCGATTTCATAAACGGACTCGCCTTCGCTCTGAGCACCTCTACTTGCCTTTCGTAAAAATCCCTATCCAAAGGCGCTATGAGTAATAATAATTCTCCATAGCGGTCTATGGTATACTGTATTCTGGCAGTATTAGCATATCGCTCATCTGGCGATAAGTGTGCGTAATAATTCAGTTCTTCTTGATATTTCCCAAATATCTGCAAGGCTAATTTACGAGCGGTTTCTTTCTCACCTACCTTAAAATAACCTTGTACAAAAGGATCGAGAGTGAAGTAATAGCCATAAGCCTCCAAAGGCATATGCTTCATTCCGATGTCCAAGATATCTTTGGCTTTATTTAATTTGCCTTCTTCTATCAGTTTTTCGGTAAGACGTGCCAAATTACCGCGGAAGATAATACTGTTCTTACGCGTTTCGGGGTCTAAGTAAATACCTGCTTTACCCATATTGCCCCAATCCCATTTCTTTATGATGTCGTACATCAAATTACTGTCTATACGACCCATATCAAAGGGGTGCTTCTTATCGATTTCTGTTTTAATAGGCACAAGTTTGTACACCAGTCCATCTAATTGTAAGTACTCCTTCATCCAGATATACTCAGCAGAGTCCATACTACCTCCGGAGAAGTATATCGGGCGTTTCCAATCGTTATAAGCCAAAATATCTAGCATCACAATACGTGCTTTATCGATGGCGCTAGGGAGCGTGATATCTATATAATCTACTATTTTATCAGCATCTTCGGGTCTTACAATACCGCTCTTTAGTACGTTTTCTTTATTTACAGGAATCCGTATTTTGTTTGTAGGGTAGTAGTTAAAGGTTCTACTTTCACTACTACTGCTACTGAGCTGTGTATTGGGGTCATCGCTGGTTACCCATTTCACAAAGTCTTTAATGTTCCAGCGGTTTTCGGTGCGTTTTTGAAAATACACCCCTTCACGTACCCCGTGAGCATATTGTTTGTGCACCATTTCACCTGGGATAGGACTACTTTGGTACGCTTGGCGCTTCATTTGGTCGATATACCAATCCGTTTGCAACAAGCTGGTATTAATTATCCGCACATCGGTGCGATAGCCTTCTATTTCTTGGGCATACCACAGTAAGAACGTATCGTTATCGCCAATGGTGAATATCATAGCGTCTTTATCTTTAACTACCGAGCTCAAATAAGCGTCCGCAATAAACTCTGCCGAATACTTTTGCGAGCGGTTGTGGTCGTCCCAATTCTCACTTGCCATCAGCACAGGTACAGCAAGCAAACTTGCTACCACTGCCAAAGGCGCCCCTATTCGGGGCGAAAGCACCCTCTTAAGTGTGTGGAATAACGCATATACACCCACTCCTATCCATATAGCAAAAGCGTAGAACGAACCTACTAACGCATAATCTCGCTCTCGCGGTTCAAACGGTCGTTCGTTGAGGTATATTTTCATTGCCAAACCCGTAAAGAGGAAAAGCATCATCACTACCCACGTTTGGCGTTCGCTCTTCGTCGCCATAAAAAATAACCCTAAGAGTCCTAAGAGCAAAGGCAGGAAATAGTAAGTATTACGAGCTTTATTGTTCAGCACATCGGCAGGAAGGTTGTCTTGCGAACCAAGGCGGAAACTATCAATAGGCTTAATACCCGATAGCCAGTTGCCGTGGTCATTCTCCATCTTACCTTGCACATCGTCTTGCCTGCCTATGAAGTTCCAAGCAAAATAGCGGAAGTACATATACCCAAACTGATACTCGAACAAGTAGTGCATATTCTTCCAAAAACTTGGCTTCTCTACTTCTATATAGTCCCGATATTCAGTAAGGAATTGGTCGTAACGCTCAGGCGGAAGCGGTTGTATTTGCATTTGCCTTTGCACTTCTTGTAAGAACTGATAGAGCTTTGGCTCGTTATACGCTTCTTCTTTTATTTTAAACGTAAGTAGCCCTGTGAGCTTCATATAATTCGCCGCGTGTTGCGCACTCCACATTCTCGGCAAAACGCCCTCTTGTTTGCTATTCGATGCCATCTGAGCGTTTTTGTACTGATTCACGATGATGTATTTGCCTAAGGCATAATCGCGCTCGTATTTTGGCTTCGCATCTTCATACGGGTTCTCTTCGTCTAATCCAGCGTATTTATCCGAATACATAGGACCGTAGAACAAATGCGTTTCGGGGTATTGTTCAAGGTTGTAATAAGCTAATAGCAAACGCGCATCAGTCGGACTGTTCTCATTGATAACCGTATCAGCATTCGCGCGAATAGGTATCATTAGCCAAGACGAAAACCCTATAAACACAAACAACAAGCATAAAATGCCTGTTTGCAAGCGCACTTTGTTTTGCTTATAAGCGTAGTTCAGCGTAAAATAGAAGAACGCAATAACCGAAAGTCCCGCGATAATAGTCCCTGAGTTGAACGGCATACCGAAGCTATTCACAAAAAATACTTCCAAATAACCAAAGTACGCCAAGGTGTAAGGTAATATCAGTTTAAATATCAACAGCAAAATAGCGATAGAAACTACATTAGCAATGATGAAGTTCACTACCGTTTTCTTGTAGTTACTCTTGAAGAAATAAAGCATACCAATAGCAGGAATGGTCAGTAGAGCCATAAAGTGCACCCCAAACGAAAGCCCCACTACTAGCGAAATCAGTAACAACCAGCGGTCGCCACGTGGTTCGTGCAAACTGTCCGTCCACTTGATGCCCAGCCAAAACATAGCCGACATAAATAGCATTGCCATTGCATACACTTCTGCTTCCACCGCGTTAAACCAAAAACTATCCGAGAAAGTATAGGCAAGAGCCCCTACAACCCCACTCCCCAAAACAGCGATAAACTGCCCTTGGATAAGCGTAGCAGGCGTTTTTTCTTCAACAGAATCGGTTTTCTTTAAAGCGATTTTCTTGGTCAAATTTACAATGATGAAGTACAAGAAAAGAACCGTAAAAGCACTCGATAAAACCGACATATAATTCACAAACAGCGCAATCTTATCCGAGTTCGGAGCAAAAGCAGCTATAAAAGCGCCCATCATTTGGAATAAAGGCGCTCCGGGAGGGTGACCCACTTCCAATTTCGCTGAGGTAGCAATATACTCGCCACAATCCCAAAAGCTAACCGTAGGTTCTACCGTAAGCCCATAAGTGATAAGAGCTACGGCAAAAACAGCCCACCCCACAATGAGGTTATATTTCTTAAATTGATTATCTGTCATCAGTTCTTTATATTTCAAAGTGCAAAGGTAAGAAACAATTACCAAATGAGCAAATTTGTCAATCAGATATACCCCCCTCACTCCCTCACTACATTCCCCCTTTGAAGGGGACTAGGGGGATGTTATCCCTTATTGCCTATGACCTAAGACCTCACACGTCCCCATTTACTAATTTTCTAATTTGCTAATTCCCTAATTATCCTTTTCCTTTTCCGTCACACTCCCCCTATTGCCTATGCCCTAAGGCTTATCACCTCTTCCTCTTTCTTTCGCCTCGAAACCCCGTTTTTACCATTTTTAGCCTTTTCGTATTATGCTATGAGTCAACCACTTATACACCCTTTCTATACCAATCGTCCAAGATTCGTATAAGCTTCCTATAAGCTCTCTATAAGCTAACCCCACCCTCCTTACACTCTTTTTTCATCAAAATCCCTCTCACCTCCCTTCCGAATTCCTCCGTTTTCTTCCAAATTCTCCAACCTCCCGTCTGAAAAGTCCGACCCGTCCATTGCCTTTGGTGGTATTATTGGTATTTACCTCATTCTATCATTTTCTAATTTACTAATTTTTTTCCTGCCTGTGTGGCTCACACTGCCCGTGTGGCTCACACCTCATTTTCCCATTTTCTAATTTTCTCATTTCTCTCACCTGTGCGACTTGCATCCCTTTATTTCCATCTCTATTTTCGTTATAGATATATTTGTCTTATATTTTAATCATAAAACGTTAAAGATTGTTAAATAAGATAGATTTATTGCTATTTTATTTGTAAATGTGAAATAATTTTTCTTACTTTGCCCAAAAATAAAAAACAAATTGTACTATGGAAAACACAGCAAAACTGATTTTTGAAGGGAAAGAATACGAATTTCCTATCGTAGTAGGCACCGAAAACGAAAAAGCGATTAATATCGAAAAATTGCGTGCCCTCACTGGTTTGGTAACCTTGGATTCGGGTTACAAAAACACGGGTTCTTGCAAGAGTGCCATTACCTTTCTCGACGGCGAACGGGGCATCTTGCGCTATCGTGGCTATAATATCGAAGATTTAGCTGCTAAAGCCGAGTTCCTCGAAGTAGCCTATCTTCTTATTTTTGGAGAACTCCCCACTGCCGAACAGTATGACGATTTCAAAAAAACAATTCACAAGTATACCCTTGTTCACGAGGATATGCGCCATATTATGGACGGTTTTCCGCGCTCGGCTCACCCTATGGGAGTACTCGCTTCGGCTACCAGTGCACTCACCGCTTTTAATCCTGTGCCGGTAAACGTGCATTGTCCTAAAAACGTGTATCAAGCGGTCTGTAAAGCCATTGCCAAAGTAACTATCATCGCTTCTTGGGTGTACCGCAAACGCGAGGGCTTACCGCTGAATTATTACGACAATAGCAAGGGCTATATTGAGAACATTTTGCGCCTCTTCTTCGAAATCCCTACTGAGGAATATAAAATCAACCCTACGGTAGTGAGTGCTCTCAACAAACTGCTCATCCTCCACGGCGACCACGAACAGAACTGCTCTACTTCTACCGTGCGTTTGGTGGGGTCTTCCGAGGCAGGTCTGTTTGCGAGTATTTCCTCTGGGGTTTCAGCCCTTTGGGGTCGTCTCCACGGCGGGGCAAACCAAGCGGTGATTGAGATGCTCGAAGAAATTCATAAAGACGGAGGCGATGTCGATAAGTTCATTAATAAAGCAAAAGACAAAAATGACCCTTTCCGCTTGATGGGCTTTGGGCACCGTGTATACAAAAACTTCGATCCACGGGCTAAAATCATCAAAGTGGCTGCCGATGAGGTGCTCAACGCTTTGGGAATCGACGATCCTATTTTTGGCATCGCTAAACATCTCGAAAAGGTAGCTTTGGAAGACGAGTACTTCAAATCGCGCAACCTCTATCCCAATGTCGATTTCTATTCAGGTATTATCTACAAAGCCTTAGGTATGCACTTAGAGATGTTCACCGTGCTTTTTGCTATCGGTCGTCTCCCTGGTTGGATTGCTCAATGGAAGGAAATGCGCCAAGGAGGCGAGCCTATCGGTCGTCCACGACAAATATACGTAGGTGCCACCGAAAGACCTTTTGTTGAATTGAATAAAAGATAAAAATGAAAAACATTATCTATACCATTACCGATGAGTCGCCTTATTTGGCTACGCATTCGCTATTGCCCATCATCAAACGCTTTTGCGCCTCTTCGGGTATAAACTTTGAAGCCAAAGATATCTCATTGGCAGGGCGTATCTTAGCCTCTTTCCCCGATTTTCTCACAGCAGAACAACGGGTGCCTGATGCCCTCAGCGAATTGGGGGCGTTGGCAACGCTTCCGGAAGCCAATATCATCAAGTTGCCTAATATCAGTGCTTCGGTACCCCAACTGAAAGCGGCTATTGCCGAATTGCAATCACAAGGCTATGCGCTCTCCGATTACCCTGAAAATCCTGTCAATGAAGCCGAAACGGCTATCAAACAGCGGTATGACAAGGTGAAGGGCAGTGCGGTGAACCCTGTCTTGCGCGAGGGTAATTCCGATAGGCGCGCACCTAAATCGGTAAAACAATACGCTCAAACGCACCCGCATTCAATGGGGGCGTGGAGTGCTGAGAGTCTCACGGAAGTCGCAACGATGCAAGCAGGCGATTTTTACCACAACGAGCAATCGGTAACCCTCAAAAAAGCTGATGTAGTGCGCATAGAATTGGTGAACCCTAAACACGAGGTACAGGTACTCAAAGCTGATGTTTCTTTGCAAGCAGGTGAAGTGATAGATGCTACTTTTATGAGCAAGGAAGCGCTTTGCAAATTCTATAAAAAAGCCTTTGCCGAAGCTAAAAACAAGGAAGTACTCCTCTCTTTGCACCTAAAAGCTACAATGATGAAGGTTTCTGATCCCATTCTCTTTGGCTATGCCGTCGAAACGTATTTTGCTAATTTGTTCCAAAAACACCCGCGTGAACTGAAAGCCTTAGGGGTGAATGCACGTAACGGTCTTTCGGATATCCTCGCCAAAATAGAGCAATTGCCTGTTGAAGAACAAGAACCTTTAAAGCACGATATCGAGGGAGCACTTACACGAGTAGCAGCCTTGGCAATGGTAAATTCCGATAAGGGGATTACCAACCTGCATTTCCCTAACGATGTGATTGTAGATGCTTCTATGCCAGCAATGATTCGCAATGGGGGCAAGATGTGGAATGCTAAAGGCGAGGCTCAAGATACTTTGGCGGTACTGCCTGATAGTACTTATGCGCGTATCTACCAAGTGGTGATTGACTTCTGTAAGAAACACGGGGCGTTTAATCCTGCTACGATGGGAAGCGTTGCTAATGTGGGCTTAATGGCGCAAAAAGCTGAGGAATACGGCTCGCACGACAAGACTTTCGAAATCCCTCATAGCGGACGTGTACAGGTGGTAGGCACCGATGGTAAAGTGTACTTATCGCATAAGGTAGAAAAAGGCGATATTTGGCGTATGTGTACTGCGAAAGATGCTGCGATACAAGATTGGGTAAAATTAGCGGTAACACGTGCACGCCTCAGCAAAACACCAGCGGTCTTTTGGTTGGACGAGCACCGCGCTCACGATGCGCAACTCATCAAAAAGGTAAAACACTATTTGGCAACACACGACACCGAGGGGGTAGATATCCGCATTATGTCGCCCGAAACGGCTATGCTCTTCTCCTTAGAGCGTACTCGCAAGGGCAAAGATACTATTTCGGTAACGGGCAATGTGTTGCGCGATTACCTCACCGACTTGTTCCCTATCTTAGAATTGGGTACCAGTGCCAAAGTGCTCTCTATCGTCCCTTTGATGAACGGTGGCGGACTCTTTGAAACGGGTGCAGGGGGCTCGGCGCCTAAATTAACCGAACAGTTTCTTGCCGAAAATCATCTTCAATGGGATTCCTTAGGAGAATTTCTCGCCTTAGGAGCTTCGTTAGAGCATTTTGCGCAAAAACAGGAGAACCCCAAAGCCTTAGTGTTAGCCAAAACGCTCGATGAGGCAACGAGCAAGCTGTTGAACAACGATAAATCGCCACAAGCCAAAGTAGGCACGCTCGACAATCGCGGAAGTCACTTCTATTTGGCACTCTACTGGGCAGAAACCTTAGCGGAACAAACTCAAGACAGCGCACTTGCCAAAGAGTTTGCTCCTATCGCCAAAGCCCTAAAAGACAACGAAGCGACTATCGTGGAAGAACTCACCCGTATACAAGGTACACCGGTAGAGTTAGGAGGTTATTACCACCCTGATTTCACCAAAGTAGCAACAGTAATGCAAGGAAGTAAAACACTAAAAAAGATATTATGATTTTTGATATTGAAATGATAAAGAAGGTCTACGCCCAATTTCCTGAACGCGTAGACAAAGCCCGCCAAGTGGTAGGACGACCCCTTACCCTTGCTGAAAAAATATTGTATACCCACTTATGGGACGGCACTCCTTCACGTGCTTTTGAGCGTGGGAAAGACTATGTAGATTTCGCTCCCGACCGCATCGCTTGTCAAGATGCGACCGCCCAAATGGCACTCTTGCAGTTTATGCAAGCGGGCAAAAGCAAAGTGGCTGTCCCTACCACCGTACACTGTGACCACCTGATACAAGCCAAAGAAGGCGCGGCGACCGACCTAAAAGTAGCTACCGAACAGTCTAAAGAAGTATTCGATTTCCTCTCTTCGGTATCCAACAAATATGGTATTGGTTTCTGGAAACCTGGTGCAGGGATTATTCACCAAATAGTCTTAGAAAACTACGCTTTCCCTGGCGGAATGATGATAGGCACTGATTCGCATACAGTGAACGCTGGCGGATTAGGAATGCTCGCTATTGGTGTAGGAGGGGCTGATGCCGTAGATGTGATGGCAGGAATGCCGTGGGAACTGAAATTTCCTAAGCTCATAGGCGTAAAACTCACGGGTAAACTCAGCGGTTGGACTGCCCCCAAAGATGTGATTCTTAAAGTTGCCGATATACTCACCGTAAAAGGGGGTACGGGCGCTATTGTGGAATACTTTGGCGAGGGTGCTAAATCGCTTTCGTGTACGGGGAAAGGAACTATATGTAATATGGGTGCCGAAATAGGGGCTACTACCTCTACTTTTGGCTATGATGAGGCAATGCGTCGCTATCTGCTCGCTACTGGGCGCGAAGAAGTAGCTCTCGCTGCCGATGCGATCGCTCCTTACCTCACCGCCGACCCCGAAGTATATGCTGACCCCGAAAAGTATTTCGACCAACTCATCGAGATAGACCTCTCTGCCTTAGAGCCTTATATCAATGGTCCTTTTACCCCTGATAGAGGCACTCCTGTATCCAAAATGAAGGAAGTAGCTCGCGCCAACGATTGGCCCTTGGAGGTGCAATGGGGGCTCATCGGTTCGTGTACTAACTCGTCTTACGAAGACCTCACCCGCGCGGTTTCGGTGGTAAAACAAGCCTTGGAAAAGAGAATTACCCCTAAAGCTTCCTTTGGTATCAACCCAGGCTCTGAACAAATACGCTATACTACCGAGCGCGACGGCATTATAGACATCTTCGAGCAGTTGGGCACTCGTGTATTCACCAACGCTTGTGGTCCCTGCATTGGTCAGTGGGACAGAGAAGGTGCCGAGAAGCAAGAGAAAAATACGATTGTCCATTCTTTCAACCGTAACTTCTCCAAACGTGCTGACGGTAACCCTAATACCCACGCTTTTGTTGCTTCCCCCGAAATCGTTGCGGCTTTGGCTATTGCTGGTAGGTTAGACTTTAACCCTATCACTGATACCTTGCTTAACGACCAAGGTGAAGCGGTAAAGCTCACCCCTCCTTATGGCGAAGAGTTGCCCTCTAAAGGTTTTGTCGTTGATGACCCTGGCTATCAGGCTCCCGCCGAAGATGGTAGCAACATCGAGGTGGTGGTATCGCCTACCTCCAACCGTCTCCAACTGCTCACACCTTTCGCTCCTTGGGACGGTGAGAATATCACAGGGGCTAAACTCCTCATCAAAGCGCAAGGCAAATGCACCACCGACCATATTTCGATGGCAGGGGCTTGGTTGCGTTTCCGCGGACATTTGGACAATATTTCTAACAATATGCTCATAGGGGCGGTAAATGCTTTCAACGGTAAAACTAACTCCGTGAAAAACCAACTTACCGGCGAATACGACGAAGTGCCTAAAGTACAGCGCGCCTATAAAGCCGCGGGTATTCCTTCCATAGTAGTAGGCGACCACAACTATGGCGAGGGCTCTTCACGTGAGCACGCTGCTATGGAACCTCGTCATTTGGGCGTACGAGCGGTATTGGTAAAATCGTTTGCGCGCATTCACGAAACCAACCTTAAAAAACAAGGAATGCTCGCCCTTACCTTTGCTAATGAAGCCGATTACGATAAGATTCAAGAAGACGATGTAATCAACTTCCTCGACCTCACTGCCTTTGCGCCCAACACTCCTTTACACTTAGAACTTGTACATAAAGACGGCAGTAAGGACGTGATTACCTGCAACCATACCTACAATGCTCAGCAAATAGGTTGGTTTAAGGCAGGAAGCGCACTGAACCAGTTAAAAGAGAAAAGTGAAAGATAAAATGAATAGTGAAAAAGAAGCTGTCCGAAAAAGTCTCAAAATAGTATTTGCGTCGCTACACTTTGCCAAAGTTAATCGCCCGTCGTGCTACGACTGCCTGTGCGGCTCGCACCTTTGGCAAAGTTAATATAGCCATCTTTGTCTTTGGTTCTCCCCTTTTGAGCCTCTCCGACCCTACCCCGATAGCTTCTTCTTCCCGTCGCTACATTCCCCCTTTGAACGGAAGTCCGCGATAGCGGAGTATGTGATAGGGGGAATGTTATCCCCTAGTGCCCTTCGCTGGTGCGAGCTTGTAGCTCGTACACACTTTACCAAAGTTAATTTCCTGTTATACTACGACCCTACATTACCTTCACTTTTTTTGTCTCTAGATTCCCCTTTTCCGTCGTACTCCCCCCTAGTGCCTATGGACTAAGGCTTATCACCTCTTCCTCTTTCTTTCGCCTCGAAACCCCGTTTTTAACATTTTTAGCGCTGTTGTATTATACTATTAATCAATTTTTTACACACCCTTTCTATACCAATCGTCCAAGATTCGTATAAGCTTCCTATAAGCTCTCTATAAGCTACCCCCACCCTCCTTACACCCTTTTTTCACCAAATTTTCTCTCAGCTCTCTTCCGAAACTCTCCGTTTCCTTCCGAATCCTCCAACCTCCCGTCTGAAAAGTCCGACCCGTCCATTGCCTTTGGTAGTATTATTGATATTTACCTCATTTTCCACCCGCCCGTCGTGCTACGACCGCCTATTGCTTCTCCTGCATTTCACAAAACGTAGCCTTGATTTTGTTTAAAATTTGTTTAATTTCTGGGGCGTAGCCTCATTCCTCTAGCTCGCACCTCATTTTCTCATTTCCTAATTTCCTCATTTTTCTCGCCTGTGCGGCTCGCACCTCATTTCTCTCATTTCTCTCGCCCGTGCGACTCAAAAAAGTATTAATTGGTATTATTTTTGCATACAAAAAAACATTAATAATAAAACATATGAGCAAAAATGTATCCGACCAATTGGTCGAAATGTTAGTACAAGCAGGCGTAAAAAGAGTTTATGCCATTACCGGCGATAGCCTCAACCCTGTGAACGACGCCATCCGTCGCGATGGTCGCCTTGAGTGGATACACGTCCGCCACGAGGAATCAGCGGCTTATGCTGCCTCTATGGACGCCGAACTAAACGGCATAGGCTGTTGTATGGGAAGTTCAGGACCTGGACACGTGCACCTTATCAACGGACTCTACGATGCCAACCGCTCAGGCAACCCTGTGATTGCTATTGCCAGCACCTGCGCCACCCATAAATTCGGTACCCACTGGTTCCAAGAAACCAATCCCTTCTTGCTGTTTCAAGATTGCAGTAAATATGTGTATGTAGCCAATACCCCCAAACAGTTCACCACAATGATGCAACGCGCCATACAAACGGCTATCAACGAGAAAGGCGTGGCGGTGTTGGGACTCCCAGGTGATGTAGCAGGCGCCGACCTCGAAGAAGTGCCTTCCGCTACACAAACCTTCTTAGCAAAACCCGTAGTACGTCCTTCCGATAGTGAACTCGACAAATTATCAGCCGTACTAAACGACACCAAAAACAAGAAAATAGCCCTTTACTGCGGTCACGGTTGTCAGTATGCGGTGAAAGAAGTAGAACAGCTTGCCGAAACCCTTAAAGCGCCTATCGTCGCTTCTTTCCGTGGCAAAATATTCTTCGACCGCACCGATAGCCCTTATATAGCGGGAATGAATGGCTTGCTCGGACACCGTTCAGGTTATGATGCTTGCGCCAAAGCCGATGTGCTCGTAATGCTCGGCACCGATTTCCCTTATGCTGAGTTCTTACCTAAGAAAAACACCATTATCCAAATAGATGAACGCCCCGATATCATTGGTCGTCGTGCCAAAGTAGATTACGGTTTTGCTGGCGATGTGAAGGATACGATTACCGCTTTATTGCCTAAACTCACCCCTCGCACCGACGATAGTTTCCTCAAAGAGATTCACAAAGAGTATTTGGATCTCGAAAAATCATTAGACGATTACACCAAAAAGAAAACAGAAGAGAACCAAATAGACCCCGAATATGCGGCTAAACTCTTAGATAAATACGCCGCCAACGATGCTATTTTCACCGTCGATACGGGTATGAATGTAGTGTGGGCAGCGCGCTTTATCAAAGGTACGGGTAAACGTTATCTCACCGGTTCTTTCAACCACGGTTCTATGGCAAACGCCCTCCCAATGGCAATTGGCGCAGCAGCTTCCTCCAAAGGCAGACAAGTGGTAGCAATGTGTGGCGACGGCGGTCTATCAATGCTCTTGGGCGACTTGGCTACCCTGATGCAATACCAATACCCTGTGAAAATATTTGTGTTCAACAACCGTTCGCTCGCAATGGTAAAACTCGAAATGGAAGTATCCGGCTACCTCGATTGGCAAACCAATATGGTAAACCCACCTTTCGATAAACTCGCCGACCTGATGAACATCAAAGGTTATGAAGTACGCAAAACCGAAGACCTCGAAGCCACCGTAAAAGCAGCTTTCGAGCACGACGGACCTACTTTGGTGAATATCTACACCAATCGCGATACCTTAGCGATGCCTCCTCATATCACTTTTGAACAGATGAAAGGCTTTGCAACCAACATCATCAAGAAAATAGGTCAAGGTGACTTTGCAGAAGCCAAAGGCAGTATTGCCAACAGTATGAAACACATCAAGGACGTTTTTTAGATTTTAATTTTGATAATAAAAAAGTCGCTAAGCGAGATGCTTAGCGACTTTTTTTCTTGTATTTACTGTGTTACTCTCTTTTCTTCAATTCTTAGCCTTGTACCTAAAACGCACAACCCTTGTCCTAAAAACCTACAACCCTTGCACAAAAATTTGCTTGATAATCAATTATCTTTAGTTACATTATAGGGGCGTTTGCAAAACGCCCCTATAAACAGAATTCTTCAGATAGATTCATTTTTTTATTGGAATAGTTGTATCAAATTTTCTATGACCCCAAAGTTTGTTTGCTTAGCAAGGGTGCGCAATCGCTCTTTTAAGGTCAAACGTTTGCTCAACTCTCCTTTTTTACAGCCCTTCAAATCGATGAGAAGTTGCTGAATTTCTTCATATACCCTCGTTTTCCAATGTGGCTGACGTTTAGAAACAAGCTCAGGAATAGAAGGGTCAAACAAACGCAACATATCCACCGTTTGGGCAGCAAATTGAGTGTCGCGCTCATATACAAAACGCTGCGACATATTTTCTACAGGATCTTTCGTTAGAAAAAGTTCTTCGCTAAAAGTACTATAAATCTCTATTGCAAAATCCACTTTCCCCATCCATATAAGAGCATTACACAGTTTAGAAATGAGGATATCAGGAGTGTTAAATTCCTCATCAAACACGTGTAAGGGTTTGGCGCGTAGGTTGCGATGTAAGGCAGCTTCAGCCACACGAATCGCTTCTTGTTCGTTGTTGTTCAAGTAAGCCAATACTACTTTGGCTATGGTATAGCGCGTTTCAGGGTAATGAAAGAAACTATCAGGATAATCTCGCCATACCGATTCAATGTATTTATCAGCTTCTTTAGTATATTTTTCTACAAGACCTGCTTCACCTTCCCCCCATTTTGTACTGCAAAACACACCATAAGCAAGAAAAGAATTTTGGCATACTCTCAAGTGTTCCAAAGGTTGAGTAGCGAGATAGGTTTCAATGAGGTGTACATAACTCGCTTGTGCCATATAGTCGTAGTATGGGAACCAAGGGTAAAGCGACTGAGTGATTTTTGGGGTGTTTTTATAGCGTTCCAAAAACGAATATGCATAAGGCAAATCGTTCAAAATGATAGGAGCGTAAGCCTCGTGAGTATCACGCAGTTTAGCATCGAAAAAACTCGCGTCCGAGAAAGCAATAGTGTCGTAGAAAGAGTTGATAACCTCGCGCAGTTGTGTAGGGGTAGCAGGGGTTGTGTTGTTGCAAAAGCTCTGCCAGTCGGCAAAACCAATGTAGTTACACAGCAAGTTTAAGCTTGTAGTGCTAAGTTGTTTATCCTTGTCAATTTTTCCAAAGAAGCGGCGCAAGGTTTGGGTAGATAGACGCGTTTTTTCCGATAATTCTTCAAAGTCAGCTATAGAAGTAACCGTTTTTCCAAAGGAGCGGTTTACTTCGTTTTGCAAGCGGTTAATATGTTGTTTATAAGCGTTATCAGTAGCTAAATCATTTGTCATTTTCCACGTCAAGTATTTATAATAGGGGTGCAAATATACACAAAAAACACCAAACTGTATAAAATTGTACAGAAATCTTATACAGAATTGTACAAAATTGGACTTTCATATTTTTTGGAGCGATTATACTTTTGCCTCTGAAAAAAATGAATGTAGGGGAAGCCGAAAACCTGATAGAGTAGGCAGAATAAAAAAATAATAAATATAATGAATTGCGACTGGTGTGGAAAAAAAATTGAATATGCTAAAGAAGTGCGTTCAAGAGGTTTTAAACTATTTAATAACTCAACTTATTGTTCTCGTAAATGTAGAGATGAACATGAAAAATCACAATCACGAGATAAAGATCAAACGAAATCAGGGTCTAAAAAAGGAAGGGGCTCTATTTTTCTTTGGGTGTTTTTCTTTCCATTGATGTTTGCTTGGTGGGTACTCAAAAATATTTTTAAATAGAAGTAATATAAAAGTACAAAAACACAACTATTCCTATCGTAAAAACAAAATCAAATTATTAACAATTAAATAAAATTATAAAAACAATGAAAACAAATATTAAAAAACAAATGAAAGCAGTTTTAGCAATAGCTATGATGATAATGTTATCATTAACTGGAGTATCTTGTCAAAAAGATTCAGATAAACAAGATGGTTTAAAGAAGCCTAACAAGATTGAGTATGATGGAACCTCAAAGGGTAAATCAGAAGATGTTCAACCAGTAGATCCTAATAAAGATGCTTCAATCGATAAAGCTATAAATGAAAAAATTAAAGAGATATTATCAATAATTGGAGATGATTATACTATCTATATTACATATGATAGTAAAGAAGTTCTTACTTTTATGTTTAATAAACAAGAAGGTTTCTTTCAATCTATTAGTTCTAATAAGATGTTAGGTATGCGTAGTATTGATGAAAAATATCCTAATATCTTATGTATTTATAAAACCAAATTTTTACAAAAACAATATATCGATAAGAAACAAATCAATATTTTTGATAAGAATGAAAAATATTCTCAAAAAATTATTGAGGCTTTTTTAAAAATTGATACTAAAAGACCAGTAGAAAAGGACTAATTCATATACATAATATTATAAATACGGTTTTAAAAATCCATTAGTGATAATTATTTAAAATTTAATGTATTTTTTAAATCTCTGTATTAGTTCTAATACCCAATCGAAATCTCTGTGTCCTTGTAACAAGTGTAGAGCTTTACAAACTTTTTCTACATACGCAAGGAAGTAATTACTAACACTCAAATAACTATTTTATTCTAATGAAAAAACTCTTTTTTATCGCAGTAGCAATATTTTCGGCTATTACTTTTAATAGCTGCACTAAAGACCAACAAGAACAACTAATAGCAAAAGTTGCTAAACAAACTCTCAAAGGCAAAGGAGCCCCCGCTCCCGATTTAGGGAAAGTAGGTGATTTTTACTTAGATGAAACTACTACCGAACTCTATGGGCCTAAAACTAAAGAGGGTTGGGGAAAACCTATAAGTTTAAAAGCTTTTAAAGGTGAAAAAGGAGAAAAAGGAGAGCCTGGAAAAAATGGCTCAAAAATTCTTACAGGTGAAGGTATACCTTCTGATGACTTAGGTGATGAAGGCGATTGGTTTTTAGACACTACCACTAAAAAACTATACGGACCTAAAACGTCCAAAGGTTGGGGTAATGCTAAAGGTAGTTTGTCTGAAACTACAAATAACAATACTTCAAATATATCACCTTACGATTATCAATTGAGTGGAAGGAAATTAGTAAAATGGTTCAATAAAGAAACTACTCACATAGATATGAAATCAGACCCTATCCTTAGTAAGGTTACTATAATTGGTAAGGAAGCTTTTGCTACTGATCAGTGGAATCAAATCAACGATCCTTATAATTTAACTTCTATAGAACTTCCTGATAATTTGGAAAAAATAGAAGAAAATGCTTTTAGAGGTACAAAAATTACTTCAATAAAAATACCTAAAAAAGTAAAATATATTGAATATAATGCTTTTATCAATAGCGAATTAGAAAATATCACAATTGAGAATGGAGTTAAGTATGTATATTTTGACAATATACAGAATTTGAAATCTATTACACTCCCTCAAAGTGCCATAGAGGTAGAATTGACGAGTTGTCCTAACTTAACTTCTGTAGTATTGCCTCAAGGGCTGAAATATTTAGATCTTTCTGGCACAGGTATTACTTCTGTTAATCTTCCTGAGGGAATAGAATATTTAGATCTTTCAGAAACTAAAATAACATCTGTGATATTTCCTAAGAATATGAAAGTAGTATATGCGGGTACTTTTTTTGGCTGTAAAATGTTAAATAATATTACACTTCATAATAAAGTAACAAGTATTTGTAATGACGCTTTTAATAGTTGTACAGCTTTAACTAATATAACACTCCCTAATAGTATTTCTGAAATAGGAGATCGGGCTTTTGCTAAAAGTGGTATTGTTTCAATTAGTATACCTAATAATACCCGTAAACTAGGAGAGGATGTATATCATTTATTTTCTAAAGATCCTAATAATCCCTATGATATAGCAAGAGTAATGCCTGGAAATCAAGAATATGGAGTGTTTTTAGGGTGTAATAAATTGTCTTCAGTGAATTTACCTATAGGAATTAATAAAATCCCTATGGGAATGTTTAGTAACTGTCCTCAATTAAAAACACTTACTTTACCAAGTAGTATAGAGATTATCGAGAAGGGAGCTTTTACAACAGAAGATTACAACAGAGGTTTGCTTACTTCAAAAAATGGGTTAGAAAGTATTACTATAGAAAGCGTAAATCCACCACAAATTATTACCCCTTCAAGAGATAAAGGATTTTATAATAATAGCGCTACTATTTTTGATAGTAATGTTTCTGTAATCTATGTCCCCGCAGGTAGTGTAGAAACCTATAAAAAAGCTTTTCCTAAATTTGCAAGTAAAATTCAAGCTAAGTAATTACTAACACTCAAATAACTATTTTATTCCAATGAAAAAACTCTTTTTATTTTGATGTCTCTAAAGACGAGATAATCAAACAAAAAACACCGTTGTGCATTTACCCGCTCAGCGGTGGTTTTTTATTGCCTTACCTTTCTTAATGAGCAAATTTCCTAATTTCCTCATTCTCTCATTTTCCTCCCGCTCATTCCCCTTGGTGGTATTATTGGCATTTCTGGCATTATTGGCATTTACCTCATTTTCTAATTTCCTCATTTTCTTCAATTCTTAGCCTTGTACCTAAAACGCACAACCCTTGTCCTAAAAACCTACAATCCTTGAATAAGAATTTGCCCATAAAAAATTATCACCAGAATTTTGCACCGTAAAAACTTGATAAGGAGAAAAGCCCAAAGACAAAAGGTAAATATAAAGTCGACGCCTTCCATCTTTTAGTTCTTGACCTCTTATCTAAAAAATCAATTGTTATGGCAAAAAGTAGAAATAATGTAGTAACCGAAGGATTGAGCGGTATGTTAGCTCGCCAAATCGTATTCCGCCAACGCGCAGGACAAACCATCGTAGGGAAAGCCCCCGTTCGCTCTCAGAAAGCAAGCCAAGCACAACAGCTACATCAGCAAAGGTTTGCTCGAGCAGCTTTCTATGCTAAAAGCGCTTTGCAAAACAGTGCACTTAAGCAAAGCTATGCCGAGGAAGCTAAAAAGCGTCCAGGTACCACCCCTATAATATGGCAATTGCCGATTATCTTAAAGCTCCTGTGATTGACGCGGTAGATACCTCAAACTATACAGGTTCCGTTACCGGAGAAAAGATTGTCGTACAAGTGTCCGACACTTTTAAAGTAACAGGCGTGAAAGTGAAAATCACCGACCACGATGCTACACTTGTAGAAGAGGGGAATGCCACCTTCCAAGAAGGTAAGTGGGTGTATACCACCACTGTGGTAAACGCTTCTCTTACCGGCGATAAGGTAATAGTAACAGCCACCGACCGTCCTGCCAATGTTACCACAAAGGAATTTATCCTTTAAAGCGAGTAACAACAAGAAAGGTAAAGCCAGTTTTACTGGCTTTACCTTTTATCTTTTACTTTATAATCACCCTTATTACAAAATAATTTGTACCTTTGCATCGCTTGTTGCCTTTTACCTAAAAAAATTATTATGGAACATTCACACCACGGTCACGACCATCATCACCACGGTCACGACCACCATCATCACACCGTAACTGACCTCAGTACTCTCAATCGTGCCTTCTACATAGGCATTGGGTTGAATTTGCTCTACACAATTATTGAGTTTGTAGTAGGCTTTCGCGTCGATTCCTTAGCACTTATCTCCGATGCAAGTCATAATTTAAGCGATGTTGCCAGTTTAGTGATTTCACTTATCGGTATGAAACTCACCCATCGCACCGCTACTCAGCTCTATACCTATGGCTACAAAAAAGCATCTATTCTTGCATCGCTCATCAATGCGGTACTACTGATGTACATTGTGATAAAAATCTTTATCGAAGCCTTCGAGCGTCTTGCTAATCCGCCCGAAATGGTCGGTTCAGCAATTATGCTTACAGCTTTTATAGGAGTAATAATCAATGCAGTTTCAGCATTCTTATTCTACAAAGGACAGAAGACAGATATCAATGTCAAAGGGGCTTTTCTGCACCTAATGCTCGATGCTTTGGTATCGGTAGGGGTAATTATCTCAGGGGCAATTGTATATTTTACCGGTTGGAACTTAGCCGACCCTATCAGTAGTTTTATGGTAGGTATCGTGATTCTGTTCTCCACTTGGGGATTACTTAAAGAAAGTGTAAAACTCATTTTAGATGGAGTGCCTCACGACATCGATAAGGAGCATATACAGCACCTCATAGAACAGCACCCAATGATAGAGAGTGTACATCACTTGCATATTTGGGCGCTCAGTAGCTCACAGAATGCTCTTACGGCTCATATTGTACTAAAAGAGTGTATTACGCTTAAAGAATTTATGAATATTAAAGCCGAGTTAAAGCACAAGCTTTCACACGAAGGGATTACCCACAGCACTTTTGAAATAGACACCGATAATTGCCACTGCGAAGAAGAAAAATGTAATTAATACCACAATGTTAATAGCCTAAACGAAGAATAAACTACTATATAAAATCACTATTTATTACCAGTATTATTGGCATTATTGGCATTATTGGTATTAGAAAGGATTCCGCCACTAAGGGCAAACTCCATCGCTTTTTGGGAAGAGAAACCTTCAGCAGGCTTTATGTTATCTTTAGAAGTAACAATCACCCAACCAGAAATAGCATACGAATGCGGAAGATAAACACTTACCATTTCGCTGAGTTCAGCAAAATCCATAGAAGGTTGGGTAAGGAACCCAATGCGCCATATTTCGGGCGTTTCATTCACTTTTACCCATACCGGATTAGTAAGCTTGCGTTTATCACCTACAAAAGAAGCTAAAATATCTTTAATAGAAGAATAAATAACCTTTACACCGGGAATATGAGCTACTAAATAATCTAATAGTCCCACGAACAGTTTCCCTAAAATCAGTCGACTACCAATAAAACCAATAATAGCAGTACCAAGTAAAACCAAAGCAAAAACTAACCCTGGGTAAGCCTTTGAGATATCAGGCACAAGGTTATCTACACTCTTGAAAATCGACCAAATAATCCAGATGGTAGCACTCAGCGGACCTATGATAAGTATCCCCTGAAAAAAGTATTTGATAAAGGTACTGAAATAATTCTTTGACATATATTTTATTACTAAAAAATAGAAGTATGTGTTTGTGCGGTAAACTCTTCTAAGAACTTCATTCCTCTATACGAATTCCCTTTGTTATTAAGTTTCGGACTCCATACCGCAATGCTATATTGATTAGGCAAAAGAGCTACAATGCCGCCTCCTACACCGCTTTTACCTGGTAGTCCCACCTTAAAAGCAAACTCCCCCGACTCATCATAGAAACCGCACGTTTGCATCAAAGCGTTTACCCGTTTAGTACAAGTTTCAGTAAGGATTTGAACTCTATCGTGCATACGGATACCATCGTTGGCAAGAAACGAGAAGATATATGCCATCGATTTGCAAGTAAGCTCTAATGAACAGAGCTTGAAGTAGAAATTGAGTACCTCAATAGGGTCATTCTCTATGTTCCCTAATGATTTGATATAATAACATAAGGCAAAATTGCGATATCCTACTGATTTCTCCGATTCGGCTACTAATATAGAGTAATTAATACTATCATCATTAGCTAATTCTCTTACAAAAGTTAAGAAATCGGCTTGAGCATCTTCCAAGATAGAGAGGAGAATATCACAAACTACAATAGCCCCTGAATTGATAAGAGGGTTACGTGGAATACCGTTATCGGCTTCTAACTGTATTAATGAGTTGAATGAAGTGCCCGAAGGTTCTACATCTACACGTCGCCATAGTTGGTCGCCTATAATACTATACGCCAACGAAAGCGCTAATACCTTAGAAATACTCTGTGCTGAAAACTTTTCATCGCAATCACCAATTCCATACGATTGTTTGTTGAGGCTATAAAAATATACCCCAAACTTATCGGGGTTCACTTGTGCCAATTCTGGGATATAAGTAGGAACTTTACCTAAATTATCAGCAGATAAAACAGATTGATATATAGTGTCAATTATTTTAGAATATTTCATATGTATTTATTGTGGATTGTTCGTTCTAATGATTTTGATTTGCTTGATGCGTTTCTTGTCAAAAGCCTCTACAATGAATTTATAGTTGCCAAAGAGGATAGGTGTTCCTTTCTGAGGGAAGTTGCCCGAAATCTCTAAGAGAAAGCCTGCAAGCGTTTCGGCATCACCGCGATTTTCATCAAATAGAGCCTCTTCTTCATCAGTAAATTCAAGAATACGATAGAAGTCCTTCAAAACCGTTTTTCCTTCAAAAATAAAGACATTATCATTGATTTTGAAGTGTGTTACATCTTCATCGTCAAACTCATCGTTGATATTTCCCACAATTTCTTCTATGATATCCTCTAAGGTAATCACTCCACAAGTACCACCGTACTCATCTACTACAACAGCGAGGTGTATCTTCTTCTCTTGAAACTCGCTCAACAAATCGTCTAATTTCTTGTTTTCGGGAACGAAGAAAGCATTGCGTTTCACACTATTCCAGTCGAAATCAGTTTTGTCTAAATGTGGCAATAGATCTTTGATGTAAATTACCCCTGTGATATGGTCTAAATTCTCGTGGTATACGGGAATGCGTGAATAGCCTATCGCCACGATTTCGTTTAGCAACTCCTGATATGAGAGCTCTTCGCTGAGAGCAAAGATATCTACACGGGGTACCATTACTTCGCGGGTTTCAGTATTACCAAAAGAGACAATACCCTCTAATATCTTCTTTTCCTCGTTGGTGGTATCTTCTTCGGAGGCAAGTTCTAAGGCTTGAGAGAGTTGTCCTACTGAAATATTGCTTTTCTGTTTGCCCAATTTCTTTTGTATCCATACGGTAAAGTTTTTCATCGGCATACTGATGGGCGTAAAGAAGGTGTCGAGGAAATAGATGAAGTAAGCTATGCGCCGTGAAAATAAAATATTGTTGCGATTAGCGTAGATTTTAGGCAGAATTTCACCGCAGAGCAAAAGCACAAAGGTAACCAGACCTACATCGAGTACTGCCCGCACCCAAGGAGTTTTAATTCCTCCGAAGAGGAAGTCGCCTAAATCGGCGAAGAGGAGTACGATAGTGATGTTTGCCAAATTATTGGCAATAAGTACCGTTGCCAATAGCTTTTTAGGATTCTCTGCGAGCTTGGCTATAATATTGCCGGTAGGCGTTTTTTCTTCTTTGAGTGTTTCAATCTCAGCAGGAGTAAGCGAAAAGAGAGCTACCTCGGCTCCTGAGATAAGAGCAGAGCAGAATAATAATAGTATAAACACTGCAAATTGAATAACGATACCCACGTCAATGCTTAAGAAAGGCATTAATGAGAGTACCGACAAAGGTTCTGTTTCCAAAATATTATTATTTCGTTACACATTTAGAAAGGAGGCTCCGTGCTTACGGGCGGTTCAGGAGCCTTAGGTTCAGCTGTTTTAAGAGCTGGTTTAGGTTGCCCATCACGTTTAGGATTTGGTAGGAAAGTTACATCGGAAGCGTGGATTTCAGTTGTTTGGCGCATCACGCCGTCTTCCGTTTGCCATTTACGTGTTTTGATGCGCCCTTCGACATAGATAAGATCGCCTTTGTGAGTGTATTTCTCTACGAGTTCTGCCAGCTTGTTGCGTACGATAACAGTATGCCATTCGGTACTGCTAATGCGCTCGTTGGTAGCGCGATTGGTATACTCATCATCAGTGGCTAAGGGGAACTGACCAATGCAGTTACCTTCGCTGAAATAGGTAAGCTTCACAACATCTCCCATACGACCTATGAGAATAACTTTATTTAAAGTTCCGTTCATTGATATATAAATATAAAGTTGATAATCTAAATATTCTCCAAAAGTACGACAAAATTTTAAAACTACCAAAATTTGGTAATGAAATTTGCAGTGAGAGCTGATACGGGATAGCTGTGTATATTGGCGATAAGTATGCTATTATCAAGGAGTTCGGTGGTGGTAACTATCCAAAAAGAAGTATAAATATGCTGGTGGGTGAGTTTGTGGATTACAGGCATTTCGTTGTACAAGCTCACGGTAGCAGAGGGTAAGATAGAGGCTATTTCTTCGGCGGTAGCAGGAGCGTGAGTTTCGAGTAGTGGAAACTCATAGAGCCCGTGCCAGATATCTTTGCCTTTGCGCTTTTGCAAAAGGGTTTGTCCGTAAGGATTGAGCCATACGAGATAGTTGAAATAGCGTTTTTTAATAGTGATTTTCTTGATTTTTACGGGTAGGACGTCTACTTGCTGATGATGAAAAGCCCAACAGTGGTCACGTAATACACAATTTGCACAATCGGGACTCTGAGGAGTGCACTGCAAGGCACCGAACTCCATTAGGGCTTGGTTATAAGTGCCGGGGTTGTGCTTATCTAAACATTCGTAAGCTAATGCTTTGAACTCTTTGGCACCTTGCGGGCTGTTAATAGGTGTTGCAATACCAAAAAGACGAGAGAGCACACGGTATACATTACCATCGACTACGGCACAAGGTTCGTTATAACAAAAGGAAGCTATAGCACTTGCTGTATAATCGCCTATACCTTTGAGTTTTACAAGTTCTTTATAGGTTTTGGGGAAGACACCTCCTAATTCAGTAGCGATATATTGCGCTGTGTGGTGTAGATTCTTAGCGCGCGAGTAATAGCCTAAGCCCTGCCATAGTTTGAGCACTTCTTCTTCGGGGGCATTGGCTAAATCGGTGATGGTAGGGTACCGACTGATAAAACGCTGGTAGTAAGGCAGACCTTGCACTACGCGCGTTTGCTGTAAAATCACTTCGGAGAGCCACACCTTATAGGGATTAGCGGTGCCACGCCAAGGCAAAGACCTTTGCGCAACTTTATACCAAGAAGTTAGTTTGTTGATGAGCCAATTTGTCAATTTGTCAATTTGCTAATTAGATAACTACGGCAGTGCCGCTAACAGTAACCATTAGCATACCGTCGTTAGCGCCTACGGTTTCATAATCGAGGTCGATACCAACGATCGCATTAGCGCCTTTTTGGGCAGCGCGTTGTTGGAGTTCAGCAAGGGCAGAATCTTTAGCTTCGATAAGGACTTTTTCGTAGGTAGAGGAGCGTCCGCCAAAGAAGTCGGTAAGTCCAGCCATAAAATCTTTAATAGCATTTGCTCCGATGATAGTTTCACCGGTAACGATACCTAAATACTGTTTGATAGGTTGTCCTTCGATAGTGGGGGTTGTTGTTAAAATCATAGTGTTAAATTGTTAAAGATAGTACCTTTATTTTGTGAGCGATTAATTCTAAAACTGTATTCCGCTAAATATCGGTCTATATTAAATTCTGATACTCAAGAATACATACCTCGTATCTAAGACTTTTCTTGGTGTATTTCCTTTCTCTTTTCCTCCTATGGTAAATTCATCAACCTAAACGCTATCATTCAATTTGTGCAATTCATTGGATTTTATAGCTTCACGGACTTTTTGCATAAAATAGTGTTCCTGCAGTAGGACTTTCTGTATCAAATCCATAAAAATCTTTTCTGACTTAATATTTTTATGACTACATTTGCTACAGCAATATCCTTCTTTCCATTTTAAAAAAGCTACTTAGGCTTGTTCATACTTATCATTCCAAAGCCTAACATAGGAATATCTTTTAAAATAAAGAAATCAGTAACGGGAACTCCTTCTATATAGTAATAGGTTTTAGCAGAAGTAAAAAGAAAACTCAAAGTAATAAGAAAAGTAATTGTACAACCTACAAAGGCTAATTTACGCACTATGGGAGAGAATATCCCTATTATCAGTGCTACTGCTATAGCTATCTCTATTACGCCTATGAGATTGGAAACTCCTTGCAAACTTAGAATTTTATAAAGCCATGATAGCAGGAAACTTTGTTCTACCAAGGATTTAATTCCCTCTGCCTCAGCATGTGTAAACTTGAATGCGCCTATCCAAAGTAGAATAGTTGCCACTCCAAAAAGACTGATGTAATACCCTATTTTGTAACATAGGGAGATACTACTATTTTTCATTTCTTGCGATTTATTATATTGCAAAGTTACGATTTTTTTAAGTAAAAAAATTACTGAGGTGTGCCTATTAGTTAGATACTAATACTAAGGAATTTGAGTTATATGAAAGTCTTCTATAGGTTTATATCCTTTCCATTGGTCAGTAGTAACTTGTGCTGTTTTCCTTCCTCTTTTTCCTCCTATGGTAAATTCATCAACCTACACTCTATCATTCATTTTGTGCAATTCACTGGATTTCATAGCTTCACAAACTTTTTGCATAAAATAGTGTTCCTGCAGTAGGACTTTCTGTATCAAATCCATAAAAATCTTTTCTGACTTGATATTTTTTATGACCACATTTGCGACAGCAATATCCATCTTCCCATTTTGAAGAAGCTAAATATTCTTCGCAATCTAAGTCAGTTTTAAAGCGTTCAGTAAACTCTAAGAGGTTTTGTCCATTAAATAATCCCCATAATGCATTAATTTTCAGAGTGCAAATATATGAAATTATTTTGACATCTCAATTTCTGATTTCTCGGTATTTTCTTTTTTCTTGTCGGTATCGTTATTCTCTTTGGTAGCATCTTTGAACTCGCGAATACCTGTGCCCAGACCGCGCATTAATTCAGGAATTTTCTTGCCTCCAAAGAGCAATAATATAAGGGCTACAATGATGACTACTTGCCAGGGGCCTACTACCCCTAAAAATATACTTAGCATAGTTATTAGATTTTAGTTGTTAGTTATTAGTGAATTAGGTATGTCGGAATTGTCAAACTTAACGGACGATTCTGAACAAAGAAATAATAATAGTGCAAAATTACAAAACTTTTTTGAATTGGCAATCTTTTTCTAACGACTAAATTCTATTGACTTGATAATCGCTTCGAGTTCAAAGAGCATATCGCGTTTAGCAACGCCTGGGGCATATAAAAAACCTTCGGCTACTACCAGGCGGTTATGGGCTTTGTCTTCAATAATATAATTGATATAAGGACCTCCAAGGGCGAAATCTTTTACTTCCCACAAGCCTTTGCTTTCAATGGTTTTACGTCCTTTTATTTTCATTTCGCTGATGCTGGGAGCCAAATAGGTTTCGGTAACCATATACATACCTTCTTTGGGTCCTGGAATATATTTTTTGCCTATGGAATCGCGCATCTTTACGATGGTTTTAGCGCGCCCTTCTTCATCGGCAGGGATACTTCCCAAAGGCATTTCGTAAAGAATAATACTTGCTCTCCCGCCTTTGATAGGGCGTTCTATCCAGAAGAAATTGTCGCCGTATTTTCTCACCTGGTACACGGCGGGCATCACGAATTTGAAGCCTAAGGTTTGTTCTACTTGTTTGTCTTTGCTAAGGGCATTGTTAAAACGATGACGTGTTTCTTTCAGGTCGTTGTTCTTGAACGCAAGGATAAACTGGTCGTGAAATTCTTCGACTTTACAGGCTATATCGCGCACTTGTTTGCCTTGTACTTCGCATACCACTTGCGGTTTGGCGTATACATCGTCGCTGATAGTTGCTTCGTTTTTATTACCGCGATGCACAATGAGCACATTGCGACTGTTACGGGTGTTGCCTTCAAATACTTGAGGGGGCACTTGATGTAACGAAAAGATGGGTTCTTCGGTAGGTAGTCCATCGATAGGGGCGGCGAAGTAACGGCGAATGGTATCGCCTACGGCGCCTTCCCAGAGGTCGTTATCGATGACCACGGCGAGGGTGTTGATTTGCCCTACTGAAGAGGGGAGGTAAGTTTCTCCGTTTTTATTGTTACTATTGTTACAACCCAATAGGAGCAAGGAGCAGGCGATGCTTGCAAATAGAAAGCGTTTCATAAAAATAACTGATTATTTCTTTATAAGAAAAAATACAGCTAAAATCGTTCCAAAATCACTTTTTTGGTAAAAAATATTGTTAGATTAGCAATAAGGCCATAGGCCACAGGCAATAGGGGGAGAAGCGACGGGAAGGGGGAAATTAGGTGCGAGCCGCACGGGCTGTTAAATTAGGAAATTAGGAAATGAGGAAATGGGGTGTGAGGTTGTATTAGAGGAATGAGGCTGTGCCTCAGAAATTAAACAAATTTTAAACAAAATCAAGGCTGCGCCTTGTGAAATGCGGGAGAAGCGACGGGCGGTTGTAGCACGACGGGCGAGGAAAATGAGGAAATGAGGAAATTAGTAAATTAGAAAATGATAGAATGAGGTAAATGCCAAAAATACCAGAAATGCCAATAGTGCCAAACAATCAACTTTGCCAAAGGGTCGTAGCACGACAGGCTATTAACCCCTTGGCAAAGTCTTTTTATTTTCTGTTAAGCTATACGACTTTTAATTCTCTTTTATCAAAGAAAACTCTACTTTGTATTCTTTGCCGTTTTCTTCGATGAGTACATAGCCTTTGGGTAGGTTGTTTGCTAAGTATTCATAATCATTATCTGGTAGTGCAGATAAACTTCTTACTGAGATAGGGAAGTAAGCCAATTTTTCTATTCTCAACTTAGGGAACACTATGGCTTTTACTTTAGCATTGCCTATTTCTTCGGTGAAAGTAACAAACACTTGCTTAGCTAACCAACCAGCATTTTTATCATAAATCGTAGCATCTCTAACTTTCAAGCGTGAGGTGGGAGCAGGAGCTACTTTTTGAACGGTAATCTCTTGGCTAAAAACCTCTGATTTCTTTTTTATTTGTGAAGAGAAGACTACTTTATAAGTACCTGAAGGCACATCGTCTCCTATTATAAAAGTAGCCTCAGTAGGTGTTTTATGATTAGCAAAAAGCGTTGCTTTTTCTTCTCCATTTTGCATCAATAGTAAAGAGCAAGATTTGTAATCATCATTATCATCCATACTGCTATAGGCAAAGTTTTCTCCTGTTATGGTTAATTTATCACCTGTTTTTAGGAAAGTCTTCGAAAGTGATTTGATTACTGGGGCATAGGTAGGCACTATGTTTATCGCTTGTCCGTCGCTGTTTACAAAAGGAAGTATTTGCTCTTTAGCACCCCCTTTTACTACAAACTTAAAGTCATTACCTCCGCTGAAAGCTCCAGTAGGAGTATTGAACATCTTAAATTCGAGGTTATAACCTGAGATATCTTTTACAGTAAGCGGGTAATCTTGTCCGTTTCTGCGCAAGTAATAAGTGTATTTCTTTAAAGCTTCGGCGTTAGCATATATCAGTGTTTTAAAAGTTTGCACATCGGTGGTTGCTAAAGAGGTAACAGACTTTCCACTCATAGGGAAATTATCTAAAACCTGCATTACTATTTCACTACTATCTAAGGTAAAAACACCACTTTCCACTTCTTCTTTGTCGAAGGTTGCTTTAAAGCGATATTGACCGTTTTTATAAGTTGCGGGCAATACCACATATACACGTCTTTCTTTTTTGTCTATCTTTTGCACTTTGAGGTCGTAAGAGAGAGCGCTTCTGTATTTAAGGAGCTTTACTTTTATTTGCTCTTTTTTGACGGGTAATGTATTTACCTCGAAGAAAATCACCTCGCCTCCTGCTTTGTTTACCGTATATTCATTAGGAACGTGCCCAATTTCTATTGGGACTTGCGGTTGTTCGGTTTTTTCGGTGGTAACCAGTACTTTGTAGGTTTTAGTACTTTTGTTTTCGGCGGTTACAGTGTAGGTTACTTCCTTAGAGAAGTTTTGAGCTACCCCTGTATTGGGGCTTACGGTAGCGCCCTTAGAAACCGTGATGGTAGGAGTAAGGGTGGTGACATCGGTGTCTTCAGGTAATTGGGCGGTGATAGTGGTATTGCTGATAGTACCACTATAAGTGTTACCCTCTACGGTAAAGACAAACGAAAGAATGTCTTTTTCAGCGCTCAGTGGGAGCGTTTCATCATTGTCTTTCTTGCACGCAAAAGCGATGAGCAAGATGCATAAAACGTACAATTTTTTCATTGTAGATAAATTTTTTTGAATTGCTTGCTATTAGAAAGTGCAAAGATAAGACGTAATTAGCAAATGAGCAAATAAGGGAATGAGAAAATGAGGCACTACATCTCTCCTCGTTTCATCTTTTCGAGATTAGCTTTTACCTCTTGGCGTTGGGACTCAAATTCATCATTAGTTTTTGAAAGGAGTTTTACGGCTTTTTCTTCGAGCTTAATAGCTTCTTGTTTTTCACCGCGTATGTACAAGAGGTGAGCGAGGGTATCTAAGTAATAAGGATTTTCGGGTTCTAACTGTACTGCCGAGCTTGCCCACTGATAGGGTTCTGCTAATTTAGCAGGGTCGTTTTTATGTTCTTCGTACACTTTCCAAGCGATGTTATTGGCGCGGTTAGCAAAGCGCATTTTGTAATACTTCCAGCTGTTTTCTTCATCGCTTTCGGAAAAAGCCTTATCGAGTGCTACAATGAGGTTACTATCTCTCTTCAATAGGCTTTTATAGTATTCGCCGAAATAAGCACTGGCTTCTTCTACGTTGTTTTCATAGAGAAAATCGATGTAATCATCAGCGGTAAGTACGTTCTTTTTGACACCTTCGATATAAACGGCTTTTACAGGTTCAAAAAGAGTTTTGTCATTAAATACAAGACGGTCGAGAAGAGTACTGAAGTGTCCATAGTTTGCTTCTATTACGCCTTTCTCTAAGCGTTGTTGATAGTCTGTATTGTCATCGTTTTTAGGAATGAGTTTTTCGTTATGTGCTTTAATTTCCTCGCTGAACTTCACCAAATAAGCGATTGCATCTACATCAGCAAGAGAAGCAGGCTTTTCGGCATTGAAAATTCGGTAATAATAATCGCTATCATTGCTATTAAGAGCGAGCAAGAAAGCATATGCGGAATCGAGTTTGCTATCGTTTTTATGAGCGTTTATGATGCGCTGCCACTGGGTAGTTACTTGCTCAGGGGTAATTTGCATTTGGTAGATGCCTTTGGGGTTTTTGAAATCGGAGAAGTAATCTTCTTGCTCTTGCGCTATATAGTCGAAGGCTTCTTCCTCATTAGCATCGCCTGTTTTTTGCACGGGACGATTTTTAGCTAACAAATACACACGCTGGCTGTCCTTTTTGAGGAAAGTGGTAAAAATAGCTTGTAGGTCTTTTACAGAGAGTTTAGGGTTACCCAAAGCTTTGTCGAGCGCACGAGCCATTGCTATTGTACCGAACTGCTGTCCGTAAGTATCACTTGTTACTATTTCGTCATTGGCAACCTCTTCGATAGTAGAGGGCTGATTGTAGAGCAGATTACCGGCTACGTCAAGCACAGCCATTTGGTTACCTGTAGGTACGCCTTTGGCTTTGAGGGTTTTCATATCTTTGGTAGTAGCCAAATAGAGTTCATACGGATAGCCATTGCTACCGCCTTCTTCTTTATATTTGGCAAAAAGGGCAGCGAATTGTTGTTGAGCCTCTTTGTTATCGGGTTGTTGGAAGACTATTACCAAACGGCTATATTTATCGGCTGAAGCAAGGGCAGTTTTCAAGTTCTTGGGTAGTGAAATATCTGCTTGGTTTTTCTGCTTAGCTCTTTTTTCAGGATTATATTCGGGGATATCCTGTTCTTCCTCAAAAGCGATGAGATATTTCCAATTCTTTACATTTTCCTTATTGCTACGGGCTACTTTTGCTGGATTAGGAGTGCTTGCCTTGTTACTGAACAGAATTGCGTTATCGGAATCGCCTTCGGTAAGAGAAATTGTTCCTTTATCGGGGTTGTAAGTGCCTTTTAAATTAAGCATATTATTGGTTCCTAAAAATTCTACTTCCACGGCATTGGTTGTCTTTCCGATAGGATATTTCTCAATAATTACTTCTTTGGATTTATTGTTGAAAGCTACTGAATGGGCATTCACTAAGTAAAGGTTTTCAGTACGTGGCACTTCAAAACTTTCTAATACGTAATAACCAACTCCATTGCTGTCTTTTGTTTTTTCTACATTTTCTAATGACGTGATTTTGTTATGTACACACACATATTCCACTTCACCTTTGTTGTTTTCGTAGCCTACATATAAGAAATGTGGGTCGCCAAAGAGTCCCGTTCCTATTTTAAAGGTAATTTGCAACTGAGAGCTATTGCTCTGTTTCTTCTCAACCAAAAAAGACGACGCATCGGAAGAGAACTCTATTTTTTGTCCTTTAAGGTATAGTTGCCCGAAGCGCCTACCAATTCGTAAGTGTTGTTATTACCTATCCTAAGCTCCAAAGCATTGCCAAGAGAGCTGGCTTTGTAAGAGCCAGCAGGAATAGGGTTTTGGGCTATAAGAGATAGCGGAAATAGTGCTAATAGGGGAAGTGCTTTCATTTGAATAAAAAATTAAAAGTTAAAAAGCTGAGACTTGTGTAGCAAAAAGTGAGCCAGATCATTCAGTATACTTTTTGATAAGGCGAATCATTAAGTCGCTGAGTTTTTCGACTTGATACTCCCCTACACTGGGTTCTAAATGGGCGTTACCTATACCGCTGTCGTCGGTGATAAAGACATAGGTACCATTGGTATATATTGCCATAAAACGCATTAAGAACTCGGTGGGCTTATCGATACCACTGGCTACGATAGGAATGAGTTTGATACCTTTCTCGGCAGCGGTTTTAACTGATGCTTGTACGCTTTTGAGTATCTTATCTTCGTGATGTGGAGGAGCATCGAGTACTAAAAAGGCAATACGTGTGCGTGCCTCGTTGTCCCATTGGAGTTTGTTGAGCTGGTTGAGGGCTGAGTGTACTGCTTCGGGGAAGTCGCCTCCACCATCAGCTTTTTGGTTATTAATAAACTGAATGGTTTTATTGATATCCTTAGTAAAATCAGAATGTTTGACTACATACTCATCGCCTTCGTCGCGATAAAAGACCGTAGCTGTACTTATTTTGAGGTTTTTATTTCCTTCTTCTACCTTACTGATTACGTTCTTCAAGTCCATTTTTAGGAACTCTAACTCATCACTCATTGAGCCCGTAGCATCTACCATAAAGGCAATTTGTACTTCGTTTGATGCTTTTTTTACTTCATTTTTAAGCGCAATACGGTTAAGTGTGCTTTCGCTAATTGCTTTTTCTGTGTTCACCCATTGGTCGTTTACTTTTAGGCGCAAATGCTCGGTGTTAAGCTCTTTTTCTTTTTGGAAGGCACTCACCCATAGTTCAGCTTTACCCGTGTTATCGGTTTTAGCTGTCCATAGCAGGGTATTGTTGCGATAGAGCGCAACGGTAACATTCACAGCAGGCTTACCATTAGCGGTTACAAGTACCGCTATACGGTGATTGGTGTACATTTGCCAATGTTCGGGGAAAGAAGCAAATTCATTTTTATTGAGCGTTTTTTGGTAGAAATCCCAACTATTGAGGTCGTTCCACTCGCCGGCAGTTACCAAGCCGGACTGAGGTTGGGGGTCGCTTTCGGGACGATGTTTGCGGTGCTTAGGTTCAGTGCGTTTCGCTGGTTTGCTGGTTGCTACATCTTTTGCTACCGACATTTTAGCTGACATCGTACTTTCGTCACTTCTGCTAACATCGCCTGTTATTTTAGAAGATTTTCTCTTAGCGCTCTTTTCGCCGTAGCCAACTACGGCTATCTCGGCTAATTCGCCACTACTTTCTTCTCGGTTTTCTTCTCGGTAATCGGTGGCAGAGCTTTCATATGGGTATTCGGTGGTACTGCTTCCACGATCAACGGGTTTATAAGCGTTTCGGTTGCCACAAGCTCCTATGAGTAGGGCGAGGCATAACAATAAAAAATAAGATATGTTTTTCATTTTGGGATATAGTTTTTGTGTTTCTAAGAGAAAGTATACGAAAATAGTGCCAAATTAGTGCAATGATGCCGGAAATGTGGATAAAAAAGATTATTGTGCTAGTATAAAGTCCCCGAACCCCCGAAGGGGGACAAGCCACAAATAGGGTTACTTGGTTGAAAAGAAACATTCTCTTGTTACATACTCCGCTATCGCGGACTTCCGTTCAAAGGGGGAATGTAGTGACGGTGTGAGGTTGTAGCACGACAAGCGGGGAAATTAGGAAATGAGAAAATGAGAGAATTAGAAAATGGGGTAAATGTCAATAATACCAGAAATACTGATAATTAACTTTGGCAAAGGTGCGAGCCGTACAGGCAGTGTGAGCCACACGGGCAGGAAAAAAATTAGCAAATTAGGAAATGAGAAAATGGGATGCGAGCTAGAGGAATGAGGCTGTGCCTCAGAAATCAAACAAAATTTAAACAAAATCAAGGCTGCGCCCTGTGAAATGCGGGAGAAGCGACAGGCAGTCGTAGCACGACGGGCAGTAATGGAGTTCTCGGACGATTCAGATTTGTCGGACAGAAGCAAGACGAGATTAAAGGCTTTATTGGGAAGAGCTAAGGAGATAGAAAGATATCGGAGAGATTCGGAAGAGTGGAGGGAGGATTTTTGATGAAAAAAGGCTGTAAGAAGGGTGGGGTTAGCTTATAGAGCGCTTATAGGAAGCTTATACGAATCTTGGACGATTGGTATAGAAAGGGTATGTAAAAAGTTGATTAATAATATAATACAACAAGGCTAAAAATGGCAAAAAGAGGGTTTCGAGGCGAAAGAAAAGGGAATAGGTGATAGGCCTTAGGCAATAGGCACTAGGAGTGAGTATGACGGAAAAGGGAAGAAATGACGAGGGACGAATGACGAATGACGAAGGGGATGTAAGGTCGTAGTAAGACGGGCGGGTGAAAAATAGTGTTATATATTATATTGAACTGAGATTAATAGGTAGGCTTACTACTTAGAAAGAAATCGCTGTAGAAGTTTTGGGTTTGCATAAGGTGGTTGTGAGTGCCTGAATGTCTTACGGTGCCGTTTTCTAAAATACAAATACGGTCGGCGAAGTGTTGCAAGGAATGCAAACGATGAGAAATAAAGAGTGTAAGATTATCGCGTTTAATTTGATTGAGTATCCTATGTACAAAAGCTTCGGTATGCCTATCCATTGCTGAGGTAGCTTCGTCTAAAATGAGCAATTGAGGTTTCTTAAACAGCGCTCGCGCAAAGGCAATAAGTTGTTTTTGTCCGCCTGAGATATTTACACCTTTCTCTCCTAGCTGAGTAGCTAAGCCTTGTGGAAACTGATTGAAGTAAGTGTCAAAACCATATTCACTAAGAAAAGCCAAGAGGTCTTCTGCTTTACAAGGAGTTCCTAATAAAATATTATCCAATACATTTCCGTTGAAAATAGCTACTTCTTGAGGAATATAGGCTACTTTACTGCGATAGCTCTTTGTAGCAATAGTGTTTAAAGGGTATTGCTGATTGATGTAAATAACACCTTCATCGGGAGGGTAAAACTGTAATAACAGATTGGCAAGCGTACTCTTACCACAACCATTTTCACCTATAACAGCCACTATTTCGCCTTTGTTTATTTGTAAAGAAAGATGGTGCAAGATAGGTTTTCTACCTATAAAGCGAAACGATACGTTTTCTATGGTTATCCTATTGATAGTGTGGATATTTTCACCTTCTTCTTGCTCAGGAGGTATGGCTGTGAAATTGTACATACGAGCAAAAGCCACTTTAGCTTCGTTGATAGGAATGCTTATCAGGGCTAAATTGAGAACAGAGGGCAATAAAGAACCTACCATTGAGAGGATAGCCATCAGTTCGCCTAATAGTAATGTTCCGTTTAGCACTTGTATGGCATTGTAAACGAGTATGCTCACTAAGAAAATGACGCTTATCGCCCCTGAAATCCAAGAGAGTTTGATATTTACTTTACCTAACTGAAAAGCTTTCTCTTGTGAAGATAGAAAAATAGTCTTGTTTACTTTTGAAAAGACCCCTTGTTTATTACCTATCTTTATATCGGTAATGCCTTGAAAGGTATTGATATAATGACTTTCGACCAAAGCGTAACTCTGCATTACTTCGCGTTGTAAGGCAACGATTTTAGCATTGTTTTTATGAATGACGAAAAAGTAAATGGGAATGGAAAGCAAAGTGAATACGCCCACTTGCCAAGAGTAGTAAAACAAGAATGCAGAGGTGATAAACACTACCAAAATATCAATGAACGTAGCACTCACGAGCATTTTTATCACCCGTTGAATACGCTGGGTATCGTTTAGGCGAGCTACTAATTCGCCTATTTTGCGTGTATCGAAAAAGAATTTGGGCAAGTAGAGGAGTTTGCTAAAAAACTGCTCATTGATACGCGTATTGAAGTCTTTGGCTTGCAAGAGTAAGAAATATTCTCTCACTACTGAAATACCAATGCGTGCCAATAACAAGAAAGTGAGCAATAGCACGCCTTGAATGAGTTTGCCGACGTCTTTTGAGGGGAGGATATTATCGATGAGTTTTTGAGAGAAGATAGCCATAGCTAAACCTAAAACAGCTATAACCGTGCCTAAGAGTCCGCTGATGAGAAGCAGGCGTACGTCTTTTTGAATGAGGTTTAAAAACCATTTAAACTGTGCTTTTTGCTGTGTTGTTTTCTTTTTAAACTGCGGAGTAGGGGTGAGTGTTAGACAAGTTTTAGAGCGCCAAAGGCTGTTTAATTCTTCGGGAGATAGTTTTATAATACCTTTGGCGGGGTCTCCGATGATAAATACACCCTTTTCAAAGCCATAGCACACTACATAATGCTCTAAGTTGCCCATAGTTAAATGCAGTATAA
This sequence comes from Capnocytophaga sp. oral taxon 902, assembly GCF_013394735.1. NCBI lineage: Bacteria > Pseudomonadati > Bacteroidota > Flavobacteriia > Flavobacteriales > Flavobacteriaceae > Capnocytophaga > Capnocytophaga sp. oral taxon 902. The sequence continues at coordinate 1,515,776 of NZ_CP058261.1, forward strand.
GCGGAGCGTTATAGGCTTTGAGAACTTCTATATCAGCCTCGTTGCCTTCTGCCTCAAAACCTATGGAATTGGCGGCTTGGTAAAGCCCTAATAGGGTAGTGCCTTGCACGGTAGTACCACTAAGGGAGCGGAGTTCTTCTAAGGTGTGCGCGCCACTGTAATATTGGACAAGAGACAACAAGCAAGCCACTCCGCAATCGCTTTGGTCGTGCTGAAGTACAAAGGTTTTGTGAATAAGTTTTTGGGAGAGAGGCATATAACAGAAGAGCTGATAAAGTTAGTTAGCTTTTAGTTTTTTTCCTTTTGGTCTCAAAATATACTACTAAAAAAGTAATAACGAATAGAATGCCCGATACTATTTGGGCAATACCTCCTTCATTATGGAAATATTCCACTACAGCATAGATAGTATTACCCAAAGCGAGGAGTATCATTGCTATAATAACAATAGGGTTTCTGGGATTCATAACTAAGTATTTTTACTCCCCTCATTTAAGAAACCCTAAATGGGGTTGTTAAGGTTAAATTTTATAAAGCAAGCTAACGCTCTTGTTGTTCTTTTTCTTCTTCTTTTCGTATTTTGTAAATGTCTATACCAACAGATATACCAGTGGATACACATACAAAAACATTGATCATCATAGACCAAAATATTCTAGGTTCAGGATTCGTTACTACAACGTAAGCAATGCTAACTCCTGCAGTAAGAAAAGCAACTACAAATATAACGCTTCTTAAATCCTTTCTTAAGTAAGGTTTCATATAGTATCAATTAATTTCAATTACAAAATACCTATCTGTTTTAAGAAAACTATAATACGATATAGGGATAATGTACAAAAGTAAAACTACACTAAAAAATAACATAGGTATCTTTCCAAAGAAAAGCAAGAAACAAACTATTAAAGTAAAACTTCCTGCTAATAAATAATATTTATCAGAAAGACGACTTTTGATGTTTATAACGGTATTTTCTGACAAATGAGATACTGTTTTAAGATCCTTTTTGAAAAGGAGAGGCATTGTTACTCCTATACAGTAGCTTTCAGCTTCTTTAAGGGGTATTACTACCTTTTTTGCTGGAGAAAGTTTCACCTTTTCACCATTTATAGCCACTGTGATATTGCATAACGGGAATATACTTCTTTTGAGAACCATAAAAAATGTTTCTTTACTTTAAAACCAAATGAGTTTGGCGAGAATGATAAGAAATAGTATAAAATAACAAATAGGAATATAATATTCCTTTTTATAGTGTTTAGCTATGTACTGCCTTAAAGCCTCTAAAACAAGAAGCACTACAAGAACAGTTACTATATGTGCTAAAAGCACTTCGTACCACTGATAGCCTATGATATTTTTGCAAAGATATACACTGCTTAATACAAAATACCCTATAAAGAAAGGATTTTTGAGCAACTGACCTACATTAGCCAGCACCTTCCCTTCTTTATACTTTTCGGGATATATGAAAGGGATAACCAAATGCAAGGAGATGAACACTACTGAGTCCATTAAAAAGGCTTCGGTGAAATGTTCTTTCTCAAAAGCAAATACAATGACTATTATGTAGAGGGTTAATAATACAGCGTATAAAGCTATAAATATTTTAGATAAATCTTCTCTTTTCATACAGATTGTTCTTTTCTCTTTTCTTCATACAAGAAGCCTGCTCCTGCTACACTTAAGGCTAAGATAAAGGATATATTTTTAAAAAATGTATCGCTAAAAAAAGCTATATAGTTTTGGAGAAGTATCCCCATAATACATATATAAATATAGTAATACCTCTTGAATTTTAAAAGATATAAACTTAGTTTAACAATAACTGTTGCCAAGATAAGCAAAGCTACAACTAATACTACTGTTTCAAGGATAGAAAAAGTGTTTTCTATTTTATAAAAGAGCCCCATTAGTAAAGGCAACAACAATACTACCCAATTAGGGATATATAAACTTTGCTCTTTGAAAGTAATGTATTTATTTTCTTTAAAGTTATCTAAAGGAATAAAAATAGATAAAGAAAAAATATTTAATACAATGTTGTACAAAACGATATTCCCTTCTGTCTTATCTACAAGATAGAATAATACGATAGTAATAGCTACTATAAAAAGCCTAAATAAATTGCCAAAAATGCGCATAATAAGCTGTAATTATTTTTTTAGCTTGTGCCTCAAAAACAAAAGGTTTTAACAACCCTCATTTAAGAAACCCTAAATGAGGGTTGTTAAGGTTAAAAATATACACTAAAGCAAGCTAATGCTCTTTTTTCTTTTTTAATAAATAGGTAGTAATTAACCCACTACCAAATATTATTACATATGATGAAGCTATCACCCATTTGTTTATTTCATAATCGGTGAAAAGTCTCATAAAAACAGGAACAGCTGCTATAAGTGTTATAACAAGCAAGGTATAACGTACTGATTTTTTCATAGCTTTAACATCTATCTTAAAGCATAACCAGCACAACCTAATCCTATTGCAGCTCCTGCAATTTGTGCTCCCCATCCCACTGGGTTCCAAAGATTTGCTATAACAGCTATCTCATAAATAGCAGCTACACCTGCAAAACCAGCACAAAATTGTTCGATACGATCGCCTCCTTTTATGCTTTCCATTTCAATTAGATTTAATTTTTTCATAATATGAAATATTTAATTATAGTTAAACAAAAGTAAAGTAGAATTAACTTTCTAAATCTATTAATTCTATCTTTTGGGGCACCAAATATGTTTGACTGATATTTCTACACTTTGTTTCTGCATATACAATCATACCAAAAGCACAGAGAACAGCCCCTCCTAACCCTCCAAAGAAAATTGCTCCTCCAAGGGCAGCACCTCCAACATAAGAAAGTTTTCCTTCAGGAGTACAGTCAATTCCTCCTTGAATTTCTTCCATTTGTTTGATTTCTAACTTTTTCATAGCTTAAAAAGTATTAAATTAATAAATTGGTGAGTATCATCTAAAAGAAGTATCCACAAACGCTAGCTTTTTTGCTCCTCTCCTTAACAGATGATTTTATTTTTCGCCTAAGAGCTGTAATAGTTTTTCGGCTCTTAGTTGTCCTTTATGCCTGAGTAGTAATTTGCCTTGCGCATCGTACGCCAATATATAGGGTATACTATTGGCTTCGAATTGTTTGGCAAAAGTATAAGCACTGTCTTGCAAGCATATTACCTTGTCTTTACCCAGTAAGTTTTGCTTTATGGCAAAGGCTTTAATGGCTTCTTTGCTCTCGTTTGAGACGAGTAGTAATGTGGTTGCTTTAAAATGTTCTAACTGCTCGCTAATGTCTTTGGTTTCATAGAAACAATAGCCACATTCGGTATTGAAATAGATAAAAACTGCTTTGTTATTTTTAGGAAGGTTCGCTTTCGTAAAAACACTCCCTTCTAAGGTTTGAAAGCTAAACTCGGGCAAAGTGCTGAGTTTTTGCTGTACTTGCTTTTTGTATTGTAGCTTTTGTACAATTTGAAAGCCCATAAAACTTAGAAATAGTAGTACGACTGCTATAATGAGTTTCTTTATGACTGATTTCTTCATATTACGAAATATTTAAGGTAAAGAACATCACACATACTACCCATAAGAGTAAGCCTACCCCATAACCGCTTGCCATAATGTTAATTCCTTTGCCGGTGGTGCTACCGATAGCTTTATTCAGTTGTACTGCCATAAAAAACCAATAGGCTATTTCGAATAAATTCAGCACTTGCAAAGGATAGATAAACCAAACAGCAATACCTTTATACCCTGTGATATTCAGTGCTGAAAGCGGATAGAAATACTGCACGTCGTCCAAAGTAAAATTGGGCTGAAAGAACGCAAACCAACACAACTTAACAATAGGGACGGCTAAAAAGATACATTCGCCTAATAGCGACATACGAAAAAGCTGTTTATAAGGTAGTTTCTCATTGTAAAACAGACAACCTATGTCTATCAGCAGGGCGGTAACGCTTATTTTTATCAGTAGTAGTATAGGAACGAACACATAGCCTACCCATTGCCATTTATCTTTAAATGAGAGTACTTCGTTAATCTGTTCGGCGGTGAGTTGTTCGGATAAGGAATGTGCCATTACCCCGTTTAGGTTTAGCACTGCCGATGAGATATAAGAAAGCGCTATATAAGTAGCTGATAAAGCAATAAAGATAGTGCTGTTATTCCATTTCATAAAATGCATTGGTTTTAAATCACATTACAAAGGTATACTGTATTTTTTGAATTCCGCAATACTTTTAAGAAGAAAAAATAAACTATTGGTTTATGAAAAATATACTTTTAGTTAAAAAAAATTGCGCATTAGTGTATTTTTCCTACCTTTGCCAAGAAAACTAATAGTATATATTTGGTATGGAAATAAACAAAATATTAGAAAGAATTGCTAAAGAAAGAAGCAAAAAAGGCTATACGTATGAAAATATGGCTGATGATTTAGGGGTTACTCCTCCTGCTTATAGAAAAATAGAAACAGGCGAGACTAAACTTTCGGTGGAGAGAATGTTCCAAATCTCCACTGTTTTGGGCATTCCTGTAAGTGAACTTTTAGACATAGGGGAGAGTTGGGTGCAACATAACAGCTATAATAAAGATTCTAATATTTCTGCTCAAAAAATAGAGCACTTTTATCAAGAGAATAAAGAGACGATAGAGAGACTTATCGCTTCGTATGAGGCAAGGCTGAAAGAAAAGGACGAACAAATAGCCTTTTTAAAAGGGTTTTTGAAGAAGTAGGTCGGTAGCACGACGGGCGAGGAAAATGAGGAAATGAGGAAATGAGAGAATGAGGAAATGGGGTGTGAGGTTGTATTAGAGGAATGAGGCTGTGCCTCAGAAATCAAAAAAAAATTAAACAAAATCAAGGCTACGCCTTGTAAACCAGCAGAGGGATTGTTAGTTTGTTCAACTTTGGCAAAGGTGCGAGCCGTACAGGCAGTCGTAGCACGACGGGCGATTAACTTGGGCAAAGTTTGAGATGAAAAAGCGATAGTTGGGACTGTTAGGAGAATTCGGAAGGAAACGGAGAAGTTCGGAAGAGTGGAGGAAGGATTTTTGATGAAAAAAGGGTATAAGATGGGTGGGGTTAGCTTATAGAGAGCTTATAGGAAGCTTATACGAATCTTGGACGATTGGTATAGGAAGGGTATATAAATAGTTGATTCATAGCATAATATAACAAGGCTAAAAATGTTAAAAACGGGGTTTCGAGGCGAAAGAAAGAGGAAGAGGCACTAGGTCTTAGGCCATAGGCACTAGGGGGAGTATGACGGAAAGGAGAAGGGATAATTAGGGAATTAGCAAATTAGAAAATTAGTAAATGGGAACGTGTAATAGAAACATCCCCCTAGCCCCCTTCAAAAGGGGGAATGTAGTGACGAAAAAAGTGAAGGAAACCTTTCCCCCTTCTCACATACCCAGCTGTCGCTGGCTACCTCCAAAAGAGGGAAACTGTGGCGAGTCATTTATTGGGTAAGCCCCCGAACCCCCGAAGGGGGACAAGCTGGAAAAGCTGACACCCCCCCTTTACACATATCCAGCTATTGCTGGCTACCTTCAAAGGGGGAATGTGATGATGGGGGAAAAAGAGGGGTGGGGTGGAAATCCGTGAATAATATGTAAATTATTAAGGAGGTAAATGGTGCTACTTAGGTAATTGGTAGGCAATGAATAATAGGGATAATTTGTTTAAAGACTTAAATAGCTAATTTGCTACATTGCGAAAATTAGATTTCTGAACAATAACAGTAGCGAGAGCTGTGGTAAAACCCCAATGAGCCAACTTAAAAACATTAGCCATAAGGACTTCTGGTTGAGGTAAGCTTGTGCTGAAATACAGGCTCCGCTGAGGAATAAGAAAAAGGCTACTATGTAGGTCATATCTTTTTCTACGGCAATACTGAGCAATACTGAGAAGGTAGTAAGCGCGCCCATTCCCATAGCAAACATATTGACTTGCAATCGCAGAAAATGTAAAAACAAAATTATAAAACAGCTGATGGCTAAGTTCATCACGTAGAAGTAGAGGATAGGATAGGGGTCGATGGGGGTGATGCCAAAAGCTACCCCTAAGAGCATTGCTATATAGCCGTACAAGAGCCATTTTTGTTTTTCTAACGGAATGATAAAAGGGTTCTGCAACCAGCCTATTACAAACAAGATGAGGTAGATGAGTGTAGGGATAGCAATGGTAACTATCAGTAATAATAGCCACGTAACCTTCATTTGCTCTACAGGGAGAGGGAAAGGGATATTAAAAAGCACCACCATAGCTCCGTAGATAGGGAACCAGATGGGGTGAGTGAAAAAAGCTATGATATAACTCAAAAAACGCATTGTATTCTTCTTTTTTTGCAAAGGTAGTACAAAATAGCAAAATAGCAAATTTGAGAAAGAGCAAAAAAGCCCCTCGCGTGAGCGAGGGGCTTTTTATTTAAGGAGTGTAAATAATGTTTTCTACTAAGTCGTTGTCGGCATTCTTGGAGAGCTGTGAGTTTTTCTCGTTAAAAGGGGTGGTGTAGAGAAACTCTTCGCTACTTAGATGTCCTGTGGGCATCTCGTCGGGGTTCGTCTCGGCAACTTTATTGGTTCCAGACAGTTCTTTCAGTTCTTCAGCGACAATCTCTTCAAAGAAATTGTCTTTCCTTGTTTTTACATTTTTCATCTTGTCTGCTTTTAAATTATTATTAAACTTTCTTTTAGTGCTTAGGTCACACGCCATAGGGCATAGGTTTCGAGGGGTAGCGTTTCTCAAAAGAGGGTAACCTCTCCCCCCTTTCACATACTCAGCTACGCCAGCTGGCTGACTTCTCTTAAATAGGGGGAGAAGGGGACTGAAAAGTGACTTTTCACTTTTTCCTTGTCTGCCTCTTTTTCTTTGTTACTTGTGCAGGTTGCACCTCTTCTTGCTCGTGTGGTTTGCATCTTTCGATGAAATCGCTGAGCACGTTCATATAGTTGATGAAGGCTTCGTAGGGCGAATCGTAGGGTAAGCGGTACTTGTGATAATCGGCACCTGAAAAGAGCTTAGTGCGCATAAAATAAAAGTGCTCACTGGCTTGCAGACGAGTATAATCGTCTATTAGGTCGGCGTTCTTTTTCTTTCTTACTTCTGGTTGTATCTTAAAGAGCTCTCGGAAGGCTTCTTTTTGCAACTCGTTACCCAACCAAGAGGTGGTATCGCGCTCTTCGTCTGTCCAAGAAATAGGGTAGGGCACAGGCAAGACATCTTTAGCAGGATGCTTTTTGGCTACTTCCTTAGGCAATAAGAACTCATAGTTATCGTCTTCCATCATATAGGTGATGAAGTAGCGCAAGAAGTCGAAAATACCGCTTTGGGCGTTGTTGTAATAGCCTATTACCTCGTAGTTCATAAAGAGGTTGAGCACCTCGCTATCTTGCAAGCTGTTTTTCACCCAACTGATATACTTTTCGGAAGTGAGTGGGTATTCACTCCAATTTCTATCGGAAAAGCGTATGGCGATATCATCACTGAGTTTGCTGTTTTTGAGCAAAAGGTTGAGGTTTTCGTCGATAGCGTTTTTGTAGACAAAGTTTGGACTCTTCCAACCCAATACGTGCTTGGCTCCATCGGTGAGCATCGTCTTGAACCCGAGTTTTGCGACGCGTTCGCCTATGGCATCGGAATAGATGAGAGAGGTGTTGCGAAAAGTTACAGGCTTCTTGCCAAAGAGCTGTTTGATAGCCGTAGTATGTCGTTTTACTTGTTGTTCGAACTCATCGGTATCATCGGAAAGCGAAGCCAAAGAGTGGGAATAAGTTTCTGCCAAAAACTCTACACTACCGGTTTGGGCGAGTTCTTGGAAAGAGCGTATCACCTCAGGAGTGTGCATTTCGAGCTGGTCGATAGCACTTCCTGTGATAGAAAAAGCTACTTTGAACTTGCCTTTGTATTTATTGATAAGCTCCAAGAGCAAGGCGTTAGCAGGTAGATAGCAATGCTCAGCCAAATCTTCAAGCTCAGATCGATTGGCGTAATTATCGAAGTAATTATGTTTCTTGCCGATGTCGAAGAATTGATACTTTCTAAGACGTTCGGGGTGATGGATTTGGAAATAGATACAAATTGACTTTTTCATCGTTGGTTATTTTATATTAAAGATTCGTAAATGTTTTTAAGTTTCAAGGAAGCTTTTTCCCATTTCAGTTGGTTTACCTCGTCGTACCCTTCACGTTGCATATAGTGAGCGAGGGTGGGGTAAGCCAAAATGCCATAAATAGCATCGGCAAGGGCGTTGATATCCCAATAGTCTACTTTGATAGCGTGGTGGAGTACCTCAGCCACTCCCGATTGTTTGGAGATGATAGTAGGTACTCCTGAGCGCATTGCTTCCAAAGGAGAAATCCCAAAGGGCTCAGATACTGAGGGCATCACATACACATCGCTGTATTGAAACATACGCTGTACGTCGTTACCTCTGAGGAAACCTGTGAAGTGGAAGCGGGTTCCCAATCCCAATTGTGCAACACGGCGCACTAAGGGGTTCATTTTCTCGCCACTACCTGCCATTACAAAGCGTACGTTAGGCATACGTTTCATCACTTTTGCAGCTGCCTCAACGAAGTATTCAGGACCCTTTTGCAAGGTGATACGCCCTAAGAAAGTAACGATTTTATCCTTGATACCGCGTTCTTCTTTGGCATCAGTTTCGGCTTTAAAGTCTACTGCATTGTGCACAGTAATCACCTTCTCGGCAGGGATACCGTATTTTTCAATGACGATATTGCGCGTCCAGTTGCTCACGGTTACTACTCTATCGGCAGCTTCCATACCGCGTTTTTCGATGTCGTAGACCAATGTGTTGCGGTTATACTCGCCCCCACGGTCGTATTCGGTAGCGTGCACGTGTACGATAAGGGGTTTGCCGGAAATCTTTTTGGCGATGATACCCGCACTATAGGTAAGCCAGTCGTGGGCGTGAATCACGTCGAACTCATAGCGTTGGGCAACTGTGCCCGCTACTAAGGCGTAGCGGTAGACCTCTTCCATCAGATTTGCACCGTATTTGCCTGAAAACTGAAATTTGTTATGATACGAAATGCGCTCGCGGTGTTCGCCTTCTTTGAGGTAAGCATCACGTTCGCGGGCGAAGGTTTCGGGGTCCAGGTAAGGCACGAGGTTCGAACCTATCTCCATAAAATTGATGTGTTTCCAGAAATCTTCAATCTTTTCAGCGTTTTGCAACATCTCTACATCGCTAGCGTTGATAATCTTAGCCACATTGCCGTCCTCATCACCGGAAGCTTTTGGCATCACAAACAGCACTTTTACGCCGTTTTTAGCCAATCCTTGGGCTATACCCAAGCAGGCTGTTCCTAATCCCCCACTGATATGAGGGGGAAATTCCCATCCAAACATTAATACTCTTGCTTTCTTCATATGCTTTTATTTATTCCTTCCCCGATCCCCTCCCACGCAGGGAGCAAGAAGAGCGTTATTCTAATTTTTCTTTTGAGATGATGCTGATTAACTCATAATCATCGGGCAGGTTACCATCTTGAATAGGGTAGTCATAGATGATTCTCTTGACTTTCAACTGATATTTATAACCTTTTTCAAGGGTAATACCTTTTATTTGGTTGTTGCCAAAACAAAGTTCTTTATTACCTATTAGTGCTTTAAAACATTCGAATTTCACTTCAGGCCAACTAAAGGCTTCTCCCATTTCTCCTGTAATTGTAAGTGTCACTTTTTGTATTTCTTTAACTCCATTATTGGTGTAATCACTTTCTTTACTAAGGCAAGAACAGCACAAGACACATATCAATAATATTAAAATATTTCTTATCATATTAAAATAACTTTCTCAAAGTGTTGCAGGCATCTGGCTCAGTAGCCATTGAGCACGTAATATCTCAGCTACATTCTTAGCTTTGGCAATACAACCGCGTGAGTGGAATGGTGGATTGCCGTCGTAAATAGCCGATATAGTACATACGCCGTGTTCGTTGAGCTCTTCTTCAAAGTTTTCCAAGATAGCTTGCGCTTCTGGCAGGTACTGTGCTCCAAAGATTTTCAGATAAGCCTCTATATAGAACCCAATAAACCAAGGGTGTGCTGACCCGTTGAAGGTGGCTTTGTCTCGCGCATATACATTGCCTACACTCACGCCTTCATAACGAGGGTTTTGAGGAGATAAACTGCGCAACCCGCGAGGGGTGAGCAACTCTTGGGTAACAATGTCCAATACTCTCTTCTTAGTCTTCTCGTTTATGGGAGCATAGTCGAGAGCACAAACGATGAGCTGATTAGGGCGTACATCGGTGTTTTTATTTGTGCGGTTGGCATAGTCGGCAAGGTATTTCTTGTCTTCTATCCAAAAAGTCTCTACAAAGCTCTTTTCGATGGTTTCAGGTAGCGTAAACCACTCGCCGAGGAAAGTTTTATCTTTTGCCTCTTCTGCTAAGGCAAGGGCGTAACACACGGCATTATACCAGAGGGCATTCACTTCTACTACATAACCGTTGCGTGGCACGATAGCACCGTAATCGCTTTGCGCATCAAACCACGTAAGCGGACGTGTAAGGTCATCACTCCATATAAGTCCATTAACTTCCATACGGATATTCTTATGAATGCCTTGCTTGTAGGCGTTTAAGATACTTTTGATTGTATCGCCATACTCCTTCCAAATTTGTTTCTTACTCTTAATAGTTTCCTTTTCATACTGTTGAAGCGTCCAAAAGAACCACAACGAGGTGTCGGCATCATATTCAGGGTGTATATTGTGCGTACTGATTTCCTTAGCAAAAAGCCCTTCGTAGAAGTATTTTTGAGTAGAGGTGAGCACGTCTTCAAATATCTTGGCTGTACTGCCCGATAGAGCAATACCTGGCAAGGCAATAAAAGTGTCGCGCATATTGCTGTCGAACCAGTGATAACCTGCCTTGATACGGGTTTCGCCTGCCTTGTGAATAATAAACTGAGAGGCGGCGTACTGCAAGCATTCTTCAAACGAATTGCGGTCGGCGCGCTCTTTAAGGTGCTTGGTAAAATCCTTAGCGAGGTTCTTAGGATTAGCTTCCTCTAAGCTGGCTGAAAAGACGATGCTTTCGCCTTTCTTGAGGCTCACCTCAAAAGCTCCTACACTTAGGAGGTCTTCTTGGTAGTCATACCCGCGTTCTTTTTCTTTGGTATAATAGATGTTGTTGTTCCAATAAGCCCCACCACCAAAATTAGCGGATTTGCTGAGTTGCATATAGAGATAAGGAAACTCTGGGTATAGTTTTACACGCACGCCACCGCCTACTGCTTCGGCTTGGGTGTTGGCTACGGGGTTTTGCTTGCTAAGAGAATGTATATCGCGGAAAGCCAAGAGAGGGTTTAGGCGCAAAAGGGTAGCCGAATGGGCTTCTAGTAGCGTATAGCGTATCAATACTTGGGGAGCATTGTGCATCATCAAGATTTCTTTTTTCAGCAGTACACCACCTACTTGGTAAGTAACGGTAAAAGCTTTTTCGTAGGAAATATCTACGATATACTTATGCCCGCGCGGTTCATAGGTACCTTCGTATTTATGAACGCCGAAATTGAAATCGCGTCCGTGCTGAATGATACTTTCATCTAAGGAGGAGAGCATCACGTAGTTTTTGCCTCTGAACTTTTCAATAGGCACTACCAGTAGCCCGTGGTATTTACGGGTATTGCAAAAAACGAGAGTAGAGGAGCAGTAGCCTCCCCCTCGGTTCGTACCGAGAAACTCTCTATCCAGAGAGTATTCAAGATTAATAAGTTGGTCTTTTTTGAATGATAAATAACTCATATTTCAATTAACAATTAATAATTGACAATTGACAATGTCAATTGTCAAAAGGGTGTGATTATTAGTTTTTATTAGAACTTTCCTTTTTGGTGTTTTCTTTCTTAGTTTTAATTATTGAAATGAGTAGTTTTAATATTTCTTTGCAGTTAGCTATTATTGATTCATATTCTTTCTCATTAAGATATTGAGTTGCATATAATAGATCTAACCAATATTCAGTTTCGTTAGCTTCTTTGAGTCCTATTTGTAATTTATGTATGAAATCACTATCACTTTCAGCGTGTTCTGATTCTCTTACACAAGCACCTACTGAAGTAGCACAACGCAACAATTGTTTACTGATTACAAATTCTCTTTTATCTTCTTGTAATATTCTTGTAAGTTTTACAATGCGAATAGCAAAATCAAAGGACTTTTCTTTAACAATATTGTTTTTCATAATTTTTCAATAGATGATTAATAGTAATCACAATTAATAATTAACATAATCTGGCTCACAACCAATTGTCAATTATCAATTGTCAATTTTTAATACTATTCCAATTCTCGCTGGTATATACAACGATAGCAAATTCTCCTTGCCGGTGTACTGCGTAAAATGCTCTACGCTTTCATCGATGCGGTTATCACCTCCAAAGGCGGGGTTATCAGTATTCAGTACCGTTGTGTATTTACCTGCTGGCACATCAAACTGATAATCGGTGTAGGAGGTAGTGGGGTTAAAACTGAAAACAAATAAGTACCCACTCCGCTCGAATATGAGTAGCTGTCGCTCGATGTCGCGCACCAATATATGAGGTTCTCGGTCTAGGAACTTACTTTCGGTGGCAAAGTGTATCATCGCGCTATCAAAAGCGTTGAGGTATTTAAACTTCAGGTTAGAGTCGTCTACCAAACTCCATAGCCTGCGTGCGTGGGCATAACTCCAGTTGTTGCCAGCACGCGGAAAGTCAATCCACTCAGGGTGTCCCCATTCGTTGCCCATAAAGTTGAGGTATCCCCCACCTGCGGTACCAAGAGTTACCAAACGTATCATCTTGTGCAAAGCCATCGCACGGTCGATGATGAGACTGTGGTCGAACACGCTCATACCCGTATACACTTCCTTATCAGTGAGCCAGAAAAAAATCGTTTTATCACCTACGAGGGCTTGGTCGTGGCTTTCGGCATAACTGATGGTGCGCTCTTCGGCGCGTTTGTTAGTCAATTCGTAATAGATATTGCCTACGTGCCACTGCTCATCGGGGACTTCTTTGAGGAGCTTAATCCAATAATCGGGAATACCCATACTCAGCTTGTAATCGAAGCCTATGCCTTTTTCAGCAATAGGCGAGGCAAGACCAGGCAATCCGCTCATCTCTTCGGCAATGGTCAGCGCTTCGGGGTAGAGCTCGTGAATAAGTTGGTTAGCCATAGTGAGATACACCAAAGCGTCGTCGTCCTCATTGCCATCATAATAGAAACTATAATTGGTAAAGGCTTTGCCCAAACCGTGATCGTAATAAATCATACTGGTAACGCCGTCGAAGCGGAAACCGTCGAAGCGATATTCTTCTAACCAATACTTACAGTTAGAAAGTAAAAAATTCAGTACTTGGGGCTTACCATAGTCAAAACAGCGGGAGTCCCAAGCAGGGTGTTTACCGCGCTCACCGCGGTGGAAGTAAAGATAGTCGGTACCGTCGAAGAGGCTGAGCCCTTCTGCCTCGTTGCTTACCGAATGCGAGTGTACAATATCAAGCAGTACACGTATGCCCAAGCCGTGGGTAGCATCGATGAGTTCTTTGAGTTCTTCGGGGGTGCCAAAGCGTGAACTCACCGCAAAGAAGTTAGCCACCTGATAGCCAAAAGAACCGTAGTAAGGGTGTTCTTGTATTGCCATCAGCTGGAGGGTGTTATAGCCCAAAGCTGCGATACGAGGTAGCACATAGAGGCGGAACTCTATAAAAGTACTTACGCGCTGGTGCTCGGTACTCATCCCTATATGTGCTTCGTAGATAAGCGGGTGTGGAACAGCTTTGGGGCGCGGGTATTGCCAGTGGTAGGGGTGCTCGGGACACCACACTTGGGCGGAAAACACCTTGGTATAATCGTCCTGCACAGCGCGGGTAGTATGTGAGGGGAGGCGTTCGCCACTGCCTCCTTCCCATTCCACAAGTAGTTTGTAGAGCATTTCGTGGCGGAGGATATTAGCAGGAAGACGCAATTCCCAGTCTTGGTCGTTTAGTTTAGTGAAAGAATAGTGTTTGTTTTTTTGCCAGTCGTTGCTATCACAAAGAAGAAAGATAGCCGTTGCATTTGGAGCCCACTCGCGTAGCACCCATTCTGTATGAGTACGGTGCAGACCGTAGTAGAGGTGCGAATTACAAGCATCAGCCAGGCACTTAGCGTCCCCTTGCACTCTATGAAGGACATCGATAAAGTGCTGATGCCTTCCCTGAATAACAGGGAGGTATGGTAGCAATAGTGGGTCGTTCATAAGGTTTGGTATTCTGGCTACGGAAAAGTCAAAAGATTGGCTTTTAGGTAAGTCAATTAAATTCGCCGTAAAATTAAAACAATATTTTGATAATTGCAAATTTTTTTGCAATTATTTTACAATAATTTTATAGTCTGTTATGATAAACTTATGTAGTTTAATAGAATACAAACACTTATAAAGTAGAAGACATCACTGTTAATGCTGTATAAAAACAACTTTTTTATTACTTTTTACCCACATAAATATACCCCAAAGTGCCTATCAGCAGTAAATGTAAGTAAATAGCATACATCACCAGCTGGGGGTAATCTATCGTATCGGCAAATTTGTATAGGGCAATTACCTGCGCTCCATACGGGATAAGCCCCTGCGCATAACAAGAGAAGATATCCAATACCGATGCCACACTGCGCAATGGTATTTTAAACTGTTCAGCAATCGTTTTGCTCGTCTTCGAAGCGATGAGAATAGCCACCGTGTTATTCGCCACGCACACATCGGCTACTGTCACCAAAAAGCCCATCCCTAAAAGAGCCGACGAGCCACTTTTGATGCGCTGAGTAATGAGGTTCATCAAAAACCGAATCCCGCCAAAATGCTCTACCAAAAACGCCAATCCTCCTATGATAAAGTATAAGAAGAAGGTATCAGCCATTCCCATAAAACCTTTGTGAATGTCGGTAGCAAACTGCAAGAAATGAAACTTGCCGTACGCAAACCCTATCACCCCCGAGATAAGAATACCTAAGAAAAGCGACACAAATACGTTTACCCCAAAAAGCGCAATTATCACCACTGCCACATAAGGCAAAATAAGCACAGCGTTAAAATCGCTATACAACTGATTGTGAAGGTAATTTTCGGCGTCAGGGTTTCCTATGAACAGCAGTATGATAACCGCCAGAATCGCCATTGGTATCGCAACTTTAGCATTCGCCTTCATTTTTTCGTTCATCTGACATCCAACCGACTGTGTGGCGGCAATCGTCGTGTCCGAAATAAGAGATAGGTTATCGCCAAACATCGCACCCGATAGCAGTGATGCGCCTATGAGTGCCGTATTCGACTGGCTTTGGGTGGCAAGGTCAAACACTATCGGCGAAAGCGTCATAATAGTACCCACCGAAGTGCCCGTAGCAAATGAAAGAAACGATGCAATGATAAAAATCCCTACCGGGAAATACTCTGGCGAGATGTAATACATACCCATATTCACAATACTATGCGTACTTCCCAAAGCATTTGCCACCGAAGCAAATGCCCCAGCCAAAAGTGCAATCATACACATTTGTAGCACATTGCTATCACCCGCCCCTTTAAAGAACAATACTATTTTCTCTTTCATAGGAGCTCGGTAGATAAGCAAAGCCACTACCACCGAAAAAAGTGCAATAATAGGAGCAGGTAGCGAGTAGAAGTTGTCGAAATACAAGCCACTACCTAAAAATAATGCTACGAATACGAGTAGAGGAATAATACTGATGATAGTTGTTTTCTGCATAGTTATTGTCTGTTTTATAGCAAATCAAAATCACTTTTGTGTCCCTTCCCCCCTTCGCTTTTGCAGATTGTCCCCCTTCGGGGGCTCGGGGGCTTTATACTAACACTTGCCAATCTCCTTTATATAAAAATAAAAAAGCCTTAATTCACTACTGATGAATTAAGGCTCTTGTGCGGGTGAAGGGACTCGAACCCCCACGCCGTGAAGCACTAGATCCTAAGTCTAGCGTGTCTACCAATTTCACCACACCCGCAAATGATGAACGTTTCAATGATTGACGGCGCAAAAGTACAACAGTTTTTTTTAACTGCAAATTTTTTCCGTGTTTTTTTATCCTCAATCTCACCTTAGCCCCACCAATACATTAATTATCAGTTAAATTTATCAACCAAAAATCATTCCTTCATCTTGCCTTCCCCTTTCCGTCACTACATTCCCCTTTAAAGGTAGCCAGCAAGAGATCTTCATCACATTTCCTTCGTCATTCGTCATTCGTCATTCGTCATTAATTACCCCTTTGAAGGTAGCCAGCGACAGCTGGGTATGTGTATCGCGAGAGCGGAGTATGTGTAAAAGGGGAGGTTTGTTTCCTTTTCCAGCTTGTCCCCCTTCGGGGTTCGGGGGCTTACCAAATAAATGACTCGCCATTGAAGGGGGCTAGGGGGAGGTTTCTATTACACTTTCCCCTTATTATCTATGACCTAAGACCTCACACTTCCCCATTTACTAATTTTCTAATTTGCTAATTATCTAATTATCTCTCCCTTTTTCTGTCACACTCCCCCTATTGCCTATGCCCTAAGGCCTATCACCTCTTCCCTTTTCTTTCGCCTCGAAATCCCGTTTTTAACATTTTTAGCCTTGTTGTATTATATTATGAATCAACTATTTATATACCCTTCCTATACCAATCGTCCAAGATTCGTATAAGCTTCCTATAAGCTCTCTATAAGCTAACCCCACCCATCTTACACCCTTTTTTCACCAAAACTTCTCTCAGCTCTCTTCCGAACTTTTCCGTTTCCTTCCGATAGCTCAGATATGTCACTTTTAGGGGTACACACTTTGCCAAAGTTTCAAACTAAGGTTGTAAGGAACATTTTTAACTATCTGAATAAGAATACATTTTTGAAGGATCTCCTCCGCAATGGATTACAATTTCTTTAATTATTTCATCTTGTAAACCATAACAAAATCGCCTTTTAGGGATTTTATAGCCTTTCAATCCTTCTTCTTTTATGTATGTCAATAGTAATATTGATGCTATTAATATTACATACATCATCACTTGTATACCATTGAGATTTCTTGAAAAGAAATGTTTAAAGTTAAGCTCTTGTTTTATGAAACGAAAATACTGCTCTATCTTCCAACGATTTCTATAAATTCCGGCTATTTGCTCATCACTAAAATCATCGGTTAAGTTACTTAAAAACAGTATCTTCTCTTCTTTAATTTCTCCTCTCTTCTCATCCTTCTTTAGCAGTCTACCCTCTATCAAACGAAAGGTATTTTTTGTCCTCCTTTGACTTTTAGTGAAAAGATGTACTTTCTGACTGCTAATTAAGCGCAGATGCTCATCTTGCTCAGCTAATTTCTTTACTTGACTCCCTTCTGCTAAAATATACTTTGAGTCTTTGTAAATTCGGGTGACAAAATATTGAGTCTGCTCATCTGAAAGCTCATCCATTACCTTTCTGTCTTTCATTCCTCTGTCGAACACTGCTATATCTTCCTTATTAGCAGTATGTTCCTTGAGAATATCACCAAGTGCTAAATCTTCACTTATCATTTCTTGCTGGTGATGAATTTTACACTTGAATGGTAAGTTTGAAAATCCAATGGTGAATTTTAAGCTTAGCTTTCCTTGCTCATCTTTTTTATTCTTCTGTCCATTTTGCATTCCTAAATGGAGTAGTTTGGATGAGATACTCACTATTGTAGAATCATAACTACTTATTTTAGAAGTAATTCCTTCTTCTAAAAAAGGTGCATACTTCTTTACGCAATAAGCAAAAAGTCTTTCAAAGAAAACTACATTTATTTTAGCAATCCTTTCTGCAATGCTACTGTGTGATATGACTTTAGTAAGTGATATCTTAGCAATCATTTTAAAGAAATTTGTGATATAAAAGTTTTCAAAGGTTCTTAGACTAGCTCTATCATCTGTCAAAGCACCGAAAATTAGCAACTTAAATATTTCTATTCCTTTAAGTTTTTTGCTATATTTATCGACTCCTGTTTCTTTTACAAGAAATTCTAACTCTTTATCTTCTATCTTAGAAAAGATATTTGAAATTCTTTTTCTATTCTTTATTATAGTGGTCATAACTTTTTTTTGCAAAGATAATACTTACACAGTATTCCTACAAAAAAACATAGTTAAAAATCAGTGCTTTATAAATCTTCCTTACAGTTTTGGTTTCAAACTTTGGCAAAGTTGATTACTGGTATTTCCGGTATTATTGGTATTATTGGTATTTCTGGTATTATCGGCATTCACCTCATTTTCTAAATATTTTTCTTCATTATTTATTGTCAATTACTAATTATTTTGTACTTTTGCACTTTCTAACACAACAACACCAATTTTCAACAACAAAAAAATGATTAAAATCACACTACCCGACGGCTCTGTAAAAGAGTACCAAAGTGGGATTACTCCCGCCGAAATCGCAGCCTCTATCAGCGAGGGACTGGCGCGTAACGTCCTTTCTGCCAGCTTCAATGGCAAAACCATAGAAACCGTTACCCCCCTGACGACCGACGGTAGTTTAATATTATACACTTGGGATAGTCCCGAAGGTAAAAAAGCTTTCTGGCACTCCTCAGCGCACATCTTGGCACAAGCGCTCGAAGAGCTCTACCCCGGCATCAAGCTCACCATAGGTCCTGCCATCGCTAATGGTTTCTATTACGATGTCGATTTCAACGGCAAACCTATTTCCGAAAAAGATTTCCCTGCTATCGAAGCTAAATTCTTGGAAATCGCTCGTGGCAAACACCCTTTCAAAATGCGCCCTGTGAGCAAAGCCGAAGCCTTGTCGTACTACGCAGGCAAAAATGAGTACAAAACCGAACTCATCGAAGCCCTCGAAGATGGTACGATTACCTTCTGCGACCACAGCACCTTCACCGACCTTTGTCGTGGGGGGCATATCCCCAACACAGGCTTTGTAAAAGCCGTAAAAGTACTCAGCGCTGCTGGGGCTTATTGGCGTGGTGATGAGCACAACCCACAACTTACCCGCGTGTATGGTATCTCATTCCCTAAACAAAAAGAACTCACCGAATATCTCGAACTGCTTGAAGAAGCTAAAAAACGCGACCACCGCAAGCTCGGTAAAGAACTCGAACTCTTTACCTTCTCTAACAAGGTAGGACAAGGCTTACCTCTCTGGTTACCCAAAGGAGCTACCTTGCGCGAACGCCTCGAAGCCTTCTTGCGCAAAGCCCAAAAACAAGCCGGTTACGAGCAGGTAGTTACCCCACATATCGGTCATAAGAATTTATATGTAACCTCAGGTCACTGGGATAAATACGGGAAAGATAGTTTCCAACCCATTGCCACCCCTAACGAAGGCGAGGAGTATTTACTAAAACCGATGAACTGTCCGCATCACTGCGAGATATACAACTCACACCCTTGGAGTTATAAAGATTTGCCAAAACGTTTCGCCGAGTTTGGTACAGTATATCGCTATGAACAAAGTGGCGAGTTACACGGTTTAACCCGTGTGCGTTGCTTTACCCAAGATGATGCACACATCTTCTGTACTCCTGAACAGTTAGACGACGAGTTCAAACACGTAATCGATTTGGTGCTCTATGTATTTGGTTCTCTTGGATTCGACAATTTTACCGCACAAGTATCGTTGCGCGACCCCGAAAATCCTACCAAGTACATCGGTAGTGATGAGAATTGGGCAAAAGCCGAAAATGCCATCATCAACGCTGCGAAAGAAAAAGGTTTGAGCTATGTAATCGAAACAGGTGAAGCCGCTTTCTATGGCCCTAAACTCGACTTTATGGTGAAAGATGCCTTAGGCAGAAGCTGGCAATTGGGTACCATTCAGGTAGATTACAACCTCCCAGAGCGTTTCGACCTTTGGTATAAAGGCGCTGATAATGAAATGCACCGCCCTGTAATGATTCACCGTGCGCCTTTCGGAAGTATGGAACGTTTTGTAGCCATTTTATTGGAACACACCGCCGGAAACTTCCCATTATGGCTCAACCCGAGTCAAGCTATCGTACTATCTTTGAGCGAAAAATATGAAAATTATGCTCAAAAAGTTTTGAGATTGTTAGAAAATTCCGATATTCGCACCCTGATAGACAATCGTGCTGAAACTATGGGCAAAAAAATACGCGAAGCCGAAACCCAAAAAATCCCGTATATGCTCATTGTAGGCGAAAATGAAGAGAAAGAAGGCACCGTATCAGTGCGCAAACGCGGTGGTGAGGATTTAGGAAGTATGAGCGTAGAAGCCTTTGCTAAACTCATCAACGACGAAGTCGCTAAGTCAATTAAACAATTTGCTAATTAGCAAATTAGAATAGTGAAAGTAATTTTAAATTTAAATAGCCATCATAAAAAAAAGTAACACACCGGGCAGAGATGACAAACAACCTCATCGTATCAATCGCGACATCCGCGTTCCTGAGGTGCGTTTGGTAGGGGAAAACGTCGAAGGAGGCGTATACCCCACTCGCAAAGCATTAGAAATTGCTAATGAATTAGAACTCGATTTGGTGGAAATTTCACCAAACGCCACGCCTCCTGTTTGTAAAGTAATCGATTATAAGAAATTCCTTTATGAACAAAAAAAGCGTGAGAAAGAGATGAAAGCCAAAGCTACCAAAGTAGTAATTAAGGAAATTCGCTTCGGCCCTCAAACCGATGACCACGACTATGAGTTTAAGAAGAAACACGGCGAGAAGTTCCTCAAAGAAGGCTCCAAAGTAAAAGCCTACGTATTCTTCAAAGGTCGTTCTATCATCTATAAAGACCAAGGGGAAATTCTCCTCTTGCGCCTCGCCACCGACCTCGAAGACTATGGCAAAGTAGAACAAATGCCTAAACTCGAAGGAAAACGTATGACGATGTTCCTCGCACCCTTACCCAAGAAAAAATAATCCCCTCCCTAACCCTCCCCCAAGGGGAGGATAAAAATGAGGGCAAAAATAAACTCCCATAACTCCCCTCCTTGGGAGGGGCAGGGGAGGACGGAATTATATCAATAAAAATCTAAGCAAATGCCAAAAATTAAAACTAAATCTGGAGCTAAAAAGCGCTTCAAGCTCACCGGCTCTGGTAAAATCAAGAGAAAACACGCGTTCAAAAGCCACATCTTAACTAAGAAAGCTAAAAAACGCAAGTTAGCACTCACCCACGCTACGCTCGTTCACTCTAACGACGAAGCAAGCGTGAAGAAACAATTAGGCTTAAAATAATTGTTTAAATAGTAGGAAATTAATAACCGTGGAGTAGGTACCCCTAAGCGTTTGTTTTAAGCACAAACCACCTGCTACAAAAATTAAAAAAAGGAATTTATGCCAAGATCAGTAAATGCTGTAGCTCGTAGAGCTCGTAGAAAAAAAATAATGAAGCAAGCCAAAGGTTTCTTTGGCCGCAGAAAAAACGTTTGGACGGTAGCCAAAAACGCTGTTGAGAAAGCAATGCAGTACGCTTACCGCGACCGCCGTAACAAGAAGAGAACCTTCCGCGCTTTGTGGATTGTGCGTATCAACGCAGGAGCTCGCTTGCACGGATTGTCTTACTCTCAATTTATGGGTAAACTTAAAGCAGCTGATATCCAGCTCAACCGTAAAGTTCTTGCCGATTTGGCAATGAACCACCCCGAAGCGTTCAAAGCTATTGTAGAAAAAGTAAAATAAACGTTTAACTAAAGATATAATTCCGTATAGAAAAAGCGACTCCTTAGGAGTCGCTTTTTTATTTTTCTTGTTACGGTCTTTCTGATATTCCACCTGCCTGTGCACTCATTTCGCCCATTTTCTTTTGTAGTCAAAGCCGGCGTTGAGCAATATTTTTTCTTTGTGCAGGTCTTCTAAATAGGCTAAATCGTTGTTGTAAAGAGGTTTGCTGAGGCATTCTACAGCTACAGGCTTGCCTTCTTTGGGCTCTAACAAAATATCGATAGTATAACCCCCAAACTCGTAGTCCATTGTAATACGCTGGTCGGGGTATTTTTCTTTGAGCTGACGGTAGGTTTGTTCTTTGAAAGCACTTTTACTTTGCTGGTCGATATCGGTGTGTTTGTGTCCGTAGAGGTCGAGTTCCGATAGGATTTCACGGCGAAGGGCATCATTGCCGTCGCTTACAGCACGGGCGTAGGCGAGGTAGGCGTAGAGCACAGCGCGGCGGTTGTTAGTGCCTTCTTGCGCTAAAGCCTCTTTATAGGTGGCTAACAATTCTTCGGGGATAGAGTTGCACACGTATATCTGTTCCTTGGCGCGGGTGATAATCACGTTCAGCAGTTTGTAGCCTTTGGAGAAGTTCAGCGGACCAAAACTCTGTACGAACTTGCCGCCTTTCTTCTTGCCATAAGTTACCGATAAGATGATGATATCGCGCTCGTCACCTTGTATGTTTTCCAAGTTCTTGATAAAGAGTCCTGCTTGTTCTAAGGCGTTGATTTTCTCGCGGAAAGCCGTTTGAGTAGGGTCGTTTTGCTTTTGGAGTATCTGTTTGCGTATGTAGTTGCGCTGGGTGATATTGAAAGTCGCAATCCCTACCGATGGGTAACTACCGTCAGGACGAGGCTCTATTTGTGAGAGGATACGCAACACTTCGGCGGCTTCCTCACGGTTGATATGCTCATCGAAAGTGCCATTTACCTGAGTAAAATGGATAGGGATACGATTTTCGGTGCTGGGTAGCGGACGCAATCGGGCGTTGTAGAAAGCGTGGTTAGAAAAATCAATCAGATAAGGGTGTTTAGAACGATAGTGAAAATCTAAATGGTTCTTACTGAATTGGTATTCCAAAGCGTAATCCAAGAGCGACTCTATGTTTAGCATCGCATTTTTGTAGGTGAGTACTTCATCTTCTTCCTCGTTGTCGTCCTCATCTTCAGCACTACCGTCGAATACTTTGCTAAAATAGTTAGACGGAGGCATTTGGTGTTCATCACCTGCAATGATAATTGTCTTGCCTTTGAGCATAGCCGGCAGGTTGTCTTCAAGTTTCAGCTGACTCGCCTCGTCAAACACTACATTGTCGAAATAGAAATTCTTACCCTCAAACAGATTGCAACAAGCATCGGGGGTGGTGAGGATAATAGGGAAGAAACTCGTAAAGAGGTCAGTGTCCTTCATCGCTATTTGTCTCAAGGTAAGTCGGTTGTGTTTTTCACTTTTGCGCTTGTTGTAGAGGTTTGCCACAGTGAGCTCTTTGTTGGTCTCTTCAAACGTTTTTACAGCTTTGCGTTGCTGGGTATTCCAGTAGCCCTCGATAAAATCTTTTTGGGCAGAGGCGAAGTAGTGTACTTTCTTTTTAAAATCGGCATAATCGCGCTCGTTGAAGTTTAGCGTATCATCGGCATTTCGTTGCAAGAGCAAGGTGTAATAGGCGTAGAGGAAGGAAGCTTCCCAATGGGTTACTTTGGTAAGTGATAAAACAATGCGCTCTTGGAAATCGTTGAGCGATTGGAAGAATGCAAACCACTCATACTGTGTTACCAAAGGCTGTGCAGGGTCGGCTTGATAGCTGTTGTAAGTCGCTAAACTGCGGGTGATAAAGGCTTCAAACTCGGCAAAGGTATTGCCAAAATTGATAGTGTCGAGCCAATTATCAGCTTCTATACGGTTTTTAAGCGATTTTACTTCGCTTATGAGCTTGTCTAAATCGGTATTCACAAACGAGCGTTCGTAGTAATTCAGCAGGTCTAAGGCAGCAAAATCAGCATTGGCTTTGCTGTCGAAATCGGTTTGCGCTTGAGCAATAGCAGGAGTGTACTCGGCGATAACAGTTTTGTTGAGTAATAAGTTATCCGAAATAGCAATCGACGAAAAATTGCGATGCAAACTGAGCGCTTTAATTGCAGTACAGAGTTCTTGCAAGCGTTTTTGGGTTTTCAGCACCTGCTTTTTCTCGGCAGAAAAGAGTGCTGAGAGTTTATAGAAGAATCCTTTGGTGACCTCTGGTCGATACACAGGTGAAGTGGGGGAGAGGGTAGCGGTAATCAGCTCATAATCATTGCGATATTGCGCTAAGGTATCCAACTGTTGTATAAATTCTTCTTTGCGTTTGTGCAAGTAATAGGCTTTATAAACAGCTACCTGCTGCTGGATAACCTCCCACTGCTGGGCGTATTGCTTGAAGGCTTCGGCGAGTTGTTGTTGGGTGTTAAACAGATTGGTAGCGGTGAGTTTTTTGGGGTTTAACAAATGATTTTGAGCGTAAGGCGCATACCGCTGATAGAGCGCCTCACCTTGTTGCCAAAGGAGAGCGAGAGAGGCAAACTCTTCATCGGTAAACTGAAACGAAAAAGCCGAGAGGTCAAGGTCTTCTCTATCAGTTTCGTAACGCATTAACTCCGCCATTACATCTGTCCACGACAGTTGGTTGAGGAGCAGTTGGTTGAGTTTGTGGTGAATAGCATTGATATCCGTTGTGATTTTGCGCATTGCTTGCACTTGTTCGGCAAGGAGATTTTCGAGGAAGGCTGGTGTTTCTTTTTTAAACTCGGCATTATCAATATGGTTACGCACAGCATCAACAATGAACCTACGGTCGGCAATAGCATCTTTTATCATTGTACAATACCTGCCCAAACCTTTGTTTTTCAAGGCGTTGTAGAGCACTTCGAGGGCTGTTTGTTTCTCGCAGACTACTAATGTTTTCTGTTTGTTTTCCAAAGCATTGATGAGAATCGCCGTGAGCGTTTGGCTCTTGCCCGTACCTGGGGGACCTTGAATAAGTATTTTCTGCTGACTTTTCAGCGATTCCAAAATCAATTGTTGAGAGGGGTCGGTTTCAATAGCACTTAGCGATTGGAATTGTTCGTTGGCTGTTGTCTGCAAAGGCACAAATTCCTTTTTCAGCGATTCGTAATCGTTGATGATATTCTGCTTTTGCACTTCAAAGAGGGAGAGGATACCGCTTTTTTCTATAAAAGCATCACCCTTGTTAGGCAAAAGTTCCTCGTACTCCACTTTGGTTTTTAGGGGAAGAATTTCGGTATAGTTGTTCAGCAGGAAATCCAAGTTTTGGGTAACTTTCAGTTGGTTGAGGATATCCGAGCAAAGAGAGAGCAGTTCAGGTTTATCGATTTTGCCATCTTCCAGCATCTCGTCGGGGATAGGTTTAAGGCTTACGCCCGAATCGTTTTGCAGGTGGTTGATGAGCACCTCATTTAGGTAGATAGGATCTTCCTCATTGCGGCTTATCACCCACGTATTCATTTGGGTAGCAGGCTTTATCTTCACCGACCAAATTAGGATAGGTGCCACCGTTAGTTGTCCGTCGCCCATATCGCGGCGCAACAGTATGGGGAAGCCAAAGCCGAGTGTGTTCACCCCTTTTTCGGAAGTGATAACCTCGCTTTGGAACATCAGGTTTTCGATACTATCTACAAGTTTTTCTAAGATAGCCTCACGTTCTTTAGGTATATTTTTAGAGGCTTGTCCCCCTTGGGGGAACGGGGGATATCTATATCCGTACTTTCGGTATCGTGAATAGAAAACGAAAAGTTGAGGTTGCGTAAAGTGAGTAAGTCGAGAATAAAGCGTTCGGGCAAGCTCTTGAATATAGCCGAGAGACGTGCGATATCAAACTTGTAGCGCGAAGCACCAGGAAGTGCATTGAGGTGCACGCCACGACGGTTACCCACTTTCAGTTTGTTTTGCAGAGCAGTAAATACTTCTTGGTTCATCTTCTGTGAAATGCTAAAATAACGAGGCAAAGGTAGTGTATAATTAGTAGATAAGCAAGTACACTCATTAACAAATAAGTAACGCCCATTCCACCATCAAGTGCAATTTTTCAGATTACTTTCTGATAGAATAAATCTTTAGGTTTTTCAAAATCTAATACTTTTCTTGGTCTATTATTAATTTTATATTGATATTCTTTAATTTCTTTATCTGTAATATTTTTAAAATCAGTATTTTTAGGTATGTATTGCCGTACAAGACCATTGGTGTGTTCACTAAGACCTCGCTCCCAAGAACTATAAGGATGAGCAAAGAAAAATTGTAGGTTCAATTTCTTTTCAACTCGCTTAAAATCAGAAAATTCATTACCATTGTCAGCAGTAATTGTCTTTATATAGTTTTTGTAAGGCAAGGTCATATCTATAAGTTCATCTGCTAATGATTTAGCTTTCTTTCCTTCTTTTAACTTTTTCATAAATAACATTTTAGTAGTCATTTCAACCAATGTAAGTATCGCTCCTTTATTTCCTGCTCCTACAATTAAATCTATTTCCCAGTGTCCAAACTCTGTTTTCTGACTTATAACCTCAGGACGTTCTTCAATAGACTTTTTATCTTCTACTTTCTTTTTACAAGTGTACAATGCTCTACTTCTATGCTTAAGCTGATGACGAGTGTGTTTGTATAGTTCGCCTCCGTTTTCTTTGTCTTGGTGAATGAAATTATAGATAGTTGTTTTTCCAACCATTGGTATTCTATTTTTTTTACAATACCCTACAATTTGCTCAACAGACCACTGTTCTTCAGTGATATGCTTAATAACAAAAACTTTCATTTCTTTAGTAAATTTACGTTCTTTCCTAAAACGTTCTTTACGCTCTTCTGAGATTTCTTGAGCTACTTTTGGACTGTATTTTCCTGTCTTTGTTTTGTTTCTTGACAGCTCTCGACTGACGGTAGAGGGATTACACTCTGCATAAAGAGCAATATCTTTTTGTTTGATTCCGCTTGCTTTTAAAGCAGAAATTACCGACCTTTGCACCAAATTTAAATGCTTATATTCTTTCATTGTCATTTACAAAGAAAAGCATTTATTTTGAAAGAGAAAAGACTTTTATAGTTTTTTCTCTTTTTTTATTTTTCAGAGGGTTGCCCCTTAGAGGCAAAACCCTCTGAAAAATAAAAGTTTTACTAAAAATTACTACTTAAAATTGCAATTATTAGTGGAACTTACATAATCTTAGCGTAGCAGTCGTAGCACGGCAAGTTTTGTTTGTGATATGAAGCTATTGTTGTTTTTAAGTTCTCTTCTTGTAGCGTTTAGCTTTAAGGTCTTTGGTTGTTACACAAATGTCGTATCCCTTTTCTTTTAAACTTTAAGTCGCAAGTCCAGATTTTATGTCCTTTCTCAAGGTGAAGTGCAATAAAAGGATAGTCATCAGGGTCTATTGATTGTGCTATATCTTTAGCTTTGTTTATATATTCCTTTGGAATATCTTTAACTTTGAAAAAAGTAATATTCTGTATAAATTCTTTGAGAAGGGCACTTGCTTGTTGTTTAGACAAATGATTGTCTTTCATAATTTCAGGCAAGTGCTTTTCTACCTCATCTAAAAGATAGTCAGGGGCGGTAAACTGAATTGTTTTCTTTTTATCACTCAATATGGTAGCTATAACTCCTTTTGGTTTATAGAAACAGCTATAAATAATGTTGGTGTCCGAAATTACTATCATATAGCTTGTTTTTCTTCTAATTTTGCAAGGTCTTCGTCCCAACGACGTGCGATGTTTTTATTAGATTCTTTAGACATTGCCATAATTTTATCACGGTATTTAATTGGAATACCGTACTCGTCTTCTTCAACTTCTTCAGTTGTTGCGGGTATTACTTTTTTAGCCTCTTTTGTTTTGGTAACCTTTACAAAGTCAAGACTTTTTGCGTACTTTATAAAGCTCATCGCCATTGGGCTATCACTGGTAATAGTAAGAGTATAAGTCATAATATTCTGTATTTTTTGAGGCAAAAATATAAAACTTTTATCAATTAACAAAAAGGTTTCTTCTGAAGGTCTTTCTAGCTTCTTTTCTAATCTATATACTCCTCAAACCACTCTTGCACCTTCTCTTCTTTAATTGTAAAAGGAGCGCAGGCAGCCAACTGCTGTAGAGCTTCAGCGGTATCGGCACGTTCTTCAGTTTCGATGTTAGGCAGGTTGTTTATCACCTGCATAAGCGCTACTAAAAACCCTTTAGCCTCTTTTTCATCTTTAGCCTTTTTAATAGCTTTGAGCGCAGCTTTGTAGGCTTTCATCGCTTCACGTCCGTTTTTGCCTTCCCAATTAGTAAATGGAATATTGTACTCGGTGGCAAACCACGTTTTCTTGCGCAACTGCGATACCGAAGCATACTCAAAACTATGAGTCTTGTTTACCTCTTTCAGCTCTTCTTTCAGGCGCTTGCCCGTGAGTTCTTCGGCATTCCAAACAATAAAATAATTGAGATCTTTCCACGTGCTCAGCGGTGGGAAGCCCGTCATATCAGGGCAGTAGCGCACCCCTATAGCAGTAAGCTGGGGTATCTGTGCCAAAGCCTCAAAGTTGCAAAGGCTTCCCCATAAAGTTACACTTTTAAGCTGTTTGAACTGTAACAGACTCCCGCAGTCAAACGCTTGCCCTATTATAGGCATACTTATTTCAATCCTCTCGATGTCTTTCAAAGCAGGAAAGTGAGGCAGAACGACAGGCTCATTACTCTTCTTATCAGTCTCAATACCAAAAGTAATATTCTTTACCCCCATAGTGCTTTCTATTGTTATCTTATCCGGATTCCCCCCAAGAACAACACTTCGCAAGTATGTATTATCGAGCTTGATAGAAAACTCGAATCCGTTGTTATGCACAGATAAGTGTCTTATTTGAGCATTAGTAAAATCTACTGAAGCAGGAGCGAGTAACTTCCAAACAAAATTTTCAATCTCGTGTCGTTTTGACCATTCTATAAAACTACTATCGTTGCCTATGTAATAGAAACCGCGAGGCCAGTTACCTCCTGCGGGTACTTCCAAACCGTTAAAAGCCGTCCATTGTATAGGCGTATCGGCATCAACGTAGGCATCAGCTTTTTCGCCCATCTTTTTAGGAGCAATGCTAAAGCCCCCTTGTCCAGCGGATATATTTACGGTGTGGCTGTTTTCTCCCGTAAGGGAAAGTCTGAATTTTCCTATGGGTACTATCATAGTGTGATTATTTTTGCGCAAAAATAATAAATAATAGACAATCTTTTACTTCAAGTAGCTGATATTTCCGTTCTCGAAAACCCCTATCCCATTTTGGGAGGTGAGGAACAGCAATTTGCCTCTCACAAGTAACAACTTCTTTATCGCCATTTTAGCACCCATAGCCAAGGGCTCTCTCTCCCAGCGAAGCTTAGGTTCGCAGAGCAGTTCTAAGTTGCCTATTTTTCCGCTTTCAGATAAAAAGGTTTTGTAAATACCCTTTTGGGTGGCAATATAGAGCGTTTGGGTCACAGGGTCAATGGTGGAAGCTCCTATAAAAAGACGGTTGTTTAGGTCAAAATCATCATCATTGAGTATTTTCTCGGCAGTGTAATTGTCTATCTTAAAAATATCGCTTGAGTTGATGAGATGTTGTAAGCCCGAAGCAATATACACGGCATCGGTTTTGCCATCACTGAAAATGCTCTGTGAGAAAAACAATCCTAGCTCAAGGTTTTCGATAGAGCGGTTAAGAGGTTTGCGTTCCTTGCTATCGAACAATTGGAAGCTACCGCCAAATTCACCATAAAAATTGGTCATCCAAATCACGTCGTGCGCATCAACGAACACGCAAGAAGGAAAGCGAAAGAACTCTTTTGCGCGCTTTTCTATCCTAATACCTACAGTGGTCTGCTGCGGAAAGGCTGTCCAATAAGTTTGGGTAAGTGGTGCGTAGAGCGCATTGCGGATAATGAGATAAGGTTCGTTTTGCGAATTGAAAACAATATGTTCTATAGTATAAGGCTTTTGCATTGCGTGCAGTAATTGCAAACCTTTATCAGAAAGGGTGAAGAGTTTACCGTCGTTCGTGCCTACTACTACGTTTTGTTGTTTGTCCGAACCGATTGCCGTAAAAGTAAATCTTGAATTATGAGTTACAGTCTTTTTCTTTTCGGTAGAAAGATTCCAGCACTTGATTTTACCGTCAGTTGTGACGGCATAGAGCAGGGAGTCTTTGGCAATCATATCCTTAATAGTAGGTTGGGCAAAGGTAAAGCAAGAGACGAAAAAGGCAATGAATTTAAGCATTTTAGAGTTTATTATTTAGAGAGCAAAGATAAGAATAATTAACTGAATTGCCTAATTCAGTAATATACTAATTTTGCAGTTTTTTTTAATCATTTTACATTTTCAACATTTTTCTTCAGTATTTCTTAGAACCTCTTTTTCCTATTGATATTCAGTTTCCTAACACCTTAGTTTCGCCTTACTTTCGGTCAAAGTAGGTTAAAAGTAAAAGATAGGAGCAAATAAGAAATATTAATTGTTAATGATTTCTATTTAATTGTTAGCTTATCTCCTTATAGCTCAACCCTAATTTCTATTTCCTAAATTTAAATAAAAATCCTTTGTGAGCGACTTGTACGCCTCAGTATAAACCCCACGTTCCTTCTCAATAATAAGCACATCGATAGGGTAGGAGGAGAGCTCTTTTCTACTCAGTAGTAGCATACTCCGTTTTAGTTCAGCCGTAGCATTGCCCCGCGTATGAGTGATTTTCTGAGGAAAAAGACCATAACCCGACGCAAGAGCGATAAACCCTTCGGTTTCGCTATAAGGCAAAATAACACTAAAAATACCCTCGTCCGTCAGTAATTTGCTTACCCCTTCTAAGAGCTCCGAAAACGAAAGCGTATCAGTAAACCGAGCCGTGTTGCGCGCTTTTTCAGCTGTTTTATAATTAGCGGTATAGAAAGGCGGATTAGAGATAATAAGGTCGTACACTTCATCTATCTCCAAAGCAAATTCCTGAAACGAAACGTGATAGCAAAACAAGCGGTCGCCCCATTGGCTCTCTTCGAAGTTCTCCGTACATTCTATATAGGCTTTTTCGTCTATTTCCACGGCATCAATCACAGGAGCGTCAGAGCGTTGAGCTAACATTAGCGACAATAAGCCCGTTCCCGCCCCAATATCCAGTATACTTTTAGGATTCTCAATAGGCGTCCACGCCCCCAATAGCACTCCATCAGTGCCTATCTTCATCGCACTTTGTGCTTGCTTTACGTTAAATTGCTTAAACTTAAATATCATATTCTCTTTGCTCCTTCCTCCTAGGTTATCAGAGCTTTTCACAGATACTCCGGTTGACTCCTATTCTCTTTTCTGTTAAAAACTGACAAAAGTCTCTTGATTTTTTATGATTTCACTCATAATCTTCCCGTTTTTAATACAAAAAAGTCGTTCTACCCCTTTTTCAACCTCTTTTTTTTAATTCAAGCAAAGATACAAAATAATTACCAATCAGCAACCCCCTTCTGAATATTTTTTTGACTTTCAGAGTTGGTACTAGTCACATAGGAAATATATTCTTCTCATCTACCAGCAAAGCAGAATATATTACCATAGAATCTCCTTTTTATAGATTTCCACCTTTCAAAAAAGCACCTTTTATACTATACCAATCGTCCAAGATTCGTTCAAGGTTCGTATAAGCTACCTATATCATAGTATATTTTTCTTTTTGAAAATCCCTATTTTATTCTTTTTAAAAACTACCCGTGCGGCTCGCACCATCATTTCCTAATTCTCTAATTTCCCAATTTTCTAATTTTCCTCCTGCCTATGGCCTGAGGTCTCACATCTATCGCTTTTTCGTCACCATTCCTAGTGCCTATGGCCTATGGCCTGAGGTCTCACATCTATCGCTTTTTCGTCGCCATTCCTAGTGCCTGTGGCCTATGGCCTGAGGCCTCACATTTAATTTTCTAATTTCCCAATTTGTATATTAAAAATTGTTTTTGTAGTTTTGCACCCTCAGTGAAGAATTATATAATAAAATAAGCATACAATGATATATTATTCTATTCTCGCAATAAGCGTAGCCTACCTCATTTATATACTTGTAATGCAGGCAACTACCAACTTAAAAAGAGAAAAATCCATTGAAGAAAAACGCCAAAAATGGCAAAATGCTTTGGTAGACGAAGAATATACCAAAGACAGAATTATGGAGCTCATCAAAAGTGAATACGGTGAGCCCACCACAAGTTCCGTCGAAAAAGGCGTATATACCGAAGGTATGCCCGACTTTTTGGTGAAAATGGCGCTCGGTAAACCGTTAGAAGTCCAAAGTGCAGGATTCAAAGGCTCTACTACCGAACGTTGGCACTACAAAACCCTTACCCTCACATTCCAAAATAACAAACTCATCGGCTGGGAAAGCCACGATAACACCTCTCAAAAACCAAGATTATAATGTTAAAGGATTACTACGAAATATTAGGAGTTAGCCAAAAGGCTTCTGACGACCAAATACGCGACGCCTACAAAAAGCTCGCAAAAGCCTATCACCCCGATAAACATCAGGGCGACGATTTCTTTGCCGAAAAATTTAAAAGCCTACAAGAAGCTTACGCAGTCCTTTCCGACCCCGAAAGTCGTAAAGACTACGACGCCGACCTCGCCGCCGAGTTAAAAGGACAAAAGAAAACCGAAGAACCCAAAAAACAAGCTAAAAAGAAAACCTCACAAAAAAATAGCGCCTCCTCAAAAGCTCGTACCGTAAAGGATTTGCCCTCTTTGATAGATATTTATTTCGAACAGAAAATCGCTACCGTAAAAACCCGAAAAGAGTACGACACTTTCTTAGCGTCTCCCAAAAAACAGTACTCCTCTTGGGTGAAAATTGTGCTTGTAGTCCTTGTCATCATTCTAAGCACCATCTTGCTAAACCCTTCTTTCGGTCTTCTAAAAGGACTTTTGCCTTAATTAAGCTCAGTTGATAAATATAAATTGGATAATCAATAAAATTTGCGATATACACTTTGTCGAAGTGCTAAGCCTTTGATAAAGTCTATCAATGAGGCAAAAACTTAATTTTTTTGATTAATTTCTATAGCCCAAGCGATACTTCACTTTAACGAACGACAAAATTCAACTATCAGCAAACATAGATTTTACAGCTGTTGCCTTGAATACTTTTCGTTATCAATACGAAAACAACGAGGTATACCACCGCTTTTGTACCCTATTGAACTGCCTTCCTAATAAGGTAAACACACTCGAAAAAATACCTTTTCTTCCTATCGAATGTTTTAAAACTGAAAAAGTGTATTGTGGGAGCGCGCCTCACCAGCAAATCTTCACCAGCAGTGGTACAACAGGCGCACAAACCTCCCGACACTATGTGAAAGACCTTAGCTTGTATGAACAAAGCTTCCGTGAAGGCTTTGAACATTTCTATGGCAACGTTGAAGATTATGTAGTTTTAGCCCTTCTTCCCTCGTATTTAGAACGCACCGGCTCTTCCCTCATCACTATGGTAGCCGACCTTATTGAGCGCTCAGGTAGTGAGTACAGTGGTTTTTATCTCAACGAATACGACCGCTTAGCCGAGCGTTTGCAAACCCTTGATGCTTCGGGCAAGAAAGTACTGCTCATAGGGGTATCCTTTGCGTTACTCGACCTTATAACCGAGCATACTTTCTCTTTAAAAAATACGATTGTAATGGAAACAGGAGGTATGAAAGGTCGTCGCAAAGAACTCGTGCGCGAAGAATTGCACGCGCTCCTCTGCAAAGGCTTTGGTGTCGAAATGATTCACTCCGAATACGGAATGACCGAACTGCTCTCGCAAGCCTATTCTGTGGGTAAGGGGATTTATAAGTGTGTACCTTGGCTAAAAGTCCTTATACGCGATACGAATGATGCGCTGAGCTATTTGCCTACTGGCAAAACCGGCGGACTTAATATCATCGATTTGGCTAATAGAGAGTCGTGTAGTTTTATTGCTACTCAAGATTTAGGAAAACTATACCCCGATGGTACTTTTGAAGTATTAGGACGCTTCGACAACGCCGATATTAGAGGTTGCAATTTACTCATTAGCTAATTTGCGTCGCTACACTTTGCCAAAGTTGCCTGTGCGGCTCGCACCTTTGGCAAAGTTTATTGCCCGTGCGGCTCGCACCCTGAAGACCTCAAAGCCATTGCGCTCTCAAAAGAGCAAGGAAACCTCGGTATGGTTACAAGCAATGACAATGTTTTTATAGAAATTCAATATTTTAGAAGTTCAAAACAACAACCTATATCTTGAGAATAAAATCTATAAAAATAAGAAGTATAAGATTTTTTACTCAAAAAGTCGCTTTTGCGGCTTGCCCCCTTCTCTTCGGAAAGTCTGCGAGAGCAGAGTATGTGAGGAATGGAGGTAGGCTTCTAAATGTGAACACCCTATCCGATTAACAAAAATCCTCCCTACCTATCGCTTTTACGTCGCATTCCTAGTGCCTGTGGCCTGTGGCCTAAGGCCTTACATCTAATTTTCCAATTTCCCTATCGAATCTTTCAGTTTTTCAATTTCTTTTTGAGTCTCTTCTACAATTTTAGTATCTACACCTGCCTTTTCAGCACCGCGTTGTATTTCAGTTTTAATCTCATCGGTAGCATCGCGCAATTGGCGCATTGCCTTTCCTAAACCCCGCGCAATACTAGGGAGCTTATCAGCTCCAAAAAGGATTAAAACCATAAAGAGTATGAATATAATTTCTGAAAAACCCATAAAATCAATTAACAATTGATAATTAACACTATGGCCTATGGTCTACTGCCTATAGACTATTCACTGCAAAATTACATTTTTTTTGTCATAAAACAGCAAATATCATATTTTTTTTATACTTTTGCCCGTATGAAAAAGGTAAAATATTATTACGACCCCGATACGCTCTCGTATAAACGCATCCTCTCCCGAAAGCGTACAAAGGTGCGCAATGCTTTGATTTTTCTTACAGCTGCTGCACTCTTCGGGATTTTATTCTCTTTTATAATGATTAACTCGCGCTTGTTTTTCACCCCCCGCGAGGTGGTATTAGCACGCGAGATTAAAACCTATGAAACCAACTACCAAATCCTGAACAAAAAGATGGAATTGGCGGAAGATGTGCTTGCCGACCTTGAAGAACGCGATAATAATATGTACCGCCTTTACTTCAATGCTCCTATTATCCCCGATAGTGTTCGCAAAAGCCTCAAAGACCCTAACCGCTATAAAAACCTCGAAAAATACGGAAACTCCAAACTTGTTGCCAATACAAACAAACGCTTAGACATATTGCGAAAACAGTTGGTCGTACAGTCAAAATCGTTAGATGAGATTGCTAAACTTTCTAAGGCAAAGGAAAAATTTTTGTCTTCTATTCCTGCCATTCAACCTATTAATAATAAAGATTTAAAGCATATGGCATCGGGTTATGGTTGGCGTATCGACCCTTTTACCAAAGCGCGTAAGTTCCATTATGGTATGGACTTCACTGCACCCCAAGGCACTCCTGTATATGCTGCGGGCGATGGTGTAGTAGCACGTGCCGATAGCAATGCCTCAGGTTATGGTAATCACATTCGCATCGACCACGGTTATGGCTATGTAACTCTCTACGGACACCTTTCGGCTTACAATGTGCGTGCAGGACAACACGTCAAGCGTGGCGACCTCATAGGAAGGGTAGGAAGTACCGGTCGCTCCGAAGCTCCACACTTGCACTACGAAGTGATAAAAAACGGCGAACACATCAACCCGATACACTTCTATTATGGCAACCTCACCCCGAGCGAATACACCGAGATGCTACACGTTTCTACCCAAGAAAATCAATCGCTTGACTAAGATGATTGGAAATAGTATTTTGTTAATTAAACCCATATGACTCACCATAATCTTCCCCAGAATTGGGATTTCTTTATGTGCCATATCGAAGGCGTCCCAGCTTCTATACGCACCAATTTAGCCTTGTTTGAGCTTGCTCCTCTCGAAGGCTTATCGCAACGTTTACAGTTTTATATAGAAATGCAAAACCCTACTCCTGATGGATTTCCTTCAAAGGAGGAATATCCTATACTCTGTGATATAGAAGATGCCATAAGCGAGAAAGCCGAAGCCACAGGAGCAGTATTGGCAGGTGTGGTAAAATCCCAAGGCTTTTTAGAGCTTTGGTTTTACTGTAATAATGCGGAAGTTTTAGCACAGACTTGCGAAGAAGCGTTACAAGCTTTTGAGGGGTATAAATCGGGATATAATACCGCTGAAGATGCCCAATGGGAAGATTATTTCGACTTTCTTTATCCTGATGAGTTTTCTTATCAAACGATGCAGAACAGAAAAGTGCTAATGCAACTTGAGAAGAAAGGAGATAAGATGGAAGTGCCTCGTGAAATCGACCATTTTATCTACTTCAAAAGTGAGGCACAACAACAAGGTTTTGCCGAGAAAGTAGCCGAAAAAGGCTATAAAGTGCGTTTGAGTGATGAGAAAACAGTAGAGGAACGAAAATCCGAAGGTCATACTTTTCCTTACACCGTCGAAGCCACACGTGAGGATAGTCCGTTAGATATCAATAATATCGTATGGGAACTGATAGAGCTCGCTTCTTCTTTTGAAGGAGAATACGACGGCTGGGGCTGTGTGAATGTAACTGATAACTGATAATTTCTTAGAGAAATGGATATTGTATTACCCGATAAACTGTATTACACCATAGGAGAAATAGCCAAGGCTTTCAATGTGAATGCTTCTCTTATTCGCTTTTGGGAAAAGGAATTTTCTATTATCAGCCCGAGAAAGACAAGTTCGGGAAGCAGGAAATTCTCTCCCGATGATGTTAAGAAACTCCAGCTCATCTATCATTTGGTAAAAGAACAAGGCTACACCCTTGAAGGGGCGCGTCAACGTCTTAAAGAAGACAAGCAGAAACCTCTTACAAACCTTGATGTGGTTACAAAGTTAGAGCGTGTAAAGCAAATGCTTATCGATATCAAAGAAAATCTTGAATAACAAAAAAGCTGTACGATGTAACTATACTCGTACAGCTTTTTTAGGAAAAAACATCAATATTAATTTGTATCTATTTCCAAAGAATCACCAGCGTTTCTTCAGAGGATAGGCGTGCGGTATTAGCTGTTGCACTTCCTCCCTTATCCGCAAAAACGACCGAAGGATTTACTCCTTTGGGGCAACGCAATGCTACTGTGGTAGCTTGTGGGCGTTTGTTAATGAGTATCGTAAGATATTGATTACCTTTTTGCATTGTATACATTTGCACTCCTTTTTGGTAAGTTTCAAACTGAAAAGGGACTGCC
Organism: Capnocytophaga sp. oral taxon 902; assembly: GCF_013394735.1. NCBI lineage: Bacteria > Pseudomonadati > Bacteroidota > Flavobacteriia > Flavobacteriales > Flavobacteriaceae > Capnocytophaga > Capnocytophaga sp. oral taxon 902. The sequence goes on from NZ_CP058261.1 coordinate 1,552,804, forward strand.
GCTTGCACTTCGGCGAGTAGCAAATGCGAAAGTGCTTCCCCTTTGCCACTGCGCAAAGCGCCCAACCCCAATAGCGATGGAAACCAAAAGGTCTCTCCCCTTACAAAGCGATGTCGCGTTGCCAACACACTATTTCCTTCTTGGGCGACTATTTGTCCTTGGGTATTGTAGATACTTCCTTTCCAAAGGTGGACGGGCAGGGGTGCGTTTTGGTAATTTACACTGAAATCGGTAGGGAGGCATTTTACTTCTTTCAGCGCTCCTCCCAATACATCTTGTAGCGGAAATCCTGTGTGATGTAGGGCTAACATATTTTCGTCGTAGAACGTACTGAGCCCTTCCATTATCAGTTTGCCACCATTGCGTACAAAGTTGCGCAGGGGTTCCCAATAACGCGATGGGAGGCTTATTTGTCCTGATAAAATAATCGTTTCGCCTTTGTAAGAGGGTTTGTTCCAGTTGAACTCATCAAAGCACTGAAACTGACTATTGATGCCGTTTTCAAGTAGGGTTTCATACATTGCAAACGCCGATTTCATAGCTCCTCCCGTGTTTCTGCCCTCGTAATCATTGTTGGTATTATCATTTAGTTGCGCTTTCTTTTCTACCCAAAGTGTTTCGCGGGTATAGAGGATATGAATGTTGGCTACTACGGGTTTAAATTTGCTGCTGTTGATTTTTCGGAGTGTTTTGGCGACTTCGGAGGCAGCAGTGAGTCGGTCGGTAGGTTGGTTTTGGAAATCTACGAGCGCCCATTCACCTGCTTCATCACCCACAGCACGAGGGTTTAAGCACCAAAATAAGATGTGTTCAGCTCCATTGCCAATGCTCGTCCACAGCCATTGGGTGATTTCTTCTTTGGTAGGGCAGAAGGCTTTATAACCGCTATAAGTGTTGTTGCCTCCTTGTAATTCGGTTACCCAAAAAGGCAATTCGCCTGCTCCCGAACGTATGATAGCGCAATTTGCCCCCAAAGCTGTACCGTACTGATTTCTGTGAAACATAGTGTAATGCCAACTGGGGTGAGCAGAAGCGCCTAACGAATTGAGGAAGTTGCGCCAAGCGGGGAAGTTGTATTCGGCAATATTGCTGAATATTTGGTGAGAATTGACGTGCAAATAGGCGTTAGGGTCGTATTTTTTTACCTCGTTGGCAATCCATTGCAGGTACCAAGTGTTGTAATGTAGCAAGAATTGTTGAGGGGTAAAATCTACTATTCGTGGGTAGCCTTTGCTGTTGTAGGCAGTAGGCTGTAGTGTTTTGAGCCATTCACTTTTTTGGGTATTGGCAAAAGCGTCGTTAGGCACCCACCCCCCAGTGCCAGGTTCGTTCATCAGCACCCAACCATAGAGGGCAGGAGAGGTTTTGAAATGGGTTACTACTTGCTTGATATAGGTAGCAATTTCTTGTAGATGCGACTGCGAATAAGGGTGCTTAAAGCCACCTAATGAATTGTCGAGGGCAGCGGGGAAGAGCGTGCCTACAATCTTTACATTGTACCGCTCTGCTGCTTTAAAAGCCTTGTCGAACAGCGAGAAATCCCAAGTACCGTCGGGGCGCTTCATATAGTTCTCAAACATACGAATGCGACAACAGTTCATTTGGTGCTCGCTGAGGAGTTTGAACCAAGTATTTATCTCCTCATCACTCTGACCAGGTTCGATAAACACTTGTGCACCAATGGGTGATACATAGGGTTGCGCTTTCACAGTGGTAGTGATGGAGGCAATCCCAACTAATAAAAGCCATATATAACTTCTTAAAAACATACAAATACTTTTTTGGTGGTACATTTTGTGTTGCAAAGGTAAGGAGATAAAGAGTTTATCCACTTATCTTTTCTTTTAGAAAACTTATCAAATTACCTTTTTGTCACGTCCTAAAAAAGGTTGTCATAATTAATTATTGTTTTATTAGTAATATTTTTCTCATTAAGCTACCTTTTGAAAGTACACCTGATCAGGAGTTTTTAAGTTCAATGCATAGTGAGGACGTTTTTGATTATATGTCTTTATAGCCGAACATACCGCACTAAGAGCTTGTTGTTCAGTATTAAAAGTAACTCCTAAATTAAACTCTTGCTTGAGAATCCCATTGATACGCTCCGCGTGAGCATTTTCATAACAGTGATTCTCCTGAGTCATACTAATTTGAATGTGCTCTTTTTGCAATAACAATATATACTCTTTGCAACAATATTGAACTCCTCTATCCGAATGATGTATTAAAGACTCTGACTTTTTCTTCCCTTTTAAAGCCTTCTTCAAAGCCTCTAAACACCCTTCAATAGATAGACTATTACTTAACCAATATCCCACTATCCTTCTTGAATATAAATCAGTTATAAGCGATAAATACCTAAAACCTTCTAAGGTGCGAATATAAGTTATATCACTTACTCATACTTGATTTTTAGCACTCACTTCTACATCTTTAACAAGATTTGTCCACTTTCTAAAAGAATGATTAGAATAGGTCGTACGGGCATAACTCCTCTTCCTTTGAATAAGTAAATCATTATTATTCAATATCATAAAAAACTTATCTCTCCCTATTTTTGCTACTTGATGTATCTTATCTGATAACATATAATAAAGCTTCTTTCCTCCTATCTTGGGCAGTTCTCGACGTATTTTCTGTACCATCTCAATAATTATACTCTCTCTGAGCGCTACCTCCTTAAACGATTTAACTGCTTTATAATGAGCTTGTCTGCTAATATCAAAACACTTGCAAAGAGCGCTTATCTTTTCTGTTTTGGAAAGTACTTCAATAACTCTTGTTCTAACTTTTTTTTTATTTCATCGCCCATTCCTGTTTCCTGACCAAGAATTTGAAAATAAGTCTTATAAACTTTATTCTCTAAAGTCGTTTCAGCAAAAGCCTCTTTAAGGGCTTTTAACTCCTTTTTAAGAGCTTGAAGCTCCCTGATTTCATCGATTGTTTCCACGCGTACTATTTTATTTAATAAGTGATTTTTACCATACTTTTTGAGCCATTTTTGAATCGTTGTACTTCCTCCAATGCCGTACTTGCGTCGGCAGTTTTCAATACTCAATCCGTTTCTCTCAATCTCTTCTACGATACTCAACTTAAAGCAATCACTGTACCGAACTGTTTCTTTCCTCCTTATTGTCATATCTTTTTATGGTTTTTAGTGTAAACCTATTTCAGGATATGACACATTGTTAAAAATTGTAAATTAATTATAATATGCGTCTCACGCATAACAACTTCACCAAAACCGCCATATCTTTGCCCCGAGATTTTAAAGTAAGTGCGCATAGCTTAAAAATACTCAAATAACTATGTTTAATTTTAAATTTTTAAGAAAGATGAATTTAAAAAGAACCCAACAAGTAGAAGCTCAAGGAGTGAAGAAACTTGACAGTTTTAAAGGTTTTCAAGAACTTAATTCTAAGGAATTAAGAAAAGTTGAAGGAGGAGAAGGAGATGGATACCCTTTCTTTGAACTCACAGGTGTTTTAGATGGTATTCGCCATAATACCCATCTTTATCTTTTTGGATTAAAAGTTTTTTAAACCTATTATTTAGAGTAAAGGCTTCTAGGAGCCTTTGCTCTTCATTTCTAATTTATGAAAAATATCTTATATCTTTTACTTTTTTATATTGGAGCTGTAAAAGCTCAAAACATCACACTTTTAGATAGCCTTACTCATTACCCTATTTCAGCTGTCGTTATAGAAAATAGCAAAGGTGAGATTAAGGGAATTTCTAATGATAAAGGACAAGTAAACATATCTAATTCATCAGATATTGTTTATACGTCCCACCTTTCCTATGAATCTAAAAAGTTAAATGTAAAAAATTTAAAAGAAAAACAAGAAATATTATTATCTCATAAAATCTATGAATTGCCAGAGGTTATTCTTAGCAAACAACAACCTGATTATATTTTGTTAAAGTGTTATATTCGCACTTATCAATATGCTGATAGCATTCCAATATATTATACAGAAGGTTGGATAGATTTCTATCTTCCTAAAAAAGGAAATAAATTACAATATAACATTATTGCTATTAAAGCTTACGAAAACACAAAAAGCAAAAAATTACAAGTTCTTAAAAAAAGTCCTCTCTTTATGGGAAATAATGGTTTGTTCGACTTTATTGCTAATGAGCATTTCCCTTTGGATAAAAATTATTCTCTGAAAAAGAAAAATGAGCAACAGTATAGCATTGTTTATCGTCAACAAGAAGGCGCAGGAAATATAGAAAAAAAGAATAATGAATACACCTGTTATTTGAATGCCTTATTCCCAAAGGATAGTATTAGGGGCTCTTTTGCTGGAAGAACAAATGTAATTAAGCATAAAGATGTCTACGAAAAATTCCCTGCAAGTATAGATTTTGAAGCAATTAATAGTACAGATTTTAGTATATATCGTTGTCTGATTGATATAAAAACCACATTCAAAAAAGACGCAATTTCTTTAACAAATATTTTTGAGATATATCCTTTCTTAAAGGAAGAAAAGAATAAATCCGAAGTGAAAAATGTAACTCTTAAAAGCGATTTTGGTAATTTTTTTCATTCTTTTAATACAACATATTTTAAGAACAAACAAACTCCTCTACAGCTATCCTTGCCTTTTGAAAGTCTTTTAGAAAAAGATTTGGTTCTTTTACCTGAGAAAAATAAGTAGCTTTCCTTTACATAAATTATTTTGTAGTAAAACTTAATTGTAATTAAATATGAAACTAACAACGTTATTATTATTTCTCTTTACTCTCACTGCATTTGCTCAAAGCAAAATAGTATCCAATAATGGCACACCCATCGAATACGTAAACATCGGTATTGTAGGCACTCACAAAGGTACAATTAGTGATGCACACGGCAATTTCTCCTTAGAAAAGTTACAACCCAAGCCTACTGATAGTATTTACTTTTCACATATTAGTTATGAAAGAAGGGCTATCTGTGTAAAAGACTTTCAGAATGACAAACCTATTGTCCTTACAGAAAAGGAAATAATGCTTGCACCTATAGATGTTTCAGCAAAAACAAAGCAGCTAAAAACTCTAAAGGGAAAAGGAATTCGCTTTGTAGGGGCTATCCTATATTATACGCCTGAAGATATGAAAACGCAAGAGGAATTTCCTGAAACTATTGGTGATTTTGTGAATCTTAAAACCAATTGGGTTGCTACTGAATTTCATATTACTTGTATCAAAAATAACACTGAAAAAGCGGTCTTTCGCCTAAACTTTTTTCAGATGAACAATCAAGAAATGATTCCTTTGACTGAAAAACCTATCTATATCACCATTCCTAAAACTGAAAGTAAAATAGATGTAGTAGAGAAATTCAGAGTTCCTATCCCAAAAGGAAAAATATGGATAGAATTACAACCTATAGACATACAAGGAGAGGAAAAAGCTCGCATTGTTTTTCCAGCTTCACGTTCTTTAGGCTATGCACGCTACGATACTACTTTTGAAAAAATTCCTTTGGGTGCAGGACTTTCTTTTGCCATAAAAGGGTATGAATACGAAGTCGTAGAATAAACTTTTCTATTTCTTGTTTTTTCAAAATAAAGTTTTACTTTTGTAGCCAAATTATAAACACTATGTGGCTACGCACTTCGCTCTATCTAACCTATATCTATTACCGAAAACTTTTCCCAAAAGGAGATATCTTAACCATTGGGTTGCTGTTAGGAGTATTATGCTATGCCTTATATGCACTTTATCTGCATTATGAAAGTTGGCAATATGCACTCTGGAGTTTACCCTTAGGAAGTTTTATGTATCATAATAATCGAAAAGATTTATCATTATTAAAAGTACATTCACATTATAGAGCGATTATCATTACTGAATACGTAATCGAAAACCTCCCTTTTCTCGTTCTTATACTCTTAAAAAAGGATTTTATAACAGCGGTTGCCATATCATTATCCTTTGTGCTCATAGGTTGTTTACCTCAGAAAAACTTCACCCTAAAATATCCATTCTCTCTCGCCGACCCTTTTTGGCATATTGCTTTTCGCAAGTATAAACTTATCTTAGGGCTACCTATAGCTATTGCACTCATCATTATAGGAGCTGTTTATCAAAACCCTAACTTAGCTCTTTTTGCCTTAGCTATTGTCGCTTTCATAGGTTGTATTCCTTATTTTGAAAGAGAGTTTAAAGCCCATATGAATGTTTCAGCCTATCGAGGAAAAGACTATTTATTACACCAACTCAAAGCAGGAATATTCAATATATCCTTTCTTTTTGCACCTGTTTTCATCACTTACATCATTTGTTTTCACTGGCAATATACAGAAGTCTTTCCTTTGTATATCAGTGTTCCTACCTTAGGAGTTCTTACCAAATACGCCTTTTGGAACAATTCTTTATGGCAAACTTTTGCTTTGTTAGCCGTAAGTATAGGTGTTATTTATATCATTCCAGTGATAGCAATACCTTATTTTTGTCATTTAGCTCTACAAACCATAAAAAGACAGCAATATGCTCAACATTCTCATTAAAGAAAAAAGTTATTCTGACAAACTAATTCTCAAAAACATACAACTTTCTATTCCTCAAAACGGACTCTATGGGGTAGTAGGTAAAAATGGTGCAGGAAAAACTACTTTTTTCAAATGTTTGTATAGTTTAACACCTTTCAAAGGAGAAGTAAGCTATCAGCAACAACCTTTAATGCCTCAACAAATCGGTTTTCTCCCTACCGAACCTTATTTATACGAGCACCTTACCGTAGAAGAGTTTTATAAGTTTTACAGCTTGCTATTGGATATAAAACCACAAAACACAATGCCTTTTGAAGTAAATAAAACTCTACTCATCAAAGAGCTTTCCACAGGAATGCGAAAAAAAAGTGTATTTCAATGCCGTATTACAAAAGCCCTACACCCTCTACATATTTGATGAACCTTTTAGCGGTTTAGATATTACTTCGGTACTTCAAATCAAAAAATTGCTAAAAAAACTATCAGAGACTCATATCGTACTGTTCGCCTCTCATATTTTAGAAACCTTATCCGATTGCAAAGAAATATACTTATTACACGAGGGGAATGCACAAATCTTTTTACCCTCAAATCTTAATAAAATTGAAGATTTTTTAAGTTTATAAAACTTTTTTAGGCTAAAAATTATTTATAATGAAACACCCTATTTACCTTACTATCCTCCTGCTCCTCACAGCAATAGTGGTTGCTCTGCCCTTTATCAAAGTGCCTATATCAGTATCGGCACGCGGGGTGATACGTTCTAATTTCGAGGATACAGAACTTACTGCTCCTACAAGTGGTAGGGTAGTAAAGTGCTTTCTCTCTCAAAACAACCAAAACGTCCAAAAAGGTGATACCTTGCTCATCATCACTACAGAACTATTAAATACACAGCAACAACTTGTCAGTACTCAACAGCAAGACTACAACGCACAATTACAAGACCTTACTGCATTAGTCTCTCACAAAAATGCACCCCTGCAAACACCACAATACGCCCAAGAAAGAGCTGCTTTTTTGGAAAGAATAGGTCAGTTGCAAGTGCAATTATCCTTAGCTAAAAAGGAACTCAATCGTGCCAATCAGCTTTTTAGTAAAGATGTAATTGCTAAGGCTGAGTATGAAAAAATATACTATCGTCACGAAGAACTCTTGCGCCAAGTGCAAAGTACCCAGCAACAACAATATGCACAATGGCAAGCACAGCGTATAGAAGTAGAACGTAAATTGCAGTCATTGCAATCAGACGAAAAGCGCCTCAGCCAAGAACAACAAAACTATGTGGTAATAGCACCCATCACAGGTACTATTGCACAGTACAAAGGCATTCGTCAAGGCAACTTTCTCTCTCAAGGGCAATCTATTGCTACTATCTCTCCCGAACAAAACCTCATAGCCGAGTGTTTAGTCTCTCCAAAAGACATCGGTTTTATACACCCCTCGCAAAACGTACGCTTTCAAATAGACACTTATAATTATAACCAATGGGGGTTGCTCAACGGTAGTGTAAAGGAAATAGATAAAAACTTAGTAGTAAATGAGCAAACAGGCGAAGGCTTATTTAAAATACGCTGTGGAATCAGCAAAGGTTATTTACAACTGAAAAATGGCTATCGTGGTAATATAGGTAAAGGAATGAGTTTTACAGCTCGCTTCTATCTTACCAATCGCACCCTTTGGCAACTCCTCTTCGACCGCACCGACGACTGGTTCAATCCTAATATAATTTAACGTCAGTTCAATATATACAATATTAATTTACAATTGCCTTTTCATTACTGTTCCGTGAAATTCCTCAGCTAAAGCTGAGCCAATCCGTGGAACAATGATGTTTTACAAAAAGAATCATCTGTGATAAATCCGTCTAGCTCGCTCCTATCTGTCGTGCTATAGCTTGTTTGATTTGTTGCAATTTGTTCAATTTCTCTCCCGAAGGCAGATTAAACCATTATTTCCTCTCTGCAACCACGGCATAGTATCTATTCGTAAAATATCGCAATAACGGACGTAAACCTAACTTCTTCACAGGGTGTGTCCATTTCTCTCTATAAATAATACGAAAGCCCGCTTTCTCTACCAGCATATCTAATTGCCAATCTTCAAACTCGTGATAATGACAGTCGCGAGGGTCAGACGTATTGCGGTAAGCTTTGGCAAACCAAAGTCGCAAAGGTACTGTAATCAATATTTTATCTGTAGGAACATTTTGCAGTACAGCCAAAGGGTTTACCAAGTGTTCTAAAATCTCTAAAGCGGTAGTGAAATCGGCTTGAAAATTCTGAAGGGTATTTGCCTCGAAATCTAAATCCTGACCGGTAGTATTAAGCACCGTATAACCTTCCTCTTTCATAATCGTTGAAAAAGGATTTTCTACCCCTATATCGAGGATTGTACTCCCCTGAGGAGCATATCGCTTGAGAATACTCAAGGTTTTTTGATAGCGTTTTTTAGGAAGGGTTTTGTACATAAATTAAGAATTGAGAATTAACAATTAACAAGGGAATAACGTTTATTCCTTACTAATATTCTAAAATAAGGGTATTTACCGTTTATTGACAAATCCTTTTCATCATCTCCTTTTCTAAATTTCACAATCTCAAACTGATTAGGATTGAATTTGTGTAGAAAAGTTATTGGCACTCCCATATAGCCCGTGTAATCTGATGGTATATTTTCAGTTTTATCGATATGAATACCATTATAATTATCGTATTGAGGATAATTGTTTTCATTACCTAAATACCTTTTGGTAAGCACTATCTCTTCGTGACGTTTAAAGTTATCTAAATTAGTGAGCCATAAACAATTGTTAGGAGACACTATTCTATTGCCCAAAGTGTCTATTTGTGTTTCAGTACCATAAAGTTCATAGTGTTCAGGCACTATAAAGCCGGAAATACCTCTACCTAAATGAACTCCCAACCACGCTTTATTTTCCTGAATGAGTTTGAATATCTCTTTATAAGTAATCGCATTAATATTGCCTATAATTAAAAACTTCTTGTCATACTTCACTAATTGAGCCACATATTCTCTAAAGAGCGAAAAAGGAGGATTGGTAACCACAATATCCGATTGTTTTAAGAGTGCTATACATTCAGCACTGCGAAAGTCACCATCCCCTTTAAAGTAAGAAACAGCTATTTTTTCTCCTTCATATTCAGCAAAAAAAGCTTTCCCTATTTCTTTCGTAGAAAATAAGTTAGGCGTTTGTTCTTTAAAGCAGGAAGCTATCACTTTTTTAAGTTTTAATTCTTTAAAGTTTGAAACAAAATATTTAAAAAAGTTACTTGTATAAGGATCATCGCAATTACAATACACTATTTTCCCTTCAAAATGATTTTTGTAATACTGTAATTCTCTTTCTATATCTTGAATTTGCGTATAAAACTCATCATTTTTTAATTTTTTAGCTTTCTGTAATAAGTTATTTGTCGCTTTTCGTGCCATTATTCTATTTACTTTGGGTTAATTGATTGAACAATTCACTCCCTAATACTTTAAGAGATGTTTTTGAGATTTCAAGCATCACATCAAACATTTCTTGAGAGTTCCATTTTTCACCATTTCCTTGTGTATATATAGAAGTAGCTTGTAACATAATAGTTTTATCTTTATGTGTTACAAATTTGTTTTCACAAAGATTAGTATTAATAGGCATTCCGTAATTTGCGGAAGTTAATCGATCTAATCTATTTAACATTCCTGAATTATATTCAAGTATTATTATTCGTCCGTCAGGTCGTTCCACCCTAATAGTTTCTGTTAAAAAATTAGACCCTTCTAAAAATAATACGTAAGGAAAATGAGACTCTGCCAACATCAAATTAGCAATTTCAGCTATATTTTTATGAGCTCTTTCTATAGCATTCCCAGCTGCCATTAAATCTTGATCATTTTTTGTTCCTACTAATTTTCCTGCTTTGATATTTTCGATATCTTTGCCTTGATGTTTAGCTTCTGATACTAAGATAATTCTCCAATTTTCTTTATCATCTTTTACTTCTATCAACCCACCATCGGGAATGATACTTGCATTAGGTACAAAGAGCGTTTGCCCTAAAGCCATATCTATTTTTCTTAAAGCCTTGTTTATTTCTTCTTTTTTTACACTTGTTCTATATCGAAAAGAGAGTAATGGAAAATCCTTTTGAAGCTGTGTCATTACAAGTTGAGAAATCTGACTTACTGCTATATCGTGTAGCTTGGCTTCATCAGTAAATATACCCATTACCCCTTTTGATTCTTTATGTTGGGCAGTTAATCGGTTTGTTTGATTCTTTTTAGACATATTACATCGTTTGTTAATGTGCATCGAGCCAGTTATCCCCTACCCCTAAGTCTGCCACAAGGGGAACAGCAAGAGTAAAAGCGCTCTCCATCGCTTCTTTAATGAGAGGCTTAACGATATTGAGCTCTGTTTTAGGTACATCAAACACTAACTCATCGTGTACTTGCAAGAGCATACGGGTTTGAAGTTGTTGGCGAATCAACTCGTGTTGTATGCGTATCATCGCAATTTTGATGATATCCGCAGCCGAGCCCTGTATCGGGGCATTCACAGCGTTGCGCTCAGCTGCTCCGCGCACTACTTGGTTACGAGAGTGAATATCGGGTAGATAGCGACGCCTTCCTAATACGGTCTCTACATAGCCGTGTTCTTGAGCAAATTGTATTTGCTTACTGATATAGTTTCGCAGATTGGGATACGTAGCGTAATAAGTGTCTATCAATTCCTTACTCTCTGAACGACTCAAATTGGTTTGAGCCGAGAGCCCAAAAGCCGATACACCATAGATAATCCCAAAGTTCACTGTCTTGGCGTGACTACGCTGTTCGCGAGTTACCTCTTCCAAAGGCACGTGGAACACTTTGGCAGCTGTGGAACGGTGAATATCCTCATTGCGGAGGAATGAGTCAATCATATTATGTTCTTCGCTCAGGGCAGCGATGATGCGAAGCTCTATTTGCGAATAGTCGGCAGAGAGAAGCACATAATCAGGATTGCGTGCGATGAACGCCTTGCGCACCTGCTGACCGCGAGGAGTGCGGATAGGAATATTCTGCAAGTTAGGATTATTACTGCTCAATCTACCCGTCGCAGCTACCGTTTGCATATAGGTAGTGTGTACACGACCGGTAAGTTTGTTCACCTCCAAAGGCAAAGCATCTACATAAGTAGATTTCAGCTTCTGCACTTGTCGCCATTCAAGTATATCGGCTACTATCTTATGCTTAGAAGCAAAGGGGGCTAATACTTCTTCGGAAGTAGCATACTGACCTGTTTTTGTCTTCTTAGGTTTGCTGTCAATTTTCAGTTTTTCAAAAAGAATATCTCCTAACTGTTTCGGCGATGCCAAATTGAAATTTTCCCCTGCCTGCTCGGCTATAGTGGCTTCGAGTTGTGCAATATCGGCATCTAAGGTCTTAGCGTATTCTTTTAAGAAAGGTACATCGAGATTCACTCCTTCGCGTTCCATAGCGGCTAACACTTTTATCAAAGGCGCTTCCAAATCAGTATAGATTTTCTCGGCATTCACTTTGGGCATTTCCTCCTTAAATACGTTTTTGAGTTGCCACGTAACATCAGCATCTTCCACGGCGTATTCCTTCACTTGGTCGAGTGGAACGGTACGCATAGAGCGTTGCGCCTTACCTTTACCTATCAAACTCTCAATAGCAATAGGGGTATAGTTCAAATAGGTTTCACTGAGGATATCCATATTATGGCGCATATCTGGATTCAGCAGATAGTGGGCTATCATCGTATCGAAGAGTGCGCCTCGCACCTCAATGTTGTAGTTTTGCAATACTTTAAGGTCGTATTTCAAATTCTGACCTACCTTACCAATACGCTCATTTTCAAAGAACGGACGGAAAGTTTCAAGCAGTTTTGTTGTTGCTGGTTTATCAGTAGGGAAAGGTACGTAATAACCTTTATGAGCCGACCAGCAGAAAGAAATCCCTACCAATTCGGCTTCCAGGGCGTTCACACTGGTCGTTTCGGTATCAAAACACACTTCGGTTTGTTGCAATAAATTCTGCAAGAGCAGTTGTTGCGCCATTGGGGTATCGGCTAATTGGTAGAAGTGAGGTGTGTTAGTGCTGTTCTTCTTCTCGCTCATTACCTGCGGTTGGGCAAATAGGTCGCCTTGCGTAAAGAGACTTAACTGCCCCTCTGTGGGCTTATTCCCTGTAAGTGGCGGGGGTGTTGTTGGCATCTGGGGCTGATACGTTCTGAGAAAGTTCTGTAATAACTGACGAAATTCTAACTCTTCAAATATCCTCCCTACCGCTTCAAAATCGGGTTCGGACATCGCAAAGTCTTCTTCATCAAACGTTACAGGCACGTCCAGCATAATGGTAGCCAACTGTTTAGAGAGGATTCCTTTTTCCTTGTTGCTCTCTATATTCTCGCGCAGTTTGCCTTTCAGCTGGTCAGTATGGGCGAGAAGGTTTTCCATAGAGCCAAAGTCGGCAAGTAGCTTTTTAGCGGTCTTCTCGCCTACTCCTGGGAGTCCAGGTATATTGTCTACCGCATCACCCATCATTCCGAGGAAGTCTATTACCTGCAAAGGATTTTGTACCTCAAATTTCTCTTGTACTTCTTTTACGCCCCAAATCTCCACATCGTTACCTCCGCGCGAAGGTCGGTATATAAAGATATTATCACTCACAAGTTGTGCATAGTCCTTATCGGGTGTTACCATATACACTTGGTAGTTCTGCTTTTCAGCTTGTTTAGAGAGTGTCCCGATGATATCGTCAGCCTCATAACCTTCTTTTTCGATGATAGGAATATGCAAGGCTTTCAAGATTTCGTGAATATACGGGATTGCTAACCGAATGGCTTCGGGCGTTTCCTCCCGATTGGCTTTATAGTCGGCAAAGAGTTCCGTGCGCTCCACACTTCCTCCCTTGTCGAAAGCCACAGCAAGGTGGTCGGGCTTCTCTTTTTTAATTACTTCTAAAAGAGAGTTCATAAAGCCCAAAATAGCCGACGTGTTCAACCCTTTGGAGTTGATACGCGGATTCTTGATAAAAGCGTAATAACCCCTAAAAATAAGGGCATAAGCATCGAGTAGGAAAAGCCGTTTTTTCATTCATTAAATAATTTATCCTCCATTAAGCCAAAAACATCGAGCATACTCCCTCTTAAATTCGCTAATTCCCTTTTCGAAGGGTGTTTTTAGTTCATTTTATCTTCACTCAATATAGGTAAAAAAGGGGGTACTCTTTTGGCTGAAAGAGATACATATTTTTGCGCAAAGGTAGTAAAATAATTGTAATTTCCCATTTTATTTGTACTTTTGTCCCGAATATAAATTAACCTTTAATAATTAATCATTCACCATTATGAAAGTATCTGTTGAACTTACTTTTAGCCCGTTGCAAGACGATTACGAGCGTCCTATCATTCACTTTATCAAGAAACTGCGCGCCTCTGGGCTCATCGTACAAGAAAACCCTCTCAGTACCCAAGTCTATGGCGAGTATACCCAAGTGATGAATGTTCTCACCACCGAGATAGAAGAAGCCCTCGACTTAGTAGAACGCGGACTGATGTACGTGAAAATCGTAAAGTCCGACCGCCACGAGTATAAACCTTTCTTCTAAGTAAAGCCAGCGAGCAAGCGTAACTGAGTATCTGATATGGAAGCGTTTTTCAATTGGTTTTTTAGTCAGTATCAAGGAGTCCCTACTCATTTAGTGGTTTTAGAAATCATAGGTGTGTTCTTTGGGTTCCTCAGTGTTTGGCTAGCTAAAAAAGGAAATATATGGGTATACCCTACGGGTATCATCAGCACGGTGTTATTTGTATACCTGCTATGGCACTACGTGCTGTGGGGCGATATGCTTATCAATGCCTATTATACAGCGATGAGTATCTACGGGTGGATACTATGGGCAAAGAACGCCCAAGACAATGTGATTACTATCTCCGCTACCACCCGTCGCGATTGGCAAATCTGTACTCTTTTAGGTGTTTTTAGCTTGGCTTTCGTCACTGCGGTATACTACCTGAAACCTTACATCAAAAACAACTTTTCTATGCAGGGAATCTCCTTAGGATTCCACAACTTCCTCCCTACCGAATATGTCGATGTCTTTACCACCTCCATTTTCTTGATAGGAATGTGGCTAATGGCAAAACGCAAAGTAGAAAACTGGGTCTTTTGGATTCTCGGCGACCTCATTTCAGTACCTCTCTACCTCAAAAAAGGAATGCTCTTCACCTCCTTTCAGTACTTTTTATTCACCATTATTGCCATTATGGGCTATAGAGAATGGAAACAACACTTGCGCAACGAGACAGCCCGATAAAGCGTATCGCCTTTGTAGGTCCTGAGTGCACCGGCAAAACCACTCTCAGTCGTACCCTTGCCTATCAGTTCCAAACCGTATGGGCTGAGGAGTATATGCGCACTTACTTGCAACACAAGTGGGACACTCAGCACCTCACTTGCACGTGGGACGACCTCCTACCCATCGCTCACGGACAAGTTTCTCTCGAAAACAAACGTATCCAGCAAGCCAATGAATATTTGTTCTGCGACACCTGTCTGCTCGAACTAATGGTCTATTCTTACCTTTACTATGGCAAATGCAACCCACAAATAGAGCGCGCAGCCCTCACACATCATTACCACACCCTTTTTCTCACTTATGTAGATGTCCCTTGGCAACCCGACGACCTCCGCGATAAACCCCACGAGCGCGAGAGCGTATTTGCTTTTTTTGAACAACATCTGAACGCTCACAGCATACAATACCATATCCTAAAAGGCTCCTTAGAGGAACGCATCGCCCAATGCACCAAAATACTAACCGCATAACATCTTCTCACAAGCCCCCTCTATCCGACCTCCTTCCTACGAGTCCTCCCCGCCAAACAACTATTTTCGTCCCTACATTCCCTTTTTTCTCCATCACTACATTCCCCATTTAAAGCGAGTTAGAGAGATGTTTGTTATCACTATACTTTGGCAAAGTTTCAAACTTTGCCAAAGTTAATATAGCTCTCTTTGTCTTTGGTTCTCCCCTTTTGAGCCTCTCCGAACCCTTCAATAGTTTCCCTTTGGTTGCCACATTCCCCCTTTGAAGATGTTTTTCCCTTATTGCCTATGCCCTAAGCCCTCACACTTTCCCATTTACTAATTTTCTAATTTGCCAATTCTCTAATTATCCCTTCTCCTTTCCGTCACCACATTCCCCCTCTCCTTGGGAGAGGGACGGGGTGAGGATTCTCTTTCTTTCGCCTCGAAACCCCGTTTTTACCATTTTTTGCCTTGTTGTATTATATTATGAGTCAACTATTTATATACCCTTTCTATACCAATCGTCCAAGATTCGTATAAGCTTCCTATAAGCTCTCTATAAGCTAACCCCACCCTCCTCATAGCCTTTTTTCTCCAAAATCCCTCCCTCTCCTCTTCCGAACTTCTCCGTTTTCTTCCGAATCCTCCTAACAGTCCCAACACATCGCTTTTTCATCTCAAACTTTGGCAAAGTTTAAAACTTTGCCAAAGTTGAATAAACTGACAATACCTCCGCTGGTTTACAAGGCGTAGCCTTGATTTTGTTTAAAATTTGTTTAATTTCTGAGGCACAGCCTCATTTCTCTAATACAACCTAACACTCCATTTTCTCATTTCCAAATTTCCTCATTCTCTCATTCTCTCATTTCCTAATTTGCTAATTTTCTAATTTTTCCCGCCGTGTGGCTCGCATTATTGCCATTTCCAGTATTATTAATTTTTGTCAATTAAAAAATATTTCGTACCTTTGTACTATCTTTTAAACAGTAACACACTATGAAAAAAGAACAACTCAAACAAATGAAAGATGGCAAGGGCTTTATCGCAGCCCTCGACCAAAGTGGCGGTAGTACCCCAAAAGCCCTTAAACTTTACGGTGTGAATGAAGACCAATATAGCAATGAAGACCAAATGTTTGACCTCATTCACCAAATGCGTACCCGCATCATCAAAAGCCCCGCTTTTAACAGCCATAAAATTATCGGTGCTATCCTTTTCGAACAGACAATGGATAGAAAAATCGACGGTAAATACACCGCCGATTATCTCTGGGAAGAAAAACACATAGTCCCCTTCCTAAAAGTCGATAAAGGCTTAGAAAGCTTAGACGCCGATGGTGTTCAACTGATGAAACCTATAAGCGGTCTTACAGAACTCTTAGAGCGTGCCAATGAGCGCCATATCTTCGGAACCAAAATGCGTTCAGTCATTAAAAAAGCCTCTCCTGAGGGTATTGCACGAGTGGTAAAACAGCAGTTTGAGATAGCTAAACAAATCGTAAAAGCAGGACTCGTGCCTATTATAGAGCCCGAAGTAGATATCAATATCCCCGATAAATCACCTGCCGAAGCTATCTTGCGCGACGAGATAAGAAAACACCTCGATGCCCTCCCCGATACTTTCAACGTGATGCTCAAACTCTCTTTGCCAACTATTAACAATCTCTACAAAGAGTTCACCAAGCACCCTCGTGTAGTGCGTGTAGTCGCCCTTTCAGGAGGTTACCCAAGAGAGAAAGCCAATGATATCCTCGCCGAAAACAAAGGCGTAATCGCCAGTTTCTCAAGAGCACTTACCGAAGGACTCTCAGCTCAGCAAACCGATGCTCAGTTCAACGATACTTTAACTCACACTATCGAAGGTATTTACGAAGCTTCAATTAAGTAATCAAAAAAAAACAGACTGCTCCAAAAAGATTTTCTGGAGCAGTCTGTTTTTTTGTTATTTCTTTATTATTCAAAAATATTTTATATCTTTGCCACATCTTAACTAAAGAATAGCAATCTATGAAAGAAGAATTAGAACAAAGTTTAGTAGCTCTCGCTACCGAAATTATTGCTAAACAAGGGAAACTTAACCTCATAGAACTCAATAGACAGGCTCATAAATTAGCTGAAAAAATCACTATATTGAGTTTCGTTGATAAATATTATCAAGACTTAGGTGCTAATGAAAACCGAAAAAACTCAATGATGAAAAAAGTATCTAATTTCATTGATGAAAATCAAGAAAAAGATATTTTCGACATCAAAGTAGAAGCTACCGAAGTGCAACCTATTGCTGCAAAAGGACAAACAAAAGAAAAAGCTTCGTTTGTAGCAATGGAACCAAAACCCGTTCAAAAACAAACTACAAAAATAGCGCAACCCCAAGTAGAAGTACATCAGCCCGAACCTGAATGGGCAGTACCTGTGGAACAACCTAAAAGAGTAGAAACATCTCAAATAGATTTTGCTATCGAGCAACCTCAGCAAGTAACACAGCCCGAACAGTTTATTGAGCAACCTCAGTACACCGATGAACAACGTATCTTAAAGCAATCCCCTTCCTTAGAAGAGTTTATCTCTCAGTCTAAGAACACAGTATTCGATAGAAAAGAAACTGATGAGAATATAAAACCCGTACAATCTCTTAACGATAAGTTAGGTAAAAATGCTCAAATAGGTTTGAATGATAAATTAGCTTTTGTACAAAAACTCTTCCTTGGTAGTGAAAGCGAATATAACAAAGTTGTAAAACATATCGGAGAACTCAATACAATGCAAGATGCTGTTTTATACTTAGAACAAGAAATAAAACCTACTTACAACTATTGGAAAGACAAAGAGGAATACGAAGAACGCTTCC
This sequence comes from Capnocytophaga sp. oral taxon 902, assembly GCF_013394735.1. Taxonomy (NCBI): domain Bacteria; kingdom Pseudomonadati; phylum Bacteroidota; class Flavobacteriia; order Flavobacteriales; family Flavobacteriaceae; genus Capnocytophaga; species Capnocytophaga sp. oral taxon 902. The sequence continues at coordinate 1,570,958 of NZ_CP058261.1, forward strand.
TTTCTCTCCTCCTCAAACGCTTTGAAGTGTAATGAGCAAACTCTATCTCATTCCTACCCCCATAGGCAATCTCGAAGATATAACCTTGCGAGCACTCCGTTTGCTTAAAGAGGTTGATATCATCTTAGCCGAAGATACGCGCACCAGTAGTAAGCTCCTCAAACACTACGATATCCATACCCCTATGCAAAGTTATCACCTGTTCAACGAGCACAAAGTGGTAGACGGTTGGGTACAGCGCATCAAAGGGGGTACTACCGTAGCACTCATCACCGATGCAGGAACACCTGCCATTTCCGATCCCGGTTTCTTGCTTACACGTGCTTGCCTTACTGAGGGAGTAGATGTAGAATGCTTACCAGGAGCTACAGCCTTTGTGCCTGCCTTGGTGAACAGTGGTCTGCCTAACGACCGTTTTACCTTCGAAGGCTTCCTTCCCGATAAAAAAGGACGACAAACGCGCCTCTCTCAGCTCACAACTGAAACCAAAACGATGATTTTTTACATCTCCCCACATAAATTGCTCAAAACCCTCACTGACTTTATTACCACTTTCGGTACCGACCGTCCTGCGAGTCTCTCACGTGAGCTCACTAAGCTACACGAAGAGACCCAACGTGGCACCCTCCAACAACTTTTAGACTATTATAAAGATAAGAATATTAAAGGAGAAATAGTTCTAATTGTTTCTGGGAAAAGTGAAAAATAAACAGTCGCTTTTGCGTCACACATTCCCCCTAAGTTGAAAAATACAACAAAAATGATTATCCTTCACATAGAAACTTCAGGGCTCAATTGCTCGGTAGCCCTATCAAAAGACAATCATATTCTTGCTGAAAGATCTGAGAATGCAGGCAAGTTTACTCATTCCGAAAACTTACATCTCTTCATTGAAGACGTAATGCAACAAGCCTCCTTACCCCTTTTTGCGGTTGATGCTATAGCCGTAAGTGCTGGCGCAGGCTCTTATACAGGTTTGCGCATTGGTATTGCTACTGCCAAGGGTCTTTGTTTTGCTTTGGAGAAACCTTTAATTGCTATTCCTACCTTGCAAATCCTCGCTCACCAAGCTCAGGGCAATTGTATTATCCCTATGCTCGATGCACGCCGTATGGAGGTGTATAGCGCCGTGCTTAATAGTGCTTATCAGTTTGTGAGTCCTACTGAAGCTAAAATCCTCGATGAGCATAGTTATCAAGAAGAACTAAATAGGGGTAAAGTAACTTTTTTAGGTGATGGTAGTACGAAGTTTGCTACTATCTGTAAGCATCATAATGCTGTATTTATACCCAATGCCTTCCCTGAGGCAAAAGATATGCTTCGGTTTGCTATAGAAAAATATACAAAACAAGACTTTGAAGATATTGCTTATTTTGAACCTCAGTATTTAAAATAGAAGTAAAAGTTAATGCCCTACAATTAGGATTTCATCATCGGTTAGAAGCTCTTCGTTCCGGAAACGTAGCAGTATTTGGGCTACTGTAATAGTATCTTTTTCACAATAAGTAGCAATACGGTCTACATCACCTTCATTGTAGAACACATCACGCACTTCGCTACCATTAATATCGTCTTTAGGCGAAGGAATGCCCAAAATATGAGCCAAGAGCTTCAGCGAAGTGAAGTGTTTATAATCACCAAATTTCCATAGTTCAAGGGTATCGAGATGTGGAATTTCCCAAGGTTTCTTGCCAAAGAGTTGTAGTTTTTGAGGAATAGGAATACCATTGATAATCATACGTCGCGAAAGGTAAGGAAAGTCAAACTCTTTGCCGTTATGAGCACAAAACAATTTATTAACGCGTGAAAAGTGTTCTTCTACCAAACGTACAAAATCTTTTAACAACACTTCTTCCTCTCCCACAAACGAGGTAACCCTAAAAGTGCGTTGCTGATACCGAAAAGAAAAGTAGCCTACTGATATACATACAATCTTCCCAAACTCCGCCCAAATACCTGCACGGTCGTAAAATTCTTCAGCAGTAAACTCATCTTTCCGCTGATAACGTGTCTTTTCCTCCCACAGTTCTTGTTCTAAAGCCGAAAGCTCAGCGTGTTGTTCATAGAGCGGTACCGTTTCTATATCTAAGAAGAGAATATCTTCAAGATTAATCTTGTTAAGCATTTTTACTGAAATTCAACTATTAATTTAAAGTCTCATTACTCTACTACCCTCTAACACCTAAAACTTTATATGCCTCATCTATATAATCATAAATGTCTTGAGTAAACTTACTGCCTTCAGGAGAAGTATCGGCAGTGCGATGTCCTAAACGCACAATGATGACTTTATCAGTAGGATTTACAATTACGTATTGTCCCAAATGTCCGCGCATCATAAAGAAATGGGTATCTTTATAGTCTAATAACCACCAACCATAGCCGTATTCTGGACTCTCGGCAAAGCGCGGTTGTACGGAAGTCGCCACAAAGGTAGAGTCTAATAGCTGTTTGCCATTCCACTTACCATTATCTCGATAGAGTTTCCCGAGGCGGGCAAAATCACGTGCATTCGAAGCAATACAACAATACGCTTTTTCGAGTCCGCTTTCTTTACTGTCTAATTGCCAAAGAGCATCGCTCTCACAACCCATCGGTTGCCATAAGCTCTCGGTGAGATACTGAGTAAGGGTCTTCTTTGTAGCTTTCTCCAATACCATTCCCAAAAGGAAAGTATTTCCACTGAGGTATTTATAGGCTTTCCCAGGAGGAGAAACAATCCTCAGTTGGAGCATCTTTTCTCTAAAATGTTTATCAAAATAAGCACGAGTTGTAATAGAAAACGGATTGTAATACGCCTCGTCCCAGTCAAGTCCTGATGCCATAGACGAGAGGTCGCCTACCGTAAGCTGGGCTCCGAAGCCTTTTTTGTATTCAGGAAAGAAATCGCTTACTTTTTGGTCGAGACTCTTGATATAACCATCGGCAATAGCCCTGCCCAAGAGCGCCGAGACATAGCTTTTTGCCATAGAAAACGAATTGCTCTTACTCTCAGTATTATAGCCTTCAAAATACTGTTCGTGCCATATACTATCACCTTTGATGATAAGGAAAGCTACCGTTCCGTATTTTTTGTGAGCATTTTGTAGTTCGGGGGTTTCGGGTATTTTGTTGTAATCCGCTGAAAGTGGCCAAGGCTGAGGAGTAGGACTTTTAGCAATTGTACGATTGTCAAAATAGGTATAATCATCAAGGAAAGTAGTAGTATGCCCCGTGCCGTAGACCACCACTACTGCTTTGAGAATATAACCATAGCCCGCCACGTAAAGGGTTCCTATGAGTAGTAGCAGTACAACAACGAAATTAATGAGAAACTTTTTCATATTTAATAGGGTTTATTTATGCTTATTCTTCATCAGGCAACAATATAGTTTCGCCATTCTCGGTTTCGTACATTACCCCGAGGCGTTTACCTTTTTTCTGAGTGGTAGAAGCGTCGGGGGTTGCACCTTCTACAGTTTTATATTTAGTGATTTTCTGTCCTTCACGACGAAGGATTTCCATATCATCACCTTTCTTCTTTACAATGGTAAAATCTTCACCCGAAAAGAAATCGGCCATATTCAGGTTCATCACCATCGATACCATTAAGGCAACGGCAAAGACCATTGCCACGTCAAAAAGATTTACCACTACACTTAGCGGGTCGGCATCATCGTCTTTGAGTCGGGATATGCGTCGGTTTGTTTTCATTGTCTTGCGGGTTGAGTTAATACTCTACTTACGTATTCAAGGTTGTTGATTTCTTTGCTATACCAGCGTTGTTTGAACTGCAAAGTTACCAACCCTACTAAACTAATCACTAAGCCTACAACAGTAGTGGCAAATACTACTTGCATATTACTTGCCATCTTAGAAATGTCTCCGGTGGAGAGCCCTGTAAGCGCCGGACTCATAGCAATAAGCGTACCGATGAGCCCCAAAACGGGACCTACTTTTGCCAACAGCTTAGAGGTGGCTATGTCTTTTTCGCCTTCATTCTCGAAGTTGGAAATCATATAGTCGTAATATGCCTCGTCGGGTATATGGCTAAGAATATCACGCAAGTATTGAGTGTAAAGAGCGTTATCGCGTGCAGGCAATAGAGCTTTAAGCTGTTCTGCGCTTTCGGGTGTGAGCGTCCTGATAGCTTCATTCAGCTGTTTGTCGTTTTTGTATTTAGTGATGAAACGGTTGTAGAAACTGCCTACCAATAATAAAGCGCGCACAAAAAGTACCAAGAGTACGATAATGTCGGGTATCAGCAAACTATCCGATACCAAGAATAGAATTTTAGAAATCTCACTCATAAAGTTAATGTCTTAATTTAGTAATTTGTCAATGTTTGCCTCTACTCATTAGCTAACTGACAAATCAGCTAATTTGGTAATTGTTTGTTCGTATCCATATTCGAAGGCTTGATCGAGCTTTTTAGTATCGAGTACGCCTACATTGCTGAGGTTATGTAGTAGTAAGTAGTCACATTTTTTAAACTTGCGGTTATAATTGCCATCCATAGTGATGTTGTAAATGCGTTGCATAAACTGGAACGAGTTGCTGAGCTCCTTCTCGGTAATCGTTTCTAGCGGATTCACAAAGCTCCCTATAATTCTATCGCATCGGTCTTTAAGGGGTTCTATAGGGAAGTTGTTCAGCAGTCCACCATCGCAATATAAACTGTCTCCTATTCTCACCGGTGAGAAGTAAGGCGGTAATGCCGACGACGCAATGAGGGGCTGAATAAGCTCTCCTTTGCTAAAATACTGTACTTTACCGTTCAGCAGATTGGTAGCTGTTACCACTAATGGCAATCGCAAGTCTTCAAAAGTCGGACACTGGAATTGTTTTTTAAAGAACTTAGTATATTTAGCACTATCTACTAATCCCACTTTTTTAAAAGTGAGCATCGACCATTTGAACACAGGTGTTTCTTTAAAAAAATGCACCATATCCTCGGGCTTTACCCCACAAGCGTAGAGTGCCCCGATGAGTGCTCCACCACTGGTACCCGAAATAATTGAGGGTTGCAAGCCTTTTTCTTCCAAAGCCTTCAACAATCCAGCGTGTGCCAAAGCGCGCACCCCGCCACCTGAAAATACTAAACCTAACTTCATTATTTGTCGATTATCGTCTTTACGGATTGTCCCCCTTCGGGGGAACGGGGGCATTCTGCTAATTAGCTAATTATCTAATTAAAATAAATGCCAGCATTGCACTCACGTAGGCAATTCCCGTCATAAATATCCATTGGATAGCTGTCCATTTCCAGCTATTGGTCTCTTTGCGCACTACGGCAACAGTGCTAAGGCACTGCATTGCAAAAGCGTAATAGAGCAAGAGCGAAATACCGGTGCCAAGTGTGTATACAGGCGTACCATCAGGACGTACTTCAGCGCGCATTTTTGCCAAGATAGTACGTTCGCCCTCTTCACCTTCGGTATCCAAATCTTTTCCTAAACTATAAACCGTTGATAGGGTACTAATGAACACCTCTCGCGCTGCAAACGAAGCTACTACCCCTATACTGATTTTCCAATCGTAGCCCAGCGGGCGAAATACGGGCTCTATTCCTTTGCCTATGTAACCCAAAAACGAGTATTCAAGACTTTGGGCTTCTATGTAATGTGCTTTCTGCTCGGCAGTCCACTGGTGAGTTTGTGCCAACTGCTCGGCGGTAGCCTCTATGCTGTTGTACTTTTCTCCTACTCCGTGAGACCCTAAGAACCACAAAAGTATCGAAATTGCTAAAATGAACTTCCCTGCTCCTATTACAAAGCCTTTGGTCTTCTCGTATACAGTGAGGCATACATTACGCAAAAGCGGAATTTTATAATCGGGAATTTCTGCGATAAAGAAACTGTTGTTCTTGTGCATCTTCAGTACTTTGTCTAAGATGAAAGCCGAGAGCAAAGCTACCGCAAAGCCCAAAAAGTACATCGCAAAGAAGGTCCACGCTTTATAGCTAATCCAGCAAAAATCACCGTCTGGGATTACCAAGTTAATGATGATGAGATATACAGGCAAACGCGCCGAACAGGTCATAAACGGAGTAACAAGTATGGTGATTAGGCGTTCTTTCCAATTCTCAATATTGCGGGCAATCATCACGGCAGGTACGGCACAAGCTGCTCCCGAAATCAGAGGAACAACACTCTTACCACTAAGCCCAAAACGACGCATTACATTGTCCATCAAGAACACCACCCTACTCATATAGCCACTTTCTTCCAATAGGGCAATCAAGGTGAAGAGTACAGCTATTTGGGGGATAAACACCGTAATACCTGCGATTCCTGGTAGGATACCCTCTATTAGTAATTCGCTAAGTGCACCAGCAGGTAGTTTAGTAGCAAGCCATTCCCCAAAAACATTGAAACCGTTTTCTATCCAATCCATCGGATAGCTCGACCAAGTAAATACTGCTTGGAAGATAAGCAAGAGTATCGCAGCAAACACCACATAGCCAAAGAAGGGGTGTATGAGGAAGCGGTCGAGACGTGCGCGAAGCGTCTGTGCTTTGCGCTGGTCTACCGTATACGTCTCTTTCAGTATTTTGTTGATAAACTGATAGCGAAGTATCGTTTCTTTTTGCTGTTTGCGTCGTTGCTCACTTTCCGACGTGCCAAAAGTCATCACCTCTAAGCGAGAGATATCCACACAAGGAGTGAGCGACAGTTGTTGATAATTTACAATCGCTTCTTTCAGCTCCGTAAGCCCTTCGCCTTTGCGAGTGCTGGTGAGGACAACTTTCGTCTGCAAAGCTTGCGCTAATTTTTCCACCTCAATACTGATACCCTTTTTACACATCTGGTCTACCATATTGATAACAAGTATCGTAGGCAAACCAAGGTCTTTTACTTGGGTAAAGAGCAAGAGATTTTGCTTGAGGTTACTCACCTCACATACCACTACCACCACATCAGGGTAATGAGGCTCAGAGTTATGTGTAAGCACATTTACAGCCACGTGCTCGTCTTCCGAGCTTGGGTTGAGACTATAGGCACCCGGCAAGTCTATGATTTCGGCTTGCTGGGTATCGGAAAGCTTGCAGTATCCTATTTTTTTTTCCACGGTAATACCAGGGTAATTGCCTACCTTTTGGTTCAAGCCCGTCAGTGCATTGAAGAGCGAAGTTTTACCGGTATTAGGGTTGCCCACAAGGGCGATTTTTAAATTTGCCAATTTGTTAATTTGCTAATTAAATTGCTTGTGCAGCTTGCACCTAATTTGCTAATTGAATATTCTCTGCCATATCCTTTCTAATCGAAAGATATGCCTCATTCATACGGATATAGATAGGGTCGCCAAAAGTAGCTTTTTGGAGTACCTCCACTTCACTGCCCGCATAACAACCTAAATCAATGAGTTTTTGAGGTATTTTAGTAATATCAAAGTCTTGTATAATCCCTTTTTCGCCCTTCTTTAGCTCGGCAACAGTACAAGCACGGTTGCGCACTTCTTCCATAACGATTATTATTTAGAATGATTTTGAGTGCAAAGGTAGTAAATAATTTTAATTCTACAATACCATAAGTGCCTTTAATAAGCATAATGTCAATAAAACAAAAACCTAAACACCGCATTACGCTAAATGTTTAGGCTCTAAGTTAATCTTCCCTTCTCGATTCCTTTATTTTGCAATCGTCTGTATGGCTCACTGCCGCCTGTCGTGCTACGACCTCACACCAATTACCTTCCCATATATATCAGTAATACACTAATATCCGCTGGCGATACCCCACTGATGCGCGAGGCTTGCGAAAGAGTAACAGGGCGTATCTTTTTCAGCTTCTCGCGCCCTTCAAACGAGAGCGATACTATCTTGTCGTAATCAAAGTTGTCGGGAATACGCACGCTCTCCAAGCGGTTGAGTTTATCAGCATTATTGCGCTCTTTTTCTATATAGCCGGCGTATTTCACCTCCACTTCCGCACAGGTTTTCTCTTCTTCGTTAAGTTCGTTATTCTTTATATATTCGGCAATACGGTCTATAGCCTCAAAGTCAGCAAGAGTTACATCTGGGCGAGAAAGTACCTTTTGGAGCTTGTCGCCTTGTTTCATTGGTGATGACTCGTATTTTTCGAGTATAGGGTTTACCTCTTCGGGGGTAACACTCAATTCCTTTATATAAGTGATAAATCCACTCACCTTGCGTTCTTTGGCTTCCCACGCACGATAGCGCGCTTCACTTACAGTACCTATTTCATACCCTAACGGAGTCAATCGTCTGTCAGCATTGTCTTGTCGCAAGAGGGTGCGGTATTCAGCACGTGAGGTAAACATACGATAGGGCTCTTCGGTGCCTTTGGTGATGAGGTCATCAATCAAAACTCCTATATAAGCCTCGTCGCGTTTCAGTACAAAAGGAGCTCGCTCGCGTATTTTCAGTACCGCATTCACGCCAGCCATTAGTCCTTGTGCAGCGGCTTCTTCATAGCCTGTAGTTCCGTTGATTTGCCCCGCGAAGTATAAGTTTTCTATAAGTTTCGTTTCAAGCGTATGTTTCAGCTGGGTAGGCGGAAAATAGTCGTACTCTATCGCATACCCTGGGCGGAAAAACTTCACCTTCTCAAAACCTGCTACCTGACTCAGGGCAGCGTATTGCACTTCTTCGGGCAAAGAAGTCGAAAAGCCGTTCACGTACATCTCTACGGTATGCCAGCCTTCGGGCTCTACAAACAGCTGATGATGGTCTTTGTCGGCAAAACGATTTATTTTATCTTCTATCGAAGGGCAATAGCGCGGTCCTACCCCGTGGATAATGCCCTGAAACATAGGCGAACGATCGAAGCCTGTGCGCAATATATTATGTACGCGCTCGCTGGTGTACGTCATATAGCAGTCTTTTTGCACTGCGAGTGGCTGTGTTTCAGCAGAGAAAGAAAACTTTTGTGGATGCTCATCGCCCGGTTGAGGAATCATCTTACTGAAATCAAGCGAACGTGCATCTACACGTGGAGGCGTACCTGTTTTCATACGTCCCGCCTCAAAACCGTGTTGTACGAGGCACTCGGTGATGCCGTATGCTGCGGGTTCACCTGCACGCCCTCCGCCAAACTGTTTCAGCCCTATGTGCATCACTCCGTTCAAGAAAGTACCATTGGTGAGCACTACACTCTTCGCTTTGATAGTAATCCCCAACGAAGTGCGTACTCCTACTACTTTGTCTTTCTCTATCAGAAGGTCGTTTACCATTCCTTGAAAGAAATCAAGTGTAGGCAGACTTTCCAACTGTAATCGCCACGCTTCTGAAAAACGCATACGGTCAGATTGTGCACGCGGACTCCACATAGCAGGACCCTTCGATTGGTTGAGCATTTTAAATTGAATAGCGGTTTTATCAGTGATAATCCCCATATAGCCACCCAAGGCATCTATTTCGCGTACTATCTGCCCTTTGGCAATACCTCCTACAGCAGGGTTACAGCTCATTTGGGCGATATGCTGTAAGTTCATAGTAATCAGTAGTGTGCTGGCTCCCATATTGGCAGCCGCAGCGGCAGCTTCAGCACCTGCGTGTCCTCCGCCCACTACTATCACATCATATTCAGTTGTAAACATTTGTCTAATTTGCAAATGTGCTAATCTGCTAATTTGCTAATTTTTCTTTAGAAGTTTATACAGTTCTTTGATACTCTTTTCGAAGCGTTTGATGAGTTTAGGATTAGTTACTTTACTGCGTAACTGAGGTTGTTCATACCAAGTGGTATCAGCTCCTGCCCTACTATGACTCAGTTCCAATTGGTTGTCTATATTTACAATAAAATAATAATCAGAAGGAAAATAAGCGTCTTTTTCATCAAAGAACACAATAGATTTCGGTAGATAAAAATCTCCATATTCATAGGTAGTGTGAGGTTTTTCAGTATTCCACACTACAGCATACTTAAAACCTTTGGTGTTGTTCCAGAAAGCCCACGACGATGTTTTCTGAGGAAGCTCAAAAATCTGCAAGGCATCTTCGGGAATGAAAGCACTGAGTTGTATGATTTTATTGAATAAATCAACGGTAATCACCTCGTTCTTTAATGGGTGACCGTGTAGTTTCCTCTCTCTGTAATAGATTCTTGGCATAACAATTCAAACTCTTTTAAGTGTGCAAAGGTACAAAATAAAATCATAACTAAAAAATGATACGCAAAAAATAACATTTTTTCTCTTTCTAAATATCATTTTACAACCGTTTCACATTTCCCTTAGTTTTTTACTGGAATTTTACAAAAAAGTCGTACAGGTTATCGGTTTCGGAAAGGTTGAGTTTTTTGCGGATACGGTAACGGGCAGTTTCAACCCCACGAATAGATACACCTTGCATAGTGGCGATTTCTTTGGTTGTGTAATTAAGCCTTATCAGTACGCAAATGCGCAAATCGGTGGTGGTGAGTGAAGGAAAACGCTCTTTGAGATTCTTGAAGAAGTTCTTGTGAATCATATCGAAGTTTTCTTGGAATACTGCCCATTGGTCTTCTTCTGAGATATTCTCGCGGATATGTTGCAAAATAAGATGACTTTTGGCTTTACTTACTTTCTGGTTGTCCATTAGTTGTTCGAGCTCTACTATCAGATTGGTAAGGAACTCGTCGCGCCTGATGTTTAGCATAGTGGCTTCGGCAAGAGCCTTACTCTTGTACTCTAACTGGTTGGCGAGCATTTGGTTTTGGAGTTTAGTTACTTCTTGTTCGCGTGACTCGAGCAGGCGTTGGCGACGTATTCTTTCACGCAAGAAGGAACGCTCTTTTTTCTTCATTTTATAACGAAAGTAGATAGCTGTTACTACAATACTTACCCCGATGAAGCTGACAAAATAGAATATATAAGCCCAAAGGCTTTTATACCAAGGGGTGGTGATTTGAAACGGGAGGGAATAGAGGGAGAGCTCTTTGTTTAGTTCGTTGAGCACTTTTACCTTGAGCCTGTATTTACCAGGGGGGAGATTTTGATAGCTGATGCTAAAATCGGGGTCGGCTTGCGTCCACCGCTTGTCATATCCTTCTAAGACGTACCACAGTTGGTAATGTTCTTTACTAAAATTGGGATACTGAAATTGGAACACCAAATTGTTTTTGGCGTAAGGGAAAGAAGGATTGGCGGTAATTTCTTCCAAAAGATATTGGTCGGTATCGCGGTCGTAGGAGCGGAGGCTTTTTAGGCTGAGATTATAGGGGTAGGTGGTTTGAGGGGCATTATCAGTATAACGGGCGATACTACCGTCTAAACAAAAGAAAGAAGCACCATCGGAGGACACGAATACTGAGGCGCGGTCTTCGGTGGTGGGGTGTTGGAGCTCATCGAAAGCAATCTTTTCGGTTATTTTGTATTGACCATCGGCAAAGGAAACTAAAAAGTAATCGGTGGCAGTGATAAACCAGAACCGATTATCGTTTACGGGTACTATATTGCGGGTTTTGGTGAGCTGAGGGAGTTGTTCATTGAGGATAGTATAAGGTACAATTTCTTCTTTATCTTCGTTGTAGTAGTAGAATTGAGAGCCGTCGGCAAAGACTACTTTTCCGCGTATTTTGAGGAGGCGAAGGGCTTCTTTGGTTTTAGGTTTACTGAACACTGTTTTGTGTTTCACCTTTTTTAGGTCTTCGGTAAGTGAAAGTTTGCAGACGCCTTTATAGATGTGATTCGTCCATATGTTGCCCATAGGGTCTATTTCGATGCGATAAGTAAGGTCGAAAAAGCCATCGACGATATGTGAGGGCTCCCACCTGCCGGCTTTGTCTCTCTTGTAAATAGTAAGTACAGAATACGAAGAGCCGACGAGCACCTCCTGACCGTGAATCGTTCCCTTCTTTAAATCCATACCTCCGACACCTACATTGCTGAGGGGACGTAATTGATCACCTACGAGTTCGGAGACTCCTTTGTTATGTCCTACAAATAACTGGTGGTCGAACTGCTTTACGAACCACACTTGGCTTGAGAAGTTGGGCAGTTTGTTGAGTTTTCCGTTAGTAAGGGAAAAGACCCCTTTATTAGAGGCTAAGTAATAAGAGTTGCCTTGCTCAGCCATATCGCTGATGAGCTCTACATCGCCATTTAAATTTAAGAAGCGGAGTTTGCTAGGGATTTCAATCATAGCAATACCGTTGTCTAAGGCTACCCAGAGGTTGTGCTGGATATCTTCATAAAGCCCGAGTACGGTGTTATTGTTCAGTCCGTTTTTCTTGTGGATATGCCACAGGACTTTACCTGTGCTGACATTGATAGCATACAAACCTTCGGAAAGGCTTCCTAAGATGAGGTTACCTTCATTGGTAATGAGCGCACGGTTCAGCCTAATGGAGGGTAATAGGGAGTCGATATCGGTAGTGAACTTGCGCAACTGGTCGGTTTGAGGGTTGAAAAAGAACAAGCCATTCTTGTCGGTTACCAGAAGGAGTTCTTTTTGATAGGGGATAGTAGCGATTACCAATCCTCCTAAGCTGTTAGTAGAGAGTTTTTGGTGGAGGCGATGTTGAGGGTCGATGGTGTAAAAGTCGGCATTTACACCTTGCATATAGAGGGTATTGCCGTCGGAGAACATTGCAAAAGGGGCGGGTTTAGGGTTGAAGGCGCGTACTTGGTTGCCGTCGAACACAAAATAGGAGGAGAAAGTTTGGAAGTAAATTTTATCTTGATGCTTGAATATGCGCCAGACTTCATCGTTGTGAAAGCGGTAATCTTTGAGTTGGTCTTTTAGAGAAGTGTAGACCAATTGGTTTTGAGCATTGCGCTGGAAGTAGCCAAACTCTTCGAAAGAGCCTACATAGACGCGCAGTTTGGAATCGTTATTATCGGCAAGAACAGAACGGGCTATTCTTTTCTGGGGCAGGTAGTGGAGTTGCCATACCTGTCCGTCGAAAGTAAGTAGCCCTTGGTTATTAGCCACGTAGAGGACGCCCGTTTTGCATTGGCTTATTTGCCAATTTTGCAAGCCTGCCTTGTATTGAGTTTGAGAGTAGTTATAGATAGGTGGGACAAAAGGCAAGTCCTGATTTTGAGCTGTTGTGGTGGGGAAATGCCCCAAAAGAATGATAAGTAAGATGATGAAGTGCTTCATATCTATCGCACAATAGTGAGCGACAAAGGTACGAAAAAAAATTAAATAAGGTGCATTGGATAGGTAAAAGATATGAGGGAAATTAGAAAATTAGAAAATGAGGAAATGAGGAAATTAGAAAATGAGGAAATGAGGAAATTAGAAAATGAGGAAATGAGGAAATGAGAGAATAAAAGAAAAATCGATTAAAAAGATAAATAATTTAGGTGGGAGTAAAAAGTAGTGATAGCTATTAGGGTGAAAGACAAGGTTTGTCAGGAGGTAGAGCAGGGGTAAGATAAAGGTAGGGTGAACGATGAGTGGCTCTACAGTGGGTCTACAGTGGCTCTACAGTGGCTCTACAGTGGGTCTACCGTGGGTCTACCGTGGGTCTACAATGATGATTAATCAAATTATAATCGAAGATTAGTTGAGCTTATAGTGCTACTATCTGCTAATATCATTGGCAACTGGTTAGATTTGTCGGACATAAAATAACTAAGGTGAATCCGATGTAAGAAAAGTGTAGCTTACGCTACAGAAATCTTACAATTCTTTACAAATCAAACAAATAAGCAACAAGTTGCCTTTAGACACATATTCTGCTATGCCAGCTCGCAAACTACACACAGATTATAATACAAATACAATTGTAAATCAGTATCGTATATATTGAACAGATATTATAGTCAAACAAAAATAGATTACGACTCAATAGGCTTGTTTTTAGAGGGCGTTTTGCAAATCGCCCCCTACAATATACTGAAAAAAGCGACTGATTATCAGTGTATCAATTTTACTAAGGGTCGTAGTACGACGAGGTGAGAGCTACACGAGCAGTTGGAAAATTAGAGAATTAGAAAATGAGGGTGTGTAGTTAATCGGAGTTCTCAGAAATTCTCGGAGAGGCTCAGGACATCACTGATAACTAAAAACTAAGTACTAAATTTTGCTAATTTACAAATTAGTTATTATCTTTGTCGCCAGATTACTAATGGAGAGAATTGCCTTGATAAGGCGAATTGCCTCACATACTCAGCTGTGCCAGCTCGCTGACTTTGCCCCTACGACATAACACAAAACTTGATTTATATTAATAACTAAAAACAATGAAAACATTACGTACTTACAGCGATTTTAAAGATATCGTTTTTGATAAGAAAGAAGTGGCTATTAGCAAAGAAGCTAAAGTCCTCATTGAAGAGAGTTATGCTTTCTTAAAAGACTTTGCAGAGAACAAAATCATCTATGGCGTGAATACGGGCTTTGGACCGATGGCGCAATATCGCATTGAAAAAGAAGACCAATTGCAGTTGCAATACAACCTTATCCGCAGTCATAGTTCGGGCTTAGGGGAGGTGTTTGATGAAGAAACCGTGCGTGCAGCTATATTGTGTAGACTTACGAGCTTGTCGTTAGGCAAATCGGGGGTACATATAGAGGCAATTGAACTGATGCGCGACCTATTGAACTACCGCATTACCCCGCTTATCTTCCAACACGGAGGCGTGGGAGCTAGTGGCGACCTTGTGCAGTTAGCCCATCTCGCCTTAGTGCTCATAGGCGAAGGAGAAGTGTTCTACAAAGGCGTGCGCAGACCTACGGCTGAAGTATTTGCCGAAGTGGGACTCAAACCGCTACAAATACACTTACGCGAAGGACTTTCGCTGATGAACGGCACATCGGTAATGACGGGCTTGGCAGGGGTGAATGTATATTACGCACAAAAGCTATTGGATTGGACAGTGAAGTTCACAACGGCTATCAACGAGCTAGTACAGACTTATGACGACCATTTTTCATCTGAATTAAACAACGCCAAACAACATACTGGGCAAAAAGAAATCGCCCGAATGATGCGCGACTTCTTGCACGACAGCAAGCGCACCCGCAAGCGTGCAGAACATCTTTACAAAGGGCAACACAACGAAACTGTATTTAAAGAAAAGGTGCAAGAATACTACTCCTTACGCTGTGTGCCACAGATACTCGGGGCTGTATACGACACCATTGCGCATACTGAGCGCATCGTAGAAGAGGAACTGAACTCGGCTAACGACAACCCAATAGTAGATGTGCCTACCCAGCAGGTATATCACGGGGGTAACTTCCACGGCGATTATATATCCCTTGAAATGGACAAGCTTAAACTGGTAGTTACCCGTATGACAATGCTTGCTGAGCGACAACTCAACTACCTATTGAACCCCAAAATCAACGAGCTATTGCCACCATTTGTGAACGCAGGGAAACTGGGCTTTAACTTCGGTATGCAAGGAGTACAGTTTACCGCTACTTCTACCACTGCCGAAAACCAAACCCTCTCTACCTCGATGTATGTGCATAGTATCCCGAACAACAACGACAATCAGGATATAGTGAGTATGGGCACCAATGCCGCAACGCTCACCCGCAAGGTGATAGAGAACGCTTTTCAGGTGCTTGCTATTGAGGCTATCACCATTGCGCAGGCTATCGATATCTTGGGCTGTTATGACGAGCTTTCGAGCACTACAAAAGAATGGTATAGGGAAATAAGAGAGATTATACCGTTCTTTAAGGAAGATTTGGTGTTTTATACTTACTTGAAGGAAGTCACCAACTTTTTAAAAGATAAGAGATAAGAGGTAAGAGGTAAGAAATGTAGGACGGTTTTAGGTAGAAAATAGATTACTTAAATCAATATATAAATTCAATCAATAATAAATCAATAACAAATATTAAACAAGAGTGTATTCAGTAAAATAAGAGCCCCTACCCCTCTTATCTCTTACTTCTTACCTCTTACCTAAACAAAATGAGAACTAGTATAGTAAGAAATAAATCAAAGGATTTTGCTTTAAGAATTATACACCTATATGAATATCTGAAAGAGCAAAAAAGAGAATATGTAATATCTAAACAGATATTGAGGTCAGGAACAAGTATTGGTGCTAATTTAGCAGAACAAGAATTTGCTATCTCTGATGCTGACTATTTGAATAAAGCAAGCATAGCCTTAAAAGAAGCTGCTGAAACAGATTATTGGTTAGAGCTCCTTTATAGAGCACAATATTTAACAACTACAGAGTATAATAATATTCACGCAGACTGTGATGAAATCATTAAAATGCTTGCACAAACGGTAAAAACCACAAAAGAGAAGTTAAATAGATAAGAGATAAGAGGTAAGAAAAGTAGGACGGTTTTAGGTAGAAAATAGATTACTTAAATCAATATATAAATTCAATCAATAATAAATCAATAACAAATATTAAACAAGAGTGTATTCAGTAAAATAAGAGTCTCTATTCCTCTTATCTCTTACTTCTTACCTCTTACCTAAATAAAATGAGAAAGTATGCTATTATTACAGGAGGTTCGCGAGGTATAGGGCGTGCTATATGCGAAAAGCTCGCACAAGACACCGATTATCATTTACTCATTGCTTACCAAAGCAATGAGGTTGCTGCACTTGAAACCCTCAATCACATCAAGAAATTAGGACGTGAAGGAGAGATTATACGCTTTGACGTATCTGACCACCAAAGTACTACCGAAGCCCTTACCAAATGGCAACACGACAATAAAGATGCCGTGGTAGAAGTGATTGTGAACAATGCGGGTATTAACCGCGATGGGCTCTTTATGTGGATGCCCCAAGAGGATTGGAGCAAAGTGATTTCCACTACCCTCGACGGCTTCTACAATGTTACTAATTTCTTTATCCAAAAGATGTTACGCCATCGTTATGGACGTATTATCAACATCTCGTCGGTATCGGGAGTGAAGGGAACCGCAGGGCAAACCAACTATTCGGCTGCCAAAGGAGCGATTATTGCGGCTACCAAAGCCTTGGCGCAAGAAGTAGCCAAAAGACACATTACCGTGAATGCCATTGCTCCTGGGTTTATACGCACTGATATGACCTCTTCGCTCAACGAAGAAGACCTCGTGAAGCTTATACCGGTAGGTCGTTTTGGGGAAGCCGAAGAAGTAGCTGACCTCGTATCGTTTTTAGTCTCTAAAAAAGCTTCGTATATCACCGGAGAAGTGATTAATATCAACGGGGGAGTGTATAGTTAGGTAAAAACTGTCATATCCTGAAATAGGTTTACACTAAAAACCATAAAAAGATATGACAAAAGGGAGGAAAGAAACAGTTCGGTACAGTGATTGCTTTAAGTTAAGTATCGTAGAAGAGATTGAGAGAAACGGATTGAGTATTGCAAACTGCCGACGTAAGTACGGCATTGGAGGAAGTACAACGATTCAAAAATGGCTCAAAAAGTATGGTAAAAATCACTTATTAAATAAAATAGTACGCGTGGAAACAATTGATGAAATCGGGGAGCTTCAAGCTCTTAAAAAGGAGTTAAAAGCCCTTAAAGAGGCTTTTGCTGAAACGACTTTAGAGAATAAAGTTTATAAGACTTATTTTCAAATTCTTGGTCAGGAAACAGGAATGGGCGATGAAATAAAAAAAAGTTAGAACAAGAGTTATTGAAGTACTTTCCAAAACAGAAAAGATAAGCGCTCTTTGCAAGTGTTTTGGTATTAGCAGACAAGCTCATTATAAAGCAGTTAAATCGTTTAAGGAGGTAGCACTCAGTGAGAGTATAATTATTGAGATGGTACAGGAAATACGTCGAGAACTGCCCAAGATAGGAGGAAAGAAGCTTTATTATATGTTATCAGATAAGATACATCAGGTAGCAAAAATAGGGAGAAATAAGTTTTTTATGATATTGAATAATAATGATTTACTTATTCAAAGGAAGAGGAGTTATACTCGTACGACTCTCCCTCCCTTCTTCCGTTCTTTTCCGATACCTTTCTATTCCCTCAGCTTTCTCCAATAAAGCCATCAATCTCGTCTTACTTCCCTCTGGCAAGTCCGAATCGTCCGACAACTCTGGATATATATAACAAAAAAGGCTGTCCTATTTTAGGACAGCCTTTTTTATATAACTTATACGGTTCGTACGCACTTGTGTGGCTCACACGCTCGCACTATTTTACTCCGTGCATCATCGCTTGAAGTTTCTTGTTAAGGAGTATCATTCCTAAACCGCAGAGGATTACAAATCCTGAAACCGCAGCAAATACTACGCTTGCCCCAAGTTTCTCTACGTAAGAAGCAATCACTCCTCCTGCTGCATTGGCGAAGAAAGCAGCCATCATCCAAACACCCATCATAAGTCCTGCTAAACGCGGAGGTGAAAGTTTTGTAACCGTAGAAAGTCCTACGGGTGATAAACACAACTCACCAATGGTATGAGTAAGGTAAGTAAGCACCAACCAGGCCAAGCTCGCTTTCACTGCTATATCTTTAGGGTCTACCCCTATAGAGCCACCGCGCTCGTAAACAGCACCAAGCATAAAGAAGAACCCTACCCCTAAGAGTATCATTCCCATTCCCATTTTAAACGGAGTAGTAAGACGTTGTCCCATTTTAGTACCCCAAAACGATGCAAATACCGGTGCTAATAATACAATAAACAATGGATTTACTGATTGGAACCAAGCAGTAGGAATTTCAAAGCCCATCACCGTCCTGTTGATATAGTTATCGGTATAAAGGGTAAGCGAAGAGCCCGCTTGCTCAAATCCTGCAAAAAAGAAGATTGCAAAGAAGAAATAGATAAAGATAACAGCAATACGCTCTTTTTCTTCTTTGGTAAGTGGTTTTTGCACTTCGGCTTCCGAAAGTTCTTGTATTTTTTTCTTACCACCTTTTGGTTGCAATCCAAGGTCGCCTAAGTATTTCTGTGCAAAGAAAACAAATATCAACTCTCCTATAAGCATACCGATAGCAGCTGCCAAGAATCCATATCTATAACCGTAAGACATTATTATTTGTCCTGTTTCTGGATTAATAACATTTTTGGCGAAAATATTATCAGTAAGAAATCCAGTAATGAGTGGTGCTAAGAAAGCCCCTAAGTTAATACCCATATAGAAAATCGAGAAAGCCGAGTCTAAACGTTTATCACCAGGTTCGTACAATCCCCCTACAAGGGCAGAGATATTTGGTTTGAAGAACCCATTACCAATAATAAGCAAGAAAAGCCCTAAATAAATTCCTAAGTGCGGGTATATATTAGGAAAAAAGGTCTGACGATCCAAAGCAAATAATACGAACTCACCGAAGAACATTATGAGCCCCCTAACAATACTGCCCTGCGTTGTCCTAAAAAGTTATCGGCTATCCAACCGCCAATCAGTGGAGTGAAATAGGTAAGTCCTGTAGCAAAGCCATAGATAAGACTCGCTGTACTTTTGTCAAAGGCAAGGCCTCCTTCTAAGAAAGTTTTGGTGAGGTATAACATCAAAATACCACGCATTCCATAGTAACTGAAACGCTCCCACATACCTGTTAGGAACACCAAATAAAGCCCCTTAGGGTGCTTCTTTTTCGCATTTTCTACGTTTGTATCCATTTATTTAATAAATTAAAAAGTTTGTTTATAAATTAAAATTCTACATTAAATATTTTTAATCCAGTAAAGTTTTTCTTTTACAGATTGTCCCCCTTCGGGGGAACGGGGGCTTTGTTTATAAATTTTCTATGATAAAATTCGTCATTTTTGTATATAACTGATAGCGTGTGCTACCTGTGTTGTCGTAAATACCGTGATTCTTATCGGGGTAAATTAACCAATCAAAATCTTTTTGCAAACTCACCAAGGTATTGATGAGCACCATTGCGTTTTGCACGTGTACATTATCGTCGGCACTACCGTGAATGAGCAAGTATTTACCTTTGAGTTTGGCAGCGTGAAACAACGGTGAATTTTCGTCGTAACCTTTTGCGTTCTCTTGGGGGGTGCGCATAAAACGCTCGGTGTAAATAGTATCGTAAAAACGCCAATTGGTAACAGGGGCTACTGCTATCGCCATCTTGAATATATCGCCTTTTTGAAACAAACAGTTAGACGACATAAATCCGCCAAAACTCCAACCCCATATCCCTATTCTGCTCTTATCTATATAAGTATAAGCCCCTACGAGCTGAGCGATATCAGCTTGGTCTTCAACTTCGTATTTACCCAGTTGCTGATAGGTACATTTCTTAAAATCTGCTCCTTTGTAACCTGTGCCTCTGCCGTCTACACATAGCACTATATAACCTTTTTGGGTGAGCATTGCGTGCCAAAAGTCGTTCATATCCCACCATTGGTCGGCGACTTCTTGTGAACCTGGTCCTGAGTATTGGTACATCAAGAGCGGATATTGCTTTTTAGGGTCGAAATCCTTAGGTTTGAGCATATAAGCGTTGAAAGTACCCTTAGCAGTTTTCAGTTCCATAAACTCTTTTTCGGGCAAATTATAGGCTTTCAATCGTTGGGCGTATTCGGTATTGGTAACAATTTCTTTGAGTTGCTTGCCACTTTTGGTATCGTTTAGCGTATAGCGTGGAGGCGTAGTAGCATTGGCAAAAGCGTGAATATACATTGTATAATCCCCACTGAATGTGCCTTTGTTTGTTCCTGCCTCAGTAGAAAGCGCGCGAGGGGCTTTGCCTTTGAGGTTTACCGCATAGAGTCCTCGGCGGGTAGAGCCCGTCTGGGTAGATTGGTAGAACAACTGCTGGGTTTTAGGGTCGTAGCCATAACAATCGGTTACTTCCCAGTTACCACGCGTGAGCTGGCGTACTAATTTTCCTTTGGCATTGCAGTAGTAAAAATGGTTATTCCCATCTTTCTCCGATTGGTAAATAAAACTATTATCGGGTAAAAATAGTATATCCTTGTTGATGCTTACATAAGTCGCGCTGGTTTCCTTCACTAAGGAAGTCGTCGCCTTCGTCTGGCTATCCACTTGTAAAAGTTGCCAATCGTTTTGGTGGCGATTGAGAGTTTGTACCGTCAGCTTATGAGGGTCGTTTGTCCATTGCAAACGTGGGATATAATAGGCTTTCAAGAGTATTTCAGCCACCGATTTATCAGCCACAGTATAGATGTGCAAACTCACCGCCGAATTAGCTTCCCCTGCTTTGGGATATTTGAAAGTATAAGGTGTAGGATAGAGGTCGTAACCGTAGATGTCCATTGAAAACTCAGGTACTTTACGCTCATCCGAACGTATAAATGCTAATTGTGTACCATCGGCATTCCAAGCAAACAATCGCACAATCCCGAACTCTTCTTCGTACACCCAATCAGCAGTACCGTTAATGATAGCGTTCTTCTGTCCGTCGGTAGTGATTTGGGTTTCTGCACCCGTCGTAAGGTCGTATAAGTACAAGTTGTTTTCGTATACAAAAGCCAATTGCTTACCGTTAGGTGAAAAAGTGGGGACTTGTATGCGCTTATCGCTCACTTTTTTAAGGTCGCCAGTGGCGAGGTCGTACAGAAAATAATCGGCTATAAACGAATGTCGGTAGATATCCTCTTTTCGGGTAGCGATAAGGAGCTTTTTCTCATCAGGAGAAAACTCATAGCTTTCAATCCTATTCACCCTTTCATTAGTTTCAAAGAGAGTTTGTACTTTGCTGAGCGTCGCAAAGTCGTAAAGGTTAATTTCCTGAATATGTTTGTCACGGTTATATTCGAGCACTGTATATTGTGGGGTTTTCTTCAGTGCCTTCAAGTTGTACATACGTTCGGGGTAAAAAGCGTGTTGCGTCCAGATATTCTCTAAAGAAATAGACTGTGCAGATAACAAGTAAAAGCTAAGAAATAAAGCCAACAAAAGCTGGGTATGTAAGTATTGGTGCACTCTATTGCGTCTAAATACAGCCACCTTTTGTAATTCATAATTCGCCATTTCTAATTAGTCTTTTGTCATTTATCATTAACCTCTAACCATTGATTATTAATTTCGCGGTCAATATTAGTCAATATTTTTGATATAGAAGCTATCTTTTAATCTGTTTTTTTATATTTATTTTCTATATGATTGATTTTGAATAGCTCTCACTGTTCAACCGATTTTCATATTCCCCTAATACTTTTAGCTCTTCTGTCATAATATCCAAAAGTTGCATCGCTTGTTGGTATCGGGCATAGCTATCAAACACCACATCTACAAAGAATGCGTATTTCCAAGGAGTCTCTATTACAGGCAACGACTGTATTTTAGTCATATTCATATCGTAATCGCGTAACACGTTCAGCACCGTTGCCAAACTACCACTCTTGTCATACACCTGGAATTTAAGCGTTGCCTTATTGATATCTCTTTTGGGCAGGTGTGCATCAGTTGTTTTGAGTACCACAAAGCGGGTAGCATTACGCTTAATGGTTTGTATGCTTTCCGCAATAATAGGCAAGCCGTAGAGCTCAGAAGCCGATGCCGAAGCAATAGCCGCCACCCCTTTGAGTTGTTGCAAGTGTATCTGTCGTGCTGCCTCAGCTGTATCAGGAGATTCTACCAGTCGTATATCAGGATAATCGTGAAAGAAATCCTTACACTGCAACAGTGCCATATAGTGCGAATGCACCTCAGTAATATCCTCCAAGCGTTGCCCTTCTAGTGCCATCAAGTGGTGCTGTATGTTCATATAGTGCTCCCCTGTAATATGCAGGTTATGGCGGTCTATAAGCGCATAATTAGGTAATATTGCTCCTGCAATGCTATTCTCAATAGCCATCACGCCCCAGTTAGCATCGCCTTTCAGCAGTGCTTTCACTACCGCATCAAAAGTACGACATTCCAGTACCTCTATATCTTTGCCAAAGTAACTCTCACCCGTCTGATAGTGAAACGAACCTTTGATACCCTGTATTGCTATTTTTTCACTCATTTACATATTAAAAATCACCCCTTGCGCCTCTTTTTATGGCAATATCGCTCCTACTGCTATATCACAGCGGTGTCCCGGTTGCCCGTGAGGCGGATTAGGCTTCCCTGAAAAGCCCGGTTCAGTAGTCCCCGTGTGTTGTTGTGCCATTTTTGGGTCGATAACTATTTGTTGTTCTACCGTTTTAGGCGTAGCTGGTGCTTGCTGTTTCACAGGCTTACTGTTCAGCGGAGCGCCCACCGGTATATCACAACGGTGCCCTGGTTGCCCGTGAGGCGGATTCAGTTTCTGTCCCTTCGTCGCCACCCCTTGCTGTGTCTGAGGTTGTGCCACCTGCACCTGTTGCACTTGTGGCATACCTCCCGAAACTACGGGCTTAGCATCGGCACTGCTCACAGGCTGTGCTTGTGTTTGCGTTTGGGCTATCACATTGCCGTCGTTGGGTAGCGGAGCCCCCACGGCTATATCACAACGGTGTCCTGGCTCTCCGTGAGGCGGATTGAGCTTTACTCCTTGCTGTGTAGCTGGTAGCGATACGTTGTTAGAAAAATTCGCCCCACCCGCACCAAACGGATTTCTTTCGTTGCTCTTATCGCGTGCTTCCTCAGCTTTCTGAGTGTTAGCAAGAGCATCTTCGGCAACAGCTATTTCCTGTTGCCCGTTATTACAAGCCATTAGGGCAAACATTGTGGTAGTGAGTATAGTAAATCTTACATTCATAAATGGGTAAATTTTCGGCAAAGATAGAAAATAATTATCAATTAGCAATTCACCCATAAATATTTTCTCACCCCCAGCACTGTAAGCTCTAACATTCGTTATATATCCTACACAATCCCTGTTTGCATAGTTCTTTTTTCTACGAAAACGCTTCCTAACAGATATCCTCTCGTCATTCGTCCCTCGTCATTTCTTCCCTTTTCCGTCGCCATATTCCCCCTTTGAAGGTAGCCAGCAATAGCTGAATATGTGCACTGCTAGAGCGGAGTATGTGTAAGGAAAGAGGTTTCTTTCGCTTCCCCGTCACTACACTCCCCCTTTGAAGGGGGCTAGGGGATGTTTCATTATTTTTTTCCGTCACTAATTCCCCTTTTTTGAAGGTAGCCAACAATAGTTAGGTATGTGCCCCGCGAGAGCAAAGTGTGTATAAGGGAGGAGGTTTGTCACCTTTTCCAGCTTGTCCCCCTTCGGGGGTTCGGGGGCTTACCAAATAAATGACTCGCCACATTCCCCCTTTGGACGGAAGTCCGCGAGAGCAAAGTATATGTAAAGGGGGAGGTTTTTTTTGATTTTCCGTCATACTCCCTCCTAGTGCCTATGGCCTAAGGCCTATCACCTATTCCCTTTTCTTTCGCCTCGAAACCCCGTTTTTACCGTTTTTTGTGTCGCTGTATTATACTATGAATCAACTTTTTACACACCCTTTCTATACCAATCGTCCAAGATTCGTATAAGCTTCCTATAAGCTCTCTATAAGCTAACCCCACCCTCCTTACACCCTTTTTTCACCAAAATTTCTCCTAACTCTCTTCCGAACTTCTCCGTTTCCTTCCGCTCTCTCTAACCTATCCAATTTGTCCAACAAGTCTGACCTGTCAAAAAATGATTTTTATCACTATTCATTTTCTAATTTCCTAATTTCCTAATTTCCACATTTGCTAATCTGCTAATTTAACAGCCCGTGCGGCTCGCACCTACGACCTTTGACAAAGTTAATTATCAGTATTTCTGGCATTATTGACATTTTTAGTATTATTGGCATCATTATTTTTGTTTTATAAATAATAATTCACTACCTTTGTACCGAATTTTAATCACATACGTTATGAAAACACGTACAAAAATCTTAATTGTAATAGTTATAGCTCTTTTAGTTGCTCTCTTAGCACAAGACATCGACAGTCTATTAAACTCTTTTTATGAGGGGTATGAAAAAGGTAAACAACGCTGATGATTTTTATAATGCCTGTATGTGATGGCTCTCCCAACATTTTCCTTAATTTGCATTTTAATAATAAGCATATGAAAAAATCAAAACCCAACCGAATTATAGGCGCTTTCCTAATACTAATGGCAATCGCCTATCTGTACAACAACTGGGCTTCCGCCAAACAAGGGTTCCTTGAAGGATTGTTCGGACAATAGTTATTAACATTAATACTCGTTTGTAATATGAAAACAAAAGAATCAGAAACAGTATCCATACCCAAAATGATATTCTTAGCCATTCTACTATGGTGGTTCTTATATGGCGTTTTTTATGCCTTAGGAGAATTTGTAGGGAATATCCAGAAAGACTTATGAATTTTCTTACCTCAGTCCGTCGCCTTATTCTTAGTGACAAAAAACTAACCCTTGTAGCTGTTATCTTATCCTTTTTTTTTATTTATAGATTAGGGAAAGCTACAGGCGAATTTTTGTATTATATCTCTCATTAAACCCTTATATTATGTGGTTAGTTATTGTATTTTTATGTATCTTTTTAGCCAGTGCTTATCGCGAGAAAAATAAAGAAAGGCGCTTGGTGCTCTCTATTATTTGGGCGATAGCAATACTCCTTACCATAGGCTTCCAAATAGGAAGAGACCGCGCAAAAGCCGATATAGCTACAGAAGAATCTATGATTTCAAAAACTAAATAATAAGAATGCTCGTATAGCTCGCTCCTCCGAGTCCCTTCGTCAGCGTGAGCTACAAGCTCACGCTCCATTTCTTCATTCTCTCATTTCCTCATTCTCTCATTTCTTCATTCTCTCATTTCCTCATTCTCTCATTTCCTCATTCTCTCATTTCCTCATTCTCTCATTCCCTAATTCTCTCATTTTCTAATTTTCTCATTTTCTAATTTTCTCATTTTCTAATTCTCTAATTCTCTAATTTGCCACATACTCAGCTGTCATAAATTTTATCTTTTATCTTCCAAAAACTTTTTTTGCTTTTTATTTGCTTTTATCTTTTTTTGTTTATATCTTTGTCCTCTAAAACAATCGTAAGTTTTAGAATGTTAAACGAAACTATTATATTATGAATGAATTAACAGAAAAAGACCGCCAATTGCTCATTAAAAAAGGGATCTCCGAAGAAATACTCGATGCCCAAATAGCGCAATTCAAACAAGGAATTCCTCCTATACAACTGTATAAAGCCGCTGTGATAGACGATGGTATTATTCCGCTCAGCAAAGAAGAAGCCGCCAAGTACGCTGCTATTTACCAAAAACGAAAGCGCGGTAACACTATCCTCAAATTCGTTCCTGCCTCTGGTGCGGCTACCCGTATGTTTAAAGCTCTTTTCGCTTTCCGAGACGATTTCGAACCCGATCGTGAGTCATTTATAGCTTATGTCAATAGAACAGGTAACAAAGAAGTTAAAACCTTCTTCGAAGGTCTCGAACGCTTTGCCTTTTATCCTATCTTAAAAGCTGCTATTGATAAAAATCACCCCGACTTTTCCTCACTAAACGAAGATATCCAAAAACACATCATCGTCAATACGCTTCTCAATGAAGAAGGGTTGGGCTATGGCAATATGCCTAAGGGATTATTACCTTTCCATAAGCATTCCGAGAAAATCGCCACTCCTTTTGAAGAGCACTTCCGCGAAGCAGTACTTTATGCCTCCGATGAGGAAGTAGCACACCTACACTTCACCATCACCGAGCAGCATACCGAAGCTTTTTATAAGGAACTCAACCATATCAAACCTATACTCGAAGAGCGCTATAACATTACTTTCGATGTAACTTTCTCTTACCAAAAACCAAGTACTGATACAATTTCGGTAACCGAAGATAATGAGTTTTTCCGCGACGAAGAAGGTAATTTAGTCTTTCGCCCTGCGGGGCACGGAGCGCTACTCAGCAACCTCAACGATATCGATGCCGACATCATCTTCATCAAGAATATTGATAATGTGGTAGTGAAAAAGTATACCGATGAGACCGTGTTTTACAAAGAAGCGCTCGCCGGAAAACTATGTGAAGTACAAGACGAAGTGTTTAAAATCTTACATCGTATAGATAATGATAAGATTAAGAAGAAAGAGATTAAGCATATCCTCGATTTCCTCAAAGAAATCAATATCTCCGTTCCCGATTATCTCTATAAATTCCGCCGTCAATATGCTATGGAGTTCATCAAAGAGCAACTGAATCGCCCTATACGCGTATGCGGAATGGTGAAGAACGAAGGAGAACCCGGTGGAGGTCCTTTCTGGGTGAAAGATGGTGAAGGTTATAGTTTACAAATCATCGAATCTGCACAGGTGAATATGGCAGATGCCAAACAAAAAGAAATTTTCCAGCAATCTACTCACTTTAACCCCGTAGATTTGGTTTGTGGCACGAAGAACTACAAAGGCGAGAAATTCGATTTACAACAGTACGTAGATCCTAACCAAGCCTTTATAACTTCCAAAACCTTTATGGGCAGACCGCTAAAAGCATTGGAACTCCCTGGTTTGTGGAACGGCTCAATGGCTCACTGGATTACCCTTTTCGTAGAAGTACCTATCATCACCTTCAACCCCGTAAAAGTAGTAAACGATTTATTGAAGAAAACTCACCAAGGATAATTCTTTATTAACAATTGATATTATTAAGAAAGCGTTGGCAAAGGTCGTGCTACCACCTTTGCCAACGCTTTTTGTGTAATAACTTTTTACCTTTTATTTTTTTGTCACGTCCTAAAAAAGGTTGTCATAATTAATTATTGTTTTATTAGTCAAATTTTTTTCATTAAGCTACCTTTTGAAAGTACACCTGATTCTAACTTTTTTTTTATTTCATCGCCCATTCCTGTTTCCTGACCAAGAATTTGAAAATAAGTCTTATAAACTTTATTCTCTAAAGTCGTTTCAGCAAAAGCCTCTTTAAGGGCTTTTAACTCCTTTTTAAGAGCTTGAAGCTCCCTGATTTCATCGATTGTTTCCACGCGTACTATTTTATTTAATAAGTGATTTTTACCATACTTTTTGAGCCATTTTTGAATCGTTGTACTTCCTCCAATGCCGTACTTGCGTCGGTAGTTTTCAATACTCAATCCGTTTCTCTCAATCTCTTCTACGATACTCAACTTAAAGCAATCACTGTACCGAACTGTTTCTTTCCTTCCTTTTGTCATATCTTTTTATGGTTTTTAGTGTAAACCTATTTCAGGATATGACATATACGCTTCACATTTCACTTTCCCCTTTCAAATACTCTCTCGGTGAGACATTGTAGAACTTCTTAAACGAGCGACTGAAATTCGATAGCTCTTGGTAACCCACCTTATAGGCTACTTCCGAAATATTCAAATTGCCTTGCTTCATCAGTTGGGCAGCGGCGGTCATACGTATTTGTACAATCACGTTGTAAGGGGTGGTGTTCATAATGGCTTTTACCTTTTTGAAGAGTTGGTTGGTGCTCATATTTAGGGCATCGGCGAGGGCATCGATACCAAACTCAGGGTCGCTGAGGTGTTCCATTACAATGTTGTTCACTTTATCTACAAACTCTTTTTTCCAAGGTTGCCCGATGAGTTTTTCGCGGTATACATTTAGGTCAGATGAGGAGCTGTACTGTTCCCACAGCTTCTTGCGCGAAAGCAGTATATTTTCGATGCGCTTGCTGAGTATTTTAGCCGAAAAAGGTTTGGTGATATAGTCTTCCACACCCAAACTGTACCCCTCTACCACTTGCGATTCTTTGTCTAAGGCAGTGAGCAGAATGATAGGGATATGGTTTGTTTTTTCGTTAGCGCGCAGTTCTTTTACCATTGAAATGCCATCGCGTTTGGGCATCATAATATCCGATACGATAAGGTCGGGGATATGGGTAATAGCCAATTCTAAGCCCTCTTCGCCGTCGCGTGCCAATAGTACGTGGAAATGCTCGTTGAGAATGTGCTGTATATAATCGCGCATATCGTCGTTGTCTTCCACTACCAAAATAGTCTCTTCCTTGTCGGTTGCATTTTCTTGCGGAGCTATTTCTTTTACTGCTTGGGTAGTGTCTATCTGTTGCAAGGTGATAGACGCCTCGTCGTGGAGTTGTGGCACATCTAAAATAGGCAACAATACCGTGAAGGTAGCCCCTTGTTTTTCTTCACTTTCTACCTCTATATGTCCTTGGTGTAGGTCGACGAGGTCTTTGGTGAAGGCGAGCCCTAAGCCAGCCCCCTCGTTGTGGAGTTCTTTTTGGCGTTTGCCTTGCAAGAAAGCGGTAAAGAGCTGTTTTTGTTCTTCTTTGGAGATGCCAATGCCTGTATCGGCTATCTTGATTTGCAAAAACTTCTGCTGATTTTGCACCACAGTGGCAATGAGCACCGTGATTGCACCTTTTTCGGGGGTGTATTGGAAGGCATTCCCGATGAGATTGTAGAGAATTTTGTCTAATTTATCGGCATCAAAAGGCATCCACAAGCTGGGCATTGTACTCTTGATAGTGTATTGTATTTGTTTTTCTAAAGCCAGATAAGCAAAGGTTTCACTCACTCCTTTTACAAATTTCACTACATCGTCGTATTGTAAATTCAGCTCTAATTTGTTCTTTTCTAACTTTCTAAAATCGAGTAATTGGTTGATGAGGCGCATCAGTTTTTGGGCGTTGCGCAACATCATTGTATATTTCTCTTTGTGCTGCTTAGGAGAATTCTCATCATCTACCATTTGGTTTAGCGGACCTACAATCAGCGAAAGCGGTGTTTTGAACTCGTGAGAGATATTAGAGAAAAAGTTGGTTTTCATCTCGTTGATTTCGTACATACGCTGGGCTTCCAATTGCGAGATACGCAGGTTCTGCTTGTCTCTTTCCTTGATGGTGTAATACTTCACAATAAGCACAAGCAAGCCCACTCCCAGTAAGGCATAGAGGATATAAGCCCAAGTTGTTCGCCAAAGCGGAGGGGCTACTACTATCTTAATCGTAGTAGGTTTTTCGCTCCACACCCCGTCGTTGTTAGTGGCTTTTACTTTAAAAATGTAAGTCCCTGGGTTGAGGTTTGTATAAGTAGCGATGCGCTCAGAAGCATCGTAAATCCAATCGCTGTCGAAAC
Organism: Capnocytophaga sp. oral taxon 902; assembly: GCF_013394735.1. Classification (NCBI taxonomy): domain Bacteria; kingdom Pseudomonadati; phylum Bacteroidota; class Flavobacteriia; order Flavobacteriales; family Flavobacteriaceae; genus Capnocytophaga; species Capnocytophaga sp. oral taxon 902. The sequence continues at coordinate 1,600,724 of NZ_CP058261.1, forward strand.
CTTCGAGCATATAGGCGTATTGGTTTTTGAAAGAAGCGCGGTAGTTCAATGCCGAAAAACGGAATGATATTACTGATTGCCAATGTTTGAGATGAATGCTTTGGGTCTCATCTATCACTTCGGAGAGCACCCCTCTTTCTTCTGGTCGTACCGATTTGTTGAATATTTGAAAATCGGAAATTACTACTTTGGGTTTGGTTTGGTTAAGAGTAAGCTGTTGAGGATAGAAAGTATTAAAACCGTCTTTTCCTCCAATGAGCAACTCGCCGTCTTTGGCTTGTGCAAAAGCCCCTAATTGAAAGCCTGAATTTTGCAATCCGTCGTACTCGTTGAACACTTGGAACTGTTGGCTTTTTGAGGTGTATTTCAGTACTGCCGAAGGGGTACTCATCCACAGATTGCCCTTATCGTCTTCTGCCAAACCGAAAATAGGGTCGCCATAGTCGGTGCCTTTACGGCGAATGAGTTCAAAGCGCTCGGTTTTCTTGTCGAACTTGTGTAGCCCTCCTTTAGTGCCTATCCACAAGGTGCCGTCCTTGCTCTCGTGGATAGCCGTAATAAAGTCGTTGCTCAGGGCGTGTGTGTTGTTTTTTAGGGCTGTATAGGTGTGTTTGAGTTTTAGGTCGCGGGTGTAACAACGCAAGCCTTTTTCGGTGCCTACCCACAAAAGGAGGTCTTGGTCGCGGTGAATTACGTGGGTTTTATCTTCGGGGTAGATAATGTTTTTACTTTCGAATAGGGGAGTAAAAACACCCGTAGCGGGCTGGTAGTTAATTGCCCCCAACTCGGTAGCAAGCCAAAAGGAATTATCCCAATCTTTGGTAATTTGATAGACGTTGCGGTAGGTGTAGTTCGTACCGGTAGCCACTGGAATGGGCACTTGACTAAAACTATTAGACGAAGGGTTGTACTTAATGAGGTAATTGGCGTAGTTGCCTATCCAAATATTGCCTTCAGCATCTTCACAAAAAGCCTGATAGAGCTGGGTATTGGGGTTGTAGGACTGGTTGCTAAAAGCAGTGAGTGTCTTTCTGTCGGGGTTGAGTTTATCAATATGGTTTAAGCCACCTATCCAGAGGTTGCCTTTGCTGTCTTTAAAGATAGCGCGCACTTGTTTTTCTGAAAGAAAATTCTTGTACCTCACCCATTTGAATTGGGTAGGGGTAGGGCTAAAATAGTAAATCCCTGAGGCAGTACTCACCCACATCAGTTGGCTTTTATCTCGGTAGATGTGATTCACACTTTCATTAGCGAGTTGCGGGTTTTGCAAGTCGGTAATGGTGTGAGTGTTTTTGTTGAGGAGTTTGATGCCCTCGTTGGTCTCTATCCAAATGTTGTGCTGACCGTCATCGGCTACCGAAAGCACGTTCACATTGTGCGTGCAATGGGTCGCGTCGCATACGGCATAACGTTGGTAGTTTTTCGTTTTTTCATTTAAGCTATACAAACCACCGTGAGCCGATGATACCCAAACAGTGCCTTCTGGGTCTTTGTAGAGGTTGAAAATGTGCTTGCATACCTTCTCATCAGTGCCGTTTGTATGCCAGTAAGGGTGTAGCTCAAATTGTTTTTCCTTGCGGTTAAAACAGTACACCCCGCCACCCCACGAACTGAGTATGAGCGTGCCATTGGTAGCTACCATACCCGTAAGGGCGTTATTCAGAGGTTTGGAAGTGCCTTTTTCTCGGATGTCGTAATGAGTGAAAACACCTGTTTTGGGGTTGAGCATATCCAGTCCACCACGGTCTACGGCTATCCAAATCATACCCGCCTCGTCCTCTACTATGCCCGCTACATCGTTATAGCTAAGGCTTTTACTGCCTTTTTGATGTTTGTAGGTGGTGAAGATACCCGTGCGCAGGTTCAGTTTGCTGAGTCCTTCACCTTTTAAGCCAATCCAAAGGTTGTGCTGACTGTCTTCAAACAAACACCTGATAGAGTTCCCTGCAAGGCTGTTCTTCTGGGTGCTATTGTGTTTATACACAGTGATATCATAGCCATCAAACTTGTGCAAACCGTCATCAGTGCCTATCCATATAAAGCCTTTTGAGTCCTGTAACATACTGGTTACCTCATTGCTTACCAATCCGTTGTGGGTGGTGATTTTGGATAGATACGCCCAGTCCTGCGCTGAGAGCAACGCAGGAAATAACACCCATATTATGTAGAGTAGTCTCCTCATTTTTCAAATTTGCTAATTCCCAAATTTTCTAATTTACTAATTCCCTTTTCCTTCATTACATTCCCTCTTTAAAGGAAGTCTGCCTTCGTCATTCGCCTCTCGTTCATTCGTCTTTTCTTTCAATTTTTCATCACTACATTCCCCCTTTGAAGGTAGCCAGCGACAGCTGGGTATGTGTAAAGGGGAGGTTTGTCTCTTTTTCCAGCTTGTCCCCCTTCGGGGGTTCGGGGGCTTACCGAATAAATGACTCGCCACAATTTTCTCCTTTGAAGGTAGCCAGCGACAGCTGGGTATGTGTAAAGGGGGAGGTTATCCCCTATTGCCTATGGCCTAAGGCCTAGTGCCTCTTCCTCTTTCTTTCGCCTCGAAACCCCGATTTTACTATTTTTGGCACTGTTGTATTGCAGTATAAATCAACTACTTATACACCCTTCCTATACCAATCGTCCAAGATTCGTATAAGCTTCCTATAAGCTCTCTATAAGCTAACCCCACCCTCCTTACAGCCTTTTTTCACCAAAATCCCCCTTAACCTTCTTCCGAACTTTTCCGTTTCCTTCCGTACGACTCAATCCTCCCATTTGCTAATTTCTCTTTTCCGTCCCTACACTCCCCTTTGAAGATAGCCAGCAAGCTGGCGTAGCTGGGTATGTGCCTCGCGAGAGCGGAGTATGTGCCAAGGGGGTGTTTATACAAAACTAAGAGAATTTTTATATAACGATAATGACCGTCGCTTTCCTAGTGCCTATGGCCTAAGGCCTAAGGCCTCCTCATTTCCCCCCTACCTGAATACTAAATTCGTAATGATAATACGGTTGGTTGAGCAAAAATTCTTTATGTACACGTGGCGACCAGCTGTCGTCTCCTCCTACACCCATTTGAGCCTCATCGATGTGCAAATAAGTGTGGTCTCCACGGCGCAGTTCTTGGGTTTCTTTGGATTGGTTCAGCGCGTCATCCGAATAGTCTTGCACGTTGAAATTAAAGAGTTTAGGAGCACTGATGTACAATTCGGTAGTACCCGAAAGGAGTTTGAGCCAACGGGTATCGATATGGTTGCCGTTTTCAGAAGGCATTACATAAGGGAAGTGCATATCCTTTACTGCACCGCTGTGAATACCCACAAAAGCCGATTCTTTTCTATCGGCATAAGTTTCATAAGGACCTTTGCCGTACCATTCCACTTTGTTAAAACTCTTGTCAAGTGTTAGGAGCATTCCCACTCTTGCCAAAGGAGGCACAGAGGCAGGTACTTCCACATTTGTGCTGATATCTATACGTCCGTCTCCATTGATGAGGTAAGTTACTTGTTGGCTGATATTGCCCGCTTTGGTTTCAGTGCGGTTGTGTGCTACTATCTTCACTCGGGTTTCCCCTATGGGCGTAGCTTTCATTTCGGTAGCTGTTACCGCAGCTTCTTTTAATCCCGCTTTGCGCCAAGCTGAGGCATATGATTGTTCAAAACCACCTTCATCGTTATCGGTAGGCACACGCCAAAAAGAGGGCACCATCGCTTCTGAAAGTAGGTTTTTCCCTTTATGCGTAAATTGACTTAAACCGCCCGTTTTTTTGCTGAATACGACTGTAAAATTGTCGCCTTTTACGGTGAAGTTTGTCGCTTCGTCAGTAAAGGTTAGTTTTTTATCGGAGGGCTTGATGAGTTCTCTCTCAACACGGTTAGGAAAAGCGAGTTGTTCTTTGGCTACTTCAAAATCTTTTGAAGACCAAGCAGTAGCCTTTTTATTCTTAAAACGGAAATTCATAAAGTATTCCTTGCCGTTTTGTACTAATTTTGTTTCGAAAGGTATTTGTAAGGCTCTTTGGCTTTGTGAGGCGATATTCAAATCGTTGATTACCCCATTAGCGATAGGCTTGCCATTCTCGATAAGTTCCCATTGCAAATACACCTCGTCGCTATTTACAAAGTAGTTGCTATTGCTGATGAGCACCAAACCTGTGTTGATATCAATATCCTTTACATTGAAATACTGATATACCTTTTTCAGTTCGTGCATTTCCGGTTGAGGAACGCCTGTGGCATTAACCAATCCGTCGTTCACATTCGCCTTGTCGATATGATTGATGATGTTCCAATACTCTTTGCCGTTCTTATCTTTGCAACGCAACGCTTGATCTTTCCAGTCCCACGTAAAACCACCTTGGTAGCGCTCATTGGTAGCAAAAAGCTCCCAATACTTGCGGAAGTTGCCTAAGCTGTTACCCATAGAATGGGCATATTCGCAAATAATCACAGGGCGTTTAGGGTCTTCGGTAAAGAGATTGTTCAGGTGGTTGAGCTCGGTGTACATATTAGAGATGATATCGTAATGCGAGAGCACGCCTGCATAAGCAGGGTTTTTGGATTCGTAGTGCACGGGGCGCTTTTGAGGGTCGAGGGCTTTTATCGCTTCGTAAGCTGCATCAAAGTTCTTGCCCCAACCCGATTCATTCCCCATCGACCAATAGATAATACAAGGGTGGTTCTTGTCGCGAGCAACCATATTCACATTGCGCTCCACGATGTCCTTTTGCCATTCGGGGCGTTCGCCTATATAGTAGCCACTCTCCCACAATCCGTGGCTCTCGATATTAGCTTCGTCTACCACATATAATCCATATTCGTCGCAGAGGGTATACCACTCAGGCTGATTGGGGTAGTGAGAGGTGCGCACCGCATTGATGTTGTGCGTTTTCATCAGGATAATATCGTCAATCATCGATTGGCGGGTGATGGTGCGACCGTTATAAGGGTCGAACTCGTGGCGGTTCACTCCTTTAAACTTCACAGGCTTGCCATTCACAAGGAGCAATCCGTTTGTTAGTTCAACTTTCCTGAACCCTACATTTTGAGTAAACGATTGTAATACTTTGCCTTTGGCGGTGAGCAAACTGAGTTCCACTTTGTAGAGGTTAGGGGTTTCGGCAGTCCATTTCAACGGATTTTTTACAGCTATTTGGGCACTAACGGTAGCTTCTTTTCCCGCAGCAATATCCGCAATAGAGGCTTTTTCAGTGCCTATCACATTGCCTTTGCTGTCTTTAAGAGTGGTTTGTACCACAAGGGCATCACTTACTTTTTCGCCTAAATTCTGTACCTCTACTTGCACCTGCAAGGTAGCATCGCGGTATTGCGCATCGAGCTGAGGATAAACCGAAAAGTCACGCATACGCAGCTCGGGGGTAGCAAAGAGGTATACATCGCGATAAATACCGCTGAGTCGCCAAAAGTCTTGGTCTTCTATATAACTGCCGTCCGACCAGTTCAAGACTTCTACATACAGCTCGTTTTTGCCTTTTTTTAGGTAAGGAGTGATGTTGAACTCGGCAGGTAGCATTGCATCTTCGTGATAGCCCACTTGCTTACCATTGATGAACAACTCCATCGCCGATTGCACTCCCGCAAAGTGAATAAATACCTGTTCGCCTTTCCATTTGCTGGGCAAAGAGAATTGCGTTCTATACACTCCCGTAGGGTTGTAGTCCTTAGGAGTGTAAGGAGGGTTCATTGCAAACGGATATTTGATATTGGTAAAAACAGGAGGGTCATATCGGTTGCTTTGCAGTTGCCAATTTGAAGGCACTTTTATAGCGTCCCATTGGGTAATGCCTTTGCCCAAAAAGAAATCGGCAGGCACTTGTGAAGGGTGCTTGAAGTAGGCAAACTGCCAATTGCCGTTGAGAAGTACTTTTCCAGCCGGCTCATAGTGGCTATGGCTTTTTTCGGTGTTGATACTGCTTACTGCTAAGTTTTCCCAATCGTGGGTTTGCGCTATGCTGAGGCTACTCGCCAAGGCAAGTACTGATAAGAATAAGGTACGTTGTATTCTCATAATCGTTTACTATTTTATGGTTTGTTATTCTTCTATTGTAAAATGTTGTTCGTTATTATTATCGGCAGAATGTAAGCCCACCCACAGCAAGCACTCGCTGGGCTCAGTGTCCTTTTTTCCATTGATGCCGTAAAAGGCAAGAGCTTCGGAAGGCAGTTCAAAATGGACTTGTTTGCTTTCACCTGCTTTGAGAGGGATTTTCTGAAACCCTTTCAATTCCTTTACGGGGCGGCTAACACTTGCTACTAACTGTCGGGTATAGAGTTGTACCACTATTTCGCCCTCGGTTGTTCCTGTATTCTGCACAGAGGCATTTACTATAATGCTATCGTTATAGCGTTTGATACTTTTTTTATTCAGATGCACATTATTAATAGCAAAGGTAGTGTAACTGAGTCCATACCCAAAAGGATAAAGAGGCGTAATGGAACTATCCAAATATCCTGCGTTATAATGAGGGCGGTGGTCTACTTCTTCATTGTTTGTATATACAGGTCGCCCTGTACTCTTGTAGTTGTAGTAAATAGGGATTTGTCCTACACTGCGGGGGAAAGACATCGTTAATTGCCCCGAAGGATTTACATCGCCTGCTATCACATCGGCAATGCCATAGCCTCCTTGCGTACCAGGAAACCACGCTTGCAAAATAGCTTGTACATTCTCGTTTTCCCAAGAAAGGTCGAGCGGTCGTTCGCTAAAAGTAATGATAGCTATGGGCTTGTTTATGGCTTTTAGTGCTTCGAGCAATTGGCGTTGTGCTTGAGGCAAACGAATATCGGTGCGCACCGCCGATTCTCCTGACCAGCTGCTCTGTTCACCTACGGCCACTAATACCCTATCAGCTTTGCGAGCTATAGCAACCGCTTCTTTGAGTTGTTCTGTTGAAATAGTTGTAAAACCACAGCCTTCGGCATAGAGAAGTTTTACGTTTGTACCCTTGTATTTCTCGGTAAGCCCTGTGAGTAAACTCACGCTTTGTTTGCCGTCACCTAAGCACGTCCAACTGCCGTTGATATCACTTGTGTTGTTCATCATAGGCCCTATTACAGCAATCGTTTTACCGCTATCTTTTTTGATGGGTAATACTTCAGCTTCATTTTTCAAGAGTACTACTGAGGAAGCAACAGCTTGTCGCGCTACTTTCAGATATTCCTCAGTAAAAGTATTTTCTTTGGCACGGGTTTCATCTAAGTATCGGTAGGGGTCATCAAAAAGACCTAAAAGGAACTTCATTTCCAATATATGCCTTACTGCTTTATCAATTTGAGCTTCGGTTACTTTGCCTTCTTTCACTAAGGCACTAAGGTATTTAATAAAGGTTGCCCCATTCATATCCATTTCTATTCCTGCATTGGCTGAGAGGTTTGCCGCTTGTTTATCATCTTTGGCTACCCCGTGTCGCACCAACTCGTTAATGCCTGTGTAATCACTCACTAACAAGCCGTTAAAACCCCATTCTTTGCGAAGTACCTCTGTAAGTAACCACTTGTAGGCGGTGGCAGGCACTCCGTTTATCTCGTTCAAAGAAGCCATTATACTGCCCACCCCTGCGTTTAGGGTCGCCTCATAAGGAGGTAAATATACATTGCGCAAGGTGTGCATAGAGAGTTCAGCTGTATTATAGTCCTTGCCTGATTCGGCAGCTCCATAGCCGGCGAAGTGTTTACCACAAGCTAAAAGTGTGTGAGGGCTACTCAACGTTTGCCAATTGTCTCCCCCTTGAAATCCTTTTACGCGCGCTTCGGCAATAAGGCTTCCTAAATAAGGGTCTTCGCCTGCGCCTTCCATTGCGCGTCCCCAACGAGCATCGCGGGTAATATCTACCATAGGAGCAAACGTCCAGTTAATACCATCGGCAGTAGCTTCACGGGCAGCGAGTTCAGCTGTTTTGCGCATCAAAGCCAAATCCCACGAGCAAGATTCAGCTAACGGAATGGGAAAGATAGTTTTATAGCCGTGTATCACATCTTGACCAAAGAGGATAGGAATACCCAAACGTGTTTGTTCTACCGCTATTTTTTGCAATTTTCGTATACCTACAACCGAAGTAGCGTTAAAAATACTTCCTACCAAGCCTTTTTCGAGGTAAGGTTGGTACTTATCAGCCATTACAGGGCCTGTAACCGACCAATCGGCTGAGAATTGCGTCATTTGTCCGATTTTTTCTTCAAGAGTCATCAAACGCAGTACCGAATCTACACGCTGTTCTATGTGTTTATCGCCACTGAAACTCTTTTGGGTGAGTTTTTCATTATCAGATTTTAGGATAGCGGGTGTTGCGCAACCTATCATAAGTAACGAAATAAGCGTTTTAAAGATGTGTTTGCTATATCTCATAGATACATTAACGTTTTTATAAAAAACACCTTCCTGCCTGTACCTTCCCTTAAAATGAGAATTACATATTGCTTTGTTTTTATAATTTTGCCCTTTGCTCATCTATCAGGGCAATAAGAAAACTAAGGAAAGAAGACAGGAAGATGCTATGGGTTTTCTAATACCACTACTATCGAACGCTTGAAGGCTGGAATCAATGCCTTTCCGTCATACATAGGCATATGTCGTTCCCATTTATCCGTCCAAGGGTCGTAAACACTGTAATGAGTATATTTTATATTTATAAGGTTGAGTGGTATTTCGAAATCTCGTTTCATTTGGGCAGGACGCCCCTCACGTAGCTCTGTTTTCCAATTGTTAGTTAGGTCTCTGCACCACAATATCGTTTTTGTTTTGCCTTTTAGTCCGTAACAGGCTACAGCATTTCTTTTGAAATAGAAGGGTTGCATCGCTTCTTTCACGGGGTCAATTCCTTCAATAGCGTTTTTGAAACGTCCAAAGTGATACCACAGTTGGTTAGGCTCTATGTAATGATCCCAATGCCAAGTATTGCCCGAACCTGCACTACCTCCAAAGAAAGGTGCAAAGATAAAATCGTGTAACAAAATGCCCTCTGTGTCTTTCGGATAAAGCGACGAAGGTCCTGCGTGGTTAGGGTTTACAGCTCCTATCTCATTGATGATAACAGGCTTGGGGTCGTTTTTCGTAAATGTCAAGCCCATAGCTACGGCATCGGTTGCTAAAGCACTCACAGCTCCTTTCACTATCGGGTATTGATGCCACTTGTCGCCCTCGTCTAAATAACGGTGAATGCTCAAAAACTCGTTGTCAGGTATTACTGCCAGCTTCTTGTAGTAGTCGTCCATATAAGGGGCGTGCATACTGCCTAAGGTTTGGGTAACCAATTGCTCAGGGCATAACTTTTTCACCTTACCGAGCATCTCTTTGGTAAAAGGTAGCCACTCTGCTTCGGGTACTGCTGAATCCATTTCGTTCCACAACTCCCAACCATATACATACGGGTGGTTTTGGCATTTTTTAGCAATCGCTCTGAGGCGTTTTAAGTAGGACTTTTTGCCTTTTTTAGTACTTACATACTCGCTTACATTCTTGAACTTGGTAGCTAGTGAATAGCTGTTACACCAAGAAGCCTCAGGTGAGATGTTATTAGAGATAGTACGCAAGTGATGTAGGGTGAATTTGATATAAATATGATACTTTTCTGCAAGTTGTAGCAACTGTTCTATACGCACTAACTTCTCGGGATTGTATTTCCCTTCCCTTTGGTCTTCTATTTCTAAGAACTCAGTACTTATCCAAATGCGCATTGCATTTCCACCATTCTCGGCAAAGTGTTTAAAGTACTTTTCTACCTCTTCAAAATTATGCGATGGTAGATAATTGGTGCTAATAGGAATCCACGTCGCACCATTTTTTTCAAAATAGCGCGGGTGGGTTTTGCTCACCGTTATATTTGCTTGTGCCAAACATAGCGGACTGCTTAGGCAAAGCATTAAAAACAAAGCGTTTCTTAGTGTTTTATATAGGGTTATGTTCATTTTAAATCAAGTAATAGGTAACAAGTTTTAAAAACGTTTTTGTTTTCATATGTAATAGTCTTTTTTATTACTTATTGTTTTATGAGAGTCGTTTTATAACACTTCTATTTTAGTTAAAGTAATATGATTATAACTATAAATTGCTGGGTGAATCCATTTTTTACAAAGAGTTTTTACCTCTCCTTGAATTTTTACTTTTATAGTAGTGCCCTCTTCCTTATATTTTAAATCTCTGATTTTTTGAGGAAAAATATCCTCATTGCAAACTATAAAAAAATGAAACCCCTTGCCTATCCAAAATGTGTTAGGATAATAAGTATTTTGATTGTTTGCATAACTTATTTCTTCTTCAAGAGATTCTTTAATAGTCCAAACAGTAGGACTATTGCACCCACAATCTTCTTGTGGAGGAGTCTCTTTTTTTGAGCAACCGCACCCCACTATTACCAATAACAGTAGTGCTAAAAACGTTTTTGTTTCCATAATGCTTTATTTTTATAAGTCGTGTTTTTATTTGTCTTACGAAATTCAATCGTACAGAAAGCAGGCAGGTTCTTCGCGTGAGCCTCTCAGAGTCCCTCCGACAAATCTGCTAATAATCCCGTGTGACTCACACCCTCATTTGCTCATTTCCAAATTTCCTAATTCTCTAATTTTTCCACCTGTCTTGCTACGACCTCGTGCCTAAATATCTTTGTTCACTTCAAGAGGCAACACTTCTACGGTTACAGTAGCGTTTTCAGGTAGTTTTTGTACTATCGCACCGTAGTATAACACTACAGGTCCAAATAGTCCAAGTAAGTCGAGGTCTACCGTAAGCACGTAGCTATTATTGTTTTTCTTGCTAAACCTACATTTCGCCTGTGTCACCTCAGAAAGCCCCTTTCTTCCTATGATAAGAGTCTGTGTACCGAAATCAATATCCTTAAATTCCTTTATAGTACTGAGGTCAGTATTAGGAAAGAGCGCTTGTAGGGCTTCTTTATTTTGCACAACTCGGTAACCATCTTGGGTAAGGGCAAAATTCACAAAACTATGCTCAGGTGTATTTGCTACAGTCGCAAAACTCTTAACCATTACAGCCTCAGGAAATATTGTTTCCTCTTCTGTTTTAGAACAACTGCAAGCTGTTATCACCAATAACAACATTGCTAAATATGCTTTTGTCTTCATATATAATTGTTTTTAAGATTACTTATTATTCTTTTCAATTCCTGCACCAAAGCATTTTCTATTATAAAAATACTCTTTGGCAGAAAGTCCTCTTTCGGAATTGTCGGCAACAGCCGAGTATGTATATAGGGAGATGTTTTCACCACATTACTCTCGTTATTCATCATTCGCCTCTCGTTATTACTTCCCTTTTCCATCATACTCCCTCCTAGTGCCTATGGCCTAAGGCCTAGTGCCTCTTCCTCTTTCTTTCGCCTCGAAACCTCGTTTTTACCATTTTTTGCATCGCTGTATTATACTATGAGTCAACTACTTATATACCCTTTCTATACCAATCGTCCAAGATTCGTATAAGCTTCCTATAAGCTCTCTATAAGCTAACCCCACCCTTCTCATAGCCCTTTTTCATCAAAAAGTCTCTTAGCCTCCTTCTGAAAACCTTCGTTTCCTTCCGAAAATCCTAACCAGCCTGATTTGTCCTACAAGTTATACCTGTCAACCCCCCTTTTTATCACTACCCATTTTCTAATTTTCTCATTTCCTAATCTGCTAATTCACACCACAAAGTTATAAAATATTTGTCAATACAGCAATATGCTCTCTCTCTTTTCTCTCTAAGTCAGTTTTTCCCTTTATTTATTCTTCGTTCAAACCTTAACTTACTTTTTACTGACATACCCAGCTGTGAACCCTCGCAGGCTTTACCTTTTACCTTAATTCATTCTCACCACCGCTTCTTTCAGTCCGTTACTTGTAGCGCGTAGTTGTACCTTTCCGCCTTTTTCACCTGAGCGGATAATCACTTGGCATTTGCCATTGAAAAGTTTGCGCTCTACACGCTCTCCTTCGGCAAAAGTATCTTTCTCGTGCGAGCTGGGGTCGCCGTTCCCTACTCCTATAATGCGAGCATCTCCTGTAAGCTGAAACTGTATAAGGGCATCGGCATTGGGTACTTCACGTCCTTTTTTATCTACTACACTCACGTTCACTACTACGGCATCTTGCTTACCGGCTTTCAGTTGTGTTTTATGAGGAGAAAGCACAATCGCAAAAGGTTTCTCGGTAGTAGTTATTTCGGAGATAATCCGCTTCCCATTCTTAGTGCCTACCGCTTTCAGCGTACCTTTTTCGTAGGGTACTTCCCAATATAAGTGTCCAAAAGCAGGTGTTTTTTGTTTGCCGAGTGTCTTTCCGTTCAAGAAAAGTTCCACTTCTTCGGTATTGCTATATACCCACACTTTTACCACAGTGTTTTGGGGCAGGTTCAGATTCCAATGAGGGGCTATGTGTAATACAGGCGATTCACTCCAATGGGCTTTGTAGTAGTAATACACGTTCTTAGGGAAACCACACACGTCCATTACCCCAAAATGCGAACTGATATTAGGCCACGCAAAGGGGGTAGGCTCTCCGCGATAGTCGAAGCCCGTCCATACGAAACCTCCCATAAAACGAGGGTCGTTAGCAGTCGTGCTGTACCATTGCTGTGCTTGTGATGCCCAACTGGGGTAACTCTTGTCTTGGTCGAGCAGGTAAGCGCGTAGGGTATCGGCTACAAAATGACCACTGTACCCCCCGGCTTTGTCGAGCACTATTTCCGGCAGATACACCCCTCGAGTACCCACGGTGCTGGCTACTTCGGTACCGATGATAGGTTGATTGGGGTGCGCTTTCTCATAATCGGTAAGCCCATAGAGGTTGTAATTGAAGCCTCGTACGGGTATGGCAACACTCACGCCTTCATTTTCATTACCTACGTTGGCGCCATAAGTGCTCACGCGTGAAGGGTCTAAATGCTGTTGTAAACTCACCAACGTACGAGCGATGCGCTCTCCAGTTTCGGTACTTTGTATTTTTTCTTCTTCATTCCCGATACACCACATAAAGACGCTAGCGTGATTGCGGTCGCGCCTGATAAGGTCTTCAAATTGTTGACGGTATTCTCGCCCGCTGTTTAAGAGTCGGGTTTCGTCCATTACTAATAAACCCAAACTGTCGCAGGCTTGTAGCACGGCAGGGCTATGAGGGTGATGAGCAGTGCGGTAAGCATTGGCACCCATTGCTTTGAGTAACCCGATACGATAATACTGCAATTCGTCTAATAGTGCAGTACCTACGCCGGCGTGGTCTTGATGTACGCACACGCCTTTTATTTTCATTTTTTTGTCGTTGAGGTAAAAGCCGTCGGGTTGATAACTAAAAGTGCGCACCCCAAAGCGGGTGTGAATAAGGTCGGTGGTCTTTCCGTTGGAAATGATTTTCGTTGTTAAGGTGTACAGAAAGGGGTGCTCAGTGTCCCAAAGCTGTGCATTAGGAATGTTAAGGTTACTCTTTACAGTTACTTTTTCGTTAGGGGCAAAAGTAGTATTTGCAGATTTGTGAGTAGCTATTACTTTCTTTTCACGGTTAAGAATAGCCCATTCCACCTGAAAAGTTTGTGAGCTTGTCTCTCGGTTATGCACAGTAGCTTCGGCGTACATTTCGGCTTGTTTGCCAATGCTTTTGGTATAGATGAAAACCTCTTCGGGGGAAGAGTGAACAGAGTTGTAAGAGTTTAGCCACACGTGCCGATAGATACCTGCCCCTTCGTAAAACCAACCTTCGTTTTGGGTAGCGTCTACTCTTATGGTAATCACGTTTGGTTTGCCAAAATACACCAAATCCGTAATATCGTACTTTATTCCTGTATACCCGCTGAGGTGATGCCCTACATAAATGCCATTTACCCAACACCTACTGTCTCTAAAAATACCGTCGAATTGCAGTTCGATGCGTTTGCTCGCTTCGGATTTGCTGAGGTCAAAGGTTTTTCTATACCAACCGATACTATGCTCGGGGAAGGTACTGCCTAAGGCTTTATATCCGTGTGACCAATCACCTTTTTCACTGAAAGGGAGAGTTACTGCCCAATCGTGAGGGAGGTCTACGGTTTGCCACGCGCTATCGTCGTAGTCTATGCTCGAAAAGTTAATGCCTTTGGAAAGTGTTTTTGAGAAGTCGTTATATACACGGTAATACAAATCTTTAGTAGGGTCGGTAGCGTGCCCTAAGCTGAATTTCCAACCGTTATCTAACAATATATGCTCCCTAATGGCTTGCCCATAGATGGGGTGAGCAAGCCATAGGAGCATACCGATGAGAAAGGGAAGAAACTTGTATGGATATCTCATTTACTTTTTAGGTACATATTTGTATACCTTTACCCAATCTACTTGTAGTTTGAGTTGTTTGGTAAAAGGTTTGTTAATGTCTTTTTCAGTTTGAAAGCATAAATGGTGAGGTGCTTTAGCCATTGCTATAGGGTCTTTAAGAGTCCATTCAAGTTTACCGTCGATGTAAATCTTTATGTACTCAGGAGCCCATTCCATTGCTACAATATGCCAATCGGTTTTGCTGTAGTTGCGGAAGCTCTGTTGATACTGTTGGTCTTTACCAGATACTGCATAATGGATATAGGTATTCCAAGCGTTGTCCTCGTGATTTGTTTCATAGATGTCGTTTTCGCCATCGTCAGGCCATTTTTCACTTTCAGGCCAAGTAAGTCCTAAACCGCTGGAAGACTTATGAGGGTCTTCGTCCATACGTATTCTGAACTCAAACTTACCGTATTTGTAGTTCTTTTTATGAGCTATTCCACCTGTTATAAACATTCCTTCGCGTTTATAATCTTTGTCGATAAGGCAATTCAAGAAGCCGTCTTTCACTTCTATGGCATAGGTACGGCGCGTATTCTCAGGTTTGAGTTTACCTTCTTTTTCGAGGTATTCATTGTCATACACAGCCCAATTATCTGTGTTTAAGGCATTGCCATCGAAGTTGTCTTGGAAGTCTAACACCCATTCAGTAGGGGTTTCAGGCATAGGGTTGTCTTCAATAGGAGCGTCTCCTCCCGATTTGTTACAGGCTGTAAGCCCGCACAATAACATTGTAATAAAACTAAAGGTTGTTGCGTTTTTCATATGTTTTTTATTTGTCTATTTAATATATTCATTTAAGGCGCTTTTTTGATAAAGATATCTGAAAAAGTTAAGTCTTCGTAATTGTTATCCCAGCTACCTATCTTTATCACAAAGTATAATTTACCTGTTTTAGTAGCTGTATAGGTCTTTTCACCTGAAGCTAATTCCGACATCAGTCCGCTTTTAGGCGTTTTGATTTCTCCCGATAGGTCAAACACCTTACCGTCGTTGAAGTCTTTGCCTTCTTCAGGTTCCCACTGACTTATATACACTTGTATCCAGCCCCACGCTTTGCCTTTGGCAGTGAGTGTCATATCGTAAGTATAAGTTTCTCCTCCGCTTACTTCAATAGGCTGATAAATTACGTGGTTGAACATCTTTCCTTCGGTGCCCGAAGTGTAATGAATATTACCGTCGGTAATGGTGATATCAGCTTTTTCTGAAAGACCTCCATTGATGCCTTGCAATAGTATTTTCCAAGCGTCTTTTTTGATGCTAGTCTCTACCGGAGGTTTAGGAGGCTTAGGACTATTATCTTTCTTGAATACGATATCAGAGAGGGCTAAATCCTCGAAATTATTATCCCAGCTACCTATCTTTATTACAAAGTAGAGTGTGCCGGTTTTACCAGCGGTATAGGTCTTTTGGTCTTGGATAGCTGAAAGTTCGGCAAATGAACCACTCATAGGAGAGGTGATGTTGTTTTGGAGCTCTAATACCTTGCCATCGCCGAAGTCTTTGCCTTCTTCGGGTTCGTGTTCACTCACATACGCTTGTATCCAACCCCACGCTTTTCCTTTGATTTCCACGTGCATATCGTAAGTGTAAGTCTGTCCTTTTTCTACGTTTACCGGTTGATAAATCACGTGGTTGAACTTGCCACCCACTTTACCAGATGAGTATTGGATATTACCATCTACGATATTAATCTTAGCATCGGCTGTAATTTTTCCGTCTATACTTTGTTTTAGAATCTTCCAAGCGTCTTTTTTGAGCATATTTTCCACAGGAGGCTTAGGAGGTTCAGGTGGAGTAGGCAAAAACTTCGCCCCGTCAATCACTACAATAGTAGTTGCTTTGTTTTGGAGGATTCTCTCATTGCCATAAATGCTTACTGCCAAAGCGATGCGATTCTTGTAGTAATCGGAGTGGTCGGTAAGGAGCTTTTGCACATCTACGTCCAAGTAAAACGATTCTTCACTTTTACCAGATGCAACGCTTACGCTTTCAGGCAATGTGTAAGAGCCTTCGGGTAGTACTACAGCCGGTTTTTTCTCCTCGTTTTTGTACTTTTCTACATAAGCATTAGTAGCTTGTGCGTCAACTTTTACTTTTACAGCAAAGCCATCGGTAGAGAGACCAGAGTTCTTCACGCCGAGCACTATTTTCAATTTCTTGGTAGTCTCGTCGAAAGTGTAGTTTTCGGAGTTTCCGCCGAAAGGCACATTGTATTCATTACCTCCGTTGTTCAAGGAGGCTTGTGGCATATAGATATTGTTTATACCAGGGTCTTCAAATACATCGTCTTTTTTACAAGCGATGAAGGCTACGAATAGGAGTAGCAATAATGTAATGTTTTTTGTTTTCATATATAAGAGATTGTCCTCACCCCCTCCTTCTCCCCCTCCCCCAAGGGAAGGGGAGGGAATCCGCAAAAGCGGTGAGGTTTGTTATTCAATTATTTTATCAAATTGATGTATTTCGTCATTCGTCACTTGTCACTACCAACCTGGGTTTTGTTTTACAATTCCGTTAGATTTATTAATTTCGCTGTGAGGAATAGGGTAGGAGTACATCTTTTCGGTAAAAGTGCGCTTTTCTACTTCTTTTACTTGATAGCTAAAATGATTGCCGTTTTTAGTAGCTTGCACTCCAGTAAGTGGCTCATTGAGCACGGTAGTAGCGTCTTTCCAACGGCGCAAATCCCAATAGCGGTGTTCTTCAAAGGCGAGTTCTATACGGCGTTCGTGTTTTACTTTTTCTCTGAACTCCTCTTTTGATGCTGTAGTAATCGCAGGCATTTCCACACCCGTTCTGCCTCTCACCAAATTGATAGCCTCTTTAGCAGTGAGTGCATAACCGTTGTTAGCATCGGGTCCGTAGGCTTCGTTCATCGCCTCGGCATAGTTGAGGTAAATTTCAGCCAAGCGGAAGACTATCCAAGAGCGGAGTCTTTTCTCGTCTTGTACTAAATCGAGGTTGTCGTTCAAAAACTTTTTGAGGTAGTAGCCCGTGCGTGAAGCGTTTTTGGCGTTGTAGTTGTCAGCGCCACCTGCGTATATTTCTATTGTACGTCCATTCCACTGACTGTTGTTGGTTACTATCGTATAACCGAGTCGAGGGTCGCGATTGGCGTATATATCATTAGGGTCGGGGGTGCCTTTGTACTCATAAGCACTTACCAAATTATGTGAAGGCGTGATGCCACTATTACCTCCTGCACTGCCAATAGGGTAGTTTTTCCTTTCTAAATCATTGGTGGCACTTTGGCGAATAGCAAAAATGGTTTCAGAGCTTTTCGCGCTTCTGTCACCAAGGAACAAATCGCGGTAACTATTATCAAGGCTGTAGAGATTTAAGCTGATAAGCTCATTAGCCGCACTGGCAGCTGCTTTCCACTTGTTTACATCGTTAGTGGGGTTGTACAACGGACTCGCCGCATAAAGCAACACTCTGGATTTGAGGGCTAAGGCAGCACCTTTGGTAATACGCCCATCTAAGCCAATATCAAAATCTCTTCCCCAATTGGTAATCAAGCTATCTTTGGAAGCATCGATTTCACTCACGATATAGTTCACTACCTCGTCCACTGTGTTGCGAGGCAAAAGCGTGTTACTATCGGCGGAAAGCGTTGTTTTTACAAGAGGCACCCCTCCGTAGCGTTTCAGTAGTTCGAAATAGAAATAAGCACGCAACACGCGGTTTTCAAAGCGCAAAGCCCTTATGCTCTTCACATCGCGATTGTAGTTGTTGATGTCGTTTTGAGTGATAAGGTTGCGGTTCTGCTTTAAGAAAGAAGCATAGTTAGGGAATTTTTCCAAGAAATAAGTAGCCGCTTGTATGCCTTCGTAGTTGTAAGCATACGTATTATCGGGGTTGTTGGTGCTATTCCAGCTTCCTTCGTTAAAAACTTGAGTGTTTGAAGGCGAAAGCGTATATTCAGCCTCGTCGCTCACTGCCGCAAACAGATTGCCATCGATGGCATCAAAGCGGTTTTGCAAACGTGTATAGGCAGCATAACCAAAGTCGTACAACACTTGGTAATTGGTTTTTATCTGCTCGTCGGTATCGTAAATATCTTCTTTGGTGTCTAACACATTACACCCGATGAGTGTACTCATCAGCGCAATGCAGCTCACTGCAAAGATTGTTCTGCTCGGTTTATTACTCTTTAACATAGCGATATATTTTCGGTAGTTCATTTGTTTAAAACTTTAAAGACACACCCATAGTAACCGATTTGAGGGCAGGGTAACCCGATAACACTTCGGGGTCTAAGTCATAATCGGTAAGCAGTGATGAGAAAGTAAACGGATTGGCAGCATTTACGTAAATGCGCAATTTGCTAACGCCTATCTCGTCGAGCATTCGTTTAGGAACGCTGTAACCTAACTCTATATAGCGTACTCTTAGGTAATTAGCTTTCTTTATCCACAAGGTGGAAGGCTGGGTGTTATTGTTGTTGCTCAATAACGACAAACGTGGGTACTGGGCGCTGCTACGGGTATCGATGCCTTGTGCAGGATAGTAAGCCCAGCGGTTTTTGGCGATAGCATACACATTGCCGTTGTTCTCGAAAGCAACCGTTTTTTGGCGCGCATCGTCTAATAAATTCACCTCTCTGCCTTGTACTCCTTGCACGAGCACGCCAAGGTCAAATCCTTCATAACCGAGGTTGAGCGTACCAGCATAAGTGAGTGTAGGGAGGTAGCTTTTGCCTATTTCGGTTTTATCGGCAGGGTCTATACGGTTGTCACCATTTAAGTCGCGGTATTTCACATCACCAGGGGCAACGTTTCCAAAGGAAGGTTTAGGGAGTGAAGGTAGCAGGTTGCCATTGCTGTCAAAATCGTTTATATCGTAAAAGCCAGCAGCTTCATAGCCAAAGCGCGTGCCAATAGGTCTGCCTGTTTGAGCTGAACTCTCACTACTAGCATCGTACTCAGCCATATAGTCTATTTTGTTTTTAGCATACGAAGCATTAGCGCCTATACTATAAGTGAGTTTTCCTGCTGCATTGCTGTAAAGTGTACTCACTTCAAAACCTCGGTTAGTTACCTTTCCTATATTTTTATAGGGAGGGGTAGCCCCAAAGACACTTGAAATACTGTAATCAGGGGTGATAATACCTTCGTGTTTGTTAAGGAAAGCATCTATCATCACGTCCCATTTGTTAAAGAATTTAGCTTCCACGCCTATGTTGTACTTATAGGCTTTTTCGGCAAATATACGCTCATTAGGTACGTATTTTAGTCCGATAGCACTATGCCACGACGGGTCGTCGTTTCCTGTGGCAAAACCGCCTCCTCCGTAAGAACCGTAATAGCGTTCGTATAAGTAGCGACCTTCGTTGTACACATCATTACCAGTACTACCTACTGAAGCGCGCAATTTCAACCGATTGATATTGGCATTCGCCGAAGGGTGTTGCTCATTGAAAACCTGATAAGCTGCTGAAAGGGCGTGATAAAAACCAAAGCGATTACCTTTCTTGTAGTTATCCGAGCCACCGAAAGCAAAACCAAATTCTGCTGATACGCGTTCGTTCCAATCGTAGAACACACGTCCGCCGATGTTCTGATAGGCGTAGTTGTTGTTCAAACCCGCTTTTCCGTTGAGATTGTCGTCTATATTATAAACGTATTGAAGGTAGTTTACTACTGTTTGGAAAGTGTTTTGTCCAAACTCACGGGCATAACCTGCACCCAACAGAAACTGCAAACGGTTCCATTGGTTGGTACCCCAGTCGTCGTTTACTTTGTAGTTGCTATCGCGATGGGTGGTTTGTGCTACCCCATTAAACATACGAGTGTAATCTCTGCTTACAATGCGTGTGCCTCGTGTCCACGAACTGAGCGATACGCCTTGTTGTATGTATAAACCAGGGGTGATGAAGTCTAATTTCTCTTTTAGGTTGAAATTAGCCCCTAAAGTGCGGTCGTGTAGGGTTTTGATACCTAAGGCTCGGATAGAAGCGTAAGGGTTATCGGGGTGGATGGCTGTACCAGGGAACGACCCATTGGAGTTTTGCGCCGGATAAATGATATTAGGATAGCTCGCCAAGTTTTGCCAGAGCTTATACTCGTTGTAATTAGGCGATTTACGGTCTTCTATACGTCCGTTGATATTTACATTTCCTTCAAATATTTTGAGCATACTGAAGTCTAAATTTGCCTTTACGAGATATTGGTCGAACCTTCCGCTGGAATGCGAATCGTCGTTCTTAGAGGCGTACAAACCACTGTTGCCGGCGTGCCCTAATAGCACAAAATACTTAGTAGTAGCTGAGCCTCCGCGTATGCTCACATCTTGCCTATCAAACAAAGCCGACTTTTTGAGCACTTTGTCGTACCAATCGGTGTTGTATTTCACATCGTTAGGAATATTGTAAAAGCTCGTCCAAGCACCTGCATCGTTACTGTAAGCCTCGTTGTATAGCTGAGCATACTCGGTAGCCGATAGCGGTTTGCTCAGTACCGTAGGCATTTGTACGCCTGTTTGGAAATCTACCCCTACCACAGGCTTGCCTTCTGTACCGCGTTTGGTGGTAATCCACACGATGCCGTGCGCTCCTTTCATACCAAATGGTGCTAAGGCAGCCGCATCTTTCAAAACCGTAATCGACTCGATTTCGGAAGGCGATAGCAGTATAAAATCACTTTGGTAACCATCGATAAAATAGGTAACCGAAGGGTAGTTGTAAGAACCCAACCCGCGGATATTTAGGCTGGCATTGTCCATTCCTCCGCCTTGCAATACAGTGAGTCCAGGTAGCAACCCAAACAAACTGTTGGTAAAGTTAGTTGTGGGCATTTTCAAGAGTTGTTCTCCTTTTACTGATGAGGTAGAAAGCGTAGACAATTCTTCGGGTACGTTCAGAGGGCTTTGTGCCTGCACAGCACCTGCCCAAAGCATACAGCCCACAAGGCTACAAAATAATATGTTATGTTTATATTTCATTTCAGTTGTTTTTATTACACGTGAGTTTAGGATATTTTTTTTGCTTCCCACGAATCTCACGAATTGTATTCAGTATAAAAATCCTTTATATTGTATAATCTCACGAATTTTCACCTTATGGTGAATTTCTTTTATTTATATCAATAACCAGGGTTTTGTATCAAGTAGCCTTTGTTCACTTCCGATTGAGGGAAAGGCTCTAAGTACTGACTGTTGTCCCAATACCCTGTATAGACAGGCTTCACAGCATAAGAAGCGTAATCCCACGCATTCCACCCCTCCGATTTTCCTGGGGCGTATTCAAAAACTACTCCTTTCTTTTCCCCTCCAATGATACCATTGGCAATATCGGTGAGTTTCCAGTGTTTTACATCAAAGTAACGGTGATTTTCTTCGTAGAACTCTACCGCCCACTCTCTTTGTATGAGTTTGCGCAAAGCCTCTTGTCCTGTTTCAGTAACATTTGGTAGCCCTGCACGCGAGCGAATAACGTTTAGGTTTTGCAAAGCCTGAGCAGGATTGCCTGCTTCGTTATAGGCTTCGGCGAGATTCAAATAGAACTCAGCCAAACGGTACAAAGGGAATTCAAACCAATCGCGGGTATCAGCCATATAGAAGAATTTTACACGGCGTCCTGCGCCTTCACTGCCTGCTCTCTTTTCCCAAGTAGACGCATTTGCCAAACTCTCACTTGACCAATAATGCGAACTCGGGTTGTTCCACGCTTGTTGTCCTGCAATCGCTGCTGAGGCTTTAAAGCGGGCTTCTAACTCATTGCACTTGTTCACATAAGTAGCGTAGCTTTCCCAGTTTTCACCCGTCCACGTTTGGTCAGTTCCATCAGTTTTGTAGTATTGGGTAAGTTGCAAGTAACTCATAGAATTTGCTCCTCCTGGTTGGCTGTGAGGGTTGTAAGCCTCTATAAAGTTTTGTGATTTAAAGGCGAGGAGCACTTCTCGGTTGTTAGGGGTTGCTACCGCTGTACCGTAATCGGCTAAGGGGTTGCCCGTATTGATGATTTGATAACCATTGGCAGTTGCCCAGCGTATCACTTGCTCATTAGCCTCTATGGCTTGTTGCCATAACGAAGCATCGTGTGAGCCAAAGCAAATTAGGTTGTTATTGCCACCCAAACTCATATAAGGCGTATTGCTATTGAACAGCGGACGCGCGGCGTACATCAATGCTTCGGCTTTGATACACATTGGTATACCTTTGGTTACACGTCCTTTTTCCGAAGCGTTGTAGCTATCGGGCAGGTCGGGAATAGCTTTGTTGCAAAGGGCAATAATGTGGTCTAAGGTAACGCGCAAAGTAGCGCGAGGAATATTCAGGTCGGAATCTACTGAAAGTGTACCCTCTATAATAGGAACCCCGCCATAACGTTTGAACATCTCCTCATATCGGTAGGCGATGAGAGTATACATTTCGGCTTTGATACCTTTCTTTTGTACCTCAGTAAGATCGGGGACTTTATCGATGTTCTCAATCACCAAATAGCACTGACGGATAGATTGGTAGTTGAACACAAAACCATCGGAACTCAATGCTTTGCCATCGGAGTCGCTGGCTACCATTCCAGAACGTTGAATTTTATAGGTGTCTTCCCAACTGAATTTCACATCGTTCACTTCTCCCGATAGGTGAGAGAGCGTTCCCGCTTTCAGTCCGCTAATGCGCCCATTGTCGTAACGCAACGTAATACCTGATTGCAGGCTCATCGCATAGGCTTGGGCAATAGCCGAGAGAGATTTCTGTTTGCTCGAAAAGATAGAATCGACATTCACATCGCTTCCTAAACTCTTTTCGAGGAAGTGGTCTTCTAACTTACAAGAAAATACTTGTGAGAAAAAGACAAGGATTAAGGTGGTATAAATGAGCTTTTTCATTGGTTGTATTTTTTAAAATTGAACGTTGAGCCCTACGCTATAAGTGCGGGTCATAGGGTAGAGATATCCAGAGGCAGCGCCGTTAGAATCTTGTTGTTCGGGGTCGTAACCATCGTGCATTTTAGACCACGTATAGAGGTTGTTACCGCTCACCGATAGTTTCACCGATGAGATACCTGCTTTATCCAACCACATTTTCTTTTGCAAGAGATAACTTACTTCTATGTTTTTCAGCTTGATATGGTCGGTAGAGAGCAACCAGAAGTCGCTAAACAATCCGTTGATATTATCACCGGTGCGCATAGAAGCCCGTGGGAAAGTAGGGGTAATGCCGTTTTGAGCTTTCTCAGGAGTCCAACGTCCGTCATACTGATGTTGGAAAGCAGCCCCTGTACCCATATAGAAAGGGTTGCGCGTATAGAAATCCAAAGGCATAGAACCTTGAGCCGTACCGGTGAACAACACCGATATTTCAAATCCTTTGTAACCTACGTTGAGGTTTGCCCCAAAAGTATAGCGAGGGAAGTTTGCATAACCAATAGGCACGCGGTCTTTCTCGTCGATAACGCCATCGCCATTCACATCTACATAACGGAGGTCACCAGGTTGCACTTTATTGCCATCAAAACGCGAATAAGGGCGTTGCATTACCTCTTGCCAAGTGTTGTAGAAACCATTGGTGAGATAACCTCTATACTGCCCGATAGAATAGCCCGTTTCATTCATCCAAGGGTGAGGGTTGTTAGGCTCATCGCGGTAGTCTATTTTGTTTTTGGCATAGGATACATTCCCCCCAATGCCATAAGTGAAATCGCCTATCTTGTCGCCCCAGTGCACTTGTATTTCGTAACCTTTATTGGTTACCTTACCTATATTGCTCGCAGGAAGGTCAGAACCTACAATACCAGGCACTGTACCTCTGTTCCACAAGATGTTGTCGCGTTTTTCTTGGAATACATCGGTATTGATAGTAAGCCTATCTTTAAACATATTCAGGTCGATACCCGCATTGCTTTTTTTGGCGCGTTCCCAAGTAACATTGGGGTTCCCTACACGAGTTTCCCAAGCACCGGTATAGAAAGGGTCTTTGGTAGTACCATCACTACTACCGAAATAGTAACCTCCTGCACCATAACCATCGTTGCGATAGCCTTCATAGCCATAGCCCCAAGTACTAGGCAAGTATAGAAAACGGCGACCACCTACTTGGTCATTCCCTACTTCGCCATAAGAACCTCTGAGCTTTAAGTAAGTAACAATATTGTTTTTAGGGAAGAACTTTTCGTTCGTAACTACCCAACCCAATGAGAAGGCAGGGAAGAACCCGAAGCGTTTGCCAGGAGCGAAATTTTCGGTACCATTATACCCCATATTACCTTCAATAAGGTAACGGCGATCGTAATCGTAAGTAACCCTACCTGCGAGCCCCATAATACTAGCAGGTACGTTAAACTCAAAACCAGGGTCATACGTTTTTTGTCCGTTAGCCAAAAGTAAGGCAGTGATATTGTGTTTTCCGAAAGAGCGGTCGTAGTTAGTAGCTACTTCAAAATAGAGGCGACGCCACTTGCTTGATTTAAAGCGGTCGGTAAGGGTAGTGTGTTTGAGTCTGCCGCCAAAGAAGAGTAGTTCAGCAGGGTTTTTAGGGTTGCGAGTTACGCTATACGAAGGGATAGAGCGTTCTCTTTTCACACCTTTTCTATACAAATCGTTGTAAGAAAAAGTACCCGAAATAGAAAGACCCTGAGTGATATAATCGAGTTTGTGTTTCAGTTTTAAGTTTAGGTTCAAGTCGGTTTGATAGGTAGTAAGGTAAGGTCGCCAGAGCAAGCTAGACAACACCGAATAACCTGTACCTCCTTTACCTACTAAAGGATTTACACCATCTACATATCCATCGATTAAACGCCCATCTACAATACCAGGACCTGCAAAAGGCGTATTCGCCAAGATATGCACTAACATCGACTTTTTGCGGGCTGTTTCGCTGTTTACATCGCCGTCTTGCTCACTACCTAAAATGCCTCCTACCTTTGAAGATACAGCAGCGAGGTCGAGTGTGAGGTTGGTGCGGTCGGTAAGTTCAAAATCGAAGTTAGAGCGGAAGTTGTAACGCTGGTATTTAGAGTTTACATCGGCGTTGTGGTAGTTAGTTTCTTTGAAAGTACCTCCTTGATAGAAATACCCCAAAGAAGTAAAGTAACGCGTTTTCTCACTTCCCCCTGATACGTTTAGGTTGAATTGCGTTTGAGGAGATACCCCGCCAAAAGCCTCTTTGAAATAGTTATGACTGGTGTAATACAGCGCAGGGCTATTTAGCAGGGCTTGTTTTTGTTCAGGAGTGAGGTTCATCGCTTCCACCTCTTGAGGCGTATAGTCGCGATTGTTCTTGAACTTCCACAACTCGTTGTGAAAACCACTTTCACTGAACAGCTTATCGAAGTTACTTGGGTCGTTGTCATTGCGAATAGCTTCGTTGCGGAAACGCGCATAATCATAAGAACTGAGCAGGTCTAACTGAGTAGCCAGCTGACTCATACCAAAGTTATAAGTAAGACTCACCTTAGGAGCGCCAGAGCGACCTCTTTTGGTAGTTACTACTACCACCCCGTTAGCACCTTTCACACCATAGACAGCTGTTGCCGAAGCGTCTTTCAGTAAGTTAATACTTTCAATTTCGTAAGGGTCCATCGCATTTACGGCATTCATAGAGCTTTGGATACCATCTACTACCACCAAAGGTTCTTGGCTACTTGCATTGAAGGTACTCACCCCACGAATACGAATGGTAGTAGCGTTCCTACCAGGCTCACCACTGGACTGAGTGGAAGTAATCCCTGGCATACGCCCAACTAGCGCATTGGAGACGTTGGCAACTGCATTTTCTACGAGTTTATTTCCTTTGACAGAAGAAATAGCACCTGTTACCGTTTCCTTCTTTTGGGTACCATACCCTACCACCACCACTTCTTTTAGTTCGGTGGTTTCGGGCAAGAGCTTTACGGTGATGCTGTTGCGGTTTTGCACCTGTACTTTGGTACTCTTATATCCCATAAAGGATATTTCTAAGGTAGCATTTTCGTTCTTCAAGCTGAGTTGGAAGTTACCGTCGAAATCGGAGGTTACGCCGTTTTTAGTACCTGCTTCCAATACGGTAGCACCCATCAGAGGCATATTGTCTTCATCAACTACTTTCCCTTTTACTGTTTGGGCAAACAGGGATTGTGCTCCTACGCATAGTCCGAACAGCCAAGCGAGCATCAGTAGTCTGGTTTTGTATGAATGTAATCTATCCATAATTTTGGAATTTTAGTTATATGGAAAATGTCTTATTTCGTTGGGGCAAAGGTAGGGTGTTATAGTTAAAGGGTTGTTATCATTTCTTTTCGTTTATTTATCAAATTCTATCTACTGTAAGAAATATTAAAGTAAAGGAAATGTTTAGGTATTTGTTATATTGTGTTTATCAAAGGTTTATAACAAAATACTTTTTTCTTTAACAAGTGCAATATTACATATTTTAAAATAAATGAACAAATAGTGGGTCTTTAGTGGCTCTACAGTGGGTCTACAGTGGGTCTACAGTGGGTCTACAATGGAGACTAACCGAAGATTAATTGAATACTAAATGAACACTGATTGAGTTTAGAATGTTACTAAAACCAATCGAGGGTGAGAAAAAATTAGCAAATTAGAAAATGAGAGAATTAGAAAATTAACAGATTAGTAAACGGAGACGGAGAAAATTGAAGAGGTTCGGAAGAGGTAATTCAGGCAAAAGATAAGAATAAAGTGGGTGGGGTTAGCTGATAGGAAGCTGTATAAAGAAGAGAGATTTTTTTTGTTATGATACAAAAATGCAACTTAAAGAGCTGGTGTAACCCATAACAACTGACTTCGACAATTGGTTTATAATCGGAATCAGCTAAAAACCTTAGGTGTGAGTGAAAATGGAAAGTTAAGAGGGGTAAAAGCAGAATTTAACTAGTCGGGAAGTTTGAAGAGAAACAATCCGCGTTTAAATCTTAAAGAAAAGAGGGCTAATGGAAGTTTATTAGTTAGCCCTCTAATATTATTGTATTCCTCCTATTCTTACTAAACTACCCAGTACTACCATTACTACCCCTATAAGAGTAACACAGATAATATGCACCGCCATTTCAGACAACTTGTTGAGCTGACCTTTGCGCAGTTTGGGCAAAACGCGCGTTTGTGCCGAAATAGCAAAACAAATAGAGGTGAGCAAGCAAGTGAGTTTCAGCGATACCACGCGCTCAATAGGAGTAGCGAATGAAAACCAAGAACTGAAACCAGCGTTGTAGTCGTAAGCCATCAAAATACCTGTGATAACTAATACGGCAAGTGAGGGCATTCCGATAGGCTCGTAAGTCTTCTCGAAATTGCCTATATAGCTGAAATCTTTGCGTTTAAGAGCTTTTGGCAAATAGCCGATAGCCAATACTAAGTGTCCGCCTACCCAAATAGTGGCAGCAATGAGGTGCAGAATGAGAATGAGGTGATGTGTGTACATAGTTAGGGGTCAGGGGTTACTTGTTATTAAAGGTGTTCATTGTGATATTAAGCCCTGCTAAGCCAAAAGAAAGGACGGCTTCGGCACATTTTTCTAAGCGTTCGGGGAGGAGGGTTTGCTCTTCGGGAGTCCACTCACCGAGTACATAGTCTATTTGCTTGCCCGATTCAAAATTACTGCTAATACCAAAACGCAAACGTGCATATTGTTGGGTGTTCAGTTGGGCTTGTATATCTTTAAGTCCGTTGTGACCTCCGTCGCTACCTTTGCCTTTGATTCGGATAGTGCCAAACGGGATATTTAGGTCATCGCAAATGACCAAGAGGTTTTCCAAAGGAATGTTCTCTTTTTCCATCCAGTAGCGCACTGCTTTACCGCTGAGGTTCATATACGTGGAGGGTTTCAACAATATAAAGGTACGCCCTTTCACTTTAATTTCGGCGAGGTCACCAAGCTTCTGAGTCGTAAAAGAAGCATTATGGTCTTTCACCAATGTGTCGGCTACAAGGAATCCTATATTATGACGAGTGTTGGCGTATTCAGCCCCTATATTGCCGAGGCAGGCGATTAAATATTTCTTCATAGTGCAAAGGTAATAATAATTTGTAAATTAGCTGATTTGTGAATTATAAAATTACAATTCACCTCCTACGCCTTTGTACTTTTCTACAAAAGCAGCTATTTTGCGAAAGACAGTTTGTTTTTTGGTTCGATATTGTGGATTTAACGGACTCATTTTAGGCAAAATGCTATTGAGGTCAGTGCCATTTTCGCTGGCGTATTCACGTTTTAGAGATAGCTGTATATATCGTTTAGCAGCTTCTTCGTTTAGGTTTTCTTCTGCGATTAGCTCGGCAGCTTCAGCTTTTTGTCTCTCTTGAGCATAAGTGAAGAACGCTGCTATGATAGTCGGTTTGTCGTCAATAGTATCTAAATTAGTTTCGTTGATAAAATCTACTATAAGGCTTTCCTTGGCACGGTTACCTATGCTGGCACGGATAATGCGACGCACTTCCTCTACTAAAGCCTCTTTGTTTTTGTTCTTTTTGTGGTGTTCTAAGATGAGTTCGAGGATATAATCGAGGTCTATTTCTTGAGATTTGAGCAAATCTACTTCAAAAACCACCTCTTCCCAGTCAATTAACTGTTTTTCTTGCTCTTTGTTCTCGCGTTCCTTGCTCACCCAATCACGTAT
This sequence comes from Capnocytophaga sp. oral taxon 902, assembly GCF_013394735.1. Lineage (NCBI taxonomy): Bacteria > Pseudomonadati > Bacteroidota > Flavobacteriia > Flavobacteriales > Flavobacteriaceae > Capnocytophaga > Capnocytophaga sp. oral taxon 902. The sequence continues at coordinate 1,629,559 of NZ_CP058261.1, forward strand.
ATCGTTATAAGTAGATTTATAATCTTGCACTAATCGGTCTTTGAGTACCTCTAATTGTACCATAGAAGCGACTTGTTCTTCGGTTAGGAAATGCTCCTCGGCAAAGGCTTTTAACGCTTCAGGGTCGTTTTTATCAATCGTTTGTAGCGCTTTGAGATGGGCAAATTCATCATAGTTTTGCAAGATGTTTTCCACCTGCAAATATTCACCAAAAAGCTTTACAAAGGCTTTCTTATCGGCTGTAGTGTGAATTTCATCGGGGTCGGGGAATTGTTCTTTTAGTTCTTTTACAATTTCGTTATAGCCTCGGCAAGCTTTACCAGTAATGATATCAGTAAAGCCCTCAAGATACTCTTGGTAGCTTTTTTCGAGGATTACATTCTTGGTGCTCTTATCGCCGAAAAGGGTAATAGCATCGATGGTAGCTTTTTCTAAATCGCGGAAAGTAACGATATTACCAAAGCTCTTAGTGCTGTTGTAGATGCGATTAGTGCGAGAATAAGCCTGCAAAAGTCCGTGATAGCGCAAGTTTTTGTCTACAAACAACGTATTGAGCATAGGGGCATCAAAACCTGTGAGGAACATACCCACTACTATCATCAGGTCGACTTCTTGATTTTTCACACGGTTACTCAAATCGCGATAGTAGTTTTCAAACGATTTGCTTTCTAATGAAAAACTTGTTTTAAACATCGCATTATAGTCGGTAATGACTTTTTCCAAAAACTCTTTGGCACTGACGTCCATAGCGGAAGGTTCGAAAGTTTCGTCGGTAATGTCGCCTATAGCATTTTGTTCTTCATTGGCAGTATAAGAAAAGATAGTCGCTATCTTAAGCGGTCGGTCGCTATCTTTTTGCAAGGCGTTGAGCTCTTGGTAGTAGCATTTGGCAGCCTCTACACTACTAACGGCAAACATCGCATTGAAGCCCTTATTACTGCCCTCATTCCTGTGGGTTTTGAGGCGGAAATTGCGCAAAATGTACGTAGATATTTCCCTAATACGTTCGGGGTGTAGCAAGAGGCGTTTGTTTTCGGCAGCACTGAGTTTAGCTTCATCTTGCTCGGTTTCTATACCCTTAAATTGTGGACGTACATCGTTGTAATCTACTTTGAATTTCAGTACTTTTTCATCGCGAATGGCATCGGTAATTACGTAGGCGTGCAGTTCGCGACCAAACACGCTGGCAGTAGTTTCGCTTCCCAAGGCATTGTCGGGGAAAATAGGGGTGCCTGTAAAACCAAATTGGTAGTACTTTTTGAACTTCTTTTTAAGGTTCTTTTGCGCTTCACCAAATTGTGAACGGTGTGCCTCATCGAAGATGAAGACAACTTGCTGGTCGTATACCGGCAAATGCTCTTCACTCCTCATCAGGTTGTTGAGTTTCTGGATAGTAGTAACAATAATTTTATGGTCGTTCTTAGTTAAATTCTGTTTGAGTCCAGCAGTACTACCTGAGCCATTTACACTGTCGGGCGAAAATCGTTGGTACTCCTTCATCGTTTGATAGTCCAAATCTTTGCGGTCTACCACAAAGAACACTTTATCGATAAAATCGAGCTGGGTAGCCAATTGGGCAGCCTTAAAGCTAGTGAGTGTTTTGCCCGAACCTGTAGTGTGCCATATATAACCACCTCCCTCAAGAGAGCTCCAGTGCTTAGCCTGATAGGCACTTTTTATCTTCCAGAGCAGTCGCTCGGTAGCGGCTATTTGGTAGGGGCGCATCACTAATAGTGTGTCGCTTACATCAAGCACGGAATAGGTGAGTAGCACTTGTAATAAAGTGTTTTTCTGGAAGAAAGTAGCGGTAAAATCCTTAAGGTCTTTGATGAGCGTATTATCGGCTTTTGCCCAATTCATCGTAAAGTCGAAACTGTTTTTATTACGCTTTACGGTATTAGCAAAATAGCGGGTATCGGTACCGTTGGAAATGACAAAGAGTTGTAGGTATTTGTACAGAGAACTCTCGCTGTTGAAACTCTCTTTGCTATAGCGATGCACTTGGTTGAACGCCTCACGGATAGCCACCCCTCGTTTTTTGAGTTCGATTTGCACTAAGGGCAACCCATTCACTAAAATCGTTACATCATAACGATTGGCGTGAGAGCCTTTCTGTTCGAACTGGTTGATGACCTGTACCTTATTGCGAATGATATTTTTCTTATCTACCAAATAGATATTTTGTATATGCCCATCGTCGAACACAAAGTCGTAGATATAATCGCGGTGCAGTTTGCGCGATTTTTCTACCAAGTTATCGCTGGGGGCATCTAAATATTCCTCTACAAAGCGTGCCCATTCGGCATCGGTAAAGATTACGCTGTTGAGGTTTTGTAGCTGTGTGCGCACATTATTCAAGAGTGCTGCGGGGGTAGTAAGCTGTGGCAGGTATTCATAGCCTTGTTCTACCAAATCCTCTATAAATTCGCGTTCTAAAGCATTCTCGCTTTGGTAAGTAGCGGGTGCTTCACTCACTTTAGAGAGCTTAGTATAATTGTCTAAAACGATGTAGTTTTGTGTTTCGGCGATAGTGTTGTAGGTCATAATATGATTATAATTTATTTTATCTTATCTGTAAGGGCAAAGTCAGCGAGCTGGCGCAGCTGAGTATGTGAGGCAATTCGCCTTCAAACAACAATCCTTCCTCAATATTTAGGATCAATTACCATTGACCCCTACGAGGGGAACGACAATAATTTCTCCCTATAATACTCGTATTGTTTTCTGCGTAGGGCTATTTCTTTAGGCAGCCCCTCGCTGATAGAATTGACCAAAGTATCGAACTTATCGAGAATGTTGGCGATACGTTGTTGCTCTTCTAATGGGGGGAGAGGAATAGTATATTTAGGCAAACTTCCCGCTTGTAGTCGGGTTACTTTTGCACCAATAGCATTCTTCCTTTTATAGTTTAAAAAATTATCCATTCTCAATAGATGTCCTATGTAATGAGGATTTTGGTCTGTTTTAAAAATAAAGGTATCACCACTTACGCAAATATCCTCTTCTCCTTCCCAAACAACACATTTACAAACATCTTCTATATTCTCACTTACTCCTGCAATAATCAAATCATTATGAGAGGCTTTTCTTAAGCTTTTAGCCAAGTCTTCTGTTACGTACGAAATAGTTTCAGAGGCTTTTATGCCATAATAAGTATAGATTTGCCCGTAATGAATACAGCCTATACCTGTTTCTACAAAATCTTTCTTCTGTAATCCATTGCCCCGTATAAAAGTGCCTACTTCTCCCAGCGTTTTCCAAACTATCTCAGTACCCCCCCCTATCTCATTGAAAGTCAACAACTTATTGCGATAGTATTCATACTGCCGCTTGCGGCAGTCCAGCTCCGCCTCCAGCTCCGCCTCCAGCTCCGCCTCCAGCTGGGTGAACTTGTCCAAAATACGAACAATCTCTTGCTGAACAGAAAGAGGAGGAAGAGGGATAACAAAACGAGCTACATCTTTTGCATATACATGAGGCACACCTCCTCCTGACTTTAAATCATGTATCTTTTCTTGGATACTTAATAAAAAGTGATATATAAAGCGAGGTAAGACTTGCTTTTCATCTGCTTTAACTGAAAAGGCATCTCCTACAAAAATAGGCTCATTCCAATACATTACAAAACCTGCATAAGCTCCCGAACCAGCAACTGTGATTGTTTCTCCGTCTCGATTGAATTGATCAATATAGTATGCTGGTTGTTGTCCCCCAGAAATAACAGGATATATTCCTTCATTTGAGGTTTTCTTAGTTATAGTAGTACCTCTCTTCAATTCCGCTACCTCTCCCAGCGGTTTCCATACCACTTCAGCGCCTTGTAGGAGGCGGGCTATATAAGGGAATATTTTTGGTTCTTGTGTCATTGTTATTTGTGTTTTGTTTTCAATAGCTTAGCTGTGTTTTTCTCCAATGCTTTTAAACTCTCTAAATAGGATTGTTCTATAGGCGATAGTGTGCGGGCTTCATAAGCTCGGTATTCTTGTATTGCTTTCTGCTCCGCCTGTTCGTGGCTAATAGTCCCTGCTCCTTTCAATACTCCTTTGCCGTAATTGGCTGAAAATTTATCTAATTCATCTACCCAATCTTGCATATACATGGGGCTTTGTGTTTGTGCTTTAAGCTCTGCTAAATCAAAAAAGGCAGAAACAAGACGGTTTAAGCGGAATAGTTCTTCTTCTGTAAGATAATTCTTTGCTATTTTAGCCTCGTTTAGGGTAGGCAAAGCTCCTTTAAAAGTCGTAAGCCCCATAAAATCCTTAGTACTATCTGCTCTGCTATAGATCAGTTCAGCCGATGTTTGCTCGCTACAGGCATAATGCAGTTTGTTTTGTACTATTTTAAAAAAAGTAAGGGTTATTTCACTTTTAGGGTTGTAATCCCTACTGGTAGCATACAAATCGAGCACTTGACGGTATAGCGCCTTTTCACTTGAGCGGATATCACGTATTCTATTGAGAAGCTCTTTCCAGTAATTTCCTCCTCCATTGCCTTTTAGTCGTTCATCATCCATTGTAAAACCTTTTACAATGTATTCTTTTAACCTCTCAGTAGCCCATTGTCTAAAGCGTGTTCCTTGTACAGAACGAACACGATAACCCACAGAAATAACCACCTCTAAATTGTAATATTTTACTTCTCTTTCTTGAGTTTTTCCTTCTATAGCACCGTGTTGAGTGGTATGTCGGAAATTCCGACATACCACTTTTTCATCCAATTCTCCTTCCTCAAAAATATGAGAGATATGCTCTGTTATAGTGGTGCGTCCCTTTCCAAACAATGTGGCCATCTGTTCTTGTGTGAGCCAAACAGTCTCCCCCTCTACCCTTACATCTATTTGTACAGCACCATCTTCACGCTGATAAAGTATGATTTCTTCTTTTTGCGCTTCCATATTTATCAATTAGTTTTCTATTTCTCTAATAATCTCCTCTATATCCGCCCTCAGCTCATTAATCCGCACTACGGTTTGCGCTACTTCGGCGTTGAGTTGCTGAATATCTATCACCTCACGGGTGTCCTTCGCTTCTACATACGAACTAACGGATAGATTGTAGTCATTTTCGGCTATCTGCTGGTTGTCTACCTGCACAGCGGTGTAAGGTACTGCCTCTTTGTCAGCAAAAATGCTAACAATACGCGCTATATGGTCATCAGTAAGTACGTTGTTATTAGTTTCTTTCTTAAAAAAGTCCTCACCACTGGCATCTATAAATTGGGTTCGGGTATCGGGTTTGTGTTTGGAAAGCACCAATATATTCACGGCAATGCTGGTGCCGTAGAAGAGGTTGGGCGGTAGGGCGATAACGGTTTCTACATAGTTGTTATCGATGAGGTATTTGCGTATTTTCTGCTCGGCGCCTCCGCGGTAAAAGATACCGGGGAAGCAGACAATAGCGGCACGCCCTTTAGCCGAAAGGTAGCTGAGGGAATGCAATACAAAGGCAAAGTCGGCTTTAGATTTTGGGGCTAATACACCTGCTGGTGCAAAACGGTCGTCGTTGATAAGGGTAGGGTCGTCGCTACCTATCCAGTTCACCGAATAAGGAGGATTGGAAACGATGGCATCAAAAGGTTTTTCATCACCAAAACAAGGGTTGATAAGCGTATCGCCTAAGGCAATATTGAATTTATCGTAGTTGATATTGTGCAAGAACATATTCATACGCGCCAAGTTGTAGGTAGTATGATTGATTTCTTGCCCAAAAAAGCCTTCTTCTATCTGGTAGTCATCGAAGTGTTTTTTAGCTTGTAGTAGCAGAGAGCCCGACCCACAAGCAGGGTCGTAAATCTTATTTACTGAAGTTTGTCCTAACAATGCCAACTGCGCAATGAGTTTTGATACATTCTGAGGGGTAAAGAACTCCCCGCCCGATTTGCCTGCATTGGCAGCATAGTTAGAGATGAGGAACTCATAAGCATCGCCAAAGAGGTCGATTTGGTGGTTTTCGAAATCGCCAAAACTAAGTCCTGCCACTCCGTTAATCACAGCCGCAAGTCGTTTGTTTTTTTCCTCAACGGTATTGCCAAGGCGGTTGGAGGTAGTATCGAAGTCGGCAAACAGTCCTTTGATGTCAGTCTCAGAGGGGTAGCCATTGGCAGAGCTTTCGATAGCTGAGAAGATAGTGGCTAAATCGGTATTGAGATTGGAATTGCTATTCGCATTTTTGGCTATATTCGTAAACAGCTGACTGGGATAGATGAAGTAGCCTTTGGTTTTGGTAGCATCGTCTTTTATTTCGGGAGAAATTTCTTCATCACGCATCTGGGCATAATGCACACTCTCGTCGCCTGCTTCAATGTAGTTCGTGAAATTCTCACTGATAAAGCGGTAAAAGAGGGTTCCTAACACAAACTGTTTAAAGTCCCACCCATCTACTGCTCCGCGTACTTCGTTGGCTATTTTCCAAATTGTGGCTTGTATTTCTTCTCTTTGCTTGATACTTGTCATTATATTACCTATTTTCATAGGTGCAAAGGTAATAATAATTTGCGAATTAGCTGATTTGTTGATTAGCACGGCTCTCCATACAAATCGTAATCGGTAGCATCAATAATCTTTACATCTGTAAAATCACCTATCTTTACATAGTGTTTTTTAGCATCGATAAGCACCTCGTTGTCTACATCGGGCGAGTCGTATTCGGTGCGACCTACAAAGTAGTTGCCCTCTTTGCGGTCGATAAGGCAACGAAAACTCTTCCCTAGTTTCTCTTGGTTGAGCTCCCACGATATTTGCGATTGTATCTCCATAATCTCGTTAGCACGTGCAAGCTTTACTTCTTCCGGCACATCGTCTTCGAGCGCATAGGCGGTAGTATTTTCCTCGTGACTGTAAGTAAAACAACCCAAACGGTCGAAGCGCATTTCTTTTACAAAGTCTTTTAGTTTCTGGAAGTCTTCTTCCGTTTCTCCTGGGTACCCCACAATAAGGGTAGTGCGTATAGCCATTTCGGGTATTGCTTCGCGGAACTTTTTCAGCAGTTTAGTAGTCTTCGCTTGAGTAGTACCGCGCTTCATACTTGCGAGGATAGAGTCAGAAATATGTTGAAGCGGAATGTCTAAATAGTTGCAGATTTTAGGTTCAGTCTTCATCACCTCCAATACGTCCATCGGGAAGCCGGTAGGGAATGCATAGTGTATGCGTATCCACTCGATGCCTTCGACTTTCACAAGGACACGCAGTAGGTCGGCAAGGGCGCGTTTCTTGTAGAGGTCGAGACCGTAGTAAGTAATATCTTGGGCGATGAGTATAAGTTCTTTCACCCCTTTGGCAGCCAGCTTCTCCGCTTCGGTTACGAGAGCTTCAATAGGGGTCGATAGGTGCGCCCCGCGCATTAGCGGAATTGCACAAAAGCTACAAGGGCGATCGCAACCTTCCGATATTTTCAGATAGGCGTAGTTCTTAGGGGTAGTAGTGAGGCGCTCGCCTATGAGCTCGTGTTTATAGTCGGCGCCGAGTACTTTCAAGAGGGCAGGTAGCTCACTGGTACCGAAGTATTGGTCTACATCAGGGATTTCTTTCTCCAAATCGGGTTTATAGCGTTCAGAGAGACACCCCATTACAAACACCTTATCTACCAATCCGGCTTCTTTCTGTTGTACATAGTCCAAAATAGTGTTGATACTCTCCTCTTTGGCATTGTTGATAAACCCACAAGTGTTAATCACCACAATATTGCCTTTTTGTTCGTGCACCACCTCTTTACCACCCGCTTTAAGTTGCCCCATCAGCACTTCGCTGTCATACACATTTTTAGAACACCCAAGGGTTATGACGTTTATAGTGTTTTTCTTTATACTTCTTGTTCGCATTTGTTGTTAGTTTCAGGGTGCAAAGATAAGAATAATTTTGTGGTTCACGCTTAAAAATGGAAATTCAGTTGTACAAAGCCTATTTTAGCTAAACGACTCTCAAACCACTCGGTTTGAGCATCGGGGTCGAAGCTTCGGCGATCGCGACGAATGCTGTATTTCACAAAAAAACCTGGCTCGGTAGCTACCGAAAAATTCTTGCTCAAGCGAAATAGTACCCCGAAAAAAGGATTAAGAGCAATATTAGTAAAGTGTTGTTGGCGGTCTTTGTAATAAAGATAACGCCCCCAAACATCAATTCCATAGTAAAATTGCCATTTCTTATAGTCTTTGAAGAGTTTGTCAACACCTATCTTCAAAGCGAGTTCATAACTGCTATCCTTAGCAGTTTCTGCGCGATAATCTCCCCCAATACGATAGGCAAAAGAAGGCGTTTTTAGGTAGCGGTATTCCAATAGAAAAGCATTGCTATCACTGGGGAAGGCGGCATTTACAAATTTGGAAAGCCCTATGCCTATTTGATGCTTACATTCTGGTATATCATTCACAATTGTCGTAGGAGAGGTAGTGGCGACGATACTATCAGTAGTCCTAAAAAGAACATTGCCCTCTTGAGCGAGAGCAATGCCATTAATTATAGTTAAAATGAATAATAAGAAGTTTCTCATTACTTATTTAGTTTTAGTAAAACGTTTGAATATTTCGGTTACTCTATCTTCAAAGTCCGATACGTATTTTTCTGCTTTTTCTTTAGAACCGTCAGAGAAAATAAAGTAAACTACCTCTTCGTCGTTTTCTTTATCGAATTTCACATCAGCTACTTTGCGACCATTTTTATAGAGCTCTGCTTTTACATAAGTATTTGCTTCTTCCACTGTTAAGTCTCCTATTTTTTTACCTAACTTATGCACTGATTTTACATCTGCTTGTGCTATAATTTGAAAGTCATTTTGAATAGCTAACACGTGAATGTTATCAACTGCTTCTTCAAAAGTAGCAAAGCTATCATAATTACCAGAAGTAAGTTTTACATTGGCTTTTAATCCAGTTGTGCAGCCTTGAGGAGAACTGAAGGCAAAGTCAAAGATAAAGTTCTCAGCGGTTTGTTTGGTAAGTCTGATAGTAGTGGTAAATGGATTGGTAAAAATAGTAATATCTGCTGAAGTAGGCACTGCAAAATTAGCGTTTTGTTCATATCTCACATTGCCAATTGTTACTTCAAGCATTTTTACGTTATCTACCGTAACAACAGCGTGACCTTTTATAGGAAGTTTACTTACATCTCCTCCTTCAAAAGTAGCTTTAAAATCTTCATAATTTTCTACTACCCCACGGGCATTGTTGGTAGTACTGCTAGCCGTAGCAGGGAACAACCAAACAATGTTATTGGTAGTATTAGCCGTTTTGTCCCATTGTTTAGTAGTGCTATTCCAAGTGTAGGTACCTTTGAGCTCTTGATAGTTAAAACCATTGTCTTTGTTCAAGTCAAACTGACGGTCGAATTGGTCACCTAATTGGTCAAACCACGTTTCTTTTTTACCATATTGGTCTCTACCTGCTTCTTTGAATACAGTATTGTAAAAGAAGTCAGCAAAACCGCCGTCATTTGCTTTTTTAAGACAGTCATAAAAACTGTTCATCGTAGCGGTAACCGCCGCTTTTGCTTCCTCTGCAGAATATGCAGGAGCATCATCGTTTTTGTCGCCACAACTTACGAGGGCAACTGTGGCCAAAAGGCTCAATAAAAATTTCTTCATAATGTTGTATGTATTTAAATTTTGGGGCAAAAGTAATGCTTTTTTTTATTCTCAACTATTAAAGGAATGTTAAACTTTTACACAATAACAAAAATCCAACCTCTTTCAGAGATTCTCCAATTAATCACACTTCTCATTTGCTAATTTCCAAATTTGCTAATTCTCTAATTATCCCTTCTCTTTCCGTCACTATATCCCCCTCTCCTTTGGAGAGGGACGGGGTGAGGATTCCTCTTTCTTTCGCCTCGAAACCCCGTTTTTACCATTTTTTGTATCGCTGTATTATATTATGAGTCAACTATTTATGTGCCCTTTCTATACCAATCGTCCAAGATTCGTATAAGCTTCCTATAAGCTCTCTATAAGCTAACCCCACCCTCCTTACACCTTTTTTTCACCAAAAACTCTTCCTTCTCTCTTCCGAACTTTTTCGATACCTTCCGAACCCCTCAACGCTTCCCCATTTGCTAATTTTTCCCCGCTTGCCGTGCTACAATTGCCTGCCGTGTTACGACCTCGCACCTCCGAGCTTTCCAGAAATCTTTCAAATAAAAAACTGCCCACATTACTGCAGGCAGTTTCTATATCACATCTCATTTTCTAATTATCTCATTTTCTCATTTTCTCATTTTCTCATTTTCTCATTCTCTCATTCCCTCATTTTCTAATTATCTCATTTCCTAATTACCTCCACCCATTTACCATTGGTACGGGTGTTGTAGCGGTTGCTGTACATTGCCTCAGCATAAGTACCCGGCAGATAATAGTGTCCCGCATACGAAGCATTCAGCTTGAGCTTGATATACTTCGTTTGTTTGGCTTTCAGCGACAAGTAGAAATTCGCACGGTCGTCACGGAAATCAGTGTAGTCTATATAGCCGTTGCCATCACCTTCATCATAGTCAGTAAATCGAGTGTTTACAATCTCCCAGCCCGAAGGGATAATTTGGGTGAGTGCTACATTGTCTACTCTCTCCCCTGTGAGGTTCGTAATCTCAATAGTAGCTACAAACTGAGTGCTTTGGCGCAAATTAGTCACATCAAGTGTGTGTCCGTTGTTATCGCGGTAAGTCGTGTTAAGAGCCAGTCCGTTTTGCATAGCGAGCTCTTTGCCTACAGGTAATATACCACTGGTAATGAGGCGTACATAAAGGGTTTGGTTACCATTGTTCTTCACTTGTAAAGTCTCATTGCCTTTGGCAACAAGCGTCTTCTGTAGTATTGGCTCGGTAGATTTTAAGTTTTCGGTTTTACCACCCAAAGTATAACTAGCTGCTATATTTCTACCGCTCTTGTTCTTTTGTACATATTTTGCCATTGCATAAAGCGAATAGGCTGTAGTTTGGGTGCTGAGCCAATCGTTAGTCGAGAGTTTTTCTGCAATCTCCAATGCCCAGCGTCCTGCATCTTCTTTCCTACCGATAAGCAAAGCAGTTTCCATTGCCATTGCTTTATTGCGCAACACCGAGCCGTAATAGTTATCGGCATCGTCGTCTATGGAAGTGGTTTGGAAGAGCTTTTCAGCGGTTTGCTTTTGTCCGGCAAGAGCGTAGGCTGCTGTCAAAGTACGTTTAGCGTTAGGAGTGAGCTCACTGAGTTCACGCAAGCGGTTCATAGCGCCTATGTTAGGATTTCCGGCAAGAGCCAAAGTATAGAGGCGATAGGCTTGGGCAAAATCGTTTTGATATTTACCCTCGTAACGCCATTGGCGCGCCTCATTATTCTGATAGTCGAGCCAACGCTGTTTGCTACCTGAGGGCAATACATAACCTTTCTTCTCGGCTTCTACAAAAAACTGACCTATATACGAGGTTACCCAATCATCGGCATACTTACCTCCTTTCCAGTAGGTAAAGCCTCCATTAGAGAGTTGGTTTTCATACAATTTGCTAATGGTAGCACTTACATTGCGGTTCACCTCATCGGCTTTTTCTTTAGAAAGGGTTACAAAGTCAGCTAAGAAAAGTTGAGGAAACGCCCCTGAGGTGAGTTGCTCGCTACAACCGTGCGGATAAGCGATAAGATAACCCAAACGCTGGGTAAGGTTCACCCCTGGGAAGCTCGATACTTCTAATACAGTCTTGGCTTTTTCACCAAAGAGATTGATATTGAGAGAATGCGACTGTCCGCCTTGCAATACGGCGTTTTGTACTACATAAGTTACAGGGTTAGGGTTGTACACATTCATTTCCACCTCATAAGTCGCTTTTTCCTTACCCGAAGTGGCAATGATTTTCACCTTACCGATACCTGTTTGCGAGGTGGTTTCAAGTTCAAAGTATGCCATTTGCTCCCCTGTTTTCTCGAAGTGCAACTGTTGGTTGCGTGTGCCTACTACTTTAAACAAACCGTTAGTCTCTACTTGTAGCGATACGTTCTTCACTTGTTTTTCCATAGCAAAAACGGTTACCGGCAACACGATTTTCTCATTAGGCACTGCTTTGCGTGGTAAGGAACCCAAAATCGATAGCGGACTCACCACAGGTATATCCTTTTTCTCAGCACTACCATAGGCGTTGCCTTTCACATCGCTGGCTACTACCATCACACGAGCAGAGCCCATATAGTTAGGAATTTTCACGGTATGGGTATTGCCCGCTCCTTTTTTCAGTTCAAACGGACCTCTAAATATTACGAATGGCTTGAAGCGGTTTGCTTTCTGTGCATCGGCACCGCCTAAATCTTCGTCTCCTCCTATACTGAACGCTTGGTTGATAGTACCTCCATAAGCACCTATTACATCGTCATATACGTCCCAAGTCTTTACTCCAAGAGCAGTTTTGCTAAAGAAAGTATTCCAAGGGTTAGGAGTTTTGAAGCGGGTGAGGTTTAGGAGTCCGTCTTCTACGATAGCCAAAGTGTATGTCATCGGTTTACCCGATTTCTCACTTACTTTAATCTGTACCTTTTGGTTAGGAGTCAATCGGTCGGGCATTTGGATTATAGGATTGAGGACGGTATTCTTGTCTACCACCTTCACCGGTATCACCCCATAGAGGCGTATAGGTGCATCATTGAGCGTTTTGTTGTGTGGTTGCAAGAGGGTAACATAAAAATACACATTAGGCGTCATCTTATTGGTGATAGGTACCTCAAAAGTAGTTTCTTTATTAGCGGTCTCTACCCAGTGAGTTTCGAGTACATCGTTCCCGTTTTCTACCGAGATGAGCGCGCGACCGCCTTTGTCTGACGGAAAACTAATCTTAGCTTTTTCACCTACGCTGTATTCTTTTTTGTTAGTACCCAAAGCGAGCATTACCGCTTCACTACCTTCACTGCCACGCGATTTGCCACTCCAGTCACCCCAATCAAAATAAGCAGTCGTGCCACATTTATGACCGCTTTGGTCATCAGTGAGCATAATAAAATAGCGACCCCAGTCGGCATCCGGAATATTGAGTGTAAAACGTGCTTTACCACTGCTGTCGGTAGTGATGTTTTTAGTGGTGTAAATAGCATTGCTACTACTGCTATTGTAGGTAGAGATATTCTGGTTCGAAGCGTCCCACCACCAGTTCCAGCCTACTTTATACACGGTTACCGATACGTCTTTATGGCTGAGTGGTTTGCCTTCTTCGCTGAGTACTACTGCATCGAAAGTGTGGTTTTGTTGGGTGTTGTAATAATCGTATTTGTTGGTTTCGGGCAAGCGTAAACCTACGTACTCACTATAAGGTGAGAAAGAGGCTGTACTCACATCGGTACTGAAATCGCCACCACTTTCGTTGGCTTGGGTGAGGAAGTTCACTTTTAGCATACCAGGAGCATCTAAGTCGTTAGTTCTGAAGTAGAAATTCGCATTCCCGTTGCTATCGGTACGCCCTTCAAATACGTTCATCTCTTCGCTCTCAAACTGATAAGCACGGTTGTTGAACACGTATTTTTCATAACCTTTGAAGGCAGTTTCTAAGGGGTAGAACTTCGCTTTCACGCTCACACCTGTATTACCTGCAGGAGTGCCGTGTAACCACAACACTTGCAAGCGCACATTGTCGCCCTTTTGACTGATAAGTTTACCGTTGAGGTTGTTCTCTATCTTCAAGCGGTTAGGCTTAATGGTTTCAATTTTGATGCGTTTGCTGAATTTCGTAGCTCCTGCCGAGATACTCACACTCCAATTGCCCGTAGGCGCATCGGAGTTGGTTTTTAGTCCAAATACATACTGGTTGGTAGGGTTGCTACTCTGCATACGCTCGGCAATCACCTTTCCGTAAGGGTCAGTAAAGCGCAGTTTGATAGGCAGTTTTTCAGGGGTCTTTTGGGCAAAGTCATTCAATATAAAACCCACATAAATGCTATCACCGGGTCGCCATACGCCACGTTCGGTATAGATAAAGCCGTTGAGCCCTTTCTGTAAGCGCATACCATCTACATCGTATTTGCTTACCGACTGTGGTGCGCCGTCGTCTAACTTCACATAGGTAGTGAACTTGTCTTTTTTCACTTTAGCAAAGTAAGCACGACTGCTGAGGTCTAAGCGCAATATTCCCTTACTATCGGTTTTGCCTTCTTGTATTTTCTGCTGTTGGTAGCTGAATACCTCTACTATTGCTCCAACTACCGGTTTGGTAGTGAGCAAGTCGTTTACTACTATGGTAAAGTTGTTCGTTTGTCCTTTCTTTACAATCACCCCAAGGTCGGAAGCAAGCACATTGGTACCCACCGTTCTGCCGTAGTAATAATTGTCTTTACAAGGACTATCCTCGTCTTCTTCCCAATAGAATTCTTCGTCGTAATCATAGTATTGAGAGTAGTTTACATCGTCGTCATTTAATGGTTTTTGTTCAAACGAAAGGTCAAGAGGTTCTTCGTTTTTAGCACCACAAGCGTAGAGTGAATAGTTTTTGGTCATTCCTAATTCTACTCGGTAAATCGCCCCTGGTTCGGGTGTAATCACCGAAGCAAGGTCGAGCGAATAAGTATTCCACTCGTTCAGCGGATAGAGCGCACTGTCGTTCAGTTTGAGTACTTTTCGTGCAATAGGTTTGCCTACACGCTGTATGTACGAGCCTCCGCCCAAATCGTTATCTTGCAAAAACTGAAAGATATTGTTCTCGAAAATGCGGTATACTGTTACATTCACCGCGCGCAAGTTGATAGTTTGGAAGTTGATTTTCAAATTCTGTGAGCTCGGTAGGATAGTACCGCTCTTAAGGAAGCGAATATCGGGTTTTTGCTGTAAAAATTTGATGTCAAAAGTCGCTTCTTTTTCCAAGCGGTCGCCATAGATATTCTTGATACCTTTAGAAACGTGCACCTTGTAGTCACCCTCTTTTTGTTCCTCCCGGAAGACTTTCACTACGTTGCCGTTTACGCTGTATTTCAGTGCAGTATTGGTATTGCTGAGGCTTATGAGTCCTGTAAAATCTTGTTCTTTTTCTAAGGGGTCAGAAAAGTTTACACTGAAAGCCTGGTTGGCACCATCGGTTTTAACGTTTAGTGCCTTGAACACCCCCTTTTGCGGAATAGTATAAGAGAAAGGTATAAGGTTTTCTTTAGGTATGTCTTTAACGTCCCATTTTATTTGGAGAGTTTGTTCTTTGTTGAGACGAGGCAAGCTGTCGAAGATAATCACAAACTTGTTATTAGTGCCTTGCGACTGGAACTTCACTCCTACTTTCTTCCCATCAAGAGTCGCTTTTAAAATCTCTTTAGCGGTTTCGTAAGGTATTTGGTCATTAGCCAAGAGTTCAGCACTAAGAAAATAATAATCACGGTTGTACGACTGTAACTCGTTTGACCTTACTCGAAAGGCTTGTTGAAAAGTTTTCACTGTAAAGTTGAAAATCTCCAGTTCCTTTTTTGGTACTGCATAGAGCTTCTTTACGTGAAACGACACGCGGTACTCTGTGTTTTGAGCCAAAGGTTTTTCAGGCATAAACTCTACAAGTGTAGGGTTTACGCACACCACTTTTCCTTTCACCTTAGGCGAAATTTCAAAGAGGTTAAGGTCGCTCACCTTGTCCATTTTGTCTTGCGACAAGGGTTCGTTCAGTAGTATTTTTATTCCTGAGTGAGCAGAGATAAGCCCTGAGGTATACCCTGAAATATAATCTTTAAAAGCTAGTGGGTCGCTGTTGAAATTTACATTCTTCTTACAAGCGATAGCGACCAACAACGCTATCAGTACAAAGCTTATTTTTTTCATATTTTGATGACACTAATATTTTAAGGTACAAAGGTAGGAATTAATTATCAAATTAGCAAATGCTTTCTGAAAAAGCGTACCCTCTAAAAATAATACTTGTGTCGCTCACTCTAATTGTTTGTACTGTTACGACTGCCTGTGTGGCTCGTACTTAGTTAAAAATCTGCTCTAATATTTTAAAGGTGATGAGGTAGGTAGGCTTTACTCCCGTAGTGCCCAAGCCTCCTGAGGCAAGAGTGCTACCAGTCTCCAAAGGATTGTCGGAAGCGTAGTAAGCATAACGCACTTTCACATCTTCACGTATGCTCTTGCGTATTTTTGATGCCGACTGTATGGCTTTTTGGTAATGTACACCTTCCATCTCTAAGCCTACTGCATTCCACGTAGAGTGTAGGAAGAATTTTAATATATCTTTGTTTTGTAGTGAAGTTCCTAGCACAGTAATCATAGAGCCCTCAAACACTTTCAGCCCATTACCTTCAAAGTCGGCTTTCGTAAATTCGTTGTGGAAAGGATAGTTATCTGCCGTACCTTCGAAGATGTGTGCAGTAGGAATCATCAGGTCTCCTTTCTCACCTTCCAAGATGCCTGCCTTACCCATAATTGAGATAGAAAGCACGTCTAAGAAATAGGTCTTGCCTCCTTTGTGATAAGGTTTTAGGAGTTCATCTATGGTCTCAAAGGCTTGTTCACCAAAAGCGTAGTCCATTACTAATATCACAGGTTTTTCACCCTTTTCAAGGTGATGTACTTCGTATGGTGTATCTGTAAAGTCTATTTTGGCAGTGTCAAACAGTTGCACATCGATGTTCGTACCAGAAGTATCGTCTACCGAAATCATTCCGTGTTTATGAGCGTATTCCTTCACTTTTTTGCGTAAAGGTTCACTTTCGGGCAGACTTAGGAGCTCGAAGAGTTCTATACGTGAGTTTACTTCCACTTCTTTGGCAAGTGCTTTTTCAGCAAACAAGCTGTTCATCACGCTGTGCATATTGGCACTGATGATGTGTAACGGGCGTTCTAAGAGTCCATTTTTTAGTAATATATGCTTGATGTGTTCCGCCCATATCTCTCCGTGTAGGTGATGCCCGATACGCTCGCGCAATACAGTGCTAAAGGTGATAGTGCGCTTATCGTCGTTCACGCGTTCGTTCAGAGCGAGCTTGCCTAACCAGTAAATAATGTGGATAAAGCGGTCGGGTAGGGTAGGAGTAGCTAAGGCTTTGTAAGCTCCCAGCACCTCTTCAAAAGTGCGCCCTAAAAGGTTGCCTATGTGTATAAAGGTAGCCTCACGCTCGGCAAGGGTGAGTTTATTTTTTTGTATATTGGCTTCTAATTTTGCCCAATCGTGCGAAATTTTATTGTCGTCTAACAGAATGCGGTCAGCGATTTTGTGTGACTCTATAAATAAGAAAGTAAGGTGCGTAAGCACGTCGTAAATATCCGAACGACCACGAGTGATTTCAATATTCATCTGCTCAGGGTCTATACGGTAACAATTGCGGCGACGCTTCGGTGGGATAATAGGCTTGAAGTGCGATTGGCGGTATCCCTCATCAGCAATTAGGTTGATGTATTTACACTGCTCAATCCCTTCAGGCAGACGGTCAAGTACGTAAATAAGCCCGTTCAGTTCCGATTTGCTCTCTGCAATACTACCATAGATTTCTGGACGCAATACCAGTAGTGATTCGCGTAGTGCCTCGCCCGAGATACCCATAGGTTTATAGAAACCCCTTGAAAAGAGGTGTCTCATCGTTACATACATACGCTCTATAGCGTTCGTTGATTCCTGTGCTCTACTTTTCATATAATTCTTCTACTTTCTCATAAACCAAATCCGGCTCCCAACCGCGGTACAGTAGGTAATTAGCCAGTTTAGCTTTAGCTTTATAAAGGTTCTTTTCTCTGATGGTAGCTCGTTTTTTCTCAGCCACTATCTCGAAAGTATCTATGTATTCTTCTTCGTCAATTTCTTCTAAGCCCACTTCAATATTGTAATCCGAAAGTCCTCTAGTTTTTAGTTCCCGTTCTATGCGCACGCGTCCCCATTTTTTGATGCGAAACTTACCACGGGCAAAGCTTTTAGCAAAGCGCTCTTCGTTTAGGAAGCCGTTCTGTATCAGGTGTACCACTATATCATCAATAGCCAAAGGTATCATACCCATAGTACGCAGTTTTGTTACTACCTCGCGGTGGCAACGCTCTTGGTAGGCACAATAGGCTTCCAGTCGCTCTTTTGCCTCTTGTATGGTATAGGTCTTTGCAGTAGCTTCCATTATATTTTGTAATTGGGCAAAGATACAAGAAAAGCTACCAATACGGTAGCTTTCTCTTAATAACTTTCTTACTAATCTTTTACTAACTTAATTATACGGGAATTAGAGTCGTGATTAGAAAATAGCTTCTAAGTCTTTTTTGTGCTTAGAAAGTAAAGCTCTTGTTATACCATAGTTTGCTTTGGTCGAGTCTACTACTAAATAAATGAAATAACTGCCGTTTGCTGACACATCAATAATGTGATTTTGGTCAGTTAGAACAATAACAATCTCATCTATTTTTTCCTTAGAAGCCAATCCTAATGCTTGAAGAGCATTTTGTTTAGCCTTCACTACCTCTAAGTTATAAGCAGAACCTAAGTTAGGGTCAAAATTAGGATCTACTGATTCTGCGCCGTAAGAAACACCTGAACGTACTTCAGTTACTGAAACGGCGATAAAACCAGGAATGTTATTTTTTACATCCTGAATAAATTTGTCTAAAACGTTTGTCATCTTTTTGAAATTTTTATTTTGTGGATTAATTGTTTACTTAAAAAGTGAGGCATCGAGCGGATTTGAACCGCTGTAAAAGGTTTTGCAGACCTCTGCCTAGCCCCTCGGCCACGATGCCTTTTTATGTTTTGTAGTATCAGCGTGCAAAGTTACTACCTTTTTTTTAATTAGCAAGTTTTTTCTGTTTTATTTTTACACTCACCGAGGCTACGTCGCCATTAATAGGGGGATTGATTTTCGCAATTTCAAGTGTTATCTTCTGAACCTCAGAAAGCTCTTTGAATATCCTGTCTATAATGCGACCCGCTACGTGCTCTAATAATTCCGACCGTATAGCCATCTCTTCTTTTACAATCCTGTTCAAGTGTACATAGTCTACCGTGTCAGCAAGCCGGTCGCTTTTAATAGCTTTTTCAAGAGGAACTTTCACCTTCACATCCACGCGGTAATCACTCCCTATAATACCCTCTTCAACAAGGCACCCGTGATTGGCGCGAACGCGTATATTCTTTAAGATAATATGTTGCATTCTATATTGTTATACTACTATCGCTGTGCACATTTACAGTTACTTACTCCTTGGAATAGGTCAAGACCTAAGGTTACCACGTGAGTACCTGAGTTGTATCTGATAAGTTCGTTTAAGTGGAGTTGGTAAGAGTATGCAAAGTACACCATTCCGCGTTTGAGCCCCGCCATAGGACCAATGTTTAGTGGTTTGAAGATTTGGTCATTTAACGAGCGATAATTCACCCCTACCCAATAATAATCGTCTAAATCCATCCAGCGGAATTTAAGGTTAAAATCAGTAGTAGAACGCCCGTCGCTTTCGTAGTACTGATAAAGTACTGAAGGCTCTATTTCAAAACGACTGTTCTTGTCTTTTTTATAACGGTATCCTGCGTAAACAAGGTAGTTGCGCAAAGCCTTAGGCTCTTCTTTGTAGAAACGCTCAATATCCTTGTTTAAGATGTTCAAACCCGATAGGTTTACGAACCATCTTTTATAGCGGTAAAGCACCGCTACATCAAAGTTGTGATTCACAGTAAAGCGGTCGTTAGTAACTTGTGGGTCAGGAATATTGTCGAACTTGTCGATATCAATCCTAAAAGTGTTCAAGGCATACGAAATACCAAATGAAATAAAGTGGTTGTCATAACGGTCAAGTGTAAGGTGGTGCGCAAACGTAGCTTTACCCCCCATTTGCTTGGTGTTCCCGTTGCGGTCATTATAAAGCATAAGCCCCACGCCACTGCGTTCTCCTAAACGCATATCTCCCGCAAGCGATTGATAATCAGGAGCGCCCTTAACGCCTACCCATTGAGTACCTGCTGAAAGACGTATTCTCACAAAGTCCCCAATACCTGCATAGGTAGGGGCAATAAGAAATTCGCTATCTGCCAAATATTGGTTCATTTGTGGCAAGTTCAACTCTTGCGAAAGAGCTTTCCCCCCATAGTGCATAGTGCGAGCATTAACAATACTATTCTTTTCATTGTCGATAAAAATTTACTTAAACTATTTTCTTGCTATAAAATTACTAATTATCTCACAACACCTATATAGTACGTAGCTATAGTGTGCAAAATTTTCAGCAAATATACTCATTATTTTTTTACTGCACTATTTTTTTACAAAAAAAATGTGCATATTTAACACATTTATATTTTTATTAACATTTTTAAAGCTGTTTTTCAGCTTTTTATATTTTTATGTTTTGTGAATAATTAACATATAAAAATAGCCTATTTATACTTTTTTATGAAGATTATAATGCTAAAAACGGCTTTTGATGCGTTTTTTCATATGTGTAAAAAACACCGTATCTTAATGACTCCACCTAAACAATTTTAACGTTTCAAAATGATGATTTTTTTCTATAAACCACAAAACATCTCACCCACATCACTCTAAAATCACCCTTCCGTCATTATTCTCCCTCCACTCGTCCCACAAGTCCGAACCATTCTGTCTGCTCGACCTCATTGGAGGTTGCTTTATAGGAGGTTCAACTTTGCTCTCCGCTGGCGCGAGCTTTTAGCTCGTGCTCTCACTACAAATTTTCTAATTTGCTAATTTTTTAATTATCCCTTCTCCTTTCCGTCGACACATTCCCCCTTTGAAGGTAGCCAGCGATGGCTGGGTATGTGCCCCACGAGAGCGAAGTATGTGTAAAGGGGGAAGTTTGTCACCTTTTCCAGCTTGTCCCCCTTCGGGGGTTCGGGGGCTTACCCAATAAATGACTCGCCACATTCCCCCTCTCCGAGGGAAGTCCGCGAGAGATTTTCATCACATTTTCTTCGTCATTCGTCTCTCGTCATTCGTCATTTCATTATTTTTTCCGTCACACTCCCTCCTAGTGCCTGTGGCCTAAGGCCTATCACCTCTTCCTCTTTCTTTCGCCTCGAAACCCCTTTTTTACCATTTTTTGCATCGTTGTATCATATTATGAATCAATTTTTTATATACCCTTTCTATACCAATCGTGCAAGATTCGTATAAGCTTCCTATAAGCTCTCTATAAGCTAACCCCACCCTCCTTACACCCTTTTTTCACCAAAACCTATCTCAACCCTCTTCCGAAACCCTCCGTTTCCTTCCGATAGCTCCTAACAGTCCCAATACATCGCTTTTGCGGTATGCACTTTGCCAAAGTTAATAGCCCGTCGTGCTACGACTGCCCGTGCGCTCGCACCCTCATTTTCTAATTTGCTAATTTCCAAATTCTCTAATTTTAATTGTATACAACCTAACACTTTTTTTCTTACCTTTGTAGCTTAATATAAAACATTCTTACTTTCTAAGTATACTAACCAATGAAAAAGCAACTTTTCTTTATCGCACTCTTACTCCTTACCGCCTTTGCTTGTGCACAAAAAAAGCCTATTAAAGTGGCGTGTGTAGGCAATAGTATTACCTATGGCTATGGCATTGAAAACCGCGAACAAAACAGTTATCCTTCGGTGCTCCAACGTCAGTTAGGAAAAGGCTATGAGGTGGAGAACTTCGGTCATTCAGGAGCTACTTTGCTCAGCAAAGGGCATAAGCCTTACATTCAGCAAGAAGAATACAAAAAAGCACTTGCCTTTGCAGGAGATATTGTGGTCATTCACTTAGGTATTAACGATACCGATCCCCGCAACTGGCCTAACTACCGCGATGATTTCGTAAAAGATTATCTGTCTCTCATCGCTTCGTTTAAAAAAGCGAACCCCAAAGCGCGTGTTCTCATTGCTCGTATGACCCCTCTCGCACATCGGCATAAGCGATTCGAATCTGGCACCCGCGATTGGCACGCCGAAATACAACAAGCCATAGAGCGCATCGCCAAGCAAGCGGGCGTGCAACTTATCGACTTCCACGAGCCTCTATATCACTTTCCTCAAATGCTCCCCGATGCGGTACACCCTAATGTTCAAGGGGCGGCTATCTTGGCACAGGTAGTTTACAGTGCCATTACAGGCGATTACCGAGGTTTGCACCTCCCCGCTATCTATTCCGATAATATGGTGTTGCAACACGGCATACCTCTCACCCTACACGGTATCGCCAATACAGATACTAAAATCACTGTGAAGATAGGCAAACAACAACTCACCACTACCGCCGATAGCAATGGCAAATGGCAAGTAACCTTATCGCCACTTACTGCCAAAGAAACCTATACGCTCCAAATCACAGCAGGAAAAGAAAAACGCACCTTTACCAATGTAGTAGCCGGCGAAGTATGGCTTTGCTCAGGGCAATCGAATATGGAGTTTTATATGAACCAAACTTCTACGGGCGAAAAGGATATTCCGCAAGCCGATAATCCTAATATCCGCCTATTTGATATGAAAGAACGGTGGCGTACCGACCCCGTAGAATGGAATCCCTCAGTATTAGATTCGCTGAACCATTTACAATATTACCGCCCTACTCAGTGGCAAGTATGCTCTCCTAAAACAGTAAGCCATTTTTCTGCGGTAGCTTATTACTTCGGGCGTACTCTCCAAAAAGATTTGGATATGCCCGTGGGGCTCATTTGCAATGCTGTGGGGGCTCACCTACCGAAGCGTGGATAGACCGTCGTACTTTGGAATACAACTTCCCAAGTATTCTTTATAATTGGCGTGAGAATGATTTTATAATGGATTGGGTGCGCTCTCGTGCTTCCGAGAACATCAAAAAGTCTACGGATAAACTCCAACGTCACCCCTATGAGCCTGCTTATTTATTCGAAGCAGGAATACTCCCTTTAAATCATTATGCTATCAAAGGGGTAATATGGTATCAAGGCGAATCGAATGCGCATAACAAGGACGCTCATAGCAAGTTATTTCCTCTATTGGTGAAGAGTTGGCGCACTGAGTTTGGCAATCCACAAATGCCTTTTTACTACGTACAGCTATCCAGTATCAATCGTCCGTCGTGGGGTTGGTTTAGAGACAGTCAACGTCGATTGATGAAAGACATACCACACAGCGGAATGGCAGTATCTTACGACCACGGTCACCCCACCGATGTACACCCAAAGAACAAACAACCCATAGGCGAACGCTTAGCGCAATGGGCTTTGAATGATACTTATGGCAAGACAAATATAATCCCTTCAGGACCTTTGTTCCGTTCAGCGACTTTCAGTGGGAAAGTAGCCACAGTTTCTTTTCAGTATGCACAAGGCTTACACACCGCCGATGGTAAGCCCTTACGCGGTTTTGAACTTTCTGACGGCAATGGTATTTTTTATCCTGCTACCGCCGAAATAGTAGGTGAAGAAGTGAAAGTAACCAGCAATCAAGTCGCTACCCCTAAAGTCGTGCGCTACGCTTTTACCCCTGTTACCGACGCCAATTTAGTAAACCAAGCCAACCTCCCCGCCAGTACCTTTACAAGTGAAGAATAATGGTTAGAGGTTAACGATTAGTGATTAGTATAAAGCAATTGCTTTTGCGTCGCGTTTCCCCTCTATTCCCTCTATTCCCTAATTTTCTCATTTCCTAATTCTCTAATTTTCTAATTCTATTGCCTGTCGTGCTACGACTAAATAAGGCTTCCCGATATCTCATCAGGAAGCCTTCATTACTGTATAATTTAACTAGTTGCGGTGAAGAAAAATATCACCTTATGAAAAAAACCTTCTTATCTTTGGTCTTAAAATGATGTTTTTCAAAAAAGACTCCCACAGAGGCTAAAAACAGTTTTTGTTTATCATTGTGATGAAGTTCTATCGCCTATTTCTGTGGGAGACTGCCATTACTACTGATTATCTTTCACTACGTTTATTTCCACCCTACGGTTAATTTCCTTTCCGCGTTCGGTCTCATTGCTCTCAATAGGTCGTGTTTGTCCATAACCTTTGGCGTCGAGGCGTTTTTTGCTTACACCGTGGCGAGAAAGGTATTGCTTGATGGCATCAGCGCGGTCTTGTGAGAGTTTGAGGTTATGCTCAGGAGTACCGGTGTTATCAGTATGACCTTCTACTACAAAGTTAAAATCAGGGTTCTCGTTCATAATGATAGCAATGTTATCCAAGATAAACTCAGCCTGTGGTTTCACTACCGATTTATCAGTGTCGAACAAGATAGTCTTAGCATAAAGGTTTATCTGTTTCACCACGCGTTGGGTACGAGCTTCGCGTTCTTCTGCCGTTTCCACACGAGTAATCGCTTTGTTAGCCGATACGCGTTTGCGCTCTTTCTTTACCTTAGGTTCTTTTACCTTGGTGCGTTCTACGTGGTCTACAATAGGATTCTCACGGGCAGTAAGAGGCAATTTAAGCACTACACCAGCACCCCATTGGTAGTAGTCGTGACCGGTTCCACCTCCTACGTTGTAGGCAGTGTTTACATTGGCACCTACTACATCAGTAAACCAGAAGTTCACTCCTACACCAGCAATAAACTTAAACTTGCTCTCGTTATCTACTGAGGCAATGCCTACACCCACTTGTGGATAAGGGTCAAGCCAAGGCAATCCGTTCCATAAGCGGTTTAGGTGATAACGACCACGTACATCAAAAGCCCAATAACTCTTCGCATTGGTGAGTTTCGTTTCCTCTACATCGGGGAAGTAATTTTGGTCTTTCTTAATGCTTGCATAAGCAAAACCAGCTTCGGCAGTAATACCTTTTTTGATATATCGAGCAGCGTTCACGCGGAAGCCCACATTCATATCAGGATACCCGAACCAGTCTTTTACTACACTTCTTTCAGGTACTTTAAAGTCTACGGTGCTCACGCCCACTCCTACGAGCCAAGGGCGGTAGTTATCTTGTGCTGATAACACACCTGTGCTAAGGGTTGCTAAGGTAGCAACCATAAGTATTTTTATTCTGTTCATTCTCGTTTTGTTTTAGAAATTAGTTTGTCGCTACACGCGCTTTTCTTACATTCCTTTTATTCCCCCTTTAAACGTTTGTTCTACCCAAGGGAATTTAAGCTTCCAGTCATTTACATAGGCACTTGGTACATACAATGTCGTATTGTTACCTTCTTGTATTACCTGATTTTGCATTGTAATAGCTCCTGGTGTAGTCGAGGCTATACGCACTTCTCTTAACTCTTTAAGGAAAAGGTAATTGTCAAGAGTTTTTACTTTGGTTCCTATTGTAATAGACTGTAAGGTTGTAGGGAAGGTATAGTAATACGGACTACTACCATTAATCCTCTCTATTTCAGGTAAATTGATACGTTTGATTTTCGTTCCGGCAAATGCTCCATCATATATATATTTTACTTTATCCGCCACAACAGTTACTAAGTTTTGAGAATAATAAAAAGCATATGAATTAATAACTTCTACATTGTTAAGGTCTATCTTTGTAATAATAGGGTTGCGGAAAAGTTCGAATCCACTTATAGAAACGTTGGAATTATTATAACCATACGTAACCTCTTTTACTGTATAAGGTACTTTTGGTGGGTTTTGCAACATATCAAAACTCCGTTGGGTAACGTATACATTGCTAGAAAGTCCTTCTAAGGCAATACCATTATTGTTGGTTCTCCAAAATTTAGTTACGCGTTTAATAGTTACCACGCGGTCTTCCGCATCGGTCTTTTTCAATCTAAGGGTAATAGGAGTTGTCTCATCGTAATGGTTTTTAGCCGTTACTTTTAATAAATTACCTGTTTGCTTAACAGTTACCCTTTCGCCGGCACCATCTGGTTTTAAAGTAGAGGTATCGTAAGTAAAGCCTTCGGGAACTTCTATGTCTACATAGTCCTTAGCGTCTTTGGTAGTTTTGTCACCGTCAATATTCTCAATAACAAAATTATTGCCGTCCCAACCTCTGTCACGTTCGCCCACTATTACAGTAAGGGTAGCAGTAATGCCTACACCATTAGCAGTTTTATCGGTGATACGAATATCGTGACTGCCTGTACTGCCGTCTTCAGCTTCAATAACAAGTGAGGGAGAGGGGTCTGTACTCTTGCTTACACTCAAATAACCCACAGGAACTTCATAAGTGAAGTTATCAGTTGCACCGTCAATAGTAACGGTCCGTTTTTCTTTTTCTTGCATATGGATAGTGTGCGTAGCACCATTGCGGAAGAAAAAGTTGGTCTCGGTGCTAGAACGCGGTTTCTCGCCCACACCGTCATCGGCTTCTGATTTGCATCCTACTAAAGTAAGTGCTGTAAAAGCTACTAATGCAAAGATGTTTTTTCTCATATTTCTTTTCGTTTTTTAGTAAAAATTGAACGTTGCAAAGTTAAGGGGGCTGTCAAGTATTTGCCAAACTTTTTAAGATTAATTTAACGCGTTTTACCTCAATGACGTACTAATGACGTAGTTTTTTAACAATTGTTAAGGGAAATTATTTATCCACGTAAAATAAGGGCTCGCAAAGGGTCTTGCTTTACCAAAAATCACCTAAAAACTCCCTAAAATTGCATTTGTAACCTATTGTTCTCTAATTATTTACTAAATCTTGTAGTATTTTTGACGTAGTGCCCAAAACATACTAAAAAATTACTCTTTTATATAATTCCCATTTTTTCCTCACTTTTCAGCCCTTTTTTCTCTATTTCTCCTCATTTTCCATTATTTTTTTCCTCATTTTCTTCCTATAATTTTCCCTCGTTATTCCTCATTGTTATTTCACAAGGTGTAGTCTTGATACTATTTTTAACGTCAGTTCGATATATACAACATTAATTTACAATCGTCTTTCTGTTACTGCTTCGTGAAAATCCAGCAACGCAGTTACCAATCCGTGCGCATCACATTTGTCAATTATCAATTGTCAATTGTCAATTGAAAGACTGTCCGTGTAATCAGTCCGAGACTTTTAGGTCGCTTGCTATTTATTTGTTTGATTTGTAAAGATTTGTAAGATTTCTGTAGTGTAGGCTACACTTTTCTTATATCGAACTCACGTTAGTTATTTTATGTCCGATAAGTCTAACCAGTAGAACGAGAGATATTAGAAGATAGTAGCTCTATAACCTCGATTAATTTTCAATTATAATTTAATTAATCATCATCGTAGAGCCACTGTAGAGCCACTGTAGAGCCACTGTAGAGCCACTGTAGAGCCACTATAGAGCCACTGTAGAGCCACTATAGACCCACTATAGACCCACTGTAGACCCACTGTAGACCCACTGAAAACCCACTGTAGTTTCGTTTGAAGTTTATTTAAAGTCCATCAGTATTGGTTTACAAATTTTGCGTCGCTACACTTTACCAAAGATTTGCCCGTGCGGCTCGCACCTCATTTCCTAATTTTCTTGAGAGCTTCGGCTACATCGTTATATGTTACGGTTTTATCTTTAAAATAAGAAGAAAGTACGCGTTTTTCCTCTTCGGTAGCCCCTAATTGGTTAAAAATGTTGTTCAAGTGCATTTTCATATGCCCCTTCTGGATTCCCAGACTAATCAGCGAGCTTACAGCCGAAAAGTTCTGTGCTAACCCCACACAAGCCACTATTTGCATTAGCTCACGGGCGTTAGGCTTTTCAAGGATTTCAAGAGCCGTTTTTACCAAAGGGTGCAATGTAGTAAGTCCGCCCACGGTGCCCAAAGCCAAAGGGATTTCAAGGGCAAAGAAGAAAGTATCACCCTCTATCCACGCACCCGATAAGCTCTTGTACTGTCCGCTACGAGCAGCATAAGCGTGCGCACCAGCTTCTATGGCACGAAAATCATTACCCGTAGCCAAAATTACCGAGTCAATACCGTTCATTATACCTTTGTTGTGAGTGGTAGCACGGTACACATCAGCATTGGCAATAGCGAGTGCTTGCACAAATTTCTTCGCAGCTTCAGCACCTTTTAAGTTGGCAATCTCCAACTCCTCAATAGGGCATTGCACTTTTGCGCGCACCAAACAGTTAGGCACATAGTTCGAGAGTATCGACATTACGATTTCATACTTATCACCGATAGAGGCGTCCCGTTCCGCTTCTTCTCTAAACGTCTGTGCAAAGGATTCTAAGCACGAATTGATGAAGTTCGCACCCATCGCGTCTAAGGTTTCAAAAGTAGCCGAAAGCTGATAATAGTGCGCCAAAGCATCGGTTTTGTCCACTAAGGTAAGAGAAGTAATACCGCCCCCGCGTTTTTCCATATTGGCAGTAATGGGTTGCGTTTTGGCGAGCATCAAGGGTTGTATGTGGTTGAAGAAGTTTTCTAAATTAGTTTTTTCACCGTAGAAGAAGAAATGTACGTGCCCTGTTTTTTCGGTAGAAAGCACTTCGGTATGAAAACCGCCACGGCTTTGCCAGAATTTAGCTGCCCTGCTAGCAGCTGCCACCACCGAGCTCTCTTCAATAGCCATAGGTACAGTATAAGTGCGCCCGTTGATGAGGAAGTTAGGTGCTACCGCAAAGGGCAGATAGTAGTTAGAGACTGTATTTTCAATAAACTCGTCGTGCAGTTTTTGAAGGTCAGTATCAGCGTTGTGGTACTTTTCAAAAAAAGATGCAGCATTCTCTATATTAGGGAAATAAGTATCGCAAAGCCAGGCAATCTTTTGGGCTTTGGTAAGTTTAGAAAAACCGTCTATCTGTTTCATCAGTTGTTAAGTATTAGTGTTCAGCTTTTAGTTTGGGAGGCAAAGGTAATAATAATTAATATATTCGCAAGTTTGTTCATTTACAAAATATTTTGTATCTTTGTACTTTAAATAACAAAAATCAATATAGAATGAAAAGAACAAAACTATTTTTAGCTGTAATGTTATTCAGCAGTATAGCGATGTTACAGGCACAAGTAAAGCCAGGTTTAGAAGTGAAAATAGGAGGCAATATAGCAGGACTTTATTACGCCGATTCTTCTAATAGTGATAGAACTTTTACCCCAGGTTTTCATACAGGGGCGTTGTTCAGTTTGAACTTCCCTACCGGATTTGCTCTTGAAACAGGTTTAATGCTCAACACCAAAGGGCAAGCCTACGAGTATAAATATAAAGAAGGTAAAGAAAAACAAATCAGTGAGTTGCATTACACTTATGGTTATTTAGAGATGCCTTTTTATGTAGGCTATAAACTTAAACTCAGGAATGTAAAACTCGTTTGGAAAGCAGGTCCTTATGTAGCAGCTGCTTTGTGGGGCAATAGTCGTGAAGAATGGGCTTACTACAAGAAAGATAAGTTAAAGGACTATAAAGTAACCAATCGCCATTCCCTCAGCATAGGTAATCGTTCTTCTGATGATTTACGCCCTTTTGATGCTGGATTAAACTTAGCCACAGGCGTAGAAATCAAACGATTTACAGCAGGTATTCAGTACGGTATAGGTTTCAGCGATGTGCTCCCTAACCGTTCTGAGAGTACCTCAAACCAAGTGTTTAGCCTTTCAGTAGGATACAGAATATTTTAAATAGGAAAGTATAGTATAAAATAAAAAACAAAAGCCTCAGCATTACGCTGAGGCTTTTGCAATTCCTAATCCTTAAAAATATGAAAAATTTCCTCTATGAAGAAGATCTCGTGGTACCTCCAGGAATCGAACCAGGGACACAAGGATTTTCAGTCCTTTGCTCTACCAACTGAGCTAAGGTACCTTCTTTCATTACGGGTGCAAAAGTAATACTATTTTCGAAACTTGCAAAATATTGAGCAAATATTTTGCAAGTTTTTTATTCTTTATTTTATAATTTACTAATATTCAGGTTTGTCTTTTGGATATTTTGCCATAAACGACTCTACTTTTTTCACCATATTTTCCGAACCACAGAAGAAAGGCACCCGCTGATGTAGCTTTGTAGGCTTGATGTCCATTATACGTCCATAACCATCTGAAGCTTTACCTCCTGCTTGCTCAGTAAGAAAAGCCATAGGATTGCACTCATAAAGCAGGCGTAATTTACCTCTTGGCGTACGTGTACCTTGCGGGTAAATATAAATCCCACCTTTGAGCATATTGCGGTGAAAATCGGAGACCAAAGAACCTATATATCGAGAGGTATAAGGACGGTCGTCCTCTAATGCTTGGCAATATTTGATATAATCTTTTACTCCTTGTGGAAAATGCACATAATTTCCCTCATTAATCGAATAAATATTACCATCTTTGGGATACCTCATATCAGGGTGAGAAAGGTAATAAGTACCGATAGAAGGGTCGAGTGTAAAACCGTTTACTCCGTGTCCTGTAGTGTAGACTAACATAGTAGAAAGCCCATAGACCACATACCCTGCCGCCACTTGCTTCTTGCCTTCTTGCAAGAAATCTTCCAATTGCACAGGTGTACCTATGGGAGTTATACGTTTGTAGATAGAGAAGATTGTGCCCACCGTTACATTTACGTCGGCGTTGCTCGAACCGTCCAGTGGGTCGATGAGCACCACATATTTGCTATTAGGACTGTTTTCAGAAGCCGTAATCGGTATAAAGAATTCGTTTTCTTCGGAAGCTATGCCACATACTACATCGCGCTGTGTAAGCGCACGGATAAAGAGATCATTAGCAAAGACGTCTAATTTCTTCTGTACTTCACCTTGGATATTCTCCTTGCCCATATCGCCTAAAATATCCTCAACAAGCCCCGCTTTATTTACTTCACGGTTTACTAACTTAGAGGCTAATTTGATAGCACTCAGCAAACGTGAGAGCTCACCTGTTGAATGTTGGAAGTCCTTCTGATTTTGAATGATGAACTCCCCTAAGGTAAGATGTGTTTTCATTTTGTTGATATTTAATGTATAATTATTGGCTAATCTAAGGGGCACTTTTTCCTAATTTGCTAATTGACAAATTTACTAATCTGCCAATTTATTTAGGTAGAGTTGTATTACATTTTCTAAACCTAAATAGAGTGCTTCACAAATAAGTGCGTGCCCTATGGATACTTCTGATAAATTAGGAATATTATCTTTGAAGTACTTCACATTGTCGAGACTCAAATCGTGTCCTGCATTGAGTCCTAATCCTACTTTTTGTGCTTCTAAGGCTGCTTTTATATAAGGGGCTATCTGGGTTTTATCACCGCGAGCATACTCACGAGCATACTTCTCAGTATAAAGCTCCACACGGTCAGCTCCTGTGGTAGCGGTAGCCGTTACCATTGCTTCCACTGGGTCTACAAAAAGAGAGGTGCGAATGCCGTTGCGCTTAAATTCGGTAACTACTTCGGTTAAGAAACTTTTGTGTTTAACAGTATCCCAACCTGCATTAGAGGTAATAGCATCTTCGGCATCAGGAACAAGAGTTACTTGGGTAGGTTTTACTTGTAACACTAAATCTATAAACTTAGGGATAGGGTTGCCCTCAATATTGTACTCGGTGGTTACTACTTTTAGCAAATCGAAGGCATCTTGGTAGCGGATATGACGTTCATCGGGGCGAGGGTGAATAGTGATACCTTCGGCACCAAACTGTTGTACATCTTTGGCTACTTGTAACAAATCGGGGATATTGCCTCCACGAGCATTGCGCAAGGTGGCAATCTTATTAATGTTTACACTTAGTTTTGTCATTGTTTTTTTGTATTATAAACTGTCTTGAGGTTGAGTCTCTTCCTCTTCTACTTCTTTACGAAGAATAGAATCTTTTTTTGTAGGAGTTGTCCTGTAAGCCTTAGGGTTGTATTTAGGGTCGGAGATGTTAAAGCTGGTAGTATCTTTGTCTTGTTGAGGTTTGATATTACCTACAAGCACCTTTTTCAGTGAAGCGAGATACTCATCATTACTTTGTATTTTACCTTCTAAGGAATCTACCCTAAAAAGCAAGTTTAAAGTCTCGCGTTTGTTTTCTACGGCAGTATACCCTAAGATATACTGACGCAAAGGTGAATAGATAATCAGCACGGTGGTGAGCGTAATGAGCACAAAGGCAAACAAGGAACCAAACACAAAGATATTAAGACGACTCAAGCGGAAGGAGGTTTTCTCCTCATAAGTACTGTCGTCCATTACTACCAAGCGGTATTTACTGAGCCACTTGCGTTTCCAATATTCTTTTCTCGATTCTTTATTCGTTGCCATTATACTGATTAGTTATTCCACGCTGATTACCTTTTCTATTTGAGGTACAAACTCTTTGATAGTCATTTCCACTCCACTTTTAAGTGTGAGTTGGTTTACTGAACAGTTAGTGCAAGTACCTTCTAATCGCACTTTTACGATTTTGCCATCTTCGATATCCACTAAAGAAATATCTCCCCCATCGTTTTGCAAATAGGGACGTATCTTATCTAAAGCTTTTATTACTTCTTGTTTAAGTTCTTCTGGGTTCATTGATATTAGGTGTTAAGAGTTAAAAGATAAAAGGTAAAAGGGTAAGTATAACTCTTTTGGTTTCTTATTATTTACTACTGCACCCTGCCATATTGGTAATCTTGATAGCCTCAGAGGGTGGGAGGTTTTCGTTGCGAGTGACTACATTCTTCACCACTTCTTGTGCTAAGGAGTGGAAGGCTTTTGCTTGCGGACTGTCTTCTTGCAACGCTATGGGTTGCCCTGTATCGCCTGCTTCACGAACGGCTTGTACTAAGGGTATTTCGCCTAAGAAAGGCACTTTTAGTTCTCCTGCCAAGTGTTTAGCTCCCTCTTTACCAAAGATATAATACTTGTTGTTCGGCAATTCCTCAGGGGTAAAGTAAGCCATATTTTCTACGATACCCAACACAGGCACATTGATATTTTCTTGTCCGAACATTGCTACCGCACGACGAGCATCGGCAAGGGCGACAGGCTGTGGAGTGCTCACTACTACTGCCCCTGTGATAGGTAAGGCTTGCATAATGCTCAGGTGAATGTCGCCTGTACCTGGGGGAAGGTCGATGAGGAGAAAATCTAATTCGCCCCAATAAGCCTCGAAAATGAGCTGGTTAAGGGCTTTGGCTGCCATAGGACCTCTCCATATCACTGCTTGATTGGCATTGGTAAAGAACCCAATTGAGAGTATTTTTACCCCGTAGTTTTCGATGGGCTGAATAAACGATTTATCCTCAATGGTTACTGAACGCGGACGCTCGGTGGCTACATCGAACATCATAGGGATAGAAGGACCATATACATCGGCATCGAGTACACCTACTTTGAAGCCCATTTTGGCAAGTGCTGCTGCTAAGTTGGCTGTAACAGTACTCTTTCCTACGCCTCCTTTGCCTGAGGCAACGGCTATGATATTCTGAATACCTGGAATAGGTTTCCCTTTAATTTCAGTAACTTCGGGGGCGATTACTTTTACATTTACCACTACTTTGGCTTTCTCGTTTACTTCGCCGTGAATGGCTTTCATCACCTCTACTTCGGTGCGTTTTTTGGCTTGCAGACTGGGGTTGTTTATCACTACATCTACTACCACTTCATCACCGAAAACTACTATATTTTGTACAGCACCGCTATCTACCATATTTTTTCCTTCACCAGGAGTGGTAATCTTGCGGAGCGCTTCTAATACGTCTTTTTTTTGAATAATCATCTTTTTAGTTATGAGTTAAGAGTTAATGAAAGGTTAATGGTTAAAAGTTTTGCAAAGGTAGAACTTTAAAATGAGAAAAGCAAATTTAAAAAATTGTTTGTAGGACGAAGAAGCGAAATTAAAGATAGGAGGAAGTATAGCTTGGGCTAAGTGTATGATAAGTAATAAGTAAAAAGGGGAAGACCTAAAATAGTAGCCTTCCCCTTTCTTAGAATGAGAGTATTAATTTTTTATTTTTTAGTTTTTTTCTCTAAGAGGGATATATATTTGCCATAACCTTCTTTTTCCATATCGTCTTTGGGGATAAAGCGCAATGAGGCACTGTTGATACAATAGCGCAAGCCTCCTTTATCCTTAGGTCCATCGTTAAAAACGTGACCGAGATGTGCGTCGCCTAACTTACTGCGCACTTCGGTACGAGTCATATTATGAGATTTATCGGTTTTTTCTTCTATGAGTTTTTTATCAATAGGTTTAGAGAAACTTGGCCAGCCACAGCCTGATTCGAACTTATCGGTAGAGATAAAGAGGGGTTCGCCGGTGGTAATATCCACATAAATACCTTCGCGGAACTCGTTGTAATAGGCATTGGCAAATGGGCGCTCGGTAGCGCTTTCTTGGGTAACGGCGTATTGCTCGGGGGTGAGTTGCTTACGAAGGTCGGCTTGAGAAGGTTTTTTAAAGCCTTTCTGTTTGACTGGATTGGCTTTGCGTGCTATTTCAAACAAGGCTGGTGAAATATGGCAATAGCCTTGCGGATTCTTATCTAAATACGCCTGATGATATTCTTCGGCTTTATAAAAGTTCTTTAAAGGGAGCACTTCTACTACTATGGGTTTACTGTATTGAGTGGCAAGTGTGGCAATAGCTTTGTCGATAAGCGGTTTTTCGGTTTCGTTTACGTAATAGATGCCTGTGCGGTATTGCGTGCCACGGTCGTTGCCTTGTTTGTTGAGAGAAGTAGGGTCGATGATTTTGAAATAGAGGTCGAGCAGTTGGTTGAGGTCGATGAGTTGAGGGTTGTAGGTTACTTTTACGGTTTCGGCAAAACCTGTATTGCCTGTACTTACTTGTTCGTAACTGGGGGCTTTGGAGAGTTTGCCATTGGCATAGCCTACTTCGGTGGCGAGTACTCCGCGAATTTGTTTAAAGAAGTGTTCGGTACCCCAGAAGCAACCTCCTGCAAAATAGATGTCAGTAGATTTTGATTTGTTTGTTTTTTTCATTTCTGCTTGTTGATGAGTTGAATTTTCGTCGTTAGTGATAAGTGAGGGTGTTCTTTGGCTATTGCCGTTAGCACACCCTGTTGTGAAAGCTATTGCCATAAGGCAGAAAAAATAGGTTTTCATTCTTAATGATTTTTTTAATTGATGAGTTCTTGTTGATGATTTATTTTACCGCAATAGAGCTTCAAAAATAATGCCAGACTAATTAGTAAATTAGTAAATTAGAAAATGAGGTGTAGGCTATAAGAAACGCCTTAGCGGAAGGATTGTTAGTTAATATAACCCTTTTCTTTATTCGTCCCTCGTCATTCGCCCCTCGCCCTTCGTCATTTCTTCCTTTTTCCGTCACAACATTCCTCTTTTTGAACGGAAGTCTGCGAGAGCGGAGTGTGTGTAAAGTGGGATGTTATCCCTATTGCCTATGGCCTAAGACCTCACACTTCCCCATTTACTAATTTTCTAATTTGCTAATTCCCTAATTATCCCTTCTCCTTTCCGTCATACTCCCCCCCTATTGCCTATGGCCTAAGGCCTAGTGCCTCTTCCTCTTTCTTTCGCCTCGAAACCCTCTTTTTGCCATTTTTTATATCGCTGTATTATATTATGAATCAACTTTTTATATACCCTTTCTATAACAATCGTCCAAGATTCGTATAAGCTTCCTATAAGCTCTCTATAAGCTAACCACACCCTCCTTACACCCTTTTTTCATCAAAAACCCTACTTCCCCTTTTTTGAATTTCTCCGTTTCCTTCCGAATGCCCCTAACAGCCCCAACACATCGCTTTTTCATCTCAAACTTTGGCAAAGTTTAAAACTTTGTCAAAGTTGATGCTCCAAAAAATTGCCCGTGCGACTCGTACCTCTTTTCCTCATTTCCTAATTCTCTAATTTTCTAATTTCCTAATTTTCTCCCGCCCGTACGGTTCGCACCTAATTTACTAATCACTCAAACTCTCATTAGCCTAAAAACACTTCAATTTCAATAAAAGAATAATATTTCAAAATGTTAAATAAAGTTAAATTTCACAGAAAGTTACAGTTTAATAAATAGCGCTTAAAAGCGAATTATGAGTCCCTATATACTTGAAAATAAGTATTTTGCAAAGCAATATGTGAAAAACTGAAAAAAACGCAATGTTTTTGGCGATTCTCTGAAAATATTGCAAAGAATTCAGCAAAATGATGAAAAAAAATAGGGTATTTTCAGAAAATGCACTTGTTTTATTCAAAAAATAGCATTAGGAAATTATACACATTTGGTTATTTAACATAGAAAAAAATTACCCATAAAATTTGCTTTTATAATTTTTTTTTCTGAACCTTTGCAAAATTAATTGAACGAAATAATATAATAGCGATGAAAGAAAAATTGATGTATGCACTGTTATGCACTGTGCTGTTCTTTGGTGTTGCCTTTGCCCAAGAACGCACCGTAACAGGGGTAGTAAAAGATGAAGCAGGCACTCCACTACCCGGTGCCTCAGTACTGGTAAAAGGTACTTCTCACGGGGTCGCCACCGATTTCGATGGTAAATACTCTATTAAAGTACCCAATGACAGCGCCGTATTAGTTTTTTCTCAGCTGGGGAGCGCCTCAGTAGAGAAAGTAGTAGGTACTGCCAAAGTGATTAACGTTACCCTTCAAGACGAAGCCCAACAGCTTAAAGAAGTGGTACTCACCGGTTACCAAGAAATTAACAAAAAACTCTTTACCGGTAGTTCACAAACCCTCAAAGCCGACAATATCAAAATGGACGGTGTGGTCGATGTAGGTCGTATGATCGAAGGTCGATCAGCAGGGGTAAACGTGCAGAACATCTCCGGTACTTTTGGTACTTCACCTAAAATTACCATTCGCGGGGGCTCATCTATCTTCGGCGATACCAAACCGCTATGGGTGGTCGATGGTGCCGTACAAGAAGAGGTAGTAAACCTCAGCTTCGAACAACTCGCTTCGGGTGATGCTTCTACCCTCGTAAGCTCTGCTATATCAGGTATCAATGCCAACGATATCGAGAGTATCGAAATCCTCAAAGACGCCTCAGCTCTTTCTCTCTATGGAGCACGCGCTCTGAACGGTGCCGTGATTATCACTACCAAAAGTGGTAAGAAAAACATAAAAACACAGATAAACTACCAATTGGAGCAATCCGTTCGTATGATTCCTAACTACAATCAGTACGATATTATGAACTCTCAAGAGTCAATGGGTATCTACCGCGAATTGGAACAAAAAGGCTACTTTTCTCTTTCTTCATATACCCAAGCGCGTTACGGTGGGGCTTATAATATAATGTATCGCGCTATTGATACGTATGATCCTGCTACCGGTCGCTATGGCTTAGAAAATACCGAAGCCGCTCGCATCGCCTTCTTGCGCAAATATGAATATGCTAATACCGATTGGTTCAAAACGCTCTTCCGTCCGTCGCTTACTCAAAACCATACGGTGAGCCTTTCAGGAGGAGGTGAAAACGCAACTGTATACGGTTCTGTGGGCTTTTTTGTAGATCCCGGTTGGACGATTGCTGACCGCGTACACCGCGTAACCGGTAACCTCAAAACAACTTATAATCTTTCACAAAACGTGAAAGTGGGAATCCTTACTCAAGGCTCTATCCGTACCCAAAGAGCTCCTGGTACTTATAACCGTTCAGCTAATACCGTGAGCGGTGGTTACGACCGTGATTTCGATATCAACCCTTTTAGCTATGCGCTCAACACCACACGCGCCTTACGCCCTTATGGCGATGATGGTAAGTATGAGTATTACAGCTATAACTATGCTCCTATGAACATCCTCAACGAGCTCGCTAATAACTATATGGATTTGAACGTACTTGAGTATAAAATTCAAGGTGATTTAGAAATAAAATTAGCCAAAGGTCTTAAATACAACTTCCTCGGTTCTGTTCGTCACGTAAAGAGCTCGAACGAACATTCTATGAAAGAAAACACTAACGTAGTAGGGGCTTATCGCGCCAATCGCACTACCGTGATTGCTAAAGCCAACCCTTTCTTGTTTGAAGACCCTGAAAATCCCGACAGAATCCCACAAATAGTATTGCCTAACGGAGGTATTTATAAGCTTACTGAAAACAACCTCCAAAGTTACTATTTCCGCAACGCTTTAGAGTACAAAGGTTTGTTTAAAGATGTACACGATGTGAAAGTATTCTTAGGACAAGAGTATCGCCATACCGACCGTGATAATCAAACTTTCACTGGCTATGGTTATCAGTTTGCACGTGGAGGCACCGCCTTTACCGATTATCGCGCTATCCAAAAAGCAATTCAAGATAACTCACCTTATTTCGAAAAAGGTTTTACCAAAGAACGCGGTATAGCTTTCTTCTTGCAAGGTACTTATAGTTACCAACAACGCTATGTGTTTGCAGGAACACTGAATTATGAAGGTTCTAACCAATTAGGTAGAAGTCGAAGCGCTCGCTGGTTACCTACTTGGAATGCTAGTGTGCGCTGGAACGCTACTAACGAGAAATTCCTCGAAGATAATAACACCATCTCTAACCTCGCTTTCCGCCTTAGCTACGGACTTATCGCTGGTTTAGGTTCAGCTAGCAACGCCTTGGCTATCTTTAAAAACCAAGTGGCTAACCGATACAACCTCAATGATAGAGAAAACACTATCTATATCGCCGAACTCCAAAACTCCCAACTTACTTGGGAAAAAGTATATGAAACTAACTTCGGGGTAGAACTCGGTTTGTTTAAAAACCGTGTGAATCTTTCTATGGACTTGTACCAAAAGAACTCTAAAGACCTGATTGACTACGTGCGTACCTCAGGGATAGGAGGACAATTGTTGAAATTGGCAAACAATGCAGCTATGACTACCAAAGGTATTGAGCTTGCTTTGGATACTAAAAACATCAAAACCGATGATTTTAGTTGGAATACCGGTATCAATTTCGCTTATTTTAACCAAGAAATTACATCACTTACCTACCGCCCTAACGTTTATAACTTAGTACGAGAAGTAGGAGGAAATATAGTGGGAGGTGCTCGCAATACCTTGTACTCTTTTGATTTCAAAGGATTGAACGATAAAGGCTTACCTTTGTTCAACCTCCGCAATGGCAGTACTAAGTTTGAAGATATCGATTTCCAACAAATCGACAATATCTTGTCGTTCCTCAAAAAAGAAGGAGCGGTAGAACCTAATATCACTGCTGGTCTCTCTAATACTTTCCGTTACAAAAACTGGGAACTTTCTACTCTTATCACCGCTCAAGCAGGTAATAAGCTCCGTAAACCCGACCAGTATTCAATCGATTATAACGACCTCAGCGTATTCCCTAAAGAAATGAGAAACCGCTGGATACAACCCGGAGATGAACACATTACCAATATCCCTGGTATTGCCGATAAGAGAACTGTAAACGAAATAGGATATAGAACTCTACGACGCGTGTACAACGCTTACAATTATTCTACCGAACGTGTAGTAGATGGTTCGTTTGTACGTATGAAAAACATCTCGCTTTCGTACACTTTCCCCAAAGAAGTGTTAGAGCAATTGAAGGTGAACAACCTTACTTTGCGCTTGCAGGCAGCTAACCCTTTCCTTATCTATTCCGATAAGAACCTCAACGGTCAAGACCCCGAATTCTTCCGTTCTGGAGGGGTAGCTTATCCGGTAACCGCTCAATATACCTTTACCATCAACCTTGGAATCTAAAAACGTAAGTAAATGAAAAAGAATATATATATCCCTATCATAGCAGTTGCTTTGGGGCTTCCCCTTAGCAGTTGCGACAAGTTCCTCGACGAAGTACCTGATGCACGTACTGAACTCGACTCTCCAGAAAAAGTGCAAGAGCTCTTAGCTACCGCCTATCCCAATGCTTTGTATGCAGAGTTTTGCGAAACAATGAGCGATAACGCAGGCGATAAAGTAAAACTCTCTCCTTCTTCTGTGCTTAACAATCAAATGTACGCTTGGGAAACCAATAATGAGTACAATACAAGAGATACGCCTGCTCATTATTTCTACGCAGCTTATGAAGCAGTAGCCACTGCTAATTATGCTTTGGAAGCTGTACAAGAACTCGGTGGCAACAGCAACCTGAACTACCTCAAAGGCGAAGCTCTTGTCGCACGTGCTTATGCACACTTTATGTTGGGGCTATTCTGGTGTAAGCCCTACAACCCCGCTACTGCCACTTCCGATTTAGGTTTACCCTATAGTACCAAAGCCGAAAGAAAAGTTTTTGAAATATACAAACGTATCCCTTTAAAGGATTATTACGATGCTATCGAAAAAGACTTGATTGAAGGCATATCTCTTATCGATAATAGCAAATATACTAAACCTAAATTCCATTTTACTAAAGAAGCTGCTCACGCTTTTGCAAGCCGTTTCTATTTAGTAAAAGGTGATTGGGATAAGGTAATAGAACACGCTGACATAGCCTTAGGGGCTAACCCCGATAACAAACTACGCGACGTGAAGGCACAACGCTCTCGTACTTACGCACAACAAAGGTTGCTCTACGCCAGCGCCGATGAACCTGCTAATGCCTTGATAGTAGGAGCTTCTTCTGTATATAGTAGAAATTTTGCGTTCAATAAATACGGCTTAACCTTAGAAAAATCTGAAGAAATATTGAGTGCAGACTCTCACCCCTTCGGATTAGACTGGTCTTATCCGGTTTTTGGAAATGAGGACTATCGCAATATCCCTAAATTCCAAGAGTATTTCAAATACACCAATGTTTCAACTGGAAATGGCTACCCTTACAATATGGCAGTACTTATTTCTTACGACGAGGTCTTCCTAAACCGTTTGGAAGCTTACGTGATGAAAGGTGAAAAAGCTAAATTCCTTACTGATTTAGTACTGTATTTAAGAAAGAAAACGTCACAAAACATTCGTCCTAACTTTGCTTTAGATGAAGCTACTATGAATAGGCTTTATCAAAATAAAGGTACTGAGTTCGACCCGGCCTACACCCTCTCTACCCAGCAACGCGAATGGTTGCAATGCGTAGTAGATGTGAGAAGAGCTGCTTTCGTGTTCGAAGGTTTGCGTTGGATCGATAACAAACGCCTCGGTATGAAAGTTGTTCACCAAAAAGGTAGCGAAACCTTAGAGCTTCCTAAAAAAGATCCTCGCCGTGAACTGCAAATCCCTGAAGATGCTATCTCCAATGGTATCACCTCAAACCCTCGTTAATTGTTAATCATAATTTGCTAATAGTATGAAAAAATTATATATCACAGCAGTGTTGGCTCTATCATTAGCTGCCTGCAACAACAAAGAAAACCTCGACCCCGAGAGTGTAATTCAGCCTCGTGTAACGGCTAAAACTCCGTTAGACACCTATATCTACGACAATTTCCAGCGCCCCTATAACATTATAGTTACCTATAACTATATAGATGCTGATTTTGAAATGGGAAAATACTTTTACCCTCCTACCGAAGCAAAAGTGCAACCGATGCTCGAAATCGTAAAAAAAGTATGGATTGATGCTTATACCCAAGTGGCAGGACAAGACTTTATCAAAAGTATTGCTCCGCGCCAAATCTCGCTTATCGGAGGTTATAATGTAAACAGCGATGGTACTATTACCCTTGGGTTTGCCGATAGTGGTATGAAGATCACCCTTTTTAATGTAGACCAACTCGACACTCACAACCACAGCGGTACTCGTCAGTATTTCCATACCATTCACCACGAGTATTGCCACATTATCAACCAGAAAAAACCTTACTCTGAAGAGTATGGAAAAATCACTCCTTCTGGCTATACTTCAAACTGGTACAACGTAAAATTAGTCGATGCGAATAATGCAGGCTTTATCACCCCATATTCTATGCTCAATGATATCGAAGATTTTGCCGAGATGACCTCTGGTATGCTCAGTATGAGCAAAACCGCTTGGGATGCTAAAGTAAATGCTATTAGTGATGAAAAAGGTAGAGCCTTTATTCGCAAAAAAGAAGCTTTCGTAGTAGAGTACTTCAAAAGTGAATGGAATATCGATATTTACCAGCTACAAGAAGTAGTAGAAAACCAAATGCTATCTGTATTACAATAAAACCTAAAACACGATGAAAAAGTTATTATATTTATCCTTTATCGCTTTGGCACTTTTTGCTTGCCGAAAAAATGAACCCGATGACCTCTTCGGAGGCAAAACCCCTGAGCAACGCTTTGAGCAAAACCAAGCTGAATTGCGCCAAGAACTCACATCTCCTCAGCAAGGTTGGAAGTTCGTATATCATACCAATGAAAATTTCGGGAATTTTATCTTCTTGATGAAGTTTACCCCCGAAGGTTTTGTGTCTATGGCTTCCGATGCAACCTTACCAGGTACCCCTAAAAGTAGTAAATACGAAATTAAATGGGGGCAAGGCACTTTGCTTTCTTTTACAACTAAAAATTATCTTCACGAACTCTCCGATGCAAAGAAAGGAATACCAGGAGTAGGTTTTGCAGGTGATTTTGAGTTTGTATACTTCGGTAAAGAAGGTAATAAACTCAAGTTTAGAACCCAGCGTAAAAAAACCGAACAATTTGTGTATTTCGAGCCCGCTACCGCACAAGATTGGGCGGATATCGAAACGCTTTCTAAAAATGTAAACACTCTTGAAGA
This sequence comes from Capnocytophaga sp. oral taxon 902, assembly GCF_013394735.1. Taxonomy (NCBI): domain Bacteria; kingdom Pseudomonadati; phylum Bacteroidota; class Flavobacteriia; order Flavobacteriales; family Flavobacteriaceae; genus Capnocytophaga; species Capnocytophaga sp. oral taxon 902. The sequence continues at coordinate 1,671,763 of NZ_CP058261.1, forward strand.
AAATAGTGATAAATACTATTTTAAAGTGGAGAATAATGGCGTAACTACTTACTATAATATGGAGTATGATAGCAGAAACATACTTCTTACTCCTCTTTCTGACCCCAATACCACTTTACGAGCAACTGTTTCGTCCAGTAAAGCAGGTATTACTTTTAACCCTGCTCTCACTTTACAAGGTAAGGCCTTTACAGAATTAGTATGCGATAACAGCACTACTCCTCCTACTTACAAAGCAACCGTAGATGGTGTAACCGCTGAAGCCTTTTTCTCTCAGTTTCCTCCTGATGAATTTGTCAGTGATGATTATAAAGACATAGGAACTAAATATAAACAATTACTATTCTTTGGAGATCCTTTAGCTCAGTATAGTTCAGAAACATTTGTCCAAAATGTCTTGAAAATAGATAACACTAAATCGTTCAGTAGAATTTATTTTGTTTTTGACAAAAATACTGGAAAATGTGATGTTACATTGCTTTATGCATTCCCTAATAAATCTAACTTGTCTAGAATTGTATATACATATGATTACGAATTTAAAAACAAACGTTTGTTTTTATCGAATCCACAATTCACAACGAATGGTACTACTGATATTGCTCTTTGGAGAGCTCCGGAGAATGCCGATGTTTTTGCAAAAGTTACTTCAGCTATCAATAACATTTTGTCTGCCTCTTCGGAAGGTTTTTATATAGACAAATATCCAAAAAATATCAAGTATACTAATACTATATACTCATTGACAAGTCGTAGTATACCTACATTTTCTTTCCTTGCTTATGCAAGTAATTAAAAAAAGAAACACATTAGAGTCTACAAAAAGTAACCTCTAATGTGTTTCAAATTCTTATGTTAATTATGTACAAATTTATCCTTATAGTATGCGTACTCCTGCTCATTACCCATATTTTCTATGAGCCCTCAGTAATAGGTATTACTGCCCTATTACTGCTTATTGTGCTATCTATTTGGAAAATAAAACATCCATAAAATAAATATCTTATGAAAAAGTTTATCCTACTCTTGTTCGCTATGAGCCTCTCGTTCTGCTCTAAGAACGACAACGATGCTGTAGATAACCCTATTGACCCAGTGGAAAACACCACTCTAATGAAAGAACTTACTGCTTCTTCCGAAGGATGGAAACTTACTTATATTTCTGCTGACGACTCTTTTGGAGGCTATCAGTTCCTGATGAAGTTCGACACTCAAGGAAAAGTATCTATGCTCTCCGACCTCAGTGGCACTACTACCCCCACTATCAGTAGCTATAGTACCCAAGAAGAGGCACGTGGTTTGGTGCTCAGTTTTATAGGGCAGAATCAAATCCATCTGTTAGCCGATGCCTTACAAGGGGAAATAGGCTATGCCCATACGGGGAAGGTATATCAGTTTTTGTACACAGGTAAAGATGGTAACAAACTCAAATTCCAGAATCTACTTGTAAAAGGCAATTCTTTTATTTACTTTGAGCCTGCCACCTCTGCCGACTGGACACGCACCCCTGCTTTGTACAGAAATATCACTCCGATTACGGAAAATGCAACTCATTATTATCTAAAAGTAAGCACCGCTACGGGCACTCCTACTACTTACCCTATTCAGTTTACCAATAGAGTGTTGGCGCTGAAAGATACCCAAAGTAAAGTAGCTGTTTTAGCAACTGAAAAAGGCGTTGCTTTCAATCGCACTTTCACTTTAGGAGGGCAACCTTTTACCGAGTTGGAACGCGTTGCAGGTAATATGCCTCCGGTGTATAAGGCAACAGTAAATGGGGTTACTGCCGAACTTTTCTATTCCTCAGTACCTCCTAATTTCTTTGACAACGACGATTATAAAGATGTCAATACCACTATTGAAGGGTTTGCTCTTATAAGCCAAGCTTTCAAAAATAATGAATATATGAGTGAAGCCTTCTATGAAGATGTCTTAAAAGTCAATGCTTCTACCGACCTCTTTATGCTTAGAATAATGTTTGATGGCACTGATGATTGTAATATACAAATAGGACATCGATTCCCTGATAGCGGATTCTCTATACTACAAATAAGTTGTAAATACGAACTCAAAAACAAACGTTTATACTTAAAAGACAGTGATAAAAATTTGAGTACTAGCGATGCTAAAGCTTGGAGCGATGAGAAAAACAAGGCTATCTTAGAGCAAGCTAAACGTGCGTTAGGTGCCATCTACGACCTTGGTACACAGGGCTTCTATATTAAAAAATTAAATATAAAAGTTCAACCTCAAGAAGATAACCCCGTATATCTATTGCAAAGCTATGAATTTCCTTTGTACGCTTTCCCTATTTGGGGAGTACCTAAATAAGGGGTCAGTTATTGGACGGAGTGTGATTGGTCTGACAATTCTGACTTTCAATCCTTGAAAGCTTAAAAAACTAAATATAAAATGAAAAAGTTATTATTATCCCTGTTATTATGCGCTACTGTTAGCGCTTTTAGCCAAGAAAAAGGAACCGTTAAAGATAGTATTCCGTATGCGAAATGGTCTTGTGAATTCGATGCAGGATTAGGGCTTGCTGAAATGGTGAGCAGTGATTTCCAAATGAGAGGTGATTTGCTACGCCTGCAAATGCGAGTGCTCTACTCTCCTGAAAAAAACTTCCGCTTTGAAATGGGGTTTGGAGTCAGCGAGTTTTCACAAGGAAGTTTTCAGCAAAGTGAAAGTAACTACGCAATGCTCAGAGTCTCTACCCTTGATGTGCCCTTGAGATTAGCTGTGGTTACTCCTGTGAGCCCTAATATTGGTATTGTTACAGGTGCCGGACTTCATCTCAGCACTCCTTTGTGGCGACAATTCAAAACTCAGGATGTGAACAACAAAGGTTGGATAGGAGGTACTGTCAATCTCGGTTATCATCTTTTTGGAGGAATAGATTTATACGCTTCCGATCATAGCAAATTAGCAATTTTTGGCGAAATAGGAGGCTCTTTTTGGAACAAAGGTAATTACATCACTCGTTACCACGCTGTCATCAATTTTAGTTATATTTATACGCTTTAAAATAGCGTAAGTTCTCGCAGATGCAAGGGTCGTAAAGAGGGGAGTATGGCGATATAAAAGAGGAAATAGTATTTGGTTATACCCGACTAATATTGATCAAAAAGAGAGGGGAGACAGTTTATGTAAACTGTCTCCCCTATTGTTATATAAAATAATAGCGATGGGATTTTTCTATGTTTTAAAATACTTCTCTAAACTCTACTTCTTTATCGGTTTTGTTTACGATGAGTATTTCAGAAGACTGGGCTGTATGACCTAAATCTTTACCTTCATCTATAGTATATTTCACCAAAATACCACCTGTAAGTGTGGTTTCTAAGGCTTTTACCACTATTTTTACTTCCTTATTGCTGGCAGGGGCCACGATAGCTAAAATGCTCTGTTTGCTAAAATCAATAGCGGTAGGGCGCGCCGTGATAGTAGTAGCACCTCCAAAGATACGGTCAAAATCAGCTTGTGAGTCGATTTTTAAAGTTTCTACTTTTGTATTTTGAAAAGTATTATTCACAAAATAGTTCTCAGCGGGAGTGTAACTCACAGCGTTTTTGCTGTTGCCACAACTGATGAGAAACGTTGCTATTACTGCCATACTTAGGATAAGTCTTTTCATTATTTGTGAGTTTTTAATGATAAACTGCTAACATATGGGCAAAAACCGTGCCAAGGCTATAAAAGGTCACGTGCAATAAGGCGTTCCATACCCATTTTTTTTGCTGCACGGTCACCTTGTAAACCGTGTAAAAAGACACCTAAGCAAGCAGCTTCTACCGCACTATAACCCTGAGCTCGTAAGCCCGTAAGCATTCCGGTAAGCACATCGCCACTACCTGCCGTTGCCATTCCTGCATTTCCAGTGGAATTTATCCAATACTTTTCTCCATCGGTTATCATCGTGTAGGCTCCTTTGATGAGAAGTATTACTTTGTGCTCTTTAGCAAAGGCTTTAGCTTTGGTGAGCTTGTGCAGGTCGTCGTCCCACTTACCTATAAGACGCTCTAATTCCTTGGGGTGTGGTGTGAGAATTGCATTTTTGGGAAGGTTTTTTAATTGTTCAGGATGTTGAGCGAGGATATTCAGCGCATCGGCGTCTATTACAAAAGGAATATCGGGGTACTGCTGAAAAAGACCAAAGAGTGCTGAGGCGGTTTCGGGATGCGTACCCCAACCGATACCCACACCTATGGCAGAGGGCGTAAAAGGAATCTCTGCTGTCTTATAGTGTTTTTCTTCCTCACAGGTGAGTACCATCGCCTCGGGCAGAGCAGTTTGCAGTATGTTATAACCACATTGGGGAATAGCAACGGTAAGCAGACCTGCCCCTGCGCGCAATACGGCTGTTCCGCTAAGCACTACTGCCCCTATTTTACCATAACTTCCCCCTACAAGCAATGCGTGTCCATAAGTACCCTTGTGCGAAAATTTAGTACGTCGTCGTTGTAATTGCTGAATATCGGATTCTAGATAGTAGAAATCCGGGTGAAGAGTCTTTAAAAAATGCTCGTCTAAACCTATGTTGAGCACTTCCCACTTACGGATATAGCAACCTGTGGAGGGAAGGAAGAAAGGCAATTTTGGGGTTTGAAAAGTGAGCACTTGGTGAGGGTGTACCCAAATCTCCTCGGGAGACGGAATACGTTCGGTAGGCAGACCCGAGGGCATATCTACACTTAATATATAGCTGTTAGAGTTATTTAAATTCCCAAATATTTGTTGTATCCATTTAGGAGCTGGACGGTTGAGTCCAATGCCAAAAACAGCATCTATCACTATCTTACCAAACGTAATATTACTTGCTTGCTCGGCTCGTATTTCGGCAATCGCAATTCCTTGTGCTTCTAAGAGTTCTTTGTTGTGCTGGCAATCGGGCGATAGGTGTTCGCTGAAACAAAGTAGATAAATATTCACTTGCCAACCATCAGCTATGAGCATACGCGCCAAAGCGAGACCATCTCCTCCGTTGTTCCCCGTACCTGCCAATACGGTAACAGTTCGCTCTTTGGGGAGGTGTTCTTTTATCCACTCAAAGAGTTTGGTTGCGGCGCGCTCCATCAGTTGCCACGAGGTGATACCTTCAGCAGAGATAGTATGCGCATCAGCTTCGCGCATTTGTTGTGTGTTTAGAATTTTCATTTCTCTAAAGTAAAAAGAAGTTAGCTAATCAAAACATTTGCTCATCTACTAATCTGCTAATTTCTAAATTAAATTGCGTGTGTAACTCGCTTTTAATTCTTATCAGGTTTATAGAGTGATTGCTTAAAGAGCTCATCGGGTTTCATTGCTAAGATTTTCAACATAGATTTCTCTTTGTGATTTTTGGCATAGGCTTGTACTATGCGCAACCCTATAAATCTACCTATTTGTCCTGGTGATTCGTTGTCTAATTCTAAGTAAAACTTAGAGAAGGGAGCTGGATACAAAAAGCGGGTGAGTAGTTTCTTATCTGTTTGATACAGCAATTCTTTTTCTATAAAATAACGCCATATCTCAGCTTCGTTTGCCTCAGCCCAAGCGTATTTCTTTGCGTCATATCGCAAAAGGTCAGCGGGTGTTTTTTTGGGTAATAACTCGCTTTCTAAATAGAGCTTCTTGCCCTCGTAAATCATATTGTCCAAGAAAGTGAGATGTATGCCACGAGGTACCAGTTTATCGGCAAAAGCATCAGCTACATCTATCACAAGGTTTTTCTTGTCTAAATCAGCCCTGATGTACTTATCCATATCTTGGTAGTATTTGTGTTGAGTTCCTAAGTAATTATCTGTACCGATAAGTAAGAGGCTATCGGCATAAATCACTCGGGTTTCATAAGCTACCCTACTGATGAGCATCACTACCTTAGGTGGCTCAAACTTAGGGAAATAGTACTTAATATGCTGAAACAAGTTCTTAATCTCTTTCTTTTCAGCAGAAAGTGTGCCTACACTCTTTTCAATTTCTCCGTACAAATCGGCATAATGCAGATTCGCAAAAGCAGGAATATCAGGGAAGATAGAACCCTTTCGTATCTCACACCACTCTTCGGGAGTAACGCTCTGAGTGAAAAAATAAGGATACTGTGCACTTAACTCACCCATTTTTGCGTCGGGAGTCTTCATAAAGAGCGAATCAAGACGTATCCAATCAAAGTTCATCGGAATCGCTGCTATTTCTTTCTCTTTTTTGTCGCTACAAGCCATTGCTAATAGCAGACTCGTAAAAATAAATATTTTCTTTATCATAGTATTTGTTATTAGTCGTTAGTTTTAGCTCTTAGATTATTGTCCAAATCAGCTATATCCCACACCAAAAAACTGCATATCTGTTCCTCTTTGGGTGCAAAGATAAAGCAAATTTATCAATTTAACAATTAGTTGTCAGTCTTCAGCCTCGTATAACCAGTCCAGCTCGCCCAAGTAATCGCCTGTCATACTGCAACCAATAATAAGAAAAGTCGTTCAGCACTTTGCCAAACGACCTTTCACAAATATTAACCCTCTAAAATTATTTCTTCTTTTTCTTCTCAAAATTCACCGCACACGAGTCGATTTCCGATACGCGCAAAGTGTTTACCATTCCCTTGCCTTGCATTGGCATCGACACGAGACTTATCATTATATCACCCATATCCACGTAGCCTTTTTCGTTGGCAATGTGGTTAATGTCTTCAATAAGCTCATCAGTAGAAACAAAGCGGTCGTAGTAGAAAGTAGTTACCCCCCACAAAAGGTTCAACTGGGTGAGGATACGCTTGTTGGCAGTAAAGATGAGAATGTGCGAATTAGGTCGGTACGACGAAATGCGAAAAGCAGCATACCCACTGTTTGTAAGCGAAGTAATCACTTTGGCATTGGTGTCGTTCGCCATCTTGGCTGCGTGAAAACAGATAGTGTTAGTTACATAGCGCAACGAACGGATAAAAGGTGTAACAAGTGGTACTTGTATCAAATTCGAATCCTCTACACTCTTGATGATGCGAGTCATTTGTTGGATTACCTGTACAGGATATTTTCCTACCGAAGTTTCGCCTGAAAGCATTACCGCATCAGCACCGTCCATTACCGAGTTTCCTACGTCGTTTACCTCAGCACGGGTAGGTGTCAAACTGGAAATCATACTTTCCATCATTTGGGTAGCGATGATTACCGGAATGTGGTGTGATTTAGCTTTGCGCACCAATTCTTTTTGGATAAGAGGTACTTCTTCAGCAGGGATTTCTACTCCAAGATCACCACGGGCAACCATAATCCCATTACAAGCTGCCATAATCTTATCAATATTCACCAAGGCTTCTGGCTTTTCTATCTTGGCAATGATAGGAATTTCGTGACCTGCATTCTCTTTGATGAGGTCTTTTAAATCCTGAATATCTTCAGGGTGACGCACAAACGATAACGCAAACCAGTCTACGTCTTGTGTGATAGCAAAAAGGGCATCACGCACGTCTTTTTCGGTAAGCGCAGGGAGTGATATTTTGGTGTTAGGCAAGTTCACGCCCTTTTTAGATTTCAGTGGACCGCCTTGCACTACTACCGCTACTACCTCGTCTTCGCGGTTGGTGGATTCTACTTCAAAGATGAGCTTCCCATCGTCTAACAAGATACGCTCTCCTGGGTTCACGTCCATCGGGAAAGCTTTGTAGTTCATATACACGCGCTCTTTAGTACCTACGAAGGGCTCTCCGGTAACGAAAGTAACTCGGTCACCAGGGTATACCGTAGCGTCGTCTTCCATTACCCCCACACGCAACTTAGGACCTTGTAGGTCAGCGAGGATAGCGGTATGAAAGCCGTTTTCTTCGTTGATTTGGCGAATCATTTGCACGCGGTTGCGCACATCGTCGTAATCGGCGTGCGAGAAGTTGATGCGGAATACATTTACCCCCGCAACCATCATATCTCTTATCACCTCAGGACTCTCGGTCGCTGGACCTAAGGTCGCTACAATCTTTGTTTTCTTTGTATTTAACATTCTTGAAAAATCAATTTATATTTTTTATCTAGGGTATCAATTGCTATTTCTCGTGCGGTAGTGGCAGGCACTTCACGAAGCCGATTTAAAATTTTCGGTATATCCAGCCGCCCTTCAGTATCTATCTTCAAAAAGTAATCCACCTTCTTTTCGTTCTCAACCAAATATTGGACCTGTGGCAGTTCTTCAAAAAGGGTAACCACAGCGGTAGGAGCTTGTGTGTCTTGCAGTTTGTTAGCTATACAATGCCAAGTAATATCCGTAGAGGTATCCTCCCAAGTATAATAAGAAAACTGCCCTCCCGAAGACACCGTCAAACAAGCCTTTCCTTTTGTCTTAGCCAACTGCAAATGTAGCGTTTTATTTAAAAAATACGCCAGCTGATAGTCTTCCAAATGGGTGTGAAGAGCGATAAGTTTATAATCGCAAAAAAACTCTGTCGATAGCTTCAGTTTTGCCATAACCACTCATTTCGGGTGCAAAGATACAAAACAATTCACAATTAGCAATTAACCATTGATAATTTTAACACGATAGCTTCTTCTACTATCAAAACCGCACTCCAAAGCTAAACCCTATCCCTCTATACTCCATCATCTCAGGAGTTTCACTCCAAAGGAGAGGTTCTGCTACATCAAAACTCGTGTAAGAAGTATAAGCCGATAAAAACATACTATACTTATTTCTCACTAAAAACGGAATGGACAGCCCTACCTTCACTTCCCCTATTGATGGCTTTACTAAGGTACTCAAAGGCAGAAAGCCAGCTACTTGTACGAAAATATTTCCCTGATAATTCTTCACAGGGTTCAAACGGAGTACACTACCCAATTTTAATCCTGAGGCCACAGGTGTCATATCCTGAAATAGGTTTACACTAAAAACCATAAAAAGATATGACAATAAGGAGGAAAGAAACAGTTCGGTACAGTGATTGCTTTAAGTTGAGTATCGTAGAAGAGATTGAGAGAAACGGATTGAGTATTGCAAACTGCCGACGTAAGTACGGCATTGGAGGAAGTACAACGATTCAAAAATGGCTCAAAAAGTATGGTAAAAATCACTTATTAAATAAAATAGTACGCGTGGAAACAATTGATGAAATCGGGGAGCTTCAAGCTCTTAAAAAGGAGTTAAAAGCCCTTAAAGAGGCTTTTGCTGAAACGACTTTAGAGAATAAAGTTTATAAGACTTATTTTCAAATTCTTGGTCAGGAAACAGGAATGGGCGATGAAATAAAAAAAAGTTAGAACAAGAGTTATTGAAGTACTTTCCAAAACAGAAAAGATAAGCGCTCTTTGCAAGTGTTTTGGTATTAGCAGACAAGCTCATTATAAAGCAGTTAAATCGTTTAAGGAGGTAGCACTCAGAGAGAGTATAATTATTGAGATGATACAGGAAATACGTCGAGAACTGCCCAAGATAGGAGGAAAGAAGCTTTATTATATGTTATCAGATAAGATACATCAGGTAGCAAAAATAGGGAGAGATAAGTTCTTTATGATATTGAATAATAATGATTTACTCATTCAAAGGAAGAGGAGTTATACCCGTACGACCTATTCTAATCATTCTTTTAGAAAGTGGACAAATCTTGTTAAAGATGTAGAAGTGAGTGCTAAAAATCAAGTATGGGTAAGTGATATAACTTATATTCGCACCTTAGAAGGTTTTAGGTATTTATCGCTTATAACTGATTTATATTCAAGAAGGATAGTGGGATATTGGTTAAGTAATAGTCTATCTATTGAAGGGTGTTTAGAGGCTTTGAAGAAGGCTTTAAAAGGGAAGAAAAGGTCAGAGTCTTTAATACATCATTCGGATAGAGGAGTTCAATATTGTTGCAAAGAGTATATATTGTTATTGCAAAAAGAGCACATTCAAATTAGTATGACTCAGGAGAATCACTGTTATGAAAATGCTCACGCGGAGCGTATCAATGGGATTCTCAAGCAAGAGTTTAATTTAGGAGTTACTTTTAATACTGAACAACAAGCTCTTAGTGCGGTATGTTCGGCTATAAAGACATATAATCAAAAACGTCCTCACTATGCATTGAACTTAAAAACTCCTGATCAGGTGTACTTTCAAAAGGTAGCTTAATGAGAAAATTTGACTAATAAAACAATAATTAATTATGACAACCTTTTTTAGGACGTGACAATTAGGGAATTAGCAAATTTGGAAATTAGCAAATGGGAAAGAGGTTAAGAATTTCGGAGAGGCTCAGGAAAGGTGTAAGCGGTGAGAGAAACTTATTAAGGGATTAGACCCTAAATTGCTATAAAGTGGATTTTTGTTCCATAATATTGAAATCTATCGATATCTAAATCCGTGTAATCTGTGCGAGATTTTAAAGTAGCGAAGCTACTTGTTTAGACATATAACTTTAATGTCATTTTTCTTACATCGAATTTACGTTTTTAATCTAAAAGCGTTTGTCCTGATAACAACTACTTAGCGGTAATTTCATACCCTTTATCTTTAAAAGCTTTTACCAACTGCTGAATATGGTCGGTACCGTTGGTTTCTACCGTAATAAGCACTTCTTTATCGCGGAAACGTGAGAGGTTCTTAAACTGGTTGTGGGCGAGTTTAACTACATTAGCTCCCACTTCTGCAATAATTTGAGTAATCTTAGCGAGTTCACCAGGGCGGTCAGGAATGCTTACCGAGAAGTTAAAAATACGGTCTCTGCTCACCAATCCTTTGCCTATCATCGAAGATATCATTAGCACATCTATATTGCCTCCACTCACTACAGGCACAACGTTTTTACCGCGGTCGGTGAGTTTTTTGAGTGCTGCCAAAGGTAATACGCCTGAGTTCTCAGCGATAAGCTTGTGCTTTTCTGCTAATAGCAAAAAAGCTTCAGTAAGCTCGTAATCGTCTACTGTTACCACTTCATCTACATATTGTTTAATAAAGTCAAAATTAAGCTCTCCTATGCGCTTTACAGCAGTTCCATCAGCAATGGTATTGGCTTCGGGTAGGGTAACAAGCTTATTCTTTTTCAGTGCTTCAGTTGCCGAAGCAGCTCCTGAGGGTTCTACACCTACAATCTTAATATCGGGTTTAAGCTGTTTAGCAGCACAAGCAATCCCCGAGATAAGTCCGCCACCGCCTATGGGTACAACTATCACATCGGTGTTAGGCAGTTCTTCCAATATCTCTAAGGCGATAGTACCTTGTCCTTCCAACACATCAGGGTCGTTGAAAGGGTGTACAAACACGTAGCCTTCTTTCTCTTCCAGCTCTTTCGCTTTTTGGTAAGCATCGTCGTATACATCGCCGTAGAGCACTACTTCAGCACCGTACTTTTTGGTAGATTGCACTTTGATAAGAGGCGTAGTTTTAGGCATTACAATCACGGCTTTGATACCCAATTCACGTGCTGCGTAGGCAACGCCTTGTGCGTGGTTTCCTGCTGAAGAAGCAATAACTCCTCTTTTTTTCTCCTCTTCGGTAAGTTTAAGGATTTTGTTATAAGCACCACGAATCTTAAAAGCTCCTGTCTTTTGAAGGTTTTCAGGCTTGATGTAGATTTTGTTGCCAGATTCTTCTGAGAAGAGCGGACTATAAATAAGGTGTGTAGGGAGGAGCACACTCTTGAGGTGCTCACGTGCTGTGGTAAAGTTCATAATTTTCAAATAGTGTTAATAATTAATGTCTCTTCAATATAGTATAATTGTACCCCTATTAATCGCCTGTGTGGCTCACACCTACCCGTGTGGCTCACACTTATGGTTTTGCTTGAATCTTATCAGAAAAAGCACTCCAGAAAGTAGCTCTTTTGTATTGCTCTACCGAGTTTTTAGGTACATATATCTTTTCTATACGAGTAGCCCTAAACGGGTTATTTACTAAAGCAGGAGGGTTTACCGCATTAATCGTTACTGTTTTAAGCTGTTGGCAATACCAAAAAGCATCATACCCTATAGTCTTCAGTGTTGCAGGCAAGACAACACTCTTCATCTCCGTACACCCCGAAATTCCCACAGTTTCTATATCAGTGAGTCCAGTATTTTCTAAGTTAATTTCTTTTAGATAATTCCACCCAATAGCGCCAAATCCTAATATTTCTACTTTATTGAAGTGTAATTCTTCGAGATTATAAGACATTGACAATACGCTATAGGGCAGTCTTTTTACATTAGGAAGGGAGAGTTTTCTAATTTTTGTTTTGAAGAAAGCTTTATCGCCAAAAACTACTGTAGCGTTGGTATTGAAGGTAACGGTACCACTAAGGCTAGCTTCTTCAAAAGCACTCTCTTCTATCTCCTTCAAGTTATTCGGAAAAGTAATCGACTGTAAGTTCTGATGTTCTTTAAAAGCCTCTTTCCCGATAGTGTTCACATTTCTGAGCTTCTCGTCAGCTTGCATATCAAGCACTGTAGTATTCGCGTTTTTCCATTTTATGAGTGTACGCCCATCAGCGCTGAGCTCATAATCAGCGGTAGAGTTACCGTTGTTGTCATCATCACTCTTCCGACAGCTCACCAAAGCAATCCCTATAAGAGCTAATAATAAAACCTTTCTCATTTTCAAATTTCCTAATTTTCTCATTCTTTAATTTAATTAATTGCTTGTATTTTCTCCGCAAAATCTTTCCACCCTGCCGCTTTTTTGTATTGTTCTACCGAACCCTTAGGCACATAAATAGTAGGTATCACACTTTTATCTTTCGTACCAAAAATACTATTAATATGTAAGGCAGGTGGATTTACCGCTTTAATAGTAAGCTTTTTCAGCACTATGCATTGCCAAAAAGCATCTGATTCTATTCTGGCAAGCGTCTCAGGTAAAGTAATCTCTTTTAGCTTCCACATCCCCACAAAAGTGCCGTGTCCTATTTCAGTAAGCCCCGTCCCCTCGAAGGTAAGCGAGGCAGCATTGCAATCTCTCAGCGCAAAATCACCTAATTTCTTTACTTTGTTAAAAGTAACCTCTTTTAAATCCCTACAAACTGAAAAAGCATTGATACCTAACACACTCATATTGGGGAATGTTATCTTTTTCAGATGAGTGTGGTAGAAGCACTTTTCGCCAAAATCAACGGTAGCTTTCGTGTTAAAGACAACCTCACCGCTGAGGTTTGCATCTTCAAAAGCACTTTTTTCTATCTCCTTCAAGTTATTCGGAAATGTAATCGACTGTAAGTTCTGATGTTCTTTAAAAGCCTCTTTCCCGATAGTGTTCACGTTTCTGAGCTTCTCATCAGCTTGCATATCAAGCACCGTAGTATTCGCGTTTTTCCATTTGATAAGCGTACGCCCATCAGCGCTGAGCTCATAATCAGCGGTAGAGTTACCATTGCTGTCATCATCACTCTTCCGACAGCTCACCAAAGCAACCATTGCCAAAGCTAATAATAAAACTTTTCTCATTGTATAATTATTTTTTATCGTATTTATCTATTTTTGTAAGCTACTAATTTTCTCATTTTCAAATTTACTAATCCACTAATTTCTCATCTGATCGTCGCGCTATAACCTCACATTACCTCCGTCATTCATCTCTTGTCATTCGTCATTTCTTCCCCTCCGCTGGCGCGAGCTTTTAGCTCGTGCTCTCCCTTGCTAATTTTCTAATTTGCTAATTCTCTAATTACCCCTTCTCGTTTCCGTCATACTCCCCCCTAGTGCCTATGACCTAAGTCCTATTGCCTTTTCTCTTTCTTTCGCCTCGAAACCCTGTTTTTACCGTTTTTAGCCTTGTTGTATTATATTATGAGTCAATCACTTATATACCCTTTCTATACCAATCGTCCAAGATTCGTATAAGCTTGCTATAAGCTCTCTATAAGCTAACCACACCCTTCTTACACCCTTTTTTCATCAAAACTTCTCTCAGCTCTCTTCCGTTCTTCTCCGACATCTTTCGAAAGCTCCTAACAGTCCCAGCATATCACTTTTTCATCTCAAACTTTGGCAAAGTTTTAAACTTTGCCAAAGTTGATTATCGGTAAGTATTATTAGCATTTCTGGTATTATTGACATTTACTCCATTTACTAATCTGTTAATTTCCTCATTTCCTCATTTCCTCATTTTCTCATTTCTCCCCCGCCTGTGCGGCTCGCACCTAATTATTTTGGTATCAACTGAATCTTATCAACTAAATTTTTCCAATTGTTATCTCCTTTGTATATATCCAATAAATCCTTAGGTTTTCTGGGGATATAAAAAGTAGGAAACTTAGTTTTAGCTATCCCAGAAAAAGGATCTCCCTCTAAATACGGCGGGTAAAGCGCAAGAATAGTAACATTCTCTAACGAAGTACAGTTCGCAAACGATTTATCTCCTATCGTCTTTAAGTTCATAGTTACCGAAAGGATTGCCCTTTTTAAAAGTTTACAGTTAGCAAAAGCCTCTTTCCCTATATGAGTAACTCCCGCATCTGTTAAATCTACTAATTCAAGAGTTCCACAAGACGAAAAAGCCCCATCGCCTATAATACCCGTCCTTTTAAAAGTAACTTCTTTTAAGTTTCTACATTCAGCAAAAATCCGGTTAGATAACGCTTTAGTATTGGGGAGTACCACTTTTCTAATATTCGAACGATAAAAAACCCTCTCGCCAAAAACAACGTCTGAATAAGAGTTGAAGTTTACACCATCACTGAGGTTCGTTCCTGAAAAGGCATCAGAACCTATTTCTTTTAAATTGTCCGAAAAAGTAATCGCCCTTAAACTTTTAAGGTCTTTAAAAGCATTTTCGGCAATAGTGTTTACTTTCCGCAAATTGCTATCCCCTTGCATATCAATAGAAATAGTACTACTATTAGTCCATTTTATTAAGGTAAGACCATCGGCACTGAGAGTGTAGTCATTAGGCGATACGTTTACCTCGTTACCGTTGTCATCTTTCTTACGACAACTCACCAAAGTAATAGCCACAAAGGCAAAAAAGAAGACTTTTCTCATTGTAAAATCATTTTTATGATGTTAAAGACGCCACAAAGGTACTAAATAAAGAACAATTAACAACGAAATATTCACAAAAAAATACCGACTATCTTTATAGCCGGTATCTGTATGTTTTTCCTTTTTAAAAATCAAATAAATCTAAGCTATTAGAATTTCTTCGATTGTCCCAAAAAGAAAGAATACGAATAATATTGTTTTCTACTCTGTAAAAAATAGAGTAATTATAAAACACTAAAACAGAACGGACATCTTCATATCCTCCTTCTATAGGCCAGATGTATGGATTATCAATAAGAGATTTAACTACTTTTTGTGCCTCTGTATTCAGTTTTACTGAATAAGTATTACTTTTGTTCCGTTTTTTCCAATAAACAAGAATTTCTTTCAGCTCCTCCTTTGCTTTAGGAGTCCAAACTACGACCATAATATCGCATTCATTTCTTGTTCTACATCTTCTTGAGGAATATGTAACCCTGCCTTATCTTCCTCCAAACCTTTTTGTATACTATACTTTTTCGCTTCTTTTTGTTGTTTAAGAAGGAGGTCGTCTTCAGTTAAGATATTATCTATAAGCTCTGCGTCCATAGTTTTTTATGTTTTTACGTTGCAAAAGTACTAAATAAAGACCAATTAACAATGAATAAAGAACAATTTTTAATCATTAACCATTAATCATTGCCTCTCTACTGATGCACTTGCACTTGTGGGAATGGTATCTCTATACCCGCTTCGTCGAAGCGGTTTTTGATAGTCTCTAAAGTACGGAATATACACCCTGCGTGCTCGGAAGTCAAGCACCAATAGCGCAGTGAAAGGTTCACCGAGCTATCAGCCAATTCCTCTACGTATACCACAGGCTCAGGGTCAGGCAAGGCTTTGGGCTCTTCTTTCGCAATTTGCAAGAGCACTTCGCGAGCTTTTTGAATATCCGAACGGTAGCCTATACCTACTAATACGTACACCCTGCGCTTCTCTTCCCTACTGTAATTGATAATGCTATTGCTAAAAAGTTGGGTATTGGGGATAATCGCCTGCTCGTTATTGGCTTTGTTAAGAGTTGTAGCAAAGAGTCCAATGTTTTTTACTGTCCCTTTTTCGCCATTACCTTCAATGGTATCGCCTACGCGGAAAGGTTTAAAGATAAGAATCATTATCCCGCTTGCAAAGTTAGATAGCGACCCCTGTAAGGCTAACCCCACTGCTACAAAACCACTGGTAATAATCGCAATAAACTGAGTCGCAGGCAAACCTATTACTTGCACGATAGTAAGGAACAGAGCAATATAGAGTATCCACCGTACTACTTGCAAGAGGAATCCCTGCAAAGCCACGTCTACTCCACGGCGTACCATCAAGCCTTTAAGGAGTTTTGCAATAAACCGAATAATGTATCGCCCTATAAAATAAAGCGCAATTGCCCACAATAGTGTAGGTGCAAATTTAATAAGTCCGGTAATCCACTCTTTAATGAGTCCTTCAAAATCCGCAGTCGAAAAATCATTCATTTTTGTTTGTTTTATTTTTTAGTTTCTAAATCTCACCAGCCCCTCTCTTCTCTCTGTCCTATCTCGATTGATGCGCAAAAATACAAACTAATTCCCAATCTCCCAAAATTTATTTCTCGTCCCCTTCATTTGCCATTGTAGAGGCGTAGCTAAAAACACCTTTCTTCCAATTTCTGATTGGGCTATCGAAATCAATAGCTGAAAATCCTGTCATTTCAATTTAAATATTAAGATTCTGGCGACAAAAGTAAGAATAATTTACGAAGCTACTAATAAAAACTTTAAAAAGAAATTAAAGAAAAGATTTGTTTTATAAAAAGAAAATTATACCTTTGTAGCATTCTAACCTATATAAACCTAATTTATTATGGACAAAAAGAAATTCATTACAATTCTAACAGCAGGTTTTGCTCTATTTGCGATGTTTTTTGGGGCGGGCAATTTGGTTATTCCCCCTTATATAGGCTTAAAAATAGGAGCTTTAAGTGGTGTGGCTTTTGCAGGTTTTTTTGTGTCGGACATACTACTGTCGTTCTTAGCGGTGGTAATGGTAGCCTCTGTAGGACTTACTTTCACCGATTTAGGCAAGCGCTTCCCTCCGTTATTCGTAAATGCGCTTGTGTTTTTAATCATTGTTACCTTAGGTCCCCTTATCTGCGTACCGCGTACGGGGTCTACAACCTACGAGGTGGCAGTACAACCTTTCTTCCCTCAAATAGGCAAAATTACTTTTGGGGTGCTGTACTTTGGCATCACGCTTTTGCTCTCTATCTCGAAAGCCAAAATAGTAGACATCATCGGTAAAATACTCACACCTTTTCTTATCCTTTCACTTACTATCCTGATAGTCGTGGGCACCATCAATGCGCCTAAGGAATTGGTAGACAACGGCTATAGCTTTGGAGAGGCGTTTGCGTTTGGCTTTTCAAAAGGCTACTTAACCTTAGATGTGCTTGCAGGGGTTATTTTTTCGGGGCTCATTATCTCGTCAATCGTGCGAGAGGGCTACCGCAGTGAGGCTGAAAAAAAGCAAGTAACCATACTCTCTGGGGTCATAGCCGCTGGCTGTTTGGTGTTTATCTACGGAGGATTGCTATATCTGGGAGCTACCTCTAATCTTTCTTCTTCCGAAGGGATTAGCTATATAGATATTCTCAAGCATATAGCTTATAGCGTATTAGGCGACAATGGTGGTATTGTAATATCGGTAGCGGTAGCTTTTGCTTGCCTTACTTCGGCTATTGCTATTGTATCGGCTATGGGTGAGATTTTCGAGAACATCAGCAAAGGGCGTATCCCTTATAAATGGGGAGTGTGGATTTGTTCCTTAGTGTCGTTTGCGCTTTCTATCAGAAGTGTAGATGAAATCATTCATTACGCTGGCTATCTGTTAGATTTCTCATATCCTATTACCATCGCACTTACCTTATTTGTGCTTTTCTTTGGCAAACGGGTGCAGAGCAATGCTCCTTATATAGTGGGGGTAACGCTCACGGCTATATTATCAGGACTTTTCATCATAGGTGATTTGCTACATATAACGTGGATTAATAACTTCAAAACGTTATTACCCTTGGCTGACTACCGAATAGAGTGGTTTATTCCTGCTTTTCTATCATTTATCATAACGGCAATAATAGTGAAGAGAGTATAATATTTTTTATAAATAAAGTCCGTCCGATGTATAATACTGATTTACAGTTGTACGTATATTGTAATCAGTGAAATCAATCTTTCACATACCTAGCAGAGACCACTCGCTAGCTTTGTGTGAGATTTTAAAGTAGCGAAGCAATTTATTTGTTTTACATATATAACTTTAATAACATTTTCCTCATATCCGATTCATATTAAATTAATTACCCATCGCGCTACACCTGCGCGCGTGGCTCATACCTGCTTGTTGTGCTAAAATTTAGCATCCACTTCCCGTCGCTACATTCCCCCTTTTGAAGGTAGCCAGCGACAGCTGGGTATGTGAATAGGGGGAGGTTTCCTTCGCTGGTGCGAGCTTGTAGCTCGTACACACTTTGCCAAAGATAATTTCCCATTATGCTACGACCCTACATTCCCTTCACTTTTTCCGTCACCACATTCCCCCTTTTCTGTCACACTCCCCCTAGTGCCTATAGCCTAAGGCCTAGTGCCTCTTCCTCTTTCTTTCGCCTCGAAACCTCTTTTTTAACATTTTTAGCGTTGCTGTATTATATTATGAATCAATTTTTTACACACCCTTTCTATACCAATCGTCCAAGATTCGTATAAGCTTCCTATAAGCTCTCTATAAGCTAACCCCACCCATCTTACACCCTTTTTTCACCAAATCTTCTCTCAGCTCTCTTCCGAAACTCTCTGTTTCCTTCCGAATCCTTCTAACAGTCCCAACTATCGCTTTTTCATCTCAAACTTTGCCAAAGTTTGAAACCAAAACTGTAAGGAAGATTTATAAAGCACTGATTTTTAACTATGTTTTTTTGTAGGAATACTGTGTAAGTATTATCTTTGCAAAAAAAAGTTATGACCACTATAATAAAGAATAGAAAAAGAATTTCAAATATCTTTTCTAAGATAGAAGATAAAGAGTTAGAATTTCTTGTAAAAGAAACAGGAGTCGATAAATATAGCAAAAAACTTAAAGGAATAGAAATATTTAAGTTGCTAATTTTCGGTGCTTTGACAGATGATAGAGCTAGTCTAAGAACCTTTGAAAACTTTTATATCACAAATTTCTTTAAAATGATTGCTAAGATATCACTTACTAAAGTCATATCACACAGTAGCATTGCAGAAAGGATTGCTAAAATAAATGTAGTTTTCTTTGAAAGACTTTTTGCTTATTGCGTAAAGAAGTATGCACCTTTTTTAGAAGAAGGAATTACTTCTAAAATAAGTAGTTATGATTCTACAATAGTGAGTATCTCATCCAAACTACTCCATTTAGGAATGCAAAATGGACAGAAGAATAAAAAAGATGAGCAAGGAAAGCTAAGCTTAAAATTCACCATTGGATTTTCAAACTTACCATTCAAGTGTAAAATTCATCACCAGCAAGAAATGATAAGTGAAGATTTAGCACTTGGTGATATTCTCAAGGAACATACTGCTAATAAGGAAGATATAGCAGTGTTCGACAGAGGAATGAAAGACAGAAAGGTAATGGATGAGCTTTCAGATGAGCAGACTCAATATTTTGTCACCCGAATTTACAAAGACTCAAAGTATATTTTAGCAGAAGGGAGTCAAGTAAAGAAATTAGCTGAGCAAGATGAGCATCTGCGCTTAATTAGCAGTCAGAAAGTACATCTTTTCACTAAAAGTCAAAGGAGGACAAAAAATACCTTTCGTTTGATAGAGGGTAGACTGCTAAAGAAGGATGAGAAGAGAGGAGAAATTAAAGAAGAGAAGATACTGTTTTTAAGTAACTTAACCGATGATTTTAGTGATGAGCAAATAGCCGGAATTTATAGAAATCGTTGGAAGATAGAGCAGTATTTTCGTTTCATAAAACAAGAGCTTAACTTTAAACATTTCTTTTCAAGAAATCTCAATGGTATACAAGTGATGATGTATGTAATATTAATAGCATCAATATTACTATTGACATACATAAAAGAAGAAGGATTGAAAGGCTATAAAATCCCTAAAAGGCGATTTTGTTATGGTTTACAAGATGAAATAATTAAAGAAATTGTAATCCATTGCGGAGGAGATCCTTCAAAAATGTATTCTTATTCAGATAGTTAAAAATGTTCCTTACAACCTTAGTTTGAAACTTTGGCAAAGTTGATGTTCCAAAAAGTTACTTCCCCCATTTGCTAATTCTCTCATTTGCTAATTTTCTAATTTCCAAGTTTGCTAATTAGAAAGTTCGTATTTTCGGGTTATATTGTTCAACAATTTGCAAGAGATAAGACAATGCCTCGCGCGACATCGTAATCCTTGTGACTTTATGCGATTTGATTTTTACATATAAACCATTTTTGCTATAACCCCAATCTATATCCGTGATTTTAGCAGGGTCAATTTCACGAATCGCATAGAAAATAAAGAAGTACAGTTGCTTGTTACACAACACAAACGGCGGATTGTAGCGAGTGAAAACAAATAGACTATCTTTTACTTTTAACAGCAAGTCGAAATCACTATCACTCATTTGTTCTACCAGCATATACAGAGCTTTTTCGTTGCGCTTGAACACATAAGAAAGGAGGTAATACACCAAAAAGGGAATAAGTAAAGAAAGGAGGGTTTCCCCTATTATTTCATCAGGAAACAACAAGTGTAGCACCTCTACACCTTCTTGTATCATCAGCACAAGATAGACAAACAAAGGCGCTAAAAAAATCACAATAATAATACCGGTAACCCACAAGCGGAACTTACGTACCTTTTTCAAATAAGCCTCCCGCTTTTGTGACAGTTGGCGCTGAGGGCGATAAAGAGCCAAGCGTTCTTCGAATTCGTTTTTGCGCACTATTATAAAGTACATAAAAACCAAGAGAAGCACCAACGAAACAAAACAGAGTAAATAAATTATGTCCATAATTTTAAGTAAGAGTTATTTATTTGGGCTTTGTATATTGTTCAACGATTGGCAAGAAATAAGAAAATGTTGTGGGGGATAGGGTAAACATTGTTCTCTTAGGAGATTTGAGGCGTATAAAAATACTATTCTTATTATTTTCCCAATTAATTTCGGTTATTTGAGTAGGGTCAATTTTTCTAATAGCATAGAAGAGAAAAATATACAACTTCTTGTTACACAATACAAACGGAGGACTATACTTACTGATAGAAGGCAAACTATCTTTTACTTTGAGTAGTGTTTCAAAATCGGTATCACTCATTTGTTCTACCAGCATATGTTGGGCTTTTTCATTGCGTTTCAGCACATAGGTAGCAAGGTAATACGCCAGAACAATAGGTATAAGGACAAGAAGGACAAACAATATGAGTTTCTTAATTTTATTAAAGATTACCATATATACACTGCCTATTTCCTCAAAATCCTCTTTGAACATTACAAAAATCAAAATTAATAAAAGAAAAGAAAATAGCACCAGCAAAGCAATAGAAGCATATTTGCGGTATTTGTGCGCCCCCTGCATATAGGCTTCACGCTTTTGTGAAAGCTGGTGAGTAGGACGGAAAAGCACTAATCGTTCTTCAAAGGCATTTTTTCGTACTACCGTAAGGTACAGAAAGATACCTATAAAAATCACTAAGGGTGCCAAACAGATAATGTAAACTGTGTCCATTTTTTTAGATAAGAGTTAAGAATTACCGTATTTAGCAAAAAACTCATTGATAAGCCTTTCTAATTCCTCAAAAGTGATTTCGAGTTCGCTATTGTCGATTTGAATTCCTTCAAACCTATTCCTTATCTCTTTACTTTTGATTCTGTTCAAGTAGTTTTCAGGGTGTTTGAGTTTGATATGGATGTGTATTCCATAGAATTTCATTCTGCCTATAGCAGCTATTTCGTTCCAAGGAATTTCACCTACCCATTTACCTACAAGATTCACATTGCTTTTGAGGTACTCAGGAGTGAGTATTACACCTCCTTTGCTTCTCTTTAACGATAATAGACCTTTTATTCCCATAAAAAAGAGAATAATGGTTACTATCAATAAAACTAAAAAGAATGCTAAATAGTATAGGTTTAGGGTATCAGCTGATAAAATAAGAGCGATAACACCTGCTACACCAAGGATTATAAGAGCATAGATGCCTGTGAGTTTCAGCATTTTCTTTTTGCTGAACGGGATAATGATAGTATCTTTCATTTTTCTGTTTAGTTCATAGGTTATTTTAAAGTTTTTATTTGAGCATTAGGATTGTATTTCTCGATAATCACTACCAAGAGAGGGTATATATTCCTATACATAGTAATTCGAATAGATTTTATCGATTTAATATGTACAATTACTCTCCCTCCCCTAGCATAAACAAAACATACTTCTTTTATTGTTGTAGGATCAATCTCCTCAACGGTAAGAGAAACAAATAAGTACAGCTTATCTTTGCAAAGTATAAAAGGAGGAAAGTATTTGAAGAGAAATAATTCTTTTTGTACACTCTGCAATAGCCGAAAGTCGCTATCACTCATTTGTTCTAAGAGTGCTTGCTGGTTTTTTATATTTCTTTTTAAAATACGATATAGTAAATAAATAGCCAAACACTCTATTGCTATTAGAAAAATTAGAAGAAGAAAAATGATAGGAATACCAACATCAGCTAATAGAAATGCGCATATAACCATTAATGGAAAGCTAACAAACAAGCCTATAACTACGCTCGCTTTTTTGATATATTGCTCTGCCCCTCTGATATATTCCTGTCGTTCGGGGGAAAGAAGTCGGGGAGTATGATAGACTAAGCGTTTTTCGAAATTACTTTTGTACTGCACAATAAAATATACCAAAACAACTACAAGCACGAATATGAAAATGATTGTGGAATTCATTGTATACATACTTTTAATTTTTGATTCACTGTGAAGTTGTATTTTTCAAACTTTCAATATGAGGGTTGCGACAAAAAAAGAGGCTTCTCCTCAGTGGAGAAGCCTCTTTGTATTATTACATTACAATATTGATAATCCTATTAGGCACTACAATTACCTTTTTAGGAGTATTGCCTTGTAGCTGTTCTGCGGTTTGAGGATCGGCGAGAATGGCTTGCTCTATCTCTGCCACACTCATACTGGTAGCATAAGCGCGTTTAAAGCGTACTTTGCCGTTGAACGATACGGGATACTCCTTGCTGTCCTCTTGCAAATACTTATCCTCGTGTACGGGATAAGGTGCATAAGCTACACTTTCGGTATTTCCAAGCCTTTTCCAGAGCTCTTCGGCGATATGTGGAGCGAAGGGTGCTACCAATACCACAAGAGGTGCTAAAACGTCTCTATGGTGGCATTTTAGCGATGATAACTCATTCACGCATATCATAAACTGACTCACTGAGGTATTAAATGAGAAATTCTCGATATCTTCATTTACCTTTTTAATCGTTTTATGGAGTGCTTTAAGCATCTCAGGCGTAGGGGCTTCATCGGTTACTTGCCAACCGTTGTCATTGAAATACAAACGCCATAACTTGCGCAAGAAGTTGTATACCCCCGATATACCTGCCGTGTTCCAAGGTTTGGCTTGTTCCAAAGGTCCTAAGAACATTTCGTAAAGGCGCAAGGTATCCGCGCCATATTGTTCGCAAATATCATCGGGATTTACCACATTGTATTTGGATTTTGACATTTTTTCGACTTCACGACCTGTAATATACTTCCCGTCTTCTTCTAAAATAAATTCAGCATTGGCAAACTCTTTACGCCACGCTTTGAATTTCTCAATGTCTAATTCATCAGAAGTATCTTTTAAGAGAGAAACATCTACGTGAATAGGTTGTACCGATTGCCCTTTTACTTGATTTTTAGATATAAAAGTATTAGTACCTTCTAAGCGGTATGCAAAGGCACTCATTCCCAATATCATTCCTTGATTTATCAGTTTTTTGAAAGGCTCTTCAGTGGGAGCAAAACCGCGATCTTTGAGGAATTTGTTCCAGAAACGAGAGTATAACAAGTGCCCTGTGGCGTGTTCGCTACCCCCTACGTAGAGGTCTACGTTTTGCCAATAGTCTACTACGTCTTTGGTAGGGAAGGTTCCACGTGCGTCTTTTTCCATCATATACTCCAACCAATACCAAGAAGAGCCCGCCCAACCTGGCATTGTATTCAATTCTAACGGGAATACAGTTTGGTTATCAATCAACTCGTTGCTCACTACTTTGTGGTTTGCGGTATCCCACGCCCAAGCAGTGGCGTTGCCTAACGGGGGGTTACCCTCTTCGGTAGGGAGGTATTTCTCTACTTCGGGTAGGAGAATAGGGAGGTGCTCCTCGCCTATCATCTGTGGCAAGCCGTTTTCATAGTATACTGGGAAAGGTTCGCCCCAATAACGCTGACGTGAGAAGACAGCATCGCGGAGACGGTAATTCACCTTGGCTTTGCCGGCGCCCTTGGCTTCTAAGGCTGCTAACACTTTGGCAACCGCTTCGCCAAAGTTAGTGCAATCATTGAGAATATCGGAGTTTTGGTAAGTCATTCCCTCTTTGTCGGTAAAGGCGTTTTCTGAAATATCTTTATCGAAGATGTTAATCATTTCTGGCATTCCTTTAGCCCCTTTGAAGTGTTTGGCAAAGGCATAATCGCGGTCGTCGCCAGCAGGCACTGCCATTACAGCCCCCGTACCATAGCTTGCCAATACATAATCGCCTATCCAAATAGGGATTTGCTTGCCGGTAAGTGGGTGCACGGCATACGCACCTGTGAAAACTCCTGATACGGTTTTGGTGTCTGCCATACGGTCGCGCTCTGAACGTTTGGCAGTAGCTGCGATGTAGGCTTCTACCTCAGCGCGTTGTTCCTCAGTAGTAATTTGCAATACTAAGGGGTGCTCGGGAGCAAGGGTAAGGTAAGTAACACCGAAGAGAGTATCGGGGCGAGTGGTGAAGACTGTGATAAGCCCCCGTTCCCCCGAAGGGGGACAAGCCTCAGTAGCGATGGTAGAACCTGATGCAATAGCCTTACTCAATTCCTTTTGATTAGGAAGAAAAGAAAGTTTTTCAGTGATTTGGTGAATAACTTTATCAAGGTTGTTTAATACTTCTTCATTGGTAAATCTAATTACTTCAAAACCTAATTGTTTGAGTTCTTCTGCTCTTCCTTCATCTAAACCTTGTTGAGTGTAATCAGTATGATAGCCTCCATCTACTTCAATTACTAAACGTTTAGAAAGACATACAAAATCTGCAATGAAATTGCCTATAATATGTTGTCTTCTAAACTTATCTCCTATATGTTTTGATTTTAAAGCTTCCCAAAGAACTGTTTCGGCTTCAGTCATATTTTCTCTCATTTCTTTCGCTTTCTGTTCTAAGAAATGAAAATTATCTCCAGATGTCATATAACCAAATTTCCCATCTGAAATCACTTCTGAAACCATATCTATTGTCTCATCCGCTGCATTTGCGGATTTTCCCCCTTCGGGGGATAGGGGGCTAAGCACAAAGTCGATAGAGGCTCCTACTGATTTTCCTATCCAGTTGCGTTGGCTTTCTTTGATACTCTCACTCCAATCGATGGTGTCTAAGCCTTGCAAGAGGCGTTCAGCATAGGCGGTGATGCGCATACTCCATTGGGTCATCTTCTTGCGAATAACAGGGTGACCACCACGCTCAGATACGCCATTGACTATCTCGTCATTAGCCAAAACAGTTCCTAAGGCAGGACACCAGTTTACTTCGGTTTCTGCCAAGTAGGTAAGTCGGTATTTTAGTAAATGACGTTGTTTGCTTTCAGCTGTCATTGCGTGCCATTGGGCAGCAGTGAAGGTTGGGGTATCGTCGTCACAGGCAGCATTTACCTTGCTATTGCCTTCTGTTTCAAAGAGAGCGATAAGCGTTTCGATAGGCTCTGCTTTGTTGGTTGCGTTGTTATACCACGAATTAAACAACTGTATGAATATCCACTGGGTATGACGATAGTAATCGGGGTCGGAGGTCTTTACTTCGCGACTCCAATCAAAAGAAAAGCCCATTTTATCTAATTGTTCGTGGTAACGGGCGATATTCTGTGCCGTAGTGAGGGCTGGGTGTTGCCCTGTTTGGATAGCATATTGCTCGGCAGGCAAACCGAAGCTATCATAACCCTGAGGGTGTAATACATTAAAGCCTTTGTGACGCTTGTAGCGCGCTACAATATCGCTGGCGATATAGCCGAGAGGATGCCCTACGTGTAAGCCCGCTCCTGAGGGGTAAGGGAACATATCGAGCACGTAGTACTTAGGTTTGGTACTGTTATTCTGGGCTTTGAAAGTTTGGTGTTTAGCCCAATATTCTTGCCAAAAGGCTTCTATTTCTTTGTGATTGTAAACCATTCGTCGTTAATTTGTGGATTTGTCAATTAGCAACTTTGCCAATTATGGTGCAAAGGTATGAAGTAATTAGCAAATGAGCAAATTTAGGGATTGGCAAATGCTGAGAAGTAAGAAAATAGAAATCTTTGCCAAGATTATAAAACCTTGGCAAAGATGAAGAAAGTTTATGTTT
The DNA here is from genome assembly GCF_013394735.1 of Capnocytophaga sp. oral taxon 902. Taxonomy (NCBI): domain Bacteria; kingdom Pseudomonadati; phylum Bacteroidota; class Flavobacteriia; order Flavobacteriales; family Flavobacteriaceae; genus Capnocytophaga; species Capnocytophaga sp. oral taxon 902. Next base: position 1,698,278 of record NZ_CP058261.1, read on the forward strand.
TTCGATTAACTTATGTTTCTAAAAACGTGGGAGTTTTTCAGGGATAATGTGTGCTGTGTCGTACCCTGCAAAGTGTTTTAGGTAGTTTTGCAACGTAGTACCATTGCCATCGGCAAAGGCATAGCGTCCTTTTTTCTTCAAATATTTTTTTACTGATTGTGCTCCGACTAAGTGAGCTGCGGCTAAAATGCCTGACTCGGTAATTTCTATACCGTTAATTTTAGTGCCTACGTATTGCTTGATTTCATTGCGCAAATACCATTTGTTGCGCTGAAGACTAAGGGTAAAAAGTCGTTCTTGTTGTTCGGGGGAATTGAGGAATTGCTGAGCGTCTTTTACTCCGTAGAACTGCAAAGCTGATTTTCCGAATTGATATTTCCCCATATAGCCAAACCTATTTACTATAAAATAATTGCCTCGTGACTCGCGGTAGGCTAAGGCTTCTTTAAAGCCTATAAAACTTTTTCCTACTTGTGGTGGATTTAAGGAAAACAGATTGGGTTCGCTTGTTATTTCTTTTGGCATAGCGGTAACCAAACGAGGTATATCTACTACAAAGCTGGGCGGTACTACGGTAGTTCTCTCTTCGTCACTTTTTACAGTAAAACCCAACATAAAAAATACGGCCATCATTACGGCACAATAATACCTCTTTTTTATATTTTTCATAAAAATTGTTTTCTTTAAGACTTACATCTGTTCTTCAGAAGAAGTACACCTGCTTAAAATTATTTCGGGGGCAAAATTACAAAAAAAATGCCAAATGCAACTATTTTAACTTATATTTTTATCAATAGTGTTATAAATGATTTTGATAACTACCCTCTAAACGTCAGTAATTACAAGGGTCGTAGCACGACGGGCGGGGGAGAAATTAGAGAATGAGAAAATTAGAAAATGAGAGAATTAGAGAATGAGGAAATTAACAGATTAGTAAATGGAGTAAATGTCAATAATACCACTAATCAACTTTGCCAAAGGTGCGAGTCGCACAGGCAGTCGTAGCACGACGGGCTATTAACTTTGCCCAAGTTTGAAACTTGGGCAAAGTGTGTGCTACAAAAAGTGACACATCGGAGAATTCGGAAGGAAACGGAGAAGTTCGGAAGGGCTTATTGAGGTAAAAAGTAAAAAATGAGCTGTAAGAAGGGTGGGGTTAGCTTATAGAGAGCTTATAGGAAGCTTATACGAATCTTGGACGATTGGTATAGAAAGGGTGTGTAAAAAATTGATTAATAGTGTAATACAACAATGCCAAAAATGCCAAAAAGGGGGTTTCGAGACGAAAGAAAAGGGAATAGGCATTAGGCCTTAGGCCACGGGCACTAGGGGGAGTACGACGGAAAGGAAAAGGTAATGTAGGGTCGTAGCATAATGGGAAATTATCTTTGGCAAAGTGTGTACGAGCTACAAGCTCGCACCAGCGAAGGAAACCTCCCCCTATTCACATACCCAGCTGTCGCTGGCTACCTCTCTGAGAGGGAATGTGGCGACGGAAAGGTGAAGGTAAGATGGGTGAAGTTTATGAGATAGAAAGTCTTTTATTTTGTCCACGAGAAAAGGCGCATATCTCCTGCTTCTAAGGTGTATGTTTTAGAGGTTGTCCAATCGACGGGGAGCAAGCGAGCTTCTTTGCTTACTTCTTGTACTTCGGCAGTGGCTTTTATCTCTAAGGGCAACGTTTTGAGAGGACTGTGGTTTACAATCATCAAATAGTAGCGTGACCCGTTCTGCAAAAGCGAAACAGTTGCCCCTATATCGCCTGTTTTGAGGACTTCAAAGTTTTTGGGCAATACCAATCTTTTTGTACCTGCGGGAATGCTTTTGCCGGTATGCCATACGTTGAGCATCTTTGCTCCTACGAACACGCCGGAAAGTTTCTGTACTTCGGCATTGGCTTGCGCTAATCGGTAATAGGTGGCATTTTTAGAGCCATCGGGCGCAATAGGCGCTTTGTAAGTTAGATTATCAGGAGGGGTGGTATAGGTGAAGAACTGCATCAGTTGCGAACCATAGGCTAAGTTGGTGTACAGTTGCAAGCGCAGGTCGGCAAGAGTAGGTTCTGGGTATCCACCTTCACCGAGAGGGTGGGACGATGATAGCACGAGCGTCCATAGAGGAATGCGTAATTCTTTGGCTTTTGCCGAGAAAACTTCTAAGTTTTTATACCACAATCCGTTTACGGTTCTCTCTTTTGCTCCTTTGTTCAGTACGATAGGGTAGAAGGTAGAAGAGAGCATTTGCAGAGGGAGGGTGCGGGTAGCTTTTTCAAGATAAGCATTAAAGGAGGCACCTAATTGCTTTTCGGAAGTGTCTATTGAGAGGAAATTCACATAGCAGATACCTTTTTTGTCGATTTGCTGAAAGCGTTTCATCTTCGCTGCTATCTTATCTAAATCTTTCATTGAGGGTTCGTCTGCCATAAACCAGCCCGCCACAGCAGGGTGGTCTTTTAGGGCTCTAATGGTTGCTTCGGTATCGGTAGAGAGTTCTGAGCAACTTACAATACTCTTCATTTGTAGGTTTTGCATCTTATTCAAAGCCTCTTTCACTTGGGAAAGGGTGGAATAATAGGGGTACATATTGTAATTTAAGCCTGCTTGTTTCATCTCTTGATAGGCTTCAGTAGAGGATTGAGGGGAGAGTCCTATCCACGCCATCATTGGAAAGGGGGTGTTGCTGGAGATAAGAGTGCCATTATCTTCGCTGTTGTTGTCTTTTTGGCAACTTGTGAAAAGGCATAAAGCACTTAAAGTGATGTAAAGAAATCTTTTCATTTGGGTGATGTTTATGGTCTTGATAGTGCAAAAATACAAAATAAATTGTAAAAAAGGTGACAATATGAAAGAAAATGATTACTTTTGTCGCAAGAGAAGTCGTAGCACGACAAGCAGTATGAGTCGCACAGGTGAAAAATTAGCAAATTTGTAAATAAGCAAATGAGGAAATGTGAACCATATATATAGTTTGAGCCACACAGGCATCTGTAGCACGGAAGGCAAAAGAAAAACGATTTGAGAACAAAAAACTCACGAGCAAAAATTTAGAACTAAATAAAAGAACAATGAAAAGAACGATTTTAATGCTCCTTATTGCCTTTGGAGCACTCTCTTGTAGTAAAGAGGATATTAAGAGATTAGAAGGTAAGGTAGATGTTACCGTCTACGTAAAAGACAACAACGGTACGCCCTTAAAGAATTGGGAGGTATATGCTTACGATGAATGGGCGTGGGAACACAAAAGTGACTCGCACCCTACTTTTCACGCGAAGCGGTCGGCGACTGATGATGAGGGGATAGCCTCGTTTGTACTGAGTGTAGATGTGATTGATGAGCAAGAAGTGTATCAGTTTGTGGTGTATTACACTGAGGACAACGCAGGGAAAAAGAATCTTTCGGGCACTGAAATTACTAAGAACAGTTTGAAGACAGTGAAAACGGTTACCCTTAAAGCGAAAGAAAAATCAACGATTACAATTACGTTGTAGTAGTTATCGGACAGGTTTGCCCCTTGAAACTTAAAAACGCTAAAACATTATGGATAAGAACAGTGTTTTACAGTACAAAAATCTGTTTGACGGCATTACTCATTATATAGAAAGTGAAGATGCCAAAGAGAAAATAGAAGTGTGGTTTGCCCGTGAGTTACAAACCATATTGGGCTATGCCCGATGGGAGAACTTTTCGGTAGCGATACACCGAGCAGTTGCTTCGTGTAAGTCGCAACAAATCAATGTAGATGACCATTTTCGTGAGGTCACGAAAATGGTCGAGTTAGGTAGTGGTTCCAAGCGTGAAATTATGGATTTTATGCTTACTCGTTACGCCTGCTATCTCATTGCACAGAATGGCGACCCTAAAAAAGAGGAAGTAGCCTTTGCTCAGAGTTATTTTGCTGTACAAACCCGTAAGGCGGAACTCATAGAAGAACGGCTCAATTTACTCTCTCGTTTAGAAACACGCGACAAACTCAGAAGTGCCGAAAAGCAACTCTCACAGAATATTTATGAGCGTGGCGTTGATGATAAAGGCTTTGCGCGTATCCGCTCCAAAGGCGATACCGCTCTTTTTGGCGGACATACTACTGACGATATGAAGCTGCGGTTAGGAATAAAAGCCAACCGACCTTTGGCAGATTTCTTACCAACGCTTACGATTGCAGCTAAGAACCTCGCTACCGAAATGACCAATTACAATGTAGAGAATAACGATTTGCACGGCGAATCTGCCATCACACACGAGCACGTACAAAATAACCAAACTGTACGACAAATGTTAGGGCAACGTGGTATCAAGCCAGAAGAATTACCTCCCGCCGAAGATATTAAGAAATTAGAGCGCAAAGTAGCGCGTGATGAAAAAATGATAGCTGAACACTCTCAAAAATTGCCTAAAAACTAAAATAATAATAACTTACCTGTTACCTATGCTAAGATTCACCGCTCTTACCACCGCACAAAACCGTAAACCGGTAGCGGTACCCGAAAATGGCAAACGCTCCGAACTGTTTGCCCAAAATGTATTCAACGAAGAGGCTATGCGCCAACTGATGACCCGCGATGCCTTTGCTGCTGTAATGAACGCCATTCACAATGGCACTAAAATCGACCGCCGTGTAGCCGACCAAGTGGCTACCGCTATGCGCGATTGGGCAATCTCCAAAGGCGCTACCCACTATACCCACTGGTTTCAACCTCTTACAGGGGGCACTGCCGAAAAACACGACGCTTTCTTTGAGCCCGTTACCCGCGACCGCGCTATCGAACGCTTTGGAGGCGGACAGCTCGTACAACAAGAGTCCGATGCTTCCAGCTTCCCCAATGGCGGTATCCGCAATACTTTTGAGGCGCGTGGCTACACCGCTTGGGATCCTTCTTCACCGCCTTTTGTCTACGGCACCGTGCTTTGTATCCCTACAATATTCATCGCCTATACTGGCGAGGCGTTGGATAACAAAACGCCACTGCTCAAAGCTCTTAGCGCTCTCGACCAAGCAGCTACCGAGGTAGCCCGTTATTTTGACAAAAATGTGAGCAAAGTCACCACTACCTTAGGCTGTGAACAAGAGTACTTCCTCATTGATAAAGCCCTCGCCAATACCCGCCCCGATTTGATGATTACCGGCAGAACGCTTTTAGGACATCAAGCGGCGAAAGGGCAACAGTTGGACGACCACTATTTAGGGGCGATTCCGAGCCGTGTGTTGGCTTTTATGCGTGATTTGGAACAAGAGTGCCTATTGCTCGGTATCCCCGTGAAAACGCGCCATAATGAGGTCGCACCTAACCAGTTTGAATTGGCACCTATCTTTGAAGAAGCCAACCTTGCAGTCGATCAAAACTCTTTGCTGATGGACGTGATGCGCAAGGTAGCCGAGCGTCACGACTTTGTAATCCTCTTCCACGAAAAACCCTTTGCAGGGGTGAATGGGTCGGGCAAGCATAACAACTGGTCGCTTGTAACCGATACGGGCGTAAACCTCTTAGCACCTAGCAAAACACCTATCAAGAACTTGCAATTCCTCACTTTCTTCATCTGCACTATCAAGGCAGTATGCGAATATGAACCTTTGTTAAGAGCCTCAGTGGCATCAGCGACTAACGATTACCGATTAGGTGCTAATGAAGCACCGCCTGCCATCGTATCGGTGTTTATAGGCGAACAGCTTACCCAAGTGCTGAACGCCTTAGAAGTATCCTCCGATAACCTATCTCCTGAGGAAAAAACCGAACTCAAACTGAATGTAGTAGGCAAAATACCCGACCTTTTCCTCGATACTACCGACCGCAATCGCACCTCTCCTTTCGCCTTTACGGGCAACAAGTTCGAGTTCCGCGCGGTGGGCTCTAAAGCCAACTGTGGCAAGCCTACAATGGTACTGAGCACCATAGTAGCCCAACAACTCACCGAGTTTAAGAAAGCAGTTGATGCGCTTATAGAAGAGGGCAAGAAGAAAGAAGATGCTATTTTTAAAGTATTGCGCCGTTACATTAAGGAAAGTAAGAAAATACGCTTTGAAGGCGACGGTTATAGCAAAGAATGGGAGGCGGAGGCCGCCAGCCGTGGTTTGAGTAATCATAAGACGACACCTGAGGCGCTGAAAGAAAACATCAGTGAGAAGGCTGTGGCTTTGTTTGAAAGTACAGGAGTACTAAGCAAAGTAGAACTTTTAGCGCGTTATGAAATTGGCTTAGAAGAATATGTAAAAACCGTGCAGATAGAATCGCGTGTATTAGGCGATATTGCTCGCAATCACGTGGTACCTACTGCCGTGCGTTACCAAAACACCCTTATTGAGAACGTAAAGGGCTTAAAAGAAATCTTTGGCGATAGCTATCAAGAAGTAGCTGCTGAGCAATTAGAGCTCATACGCCATATTTCCGAGCATATCAAGGTGATCCACAGTCAGGTAGAGGCAATGGTAGAGGCGCGCAAGCACGCCAATCACTTACCCGATTTTGAAGCCAAAGCCGATGCTTATTGCACGCAAGTAAAACCTTTCTTTGAGGTAATACGCTACCATTGCGATAAACTCGAACTTATGGTAGACGACGAGCTTTGGACACTGACGAAATACCGCGAATTGTTTTTTAATTAGCAAATTAGAAGATTAGAGAATGAGAAAATGAAGATTGTCAGTTTATTCAACTTTGCCAAAGGTGCGAGCCACACAGGCAATAAATCAATCGGCTTTATCAGCCGAGTCGGGCTCGTCAGACAAAACTGATTTTTTTGTAATTCGTAATTGAAATCTTAGACTTTGATAAAGTAAATCAATACAAAATGAGCCAATGTGCAGGTATGCACATTGGCTCATTTTCTAAATACTAATTTGCTAATTTATTCGATAATAGCAGTAATTTCATCTTTCCAAGTACTCCAATTAGGAGCATTCTTGTAATCGTTTACTCTTCTTGAAGGCACATAAATATTTCTTCTTATTGATGATCCACTAAAAAAAGCACTATCTCTTTTCAAAGTAGGAACTTCTAAAAAAGCTTTAACTGTAATATTACTTAACACAAAACAACCTGAAAAAGCTCTTGAACCTATTATACATATGGTTTCAGGTAAGATAGCTTTTTCAGCTTTTTCACATGAAGCAAAAGCTGCTTCCCCTATTTCAATAAGCCCAGTGTTATCTAAATTAATTTGGGTAAGAGCTGTGCAGGTGTTAAATGCATAATCGCCTATTTTTTCTACCTTGCCAAACTGTACTTCTTTTAGTTTGTAACAACCCTTAAATAGAAAGTTTGTTATTTCTTTAGTGTTGGGGAGTTTTATCGAAGTTATATCGGTATTTTCAAAGGCAGCTTCCCCAAAAGTAATATTGGATGCGCTATTAAAAGTAACTGTACTAATAGATGAGTTTATAAAAGCATAATCACCTATTTCTTTCAAGTTAACAGGCAGGTTTATGCTTTGTAGTTTGGTGTTTCTAAAAGCATTTGCTTTAATAGTATTTACTTTTTGTAGTTTGCTATCGGCTTGCATATCTAGTGAAGTAGTACTAGTGTTAGTCCACTTCACAAGGGTCAAACCGTCAGCACTAAGTTCATAGTAGCTAGCAGGAATGTCGTTGTTTACGGGTTCCTCTGTTTTGTCTTTGCTACAGCTTGCAAAAACAGTAGCAGCTAAGGTTAAAAATAAAAATTTTTTCATGGTGTTTTTTTTGATGTTTAGAGTGCAAAGCTACAAAATAATTATCAATAAACAATTAATTATAAAGATATTTTTTAGTATAACCAATCCAATATATCAAACTGGCAGGAGCTACAAGAAAAGCGCCAGCAAAGGAAATGTCAGTTTATTCAACTTTGCCAAAGTTTAAAACCAAAACTGTAAGGAAGATTTATAACCTGTAAGTTCCACTAATAATTGCAATTTTAAGTAGTAATTTTTAGTAAAACTTTTATTTTTCAGAGGGTTGCCCCTTAGAGGCAAAACCCTCTGAGAAATAAAAAAAGAGAAAAAACTATAAAAGTCTTTTCTCTTTCAAAATAAATGCTTTTCTTTGTAAATGACAATGAAAGAATATAAGCATTTAAATTTGTTGCAAAGGTCGGTAATTTCTGCTTTAAAAGCAAGCGGAATCAAACAAAAAGATATTGCTCTTTATGCAGAGTGTAATCCCTCTACCGTCAGTCGAGAGCTGTCAAGAAACAAAACAAAGACAGGAAAATACAGTCCAAAAGTAGCTCAAGAAATCTCAGAAGAGCGTAAAGAACGTTTTAGGAAAGAATGTAAATTTACTAAAGAAATGAAAGTTTTTGTTATTAAGCATATCACTGAAGAACAGTGGTCTGTTGAGCAAATTGTAGGGTATTGTAAAAAAAATAGAATACCAATGGTTGGAAAAACAACTATCTATAATTTCATTCACCAAGACAAAGAAAACGGAGGCGAACTATACAAACACACTCGTCATCAGCTTAAGCATAGAAGTAGAGCATTGTACACTTGTAAAAAGAAAGTAGAAGATAAAAAGTCTATTGAAGAACGTCCTGAGGTTATAAGTCAGAAAACAGAGTTTGGACACTGGGAAATAGATTTAATTGTAGGAGCAGGAAATAAAGGAGCGATACTTACATTGGTTGAAATGACTACTAAAATGTTATTTATGAAAAAGTTAAAAGAAGGAAAGAAAGCAAAATCATTAGCAGATGAACTTATAGATATGACCTTGCCTTACAAAAACTATATAAAGACAATTACTGCTGACAATGGTAATGAATTTTCTGATTTTAAGCGAGTTGAAAAGAAATTGAGTCTACAATTTTTCTTTGCTCATCCTTATAGTTCTTGGGAGCGAGGTCTTAGTGAACACACCAATGGTCTTGTACGGCAATACATACCAAAAAACACTGATTTTAAAAATATTACAGATAAAGAAATTAAAGAATATCAATATAAAATTAATAATAGACCAAGAAAAGTATTAGATTTTGAAAAACTAAAAGGTTTATTCTATCAGAAAGTAATCTGAAAAATTGCACTTGATAAAGGAATTGGCGGGAATAAGAAAAACGGTGGGATTCTTTGTTAATTGAAAATTATATCGTACTTTTGTACTTTAAACATCATTAAAACTAAGTATGAATCTGAAAAATATATCGTTTAAGAAGCTACTTACACAAGGCGGTCTTGCGCTTGCTACCCTGCTATCACGGTTGTTAGAAGGCTGTATCGCTTTGGCTTCGATGGTATATAAATTACTACGTTATGCCTTAAAAGTGCTCTGGGCGGTATTTATCTTCGCTTTGCTTATAATTCCTTATGGTATCTTTAGACTTTACCAAGGATATAAGAATAGAAAAAACGCTCCGAAAAAGGAACAGGAACAGATAGTATATACGGGCAACATATTCCACCGCAGTTGGCAATGGTTGCGGGCTAAACCTTATCAGTTTTACCTCAAATGCATAGGTATACCGATTGGGATAGGCGTAGCAGGTATACTGTTGCTCATCTTGTTAATTTACTTTGGGGCTTTTGGCAGGTTACCCTCAGAGGAGGATTTGAAAGAGTTGCGCCAATCGGAAGCGAGTCTTGTTTACGATTACGAGAACCAATTGATAGGGAAATTTTATATCTTCGACCGTACTAAAATAGAATACAAGGACTTTCCTCCTTATCTTATCAACGCTCTTATCGCTACCGAAGACGAGCGTTTTTACTTGCACAAAGGGGTAGACACGAAGAGTTTGTTTAGGGTGTTCTTTAAATCACTGCTTTTGCAAGACGACTCATCGGGAGGGGGAAGTACTGTTACAATGCAGTTGGCTAAAAATATTTATGGGCGTGGACAGCGCTACGGGAAACTTTCGATGCCTATACACAAAATCAAAGAGATGATTATAGCCAGACGCATAGAAAAGGTATACAGCAAGGAGGAAATCTTGACGCTTTACCTCAATACTGTGCCTTTCAGCGATAATACTTACGGGATAGAAAGTGCGGCGCAACGATTCTTTGACAAATCGGCGAGAGACCTTACGCTTAATGAAGCGGCTACGCTTATCGGTACGCTTAAAGCGACGAATAGCTATAATCCGCGTACCTCACCCAAGCGCAGTGAAGAGCGTCGGAATGTGGTGTTGGCACAGATGAAGAAAAACAACTTGCTGACCGAAGACGACTTTAAAGTTCATACAAGAGACACTCTTAAAACTACGGCAACTACCGCTGAAAAAGATGGTGTAGCGCCTTATCTTGTAGAGCAAATACGCTTATTATTACCTGAACTGCTGAAAGACGTGAAGAAGCCAGACGGTTCGGCTTATAATATCTATAAAGATGGATTGCGCATCTATACGACCATTGACAAGACAATGCAGGAATATGCTGAGAAAGCAGTGGAAAAGCATTTGACATCGTTACAACAAGATTTTGAACAGACCTATGGCAAACGTGCTCCTTGGAACTTGGACAGTGACTGGTTTAAGGAGGAAGTGAAGAAGTTGCCTGCTTATAAAGAACTTGAAGAGCAAAAACTCTCGGAAGCGCAGATATGGGCGAAGCTGAGTGAGAAGAAGCCAATGGATTTATCTTTCTATACCGAAGACAGCATCAAAAGGCATAGTACATTGGACAGTTTGTCGCGTTTTATACGCATATTAAACACGGGATTTGTGAGTGTAGAGCCTCAAACAGGGGCAATTAAAACTTATGTGGGTGGGGCAGACTTCCGCTACTTTAAGTACGACCATATCCTACAAAGCCGTCGCCAAGTGGGCTCAGTTTTTAAACCGATAGTATACGCTACTGCCTTAGAGATGGGAATGCCTGTGTGCACGCACTTTTCGCCTCTGCCTTTGACCTATGCTGATTACGAATATTGGTCGCCACGCAACGCTTCTAAGACTGACGATGACCCTAACATATATTACTCAGTATGCAAGGGATTACGAGAATCGTTGAACACCATAGCTGTACAAACGCTCTTTTATGCGGGGCTAAAGAATGTGATAAAGAAAACACGACAGTTAGGCATCACTTCTCCCCTACCGAATGTGCCTTCGATAGCATTGGGTTCGGCTGAACTATCGGTGATAGAAGTAGCTAAGGCTTATACGGCTTTTGCGAACAAAGGAGTGCCTGTAGAGCCTTATTTTATCACCCGAATAGAGAACAAAAAAGGAGAAGTAATATGGGAACGCAAACCTAAGGTTTTAGCTCCTGCACTGAGTGAACGCACTGCGCAAATAATGATACAGATGATGCGCTCGACCGTGAACGAAGGTACCGCATCACGTATGCGTGGACAATACGGACTTACCAATGACCTTGCGGGTAAAACAGGTACGACCCAAGACAATAAAGACGGTTGGTTTGCGGGAATGCTCCCCAACCTTGTAATGATTACGTGGGTGGGTAACGACCAGCAGATAGGTTTTAAAAGTACGCGTTTGGGACAAGGAGCTAACTCGGCATTGCCTATTGCTGCCTTATTTGTATCGCAACTGAACCGCAACAGCAAGTATAAAGACCTAACGCGAGCTACTTTTAAGGTAAGCGAAGAGATACGTACGGAGGTAACTGAATGTGAGCCTACTGTACGCGAAGGTTTCTTTGACCGCCTTTTGAGCAGTACTGCCAAAGATACCATAAGAGCAGGAGATGTGCATTATCGGATTTATGAGCGCAAAGGTAAGCTACACAATGTGGAAGATGAGGAAGATATATCGGTAGACGATGTGGTAAATCCTGCAAATGCACCTGCACCAGCACCAAGCACTCAAACAGCTACACAGGAGGGAAAAGAAAAGAAAAAAGGGCTTTTGGATAGGATTTTTAGTCGTAGCACGACAGGCGATTAGTCGTAGCACGACAGACAATTGAATGAGGAAATTAGGGAATGAGAAAATTAGCAAATGAGGAAATGAGAAAGGATAAGATTTTAAGAGAGGCAATAAAATATTGAGATAACTAAAGACTAACAAATTAAAACTAATATAGATGAAAAGAATAGTATTTTTAATGGTGTCGTTCATCTTGATGACACCTTACATAAACGCACAAGAGAAAAAGAAGTTTGCTGTGAGAACCGTTGCTTTTTACAACGTTGAGAACCTTTTCGACACGATTAATGACCCTCATAAGTTTGATGATGACCGCACTCCTGAGGGAGCTGACCGCTGGACGAGTAAAGTGTATAACGACCACGTACACAAGATAGCCAAAGTAATTTCGGAGATAGGAAGTGATGTTACCAAACACGCCCCCGATATAGTAGGTCTTGCCGAAATAGAAAACGAAGCGGTAGTGAGAGACCTTATCAATACCGAATATTTGAAGAGATATAATTATGGGATTGTACATTACGAATCACCCGACGCTCGTGGGGTGGATGTAGCTCTCATCTACAAAAAAAGCGTGTTTAAACCTACTGCTTCATTTCCACACCCTTTATACCTCACCAAAGATGACGGGAAGCCTCTTTACACTCGCGACCAACTGTTAGTAAGTGGTGAATTGGACGGTGAAATGATTCATTTTATAGTAAACCACTGGCCTTCACGTTTTGGAGGAGAAGCTAAAAGTAGACCCAGTCGTGAAAAAGCGGCGGCTTTGAACAAGAAAATTATAGATTCACTCCTCAGCAAAGACCCTAATGCTAAAGTGATAGCAATGGGTGACTTTAACGACGATCCTATTAACTCAGGCTTTAAGAATGTGTTAAAAACCAAAGACAAAAAAGAAGATGTAAAACAAGGAGAGCTATTTAACCCTATGGAGGCTATGCTGAAAAAAGGAATGGGAACGTTAGCCTATCAGGACGGCTGGAATCTTTTTGACCAGTTTTACTTTACTTATGATTTGCTAAAAGAAGACAAGAGCAGTTACCGCTACTGGAAAACGGGGATATTCAATCGCTCGTATTTGGCTAACCCCAAAGGGCGCTATAAGGGATATCCTTTCCGCAGTATGAGCAATGGCAATTACACTTGGGGATACTCAGACCACTTCCCGGTGTATATGTACCTTATCAGAGAACTGAAATAAGGCTATAAGAATATTTATGTTAGCAATTGAGAGGCTACCCGAAGAGTTTAAAATATTTTCGGGTAGCCTCTCGAACTTTTCTATTCTTCTCTCACCTCTGTTGTCTCCTGAGTAGGTGCTTCTACAGGTGCTGTACTCTCAGGCTGAGGTGCAATTATAGGAGGCTCTTGCTCCTGTAAAGGTCTGTTTTTAGAAAGTTTAAAACCTACACCTACCGAAATGGCAAAGTAATAACTTTGAGCGTCTTTAAAGTTTAGATAAGGTGTAGGTTCTTGATTGGTGAGAGGCGATAGATTGGTAGAAAAACGACCATCTACGGTAAGGATGATTTTAGGAAATTCCCACATTACACCTCCTCCTAAATGCAAATTCATCACAACACTACTGAAATGTGAGGTGATATCATACTTTTCACTGTATTGTTTCTCGGAATAAGAGGCTAAAAGTAAGAATTTAGGAGCTACTCCTATTTGTCCAAAGCCCCTAAATTTCTTTTTACCTTCTATTTGTAGTAAAATAGGTACTTCCAAACAATCAAAACGAATAAAATGACGGTCGGATAGTTTTAAATCAGAACCTTCAGGACGAAAAGGAATAGCTTCGCGTTTGTACATCACTTCGGGTAAGAATACCCAATGGGTCTTGAGCGGAAGGCGGAAGAATACGCCTGTATTAAAAACTCCTGAATGCCCAAAGTACTCTATATTATAGCTTTCATTGGCTGTTTTAGGAGTTATAACGCTTACCGTTGCCAAAGGATTATTAAGTTTTACCCCTATGGCTGTCTGAGAAAAACCGAGTGTAGCAACACTCAAAAAAACGATGGTGATTAAAAAACGTTTCATAATATATGTTGTTAAAAATTAAAAATCTTGTTCTTGTGATGTATTCACCTCAGCAGGAATGCTATCATTAGTAATTGTTGGGAGCTCTTCTTGAGGAATAGTTCTCATCTTTTTAGAGAGTTTGTAGCCTGCGCCTAACGAAATACCAAACACAAATGTTCTCGCTTTATCAAAATTGATATATTCTGTACGGCTTCCCGATGCTAAGTTCGTTATATTGGTAGAAAAACGGGCATCAACTGTATAAATCCATTTAGGGCGCTCAAATAGCACACCTCCTCCAATATGTCCTATCAACATCACTGTATTAAATTGGGAACTCCCTCCGTAAGTAACATTTTTAGAGGCATCATAAAAAGAAGAAGAGAAGAGAATTTTAGGTGAGAAACCTACAAAACCAAAACCTCTAAACGCTTTCTTACCTTCGTATTGTACTAAGAAAGGCACGTCCAAGTATTCAAACCTATAATAAGAATCTTTGCTGCTGTTCTCTATTCTAAAACGCACAGCTTCGTGCTTAAAAAGCAATTCACTTTGTAATACCCAACGCTCTTTTAAAGGAATACGAACGAAGCCTCCAAGGCTAACAAAGGCATTGTAGGTTTTCAGATCAACATTGACTGTTGTATATAAAGGAGTTATTAGGCTAACAGCTGATAGAGGATCCGTTACTTTTATCCCTATAGCCGTTTGCGCAAAGCTAAATGTAGTAACACTTAAAAAAATGATGATGATTAAAAAACATTTCATAATATATGTTGTTAAAAATTAAAAATCTTGTTCTTGTGATGTATTCACCTCAGCAGGAATACTATCTTTGATAATAATTGGGAGCTCTTCTTGAGGAGTAGCCCTTTCTAAAGGCAATACTTTCTTTTTAAAAGGCTTGTAACCTGCCCCTAAAGAAAACGCAAAATAATAGCTTTGTGCCTTAGTGAAATCAATATCAGGGGTGTTCTTTTCAGAAGTAAGTGGTGTAAGGTTGGTAGCGAGTCTTCCATCAGCAGTAAAAACCCAATCTCTTCTGTTCCATGAAACACCTCCCCCAACATTTAAATTGAGAACAACCCTATTAAAAGAGCTCGTAACATTATGGTCGCCTTTTTCCAAAACAGCAGAATACTTTGCTGAAGTTAAGAATTTAGGAGCCACTCCTAATTGGGCAAACCCTCTTACGGTGCGCTTTCCTTCCCATTGTAACAAGATAGGGACCTCAGCATACCAAAATTTATATACTCCGCGATCAGAGAGAAGTTCTTCTATTGTTTCCTCTTGATGAAAAAACCAAACCCCTTCACGCTTGAACAACACTTCGGTTTGTAGTGCCCAATGTGTTTTTAGAGGCATTCGCATAAAAGCTCCTATATTAAAAGCCCCTATATAAAACTCACCAAAAATACCTCCTCCGTTTCTAATCCCCTTAGGTGTATTTGCAATTTGATGTTTCATTACATTAACTGCTACAAACGGATTAGCAACTTTCACCCCTACGGCTATTTGGCTATAGCTAAATACCGAAATACTTAAAAGCATAGCAGTGATTAAAAAACGTTTCATAATATATTTAGTTAAAGATTATTCTTACCTCTTATCTGTTACCTAAGTCTAAGTATTTTTCAAAATAATCAGCGATGTCTTTGAGTTCTTGGCGGTAGTGATCGTCGTCTTTTTCGGTAAGGATACCATAGCCATAACGACGGAAGTCCTGTAGTATATCCGAAAATCGTTCGCTTGCGAGTTTGAGTGTGATATGCACGTTGTCTTCCGTGCGATTAGAGAGGTAAATCCCTAATACCTTACCTCCATTTCCTTCCACTATCTTACTAGTTTCAGTAAAAGAATAATTGTGAGCACTTTTCTCTAAGATGAGTATCCGACCCGCTTCTTGTATAAAAGGCGTTTTGGTGAGTTGTTGTATAAAGTCTCCCAAGTAGTAATAACCTATAAATTGCTGAGTCTCATTTATTACGGGGAGCATATCGGTGTGATAGGAAGCGAAAGCTTCTATTACGGTATCCCACGTAGCAGTTAGCGGCACAAAAAAGCGTTCTAACGCATACTGATAATCGGCTACTGTAGTTTCTTTATCTTCCTCATCTACTGCTTCTTTACGGAGTACCCCTATAAAAGTATTGCCTTCGCACACGGGCAAAGCTGAAAGCAAATGCGCCTCAAAAAGCAACTTTACTTCCTCTATTGAAGTATTAGGTTCTATGTATAAAAAATGTGTTGTCATATTCTTTGCTCTTATCTAATCAATAACAATCCGTTTTGATTTGCCCTTTGTTTTGGTAGTAGCTCAGCGGTTTTTCTAAATGCTCTCTACAAATCGCCTCTAAGACTTCGGTCACCGCTTTTTTCATTGCAACCGACCCGCATATCATTATAATTCCTTTGTTTTTAAGGAGTTTAGCAAAGAAAGAGGCTTCTCTTCGCAAGATGTCTTGCACGTAGAATTTATCCCCTTCACGCGAGAGAGCTTGCCAATAGTTGGCTATCTTTCCTTCGCGAGTAAACTGTTCTATATAAGGGCGGTAGATTTCCAAAGAGGCTTCACGGCGACAACCCCATATCAGGGTGATAGGTTTCTTTTGGGTATTTTCGGCTATCATTCCTATAAAGGGCGCCATCCCCGAACCATTGGCAATACAGACCACTTGAGGTGCTTTTTTAGGAAAATGGAAGTGTTTGTTGGCTACCAAAGCAGCTTGCAATGTATCGCCTATTTGCAAATTGTTCAGCAGGTTAGACACCACCCCTTGTGAATGTAACTTCACGCTCAACCACACATCTCCTTGGTATTTGGCAACCGAATAGAGTCGTTCGCGTCCATCTTCAGGGGTAATGCCCAAGAGGTCGCCAGATACAAAACTACTTTTTTGGGACGGGCGTAGCGCTATTAGGAAAATATCGTCGTCCATTACGGGCGTTTTCTCTGTTACCGTAAAAGAGAGCGGTTTGCGCTGAGGTTGTACGCTGAAATCATCAGGCAAAGCCAAAGAGAGCTTTTGCGTCATAGCCCAAGCCGTTGCCCACGCTTTAAACTGACCAAAATCTTGGTCGTTTACGGTATGCAAAGGCAGCACACATTCTGCTTGTGCAGTAGCCGACAATAGTTGGTCTACTTCTTTGGCATATTTGCAGAAATCGGGGTAAGTATCAGAGCCAAAGCCGAGTACGCTATACGCCAAAGGTTGTGCGGGGGGATATTTCGCCCATAAGTGTGCAAAGTGAGTCGCATTGATAGGTGCCTCGCCATCGCCATAAGTGCAAGTAAATACAATGAGTTGCTCTGCTTTAGCAAAACGAGTGTAGGCGTTCATATCGGTCAGGTAAGAACGTTTGCCTAAACGGAGGAGTTCGTTATGGAAAAGGATAGCAAACCTGCGGGTGGTGCCTCCTTCAGTGCCTACTAACACAATGTATTCACATTCGCTTTTATCAAACGGATTGTTGATGCCTTTCTTTCGTTTTCTGAGGGTCATCGCAAAACCAGAGTAGAGGAAGAACAACAGCGCCACACACGAGAGCAACAAGACGGTTGCCCAGAGGTAATGCCCTTTGCCGATGTGCAGGGTGCGCACCAAATACGCCAAGCCTTTGTAAGGAGAAGTGGAGGTGCTAATCACCTCACCCGTAAACTGATTGACTACTATATTTTTATCGATAAAATCTACTTTATAGACCTCTTCTACATCTTCAAAAGCAGGGAATTCCACTTGGCGTACTTCGGCGAGAGGTACTTGGAAAACGGGGAAGTCTTTAGCGGGTTTTACGGGTGTTTCTTGTAGTGTGCTAACATCGTAATTGTGTTCAGCTTTGAACTTAGGAAACACTTTCACGGTTTCGAGCATCATATACACCCCCGTGAGGGCAATGATAAAGATAGGCACGAGCACCCAGCGCCCCAGAGCACTGTGGTAATGATTGTAGAATTTCTCTTGAGGAAGTTTGTGGAAGAACCTGCCCCAGCGTTGCTGTTTGCGGGCGATGAGCCATATACCTGACAAGGCTACTACACACAAACACAAGGCTGTAAGCCCCATAATCACCCGTCCCGTTTTGCCCATATAGAGCGAGCGGTGTAGCGTTTTGACAAACTGTATAAACTTCGAGGGTTTGTAATCCCCTTTGATAACCTCCCCCGATTGCGGATGGATAAAGAGTTTTTCGCCCTCAGCTGTCTCTATTTGCACAAAGTGATTGCGGTCGATAGAGAGTTTGAGCACTTCTATATTCTTTTCCTTTAAAACGGCAATGGTTTGGGCAAGGGTAGTGCTTTCAAACGCTGCACTTTTGTAAGGTAACGTTTGATTATACACCGATTCACCAGCCAAGATAGCTCCCGTAAGAGCCCCCAGCAGTATGAATACCCCTGCTATCAGGGAAAATATTAAGTGAAGTTTACGCATAATAATTACGAATTACGAGAGACGAATTACGCAAAGGCGATTTGTTGATGTGTTAATTTGTTTGGCACGAGCTACAAGCTCGCACCAGCAGAGGGTCAATTAGTCGCAATCTGGTGCTATAGCTATATCGGTTTCTTCAATTTTTATTTCTTCAAGGCGTTTGAGTTTCTTTTCTTTTACAAAATCGTATAGATAGTAATAATCATCAAAAGATACTATAGCAATATTCCCTTTTACATATTCTATACTATTATATTTAGGTTCAGCTATTATTTCTCCTTTCAGATTGATAAGACCTATACCGCCATCAGTATAGTATTTGGCTACCCCATTTTTAAAGGAGCTTACCCCTCTATTAGTAAACTCAAACGGAATCACTACCTCATTTTTTAGGTTGATATACCCCCATTTACCATCTTTGCGTACTGGAGCCAATCCTTCGCTAAAATTACCGACTTCTTCATATTCTAACGGAATTATTACCTTGCCATAGCCATCTATATAGCCCCATTTACCCCCTTTTTTAACCGCGAAAATAGCATCATCACTCAAATTGTTTCTTAAAAGATTGTAGGTGTCTAACAAATTACCATTCAAATCATAGACCATATACTTACATTTCTTACGTACACCTACTATGTAAGTGTTGTCAGAAGGTTCAATCACATCGGCATCAAAATCTTGGATAACAGGTTCTCCTTTAAGGTTGATATATATGTAATCTCTCACTTCCATTACTTTAGCCAAACCTTGTCGAAAGGCAAAAGCATCTCTGTAGGTAGGAGGTATCACCCATTCATTTTTAGTATTGATATATCCCTCTTTGCCGTTCAATTCTGCTACAATAAGAATATTGTCGTCTATTTCATCGGTGTAAATCCAGTGATAGCTTATAGGGATAATTTCTTTTCCTTCAAGGTTAAAAAGACCTACTTTCCCATTAAGTTTTACGGTATACCCATTTTTGTTAGAGTTTATAAATGAATATTTTAAGGGGAGTATTATAGTGCCCTTTTCAGAAACTACCCCATACTTTTCATTCTTCTCAACAATAAATTGACCTTCACAACCAAATCTTATAGAGTTATAAGTTCCTTTAAGAATGGGTTGTAAATTTTCGTTATACACCGAACAGCCTTTTGCTTGCTTACAAGCAATGATGTATGGTTGTTTTTCTTTTATAGAATTAAAAGTAGGGGCTAACACTGTTTTTCCCTGCAAATCTACCAATCCTAACTTACCCTTTTCTTCAAAGATAAAGTATTTAGGTTGTGCCAAAGCCGTAAAGCTACACAGCAACAAGGTTAATTTTAATAAAAAATGGATTTTTTTCATAGTATTTTTTATTTACTGATTTATTAATTTGTTTGGCACAAGTTATAAGCTCGCGCCAGCGGTG
Source organism: Capnocytophaga sp. oral taxon 902 (assembly GCF_013394735.1). Lineage (NCBI taxonomy): Bacteria > Pseudomonadati > Bacteroidota > Flavobacteriia > Flavobacteriales > Flavobacteriaceae > Capnocytophaga > Capnocytophaga sp. oral taxon 902. Next base: position 1,717,938 of record NZ_CP058261.1, read on the forward strand.
AATTACTTATGTCTCTCTTTTTCCAATTTATAAGATGAATTAGTTTTTTTTGATAAAGAATTAATATACGCATTTTTTATAAAGAATTGTTCTCCTTTCATTATAATTTTGGATTCTTCGTCAAAATTAACACCTCCTATATTGTCCTCTATATTGCTAATATACAAAAATAAAGTATCTTTTTTCGAGATTCCAGATAATAGAAATCTCTGATATAATTGGTATCCTTTTGCTTCATAAACTATAGAATCTTTTGAGATATCAATCTTAATATCATAAATTTCTCTCCAATCATCATTATTTTGATTGAGTGTTAAAGTGTATTTTCCAAACCATTTACAATCTATCTTTTTTCGGAAAAGGATGTTATGATATAACATAAATTTTTCATTTAATTTTTGTTTTACTTCTTTAGAAGAATATAAATCTTCTTCTTTACTCACCTTAAGTTTTACATTCTTTGAAAGGTATATAGGTTTTTCATAAGAATAAAGAATATGATTAGCTTTTTTTAGTTGATCATTGAAGGTAAATGAATACCTCTCCTTTCCTGTTTCACCTAAAATTTCACTCTCTATAATAGAATCAAGAGTGATTTTATTGACATATAAATAGATTTGTTCTCCTTCTGTTGAACCATCTAATATAATAGTATCTTTCAGCTTTTGTAAAGAATTATTTTGATTATTTGTATGAGTATTCTTATTTTGGCTATTGCAAGATATAATAAATACTAAAAGTAGGTATATAACATATCTATAAAGGAATTTTTGTATGATCATTATTGTTATCAAAACGTGTTTAAACTTTTCTGAGGAACTTGGAGATAAACCCTATATCTCATTATCAAACTTTTATATCCGTCAAGCCAATCATTGGCTTGTTCAATCTTAAACCTATTTTTGTACAATTCTTCATTTTCAACTTTGGCAAAGTGTGAAACTTTGCCAAAGTGTAGTGACGCTTTTCTTACCTCTTACCTCTTATCTCTTACCTAACTCAAACCGTATTTTCTTTGCATTCTTTAGTGCCTCGTGGCTGATAAAATAGGATTTGTAAGGCTTCCCATCGATGTAAATATTCTTAATGTAAATGTTTTCAGGCGAAGCATTACTTTCTATTACTAAATCACCAGCAGGATAATACTGCGGATTGCGTTTGAGGGTGATTTTGGTAAACTTAGGCGAGGTGAAAGTATAGTTAGGCTCAGCTGGGGTGATAGGATAAAAGCCTGCCATTCCATAAATGAGCCAAGCCGACATTACGCCTGTATCTTCATTGCCTGGGAGTCCCGCAGGTTTGTTTTGAAAATACTCATTGATGAGTTGGTCTACTTTCTGTTGGGTCTTCCACTCCTTGCCTTTTAGGAAGTTGTAGAGATAAGGATAGGCAATATCGGGTTCGTTTGCCATATCGTACTGTTTACTGTCGAAAATATGGTCGAGTTGCTTTTCAAAAGGTTTTTCACCACCCATTAGCTTGATCATTCCTTTTACATCGTGGGTTACCATATATACGTATTGCCACGCATTGCCCTCGATATAGCCTACATTTTCTTCAAAGTTAGCCCCACTTTCGGGGTTGAAAGGTGTATACCACTTGCCATTGGCGTGACGCGGACGCAATAAATGGGTTTCTTTGTCAAATAATTTTCTATACGAATAGGCTTGTTTGTTAAACTTCTCGTAATCGGCTTTTTTACCTAATTTTTTAGCAATTTGCGCAATAGCGAAGTCGGCAGCATTGTACTCTTGGGTAGTAGATACAGGTCCTCTTACCCCTCCATCTACACTCAGGTAACCCAATTTCCAATACTCTTTCACCCCTGGGCGTATAGGGTTATTTTCAAGGGTATTCGCCCCTTTGAGCATCGCCTCGTAAGCTGTTTGTATATCAAAATCGGTAAGACCGCGCAAATAAGTGTCCGCTAATACTATGCTGGCAGGGTCACCCACCATCGTAAAGGTTTCGGTAGAGTTAAGCTCCCATTTAGGCAACCAACCGCTTTCTTTATAGATGTCGAGCATCGTGCGCACCATTTGCAGTTGCTGTTCGGGGTAGAGCAAGGTGAGTAGTTGGTGGTAATTGCGATAGGTGTCCCACAATGAGAATACCGTATAACGCTGGTGATTTTTGCCTAATTTGTTAGTCTTGCTCTCAGGGTAATCGCCATTCACATCGTTGAGGAGATTTGGGTGAATAAGCGCGTGATAGAGCGCTGTGTAGAATATCGTTTTTTGGTCGTCGGTACCGCCTTCTACGGTAGCGCGTAGGGCATCGTTCCACGTTTGGCGAGTAGTGGCATACACCTCATCGAAAGTGCGGTTGCCTATCTCTTTTTCAAGGTTTTCACGGGCGTTGGCTATGCTCACGTACGAAATACCCACTTTGAGTTCCACGACTTCATCTTTGTCGAATTTATAACGGAAATACGCCCCTATACTATCGCCTACTACCTCGCGGGCAAATTGTTCTTTGAAGCGTGTTTCGCCATTGTACCACATCCATTGGGCTTCCACCCCTTGATGTTTTTCGGGCGTATGCCAAACACCATAGGAAGGTGCTACTTTGCTTACTTTGGCTACAAAATACACTGGATAAGCTAGCTCTGGACTGTTATAGCAGAAAGTCCCTACCATACGCATTCCTTCCACCTCAGTAGGCGATACAAATTTGAGCATCGCGCCCTTTTCGTTGGTGAGTCCGAGTCCGAGATTGATGAGCAAATTAGCTTCTCCTTTAGGGAATTGATAACGAGTGATACCTGCGCGGGTGGTGGCAGTAGCTTCGGTTTTGATATTGTATTTAGTGAGGAAATTGCTGTAATAACCCGCTTTAGCGACTTCTTTTTGGTAAGTAGAGCCGTATTTTAAGTGATTTACCTCCAATTTACCAGTAGTAGGCATTGCGATAATCACCCCCAGTTCAGGGCAACCTACACCACTGAGGTTCACGTGAGTAAGCCCCGTGAAGAATTTATTTTCATTTACATAAGGGTTTGAAAGCCAACGACTGTCTTTTTCAAGCGGAGCTTTCACCCCCGTAGTATCGAAAGCTACATTGAAAGGCGAAATGCTAAGCATACCGCGGGGAGCAATTGCGCCAGGGTGCGTAGCACCAAAGTTAGAAGTACCAATAAGCGGATTGATATAATCCACAGGTTGTTGTTGTGCGTATATTGATAGAGCCACCCACAGAGTGGCAAAAGAAAGAAGTTTCTTCATTCGTTTAGAACTCTAAATGGTTAATCAGGCTACAAATGTACAACTATTTTTTAGAAGAAGCAACACTTAATAACTTATTATACGTTTCTATCAAGGCTTGCCATACCATTTCCCTATGATATCGTTGTTCTATCAAAGGTCTGCTATTACTCTTTAACTTATGATACAACGGCTTATCATCTAATAATAATTTCATTGCTTTTTGAAAAGCTTCTGTATTTTTAGGAGGAACGATAAGTCCGTTTTTGTTTTCTATAATAATTTCGTTACTACCGTTGATATCGGTTACAATACAAGGCAATTCCATAGCACCTGCCTCTAATACTACATTGGGGAAGCCTTCGCGATAACTTGGGAATACAAAACAGTTGGCTATTGCTAAATAAGGGTGTACGTCTTTTTGCTCTCCTACGGATATAATATCAGGGTCTGTATCTACGGCGCTTAATGTTTTAGTTTGCGGGGGGTCTAAATGTGCTTCTTGTCTGCCTACCAATAGCAGTTTTATAGGGCAAGGTGGCTGTTCTAAATAGTTTTGTTTTCATTCTGATAAGCTGTGTATTGTTTTCTTTCCCATAAGCTATAAGCAAATATTAAAAAAGCTAAAGAAAGTCCTTGTCTGATAATATTAATGGCTAAACTCTCTGCAAAAAACAATGACACGAAGGAGAAAAAAACAAAAAAAAGCATTCGTTTGGTATTTATTAATTAGGTTTTTCAAAGCATAGGCTATGATTCCGTAGAAAAGCCCTGCAACTATTAGTAAAAATACCGAAAAAGGAGTACCTATACTACTTAATCCTGCCATCAACCAGCTGAACATTACCTTTTTTTAGCACTTGGGGCACCGTTTATTTAAAATCTAACAAAAAGGACGTATTTTTATTTTTTGAGTATTGATAAACAACTTCTCAGAGAGAGTCTGAGTATATCGGAAGGAAACAGAAGAAATCGGAAGAGAGCTGAGAGAAAATTTGGTGAAAAAAGGGTGTTAGGAGGGTGGGGTTAGCTTATAGAGAGCTTATAGGAAGCTTATACGAATCTTGGACGATTGGTATAGAAAGGGTGTATAAGTAGTTGATTCATACTGTGATACAACAGCGCTAAAAATGTTAAAAGTAGGGTTTCGAGGCGAAAGAAAGAGGAAGAGGTGATAGGCCTTAGGGCATAGGCACTAGGGGGAAATAGGCTACACGGGCAGTTATAACTTTCGGCAAAAATCGTAGCACAATAAGTAAAAAAGCTGCTAAGCGAGGGCTTAACAGCTTTTTTTATTATTTATCCTGAATAGGTATGTACACTCATTTGTGCCGTTGGCAAGTAGTTAACGCCAAACCAGCAGATGAGCAACAGTATGAATGCGAGCCCTACGATAATAAAACTCTGAAAGGGTTTCTTTTCTTTGTGATTGTACTTGTGGTGGAGATATACCAAATAGCCGAGCCAAGTGATAAACGCCCAAGTTTCTTTAGGGTCCCACGTCCAATAGTGTCCCCAAGCTTCTTTTGCCCAAAGGGCTCCAAAAAGCAATCCAAAGGTGAGGAATACATAACCTATTTTTACAAGTTGATCGATAACAATGAAAATTGATTGTACTTCTTGTCCTTTTTTATAGCGATAAATACCATAAAAAGCAGTGAGAGAAGCCATACCCAACATCGCATAAGCAAAAATATACACGATTACGTGTGGAATGAACCACACGCTCTGCAAGGCAGGCATTAGGGCTTTGTTCATTGTATCGGGGTGGGTGTAGGTAAGTACTACAAACACAATCCCCATTACAGCCGAATAGCTGAGCATCCACTTTTGGCGATAGAGCCAATAGATAGCACAGCCTATGAGCCCCATAAAGAATGCATACCAAATACGCGTTTCGGCAAGTGTGCGCAAGGGCGGGCGGTCTAAGTTTTGCCATAAGGCAACAATAAAACCTCCTATGGTTAAGGTAGCTATCAAGTGAGCTGCAATACTCACTCCTCTAAGCGCTTTGCTCTTGCTGTAGATAAGCGTACCTGAAAGTAGCCACAAAGCTACTGTGATATATGTTATAAGATTAAAATAATGCCACATTTTTAATTAACAATTGACAATTAATAATTAACAACAGCGTTAGCCGTTACTTGTTAGCTGTTTTAGTTTTTACTTCAAAGAGTAGAGCAATACCGCCAGCAAGTAGTAAGAAAATTCCTACATAAACGACAGGTAACCAAGGGTCGGAGATGAGTTCGACGACACTAAGTTCTGACCAACGTCCCATACGTTCATCGTAACTCAATTGGTAGATACGCCAACCATCTACACTGATAGGGTGATTCACCTCTATTTTTTCTTCTAAAACTTCTTGTTTCCCTTTTTGGTATACTAATACCTCAGATTGGAATTTACGTGCTTCGGCAGGAGCCATTACCAAGGTATGTTCATCGTCCAAATGAATGGCACGAGGTGAAAATTGGAAGTTACCTGCAGAAATCCAATCGGTTTTCTTTTTGTGAGTACGAAGGTCTTCTACGGTTACCTTAGCCGCATTGGTCGCACCCCACATCGTGTGATTGATGTAAGTACTATCGGTATCGGGAATAGCTTTTTCGAGATATTGGTGAAGAGTAATTTTCCAGTTCAACAGGGTTGCATAGTCACCTTCCTTTTCTAACATAAAGCCTTGAGGTTTTTCGTGAGGTAGTGCTGAACCTGTACTATCAATTACAAATAGTTTGTTAGGATAAATATCAATACTGAACTTTTTGAGTTCCATTGCAATGGGGAGTTCTACCATTTGATTATCTTCGGTAGTAGCGCGCCATTCGAGTTTATCCTTATAGAGGTTCATTTTCAGACGTATAATATCTCCCTGACCTAATACGCCAGCGAACATTGTAAGCCATAAGCCAAAGTGGTTAAGAAGGAAAGGTATGTTTTTGCGTTGGTAGACCATCGAGCGTTTTAGGATAGAAAACCAGAGGTTCATCAGTGCCAATACGAAGATAATGCCGAAGTACCAAGTTTTGGTAAGGTCGTCTAAGCCCAATTTGCCCACAAAGCTATGAGCTACCTCTTGAGGATTTACGTTGATGCTCCCCAAACCAATGGTGAGTACCCCAAGGGTTACGACCGTAACAATAGCAAAAGGCGCTGATGAAAAGCGCACGATAAAATTTGTTTTTCTAAAAATAAAATATACAGCTGTAGTGAGTACCACAAAGGCAAAGCCTCCTATTACATTGTAAGGAAAGCTAAACCAGCTTTTGCTGATACTTCCTAAGGTAAGTTGTAGTATCAGCCCTATGATAAGGGAAATGCACGCTACGAGAATAGCGAAGGGATATTGTTTCATAGTTAGGTAAGAGATAAGAGGTAAGAAATAGGGGCGAATGTAATTCGCCCCTACTCGTTCATTTGTCATTCGTAATTCGTTAATTACTTTTGGGTTACTAAGCGTCCTTTTTCTTTAGCTTCTTTAATCCATTTAGGAACGATAGTTTCTAAGAATCTTTTCTTAGCAGCTTCTTCTTTAGGGATATCTAAGCCTATTTCTTTCTGAGCCTTAGCTTTAGTGCTGATATCAGGCATCACGAAAGCGGTTTTGATGTTTAGTTTTTCTTTAAGCACATCTAAATTATTTTCAGCTTGATAAGCATAGATAAGACCATCGCTAAGGAGGCGTTCAGATTCGATAGGAGCGTGGAAAGCGGCACCGTGTGAAGAGTGTACCATATCCCAACGCCATTGTGATTTGCGGATAAGTGCCAAAGTAGGTTTCATTTGTTCTTCAGTAGCACCGTTATCCCACAAGAATTTAGCTTTAAAGTGTACTTTTGCTAATTGTTTTTCGAGTTTCATACGCATACCATATACAGCATCTTGGCGATCGTATACGTTTTTCACCAATTCTTCTTCACTTTGGCGGTGACAAGTTTGGCAACTTGCTGATACGTTACGCAAAGGGCTACTGATTTGGTGATCGGTGAATTTCACAGCACCATCAGTTTTGTAAGGCATATGGCAATCGGCACAAGAAACGCCGCGTTGTCCGTGAATACCGAGTTGAGAAAGTTCATAGTCGGGGTGTTGTGCTTTAAGGATAGGAGTACGGCTAAGTGAATGTACATAGTCAGTCCAACCTTCTGCATCGTAGTACTCTTCCATCTTTTCAACAGTCATACCTTTATCCCAAGGGAAAGTAAGATATTTTTTATCACCTTTGAAGTAGTACTCTACGTGGCATTGCGCACACACAAGAGAACGCATCTCTTGGTGAGTAGCTTTATTGATATCGCGACCTTGACGTTTGAAGGCTTCTTGTAAAGCCAATTGGCTTACTTGCAATTTCATAGTTTTAGTATCGTGACAAGTAGCGCAACCGATAGGATTTACGATTTGGCTACCCCATTGATCCCAAGGAGCGCTGTAATAAGTTTCAGCACCTACTTCTTTAATTAAGCGAGGCACATCAGGGCTTTTACAAGTCCAGCAAGTACCTGGTTGAGGGGAGTGGGTAGAATCGGTAGGAGCGCCTGTACGGAGGGTTTTAGTAACGTCTTCAATAGCGTGCATATGTCCGCGTGGAGCGTTATATTCCTTAGAGAAAGCATAACCAGCCCAAAGGATTACCATTTCGGGGCGCAAAGCGAGCAAATCATCATCATTACTACTCATATACTTAGAGCGGAAAGTAGTGTCGGCAGTAGTTGCCCACGAAGCGTATTCACGAGGATAGAACGGTTCGTAAAGCTCGTTGCGGCATTCACCTTCTTTAAGGTTATTACCACCTCTAGCTATTAACTGAGCTTCTGTAGATCTGTTCATTATCGAATTAGCCAATAGACCTAATAAAAAGGTAACCACTGCTAATAAACCTGCAATTAACCAATGTTTCTTTTTCATCGCTGTATAAATTATATTTCGTTTTTTTAATTATTTGATTTTTCTCTGTTTTTCACCATTTTGTCAAGCCAATCGGGAGTGTTGCTCGGCATATTGTCTACAATAGGCACAGGTGAATGAGGAGCAGCATTAAGCCCTCTCACACGGCTGTGAGGTACTTCGCGGTGGCAGTCCCAGCACAATTTACCGTTATCAGCGTGTGCCATTTTAGCAGTCACCTTGCCCGCTTGCACTTCACTTACCAAAGTACTATGGCAACGAATACAATTTTCTTGTACCACTGTTTGCCCTGGAGTGTGCATCTTAATCACTTGTGGTTCCATACGGAAGGTGAACATTGTAGCGTGGCGAAGTCCGTCGTTCGCTTTGAAATAGTATTTGCGAAAAACGTTGTCGTGAGGCACGTGACAATCGTTACACACAGTATTGCGACCGTGCGAAGAGTGCATCCACGTAGCGTACTCAGGCTCCATAATATGGCAGTTCACACACGCCTTGGGGTCGTCAGACAGATAGGTATATGCTTTGGATATATAGAAAATATACCCGCAAAGCCCTATCAGTATCCCTACTAACGAGGGAATTAAGAAACGAAACCATCGTCCTTTTTTAGTAGATGGGGTGTTGTTATCTGTTGTCGCCATTATATAAAAAATATTTTTTTCGTTGCTTTTCGTTGCAAATGTAAAATAGTTTCCTTACATTTGCAAAAGAAAATAAAGATATATCCTTATTTTATTGTAATTCTAAATAAGAAAACTTGTATTTATGACTTATTTTCAGCATTTTAACCTATTTTAAACGTAAAATATTTTAAAAACACTATACCAATGAAAAAACATTTATTATCATTTTTTGCTTTGGGTACCGCTTTCGTTTTGTACCCCTCTTTAGCAACTGCGCAGGTAGAAAATCCTCCTGCTCCTAATGAAGGTGTTCCTCCTCCACAACCTCCTATGGAAGAGATGATGACACCACCTCCTCCGCCACCTGCCGATAACGAGTTCACGCTATCAGCACAAATTCGTCCGCGTTTCGAGTACCGCAATGGGGCATATCGCCCTTTAGTAGAAGGTGAATCGCCTGCTATCCTCACCAACAACCGCGTGCGCTTAAACTTCGACTATAAGCATAGCGACCGCCTACATTTGTACGTTTCTCTCCAAAACGTGAACGTTTGGGGGCAAGCGCAACAAGTACAAGCCGTCGATAAAACAGGCGGTATGTCGGTTTTCGAGGCTTACGCCGAATTCCCTCTCATTAACACCCTTAGCGCAAAAGTAGGTAGACAAGTGATTGCACTGGACGACGACCGTATTTTCGGCTCTCTCGATTGGCACCCTGCCGGACGTAGCCACGATGCAGTGAACCTCAATTGGACACCTTCCGAAAAGTGGACACTTCGCGGTTTCTTTGCTTATAACCAATCGGGAAGTACCACGACCCCTACTCTAAATGTAAATACTCCGAGCGGACAGAATTTTACTCCAGGATTGGGTCAGGATTATCAACACTTGCAAGCTCTTCACGCGCACTATAGCATCAGTGAAGCGCACCAATTGTCGCTCTTGTTTGCTAACTTAGGTTACCGTACTGATGATAGTGCTGACCAAAATATGCAAACTTTCGGTGCGCACTACACTGGCAAAAGTAACCAGTTGAGCTATGGTGCTTCGGCTTATTTGCAAACGGGTAAAAATGCAGGAGGCACTGAAAAGAGTGCTTATATGTTTGCAGTAAATGCTGGCTACAAGTTTTCTCCTATCTTTGGCTTAACTGCTGGAGTAGATTACCTCAGTGGCAACGCTTCTGATGACACTTCGGGTAAAGACAAGAAATTCAATCCATTCAGCGGTACCAACCACAAGTTCTACGGCTTTATGGATTATTACTATGTAGGTTTCACTTCTTCTGTAGGTTTGCTCAATCCTTATCTCACTGCCAATGTGCGTACTGGCGAAAAGAGCAACCTCAGCGCTACTTATCACTTCTTTGCACCCGCAGCTAAGTTCGAAACTGATAAGAAGCACAGTAGTCTCGGTAGTGAAATCGACTTAGTGTACAGCTTAAAAGTACAACCTTTTATAGGATTGCAAGTAGGTTACTCTACTTATTTTGCTAACGATGGCACTAAAGCCCTCAAAGGTACTGCTAACCAACGCGGTTACCAAGACTGGTTCTGGTGTAGCCTAAACATCAATCCTAAATTGTTCTCTGCGATATTTTAATTGTATTGAACTATAATAAAAAGAGGTAAGAATTGCCATAGCATTCTTACCTCTTCTTTTTTGCTAAATTGTTCACTACATCTCTCTCCTATCTTCGCTTTACCTTCTCCTTTCCGTCGCTACATTCCCCCTATTACCTCCGTCATTCGTCATTCGTTCCTCGTCATTCGTTCTCTTTTCCGTCATATTCCCCCTAGTGCCTATGGCCTAAGACCTAGTGCCTCTTCCTCTTTCTTTCGCCTCGAAACCCTGTTTTTTCTATTTTTAACCTTGTTGTATCATATTATGAATCAACTCTTTATACACCCTTCCTATACCAATCGTCCAAGATTCGTATAAGCTTCCTATAAGCTCTCTATAAGCTAACCACACCCTCCTTACAGCCTTTTTTCATCAAAAGACCCCTTAGTCTCCTTCTGAAAATTTCCGTTTCCTTCCGAATCCTCCTAATAGTCCCAACATATCGCTTTTTCATCTCAAACTTTGGCAAAGTTTTAAACTTTGCCAAAGTTAAATGAACTAACAATATTTACTCATTCTCTCATTTTCTAATTCCCTCAATTTTTTATTCTTTTTTGCTCTCAGAAATATCTAACAATCAAAATATTGCATTTTCTTGTAGTACTTTTGACGTAGTACGTCATTTCGTTAATTTTTCATTGTAGTAGTTTTGACGTAGCTCTTTTTTTGGAGACAAAAGAAACTTTTAGCAATTTTGCGGTGAAAAAAATCAACAACATATGGAAATAAAGAAAATATTGTTTTTCTTCCTGATGTTTTCTCTAACCGTTACCCTGCACGCTCAGCAAATTACCGTACAAGGTACCGTTTATGAAGAAGGGACTAAAAACCCCATTCCAGGAGCAAACGTAATTGTAAAGGGTACTACCCAGGGTACTTCTACCGACTTCGAAGGGCACTATACACTTCCCAATGTGCCCTCCAATGCCGTCTTAGAAGTCAGCTTCGTAGGTATGCAGACCCAAAATGTAAAAGTAGCAGGACGCTCCCGCATTAATGTTACTTTAAGAGAAAATACCCAAGAGCTCAAAGAAGTAGTAGTGATTGGGTATGGAGCCGCTCAGAAACGAGACCTCACGGGCTCTATCGCTAGCCTCAAAACCGATGAATTTGCTGACCGTCCATCTGCCAACCCCTTAGCCTCTATACAAGGGAAGGTAGCTGGCGTACAAATCGTCAATACAGGGCGTGCAGGGCAAGACCCCGAAATCCGTATTCGCGGTACAAACTCTATCAATGGCTATACACCTCTGTACGTAGTCGATGGGCTCTTTACCGATAATATCAACTACCTCAACCCGCAGGATATCGAGTCTATGGAAATCCTCAAAGACCCTTCGTCTCTCGCAATCTTCGGGGTTCGTGGTGCCAATGGGGTGATTATCATTACCACCAAAAAAGCCAAAAAAGGACAAACAGTCGTAAACATCAATTCTTCCGTAGGATTAAAAGTTATCAACGACCGTATTGCAATGACTGATGCCGAAGGCTTTAAAACTCTCTACAACGAGGATATGGCTAATAAAGGTGCTACACCGTTTGATTATACGCACTATCAAGCCAATACCGATTGGCAAGACCAAATCTTCCAGCGTGCCTGGGTGTACAACCATAATGTGAGTGTCGCCACTTCTGGTGAAAAAGGACGCTTCTATATGGGCGCTGGCTATACCGATGAAGAGGGCTCTATCAAGCACGAAAAGCTCTCTAAACTCACCCTCAACCTCAGCAGCGATTACAACGTAACCGATTATCTGCGCTTTGGCTTCCAAGCCAATGGTTCTCGCACCCTCCCTATCGATGCCAAAGGGGTAGCAAGTGCTCTAAAAGCGGCTCCTATTGTAGCCCCTTACGACACTCAATCGGGTTTGCTAAATATAATGCCTAACTTCCAGCGTGCCCAAGTGTGGAATCCGCTTATCGATGTCGAAACACGTGCCAATCACAACAAAGGTTTGAATCACCGTTTGGCGGGCAATGTATATGGTGAACTCGATTTCCTTAAAAACTTCACCTTTAAGGCTACCCTTTCTATGGATTACCGCATAGGCGAAAACCGCGAATATTCCCCTATCATCTGGGTTTATAACCCCGATACCCAAAAGAAAGAAAACCTCAACGAACGCGAAACGATTAATCAGAGTAAATCTACCACCATTGCTACCCAGCAGGATTATATCCTTACCTACAAAAAACAAGTGGCAAAACACAACCTTACCTTTATGGGAGGGCTTACCACCAATTACACCGAACACAGTTCGCTATCAGGCTCTCGCTATCAAAATATCAAAGATATAGTGTTTGGCATTCCCGAAAATACCGATAAGTGGTGGTTGTCATCAATTGGGGGTAGCAATATGAGCAATGGTTCTGGTCAGTATCGGCGTTTTACAATGTCGTATTTAGTACGTGGTTTGTACAATTACGACAACCGTTATCTCCTCAATGCTTCTTTCCGCCGCGATGGTGCCTCCGTATTTCACCGCTTAGGCAATACGTGGGATAACTTCTATTCCTTCGGGGCTGGCTGGGTGCTCAGCGAAGAAGCCTTTATGAAAAACCAAAAAGTGGTAGATTACCTCAAACTTAAAGGATCTTGGGGCGTTTTAGGTAACCAAAACACTGGCGGACGTAACTATCCTACTTACCCTCTGCTCACCAATTCGGGCAGTGCTGTATTCGGCGACCGTATCGTTACGGGCTATGCACCTGCTTATTTAGTGCAAAACTTAGGTTGGGAAAAGACCTATGCGTGGGAAGCTGGTGCTGAATTCCGCTTCTTGGGCAATCGCCTCAGTGTAGAACCTGTTTACTATCACAAGAAAACCAAAGACCTTATCGTGCTACTCAGTGGCTTAGCAGGAGCAAAAAACTCTTTGGAAAACCTCGGCGAAATTGAAAATAAAGGGTGGGAGATTTCAGCCTCTTGGCAAGACCAACGCAAAGAAAGTGGTTTTAGCTATGGTGTAAATGCCAATATCACCACAATTGATAACAAAGTGCTTTCACTTGGTAGAGGAGAAAAAGATGCACTTTACGAAGGCTATCAAAACGTAGCGCGCACGTTGGAAGGCTACCCTATTGGGCACTTCTACGGCTATAAAGTGAAGGGCGTGTATCAAACTTTTGAAGATATCGACACCTCACCTACCAACAATATCGCTACCGTAAAACCTGGTGATCTCAAATTTGAAGATGTGAACGGCGATGGTGTAATCGATAGCAAAGACCGCACGATGATAGGTAACCCTACCCCCGATTTCACTTATGGATTTAGTGTAAATCTCGGCTACAAAGGCTTCGACCTCACTGCCGAATTTATGGGAGCTTATGGCAACGAAATCTACCGCGGTTGGGGCGAAGTAGGCTATGCAATTCTCAACTACCAAGCCCACCGTTTAAACCGTTGGCACGGCAAAGGCACTTCCAATTGGGAGCCTATTATAGATAACGGTCGCGCTATCAACCGTGAAAACTCCTCTTATTACATTGAAGACGGTAGCTTTTTCCGCCTCCGCAACGTGCAATTGGGCTATAGCTTGCCACAAGAAGTAGTACAACGCTTCAAAGTACAGAAATTGCGCTTCTATGCCAACGTACAAAATCTCAAAACTTGGCATAAAAACACAGGCTATGTTCCCGAAATAGGAGGTAGTGCCTTATCTTTCGGTATCGATACTGGCACCTACCCTATGCCAATGATTGTTACCTACGGGGTGAACCTTACATTTTAATTAACAATTGATAATTAACAATTATGAAAAAGAATATATATCATATCATAGCAATAGGATGGATGGTAGCGAGCCTCGCCCTCTTTACCCATTGCAATAAATTCGACCAAGAGCCACAAGGCGAATGGGTCGATGGCGACCAAGGGAATGTATCAGGCTCTTTTGAAGCCGATATATTCACCCTCTACGGAAAACTGAGAGGCTCTGATCTGGTAGCGGGTGTTCCTGCTTTGGCAATCCACAGTTTCCGCAGTGAAGATGCCGAAAAAGGCTCTACTGCCAGCGATGGAGTTGATCACGCCAATATGTTCGATAATTTCAATTATGTAGCGACTAATGGTTTAATTAACGGATACTATTCCGCTAACTACGAAGTTATTCACCTCTCCAATACCGTGCTCGACAAAATCAATAAGGCTGACCAAAGTACTCTCACCGATTCCGATAAGATAAACCGCGGTGAAGCACACTTTTTCCGCGCCTTTGCCTATTTTAACTTAGTGCGCGCCTTTGGCGAAGTACCTCTTATCAATTTCCGCATCTATAAAGATGAAGATGCCAATAAACCTAAGGTAAGCGTTGATAAAATCTATGAACTCATCGATGCCGACCTTACTGCTGCCGAAAGCGTACTCCCTCGCTCGTGGAGTGCTATCTACATCGGTAGACTTACTTGGGGGGCTGCCCGTTCGTTGCACGCCAAAACCTATATGATGCGCTCTAATTGGCAAGCAATGTACAACGCCTCTACCGATGTGATAAATTCAGGAATTTACAACCTTACTACACCCTACAATAAGTTGTTCCGCGAAAGTGGCGAAAACGCTCCCGAATCTATCTTAGAAGTACAGTGCACTGCCAATGCCACCTATCCTCAATCCAGCCAAGTAGGTAGTCAGTTTGCTCAAGTACAAGGGGTGCGTGGCTCTGGACAATGGGATTTAGGTTGGGGATGGAATTGCCCTACCCAGCTTTTAGCCGATGCTTTTGAAGCAGGCGACCCTCGCAAAGATGAAACCTTGCTCTATTTTGCCAAAAGTGAAGCCGAAGCTGCTACTATGCAACCCAATACTCCTTACGACGAAAAACCAATTGCACAAGCAGGCGTAGTAAATAAATATTACAACAAAAAAGCCTATACCGACCCTGCTTTGCGTAGGTCATACAGTCGTTTTGGTTATTGGTTCAATATTCGTCTCATTCGATATTCCGATGTACTTCTAATGGCTGCCGAAGCCGCTAACGAACTCGGCAACAGTGCCCAAGCACTCGTCTATTTAGAGCAAGTGCGTGCAAGAGCACGAGCAGGCAATAACAGTGTTTTACCTGCCGTTACAACCACCGTTCAAAGCGATTTGCGCGACGCTATTCGTCACGAACGCCGTATAGAGCTCGCTATGGAATTCGATCGTTTCTACGATTTAGTGCGTTGGAATATTGATGTGGAAACCCTGCACAACGCGGGCAAAACCGCTTACCAAACCAAACACCGCCTTTTGCCTTTACCTCAAGCGCAAATCGACCGTTCCAACGGAGTACTTATCCAAAACCCTAATTATTAATTAGCTAACAGGTGTTAGGTATTAGGTGTCAGCTGTTAGGTACATCACGTCATCTTTTACCTTTTACCTCTTATCTCTTATCTAAAAATGAAAAAATATATATTTTATATCAGCTTTATGGCAGGTCTTACAGCTTTTACTAACTGTTATCAAGATTTAGACCAAGACCCGCCTTTCGATTATCCTGAGGAGGTAATACCTCAGTACAACCCTCAAAAGCTCTTGTTTACCTTTGAGGGCAATGCAAAAAATGTGAGTACTTACAAGATTCCTACGCTCCCTAAGGGCAATGTCACCTATACAGACGGCAAAAAAGGCAAAGCCTACCAAGGGGGTGAAGGTACTTATGTTTTTATCTCCCCTCGCACAGCGCGTTTTGCAGGCGATATATCTCTGAAAGATACGATAGCTAACCTCGGTAGTTTTACGGTAGCTTTCTGGATGAATTCCCCTCAAGTGAATAAAGGAACAGGTATCTTTTCAATTCCTAATACTAAAAAGTTCTGGGGTAACCTCGATATTTTCTTAGATGGCAACAGTACTGCTGGCGAAGGACGTTTTAAAATGCACCTCTTCAATGGTACTAAAGAAAATTGGGTAGAGACCAAAATCCCTGGTACTATTGGTGATTGGGTGTTTATGACCTTCCGTTACAACCACAAAACGGAAATGTTACACATTTTCAAAAATGGAGAAATTGTCTTTACGCGTGTCCTTACAGGTTGGGGACGAATTGTTTACAACGATACGGGCGATTTGGTGTTAGGTACTTATGCTTTCCAAACCGACCCTCCTCAATCGTCTACTAAAGCACAAGCTTGGGCACAATCCTTCCCTGGCAAGTTAGACAACTTTGGTTTCTACAATCAAGCCCTTACCGATGAACAGATAAAAGCCTTGTATAATGAATAAAAAGAATGATATTTACATAAAAAATAACCCTTTTTCTTCAATCTCCTTTAAGGCTTGTCCCTCTTTGGAGGTTCGAGGACTGAATACAAAACTTTTAGAACTATGCTTGTTACTTTTCTTTCTTTCGTTCTCTCTTTCTGCTCAAAATGAAGCCTTTGCTAAAAAGCGCTACATCACGGCGCAACAAGATACAATGCCTTACCGTTTCTTGCAGCCCGAGCAACTAAAAGAAGGCAAGAAATACCCTTTAGTGCTCTTCTTACACGGAGCAGGCGAAAGAGGGAACGATAATGAGAGCCAGTTGCGCAATGGGGGTACAGTGTTTAGCAATCCTGCGAACCGAGATAAGTACCCTTGCTTTGTGCTCTTTCCGCAGTGCCCTGAGGGTGCATACTGGTCGCTTGAAAAGCGTCCTGAAAAAGGTTACAAAAGCGGTAATCCTTTACCAAAGGACGCTCCTATTACCAGTCATTTGCGGTTGGTGAAGGAACTTTTAGACGAGACTTTGGCTACATATCCTATCGACCCTAAGCGGGTGTACATTATGGGCATTTCGATGGGTGCGATTGCTACTTTGGATATGGTGTATCGCTTCCCCGATACCTTTGCCAAAGCTGTCTCGATATGTGGGGCGACTAATATAGAGCGTATGCGTGAGTTCAAAGGGAAAACTCTATTCCGCTTTTATCACGGTGATATCGATGATGTGATACCGGTGACTTACTCGCGCGAAGCCTATGAGGCGTTGAAAAGCACTGGCAAGAAAGTAGAATACATAGAGTTCTACGGAGCTAATCACAACGCTTGGCACCCTGCTTTTAACACCAAAGACTTTTTGGAGTGGAGTTTTAAGTAAGGGAAATGAGGTGCGAGTCGCACAGGCAGCCGTAGCACGGCAGGCGGGGAAAAATTAGCAAATGAGAAAATGAGAGAATTAGGTGCGAGCCACACAGGCAAAACTTTGACAAAGTGTGTACCCTTAAAAGTGAAATATTTGAGCTATCGGAAGGAAACGGAAAAGTTCGGAAGAGAGTTAAGAGAGATTTTGGCGAAAAAAGGCTGTAAGGAGGGTGGGGTTAGCTTATAGAGAGCTTATAGGAAGCTTATACGAATCTTGGACGATTGGTATAGGAAGGGTATATAAGTAGTTGACTCATAGTATAATACAGCGATATAAAAAATGGCAAAAAAGGGGTTTCGAGGCGAAAGAAAGAGGAATAGGTGATAGGCCTTAGGCCATAGGCAATAGAATAGGGGGGAGTGTGACGGGAAATCAAAAGAAACCTCTCTCTAGCCCCCTCAATGAGGGAGAATGTGGAGAGTCATTTATTCGGTAAGCCCCGAACCCCCGAAGGGGACAAGCTGTAAAAGGAGACAAACCTCCGCCTTTACACATACTTTGCTTTCGTGGGGCACATACCCAGCTATTGCTGGCTACTTTCAAAGGGGGAAATTAGTGATGGATAGGAACACGAGCTACGAGCTTGCACTAGCGGGGAGATAAGTAGCTGATGTTGCTAGATTGCACAGATTGCAATATAAATATAACTGTAAATCAGTATTAATATTATATTGAATTGATGTTAAAATAGAAAAATATACAAAATATGAAGCATATCAAACAGATAAACAGAACACTTTTTGTGCTTCTTATTGCATTCTGCGCGTCGTGCAGTTGCAGTAAGGACAGTAAGAAAGGCGGTAATACGCCTACTCCTAAACCACCTGTTGAAAAGAACCGCCCGATGGAATTTGCTTCCGACGATGCTTTCTTGGATTATATTCAGCGTTCGCACCTCAACTATATGTGGGAGGGTGCAGAACCTAACTCGGGGTTAGCCCCTGAGCGCAATCATATGGACGTGCCTTCCGATGATGCTCATATCGTCACTACGGGAGGTTCGGGCTTTGGGATTGCAGGGCTATTGGTGGGTGTAGAGCGCGGTTTTATCCCTCGTGCACAAGCCGTAGAAAGATTTACTAAAATCGTAACTTTCTTGGAGAAAGCCGACCGTTATCACGGTGTATGGTCGCATTGGATAGACGGGCGTACGGGTAAGACCAAACCTTTTGGACAAAAAGACAATGGGGGTGACCTTGTGGAAAGTGCTTTCTTGATGCAAGGATTGCTTTGTGTACGTCAGTATTTCAAAGACGGGAACGATACCGAAAAAACCTTAGCTTCTCGCATTGATAAACTATGGCGCGAAATGGAATGGGATTGGTACCTAAACGGACAGGATGTGCTCTATTGGCATTGGAGTCCTGATTATGCTTGGCAGATGAATTTTCCTCTGAAAGGTTATAACGAGTGCCTGATTACCTATATTTTGGCAGCTTCTTCGCCAACCCACACCATTCCTGCTTCGGCTTATCACAACGGTTGGGCACGTGGAGGAGCTATTAAAAGCACTCAGGTAACTTACAATTTGCCATTGATTCTCAAACACAACGGCGCAGAACAATATGGAGGTCCGCTATTTTGGGCGCATTATTCGTACATAGGGTTGAACCCCAAAGGGCTCAGCGATGATTATGCCAATTACTGGGATTTGAATCGCAATCACACCCTTATCAACTACAAATATTGCTTAGAAAACCCGAAAGGTTATAAAGGTTATGGGACGAACTGCTGGGGACTTACCGCCAGTTATTCAGTGAAAGGGTATGATGCCCACAGTCCTAGCAAAGATTTAGGGGTGATAGCACCTACTGCCGCACTTTCCAGCTTTCCTTATACCCCTCAAGAATCAATGGCTGCGCTCAAGCATTTCTATTATGATTTGGGCGATACTATTTGGGGTAAATACGGCTTTTATGACGCTTTTAGCGAGCAAGCGGTATGGTATCCTAAGCGTTATTTGGCTATCGACCAGCTTACTATTGCCCCGATGATAGAAAATCACCGCACGGGTCTCATTTGGAAACTATTTATGAGTTGCCCCGAAGTACAGGAGGGATTAAAGAAACTGAATTTTAAAGTACAGTAAAAAAGATAAAAGATAAAGCCTAACATTATCTTATATCTAACCTAACCAGAAGTTTATTACTAACAGTGTTTTGAAAATTGGGTTTTAACAAAGGGCGATGTTCACTCATCGCCCTTTGTTTGATTAATGACTAAAAATAAAGAGCATCAATTTTAATACGATAATACTAAAAATGCCAATAATACCAAATCAGAGACGAATGATGAGGGAGAAATATGCGAAGAGAGACTTTCATTGAAAATAGACGATGTTTTTTGGAATATTCGAAATAAATAATTACTTTTGTTGCGATATTTATAATATCAACTAAAAATTAGAATAAGTATCATTATTATGTCAAAAGATAAAATAAACAAGTCTTTATCAGAATATACTGATGATGATTTTAGCGAAAAGGAGATGGCTTTTTATGAGAGTTGCCTCAACTCAGATGAAGCGCAACAGATAGAAGAAGCACAGAAAAAAAAGTACAATCACAAAAAGATAAGCTGATTGTAATAGATGGAGCACAATTTCAGTTTGGAGCACATTTAGCAACGTTTAAACCCCTTACGAAAACATCTAAGATACAAGAAAAACTTGTAGGTACTATTGTAGAGAGACAACCGATGAACTTTACTTTTGCCGATGGTTTTCAAGTGATTTCCTTGGGGCAATGGGAGAAATATGGCACGGTGAAATTTCAGAACAACGCAGTGATATTGCAAGGCTCAGAAATTAGCTATGCAGGACAAATGCCAGGGTCTAACACAGTTGAGACAGGGAAAGCAAAATGCATACAATCAGGACAGAAAAAGAGTTTTGAAGGGATAGACACGACAGACGCAACTTTTCTTGCTTATACAACAAAACCTAAAGTGGTAGAATTTTATGCTGCTGATAGAAGTTCAGATGAAATAAGAGATACTGAATACGAAGAGATGATATATTTAAAAGTGAATACCTATGGTTTGAAGGGACAAAGAATTACAATAGAGTTAGGCACCCCAGAAATAGGTTATGAATATAATGGCGAACGACTTGTAGACAATACTTTGAAAGACTATTTGGTACAATACGATGAAGAGAGAATAGAACTAAAAGTTGTAAAACCTTAAAAAATAGAATTATGCCAGTTACAACATTTACCCTTAAAGTACCCAGTACAGGGTATGAAAAAACAATATCTTTGACAGTGAATGAGAAACCTAATTTCACAGTCTTTACAGAACCTTTCCTTTCTGAACCAGAAAGTATTAATTATAATCTTGACCGCTATATTAAAGAAGATACTCAAGCGGGTAGTATTACTAAATGCACGAGAGGAAGAGAACTTTACGACCAATATTACCTGAAAAACAGAATAAGAATAGGCTCTGAAGATTATATTCCTTCTTATCTTCGTATGTTTGAAAAACATAAGGAAAAGACAGGAAAAGAGGTGTTATTGTCTCTTAAAATAACTTATAACGATAGGGATAAATTAATAAAAGACAAAATAACCTTGGACTATGACGCCTCTTTGTTTGAAATAGGGTTCACTGATGATGGTGCAACTATAAATACTAAAGAATTTGTTTTCGAAAAGAAATATTTTACTGAAGATGTTTATACTATCCCTGTGAAAAATGGAGATAGAAAAAATGTTTTTGATGTATTCGCCCCAACAAGTAATGATCCTACAGATAAAGAACCTTTTATGATACACAAATTGCTTATCAGATGTAAAAAAGGGTTTTCAGAGGAGCAAAAAGTAACTTTTTTAAATAAGAAAGGGCAAAAAGTAGGGCTTTTAATCATAAAGCCTACTACCGAAGTTTATCATTCTAAAAGGAAATTTAGGTTTATAAAAGTTTTTCGCAAATCACACAAAGAAAATGATTTTAGAAAGATTAATAGAGATATTTTAAAACAAAATGTAAGGGATGAAAAGTATAAATCTATAGACTTTGAGTTGCTTACTAAGACTCCTAATGACTTTGATGAGAATATAAGGCTATTCTATAAATATCTTTGCAATAATTATTATAGCAGGCTAAGGGTTGTTTATCCTCCAGAAATAGAGATTGAAGAGATGGAAATTGAGGATATCTCATTTGCAGATGAAAATTTTTACAAACAGATACGACACCTGTATATAGATAAAAAACAGCTAAAAGAAGAAGAGTATAAAAATCTTGTTTTAGTATTTTTAAGTCCGTTAGAATATAGTAATCACGGAGCTGCTATATCCTATGATAATATATATATGTTCTCTATGATTGTATATATTCTTTCATCGGAATCTGTATTGCACGAGACCGCTCACAAAATGGGATTACCTCATATCTTTGAAGATCAATATATAGATGAATCTATTGGGAGGACTATAAAAAGTGTAAAAACCTCTAAGGAAAACTGTGAAGAATGGATTTCTAAGTACCAAAAAATGAAAGGTAATACAATTGTTTTTGGAACAGAAACCATTACTAAGGCTGAACTTGAAAAAAGGATAAAAGCTGAGCAAAAAAATATCCCCATAAAAGAACAGATGTTAGAATTCTTGCAAAAAATGAAACGTTATCACCAGATTTATTTTGCAGAAGGGACTTCAGATAGTATAATGGATTCTACGAATCAGAAATTTGGATTCTTTGAGTTTCAGTTTGAAATTATTAAAAAGCTAAACGATGAATACCACCATATTTAAAATAGCTATTATTATTGTATTGTGTACGCTCGTTTCTTGTGGAATAAAAACTTATACAAGAGACACGAATGATATAGGAGTTTTCCTTTATGATATGCATAGATCTATATTACATAAGGAAACAGGGAATTACGATTACCCTACTATTAAATGTAAATATTCAGTAGTTAAGGGGAAACTTAACGGAGAACTTTTGTTGAGTTATGCCCCTAGAAAATTAGATGATAATTTAAATTTTTATAGAGGGGAAATGGATACTCTTTTTTATGCCAATTTTGAAAACAACACCCTCAAAGAAGGATATATAGTAAATAGCCCCAATAATTGGAGTTCAGAAACAAGTGATTACTATCGGTTTTTATACTCTTATTTGGACTATGAAATACGAATAAAAGGAGAGAGGGTAGATTTGAGAAGCTTTAATTATGAAGGAAAAGGGATGTTAAACGCTAATGGAAAAAAAGAAGATTTTTGGGTAGAAAGTGATGGCTGGGGACAAAAATCAAAAGGTTGTTATAAAAATGGGATAAAAGATGGCTATTGGGATGAAACAATAGGACATACAAGAGGAATAGGCTACTATGTCAATGGGAAAAAGGAAGGTTACTGGATAGAAGATGGTCGTGTTTGTACAAGTAAGGGCTATTATGAAAAAGGAAAAAGAGAAGGTTTGTGGTTATTAGAATTTCCAAGCGAGGGGCATTATAAAAAACCTTATGAAAAAGACGGAGTATTAGTGATAGAATTTGTTCCACCAGCAGAAGGAGAAAAAGATATTATAAAAGCCTATTACAAAAATGATGTAGAAATAAAAGAAAATGAATAGAAACGATGAATACCACCATATTTAAAATAGTTTTTATTGTAGTATAAAGAAAAAAAGATAGAAATTACAAAAGAATGAAATTATTATTATCTTTGCCAGCAACTAAACTTTAATACCTTATGCGTATGCGTGTTTTTCTGTGTGTTTTGATGGGGTGTTTTGTAGGGACGATACACGCTCAGTTATTGCCACCTATCTATAACTACGCTCCTTCGGTATACTCGGGTGAGAGTCAGAATTGGAAAATATGTCAAGCGATAAATCAAAAGATATATTTTGCTAACAATATAGGTCTATTGGAGTTCAATGGGGTGGTATGGCAACATTACCCCTTGCCCAATGGAGCGATAGTGCGCGCCGTAAACGCCAAAGGTAACACTATCTATACGGGAGGTTTTGCTGAATTTGGTTATTGGCAAGCAGATGCTTTCAACCGTTTGCAATATACTTCACTAAGTAAACGCTTGCCGCCTAAGGATATAGAAGACGAAGAGGTATGGAAAATTGTTTTTTTTGACCATTGGGTGCTCTTCCAGTCGTTGCACAAACTTTATATTTACGACTCTCAGCACGACCGCTTTCACATTGTGCATTCGCAAAACAACCTACCTAAAATCTTCAAAGTGGGCGAGCATATTTTCTTTCAAAAGATGAATGAGGGGCTTTTTGCTCTTGTGAATGGTAAAGAAGAATTACGTTCGGAAGCATCTCTTTTCCGCGAACATATTGTTATTAATATCTTCCCATATAAAGGTAAGTTTCTATTTGTTACCCAAGATAAAGGTATTTACGAAGGAACACCTGCTGAGGTGAAACCTTGGCAAGTGAGTACAGGAGCGCTTACTTCTTCCCTAAATATTTACAGTTGCGAACAACTCTCAGACGGTTCTATCTTGCTGGGGACGATTGCCAATGGTGTATACCGATTATCGCCAGAAGGACAACTCTGGGAGCACCTTCATCAGAAGCAAGGCTTGCAAAACAACACGGTGCTTTCTATCTTTGAGGACAAAGAACACAATGTGTGGTTAGGCTTAGACAATGGCATTAGTATGGTGAATTTCTTTTCGCCTTTCCGCCAGTATAAAGATAACGAAGGAGTGTTAGGAGCCGTTTATACGTCTATTGTTTACCAAGGTGATTTGTATTTGGGTACCAATCAGGGGCTTTTTTATGCGTCCTTTCCTTTGAAAGCAGGTCAGCCATTTCAGTTGGTTGAAGGTACTAAAGGGCAAGTGTGGCAACTGAAAGAACTACAAGGCACTTTGTTTTGTGGGCACAATTCAGGTACGTTTGTGATAAACAACCATCGAGCACAATTGGTGTGTAATGTTTTGGGTACTTGGGATATTAAACCTGTGGAAGGACATCCTAATTGGCTCTTGCAAGGCAATTATGAAGGTTTATACCTTTTGGAACTGAAAGAAGGGCGTTGGCAATACCGCAATAAGATAACAGGATTCAACGTATCGAGTAGGTTTTTTGAGTTTATTTCGCCTACTGAACTATTGGTAAGCCACGAGTACAAAGGCGTGTTCCGGTTACAACTCTCCCCTGATTTTACCAGAGTACTCCAAGTGCACAAAGAGACTTCTGCCCCAATGGGACGCAAGTCGGCGATTGCTAAATACCGCAATGAGATTTGGTATTTCACCGAAAAAGGCTTGTTTAAATACAATTTTACCGCACGTAAGTTTGTCCAAGATGAAAGCCTTACCCATCGGCTATTCGACCAAGATGCCTACTTATCGGGCACTATGTTACAGGGTAAAGAGGACGGATTGTGGTTTTTTACCCAATACAATATAGTGAAGGTGAGTCAGGGTAAGTTAGACAAGGCACTTCAGCTGAAAAAGATGCCTCTCTCGGCTGCTTTTCGCAAGGATTTGGTAGGTTTTGAGAACCTCAATGAGTACCGAGAAGGGGATTGCCTCTTAGGTACGAGTACCGGCTTTATGGATTTTGCTTTTAATCCGTCGCACCATACTGCTTATGAAGTGCATATAGACCATATATACAAAAGCAAAGTGGAAGGCGTATGGCAACCTATTGCTCTTAACAGCACTGATAACCGTTGGGCATACAACCAGAACAATCTGCGTTTTAGCTATAGTGTGCCTGCCTATAATACGATGTTTCAAACTGTATATCAATATAAATTAGAGGGACTCTACGAGCACTGGAGTGACTGGAGTAAGGAGGCAAGAGTGCAGTTTGATAATCTGCCTGCAGGTGATTATACCTTTCTGGTAAGAGCCAGAGTGGGAAATGCTGTTTCGACCAATACGGCTATTTTTCACTTTGTAATAGAAAAACCTTGGTATGCCACTAATGTGATGATAGCTACCTATATAGGACTCTTACTGCTTTTGCTTTTTATAATTCACCGAGTGTATAGAGTTCATTACAAGCGTCATAAGAAGAAGGTAGAACAAGAAAAAGAGAAAGAACTCGCCCTATTGCAATTGGGGAACGACCGTACGGTAATGAAACTCCAAAACGATAAGCTCCAGAGTGAAGTGGAGAGCAAGAACCGCGAGCTGGCGGTGACTACGATGAACATCGTGCGCAAGAATGAACTGCTGATGAGCATCAAAGAGGCTCTTTTGAATAGAGGCAATAGCAAAGAAGTGTTACACATTGTGGAAGATAACATAAACAGCGAAGGTGACTGGGAGCATTTTCAAGAAATCTTTAATCAAACTGACCGCGACTTCCTTAATCGGCTTAAATCACTTCACCCCGACCTTACTCCTAATGACATTAAACTGTGTATTTACCTGCGTTTGAACCTTTCGAGTAAAGAAATTGCTCCACTACTGAACATCTCTACCCAAAGTATAGAGATAAAACGCTACCGCTTGCGCAAAAAGATGCGTTTAGAGCGCAACCAGAACCTTACTGACTATATTCTAAAGCTCTAAATTAATGATTAATGGTTAATGATTAATGGTGCGAGCCGCACAAGCAGATGTGAGTTGTACGAGCGAGTAGAAAACATAAATTGATTTTCTTAAAAAAATATATACATTACCTATACAACACCTCTTTTTAAGAGGTGTTTTTTATTTGTTGTTACCTTTACATAGATTTTTTGTATATAAGTTTAAATGTAAGATTTACAATAGTTTGTTTTGTAATTCTCGTTAATAGCAACTATACGTTTACATTAAAAATACTCCTTGTATATTTTTTGTATAGGTAAAATATTTTGTGTGTTGAATAATTGCGTTTATCTTTGTTGCGTGATTGAAAGAGAAATAAAGGAAAGAGAAAGTAATACTGAGTTAATACCAATAATGCCAATAATACTGATTGAAAAGTATAAATTTAGAGAGAGTAGGAAAAACCAACTGAAAAAGGTGATTTGTTGTTTTGAAATTAAGGCTGTAATTTATCCTTTTTGAGATAAAACTTATCAAAAGTTACCACGGGGAAAGAAAGAACGAAAGCGCACGAAAATTATTCTTAACTTTATCCAAAAAAAGAGAGGGATTTTTACTAGATGAATGATGGACTTAGCTTATAGAGAGCTTATAGGAAGCTTATACGAATCTTGGACGATTGGTATAGAAAGGGTGTATAAATAGTTGATTAATAATACAATACAACAATGCCAGTAATATCAGTAATAGGTAGTGAGGCGAAAGTAAAGGAAAGAAAAGAGCAAGTTAGAAACAGTTTAAACCTAATATAATACATTAACATACCATTTAAAAAGAGCAATTCAGATGAAAGTATTTATTTTACCAATGTTGCTATTTTTATGTACGAGTTTGGCAGTGGCACAAACTTATAACATAAAAGGAAATGTGAAAGAAGCTCCTAACAGTCCGATGATGGGGGTTTCGGTGGTTGTAAAAGGCACTACCCACGGCGTCTCTACCGATTTCGAGGGAAATTTTGCCTTAGACAACGTGAAGAAAGGTCAGGTTCTGGTGTTTTCGTATGTGGGTTACATCACTCAAGAAATCACTGTGAACAATGGCAATGCGCTGAACGTTACCTTGAAAGAAGATACCCAAACCCTCGGTGAAGTGGTAGTTATCGGGTATGGAACTCAAAAGGTAAAGGACGTAACAGGTTCGGTATCAGTAGTTGATGCTAAAACCATTACCGAACTAAAGCCTGTGGATGCGGCTACTGCCCTACAAGGTACTACCTCAGGGGTGAGCGTAAACAAGGCTTCGGGCTCACCTGGAGGGAAGATAAACATTCTCATTCGCGGAGTGAGTTCTAACGGTAGCAACGAGCCTTTGGTAATTATCGACGGTTACGAAGGGGCACTGAACAGTATCAACCCTGAGGACATCGAGAGTCTTACCGTACTAAAAGACGCTCAAGCGGCTATCTACGGTATTAAAGGCGCGAATGGGGTAGTACTCGTAACTACTAAGGGTGGACGCAAAAACACACCTTTGGAAGTGAAAATTAGCTCTTATACCGGTATTCAGCAAACTACCAAAAAGTTGGATTATATGAACGCTACCGAGTATGCTGCCTTACTCAACGAGAGTTATGCTGCCAACGGACAGGCGTTGCCTTTTGGCAATTTGGCTTCTTTGGGCAAAGGCATTGATTGGCAAGACGAGGTGTTTAAGAATTCTGTTATTTCAGATATGACAGCTAGTATCTCGGGTGGAGGTGAGAAATTTAGTTATTACTTAGGGGCATCACATCTTACCCAAGACGGTATTGTAGCCCCCGAAAAGTCCAACTTCAAACGCAATAACGTGAAAGTGAGTTTGGGAGCTGATATTTCACCAAAACTTAAGATGAACTTCACTGCCAATTATTACAACAACAAGCGCAAAACCATTGAGGAAAACGGCTTGGGAGCAGTGCTTTTCAACGCTTTGAACTTCTCGCCTACTTACGGCTTGCACGATGAGGATTTAACGGGCTTTTTGGGTAATGAGGTGATTAACCCTTTGGCACAAATAGACAATACCTATAATCAGTACGATGGTAATGGATTGGAGGGGAATTTCCAGTTGAGCTATAATCTCATAGAAGGCTTAGACCTCACTTCGCGTATTGGGTTTAAGACTTATAGTGATGAGAAGAAAGATTTTCAACCTCTGAGCTTCTTTGGTACGGGCAAAATCTTTAACCGCAGTCGCAGTACGGTAACTCAGGAAAAGAATGAAACACACGCTTATACGTGGGAGACTTTTGCTACTTATAACAAAACTTTCTGGAAAAACCACAACACTTCACTCACTGTGGGAACCAGTGCGCAACGGAACTGGGGCAGTGGACTCAGTGCTACGGGTTACGATGTGCCTAACAACTCTTGGGATTTTGCCGATATAGGTCTCACTACAGGTACTAACAACAGCAAAACTGATAACTCGTATATGAACGATTCGCGTCTTACCTCTTTCTTTGGTAGATTACAATACGACTATAAGAGTAAATACTTGCTATCGGCGATGCTTAGGCGTGATGCTTCTTCAGACTTCCCGAAAGACAACCGTGCCGACTTGTTTTCATCAGTAACAG
Source organism: Capnocytophaga sp. oral taxon 902 (assembly GCF_013394735.1). NCBI lineage: Bacteria > Pseudomonadati > Bacteroidota > Flavobacteriia > Flavobacteriales > Flavobacteriaceae > Capnocytophaga > Capnocytophaga sp. oral taxon 902. Next base: position 1,746,492 of record NZ_CP058261.1, read on the forward strand.
CAGGTTGGAAAGTATCCGATGAAGGCTTCTTGAAAGACAGCAAATGGATAGACTTTCTCAAATTGCGCGGTAGTTACGGTACGCTAGGTAACAATGCCGGTAAAAACCTTTATAAGGCGATTTTAAACGGGGAAGCTGTGTACGTGTTCAACGGACAGATAGTGCGTGGAAAAGCTGTAGGCAAATTGCCCAACCCAAGTGCCAAATGGGAAGTAGCTGAAAAGTTAGACGTTGGTTTTGATTTCAATACCTTGAAGAACCGTTTGTCGTTAGTATTCGATTACTTTATAGAAAACCGCAACGATTTGCTCATTTCTAATTTTCCTGTCTCAGGTATTATAGGAACAGCTGCACCAGGAGCATCAAACCCCACCGTGAACGCTGGTAATACTCAAAATAAGGGCTTTGAGGTAGCCTTAGGTTATAGAAGTGATGTAACAAAACCTTTTTCTTGGGGCTTTAACTACAATATTACTCGTTTAGACGGCAAAGTAGTATCAATCAATGGTGATGTGATTCCTGAGGGAGGGGCTTTCAGCGTAGGTCAGTTAGCGCCTGCACGTATGGAAGTGGGTCAACCTATTGGTTACTTCTACGGTTTGCAAGCCGATGGAATCTTTCAAAACCAAGCTGAGGTAGATGCACACCCTTCACAACTCGCCTTAGGGGCTCCTGCCAAACCTGGCGATATCAGGTATAAAGATGTGAATGGCGACGGAGTAATCGATTTTAAAGACCGTACTTATTTGGGTAAGCCTACCGCCACTTACTATATGGGCTTGAACCTCAATGCTAAGTATAAAAACTTTGATTTCTCGACCTATATGTATGCCGAGTTAGACAAAGAGATGGTGCGCAACTACGAGCGTTCACAACCTAACGTAAACCGTCAGCGTTTATATCTTGACCGTTGGCGTGGTGAGGGCACCAGCAATAGCGTGCCTCGTGTAACCACAGGCGCAACTACCAATAATTTATTCTCAAGTTTCTTTGTAGAAGACGCCTCATTCTTGCGCGTTCAGAATATACAGTTGGGCTATTCGATTCCTGCATCGGTATTGGAGAGTGTGAAGATGAAAAGCTTCCGCGTGTATTTTTCAGTAAACAACGCCTTTACGTTTACTAAGTACAAAGGTTATGACCCTTCAGCTACCTCTGGTGATGCCATTGGTGGAGGTATTGATTACGGCTTCTATCCACAAGCTCGTCAGTTTATCTTAGGATTTAATACATCATTCTAAAACCCATACAAACAAATGAAAACGATATATAACATACAGAAATGGACAATAGGGCTTATGCTTTTTGTCTTTGCCTTTGCTTGTTCCGACGATTTTCTCGACAAGACTAAACAGTACGAAATCAATTCGGAGACCTATTTCAATTCAAAGGAAGACTACCAAAATGCGCTGATTGCAGCTTACAATTTGTTACATTCTACGTATATAAATGTGCTTATGGGCGAAATTGCCTCCGATAATACCCTTTGCGGAGGTGAAAGTGCTTCCGATGTACCTGGTTTTCAACAAATAGACCAGATGATTCACACGCCTATCAACAGCCAACTCAAAAACTTGTGGGACTGGATGTTTGCCGGTGTAAACCGCTCGGCTTATATCTTGGAATTCCAAGACAAAACAGCTTTTGAGGGCAAAGAAATGATTATTGCCGAAGCGCATTTCCTTCACGCTTATTACAATTTTGAACTCGTGAAATGGTTTGGGGCAATTCCACTCAAAGAAAACAAACGCTTTGAACGTGGCGACGAACAAAAAATACCCCGTTCCCCTGTGAGTGAGGTATATGCTTCTATTGAGAAAGACCTTTTGACAGCCATTCCTCACTTGCCTACAACACCACCCGACGGACAAGTAGGGCGTGCTACCAAAGGCACCGCTCAAGCACTACTCGGCAAGGTGTATTTATACCAAAACAAATTTGCCGAAGCAGCTCAAGTATTAGAAACCGTGATACACAGCAATACCTATTCACTTGTAACCGACTATGCGTCTATCTTTGAAAAAGAAGGTGAAAATGGTGCTGAATCGGTATTCGAGATACAATACACCGATGCTGAAGGTGCTAGTTTTGACTGTTTGCAATGTAGCAAAGGAAATGTAGCGGTAGGGTTTAACAGTATCCGCAACTACAATGGTCCTGTGTTCGATTCTGGCTATAGTTTTAACGTACCCGTACAAGAGGCAGTCGATGCTTTCGAAGCAGGCGACCTCCGCAAAGATGTAGCTATCTTGGATATCGTAGCGTGGGCAGCAGCGAACAACGCTACTTATGCCGAAGGTTACAAACATACGGGCTATTTCAATAGAAAATATATTGCTCGCAAAGGCGATCTCAATAGCCCCGACCCCAACCTTACCAACCCTAATAACTATCGTGCTATTCGTTATGCCGATGTGCTCTTAATGGCTGCCGAAGCGCTTAACCGTGGTAATATCAGCGATGAACGTGCTCGTGACTATCTCAACCAAGTGCGCAAACGTGCCTTTGGCGATGAAAATCATAACATTACGGTGTCAGGCTCTGCTCTTACCGAAGCGATATGGAAAGAACGCCGTGTAGAGTTCTTAGGCGAAGGCTTGCGCTTTTTCGACTTAGTCCGCACGGGTAAAGGTACCGAAATACAAGGCTTTACTGCTAATAAAAACGAAGTGTTTCCCGTACCCTACGAAGAAATACGCTTTGCTAATGGTAATTGGCAACAAAACCAAGGATACTAATTACCTCTTATCTAAATTAAAATGAAAACACTCAAAAACCTAATAGCACTACTGCTCCTCATTGGAATGGTAGCTTGCGAAAAAGATAAGGACGACCTCAGTTTCGTCCAAAATGCCACTGCACCTACCGATGTCTCAGCTAAATTTCAGGTGAGCACCGATAACACGGGAATAGTAACCATCACACCTTTAGCTACGGGGGTCGCCACTTATAAGGTCTACTTTGGCGATAGCACTGCAACCCCCACTGTGGTAAAAGCAGGAGGTTCGGTAACACACACTTATGCTGAAGGTAGTTACCAAGTGAAAATAGTAGCCGTGAACATTGCAGGCAAGGAAGCTGAAGCGACTTTGCCTTTAGAGGTGTCTTTCCGCGCCCCTGAGAATGTAGAAGTAACCGTAGCTAACGACCAATCGGTTTCTAAGAAAGTGAATGTAACTGCTAAAGCCGATTTTGCGATTACCTATGATGTGTATTTCGGTGAAAGCGCCGATGAAAAACCGGTATCTGGTAATATAGGTGAAGTTGTTTCACACATTTATAAACAAACAGGTAATTACACCCTTACGATAGAGGTGAAAGGTGCTGGTAAACAAACTACCAAAGTACAAAAATCGGTACGAGTAATTGCTTTGCAACAGCCTACTACTGTAGCTCCTCAACCTCCAATCCGCAAAGCACAAGAGGTCGTTTCGCTTTTCAGCGGACGATATACCAATGTGGCAGGCACTGATTTCAACCCTAATTGGGGTCAAGCCACTGCTTACAACCTCTTTAAGTTGGGCACCGATGAAATCTTGCAATACGCTCACCTCAATTATCAAGGTATCCAATTTGCCCGAGAAATCGACCTATCAGCGATGGAGTTCTTACATTTAGACGTTTGGACTGCCGATGCTACAGCTTTAGATATCTATTTGATTAGCAAAAGCAAAGGCGCTGACGGTGAGAAGTTCGTCAAAAAGACCCTCACTGCCGATAAGTGGACAAGCATCGATATTCCGCTAAGCGACTACACCAAACAAGGATTTGTAATCACCGATGTACACCAAATCAAATTAGTAGGACAAGGCACGGTATTTATCGACAACTTGTATTTCTACAAAAAATCGAATACCGTGATAATCGAAAACTTTGAGGGTACAGCTCCCGAGTTTACTACCTTTGGCAATATGGCAGATGTTGAAGTAGTAGCCAACCCTAATACTACAGGCAATACTTCTGCTAAAGTAGCCAAAATGGTACGTACTAAAGGTTGTGAAACATGGGCAGGTGCGTTCTTTACTTCCGAAAGTTTGGATATGAAAAGTCACAAGGTATTGAAGCTAAAAGCCTTTTCTCCTAAGGCAGGTATTACCGTAAAAGTGAAATTAGAAGGAGCTACTAGCGATGAAGCTAAAGAAGTAGATGCTCGTATCACCAAAAAGAACACTTGGGAAGAACTTTCGTTTGACTTTACTGGTATCGATACCAGCGCTACCTATACCAAAGTAGTCGTCTTCTTCGACTTTGGTGAAAAAGGAGATGGCACCACTTATTACTATGATGAAATAACACTTAATTAATTACCCGTGCGGCTCGCACTAAATTGACAAATTAAAATGAAAACCTTAAATCTTTTAACCCTATTAGTAGCTTTTGTCTTTATAAGTTGTAAAGATAAGCACGAGTTTGGAGACCTTACACCTCCTTCTAATGTAAATGCCTCATTCAGTATCATGGGGGCTGATAACTCTCATCCTCACGGCGACGGCACGGGCTTGGTGAACTTTGTAGTAACCGCCCAAAACGCCATTTCTTACCGTGTCGATTTTGGCGATGGCAAGACCGAAATGGCTCCTTCTGGTAAAATCCAACACCGCTATACCAAAGTAGGTACCAACAAATTCACAGCGGTAGTAAGTGCTGTAGGTGCAGGAGGCTCTATGAGTTCTGTGTCTTTAGAATTGGAAGTATATAGTTCCTTCTCCGATGCTGAAGCTGAAAATATGCTTGCTGGTAAGAATGTAGGCGATATTAAAACTTGGTATTGGGCTGCAAATGTAGCGGGATATGCAGGCTTAGGCCCTCAAGAAAGTGGCGATAATGGCGAATATGGCTACCCCGCTTGGTGGCAAGCAACACCGTTTGACCCTACTCGTACTTGTATGTTCGAAAATTCCTTTATCTTCACCCGTACAGCTAATGGTATTACCTATAAACAAACTGCCAACCACGTGTTCATACCAGGAGCTTATGCTGAGGTGTTAGGTGTAGCTAAAGACCAATGTCACGGCACCGATGTAGTACCTACGATTACAGGTGAGAAACAAGTGTCCTTCGTGCCTTCTACTTCTAAAGCCGCTACCCAAGGTAAGTACGACAACAAAGCCTATCGCGGTACAGCTATCGAGCTCTCCAATGGTGGTATGCTCGGCTGGTGGGTAGGAGCAAGCACTTATGATATCATCAGCCTTACCGATACACAACTTGTCGTGCGCGTGATGCAACCTAATAGTCAGTTTGCTTGGTATCACATTTTCACTACTACCAAACCTTCCGAAAATAGCTTTACGAACCTTGTGTGGTCTGATGAGTTCAATAAAGCGGGCACCCCCGATACGACAAAATGGACGTATGATTTGGGCAAAGGTAGCAATGGTTGGGGTAATAACGAGTTGCAAACATACACCAAAGACCCCGAAAATGTGAAAGTGGAAAATGGTGTGCTCAAGATTACAGCCAAAGCCGATGGCAGTGGAGGGTATACTTCTGCACGACTCAAAACTGAAGGTTTGTACGGTTTCAAATACGGCAAAGTGGAAATCAAAGCTAAATTACCTGCTGCCAAAGGTACCTGGCCTGCAATGTGGTTCTTGGGCAATAACTTCGCTACCGATGGCTGGCCTAAATGTGGCGAAATAGATATGCTCGAGCAAAAAGGTAATAAAAAGACTCATATTCTCGGCGCTTGTCATTGGTACGACACCGATAGCAACCATCAGGGCGATTACGACAAAGAAACTGAATTTGCAAACACTTCTGTAGATTTTCATATCTATACGATGACGTGGACAGAAAAAAAGATTATCTTTGCAGTCGATAATAAGAACTATTTCGAAATGGACAACAACGCTAAATTGCCATTCAACCAAAAATTCTTCCTTATCCTAAACGTCGCGATAGGAGGAACATTGGGAGGTCAGGTAGCTAATAATTTCACCGAAGATAGCCTTGAAATCGATTATGTAAGAATTTATCAGTAAATTAATTATTATGAAGAAAATAACGTATTGTATCGCTATGGCATTAGCTGTAGTAGCTTGTAACAATTCGTCAAAAACCGACGATAAAACCCCCGTGAAATGGGAGTCCTTCAGTGGCGATAAAAACATCGAACGCAAGGTAGATTCTTTGCTATCGCTGATGACCTTAGAAGAAAAAATAGGACAACTTACTCAGTTTGCCGCTAATTGGGATGTTACAGGCCCCGTAATGTCCGATGACTTTCAGCCTTATCTCGAAAAAGGTCTCGTAGGTAGTGTGTTCAACGCTGTTACCGTGCCTGGAGTGCGCAAATTGCAGGATATAGCTGTCAAGAAAACTCGCTTGGGTATCCCTATTCTCTTTGGTTACGACGTGATTCACGGTTATAAAACCATATTCCCTATGTCGCTTGCCGAAGCCTGCTCTTGGGATTTAGACCTAATGCGCCAAACCGCTGCTATTGCTGCCGAAGAAGCTGCTGCCGATGGCATCAAATGGACGTTCGCCCCTATGGTCGACCTCGCTCGCGACCCACGCTGGGGGCGTGTGATGGAAGGTGCTGGCGAAGACCCTTTCTTGGGAAGTGAAATCGCCAAAGCTCGCGTACAAGGTTTTCAAGGAGGTTCCGACTGGCATTCGCTTAGTAAAACCAATACTGTCTTAGCGTGTGTAAAACACTTTGCTGCCTATGGTGCTGCCGAAGCAGGACGCGACTACAATACTGCCGAGCTCTCTCAGCACACCCTTTGGAATGCCTATCTACCACCATATAAAGCGGCGATTGATGCTGGAGTGGGCACCGTAATGGCTTCCTTCAACGAGGTAAACGGTATCCCTGCAACTGCCAATCGCTACCTAATGACGGATATCCTCCGCAAGCAATGGGGCTTCAAAGGCTTTGTTGTAACCGATTATACCGGTATTAACGAACTGGTTCCTCACGGTGTTGCGGTTGATAATAAGCACGCTGCCGAGTTAGCAATCAATGCTGGTATTGATATGGATATGACAGGCGCTAACTTTATCAAGCACCTCAAAAAATCAGTCGAAGAGGGTAAGGTAAAAGAAGAGACTATCAACACCGCTGTACGCCGTATCTTGGAAATGAAATTCGTATTGGGCTTGTTTGACGACCCTTATAAGTTCCTCGATGAGAATCGCGCCAAAACAACCCTTATGAAACCGGAGTTCTTGCAAGTAGCCCGCACTGCCGTTGCTAAATCGGTAGTATTGCTCAAAAACAACGCCGAGGTATTGCCTATCACTCCCGATATGCCGAAAAAGGTAGCCCTTATAGGCCCTATGGTAAAAGATTCTATCAACCAAAATGGCGAATGGCAAGGTCGCGGCGACCGTGAACTCAGCGCTTCTCTTTTCAAAGGATTACAAGAAGTGTATAAAGATAGTAAGGTGCAGTTTAGCTATGCCAAAGGTTGTACCCTTACTGCCACTACTTCTGCCGATATAGCCAAAGCAGTAGCTACAACACGTACCGCTGATGTAGCGGTGGTAGCCTTAGGTGAAGATTATAACTGGTCTGGTGAATCCGCTTGCCTTACCGATATACATTTGCGCGCTCCTCAACGCGAATTGCTCCGCGCCCTCAAACAAACAGGTAAACCTATAGTGTTATTAGTGTATAGCGGTCGTCCGCTCGACCTCAGTGAAGAAAGTGAATTAGCCGATGCTATTTTGCAAGTGTGGTTCCCTGGTACCCAGTCAGGTTATGGTATCGCCGATGTATTATCAGGTAAGTACAACCCTTCAGGGCGTTTGGTGATGAGTTTCCCTCGTAATGTTGGACAAGTGCCTATCTATTACAATCACAAGAACACCGGTCGCCCCGTTGACCCTAATAGCCCAACAGTTGATTATCGTTCTAAATATGAGGATGCGCCTGTCACACCTCTCTATCCTTTTGGTTACGGATTGAGCTACACCACCTTTAATATTAGTAATGTACAGCTCAGCAGTGCCACCCTTAGCAAAGGAGGTAAGATCACTGTTACAGCCCAAGTAGCCAATACCGGCAAGCGCGATGGTGAAATAGTAGTACAGTTATATATACGCGATTTGGTGGGTAGTGTAACCCGTCCGGTGAAAGAGCTCAAAGGCTTCCAAAAAGTGGCTCTCAAGGCAGGCGAAAGCAAACAAGTGCAGTTTGAAATCACCGAAGACCTCTTAGCCTTCTACAACGCCGATTTGAAAAAAGTAACCGAACCCGGCGCTTTCAAACTCTGGGTAGCCCAACACTCCGCCGACAACAGTAACGAAAAAGATTTTGAACTAAAGTAGATTTTTTTCTTTCATTACACGCAAAAAGGATTGCTCTTCTAGGGCAATCCTTTTTTTGTTTTAGTGTATGATATCTTATTCGCTAATCTTAGCCCACGTATCTTTTAAGCCGACGGTTTTGTTGAACACCAATTTTTCGGGGGTAGTATCGGGGTCTACACTGAAATAGCCCAAACGTTGGAACTGTACCGTGTCGCCTGCTTGGGCGGTCTTGAGGCTTGGCTCTACATAAGCAGTTACTACTTTTAGAGAATCGGGGTTGATGTAGTTTAAGAAGCTATCTTCTTGGCGGTCGGGTTCAGCAACGGTAAAGAGGCGATCGTAGAGGCGCGCTTCGGCTTTCACGGCGTGGGGTATGGACACCCAATGCAATGTACCTTTTACCTTACGCATACTCGCTTCGGTACCACTACCGCTACGGCTATCGGGGTCGTAAGTACAATGTATTTCAGTAATATTTCCTTGAGCGTCTTTCACTACGCTTTCAGCTTTGATGATATAAGCATTCTTCAAACGTACTTCTCCTCCTAATTTCAATCGGAAATACTTCTTGTCAGCCTCTTCTCTAAAGTCATCTCTCTCGATATAAATTTCTCTACTGAAAGGCACCTTACGATAGGTCATAGGGGTTATCTCGGGATTATTTTCGGCGTCAAGCCATTCTTCTTGTCCCTCGGGATAGTTAGTAATCACCACCTTCACAGGGTCGAGCACTGCCATTACACGGTTAGCTTTTTTATTGAGGTCTTCGCGCACGCAGAATTCCAATAGCGATACATCTATTAGGTTTTCGCGTTTGGCAATACCGATGGTATCGGCGAATTTGCGAATGGCTTCGGGGGTATAACCACGGCGACGTAAGCCTGAGATAGTAGGCATACGAGGGTCGTCCCAGCCAGCAACGTAGTTTTCGGTCACTAACTGCAACAGCTTACGTTTACTCACAATCGTATGACTCAAATTCCTCCGTGCAAATTCTCTCTGTTTGGGGCGCACACTCCCCCTTTGAAGGGGGGCAGGGGGGATGTTACTCCCCTCTCCTTTGGGGAGGGCAGGGGAGGGGATTACCTGGTCTAAAAACCAATCGTATAACTCTCTGTGAGGTAAAAACTCCAATGTACAAAGGGAGTGTGATATTTGTTCGAGGTAGTCGCTTTCTCCGTGCGCCCAGTCGTACATAGGGTAGATATGCCATTTGTCGCCCGTGCGGTGGTGTGAAGCGTTCATAATGCGGTAAATGATAGGGTCGCGCATTAGCATATTGGGCGATGCCATATCTATCTTGGCGCGGAGTACATACGTGCCGTTTTCGAACTCACCGTTTTTCATACGCTCAAAAAGGGCGAGGTTTTCCTCAGGAGAGGTATTGCGATAAGGGCTCTCGGTTCCTGCTACCGTTGGCGTGCCTTTTTGAGCGGCAATCTCTTCCGATGTTTGTTTATCTACATAGGCTTTCCCTTGTTTAATGAGCATTACTGCCCACTCGTAAAGTTCTTGAAAATAGTCGGAAGCATAGCATTCTTTATCCCATTTGAATCCGAGCCACGCTACATCACGGCGAATCGCATCTACGTATTCTTGTTCTTCCTTAGAAGGGTTGGTATCGTCGAAACGCAAGTTTACAGGGGCGTTGTAGCGCAAGCCCAATCCGAAGTTAAGGCAGATAGAACTCGCGTGACCGAGGTGCAAGTAGCCATTCGGTTCTGGAGGGAAGCGAAAGCGTAAAGCACTGGCGGGAAAGCCTTTCGCAAGGTCTTCCTCAATGATATTTTCTATAAAGTTATTAGAGCGTTGTTCTTTTAATTCTTCTGACATCTTTTTTAATGATTAATGATGAATGGTAGATAGTTAATTCTTGTTTTCAAGGTGCAAAGATACAAATAATTTCCTAATTTACTAATTAACCAATTACTCTCATTCTTTTGTCGAAGGCAATAGCTTCCACATTATCAGCGTGTGTTTTCTCTTAGGATATTTTGCCTATAACGGTTTACTGTATGTACACTGATATTCAGCTTTTCGGAGATTTCTCTGCAAATATTTGTCATTTTCCTAAAAACACCTACCTTTGCCACCTCAGTAGCCACTAATCATTATAACTTATGCCTACTTACAACAAAATATTCGAAAACAATCGTCAATGGGTAAAACACCGCAAAGAGGGCGACCCTCATTTCTTCGAGAAACTCGCCGAAGACCAGAACCCCGACTATCTTTATATAGGTTGCTCCGATAGTCGTGTAGCCGCCGAAGAGTTAATGGGTGTAGGTCCTGGTAAGGTGTTTGTACACCGCAATATTGCCAATGTAGTAAACACCCTCGATATGAGCTCTACCGCCGTGATACAATACGCCGTAGAACACCTGCAAGTAAAGCATATTGTCGTATGTGGTCATTACGATTGCGGAGGTGTAAAAGCTGCTATGCAAGCCAAAGACTTTGGTTTGTTAAACCCTTGGTTGCGTACCATTCGCGATGTATACCGCTTGCATCAAGCAGAACTCGATGCCATTACTGATGCCGACCACCGTTACCGCCGTTTGGTAGAACTGAACGTAGAAGAACAGTGCTTCAATGTTACCAAAATGGCAGTTGTGCAAGAAAGTTATCTCAAACACCAATACCCTGCTGTTCACGGTTGGGTATTCGATATTCATACTGGCGAACTCATAGACCTTAACCTCGACTTCGAAGCCTTCCTTCATAAAATCCAAAAGATATATGACCTCACCGGACAAGAATGGTATAAACCCTACTAATTTCACCCAGTAGTCAAAAATCAAAAGACGTCATATATCAGTTCTAACTATTCTCTGGCTACTTTACAACGAACTTATATTAAATACAATTTCTCTCAAAAGCTTTTTTATAAACACCTATTCTACGACGTCTATCTTTTCACTCTCCTAAGTCTCTCCGACAGCACCCACCTTTTTAACCTATCTCATAAAACTTTTTCACCGCCTCACCTCGTCATTCTCCGTTCATTCCTCATTGCCCGTGCGACTGACACCTGCCTGTGTGGTTCACATTTTTCCTTCGCTACACTCCCTCTCGGGGAGGAAGTCCGCGAGAGCAAAGTATGTATAAAGGGGGAGGTTATCCCCTAGTGCCTATGGCCTAAGGCCTAGCACCTCTTCCTCTTTCTTTCGCCTCGAAACCTCGTTTTTAACATTTTTAGCCTTGTTGTATTATAGTATGAATCAACTATTTATATACCCTTCCTATACCAATCGTCCAAGATTCGTATAAGCTTCCTATAGGCTCTCTATAAGCTAACCCCACCCTCCTTACACTCTTTTTTCATCAAAAACCCTCCCTCCTCTCTTCCGAACCTTTCCGTTTCCTTCCGAACACTCCTAACAGTCCTAACAGTCCCAGCACATCACTTTTTCATTTCAAACTTTACCAAAGTTTTTGCTTGTGCGGCTCGCACCTTTGCCAAAGTTGAATAAACTAATAATATTCCCTCATTCTCTAATTTCCTCATTTGCTAATTCTCTCATTTCCTCATTTTCCCCGCCCGTCGTGCTACGACCTCACACTTTCTTCCTTTTTCTTTTGAAAAGTGTTAAAATTAATAATAATACACTTTCTTTTATTTTCTCCTTATCTATTGTAATTCATATGATTATCCCCTCTATTTAGCGAAGTATATAAAATTATTTAAAAATATTAGCTATAATTATTTGGTAGGTATAATAAATAGTCGTACTTTTACGCCGTAAATTTCATTTAATAGCCAAACTTATGAAAAGAAAGTATTTAACGTTTGTTATGTTTGTGTTAAGTTGCTTTTTAACAACTCTTATGGCACAAACCATCTCAGTAAAAGGTAAAGTTACTGACGATAAGAAAACGCCTTTACCCGGTGTTTCCGTAGTGGTTAAAGGCTCTACGCACGGTACATCTACTGATTTTGACGGTAATTATCAAATCCAAGCCAAAGCAGGCGATGTGCTTGAGTTTAGCTTTGTAGGGTTTACTACCCAGACTAAAAAAGTTGTAGGGGGGGTAATTCTTATACAGTTAATGTACAGCTAAAAGAAGATACCCAGCAACTCAGCGAAGTGGTAGTGGTGGGGTTTGGTACCCAAAAGAAAGTAAACCTTACGGGCTCTGTGAGTTCCGTCGACTCTAAAGCTATCGAAGCACGTCCCGTAGCTACCGTCACTGAGGCTTTGCAAGGTATTGTTCCGGGGCTGAACATTTCCACTTCCACTGCTGGCGGTCAGCTCGATGCTACCAAAAGCTTTAACATTCGTGGGGCAGGTACCATTGGCGATGGCTCTAATGCAAGCCCGTTAGTACTCATCGATGGTATGGAAGGCGATATGAATGCCCTCAACCCTAATGATATCGAGAATATTTCAGTACTTAAAGATGCTGCGGCTGCTTCTATCTATGGTTCAAGAGCTCCGTTTGGGGTAATCCTCATAACTACTAAAAAAGGAAAATCTGGTAAAGTAATAGTAAACTATACTTCTAATTTGCGTGCTGATTCTCCTATCATTCGCCCTAAAATGGTCGATTCTTACTCTTGGGCTACTTATTTTAACGACGCCGATGTAGGCGGTACGCAATTCCAAGATTGGAAACTTCAACAAATAAAAGACTTTCAAGAAGGAAAGATTACCAAATCAATGTTCGAAAACTCTTCTGGTAAATGGGAAGCTTGGGACGCTCACGACTTGCTCCCTATTGCAAATACCAACTGGATTGAAGAACACTACAAGAAAGCTTATTATTCTTATGAACACAACCTCAGTGTAAGTGGCGGTAGTGATAAAAACCAGTATTACATCTCTGCTAACTACTTAAACCGCGATGGACTTTTCCGTTATGCCTCCGAAGACTTCGACCGCTATACCCTTACAGGTAAAATAAACGCTAAAATTAATGACAAACTCTCTATAGGCTATAGTTCTCGGTTAGTGCGCCAGAATTACGAAGCCCCTTCCTACCTTACCCACAATGCCGTATTCTTCCACGATATCATTCGTTATTGGCCTATTATCCCTCTCAAAGACCCGAATGGCAATTATACTCGTGAAAGTAAAGTGCCATACCTGAGAGAGGGTGGTAAACAAAAATCTGAGAAGGATTGGTTGTATTCTCAACTCACTGCCAATTACAAAATCACTGATAAATGGGACGTGGTAGCTGAGTTTAACTACCGTATCTATACAGAGTTCAATCACACCGACCATCTTACTACTTATGCTAAAGATGTCAAAAATCAACCTTATATTGTAGATAACGAGACTTCTTCTATATATGAATATGCTAAGAAAGAAAACTTCTTAAACCCTAACGTATTCACAAATTATCACATCAATTTAGAAAGTGGTCATAACTTTAAGCTTATGGCGGGCTTCCAGTCCGAACTTCTAAAGAGTAGAGATTTATCAGGCGATAAAAAGAATGTGATTACCCCTTTAACTCCTACCCTAAATACCGCTTCTGGTAAAGAAGTAACCAAAGGAGGTTATAGCCATTGGGCTACCTTAGGTTTCTTTGGTCGTATCAACTACGATTACCAAGGTAAATATTTGTTAGAGGTAAATGGTCGTTATGATGGTACTTCTCGCTTCTTGCGCAATCAACGTTGGAGCTTCTTCCCTTCTTTCTCTGCTGGTTGGAACGTAGCTCAAGAAAACTTCTGGGAACCCTATCGCGACTATGTGAGCACCTTCAAGATTAGAGGCTCTTGGGGTGAATTGGGTAACCAAAATACCAAAAACTGGTATCCTCTTTATACTATAATCGATTACAAAACCAATGAAGGTAAGTGGGTTTTAGGAGAATCTCGCCCTAATATTGCTGGTATACCTGCACTTATCAGTACTACTTACGGCTGGGAAACCGTACGTTCTTGGAATGCAGGTCTCGATGTAACCGCTCTTAAAAATCGTTTGAACTTCACGTTCGATTACTTTGTCCGTGCCACTTACGGTATGATAGGACCTGCTCCCGAGCTACCTCAAACCCTTGGCGCAGCAGTCCCCAAAACTAATAACTCCGATATGGAAAGCCGTGGTTTTGAAGTAATGCTCAGCTGGAAAGACAAAATCGGTGAAGACTTTCGCTATGGTCTTACCTTTACCCTTGCCGACTCTCGTCAGAAAATCCTTAAATACCCTAACCCTTCTAAGAGTTTAGGTGACAAAAGAGATAATTGGTACGAGGGTCGTTATGATGGTGATATCTGGGGATATACCACCAAAGGAATTGCCAAAACACAAGCCGAAATGGACGCTCATTTAGCTAAGGTAAACCAAAGTCAGTTAGGAAGTAACTGGAGTGCGGGCGATATTATGTACGAAGACCTTAATGGCGACGGTAAAATATCTAACGGTAAAAACACTGTCGATGACTCTGGCGACCTTTCTATTATAGGTAACAAAACCCCTCGATATAACTATGGTATAACCCTCGATGCCTCTTACAAAGGGTTCGACTTCCGTCTCTTCTTGCAAGGGGTAGGCAAACGCGACTTTGCCACCAGTGGTTCTTACTTCTGGGGAGCAAGTGGCGGTAAGTGGCAAACCGTAGTCTTTAAAGAACATTTGGACTATTTCCGCAATGACCCTAATCACCCATTAGGACAAAATCTCGACTCTTACTATCCTCGTCCCGACTGGGATTCAGGGAGAAACCGCCATACACAAACCCGCTATTTGCAAAATGCCGCTTATCTAAGGGTGAAAAACATACAGCTCGGATATACGATCCCCCAAGAAGTAAGTGAGAAAATAGGCATTAGTAACTTACGTGTCTATATTTCAGGTGAAAATATCCTCACCTTTACCAAGCTCAGTAAACTTTACGACCCCGAAATGTTAGGTATCGGTTATGGCGACGAAGGTGCTAAAACTTATCCTATCTCAAAAACTTGGGCAATTGGTTTAAATATAACTCTTTAATTTTAGTAAACTATGAAAAGATATTTAAAATATATAGCTTTATCAGCAGGAGTATTACTCGCCTCTTGCGATAAGTTCTTAGATAGAGAGCCTTTGGATAAAGTAACCCCCGATAACTTCTTTAATACCGAAAGCGACTTACTCTCTTATGCTATCAACCTCTATCCCGATGTAAGTTTCTCTACTATTCCACCAGGACAATACGGGCTTTCCGTCTTCAAATCGGACGATGCAACCGATAACCAAGTTGCCCCAGCTGGTAATGCTCGATTCTTACCCGGTGAATGGCGTGTGCCTAGTACTAGTAAAGAATGGAATTTCGAGTCTATCAGAAAGTGCAACTACTTCTTTGAGAAAGTACTTCCTAAATACGAAGCCAATGAAATTAAAGGAAGCCCTGCTAATATTAAGCAGTGTATAGGAGAAGTCTATGCGCTCAGAGCACAAATCTATTTCGTAAGACTCCAAAACTTTGGCGACTTCCCCATCATTACTGAAGTGTTGCCCGACGAGAACGCTATCTTAACTGAGCAAAGCAAGCGCCGTCCTCAAAATGAAGTAGCCCGCTTTATCCTTTCAGATTTAGACAAAGCCATCGCCCTGCTCAGCGAAAGTACCCCTAATGGCAAAAATCGCATCAATCTTAACGCTGCTTATCTCCTCAAGTCTCGTGTAGCACTCTACGAAGGTACTTGGCTTAAATACCACAAAGGTACTGCCCAGGTGCCAGGAGGAGCTGGCTGGCCTGGCGCTCAAGCAAGCTATTTGAGTGGCTTCAGTATCAACATCGATGATGAAATTAAGTTCTTCCTTACCGAAGCCAAAAACGCTGCTAAAGTAGTCGCCGATAAGATGGTAAATAACCTTACCCCTAACTCTGGCGTGCGTGTAGCTCGCGATGCTAGTATGGCTATTAAGAATCGCTATTTTATGATGTTTGCCGATGATAATATGGAATCTTATGACGAGGTTATCTTCTGGCGTAAATATTCTAGAACTGAACAAACGCATAATATCCAAATGGAATTAGCTCGTAACGGAGGTGGCTCTGGCTATACCAAAGGACTCGTAGACTCTTACCTAATGAAAAACGGCTTGCCCATCTATGCATCAGGATCAGGCTATTTAGGCGATGAGACTCTTTTCAATACAATAGAAAAACGCGACGACCGCTTGCGCCTCTTCACTAAGTTAGATAACGACACCTTGTATTACCACGAAGGGACTCCTGTAAAAGCCCGTGTACCCGAAATCCTTAATCCTGCCGAAACCCGTGCTACCACAGGCTATCGCGTGAAAAAAGGATTAAACTATTCTGAAGACGATGCTACAACCCACAACCGCGGTATCACAGGCTCTATTGTTTTTCGTGGTGCCGAAGCTTTACTCAACTATATGGAAGCT
The DNA here is from genome assembly GCF_013394735.1 of Capnocytophaga sp. oral taxon 902. Classification (NCBI taxonomy): domain Bacteria; kingdom Pseudomonadati; phylum Bacteroidota; class Flavobacteriia; order Flavobacteriales; family Flavobacteriaceae; genus Capnocytophaga; species Capnocytophaga sp. oral taxon 902. The sequence continues at coordinate 1,763,102 of NZ_CP058261.1, forward strand.
CAATATCTCCTCGATGGTACCCTCGATGGCTCTTCTCAAAACTATTGGCGCGCTCTTAGAACACGTGCTAACGTAGATCCCGATTTCCAAAAAACCATCAATGCTACCGATATGGAGAAAGAAAAACTTGGCGACTGGGGAGCTTACTCCGCAGGAACTTTGGTGAATACAACGCTTTACAATATCCGTCGCGAACGTCGTAACGAGTTTATTGCCGAGGGTATGCGTTGGGCTGACCTAAAACGTTGGCGTTCTATGGAACAGATTAAAAACACTCCTTATATTGTCGAAGGATTCAAAATTTGGGGAACTATGAAAGATTGGTATAAAAACCAAGATGGCACTTCCAAATTAGTAGTAAGCGACACCGATAAAGGAAATGTAAACCCACAATCCAATAGTGTCTACTTGCGTCCTTACCAACGCAATAAAGTGAACAATCTTTATTACGATGGTTATAAGTGGAATGACGCTCATTATTTCGAGCCAATCCCTATGGACGCCTTCCGTCTTACTTCTCAAAATCAAGCCAATTTAGATGGTTCGGTAATCTATCAAAATCCAGGCTGGAGCAAAGTAGCCGGCGAAAGTCTAAAATAACATCTTTCATAACATAATTTTTATTGCTTAAATAGGAAAAGCCACCCCTAAAAGGTAGCTTTTTCTATTTTATAACTATTTGCTATAAATTTTTCTATCGCTCCATCTTTTGTCATTCATCATTCGTCACTCGTCATTTCTTCTCTTTTCCGTCGCCACATTCCCCCTCTCCTTGGGAGAGGGACGGGGTGAGGATTCCTCTTTCTTTCGCCTCGAAACCCCGTTTTTACCGTTTTTAACCTTGCTGTATTATACTATGAGTCAACTATTTGTATACCTTTCCTATACCAATCGTCCAAGATTCGTATAAGCTTCCTATAAGCTCTCTATAAGCTAACCCCACCCTCCTTACACTCTTTTTCCATCAAAAACCCTCCCTCTCCTCTTTCGAACTCCTTCGTTTCCTTCCGAGCTCTCCAATCCCTCCTCTAACCTGTCCTACTCGTCTGAAAACTCCGACCCGTCCATTCCCTTTGGTGGTATTATTGGTATTTCTGGTATTATTGGCATTTACCTCATTTCCTAATTTTCTCATTTCCTAATTTTCTCATCTCCTCATTTTCTAATCCTCTAATTTCCTCATTTTCTTTAAATTATTTTAAACTCAAAATTCTGTTCTCATATTTCTTGCACAATTCAAAAAAAGAAAGTACATTTGTAGCCGTTAATAACCCATAAAAATTCACATTATGCCCTATTTATTTTACATTTTATTCTTTTTTGTATTAGTATTTTTGCTATCTACTTTCTTCACCGTGCGCCAACAAACCGCCGTGTCAGTAGAACGTTTCGGTAAATTCGAAAGCATTCGTCACTCGGGTTTACAAATGAAAATACCTATCATCGATAAAGTAGCCGCTCGCATCAGCCTCAAAATCCAACAGCTCGATGTCATTGTCGAAACCAAAACTTTGGACGATGTATTCGTCAAAATCAAAGTATCAGTACAGTTCGTGGTGATCAAAGAAAAAGTATACGATGCCATTTACAAGCTCGAATACCCACACGACCAGATTACCAGCTATGTATTCGACGTAGTCCGCGCCGAAGTCCCTAAGATGAAACTCGACGATGTATTCGTTAAGAAAGACGATATTGCCATCGCCGTAAAACGCGAAGTACAAGAATCAATGGAAACTTACGGTTACGACATCATCAAAACCTTAGTAACCGATATCGACCCCGATGCCCAAGTAAAAGCCGCAATGAACCGTATCAATGCCGCCGAACGCGAAAAAGTAGCGGCTCAATACGAAGGTGATGCACAACGCATCCTCATCGTCGAAAAAGCAAAAGCAGAAGCCGAAAGCAAACGTTTGCAAGGTCAAGGTATCGCCGACCAGCGTCGTGAAATTGCTCGCGGATTGGTAGAGAGTGTAGACGTATTGCATAAAGTAGGTATCAGCTCGCAAGAAGCTTCTGCGCTTATTGTAGTTACTCAACACTACGACACCTTGCAAGCCGTAGGTCAGCAAACCAATAGTAATCTTATCCTACTTCCTAACTCACCCGAAGCAGGTAGTGAGATGCTCAATAATATGATTACCTCCTTCACCGCTTCAGCTCAAGTAACCGAAACCTTGAAGAAAAAGAAAAACGACTAACTCACTGTTAAATAATATAGATTTTAAAAGCTATTCATTTTTTTGAATAGCTTTTTTTGTGGTTATTGCTAAAATTACTAATTTTGCACTCTGTAATAACTAATGACTATAAGCTATGGCAAGAGAAATACAACCCACCCCTGTACTCGAAGGACAAGAAGCACTTGAGTTTTTACATAAATTAGATACTTATAAAGAATATCTAAAAGAAAAAGGTATAGTGCTTGATCGTAAAAAAATTCAAGAAAGTGCTAAATATTTAAAATCTATATTCAAAGAAAATAGTAATAAATAGAAGAAAATGTTAGAAGAGTTATCTTTTTTATTACTCTCAGAAAACCATATCATTAAACCATTTGATTGTGAAGATGAAGATTTGAATGATTTCTTGTTTGAAGAAGCTATTCTCTATCAAAAGCAAATGCTTGCCACTACCTTTATTATAGAAAACAAAGAACGAACTTTAGGCTTCTATAGTGTGCTGAACGATAGTTTGCAGATAAGAGAGGAATTATTCCCCTCCAAAACTCAATATAAGAAATTTATACAATGCCTAATTCCTCATCCAAAAAGACATTTAAAGAATATTCCATCGTTAAAAATAGGTCGGTTGGGAATAGATAAAACCTATAAAGGAAAAGGATTAGGAAGTATTATCCTTGAAGGTATTATAAATGATGCTATAGAACTCAATAAAAAACAGGCTTGCAGGTTAATAACAGTAGATGCTTACAGGCAAGCTTTACCTTTTTATGAACGATTTGGTTTTCAATATATAACTAATAAAGATGAGCAAAAAGATGTGAGACAAATGTTTCTTGACTTAATGCTATTACAATGAAAAAAAACAACTATGAAAATATCATATAACTGGTTAAAACAATATTTGAAGTTAGAAATGCCTGCTGAAGATACAGCAGTCATTCTTACTGATTTAGGCTTAGAAGTAGAAGGGATTGAACACTTCGAAAGCGTAAAAGGTGGGCTCAAAGGGGTAGTGGTAGGTCACGTACTCGAATGCGAAAAACACCCTAACGCCGATAAACTTAAAATCACCAAAGTAGATGTAGGAGGCGAAGCACCCTTGCAAATCGTTTGTGGAGCTCCTAACGTAGCACAAGGGCAGAAAGTACTTGTAGCTACTATTGGTACAGTACTCTACGACAAAGAAGGTAAGCCTTTCGAAATTAAGAAAGGTAAAATTCGTGGCGAAGAGAGTTACGGTATGATTTGTGCTGAAGACGAACTCGGCTTAGGCGAAAGTCACGATGGCATTATGGTGCTCAACGATAAGTACGAAGTAGGTACCCCTGCCAGTAAGGTGTTTGAGGTAGAAACCGACGAGGTATTCGAAATAGGACTGACTCCTAACCGCGCCGATGCAATGAGCCACTATGGCGTAGCACGCGACTTACGTGCAGGCTTGATGCAAAAAGGTATTTCATTAGAGCTCATCACCCCTTCTATTACAAAATTCCACGTCGATAACCGCTCAATAAAAATGGATATAGAGGTACAGAATAAAAAACTCGTACCTCGCTATACCGGTGTTACCATTAGCAATGTACGCGTAGACGAATCGCCTGAATGGTTACAAAACAAACTCAAAGCCATAGGCATTACTCCTAAGAACAACGTAGTAGATGCTACAAACTACGTACTGCACGGAATGGGACAACCGATTCACGCTTTTGATGCCGACCATATCATTGGTCGCAAGGTGATTGTAAAAAATGCCGAGGAAGGCACGAAGTTTAAAACCCTCGACGGAGTAGAACGCACCCTCAACGCTGAAGATATTATGATTTATGATGCCGAAAAACCTCTCTGTATAGCAGGGGTATTAGGCGGTGAAAACTCAGGTATCACTCATTTTACTCACAATGTATTTTTAGAAAGTGCTTATTTCGATGCTGTATCGGTGCGCAAAACAGCCAAACGTCACGGTATCAATACCGATGCTTCTTATCGCTTTGAGCGCGGTATTAATATAGAAGATTGTAAATACGCCCTAATGTATGCCGCAGTACTGATTGAAAATATTGCAGGAGGGGTTATATCATCCGATGTGATAGATTTTTATCCTAAAAAGCAAGAAGATTTTCAGGTATTCCTTACTTTTGAGAAAATAGATAAACTTATCGGTCAGAAGATTTCACGCGATACAATTAAGGCTATCTTACACTCTTTAGATATCAAAGTAAATTCGTTTACCGAACGTGGGTTAGGTTTGTCAGTTCCTTCGTACCGCGTAGATGTACAGCGTGAAGCCGATGTTATCGAGGAAATCCTTCGTATCTATGGCTATAACAATGTCATTTTCTCTGAAAAGCTAAATGCTACAATGGCGCATTCTAACAAATACGACGACCACAATATACAAAATGTGGTAGCCGACCAGTTGGTAGCGCAAGGCTTTTTTGAGATAATGACCAACAGTCTTGTGTCAGAAAAAGAGATTACTACTTATGCCGGAAATCCAGAGCAAGCAGTAAAGCTCCTCAATCCTTTGAGTAGCGATTTGGGCTATATGCGTAAAAATCTAGTGTTTTCAGGCTTAGAAGTGATTGCTTATAATAACAATCGCAAACGCTCCGACTTGAAGTTGTTCGAGTTTGGCAAGAACTATCACTATATCGATGGTAATTATACTGAAAGCAAGCATTTGGTGTTATATCTCACAGGCAATACCCAACCTGAGTATTGGGGTGCTCCCGCTCAAAAAACCTCTTTCTTTGAGCTCAAAGGAGTAGTAGAATCTCTCTTCGAACGTCTCGGCTTGAAGGAAATCACTATTTTGCCTTTAGAAGCTAACGACACGTTGAGTAGTGAAGGGTTCCGTTGGCAAATAGGGGAGACCCTTTTAGGAACGATAAGAGTAGTAAAAAGCAAAGTGCTTAAAGATTTCGATATCAAACAAGAGGTGCTTGTAGCTGATTTGCATTGGGAAGTGATTTTAGAACAAGTGCAAGACCATAAAGTGGTATACAAGGAAATCTCTAAATACCCCGAAGTACGTCGTGATTTAGCCCTTTTGCTCGATGAGAAAGTAACCTTCGCCGACCTTTACGAAAAGGCATATGCTACCGAGAAAAACCTCTTAAAACACGTAAATCTTTTTGATGTGTACCAAGGCGACAAACTACCCGAAGGCAAGAAGAGCTATGCCCTCAGTTTTGTACTCCAAGACAACAATAAAACTCTTACCGATAAACAAATCGATAAAACAATGCAACGCCTACAAGACGCTTTTGAAAAGCAATTTGGTGCAGCATTAAGAGAGTAAAAAATAAAACTTAGAACAAAAAAATAAGACGACGTTTTTACGCCGTCTTATTTTTTTATGCTCCTTAATGGTTTAGTTCTCAAATTAAGACTATTGTTATAGGACAAAATTAGAACTATTTTGTGATATTTGTAACAAAATACAACTTTTTCATAACTACTTATGTTACACTAATTTCTAAAACTCAATCTCGTTAAAATATTGGTAATCAACAATAATATAGTGTCTACACCTCTTGTTTCTCATCTCTTATCTCTTATCTCTTATCTCTTATTTCTCACCTCTTATTTATCAGATACTTTTGCAGTTTTAAAAAATAGTTGTACTTTTGCACCCGCTTTGGATATTAAGTCCAAACCTCTAATGCTTATGGACTAATGTCTATGGACTGACAACAAGTAAACAAATAAACAAATATATAGTATTGTAAATTATGCCAACAATTTCACAATTAGTACGAAAAGGAAGAACCAGAATTACCAAGAAGAGTAAATCGGTTGCTTTGGATTCGTGCCCACAACGCCGAGGTGTATGTACACGTGTGTACACCACAACGCCTAAAAAGCCGAACTCTGCTATGCGTAAAGTAGCTCGTGTTCGCTTGACTAATGGCAATGAGGTGAACGCTTACATACCTGGTGAAGGTCACAACCTCCAAGAGCACTCGATAGTATTGGTACGAGGCGGAAGGGTAAAAGATTTACCAGGTGTTAGATACCACATTGTTCGTGGTGCTCTCGATACGGCTGGTGTAGCAGGTAGAACGCAACGCCGTTCTAAATACGGTGCGAAACGCCCTAAACCAGGACAAGCAGCTCCCGCCGACAAAAAGAAAAAGTAATTTAACACACAAAATCTTTTAACTGAAAAGAAATGAGAAAAAGACAGGCTAAAAAACGCCCCCTTTTACCAGACCCTAAGTTTAACGACCAATTGGTTACGCGTTTCGTGAATAACCTTATGTGGGACGGTAAAAAGTCAGTGGCTTTTAAAGTATTCTACGACGCAATTGACATCGTAGAACAAAAGAAGAATAACGACGAAAAGTCGGCATTAGAAGTTTGGAAAGACGCTCTTAGCAATGTGATGCCTCACGTTGAGGTGCGTTCACGCCGCGTGGGTGGTGCTACCTTCCAAATTCCTATGCAAATCCGCCCAGACCGCAAAGTGTCTATGGCGATGAAATGGCTCATCGGTTTCGCTCGTAAACGCAATGAGAAATCAATGGCTCAGAAATTGGCTGCCGAAATTATCGCTGCCTCTAAAGAAGAAGGTGCTGCTGTGAAGAAAAAAATGGATACGCACCGTATGGCTGAAGCTAACAAGGCATTCTCACACTTTAGATTCTAATAAAACACGATGAGTAGAGATTTAAAATATACAAGAAACATAGGTATTGCCGCGCATATCGATGCCGGTAAAACCACTACTACCGAGCGTATCCTTTTCTATACCGGTAAAACGCACAAAATTGGTGAAGTACACGATGGTGCTTCTACTATGGACTGGATGGAACAAGAGGCTGAACGCGGTATTACTATTACTTCAGCGGCTACTACCTGTAAATGGAACTTTCCTACCGAAAATGGTAAACCTACCGCCGATGCCAAAGAGTATCACTTCAACATTATCGATACCCCAGGCCACGTCGATTTTACCGTTGAGGTAAACCGTTCCTTACGTGTACTTGACGGCTTAGTATTCCTTTTCTCTGCCGTTGATGGGGTAGAACCTCAATCGGAAACCAACTGGCGTTTGGCTGATAACTACAAAGTACCTCGTATTGGGTTTGTAAACAAAATGGACCGTCAAGGAGCTAATTTCCTCAACGTTTGCAACCAGGTGAGAGATATGCTCAAATCTAACGCGGTTCCTATCGTATTGCCTATCGGTGACGAAGCAGATTTCAAAGGTGTTGTAGATTTGATTAAAAACCGCGCCATCGTATGGCACGAAGAAAATTCAGGTTCTACTTTCGACGTAGTAGAAATTCCTGCCGATATGAAAGAGGATGTAGCCAAATACCGCGCTCAATTAATTGAAGAAGTAGCGGGCTATGACGAAGGATTACTTGAGAAATTTATGGAAGATGAAAGCTCAATTACTGAAGACGAAATCCATAAGGCATTGCGCGCAGCAGTAATGGATATGGCTATCATTCCTATGGTATGCGGTTCATCATTCAAAAATAAAGGAGTACAATTTATGCTTGATGCGGTATGTCGTTATTTGCCATCACCGCTTGATAAAGAAGCTATTGAGGGTACTAATCCTGAAACAGGTGAGCCTGCACTCCGCAAGCCATCCGTTGACGCTCCTTTTGCAGCCTTGGCATTCAAGATTGCTACTGACCCTTACGTAGGTCGTTTAGCATTCTTCCGCGCTTATTCTGGTCACCTCGATGCAGGTTCTTACGTATTGAACACCCGTTCAGGTAACAAAGAGCGTATTTCTCGTATCTACCAAATGCACGCTAACAAGCAAAACCCTATCGAATACATCGAAGCAGGTGATATAGGGGCAGCAGTAGGATTTAAAGATATCAAAACAGGTGATACCCTTTGCGATGAGAAATATCCTATCGTACTCGAAAGTATGGTATTCCCTGATCCAGTAATTGGTATTGCAGTAGAACCTAAAACTAAAGCCGATATTGATAAACTCGGTATGGCATTGGCTAAATTAGCTGAAGAAGACCCTACCTTCCAAGTGAAGACAGACCAAGCTTCTGGACAAACTGTCATCTCAGGAATGGGTGAGTTACACTTGGATATCATCGTAGACCGCCTCAAACGCGAGTTCAAAGTAGAAGTAAACCAAGGACAACCTCAAGTAGAGTATAAAGAGGCTATCACTGCTAAAGCTGATCACCGCGAAGTCTACAAAAAACAAACAGGTGGACGTGGTAAATTTGCCGACATCGTATTCCGTATGGAACCAGCTGAAGAAGGCAAAGTAGGTCTTGAGTTCGTAAACGAAATCAAAGGTGGTAACATTCCTAAAGAGTATATTCCATCAGTTGAAAAAGGTTTCAAAGAAGCAATGAAGAACGGACCTTTGGCAGGATTCGAAATGGACGCGATGAAAATCGTTCTTATCGATGGTTCATTCCACCCTGTCGATTCAGATTCATTGTCATTCGAGTTGGCAGCCAAATTGGGGTACAAAGAAGCTGCTCGCGCTGCAAAAGCTGTATTGATGGAGCCAATTATGAAGTTGGAAGTTATTACTCCAGAAGAAAATATGGGTGATATCGTAGGAGACTTGAACCGCCGTCGTGGCCAAGTAAATAATATGGACGATCGTAACGGTGCTAAAGTAATCAAAGCATTTGTTCCACTATCAGAAATGTTCGGTTATGTAACAGCGCTTCGCACTCTTTCATCAGGTCGTGCTACTTCTACAATGGAGTTCTCTCACTATGCCGAAACTCCTTCAAACATTGCAGACGAAGTAATTAAAAACGCCAGAGGCAACTAATTTATTGAAAAAATGAGTAATCAACAAAAAATAAGAATAAAGTTAAAATCTTACGACCACAACTTGGTAGACAAATCTGCTGAGAAAATCGTAAAAACAGTAAAAGCAACAGGTGCAGTAGTTACAGGACCTATTCCATTACCTACACACAAAAAAATCTTTACTGTGTTGCGCTCACCTCACGTAAATAAAAAAGCACGTGAACAGTTCCAATTGAGCTCTCATAAACGTCTTTTAGATATCTATAGCTCGTCATCAAAAACTATTGATGCTTTGATGAAATTGGAATTGCCAAGTGGTGTAGAAGTAGAAATCAAAGTTTGATAACTTTACTAAAATGTCCCGAAACTGCGGGTTAGGGAAAAACGGATAAAAATGATTCAGGGTTAAAAAGCCTCGGGCATTTTTTGACCCTGAACCATTATAATAATTGTCAATTATCAATTGTTAATTGTCAATTAAAAAGAACTAATAACTAATTTAATATTTAATTTTATGTCTGGGTTAATCGGAAAAAAAGTAGGAATGACCAGCATTTTTGATGAGAACGGTAAAAATATACCTTGTACCATCATTGAAGCAGGTCCTTGCGTAGTTACCCAAGTCAGAACCAAAGAGGTTGATGGCTATGATGCTCTTCAACTTGGTTTCGATGACAAAGCAGAAAAACGTGCTACCAAAGCAGAGCTTGGTCACTTCAAAAAAGCAGGTACTTCTGTAAAGAAAAAAGTTGTTGAATTCCAAGGTTTTGAAGACAATTACAAATTAGGTGATACTATCACCGTCGATTTCTTCACCGAAGGAGAGTTTGTGGATATCACAGGCGTTTCTAAAGGTAAAGGTTTCCAAGGGGTAGTGCGTCGCCACGGTTTTGGCGGAGTAGGTCAAACTACTCACGGTCAGCATAACCGCCTCAGAGCACCAGGTTCAGTAGGCGCTTCGTCTTATCCCTCTCGCGTATTCAAAGGTATGCGTATGGCTGGGCGTATGGGAGCTGAAAAGGTAACAGTACAAAACTTGAAAGTATTGAAAGTGGTTGCTGAGAAAAATCTTTTAGTTGTAAAAGGTTGTATCCCAGGTCACAAAAATGCTTACGTAACTATTCACAAATAATGGAAGTAGCAGTATTAAACATAAAAGGAAAAGAAACAGGTAGAAAGGTAACCCTTTCTGATGCTGTGTTCGGTATCGAGCCTAACAATCACGTAGTATACTTAGATGTTAAACGCTATTTAGCTAACAAACGTCAAGGTACTCACAAGGCTAAAGAAAGAAACGAAGTGGCTGGAAGTACTCGCAAAATTAAAAAACAAAAAGGTACTGGTACAGCTCGTGCAGGTAGCGTAAAATCTCCTGTATTTGTGGGTGGTGGTCGCATATTCGGTCCTCGTCCTAAAGACTATACACAAAAACTTACTAAAAACGTAAAACGCTTGGCTCGCCGTTCTGCCCTCAGCGCTAAACTACAAAACCAAGCCCTCGTTGTAGTTGAAGATTTAAATTTCGACGCTCCAAAAACTAAAGATTTCACCGCAGTTGTAAAATCTTTGGGCTTAGAAAATAAAAAATCACTTTTTGTGTTACCAAATACAAATAATAATGTATATTTGTCCTCTCGTAACGTACCTACTTCAAGTGTAGTAACCGCTTCAGAGTTAAACACTTATCAATTAGTGAATGCTTCAAACGTAGTACTTACTGAGAGTTCAGTAGCAGTTTTAGAGTCAATTTTAACAAAATAAGAAGGAAATGAGCGTATTAATTAAACCTGTAAATACAGAAAAAGCAAACGACAATAGCGAGTTGAGAAACTGCTATACGTTCGTAGTAGCTAAGGACGCTAACAAGATTCAAATCAAAAATGAAGTTGAAGCTACTTATGGCGTTAAAGTGAAATCCGTACGTACTCTTAACTACGGACCTAAACGATCTACTCGTTATACAAAAACAGGCTTGCAAATCGCTAAAACTAACGCTGTTAAAAAAGCAGTTGTGCAAGTAGAAGATGGAACTATAGATTTTTATAGTAATATATAAGTATTTAACAAATAGACAAAAATGTCAGTTAGAAAATTAAAACCGATTACCCCCGGTCAGCGTTTTAGAGTAGTAAACGAATTCGACACCATTACTACTGATAAGCCGGAAAAGAGCTTGCTCGTTCCGTTGAAAAAGACCGGTGGTAGAAACAATCAAGGAAAAATGACCATGCGTTACATTGGTGGTGGTCATAAGAAAAAGTACCGTATCATCGACTTCAAACGAAACAAATTCGGCGTAGACGCCAAAGTAGTTTCTATCGAGTACGACCCAAACAGAACAGCGTTTATTGCTCTCGTTCAATACACCGACGGTGAAAAGCGTTACATCATCGCTCCCGCTGGTTTGAAAGTAGATCAAGTAATCGTTTCAGGTCAAGAAAACATCGCCCCTGAAATCGGTAACGCAATGCCGCTCTCTCAAATCCCTCTCGGTACTGTAATTTCTTGTATTGAATTGCGCCCTGGACAAGGAGCTAACATCGCTCGTTCTGCAGGAACTTTTGCCCAACTAATGGCAAAAGATGGTAAGTATGCTACTGTAAAGCTACCTTCAGGTGAAACCCGTATGATCCTCCTCACTTGCCTCGCAACCATAGGAGCCGTATCAAACTCCGATCACCAATTGGTACTTTCAGGTAAAGCAGGTCGCTCACGCTGGTTAGGACGCCGTCCTCGTACCCGTGCAGTAGTTATGAACCCTGTCGATCACCCAATGGGTGGTGGTGAAGGTCGTGCTACCGGTGGTCACCCACGCTCACGTAAAGGTATCCCAGCAAAAGGTTATAGAACTCGTTCTAAAACCAAAGCAAGTAATAAGTATATTGTAGAACGCAGAAAAAAATAAGAGACTAACAAATGGCACGTTCATTAAAAAAAGGACCTTACGTTCACTATAGCTTGGAAAAGAAAATCCAACAAAATATACAGTCTGGTAAGAAAAACGTTATCAAAACTTGGTCACGCGCTTCTATGATTACTCCAGACTTCGTTGGCCAAACTATTGCAGTTCACAACGGTCGTCAGTTTGTCCCTGTATACATCACTGAAAATATGGTGGGACATAAATTAGGAGAATTTTCACCTACTCGTTCCTTCCGTGGACACGCAGGTGCAAAAAATAAAGGTAAAAAATAATTAAGGCTATGGGAGTTAGAAAAAAATTAAGAGCAGACGAAATTAAAGAAGCTAAAAAAAGCTTGGCTTTCGCGAAGTTAAATAACTGCCCTACTTCTCCTCGAAAAATGCGCTTAGTAGCGGATTTAGTACGTGGACAGCAAGTAGACAAAGCTTTGGCTATTTTGAAATTCAACCAAAAAGAAGCAGCCGCTCGTTTAGAAAAATTGTTGCTTTCAGCTATCGCTAACTGGCAAGCTAAAAACGAGGACGCTAACTTGGAAGAAGCAGGAGTATTCATCAAAGAAATCCGCGTGGATGGTGGCGCTATCCTTAAACGCTTACGCCCAGCTCCACAAGGAAGAGCACACAGAATTAGAAAACGCTCTAACCACATAACTTTGGTGCTTGGAGCTAAAAATTTTAACACAGAAAGCTAAGATAAACTATGGGACAAAAGACAAATCCAATCGGAAATCGCCTAGGAATTATCAGAGGATGGGAGTCTAACTGGTATGGAGGCAATGATTACGGAGATAAACTCGCTGAAGACGACAAAATCAGAAAATATGTTCTCGCTCGTTTATCTAAAGCTAGTGTTGCTCACGTGATTATCGAACGTACTTTTAAACTTGTAACCGTTACTATCACCACCGCTCGCCCTGGTATCATCATCGGTAAAGGTGGCCAGGAGGTAGACAAGTTGAAAGAAGAACTTAAGAAAATCACCGGTAAAGACATCCAAATCAACATTTTTGAAATCAAACGCCCTGAGCTCGACGCAGCTCTTGTTGCTGCAAGCATCGCTCGCCAAATCGAAGGTCGTGTTTCTTACAAACGCGCTATCAAAATGGCTATCGCTTCCGCTATGCGTATGAACGCCGAAGGTATCAAGGTAATGATTTCAGGTCGTTTGAATGGAGCCGAAATGGCACGTTCCGAAAGCTTTAAAGAAGGTCGTATCCCTCTTTCAACCTTTAGAGCTGATATCGATTACGCTATTGACGAAGCTCACACTACATACGGTCGTATGGGAATCAAAGTGTGGATTATGAAAGGCGAAATCTATGGTAAAAGAGAACTCTCCCCACTCGTAGGTATGACTAAAAAAGCCACCGGTGGAAACTTCTCTGGTAAATCAACTGACAAGCCTGCGGGTGCACCCAAAAGAGCGCGTCGCAAAAAGTAATTTTTTAAAGAACAAGAAAGATGTTACAGCCAAAAAGAACGAAATATCGTAAACAACAAAAAGGCAGAATGAAAGGTGTATCTCACCGTGGGGCGCTCCTTTCTAATGGTACTTTCGGAATTAAATCGTTAGATTCAGCATTCATCACTTCTCGCCAAATCGAGTCAGCTCGTGTAGCTGCTACCCGTTATATGAAACGTGAAGGTCAACTTTGGATCAAAATCTTCCCAGATAAACCTATTACCAAAAAGCCTTTGGAAGTACGTATGGGTAAAGGTAAAGGTGCCGTAGAATACTGGGCAGCCGTAGTAAAACCAGGAAGAATAATGTTTGAGGTAGGCGGTGTGCCGCTCGACGTAGCCAAAGAAGCGCTACGCCTCGCAGCTCAAAAGCTACCTGTGAAAACAAAATTCGTTGTAGCAAGAGATTATCAAAATTAATTAAAGAACAATGAAACAGTCTGAAATTAACAAATTGACAATAACTGAGCTACAAGAAAAGCTTGGTGAGTTTAAGAAATCGTATGCAGATTTGAAAATGGCACACGCAATTTCGTCATTGGAAAAACCAATTCAATTACGTAATGTAAGAAGAACTATCGCGAGATTGGCTTGTGAGCTAACTAAACGAGAATTACAATAATTCGAACCTGCCTTATGGAAAAAAGAAATTTAAGAAAAGAAAGAATAGGGGTTGTTACAAGCAACAAAATGGATAAATCTATCGTAGTTTCAGAAGTGAAACGTGTAAAACACCCTATGTATGGTAAGTTCGTGTTGCGCACTAAAAAATATGTTGCGCACGACGAAAAAAACGATTGCAACATTGGTGATACTGTGCGTATAATGGAAACACGTCCATTGAGCAAAACCAAATGTTGGAGATTAGTAGAAATCATTGAAAGAGCTAAGTAATTATGGTACAACAAGAATCAAGACTAAAAGTAGCCGATAATACTGGCGCTAAAGAAGTGCTAACAATCCGTGTACTCGGTGGTACTAAGCGCCGATATGCCTCTGTTGGCGATAAGATTGTAGTTACCGTCAAAGAAGCTACCCCTAACGGAAACGTTAAAAAAGGACAAGTTTCTACCGCGGTGGTTGTAAGAACTAAAAAAGAAGTACGCCGTGCCGATGGTTCTTATATCCGATTTGATGAAAACGCTTGCGTTCTCTTGAACGCAGCTGGTGAAATGAGAGGTACCCGTGTGTTCGGGCCTGTAGCGAGAGAACTTCGTGATAAACAATTTATGAAGATCGTTTCATTAGCACCAGAAGTGCTTTAATTTTTAACTAAAGTAAATGATGAAACTAAAAATTAAAACTGGAGATACCGTAAAAGTAATTGCTGGAGACGAAAAAGGTAAAGAAGGCAAAGTATTACGTGTAGATCGCGAGAAGAACAGAGCGATTATTGAGGGAGTTAACCTGGTGAAAAAGCACACCAAACCTAACGCTCAAAAACCTCAAGGTGGAATCGTAGAAAAAGAAGCATCTATTCACATTTCTAACCTCGCCCTCATCGACCCTAAAACGAAAAAAACTACTCGTGTAGGATTCGAAGTACGTGACGGTAAAAAAGTGCGAATTTCTAAAAAATCTAATGTAGTAATATAATATGGCTTACGTACCTAGATTAAAACAAGAATACAAAGAGCGCGTCATTGCGGCTCTAAAAGAAGAATTTGGCTATAAAAACGTAATGCAGGTTCCTAAACTTGAAAAAATAGTTGTGAGCCGCGGTGTTGGTTCAGCCGTAGCCGATAAAAAACAAATCGACTATGCTGTAGACGAACTTACCAAAATTACTGGTCAGAAAGCTGTTGCCACTTATTCTAAAAAGGACGTAGCTTCTTTCAAACTCCGTAAAGGTATGGCTATCGGTGCCAAAGTTACCCTTCGTGGCGAAAGAATGTATGAGTTCTTAGACCGCCTTATCACTACAGCTCTTCCTCGTGTAAGAGACTTCCAAGGCGTGAAAGCAAATGGCTTCGATGGTAGAGGTAACTACAACTTAGGCGTTACCGAACAAATCATCTTCCCTGAAATCGACATCGATAAAATCAATAAGATTGCAGGTATGGATATTACCTTCGTTACTTCAGCTCACACTGATAAAGAAGCTAAATCATTATTAAGCGAATTAGGATTACCTTTTAAAAAGAACTAAGTATATGGCTAAAGAATCAATGAAAGCCCGCGAGGTGAAACGTCAAAAGTTAGTAGCTAAATACGCTGCTAAACGCAAAGCTCTAAAAGAAGCTGGTGATTATGAAGCACTTCAGCTAATCCCTAAAAATGCTTCTCCTGTCCGTCTGCACAACCGCTGCAAACTTACAGGACGCCCTAAAGGGTATATGCGCACTTTTGGAATTTCACGTGTGTTATTCCGCGAAATGGCAAACAAAGGATTAATTCCTGGTGTAAAAAAAGCAAGTTGGTAATAATTTAAAAGGACAAATTTATGTATACAGATCCTATCGCAGATTATTTAACAAGAATTAGAAATGCTAATAGCGCAGGTCATAGAGTCGTAGAAATCCCTGCATCTAAACTCAAAAAGGAAATTACTAAAATCCTTTTCGACCAAGGATTCATTCTTAGCTATAAATTTGATGACTCTACCGTTCAAGGTACTATCAAAATAGCTTTGAAATACGACAAAGTGACTAAAGAACCCGTTATTAGGCATATTGAAAGAGCCAGCCGCCCAGGTCTGAGAAAGTACGCTGGCGCTGATAACCTACCTCGCGTATTAAACGGATTGGGTATTGCTATCATCTCTACATCACAAGGCGTGATGACAGGTAAAAAAGCTAGAGAACTCAATATCGGTGGAGAGGTAATTTGTTACGTTTACTAATCAATAAAAAGACAATAAAGAATGTCAAGAATAGGTAAAGCACCCATCAATATTCCCGCAGGCGTTACTGTTACTATCAAAGATAACGCTGTAACCGTAAAGGGGAAGTTAGGCGAATTAACCCAAGAGGTTAAAGACATTGCTGTAAAGCAAGAAGATGGACATTTAGTGTTTGAAACTACAGATGCTACCAAAGACCAAAACGCTAAACACGGTTTATACCGTGCCTTAGTCCATAATATGGTTGTAGGTGTTTCTGAAGGATTCACTAAAGAATTAGAGTTAGTAGGGGTTGGATACCGTGCAGCTAACCAAGGACAAAAGTTAGATTTAGCCCTCGGTTTCTCTCATAACATCATTCTCGAATTGCCAAAAGAAATTAAACTCGAGACAATTAACGAGAAAGGTAAAAACCCTATCATTAAATTAACTTCTCACGATAAACAATTACTCGGTCAAGTAGCGGCTAAAATCCGTAGCTTCCGCAAACCTGAACCTTACAAAGGTAAAGGTGTGAAATTTGTAGGCGAAGAGTTGAGAAGAAAAGCAGGTAAATCAGCTTAATAGTTAGAACAATGGCATTATCAAGAATAGAAAGAAGACAACGTATTAAAAGCAGAATCAGAAAAGTAGTAAAAGGTACTGCTGAGCAACCTCGTTTGGCTGTTTTCAGAAGTAATAACGAAATCTATGTCCAAATCATAGATGATACTAAAGGGACTACTCTGTTGGCTGCATCTTCACGTGATAAAGAAATTAGTGCCGCCAAAGGTACTAAAACTGAAAAAGCAGCATTGGTCGGTAAAGCTATTGCTGAAAAAGCTCTAAAACAAGGTATCGAAAAAGTGTCCTTCGATCGCGGGGGATATCTTTACCACGGACGTGTAAAATCATTAGCCGACGGTGCTAGAGAAGGCGGACTTAAATTCTAATAACTATGTATCAGAAATATAAAAATGTAGAATATGTAAAACCAAGTGGTTTGGAATTGAAAGACCGTTTGGTAGGAGTACAACGTGTTACTAAAGTAACTAAAGGTGGTCGCGCTTTCGGTTTCTCTGCTATCGTTGTAGTAGGCGACGAAAACGGCGTGGTTGGTCACGGTTTAGGAAAATCTAAAGAGGTTTCTGAAGCTATTGCTAAAGCAGTAGAAGACGCTAAGAAAAACTTAGTGCGTATCCCTCTTAACGGTACTACCTTGCCCCACGAACAAAAAGGAAAATACGGCGGAGCTCGTGTATTCTTACAACCAGCTACTGAGGGTACCGGAGTAATCGCAGGAGGTACAGTACGTGCCGTATTGGAATCAGTAGGTATCCATAACGTACTTTCTAAATCACAAGGTTCTTCTAACCCTCACAACGTGGTAAAAGCTACTTTCGATGCTTTATTGCAGTTGCGTAGCGCTAAAACTGTTGCTGCTCAACGTGGCATCTCTTTAGAAAAATTGTTTAAAGGTTAATTTTTTATAGCAATGGCAAAACTTAGAGTAACACAAATTAAAAGTAGCATCAAACGTCCAAAAGACCAAAAACTTACTCTCGAGGCTTTAGGACTTACCAAAATCGGTAGAACCGTGGAACACGAAGCTACACCAAGTATCCTTGGTATGATCAATAAGGTAAAACACTTAATTTCTGTAGAAGAAGTTAAATAATATTTTTATACAAAGTTATGAACTTGAGTAATTTAAAACCCGCACAGGGTTCAATTCACAGAGAAGGGAAGCGCGTAGGCCGCGGTCAAGGTTCCGGTAAAGGTGGAACCGCTACCCGTGGTCACAAAGGAGCTAAATCTCGTTCAGGCTTTTCTAATAAGATTGGCTTCGAAGGTGGACAAATGCCCCTCCAAAGACGCGTACCAAAATTCGGTTTCAAAAACTTTAACCGTAAAGAATACGTAGGTATCAACTTGGGTAGAATACAAGAACTCGTTGATAATGGTAAAATTACCGATAAAGTAGACCTTGAAACCTTAGTTCAACTAAACCTCGTTAAAAAAACCGACTTGGTGAAAATATTAGGTGGTGGAGAACTAAAATCTAAGCTAAAAATATCTGTTCATAAGTTTACAGCAAGTGCTAAAGTAGCTATCGAAGCAGCTGGTGGTGAAGCTGTAACCTTGTAATATTCAATTTATGAAGAAGTTTATCGAGAACCTGACCAACATTTGGAAAATTGAAGAGTTAAAAAATAGAATTATTTTAACTCTCGGAATTTTGTTAGTTTATCGCTTTGGAGCTCACATTGTCCTCCCTGGTATCGACTCCGCTCAACTCCACGAGTTAGCAACGAAAACCTCAGGTGGCGGATTGCTCGACATTCTCAACGCTTTTACAGGGGGTGCTTTCTCTAATGCCTCAGTATTCGCGCTCGGGATTATGCCCTACATCTCAGCTTCTATCGTAGTACAGTTGATGGGAATCGCTATTCCTTATCTCCAAAAACTACAAAAAGAAGGTGAAAGCGGACGAAGAAAGATAAACCAAATCACTCGATGGCTTACTATTGCAATATGTATTGTACAAGCACCTGTATATTTATACGGTATCAATAGATTAGGAGTCCCTGATTCTGCCTTCCTTTTAGGTAAGGGACTCAATTTTATTGTTCCAGCGGTGCTTATCTTAGTAACAGGAACTATTTTTGCAATGTGGTTAGGTGAGAAAATCACCGATAAAGGAATAGGTAACGGTATCTCCCTCCTCATTATGGTAGGTATCATCGCTCGCTTGCCTCGCGCATTCTTGTCTGAAACAGCCTCTCGCCTTACTGGTAATGGAGGCCCTCTATTGATTCTTATCGAAATAATTCTTTGGTTCGTAATCATTCTGCTTTGTATTTATCTAATCAAAGCAGTACGTCAAATCCCAGTACAATATGCACGCAGAACAGCCGATGGTGGAACTACTAACGAGAGAAACATCTTCGGAGCTCGCCAATACATTCCTTTAAAAATTAATGCTGCAGGGGTAATGCCTATCATCTTCGCTCAAGCCTTGATGTTTATCCCAGCCACTGTAGCCGGACTATCACAGTCAGAATTTGCAAAAAGTGTTCAAGCAGCCTTCTCCAACGTCTTCGGATTTTGGTACAACCTGCTATTTGCAGCTATGATTATACTCTTTACGTATTTTTATACTGCAATTACAGTGCCTACAAACAAAATGGCCGATGACCTAAAACGCAGTGGAGGTTTCATACCAGGCATACGCCCAGGTAAAGAAACAGGCGACTATTTAGATAAAATTATGTCGCTCATCACTCTCCCAGGCTCTATATTTATAGCCTTGGTAGCAATATTCCCTTCTCTGCTTAAAATCATCGGAATGCAAGACCAATGGGCATTGTTCTATGGTGGTACCTCACTACTCATCTTAGTAGGGGTTGCAATTGATACTATGCAACAAGTAAATTCATATCTGCTCAATCGCCATTATGATGGTTTGATGAAAACAGGTAAAAACAGAAAAGTATCTTAATTAATATATGGCTAAACAGGCAGCAATTGAGCAAGACGGAACCATTGTAGAAGCTTTGTCTAACGCAATGTTCAGAGTTGAATTGGATAACGGTCACGTAGTGATTGCCCATATCTCAGGAAAAATGCGTATGCACTACATCAAGCTTCTTCCTGGTGATAAAGTAAAACTCGAAATGAGTCCTTACGACCTAAGTAAAGCTCGTATCACTTACCGTTATTAGTTAATTAAGAGAATTCTTCCAATATTTTGGTTGTTAATTTCTCACAGATATTTTCCTATTTTAGTAATATCTGTGAGAAATTATAATCATAAAAAAGAATTTTTTATTTGTAGTATTTTTAGTATAAAACATTTGTATTCAGTATCTTGAATATGGTTTTTTATGCTTAAAAATGAGTGAGTGAAATGTATAATTGCATTTTTGTGAGCTAAAAATGTGGCTATTACAAAAAAAAATTGTAGTTTTGCGCACTCTATTGATATAAACAAAACGAAATGAAAGTTAGAGCATCAATTAAAAAAAGAAGTTCAGAGTGCATCATTGTGCGCAGAAAAGGACGATTGTACGTAATTAATAAGAAAAATCCTAAATTTAAACAACGACAAGGATAATTATGGCACGAATTGCAGGTATTGACTTACCAAAAAACAAAAGAGGGGTTATTGGTTTAACCTACATTTTTGGTATTGGAAAAAGTAGAGCTAAAGAAATCTTAAGTAGAGCTCAAGTAAACGAAGACACAAAAGTAAGCGAATGGAATGATGACGAAATCACTCGTATTCGTGAAGTGGTTGCGTCTTATAAAATTGAAGGAGAATTGCGCTCCGAAATCCAATTGAACATCAAACGTTTGATGGACATCGGTTGTTATCGCGGTATCCGCCATCGTAACGGATTGCCTTTGCGCGGACAAAAAACTAAAAACAATTCTCGTACAAGAAAAGGTAAAAGAAAAACTGTTGCGAACAAGAAGAAAGCAACTAAATAATAAGTAGTAGAGTATGGCAAAACAAAATGCAAAGAATGCAAAAGTCTCTAAGAAGAGAAAAGTAGTGGTTGAGTCAGTAGGCGAAGCACACGTTTCAGCTACTTTTAACAATGTTATTATTTCTCTTACCAACAAAAAAGGAGACGTAATTGCGTGGTCATCAGCAGGAAAAATGGGCTTCAGAGGGTCTAAAAAGAACACTCCTTACGCTGCCCAAGTAGCCGCAGAAGATGCAGCTAAAGTAGCTTTTGACTCAGGTCTTAAAAAAGTAAAAGTATACGTGAAAGGACCGGGTAATGGTAGAGAATCTGCTATCCGTACTATTCATAATGCAGGTATAGAAGTAACTGAAATTATCGATGTTACTCCACTACCTCACAACGGATGTCGCCCTCCTAAAAAACGTAGAGTCTAATTTCAATACTAACAAGTAAGAAAGGTGAGTTGTTATCGAAGGAATGCCTTAATTCATAACTACCTTTCATTTAAACAATTTAAAATGGCAAGATATACAGGACCAAAAACAAAAATAGCTCGTAAATTTGGTGAAGCTATCTTCGGAGATGATAAATCTTTTGAAAGAAAAAATTATCCTCCCGGACAACACGGTTTGGCACGCCGTAGAGCAAAACGCTCTGAATATGCTATCCAGCTACAAGAAAAACAAAAAGCTAAATATACTTATGGTATTTTAGAGAAACAATTCCATAATCTATATGAAAAAGCAAAAAGAAGTAAAAGTATTACCGGTGAGGTGCTTCTTCAACTTTGCGAATCTCGTTTAGACAATGTAGTATACCGTATGGGCATCGCTCCTACTCGTAGTGCAGCCCGCCAATTGGTATCTCACCGTCACATCACTGTAAACGGAAATATTGTAAACATTCCGTCTTACTCTCTTAAACCAGGTGATGTAGTAGGCGTTCGCGAAAAATCAAAATCTTTAAGTGTGATCGAAAATTCATTGGCTGCTCACAGCACCGTATACGAATGGATCACTTGGAACCCTGAAAAATTAGAAGGTACTTTCGTAGCAGTACCTCAACGTATTCAGATTCCTGAAAATATTAAAGAACAGTTAATCGTAGAGTTGTACTCTAAATAATAATAAAGACAGCAGTCAAATTATGGCATTATTCAACTTCCAAAAACCAGATAAAGTTATAATGATTGAATCATCTGATTTCGAAGGACGATTTGAGTTTCGCCCTTTGGAGCCAGGGTATGGTTTAACAATAGGTAACGCATTACGAAGAGTTATGCTTTCTTCGTTAGAAGGTTTTGCAATCACTTCTGTGAAATTTGATAAAGTAGGACACGAATTTTCTACTATATCAGGAGTAAGAGAAGATGTTACTGAAATTATTCTCAATTTGAAACAAATACGTTTTAAACGCCAGATTGAGGATATAGAAAATGAAACAGCAACTATTACTGTTTCTGGTAAAAGACAATTGACTGCCGGTGATTTTCAAAAAGCTCTTTCAGGTTTTCAAGTATTAAATACTGATTTGGTGATTTGCAATATGGATTCTTCAGCTTCTTTTACAATAGAGATTACTATTGAAAAAGGACGCGGTTATGTTTCGGCTGAGGAAAATGCAAAACCAAATGCACCGATAGGTGTAATTGCTACTGATGCAATTTTTACGCCTATTAAAAATGTGAAATATTCTATTGAAAATTATCGTGTTGAACAAAAAACAGACTACGAGAAGTTAGTCTTTGAAATTAAAACCGATGGGTCTATACACCCTAAACAAGCACTTACAGAAGCTGCAAAAACACTCATTCATCACTTTATGCTCTTCTCTGACGAGAGAATTACTTTAGAAGCTGATGAAATAGCACAAACTGATACTTATGATGAAGAATCATTGCATATGCGCCAGTTGCTAAAAACTAAGTTGGTGGATATGGACTTATCCGTTCGTGCACTCAATTGTTTGAAAGCTGCCGAAGTAGAAACATTAGGTGATTTGGTATCTTTCAATAAAGCCGATTTGATGAAGTTTAGAAACTTCGGAAAGAAATCATTAATTGAACTTGATGAGTTGGTAGTCAATAAAGGTTTAGTGTTTGGTATGGACACCTCGAAGTATAAATTGGATAAAGATTAACTCGCTCTTGCGATATTTTAACTAAGGAAAAATGAGACACGGAAATAAAATTAATCATTTAGGAAGAAAAACTGCTCACAGAAATTCAATGCTTGCCAATATGGCGAACTCACTGATTGAGCATAAACGTATTAACACTACTTTGGCAAAAGCAAAGGCTTTAAAATTATTTGTAGAGCCTTTGGTAACCAAATCTAAAGAAGATACCACTCACAACCGTCGTATCGCTTTTAGTAAATTGCGCAATAAATATGCTGTTACCGAGCTTTTCAAAGAAGTGGCTGTAAAGGTAGGCAACCGCCCAGGGGGATACACTCGTATCATTAAATTAGGGAACCGTTTGGGCGATAACGCTGAAATGGCTATGATTGAGTTTGTAGATTACAACACTACTTACAACGTAGCTAAAACCGCTAAGAAGAAAACTACCCGTCGTGGTAAAAAGAAAGCAACTGCTGAAGAAACTCCAGCTACAGCCGAAGTTAAACCAGAGGCTACTGCTGAAGCTACTGAATAATATTGCAGTTTATTAGGTTCGTAAATTATAAAAAAGGGCTTGCCGTCGGCAAGCCCTTTTTTATTGTGTAAAATTCTTTTTAAAGGCTATTTTTAGCCTTTTATGTAAAAGTGTAGTTTACGCTACAGAAATCGTACAAATCTTTTAAAAAATCAAACAAATGGGCAACAAGCTACCTGAAAAAGTCAATAATACTAAAAATACTGATAATTAACTTTGCCAAAGATGCGAGCCACACAGGCAGGGGAAAAAATTAGAAAATGAGAAAATTTGGAAATTAGAGAATGAGAAAATGGGGGAATGGGGAGGTAACTTTTTGGAACATCAACTTTGCCAAAATTTCAAACTTTGGCAAAGTGCGTAGCGCAAAAGCGATGTGTTAGGATTGTTAGGAGGGTTCGGAAGGAAACGAAGAAGTTCGGAAGAAGTAATTCAGGTAAAAGATAAAAAATGAGCTGTAAGAAGGGTGGGGTTAGCTTATAGAGAGCTTATAGGAAGCTTATACGAATCTTGGACGATTGGTATAGAAAGGGTGTATAAAAAGTTGATTCATAGTATAATACAGCGACACAAAAAACGGTAAAAACAGGGTTTCGAGGCGAAAGAAAGAGGAAGAGGCACTAGGTCTTAGGCCATAGGCACTAGGGGGAGTGTGACGGGAAAGAGAATTAGTAAATTAGAAAATTTGGAAATTAGAGAATTAGCAGGTTAGGTGTGAGACAGACGGGCGGGGACGAGCTACACGGGGGATTGTAGCAAAATAGACAATAAAAAACTTTGCCAAAGTTGTAGAACGGTAGGTGTTCAGAACCTTTGGCAAAGTGTTATGGTATAAAAAGCGATTTTAAGCTTGTGTTATTTAGAAAAGTGTGGTTACCCGATAATCATTCCGGCGATAGTTGCGGATAACAGAGAGGCTAAAGTACCCCCAAGAACGGCTTTTAAGCCGAATTGAGAGAGGGTTTTACGTTGGTTGGGGGCTAAGGCTCCTATGCCTCCTATTTGAATGCCTATGGAGGCGAAATTGGCAAAACCGCAAAGCATATAGGTTGCCATAATGATAGATTTGTTATACATTAGGTGAGGAGCACTCGTCATATCCTTTAGGGTGGCTAACTGAGTGTAAGCCACAAATTCTGAGGAGGAGAGCTTAATACCGAGCAATTGTCCCATCAGCATAACGTCTTCTTTGGCAATACCAGCGAGCCACATAACGGGTGAGAAAACGGTACCTAAAATCATTTCTAAAGAGAGTCCGTTATAAGGAGTATTGCTGGCTATGATATTGTTGAGATGTGTTTGATAACCTACCCAATTAAAGAAATAATTAATCATTGCGATAAAAGCCACAAATACTAAAAGCATAGCCGCTACATTGGCAGCGAGTTTAAGTCCTTCGGTAGTACCATTGGCGATAGCGTCGAGCACATTGGAACCTACATTCTCCATAGAGACGTGTGAATCGTTAGAGAATTGCTCGGTTTGAGGACATAGCATCTTGGAAACTACAATAGCACCGGGGGCTGCCATTACGGAAGCTGCTAAGAGGTGTCGGGCGAAGAGCAAGCGCATTTGGGGGTCGTCGCCACCGAGGTATTGGATATAAGCAGCCATAACGCCTCCTGCTACGGTAGCCATTCCGCCTATCATCACAAGGAGGATTTCGGAGCGAGTCATTTTGGCTAAATAGGCTTTAATCATCAGAGGGGCTTCGGTTTGTCCTAAGAAGATGTTACCCGTAACCGAAAGACTTTCGGCACCTGAGATATTCAGCAGTTTAGACAATGCCCACGCCATACCACGCACTATTACCTGAATAACACCTAAATAGAACAATAGGGAGGTGAGTGCAGAAAAGAAGATGATGGTGGGGAGCACTTGGAAAGCGAAGATATAGCCTATGCTATTGGTATCGACTAAGTTACCGAGGAGAAACTGACTGCCTGCTCTTGTAAAATCTAATATAAGCACAAAGATACTACCGGCAAAATCGAAGGCGTCTTGTATAAAGCCTACTTTTAGAATACCTATTGCAATGGAGAGTTGTAGGGCTAAGCCTATGCCAATAGTCTTCCAATTAATAGCGCGCCTATTGCTACTGAAAAGATAGGCGATAAACAGGAGGGTAATCATACCTACCACGCCACGAGTAAAACTTTCGAGAGAGAAACCTTCGCTAGCGACAGCCTTCATTACTTGTGTAGTGGCGGTTTGTGTAGTAGGAGATTGTGTAGCGTCTTGGGCGACACTTATGAGTGGTAAAAGGAAGCTAAGACTTCCGATGGTTATGTTTTTTTTCATTGGTATATAGTTTTAAAAAGTACTATCGCGTTTAGAGATTTCATCTCTGATAAGCGCTGCCATTTCGTAATCTTCATTTTCGATACAGTCATTTAGCATTGTTTTTAGTTCGGGTAAGGCGTATTTAGTATATCTGTTTCGGCTGCTGTCTTCCTCATCAACATTGTCTAACGAAGGGCTTATGGTATTGGAGGGCTCATCGTTGAGCAAAGGGATATAAATGCCGGCTCTTTGAATGATATCTCGATAGGTGTAGATGGGTGCGTTGCAACGCAAGGCAATGGCGATGGCATCGCTGGTACGAGCTTCGATGGTGTATTCTTGACCATTTTGTATACAGAGGATATTGGAGTAGAAAATGCCTTCTTCTAATTTGTAAATCACGACTCTTTTTATTTGTATACTGAAAGTATCGGCGAATATCTTGAAGAGGTCGTGTGTAAGAGGTCGAGGAGGTACAAGACTCTTCTCTAATTCCAAGGCAATAGATTGTGCTTCAAAGGTACCAATGACGATGGGTAGCTTTAAATCGGTCTCGACCTCGTGCATTATAAGCACAAAGGCATCGTTCTGCGATTGATTGTATGATATCCTTTTTATGAAAAGACGCACTAAATCCATTGGAAGGTTACTAACATAAAATACAAATTAGGGGGTAAAGTTATAACAATTATTTTAACTACAAAAGATTTTTAACATATTTTTTCTTCTTTGTAAAAGAAAAGGCTGTTCAATACAAGATTGAACAGCCTTCGCATTACATAAGATTTTACTTGTTACATTTGTTTGGTAAGAGTATATTCTTTTACCATTTTAGGTTCTTTACCATCTTCACCTACTTGTACGATATTATCGCCTTTGGTAATATAGAAAGATTTGTGATTATCAGCTTTAGAAACGAGTGTAAAACCTTTATCAGTGTGTTCTACTTTACCTTCTTCTTTAGATTCGAAGTTTTTGCTTGCACAGTTTTCTTGTTTTACATAGGTGTCATCGGCATAGAGATGGATAACGGTAGCCATTCCGCCGCAATCGGCAGCAGGAAGAGTACCTACATAAGTAGCTAACAATTGAGGAGTTACCATTTCTTCTACTTTTTCAGCAGCATTCTCCATCATAGTAGTGGTTTCACTTACTACAGTGTTAGCAGTTTGTGAAGGATTGTTTTGGCAGGAGGCGAGCATAAGCACAGCAACTCCCAATGTTAAGATGTGATTTTTCATAAAATATAATGTTTATTTATTTACTTATTCAAAAAGTGTACCAATACTACAGTAAATTCACTTCCCTTTCCTACTTCGGAAGTAAAATGAATGCTACCCCCGTAGGAAAGTACGATGTTTTTCACCATTGCTAATCCCAAGCCACTACCACTGGTTTTGGTAGTGAATTTTGGTTCGAATATCTTTTCTTTATCGGCGTCGGGGATACCCGTACCATTGTCTTTTACTTTTAGAGTAATATCGGTATCGCTTTTATTGAGGCTCACTTCAATAGAAGGGAAAGGTTCGTTTTCGGTAGCTTGTAGCGCATTTTTCACCAAATTGGTAACTACACGACCGAGCTGGTCTTTATCGAATACACTTATAATCTCATCGTGAGAATGGGTGAAGTGAATTTCATCAGAATTAAAGATATCTAAAGTGCGTTTGATAACAGACACAAAATCGAATTCCTCATCATTTTTAGCAGGCATATTGGTAAGTGCCGAGAATGCAGTAGAAATATTACTCAATATGTCTATCTGTTGGATAAGAGATTCGCAGAATTCATTAGTTTGTTCAGCGGTTTGAGGCTCTCGAAGGGCTTTGCGTTGATAACTTTGCACGGAGAGACGCATAGGAGTAAGAGGATTTTTGATTTCGTGTGCTACCTGCTTTGCCATATCGCGCCACGCTTGTTCGCGTTCGGATTGCGCCAAAAGGGCTTTGCTGTTCTCAATCTCATCAATCATTCCATTATAGGCATTTACCAATTCGGTAATCTCGGTAGGGGCAGATTTGAGAAGTATCTTTTCGTTTTGGGAGAGCAAACGAGTTTTCTCTAAACGACCTTCGATGGTTTTAAGCGATTTGGTAATATATTTAGAGATGAAGTAAGCTACCGTAAGGGCAACTACCAAGAGCGAGAAATACACCATCGCTAAGTTGTACAGCGACCCTTTTAAAGCGCGCTCGTTGAAGGTGTCGTTCTCGAAATAAGGAATGTTGAGAATAGCGATAGGCTTGAACTGCAAATCGGTAATATAACTGTAAGAGGTTTGGTAACCACGCCCTGCAAATTCGTGGTGCTCAACAAGACGTTTATTGAGTGTAGCGGAAAGCTGATGCAATACATCAGGAGGAATAAAAAAAGCATCTTGGTCCGGCGAGAGAGAGGCTTTGGAGCTTTTTAGCAGAACGCCGTCGAGGTCATAGAGGGCAAAGTTTAGGTTTTGGATATTGGCAATGCTGTAGATATCCTCCCGAAAGATAAGGGGTATATAAGGGGTTTCGACAGGGAAAGTGGTTTGCGAGAATACATATTGTATCTGCATCTTGATTTGGTTTTCCTTGTCGATAAGTCGCTCATCGTGATATTCTAATGCCTGTTTTTTATACTGCCCAATCATTACGAAAGCCAAAATAGCAAAAGCTACTAGCACGAGTAGGGTCATACTGAGGAATATCTGAAAGCGAAGGGTGTTTTTTTTAAACATAGTGTCCCCTTATTACAAGTTATTTTAAGCCTATTACAAAGGCTGCGGGATAAGATTTTTTAATCTCTACAAGTTTCTTCTCAGCCTCTAAACGCGTACGGAAACTACCAAGGCGCACTTTGTAGTTAGGCGACTCGAAAGTGAGCAATACAGGGTATTGTTTGTATTTGCTTTTGGCATCGAGCATTACTTTATTAGCTTCGGTGATATTGCCATTATAGATTTGTACTTGGAAAGCACTCTCGGTACGAGCTATTTCCTTTTTGAGTTCCATAGCATCGGCTATATTCTTTTCCTGACTAATAGTTATTTGTGCATAGGAAGTGCTTGTGAGCAATAGTATTCCAGCTATAAATATGTTTTTCATCATCAATATAAATTTAATTCTTTTGTTTTCTTTGGCGTAAGAACCAATACAATTTACTAAATCCAAAGCCTATGCCAAACAAAGCTATAAAGAAAGTAAATATACCTTCCAATACTTTTAAATTGATAGGTTCACTTTGGGGAACGTAGAGTATTTGTCCGTTAGCAGTACCTATAAGTCCTAAGAGAGTGATAAGCAAACTCACCAAAAAGTGTAGCTCTAAGCGCAGGCCTTTCTCGGGCAACAGCTTTTGAAGACCCCAAGCACCTAATATAATGAAAACTACCACGCTCGCACCTATCCAAAAAGCAATATGCTCAAACGATACCCCTGTATAATAAAAGATAGATTGAGTGAGTACATAGAACAATGCAGGAAAGATAAGCAGGTTAGGATACCACTGCAAAACTTTATGCCAGCGACTTTCTTTACCTTTGAAAAGCGTACGTAGTGAAGTAAAACAATACGCCATACACACAGCAGTTTCTACGGTGAGCAGTACGGTAATATTGCCAAGCACTTTGGGGTTGCTGAGCATTGTTTGGAGGGTAACTTGTGACTGCTCTGAGGCAAAATCAGTAGCTAACCAAACAAACAAGAAACAAACAGCTGCAAATAACGCCTGTTGCCACAGTTTCCAAAAACTGAGTTTCAGCACTACGTTCAGCATTATAAAGACTGTAAGAATTGCTATTACCATATCACATATCCCTTATCTCTTACTTACATTCTCAGCTACGCCAGCTCACCGACTTTACTTATTACCTCTACTGAGTCTTTTCCGTCGTTTTGTTTCCAGTGTACTACCACACGCTCATTATTGATAGCGTCTACTTGCTTACCGCTGTAATCGGGTTGTATGGGAAGATGACGACTAAAGCGCCTATCAATAAGCACTAAGAGCTCTATTTCAGAAGGACGCCCGAAGCTCTGTATGGCACTAAGAGCAGCGCGAATACTGCGCCCTGTGTAGAGCACATCGTCTATAAATACCACTCTCTTGTTTTCGACGATAAAGTCGATAGCAGTAGAGTTGGCTTCAAGAGGTCTACCTGTGCGCCTAAAATCGTCGCGAAAAAAAGTAATATCCAATAAGCCTAATGGAATATCAGCAATGTGGTATTCGTTAGTAAGTAGTTCTACCAATCGCTCAGCTAAATAAGTGCCACGAGGTTGGATACCGATAAAAACCGTATTCGAGAAATCGTTATGGTTTTCTATCAGCTCACAAGCAAGGCGATGTAGCATTACTTGGAGTTCCTTCTCGCTGAGGATTTGTTTTGTATAGGTATTCATTTGACTTAAAAACTGAGGGTATTTAAGTTGCGTTGAGCATCGGCATTGCCCTCGCTAGCGGCTTTTTGGAAAAAGACTTTGGCGTTTGCTTTGTCGCCCAACATATAGTAGCAAGAGGCGCGATAATTATTCAGTACAGCATCTACGGGCACTCCTAAGCTCTCCATTTCAGCCATATCGTTAATAGCTTTTTGGTATTGCTGGGTGTTGTAGTAACTAATAGCACGATACCTGAGCCCGTCTATATGAGCAGGCACTTTCTCTAAGAACTTCGTAAATATAGGAATAGCTTCAGCATAACGTTGCTGCAAATAGAGTTGCATTGCCTGAGTGTAAAGAGGAGCAAACTGTTCTACCTGCATACGCGAGATAATCTTGTTGCGGTTATTAATTATATCTTTATTATCGGGCAAATACACAATGGCACTATCTAAGGTAGCACGAGCATCAGCTATTAAGTTATTTTTCTCTTGTAGATAAGCCAAAGAGTTCCACGCTTGTACCTCACTGCGATTACTGCGAAGGGCGTCTCTATCTACATCTACGTGGAAACGGTTTTTCAGTATAGTTTTCCACTTAGGTTGTGGTTTCTGCACACTGTCTTTCTCCAAGCCTAAATACTGTTTGAGCAAGTGAATCGATTCTTGTTCTTTACCCATATTGTTCAGCGCAAAGGTCTCTAAATTTAGGTTACCGAAGAAATTAGGCTTTATCATTCGGGCTTTATGGGCATATTTATAAATACTATCGTTGTTTTTGTTTTCTTCCATAAAGTATGATACAGCAGTAAAATACTCAGGACGCGCATCATAAGGGTGGTAATGAATGGAAGCCAATACCTTACGTGCCTCATCGAATTTCTTTTCGTCTATCAAGTAACGCGCCTTTTCTACATCTACAGGCTCAGCCACTGCCGTGAGATTTGGAATACGAGGATAGTTGCGTATCAGGTAATCCGAAGGTGATTTAGTAGGACGCACCCCTTGTTGCTCTTCTTTTACCATACGTTGTATTTTAGAAGAATCAAAGTACATACGCTCTACTACCACATTCAAAACCATTGCCACTACGGCTACTGCTCCTATAAAACCTACAACACTCATTGGCAATTTGCGCTCTTCTGCTTTTTTCTTACTGAAATACAATACTGCCAGACCTACTGCTATCCCTACATAAATACCAAAGAGGGCTTGTATTTCGGGGCGGTCTTGAGGAAAGTTAAAGAATGCATCGAACGAATAAGCAAAGAGACCAAACAATGGTAAGAAAAACCATTGCTCTTGCTCAGGATTCTTGTTTTTATAAGTGCCTCTTAGGAAATAATAAGCTGCCAAGAGGAAGATAGCCAAGAACGCCAACCCTGCAAAGATTCCCGCTTCGGCGGTGAGCTCCAAAAAGTCGTTGTGGTTCTTATACATATAAATATAATGCGGACTATAAGAATTCTCATACTGTAAGAAGCGTACCTTCCAGTTACCAATGCCTACGCCCAACAGTGGGTCGTTCGGAATCATATCGGTAGCAGTAATTACCCAAGCAGTTTTACGCAAGTTGTTACTGGTATTCTCTTGATTAGTTACCTCAGCCAAACGAGCCCCGAAGCTGGTGCTTTGTCGCACTTGTTGAGGGTATAAATAGTTCTGTACAAACGAGAAAATACCAAAAGCAAGAACTACCAAGCCTACGTGCATCAGTACTTTTACGCCCGTTTCACGGCGTTTTAAGATAAAATAGTCGATAGCACCATACGTGATGAAGATAAGCGTTGTAAGAATAGTTGCTAAGTAGAAAGCACGGGTACTCATAAAGAAGATTGCCAAAGTACCGACTAAAACACCTATCCCCCCAATGATACGCAAAGTGTTTTTATAAAAATAAAACAACCAGATAGCAAAAGGTATCTTAATAAACATAGCCGAAGCCAAAATATTCTTGTTAGAATACGAGCCTTTGATATTGTAATCGGCACTAATACCCTTGATGATGCCTTTTACCCCGTCGAGGGTTACCAAAAAGTCATAACACAAAAGAATTGTCATCGCAACTGCCAAATGTACTAAACTCTTTTTGTTGTAAATTACCAAAGCCGATACCATCCAAGCAGCTGAGAAAGCTGTAAATATCTTAAAGAAGTGCAAAATCGCTTCTTCTATATCAATAGCTTTGGTAAACGAGAGCAATGCCAATACCATTATCAGGCAGTAAGCAATCCCTATTTTATTGGTAAAAAAGCCAAACAGTAATTGTGTGCGTTCTCTGAATTCTTTAATAAAAAACACAAGCCCTACTACTATCAAGTTCAGAATAGCAAAGGTGTAAAACTTTGTAGCATTGGAGTCGAATGCCATCCAGTTAGGGGTAAGTACCGTTACATAGCCATAGGCAATGAGCAAGACACTCGCCAAAAGTTTCATACTCGAACTCCCTTCCTCACTCACTGTGGGGGTAGGTTTAATAGGATTCTTGCTGGGTGTTTTCTTCTTGTTGGGTTTCATCTTATGTATTTATATAATTTTTCTTAATTACTTATATCTTGATAGTTACCTCCAATTATAATCAGTCTTTTATACCAGAAATTCTATTGAATATTTGGTGTTCTTTTATTTGTTGTTTGGTGTTAATAATGGCTATGATAATCACTTCTGACAATTCTTCCAAAGCAATATAATGAATTCCAAAGTGGAATCTTTTAGTAAAGAAAATACGAACCTCCTCATATTTCTTTGGAGCAACAAAGGGAAAGTCTTTTAATGTTTCTATATAATCTACTATTTCATTATATGCTTCGAAACCTAAATTTTCTCTAAAAACATTGTAATAATCTATAATATCATTTAACTCTTTTTCTGCTCTGGGGTGGAAAATCAAACTAAATGACATACTTCTCTGATATTTTTTTCTTTACTTCTTCAAAAGGAATTCCAATAGAAGGGTTCTCTTTTATCTCTATAACTCTTTTATCCAACTCTTTTTTAAGAGAATCAGATAAAAAAGATTGTTCATACTCAAATTCCACTCCCATTTTTTCAAACAAAGAGGTCAATTCAGCTTTTTGTATTTCATTCTTAGGATACACTAATAAACACATATTATTTTAATTAACAATTAATATCTGTAAAAGTCGCTTTCACATCTCATTTACCTTTATCTCTTACCTTTTACCTGCTTTTGTGGCTCTTACTGCCCGTGCGACTCGCACCTATTTGAATCATCTCATACGCTAGTCCCGTTTGCTTCACTACGTCTTCGGTGCGTTGCGAATGAGTATCGGTGATAAAAAGCTGTCCGAAATGTTTTTGAGTAACTAACTGCACCAACTGCGTTACGCGAGTATCGTCAAGCTTATCAAAAATATCATCTAGAAGCACTATAGGCGTAATCCCTAACGATTGCTTCAACACTTCAAACTGCGATAGCTTTAAGGCTATCAAAAACGACTTCTGTTGTCCCTGACTGCCATACTTTTTCATCGGGTAGCCCTCAATCTCAAAAAGCAAATCGTCCTTGTGAATACCTGCGGTAGTGTATTGCGCACTGCGGTCTCGCTCAGTATTTTCAGCAAGCTGGGTAGCCAAATCGCTTTGGTGCAAACTGCTGTCGTACTGCAAACTCACTCGTTCCTTACCCCCCGAGATATACGCGTACTGCTCGCTGAAGATAGGCAAAAACTCTTCCATAAAAGCTCGCCGTTTCTCATAAATGTGTTGTCCTAAGGGCGCCAACTGCTCGTCGTAAATGTGCAAAGTCTCTAAAGAGAAAACGCCTCCTTCTGCCATTTGTTTCAGTAACGTATTGCGTTGCAAGAGCGTGCGGTTGTAGCGCAAAAGCAGTTCTAAGTAAGCCCTATCAGTTTGCGAAATCACACTATCCAAAAACTTACGGCGTGTTTCACTACTTTCTACTATCAAGTCGCGGTCGGAAGGTGAAATGAGCACCATAGGGTATTTACCTATATGGTCAGCCAGACGTTCATAGGCTTTACCGTTGTGTTTCATCACTTTCTTCTGTCCTTTTTTAAGGCTACATACTATCTGCTCTTCACGTTCTTCTTGCCGAAACTGTCCTTCGATAAGATAAAACTCCTCGCCGTGACGTACACTCTGCGCTGCCGAAGTAGTAAAGTAGCTCTTCGCCATACCTAAGTGATAAATAGCATCAAGCAGATTCGTTTTCCCTACACCATTATCTCCTACAAAACAGTTGATAGTAGGGCTAAAGGCATACGCTTGTGAGAGTATGTTCTTGTAGTTTACGACCGATATTTGTTTGAGAAACATCATTTGTTAGTGCAAAGGTACGAATAATTTGTGAATTACCAAATTTGTCGATTGGGTAATGCCTCCTAGATATTCTCTGAGCCTCTCCGAAAAAGTATGAAAACTCAGAGTACTCCGAAAAATAAGGCTTTCTACTAATTTTAATCTGTCTCATAAAAACAAAAAAGTAGAGAAAAATGCTATTTTCTCTACTTTTTTAAGCTGTTTTTATTCTGAACGTTTTCTTGTAAAATTGAAAAATAGTGTTCTTTCTAATAAATATATTCTGTAACAGACAATTTTTCCTCAGGTTTATTTTCTTCATTAGGAACTGAGTAATGTGTATCTCTTACAGGATAATCGCCGTTATATTCATAAACGGTTCTAAAGGTTTCCTTAGAAATCTTGTTAGGTTCCTTTGGGTTAGTCCCTATTTCGGTTCGCTTGATAATATTGTTTCTGCTTACCCCTGTTGTAAAGTAATCCGGATATAAATCTCTAAATGTAGGAGAAAACAAAGGGTTTATTTTATTATCATATTCATAAGTAATAACAATGTCATAATCTTTATAATCTTTATACTCTTGTTTTACTACATTCCCATTAGCATCTAAAGTATATGTACGTGATGAATATATTTTTTTGTTTTCTACAAATCTCTCTGTACTAGCGATTATTTTGTTTCCTTCACTATACTGGTAGTTTACTTCTTCATAATTATCCTGACGGTAACGAGTTAGTTTTTTAATGACTCTCCCATTGCCATCATATTGATATTCTGTTGTTGAAGGAGTGCTATTATATTTAGATTTAGACACCTCACGTTCTAATTTTCCTTTATTGTAAAAGAATGAAACTTCGGTATCTCCATATCTCTCTTTTACAGGGCGTTTGCCATCATATTCATATTCTGTAACAGAAGAATACGAAACAGTATCCGCTTGATAGTGTGTATAAGATTCTTTCTTAGGGCGGGCATCGTCATACAATTCAAATATACGTTCTACCCGAAGGTAAGGACTTGTTGAAATAATTTTCTTAGGGTGTTTAGCTGAAACTCCTTCCTCACTTCCCCCATTGTCCTTACTACAAGCTACAAAAGTAGCTATTGCTATTAAAGCTAAAAATATTTTCTTCATCGTTTAAAAAGTATTTGTTAATCCGCACAAAAATACACACTTTTTTGTTCCCCACCAAATATTTCATCATCTTTTTTTGTTTTACATATAACACAAACCTTTTCAACCTTCCTGCCTATGCGCTCACACCTAATCTGCTAATTCTCTAATTCCCAAATTTTCTAATTCTCTAATTTCCCAGCCCGTCCAACTCACACCTAATCTGCTAATCTCTAATTTCCAAATTTTCTAATTCTCTAATTTCCCAGCCCGTGTAGCTCATACCCGCTCGTCTGTATCACACCTAATCTGCTAATCTCTAATTTCCCAGCCCGTCCAGCTCACACCTAATTTGCTAATTCTCTTTCCCGTCACACTCCCTCCTAGTGCCTATGGTCTAAGGCCTATTGCCTTTTCTCTTTCTTTCGTCACGAAACCCCGTTTTTAACGTTTTTCGTGTTGTTGTATCACAGTATGAATCAACTACTTATATACCCTTTCTATACCAATCGTCCAAGATTCGTATAAGCTTCCTATAAACTCTCTATAAGCTAACCCCACCCTTCTTACAGCCATTTTTCACCAAAAATTTTCTTAACCCTCTTCCGAACCTTTCCGATTTTCTTCGTACCCGTTTACTAATCTATTAATTTTCTCATTCTCTCATTTTCTAATTATTAAAAAAGCTATTCACATTTAAAAAAAAGCTATTTATATTAAATCTACGTAAGAGCTTTTTACAGTATTTTTGCCCCGTTAATCAAACATTTAAATAAAATGATTCGCAATTTACTGTATATTACAGCTTTTAATAAAAAAGGTACGTGGCAGAGCGTGTTGTGGGAAATTGTGCATAACGGTTTTATCACAGCTCCGTCGGGCATATTACTCATAATATTATGGGAGCTTTTTAAACCGCAACCCAATCTGTCCCTTATCTGGGAAATGGTAGCCCTAATGGGTATCCTACTCCTATTACAGTTCTTCGTTGCCTCGCGCACCCTTGTGTCGTCCAACCTATTAGTATATGGTATTTCCGAAAAAGTACGCATTCGCTTAGGTAATCATATCCAAAAATTCTCATTAGGTTTCTTCAAAAAGCGCGACCCCGGCGAAATAGCTTCAGTGATTATGCAAGATGTCGCCTCGTTTGAGCATATTTTCAGTCACAGTTTTGGCAATTTAGCAGCCGCTCTTTTCGGTACACTTATGCTCTCAGGATTTCTCTTCTATTGTGATTGGCGACTCACCCTTTGTTTGTTCATTGGCATTCTACTGGTAATACCGTTCTTAAAGCTCGGTATTTTTATGGTCGATAAATGGGAACTCAGCAAAGGGCAAGTAAAGGCACGAAACGAAGTATCAGCTAAATTCTTGGAATATGTACAAGGAATACGACACCTAAAATCCTATGGTCTTACAGGTAGTAATTACCGAATGCTCGAAAAGGCTTATGAGAATTTGCGCCAAAAGAGTATCCGCTTAGAAGCTATACCAGGACCTTTTGTAATGCTTTCGTTTACTGTTTTGGAAATAGGCTTTGTGTTGATGCTCGCTTTAGGCTTGTACTATCTCACTCACAACACCATTACTATTCCTGTACTTATCGTTTTTCTCATTTTAGGCTATATTCTGTACAACCCCATCAAAGTAGTATTAGTAGATTATATGATGTTGCGCTATATGAACGAAAGCCTCAGCCGTGTCATTGATGTACTGAAAGAACCCACTATGGAAACCGATAAAAACGAGTTCCCTTCCCACTTTAATATCAATTTTGATAATGTAAGTTTCTCGTATTTAGAAGATAAAACTACACTTAACAATCTTAATTTCAGCATTCCTCAGCACAGTATGGTAGCATTGGTAGGACATTCGGGCTCGGGTAAAACCACTATTGCTTCACTCATTGCGCGTTTTTGGGACGTGAATAATGGAAGAATTACCATCGGTGGAGTAGATATTAGAAATATCCGGCAAGACCGCTTCTATGGACTTATCAGCGAAGTATTCCAAGATGTATACCTATTCGATGATACTATTTACAATAACATCAAAATAGGGAATCCTAACGCTACCGAAAGCCAAATTATAGAGGCTGCCGAAAAAGCACAAGTACTTTCGTTTGCGTGGGAATTACCGCAAGGAATGCACACTCCCGTAGGTGAAGGAGGTAACCATCTCTCTGGCGGACAAAAACAACGTATCAGCATCGCACGTGCTTTGCTGAAAGACGCTCCTATTATCTTGTTAGATGAAGCTACTGCCAGTCTCGACCCCGAAAACGAAATATACATTCAAAAAGCCATTCAGGAACTTGTAAAAAACAAAACAGTAGTGGTGATAGCCCATAAGCTCTCCACCATTAAAAATGCTGATAAAATACTTGTTTTAGAAGAAGGGCGTATTGCCGAAGAAGGTACGCACCCCGAACTCTTGACTAAAAAAGGTATTTATCATCGCCTCTGGACACTCCAACAACAAGCCTCTGGCTGGACAGCAATTAACAATTAACGAACTATGAAAAGATTATTACAAATAGCAGGACAGCGTAAAACCTTACTCTTAGCCTCCTGCACTTTAGCCATTATTCACGCAGTACTGAGCTTGGTTCCTTATGCCTTGGTATTCTATATCATACAAGAACTCACACAGCAAATACCCAATTTTGCTACCGCTCAACAATACGTAATCTACGCCATTGTAATGATAGCCGTGAGTATGGTCGCTTTCTTCTTATCGGGTATTTTATCACATATCGCCGCTTTCAACATTCTTTACGGTCTTAGAAAGACGATTACCGAAAAGGTCGGCGTATTGCCTATGGGCTATCTTTCTAACCGCAATTCAGGAGCTTTTAAGAAAATTATTTCGGACGATGTAGAGCGTATAGAAACCTTTATTGCTCACCAAATCCCCGATTTTGTAAAAGCTATTGCCTTGCCTTTGTTCACCTTAGGATATCTGTTCAGTCAAGATTGGCGATTAGCTCTTGCCAGCTGTTTGCCTTTATTGTTGCTACTGCTTATTTTCCCAATAATGTTTGGAGGAAAAAACAAAAATCTCACTCAGCTATATCACCAATCGTTAGAAGAGATGAGTTCAGGTATCGTAGAATACGTACGTGCTATGCCCGTGATGAAGATATTCCAACAATCAGCTGAGAGTTTTGATAAATACGGCAAGAAAGTAAAATCTTTCAACCGTTTTGTAAGCCAGTGGATACGTCATAGCTCACCTCCTTACGCTATCTTTATGAGTTTTGCCAGTAATGCAATGTTGCCTGTTTTGGCATTAGGTCTATATCTTTATTTTCACAATGGGGTGACCCTTGCCACTATGCTCTTTTTCCTCATCATAGGTACAGGCTATATGCGTCCCGTTTTTGCCATTAGCAATATGGCAATGCAACTACAACTGATAGAACAAGGCGTACAACAGATTGATAAAATTCTCAATCAACCCATTCTTCCCGAAGGACATAATGCGCAGATACCTACTCACTATAATATCTGTTTCGACAAGGTTAGCTTTGCTTACGACGGCGAGAACTATGTATTGAACAACGTTAGCTTCACAGCCAAAGAAGGTACAGTTACTGCCTTAGTAGGCCCCTCAGGGGCAGGTAAAAGTACCGTAGGGCAATTGCTTTCTCGTTTTTGGGATTGCCAAGAAGGACGAATTACTATAGGTGGAATTGACATCAAAGAGTTACCCACCGAAAGTTTGATGCAAAAGGTATCATTTGTTTTCCAAGATAGCTTTATGTTTCAACAAACGATGTACGACAATATTCGTATGGGAATGGATAAAACAGAAGAAGAAGTGATAGAGGCTGCCAAAGCAGCTCAAATACACGATTTTATCACGAATCTGCCCAATGGGTACAACACATTTTTCGGTCAGCAAGGGGTACATCTCAGCGGAGGAGAACAACAACGCTTCCAGTTGGCACGTGCTATTCTTAAAAATGCACCAATCCTCATCTTAGACGAAGCTACTGCCTTTGCCGACCCTGAGAACGAGCATAAAATACAGCAGGCTTTCAGTACGCTTATTCGCAACAAAACCGTACTTGTGATAGCACACCGCCTTAGCTCTATCACCACAGCCAACCAGATTATTGTATTCAACAAAGGCGAAATCAACGCTATAGGCACTCATAGTCAGTTATTGCAAGAGAGTGAATTGTACGAAAGAATGTGGAATGCTCACAACCGAGCTAAAGAATGGGCTTTATAAGAAGATAAAATAAAAAAAGCACTTACATTATGTAAGTGCTTTTTTGTTGCTCCCCCTACTGGACTTGAACCAGTGACCCTCTGATTAACAGTCAGATGCTCTAACCAACTGAGCTAAGGAGGAATATTTTCTACTTATGTTTTCCTTAATTGCGGTGCAAAGGTACAACTATTTTTGAAACCTGCAAATTTTTAAGCAGAAAAATATTTAATATTTTTTAGCTGTATTGCTAAGTCGTTTATTTTCAACAATAATATAAAAAGACTTTACCAAAAATTTAATAGTCTCTCGTGCTATGAGTTTTGGTAAAGTCTTTATTACTTTTTATGTAACTCGTATTACTTGTTTACGAAGTAGTGATAGAACCACGGAATGGTTTCAATACCTTTTAGGAAGTTGAAAATACCGTAGTGTTCATTAGGTGAGTGGATAGCATCGCTATCTAAACCAAAGCCTAAGAGAATAGATTTGCTGCCCAATTCTTCTTCAAAAAGGGCTACAATAGGGATACTTCCTCCTGAACGCACAGGTATAGGCTCTTTGCCAAAAGTTTGTTGGCAGGCTTTTACCGCTGCTTGGTAAGCAGTAGTATCGGTAGGGGTCACATAGCCTTGTCCGCCGTGGTGAGGGGTTACTTTCACACGTACTCCTGCAGGAGCGATGCTCTCAAAGTGTTTGGTGAAGAGCTCGGTTATTTCGTGGTTATCTTGGTTAGGCACCAAGCGCATTGATATTTTGGCATAAGCCTTACTTGGGATAACCGTTTTAGCTCCTTGTCCGGTATAGCCTCCCCAAATACCATTTACATCAAGGGTAGGGCGTATAGAGGCACGCTCAGTAGTGGTATAGCCTTTTTCGCCATATACCTCATCGATATCTAAGGCTTTTTTGTAGGCTTCGAGTGAGAAAGGTGCTTTTGCCATTTCATCTCGTTCAGCTTGTGAGAGCTCTTCTACTTTATCGTAGAAATGCGGAATGGTAATGCGGTTGTTCTCGTCGTGCAAAGAAGCAATCATTTTAGTAAGCACGTTGATAGGGTTTGCTACAGCACCACCGTATAAACCAGAGTGTAAATCGCGGTTAGCACTGGTAACCTCCACTTCCACATAGCTAAGTCCTCGTAAGCCCGTAGTGATAGAAGGGGTGTCGTTAGCCAGCATACTGGTATCGGAAATGAGAATAATATCGTTTTTGAGTTTTTCGTGGTTGTTTTTTACAAACCAACTAAGGCTTCCTGAGCCTATTTCTTCCTCGCCTTCAATCATAAACTTCACATTGCAAGGGAGCACGTTGTTTTTCACCATATATTCAAGGGCTTTCACGTGCATAAACATTTGCCCCTTGTCGTCGCAAGCCCCACGAGCGAAGATAGCTCCATCAGGGTGAATATCGGTTTTTTTGATAACAGGCTCAAAGGGGTCAGATTCCCAAAGCTCAATAGGGTCGGCGGGTTGTACATCATAGTGCCCATATACTAAAACAGTAGGCAGGGCAGGGTCGATAGTTTTTTCGCCATATACGATAGGGTAGCCAGGGGTTTCACATATTTCCACCTTGTCGCAACCAGCCTTCTCTAAGGCATTTTTTACAGCATCGGCAGTGTTGAGCACGTCCTGAGAATAGGCAGCATCAGCACTAATAGAAGGCATTTTAAGCAGTTCTATCAGTTCCGCAATAAAGCGGTCTTTGTTTTCATTGATATAATTTTTTACTGAATCCATATGTCAATTAACAATTTACAATTAATAATTTACAATTCTGCAACCGTAGCAGGGT
This sequence comes from Capnocytophaga sp. oral taxon 902, assembly GCF_013394735.1. Taxonomy (NCBI): domain Bacteria; kingdom Pseudomonadati; phylum Bacteroidota; class Flavobacteriia; order Flavobacteriales; family Flavobacteriaceae; genus Capnocytophaga; species Capnocytophaga sp. oral taxon 902. The sequence goes on from NZ_CP058261.1 coordinate 1,804,442, forward strand.
GTTTTTTTTTGTGTTATTGTTGTGTGTTTTTAAAAATATGTAGTTATATCCTTTAGTAAAATTATTTGCTAAACAATTCTGAATGAGAAGAACCTAACCTAACTAAAAGTATTCTTTTCCTCTCTTCATCGTATTGTAACCAAATGATAAGTAAATCAGGTTCTTTTTATAGTCTTTTTTAAACTGTCCAGTATAAGTTATTTCATATACATTTCTGTTAATATTATCCATAACTTAATCATTTAAAGAGGCTATTAATTCTTTTACATTTGTAAAGTATTTTGTGTTGGGATCGTTTATAAGTCTTTCAGCTTCTTCTAAGGCTTTTTGAGTAGTCTCATTTGGAATGTTTTCTCCCCTTCGTAAACGAGGAGTTTCTTCAAAAGTCTCTACTATTTTAAAGTTGAGACTTTCAAGTACAGATTTAGCATTTTTCAATGAAAGTCCTTTGGGTAAGGCAACTGTAATTGTTTCCATATTTTTCTTCTTTTACGCAACAAAGGTACATTATTTTTCTAAAATACCAAAATTTCATCTATAAAAAGCCAAGCATCACCTCCTTTTGGGGGTGTTTTTACGTTTTTGAGAGTGAGCTTGATATAGCGTGCTTCCGTTGGACTAAACTTCAATACAAAATCTTTTAAGGTGGCTTTCCCTCTCACTACACAAGGCTCATTGTGAGTTGCTACTTCACGGTAGTTTTTACCGTCGTTTGAAAGGGATACTATAAATTCTACGGGAAAGTAAATACCAGATGCTTGGGCATCCATTGCGCCTATACGCACTTCTCTCACCTCAGTAGCTTGCTCCAAATCGAGGGTAAGGGTTACATCGTCACCTAACCAACCGAGCCATTGCCCATCGTGAAAGTTTTTGGTACCGCGAATGACATTGGTGAGTGTCGCTTCTCCTTGCCCTTGGTAACTCTTGTGATAAAGTGGACTGTAACTTACTTTCTTATCTATCGCTTTGTGGAATGTTACCTCGCCAGTGGTAATGGTGTTGGTCGCCTTTCCACTGAAAACAGTTGCTTTAAAGGTTGTGCTTCTATTCAGCGCAATAGGCTGGCGGTATTTCGTAGCTTTTTCTATAGGAGTATCTCCCAAAGCGTAGCGAATGTCGGCGTTGGGGACTTCACAGTCTAATTTTAGAAAGATATTCCCCTTTTGGTTTTCAACGGTAGGCACTACTTGGTACATAGAGCGGGCATAGTTCACCTTCATCACGTCCAAACGCTTCATAAAGGCTTGAGTGCGATTTATAAAGTTGTCCCAATTCTTCAAGTTATCGGTTGTCCAACTGATTTCAGCAAGCGCCAACAATCGCGGAAAGAGCATATATTCCGAATGTTCAGGGGTAGCTATGTATTCAGCCCATAAGTTGACTTGCGTACCCAAAACTTTTTTCTGTAGTTCTGGGCTGAGGTTTTCTTTTTCAAGACTGTAATGGTAAAGGGTTTTGAGCGGTAAGTAACCGCCATTGGCTTGAGGCTCATAGTCGGGAAGACCTTGATAGTTGTCTATATAGCAATCGCTAGTGAGGACAACAGGGTTACCTTGTTCGAGGGCTTTTTTACCTACCTCGATACCGCGCCAGTTCATCACCACTGCATTGTTAGCCAAACCCCCGTCCATTATCTCGTCCCAACCTACCAAAGTGCGCCCTTTGGATACTAAGAAATCATTTATACGCTTGATAAAATAACTCTGCAATTGGTGCACATCTTTTAAATGATGGTCTTTCATACGTGCTTGGCATTTGAGGCACTTTTCCCATTCGGTGTGAGTGGCTTCGTCGCCACCTACGTGAATGTATTTGCTGGGGAAGAGTTCCATCACTTCGGTAAGTACATCTTCCAAGAAAGTGAAAGTTTCTTCTTGCCCCGCACAATAAATATCGGTGATAGGCCACACCGCGCCTGAGGGTACTCCTATGGGGCGTTTGTGACAAGACAGTTCGGGGTAAGCCGCTATGGCACTCATTGCGTGGGCAGGCATTTCTATTTCAGGAATTACCGTAATGCCACGTGCAGAGGCGTAGGCTACAATCTCTTTAATATATTCTTGGGTATAGAAACCTCCATATTTTTTAGGAGCTGTCGCAGGATTGGCAAAGGCGTTGGCGGAGTTAGGAGTGCGCTCATTCCATAGTTTATCTTCTTGGTCTACACGCCACGCACCTATTTCGGTAAGTTTAGGATACTTTTTAATTTCGATGCGCCAACCTTCATTGTCTATTAAGTGGAAGTGGAAGGTATTGAGCTTGAGCATTGCCATACGGTCGAGGGTTTTCAGTATATATTCTTTGGGGAAGAAATGGCGAGAGACGTCCAGCATCAATCCGCGCCAAGCGTACTGAGGAGCATCAGTGATGGTAACTGCGGGCACCGTCCAATCAGTCTTCACGGGTGTAGTGCTTTCAAACTCTTTAGGCAGTAGCTGACGGAGCGTTTCGAGGGCGTAAAGCGCCCCGTTGTAACCACCTGCCTTAATGATAATTTCTTTAGGATTTACAGTGAGGGTGTAACCTTCTTTAGGAAGAGATGTATCAGTGTCAATCACTACGTAATTAGTCAAGAGAGCTACTTTTTGTACAGAAAACCTAAATCCCGAAGCCTTCTCAAATTGTTCGAGAAAAGGCAACCGAGCTGGCATCAAAGCAGGGTCAATTACAAAAACAGTTTCCTTAGTAAACCGGAAACTACCCTTACCTGGCACCACCGATTCAGGTTGCGGAATAACAGCGAGGTCTTTCATCGTAAAAACTGCCTCTCTTTGCGACTGACAGGCTACTACCCATAAAACACTAATGCATAAGAATTTTTTTATTGTCTTCATTGGTTAATTTACGAATTTGCTAATTCTCTTTTATGTAAGATATGCTACCGCAAATCCTACACAAACACTTAAAAACTTTAATAGGTTAAAACGATGTCCTTCGGAGTTTTCAAATAAGATAACGGTAGAAATATGCAAGAAAATACCTATTACAATAGCCGAAAGCTCCGTGTGGTAACTGATAAGGCTTGGTACTGTATTGCTTAAAAAAGTGCCTAATGGCGTCATTAGGGCAAAGAAGAGTAAAAACAGTGCTGTCTTCCACTTGTTCACTCCTGAATTAATAAAAAAGGTAGTAAGCACAATAGCCACAGGCAGTTTGTGCACGAATATACCATACACGAGGTCGTGATTATGTTCGTGAGATAGCGGGAAACCTTCTAAAATGGAGTGAATACTAAGGCTGATAAACAGTGAGAGCGGGAAAGCACTATGCTGGTGTGGGTGTGGGTGCTGGGTGTGACCGTGTTCAGCTCCGTGCGAAAAGAACTCTAAGACAATTTGCAAGAGTACTCCTACTATCACAAATAGCCCTATGTATTTAAAATCGTGCTGCTCATCGTGAGAGTGATATACTTCGGGTATCAGTACGAATACAGTGAGTGCTAATAGGTAAGCGCCACTGAAAGAGAGTAGTAATTTGGTGTATTGCTGTTGGGCAGGTTTAAAAAAGGTAACGAATGAGTAGCCTAATACTACTGCCAGAAAGGGGAGAAGATAATTCATTTTACATTTAATCTCTTACCTGTTTTTTAAAGGTAGCACGACGAGCAAAGATAACGGGGTCAAAGCTCTTCCAAAGTTGCTGAATAGCAATATTTTCTTCGAGTTCAGGTGTAATCACGCAATGAGTAACACCATTGCGGGTGAATATATCATAATAATAGTCGAACAACAAGGCAGGAATACCCTTACTTTGGTATTCGGGGGCTACCCCAATAAGGTAGAACTCCACCGTATCGTGATGTCGTTTCGATTGTAACAAATACCACCAACCCCAAGGGAAGAGTTTGCCTTTTGCCTTTTGTAATGCTTTAGAGAACGAAGGCATCACAATGGCAAAACATATCAGTTTACCGTCCTTATCTTCAATAAAACGTACATACTCAGGATTGATAAAAGGGATATACTTTTGTTTGAAGTACTCTCGCTGACGTTCGCTTATAGGCACGTAGGAGGCTAACTTAGAATAAGTTTCGTTGTAAAGGTCAAACATTGCATCTACGTGCTTGAGCACTTCTTTGGTAGTAGGCGTATCGATGAACTTTACCCCATAGCGTTTTTTTATAGCTTCAGCCGTTTTCTTAAAAATCTCAGGTTTAGAGTTCTTTACTAAAAATTCCATCTCTACAAAGCCTTTTTCTTTGGTAAAGCCTAATTGCTCTAAGTGTCGATTATAATAGGGATGGCTATACCACGTCATCATATTCGAGAGGTGGTCGTAACCTTCGGTAAGCAATCCCACTTTGTCCATACTCGAAAAACCTATCGGACCTTCCATATACTCCAATTGATACTCACGAGCTTTTTCAGCTACTTTATCCAAAAGAACTTGTGTTACTTGAATGTCGTCTATCATATCCAACCAACCAAACCGCACTTTCTTTATGTTCTGTTTAAGGTCGTGCTGATTAATAATAGCTACTACGCGCCCTACCATTTTACCTTTCTCATTGTAAGCTCCGTAAAAGAAGGCTTCGGCATTGTCGAATACAGGGTTCTTGGTTTTGTCAAAAGAGGCTACCTCGTCACTGATGAGAGGCGGCACCCAATAAGGGTTGTTTTTGTATAAAGACAAAGGAAACTTCACAAACTCGGTAAGTTCCTTTTTAGTGGTGAGTTCTTTAATCAGGATCAATGGCATTACGTCTGTTTCTTTTAGGTTTTTTCTTGTGTTGTATTTTGGTGGTTTCTATTGTTTCACTCAATACCTTCTTGATATAGCTGTTGTGATTATCGATGCGATAAGAAGCCCCGAACAATCCCATATAGCGTTGTGGGGTATCTTTCCAGCCAAAGCCCATATCGGCATTGAGTTGTATTTTATCGGAAAGCAAGAAGGCAACGCCAAGACGCGTAATCTGGTCGTTGTAATGCTGGCTGTGAATACCTTGATGCTCTGCAAAGATACTAAACCAACCATTGTCTAAGTTATGAGTAACGGTGAACAAATAGCTGTATTCGGTGTTTTTACCGCTTAAGAATCTATCAATGATACCGTTTGCTACCAACACCACACGGGGGATAGGCTCTGCTTGAAAGATAGCTGCTATTTTAGGAGAGAGTGCTGGTATTGACTCGTAGTAATATCGCTTGTTTGGTAAGAAATTCACCCCTGCATAAAGAGATATAGAAGGTGTGAGGTTGCGCCATCTAAAAGAGTTATTAGCCTTCCAACTGTAAATACTCGGCTCTTCATCTAAAAAATCAGGTTTAAAGAGCAAGTACTTAGCCCCGATAGTATTGTTCACAAAACCAAAGTGCGAAGTCGTACCGTTAGATGCAATTGTACGGTCATAAGCAAGAGTACCATTGAGCATCACTTCCAATTCTTCTTTATAAAAACCATAACGCACTGCATAGTTCATTCCAGTAAAATCCATAGAAGTGCCTGTCTCTTTGTGGTGGTTGTGCTCGTACCATAAACCTCCTTCAAATTGTAATACTCTCGCCCCTACCGCATAGGCACTTTGTGAAGTGCCTGGGAGGTTTGAGTTAATAATTTCAGTGTATTGTGCCTTTGCCAAAAACGGAAAAGCACAAAGCATTAGCAAGTATATTTTCTTCATTGTATGTGAATATTTTAGGCGACAAAGGTAGGAAAAAGTTTTTTACTATACAACTTTTATAACCTAAACACATTCTTCTTCACTTTTAACTTCCCTTTTACGTCGTAAACGATACCGTCTTCTTTTAAGTAATTTCCTATATTCATTTGCAGAAACTCTTGGTGCGCCACGCAAAGCACCACTACATCGTTGTGGGTAGCGAGGTTTTGTGGTTTAATAGCTACCTCAATGCCGTACTCTTCAAGAGCGCGTTTAGGGTCTGCCCAAGGGTCATACACTGTAATATTATTAGTAAAATTTTCAAGGGTACGGTAGATATCCACTACTTTCGTATTGCGAGTGTCGGGGCAGTTTTCTTTGAATGTAAAACCTAAGAGCAGGATTCGGCTGTCCTTCACAGGCATACCTTGTAAACACAAGCGGTTGATAATCTGATAGGCGATATAGCCTCCCATCGAGTCGTTCGTCTTGCGGGCTTCCATCATTAAGCGTGGCGATACGCCGTGCAGTTTAGCTTTTTGTATGAGGTAGTAAGGGTCTACCCCTATACAGTGTCCACCTACCAGACCGGGGCGGAAGGGCAAGAAGTTCCACTTGCTGCTTGCTGCATCTATCACCGCATTAGTATCAATCTCTAAAATATTGAATATCTTCGCTATCTCATTCATAAAGGCGATATTCACATCGCGCTGAGCGTTTTCTATCACTTTGGCGGCTTCGGCTACTTTTATAGACGGGGCAAGGTAAGTGCCTCCCCTCAGCACTGAATTGTAGAGCGTGTCTATTTCCTGTGCTACCTCAGGGGTAGAGCCTGAGGTAATCTTGCAGATAGTCTCCACGGTATGGTGCTTATCACCAGGGTTGATGCGCTCGGGCGAGTAACCCACAAAGAAATCGCGGTTGTATGCAAGCCCCGACACGCTTTCCAAGATAGGCACACACACCTCTTCCGTCACTCCTGGGTAAACCGTCGATTCATAAATCACTATATCTCCTTTTTTTAGCAATGCGCCTACTGTTTGGCTCGCTTCGCGCAAAGCGGTAAGGTCAGGTTGCTGATAGAGGTCGATAGGTGTAGGTACTGCCACTATGTACACATTGCAATCCTTAGCGTCATTTGGGTTCGCAGTGCAAATGAGATGGGTAGCCAATCGTTTTTTAAGAGTTTCACTACCGATTTCGCCCGTAGTGTCAATACCCGTGTTGAGGCTTTCCACTCGCGCCGTATAGGGGTCGTAACCCACTGTGGGATATTTTTTGGCAAACAGACAAGCTAAGGGGAAACCCACATAACCCAGCCCAATAATGCCTATTTTATATGATTTCATCTAAATAATTAACAATTAATAATGTGAATCAAGGTTAAAAAAGTATAATATCTGATTTATTGAGAGTTACATTCTTCGTATATGATGACTATCACTACTTCCCCCTTTGAAGGGGGGTAGGGGGGATGTTTATAATCAAAAAGTTAGCCCAACCTCTTAATTGGTATTAATAATTAACAATCCTTTCCCAAAACTCCGCCTCTTCCGGCTGAACAGAAAGTTCTCTCCTCTGACCTCCTATTGCCTGAGGCTTATGCCCCAAAGCTTAGTGCCTAAATCATATTATACTGTTTTAGTTTGCGATATAGCGTCCGCTCCGAAATCCCCAAGGCTTTGGCGGTTTCCTTGCGCTTGCCACCGTTGTGTTCTAACGACTTGCGTATCATCTCGCGTTCTTGCTCTTGGAGTGAAAAACGCTCTTCTTCCGCAGCTTCCTCATAGTCGTACACCTCTTCGTGAGATAGGATTTCCTTCTCGGTAGGAGGTACGGGAATGATAGAATAAGCCGGAGAGCTCGCCTCATTCTTGTGTGAATCATTGCCGTAGATGCGGTGAATAAGTCCCTCGTTGTCCTGTTGTACTTGGGCTGAATTGCCGTGTTGTAGCAGTTCAAGGGTAAGCTTTTTCAAGTCGTTGAGGTCAGATTTCATATCGAAAAGCACCTTGTAAAGCAATTCGCGTTCGTTGCTAAAATCACTATCCTGGCGCGCTTGCTGAGGTACAACCTGTGGTAGATTGCTACCCTCATCAGGTAAGTAGGTGCGCAAAATACTCGCTGTAATATCCCTGCGCTGTTCAAGTACCGAAATCTGTTCGGCTACATTGCGCAACTGACGGATATTCCCGCTCCAACGGTAGTTCGTGAGCAGATGTACCGCATCTTCGCTGAGCTTCACAGGAGGCATTTTGTATTTCTCGGCAAAATCCGAAGCAAACTTGCGGAAAAGCAAGTGGATATCGTCTTTGCGTTCGCGCAAAGGAGGCAAATGTATCTCTACTGTGCTGAGTCGGTAGTAAAGGTCTTCGCGAAAACGTCCTTTTTTAATAGCTTCTTGCATTTGCACATTGGTAGCTGCCACAATGCGTACATTTGTCTTCTGCACTACCGACGAACCTACTTTTATGAACTCGCCATTCTCGAGCACCCGCAAGAGGCGCACTTGGGTAGTGAGGGGCAATTCACCTACCTCGTCCAAGAAGATAGTCCCGCCATCGGCTTCCTCAAAATATCCACTACGGGTAGCGGTAGCTCCCGTAAAAGCGCCTTTTTCGTGACCAAAAAGTTCTGAATCGATAGTCCCTTCGGGGATTGCTCCGCAGTTTACGGCTATGTATTTACCGTGTTTGCGTAGAGACAGCGAGTGAATGATGCGCGGTATAACCTCTTTTCCCACCCCACTTTCTCCGGTGATGAGTACCGAAATGTCAGTAGGGGCTACTTGTATAGCTTTTTCGATAGCGCGATTCAGCTTAGGGTCGTTGCCAATAATGCTAAATCGCTGTTTTATAGCTTGTATATTTTCCACTTTTTTAGTTGAGAGTTTATGAACGGCAAAGGTACGAATATTTTTTTGAATTTATGTCAGTTCGATATAACAAAATGCTATTTTTCAATCGCTTTTCCTCCGCCTTTCCGCCACCACACTCCCACTAAACTCCTCCCACAAATTTGCTAATTTCCCAATTTTCCAATTTGCTAATTCTCTTTTTCTGCCACCACACTCCCACTAAACTTCTCCTACAAATTTGCTAATTTCCCAATTCTCTAATTTGCTAATTCTCTTTTCTGTCATACTCCCCCCTAATGCCTATGCCCTAAGGCCTATCACCTATTCCCTTTTCTTTCGCCTCGAAACCCCGTTTTTAACATTTTTAGCGCTGTTGTATCACAGTATGAATCAACTACTTATACACCCTTTCTATACCAATCGTCCAAGATTCGTATAAGCTTCCTATAAGCTCTCTATAAGCTAACCCCACCCTCCTTACAGCCTTTTTTCTCCAAAATTCTTCTCAGCTCTCTTCCGTTCTTCTCTGTTTCCTTCCGAATACTCCTAACCGTCCCAACACATCGCTTTTTCATCTCAAACTTTGGCAAAGTTGAATAAACTAACAAACCCTCCGCTAGTGCAATTCTTGTAGCCTCCTCCTCATTCTCTCATTCTCCCATTTCCTCATTTCCACATTTTCTCACTTCCACATTTTCTCATTTCCACATTTTCTCATTTCCACATTTTCTCATTTCCACATTTTCTCATTTCCTAATTCTCTAATTTTCTTGTCACTTTTTCGTCGCATTCCTAGTGCCTATGGCCTAAGGCCTAAGGCCTCGCACTTTTCTCATTCTCTCATTCTCTCATTTTCTCATTTCTATATTTTCTTTATCTTTGCAAAAAAAATATGTTTTTAATGAAGAAATATATCATCACTTTATCGCTTTTGTGCCTCGCAATGGCTTGCAAAAGCCCCTCAACCGGACAGATAATCCCCCAAGAGGAGATTACTAACCAAATGTATTTCACCTCCAAACCCATTGTTTCTGCTCATCGGGGTGGGGGAGGAGAGCAACTTAAAGGCTATCCCGAAAACTGTTTGGAAAGCATTCAGTACCTTTCCAAGAAAGGAATACACAGCTTTGAGATAGATATCTTCGAGAGTGCCGACGGCGATTTGCTCCTGATGCACGACGATAAGTTAGGACGTACCGCCACAGGTCAAGGAGTTGTATCAGCCCTTACTACCGAACAGTTGCGCACTGAAAAACTCAAAGATGAGTTTGGCAATGTAACTGCTTTTCAGATTCCGTTTTTAAAAGATGTACTTTCGTGGTGTAAAACTCATAAGGGGTACTTAATGTTAGATTTTAAAAAGGGTATTTCTTATCAAAAAGTGGTAGATTTAGTGCGCGAAGAGAAGATGGAAGCGCAAGTGGTGCTTATCAGTTATAACACTGCACAAGCCGAAGCCTTGCATAAGGTAGCTCCTGAGATGCTCCTTTCGGTGAGCGCCCGCAATGAAGACGAACTAAACCGTATTTTGCAAACAGGTATTCCTAAACAGAAGTTGTTAGCTTTCACCGGTATTCGTTTAGCTCCTGATCAGCTGTACGAGCGTTTAAACCAACTAAAAATACCTGCCATATTAGGTACATTAGGTAACTTAGATAAGCGTGCTGCTACCAAAGGCGACTACCTATATACCGAGTGGGCAAAGAAAGGTATACAAGTTTTTTCTACCGATAGACCTTTGGCATTCAAGTAAAAAATAAGAGGTAAGAAACTTACTTCTTACCTCTTTCTTTATCTAAAACAAATCGTTTTCGCTAATACTCTTGTCGTGTTTAGTATAAGCAGTAGGGCGTTTGGCAAAGAAATCGTCAAGCTCATTGCTGAACACTTCCTCCTCAAACCACATCATCGGTTTAGCTTCCTCTCCCGAAATACCAAAAGGCTTTCCTAATCCCAATTGTGTAAGCGAGTCGTCCAAACGATAACGCATATAGTTCGACAAGTCTTTTTTGCTAAAAAACTCCAATTCACCTTGTTCAAAAATCCAGTCTAGCATCTTGTCTTCCAAAGTGATATAACTACGGATAAAAGTAGTTGCATCTTCTTCGGCTTTAGCTTTCATTTCTGGATTTTCTTCAAATATTTTTTTGAGAATGTAAATACCTGCATTGGCGTGTAACTGTTCGTCTACCGATGTCCACGCAATAATATTCGCTACGTTTTTCAAGAACCCTTTAAAACGCGTAAATGAAAGAATAGTAGCAAACTGACTGAACAACGAAGCATTCTCAATAATCAATGTGAAAAACAGAATCCGCTCCATAGCGTTCTCACGATTTTTAGCCAAGTATTCTTTTAATACATTACTGCGTTCTTTAAAAACAGGTACCTCCAATAAGTTTTCAAACTCGTTGTTGTAGCCCAAAACCTCCAATAAGCGTGCGTAAGCCTCGCTGTGGCGGAACTCACATTCGGCAAAAGTAGCCCCTAATCCGTTGAATTCAGGTTTAGGGAAGAGGTCATAGAGGTCTCCCCAGAAAGTCTTTACTGATACTTCCACTTGGGCGATACCTAATAGAGCACGTTTCACTGCCTCTTTTTCTACAGGTGTTAACTCCGATTTAAAATCCTGAATATCGGCAGTAAACTCCACTTCAGAGTGTACCCAAAACGATTTGTGCATAGCGTTCACAAACTCCATAACCTCAGGATATTCAAAAGGTTTGTAGTTCTCGCGTTTGTCAAAAATTCCCATAATGATAAATGTTTTTTTATGAATGTTTTAATGATGTTTTACAGAGCGCAAAGATAATAAAAATACTATAAACTCCAATAATTTTTCTAATTCTCTAATTTTCTAATTCTCTAATTTTCTTCACCTTACCTTTGCTCTTCAAAAAATCTTTTATTTTCACTAATTTTACCTTTTATCTTTTACCTTTTACCTTTTATCTAAATTCCTCCTGTTGATAACTCTGTTAATAACCTGTTAATTTAAATTGATAACTATTTTTTTGTCAATAATAAATTTATTCGTACTTTTGCCTCGTCAAACAATGATTAAACATTTATAGAACTATGGAAGAATTTGTAAAATTAGTAGAACACATTTTGTATATGGAGAATTTCAACACTGCAATTACTCCTGATTTAAAACAAAAGTTTATAGAGCTTAACAGAACTTATGGCAATAATGTGCCCGATAAGTATAAAGCAGATGTAAACAGATTATATAATAGCTTTCGCGATAAACAAAGCGTAGAGGTAGATAGTAACGCTTACGCTGTTAGCTAATAGTAAATGAATGTTTTAGTAACTGGAGGTAGTGGGCAATTAGGTTCTGAAATTCAGGCTAATCCTCACAAGAAAAGTTGCTACTATTTCACGGATATAAATAGCTTGGACATCTGTGATGTCCAAGCTATTCGTGCTTTTGTGCAACTCAATAATATTGGTGTCATTGTCAATTGTGCAGCTTATACCAATGTAGATAAGGCCGAAGACGACTCAGCTCTCGCAACTCTTATCAACCATACAGCAGTCGAGAATTTAGCAACTGTTTGTAAAGAACACAACTTGCCTCTTATTCATATTTCCACCGATTATGTCTTCGGAGGAAGTAAAAACACTCCTTATACCGAAACCGACCCAACCACACCTCTTGGGGTGTATGGGCGTACTAAATTAGCAGGCGAACAAGCAATACAACAAGCAGGCATTGAACATCTCATTATCCGTACAGCGTGGTTGTACTCATTGCGTTTCGGTCATAACTTTGTAAAGACTATTCAGCGTCTCAGTGCCGAACGTACTGAACTAAAAGTAGTATTCGATCAAGTAGGTACCCCTACCAACGCTTCTGATTTAGCCGATTTTATTGTGCAAGCAGTCGAAAACCTTTGGTATAAAGGCAAATGTGAGGTCTATCACTTCTCTAACGAAGGAGTTTGCTCGTGGTATGACTTTGCAGTAACTATTGTAGCGCAATCGGGTAATAATTGTAAAGTATTACCCTGTCGTTCCGATGAGTTTCCAAGCAAAGTAACGCGCCCAGCCTACTCAGTGTTAGATAAAACCAAGCTAAAAAAAGACTTTAATTATTCAATTCCTCATTGGAGGCATAGTTTTAATTGTTAATATTAATTGTAAATTATTAAATTAGATATGGGACTTATAATAACCATCGCAATCATAGTGATTGTAGTATTTTGGTACATTAGTGCCAATAATAAATTGGTAGCATTAGCCAATAATCGTGAGAACGCCTTTGCTGATATCGATGTGCAACTCAAGCAACGTCACGACCTTATTCCTCAACTGGTAGCAGCTGTAAAAGGCTATATGACTCACGAGTCCGATGTGCTCACCAAAATCACTCAAGCGCGCAGTCGTGCTATGAGCGCTACTGATATAAACGATAAGATTGCAGCTGAGAAAGAACTCTCTTCTGCTATGGGTGCTTTCAATATCCAAGTAGAAGCTTATCCTGATTTGAAAGCGAATACTAACTTTATGCACCTCCAACAAGAAATTGCCGATATAGAAAATAAATTGGCGTCAGTGCGTCGCTTCTTCAACTCTACTACCAAAGAGCTGAATACCGCTATCCAATCGATACCTACTAACATTGTAGCAGGTTTCAAGAAAATGACTCCACAACCCTTCTTCGATTTGGGTACAGAACAACGCCAGCAGTTGGATAAAGCTCCAGAGATTTCGTTTAGCTAATCGAATGCATAGAAGATATATAAAGGAGATGTTTTATAGCGTCTCCTTTATTTGTTTTTTTGAACATTGTTTGGTATTCTCATATAAAACTAATATCTTTGCCACTCCTATCTTTGCAAGTAAAGAAAATCCGGTAATAATAAAAACTTAAATTATGCAATATCTTGGTATCCGACAACAAATCGCACGAAATAACACCAAGTCTGTTCTGTATTTATTAGCCTTCCCCTTGCTAATCCTTGCGGGAACCTATGCGGTATTGTATATGCTTAACGACCAAGATATAGAGACTGTGAATGCTCAATTCCTTTCAGTAGTCCCTGTGGTGCTGATAGGGGTAGCTATATGGTTTGTAATCTCCTACTTCTTCAATACCCAAATGATACAAACCGCCACTCACTCTCGTCCCTTAGAACGCCGTGAGAATATGCGGGTGTATAACCTCACCGAGAACCTTTGTATGAGCGTCGGAATGCCTATGCCCAAGCTCTATATTATAGAAAGCGATGCGCTCAATGCTTTTGCTTCCGGTATCAACCAAAAGACCTTTGCCGTCACCCTCACACGTGGTATTATCAACACGCTTAACGACGATGAACTCGAAGGGGTGATAGCTCACGAACTTACCCATATCCGCAATCGCGATGTCCGTTTGCTTATTATTACCATTGTGTTTGTAGGTATTTTTGCCACGATTGCCAATATCGCTTTCCGCACGATGCTCAATAGTCAGTTGTATTCTTCACGCAATAGGCGAAACGAAAAGGGTGGGGGAGGAGCTGTTGTGCTGGTAGTCTTATTGGTAGCAGGGGTTGTCTATTTCTTTTCAATACTCTTTAAGTTAGCACTTTCTCGCAGTCGCGAATATATGGCTGATGCAGGAGCTGTTGAAATGACCCATAAGTCTTTGGCATTAGCCAATGCCTTAAAGAAAATCTCAGGGCACTCCACCATCGAAGGTGTGGATAACGACGAAGTAAAAGAACTCTTCATCGACTATAAAGCCGAAGGCTTTTTTGCAATGTTCGCCACCCACCCACCTATTCGCAAACGCATACAAGTATTAGAGCAATTTTAAAGACTTATGTTAGTTCAAAACAACCAAAACATTCTTGTGCATAAGCTTACCTTCTACAACTCCCCTTGATTCCTTTATCAATCATAGAAGTTTTCTTCATTCATTCTTCACCTTTTATTTGTCTTTACTTCATTCTTGCCCCACTGTAGAGCCACTGTAGAGCCACTGTAGAGCCACTGTAACCCCACTTATCCCCCATTTAAACCTTATTACTTGTCCGTATGCCCCACACCTGCTCGTGTGGTTCGTATCGTATTTTTGTTTACTTTTATATCGCAAAGCTTTGCCAAACCCTAATTGGCTAATTATTCACGTAAGCTAAAAAAATAGCAATAAAGTTAAAACATATTATTCATAAAATACATCTGATATTCAAATGTTTGTATTTACAGTCAAAATATTTTCGTAAAAAAAGTGCTAAAAATTTTGTCGATAAAAAAAAATGTTATACTTTTGCGCTCTGTAAAAAGATAGACGCCGGCATAGCTCAGTTGGCCAGAGCACGTGATTTGTAATCTCGGGGTCGTGGGTTCGAATCCCTCTGCCGGCTCAAAAAAAGTACATATTTTAATAGTTCAAATATTCGGGGGAGATACTCAAGTGGCCAACGAGGGCAGACTGTAAATCTGCTGGTTTTACCTTCACAGGTTCGAATCCTGTTCTCCCCACTGTCATATTTTTATTTTTTTTGCGGGAGTAGCTCAGTTGGTAGAGCGTCAGCCTTCCAAGCTGAATGTCGCGAGTTCGAACCTCGTCTCCCGCTCTTTTTTTGTATGCTGATGTAGCTCAGGGGTAGAGCACTTCCTTGGTAAGGAAGAGGTCACGAGTTCAAATCTCGTCATCAGCTCTCACGTATTTTGTACACACATCAAACACTCATTTATATAACTAAGATTTAAAATTTATTTAAAAATGGCAAAAGAAACATTTGATCGTTCCAAACCCCACTTGAATATTGGTACTATTGGACACGTGGATCACGGTAAAACAACTTTGACAGCCGCTATTACTAAAGTATTAGCCGATGCTGGTCTTTCAGAAGTTCGTAGCTTCGATTCAATCGACAACGCTCCCGAAGAAAAAGAACGTGGTATTACCATTAATACCTCTCACGTAGAATACCAAACAGCTACTCGTCACTACGCACACGTAGACTGTCCTGGCCACGCCGACTACGTAAAAAATATGATTACAGGTGCTGCCCAAATGGACGGTGCTATCCTCGTAGTTGCCGCTACCGATGGACCTATGCCTCAAACTCGTGAGCACATCCTCCTCGGTCGCCAAGTAGGTATTCCTCGTATCGTTGTGTTTATGAACAAAGTAGATATGGTAGATGACCCAGAATTGTTGGAACTCGTAGAACTCGAAATGCGCGAGCTTTTGAGCTCTTACCAATACGATGGCGATAACACTCCTATCATACAAGGTTCAGCTCTTGGTGCTCTTAACGGCGAAAAGAAATGGGTTGATAGCGTTCTTGCCCTTATGGACGCTGTTGATAAATGGATTGAACTTCCAACTCGTGACGTAGATAAACCATTCTTGATGCCTATCGAAGACGTGTTCACTATCACCGGTCGTGGTACCGTTGCTACAGGTCGTATCGAAACTGGTGAAGCTAAAACAGGTGATGCAGTTGAAATCATCGGTATGGGTGCTGATAAGTTAACCTCTACTATTACTGGGGTTGAAATGTTCCGCAAAATCCTCGACCGTGGTGAAGCTGGTGACAACGTAGGTTTGTTGCTTCGTGGTATCGACAAAAAAGACATCAAACGTGGTATGGTAATCTGCAAACCAGGTTCTGTAACTCCACACGCTAAATTCAAAGCTGAGGTGTATATCCTTTCTAAAGAAGAAGGGGGTCGTCACACTCCATTCCACAACAACTACCGTCCTCAATTCTACGTACGTACAACCGACGTAACCGGTACTATCCACTTGCAACCAGGCGTTGATATGGTTATGCCAGGTGATAACGTAACTATCGAAGTAGAATTGTTGCAACCTATCGCTCTTAACGTAGGTCTCCGTTTCGCTATCCGCGAAGGTGGTCGTACCGTAGGTGCTGGTCAAGTAACTGAAATTCTTGACTAATTAGCTTAGAAGGTTAGGTTAAATATTATTTAATACAAAAAAGTTTTGAGCATAAAAACTCAAAACTTTTTTAAAATACGGGTGTAGTTCAAGGGTAGAATAGCGGTCTCCAAAACCGTTGATGGGGGTTCGAATCCCTCCACCCGTGCTTAACATTGCTAAAGTTACATACAAACTTTGGCAATGTTTTTTTTTGTTTTTATCTTCTAAAAATCATATCTTTGTATCACATTATTTTTTATCTTTTACCTGAATATACTCCATATTTTTGATGATAAGTAAAAAAGTTGAGTCGTCCTTTTTGTATTATTAAAACGACTAAAACACATAAGAAAATGGTGATTAAGAGTAATATCTCTACTAGTGGAATTACAGATCTTTAAAACAATTTCCTTAAAACATTTGTTTTTTAATGATAGGTTTAATACCTTTGCGGGGTAGTTTATTAGGTGTCAGACGTTAGAGTTTTTTCAGAAACTCTCCGAGCTTCTCCGAAAATTCAGACACTCCTAAACAACTTTACTCAAGAATTTCAACTAAATATCAATTAACAAGAAGTAAAGGTATCATCTCTTACCTCTTATCTCTTACCTAAACAAAATGGAAAGTAAATTTAACATAGGACAACGCGTGTGGGTTTCTCCTCAACTCACAGGGAAACCCGATTGGGTAGAAGCTACCATTACCGAAATAGAACAAAATCCTTTTATAGGAATTGTCATTGAAGTAAAGACGGACAATGGCGAATTATTCTTTGAAAAAGAAGATATGTTTAAACCCGTAGAAGAGGAAGAATTATGCACGCTATAGCTTTTGACTTAATAGTTTCTGAGCTAAAGAAACATTATAAAGATCCATATCACAACGCTTATGCTGAAATTAGAAAAGTACTTAAGCAAAATAATTTTTATTGGATACAAGGGAGTACTTATGCTACTGAAGGCGATTTGCGAACCCTTTTTCGTGCTATACAAAGCCTAAAAAATATCAAATGGTTTTGCCTTTCAGTAAGAGATATTCGCGCTTTCAAAATAGAAGACTACTCCGATTTCACTCAAGAAATTCAACTAAATATCAATTAACAACGAGTTAAAATATAAAGGTATCATTTCTTACCTCTTATCTCTTAACTCTTAGCTAAATAAAATGGAAAGAATAGCAAGTTTTTGTATCGACCACCTCAAACTCGAGCGTGGCATTTATGTATCGCGTAAAGACTATGTAGGCAACGAAGTGCTTACCTCTTTCGATATCCGTATGAAGCTCCCCTACCGTGAGCCCGTACTTGGCAGTCCCGAAACGCATACTATCGAGCACCTTGCCGCTACTTGGTTGCGCAACAACCCCGAGTGGAAAGACAAAATTATCTATTGGGGCCTATGGGCTGTATGACCGGTAATTACCTTATTCTCGCTGGCGACTATACTTCTAAAGATATCGCCCCTTTGATTACCGAACTCTTTGAGTATATCGCTAATTTTGAAGGTGATATACCTGGTGCCTCAGCTTTAGAATGTGGCAATTTCTACAACAACAACCTCCTAATGGCGAAGTATGAAGCTAAGAAATACTTAGAAACTCTTCACCACCTCACTGATAAAAATCTGAATTACCCAGAATAAAAACTATAAACAATGAATACACCCGAAAAATTATCCCTCTTGCGCTCTAAAATGCAAGAAAACCACATCGACGCTTTTGTGGTATTCAGCGCCGACCCTCACCTTAGTGAATACCTACCCAAAGAATGGCTCGAACGCGCTTGGCTCTCTGGATTTACAGGCTCTGCGGGTTTTGTAGTCGTTACCAAAGATAAAGCCGGCTTGTGGACGGACTCTCGTTACTTTGTACAATCGGCTATTGAGCTCAAAGGCTCTGGCATCGACCTCTTCAAGGACGGTGTAGAAGGTACCCCCGATTATGCCGATTGGCTCGTATCAGTACTTCCTGCTGGGGCTACTGTGGCACTTAACGCCTTGGCAACCTCTCACATCGCTTGGGAAAAACTACAAGCTACTTTAGCCGCTCACAATATCAAATTGGTACATAAACCTCTCATCGACCTTATCTGGACGAACCGCGAAAAAGACCCTCTTCATCACATTTTCGTACACCCCGATAAATGGGCAGGACAAACCGTAGCCGATAAACTCACCGCTATTCGCAAAGCAATGGCTAACCACCGCACTACCTTGCACCTTATCACTGCCTTAGACGATGTAGCTTGGACACTCAACCTCCGCGGTAGCGATGTGGCTTACAACCCTGTATTCCTCGGTTATATCGCTCTATCCGATAAAGAAGCGACCCTTTTTGTAGATAAAGCTAAACTCACCCCTGAGGTAGAAGCTCATTTGGCAGCAGCCAAAGTAAACGTGCGTCCTTATGATGAGTTCTACAACTATTTGGCTACCGTAAAAGGACAAAATATACTCCTCGCCCCTAATACGAATCAAGCGATATTCGAAGCCCTCCAAAAGGACAATAAACTCGTGCAAGCTCCCGCTCCTGGCAACCTGATGAAAGCCGTGAAAAACCCTAGCGAGCTCGAAGGGTTCCGCACCGTAATGGTACGCGATGGGGTAGCAATGGTGAAGTTTCTCTATTGGCTCACTCACCAAGTAGGTAAAGAACCAATGACCGAATACAGCATCGGCAAGAAGCTACGCGACTTCCGCGCCGAAGGCAAAAACTTCGTAGGCGAAAGTTTTGGCAGTATCATTGGTTACCAAGGTAATGGCGCCATTGTGCACTATTCAGCTCCTAAGCACGGTAGTAAAGAGGTACATCCTGAAGGTAGCGTTTTGGTAGACTCTGGCGGACAGTATCTTGAAGGTACTACCGATATCACTCGTACCATTCCATTAGGGAAAGTAAGTCAACAGTTTATTGACGATAGTACCCTTGTACTCAAAGGAATGATACAACTCGCAATGGTACAATTCCCAAGAGGTACTCGTGGTGTACAGCTCGACGCTTATGCACGTATGGCACTTTGGAAAAACCACAAGGACTACGGGCACGGTACAGGTCACGGTGTAGGCAGCTTTATGAACGTACACGAAGGACCTCAAAATATTCGCAAAGACCTGAACCCACAAGTGTTATTAGCAGGTATGGTATGCTCCGACGAACCTGGGGTATATCTCGAAAACCAATACGGTATTCGTCACGAGAACCTCATTACGGTGCGTGAAGTAGCTACCAACGAGTTTGGTACCTTCTACGATTTTGAAACCCTCACCCTTTGCCCGTTTATGCCCTCAAGCATCAATGTGAGTCTCCTCACCGATGTAGAGCGTAAATGGCTTAATGACTACCACAAAACTTGTGAAGAAAAACTCGCCCCTCTATTAGAAGGCGATGTAAAAGAATGGTTCTTAACTCTTGTAAAACCTTTGTAGTTTAGCTTCTATTTGTTTTTAAATATACTGAAGGAAGGCTATCCAAAGCTCTATTGGGGTAGCCTTTTTTAATTATTACGCTTGTCAATTGTTTATTATTTTGTACTTTTGAGCCCAAAATATAATAAGATGTCTGTAGAAGTTCAACAACTAACAAAAATATACGGACAGCAAGTGGCTGTCAATGCTATCAGTTTTCAACTTGAAAAAGGTGAAATTACCGGCTTTTTAGGACCTAATGGAGCAGGTAAATCTACTACTATGAAAATGATTACAGGAGCGCTTACCCCTACTGATGGAACAATAACAGTAAATGGCATTGATATACTAAAAAATCCTATTGAAGCACAGAGAACAATAGGGTATTTACCTGAACACAATCCGTTGTATACCGAAATGTACGTGCGAGAATATCTGCGCTTTATGGCTGAACTATACCCCAAAGTCCCCTCCGATAGAATTGAAGAGGTAATTGCTCTTACAGGGCTTTCTTCTGAAAGTAATAAGAAGATAGAGGCGCTCTCCAAAGGCTATCGTCAGCGTGTAGGCTTGGCTTCTGCGCTTATTCACGACCCCGAAATTCTTATACTCGATGAACCTACCACAGGGCTCGACCCCAATCAGCTGGTAGAAATACGCCATATTATCAAAGAGTTAGGTAAGCGTAAAACAGTGTTGCTATCTTCTCATATTATGCAAGAAATTCAAGCTTTGGCCGACCGTGTGATTGTATTGCATAAAGGTAACATCGTGTTAGATAAGAAAATGACCGAACTGCAAAACAAAGAACAAATTATAGAAGTAGCTTTTGATTTTCGTGTCGAAGAACGCCTCTTACGCGCTTTGCCTAACATAGTATCAGTGCATAATGTCTATGATTTTCTATATCAGTTACAGTTCGATACCTCAGAAGATATGCGTCCTACTGTATTTGATTTTGCCAAAGAAAACGGATTGAAAATACTACAAATTAATCACAAGCATAAAGACTTAGAAGAAACCTTTATTCAACTAACGGCTAATAATTAAAAAAGTTGCTTGATTTTTTCAAGCAACTTTTTTTATTGACCATTAGGCATTATTTTATTCAGAAACGCTTCCCTACAATTCTCAGCAATCGTAATGCGTTGTTTGCCAAATACTATTTGGTTGCGCTCCACTACTTCTACTTTGTCCAGAGCGACTATAAACGACCTATGCACTCGCATAAACCGTTCTTCCGGTAATTCCTCTTCCAATTTCTTCAAGCTCATCAGCGTTACAATAGGATGTGGCTGACTGTTGAGGTATATTTTTACGTAATCTTTAAGACTTTCTATATACAAAATATCATCATACATCACCTTTATTTGCTTGTAATCCGCCTTTACAAACATATAATCCTGCGCTACTTCGAGCGGTTTTTCAGTAACAGAAGGTGTGCTTAATAGCAAAGCCTTTTGAGCCGTCTCCAAAAACTCAGCATAATCAAAAGGTTTCAATAAGTATCCAATAGAGTTTACCTTATATCCCTCAATAGCGTATTGGTCAAAAGCCGTAGTAAAAACAATTTTAGTAGAGGTAGGTATCTTTTTAGAAAGCTGAAGCCCTGTAAGCTCAGGCATTTGGATATCCATATAGATAAGGTCGGGTGTACGACCTTCATATAAGAACGTCAATACATCAATAGCATTGCTAAATTTGCCCACTAACCTCAGAAAAGGGGTCTTTACCACATAACTTTCAAGCAGTTGGAGCGCCATAGGCTCATCGTCTACAATGATACAAGTAAGTTGCATTTTGCTACAGATATAAAATTCCAAAGGCAAAGATACACTTATTTTTCCGTTATATACCCAAATAATAACATTTTTCCGTCGCCATATCCCCCCTCTCCTTGGGAGAAGTCTCCGAATAGGAGAGTATGTGAACGGGGTGAAGATTCTCTTTCTTTCGCCTCGAAACCCTCTTTTTACCATTTTTTGCATCGCTGTATTATGCTGTCATTCAACCACTTATACACCCTTTCTATACCAATCGTCCAAGATTCGTATAAGCTTCCTATAAGCTCTCTATAAGCTAACCCCACCCATCTTACACCCTTTTTTCATCAAAAACTCTCTCTCCCCTCTTCCGAATCCCTCCGATATCTTCCGAAAGTTCAGAACCTCTCTAAGATTCTCTGAAAACTCCGACAAACCTCTCTCCTCATTTCACAAGGCGTAGCCTTGATTTTGTTTAAAATTTGTTTAATTTCTGAGGCACAGCCTCATTTCTCTAACTCAACCTCGCATCTCATTTCCTAATTTCCTAATTCCCTAATTTCCTCATTCTCTCATTTTATAATTTTCTAATTCGCTAATTATAGCTATCTTTGCATTTTAATTACTCAAAAAACTATGGCAGATAAACACCATTACAAAGGTCTTACCGATGCGCAAGTCCTTGAAAGTCGCCAAAAATACGGTGAAAACTCCCTTTCATCAGTAGAAGGCGAACCGCTTTGGAAACAATTCTTAGAAAAGTTCACCGACCCCATTATCATCATTCTTCTCGTTGCCCTCGTCTTCTCTTTTGGAGTATCTACTTATGAGTATATGGTGCATAATGAAGGTTTCGATGCTTTCTTAGAGCCCATAGGGATTCTCTTTGCTGTACTCTTGGCTACAGGTGTCGCTTTCTATTTTGAACATAAAGCCAATAAACAATTCGAAATTCTCAATCAGGTAAACGACGAGATTTACTATAAAGTCATTCGCAACGAACACATTACACAAGTGCTCAAAAAGGATATTGTAGTAGGCGATATCGTGATTTTGGAAACCGGAGAAGAAGTACCCGCCGATGGCGAGCTCCTCGAAGCCGTATCAATGCATATCAACGAGTCTACCCTTACCGGAGAACCTTTGGTACACAAAACCACCAATCCAGCCGATTTTGAGGCAGAAGCTACTTACCCTTCTAACTACGTTTGTCGCGGTACTTCGGTATCCGATGGTCACGGTATTTTTGAAGTGAAAAAGGTCGGCGACGCTACCGAATATGGCAAAGTGTTCGAAGGGGTTCAGATAGACAACACAGTGAAAACTCCCCTCAACGAACAGTTGGATAAACTCGCAGGAATGATTACCAAAATCAGTTACGCCATTGCAATTTTGGTGATTGTAGGTCGCCTTATCCTATATTTTACGCTTCCTGCTCATAACATAAACCAAATCGATTGGATTGATTTTGGTCACTATCTTCTCAATACAGCGATGATTGCTATTACTGTGGTGGTAGTTGCGGTACCCGAAGGCTTACCGATGAGTGTTACCCTCAGTTTGGCTTACAGTATGCGCAGTATGATGGCCACCAATAACCTCGTGCGCAAGATGCACGCTTGTGAGACGATGGGCGCTACTACCGTGATTTGTACCGATAAAACGGGTACGCTCACCCAAAACCAAATGACTATCTACGAAACTTATTTCAATCGTTTTACAGATGAACAATTAGGTGAAAAACTCATCGCCGAATCGATGGCGGTGAACTCTACCGCTTACCTCGATTTTACTGATAAAGAAAAACCAAACGTGCTGGGGAATCCTACCGAAGGAGCACTCCTATTGTGGCTCTACGGCAAAGGAACCAACTACTTGCCCATACGCGAAGGGAGTGAAGTGCTTAACCAACTCACTTTTTCTACCGAACGCAAATATATGGCTACTTTGGTGCAATCACCAGCGTTGGGCAAACCGGTATTGTACGTAAAAGGAGCTCCCGAAATCGTGATGACTTTTTGCTACGAGGGGGGTAAATTCCTTTCCGATATTCCTCAAGCCGATTTCGAGGCAAAACTATTACAATACCAAAACCAAGCGATGCGCACTATCGGTTTTGCATATAAAGTAATCGACGACCCGAATACGGTAATATCCGAAAATGGTAAGTTAGTGATAAATGGCTTAAATTTTATAGGTATTACTGCTATTTCTGACCCCGTACGCCCTGATGTGCCTGCTTCTATTGAAGAGTGTTTGCACGCAGGCATTCAGGTGAAGATTGTAACCGGTGATACACCAGGTACCGCTCGCGAAATCGCCCGCCAAATACATTTGTGGGACGATACTTGCACCGAGCGCAACCAAATCACCGGCGTAGAATTTGCCGCGATGAGCGATACCGAACTCTTAGATCGCATTACCGACCTACGTGTGATTTCACGCGCACGTCCGCTCGACAAAGCACGCCTCGTGAACCTATTGCAACAAAAAGGCGAAGTTGTAGCCGTAACCGGTGATGGTACCAACGATGCACCAGCCCTCAAAGCTGCCCAAGTAGGTCTTTCAATGGGCGACGGAACCTCAGTAGCCAAAGAAGCTTCCGATATCACTATCTTGGACAACTCGTTCAGTAGTATCGGTAAAGCCGTAATGTGGGGGCGTTCACTCTATTTAAACATTCAGCGTTTTATCCTCTTCCAGATGACTATCAATGTGGCAGCGTGTATCATCGTGCTCATTGGGGCATTTTTAGGGGTAGAGTCACCGCTTACCGTAACCCAAATGCTCTGGGTGAACCTCATTATGGATACCTTTGCGGCATTAGCGTTAGCGTCCTTACCACCGAGCAACCGCGTAATGAACGATAAACCTCGTGCGCGTGGTGCTAATATCATTACAAAACCAATGACGAAAGGCATTTTTGGTGTAGGAGGATTCTTTGTAGTGTTGCTTTTTGGTTTCATTCAGTACTTTAAAAATGAGGATATCACCAGTCTCACTCAATTTTCAATTACTGATTATTTCAGTCATTTCTTTCACTTCGGAGCACCCAAAAACGGACTATCGGCTTATGAACTTTCCTTGTTCTTCTCGATATTCGTGTTCTTGCAATTCTGGAATATGTTCAATGCCAAAGCTTATCGTACCGGAAAGAGTACTTTTTATAATATAGGCAAGAGCCAAGGTTTTATACTTATTGCTACGGTGATTGTCATCGGTCAAGTGTTTATCACTACTTTTGGTGGACAGATGTTCAACGTAACCCCACTCAAGCTCACCGATTGGGCAATCATCATTGGCGCTACCAGCCTCGTACTCTGGACAGGAGAAATTCTCAGAGCCATAAAAACAGAAAAGTAATAGTTACATACTTAGCCGAATTTTCAAACTTTGGCTAAGTTGATTACCTTGATAATCAAAATGCTTTAGTTACATTGTAGGGGCGATTGGCAAATCGTCCTCACAAAATAAAACTTTCCAGATAAGCTCTTTTTTTGTATTAAAACTTTGCTGATTTGTTAATTTTCTCCTATCTTTGCCCCTGTATTAACTCAAATAAAAGAAATGAAAAAGGCTTTTTACAGCCTTATTGCTATTGCGGTAACATTAGTAACCTTTACTGCTTGCTCCTCTGATGGAGGAGGTAATTAAAACCTAAAAAATAATCATTAAAACATCAACAATATGACTTTTTTTAAGACTCTCTTAGCCACTATCCTCGGATTCTTTATCTCTATGGGGATATGTTTTATTCTTTTCCTCATCTTCATTTCTGTGATGATAAGCTCAGTGGTAGGTGGTGCCAAAGGTGAAGAAGTGAGTGTGAAGGACAACTCTGTACTCGAACTCTCTTTTGAAGAACCATTAGTAGACTACGGCGAACGCATAACCTTTAAGGATTTCGACTATACCTCTGAATCCTATAACGGACTTAATGCAACTCTCAAAGCTATTGAGAACGCCAAAACCGACAAGCGTATCAAAGGTATTTACCTCAAAAGTACGGGTAACATCGGCGGATTAGCTTTCGCTCAAGAACTTCGTAAAGCTTTGGAGGATTTTAAGACTTCTGGCAAATTCGTCTTAGCTTATAGTGATGAAATTTCCCAACTCGATTACTATCTCCAAACCGTAGCCGATAAGGTGTATATTAGTCAGCTCGGAAGTGTTGCGCTTCGAGGGCTCTCTTCTGAAGTCCTTTTCTTCAAAGGGCTCCAAGAAAAAAGCGGTGTACAAATGGAAGTGATTCGCCACGGTAAATACAAAAGCGCTGTAGAACCTTTCTTAGACAATAAGATGAGCGATAACAACCGCAAGCAACTCACCGAATTACTCTCTGCTATGTGGAACGTCATCGTTACCGATATCGCTAAAAGTCGTAATATTTCCGTAGAAAAACTCAATGAAATAGCTACCAATGTAGGCGGACGTACTGCCCAGTTAGCTAAAAACAACGGACTCATAGACGGCATTCTTTTCCGTGATGAATTCGAGCAAATCATCTGTGATAAAACCGGTAGTAAAAGCATCGATAAAGTCGATTTTATCAATATTGAAGATTATGCCGAAGCCGTAGTAGGCAAAGCAGCGGGCAAACACACCAAAAATAAGATAGCTGTTATCTATGCCGATGGTGAGATTATGCAAGGCGAAGGGCGCGCCGAAATCGTAGGTAATGAAACCATTATCCGTGCCTTGCGCAAAGCCTCCGATAATAAAGATATAAAAGCTATTGTGCTTCGTATCAATTCCCCTGGTGGCGATGCCTTAGCCTCTGAATTGATGCACCGAGAAATCGAAGTTACTAAAAAGAAGAAAAAGGTATATGTTTCTATGGGTAACTATGCCGCTTCAGGAGGCTATTATATTGCGTGCAATGCTAATCGCATTTTTGCAGAAGCAGGTACTATCACCGGTTCTATTGGGGTGTTTGGGGTAATTCCCAATGTAAATGTTTTAGCTACCAACTGGGGTATAAATGCCGAAACTGTAAGTACTCACCCCAACGCTCAGTTTTATAGTGTATTCCAAAAACCTACTGAACAATTTAAAAAAGAAATGACCGAATCTATCGAGCAAGTGTATACTGTATTTTTAGACCGTGTAGCCAAAGGGCGTGGTAAAACGGTTGCCCAAATAGACTCCATTGCACAAGGAAGAGTATGGAGCGGTAAAGAAGCTCTTGCTAATGGTTTGGTAGACGAAATCGGCTCGCTAAACGATGCTATCGCCTACGCTGCCAAAGACAACGGACTCAAAGAATATCGCACCGTTTCTTACCCTACTTTTGAGATGGACTTTAAAGCAATGTTCCGCCGTTTTGGAGCGAATCTGAGAAGCGAGAACTTGTGCAATGAGATGGGTGTAGAAGCTTATGAAGTCTATCAGCAGGTGAAACATATCGCTCAGCAACGTGGAGTGCAAGCCCATTTAGAATACGATGTGAAACTGAAATAGTTATAAAAATTAACACAATATTAACACCTAAAAACTTGCTTAGTTCATTTTAAAGAAGTACATTTGTACAGTGAAATTCTAAATAGATGAAGTTATGAAACGAGCTATGTTTGAATATACCACAATGATTTTATCGAAAGTGAGTTTCGACCCTAACCTATTTTGTAAGGAACTTAAAAAAGCTATTGATAGGTTATTACCTTATGAAATAGAAGAATTGAAAGTTTGGTTAGATGACTACACCAAGAATAAGCCCGAGCTGATGCAGTGTATGGTGCTTATGGATAAATGATAACAAAAGCTGCCTACGAGAGTAGGCAGCTTTTTCTTACTTTTTATCTCTTACCTAAAAATGAACATCACCAGTACTCAAAACCCCCTAATAAAGAAAATAGTTCTCCTCAGCGAGAAATCACGCGAGCGTAAAAAAGAAGGAATATGTGTAGTAGAAGGTGCCCGCGAGATACGCTTAGCCCTTGAAGGAGGCTATACTCTCGAAACACTGCTATATCAGCCTGAGATTTTTGCAGAAGGACACTTGCAAAAACTTCTTAGCCATACAGCTCAAAGAGTAAATCCTATCGCTATTAGCAAAGAAGTATACCAAAAGATTAGTTATCGCAGTTCTACTGAGGGGTTATTGCCTTAATACAGACTAAAAAACACAGCTTAAATACGTTAGCTTTCGCAACCGACTCTCCTTTGTTATTGGTAGCTGAAGCTCCTGAAAAACCAGGTAATATAGGGGCTCTCCTTCGCACTGCCGATGCTGCTAATATAGACGCTGTGATTATTGCCAATCCTAAAACTGACCTCTACAACCCTAATATTATACGCTCGAGCGTGGGTTGTGTGTTTACTGTTCCTATTGCAACGGGGAGCACTACTGAAGTGATTGATTTTCTCAAAGCCAAAGGTATCAATAGCTATTGTGCTGCTCTTACAGCCTCTAAACCTTACTACGAAGTATCGTTTGAGGAAGCCAGTGCTATCGTAGTAGGTACGGAAGACCAAGGTCTTACAGAGGAATGGCTTACTCATAGCACTCAGAACATCATTATCCCAATGGAGGGCGTAATCGACTCTATGAATGTATCAGTTGCTGCTGCGGTGCTTATTTTTGAAGCGAAAAGACAAAGGGTAAATCTTAATTAATTGAATTATTTATAGAGAACAAGAGCTCCACTTAGCAAGGCTAAGTGGAGCTCTTTGTTATTATTTGTGTTCGTGTAGTCCGCATTCTTTTTTACTATTGCTTTCCCACCACCAACGACCTGCGCGAAAATCTTCACCCTCTTTGATAGCACGAGTACAGGGGGCACAGCCTATGCTCACAAAACCTTTGTCGTGTAGCACATTATAAGGAATGTTATGTGTCTTGATAAAGGCTTTGGTATCTTCAAACGTCCAATGGAGGATAGGATTGTATTTAAAGAGCTGGTAAGTATCGTCCCATTCGAGTATAGGGAGATCTTTACGAGCATTACTTTGGTCGGCACGCAAACCTGTTACCCATACTTTCTTGCCTTTTAGCGCTCGGCTAAGGGGTTCAACTTTGCGTATATGACAGCACTCTTTGCGCAGTTCTACTGAGCGATAAAAAGACAAAGGACCATTTTTGTGTACATATTCTTCTATATCGTGTGTTTTGGGATAATAAGGCAAAATATGTGTATTGTAGCGCTGTTCAGTGCTTTCCCAAACTGAGTAAGTTTCGTTGAACAAGCGACCGGTATCTAAGGTGAAAATACTGATAGGAATTTGGTTTGCGAGAATGAGGTGAGTAATGGCTTGGTCTTCTAACCCAAAGCTGGTTGAAAAAACTATCTCATTAGGAAATTGTTCAGCTAAAAAAGCGAGACCTTCTACTTCTGTTTTTTGTAAGAGAGCGTTATGTAATGTTGTTAATCGTTCTTTCATAGTGTTATTTATTGTCAGCAAAAGTGAGATAAGGCATAATTTCTTTTATAGGTACTTTCACTTCAAAAGGCGTATCTACATAAGGAGCTATCTCAAAAGGTTCATAGAACAAAATGAGAGCATCGGCTGCTACACCCATTTGGTTAGGAAGACGAAAGGTTCCATCTTCAAAATAAAACTTCTTATCATCTAAAGGAGTGATGGTGGCGTTTTGTTGTGCTTTCTCAAAATAACGTTTGGCTATTTGGGTTACTTTTTCTTCATCGGTAAAGAGGTTTTCATTGGTAATTACTTCGCCATTATCTAACGCAAAGTGAGTGAAAACTTTGGTTTGTATAGGTTGTGCTTCACCGGTAAAAGCATAACGATTGGACACTAAAGAAAGCATCTTACTGTTTTGCCACATAATGCTATCGGTAGCGATAAACTCGAAAGCAGGGAGCTCAGGGAAATGTTCGTGAAGCTTATAGTAATCTTTTGTAAGGCTATCTAAAGCTTTTTGTATACTGATACCTTCCACTTGTAGAGAGTCGCCGTTGGAAAGAAGAAAATTGGAGAGTTGTAGTTCTATTTCTTCATTGAAATTCTTAGCGAACTCGCTATTACCGTTGCAATATAGATAGTTTAGGCTTACAGAGAAACAGTTATCTTCGCAATTCTCATCGCTACGTTCTATAGTTTTCTCTTCGAAGCTAATTTTTTGAGTACGGGTATAGTGACGGTAAATGCAGTAACCGCAGTAACCGATTATTATAATGAATATAAGACCTAAAATAAGGCTTAGTTTTTTTATATTGTTTTTTTTCATCTTTTTAAAACCTTTGTTTGTAGAATTTCAACTTTACCAAAGTTTGCGACGCAATTAATCATTTACAATTAATCACTAACCATTGACATAGATATTTCGGCATACCATTGCTGATAGGTTGATTTGTTTGTCGTTTACCAGTAGAGTCATAGAGTCGTCGAAGGGTTCTTTGCTGAGTACTTCTATTTCGTCGCCAAGAGCTATATTCATTTTGTTGAGGTAAACGAGAAATTCCTTAGAGGTGTTCTTTACCGCTGCACATATACCTTTATCGCCTTGTTTGAGCTCGCTTAATAGGGTTTGAATAGTGGTGGTAAAAACGCCTTCTTTGTTAGGAATCGGGTCGCCGTGGGGGTCTTTTTTAGGAAAATCGAGGAAAGCATCGAGGCGCTCTATAAGTTTTTCTGACTGTATATGTTCTAACTCTTCGGCTATTTCGTGCACTTCGTCCCAAGAAAAATTTAGTTTTTCGACTAAAAACACTTCCCAAAGACGGTGTTTGCGAATGATAGCAATAGCTTTTTGCGTGCCTTTTTTAGTGAGTGTTACCCCTTGATATTTCACATAGTTGATGAGCCCCTTATCGGCTAACCTTTTAAGCATATCGGTTACTGATGAAGCTTTGGTATTCATCACTTCGGCAATAGCATTGGTGTTCACCTCTTCTTTCTTTTCGTTATAAAGGTGAAAGATAGCTTTCAAGTGGTTTTCTTCAGATAAGGTCATTTTGCTTTGTTTTTAAGAGAAAAACCGCCTTTTACAGCGGTTCTATTACTAAATGCATCAGCTATTTTCTAATTCAGTAAAGAGAGCTTTTAGCTCGGTAGCGTCGTGCGGACTGAGTTTACCTGCAAGCACAAGACTCAGTTGGCGACGTTGTAGGGCACCGTTGTAACGTTCTTTTTCGAGCTGGGTTTCTGGTTCTATCTCAGGTACTTTTACGGGGCGACCGTTTTCGTCTACCGCTACGAAAGAGTAAATCGCCTCGGTAGCTTTGGTACGTTCGCCATAGATATTTTCCATCCACACATCGATATATACTTCCATAGAAGTAGAGAAAGCGCGAGAGATGGCGGCTTCGACCGTTACGATGCTTCCTATGCGTATGCTGTGAGTAAAAGCCACGTGGTTTACTGATACGGTAACGGTTAAACGTCCAGAGTGGCGTTGTGAAGCAATACTAGCAGCTCTATCCATACGGGCGAGGAGTTCACCTCCAAACAGAGCGTTGAGGTGATTGGTTTCGCCTGGGAGTACGAGGTCGGTGAGTATAGTACGTGAGTCAGAAGGTTTTTTCTTGAGTTTCATCATTATTTTAGGGTTGAGTTAGTATCCAGCCACCGTCGAGTTTTTTCTCTTCTTTAGAGTTTTGCACTTCTTTTTGTTGTAGTTTAGCTTCGTCCATAGAATCGAAACCGCCATAACTTACTTGGTACAAACCTCTGGCGTTCATTCCTAATACGAAAGCGTTTTTATACCCCAGCTTTTGGAGTTGTTTCACTCGGGTTTCTGCGTTTTTCTCGTCCTTAAAAGCCCCTGCAATCACTTGATATTTTTTAGCTGACATTGCCGAATTTGTACGTACAGGGGTAGAGGCTACACCTGAGGTATTGGTTTGAGCGGGCTTAGGTGTTGTAGTGGTTTGTGCAGGTTTGGGCGCAGTGCTAGTTTGCGCTGGCTTAGGCGTAGCAGTAGCTTGTACAGGCGTGTTAGCGGGCTTGGTTGTCGCTACCGTAGTGGCAGCTTGATTAGTGGACTGAGTAGGTTTTTGTTCAGGCTTTACTTGCTCAGGTTTTACTTGTTCGGGTTTTTTAGCCTTTACTTTTTCTACTTGCAAAGGAATAGCAGGTATAGTAATAGGCGGGGTGAACACGGCTGCTTCGCTGAGTTTTTGGTTAAGGCGCTCTTGTACTAGGCTGTCAGTAATTGCAAACTGTTGTTCGTTATTGCCATCGTTTACTACTCTTTCGCCGAAGAGCAGATAAGCTCCATAAGCCAAAAAGGCTAAGCCTACTGAGGCTACTGCTGTATATTTTACATACGGCATTATTTTAGCAGGTTTCTTTTCCTTAGCTGGCGGTGGGGTAGTACCTCTGTGGGTTTTAGGAGTATTGGTTACCACAGGAGCTGTAACTTGGCTCACAGGACTTTCAGTAGGAGTTACTACGGCATCTTCTTCTTCTGGAGGAAGGTTAGGAATGCCGGTATCGGTACTTGAATGGTCGAGTGTAGGACGGATTTGATTTTCTTCTATTTTTAAATCGGAGGCGGTTACTTCGTGAGGTACGAAAGGCGCCATACCGAAAGAATCGGTAAGGAAATTCACGTCGTCAGCGGGTTCGAAAGAGATACGATTTTCGCCGACTAACCTAAGAGTCCCGATTTTTTCGAGATTTAAGGTTTGGTCTTGCTTCAAGATGCGTTTCCACCCTTCGACGGCTAAGTTTACGTAATCTTCTACCAAGTTATATTCGATGCCTGTTTGTTCGGATATATACTTGATGAGCAAGCCGTCATTAGAAGTGAGACTTGGGTTGAAACTGAGCTCTCGTTTAGGAGGGTCGAACGTTTTGTCTTCAGCCATTTGGGCTGATTTTCTATTAGATATAAATGCTCCAAACTTAGGGATAATCACGCATTGGTGTTTGTAGAGCAATTCTTCGATGTATACATTTAGGTCTTTCATAATTCCGATATTTTAAGTTATTAAAATGATGGATTTGCCTTTTGAAACAACAAAGGTACGATATTTTTTTATACCGACCAAGTTTTTTGATAAAAAAGTGGTCTTGCCAAGAATCGAACTTGGATCAAAAGTTTAGGAAACTTCTATTCTATCCGTTGAACTACAAGACCTGTAATTAATTTTTTGCAAAGGTACGACTTTTTTTGAAACTACGAAAAAATGTGATGAAAGAAGAGAAAATTAAGAAATTAGAAAATGAGAAAATTAAGAAATTAGAAAATGAGAAAATGAGGAAATGAGAGAATTAGGAAATGAGGAGTGATAAAAATAGTTTTTTGACAGGTCGGACGTGTCGGACAGAGGTTAGGCGAGATTGAAAACTTTATTGGGGAGGGTCTTTGAGAGTCGGAAGGAAACGGAGAAGAACGGAAGAGAGCTGAGAGAAGTTTTGGTGAAAAAAGGGTGTAAGGAGGGTGGGGGTAGCTTATAGAGAGCTTATAGGAAGCTTATACGAATCTTGGACGATTGGTATAGAAAGGGTATATAAATAACTGATTAATAGTGTGATACAATAATGCTAAAAATGTTAAAAACGGGGTTTCGAGGCGAAAGAAAGAGGAACAGGTAATAGGCCTTAGGGCATAGGCACTAGGGGGAAGTGTGACAGAAAAGAGAATTAGCGAATTAGAAAATTGGGAAATTAGCAAATTTGTGGGAGGAGTTTAGGGGGAGTGTGGCGATGGGAAACTTTTCTTATAATGAGGTGTAATTGAATAAGAATTTTATCATTTTGGGCTTTGGGTTGTATTCATATTCAATTTTTGATTTATCTTTGCGTTTTAAAAACTAAAAATAAAATGGATTTTCTTTTTACTGCTGATGCCCTTGTGGCGCTTATTACTCTTACGTTCCTCGAAATTGTATTGGGGATTGATAACGTGATATTTATCTCTATCGTTACGGGGAAGCTGCCCGAACATCAACGTAAGCGCGCTACACGCTTAGGGCTTTTCTTGGCGATGTTTTTGCGCATTGCTCTTTTATTGGGTATTTCGTTTCTGATTAGGTTGAAAGACCCGCTTATCAGCCTTGACTGGGGGTGGTTTTCAGCTCATTTTAACGGGCAGGCTCTCATACTGCTTGCGGGGGGTATCTTCCTGCTCTATAAATCGACTAAGGAAATTCACGCGAAAGTGAATCATATAGAACACGTTACACAATCGGACAACCCTAAGGGACGACAACACGCTTCTTTCGGGGGAACTATTGTACAAATACTACTGATAGACCTTATTTTCTCGATGGATAGTATTCTTACAGCGGTGGGAATGACCAGCGGGCTAACAGGGGCGATTTATATAATGATTACAGCGGTAGTGCTTTCGGTGGGCATAATGATGCTTTTTGCAAACCCTGTGGGCAACTTTGTAAACCGCAATCCTTCGATTCAGATATTGGCACTTTCGTTCTTGATACTCATTGGTTTTATGCTTATTACTGAGAGTATGCACCTATCGGAAGCGGTATTGGCAGGGCAAACGGTGGGCGCTGTGCCTAAGGGATACTTGTACTTTGCGATAGCGTTTTCGTTAGGGGTAGAGTTTCTGAATATGAGAATGAGGAAGGCTTCACCTTCAGCCTCTCTCCCAAGTAGTGGCGAGCAAAGTGAAAAAGAGGTAGAAAAATGATGAATGGTTAGTGATTAATGGTTAATGATTAATGATAAGAGGAAGTGTATGTAGCTCACGCTATAGAAATTCGATAAAAAAATAAGCAAAAATAAAGGCTTTGCTTTTTTAGAGTCAAACAAAAAATAGATTGTAAATGAATGAGCTTATTTCTTAAAGGGCGATTTGCCAATCGCCCCTACGCACACCGAAAAGGCGAGTGATTATAAGGTAATCAACTTTTTCAAAGGTCGTAGCAAGACAGGGTGCGAGCTACAATGGAAGACTTTGAAGTGCCCACAGGAGCAGTTGCCCATATAGAAAAACAATATACCGAACTTACCTCTCTCAGTTGGGAAGGACAACGCACCTTTATCGATGAGGATTTTAAGCTTGTGATAACACTCTCTATACACCGAGATACTGGAAAACCCACAGCTATCTTTATAGGGACTACCCAAAAAGCTCTTTTTGATAAACTATTAAATGATTTAGGAAGTTATGGTCTGCAATGGGATTACACTTCGTATGATGATTAAAATTAACGAATATGAAAAACCTTAGAAAAGAACTACGCCCTGATTTCGCAACTGCAGAAAGGTTATACCCCCTCGTGCTCAAACGCCTGCAAGACTACGAAGCCTTTTGGGATACTCAAAGTGAAGACACTCCCGAAGAAGTGTTTGACAAAGAATACAAGGCGATGGAGCAATACCTCAGTGAGCTCACCGGTAAAGACCTTTCCAACACTTGGCTATGGGAATGGTGGGAAAGCAATGGCATTGAAGCTTTTGCCTTTGATTTGGCTATGCCTGACCCTGTAAAACACAACAACCTCACCCGAGAGGACATCGCAGCTTTTGTGCGTATCATCATAAACAATGAATTTGAGTGCGAAAACGATTTTCAAAGGGAGTTTATGCCTTATATGTTTTATAGCGATGGCTACTTCTTTCAGTTTTTAGCACTCAACTGTCCGCACTTTGACCCTACTGTGTTCAATACCACAAAAGATAAAGAGGGTAAGTATCACCAACCTACTGTAGAAGGGGTAATGAAAAAGATATGGAGATAACCTAACACTTAAATATCTAAACAAATGGAACTAAATCGTATCAAAGGAAAAATAGCTTTTATCTCGGGTGCAAGTAGCGGGATAGGTAAAGCAGTAGCCGAAAAGTTGGCACAAATGGGCGTTAATTTGATTCTCTGCGCTCGTCGGGCTGAGGTATTGGCAGAACTGAAAGCCCAACTCGAAAAAGAACACGCTGTGGAGGTTATAACCTTAGCTTTCGACGTGAGAAACTACCAAGAGGTTGCGAAAAATATCCAGTCCTTACCCGAAAAATGGCGACAAATAGATATACTCATCAACAATGCGGGTTTGGCAATAGGATTGCAACACCTCTATACTTACGCCATAGAAGATATAGACCAGATGATTGACACTAACATCAAAGGGTTTACCTATATTGCTAACAGTGTGATTCCGCTAATGATTGCCACCGACAAGGTAGGGACGATAGTGAACGTCGGGTCGGTAGCGGGTGAGATAGCTTACCCCAATGGCAGTATTTATTGCGCGACCAAGTTTGCCGTAAGAGCCCTCAGCGATGCGATGCGCATAGAGCTAATGGACAAGAAGCTGAAGGTAACGACTGTAAAACCAGGGTTGGTAGAGACCAATTTCAGCAAGGTGCGTTTCAAAGGCGATGAGCAGAAAGCCGAGAACGTGTATAAGGGTATCACGCCCCTATATGCCGAAGATATAGCCGACACTATCGCCTATATCGTCAATCTGCCAGATAAAGTTCAAATCACCGATATTACTGTTACCCCGCTCCACCAAACGGATGCCTTACATATTTATAAATTAGCAGATTAGATAATTTGCTAATTGCTAATTAGTAAATTATACTTACCTTTGTCACAAAATAACATATGATGTGGTTCGTTTTTGCACTACTTTCGGCTATCTTTGCTGCTCTTACCGCTATTCTTGCCAAAATAGGTATTGAGGGGGTCAATTCTAATGTAGCGACCGCTATCCGCACAGTGGTAGTTGTGTTGCTGGCGTGGGCAATGGTTTTTATCACCCAAAGTCAGCATAATATTGCCCAGATAAGCCAGCGCAGTTGGCTCTTTCTTATCCTCTCAGGAATTGCCACAGGGGCATCGTGGTTGTGCTATTACAAAGCCCTGCAAATGGGAGAAACTACCAAAGTTGTTTCGGTAGATAAACTAAGTATCGCCATCACCTTCGTTTTGGCTATTATCTTCCTACACGAGGACTTCACCCTTAAATCAGTGGTAGGTGTCTCACTCATTACCATAGGTACCTTGGTGATGATATGGTGAGAGTAGGAACGAAACACTTGCACTAGCAGGGCGGGCTAAATTTCCCCATAGAGAGGTTTTTAAAGAAATTAGGTTATTTACGATAGATAGGGTGTCTGTACCACATCTAAACCACGTATGTGGCACGAATATAAGGAGGAGATAGGAGAAATATTTTTTGTTCGTTACGCCAAAAAAGACTACCTTTGCTCCCTAATTTAATTAAAAAAACCGTTATGAGAAAGCTGTTAATTTTAGCAAGCCTTGCTCTCATTGGAGTTGCTTGCCACAAAAGTGATGATGACAATAACAATAATAACAATAAAAAAACTCCTGACCCGTGGGAAGAAAAGACATTATTGCCTACTAAGTACATCATAGAGCGTTCAAAGGATGATATCTCCGAAATGGTTTACACCATAGAGGACGGATTTATTAAGGAAGCAAGAGAGTTCAAAACTTATCGTTCAAAGCGAAAGGAAGTCAAACATTTGATTATTAAGCCTCTAAAGGGTAAGAAACTTCCTGCCAGGATAGATATTGATAAAGACGGTATAGCTCAAGGAGTTGTAGAATTTAGTTTCAATGACCAAGACCAAGTTACTGAAATTAGAAAAAGTAGAATAGGAAAGCATCCTATGTCTATTACTTTTGGCTACAAAGATGGAAAACTAAGTGAATTTTCTCCTTCAATCGTTTACAAAATTACCTACCCAGATGCCCATACTGTGGTGGCAACGAGTGCTTCTGGACACGACAGAAAAACCTATACTTTTAGTCCAGAAGGCAACTTGATAAAGAAAGTAAAAGATAAACTCAATGACGGAGGAGAAGTTTTTCTTAGAGAGACCTGTCTATATGAGTATGACCTGCAGAAGAAAAACCCCAAGAGAGACTTGCAAATACAACTTGTCACGTTAGCAAACACTCCTTTAGATAAGTACATCTTTTATGAGCTTTATGAAGCCACTAATAGCAAAAACCTTGTAGTAAAACAAACTAAACTAACCCAAGTACAAAAAGACCCTAACAACCCCAGCTTAGGACTTACTACAGGCACTCCATATTTAACTGAATATAAAAATGAAGCTAATAATCCGCAAGGTTACGCTACTAAAATTACCAAAGTGATGATGGGATATGATAGTACTATTGAAAAATATGAATACTAATACAAGCTGTATCATTGTTTATAGTTAGAAGAGAAGTATCACTAAACTCAATTAAGAATGTTAATAATAAAAAATCTCCACGCAGGTGTGGAAGGCAAGGAAATCCTCAAAGGGATTGACTTAGAAATAAAAGCAGGCGAAGTACACGCTATTATGGGACCTAATGGAGCGGGCAAATCTACCCTTTCGGCGGTGATTGCGGGTAACGAAAACTTTGAGGTAACAGAGGGTGATATCCTCCTCAATGGTGAAAGTCTGTTAGAAGATGCCCCCGAAGAGCGCGCACATAAAGGTATCTTTATGTCTTTCCAATACCCTGTAGAAATCCCTGGAATATCAGTAACCAACTTCATCAAAACCGCTATCAATGAGAGTCGGAAGGCACAAGGATTACCCGATATGCCTGCTGCTGAACTTCTCAAAAAAATACGCGAAAAAGCAGCCCTTCTAGAAATCAACCCTGACTTCCTTTCGCGTTCCCTCAACCAAGGTTTTTCGGGCGGTGAGAAGAAACGCAACGAAATCTTCCAAATGGCAATGCTCGAACCTAAAATTGCTATTTTAGACGAGACCGACTCTGGTCTTGATATCGACGCCCTACGCATTGTAGCCAATGGAGTGAATAAACTCAAAAACAAAAACAATGCGGTGCTTGTTATCACCCACTACCAACGCCTTTTAGACTACATCGTCCCCGATTACGTACACGTACTTTCCGACGGTAAAATCGTAAAAACAGGCGACAAAAACCTCGCCTTAGAATTGGAAGCAAAAGGTTATGATTGGCTCAAAGGATAAGCAAATTAGACTATGAATTTAAAAGACAAATGGGTAGCTACTTTTGAGCAGTTCCCACATAAAGGCGATATATTAAAAGACATTCGCAAAGAAGCCCTCAGTTTCTTTGCCGAAAAGGGTTTCCCACATAGGAAAGTAGAAGCGTGGAAATACACCTCTCTCTCTAACCTCCAAGCTACTGATTACAGCTTGTGGCAACCTATTCACAATAAAACAACCCTCTCCGCAGAAGTGCTATACGAACACTGGATTAAGGATTGTGATGTGCTCGTGTTTGTAAACGGCTATTACTGCCCAGAAATGTCGAGTAAAGAAATAGCAGGTGTTACCATTACGCCCCTATTAGAGGCGTTGCACAAAGGAGGAGAAGCGTTTATTAAAAAATACTTCAACGCCAATACCGAAAAAGGCGATGTATTTACCGCTCTCAATACCGCTTTTGCCTCAGAAGGGATTTATATAGAAGTACCCAAGGGAAAAGTGGTAAATAAAC
Source organism: Capnocytophaga sp. oral taxon 902 (assembly GCF_013394735.1). Taxonomy (NCBI): domain Bacteria; kingdom Pseudomonadati; phylum Bacteroidota; class Flavobacteriia; order Flavobacteriales; family Flavobacteriaceae; genus Capnocytophaga; species Capnocytophaga sp. oral taxon 902. Next base: position 1,843,297 of record NZ_CP058261.1, read on the forward strand.
CCATACAGTTGCTGTATTTCAACGACAGAAAAGAAACCACTTGCTACCAACCGCGCAATATTATTGCAGTGGGAGAAAATGCACAGCTCAAAGTTATTGAAGTTCACCAAAACTTATCGGATACTGCTACGGCAATCCTTACCAATGTAGTAACCGAAGTGTTTGTAGCCAAAGAGGCTTTCCTCGATTATTACAAATTGCAAAACGATAGTCTTACCGCTTCCCTTATCGATAACACCTATATTTCGCAAGAGGCAAATAGCCACGCCAGCGTACATACCTTCTCGTTTGGTGGGACACTCACTCGCAACAACCTCAATTTCTATCACCAAGGCGAGTATTTAGAATCTACTCTCAAAGGGTTGAGCATTTTGCAAGGCACACAACATACCGACCATTATACGCTAGTGAACCACGCATATCCTAACTGTGAGAGTCATCAAGATTATAAGAGTATCGTAAGTGATGAAGCAACCAATGTGTTCAACGGTAAGATAATGGTAGAGCAAATTGCCCAGAAAACGAATGCTTATCAGCAGAACGACAATATCCTCCTCTCCGATAAGGCAACGGTATACACCAAGCCCCAACTCGAAATCTTCGCCGATGATGTGAAGTGCTCACACGGCTGTACCGTAGGCTCTCTCAGTGCAGACTCCTTATTCTATTTGCAAACACGTGGGATAGGCAAAAAAGAAGCCTCTGCCTTACTTACCTATGCTTTTGCAAATACCGTATTGGAGAGCGTAAGCATTCTAGCCCTTTCGGAGTATATCAATGCGATTATTGCTGAGAAATTAGGAGTAACCGTAGATTTTTAAGAGAAGAAGTATTTATAAAAAAGAAAAGCCTACTTGAAATTTCAAGTAGGCTTTTTTATTGGATATTGTGGCTGTTATTTTAAACTCCTGTGTAGTTCTCGGGGGTGATGACTTTTAGTTCTGCCTTTACATCTTCATTTACTTCCAAGGTATCGATAAAACTGCTAATAGTCTCGGCAGTGATAGCGGTATTGGTACGCGTGAGGGCTTTGAGGGCTTCATAGGGGTTAGGATAGCCTTCACGACGCAAAATCGTTTGGATAGCCTCGGCTACTACTGCCCAATGGTCTTGCAAGTCTTCACGGATTTTATCTTCATTTAAAAGGAGTTTATTGAGCCCTTTGAGGGTAGATTGCAAGGCTATGAGTATATGACCAAAAGGCACCCCTACATTGCGCAATACTGTACTATCGGTGAGGTCGCGTTGTAGACGGGAAATAGGTAATTTTGCCGATAAATGCTCTAAAAGAGCGTTGGCTATGCCTAAATTACCTTCGGAGTTTTCAAAATCAATAGGATTTACCTTATGAGGCATAGCCGAAGAGCCTACCTCGCCAGCTTTTATCTGTTGCTTGAAGTAATCCATAGAGATATATGTCCAAACATCGCGATTTAAATCGATGAGAATCGTATTGATGCGTTTGAGAGCATCGAAAAGCGATGCAAGATGGTCGTAATGCTCTATTTGGGTAGTGGGGAAAGAATGGTGTAAGCCTAATATTTCCTCTACAAAGCGAGTGCCGAAAGCCTTCCAATCGATATTAGGATAGGCTACTTTATGAGCGTTGTAGTTACCGGTAGCTCCCCCAAATTTGGCAGCATAAGGCACTGCTATAAGGGTTTGTAACTGCTGTTCCATACGAACGACAAACACCTCGAATTCCTTGCCTAAACGCGTAGGGGATGCCGGCTGACCGTGAGTGCGTGCTAGTAGAGGGACATCTTTCCATTGGGTTACTAAACTTCTCAGTTTGCTGAGCAATTGCTCCAAGGCAGGCAAATACACTTGTTGTACAGCTTCCTTGATGCTAAGCGGAATAGCGGTATTGTTGATATCCTGAGAGGTGAGACCAAAGTGGATAAACTCCTTGTATTTTCCTAATTGCAGTTTATCAAAAGCCTCTTTAATGAAATATTCAACCGCTTTTACATCGTGATTGGTAGTTTGCTCTATTTCTTTTACTTTCAAAGCTTCTTTTTCTGAGAATTTTTGATAGAGTCTTCTAAGGTCGGTGTATTTTCCCTTAGGAAAATTGGCGAGTTGAGACAAGGGGAGTTCGCATAGAGCGATAAAGTACTCTACTTCCACTTGCACACGATAACGAATGAGTGCCATTTCGGAGAAGAAAGGCACAAGGGAGGTCGTTTTATCGGCATAACGACCATCGATGGGGGAAATTGCGGTTAACATAATTTCAAATTGGAAAATTAGCAGATTAGAAAATTAGGAAATTGTCTCATTGCTTAGTGTGTAACAATCTTGTGAGTTTGATAGCTAAATCGGTGAAAATAACTTTGCCATTGCCATTGCGCTCTACGTGTAACTGGGCTTCTTCGAGGAGGTTGTGTATTGCCTCGATATTACCACCGTGAATAAAAGGGGCAAATTTGGCAAGTTGAAAAGTAGGGTCGGCAAATTGAATATATACCAAACCAGAGGCGCTATAGTTCAGTAGGAACGCCTGACGGAATACCTCAGCGCAGTACTGCAAAAACTGTTTTTGCGCCTCCCGCCCTACGGTATTGATTTCGTCACTCCACTGCAAGAGTCCTTGTATAGAGGCTTTGTTACCACGCGCGCGGTAGGCTGTGCGCACCCACGCAATAAACCAACGCTCAAAAATGGCTTCTTCGCTTTCTTTGTTGTTCATCAGTTGGAGGGCTTTGTTGAAATTTCCTTGAGCGCGTAGAGCTATTTTGGTTGCTTCGGCATCAGCTAAACCACGTTCTACGAGGGCTTCTTTAATAGCATTCTCACTTAAGGGCGGAAAACGCAGGATTTGGCAACGTGATTTGATAGTGTCTAATAGGGCATTTTCATCTTCTACCACCAAGAGAAAGACTGTTTTATCGGCAGGTTCTTCGAGGAGTTTGAGGAGCTTGTTAGAGGCTTCGGGATTCATCTTCTCTGCCATCCAGATAATCATTACCTTATAACCACCCTCAAATGATTTCAGTGCTAACTTATTGGTAATCTCTTTAGCCTCATTTACCCCTATGTTGGCTTGTTTCTTCTCTATACCTAAGAACACGAGCCAATCAAAAAGGGAACCATAAGGCTGTTCTTTTACAAAAGCGCGCCATTCGTCCATAAAGAGAGCACTAATAGGGTCTTTTTTCACCTTGTCATTAATAGCTGTGGGGAAAGCAAAATGAAGGTCGGGGTGAGCGAGTTGGGCGCATTGAGCCTTTGCCTTGGGGTTATCGTGCGAAAGAATGAGAGTTGCGTAGGCGATTGCCATTGGCAGAGCGCCTTGTCCTTCGCCTGCCACAAATAATTGAGCGTGTGGAATGCGACCTGCTTCCACACTGGCTTGCAAATAGTTCTTTATTGTATCGTATCCTAAAATATTGTCCATTGTTTAGGTGTTAGATGTTAGGAGTTAGTATATACTGATTTTAATAAAACAAAGGTAATAAAAATAATACTGTTCCTAACAAAAATAGTACTGCCAAAAAGTGAATTACAAAACTATTTTTCCTCAAAAATATATATTGTTGTACCAAACGTATTGCCCAGAACAACGAGTTGCCAAGTAAGAAAACCTTACCTAAATCAGTAGTGAGAAGTTCGTTAGTAAAACAAAAACAAACTATTGCTACTGCTACAAAATAATAAACTATTTGTATATTGAGAATTTGGATAATTCCGCGATTGGCAAAACTGAGTTTATGTACCTCTTCCTTCCATTTAAAAAGTCTCCAAAACAACAAATGGAAGAGGGCAAAGAGCAAATTATAAAATCCTAAAAAGATAATAACAGTATACATTCTATTTCTTATAAATATTATTCTCTCTGTTGATATCTACACTTCTGTTATTAGGGTCTAATACTATACTCTGGATATTGTTCAATGGCATATCGAGTTCAAAAGTGTAGGTAAGGTTACCCCAACCCCAAGCAGGAACTACCGTACGGGGATAATTAGGGTAAGTGTTTGGTTTTTCGCCGTAAGTCATTCGCAAGGGCACATATACGTATTGGGTTTTACCAGCTTTATCGGTTACAAAAAGGTCGATAGAAAGAGGCAGGCGTTCTAAGCGTTTGAGGGTAATTGCCGTTTTATTTCCTTTGGCTTCTACCTTGTCGATAGCGTAATCGGCTACGTGGTCAGTTTCCATAAACTCATTGAGGAACCATTGCAATTGCATTCCTGATACTTTTTCGGCTATGCGAATAAAATCATTGGGGGTTGGATTCTTGAAAGCATATTCTCGGTAGTAGCGTTTGAGAGTTTTCATCAGTGCTTCGTTACCCATTAGATAATCTAACTGAGTGAGGAAGAGTTGTCCTTTGTAGTAAGCGGCAATACTATAAGCGTAGTTCGTCGCATAACGGTCGGAATGAGTGATGGTAGGTTCTTGTAACCCCGATTTTACTAAGTTTAGGTAGCCATTGTACGCTTTATTAAAGGGATAGTTGGTTGCAGGAATGAGGTGCAACACTTGTTGTTCGGCAAGTGTTTGGATATAGGAGGTAAACCCTTCGTCCATCCACGGATAAGCTGCCTCATCGGTAGCTAAGAGGTGTTGAAACCAAGCGTGAGCCAGTTCGTGGGTGGCGGTGCCTACTAAACTCTCGTATTTCTTACCGCCTTCCATAAGGGTACACATTGCATACTCCATACCACCATCGCCTCCTTGAATGAAAGAGTATTGAGCCCAAGGATATTTGCCTATAAGTGTATTGAAATAATCGAATACTTTGAGCATATCGGGCTGGATACGCTTCCAATTCTCTGGATATTTTTTATAAAAGAAATGTATGGTTTTACCGTCGGTGAGAGTGTGCTTATCGTGAGTAAACTGAGGGTCGGCAGCCCAAGTGAAATCGTGTACACGTTCGGCTACAAAGTGCCACGTTTTGGTTTTAGCTTTGGTTTGGGGTATTTTTACGCCCTTATCTTCATAACCACAGCCCATTTCGTTAGGATTTTGCAATACGCCTGAACCTGCTACCACATAGGTTTTGTCGAGGGTGATTTTTACATCGAAGTTACCCCAAACGCCGTAGAACTCACGACCTAAGTATTCGGTAGTATGCCAACCTTGATGGTCGTAAGCTACCATTTTAGGGTACCATTGTGCCATTGAAAGCGCTACACCATCGGGGCTATTACGACCTGCACGACGTATCATTACGGGCACTTGACCTTCAAAGGTCATATCGAGTACTGTTTTGCTGTGAGGTAGAATAGGGGTGGGGAGGGTTACTTTTAGGATTGTACTTTCGTGAGAGAAGGTAGCTTTTTGTCCGTCCTGGCTCATACCCGTAATGCGCAATAGTCCGATTTCAGAAGGTGAGAGTTTGGCTATACGACTCTCGTAAATGGGGTTTTTATCGGTGCCGAGATTGTTAGTCATACGTCTATCGGGGTCGGGGATGGATTGCAATTTGCTATCCATTTCGCTATTTGGCTGAAAAGCGTTGAAATAGAGGTGGTAGAATACTACGCGTAGGGTATCGGGAGAGTTATTGGTATACGTGAGTTTTTGGGTGCCTTTATACTGAAAGTTTTTCACGTCCATCGTTACGTTCATTTGGTAATCAGCTTGTTGTTGCCAAGGGTTATCTTGGGCTATTGCATTCAGCATAAAAGCGAAAACAGAGAGTGCTAAGAGTATTTTTCTCATTATTATATTCTATTGATAGTTATTGAAAGTGCAAAGGTACGAAGTAATTGGCAAATTAACAAGTTGTAGCACGACGGGCGGGTGGAAAATTAGGGAATGAGGTGCGAGCCGCACAGGCAGTCGTAGCACGACAGGCTATTAACTTTGACAAAGTTTGAGATGAAAAAGCGATGTGTTGATACTGTTAGGAGTATTCGGAAGATATCGGAGGTTTTCGGAAGATAGCTGAGAGAAGTTTTGGTGAAAAAAGGCTGTGAGGAGGGTGAGGTTAGCTTATAGAGAGCTTATAGGAAGCTTATACGAATCTTGGACGATTGGTATAGGAAGGGTATATAAGTGATTGACTCATAATATAATACAGCAATACAAAAAATGTTAAAAACGGGGTTTCGAGGCGAAAGAAAGAGGAAGAAGTGATAGGCCTTAGGCCATAGGCACTAGGGAATAACATCCCCCGAACCCCCGAAGGGGGACAAGCTGGGAAAGGTGACAAACCTCCTCTTTACACATACTCCACTATAGCGGTGCACATACCCAGCTATTGCTGGCTATTTTCAAAGGGGGAATGTAGTGACGGGAAAGAGAATTAGAAAATTAGAGAATTTGGAAATTAGTAAATTTGTGGGAGGAGTTTAGTGGGAGTGTGGGGGCGGAAAGATGAAGCGCAGTGATATACAGAACAAAGATAAGGAAAAGGTAAGGTATATAAAAAATTGGAAATAAGTGGGTTGATAGAATGAGAGGGGTTAGGGTATTGGTATTTTTTATTATTGTTGTATCTTTGCACCGATTTAACTTCTTAGGTTTAACACTTAACTAAAAATGCAAACATATCACGACCTCTTGCGCCATATCCTCGATAATGGCTATTCTAAAGATGACCGTACCGGCACGGGAACGACTAGTGTATTTGGTTACCAAATGCGCTTTGACCTCAATAAGGGTTTTCCGCTGGTAACGACTAAAAAGATACACTTAAAATCGGTTATCTATGAATTACTTTGGTTTTTAAAAGGAGATACAAATATTAAATATCTCACTGACCACGGGGTGCGCATTTGGAACGAATGGGCAGATGAGAACGGCGACCTCGGTCCTGTTTATGGAGCGCAATGGCGCCACTGGAATGGCGAGGCGATTGACCAGATAAAAACGGTGGTAGAGACTCTTAAACAAAATCCTGAAAGCCGACGGATTATCGTTTCGGCTTGGAATCCGTCGGTATTGCCTGATACAGGAAAATCGTTTGCGGAGAACGTAGCCAATGGTAAAGCGGCATTGCCTCCTTGTCACGCACTGTTTCAGTTTTACGTAGCCGATGGGAAATTGTCTTGTCAGTTATACCAACGCAGTGCCGATGTGTTTTTAGGGGTGCCTTTTAACATTGCTTCATATGCGTTACTTACGATGATGCTTGCGCAAGTATGCGATTTGCAATTAGGAGATTTTGTGCATACTTTTGGTGATGTGCACATCTATAACAATCATCGTGAGCAGGTAGCTTTACAGCTCAGCAGGACGCCACGCCCTTTGCCTACGATGCACTTGAATCGGGCAGTGAAGGATTTGTTTGCCTTTGATTATGATGATTTTCGTTTAGAAGGCTATGACCCTTACCCTACGATTAAAGCGCAGGTATCGGTATAAAGTTAAAATTTCGTTAAAAAATGCTTAAAATTTTGCTATATGGAGCTTTTTTGTTTCATTTGTGCGTTTAAAATAAAGTAAATACTATAAAAAAATGAAGAAATTTCTTACAATCGTTATCGCTTTGGTAACCTTACAAAGTGCGTTTTCACAGGTTATTTCGGAGACTTTTTCGTCAGGGAGACTCAATAGAAAACAGAAGATAGGTATCTACAAGCCTGAAAAGTACACGGATAGACAGGCATATCCGCTGATAGTAGTGCTCAATGCCGAAACACTGATGGAGCCTGTTGTTTCGATGGTGCGTTATTACGAACAGTTTGGTGAAATGCCTAAGTGTATAGTGGTGGGTGTGTATGAACCCAAACAAGAAGATGTAACGGTGGTAGAAGAGGTGGGTCGCCCTATTAATGAGTCGGCTCGTTTCTTTGAGTTTGTATCGGCAGAATTAGTGCCTTACATACAAGGGAAATACCCGATAGCTGACCTAAAAGGGGTTATTGCTTCGGAAGAGGCGGGTTTTTTGGCGAATTACTATATGCTTGCCGAGAAGAAACCTACTTTTAATATGATAGTAAGCCTTAATCCAGTGGCTCTTCCACGTATGGGAGAAGAGTTTTCGCACGCTTTGGCAGCGGGAGTGCCTAACCATTTATTTTACTATATGGCTACTGCCGATGTGGAAAACAAAGTGGTGTACGACAAGGCAATTCAGTTTGAAAGAGCGATGCGCTCGGCGCCCGTGCACGAATCGGTAGAATATCACTTTGTTGATTTTAAAGGAAGCTCAGTAAACGCTGCTAAATTGCAAGGGATAGCACAGGCACTTGATATGTGTTTTGACATTTATAAACCCATAGGAGGCAAGGAGTTTAAGACCCAAATGGAGACTCTTGAAACGGGGATTTATGAATATTTGGAGAACAAATATAACACTATTTATAAACAGTTAGGCGTAAAGAAAGTGCCTATACTAAACGATGTGATGGCTACTTATACAGCTATTAATTCGTCGCAAGACTGGGAATCGCTTAAGAAATTAGCGAAATACGTAGAGAGCAATGGCTACCTAAAAACAGCGATGCCCAACTTCTTTTTAGCTGAATATTACGAAAAGATGGGCGATGATAAAAAGGCACTGAAAACCTATCAGAAAGCGTATACTGAGCCTAATATAGATTTCATCACAGGAGACTTGATAAATGAACGTATCACGCATTTGCAAGCCACTAAACGCAAGAGTAAACGCACAAAAGTAATAGAACCCATAGAACCAGCAGAAGAGGTAACACCTGCACAAGAAGAACAAAATCCTGCCGATGAAAGTAATCAGAACTAAGATAGAAGGCGTGGTGATTATTGAGCCACAGGTGTTTTTTGACGGAAGAGGTTACTTTTTTGAGTCGTTTTCGCAACAGCGATTTAATGAGTTAGTAAGCCCCACTGTATTTGTACAAGACAACGAATCGCAATCGACCTATGGGGTATTGCGCGGATTACACTTTCAGAAACCACCTTTTGCACAGGCTAAATTGGTGAGAGTGGTAAAAGGAGAAGTACTTGATGTAGCAGTGGATTTGCGAGAAGACTCACCTACCTTTGGGCAGTATGAGTCTGTGATACTAAACGAAGAAAACAAGCGCCAGTTTTTTATCCCGAGAGGTTTTGCTCACGGTTTTGCTGTATTGAGCGAAGAAGCTATTTTTCAATACAAATGCGACAATTACTACGCTCCCGAGAGTGAGGGTAGTGTGCGCTGGGACGACCCTACCATAGGTATTGATTGGCGACTACCAGCTGAGGTGATACAACTTTCGGAGAAAGACAAGAAAGCGCCATTACTGGTAGAGGCAAAAGGTAAAAGATAAAAGGTAAAGCCAGTGAGGGCTCGTAACAGGGTATGTGAGTGAAAGGTGAAAAGAGATTGAAAATCAAAGAGCTAAATGTTCCTAACACTTAACATTTAACACTTAGCTAAAAAATAGTTGTCTAAATATTTGGTAGATTGGGAAAAAGGAGTTACTTTTGCAACCGAAAATACAGACGGTGGTCTTAGCTCAGTTGGTTAGAGCGTCGGATTGTGGTTCCGAAGGTCGTGGGTTCGAGCCCCATATTCCACCCTATTAATAAAAAAGCGCCTTTTAAGGTGCTTTTTTTATGCTCATACGTTATGGCTTATACAAAGCTAGTATATTTCTGAAAAACGACTTTTAGCTTTTTATTAATTAGCGTAAGTTCGACGTAAGGAAAGAGTAGCTTACGCTACAGAAATTTTACAAATCTTCACAAATCAAACAAATAGGAGACAAGCTACCTGAAAGTTTCGCACAGATTACAATGTAAACACAACTATTATAAATCAGTATTATATATCGAACTGAGGTTAAAATAAACCTCTATTTACTGATGGATATAAGAGTATTTTTGCTTTTGATATAAATAAAGTTGCTAATTCGAAAATAATATTTTACTTTTGTAGCTTTAAAATGACTATTGCTATGAAGATAAGAAGCATTTATTTACTACTTTTGCTATTGTGCTATGTTGGTTTAAGGGCACAAGAGCAAGAAAATTTCACTTCATTAGAAAATAAGACCCATTGGGTAAACCAAATCCAAGATATTACAGAACTTCCTGTGGGAATTAGGGAAAATAAGAATGGGGTAGAGTATGCAATGATGGTTACCAAAGCTACTTTTTCTCCTAACGAAACGAGGGTAAATATTTACGCTCGTATTACTTTTCCTGATACCCAAAATCCTTCAGGCAAACGCGAACTGTACTTTGGAGCTACCGAAATTCCTTTTTCGTATGAAGGTCAGTTAGTAGGCGACGTACACTTGTCGTTATTGGGTGATGTAACCCTTAGCAATACTAAAAACTGGTCGTTCTTACTCAAAGGAGGTAGAAATGTAAAAGGGGAAACGGTAGGCGACCAAACATACGTGGAGGTAGATTGTAACGGATTGAAAAAAATTGCTTTAAGAGGGATAATACGCATCTCTAATGAACTTATAGTACCAGTTGACAATAAGTTACAACCTATAGCCAATGGCTATGTAGAAAGCGAGGTAGCTATAGAAGCTGAAGATTTTAACAACTTGTTAGTAGAGCTTAAACTACCTGCTTTTGCCCTCACTCGACAAATACAAAACAAAGACAAAGGAGCTTTTATCTTTCACCCTGAGCGAATGGTCTTGGATATGAGTGATACTAGTAATGCTCCAGCAATGGTATTCCCTCAAGGATATGATGAGTATTTAGTAGCAGGACAAGAGAGTTGGCGAGGTTTTTATATACAAGAACTCACGGTTACCTTGCCTGAAGAGTTTAAAAAAACGGAGGGGAGAGTAAGTTTAAAGGCGACTAACTTCCTTTTGGACGCTTATGGTTTTTCGGGGAGCTTATCGGCAGACAATATCATTAGCTTTAAAGAAGGGCGTACGTCAGAGGATAAAAAGAAAGGTTGGAAATATGCCATACACCATATACAAGCCGATTTTGTAGCTTCTAAACTCAAAGGAGGGGCTCTCTCAGGGGCTTTTAGGATTCCGATAGAGAAAGACGATTCACGCGGGATTCATTTTGACGGTAGTTTTTCTGAAGATAACTATATGCTTCGCGTTTCGTCGTTGGACTCTATTTCCTTTGATATGTGGAAAGCAAAGGCTGTAATTCTCCCTTCTTCTTATGTTGAATTGCAAGTAAAAAATAAAGAATTTCTTCCTAAAGTAGTACTTGATGGCTCGATGGTTTTAGAAGCTCCTAAGAGCGATAAAAACCTTTACAGGTTAGAAGGTATTAACTTCCAAAAATTCACCTTACAAACACAAGCACCTTACATATCAGCTGAGTATTTTGGCTGTGAAGGAGAGCAGAAAATAGCAGGTTTCCCTGTGAGTATCAAAGATGTAAGTGTAGCTTTCAGAGAAGAACGAGCCCAATTACATTTCGGTATACGGGTGGGCTTACAAAAAGATAAGTTTTCAGCCGAAGGTGATTTTAATATCTACGCTAAAAATACCGATGAACACTGGAGTTACGACAAATTTGAAATCAACCGACTCAAATTGGAGGATGTAGATATAGTAGTAGCTAAAGTGAGTGGAGAGTTAAACCTAATGAAGAACGACCCAGTGTACGGCAATGGATTTAAGGCAAAACTTTCAACCAAGATTACATCTTTAGATGTAGATGTTAATGCTAACGCTGTATTTGGTAGTAAAGACTTCCGCTATTGGGGCTTTGAAGCTATGGTAGATGGACTAAATATCAACACCCAATACGTAAAAATAACAGGATTTGTAGGAGGAGCGTATTACCAAATGCGCCCTTTGGGGAATCCTAAAGATAAAGAGGCATTAGAAGCCTTTTCGTTAGTTCCCGATGAAAAGATAGGGTTAGGACTCAAAGCAGGAGTATTAGGAGCTTTTCAGGACAAAAGAGTGATTTCCTTTATAGCCTTATTAGACATTCAAACCTATAAAGGAGGAGGTCTCTCAAAAATTGGTTTTTATGGTAATGCTGCCGTAATGTATGCTTTGCAAGATAAGCTATCCAATCCGTTTGCTACTGTACAAAAAGGCTTTGCTGACAATGTGCAGAAAGTGGTAAAAATGGAAGAGTTGGCTAAAAATGAGAAATACAAATATTTAGACAACTCAGGGAAAGCAGATATCCCTGATGATTTCACCATAGATGAAAGCAATGAAAGCAAAAAAGCACCTATCTTTGCACAGCTAAATGTGAGTTACGACTTTGCCCAAAAAGCCTATCACTCTAATATGGAAGTATACGTGAATGTAGCAGGTGGAGTAATACGAGGGACTGGCAATAGTGGCTTAGCAGGACGTGCGGTATTGCATATAGACCCACAAGATTGGTACTACCACTTAGGAACAACCCGTGAGATGATGGGATTACAAGTGGGCTTTGGTGATTTCCTAAATATCAAAGCGCAAACCTACTTTATGGTGGGTACTAAAATAGGCGAAGCACCTCAGCCTCCTGCGAAGGTAGCCGAAATACTAAAACTCAATCCTGACGAGATCGGTTATATGAAGAGTCTTAACCAGATAAAAGAAGGCAAAGGGTTTGCTTTTGGAGCGCATTTGAACTTCGATACTAAATTTGATGTAGGTTTCCTCTACGCAAGTTTCGCCGCTGGCTTTGGTTCAGACTTAATGTTAAAGAATTACGGCAATGCCCATTGTAAGGGCAGAAGCGGAGAACTGGGTATCAATGGATGGTATGCTAACGGACAAACGTATGTATATCTGCAAGGAGAGTTAGGCATTAAAATAAAACTGTTCTTCATTCGCAAACGCATCCCAATACTCAGCGCAGGGGTAGCGGCTTTACTACAAGGGTCGGGACCTAATCCTTTCTGGGCACGCGGTTATTTAGGAGGCTACTACAACGTACTAGGAGGATTAGTAAAAGGGCGCTTCCGTTTAAAAATGGAATTTGGAGAACAATGTGAATTGGCAAGCGATCAAGTGTTAGGAGGTATGAAAATTATCTCAGACGTATCCCCTTCTGACCGTAGTGAAGGGGTAGATGTCTTCCTCTCTCCTCAAGCTACTTTCAACTTAGAGTTAGAGAAACCTATTGTAATTCCCGAAGACGACCGCGACCATACGTATATCGTGAACTTAGAAAAATTTGAAGTACTCGATGCGCAAGGAAATACCATAGAAGGAAAACTAACTTATGGAAAGAGTCAGGATGAACTCAACTTCACCCCAAGAGAGGTGCTTCCTTCTCATCAAAAACTAAAAGCAGTAGTAAGTGTAAGCTTTAAAGAACTTAAAGGAGGAAGTTACCATACTGTGATGGTAGATGGTAAAAAAGCCGTAGAAACTGAAGAGCGAACCTTTACTACAGGCGAAGCACCTGAGTATATCCCTAATAAGAATATAAAATACGCTTATCCTGTGTTAGACCAAAAGAATTATTTCATAGGAGAAAGTAATGAAGGCTTTGTGCAGTTAAAACAAGGACAGTCTTATTTGTTTGAGGATGCGCATTGGAATACCCGCTTGTTTATAGAGCCCGAAGGAGGAGGAAAAACTCTTGAGCTCAACCCGACTTACTTAAAAGCAGAGAATAAAGTTTCCTTTACAATGCCTAAACTCTCGAAAGCTACTAAATATGGGCTTTCTATTGTGAGCTATAGTAAGCAAGGGGCAAAAGTAAGTGCCACAGGTAAAACACAGCAGAAGAAAAATAACATTAAAGTTTCAGAAGGTGATTTTGACAAAGGAGAAGATGAAACTTCTTACACCTTTGAAAACAAGAAAGCACAAGCCAATGTGGATAGAGGAGGCTTTGAACGTTTGTCGTACCAATTTAACACTAGTAAATACGAGCGTCTGAGCGACAAGATGAAGAAGTTCAAAATTGAGCACTTATGGATAAAATACAACTCGGCAGTTGCCTTGCTACAGAACGATATGAATACTGATGAACCTTTTGAAGAAGCTGAACTCATAGGAACTACTTATTCAGGAATTCCTCTCATAAAAGCTGAAGCCGTATTAGATGATAAGTTTGACGCTTTATTTACTAAATATCTATATAGTAATTCTCAAGGGCAAACGTGGTTCAGCAGAGACAATGATGCTGTAGGCTATCCTCCAAAAGAGGCTATCACTGTTTTTTCGTTTTATCCTGAGGAACTGAAATGGAGTAGTTACGATGTAAAACGGGTATTCCCTTATCGATATGATGTGTTTATGTATTATCAAAGAGACTGGGATGCCCAACATTATTACTTTGCTAATCATTTAAATGAACTGGCTAAAAATCCTTTGTATAATGAGTTTATGGAGCTCTATTTTCCTGTGCTTCCTACTAAGAACTACAAAGCAGTGTTAAAATACCGATTGCCTGACGGGAAGATTACTTCCGAAACACCTTACAAATATAAGTTTTAAGAGAAAATGAAACGAGTTTTATTTATAGTTATATATAGCATTACTTTTCTTGCCTTTTCACAAGAAAATCCTTCTTTGCAAATGAGTAAGGAGGTACGAAAAAACAGCATTGCCTTACGTTGGGCAGTAGATGCTCCTGTAGCGTGGCAGAAAGCCAATAATATAGGTTTTCAGTTAGAACGGACTACATATCTTCGCAATGGTAAAGTGCTCGCTACCCCCGAAACCAAAGTGTTAGGCACCTTCAAAACCCCTCCGTTAGAAAAGTGGCAAGAATGGGTAGAAAAGAACGATAATGCAGCTATTGTAGCACAAGCTATCTATGGAGAAACCTTTGAAACGGAAATTTCTAATAACCAAAACCCCATAGAAGGCATTGCTAATAAAGCGCGCGAAATAGATGACCGTTTTTCTTTTGCTCTAATGGCAGCCGATTTAGACTTCTCGGTAGCTTGCTTTGCAGGGTGGGGATATGTAGACAACGAAGTATTACCCAATGAAAATTATCTTTATAAAGTAAAACTATTACCTAATGATAAGCTTAGCGTAAAAGAAGGAGGGGTAGTAGCAGGGCTCAAAGATTTTCAAGAATTACCAGCTCCTTTCGGTTTTAGAGGACATTTTGAAGATAGGAAAGTAACCCTCACGTGGGACTATCAAACCCTTAGCCAACTCTATAGTTATTACTTTATTGAAAAGGCTGAAGGCGACGCTCCTTTTGCTCCAATAACTGAACACCCCGTGGTGAATATGAATCAGAATAGTCGTTCCTCAGCGATGATTTATGTAGATTCATTAGCTCAGAATGATAAGGAGTACCGCTATCGCCTAAAAGGAAAAACAATCTTTGGAACTTATAGTCCGTATTCTCAAGAGATAAAAGGCAAGGGTATTAAGGCTATTACGCAAATAGCACAACTCACTGAGGTAGTTCCTATAGATGAAAAACAATACCGATTACGTTGGGATTTCTCTAAAGAAAACGAGAATGAGATTACACACTTTTCTCTCTTGCATTCGCCTGACGACAAGGCTTATAAAGAGATAAAAACTCCTATTGCTGTAAGTGATAGACAAATACTTATAACCCCTACAATGCCCTCTAATTACTACAAAGTGCGCACATATGGTAAAAATGGTACTACTTTCGATTCATTCGCGATGTTAGTACAGCCCGATGACGAAACCCCTCCTGAAAGGGTACAACAATTCACTGGGACTATAGATACTTTAGGGGTCGTAACTTTGCAATGGAAAGCCAATACCGATGCTGACCTAATGGGCTACTATGTTTTTAGAGGTAACCAAAAAGGTGAAGAGATGATGCGTATCACGGGCTCTCATATCACCGATACCTCCCTAAAAGATACCGTAGTACTCAAAAGTTTGAACGCTAAAGTGTATTATTGGGTAACTGCCATCGATTTTCGTAAGAATGAGTCTACTCCCTCCGTATTGTTGGAACTCACCAAACCCGATAAAGTTCCTCCTACCACCCCTATTTTCACTGAGTATACTGATGACAAAAGTGGGTGGAAACTTACTTGGCGTAAGAGCTTTAGTGACGATGTAACCCAATATTTGCTCTACCGAAGAGAAAAAGGAGCTACCGATTGGAAACTCATTCACTCTGAAAATAATAGTAAAAAAGAATCCTATACTTATACTGTTCCTCCTAATGTATCAGGGGTATATGAGTATAGCGTACGTGCAAAAGACCATAGCAATAATTTTTCCGACTACTCTCCTATAATACAAATCAATCACAAACCTAAAACTGATGATAGGGTATTACGAAGACTTCAAAGTCGTGTTAAAAAAGGGAAAGTTACTTTGCAGTGGTTACCTATAAAAGATGGCTTTAATGAAATGATAATTTACAAGGCTATCAATGGAGATAAACCTATGTTGTGGCGCAGTTTTACTACGCCTGTTACCTCGGTTGAAGATACCGACATACAACCTGATAACACTTATCTCTATCTTTTTAAAGTCATTTTAAAAGATAATTCACCTACCCCTACTGAAAAAATAGAAGTCAAAACAATTAATAATCCATAATTACTATGCCCCTCCTCCGTCGTTACATACTCCTCCTCCTCACCTTGCTGAGTTTCACTCTGCAAGCTCAGCAGTACCCTGTGGACGTGCAAGTGTTTGTCACTCCGCCCTATCCACAGAGTCTGAGAGGGTATGCCGACACCTTTGAACAGAAGATACAAGCACACTTTCTGCTTAAAGACCTCTCTACCGGCGGACGCCCCTTTGTGCTCCGCTTCTCGTTAGAAGACTTCCAAGGACAAGTCATTGCCCAAACACCCGACTATATTACTCCCTATTTGGTAAACCTCTCCCCAGGTGTACGACGCACTCTTACCAATATAGATTTTAAGACCCTACTGCGCTACGAAAACCTCTACGGTATTAATGAGGCGACTTATAACGGACTACTTCCTGAGGGTACTTATTTTATTGGCTTGTCGCTTTACGACATAGCTACTGGACGCCCCGTATCCAACAAAGGACGCGCGATGATACAAGTGCGCCGCTACTCACCTCCTGTGCTTACAATGCCCCAAAAAGGAGAAGTGCTTACCAAAAAGAACGCTTTTCAGCATATTGTTTTCCAATGGATGCCCCGCGATGTAGCCCCCTTTATGCAGTATGAGTTCACCCTCAAAGAAGTATGGGACTTGGCATTGGTGCCAGAAGAGGCGTTTATGACGGGACGATTGGTGTACCAAACTAAAACCTTTTCACCAGCCTTGGCATACACTAATATGATGCCTATACTGTTGGAAAACAAGCGCTACGTATGGCAGGTACGAGCTTTTACAAATAACCCCAATAATCCTAACGAACAGTCGTACTTTAAAAACAACGGCAATTCTGAGACATTTTACTTTGATTTAGTCTCCAATTGTGAAGCGCCGAAGTTTCTCACAGCGATAACCGAGAGCACCTCGGCACAACTGCGCTGGAGTGCTCAGGCGATGATGCCTAATCAGGAATACCCTTACAAGGTGATGTACCGCGAGAAGGGCAAGACGTGGAAATCGCAAAAGGTGAGTATGCCCTATGCCAAGCTCACAAATCTTAAACGGGGACGTACCTACATTTACAAAGTAGGCGTAGCCTGTGGCTTAGAAACAGCCTATAGTAGCTCGGTATTTGGTGAGGAGAGCTATATGTATAGCACCGAACAGGAGTTCACTACCACCGAGCAGATAGACGAAAAGAGCCAAGTACAATGTGGGGTAAAACCTGAGATACGCATCAAGAACACCGAGCCTTTGCAGGATAACCTGTATCCTAACACCTCCTTTACGGCAGGTGATTTCCCGGTAACGGTGCTCAACGCTACAGGTAACAATGGCGTATACTCAGGAGAAGGCTATGTGAAAGTACCTTATTTGCAAGACACTAAAATAAAGGTAGTGTTTAACGGCATCAAGCTCAACACCGAACGCCAACTCATAGAGGGGAAGTTAGTAACGACTTATGATGAGACGGAGAGCAATGTGATAAATATTACGAATGAGGTAGAAAAGATTAAGTCAATCCTAAGAGAATATAAGGGTAAAAAGAATCAACAGAAAGAGTTAAAAGAACAGGTAAAACAGATAAAGGATGAAATAGATAAACATAATGATAATGAACTCAAGAAGTCTCTTGAGAACTTAGAAAAGAGTGCAGATAATCTTATTGAAAAAGGAAAAAACTTTACCTCTAATGAAGTAAAAAAAGTTGAAGAAGAAATTAAATTATTACAAGAGGAATTACAGAAATATACAGAAAAATTAAATAGCTTTGAAAATACAGGAGGTAGTATTAATAACGTAGGAAAAGACAGTTATTTTGATGGTGTTATTAATGGTACAACTATTCCTCAAGGGGCTATTTTAACAGAGAACGCTTTCCAGAAAGAGTTTAAGAGCAAACAAACTATTGCTGTACCTAATAATGCTTCGTTTGAGATATACACAATTAACAATCAATTTAAGATAATTGTAAGTACATCAAATATTAAAGATGAAGAATTTGAGAAACTGAAAAAAGAATTAGAAAAAACACAAGGATTTACCATTTGGTTGCATTACACAAAAGGAGAAAATCAATTGAAATATAAAATAAATTATAGTGATAGGTTTTTCTCTAAAAAGCAAAATATTGAGATATACAAACGTGTAATGAAGAAAATGCTAGAGAATGCAGACCCAACGGATAATTGGGGGCAGTTAGTGATAGGAAGTGCCTATGGTATAAACACTATGACCCAAAAACTGATAAACACTCCTCAAGACTATCAAGAAAAAGAAGGACAAAGTTTAGAGATTCGTTTGTTAGAAAAGTATTATGACTATCTTTACAAGAAAAAGAAAAACAACGAGTTTAACCAAGACATTATAACACTTTCAGCAACCAATCAAGATGCTCTATTAGAACCTACTTTCCAAGGAGGTACTGTGGATAAAAGTTGGTTAGAGACTATTTTACCTAAAGATAAAATAGAAGAGACTTTTAAGATTGTAAATAAAGCATTAGAAGTAGTGAACGCCAATAGAGATAGAGTTGGGGTAGGACTTGAAATATCAGGAGGAATAGAAGCTAATTCTGGTATTAAATTAGAAGGAGGAGGAATATTTGGGAATGTTACATTCTTGGGAGGTAAGAATGCAGGATATGTATATTCCTATAAAGGAGGAGAATTTGGAGTAGGAGCTATCTCGGCGATAGGAGCAGGAGTTAATAGATCAAAATCTCATTTCGTAACTTGGAATCACAGGGAGAGAAATCAGAAAAAATTTGAAGGAGATTACACATATAAAAGAATAGAGGCTGGTGCTAGTTCTGGTTCAATAACAGCAGGAGTAGATATTTCTGTGGGAACTTCAGGAACCATAGCAGAAGGTAGTGATTGGAATGTGTTCTCTATAGGAACTAATATAGGTATTGGTGCGGGAGTTTCTACTGTAATAACAGGAAGTGTTACTTATGGGAAGGGAGAAGTTTACTTTATAAATGGAGACTCATTTAATACTCCTAAAAATAATTGGGAGAAAATAAAAAGTTTTATAAAAATAATGGTAATAGAACTATGGTAATAAAGACGAGTAAGACAGCTAATATAATAATAATAACCTTATTGGGGATAATGTGTTTTTTGATGTTTTATGAAAGTTGTTATAATTCTAAAAAAGAACAGAATAGTTGGAATATTTATAAAGAAAATACTTCTTATTATATATCAGGTCAGATATTTAAAATTGTAGAAATTAGTGGGAATAGATATTGTATATTTGTAAAAACAGATTCTGTTGATATAAAAAAAGTATCACCAGACCTATATTATTTTTCTGGAATCTATGATAAAAAGAATAATATTGTTCTTTTAGTTCAACATTTAATGCTTTTTAATGAGGAAAGAGATAGAGATAAAAAATACCCTTATATCATAGCTCAGTTTGATTGTGACAAGATGATAGATACTTTAATTCACTCAAATGATAACTATGGCTTTCGTGATATAAATGATTTGACGACTGTTTCTAATAAATTTTACGGGGATTTTCTTACTAAACAGATGGATACGATGTCTAACGCTATAAAATTCTGAAAAAACAAATAATGTTCCTTGACATATTGAAACCCCTTTTGATATTAGCGACCAACTCAAAAACGGCACTTTGCCCACAGAAAACGAGTTTGGTGACCTTTCTACCTATAGCCCTGAACAAAACGCAGTCATCGCTAAATTTACAACCAACAGAAAGCCAAAAGAGAACACTTATTACATCTTTTTGGTAAACGACGGCACTGGCAATCACGGCTATATGCGATTAGGTGGGCAATACGGCTTTGTTTACGGCACCAATGCACGCACCATAGCCCACGAACTAGGGCACGGCATCTTCAAACTCGAACACCCTTTCAAAGGTAAAAATGCCGATAAAGGTAAAACCTCTGCTCTAATGGATTACAATGATGGGCAAGACTTCTTCTACCGCGATTGGAAGCAAATCAACGACCCTAAGGTGAAGTTATACGCTTTTCAAGGACAAAAAGAGGGAGAATATTTAGTTTACTCATTACAACAAATATTAGATTTCCTTAGAAGCAATAAGAATAAAGAAGTAAATTTTCCTCCTGCTAAGCAAGATTATAACTTAGAAAAATATTCTTCAGAAACTCGTTTAGATGAATATTTTACAAATAAAGAAAATAAGAAAGTAAAAATAGTAGGACTTTATTGCAATGATAAAAAGGGGAAATTGAACCTCTCTACTGTAGGGAATATTGTAGGAAGAACAGGATACTCTGTAGAATTTAACGAGTATAATGCTGTTTTCTCTATGTATGTTTACTATGCCCAAGGAAAAGAACCTGCTATTACTATCAAAACAAAAGGATATCATGCATTAAAAGAAATCCTTAATTACATTGGCTTTGAAATTACAGGGGAAAGCAAAAGATATATAGCTAAACTATACAAAGAAGCATTTGGAAAAGCTGGTTATGATTATAACAAAATAGATGCTTTGCTTGAAGATATTCCAAGTTTTATTGTTTCTGAACTTTCAGATGAAACACTGTGGAAATATTTACAATCACTTTCTAAAGGAAGTATTGATAAGGCAGGAACGAACGAAGAAAGTGCTATCTTTAATGTTATCAATAGCTTTAAAGATGATAAGTATTTATATAACCAATTGTATAATCATCAAGAAGTAGTCTATGATTTATATTCAGGAATAGATGGAGATAATGTAATGCGTTATCTCAATAAACTTCTTCAATTAACAGATAAGTATAGTAAAGCAGAAGAACAAAGTCTCAGACATTTCTGTTTTTTAGGGCTATTTAAGACAGGTGATTATAGATTCTTTACAGAGATCAAAAACATTAAAGAACATAATCGTTCTAAATTTATAAAATCTTGGAAAGTTACAGTATTAAATAGAGGAATCCCAGCAGAATTAGACGCCTCTGACTTAAGTAATTTTTCAAAAGAAAATTTATTAGATGTTGCAACTGTTTATCTTTATAAAAATTCAACAACACCTAAAGTTGATGTTTTACCTATTATATATATTTATCATTTATCAAAGAAACAAAATCAGGAAGACCTTTTAAAAACAATAGAAATAGCATCTAACTTCTTAGGATTATATGGAGCTTCAAGAGGACTATTTGTAAAGGGAGCAAGTGTAATACTGAAAACAGCAGCAACCATTGAAATAGTAAATTTGTCGTTAAATGCCTATATGCAAAATGAATCCCATAGAAAAGAGATAGAAAATATGGGAGCTGGAGGCAAATGGTTTGTGGAGAATTGGAGTACTATAAGTACCCTTACTGATTTAGCGACCTTCTCAGTAGCTATATTAGATGATTTGCCTAAAGTAAGCGCTAAACTGCAAAAAGAAGGAGTAGACACCAAAGAACTAGATACTTTTGTTGAAAAAGCAAGACGAGAAGTAGGAAAAAGAACAGCAGAGTCTTCAAGAAGTCTTAAAAGACTTCTTACTAACGAAGATTATAAGAGAATATACAACGATTTTGTAAGTGGGAAAGTAACGAGAAAATTTACTAAGGAGCTTTCGTTAGAGGAAGAAGCTGTATTGAGATTTTATACAACCAAAGAGGGATATAAGAATTTTAATAGAGCTCTAAGAGGTGAAATACCTATGACTGATTTTTATATCTCTCAAAAAAAACTAATGAATCAGGCGTTGAAAAAGTTACCAACATCTAATCATAATAATAGTCTTTTATATAGAATTGAAGATTTATCTGAAGATAAAATTTCAGAATTATATGTTCAAGGTTCCATAATAAAAACAAAAGGATTTACTTCTGCAACATATTCAGAAGATGCTGTTATTGAAGCTATGAGGAATAGACCTTATACTGTGTTAATAAGAATAGAAGGAAAGGATGGAAAACTAATAGAAGGGCTTTCAACATTACCATCTGAAAAAGAAATATTATTTAAGTCTGAGACGATATTTAAAGTGGAAAAAGTAGGTTTTTCTCCTAACCCAGAAGATTATATGATTCCTATAAAAACAATTTGGTTAAAAGAATTATAATATGAAAGATTATCAAAAAGAACTTCTTTTATTAAAAGAGAGGAAAGACCAACTTATGAAAACAATTAATAGTTACTCATTTTCAAGTGAAAAAGAATATAATCTTTTTGTAAAGAAAAATGTAAATATGTTTGTTGAATTAATAAAGATAACTAAGGAAATAAAAGATATTCAATGGAAACTTATGAATGATATAGAGAGACAAAATTATTTAGATTATTTGAAAGAATTAAAAGAAAAATTTAATGAGACAGAATCTTATTGAATTTAGGTTATGCTAATTTTACGGAGGAGAATTATTGTTAGAAATGGCAATATAATTGAATATACTTATCTTGCACGAAAAATATTGAGATGGAGTGAACAAAGAACGAAGGATTAGAAGAATGCTATTCAAGTAGCAAAAAGATTAAATAACACTAATGTTAATAATATAGGTAAATAACAGAAGGTAAAGTAGGAGAGTTTGTTAAAAGTAGAAAAGAAGTATTAGGATTTAGACAAAAAATAGAACCAAACATCACAGATATAGACGTTTCTACATTAGATGAAATAATTGAGGTAAAAACATCTTTTAGTGCTGTGAAAGAGAATCAATTTGATAAATTCTTAAATAGTAAGTTGGATAATTTTTGTAATCCAGAACAAAAGAAAGTGATTTTTATATATATAGAAGTTATAACGAGGAGTTATCCGAATTTTGGAAAAGGAGGGGCAACACAATTTATAACTAAATCCGAAATTAGACTAAAAAGGATGATTAATCTAAAAACAGGTGAAATAATCAATTTTAAATAACACTATGCTATGAAACGTTCAAAAATAATAGAGATAATAATTGATAATATTTGTCATGATCCCTCTGCCTATAATCCTAAATGGAGATGGAATGCCTTCTCTAAAAATATCAAAGCTGAATATCAAAAAATTTTGCCAATTCTCAAATACTGGGAAGAAAGAAACTATATTTCTATAATAAATGATGATGAATATATATTTATGTTATTTCCCGAAAATTTACCCGCAAGAGATGTTCTATTGTTAGAAAGTTTATCTTATGAAAACAAAAGCAATAATCGATAATTTTCTATATAAAATAGAATTGTTTTATAGGAATTTTGGGAATGAATGGTCTATTAATGATTTTGCTGAAGATGAAAATCAAAAAAATGTAATAAAAGAGTTTTTACCTTTTTTAGAAAGCAAAGGAATTATTGAAATTGTATCTGAAGAAAAGTTTAAAATTATAGACTTACCTTCTAATAGATTATGACTCTTTCATAAATTATTAAAAACGTGAGGAAAATAATAATATTTAAAGAAATATGAAGCGTAAAAATCTTATCAAATTATTAGTAGACACTATTTACCGTGATAATATTTATTTAATAACTCCAATAATAGATTGGGATTTAATGGATATAGTGAATATAAACATTTCAGAGATAATTATAACAAAGTGCTACCTGTTTTATTGAAGTGGCAAGAAAAAGAATATATTTCATTGATAAATGATGATAATGTTATTTTTATTTTTTATCCTGAAAAATTACCTTTAAAAGAAGATTTGTTAGCAGAGAGTATTCTATAAAATATTAATGTTTTTATTTGTAAGATAGAATTATTTTATACAAGTTTAAAAGGTTGTATAATTACAAACCTTAAAACAACGTTCCTTGACATATTGAAATAGACCCTTCGTGATGTAGCCACGAATGCTCACCGCGATGACCGAAAGCACCTCGGCACAACTGCGCTGGAGTGCTCAAGCGATGATGCCTAATCAGGAATACCCTTACAAGGTGATGTACCGCGAGAAGGGCAAGACGTGGAAATCGCAAAAGGTGAGTATGCCCTATGCCAAAGTTACAGGACTCAAACGCGGACGCACCTACATCTACAAAGTGGGGGTAGCCTGTGGCTTAGAAACAGCCTATAGTAGTTCGGTATTTGGAGAAGAAAGCTATATGTATAGCACCGAACAGGAGTTTACCACCACCGAGCAGATAGATGAAAAGAGCCAAGTGCAATGTGGGGTAAAACCCGAAATACGCATCAAGAACACTAACCCACTACAGGACAATCTGTATCCTAACACGACCTTTACAGCAGGTGATTTCCCCGTAACGGTGCTCAACGCTACAGGCAGCAATGGTGTATACTCAGGTGAAGGCTATGTGAAAGTACCTTATTTGCAAGACACTAAGATAAAGGTAGTGTTTAATGGCATCAAGCTCAACACCGAACGTCAACTCATAGAAGGGAAGTTAGTAACGACTTATGATGAGACCGAGAGCAATGTGGTGGAAGTTTCAAAGGAAATAGGTGATATTATTAGAGGAATTATAAAGGAACGGGAAGAGAGATTGGCAGAACTAGAAGCTCTTGAAAAGAAGAAAAAAGAAATTAATGAATCAGATTATCAGAAGAAGAGAGAAACTATCTTTAAATCTTTGCAAGAAACCGATAAAGAGATTGCCGCGCAAATTGAGAATCTTTCAAAATCACCTTTCTTGTCAGAGAATAGCCGTAAAGAATTAACGGATGTTAAAACCTATTATCAAACAGATAAAAGACAAGCAAGTACAGACGATAGTTTCTTTAATGAGGTTAGGAAAAAAGACCAAGAAACACAACAGAAAGTTAGTAATTTTGATAAAGAGGTAAAGGAGAATAAACGACTTGCTGTTGAACAACTTAATGAACAGCAGAGCAAAGGAGAGCCTTGGTATAAGAACTATAAAGCTTTTAACAAGCTTCAAAAAATAGCAGGTTACGAAATATGGTATAAAGCCACAGCTGATTGGATAAAAGATAAAAGGTCAATAGGAACTGTTTTCTTTCTACCAGATAATAAAACACTTTTATTGCATACTTCAGAAGCTTTGCCTACAGATGGAGAAAATCCACCTTCTACTACAGAAGTAACAAAGAAAGAGGGTTATTTTTACTATTATAATGAAGATTTTGATAATAAATGGCATAAGGTAGTAGATTTACCATCAAGTTATAAAAAATTAGATTTAGAGCCTCTTTTTATAGAAGGGTATAAGGAACTTGGAAGAATGCTTTCTTTCGAGAACGGACTTATACTTATTACAGGTAAAGATTTTGATGGAGAAGAGGCAAGTAGATTAAAAGCAGGAGGATTCTTAATATTAGAGTTTGCCCCTGTGGGTAGGATATGGAGAGTAGTGAAAGAGCCATTAAAAGTAGCTGTTTCTGGAGTGAAAGGTACTTTTAGAACACTTGCTTTTGAAGGAGGAAAGTGGGTTTCTAAAACAGGGATTGACAAAAAAGCTATTGAATATATTGGTAAAACAGTTAAGAAAGCAATAAGTAAAAAAATAGTCGAAGTTGATAACTTTATGCTTACTCCTGAGTTTAAACAAATATTAACAACCTATTGGAATAAATACAAGGGAAAATTACCTTATGATAAATGGGAAGATAAATTTAAAACGCTTTATAGGAATAGAGAAATTGGCACTATCACAGAAGAAACTTTTAATAAATTAATGGGGTCTAATGCTGTTCAGTTAGAAATACAAGTGGGTAATAGTAAGAGAGTTATAGATAATGTTTTGAATGGAGTAGCACGAGAAGTTAAATCTGGAAAGGTAACGTGTAGTAAGTATAATGATCAAGTAATGAAAGATATAAAAATAATTAAGGATAACTTATCTGATAAAGTTGATAAAATAGAATGGCATTGTTTTGATGAAGTAGATCCCAAATTTATACAGAATGTAAAAGCAGAAGTGCAAAAAGCAGGATTAAAAGAAAGTGATTTTATAATTATAAAATATTAAGGAATGGAAGTAAAGCTCAACAAAGAATTGCAGAAAAAGTTAGATGCCTTTTTGGAAAGTAAGGATACAAAATTACATAAGCTTCTTGAAATTTTAAATCTAAAAGAGTTTACTTTTTCTGAAGAAGAAATAAATCAAATAGAAAAAATCTATAAGAAAAACCAAGATCTATATGATTATACATATGTATACATAGGAGAAGCTGTAATAAAAATCTTAGGAGGATTTTGGTCTATAGGGAAGTTTAAAAAAGACGAGGCTTATGGTTATCCTATTATTCTTGCTTGGGGAGGAAATGATTATAACCCTCGAATTTGTCCTGATATTTGGTTAAAAAGGATCGGCACTGATAGATTAAGAACTTCTCTAGGAAAAATGATATACTCTTAAGTTAATGGAAATAAAGCTCAACAAAGAATTGCAGAAAAAGTTAGATGCCTTTTTGGAAAGTAAGGATGCAAAATTACATAAGCTTCTTGAAATTTTAAATCTAAAAGAGTTTACTTTTTCTGAAGAAGGAATAAATCAAATAGAAGAAATCTATAAGAAAAAACAAGATCTATATGAATATGTATATGTACATAGGTGAGGCTGTAATAAAAATCTTAGGAGGTTTCTGGTCTATAGGGAAGTTTAAAAGAGATAGCGCTTATGAAAAGCCTATTATTTTAGGTAGAAAAGGAGAGGAGGATAGCCCTCGAATTTATCCAGCTTCTTGGTTATATTATATTCGTATAAATGAACAAGGAAAACCTCTAGGGAGTTTTATATATTCTCTTTAGATTAGTATAGAATAGAAATAGTGATCAACAAAGAATTAGATAATGTTGTAAGAGCGAAAAGCTACGTATTGCAAGGAGGTAAAAGAGTTTTACAAGTAAAGAGAGCTAGATTAGATATTGTTGTACAAGAAGGTGTTGATATTTCTACTTTGAAAAGATATTTGGAAGACTATATCTATAGAAACTCTTCGTCTGTTACATTAACAATTATAATTAAATAACAAACTATGAATTTAAAATCCTTTTATTACGATAGCTTTTATCAAGAATTTAGTTTTAATAATGAAAGTATTAATATTGTACTTCTAGAATTGTTAAAATATAATATTACTTATCCTATACATTCACTATTTGAAGAGCTTAAAATTTATGAGAATAAACATTTATCAAGTGAATGGTATCAATTTATAGAACATTTTGATATAGATGAAGATTTTCTTATGCTTGAAAATAGGAAAGGAGAATTTTTTGGAATGGGGCGAAATAATCAGAGATTTGATTTACTGAATTTTGATTTTTCAAATTTAACAAATTTTCCAAATACAATAATAGAGTTTGTTAATATACAATTAAAGATATCATTTTTAAATCTTTCTAGATATAACTTTTTACAATCTACTGAGAATCCACAATATTATGACACATATAATCTGAAATATGATAAATCAAAACTTTATTTTAATGAGTTTATACAGTTAGAGTTATTAGATATTTCAAAAAATGTTGGAAGGAAATGTAAGTTCCACTAATAATTGCAATTTTAAGTAGTAATTTTTAGTAAAACTTTTATTTTTCAGAGGGTTTTGCCTCTAAGGGGCAACCCTCTGAAAAATAAAAAAAGAGAAAAAACTATAAAAGTCTTTTCTCTTTCAAAATAAATGCTTTTCTTTGTAAATGACAATGAAAGAATATAAGCATTTAAATTTGGTGCAAAGGTCGGTAATTTCTGCTTTAAAAGCAAGCGGAATCAAACAAAAAGATATTGCTCTTTATGCAGAGTGTAATCCCTCTACCGTCAGTCGAGAGCTGTCAAGAAACAAAACAAAGACAGGAAAATACAGTCCAAAAGTAGCTCAAGAAATCTCAGAAGAGCGTAAAGAACGTTTTAGGAAAGAACGTAAATTTACTAAAGAAATGAAAGTTTTTGTTATTAAGCATATCACTGAAGAACAGTGGTCTGTTGAGCAAATTGTAGGGTATTGTAAAAAAAATAGAATACCAATGGTTGGAAAAACAACTATCTATAATTTCATTCACCAAGACAAAGAAAACGGAGGCGAACTATACAAACACACTCGTCATCAGCTTAAGCATAGAAGTAGAGCATTGTACACTTGTAAAAAGAAAGTAGAAGATAAAAAGTCTATTGAAGAACGTCCTGAGGTTATAAGTCAGAAAACAGAGTTTGGACACTGGGAAATAGATTTAATTGTAGGAGCAGGAAATAAAGGAGCGATACTTACATTGGTTGAAATGACTACTAAAATGTTATTTATGAAAAAGTTAAAAGAAGGAAAGAAAGCTAAATCATTAGCAGATGAACTTATAGATATGACCTTGCCTTACAAAAACTATATAAAGACAATTACTGCTGACAATGGTAATGAATTTTCTGATTTTAAGCGAGTTGAAAAGAAATTGAACCTACAATTTTTCTTTGCTCATCCTTATAGTTCTTGGGAGCGAGGTCTTAGTGAACACACCAATGGTCTTGTACGGCAATACATACCTAAAAATACTGATTTTAAAAATATTACAGATAAAGAAATTAAAGAATATCAATATAAAATTAATAATAGACCAAGAAAAGTATTAGATTTTGAAAAACCTAAAGATTTATTCTATCAGAAAGTAATCTGAAAAATTGCACTTGATGGTGGAATGGGCGAAAAGAGATTTAGGAAATTTTATTTTTTATCCTGCTTATAAGATTTGGTTTGGTGAAGAAGCACAAGAGCTTTTTGGTAAAGAAAAGATATTGCAATTTAAAAAAGCTATTTATATAAAAGAGCTTCCCTGTGGAGTCATAGAAATGCAATTAATGGATGATATAAACAAATGTCATCTTCCTTATAATCAAGAAAAACAAAAAGCAATAGTTGAATATTTAGAAATAGATAAATTGGAAATTCCTAAATATGAATAATAAACTCATTATATTTATATTACGTTCTTTGACATATTAGATATAAAAAATAAATCAGTTTTGAACTGCGCATACAACCCGCCGATACTACCAAATACGATTTCTTCTTCCATACAGAAAATGGTGTAAAAGTAGATGCTGAAAGCAAAGGGTGAAGGACTATACAAAATCACTCGTAAGAGAGCTTTCGACTTTGCGCAGGAAGAATTATGAGTCGTTGCCAAAGAAAAGAAAGACAAAAAAGGCAAAAAAGAAGAACTCATTGGCAAATGTATTTTAGTACACCTCTCGCCTAAAGAAGTAAATGTAGCTTTAGTGCCTACTCAAAGTGGACAAAACCTTCAAGAGGCAATCGCTCAAGTACAGCAGATTTATGAAAAAGTAGGGGTAACACTACACATCACCACTGAAAAACCCTTTGATATTAGCGACCAACTCAAAAACGGCACTTTGCCCACAGAAAACGAGTTTGGCGACCTTTCTACCTATAGTCCTGAACAAAACGCAGTCATCGCTAAATTTACAACCAACAGAAAGCCAAAAGACAACACATATTACATCTTTTTGGTAAACGACGGCACAGGCAATCATGGTTATATGCGATTAGGTGGGCAGTACGGCTTTGTATACAGCGCCAATGCACGCACCATAGCCCACGAACTAGGGCACGGCATCTTCAAACTCGAACACCCTTTCAAAGGTAAAAATGCCGACAAAGGTAAAACTACCGCCCTAATGGATTACAATGATGGGCAAGACTTCTTCTACCGCGATTGGAAGCAAATCAACGACCCTAAAGTGAAGTTATACGCCTTCCAAGGACAAAAAGAGGGTGAATATAAAGGAAAATGGTTAGAAGCAAAATATTACAACAGATACGTTGTTACTATCTTTCTGAAAAGAACTACAAGCCTATCTCAGATAGTGATTTAAAATATTTTGATGATTTATTGCCTAACGATAGCTTTGAAAGTCGTGTTTATCAAGTAAGTTTAAGAGGTCGTTCATCTTATAAAGTTTCTGTTAAGTTCTTAATTAGTAAGAATAGAAAATGGAATTTCCCAAAAGAAATAATAGGAGGTACAGCCACCCCACCTGGAATGGGAGCTTTCACTCAATATGATTTTGAGAAGTTACAAATTCTGACTACACATACTTCAGCAGGGACAGATAACTATTCCTTTGCCGATTATTTGTCAGGAAAACCTCTTTCTCAAGTAGCTTCAAATCAACAAAGTTCTGTACTAGATAGTTCAAAAGATGATATTGTCTATTTAGAGGAAGTTAGTGTTACTGGGGGGTACTTAGAAGATGGTAAAATAGATGATACAGAGTTCGAACAACTCAAAAATAGTGCTATTTGTGGATTAGCTCACTTTACACCACAAGAACGAATCGGTCTTATAAAGGCTCTTATAAAAAGAAGCTCTCGTGAAGCAGAAGAGGATTTAATCTTGGATATTTTGCACAATATTCCAGAAGGTCAAGAACAAGAGTTTTTAACCAAACTTTCAACAGAAGACAAATTATTGGCTGACTTAGCTTATAGTTTAGACGATTCTTCTATCTTTGGAGGTAGAGAAGACAATAGAAAACGCCTTATAAATGAGATTTTAAGAATTTGGGGAAGGACTCCTTTTAAAGAAGAAGCAAAACAGGATATTGTAGTCAAGAAAGGGAAGTTTGATGCTCATATCTTAAAAATAGAAAAGGGAAAGATTCATTTTGATTTACAGTATGCTACCCCTAAAGTAAGACTTACAACAGATAAAACCTTATCTGCAGCAGCTTTTGAAGCCTTAGATTACATAGTAGTTGATAAGGATAATTTAAAATTAGAAAACAAACGAATTCCTGCTTTTGTTGCCTATATTTTGTTAGACCAAAGGAATTCTGATGCCTTTTTCAATTATTTATCAGGTTATATTGATACATATTCTTTTGTAATAGGCTTAAATAGTTTAAAAGGTATACAGGAAGTTCCTCAAGCGTATAGGAAACTTAAAACAGTTATTGGGGGAGTTGAAGTAGGAAGTGCTACTGCTGATATTTTCTTAACTTATGGTGAGGGTTGCGAAAATGAGGAAGTTTGCCAGAAACTCAGACAATTAATATTCGCTATAAATGCAATTACTTTATCCGCAGATATTTATACAAGTAGAGAAATCCAACAATTAGCCCAAGAGACATTAGAAAGTGCTAATAGAAATAGAATAACTTTACCTAATAACATTGCTGAGGAAGTTACAAGAATTGCAGGAAAGAGTATTTCTAAATTAGTTGAAAAACTTAATTTAGGTAAGTTTATTAAGAGGATAGGTGATTATGAAGTTTATGAAAATGGAGAAGTGTTTTATAGGGCTATGACAAAAACAGATTTAGAAACACTAAAAAGTACAGGAAAATTAACAGCTTCCTCTGAAACATTTACTTTTCCAACTCTTACGTATATTAAAAACACTGGTTATAATGGGACTATTGTAAAGTTTCAGATGAAAACAGGAACAATAGAAAAATTAGTAAAAATAGGCGTTAGGAATGATAGTGGGGAAAAAATGATGTTGAACTTTTCAAAAATGGATAGAGTAAAAAAAGGATGGACAACTAATAATGCTTTATTTAAAACCGAAGGTGGAAATTACAATATAGAACAAGTTAATATAGGATTAGGAAAAGGAAAGGCATTAGAGACTTTTAATGAGAATATTATTAATTTTGAAATAATAAAATAAAATGGGAATAACAGAAAAAGATAAAGAACTAATACTTTTATTATGTGAAAGAAAAATTTCTATTGAAGATTTTAAAACTCTTACAAAATTTATGGCAAATAAAAAAATCTTAAAGGAATTATTATATGAAACAAAGAATAGAATTAATGAGTATAATGACAATAATTACTTCGAGGCTCTTTTTTGGCGTTTACCTAAAATTTTAACTTTTAAGGAAAAAGAGGAAATATATCAAGAGTTTTTATTACAAAAGTTTCATCATGAACACGAAGAGATGGCAAGTGCCTTTCAGACTATTTTTAACAACAATACTGAAAACATTCCAATCCTATTAAAAGCAATAGACAACATTCCTGAGTATTTAGAAGACGACGATTTCAAATATCCTTATGTACGAAAAATCATTTATGCTATAGGAGCTCAACCACAACCTGAGAGTCTTTTAGCATTAGAAAAATTAGCATCTGAGACTAATGATATAAAGATAAAGGAATTGGCTTTACATCAGCTTCAAAAAAGAAAAGAATTGGGACGATGGGAGTATGAAAAGAATAGATGATTAGGTACGAGTAATAAACTTTTACCAGCTATGGGAGTTACTTCCTCAAGCAGGCAAAATAGAGCAAGTACTCTTTGAAATTACCGAAGAAATTACCGATGTTAATGGAAAAACAGGAAAACTCATTGTAGGAAAAGACTCACAAGGTAGAATCGTTCTAGAAATAGCCTAAGAAACATTAGAAAGTGCTAATAGAAATAGAATAACTTTACCTAATAACATTGCTGAGGAAGTTACAAGAATTGCAGGAAAGAGTATTTCTAAGTTAGTTGAAAAACTTAATTTAGGTAAGTTTATTAAGAAGATAGGTGATTACGAAGTTTACGAAAAAGGAGAAGTGTTTTATCGCACTATGTCTAAAGAACATTATGATGAACTTTTAAGAACAAATAAAATGCGGGCTACAGGAGAGACTACTACCTCACCTAATATGGCTTTTTCAGAAGGCTATGAAGGAATATTAGTTCAGTTTAAGGTAAAAAGAGGTACTATTGATGAACTAAGAGAAATAGGTGTTACTGATGGTAACCCTTTAGTTGAAAGAAAATTTGGGAAAATGCCTACAGCAAAAGATATTGGTGGAAATTGGAATCAAACACACACTCGTTTTAAAGTAGAGACATTAAGAAACTCAAATACAAAACAAATTAATATCGCTTTAGGTCAAGGAAAAGGTTTGAATCAATTCAATAATAATATAATTGAATTTCAACTTATAAAAATTATTAAAAAATGACACAAATAGAAAAAGATACTATCTTAGATTTTGCTTCCTCAGATATATCATTAAACGAATTTTATAAGAAATTGCCAAATTATCAAAATGATAATTTTATACTTCAAAAATATTTAGAAGCTATTAAACTGAAAAATAAGGAATATCTTAGTTATCTAAGACTTGTTCCTATAAATAATATTTCTCTATTTGAAGGTATTAATAGGGAATTATTATGTGAAAAATGGCATATAGAAAATGAAGATATAGTTACTCTATTTCAATTTACATGGAATAACAATATTGAGAATATACCTATTTTACTAAAAGCAATAAATAATATTCCTGAATATTTACAAGATGAGATTTCTAAATATTCATATATAAAAAAAATCATTTATGCTATAGGAGCTCAACCACAACCTGAGAGTCTTTTAGCATTAGAAAAATTGGCATCTGAGACTAATGATATAAAAATAAAGGAATTGGCTTTACATCAGCTTGAAAAGAGAAAAGAATTGGGACGATGGGAGTATGAAAAGAATAGATGATTAGAGTTT
This sequence comes from Capnocytophaga sp. oral taxon 902, assembly GCF_013394735.1. NCBI lineage: Bacteria > Pseudomonadati > Bacteroidota > Flavobacteriia > Flavobacteriales > Flavobacteriaceae > Capnocytophaga > Capnocytophaga sp. oral taxon 902. The sequence continues at coordinate 1,876,957 of NZ_CP058261.1, forward strand.
AAACTATTGTATTTCTTGTCAAGGAGTTATTTTTTTTTGAGTGAAAAAGTTTAAACAGCTTCGGATACAATATCATTCCTAATGATGATTTTAAATATATTTGGAAAGATATTAAGTATGAAACACCTCCTTTAAAAATAGATATAAAATAGAATGCTATGTGTTTTTTTAAGCTTTGGTTATTTTTATTAGCTTCTATGATTCTTATAATGAATCTTTTTGACATTAAGCGGATATATGATGCTTTATCAGAGAATTACTCTCCGAAAGTAATGATTATTTCAAAGATAGATTATTATACAGGCAGTGGAGGAGAAGATAATGGGTCACCAAGTGTTTTTGTGAGAGGGTATATTGATAGTCAAGAAGTATATTTTATTAGAAACTTAGATGAAAATGTATATGATATTGCAGGAAAATTCAATATTCCAAATGTTGAGATAGGAAATTCAATAAAGGTACTAAAATTTAAGCATTCTGATCAAGTGATGGTTGTATACGATAATGAATTTGCACGATGGAAGAAAATGCGAATAATCTTTTCTTCTATTGGAATAGTTGGTATGATTGTTTTCTGGCATTTGATGAAGACTCATAAATTCAAAAACAATCAATAATAGATAACACAAAGTATTAATCTTATTAATTAAAGAGGAAAATGAAATTACAAATAACTTTTATTTTATTATTAAATAGTATCTTAGCTTTTGGGCAAATTGAATTTGAAGCTAAGGAATTAGCCGTTATAAATGAAGTGGAAGGGAAACTGACTATAGAAAGTTATGAGAATATGTCCCTTTATAAAGGTAAAAAATGTAAATTTTCAATCAACACAGTGGAAAAGCAGTTTTGTGATTTTTTCAATTTGAGTACTCAGCAACAGTTGGAAGATTTTTTCAAACCTTATGAGATTCCTACAAGTTATAAGAAAGAGGATTACTTAAAGAATATGAGACTATATGATGATAATAAGAATAATTATTATCAGTTAGACTCTAAATACATTTTTAATAATGGTATTACTGAAGATATTTTCGTTAAGTATATCAATTATAATAGCACATTTCCTAAGCCTATCTATTCAGTATTTTACATTCAATCTTCCTCTCAGGGTTTAATAGTTAAAGATATGGGAGAAAATCTCGATATAGCACTGTTTTTGGTCGGAACAAACACTACTAAAGTGTCTGACTATTTAAAAAATGAAAAGAATATTAATATAACAAAACTATGTGATGATTTTTTTAATTGTATAAAAAATGATGATTCATCAAATATTAATGTTTTTAACTTATTAGATAAGCAATTTTCTCCCTTTTATAAAAAGGAAATAGCGAAAACAGGGGAAATGAGCAAAAACACAAGAGGAACACCTATTAAGAATTCTTTGAAATATAAAAAAGAATTTCACGATGTTATAAGTGGAGTAGTTCTAAAAAAGCAAGTTTTATCAAAAGAAAAAATCTCAGAAAAATATAGAATACCAATAGAACTTTTAAAAAGAGATAGTTTAGCAGTAAAAGAAATTATAGATATAAATAGCTCTAATGACACCTTTTCTATATTGAAATTTTATGATAATGATCCCATCATAAAAAAGGGAAATCAGATTTTAGATAGAGATATCGCAAAAGGGAATAATACTTTATTTGTCTTAACAACAATAGATTTTGATGTGTTTGTAGATATTTGTTTTTCCGAGACGCCAAAATATCCTAAATTTCAGAAATTTAAAAAGGTAATAGAAAAAGATGGCAACATAATGATTAGAAATTTGCGTGATATTATAGAAGAAAATAAGAATGCTTTTATGTGAGAATGTTATAGGATGTTGTGTTAAAGCTAAGATAAAATCAAAAGGTGTTTTAGAGTTTGAATTAGTAGATATAGGCAAAAGTTGGAGTATTACGGATAAGATTCCATTAAAAGAAGGGAGGTTTAAGTTGTGATAAAATTAAGAATCTTTTACTATATAACTTTTTTCTTATTGGGTATTTTAGGAATCCCTTTGATAATTTCTTTTCTTAATGTTTTACAGCATCGAGATTTTATTATAAATCACACAGAATATGTGAAGAAGTATATTGAAATAGATTCTTTTTATATCAATCATTCCAAAGCAGTAAGTAAAGTCGCATATTTTAGAGGATATTCAAAAACATTAGATAACTACTCCACAGCTATTGAATTTGGAACACTTGATTGGGAAGATTTTAACTCTTATATAGAGAAAAAAGAGGGTAAAAATTTTTCATATATTTGGTATCGGAAAGGAGCTAAATACGCATATCCAGGGAAAGAGACTGAAAAAAAAGTTCCTATAACGTCCTATTTAATGAAACAGTTGATTTTTTTTATCTATTGGTTATTTCTACTAATTATTAACAGATTCTGTAAATATATTATTAAACATAAGATAAAAGAATAGAAGACAGAGAATAATAAATTAAAATTTGATAAGATGAAAGACAAGAAAATTTACATATTGATATCAATGTATTTTGTGATACATTGTATTTTTTCACAGCAATATAATAGAATTTATTCCTATAATATTGAAGATATAAGTTATTTCAAGTACGATAGAGTGAAAGTTTTTTTCTACTCTAAAAAGTGTTACTGAAGTAAAAAATGAAACTCCAGGACAACTTGTACAATCCGTTTTTTCTTGTTCAAGTAAAGAATGGGATATAAAGAACACGTTAGGAGGAGCCTCTTATATCAGAGAAAAGACCAAAAGGGAATATAATAGAATTAAGTCAATAAATAAGAAGAAAAACTATTTTGAATTGATTAATAAAACAGAATTTAGAATTGATAACATTCCTACTGCTATTTTGAAAATATATTTTTTTAGTGAAGAAGATCTCAAGCCACAAGCAGGTATCTTTGTTATGCAAAAATATAATGGTACTTGGTTTAAAACAAATACAAGTCAGGTAAATAATATTGCTCTAACAATACTTAAGATTAAACCTGATATATATGATTCTATAATACAAGGAATTTATGATAAAGAAGTATTAGTGAAGATAAAGCCCAAAATCACTTCTAATAATACGGTATTAGATTTTAATAAATTATCTATTGAATTGGATAAGCTATCAGAAACTGAAGATCCAATATTAAAAGAACTAAAAGATGAACATTCTATATTATAAAACTATTAAGCTCTTATGTTTTATGAGCTTATCATTACTTTCTAACCTAACTTTTTCTCAAATTCAAGGTGAGTATGAAAGTAACAAAGTAAATTGTATAGGGAGTTTTCAATTTAAAAAAGCTTCTTATTATGATTATCAAATAAATGCTCAAAAATCTGACTCTATCTATCAAAAAGTATCAGAAGGTAATAAGCCTAAAGATTTATTAACACAAAAATATTCAGATTTCTTTTTAAAAAGTACTCCAGATGAAAGAAAAGAAATCATTTTATATTCAAGAATAATTTTAGAATACAATCTTTCAGAGTATTATTATATAAAATATGCCCTTAAAGACAGAAAGATGACTCATAAAGTAGCTATTTTTAAGAAAGAAGGGAATATTTGGAAATGGTTAGATAATTCAGATAATAAAATATCTGAAGCAATTACAATAATATTAAAATTACAAAATGAAGCTTTTTCTCAGTTTGAAGTAGACGATGATAATCCAAAATACCTTGAAATTAATCAATTGAAAGCATCTGTTAAAGATGCCGATAACACCTTAAACATTTTCAAATTAGCTGATGTTATAGAGAAGAATAGCAGTCGCTTATCAAAATATTTTTCTAAGTAATAATATCCCTCCGTCTTGTCAAATTAATTCTCTATTCATTACTTGGTTTTACACTTAAAGTTCAGCAGTACCCTTTTGCGGATATAGAATTAACAGCTAAGACAAAGAAAACACCTTTTGATGGATTTGCTAAATAAGATGAAATTATATGATTTAGGGATTATTACTAATAGTGATGATCTAATGAATGGTTCCTATGGAATAATTTAGAAGATTTTTCTCCTACATATTATATTATAGAAAATTGGACTTTTGAAAAGGGAGAAGAGGTAGATATAAAATCTATACCTATAAAAAATTTAAGAGCTGTAACTAATCAAGAAGGAGAAAAGTTCCAAGTAAAGTTTCAAAAATACATTGAAGAGAATGAATGAAAAAATCTTCTTAAAGCAGGAAAAATGTTATAGAGTTAGTGCAAATATGAAATCATTAAAGTAATTATGAAAAAGATAAGATATTTTTTTGAATACAAGTGTTCTCCTATATGGATATATGATGACGATATGGGAGCTGATAACATAGATATTGTTGATCTTCCTATTAATACCTATTTAAAAGAAGAGATCATAGAATTAGATAGGTTATATCAAGAGACATATAATAATGAATATCCTGCAGAACCTCTACATAATGATAAGATTAGGGACTATATTTTTATAAGGAGAACTATTGAATCTGCTAAGTTATTGAAAAAAGAATTAGAAGGAGAATTTATTTTTTTTTATAATTCAATAGATATGGAATGTTTATTTGAGGAATGCAAAAAATTAGAAAAAGAGATTTTTTAAGTTTTTTTTTCGTATTACGTTCTTTGACATATTAGATATAAAAAATAAATCAGTTTTGAACTGCGCATACAACCCGCCGATACTACCAAATACGATTTCTTCTTCCATACAGAAAATGGTGTAAAAGTAGATGCTGAAAGCAAAGGAGAAGGACTATATAAAATCACACGTAAGGGAGCTTTCGACTTTGCGCAGGAAGAATTATGGGTCGTTGCCAAAGAAAAGAAAGACAAAAAAGGCAAAAAAGAAGAACTCATTGGCAAATGTATTTTAGTACACCTCTCGCCTAAAGAAGTAAATGTAGCTTTAGTGCCTACTCAAAGCGGACAAAACCTTCAAGAGGCAATCGATCAAGTACAGCAGATTTATGAAAAAGTAGGGGTAACACTACACATCACCACTGAAAAACCTTTTGATATTAGCGACCAACTCAAAAACGGCACTTTGCCAACAGAAAACGAGTTTGGTGACCTTTCTACCTATAGCCCTGAACAAATGCAGTCATCGCTAAATTTACAACCAACAGAAAGCCAAAAGAGAACACTTGGTAGCTTTATTACTTTTAAAAGATAAGAAAACGAAAGTATAAATAAATGTGAAAGGTGCTTTTTGCTTGAAGGAATCTTATGCTTAGCTTATAGAGAGCTTATAGGAAGCTTATACGAATCTTGGAAGATTGGTATAGAAAGGGAATATAAAGAGTTGATAATGAATAGCTAAAAGTGAAGAATTAACAGTGATTTTAGGGAAATAAAACGAAAGAAAAACAAAGGAGAGAAGGAGAGAGTATTTTTTTAGATAAGTTTTCTGATGCAGAAAAGGAATAAGTAGATCTGTAAGAAAAACATCTCACATTTTTTGCATATCTCAAAAAAACACACTACTTTTGTCGCATTAATAATTTAAAAACCTTTGTACAATGAAAAAAATCTTTACTTTGGCTTTTATTGCCTTAACATTATTAGCCACCGCCTGTGGAAAAAGCAACAATGACAACCCAACCCCTACCTCTCAAGATGATGCTAAAAAAGCATTGATTGGAACGTGGAAAATTGAATCTATAACTGATGAAGGGGAAGAAATAGTTTTAAATGAGTGCAGAAAGAAAAGTTACATTCTCTTTACAGAAAAGCAATACGTAAATACTAATTTTAATAAAGAGATAGATGAATGTAAAGAGAGTTCTAATGCATTTAGCTATGTTATATCTAATAATAAACTTATATTATCTGATACTGAAAAAAAGACATATACTTATACTTTTTCAATTGTAGAAAATAAATTAACTCTAATTCATAGTGAAAAAAATGATATGGGAAATGGAACTGAAATTGAAAAAAGAGTCTATGTGAAGGAATAATGTTCCTTTGTTTTTCAAATATTAGGATTACCTTATTGAAAAAAACTTAAAGATCTGAGACAATGGCTTATAAATTACTTTACTTTATATCATTTCTTGTTGCTAGTATAAGTGTTTTTGCTCAAGACAGAACAATTGATATAGATTTAAATATCAAAAAAAATAATAATTATTATATATCGGGGGGAGTTGGCTTCTACGGGAGTGGAGGAGGAAGAAAGTTGTGTGGTAAATGGAATAGGATTTTTATAAATGAGCGAGAGAAAAACTTTTCTACTGAAAATAACTTTTATAACCCACTTAAATATTTTTATAATGAAAAGCCCTTAACAATAAGGTATCAAGGTCACATACAAAGACTTGGTTGGAATAGATATGATTGTGATGGAGATGATGAGGACTTTAATGTGCCTATTAATGTTGTTTTTTGTAAGATATTGCATGATAGCAAAGAAGGGGATGGACATGGAGCATCTTTAAGTTACTCTTATGATTTTTATGTCGTTCCCCTTCATACTTTGAAAACCTCTGATAACAATAGTGCTAAATTTCTCCCTATTGATGTCAAAGTTCCTCTTATAGCTAAGGAAGTTTTTGATAATGATTTATATCATTATGAATATGCAACAGAGAAAAAGAGGTGGTGGTTTAGTTGGTTAGATGATTATAATTGGGAACCTCTTCCTGCAAAATTCCAACAAAAACAAAGCATAGAAGTCTCTGCTGAAGATGTTTTAGGAAGTAAAGCAAGAGCAGAAGAGATGATTGGCAAACCTATTTACTTCAGAGTAGTATCTTATGATAAAGATACTGGTTTAGTGTGTTCTTCTTCTGAGGTATTACCTCTTACCGTTACACAAGCAGCTCCTTTCATTACAATAAAAAATATCCAATCTCCTTTATGTAATAGTAATGAAACTACAGCTACTGTTACTATCCAGCTCAGCAGGAAATTATTAGGTAGTTTAGAACAATATAAGAAAAATAGAGATGCTTATTTAGGTGAAGTATTCAATGGTTTTTCTTTCATAAAAGCAGGGGAGAATGAAAAAGGAGGAGATATTGATGGTTTACCTAAAGATTTAACAGAATATTTCTTACAACACGACCGCATAGATAATGTGGTACTTCGTACTGCTTCTGTAACTACTAATTATCAGATAGATATAATGGGAAAATTTTACTACCTAAATAATAATGGGCAAAGAAAAGATATTCCCTTATATACAGATGATGCACAACATAAAGGTAGATTTACAGTTGCTGTCCCAGAACCTTTAAATTCTTTTTTGTATTATAAGAATGATAATCAATGTTTCGGAGAGTCTAAGGGTGTGATAACTCTTGAAATTTCAGGTGGTACACCCCCTTATAAATATATTAAAAATGGAGAAGAACCTGTGCTCGTTGATGATAATTTTGTCTATGATGATAATTTTCTCTATCTTTCAAATCTACCCTCTGGAACATATACCTTTACTATTACCGATAAGAACGATTGCCAGATTCTTAAAAATGGGGTAGTATCTCCTGTGGTTGTAAAAATAGGAGGGCCTGCAAAGCCTATTACTATTGTTAATGAAGGGAAAGTAAACTTCATCACACATGCTAAGGGCTATAAGCGTAAAGATGGTATGATCTCAGCAATTATTACCGGAGGGACTCCGATCGATAGTTATAGATATACAACTCAGTTGCAAGCAAGTAATGGAGAATTTATTAACACTCTTCATATGGGGACAGGAGAAAAAAAGGGGGAGTTTTTAGCTCTTTACTATTTTTTAGGGGCAGATACTTATACGCTTACTATTAAAGATAGAAATGGTTGTACGCTTACTAAGAAAATTACCATTACTGAGCCTGATGAACTTATTATAAATAGCATTGAAGCTACACCTATCAGTTGTAACCCTCGTAATAGTGACCCCAATAATAATTCGAGCATCAATAGTAATGGTACGCTGACGGTAAATGCTAAAGGAGGAGTACCTACTTACAGATATGTATGGAAAAGATTTAACAAGCCATATACCGAAACAAGAGATAAAACTATTACAGATCTTGTAGATGGTATCTATCAAGTAGAAGTTATAGATGCTAATGAAAATAAAGCTGTCGGAACTTATACTCTTACTTATCCTGACCCTCTTTACTTGAAGGTTACTAAATCAGAAATGACCTGTAGTGCTCCTAATGGGGGGCAAGCGACCGCTATAGTCTCTGGAGGTACGCCTCCTTATACCTATCTTTGGAATACAGGGCATACAGACGCTCATATCACAGGACTATCGGCTGGGAAGTATTTTGTAACCGTAAGTGATAGTCGAGGTTGTTCCGTGCAAGAAAAGGTGGTGCTTTCTTATCCTGAGGAAGTGGAGGTAGTGAGCACTATCATCACTCCCGTAACCTGCTATGAGGGGAATGATGGTAAGATAGCTCTTACACTCTCAGGAGGAAAAGGAGCTGTTAATGTTTCGTGGTATGATGCTGAGGGTACTCTCATTACACAAGGCACTACTAATGGAGGTAAAACTATCAGTGGGTTAAAAGCAGGTAAATACAAAGCAGTATTTCGTGACCAAAGCGACTGTCCGGCGTTAGAGCAGTTTTACGAAGTATTGCAACCTGAAAAAACGGTTATTAATATCCCTTCACAAATCACGATATGCCAAGGCGACAGTCGGTCATTCGATTTAAGTACAGCTTTTCCTTCGGCTACTTTCCGTTGGACAGATAGCACAGGTAGCCTCCTTAGTACCGAACCTACCTTTACCGTATCAACAAAAGGTAATTATAAAGTAGAAATTACTGACCAGAAAGGCTGTAAAGAGGCGACAACCTTTGAAGTTTCACAAAGTGATAAGATATTAGAAGTAGACTTTTTGGCTGCTACCAATTCATATTACAACTATACAGTAAAATTGGTAAGCTTATCTCACAGTATCACTACCCAGTGGGTATTACCTCGAGAAGTGACTCTTATCAAAGAAGAAAATGGAGCTGCAGAAGTGCGTTTTCCTAACGAAGGAACTTATACCATAGGCTTAAAAGGCTTTTTGGACGGTTGTGAGAAGACCGTATACAAAACGCTTTGGGTAGAAAAAGACCGATTGGGTATTGGTAAGGAAAATACATCTAAAGAAGTACTCATAGATGATTTTGGTATTTTTAGTAATCCTAACAATGGAACTTTCCGTATAAAGGTAAATCTCAAGAGAGCTTCTGCAATAAAGGTGTATTGTATAGATATTTTAGGCAGAGAGGTTTTTCCTGCGATTGAGCAACCAGAAGGCACAACTTTCGACATTCCTATTGAAAATAGAAGAATATCAGCAGGACAGTATTTGGTTATTTTAGAAGCAGGTGGCGATGTGATGGTGCAGAAGATGATTGTTAATCATTAAAAATAATGTTCTTACGTCGTTACATACTCTTTTTCTTAACCTTGCTGAGTTTCACTTTGCAAGCTCAGCAATACCCTGTGGACGTGCAAGTGTTTGTCACTCCGCCCTATCCACAGAGTCTGAGAGGGTATGCCGACACCTTTGAACAGAAAATACAAGCACACTTTCTGCTTAAAGACCTCTCTACCGGCGGACGCCCCTTTGTGCTCCGCTTCTCGTTAGAGGACTTCCAAGGACAAGTCATCGCCCAAACACCCGACTATATTACTCCCTATTTGGTAAACCTCTCCCCAGGTGTACGACGCACTCTTACCAATATAGATTTTAAGACCCTACTGCGCTACGAAAACCTCTACGGTATTAATGAGGCGACTTATAACGGACTACTTCCTGAGGGTACTTATTTTATTGGCTTGTCGCTTTACGACATAGCTACTGGACGCCCCGTATCCAACAAAGGACGCGCGATGATACAAGTGCGCCGCTACTCACCTCCTGTGCTTACAATGCCCCAAAAAGGAGAAGTGCTTACCAAAAAGAACGCTTTTCAGCATATTGTTTTCCAATGGATGCCCCGCGATGTAGCCCCCTTTATGCAGTATGAGTTCACCCTCAAAGAAGTATGGGACTTGGCATTGGTGCCAGAAGAGGCGTTTATGACGGGACGATTGGTGTACCAAACTAAAACCTTTTCACCAGCCTTGGCATACACTAATATGATGCCTATACTGTTGGAAAACAAGCGCTACGTATGGCAGGTACGAGCTTTTACAAATAACCCCAATAATCCTAACGAACAGTCGTACTTTAAAAACAACGGCAATTCTGAGACATTTTACTTTGATTTAGTCTCCAATTGTGAAGCGCCGAAGTTTCTCACAGCGATAACCGAGAGCACCTCGGCACAACTGCGCTGGAGTGCTCAGGCGATGATGCCTAATCAGGAATACCCTTACAAGGTGATGTACCGCGAGAAAGGCAAAAGCTGGAAATCGCAAAAAGTGAGTATGCCCTATGCCAAAGTTACAGGACTCAAACGGGGACGTACTTACATTTATAAAGTGGGAGTAGCTTGTGGCTTAGAAACAGCCCATAGTAGCTCGGTATTTGGTGAGGAGGGCTATATGTATAGCACCGAACAAGAGTTTACCACCACTGAGCAGATAGACGAAAAGAGTCAAGTGCAATGTGGGGTAAAACCTGAGATACGCATCAAGAACACTAACCCACTACAGGACAACCTGTATGCTAACACCACCTTTACAGCAGGCGATTTCCCCGTAACGGTGCTCAATGCTACAGGTAACAATGGCGTATACTCAGGAGAAGGCTATGTGAAAGTACCTTATTTGCAAGACACTAAGATAAAGGTAGTGTTTAACGGCATCAAGCTCAATACCGAACGGCAACTCATAGAGGGGAAGTTAGTAACGACTTATGATGAGACGGAGAGGAATGTGGTGGAAGTTTCAAAGGAAATAAAGGGACTGAAAGAATTTGCTGAAGAATTGAAGAGAGAAATAGCTAAGAAAAAAGAAGAAACTATAGCTCTTTTTGGAGAACAAGATGAGAATTTTGATAAAAGTTTAGAAGAGTGGGCTAAGGAGAAGGAAAGAGAATATACAGAAACGGCTAAAAAGGAAGCAGAAATTAATACATCTATAGCAGTTGAAGAAAACGAAGTAAAACAAACAGAATCACCTAGCAATTTACAAAAAAGTAAAGAAACAACTCCTGAAAATAACAAGAAAGGAGATGTTACTTATTATATTAAACATAAAAATAAAAAATACTACACAGGGGATAAAATAAAACTTCCTTATAAGCGGAATATGCTCGAAACCTTTGAAATGGGAGATGTAGCAGATACAACTAAAGTGAATTTTAATATTTATTATCCCAATGGAGGAGGTTTAAAAACTATAGTAGCAGGATTTGAAAAGAAAAAAACATTTTTCATAGAGAAACATTCTGAAGAACTTTTAAAATTGGATATTTATGCATTTGCTAAAGTTCCAGACTCTATAGGAGTACGAATAGAGATAGATAAGGAAGTAAAGAAGTTTGATCTTACGGAGTTAAAAGCTATTGATTTAAGAAATGGAAATAGAGTAGCAAAAAGTGGGGAGACTTTATATTATGTAAATTTTCCTTCTATAGAAAAGGAAAGGCGGGATACTCAATTTATAGCTGAAATAAAACCTAATATTCCTAAGGAAGAAATTCCTGTGAGTTTTATTAATTGGACTGTAAATAGCAAAGAGTTTGAAACAAATCAAGGGGAATTAGATTTCAAGACCTCTATTAATGAAAAACAAGATAAAAAAATAACAGTAAAAACAGGTAATCCTACCCAAACGAGTAAAAGTGTACAAATTAAATGGGTTGATGGCTATGATATTTCTGTAAAAGTAGTGTCTCCTGCGGTACAAAATGCTTTACGAAAACTTAGTGAATATGTAAATAGTATTGGTAGTGTTTTGAATAAATTAGATAATACAGGAAAGTTAGAGTTTAATATTTCTTTTCAAGGAGAAGAATTTTTAGAAGAAGACAAAGCAACAAGGTTTTACAATATAGTAAGGAAAGGTGGGTTCTCAGGCGGAATTAATTTAGTTTTTAAAGGTTTTACATACGGAGCAGATTTAAAATTAGCAAAAGCGAAGATATATCTTAAGCCTATTATAGGACTTATAGCAAGTGGGCAAATGCAATATGAAAAACGTAATGATAAAAAAGATTTTATAGAAAAAGATTTTACAATGAATTTTGGACTTCAAGCAGATTTGCAAGTAGGAGGAGAATTAGGTCTTGATTTAGGAGTTGTAAACATAAATGCAAACCCTTATGCAGGAATATCTTCTTGGGGAAATATAAGATATTCTAATATAAACAAATCGATAGAAGGTAAAATAGGGATAGGAAAACCTTATGTAGGAATAAAAGGAGGAATGACTTTAGGAGGGTATAATATTATTCCTAGTGGTGATTTTAAATATATTTGGAAAGATATTAAGTATGAAACACCTCCTTTAAAAATAGATATAAAATAGAATGCTATGTGGTTTTTTAAGCTTTGGTTATTTTTATTAGCTTCTATGATTCTTATAATGAATCTTTTTGACATTAAGCGGATATATGATGCTTTATCAGGGAATTACTCTCCGAAAGTAATGATTATCTCAAAGATAGATTATTATACTGGCAGTGGAGGAGAAGATAATGGGTCACCAAGTGTTTTTGTGAGAGGGTATATTGATAGTCAAGAAGTATATTTTATTAGAAACTTAGATGAAAATGTATATGATATTGCAGGAAAATTCAATATTCCAAATGTTGAGATAGGAAATTCAATAAAGGTACTAAAATTTAAGCATTCTGATCAAGTGATGGTTGTATACGATAATGAATTTGCACGATGGAAGAAAATGCGAATAATCTTTTCTTCTATTGGAATAGTTGGTATGATTGTTTTCTGGCATTTGATGAAGACTCATAAATTCAAAAACAATCAATAATAGATAACACAAAGTATTAATCTTATTAAATAAAGAGAAAAATGAAATTACAAATAACTTTTATTTTATTATTAAATAGTATCTTAGCTTTTGGACAAATTGAATTTGAAGCTAAGGAATTAGCCGTTATAAATGAAGTGGAAGGGAAACTGACTATAGAAAGTTATGAGAATATATTTCTTTATAAAGGTAAAAAATGTAAATTTTCAATCAACACAGTGGAAAAGCAGTTTTGTGATTTTTTCAATTTGAGTACTCAGCAACAGTTGGAAGATTTTTTCAAACCTTATGAGATTCCTACAAGTTATAAGAAAGAGGATTACTTAAAGAATATGAGACTATATGATGATAATAAGAATAATTATTATCAGTTAGACTCTAAATACATTTTTAATAATGGTATTACTGAAGATATTTTCGTTAAGTATATCAATTATAATAGCACATTTCCTAAGCCTATCTATTCAGTATTTTACATTCAATCTTCCTCTCAGGGTTTAATAGTTAAAGATATGGGAGAAAATCTCGATATAGCACTGTTTTTGGTCGGAACAAACACTACTAAAGTGTCTGACTATTTAAAAAATGAAAAGAATATTAATATAACAAAACTATGTGATGATTTTTTTAATTGTATAAAAAATGATGATTCATCAAATATTAATGTTTTTAACTTATTAGATAAGCAATTTTCTCCCTTTTATAAAAAGGAAATAGCGAAAACAGGGGAAATGAGCAAAAACACAAGAGGAACACCTATTAAGAATTCTTTGAAATATAAAAAAGAATTTCACGATGTTATAAGTGGAGTAGTTCTAAAAAAGCAAGTTTTATCAAAAGAAAAAATCTCAGAAAAATATAGAATACCAATAGAACTTTTAAAAAGAGATAGTTTAGCAGTAAAAGAAATTATAGATATAAATAGCTCTAATGACACCTTTTCTATATTGAAATTTTATGATAATGATCCCATCATAAAAAAGGGAAATCAGATTTTAGATAGAGATATCGCAAAAGAGAATAATACTTTGTTTGTCTTAACAACAATAGATTTTGATGTGTTTGTAGATATTTGTTTTTCCGAGACGCCAAAATACCCTAAATTTCAGAAATTTAAAAAGGTAATAGAAAAAGAAGGCAACATAATGATTAGAAATTTGCGTGATATTATAGAAGAAAATAAGAATGCTTTTATGTAAGGGCATAAAAAACATTGATAACACCTTAAACATTTTCAAATTAGCTGATGTTATAGAGAAGAATAGCAGTCGCTTATCAAAATATTTTTCTAAGTAATAATGTTCCTTCGTCTTGTCATATTAATTCTCTATTCATTACTTGGTTTTACACTTAAAGTTCAGCAGTACCCTTTTGCGGATATAGAATTAACAGCTAACTAAGACAAGGAAGAATAAATTATGAAAAAGATAGAACAAAAATGGATTGAAGTAGTTAGTTTTTGATAATTAATACTTCTGAAAAAGTTTTGTGTCCTTTTTGTAAAAAGGCATACTTAAATGTTATGAAAATATTCCTTGATGATGATAATCCTCAGAAATGAAATTAGAAAGTTAATAGATGATTTTATTGCTAATTGTCCTGATTGTCAAAATCCTAAACTTTTTCTTGATGCATTAGTTCAGATAGCTCAAAATGTTGGGAGAAAGGAAGCTGAAGATTCAATAAAGAAGTGGGAAGAATACTTTCGTACAGGTGTAGCTTCTACAGAAGCAATAAAAGTTAATATCTGTTTGGGATTAGAGAAAAAGATTGAAATCAGAAGTAAAAATGGTTATTTTGAAAAGATGTATGAGCAAATACCAAGAAGAACTTATAAATCTTCTATGGAAGCATTAGGTTTTTATAACATATTCATATGCAGATGCTATAGTGATTAATGGAAAAAAAATAAACTATACAGGAGAGATTAAGATAAAACCCAAAGAAGAATTTAATATATGCTGTGTCGAACTAAAAGCAGGTAATTTAAACCTATAACGCAAAAGAGACAAACCTAATATGGTTCCTAAATGACAAAAATATTTATACAGCGAAATTAATTTTCAGTTCAAAAGATGATATTGATTTAGTTTGGAAATACTATTATATCAAAAACAAGAATGAGACTAAAGAGAATGTGATAAAAGAATATGATAAGATCCATAAAACTAATTTTTATAATCTAATCCTTAGGAAGGTGAAAAAATGAAGAAAAGAATAATTACATATAGCTCTATTATATTAATAATAGCTTTTTTCATAGTTAAATATATTGAATTCTTAGATGTACAATTTAATGTTATTTATATAGAAAATAGTTTATTAAACAAAAATTATAATGATCTTTATGCAAGTCAAGGAGGCAATCCCTCATATGAAACTTTTTTAAAAGTAATGCAGAAAAAAGATAATAGGATTTACCATCTTTTAAAAGAAGGTAAACTTCGTTTGCAAAAAGATGATAAAGAAAATGTAACATTTATTTGGTTTAGAACTAATGAGGGTGAAACTGTAAGAAATAGTGACTTAACCTTTTTTAAATACTTGTTTTTAAAAAAGAATATATTTATAAACTTTAATTTTAAAGAGTATTTTGATTACAAAGAAAATATAATTTATAAACTCAACGGGAACTCTTTTATAGCAACTGACCTCCTAAACACAAATAAAATTCAGTTACAATACGCTAATAAAATCAACTGCAAACCGTGTAAAATTTTTGTCGAGGACTATTTTACACAACACACTTATTTACTAATCCAAGCTAACAATATAAAGTTTATTAATTCAACTTTTAGTAATTATAGTAAAGATATTATCTACCAAACATTTAAGGATATGTATAAGAATAATAAAGATACCTTTCTAATAAATCTTTGTTATTACAATATAGAGGATTTAGAATGTTTAGATTAATTTTTTTTCACGTTCTTTGACATATTGAAATAGACCCTTCGTGATGTAACCACAAATGCTCACAGCGATAACCGAGAGCACCTCAGCACAACTGCGATGGAGTGCTCAGGCGATGATGCCTAATCAGGAATACCCGTACAAGGTGATGTACCGCGAGAAAGGCAAAAGCTGGAAATCGCAAAAAGTGAGTATGCCCTATGCCAAGCTCACGAACCTTAAACGCGGACGTACCTACATTTACAAAGTGGGTGTAGCCTGTGGCTTAGAAACAGCCTATAGTAGTTCGGTATTTGGAGAAGAAAGCTATATGTATAGCACCGAACAGGAGTTTATTACCACCGAGCAGATAGATGAAAAGAGCCAAGTGCAATGTGGGGTAAAACCCGAAATACGCATCAAGAACACTAACCCACTACAGGACAATCTGTATCCTAACACGACCTTTACAGCAGGTGATTTCCCGGTAATGGTGCTCAACGCTACGGGTAACAATGGCGTATACTCAGGTGAAGGTTATGTGAAAGTACCTTATCTGCAAGACACTAAGATAAAGGTAGTGTTCAACGGCATCAAGCTCAACACCGAACGCCAACTCATAGAGGGGAAGTTAGTAACGACTTATGATGAAACGGAGAGCAATGTGGTGGAAATCAAAAGTCTGAGTGGTATAATTAATGATGTTAAGAATATCTTTAAAAAGAAAAAGCTTACAGAAGAAGATGTTAAATCTCTTCAAGAATTAAAGAAACAATGGGATTTCTATTTAAGCAATGCTGATGAAATAGGTATTTCAGAAGAAGATAAAACGGCTTTTAAAGAAATAGGAGCTAAGATGTTTTCTGTCTCTACTGGGAAATTGTCTAAAGAAGAAAAAGAAACTCTTATAACAAATACAGAAAAGGCTGAAAAACTGTATGATAAGTACAAAGTAGGTTTTGCTGAACAAAAAGAAAGAAAAGAGTTTGTATCAGAATTTGAGGAACTTATAAATGGTATTTCTGATGAGAAAGTAAGTACTTTATATGTTACTGTTTCGGATAGCATTCCTAATAAGCTAAAAAAATATAAAATATTAGAAGGCGATCCTCCTTCAGAAAAAGGAGAGTATATAGGACATATAAAAGTAGGGAAGGAGGCTAATCCCACATATTATATTTGGACAGGGGAACTATGGTCTAAAATAACAAAAAATAAAGATGGTACTTATACCGCAAGAGCTTATTCAAAGATTCATAAAGATATTACAAAATCTATTACTTGGAATGAAAATACTTCACTTGAGGAAATAGAGAAGAAATTTCTTGGAGCAAAAAATAGTGCTAATTTTATTGAGGGATTTAGAGAATTATGGCCTTCTTTTGAGATTGCTTTATCAGTGGGAGCAATAGCTCCTTCAAGTACTTATTATAAGATATCTCAAGGGAAAAAGGTTTTCGAATTAAGACAAGTTCGAGCTGTCAAATCTGTTGCTGTTCCCAAAGTGGTAAGTAAATTGGTTGAAAAACTTAATTTAGGAAAGTTCGTTAAAAAAATAGGAGATTATCAAGTTTATGAAAAAGGAGAAGTGTTTTATAGGGCTATGACAAAAACAGATTTAGAAACACTAAAAAGTACAGGAAAATTAACAGCTTCCTCTGAAACATTCACTTCTCCAACTCTTACATATATTAAAAACACTGGTTATAATGGGACTATTGTAAAGTTTCAGATGAAAACAGGAACAATAGAAAAATTAGTAAAAATAGGAATTAGAAATGATAAAACACGAAAAATGATGACAAATTTTTCTCAAATGCCTCCTGTGAACAGTGTGGAAAACTGGACACAAACAAGCGCTTTATTTAAAACGGAGGGTACTAAACAAGGATTACAACAAATTAATATTGGTTTAGGAAAAGGGAAAGCATTAGAGACTTTTAATGAGAACATTGTTAAATTTGAAATTGTGAAATAAAATGAAGAACATAAATCAAAAAGATTATGAGTTAATAAAAGATTTGTATCATTGGAAAATTGACACAAATGATTTTAAAAAAAAGACAGATTTTAAAGCCAATTTTCAAGAATTGAGATCTTTGTTATATAGTGTTAAAGATTGTATAGATGAAGAAGGATACAATCAATTTTTTAATTCTATACTATGGGAATTACCTAAAAGATTAAGTGAAAAGGATTATGAAGCTTTATACCAAGAGTTCTTGCTATGTAATTTCCATAATGAACACGAGAATATAGTAAGTGCTTTTCAATCTATTTATAATAATAATATAAAAAATATACCTATTCTATTAAAAGCATTGAAAAATATTCCTAAGTATTTAGAGCCAGAAGATTTTAAATATCCTTATATACGAAAAATCATTTATGCTATAGGAGCTCAACCACAACCTGAGAGTCTTTTAGCTTTAGAAAAATTGGCATCTGAGACTAATGATATAAAAATAAAGGAATTGGCTTTACATCAGCTAGAAAAGCGAAAGGAATTAGGACGATGGGAGTATGAAAAGAATAGATGATTAGGCACGAGTGATAAACTTTTACCAGCTATGGGAGTTACTTCCTCAAGCAGGCAAAATAGAGCAAGTACTTTTTGAAATTACCGAAGAAATTACCGATGTTAATGGAAAAACAGGAAAACTTATTGTTAAGAATGCTGATAAAGTTGAATTGTTAAACAAAAAACTCATTCAAGAGCTCAGAGAAAAAGGAGTGAAGTTTACAGAAGAAAATTTAGAATTTATTACAAAAAATATAGATGGTATGATAATATTTTTGGAGAAAGGAAGTAAAACTTCAGGGTTAGAACATATTATAGAGGGGAAATGGAATGGAAGAATAGATTTTCAAAATTTATTTAATGGAAAAATAAAAGAAATGGTAGATAACATATACAAGGCTATAAAAAATGAAAAATATATTAAGAAAACTATTGATAGTAGTAGCCGTCTTTCTTATGTATATAAAATTCAAACTACAAAAGGGCTAAGAGAATTTAAGATAGCTGTAGGGTCAAATGGATACATAGTTACACTTTTCCCAAATTGGTAAATTTTATGGTAGAAGTTTTTATAAAATCTGTTTTAGCTTTCGCCGAATATGAAGGCAAAGTATATTCATACAAAGTAATAGGAATTTTAAATAATGGATTAGAAATAACTTTTATAGATGAGATTCCTATAGATTTGACAAAATATATCTATAAGAAAATAAACATAATTTTATATTCTTATTTTATAAGTAAAAAGGGGGCTTTTGGTCAATGTTTTATTGGAACTATAAGACAAGTGAGAGATACTTGCTTTTTTGAAAATAGCTTTATAAAAATAAACTTACCAACTGATATTATAGAGGAGAAAAATATTCAGTTAAATAAAATAGGCCAATATTTTTTTGACGAACTACTCTTGAAAGAAATAAAAATAATGTAAAAAAGAAACGTTACTATAGATATTTAATAGGTTAATTGGAAGTTTCCAAAATAAAAATGCAAATATTATGGAATAGACATAAAAAGAGGTTATATGGATAGATTATAAAGTATAATAAAAAATTATCAGACCTTTTGATGGATTTGCTAAATGGGATGAAATTATATGATTTATGTATTATAAATGAAAACGTAGATATTTATAAAAAAGGAACTTATGCCATAATTATTGATATGGATGAGAAGGATGATTATCATTTAGAAATATGGGATTTTGATAAATTAGATGGAGCGGATTTAAATTATATTGACAAAAAATTTTTAAGAAAAGCGACAAAAGAAGAAGAGGAATATTTAAGGAAATTTAATGAATACATTGAAGAGAATGAATGAAAAAATCTTCTTAAAGCAGGAAAAATGTTATAGAGTTAGCACAAATATGAAATCATTAAAGTAATTATGAAAAAGATAAGATATTTTTTTGAATACAAGTGTTCTCCTATATGGATATATGATGACGATATGGGAGCTGATAACATAGATATTGTTGATCTTCCTATTAATACCTATTTAAAAGAAGAGATCATAGAATTAGATAGGTTATATCAAGAGACATATAATAATGAATATCCTGCAGAACCTCTACATAATGATAAGATTAGGGACTATATTTTTATAAGGAGAACTATTGAATCTGCTAAGTTATTGAAAAAAGAATTAGAAGGAGAATTTATTTTTTTTTATAATTCAATAGATATGGAATGTTTATTTGAGGAATGCAAAAAATTAGAAAAAGAGATTTTTTAAGTTTTTTTTTCGTATTACGTTCTTTGACATATTAGATATAAAAAATAAATCAGTTTTGAACTGTGCATACAACCCGCCGATACTACCAAGTACGATTTCTTCTTCCATACAGAAAATGGTGTAAAAGTAGAGGCTGAAAGCAAGGGTGAAGGACTATACAAAATCACTCGTAAGGGAGCTTTCGACTTTGCGCAGGAAGAATTATGGGTTGTTGCCAAAGAAAAGAAAGACAAAAAGGGCAAAAAAGAAGAAATCATTGGCAAATGTATTTTAGTACACCTCTCGCCTAAAGAAGTAAATGTAGCTTTAGTGCCTACTCAAAGCGGACAAAACCTTCAAGAGGCAATCGCTCAAGTACAGCAGATTTATGAAAAAGTAGGGGTAACACTACACATCACCACTGAAAAACCTTTTGATATTAGTGACCAACTCAAAAACGGCACTTTGCCCACAGAAAACGAGTTTGGCGACCTTTCTACCTATAGCCCTGAACAAAATGCAGTCATCGCTAAATTTACAACCAACAGAAAGCCAAAAGAGAACACATATTACATCTTTTTGGTAAACGACGGCACTGGCGATCACGGCTATATGCGATTAGGTGGGCAGTACGGCTTTGTATACAGCGCCAATGCACGCACCATAGCCCACGAACTGGGGCACGGCATCTTCAAACTCGAACACCCTTTCAAAAGTAAAAATGCCGACAAAGGTAAAACTACCGCCCTAATGGATTACAATGAGGGACAAGACTTCTTCTACCGCGACTGGAAGCAAATCAACGACCCTAAAGTAAAACTGTATGCCTTCCAAGGACAAAGTGAAGGTAAAAATGTAGGAGAAGGGCAAGCTCATTATGTGTGTATTGATGATAATTTAAGAAAGATACTTTATGACAAAGGCTATCACTTTTATAATATAAATGGTGAACCTATAGAACTTTCTTCTCAAGATTTCACAGTTGCTTTTATGGGAGAGGAAGAAGGAACTTATTACGGAAGATTGGGAATGGTTAATCATAGAGGAGTATATCATTCTTATGCAATTCTAAATAAAAATCCACAAGGATATTATATAAATAGTTACTCAAAATCTAAGTTTGTTCCCCAAAAAGGAAGTAAAGAAAAAGCTGTTTGGGTAAGGATAAATAATAAAGGAGAATATCTGATAGAGAATTCTGACAAAACTATTTCAGTAAAAGGGAAAACAGAAATTGTAGACTGTCTTTCTTTCATTACAATAAAAAGTGCAGAACAAAAGCTATCAAATTCTTTATTAGAAGAAGGAATTTCAGAAGAGACTATAAAACTATTTTTAGGGAAAGGGCTCTCTGCAGATTCAGCAGAATATAAGGAGATAGAATCCTTTGCTAAATATTTATCAACTATCTTAAAAGGTAAAAAATGGGGATTCCTTTATAAATCAAAGAATGATTATAAAGAACATTATGGAGAAAGCTTGTTTTTAAATGTACTGAAAGATAAAAAAATATTTAGTGAAAAAGCTTTTAAAGAATCCTTCGTAATACGTCTTTCAGAAAAAGATAAGCCTTATTATATAAAAGATGTAGATTTACTTATTTCTAATTTTGACCCTTGGGAAGGAATTCCTGAATACTATAATGCCTATTCATTTGATTATACAACTTTTAACATTCCAAATTTAGACAGCGAGCAAGTTATAGATGAATTACTTAATACATTAGAAATAGTACTTAACTCATCATTGGACGCTTGTCCTAAATGTTTGACTCAAGGGCAGAAAGAAACATTAGAAGCTTTTATAGCAAAAAGAAGGACAAAAGAAGGGAAGAAGTTTATTCTTACAAATAAATTGAAAGAACGCAATAATTTTATTGCAGCATTTCAGCTTTTAGGAGCTTATGATAGATATTACTATAGTATTAAAGACTTAGAAAAACGGTCATTCTTAGCAGATAATAACTGGTTAGGTGAGATTTCTCGAAGAGAAAAAGCGGGACAGGCTTCTGCTATAGATATACAAGGAGGACACAGCCAATATGTAGCCTATTATGGTACCACCTCAGCTTTCTTTTTAGGTTTCCAATACTTTAAGATGTATGGGGATTTGTTGGACTTAGCAATAACTAATAAAGCAATCAATGAATCACAACGCATTCTAAGCAAGAATTTTAAGAAAGTATGGGGAAAAGGGATTGGAAATGTAGAAAGAACCCTCACAGAAGCTTCTTCTATAGGTAAATATACTAAGGAAGCGATAGCTAAAGAAAAAGGATTTACGGATATACTTCCTAATTTGCTGAAGAAAGAAGGACTTACAATGGATGATTTTCATTATATGATGCAAAAACACGCCAATGCCTTGACTCCTAATGAAATTAAGAAACTTACCAGAATAAGAAAAGCTATTCCTAAACCTGATGAAAATACTTTAATGCAGAAAGTTGTAACTAAAGAAACAATGAATAGATATCTAGAAGGCAAGTATACAGGTGAAGTTGGAGGTTCTGTGGCTATAGCTTCTGATACAAAGCATCTTAAAACTTTTGAAGACTATTATTATGGTTTGCGCTTGGACTATAAACTATCTAATGGTAAATATGAGTTTTATTTAGAAGAGGGTAGCTGTGGTGTCATACGTTTTAAATCAACAGAAATACCAGATAAAATTATTATTCCAAAAGGAGGAACATTTGACGAGTGGAATTATCCTTTTACCTCTACAGGATTTACTTCTGGGAATAATGGTAGATTAGGTGTTCCTGAATGGAATCTTCCTGAAAGAATTAAATTTATAGATGGCGACGAAATTTGGGAAGTGTTTAATGATGGGACTCAAAGATTAAGAGGAGTTTATAATGAAGATTTGGGAAAATTTATATCTAAATAAATATGCTAAAAATTAAAAATGATTTCTATGCAAAGTACTTGGACACTGATGGTCGATTTTGGGAAGTTAAAAAAGGAATATACCGTATTCAAGTAGAGAAAAGAAAAAGCTTATTAGGTTTTAAAAACTATGATGAAGTAGAACTCAAAGATAAAATGTTTATAGATGTATCTAAAAATAAAATAAGTTCAGCCTATAGAGTGAGAACATACTGTAATTATAAAGAAGGGAAATATGATTTATCTAATATCGCAGATAACACAGTTATTCTATTTCCAGATTTAGAAACAAAACGTAAAATAGGTTTTCATATTTATAACGACAATAGTGTTGATGTTCCCTATGATAAGTTTGTAACCGAAGTTACTGATGTATGGGAAGAAAAAACTCCCATAAAAGGGTTTAAATTTGAGGAAGAACCTATTGTTTATCTCAAGAAAAAAGGTGTCTGGTTAGTTGAACATTAGAGCGGGATAGGTAAGTTAGAAGCTTGCTTCTCGCAGTGAATTTCCTTTTACTCGAAATGGGTTTACATCAGGCAATAATGACAGATTAGGTATACCAGAATATGTTTTTGATAAACACACTTATGTTTCGCCCCAAATAGGAGCAGAAATTTGGAGGATTAAACCTGATGGAACTGAGGAACTAATAGGAGTGTTTAAAAAAGAAAATAATATTGAAAGATTTTACAAAATAAAATAATTATGGCAACTATAAGAAGAAAAGGTGATTTTGGTTATTTGAATGATAATTTACTAGAACTTCAGAAAGAGAAAGATTGGTTATTTATAACAGAAGATACTTCTTTGATAAATAAATATCATTTTAAGAAATATGACTATTATTATGGGTTAGTTATCAAAAATACAAAAATAATAAGTGCTTATTCGATTTCCTCTTATGCTCTTTATAAAGGGTTAAAGTTTTTTGTAGAGAATGTAATAAAAAATGATATCTTTATATTACGTCCTTTAGAGGAAGCTATGATTTTCTTTAATGATTTTCCAAAGCAAGGTTATGACCCTATATACGAAATAAAAGAAAGTGAAGTTACCGATGTATGGGAAGAAAGAACTCCCATAAAAGGTTTTAAATTTGAGGAAGAACCTATTGTCTATCTCAAGAAAAATGGTGTCTGGTTAGTTGAACATTAGAAAGAGGAGATAGTTCAGAATCAAGAAAAGTTAGATGAACAGCTTTCTGAAAATAAAATAGACAAAGAAGAATATGACAAGAAAACTAAAGAGAATATCTCTCAATGGGAGAAAACATTATCGGTTTATAATGATGTAGAAAGTTTTACAGAGAAACACCCTTTAATAACAAAAGAAGAAGTTAATGAACTGAAGGAACTTCAACAGCAAAAAAGTTTTGCAGGAAATAGTGTTGGTAAAAAAGACTTAGAGAATACAAAAAAGATTAATGCAAGACAAACTGAGATTCTAAGTAAAATTGCACAACGTGAACAGAGTGCAATTGCTGACATAAAACAATATTTAGAAGATTTTGTACACGAAAGCAGTAATACTTCTACTACTCATTGTAAAGAATGGAAAAAAGCAAAAGGAGGCATTGGTAAAATTGGGCAATACAATCTTGATTATATAGAATATCAAGAGTGTACTAATGGTACGATGTATAAAGCAAAAGGAGGAGTCTTTTATTTCTTCCATACTCAATATAATGTGTATGCCAATGCTTTATCACAAGATCACGACAAAGAATACTTTTATGTATATGAGCCTAATTCTCAAAAATGGGAACGCTTTTTCCCTGACTTTAGGGAGTTTAAAAGAGCCCCGATGCCTGATGAATTACGCAATTTCCTATTTACAGTAGTAGATTATATTATTCCTATAGAAAGTGGCTATATTTTAATTACAGGGAAGAATTTTGAAGGAGAAGAGAGGAGTCGTCTTGTAGCGGGTACATCACTTGTAATTGAAGCAGGGCTAACGTTTACAGTAGTAGGTAAGGGCTTTTATAAGGCAGGTAAAGGAGTTTTAAAAGCGGGGAAAAACGCTACTACTGCTATAGTGAAAAGCAAAAAGGTTTTAAAGGGATCGGCAAAAGAATTAGAAGTAGCTACTGAAGTTGTTGTTAAGAACGCTGGAGAAATTGAAAATCTTATAAATAAAGCACTTATACAAGAGCTAAAAGAAAAAGGAGTAAAATTCACAGAAGAAAATTTAATGTGGTTGTTTAAAAATAAGGATGGAAAAATTATATTTCTTGAAAAAGGTAAAAATAGTGGAGGATTTCAACATATTTTAAAACATAAGGAGGAATTTTTAGATAAAGGTATTTTTGAAGAAGATTTAGCAGAATTTATTATGGAAAGTTTAAAAAATGGTAAAATTGTAGGGAAAGAAGGTTCTCGCTTTGTCTATGAATATATCTATAAAGGAATAAAACAAACAACTGCAATAACTGTTAGCTCAAATGGGTTTGTTGTAGGAGCAAATCCTGTATCTAAATTTAAAAAATTGTAATAATGGAAAAAATAAAATTCTTTTTTGAGTATGAAATAAATACTCCTTTTTATTCAAAAGATAATTTTTGCTTTATCAAAATTAATAATTTGTTACAGAATAAATATTTGATCAAAGAAATCGAAGAATTAGAGTGTATGTATCAGCAAACTTATAATGACAATTATCCTCCAGAACCCTTACACAATGATAAAATTAGAGAATACATTTTTATAAATAGAGTTTTAGTTTCTGCAGAATTACTACAGAAAGAATTAGAAGGTAAATATAATTTTGAATTTGATTGGGAAGAGTGGATAGATAAATTAAAAAGAATAAAAGAAGAGATTTTCTAAATATTTATCCATATTCTTAGAAAAAGACAATACAAACTCTGGTTTATAATGATGTAGAAGGAAGATAGAAAAAAGACTTAGAGAATACAAAAAAGATTAATGCAAAACAAACAGAGATGAAGTAAGTGCTTGGATATGAACTACAGATAGTGAATACAAAATGCTCAATAAACTTGCAGAGGATTTAGGAGGTAAATATAATCCTGATATAAAAGGAGAAATAAAAATAGTATCAGAATTAGAGTATTGTAAATCTTGTACAGGTATAATACAACAATTCAATGAAATGTTTCCAAATGTAAAATTAATATTAATTGATGGAATTACAAAAACACAAACAAATGGAAAATAAAGAGCTTACTTTTGAAATTATGGATATATTGTAACTTTGTAAAATAAATCATAATAATTAAATTATATGGTAAAAGCTAAAATTATATCTATAGAAAAAGGAACAGAATACGAAGGAGTTATTTATGATTATTGGTTGGAGATAGAATTAAATAATAAGACAAGAATAAAAATCTTTGATTATAAATATTTGGAAGATATTGAAAGTCTTTTGAATAAATATGTATATATAGAATTATCTACTATTTTCATTGACACTGAGCCTCAAAAAGAACTTTTTAATCTTTTAGGTGAAATTCATTACATTAATAATATATACATTTTTAGAAATGATTTTATAGAAATTAAACTAAGCAAAGAAGATATTATAACATTAAATTTAAGATTGAACACTGAAATTGCGTTATATTTTGGAAGAATAGATATTGAAAAAATAGTTTCTATATAATCACTCTATACGTTCTTTGACATATTGAAAAAACTGTTTCGTAACAAGAATATAAAGTATTTATGAAAAAGTAGGGGTAACACTACACATCACCACTGAAAAACCTTTTGATATTAGCGACCAACTCAAAAACGGCACTTTGCCCACAGAAAACGAGTTTGGCGACCTTTCTACCTATAGTCCTGAACAAAACGCAGTCATCGCTAAATTTACAACCAACAGAAAGCCAAAAGACAACACATATTACATCTTTTTGGTAAACGACGGCACTGGCAATCACGGCTATATGCGATTAGGTGGGCAATACGGCTTTGTTTACAGCACCAATGCCCGCACCATAGCCCACGAACTGGGGCACGGCATCTTCAAACTCGAACACCCTTTCAAAGGTAAAAATGCCGATAAAGGTAAAACCTCTGCTCTAATGGATTACAATGATGGGCAAGACTTCTTCTACCGCGATTGGAAGCAAATCAACGACCCTAAGGTGAAGTTATACGCTTTTCAAGGACAAAAAGAGGGAGAATATTTAGTTTACTCATTACAACAAATATTAGATTTCCTTAGAAGCAATAAGAATAAAGAAGTAAATTTTCCTCCTGCTAAGCAAGATTATAACTTAGAAAAATATTCTTCAGAAACTCGTTTAGATGAATATTTTACAAATAAAGAAAATAAGAAAGTAAAAATAGTAGGACTTTATTGCAATGATAAAAAGGGGAAATTGAACCTCTCTACTGTAGGGAATATTATAGGAAGAACAGGATACTCTGTAGAATTTAACGAGTATAATGCTGTTTTCTCTATGTATGTTTACTATGCCCAAGGAAAAGAACCTGCTATTACTATCAAAACAAAAGGATATCATGCATTAAAAGAAATCCTTAATTACATTGGCTTTGAAATTACAGGGGAAAGCAAAAGATATATAGCTAAACTATACAAAGAAGCATTTGGAAAAGCTGGTTATGATTATAACAAAATAGATGCTTTGCTTGAAGATATTCCAAGTTTTATTGTTTCTGAACTTTCAGATGAAACACTGTGGAAATATTTACAATCACTTTCTAAAGGAAGTATTGATAAGGCAGGAACGAACGAAGAAAGTGCTATCTTTAATGTTATCAATAGCTTTAAAGATGATAAGTATTTATATAACCAATTGTATAATCATCAAGAAGTAGTCTATGATTTATATTCAGGAATAGATGGAGATAATGTAATGCGTCATCTCAATAAACTTCTTCAATTAACAGATAAGTATAGTAAAGCAGAAGAACAAAGTCTCAGACATTTCTGTTTTTTAGGGCTATTTAAGACAGGTGATTATAGATTCTTTACAGAGATCAAAAACATTAAAGAACATAATCGTTCTAAATTTATAAAATCTTGGAAAGTTACAGTATTAAATAGAGGAATCCCAGCAGAATTAGACGCCTCTGACTTAAGTAATTTTTCAAAAGAAAATTTATTAGATGTTGCAACTGTTTATCTTTATAAAAATTCAACAACACCTAAAGTTGATGTTTTACCTATTATATATATTTATCATTTATCAAAGAAACAAAATCAGGAAGACCTTTTAAAAACAATAGAAATAGCATCTAACTTCTTAGGATTATATGGAGCTTCAAGAGGACTATTTGTAAAGGGAGCAAGTGTAATACTGAAAACAGCAGCAACCATTGAAATAGTAAATTTGTCGTTAAATGCCTATATGCAAAATGAATCCCATAGAAAAGAGATAGAAAATATGGGAGCTGGAGGCAAATGGTTTGTGGAGAATTGGAGTACTATAAGTACCCTTACTGATTTAGCGACCTTCTCAGTAGCTATATTAGATGATTTGCCTAAAGTAAGTGCTAAACTGCAAAAAGAAGGAGTAGACACCAAAGAACTAGATACTTTTGTTGAAAAAGCAAGACGAGAAGTAGGAAAAAGAACAGCAGAGTCTTCAAGAAGTCTTAAAAGACTTCTTACTAACGAAGATTATAAGAGAATATACAACGATTTTGTAAGTGGGAAAGTAACGAGAAAATTTACTAAGGAGCTTTCGTTAGAGGAAGAAGCTGTATTGAGATTTTATACAACCAAAGAGGGATATAAGAATTTTAATAGAGCTCTAAGAGGTGAAATACCTATGACTGATTTTTATATCTCTCAAAAAAAACTAATGAATCAGGCGTTGAAAAAGTTACCAACATCTAATCATAATAATAGTCTTTTATATAGAATTGAAGATTTATCTGAAGATAAAATTTCAGAATTATATGTTCAAGGTTCCATAATAAAAACAAAAGGATTTACTTCTGCAACATATTCAGAAGATGCTGTTATTGAAGCTATGAGGAATAGACCTTATACTGTGTTAATAAGAATAGAAGGAAAGGATGGAAAACTAATAGAAGGGCTTTCAACATTACCATCTGAAAAAGAAATATTATTTAAGTCTGAGACGATATTTAAAGTGGAAAAAGTAGGTTTTTCTCCTAACCCAGAAGATTATATGATTCCTATAAAAACAATTTGGTTAAAAGAATTATAATATGAAAGATTATCAAAAAGAACTTCTTTTATTAAAAGAGAGGAAAGACCAACTTATGAAAACAATTAATAGTTACTCATTTTCAAGTGAAAAAGAATATAATCTTTTTGTAAAGAAAAATGTAAATATGTTTGTTGAATTAATAAAGATAACTAAGGAAATAAAAGATATTCAATGGAAACTTATGAATGATATAGAGAGACAAAATTATTTAGATTATTTGAAAGAATTAAAAGAAAAATTTAATGAGACAGAATCTTATTGAATTTAGGTTATGCTAATTTTACGGAGGAGAATTATTGTTAGAAATGGCAATATAATTGAATATACTTATCCTGCACGAAAAATATTGAGATGGAGTGAACAAAGAACGAAGGATTAGAAGAATGCTATTCAAGTAGCAAAAAGATTAAATAACACTAATGTTAATAATATAGGTAAATAACAGAAGGTAAAGTAGGAGAGTTTGTTAAAAGTAGAAAAGAAGTATTAGGATTTAGACAAAAAATAGAATCAAACATCACAGATATAGACGTTTCTACATTAGATGAAATAATTGAGGTAAAAACATCTTTTAGTGCTGTGAAAGAGAATCAATTTGATAAATTCTTAAATAGTAAGTTGGATAATTTTTGTAATCCAGAACAAAAGAAAGTGATTTTATATATAGACAAACCTATGTCTGAAGCCACAAATACGCAATTAAATATGATTAATAGAATCAAACAGAAAAATGTAATCGTAGTAAATTCATTAGATGAACTAGGAAAAATAATAAAGTAACTTGTTATGGGAACTCTTTCAAAAATTTATGTAAAAAATGATAATATAGATAATATTATTAATGAGTTTAAAACTTTCTATTCTATAAAAAGAATAGAATTTTTAGATACTCCAAAGTGGTGGCTCTATGCGCCCAAAGAGACTATTATTATTTCATCTGAATATGAGAATTGGATAGAAATAGAGGTGCAATTCAATTATTCACTATACATTTATGATGAGTTCTTGAGAAGGTTGTCTGAGAAGTATCAAACTATTATTTTATTAGTATATTATCAATCAACAACTGGAGAAGGTAGAGTGGCTATATTTCAAAGAGGTAGAATAAATTTATCTATTGTTCAAAATTATGTTAGAGAAGAGAATGTGGATAAAAATATTTTGACAGATAATTTTGGTTTGTCTATCTCTTTAAAAAATAAATTTCAAATTCCTAATCTATATGATGAATGTTATGTTTTTGATTATGATTTTATAAATTACTTTTTGGAAAAAGAAGGGGTCTTTTCTCTATTAAAAGAAAAAAAATATCATTATATACATATAGAGAAAATTAATTAAAATACAAGATATTACTAAATGGAAAAGTTAAAAGAAAATTTACTAAGGAGCTTTCGTTAGAGGAAGAAGCTGTATTGAGATTTTATACAACCAAAGAGGGATATAAGAATTTTAATAGAGCTCTAAGAGGTGAAATACCTATCACTGATTTTTATATCTCTCAGAAAAACTTAATGAACCAAGCGTTAAATAAATTACCTAAGTATAATAAACCTGTATATAGAGGCTTAGGTAAAGAGGGATCTAAATATTTTTCATCATTAAAAAAGGGAGATAAAATTACAGAAAAAAGTTTTCTTTCTTCTTCATTAGATGAAGATGTTGCAGAATTATTTATGAATAGAAATAATGGGAATACAATCCTAATTATAGAGCATAAGTCTGGTGTTTCAATAGCTAATATTTCACAATCAGGTTTTGAAGGAGAGATATTATTAAAGTCAGATAGAACATTTATAATAGAGAATAAAACATTTAAGCCACGATTTGATGAATCAGATCCTTTGATTCAAGAAATTTATCTAAAAGAAATTGAATAATGAAGAATTTAGAGGGAAAAATAGAGTTTTTAAAGGAACAAAAAGTTCCTCTTGAAGAAATTAGACTCCTTGAAATTTTAAAAAAAGAAGAAGAGTGGAATTTATTGTCAAAAAAAGAGAAACAGAACAAACGAAAATTTGCAATATCTTTTTTAGAAAGAGAATCTCATAAAAATATCAATATAGAATATGAAAGAAATATTATTAAACTATATGATATAGGAGAGAATATTATTCATAATACAATGTATACAGATAAAATTTATCTGAAACGACTTTGCATATTAGTTAATGTACAACAAGATTTTATAGATGAAATGGATATAAATAATCTTTATAAAATAAGAAAAGTAGATATAAATATCATAGAAAATCTATTTAAAGAGATAAGACAAGAAGATTCTCAAGAATATCATAGTCTTAACCTCAATAACTATTTAATCCTATTTGAAAAAGTTTGGAAAAAGAAAGAATATTATATATAAATAGTACTTATGTTTTTTAAATGTAATGATAAAAAATTTGAATTACACCCTATTGTGTGGAATATCTATATCCCTATCTTCTAAGATTTTCGATAAAACACAATATTGATTGGACTATCTGGAAAACAAAAGATGTAGTGTATATACCAGAAGATAAGAAAGAAGAGTTAATATCTATGTTAGAATATATTTTTGAAGAACTTATGGCAGAATGTTATAAAGAACCTACACAAAGACAAAGAACAAAACATTCTACAAGGTTTGAAAGGGTGTTTTTTAAAAATAAGAAATATATCTTAAACTATGTAACAGATATTGTAGGAATCATTGGTTATTGGCTTATATATATGATAAACATTTTGTCTTAATACAACTTGTTATTATAAATTATTTAACATATAGTAAAGAATATGATTAAAATAGAAAGAAATACCAAACCTTTTTGTTTAATTAAAGAAAAAACGATGGATTGGGGAGAAAAATATGATGAATATTCTCCAATGTTTAATATCATATTAACATCTAATAATTATTCCCTTGAGGAATCTATTGTGTTCTTTGGGGAAAACAATTTTAAAAAGCAATTGTTTTCATTGTATAATGTTATAAATAACAAAGAGGAACAAGAGCGAATTATAAATTATAATAATGAAAGAATTGAGAATCGTCCATACATATTAGATTTAATAAAATTCTATATTGAAAAGAATAAAGACATTCTATCTCCTTGGGAAAAATATGATTTAGGACTTGAAGAACTTGACTTTATTAAAATAATTATTTATGAAATGGAGAAAGAGCTATATTATGTGAATTAATAAAGAAAAGAGTTCGTTTCTAAGTTAGTTGAAGAACTTAATTTAGGTAAGTTTATTAAGAGGATAGGTGATTATGAAGTTTATGAAAATGGAGAAGTGTTTTATAGGGCTATGACAAAAACAGATTTAGAAACACTAAAAAGTACAGGAAAATTAACAGCTTCCTCTGAAACATTCACTTCTCCAACTCTTACATATATTAAAAACACTGGTTATAATGGGACTATTGTAAAGTTTCAGATGAAAACAGGAACAATAGAAAAATTAGTAAAAATAGGAATTAGAAATGATAAAACACGAAAAATGATGACAAATTTTTCTCAAATGCCTCCTGTGAACAGTGTGGAAAACTGGACACAAACAAGCGCTTTATTTAAAACGGAGGGTACTAAACAAGGATTACAACAAATTAATATTGGTTTAGGAAAAGGGAAAGCATTAGAGACTTTTAATGAGAACATTGTTAAATTTGAAATTGTGAAATAAAATGAAGAACATAAATCAAAAAGATTATGAGTTAATAAAAGATTTGTATCATTGGAAAATTGACACAAATGATTTTAAAAAAAAGACAGATTTTAAAGCCAATTTTCAAGAATTGAGATCTTTGTTATATAGTGTTAAAGATTGTATAGATGAAGAAGGATACAATCAATTTTTTAATTCTATACTATGGGAATTACCTAAAAGATTAAGTGAAAAGGATTATGAAGCTTTATACCAAGAGTTCTTGCTATGTAATTTCCATAATGAACACGAGAATATAGTAAGTGCTTTTCAATCTATTTATAATAATAATATAAAAAATATACCTATTCTATTAAAAGCATTGAAAAATATTCCTAAGTATTTAGAGCCAGAAGATTTTAAATATCCTTACATACGAAAAATCATTTATGCTATAGGAGCTCAACCACAGCCTGAGAGTTTTTTAGCATTAGAAAAATTAGCATCTGAGACTAATGATATAAAAATAAAGAAATTGGCTTTGCACCAGTTAGAAAAGAGAAAAGAATTGGGACGATGGGAATATGAAAAGAATCTTGAATCAAAATGATGTTTGATGTTTAGATAAATGTCCCTCCGTCTTCTCATATTAATTCTCTATTCATTACTTGGTTTTACAGTTAAAGCTAAAAAACGGGAAGAGATGTGATGGTGCAGAAGATGATTGTAAAATAATCACTGTTGCCCAAAGCGGTAAATTAGGTTAATTTTAAAAGTGCTGAATGGATTGTTATAGGTGGAGAATGAAAAAGGATAAGCTACGTCCATTTGCCAATTGTTAAAGGCAAAACCTGCTCCTATGGATAGAAACTTTCGGTCGCCTTTGTCCTTGTGTTGGTAGAAGAATCCTGAGCGCAAGAAAAATGATTGGTTATACTTGTATTCCAAACCTACTGCCCAATTAATCTCGTGAAACTCTTCACGAAAACCATTAGGAGCATCGTAGAAAGAGGTTATTAAGGCTTCTATAATATCTTTATCGGGGACACCTTGCTCAGTAGGGGTAGGCACAAGGTATTTCTGAGCTTCTATTGAGAGTTCCCACTCGTTATAACTATCGGTTTGCAATAAAAAACCTGCTCCTAATTTCAGTTGGGTGGGAAGATAGAAAGACCTGCCCAAGTCGTCGTATTTCACCTTTGTTCCCACATTAGAAAGTTGGAATCCCCAAGTGTATCGGTATAACAAACTACTAATAAAGTGCTCTTGTGAGTAGAAATAGCCTGCTATATCAAAAGCTAATGCTCGGGCTACACTCTTCCCTTGCGAAGGAATAGATAGTTGTGAGCTTAAAAAACGAGAGGTAACCCCCATTGCAAACGACTGACTTAATTGTAAACTATAAGAGCCCTCCAATGAAAGCTCAGTAGGCTTGAAAGTGCCTAACATATACGATTGTTGCCCTATGTCTTGGGTTAAGTTCACATCACCGATACTGAAATATGAGAAATTTGCCCCGAAAGCATCCCGTATTCTCTTTTTGTAAAAAGTAATCCCCCCTAAAAACACATCGCGCACAGCTCTGTGGGTGAAGGGCATATAATTAATAGCTACTGCTGAAGAAGTAGGCAGAAAGATATATTTGGAAGCATTCACTCTTTGAGAAAACACATCGGGAGAGGAAGCTACCCCTACTTCTCCTTTTCCTGCTGATATAGCATCAGAATTAAGGATTAAGAACGGAAAAGCGGTAGAAATAGACTTTTCTTCTTGACAAAAGAGGGGTGTTTTCGCAAACAGAAACACACAGAGGAAACAAAATAACCGAGTGCAGTTCATTTTAATAGTATTTTTGCAAAGATACATCAAATAGTTGAATTATACAATTTTTTGTAAAAGAGGAGGGGGAAATTATAAAATTAAAGAATTAGAAAATGAGGAAATGAGGAAATTAGCAAAAGGGTAGTGATAAAAAAGGTTTTTTAATAGGTCTTACTTGTTGGACAAATCGGACTGGTCTGAGTTATCGGAGGAAAACGAAAAATATAAAAAGTGTATTGGGAGGTTTTTGGGAGAGAAAAGGCTGTGAGAAGGGTGGGGTTAGCTTATAGAGAGCTTATAGGAAGCTTATACGAATCTTGGACGATTGGTATAGAAAGGGTATATAAGTAATTGATTAATAATATAATACAACAATGCCAAAAATGCTAAAAACGAGGTTTCGAGGCGAAAGAAAGAGAAAGGGTGCGGGTGGCACAGATAGGTGTAAATCATAGGGTAGGGAGGATTAGCAGATTTTTTAGTTCTTAGAAGGTTAAGGATGACATATTAGACTTAAAAAAGTAAATGTTTTTTAGGTTTATTCTATAAAAAGTATTACTTTTGTAGCCGTTTTAGAATATGATACAATGCGTTTAGTTTTAAAGATAGTAATTTGTTTAGCACTATGGTTTTGCTTTGCTTGTGAGCAAGAACAAAATATGCCTATTGAGGGTGATTTTAGCATTGCAATGGTAGATGATAATTACAATGTTCCAGCACAAGTGCGCATCATAAACAAAATCACAGGAGCTGATGCTTTTCAGTGGGAATTTCCTAATGGCAGTTATACTTCTTCTAATGCCTTTTATCCTGAGGATATTCGTTATACGGAGCCTGGTACTTATACTATTACAGCGCATACTACCAATTTAGACGGTGAGGCGCGCACTTTCCAAAAATCGTTTACAGTTTACCCTGAGCTATCAGCTTTGTTTAGTTTTACTCAACAAGGGAGTGATATAGCACCTCTTACGCTTACTCTTAGCAACCAAAGTGAGGGAGCGACTACTTATCAATGGTCGTTTGAAGGAGGAACGCCTGCTTATAGTTCGGAGAAAAATCCTACGGTAACCTTTGAAAAGGGGGGGATATTTACATTGCGATTGGAAACGAGTAACCACTCTCAGCGTAGGGTAATGGAGAAAACAGTAGTAGTACGTGCGCCTTTAGTTGTTGCTTTTGAAATGACGAATGAATACCCTCATAATACACAAGCCCCTGTACGATTGTTCTTGAAAAGCCAATCGGTAAATGCCACTGCTTATCGCTGGAAAGTAAGTAGCGGGGCTTTTCAGCAAGAGAGCACTGATGAAAATCCGTCGTTTATACTTCCTACTGCAGGAACGTATCAAATAGAGCTTACAGCTAATAACGATAAGCAAACCTTATCAGAGAAAAAGAACTTTACGGTAACAGCAGGTGATAATCTTATTACCTTTACAGATGTAAAATTAGGTATCAATACTAATAAAACAGTAGGTTGCTATTTTTCTTCTTTTTTAGGGGAGGTACTAAAGCCTAATGACGTAACAGCGGAGAATGGAAGGCTTATTGATTTTGTGTATTTCGGGCAGAGCACTTCTTTTGCTTATAATGTATTCTTATCACCTAATGAAGCACAGGCAGCTGTTTTTGACCCTATTCCCAATGCTACAAAAAGTTACTTTATCAACAAACAAGAGAATAAGGGGCAGGTGTTTTTCTCAGTAGCTGATTTCGATGCGCTTTCTTCGGGAACTACTCTATCTTCATTGTCTATAAAACCTAATAGTAACAAAGCCCCCTTTAATAAGGAAATAACAAACAGAATTGTGCTTTTTGAGACAGCTAACGGGCGAAAAGGAGCTATTAAGATAAAGGAATACGTAAGCAATGGTGCAGAATCTTACTTAGTTGTTGATATTAAAATGCAAAAAAATCATTAATCAATGGCGCGAACTTACCTACTTGTATTCTTTGTATTACTTTCTCTACCTCTTTTAGCTCAGCAGGTAGATTTAGAGAATATAGATACTCAACTGAAAGAAAAACTCAAGAAGAAACCTTTTTCTATCTCGGGGAGTGCTTCGGTAAGTGGTGTGTATAACCAGGCGTCTGATAGTGCTACTAATGAACCTTTCTTGTATTTCTTCAATGGTAATATCACTTTGGGCTTTTACGATTGGACGATGCCTATCAATTATCGATACACCAATCAAGGAGATGCTTTAGACTACCAAATTCCCTTTAAGTTTAATCGCCTAAGTCTGCACCCTAAATACAAATGGATTTTAGCACATATAGGTGATGTGAGTATGAGCTTTTCTCCTTATACATTCAACGGTCTACAATTCACAGGAGGAGGTTTAGAGCTCACACCTGAAAAATACCCTTTAAGAGCTTCGTTTATGGGAGGTCGACTTGCCAAAGCAACTGAATACGACGGTCGCCCTCAAACCATACCTACCTATGAGCGTTGGGGTTACAGCACGAAGCTCTCCTATAAAAAAGAAGATTTAGAAATAGGCGGAATTCTTTTCTTTGCTAACGATAAAGCTAATTCTCTATCGGTACCTATTCCCGATGAGAAGAAAATATATCCACTATCCAACCAAGTGTATTCAGGATTTGCTAAATATAAACCTCTGCATTTTGTAGAAGTGTTTGGTGAATATGCTTTAAGTCTTTTGGGCAATACTCAAAGCCAGAAGCAGGATTTTACAGCTTACAATGCAGGTATTAACTTTATTTTCACGAAGGCGAGTGTAGGGGTGCGTTACGAGAAAGTAGACCCCGATTACAAGACCTTAGGGGCTTACTATTTTGTAAACGATATGGAGAATATCACCCTAAACAGTTCGTTGAATTTATTTAATGGCAATGTGTCAATAGCTACTAGCATAGGGCGACAACACGACAATTTAAACCAACAAAAACCTAAACAGTCCAACCAGTGGGTAGGCTCAGCCAATGTAAATGCCAAGGTTACGTCTAAACTATCTCTTTCAGGAAGTTATAGCAACTTTACGATGTTTACTAATAAACTTATCAATCCTTTTGATAGAATCAACAATCCGCAACTCTATGAACATCCTCAAGATTCTATCAACTACCGACAAGTATCACAAAACACGAATGCCAATATAGCTTATGCCATAAATGAAAAACAGAATATAACTCTTTCGTATTCTTTCAACGATGTGGTGAATAAACAAAATGATATAGTACGCAGAGGAGGTATTTCGCGTTTTCACAACGCGGGTGCGACTTATATACTACAATTCCCTGAAAGCAAACTCAGTTTGTCTCCTTCGTTCAACTACTCGTACAGTATTGTCTCAAGAGAAAAAACACAAGTGATGGGACCTTCGCTTACAGTAGGTAAAGCGTTTTTTGAGGGCAAACTCAACACGACACTGTTAGGAAACTATAGTATTTCACAATCGGATACCTCCAAAGGTAGTACAGCTAATGTGCAACTAAATATAAACTTCCTTCCTTGGAAAAACCACCAGTTTACCTTGAGCGCCTTACAGTCATTCCGCAATGCTGAAAGTGACACTCAAAACACTTCGGCACAAAGTACTAATGTGAGTGTAGGTTATACCTACCATTTTGAAAAGGTAGAATTGCCTTTCCCATCGTTTAAGTTTAAGAAAAAGGAGAAAACTCCTAAAGAGAAAAAGCCTCGTAAAGAGAAAAAGCAAAAAGTTGAAAAAGCAGAAGAACTTGAGAAATCTAAGGATACTATTCCATTACAAGAGGAGAAAGTAATACCAGAAGTTCCTGCAACTACCGAAGAGCCTATTGAACAAGCAACTAAAACTACTGAGGAAGTGGTAGTTATAAAAGATATACCTGAGCTTTCAAACATCACTGATTTGAGTTTTATGGGAGAACTGAATACTCAAATTGCAGAAGTACACCGTCAGTTGCAAGTAAGTGCTAAGAAAGATAAGAAACGTTTGTTACAAGAGCAAAAGCTACTTGTAGAAAAAGCTAAGAAGCAACAAGCTGATTATCGTTATTTTGTATTCCGTTGTTTGAAGAATTTGTATAAACAGGCATTGGAGAGTGATGACAAGTTTAAAGCAGACCTCTTTGCTAAGAAACAAGCCTATGACTTGAATAATACTGCTGAAAATCAAGAATTGCTACACAAAGCAGAGGAAGGCTATCAAGCACATCTTTGGATGCTTAATGAGCTGAAAAATATTACTATGGAACATTTGATTCAAGAAAAAGGACTGCTCAGTAACTTTGCTGAACAACATAAAGAAGAGATTTATCAAACCATTGCTCAAAAGCTATCCCCTCAGCAAAAAATGGATGCTATCTCAGTGTTATTAGCTGATTTTTACCACAAAGCTTTTTTCAATAGCAGTAGTAATAATTAGTTCAGAGATATAAAAAAAGCGCCCTAAGGCGCTTTTTTATTATATCACTTTTTACAGTTTCTTCTTTACAGCTACTTCTTGGAAGGCTTCTATTATATCACCTTCGTGAATGTCGTTATAGTTCTTGATCTGCAAACCGCAATCATAACCTTTGCTCACCTCTTTTACATCGTCTTTGAAACGTTTAAGTGAAGAAAGTTCACCCGTATAAATCACCACATTGTCACGCAATAGACGTATCTTAGAGTTGCGGTAGATTTTACCATCGGTTACCATACAGCCCGCAATGGTTCCTACTTTAGAAATCTTGAAGAGTTCGCGTATTTCTACAGTACCAGTAACCTCTTCTTTGAAGACAGGAGAAAGCATTCCTTCCATTGCGTCTTTGAGGTCGTTGATAGCGTCGTAGATGATAGAGTAGGTACGGATATCGATAGATTCTTTTTCTGCCAAGGCGCGTGCGTTAGTCATCGGACGAACGTTGAAACCAATGATAATAGCATCGGAGGCAGAAGCCAATAATACATCAGACTCGGTAATTGCTCCCACGCCTTTATGAATGATAGACACTTGTATCTCTTCAGTAGAGAGCTTTTGGAAAGAGTCGGTAAGAGCTTCTACCGAGCCATCTACGTCACCTTTAAGAATAATATTCAACTGTTTGAAGTCACCGAGAGCAATACGTCGCCCTATCTCGTCGAGGGTGATGTGGCGTTGCGTACGTACTGATTGTTCGCGTTGTAATTGAGCGCGTTTAGCTACAATCTGTTTGGCTTCTTTTTCGTCTTCAAACACGTAGAATTTATCACCTGCTTGTGGAGCACCGTCCAATCCTAAGATAGAAATAGGAGTAGAAGGGCCTGCTTCTTTTACCTTCTTACCTCGTTCGTCGTGCATAGCACGTATTTTACCAGAGTTGGTACCCGCCAGTACATAGTCGCCTACGTGCAACGTACCCGATTCTACCAATATAGTAGATACATATCCGCGACCTTTGTCAAGAGCTGCTTCCACTACAGTACCTACCGCCGGTTTGTTAGGATTTGCTTTCAGTTCGAGGATTTCAGCTTCTAAGAGTACTTTTTCCAATAGTTCAGATACACCGATACCTTGCTTTGCCGAAATATCCTGCGACTGTATTTTACCGCCCCATTCTTCTATGAGAAGGTTCATAGTCGCCAAGTGTTCTTTAATTTTATCGGGGTTTGCATTCGGTTTATCAATCTTGTTAATGGCAAAAATAATAGGTACTCCTGCGGCTTGTGCGTGACTAATAGCCTCTTTGGTTTGAGGCATTACATCGTCGTCGGCAGCTACCACAATAATGGCAATATCGGTTACCTTGGTACCACGAGCACGCATAGCAGTAAAAGCTTCGTGACCAGGAGTATCGAGGAAAGTGATACGTTCACCACTTTCTAATTTCACGCTGTAAGCCCCAATGTGCTGAGTTATACCCCCGCTTTCACCTGCAATTACATTTTCTTTACGAATGTAGTCTAAGAGCGATGTTTTACCGTGGTCTACGTGACCCATTACAGTAACAATAGGAGCACGAGGTACTAAATCTTCAGGTTGATCTTCTTCGGTATGGATAGCTTCTTCGATGTTAGCTGTTGCAAATTCCACCTCATAGCCAAACTCATCAGCTACTATTGAGAGGGTCTCGGCATCGAGACGCTGGTTCATTGTTACCATAATACCGAGAGACATACACGCACCAATCACCTTATTGATAGGCACATCCATCATTGTAGCCAGTTCGTTTACTGTTACAAACTCGGTTACTTTTAGTATTTTTTCTTGTTGTTCTTGTTCTGCGAGCTCTTGTTCTACCTTTTGTCGGTGTGTTTCTCGTTTTTCTTTGCGGTATTTAGCCCCCTTAGATTTTGTACCTTTACCTTGCAAGCGCTCGAGGGTTTCGCGCACTTGTTTTTGTACTTCTTCTTCAGAAGGTTCTATTTTGGCAATAATCTTGTTTTTCTTTTCTTTCTTCGTGTTGTCACCACCTTTAGCCACATTCACTTCATCTTTGCGAATGCGAATGCGTTTGCGTTTTTCGCTGTCGCCGGTAGTATCAGTAGCGCTATTAGTAGTAATTTGAGTCTCTTTATCCTTGTCTTTGTGACGGTTGCGTTTGCGCTTTTTCTTCTTTTTCTCAAACTGACTGAGGTCTATTTTCTCACCCACTACTTTAGGACCTGTGAGCTTTTGGTACTGGGTTTCAATTACACCTGCGGGAATCTCAGAGGTGAGTTCTTCCTTAGAGTTATGGTTCTGTTGTTCCTTCTTCTTTTGCGTAGCAACGGTTTGTGCCAATGGATTTTGATAAGCAGATTTATTCTTTTGAGCGTCGGGTTTATTGTTGTCTTTTTTCTTATCTTTTTCTTTATTGTTCTTGGCAGACGGCTGAGATTGCACTGTTCCAGGAGTTGCTTCTTGCTTCAAGGTTGTTGTCTTTATTTTAGAAGTAGTTACTTCCTGCTTTGAAGTAGTAATTTCTGGTTCTGGTGCTTCTTGAGTAGGAGCTGTTCCTTCTTTTTTATTACCTTCTTCAAGGTCTATTTTACCTACAGGTTTGAGCCCAGCCAGTTGAGCCTTAGCTTTTATCACTTCTTGCTCCTGCTGTTTGCGCTTCTCTTGGTTTTCTTTCTCTTGCTCTATGCGGATAGCCTCACGCTCTTTGCGCTTGTCTTCCACTATCTCTTTTGAAACCTCACGCTTACTCTTGTCGGCGTTAAATTTGTTCGAAAGGAACTTCACAATATCTTCTGTAATAGAAGTATTAGGGTTAGATTCTATTTCTATCCCTTTCTCCTTCTTCAGATATTCTACGGCTGTTACCATAGAGATATTGAACTCCTTTAAAACTTTGCTTAATCTTATTTTTTTTCCCTCGCTCATATATGTTTATTAAAATCCATTTCCCTTTTAAGAAGAAAGGATACATTATTCTTTGTTTAAGTTGTAGGGAATCTACCTCCCTCATATACTCTGCTTTCACAGATTTTTTCTTTTACCCTATTCAAACTCTTCTGCCAAAATGCGTAGCACTTCGTTTACGCTCTCTTCTTCGAGGTCAGTGCGTTGCATTAGCTCTTCGGCAGAAAGTTCCAATACACTCTTAGCTGTATCAAGTCCTGCTTTTTGCAGTTCTTCAATCACCCATTCTTCAATTTCGTCGTTAAACTCGCTAAGCTCAATATCTTCTTCGGTTGCTCCTTCGCGATATACGTCGATTTCATAGCCTGAAAGCTGACTCGCTAAGCGAATGTTATAGCCCGATTTACCAATGGCTTTCGATACTTCTTCATTTGCCAAATACACATCGGCACGTTTTTCTTCTTCGTTGATAACCACTGAAGATACACGTGCAGGCGCCAGGGCACGGGTAATGAGCAGTTGTGGGTTATTGGTGAATGGTAATACATCAATATTCTCATTGCCCAACTCGCGCACAATACCGTGAATACGAGACCCACGCACACCTACGCACGCACCTACCGCATCAATACGATCGTCGAATGAATCTACAGCCACTTTTGCTTTCTCTCCTGGGATACGTACCACCTTGTTAATAGTGATAAGCCCGTCGGCAATCTCGGGGATTTCTTGTTCGAACAAACGCTCTAAGAATAGGGGAGAGGTACGCGACATAATAATGGTAGGCTTAGTACTTTTCAGCTCTACTGATTCAATAATTCCGCGCACGTGCTCGCCTTTCTTAAAGAAGTCCGACGGAATTTGTTTTTCCTTAGGAAGGATAATCTCATTGCCTTCGTCGTCTAACAAGATGATAGCTTTGTGACGGATATGGTGTATTTCGGCTACGTATAGCTGACCTATCAAGTCTTTGAAACGCTGATAGATAGTCATACTATCGTATTCGTGAATTTTAGAAATCAAGTTTTGGCGTAAAGCTAAGATAGCACGCCGACCCAAGTCATTAATTTTAATTTCCTCTGAAACGTCTTCTCCTACCTCAAAATCGGGTTCAATTTTGCGAGCTACCGAAAGTTCAATTTGCTGATTGTCGTTTGTTACTGCACCGTCTTCCACTACCACACGGTTACGAAAGATTTGTAAGTCGCCTTTATCGGGGTTGATAATAATATCGAAATTATCGTCAGAGCCATATTTCTTTTTTAGAGTATTGCGGAAAACCTCTTCCAAAATAGCCATCAAGGTTTCGCGATTGATGAGTTTATCATCTTTAAACTCCGAGAATGATTCGATTAATTCAAGACTATTCATATACGTTTAATTAAAATTTAATGATTACTTTAGTTTCTTTTATATCGGTGAGCGCAAACAAGTGCTCTTTTTTTACAGTGATTTTACCTTTACCTACGGGCTTCGGTTCGCGAGTTTCAGTTTCGAGTACGGCTTTACCTTCAACAATGCCTTTCAGTACTCCTTCGTGTGTTTTACCATCGAGTGTTGTGATTTGCACGGTTCTACCCACATTTTTAGTGTATTGGCGTTCCATTACAAAAGGCTCAGTAGCACC
This sequence comes from Capnocytophaga sp. oral taxon 902, assembly GCF_013394735.1. Lineage (NCBI taxonomy): Bacteria > Pseudomonadati > Bacteroidota > Flavobacteriia > Flavobacteriales > Flavobacteriaceae > Capnocytophaga > Capnocytophaga sp. oral taxon 902. The sequence continues at coordinate 1,920,345 of NZ_CP058261.1, forward strand.
AAACGAAGTAACCTCCAGGGCGAAATCCACCACCTCGCGGTCTAAAGAGTTTTCAATAGCACGACTAAGCTCTATACAATCGTTAATACCCACGCCCTTATCTCCGTCGATAGTCACGCGAATGGTATTGTCAGTTCCTACGCTTAAATCGGTTAGAAACAGTTCAGGGTGCTCGCTTAAAGCCTTATTAACTAACTCTTTAACGTGGTCTTTGAAATTCATTTGCTATAAAAAGAGGGGACTTAAATGTCCCCTCAAGTATTACTTTTCGGTGCAAAGATACGACGAATTTTCTAAATAACAAGAAAAAAAGTAAAAAAAGTTTGGAAGTTATAAAAATAAGTAGTACCTTTACCACGTGAAATTTAACTAACGCATAAAGCTATCAATATTTGTATAGATAGGCATTCGGTAAGCCATAAAGGCGTTTAAAGTACTAATAAACTGATTGTTAAGAATAATAAAAACAGTAATTACCGCCGTTGTAATACTTTTTTCCTTGATAAAAACATCTGATAAAAAACCTGTTAATGAATGCTTTATATACCCTTTGTATAACAATCGTTCAAGATTCGTATAAGCTTTGTATAAGCTAAACCTAATTTTAGAGTAGGTCGCTTTCATAACTCTAAACTCATAACTTTTAACTAAAAAAAATAGATTCTTATGAAAAACATTTTAGTAACCACCGATTTTTCAGAAAAGTCAATCGCTTCACTACACGTTGCGATTAACTTAGCCAAGCAACACAATGCCAAAGTATATGTGTTGCACGCCATTGAACTTCCTATCCGCTTAATGACCGAAAGTCAAGTATCGGTACCCGAAGCAATGTATTTTCTCAACCTTACTAAACAGCGTTTCAACGACCTTAAAAAGGAAATTGATACCACTGTCGAAGTGATTGACCTTGTTGAAACCGCTCCGCTACCCGAAGCTGTGGAAGAAGTTGTAAAGAAATACCATATCGACCTTGTGTTTATGGGCTCTAATGGGGCTTCAGGCGCCAAAGAACTCTTTATAGGCTCTAATGCTGAAAAAGTAGTCCGCTCTGCCTCTGTGCCTGTATTGGTAATTAAAAATCCACACGAAAAACTCAAAATTAAACATATGATGTTTGGTTGCGATTTCTCTAAACGATTTTTAAAACCTTTTGAAAAGGCATTGAAACTTGCTAAAGTATTTGGTGCTAAGGTTGATTTGGTGTATGTTAATACTCCTTACCAGTTCCTTACTACTTCCGAAATAAATAAACGTATGGAAGAGTTCCTTAAAGAAGCTGAACACTCTCATCAGCATTTTGAAACACACGTTTATAACGATATTCGTGTAGAAACAGGAATCTTAAACTATGTGAAGGAAAACAATATAGACCTTATCTGTATGTTCCCTAACGGACGTAAGGGTATTGCTCACTTCTTCAATGGAAGTATCAGTAGTGACCTTGTAAATCACTCCAGCACACCTGTGCTCACTATTAAAGTGGAAAAGTAGGAGAATGTTAATGTAAAAAGGCTGTAAGAAAACTCTTACAGCCTTTTTATTAATCATTAGCCATTAATCATTATTTCACTAATCTTGCTATTTCCTTAAATCGCGGGTGTTCGGCAGTGCGCAAGAGGGCAAAGAGTGCCGCTTCGGTGCTTAATAGAGTAGCTCCTGCATCACGTAGCATTGTGAGCCCGATGAGCTTATTGCTTTCGGTACGCGAAGATACTGCATCGGCAATTACGGATACTTCATAACCTTCAGCGAGCAAATCGAGCGCAGTTTGGTAAATACAGATATGGGTTTCAATACCTATAAGCAATACGTGCTTGCGATTGTTAGTCCTAAGCTCCTTGCGGAACTCAGCATTACCCCAAGCTGAAAAGCTACTTTTCTTCACGGAGGTTTTGCCTTCTAATATCTCAGCAATCACAGGGTGAGTAGCACCCAACTTATCGGGCATTTGCTCCACCCAAATGATAGGAAGCTCTAAGAGCTTGCATCCCTCAATAAGAATCCTGCTGTTGTGTAACACCTCTTCCGATTTATAAACGATTTGTGATAACTTTCCTTGAATATCAAGGATTACCAATTGTGTATTTTCTGTTGTCATACTTGATTATTATTAATTGATACTCATCTTCTATCTTATTTTATCTCTTATCTAAGTCGAATCCTGTTCTTCTCATTAAAGCATCTATAGAGGGCTCTTTTCCACGAAAGCGTTTGTAAAGGGTCATTTCCTTCTCACTACTACCTTTGCTGAGCACTTCTCTGCGGAAACGAGTAGCTACCTCAGTATTAAAAATACCTGATTCCTTAAAAACTTCAAAAGCATCAGCATCTAACACTTCCGACCATTTGTAACTATAATACCCTGCGGCATAACCTCCACTAAAAATATGTGAAAAGGCGGGCGAAATACACATTGCTTCTACAGTTGGATAGAGTTGGGTTTCTTTGGTAACTGTTTGTTCAAAAGTGCGAACATCTTCAAGGCGTTCCAAATGAGGGTAGGTATGCCACGCCATATCTAAGAACCCGAAATTTAACTGACGCACACTTAAAAGTCCTTCCATAAAAACACCAGCTTCTTTTATTTTTTGCACCCATTCTATGGGCAAAGGCTCACCTGTTTGGTAATGTGTTGCAAAAAGACGCAAGGTTTCTTCTTCGTAACACCAGTTCTCCATCAGCTGGCTGGGAAGCTCTACAAAGTCGCGGGCTACATTAGTACCGCTTAGAGAAGGGTACGTAACCTTAGAAAGCATACCGTGAAGAGCGTGCCCAAACTCGTGGAAGAGAGTCGTCAGTTCGTTGAAGGTGAGCAAGGAAGGAGCCGAAGCAGTAGGGCGCGTGAAGTTACACACTATGGAAATGTGTGGACGCGAATCCTTCCCCTCATTATCAGTATATTGCTCTTTGTAAGAGGTCATCCACGCACCATTGCGTTTGCCTGTACGTGGAAAGAAATCGGTGTAGAAAAGGGCGAGATATTCTCCTTTATCATCGGTTACTTTGTAGGTTTGTACTTCGGGGTGATACTTTTCTACCTCATCGGTAAGGGTGAAGTGCAAACCGTAGAGCTTATGTGCTACTGCAAACATTCCTTCCACTGCTTTATCCAAAGATAAGTAGGGTTTTAATAGAGAATCATCTATTTGATAGCGCTGTTGTTTCAGTTTTTCGGCATAATAAGCAAAATCCCATTGCTGAAAGTCATCAAGTCCTGAAAAGGCTTTTAGCTCTTCCAATTCTTTGATTGCTTGCGGTTTGGCTTTAGCTAAAAGTTTATTCAAGAAATCCATTACCTTTTCTGATGTTTCTGCCATACGCTCTTCTAATACCAAAGACGCATAATCAGGATAACCCAACAGTGAGGCGCGTTGGGCACGTAACTCAGCGATACGCAATACATTGGCTTCGTTATTATAAGCACTATCACCTGCACAACGGCTATGATAGTCAATAAAAAGTTTACGGCGTAACTCACGGTTATTAGCATATTTCATCACGGCGGTATAGACAGGCAGGTCGAGGGTGATTACCCAACCTTCTTTATGGCATTTTTTTGCTTCGGTAGCGAGCATCTCTAATACAAAGTCGGGCAGACCGCTAAGCTCTTCTTTATGGGTAATCACCCATTGGTAATGCTGTGTTTCAGCCAATACATTTTCTGAATACTTCAGTTTGAGGCGCGCCAATTCCTTGTCAATTCTGCGCAAATGCTCTTTATCATTCAATGATAAATTTGCACCATTGCGAGTAAAACTCTTATAAGTCTTTTCAAGGAGAGTATGTTGTTCTGGTGAAGCGGAAAGGTAATTGCGGGTTTTGTAAACTGCTTCAACACGTTTAAAAAGCACTTCGTTCAAACGGATATCGTTGCTGTAATCGGTGAGCAGAGGCGAGATGCGTTGAGCTTCTGCTTGCAGGGTTTCGTTCGTTTCGGCACTGTTCAAGTTGAAGAACATCGCCGTAAGTCGGTCGAGTTCTAATCCCACATAAGCCAAAGGCTGTATTGTATTCATATAGGTAGGCACTTCTGGATTATGAGCAATGGTATCGATTTCTTTGAGGCTTTTGGCAATAGCTTTTTGGATGGCTGGTAGATAGTCGGTAGGAGCAAAGCGCGAAAAGGGCGCTGCGTTATAAGGTGTTTGGAACATATAGGTTGTTTTTTATTATAAGAGTGCAAATATATATCTTTATGCGGGAATTAGCAAATTAGCAGAAGAGAAAACAGATAGATGATACTAATTTTTTCAGTGAAAAGAAAAATATTGAAACATAAAGGTGGAAAAAGGAAAATGAATTTTGGAGCCTTCTGAGACGAACCTAAAGCGAACCTAAGGCGAAGGTAAGGCGAAGCTAAGACGAAGAAAAGGTGCTTTTAAGTTGATTTTGAGGTGATAAGAAGAGGGGTTTAAGTTGAGTGAAGTTTTAAATTTTGTTAAAGTCAATTTTCTAAACGAAACACTTCTGACTATAGCCAACAGAAGACAAATTTGTCAATTAAAAAATGTTTTGTACTTTTGCACTCATTATGGAAATACTCTATTTACACGGTCTCGATAGCTACTTACAAGACGATAGGCGCGCAGTGCTCACCCCTTACGGTGAAATCTTCGCCCCTACGATTGACTATCGGAATGCGCCTAACCTCTTTGCTGAGTTACAAAAAGAGTATGCTGAGGTTGATGTGCTTATAGGTTCGAGTCTTGGAGGGCTCATTGTCTATTACCTCGCTCAAAAGCTTGAAAAACCTTGCTTGTTGTTCAATCCTGCGCTTACCTATCGACACGAAGTGCCTTTTAACACCCAACCCAACCCTAATTACCGCGCTTATATGCAGATAGTTATCGGTTTGCAGGACGACGTCATCACACCGTGGGAGTCGCTATCAGTTCTCCGAGAAGATATGAGTCCTCAGCAAAATATAGAAATTCACCTCTTGAATACTATGGCACACACTTATCCCATAGAGATTTTTGAAAAAGAAGTGAAGGAGTTTTTTGAGGTAAAAGGAGGGAGCCACACTGGCAGATAGTAGGTAAAAAGATAAATAAGGACTAAATATTAATCATTAAAAATTAATAACTAAATATAATGTATCCACTGAGAAGAAACCGCCGTTTGCGCGTAAACGATACGGTACGTAGTTTGGTAAAAGAAACGATTGTTACCCCTGATGATTTTCTTGTGCCTCTCTTTGTAGTTGAAGGTACTGGCGTAAAAGAAGAAATAGCCTCTATGCCGGGTTATTACCGTTATAGCCTCGACCTATTGGCAAAACAAGTAAAAGAGCTCTGGAGCTTAGGACTCAAATCGGTATTACTGTTTGTGAAAGTGCCTGACGCTCTCAAAGACAACAAAGGTGTAGAAGCAGCCAACCCCAATGGATTGATGCAACGCGCTATTAAAACTGTGAAAGAAGCAGTACCCCAAATGCTCGTAATGACTGATGTAGCGCTCGACCCTTATTCTATTTATGGTCACGATGGCATTGTGGAAAACGGACGCATTGTGAACGATGCTACTGTAAATGCTCTTTGTACAATGGCACTCTCACACGCTCAGGCAGGTGCTGATTTCATCGCCCCCAGCGATATGATGGACGGACGTATCCTCGCCTTGCGTGAAACCCTTGAAGACAATAGCTTTGAGCACGTAGGGATAATGGCTTATAGTGCCAAGTACGCCTCAGCTTTCTACGGACCTTTCCGCGATGCACTCGACAGTGCTCCCGTAGACCAACAGGATATCCCTAAGGATAAGAAAACTTACCAAATGGACTATCACAACCGCCTCGAAGCCTTACGCGAGACCCGTATGGATATAGAGGAAGGCGCTGATATTGTGATGGTAAAACCAGGGCTTTGCTATTTAGACATCGTTCGCGAAGTGAAGAATATGAGCGAAGTGCCCGTAGCTGTTTACCAAGTATCGGGTGAATACGCAATGCTGAAAGCTGCTGCTGCCAACGGTTGGCTCGACCACGATGCTGTAATGATGGAACAAATTGTGAGCATCAAGCGTGCCGGTGCTGACCTTATCGCTAGCTATTTTGCTAAGGAAGTCGTAAAACTTTTATAGGCAACAATCTCCCTGAGGGAGATAAATTGAACAAATCACACCAAATCAAACAGGGAATCTATACCTTTGTTTAATTTTCTTGTTGATTTTTGTTTAATTTCTATGGCTTTAGCCATATTTCTTTACCAAACAAGAATACTTAATTAATTTTCATAGCGCAAGCTATATTTCTTTATACACTAATGAAGAAACACTTTTTAACATTCGCCACTATGGCACTTTTAACCGCTTGTGGTGGCGGAACGAACAACAATAACACCACCACCGATAGTACTACCCAAGAGGCAACTACTACTACACCTGCCCCTTCAAACAGTGCACCAGAGCCCGATTTTCCCGATTGGCAAAACAACAAAGGGATAGGCCCCGTGAAGACCATCACCCCACCCTTAGCTGATACCCCCGATGCAACAATGGCAGCCAAAGGAGAAGAAACTTTCAACACCTATTGCACCGTGTGCCATCGTCCTAAAAAGAGACTCACAGGGCCTGCAATGATAGGTTTGCTCGACCGCCGTACGCCAGAGTGGGTGATGAATATGATTCTCAATCCCGATGTGATGGAGAAGCAAGACCCTATCGCCAAGAAGTTGGTAGAAGAGTACAACACCTTAATGCTCAACCAGCGCTTGAACGAACAGCAAGCTCGTGAAGTTTTGGAGTACATCAGAACAATAAAATAAGAAATGATTGTTTATTATCTATTTTTTTGTATCTTTGCCGAGTGAATGACTTAAAATAAGAATCACTAATGAAGAAGCTTGCACTCAGCTTAGCTATTATAACAAGTGTTGCACTTATATAAAAGGCAGTTGATAGCAACTGCCTTTTTCTATTATACCCTTATGGAACCTATTTCTGTAATAATTATTCTTACTACACTCGTGCTTTCAGCCTTCTTTTCGGGGTTTGAAATCGCTTACGTGTCGTCTAACAAAGTACACGTAGAAATCCTTAAAAAGCAAGAAGGAGTGATTGCTAATGTGCTTACCAAACTCACCCGAAAGCCTTCTAAACTACTGGCTACTATGCTTGTGGGCAATAACGTAGCCCTTGTAGTGTATGGGTTTGAAATGGGAAAGGTAATGACAGTTCTTTTGCCTCCTTTTTTCCAAAATGTCCTTTGGCATACCATTATCTCTACCCTCATAATTCTCATCACGGCAGAGTTTATGCCCAAAGTGTTCTTCCAGATTTACGCAAACCAACTCCTAAAAGTATTTGCTATTCCTGCGTACTTTTTCTATCTGCTGTTCTATCCGTTTTCCAGCTTTGTGATGTGGATATCCGACTTTGTCTTGCGCGTATTCTTCAAGACGAAAGGCGATTATGTGCCTCTTTCGTTCTCTAAAGTAGAGCTGGTAGATTATATCTCCGAACAGATGGAAAACGCTCCTAAAAAAGAAGAGGTAGATAGTGAGGTGCAGATGTTCCAAAACGCCTTGGAGTTCTCGGGCGTAAAAGCACGTGAAATAATGATTCCGCGTACTGAAATAGTAGCCGTGGAGCTCAATGAATCTATTGAAAATCTTATTGCTACCTTTGTGTCATCAGGGTTTTCAAAAATATTAATATACAACGAAAATATAGATGATATTTTGGGTTACGTGCACTCTTTCGATATGTTCAAGAAACCAAAAGCCATCAAGGAAGTGCTTATTCCTATTGTCAATATCCCTGAGACTATCCAGATAAACGAAGTACTAAATATTCTCACCCGCAAACGCAAGAGTATGGCAGTAGTGCTCGATGAGTATGGTGGTACTTCGGGTATTGTAACCTTAGAAGATATCGTAGAAGAACTCTTTGGCGAAATAGAAGACGAGCACGACAAAGATAAGTTTATAGAAGAACAAATATCCGATACTGAATACCTTTTTTCAGCGCGTTTAGAGGTCGAATACCTCAATGAAACCTATCATTTGGATATCCCAGAAAGCGAGGAATACGAAACACTTGGCGGTTTTATAGTGCTTCATAACGAAGGAATCCCTACTCAAGGCGAAGTGATAGAAATCCCTCCTTTTACCTTCACTATCGAAGCCTGCTCACAGACTAAAATAGAAACCGTAAGACTTACTGTGAATAACGAATAGCGAAAAGTCATTAATCCCTTTTAAAATAATGTATCAACCCCTGTTAAAGAAGAGAGGTACGGGGTCGCAAAAGAATTACTGCAATACCTTATTAACTATTAATCACTAATTATTAACTATTAAAAAAAGACCCTCCCTTTCGGAAGAGTCTTTTTTCACAATGCATATAAATACTACTACTAACTCCAAAATGAATACTTTTAAGTTGATAAAATTTTATGAACTTAAAAGTATTTGTTTTTTCTCATAAAATTTTGTCTTTAAATAGCCTAATAAATGACTTTGTAATTTAGTTTTTTCAGTCTTTGCTTTAATGATTCAATGTTTCTTATAGTAATTTTGATTAACAATGTTTATTTTAGCAATCTCTGTGTCTTCTCAAAATCTTGTTTCAATGAATAATTTTTATCTAACAATGTTTCTTATAGCAATTTTTCAGTAATTTTGTTTAATTCAGTTTTTTCAAGCAATTTTTAGTGTCATCATTTATTATGATTTAAATGCACTTGCAAGTTTTACTAACATCCCGTCTGTCAAACTTACACTATCTATATTGAAAATAGCGTGCCAAAAATGATAAAGTAGCCTTTTTTACACTTAAATAGCTTATTATCAATACTTAATACTATTTTAGATTCTTTACTTCAATATCCCTAAAATCTTCATTTTGTGTATACGCTACACGATTAACCTGTATAATATTCTCATTTTACACGGCTCATTTTCAGTTTTCTCCCGCACGAAAAAGAAGCAGTATTAAAATTCACACTAAACAAAATAATTGATATTATTCTATTTCTTCAGTTCTTAATACCATCGTCTTACCGCCCTTTTAACTTTCCTTATTTGTCGATTTATTTCCCTCAAAAATCCGTTTTATTCTTCATTTTTAGCTATTCATTATCAACTGTTTATATACCCTTTCTATACCAATCGTCCAAGATTCGTATAAGCTTCCTATAAGTTCTCTATAAGCTAAGCATACCCATTTTACCTTTCATCTTTCACCTTTTACCTGACTCACCTCCTTCGAACTTCTTCGTTATCTTCCGGAAGTTCAAATTCATTTCTGATATCTCAAAGTTTTTCTGATATTTTCTAACTCTCTCTGAGATTCCTCAAGTCTAAAATTTAAAAATCTTCTTGCTTTTCAGGAAAGAATCAGTATCTTTGTAAAAAAAATAATAGAATTATGAGTATTGCAGTATTAACACAGAATCCAAATATCCAGTTTATAACCGATAGTAATGGAAGAACAGTATCAGCTATAGTTCCTATAAATGAATATAATACTATGTTGAAAATCATAAAACAATATGATTCCGATGATGAGTTTACAGAAGAAGAACTAAAAAGAATAGCCTTATCGCATCAGCAAGCTAAAGAGGGAAAAATGGTAAAGAGTGAAGAAGTTTTTAAAATGCTAAGGGCTGAGTATGGAAATTAATTGGACTAATGAGGCTATTGAAAGCTTTAGAGATACACTTCGCTATTGGAGTAAACGGAATTGTAATAACGATTATTCCAATAAAATTATTGATGAGGTAGAAAAAACTGAAGTTTTTCTAAAAGAAAATCCTATGTTACTTTCAAAATTTGTAGAAGAGGTTAAGTTATATAAAATACTAATTATGAAAGGGAAGTTTGCTTTGTATTATGATTTTATAGAAGAAGAAAATCTAATTGTAATAAAATTTTTTAGAAGCACCAAGCAAAAACCTTTAGAGTAGTTTTTTAAGTTGCAAAATGAAAATGATTACGACAGAATTTAGCTAATCACTACAATGTAAGTGCCCATTCGTTAACTCACAGCATTAACACTCCTGATATAAAGAAGTTCTTTTAGAATCGGTAGATTAACAAAACTTATGATGGAATCCTTACTTTTTACCTCTGAAGAAATAGACCTCAACCCTCGCCCATATTGGGGAGAGCTTTTGCAAATAACTTTTGTAAATAAGGAGCAATATTTTTCTATAAGTAGATTAGCTTATGAAGAAGAACTCTATTTTGAATACAATGAACAAACTCATTATATTTATGCCTTGTGCCAAGATGTAGAGTTTAATTTGAGAGCCAATGCCTTGCATATTCATATCACAAAGAAGCTAAAAGGTAATTGCCCTTTCAGTACTATTACAATACAATTACCTTCTTTTTTTGTTGATTTAGAAGAAGTGTTGCAAGAATTAAAAAAGAAAGTCCGATAATTCTTTTATCGGACTTCTTCATTAACCAACCAAAACTTTAAATTATGAAAACTATTATTTGAAGTTTACAATGAGCTACCACCCTCATTGCGACGCAAAGGTACGAATAAAACAGTACCTGTCAAGTGTATTTTTAAGTTTAACAAAAGTTTAATATAAAAGGGGCTTATGGAGCCCCTTTTTAGCGTAAATTTAATATTTGCGCACTTATTTTTTTAAGATTTTGTTTACCATTTTTATTTAGCATTACGTGCTTCAATCCACTTGCGGGCATTGATAAATGCCTCTAACCAAGGACTAACTGCTGTTTTTTCACTCGGATAGTACGCCCATTGCCAAGGAAAAACTGAACGCTCTATGTGAGGCATCGTTACCAAATGTCGCCCTGTTTTGTCGCATAACATAGCCGTGTTGTAATCAGAGCCATTAGGGTTGGCAGGGTACTCCTGATAAGCGTATTTACCTACGATATTATATTCGGTTTCTGCCAATGGCAAGTGGAATTTTCCTTCGCCGTGTGATATCCATACCCCTAAGGTACTGCCTGCAAGAGAGGAGAGCATCACCGAGTTGTTCTCTGGAATGGTTACCGACACAAAGCCACTTTCGTGCTTGCCACTATCGTTATGCCACATTTTTCCGTGCTCTGCGTGCTCAGGATTGATGACTTCTAACTCCATAAACAACTGACAGCCATTGCAGATACCTACAGAAAGGGTGTCGGGACGGGCAAAGAAGTTGTCTAACGCTTTTTTAGCTTGCTCGTTGTAGAGCAAAGCACCTGCCCAACCTTTGGCACTGCCTAACACATCGGAGTTAGAGAAACCACCTACAGCTCCTATAAATTGTACATCTTCTAAGGTTTCACGTCCGCTGATAAGGTCGGTGGTATGTACGTCTTTCACATCAAAGCCTGCTAAGTATAGGGCATTTGCCATTTCGCGCTCGGAGTTGCTACCCTTTTCGCGTATCACTGCCGCTATAGGGCGTTTGCCTGCGGGGCGTGCGGGTTTTTCGCCCGTGAAATGCGCTGGGAAAGTGCATTGCAGAGGCTGTTCAGAGTAGTTTTGATAACGCTCGGTCGCCTTGTCATTTTTTGTTTGTTGTTTGTCTAACAAATAAGAAGAGAGGTACCACACATCGCGCAATTCGGGGATATTGAAATGGTACGATTTCCCGAAATGGTGAATAGTAAGTTCTTGTGAAGTAGTTTCTTTGCCTATATTAGCCCATTCTAAGAAGTTTTCTTCCAAAGTAGCTTCAACACTGCTATCGGCTTGAATTACTACCCCTGCGTTTTCAGCAAAAAGGGTTTTGATAAGGTCTTCATCGGCTGAAAGTCCGCTCAAATCGATGGTAGCTCCTAAGTCGTTTTCAGCAAAACACATCTCTAAAAGCGTTGTGATAAGTCCGCCGCTACCAATGTCGTGTCCTGCTTGTATTTTTCCTTCTTTTATCAGTGATTGTAATACGTTGAAAGCTATTTTAAAGCCTTCGGCATCTTTTACAGTAGGAGCTTTGTCGCCTATTTTGTTTAATACTTGGGCAAAAGCCGAACCCCCTAATTCAAAATGAGCGCCTGAGAAGTTGATATAATAAATGTTGCCTCCATTGCGTTTTAATACGGGCTCTACCACTTTTTGCACGTCGGTACAATGGGTAGCCGCCGAAATAATCACCGTACCTGGGGCAATCACATCACCACCATCGGGGTATTTTTGTTTCATTGATAGGGAATCTTTACCGGTAGGGATATTGATACCCAATTCAATCGCAAAATTAGAAGCAGCTTCTACGGCTTCGTACAAACGCGCGTCTTCTCCTTTATTGCGGCACGCCCACATCCAGTTGGCGGATAGCGATACACTTTGCAAGCCGTCTTTTAGTGGCGCCCAAACAATATTAGTAAGTGCTTCGGCAATAGCATTGCGACTACCTGCGGTAGGGCTGATGAGTGCCGTAAGAGGCGAATGACCAATACTAGTAGCGATTCCTTCTTTGCCATTGTAGTCCAAAGCCATCACCCCAACGTTGTTCAAAGGGAGTTGTAGTGCGCCTGCACATTGTTGTTTGGCGACTTTGCCCCCTACGCAACGGTCTACCTTATTAGTAAGCCAGTCTTTACAAGCCACACTTTCTAATTGTAGCACCTGTGTTAAATAGTTGTGCAACTGACTTGCATAGTAGTGTAACTCTTCGTAGTTAGTAACTACTGTTTCATCGGTCATTACGGTTTTTGGTGAACTGCCAAAGAGCGCACTGAGGTCTAAATCCATTGGGTGGGTACCTTTCTTTGCAGAAGCAATGCTGAAATGCTTGTCATCAGTAACTACGCCCACCTCGTACATAGGCGCACGCTCGCGGTCGGCAATGGTTTTTAGTTTGGCAATAGCCGAATTGGGCAATACCAATCCCATACGCTCTTGAGATTCATTACCTATAATTTCTTTGTCCGATAAGGTAGGGTCGCCTACGGGCAGTTTGTCTAAGTCGATTTTACCACCGGTTTCTTCTATGAGTTCTGAGAGACAGTTGAGGTGTCCGCCTGCTCCGTGGTCGTGTATAGAAACGATAGGATTCTCGTCCGATTCTACCATTGCGCGAATTGCATTGGCAGCGCGTTTTTGCATCTCGGGGTTAGAACGCTGTACGGCATTGAGCTCTATACCTGTACCAAAAGCGCCAGTATTGGCAGATGATACCGCAGCACCTCCCATACCTATGCGGTAGTTTTCACCGCCTAAGATAACGATTTTGTCGCCTTCTTGAGGGGTGTGCTTTATAGCTTGTGAGGCTTTGGCATACCCCACGCCCCCTGCTTGCATAATCACTTTGTCAAAGCCTAATTTGCGTCCGCCTTCTTCGTGTTCAAAGGTAAAGAGTGAACCCGTAATGAGCGGTTGCCCGAATTTATTACCAAAATCGCTTGTCCCGTTAGAGGCTTTGATGAGGATATCCATTGGTGTTTGGTACAACCATTGGCGTTCAGCCATTCCTTTTTCCCAAGGGCGGTCTTCTTCTAATCGGGGGTAAGCCGTCATATACACAGCCGTACCTGCCAAAGGCAAAGAACCTTGTCCGCCCGCGAGACGGTCGCGTATTTCACCTCCTGAACCTGTAGCAGCCCCGTTGAAAGGCTCTACCGTAGTGGGGAAGTTGTGGGTTTCGGCTTTGAGTGAGAGCACGACTTCAAAAGGTTTTACTTCGTAGAAATCGGGTTTATCGGCACTTTTGGGTGCAAACTGGTCGACAGTAGCCCCTTTGATGAAAGCTACATTGTCCTTATAAGCTGAAACAATGCTATTAGGGTGTTCTTGTGATGTCTTTTTAATGAGTTTGAACAGGGTAGAAGGCTTTTCCTCACCATTGATAACAAAAGTGCCGTTGAAGATTTTATGGCGACAGTGTTCGGAGTTGATTTGTGAGAAACCAAACACTTCCGAGTCGGTGAGTTTGCGCCCCAATTGTTGAGAGAGATTTTGCAGATAGGCAACTTCTTCGGCGCTTAGCGCAAGTCCTTCTTGCTGGTTATATGCCTCGATATCATCGATTTCGAGTGTTGTTTGCGGTTGAATGTTGATAGTAAAGCTGTCTTGGGTAAGACCGTTGTATCGCTCAAAGAGCATAGGGTCGAAAGGTGTATTGGGGTCGGTTACCTCGTGGAACTCCTCGATGCGGGTAATCCCGTGAATATCCATATTTTGGGTAATTTCCACCGCATTGGTACTCCAAGGAGTAATCATCGCCGCACGGGGCCCGATGAAAGTACCGCTAAGGGTAGGGGAGGGGAGTTGCTGGGCATTGCCAAACAGCCATTTCAGTTTGTTGAGGTCGGTCTCAGTAAGGGCAACTTCGGTAGCTACCACATAGATAGTGTTTTTGGGGGTTTTAAAGAAAAGAAGCATTATTATCCAATTAACGATTAGCAATTAACAATTAATAATTCAGTTATTGAGTAGTATTTTTCAAAAAGTTAGGTAGCATTAGTAAGAAAGGTATGCTGTTGTTGCAAGCTACCATTGGCGTTGCCAAAAGAGCTACCATACCTAGTTTTTTCATAGGTGTTTTTTCTAAGATGAAACTTGCGACAAAGATACGAAAAATATATTAAAAACTTTCTAATTAAAAGAATAAATTATTTTTATAGCAGAAGTACTCATTATACACCTCTAAGAACCCAGATTTGTACCACTGTTCTTCGTCTTTTGTTCGTTGTTTCTTCGTCTTTTGTTCGTCTTTTGTTCGTCTTTTGTTCGTCTTTTGTTCGTCTTTTGTTCGTCTTTTGTTCGTCTTTTGTTCGTCTTTTGTTCGTCTTTTGTTCGTCTTTTCTTCGTTCATTTTTTATCTGCCCGTGCGGCTCGCACCGTCTTTTGTTCGTCTTAGCTCCGAATAACGTTTGATTATAAAGCTATTACAGCTGAGCTGTTTACTGTTTTCGCCATAGATTATTTCTATAATAGAACTTGCTCCAAAGGTATGAAACAAATTGTAATTAGCAACAAATAAAGTCTTCGTTTTTATTTATGACTCTGGAAATATTCATACACTTTCTTACCCCTAAAACCTGCTACTTGGGTAAGCTCCTCTAAAGTAGCTTCTCTTATGCGTTTTACCGATTTAAAATGTTGTAAGAGGACTTCTTTAGTTTTTTCTCCTATGCCCTCTACTCCATCAAGCTCCGATACGATTGCCGATTTACTCCGTTTTTGCCGGTGGAAGGTAATCCCAAAACGGTGAGCTTCATCGCGTAACTGCTGTATCACCCGCAAGGTTTCCGAACGCTTGTCTAAATACAATGGAATACTATCCTCAGGGAAAAATATTTCTTCCAAACGCTTTGCAATACCTATAATAGCTATCTTTCCGCGCAGTTCTAATTGCTCTAAGGCTTTTAATGCCGAAGACAATTGTCCCTTCCCGCCGTCTATTACAATCAGTTGAGGTAGCGGTTGTTCCTCGTCCAACAATCTTCGATAACGTCTATACACGGCTTCTTCCATCGAGGCAAAATCGTTAGGCCCTTCTACAGTTTTCACGTTAAAATGACGATAATCTTTCTTGCTCGGCTTTGCATTCTTAAATACCACACACGCCGATACGGGATTCGTACCCTGAATATTCGAGTTGTCAAAGCACTCTATATGTACCGGTGGGACAGAAAGGTGCAAGTCGCGTTGCATCTGAGTGAGAATACGGTTCGTATGGCGTTCGGGGTCTACTATTTTCTCCTGTTTGAATCTATCTTGACGGAAGTGTTTGGCATTGCGCATCGATAGGTCTAAGAGTTGTTTTTTCTCACCTGCCTTAGGAATGGTCGCTTGTAGCCCTTCTGAAAGAGTAACCTCAAAAGGCACAATAATCTCTTTGGAATTAGAGAAGAAACGTTCACGAATATCAATAATAGCGTATTCCAAGAGCTCTCTATCGGTTTCTTCCAATTTCTTTTTAATCTCCAAAGTATGAGCTCTCACAATCGCTCCGTAGGCTACTTGTAGGAAATTTACATAACCGTACTCTTCGTCCGAAACGATAGAAAATACATCTACATTGCTAATTTTACTACTTACGATGGTCGATTTTGCCTGATAGTTCTCTAAACTCTGTATCTTTTGCTTGATGAGATCTGCTTCTTCAAACCGCATTTCCGAAGCCAGTGCCATCATCTCCTTTTTAAACTGATGTAACGCATCTTTGAAATTCCCTTTAAGGATTTCTACAATCTGCTGAATATTCTGGTTGTAATCTGCTTCGTTTTGGTATCCTTCACAAGGTCCTTTACAATTTTTCAGATGATATTCCAAGCACACTTTAAACTTGTGGTTAGCGATGTTTTGCGGAGATAAATCGTAATTACAATTGCGCAAAGCGAAGAGCTCTTTTATCAAATCTAAAAGTGTGTGTACAGTTTTCATACTGGTATAAGGGCCAAAGTACAACGAACCGTCTTTTACTACCCTACGCGTAGAGAACACACGTGGGAAACGCTCTTTCTTCACACATATCCACGGATAGCTCTTGTCGTCTTTTAGGAGAATGTTATAGCGCGGTTGGTATTTCTTGATAAGGTTGTTTTCGAGTAGTAATGC
The DNA here is from genome assembly GCF_013394735.1 of Capnocytophaga sp. oral taxon 902. Classification (NCBI taxonomy): domain Bacteria; kingdom Pseudomonadati; phylum Bacteroidota; class Flavobacteriia; order Flavobacteriales; family Flavobacteriaceae; genus Capnocytophaga; species Capnocytophaga sp. oral taxon 902. Next base: position 1,936,821 of record NZ_CP058261.1, read on the forward strand.
ATCACTCTCGGTAGCTACAACTATGTGTTCTATACGCACAATTTTCCTCACCAAAATACGTGTTTTGGCATTGTCGTGTTCCTTTTGAAAATAAGAAGAAACGCGCTTTTTCAAATTGACGGCTTTCCCTACATAAATAAGCGTGTCCGTAGCATCGTAAAACTGATAGACACCAGGGTTAGTAGGTAAGGTTTGCAATTGAATTTCGATAGAAGAGAACATAAACAATTAGTAATTAATAACTGACAATTAATAATTAAAAAGAGGTTGTCCTTACGGGCAACCTCTTTTTATGTGTAACAAAAGGGTTAGAGAAACAACTATTTTACTAAGTTGATTTCAACACGACGGTTGAGCTCTCTACCTTTCTTAGTTTTGTTAGAAGCGATTGGTTTATCAGGACCGAAACCTTTTGCAGTCAAACGACCTTCATCGATACCTTTTTCAATCAAATAAGCTTTAACAGAGTAAGCTCTATCTTCTGATAATTTTTGGTTCTTATCTCTCTTACCACTGATATCAGTGTAACCCTCAATAGAGAATTTAGCGTTCTTGTATTGCTTCAATACGTCAACGATTTGGTTCAATACAGTTGCTGATTGAGGTCTGATAGTAGCTTTGTTTACGTCAAACAAGATAGTGCGTGCAAAGTCGTTCAATTTCTTTTGAACTTCTTGAGTTACTTCAGGACAACCGTTGTTTGAAGCAGGACCAGGTACGTCTACGCATTCGTCATCTTTATCAAGAACACCGTCACCATCAGTATCAGGCCAAGGACAACCGTTGTTTTCTTTAGGACCAGCTACGTCTTTACATTGGTCTACGTTATCTGGCACACCATCGCCATCAGTATCAGGGCATCCGTTAAATTCAGTTGGACCAGCTTCATCAGGACAAGCATCATCTTTATCAGCGATACCATCATTGTCTCTGTCTGGACAACCTTTCAATTCTGGTTTACCAGCTTCATCAGGACAAGCGTCGTCTTTATCAGCTACACCGTCATTATCGCGGTCTGGGCAACCTTTCAATTCTGGTTTACCTGGTTCATCTGGACAAAGGTCATCTTTGTCAGCTACACCATCTTTATCGCGGTCTTTTTTACCAAATTTAATGGTAATACCGGCAGCGTGTTGGAAGTAATCCTCTTTTGAATCAGATTGGAAAGTAGGGTGGTAAGCTGTCTGCAAGTTAATACCGATGTTTTCGGTAAACCAAAAGTTTACACCACCACCACCTAAGGCGCGGAATTTACCTTCGTTGTCAATAGCGGCATAACCACCACCTACTTGTAAGAATGGGTCAAACCATTTTACTTTCTCTTTGTTCCAAAGAGATTTAAAGTGGTATTGCAACGCTAAGTCTGCAGACCAGAAAGATAAATCTACTTTGTTATCAAGATCTTTGTCATAACCGAATCCCTTTTCGATTTTGTTTAAAGAACCTGATAATTCAGCAGAAAAACCAGCTCCGATATATCTACCTACTGAAAGACGAGAAACTGCTGGAAGGATATTGATATCGCTTGGCCCTCCCCAGTCTTTCATTAAGTCCCCGAATGCATCAGGGGTACGAATATCAACGGAGTTCACTCCAAATCCTATTTGCCAAGGACTGTCTTCATCTTGTGCTTGAACTGCTACCGAGAAAGCAGCAGCCAAAGCAAATAAAGTTACTTTGATTTTCTTCATACTTAAAAAATGAATTTTGATTACTATTTTAATTTTGGTGCAAATATAAGTATTATTTTAATACAAAATCATTTTAGAGATATTTTTTTATTAATTTTAACATTTCTTATTCTTTTTAATCTCTCCAAAATAGTGGTTTTTTAACCTTTATATATTTGCTTATTTTCTTCGTATATACTTTAAAATGAAATACTTATTTATTTGTTATAGCCATTTTACCAAAGCGAAATCTTGGCGGTGTGGCAATAAATTATTTTTAGGGAAAATTCTTATTGCTAAGTGCAAAGCACCTGGATATTCTGAGGCAATTTCCAATTGATAGGTAGCTTTATTGCCTTCTTGAGCCACTACCGTAAACTCACTTGTCGAGAGTACTTTAAACTTATCGTCTTTATGTTGGGCTACTACCAATTCTACTCCTACGTCTTCAGGACGTAATTCTCCTAATTCTAAGGTAATTTCGCCTTTGTATATCTTACCAATAGAAATGAGTTGCTCGTTGCGATTAGGCACTTTAAAGCTCACTACCTTTATGTTATCCCATTCTTGAGTTACTTTGCGTTTCCAGTTCGAAAGTTCAATAGCGATTGCAAAGTGATTGTCTTTAATCTTGGTTACGCGCTCAGTCATTGGGTAATAGTATTGCTTTTCGTAATCAGTGAGCATACGAGTAGTGGTAAAGTTTACCGCCACTTTGGCAATTGTATTCTTGATGAGTGCACACCAGCGTGATGAGATGCCATCTTTATTCTTATCATAGAATATAGGAGCTATCTCGTCTTCAATAATATTGTAAATCGTCTCTGCATCCATTTCGTCTTGATACTGCTGGTTTTCGTAGGAGCGTTCCATAGGGAGGGCCCAACCGGCATCTTCCCGATACCCTTCTACCCACCAACCATCAAGTACGCTGAAGTGCATTACCCCGTTCATTGCAGCTTTTTCACCACTGGTTCCTGAGGCTTCTAGCGGACGTGTAGGGGTATTCATCCATACATCTACCCCTTGTACCATATGGCGCGCGAGCTCCATATCGTAGTTAGGAACGAATAATATCTTGCCTAAGAACTGTGGTAATTTCGAGATTTCCACAATATTCTTAATCAAATCCTGACCTGCTTTATCGGCAGGGTGGGCTTTCCCTGCAAAGATGAACTGTACAGGGCGCTCAGGATTGTTCACTATTTTATCCAAACGCTCTATATTGGTAAAGAGCAAATGAGCGCGTTTGTAGGTTGCAAAACGACGCGCAAAACCAATGGTAAGGATATCTTCGCGTAAGTTCTCTTTGATTTCCACTAACTGACGTGGAGAGAAATAAGGGGTGTTCTTCTCTAAACGTAGCTTTTGTTCTACACGGCGCAATAGCTTAGAACGAAGAGCCGTTTTGATTTCCCACACGCGTTGGTCAGATACCTTATAGATGCCCTCAAAGCTCTTAGGGTCGTAGTGGTGTGTTTTGTAGTCTTTGCCAAACACCTCGTTTTCCACTTCTTTCCACAAGCCAGCTGTCCACGTAGGTTGGTGTACCCCATTGGTTACATAGCTAATGTGAAGTTCTTCGGGCATATAACCTGGCCACAAGTCTTTGAGGATTTCTTTACTTACCTCACCGTGTAGCCAGCTCACACCGTTTATTTCTTGCGAAAGGTTTGCTGCGAGGTTACTCATCGAGAATTTCTCGTGTGGGTTTTGCAAGTTTATTTTACCCAAAGCGAGTATTTGTTCCCAATTCACGTGCAATATATCGGCGTAATTTCCTAAATAAGCGCGTAATAAGCCTTCTTCAAAAGCATCGTGACCTGCGGGTACTGGGGTGTGAGTAGTAAAGAGTGATGAGGCGCGCACCACTTCCATCGCTTCCGAGAAAGTAAGGTTCTCGTTTTGGATATACTCGCTGAGGCGTTCCAAACCTATAAAGGCAGCGTGCCCTTCGTTGCAGTGGTAAATATCACTGTCGATACCTAGCTTGCGCAACATCTTAATACCTCCTAAACCTAATAACATTTCTTGTTTAAGACGGTTTTCCCAGTCGCCTCCATATAAGTGGTGGGTGATAGAACGGTCGTCTTCGCGGTTGTTCTCAAAATCGGTGTCGAGAAGATAAAGCTCTATACGACCTACGTCCACACGCCATACACGTGCATATAGGGTTCTACCTGGTAAATCTATTGATACAATCAACCATTTTCCACTCTCATCTGTTACAGGCGTTACAGGTATCTTCGAGAAATCTTGTGCTTCGTAGTCGGCTTCTTGGTTACCTGCTGATGATAGTTTTTGAGTGAAATAACCATAGCGGTATAACAATCCTACCCCAGTGATTTTGGTTGCCTTGTCGCTGGCTTCTTTTAGGTAATCGCCTGCCAAGATACCCAAACCTCCTGAATAAATCTTCAAGGAAGAATGTAAGCCGTATTCCATACTAAAATAAGAGATAGACGGACTTACCATCTCCGATTTCTTAGCCATATACGCTTGGAAATCACCGTATACTTTCGAAAGATTGCGCATAAATACTGCATCTTGCTCCAATTCTTTATAACGAGTAAGTGAGATGCTGTCCAGCAATGCAATAGGGTTTTTACGCACTTCTATCCATTGGGCTTTATCGATGTATTTAAAAACTTCGTAAGCCTCGTCATTCCAGCACCACCAAAGGTTTTTAGCGAGTTCTTCGAGCGGTTGTAAGGCTTCGGGAATTGCACGGTGGATAATCACACTGCGCCAGTTAGGCGTGTTCACCACCTTCGATTTCTCTAAATATGCCACCCCATCAGTTTCTACCGGAGGCAGACTCTCCACTCTGTCCTCTATATTTTCAAGAGTGAGTTCATAACATTTTATGTAGTATTGTACTAAGTTCTTCCACAGAGCGATTTCTGATACTTTACCTGCTGTTTCGCGAAGCTCTTGGAAGTCTTGTTCTTTCTTGTCTAATAAATTCTGAATATTCTTAGCAATCGCGCCTACTACCTCACCGTAGTTGCTATCGGTGCGCGGTACTACTTCTATCGCTTTTTGTTTTTCGGGGTAATAATCGTTCACCCACTTGCCAAAACCTGCCAAAGTAGTGGTAATGGTAGGCACTTTAAAAGCTAAACTTTCAAGCGGTGTATAGCCCCAAGGCTCGTAGTACGATGGGAAAGCGGTGCCGTCTAACCCGATGAGCAAGTCGTAATAAGAAAGGTTGAACACCCCGTCGTTGCCATTGAGATAACTTGGACAGAAAATCACTTTCACCTTATCTTCTTTCCGATTGAAGAGCTGTTGCTCATAAATACGAGTCATTATCGCATCGTGATACACATCAGGGAGAATATGGGTAAGGTGCTTTTGTTCGTTTTCGGTAGTTTGCTGAGGGTTGTGCAAATTGTTTAGCAATCCTTGGTTAGGCGCATCGTGAGCTGTAGGAATTAAGATGTAAGCCAAAAGCTCTTTCTTGTTATTAGAATTCCTATTCAGTGCTCCCAAGGCATCAATAAAGGCATCGATGCCCTTGTTGCGGAACTCATATCTACCGCTGATAGCTACAATTTTGGTATCCTTGCTAATAGGTTGGGTTACCAAAGCCTGTGCTACGCTGATAAGACGCTGTTTAGCTTCTGCACGCTTCTTATCAAAATCTTTTTCAGCTGGTACTATGGCGTCGTTGAAGCCATTAGGCGTGATGATATCAGTTTTTCTACTGAGGAAGTGCAACGTCTCTTGGGCAGTAATTTCGCTTACCGTAGTGAAGCAGTCGGCTACTTTAGTAGTTTCTTTTTCGAGGAAGTGCTTGTGTTGTACCCCAAACCGATAGGCCATTTCTTCGGGTTTGTAGTTCTTCATATCGTTGTAGAGCGGATAACCATTGCCGGCAATCGCACGACCTACTACGGTAGCGTGAGTAGTGAAAACCGAACCTATTTTAGGCATTTCTTCTTCCAAATAGAGTAGCGCACTACCGGTCATCCATTCGTGGAAATGGCAAATCACGTTTTCGCGTGAAGCAGTGTTGAACTTCACAAAGCTCTCAATCACCTTCCCTACTGCATAACCAAAAAGCACCGACTCTACGTAATCCCACGGACTATTGTAAGAATCGAGCTTGTAGTTATCCCAATAATAACGCAAAATCTCGTTTTTGGCACTTACATAATGAGAGAAATCTACCAGAATTACTATGGGGTTGCCTTCTATTTTCCAATTCCCCACACGCACGCGCAAGCCCTCAGATGCTGCTTTAGCACGCCACGATTTGAAGAGTTCGGGGTTTTCTACAAATTCTTTATTTTCGTTGTGTTGCCAAATATCGGGACCAATCAGAAAGTATTTCCTTCTGAATTGTTTCGCAATACTCGGAGCTTTCGTGGTAATCACTGTGTGAATACCTCCTACTTTGTTACATACTTCCCAACTGGTTTCAAACACATAGTCGGGATTAATTTTCTTTGTATTACTCATTATATTTAGTGTTTAGTCGTTAGTTGTCAATTTTTAGATGTTTTATGTATCATTAGTTTCAAACAATACCATTTCTCAATCGCTTTTCCCTCATTTCAGTTCCCCCTTATAATATTATCTTCTTCATCTGTTATTTGTCATTCGTCAATCGTCACTCGTCATTTCTTCCTTTTTTCGTCATACTCCCCTCCTAGTGCCTAAGACCTTAGGCCTAATACCTATTTCTCTTTCTTTCGTCTCGAAACCCCGTTTTTTACATTTTTAGCACTGTTGTATTGTATTATGAGTCAATCACTTATATACCCTTTCTATACCAATCGTCCAAGATTCGTATAAGCTTCCTATAAGCTCCCTATAAGCTAAGTACACCCTTCCAATACCCTTTTTTCATCAAAAATCCTCTTACACTACTTCTGAAATCCTCCGTTATCTTTCGCTCTCCCGACCCTTCTGCTATCCACCGTACTACGGTTGCCCGTACGGCTCGTATTGTCGTCGTACTACGACTTATTTGTCAAAATAATGTCCTAATAATCGGGAAACAAGTACTGTTTTCTCATCTTCAAAAACTTCATACACTACTCTATCCTTTTTGCTTAACTCTCTGCTCCAAATCTCATTATTAGGGAAATGTTTTAATTTCTCAGCAGAAGCAAAACCATTACTATCCATAGGATTAATTGCTATTTCTGCAAAAATCCTCTCTAAGCGTTTCTTTACAGAGGGTAGCCCATTTTTCTTTATCTCTTTTAGTTGTTTTAAAGCCTCTTGAGTTAATTCGATTGTATAGGTTGAGCTTGAGCTTTCTTCAGTTTCAGTTAAAGATTTTCCCATATATCAAACGGGTTTATTGGGGTAGTTTTACCCGCTTTATATTCCGCTCTTGCTTCTCTTACAAGATTTTCTAAGTTGGTAATACTTTCTTCTTTATCCTGATAGTTAGCTGAGGCATATTCATTGTTTTCTTCTAAATCAGTCGCATTATGAAACCTCTCTTTAAGCTTTTTTGAAATCCACAACTTATAACCAGCAGACTCTTCGGCACTCATCGTCTCGAGTGCCTCCATAAGCTTCTGTTTATCTTGAGTGTCTATGTCTTTTTCTTCTAAGATTGTATTCATATTTTTATCATTTAAAAAGACTGCTTTTATACCAAACAAAAAAAGTACCTTTACAAGCAACGTTGCAAAGGTACAAAGTTTTTTTTGATTATAATACTATTTTCAGGAAAATAAATTTTAGCTAAGAGATATAAAACAAATCTTTTAATCTCCAAAACGTATCCCTATAGAAAAAGGATACTCGTTTACAGGATTGTTTCGGAAAAGAGGAGCGAGGCTATATCGAGCGTAAAGCACACAACTTTTATATCCTAAATGCGCCGAAAGTCCATATACCCAAGGACTAATATTTAAGTCCTCTCTTATAACATTTTTATGAATAGAACCATCGTCATATCTTATTTTCTGACTGTTGCCTATGGATACCCCTACATAACCCCCAAAACCTACTCTGAAACTGTCGTGAACAGGGTAAATGGTTACTCCGTTCTTAGTTTTAGGAGGTGTAAAATCAAATTCGAAGTCCACAGGCACGATGAGGTAATTGGTGCGCAATTTCGATTTGTTAAGTTTATTAGCGGTATACTCCACCGATTTTGTTACGCCGTTTTCTCTTACAAAGTACTCGCTCTCTTTGAACTTGAGTCCGTCGTGCATCCAGGCAATTCCATAGTTGATATGCAACAAATTGTTCGTTTTAAGCAAGCGAAACCCTGATGTAAAGCCCAATTCAAACGATTTAGAACCTAAGGGTTTAAAACGATTATCTCCAAAACCATTGCTACTGTTTAGGTTGTGAAACCCTATTGCCATATAAAGCCCTATTTCGTCTAAGGCACGATAGGTATTCACTTTTTTCTCTTCCTTCTTGCGGAAAATAGTTTCTAATTCTTCCATTGCGCGCTTATACGCATCCGATTTAGCTGTGGTAACCGTATTGGTTTGGGTTTCTGTGGAGGCTGATGTCGCTCCTTCACGTATGAGTTTTGCTAAATGTTCGGCTTCAGTAGCCGTCTTTTCTTTGATATTCTTCTCGGTAGTAGCCGTGAGCTCTTCTTTCATCTGCTGACTCAGTTCTTCACTGATTTTCTTCTCTTTGAGCAACTGATTTACGGCTGAAAGTTTCTTTTTGAGCGTTTCTTTTTCTGCAAATACAATAGAGTCTATCGTGTATTTCGATTTTTTGATAGCTTCTTTGGAATGGTCTTGTGCGAAGGTGACGCTTGTCGCCAACAAGCAAATCACCCATAAAAAATATAATGTTCTCATTTTGATATTTATTTTTAGTCTTTATTGTTTAAAACAACGCGTGTTCCTACTTCTTTTAGTAGCCTTTCAGCTAATAGTTTTACCCTGTTTCTAAGCAAGTCCCTTTCAATGGTGTTAAAAGTAGCATCTTGCTCGTATTTTTGATTTACATATTGGTTGAGTTGAGCTTGAGTAGTAGCGATAAGAGCTAAGTCTTCTGCCGATAGTTGCTGTAAATCCCCTGCTATTTGCTTTTCCATCTGTTTTGTAATTCTGGTTTCAATAACATCAGCAGTGTACTGGGCAAAAAGAGTATCTACCTCATTGATATCGAGGAGGGCAGGAGAAGCTATGGAACTCTTAACAGCTGGCAAAGTTGTAAGAGTCCTTTGGATTATGGGAACTTTGGGAGTTTCGGTTATCGTAGTAGGAGTGAAAGTAGTACCAACAGATGATACGTTTTCTTTTTCTGTGGTTACAACTACTACTTTCTGCGATTGATATTCAGGGTTTGTATTGGTTTGTTGCTGTTCTAACAAATACCCTATCCCGAGGCACAATAGCAAGCAGGCAGCTATGGCGCAATACCACACTTTTCGGCTGTTCTGCCTTGCTTGTTGGGCTTCACTCTCGGCTAATTGCGCCTCTAACTGTTCCCATAGGGTAGGTGATGGGGTGATTTTCCGATACCTAAATAGGCGTTGTATGCTATCTTTCCACATTTTTTAAGCTCTTTTTTTATAGTTTGTAACGTATTGTTGTAAAAGTTTTTTGGCATAAGCCAATTGCGATTTAGAAGTGCCTTCACTAATACCTAACTTCTCTGCTATCTGCTTGTGAGATTCATTTTCAAACACATAAAGGTTAAAAACGGTACGACAGGCAGAAGGAAGTTTATCTATAAAGGCTTGTATCTGCTCATCGTTAAAAGATTCATTGTCTAACTCACTCTCGTCGATAGTGTCGTAAGTATCGCTCCAATCGGCGAAGGATAGCTTTTGGACTTTGCTTTTGAGAAAATCTATACATTCATTTACAGTAATCCTGCGTATCCACGCATAGAAGTGCTCTTGTTCTTCATATTTAGAGAGACTGGTAAATATCTTGAAGAAGGCTTTCAGTAGGGCATCTTCGGCGAATTGCAAATCACTAATGTACAGCCTGCACACACTCAGCAAAGCAGGAGCGTACTGGTCGTACAACTGCTTTTGCGCTAAGCGGTCGTTGCGCTGAGCTTTCTCGATGAGACGATGGTCGATTTGCATTTTTCTTTAAATGATGAATGATTTATTCTTTTTAAGGTTCAAATTAAGTACGATGTAGAAAAACAGGAGATTGTTCAACTTCATCGGTTACGGCAGTTTGATTGTACAGCCCTTTCCTATGTTGTTTTTTTTAAACCATCCTTGAGGCACTTCAAGAGCATAACGCACAGGTTCCGATGAGTCCACACTTTGATGGCTGAACGGTGTCATATCGCGTGTTTCGCGAATTTCGCCATTCGAGTTAATGAACGCAATCGAAAGGGGGGTAGGCGTATCTTTCATCCAAAAGCTTAACTTTTCGTCTCTTTTAAAGATAAAAAGCATACCCGTTCCTTCGGGAATATTCTCACGCCCCATATAACCTTTTGACATCTCTCGTATGGAGCGAGCAAGCTCAACTCTTATGGGAATGGTCTTGCCGTCAAGATTGGTAATGGTCAAGTCCCTCTCTTCAAACTCAAGCGTGAGAGCTGAACAAGCGCTAAAAACAAGGTAGCACAATAGGATAACTCCCATCAGCAATAGTTTAACAGATGTAAATATTTTCTTTTTCATAAGTCCTACAAAATTAAAAGTTCAGAAAATAAATATATGAATTTTGATATCTCAATTATCCTTTTTGCCCTTATAAACGAAGAAAAAATAAAAAGGTTGGAAAATAATTAGAAAATTTACCACTTAGCAAATTATTTAACTTTGGCAAAGTTTAGTACAAATCACATTCAAAAGAATTTTGAGCCAGAAGAGCTGATACTGAAAGAATAGCAATAAGTAATAAAAGCTGTTTCATAGAAATGTCTTAATTTGTTCATTAACAATCGGTAAATTGAGGGCAAAGATAGAGAGAAATCAGTAAATTGACAAATTAGAAATTTTAAATACGAGTTGTACAGGCAGTTTGATTAGCAAATTATTTGTACTTTTGTAGCCTTAAATCATTAGCTCATCGGTAAATTTAAAATGCTTACACTCATTCGTTTTATAAAGAATTGGACACTGCCTATTTCTATGGGCATAGGCGCTTTGGTATATCTCATATTTTACTACGTGCCTGCATTGGATACTCTCTCACAAAAACTTGCTCCTACGTTCGACACTATACTGCCTCTGTTTATGTTCCTGATACTGTACGTTACTTTCTGCAAGGTAAACTTTAAGAAGTTGTTGCCTGTACGATGGCACTTTTGGGCAAGTCTCTTCCAAATCGTTTTGGTAGCAGCGATTGTAGGGGTGATTCTTTATTTTCGGATTGGTGGAAAGGAGTTGATACTCTTGGAGAGCATTCTTGCTTGTGTGATAGCCCCTTGTGCCGCAGCCGCAGCCGTAGTAACCTTAAAACTTGGGGGCAATTTGGAACAGATGACCACCTACACTTTCCTCTCTAATCTGCTTTGCGCCCTACTGATTCCGATTTGTTTTCCGCTGATAGAACCTGCATCGGAGTTTACTTTTTGGACTGCTTTCTCACTCATAATGCAGAAAGTGTGTTTGGTGTTGGTTGTGCCTATGCTCTTAGCTCTACTTACCAAGAGTGTACCACAACTTCACCGCTTTCACCAATGGCTGATACACATTCCTGACCTCTCCTTCTATCTTTGGGGTTGTTCACTGATGATTGTTACCGGTACGACTCTTAAAAATATCTTCCACGCACAATCGGGGATAGGTTTTTTATTGCTCATTGCTTTTTTGGGGCTACTATTATGCCTAATGCAATATGCTATTGGGCGGTATATAGGTCGGTTTTTTGAAGCTTCGATTGAGGCAGGACAAGCCTTAGGACAAAAGAATACGGCTTTTGCCATTTGGATAGCTACTACTTACCTACACCCTCTTTCCACCGTAGGTCCTGGCTGCTATATTTTGTGGCAGAACATTATTAACTCAATAGAAATTTGGGAAAGAGGAAAGTATAAGGCTTAACCCTTTGAAATAAGGTTAAGTAAACGTCTTATAAAAATGAAATTTCGTATATTTACTTATTGAAACCATACAGAGAACTTTATTGCTATCTACACCGAAGCTATACCGAACCCACAGTGGGTCTACAGTGGGTCTACAGTGGCTCTACAGTGGCTCTACAGTGGCTCTACACCGAACGATAGGCAGTCTTAAACCGGAGAGCAGATGGGCATATTTGCATTTAAAGGCCTCACCCCCGTTCCCCCTCTCCCAAGGAGAGGGGGCAATCCATAAAAGCGACTTTTTTAATAAAAAACATCTTATATTTCTTACTATTATAGGCATTATTCTCAGGATATATAGACCGTTGTTTTAAAAGCGAACGCCGGTGGAGAGCAGATGGACATATTTGCTAATTCAGTAAATGTTTTATAATTTTGCAGTACTAATTAACAAAAGAACAAATTAACTAATAGACCTATGGCAAAAATAAAAGACAACTTAGCAATGCAAGGCATCTCGGGGAAACTCGGCAACCAAGTAGTATACCGCAGAGTAGGCGATAAGATTATTGTTGTTGCAAAACCCCGCCGAAAGCCTACTACTCACCCTACTCTCATCTCGCAAAATAACCGATTTAGGCTCGCTAGCACCTATGCCAAAAACGCTTTGCAAGACCCTGTTCTGAAAGACTTATATACAGCAGAAGCTGAACGACGTGGTGTTATCAACGCTTATAATATGGCAGTGTCCGACTATCTCAAAGCTCCTGAAATTAGGCACATCAACGCCGAAGCCTATACAGGTGCCCAAAAAGGAGAGCTTATAACCATTGAAGTAAGTGATAATTTTAAGGTTGTTCAGGTGAAAGTAACGATATCGCACGGTGAGGAAACCGTTGAAGAAGGCAATGCCGTACTTACCGCTGACATTTGGCAATATGCTACTACTGCCCTGAACCCTGCTCTTTCAGGTAGTAAGATAGTAGTTACAGCCCTCGATAGACCCAATAATAGAGTTACCAAAGAGAAATTTTTAGGTAAAAGATATTAGCAAATTAGGAAATTAGAGAATTAGGGAATTAGGGAATTAGAAAATGAAATCCCCGTATGCAAACAACCTGTGTGGCTCGCACCACGGGGATTTTTGTCAATATATTAGGTAATCAGCAAATAATTACTATCTTTGTAGCCTAAACAACAATGAGTCTAACAACTAAGAACTAAAGACTAACGCTTATGAACAATTATGAACAATATCTTTTCTCGTCTCCTTGCAGGAGAAACTGTTTCTTTCTTTGACCCCGATTACCACTTCATTCACGAGGCTTGTGCCGAAAGCAAAAAACTTCTTGTACGCCTCAATAACACTGCCGACACTACTGAAACAAAGCAACTATTACAAGAGCTCTTTGGCAACCGAATGCACGAAACCGCTGTGATTACTACCCCTATTCACCTAAATTATGGTAGGAATCTCCGCATAGGGGCGCATACCTTTATCAACCACGATTGTTCGTTCCTCGATTTAGGCGGTATTACCATTGATGAAGAGGTGATGATAGCCCCTAAGGTTACTATTTCCAGCGAAGGACACCCCGTGACTATCGCCAACCGCCAGAGTTTGAGTGTTGCCCACGTGCATATTTGTAAGAACGTATGGATAGGCGCTGGGGCTGTAATTACCGCTGGGGTTACCATAGGTGAAAACTCGGTAGTAGCGGCTGGCGCCGTTGTTACCAAAGATGTACCTGCTAATGTGGTAGTAGCAGGCGTACCAGCAAAAATAATTAAAGAATTAGAAAATAATACCGTATGAAGAAAATCATTTTAACAATCGCAAGTATTTTGGCTATGGTTTCTTGCCAAAACAAACAAGTGAACAACACCGAAAATACACAAACAGAAGCTCAATCCTCTAATACCGAAAACACTATGACACTTACACAAGAATGGGATAAGATATTCCCCAAATCAGAAAAAGTAGACCACCGCAAAGTAACCTTTAAAAACCGCTATGGCATCACCCTCGTTGCCGACCTCTATACGCCTAAAAACACTCAGGGTAAACTCGCTGCTATTGCTGTATCAGGTCCTTTTGGAGCAGTGAAAGAACAATCATCTGGACTTTATGCTCAAACCCTTGCCGAGCGCGGTTTTGTAACCCTTGCTTTTGACCCCTCTTTTACTGGCGAAAGCTCTGGCGAACCCCGCAATATGCCCAGTCCCGAAATCAATACAGAAGACTTTTCAGCTGCTGTTGATTTCTTAGGCTCTTTGGAGAATGTAGACCGCGAGCGCATTGGCATTCTCGGCATCTGCGGTTGGGGAGGTTTTGCTCTCAACGTGGCACTTTCCGATACTCGTATCAAAGCGGTAGGCACCAGCACTATGTACGATATGACCCGCGTATCGGCTAATGGCTATGAAATAAAAATGACTCCCAATGCACAAGGCACTTACGACCGTGTACCAGGCAATACTCCCGAAGCACGCCGTAAGATGAAAGAACAAATGAATAATGCACGCTGGGAAAGTGCTAAAAAAGGCTATGCTTCCTACCTGCCTGCTAATAACCTCGACCCTAAAACTATCACCCCCGAAACACCTAAGTTCATTGCCGAGTATGCCGATTTTTACCGCACCAAGCGCGGTTTTCACCCTCGTGCTGTAAACTCTAACTCCGAACATTCTTGGGCTGATACCGGTATGTTAGCCCTTATTAATATGCCTATCTTGCACTACGCAGCCGAAATGCAAACCCCTGCCTTGCTCGTTCACGGCGAAAAAGCACATTCGCGCTATTTCAGTGAAGATGCTTACAAACAAATAGGTAGTAAAAACAAAGAACTCTATATCGTACCCAATGCTACTCACGTAGATTTATACGATAACAAAGCAGGCAAAATACCTTTTGACAAGTTTGAAGAGTTCTATAAAAAGAATTTGGCTAATTAAGTCGTAACACGAGTCGTAGCAGGACAAGCGTAAATAAAACTCCCCGTGGTGAAGCCTATGTGGCTCGCATCATGGGGAAGTTTTTGTTAATTATTAATGGTTAATTGTCAATTATTTTATATCTTTGTATCATCAATAAATAAAATAAAGCTAATCGACATTATGAATAGACGTAAATTCTTTCAAACCACTGCCCTCAGTGGGGGACTTTTAGCAGTTCCCTCACTAATGAGTTTCTTACCTGAAAAAACTACTGATAGCAATGTTGTAGCAACAGGATGTAGCCTTAAAATTACATTAGGAGATTTGGAGCTCTTTCTCCTATCTGATGGATATATGAACGTCACTCCTCCTCAATCTATCTTTGCCCCTCAAATACCTAAAAAGGACTTTGTAAATCAGATGCAAAAACTGTATCTCAACCCCGAACTGATGCAGATGTCGGTGAATATATTGCTTATAAAATCGGCTAATAAGTATATCCTAATCGATGCTGGTAACGGGAAACATTCTGGGAAAACCAATATAGGAAGACTCCCCGAAAATCTCATAAAGATAGGTGTTTCTCCTTCTGATATTACTGATGTATTTATCACTCACGCTCACGGCGACCATATTGGGGGACTTACCACTCCTGATGGCAAACTCACTTTCCCTAATGCGCAATGTTATATCAACAAAAAGGAGTACGACTTTTGGCTATCACCTAATCCCGATTTTTCTAAAACTAAATATAAGAGAACGCCCCAGCAGTTAGAACAATACTTAAACTATTCGCGCAATATTCTCAAAGCTCTTGGCAATCATCTGCAATTCTTCAGCGCAGGTGATACTCTTTTTGGGATATTAAAAACCGAGTTAGCCGAAGGACATACGCCGGGGCATACGCTTGTAACTATCATCTCAGAGGGCCGTTCGTTAAAGCACTTAGCCGATACGGTTCACTCGCCTTTGCTCATTGCTAAACCCGATTGGGGTGTGTTGTGGGATACTGATTATCAGCAAGGAATTTACACACGCCTGCTCGTACTCGAAAACTGCTACAAAGAGCATACGCTTATTCTTGCAGGGCATTTACCTTTCCCTGGTTTGGGATATATAGGCAAAGAGAAGGACTACCGATGGGTGCCTTTTTCTTATGCTTCTCCTGAAGATATAATTATTTAATTAAGTCGTAACACAACAAGCATAAATAAACTCCTCGTGGTGCAAACAGCCTATGCGACTCGCATCGCGGGAAGTTTTTTATAAAAGCTACAAATTTAGTAGGTTAAGTAAAAAATAATATGTACTTTTGCATATTATACCGTTTAAAGGTAGCCTATGGCTACCTTTAAATGCAAAAAAGGCAGACATAGCCACCACAGCAGTAAAGAAATAATTGCAGCAAATGAAAAAGAAAAAGATGTATATCCTTATCACCATACTATTGCTATTGCTCGTGGGAGGGGCTTACTATATATTCCGTCCTGCGCTTTTTGCAAAACCTACGGGCAAGTATGCCATTGGCACGGTAACCTATTGTGTAACTGACCCTGATAGGGAGGAGATTTTCATCACTGATAAACACCAAGCCAGACAAATCCCCATACAAGTGTGGTACCCCGCAGAAAAGACCTCTCAACCTAATTACGCCCCTTATATCCCTGAAGCTACAAAGGTGAGCGAAGCTATTTCAGAGCTTTTACACATCCCGAAAGCATTGCTTTATCCGTTACGATTCAAGCGTTCGAATGCTTTAGTAAAAGTTCCTGTAAACAAGGAAAAAGTGCAATATCCTGTACTTTTATACCTTACAGGACTTTATGGACACCGATGTATAAGCACTTTTCAGATACAAGAGTTAGTTTCTCAAGGCTATATAGTGGTAGGTATTGATTGCCCTATGGCGGTAGCCTTGGCAACTTTCCCCGACGGCAGTACGCTCCAAAGCCTGCCGCGAACACTCATCGACCCTATGCTCAATGAGAGCTTAACAGAAGAAAATCCACTCTTGAACTATAACGGAAAAACTTTTGAAGGGGGATTGATAGCCTACTTCGCTAAAGATGTATCGCGAGTAATAGATTTCCTTACTATGCTCAACACAAACGACCCTAACAATCTTCTTTACAACAAACTCAACTTGGATAGATTAGGAGCTTTTGGGGTCTCTCTCGGAGGAATTATCGTATCGGAAGCCTCTTGGAAAGACCCTCGTATCAAGGCTAATTTGATTATGGAATCGCGGATTCCTCAGAAAATAGCACAAACGGGTTTGCGTGTTCCTACAATGGTTATCACACGTCCTGCAGAAGCTATGCGCACAGAAAGAGAACGCTCAGGTGGGTGGACAGAAAGCGATATTCAAGAGCACCTCAGCACAATGGGAAACCTATGCAAAAACACAGCTGAAAGTGAATTTATACAAATCCCCGATATCTTCCACGTAGATTTTACCGATGCGCCTTTGTGGGTGCCTTTTGCTCATTTTTTGGGATTTAGTGGCAAAACCCCTATTGAGAAAACCCACCACAAACTAAATGAACTTACCCTTACTTTCTTTGAAAAACACTTATAATAAACTATATGAAACACCTTATTATCTTCTTATTATTCCCGTTCTTAGCAGCAGCACAACCTATTATCAGTTGTAAAGATGTAATAAAACCTTATGGAGACTTCCAAAGTCCATTAGCTTTTGAAGAGACCGTAGCAGCACTTCAGAAAACACTGAACAGCAAGGGGATTACCATTTTTGCCACTATTGAACATCACAAAGCGGCTTAGGCAGTAGGCGAAAGTATGCAGCCTGCCACCGTGCTCATAGTAGGTAACCCCAAAGTAGGAACCGCCCTAATGCAGGAAAACCCTCGGTTGGCTATTGAACTCCCTTTGAAAATCCTTATCTATGAGGAGGATAAAACGGTAAACATACGCTATGAGAAAATTTCTGCTATCGCCGAAAAATACCATATAAAGCAAAACTTCAGCACAGCAGAGAAAATAGATACAGCAATGCTACAGTTGATAAAATCGTCAATTAGCAAATGAGGAAATGAGAGAATTAGAAAATTAGAAAATGAACTCCCCGTGGTGCGAGCTGCATAGGCAGTAACCACGGGGAGTTTTTGTAAACTATCAATGGTTAATTGTCAATTATTAATTATTTTGTGCTTTTGTTGTTTGAAAAAGCACAAAAACCTTATCGGATATGAAAAAAGAAGCTATCAAATTATTTGAAGAACGCAAGGTGCGTACCATTTGGGACGACACTCACGAGAAATGGTATTTCTCTATTGTAGATGTAGTGGCTATACTTGCGGATAGTAAAGATTTTCTTACTGCTCGAAAGTATTGGAACAAGCTAAAAGAACGACTCAAAAAATAGGGAAATGAAACGGTGTCAAATTGTCACCAGTTGAAATTAGAAGCTGCTGATGGTAAAATGTGACTTACTGATGTCGCTGATACAAAGGCAAAAGACTATCTTAAAATTGAGGAGTCATAGCACGACACGCAAGTTGTAGCACAACAAACAATAAATAAAATTCACTCGGACTTACCCCTAAATGTTGTTGTACAAAAAAATACTCATTAATTATCTATTCATTAAAATTAATTTTATACTTTTGTTGTGAATTTAAGGAAATGAGATTCTTTTTACTTAGATTCTTGTGAGTTTATATTTATTAACTAAATAGTTATGTTATGAAAAAAGTAATAAAGAAAATACTACTTACTATTCTTGTTATTTTCTTGCTCTTAACCGTATTGCCCATAGCGTATTTCTTTATTTATGGGTTCTTCCTTCGTGGTAATATTAGTGAAGAAAAAGTAAATTACCTTAAAGCTAATAGCATAATATTACCGCCAGAAAGCACAATCTCCGATACAACATTATTTACAGAGGTTAATACTCCTACTGTGTTTATGTTTGGTGAGATTCACGGATTTGCCAAGACACAGCTTTTTGACGCTCAACTCTTGATGTACCTGAACAAAAAGTTTGGAGTTACTGATTATTTTAATGAATTTTTTACCGAAGATGCTGAACTTCTGAATCAATACCTAAATACTGACACTCCTGATGAAACGTTATTGAAACAACACTTTAACAATCTTAAAGAGAATATCCCGCAGCGCCAAACACAGGAGTATCTTGAAAAATGGAAGATACTTTACAACTATAATCAAACACTACCAAAGGATCAAAAGATACGAGTTTATGGACTTTTAGGTAAACAAGAAGCCTTTAAGCATAATCGCGATAGTGTTATGATGAGTAATTTTGATTTAACTATCAAGCAGTTAGATAGTGTGAGTGATACAAAAAGAAACTATTATTGCTCTTTGGGTAGCGGACATATCTATCAGGAAAAATACAACGGGAGAAAATGTTTTGCTGCTCTTCTAAAACAGAAAGATTATACGGTGATTTCTGTGATGCATCGTCCTTTTGATTCAGAAATGTATCTTCCAAAAGGTTTGGGTATGCCAACGAGCCCTAACGAGATGATTTCTTGGGCAAACTGCGATGGGCCTATCTCCTATTTCACAAATGCAGAAAATTTCAAAGAAGCCTCTGAAAATCCTTCAATAGTGCTTTACAAGCTCAACAGTAAAGATTCTCCTTATGCACACTGTCAAGATGTTGTTGGTTTCAAATCACCTATTAGTTTCCTTATGGGAAAGATAACGCCTGAGGAGGATAAATATACTACCGATTATTTTCAATATGTTTTAGTAACCAGAGGCTGGAAAGGTCCAAAATTACCATAGTAAGCTTCCGTAGCTACAAAAATAAACTCCCTGCGTGATACATACCACACGGGGAGTTTATTATTACTGATAAAATTCACTCGGACTTACCCCTAAATGTTGTTGTACAAAGCGAGAAAAATAGGCAGTGGAAGAAAAACCAAAAAGGTCGGTAAGCTCGGTAATAGAGTGTGTTTTTTGTTGTAATATCTTGCGTATATGTATGGTAGTAAAGCGGTTAATCCAGTAGAGGGCATTGCGCCCGCTTACCTGCTTGCTCACTTCTGATAGATGCTTGGGCGACACAAAGAGCTTATCGGCATAATACCTCACTTCACGATGTTGCACATATTCTTCTTGTTCTAACAATGCCATAAAACGCACCATAAGGTCATTGCCCTGAAAAGCTATTTTCTGATTGCCAAACAACGAGGTATGAATATCAAAATAATCTAACATAAGTGTTTGCACTGCATTTTGTAGTACTTCCTCTTGAAAAGCGTGAATGGTATCGGTGAGGCGGTGTTTTATTTGTTGAAAATCGTATTGCAGTTGGGTGAATTGCTTTTCGGTGAGTGGCATAATAGGGTTTGCAAACAGCGCCAACGCTCCTCGTATGCCATAGTTGCTACGCGGGGTACAATATTCAGCATATTCAGGACTGAGATAGATACAAGTAGCTTGCAAGGCAGGAGAGGGCTCAACTGCCCCTATAAACTGTTGATAAGGGATAATTTATGTATAATGAGGTGCTAGCCGTACAGGAAAATAATTAAGTTATGAGTTAATTAGTGCTAATTACTTTATTGAACAAGCACTTTGTTTGTGCTCTTCCATAAAGTAATTGAGGTTAAAAAAATAACAAATTAACAATGTATAGTAAAAAAAAGCCCAAAAAAATAAGTGTTTTTTTTGGGCTTTTTTTATAGAATATACTAAAAATCATTGTTTTGATTCATTATAGCATCTATGTTATTATTTAATTTATCAATCATTACATTCCAACGAATTATAGATTCATTTAAAATATAAGATTCTAAATAATTTTTTTCTAAAGACTCCTCTAATAACTTTTTCTCCTTTTTCTCAGTTCTTGAATTACCTACAATATTGGACAACTTTTGTTTATAATCAGTAATTAATTTCTCTTTTTCAAAAAGAATTTCAGTAATTTTCCCTAAATCCCAATCCAATATTTCTTTAAAATAGCTTTCAGAAATCCTTATTCCTGCTTCTAGTTCTTTTTGTAATTCCATCAATTCGTCAGGAGTCATTTTTTTTAGATTAATATTTCTATCTTGACCTATTAATACGGAAGGAGTAGCATAAATACGTCTATATTTATTATCCTTACAATCTATTTTTACAGTAAATCTGAAAGTATAGGACATATACTTTGTTAATGATTTATCTCTTGGAGTATTTAATTTTTCATATTTTACAACAATACTTGAGTTATTAGAATCTTGAATTTCTATTTTTTTCTTACATCCTGCTTCATTTGCAGATGCCCATTGTACAGCATTATTATATAATACTGATTTAGAGATATTACCAACTTCAATTACTTTTTCAATATCTCCTAAACTCATTTTTTCTTGTCCTATTGCTATAAAAGGAATTATACTACAAAATAATATTAAGATACTTTTCATTTCTTTTTAATAATTTAGGTGGCAAAAATACAACATTTTTTTATAATCAAAAATAAAAATGTATAAAACTATAAATTTTAACATTTCTCTATTGATATATTTCCATTGATTATAACATAACATAAAAAGATCAAAAAATACAAGGAAAAAATCTACAAAAACTACCAACTCCTCTGTAACAATTATTTGACAAATTTGTTTATCTTTGCAGGGTCTAAAAACTAAAAATAAGAATTACAAATGAAAAACATTGAGTTAAACAACGGGGTACAAATGCCCCTATTGGGCTATGGTGTATACCAAGTAGACCCAAAAGAATGTGAGCGTTGCGTAAGCGATGCTATCGCGGTAGGCTACCGAATGATTGATACTGCCCAAATCTACAAAAATGAAGAAGGCGTAGGCAACGCTATTAAGAAAAGTGGTATCGACCGCAAAGAGTTCTTTATCGTTACCAAAGTGTGGGTAAGCAATGCAGGCTATGAAAAGGCAAAAGCCTCTATCGAAACCTCTTTGCGCAAACTACAAACTGATTATATCGATTTGCTACTCGTTCACCAACCTTTTGGCGACTATTATGGCTCTTATCGTGCAATGGAAGAAGCCTACAAAGAGGGCAAAGTGCGCGCTATTGGCGTGAGCAACTTCTATGCCGATAGATACCTCGATTTGGCATACCACTGCGAGATAAAACCTGCTGTAAACCAAATGGAAACTCACGTTTTCTACCAGCAGCAAGACCTCCAAGAGCTAATGAAAAAATATGACACCAAGCTAATGTCGTGGGGACCTTTTGCTGAGGGTAAAAACGATTTCTTTGCCAATCCTACTCTCAATGCTATTGGTGAAAAGTATCACAAAAGCGCTGCCCAAGTAGCTTTGCGCTATCTCTTGCAACGCGATATTATCTGCATTCCTAAGTCGGTGCGCAAAGAGCGTATGGAACAAAACCTTAATGTATTTGACTTCCAACTCTCAGCAGAGGATATGAGCCAAATAGCCACTCTCGACACCCAGCAAACACTCTTCGCTTCTCACCGAGACCCTGATTTTGTAGAGATGATACTACAATATGGCAATTAGATCGTAGCACGACAAGCAATAAATAAAAATCCTTGTGTGGTAATACCATACAAGGATTTTTTAATAAAACATCTAACTTGCATCTATTTGCTAAATTC
Source organism: Capnocytophaga sp. oral taxon 902 (assembly GCF_013394735.1). Lineage (NCBI taxonomy): Bacteria > Pseudomonadati > Bacteroidota > Flavobacteriia > Flavobacteriales > Flavobacteriaceae > Capnocytophaga > Capnocytophaga sp. oral taxon 902. Next base: position 1,958,967 of record NZ_CP058261.1, read on the forward strand.
TACTTCAGCATTTAGTTTAGTTATCTTTTCTTGCAATTTAGTGATGTCTTTTTGCAATTTCTCAATACGGCGATTACTTTTGGCTAAATTCCTGTTAGCCCTACTAGCTTTGCGCAATGCCTTTTGAGCTTTGTTCGCTTTTTTAGCACTTGCCGAAGCCGAGTTGGCATCACTAAAAGCATCCGTACGATTGGTAGCTTCTTCATTAGCTTGTGTAGCCTCAGTTTGCAACGACTGATTATTGGTTTGCTCTTGAGTGAGTCTCATTTGCAATTCGTTGAGCTCGGTATTGAGTTTCAAGGCTTGTTGTTGTTTTTCCAAGCGTTTCATCTCTGGTGATTTAGCTGTACCACAACCCGCTAACATAAAGGAAGCTAACACTCCCATTAAAAGTACTTTTCTCATAATTATATTATTAATATTTTAATGCTGCAAAGGTAATACATAATTAGAAAATGAGCAAATGAGGGAATTAGAAAATTAGTTATCTTTTTTACAAAATCTTACAAGTTGGTCAGTAGCCTCTTGCAAACTCTGTTTCCTTACTTTGGTTTTCTCAGTAAAAAGGTCGGTAGTTAGGTTAGTTGCTTGTTTATCAATACTCGCTTTCCAATTGCCTACAACTCTGCCTTCGTGCAGAATAACCGGTTTAAATATACCAAACTTATTATGTGCCTTTGCTTCGTGCTTTTTGTCGAGAGCTACCCAGCGGCTTTTATAGCCTATCAGATACTCATCGTATGGCGGAAGCAAATGTATTGTTTTTACGTAATTGGTAGCCTCAAAGTTATTGCGATACAGATACATTGGGATACTTTCTACCAAAACTTCTTCTAATTCAGAGGCAATCCCCTCTATAGCTTTTTTACATTGCATTTTAGGCAATCCTGACCACTACGTAAAATCCTCTAACGAGGCAGGCGAATGACTCCTGAAATACTTCTGTGCCAGTCGTTTCAAAGCTTCATCAAGGATAATAACAGTTGTTGTAGGTACTCTTTCGGACAATAGAGCCCAAGTAGCTTCCTTGCCTTGCATTACCCCCGAACACAAAAGCCCTTCAATCTCAGCACGCAATAATAAAGGGTTGAGCAGTTTGTCATCAGGTAAAAGTCCCAAAGCTGTGAGTCTGTTAGCAATAGCTTTTTTAGACAATGACTTACCACCAGCTAACAATTCACATAGAGCGTGTGTTACCTCCTGAAAGTAATTTTGGGCAAACGCTGTACTGATATTCTTTTGCCAAGATTGCAAAGTACTCAGATTGCGTTCCTCACATAAAGGAAGTAGCCAGCCTATATCCGTTTTGCTCACCACTTGCACCGTACAACGCAAGAGATGAAGACGTAAAAGTTCAGCCTTAGCAAAAGCCTCTTGGAGTTGGGTTAATTGCGGAGTACATTGCCGTATACCTATCGCCCAACGAAAATAGTTATAGTCCTGTGCTTGCATAGCCCCTTGCCACGTTACAATTTCCTCAGGTTTTTCATATTGAGGAGAAAGCAATTGCTGGTGTAACAATCTCAGTGTAATAGCCTCTTGCCTACTTATTGTTCTCATCGACTCACTTGCTTATTAACTAATTGATTCATCTTGGAGAGCGTTTCCTCTATCATCGCCATACGCTTCTTTACTTTCTCTACCGAAGCATCTAACGTATACCCCTCATCAAGAAGCTCTTTGATAAGGAGTATTTTTTTGATATTCAGGTAATCATACCTTCTATTTTTCCCTTCCTCTTCTGTTAAACTGCTGATAATTCCTTTCTCTTCCCAATAGCGTATTTGTCGGGTAGGGATACCAGTGATTTGTGATACTTCCCCTATTCCCACTACCAATTTCCGCAGAAAATCAAAGTCTAACAAGAGTTCTTTTTGTACTTCTTTTGCCATAAATTGTAAATAAATTACGACATAAGTTGCAAATATACAAATAAATACTTTACCTTTGCACTTTGTAAATAATCTACAATTAAAGAAGATAATTAACAAATGAAAAACTTAAACAACAAGAACGCCGTGATTACTGGCGGAAGTGACGGTATTGGCTTAGGAATAGCCAAAGCCTTTGCCCGTGAGGGCGCGAACCTATTGCTCATAGGCAAAGACCCTGAGAAACTACAAAGAGCCCAACAAGAGCTACTAAATGAGTTTGGCGTGCAAGTACACACCCTCTCTGCTGATTTATCAAAAATAGAGACAGTAACTGAGGTAGTGAAAGACATTGAGCAACTGCTACCTGCGGTAGATATTTTAGTAAACAACGCCGGTTTGGCGAGGTTCGTGCCTTTTGAGCAAGTGGACAACACCTTATACGATGCTCACTTCAACCTCAATGTAAAAGCGCCTTATTTCCTTACCCAAGGTCTGCTTCCTGCTTTGGTGAAAAGCAAGGGGAATGTCATTAATATCTCGTCGTATTCTGTGCACCGAATGCTTCCTAACCGCGCGGCTACCGTCTATTCGGCTACTAAAGGAGCGTTAAACTCTTTTACCATAGCCTTAGCTTTTGAAGTCGGACACTTAGGCGTACGCGTAAATGCCATTGCTCCTGGAAATATTTCTACCCCGCAATTCAACCGCAATTTGCAAGCTCTCACCCCCGAAAAACAAGCCGCTTTTGAGACTATGGTAAAGGAAATATACCCTTTACAACACATTGGCACGCCTGAAGATATAGCCCAAGCAGCGGTATTCTTAGCCAGCGACAATGCTTCGTGGATTACAGGCACTGTGCTCGCCGTTGATGGCGGACTCACCACAAATTAGTTGTGCACGACGCGCAATGTGAACCACACAGGCAGAGGGAAAATTATCGAATTTGGAAATTAGAAAATGAGGTACAGGCTACAAGAAAAGCACCAGCGGAGGGAGAGTAGAGAAACTTGGAAAGGCTCGGAGTTATCGGAGGAAAACGAAAAAAAATCAAAAGAGGTTGAAGGGAATTTTGGAGAGAAAAGGCTGTTAGGAGGGTATGCTTAGCTTATAGAGAGCTTATAGGAAGCTTATACGAATCTTGGAAGATTGGTATAGAAAGGGTGTGTAAATAATTAAAAATGAGGAGTTAAGAGAGGGGAGTAAGAAGTGATTTTGAGGATAATAAATCGAAAGTAAAGAGAAGTGAATACGTTGGTGTATTGAATGTCAATAGAAGAAGAGTGCTATCTGAATTATTGAAGGGAAAGTGATTAAATAGCATTTTCTCTTCTCTCTGGTAGGCGTATGCTAGTGGAAGGTAGGAGAATAAAGAGGGATTATGAAATAAAAAAGAGGGTAATTGTTGTCAGTATGATTATTTTTTGTACCTTTGCACCGAATTACAGAAATGAACACTTGGGGTCGACCGGTTTTGACAGTAAGTGGCATTAAATAGTAAGCATACCGAGCTGTGAAATGAATGCTCGATAATCTCTATTTCAAAATTTTAAATGGCGAGAATAACTACGCTCTTGCTGCCTAATCTGAAGTTTAGTAAGATTGCTGGCTAAGTCTCTACAAGGTAGGGAAGCGAGATGTCTCTGAAAAGCCCTTGTTGACGGCGTTTCGTGCAGAGGCACCATAAAAGTCAACATTGAACCTGCGGTACGCTTCTGCTAACGGTTCTTAAGCAAAGGAAGCTAAGCGCAAAATGGGCGGTGCTCGGTCAGTTTTGCGACGAAAATCAAACGAGGACTAAGTATGTAGAAAGCTTTTTGATGACTTATTTGGACGAGAGTTCGATTCTCTCCGACTCCACATTACAATCTCATTATAGAACGAGAACTAAATAGAAAAACACTTCTATTTAGTTCTCGTTTTATTCATTTTAGAAGTCTTGTTCACTAAATATTTATTATATTTTTTTCATTTATTTATCATTAAGTAGTAAAGTTATTGGCGTTTTCTTGTATTATCTTTATATTTGCGCCTTTAATAACAACGAAGATAATAATGAATACGCTCTTTACCATCGGCATTTTCCTTTGCTTTTTCCTCTCTGTATTGCTCTTTACCAAACGCTCTCAAGCCTTATCGGATAAGGTATTGGGGATATGGTTGGTGTGCATTGGTATTTATTTGCTGAATTACTACCTGCATTATTTGGGTTATTGGGAGAAATACCCGCATTTAGTAGGAGCGACGCACCCTTTTCCGCTTTTGTTTGCTCCTTTTGTATATTTGTACGTGTTGGTGTGTTCACGTGAAGACCAACATTTTCATTGGCGCGATAGCTTGCATTTTTTACCTTTTTTGCTCACCTACGTTGTGATGTTTCCATTTCTTTTTGGCTATTCGGCGACTGAAAAAGCAATGATAGACCAAGCCGATTACCATAGCCCCTATCAATGGTTATTTACAACTTCGTTTGTAGCTTTTGTGACCGTGAGTGTGGTATATATTGTATTGGCTTATCAGAAAATCAATCAGTATGAGCGGGTAATAGGCGATAATTTTGGCTATAACGAAGGTATTAGTTTGCAATGGCTACGACTGTTGCTCATCGGGTTCGGGCTGATTTTCTCAGTGATGATAGTGGGATATATAGTGCAATTTCTCTTAGAAATAGAGATAGGAGTTAATATAGAACTTATTTTCTTAGCACTCTTTGTCTTACTTATAGGGCTTATTGGCTTCTGGGGCATACGGCATCAGGGAATTTTTAGTGTTGAAAAACAAAAGCCTTTTATAAAGAATTTAGTCTTGTCTGACAATTCTCATAGGTCAGACAATATTGAACCTTCTTCATTCTCCAAAACTCCTGAATACCGCAAATCCGGTTTGAAAGCCGAGGAAGCAACCAGCTTACACAAACAGCTGCTCACACTAATGACTACCGAAAAACCTTATCTCGAACCTAAACTCTCCTTAGCTCAATTAGCTGAAATGTTAGGTGTACTTCCTAACCACCTTTCACAAATTATCAACCAATACGAAGAAAAGAATTTTTATGACTTTGTGAACAGCTATCGTGTCGAAGAGTTTATCACCTTGGCAAAGAAAGACATTGATAAGAATTTTAATCTTTTGGGGCTTGCCTATGAAGCGGGCTTTAACTCTAAGTCCTCTTTCAACCAAGTTTTCAAGAAGATTACAGGTAAAACACCGAGTGAATTTGTAAATTAGGTGCGAGAAGCATAGTTTAGCACGTCCAAACTCTCACGCTACCCCCTCTTTTCACTTCCTCCTACCTGTCCGCCCCGCACAATTCTTCCCACGAACAAAACTTCCCTAACCCCTTGCGTCACTACCATTTGTCAATTGTCAATTATCAATTGTTCATTACAATTACGTCCATTCCCTCACGCTTGGGCGATGCACCTTGTTTTCCACCATACCTTTGCCCCAGAATTTTAAACGTATTACGCAATGAAAACCTTTTTGAGCATCGTTCTTTTTTTAGTGCTTCTGCTTGTAGCACACGCACAAGATATTACCCAAACACTTAGGGGTACTATTCTATTTATGACCAAAGCAGACAAATAGAGCTCAGCAAAGCTACTTTGGTTATCCCTAATATCAGTTATAAAATAGAATTTTGAAAGTAAAGGCCTCACCCCCGTTCCCCCTCTCCGAAGGAGAGGAGGCAAGCCGTGAAAGCGATTATTGTGAGAGGCTAAACATTGTCTTTATTTTAAAAAATGCTCACTTTTGCAGATTGTCCCCCTTCGGGGGAACGGGGGCTTTCTCATAAATTGAGTTTAACTCTTAAATAAAATGAAAAAGTATAATCACCCTATTTTGTTTTTTACCCTTTCCCTTGTGATTCCTTGGGTATTGTGGTTTGTGGTGGCTTATTGGAGCCACCAGCCAAAAGCACCTAATGCTTTTTGGACAGGCTTTTTTGAATTGGCAGGCTTATTTGCTCCTATGGGCGTGGCTACCTACCTCTTTGCACGCAATAAGGAGCTCTTATCCGACCTCAAAGCGCGTTTTATTGGCAGAAATTTGCTCACCAACCGCTATTTTTGGATTACCCTCTTATTTCCACCCCTTTCCATTGTCGTGGCACAGCTACTTTCGCTCAATTTAGGGCATAGTCTCGACCAGTTTTACATTTCAGGGCAACCCAGTTTCAGTTCAGCGCCTTTCAACGCTTGGTTTGTGCTCTGTTTGGCGCCGGTGCTCGAAGAATTGGCTTGGCATACTTACGGCACTGATGCCTTGCGCAGTAGGTGGACGCTTTTCACCTCATCGGTTATCTTTACCGTGTATTGGGGGTTATGGCATTTGCCCTTGTTCTTTGTAAAGAACTATTACCAAAGCAATGTACAAGCTGAGGGGTGGCTCTATACAGCCAACTTTTTTGTGAGTCTGTTTGCCTTTGTGTTTATCATCAACTGGCTGTATTACAAATCGGGGCGCAATGTGCTAGTAGCCATATTGTTCCATTTGGTAGCCAATGTTTCTAACGAAATCTTCGCCACTCACCCCGACAGCAAACTGATACAAACAGGCTTATTCGCTCTACTCGTGGGGTATATCCTCATAAAAGAGAGAAAATTGTTTTTTAGTAAGTAAAACCTTCATTCTACCGAAAAAGCCAATTCTCAAAGGTAAAAAATCGTTGATATACAGCTAGTGTTCGGTGAATGTATAGTTAGTGACCCTTGTAGACCCACTGTAGAGCCACTGAAGACCCACTGAAGACCCACTGTAGAGCCACTGTAGAGCCACTGTAGACCCACTGAAGCCCCACCTTAAATTCGTTTAGTGTATAGTTAAAATATATCTATCTGTCATTCGTCATTCGTTATTTGTTATTTTATTTGGCGGTTAATAAATAAAGAAGTACTTTTGTTAAACCAAATTGTATTCTGACTATGAAGAAATCAAAATCAGGTGTCATTCATTTTCTTACCAAAGAAGAAGGCGGACGACAACACCCTCCTACCGGTGAGGTTTATTATGCCAGCACTTACATCGAGCAATTGCCTCAACCAAATTGGAGCATTATTATTGAATTTGAAGAGCCTATGAAAGAGAGTGAATACAGTGCTTTGTGCCAAGTGAGGTTTCTTGTCGGTCACGCCCCCGCTTATATCTTAGACGAACTTCACGAGCTCAACGTGTATGAAGGTGCTAAAATCGTAGGAAAAATTGTGTTCGATTAGTTATTTTTCGTCGCAAATTTAGCCAAAGTTTAAACATTAACTAAGTTGAAAGTCTTAAATCAATTTATTAAAACAGTATGAAATCATCAGAAAAAATATTATTAGCCGGAGCGACCGGTTATTTAGGTCAGTTTATATTAGCTGAACTCTTAAAAAAAGAATACCCTACCCGCATTATAGTGCGCAATAAGTCGAAAATAGCACCCGCCTTACTTACCCACCCGCTATTAGAAGTCGTCGAGGCTGAGGTAACAAAACCCAATACTTTACTCGGTGTGTGCGAGGGAGTTACCCAAGTGATTTCCACTGTCGGGATTACTCGGCAGAAAGACAAACTCACCTACGAGCAAGTAGATTATGCGGCTAACAAGAACTTGCTTGACGAAGCTCTGCGCTCAGGGGTACGTAAGTTCGTATATATTTCCGTATTAAACGGCGAAGCATTACGTCCTATTGCCATTGGGGCTGCCAAAGAGCGTTTTGTAGATACCCTTAAAACCAGTGGAATGGACTACTGTATCGTGCGTCCATCGGCTTTTTACAGCGATATAGCCACCTTCTTTTCAATGGCAAAAGAAGGTAAAGTGCGTCTGTTTGGCAAAGGGCAATACGCTATGAATCCTATTCACGGCGAGGATTTAGCCGAGGTGTGTGTAGCGCAATTAGAGAGCTCCGAAAAGGAAGTGAATGTAGGAGGGGCTGAGGTGTTCACCCAGTATGAAATCGCTGCTTTGGCTTTCGAGGTGTTACATAAGCCTGTGAAGGTCGGTTTTTTGCCTGATTGGGTACGGAAGTCTGTTTTGAAAATAGGCAAATATTTCTTACCTAAAAGTGCTTACGGCACTATAGAATTCGTTTTCACCGTAATGGCAATGGATTCGGTAGCGCCAATGAAGGTAGGAAAACATAGGTTGAAGGCATTTTTTGAGGGGCTTTAAAATAAATATTTGCATTTGTAGTATAAAATTACTATTTTTGCAAAGTTATTCTCTACCTCTATGCATCATATTCGTAAAAGCAAATGGAAAACTATTACCACCGTAGGCTTCGCTTTATTTGCGATGTTCTTTGGGGCGGGTAATCTTATATTGCCTCCGTTCATAGGTTTAAGAACGGAAGGTGAATGGGGTATGGCGTTGTTAGGCTTTTTTATCACCGCTATTTTAGCTCCTTTTTTAGGGGTGTTAATGGTGGCTAAAACGGGCACTCACTTCACTGATTTAGGGAAGAAAACGCACCCTTGGCTCATTAAAATCCTTACGTTATTAGTTATTTTATGCATAGGTCCTTTGGTAGCTATCCCACGCACCGCTGCTACTACTTTTGAGGTAGGCATACAGCCCTTATTACCTGCTTTTCCTAAGGTGTGGTTTATCGTTCTATTCTTTGCCGTTGTAACCGCATTATCTATATCGAAATCCAAGATTGTAAGCATTATAGGCAGGTTTCTCACTCCTTTTCTGCTGATAGTTTTAGTACTGCTTATTGTTTTAGGCGTATGCTTTCCCCCTGATAGTATTACCTCTACGGCATTTACCGCCACCGAAAGTTTTTCGTTAGGTTTCTTAGAAGGCTACCAAACAATGGATTTGCTGGCTTCGGTTATCTTTGCAGGTATTGTTATTGCAGCAGTAATAGATAGTGGATATACCTCACGCAATGAGCGTGTTTCTGTTACTTTTGCGGCTGGAATGCTTTCTACGCTCTGTTTGTTGTTTATTTATGGGGGCTTATCTACTTAGGCGCCACTACCGATTACCCTTTAACTGATAGCGTACAACGCACTGAACTTCTGTTACACATTTCTCATTCTGTTTTAGGGAAATGGGGTACTATCACTGTTGCCTTAGCTATTGGTTTTGCTTGTCTTACCACGGCTATTGCTCTTACATCGGCAGTGGGTTTGTTCTTTGAAGAAGTAACTCACCAACGCATCCCGTACAAAGCAGGTGCTATAGCCTGTACGCTTATTTCAGTAGTATTATCAATTAACACGGTGGATAATATCATCAATTATGCGATTTATATTCTGCTATTTATATACCCCATAGTCTCTACTCTCATTATAACCGTTTTAATCTTCGACCGCTTTGTAAATAGCAAATTACCCTATATTTTAAGCGTATTGGTCACTGCTATTATTTCCACTATTGATAGCTGTCAAACGTTAGAACTACCCTTTGATAAGCTTTATGAAATTAAAAGCCTATTACCTTTGAGCGATTACGGTTTAGAATGGTTTTTACCTGCCTTGCTAACTTTTATTATTACAGCTTTCATAAAAGGCTTTCAGAAGAAATAATTAGCGTATTATTTGCGGTTTTGATATTTATTTGTACTTTTGCGCCGTCTCATAAGGGGTGCTGTAACAGGCTGAGATTATACCCATTGAACTTGAACGGATAATCCCGTTGAAGGAATGAAACTAAGCAATTGGAGCTTGTTTTTGCTTTTGGGTAGCATAAACAGGCTTTTTTATTTTATTAACACACCAAATAATAGCCTCTTTTATTTGTAAATATTTATTTTACAATGAAAAATGTACTTTTGTACACTGCCATTTGCCTTACTACATCGGCAATGGCACAACAGGCAATAGAGCCTGACTCTATCGTCCCTTCACCTAAGCCCATTCAGTTAGACGAAGTATTAGTATCGTCCGTGAGGGCTACCAAAAAACTTCCCGTAACCTTTTCTAACCTCTCTAAGGAGGAAATCAAGACCAAAAATTTCGGTCAGCAATTTCCTTTGTTGTTAGCTCAGTTACCTAATGTGGTGAGCTATTCCGAAGATGGTTCGGGCTTTGGCAGTAGCAATATGTTTGTACGTGGGAGCGACTTGTACCGCACCAATGTTACTATCAACGGGGTACCGCTCAACGACTCCGAATCACAAGGGGTTTTCTGGTACAATCTCTCCGACTTTGCTTCTTCTGCCGAGAGCATACAGTTGCAACGCGGAGTGGGTACTTCTTCTAATGGGGCAGGAGCTTTTGGCGCAAGCCTAAACGTCCTCACCGATGCTGTACAAGAGCAGGCATCAGGAGAGCTTGCTAACTTCTACGGCAGTTATAATACTCACAAACACAGCCTTAAACTTTCCACCGGAAAACTCAACGACCGTTTTGAACTCAGCGGACGCTTTTCTGTTATCAAGAGTGATGGATATCGCGACCGCGCTTCCTCCGACCTTAAATCCTACTTCTTACAAGGTGCTTATAGCCACGGGGGTACGCTCATCAAAGGATTGGTATTTGGTGGCAAACAAAGTGTCTATCTCACTTATCTGGGAGTAGATAAAGAGACTTTACACAGTAATCGCCGTTATAATCCTGCGGGTGAATACAAAGATACCGCTGGTAACAAACGTTTCTATGAAAACGAAACCGATAACTATCAGCAAGACCACGCCCAACTGCACTGGACACAACAGTGGAATACGGCGTGGCATACGCAACTTTCCTTCCACTACACCAAAGGTAAAGGCTATTGGGAGAACTATGAGAAGAAAAAATATTCTAAGGTAGGCTTGCCCAAAGTGCTCGACGGGGCAGGCAAGGAGCAAAAAGCATACATCATTCACCAACAAGGATTGAACAACGATTTCTGGGGTACTACTTTTTCGGCGAACTATCAGAAAGACGGTGTGCAACTGCTCTTTGGAGGATTGCTCAATCGCTATGAAGGGTCGCATTACAAGGATTTGCTATGGGCAGAAAAAGCACCTTTTGTGTATGGCAATCGTTATAGCTACGAAGGACTCAACACCAAAGAAGAAGCGGCAGGTTATGGCAAACTCACTTGGCAATTTGCCCCTAAATGGAGCCTGTTTGCCGATGTACAATTCCGTCACGTAGGGTATAAGGCGAATAAATACAAAATAGACGAAAACCTTAATAGTTTCAACCCTAAGGCGGGTATTACCTTCTTCTTGAATGCACATAACGACCTTTACCTCTCTTATGCTCGTGCTACCAAAGAGCCTAACCGCTCCGATTACAAGAGTTATTACGAAGCCTTACAGGACGACCCTAATACAAAGAAACCTATCGCCGAGAAGCTCAACGATATCGAACTCGGTTGGCGACTCACCACCCCAAAAGTACGTTTAAATCTCAATGGTTATTATATGAGCTATGAAGACCAATTAGTACTTTCAGGGAAACTCAACAGCACCGGTTATCCTATCCGTGAAAATGTAGGCAAGAGTTATCGTGCAGGAATTGAAGCCGATGCGATGGTGCAACTCTCAGAGCGTTGGTTCTGGTCGCCTAACATAGCTTTTAGCAAAAATCTAAACAAAGATTATAAGAGTCAAGATGCTGAGGTAGCCACTCGCACTATTAGTTGGGGTGATACTCGCATTTCGTATTCTCCTGATGTAGTGCTCGGTAATACAATTACTTTTATGCCTATTGAGGGTTTTCAAATAGGGTTAATTTCTAAATATGTAGGTGCGCAATATGTAGATAACACCGAGCGTGAGGAAGCAAAACTCGATGCTTATTTCGTGAATAACCTCAGTTTGCAATATGAGTGGAAACCTAAAAGCACTTTCAAATCGGTATTGTTTTCGGTAATGGGGAATAACATTTTCAATACCAAATACACTCCTTACGGCGATAACGGCTACGGAATGGTGTATATACCCGCTGCCGAAGCCAATTACTTAGCAGGGGTAACGCTTAGTTTTTAGGAGATAAAAGATAAAGTCTGCTATAGTTTTTGTTACTTTGTTTTGAAGTTTCCATTTCTTTTATTATCTTTGTCGCGAATAAAAAAACAAACCTTATATGAGAAAGTTTTTATCTATTTTTATCGTAACAGGACTCTTCTTTTCCTGCCAACGCGAAGAGGCAGATGCCCCGTTCGCAACCGACACTGATATTTCAGTATTACCCAATACTGAAACGAAGGCTTCAGACAACGGACTTTTAGGTTGGGTAGCTCTCACAGGGCAAACCCATATTTCGGCGGAGGAAGCCCAAGAAACCGCTCTCGCTACCGCAATGCAAATGCGTGAAGTAGAGGGTATCGTTACCAAAGCTCCCCTAAAAATTGGCTCTGTTGAGGTAGTAAAAGGCGACACTCGTAAGCCTTACGTACCTACCAAAGGCAATGCAAAACCCGAACAAGCCGATGTCTACATTGTAAACTTTGCCAATAACCAAGGTTATGTAATTACCTCAGCTGATAGGCGTATTCCTAGTGTATTAGCCTACAACTCCTACGGACATCTCGGTGATACTATTAGCAACCCAGGACAAGCAATACTGTTTAGCTATATGCAGGCATATATAGAGGAACAGCGTGCCGCCTTTGAAGCTAATAAAGAAAAACTCGCTACTGAGGCAGAAGAAGCCATTTTCAAACAGCTTTCTAAAGAACGACAAGCAGAGCTAATAGCACAAGGACTCTTTGATAAAGAGGGTAAACGAGTGAAGAGTAAGTTTGAACCAGATGAAGGGAAAGGAAGAAAATTTAAAAACTTCCTTTGTATAGAACCTGATCACTACAAAGAAGATATTTATATTTATGGAGAGTGGAAAACAGATGTAATAGGACCTTTAGTGAAAACTCTTTGGAGTCAAGAAAATGATTATAATGAAAAGGTCTCTATGCAGTGTGGTAATAATAAGGCTCCTGTAGGTTGTGTATCTGTTGCTGTTGGACAACTATTAGCCTATCACAAAAAACCAGATAGCGTTGTAGGACGAAAAATGCATTGGGATGATATGACTAAAATAGATAGTGGAGATATGTTCTCTAATATTTATAGTCATAATGTATGGAACAACTCTACTGCTAAAGAAGACATTCAATATTTATTAGCTCACTTGGGAGATAATGATTTGTTAGAAATGAAATACACTTGTGACAAAGGTAGTAGTTCAGACGTAGATAAAGCTCTCCATACATTCCATCAATTGGGTTATAAAGATGCTTATGTGGAAAATTTCCAAGTCCCAAAAGTTATTTCAGAAATAAAAAAAAGGAACCCTATCTACATAGGAGGTAGTGATATTGTAGAAACATATAAAACCGGGTGGTGGATATTTAAAACAACACATTATAAATATTCTGGTCACGCGTGGGTTATTGATGGTTATATGAAAAGATATAGAACTGTAGAAATGCACACAACCTGTGATAGCCCTGATGATTTTCTTCACGTGGGAGAAGAAGGATTTAGCTTAGTACACTACAATTTAGGTTGGGGAGGATATAAAGATGGCTCAAGTCCCTATCACGGAAGTGGTTGGTATAATTTGGGAATATTTGATACTAATGGGGATAAAGAACCTTCAAACGCATACAAATCAGGAGTTAAAGGTAACTATCAATATAGAGTTAAAACAATCCTTAATATTAAATAATTATGAAAAGTATATTTTATCTCACAATATTATTATTTGTTAGTATCATTTCTTGTCGAGAGAAAGATGAAGAAAGAGCGTGTTCTCTCCCTCTTCCTGAATTAACCTTTGCTATCAACAAAACTTCTAAACTTTACAAGGAATTTATAAATGAAGAAGGAAAAATTGATAAAGCAAATATTAGCTTATATAAATTACTTGAAGGAGAGAAAAAGGCGTATGAATATAATAGTTATGAAACCACCAAAGCAGAAAAGACTTATTTATACATTTCAGTTACTCTTCCTTTTAGTAACGATGTTTACACGGGCAAAATAGAAACACTTTATTTGCAGAATGCTACTAAAACTTATAAAATAGAAGTAAATGGTTATATGAAGGATACAGAATGTGGAAAGTATGCAGTTACTAATGAAATTCGTGTAGATGGTACTAAAATAGAAGTGCCTTATTTAGCAAAATAACAACCTTAACCCTTTGGCAGGGAGTCCTCTGCCAGAGGGTATTTTTTTAATTCTTTCTATGCGTTACCTTATATATCTATTGGCAGTCATTGCCCTATCTTGCTCTAAAGAAACTATAGAGCCCGAAAACTATACCCTGCACGTACAAAATCGCTATTTTGAAGCAGTAACCGTTTCGGTAGTTGAGCATTTTTCTGAAAAGTTATCACCCAATACTGTTTCTAAGGTATTTACTTTGCCTAAAGGTAGCTATAAAGTAGTAGCCATCACGGCTTCACGCCTACGATTGGAAAGCACAGTACAAATACAAGGCAGTAAAAGTGAACTCACAATCGATATTTGCCCAAAAGGAAAAATTAGTATTGTTCATTAATTTTTGTATCAGTTTAATATATTAAAGTTATGATTTACAATTGTTCTTCCAGCTTGTCCCCCTTCGGGGGAACGGGGGCTTTCGCTGGCTTTGTGCAAGACTAAAAAATAAACTATGCGTTATTACTCTTTGCTTCTTATTGGCTTGGGGTTACTTTCTTGCCAAAAAGATAGCCCAACTCCTGAGCCTTTACCTCCTCACGAAATCACACTCGTGTATATGGTTGCTGATAACGACCTCGCTCCCTATGCCTTAAAAGACCTCAACGAAATAGAACGCGGGTTTGTGCCTAACGGAAGAGACAAACTCTTGCTGTATATCGATAGCAATACTTCTACCGCTTTGCCTTCACACCCTGTACTTTTAGAAATTGTACACGATACCACCGAGATAATAGCCTCTAGAATCATCGTTTCTTACCCCGAACAAAATTCAACTGATAAAACTGTAATGAGCAATGTGTTGAGAGATGCTTTGGGCTATTACAAAGGCGACAATCACTATAAAGGACTTGTGCTTTGGTCGCACGGCAATGCCTGGTTGCCGGAAGGTTATCATATAGAAACCGAAAACAAATCAGGGGTGGTGGTAAAATCGTTTGGGAAAGATATGAGTCCGCGAGAGGGGGCTATGGAGCTTCCTGACCTTGCGGAAGTTTTAAGTCCTTATCGTTTTGATTATATCCTTTTTGACGCTTGCTTTATGGGGTCGGTAGAGGTGCTCTATGAATTACGACATTCTGCCCGTTACTTTATTGCTTCGCCTGCCGAAATTCTTGCCGATGGTTTTCCTTATCATTACCTATTGCCTTACCTTATAGGGAAATTACAATTAGAAAAAGCAACCGAAGCTTACTACAACTATTACAATGTTTTGGAGGGTGCACGACAGTCGGCTACGGTTACTTTGGTAGATAGTGAGCAGTTGGAGGCATTAGCTTCTTTCTGCAAACAACTCAACACTTCTGAGTTATCCTTAACCCACTTGCAACAATACAGTAGGAATAACGAAAAGTATTTGTTTGACCTCAAACAAGTGCTTTTGGAGAGCAAAGCCAGTGTGGCTATCGAATCTATTTGGCTACAACTCTGTAAGGTTGAAAGACACACACCGAGATTTGCTAATATTGCGCTGACAGATTGCAACGGACTGAGTGTTTATTTGTTTGGCAAGAATGAAAAGCTGAACAACTATTACAAACAATTGTCGTGGTATAGAGCTACAAGGTTTCATTTCTCGTATAAATAGCTTATAATTTTCTAATTCTCAAATTTGCTAATTTGCTAATTTTTCCCTACCTTTGTTGCGTAATCCTAAAAAACAAACCTTATATGAAAAAAATATTATGCCTTACAACATTATTTCTTCTAATAGCTTGTAAAGAAAGTAAAGAAAATAAGGAAGATTATATATGTTCTCCACCACCTCCTACTTTTAGTATGTGGATAAACAAAAACTCTGAGGTTCATAAGGAATTTATCAATGAAAGAGGAAATATTGACTCTACTCATATTGCCCTATACAAACAAGTAGGTAATACAAAAAAAGAGTATCCAATAGGATTCCTTTATGAAACAGACCCTCGAGGAAATACCTATTTGCATATAGGAACTCAGCTTTGGTTTGAAAATGATGTGTATACTGGCAAAACAGAAACGCTCTACCTTCAAAATGCTACCAAAACCTATAAATTAGAAGTAAATGGTTATATGAAAGATACAAAATGTGGTCGCGTATCCATAACAAATGAAATCCGTGTAGACGGTGTAAAAGTAGAAAATCATTACTTAGCAAAATAACTTTAGCCCTTTGGCAGGGAGTTCTCTGTAAAAGGGTAATAAAATAAGTATTATGAAAAGGATATTATTTTTATCATTATTTATTTGTTTATTGTCTTGTGAGAAGTCTTCAGAGATACAAGACGAATGTATGCTTCCACCTCCTAATTTTCAATTATTTATAGCTAAATCAGCTCCTGAATATCAAGATTTCTTAAACGACAAAGGAGAGGCTGATAAAGAAAATGTGTATTTTTACCAAATTACAGAGAATAACACTGAGAAGAAATACCGTACCTTGTTTACTAATGAATCTAAAAAAAAAGATTATGCCGAAGTAGCAACTGAGAGTGCAATATTTTTATATACAGGAAAGATAGAAACACTTTATCTTAAAAATAAAGCTAAGACTTATAAAATAGAGTTTTTAGGATATATAGGTAAATGTGGATATGCTTACTTTCAAGAAATGTATATCAACGGGGTGAAAAACAACGATTTTATCTTAGTGAAATAACCTTAACCCTTTGGCAGGGAGTTCTTTGCCAAAGGGTAAAAAAATAATCAATATGAGAAAGTTTTTACTCTTTATTCTATTGCTTTTTGCATTGCAAATAAGTGCTCAAGAAGCCTACACCAAAGGCGATGTATTTATCGATGTGCAAACAGGTGCTTCGTTTATAGGAGGTATTATAGGCGGAGGGGTACACTATGGGGCTACGCCTCGTTTCTCGGTGGGAGCTAACTTTTCTAACCAGAGTTTTAATCTTAAAAGTAAGTACGAAACTGCTTACGTACCTGAGCTCAGTGTGGACTTCCATTTTGACCATCGTATGACTACCGATTGGTATACAGGGCTTTCAATAGGGCATTGTTTTTGGCAAAGCGATACTCCTGACGGACATAGTTCAGGTGGTTGTGATAGCTCTTCCGATCCTATCCCTGAAAAATTTAGAAGAGAACACCCCCATAATTTTGTATTGTGGAATGCACATTTAGGTTTTCGCTATTTCATCTTCAAAAACGTAGGACTCAACGGACAAGTGGCTTTTGGGAATGCTCTTTCATTTAAAGTGGGGGTAAGTGTGAAAATCTGAAAATTTTAAGACTTTTTATATATAGGGTAGATATGCTTAGCTTATAGAAAGCTTATAGGAAGCTTATACGAATCTTGGAAGATAGGTATACAAAGGCTATATAAAACATTGAATTTCATACTTTTATAAGTTTAAAAATTTTAAGGGAAAACTATATGATTTCTTAATTTTAGTAAAAATCTCTAAACTAGAAAATCGTTATTTAATTGTCTTCTATTTGCAATTATTTACTATCTTTGCACTTCTAACAACAAAGATATCCTTATTGGTTATTTGTCATTTGTAATTAGTATTATGATTTTTTCTTTTCTTACAGACCTTGCTAAAAACAATAATAAAGAGTGGTTCGATGCTCATAAGGAGGCTTATGAATGTGCTAAATTAGAAGCTACATTGCTTTTCAATTATATTTATACTGGGCTTGCTGAGCACGATACCCTTGCGCCACTGAAAATATACCGTATCTATCGCGATTTGCGCTTTTCTAAAGACAAAACACCTTACAAGACGCACTTCGGTTGCTATATACAACGCAAACAACCGTATTACCGCGGTGGGTATTACGTGCATATTAGTCCGCAAGAGACGTTTATAGGAGGAGGTTTTTTCGACCCGAACAAAGAAGATTTATTGCGTATGCGTCAGGAAATTTCTCTCAATGCTGAGGATTTCCAAAAGGTGATGAATAGTGAGGGGATAAAGAAAGAGTTTGACGGGAAACTATGGGGGGACGAGGTGAAGACTGCCCCCAAAGGTTTTGAGAAAGACGACCCGATGATTGCCTATTTGCGCAAAAAGCAGTTTCTCTTAAAACACGACTATACACGACAAGAAGCCACAGCGAAGGACTTTGATAAGAAAGTAGTGCAGGGACTTTTGGCAATGCGCCCGTTTTTAGACTTTATGACGGAAGCCTTGACGACGAATTTGAATGGAGAAAGTTTGTTTTAGCTAAGAGGTAAAGCTAGCAACAGCTAGGTAAGTGTGATATGAAACTAACATTTAACAAAAAGTACTTTATATGGGCGTTGGCACTGTTAGGGGCAGAACTGCTTATTGCGACAGTGTTTAGCAGTATGGGCTTTATCAGAGGCTATATAGGCGATGTACTGGTGGTGATATTGCTGTACTACTTAGTGCTTTCGTTCGTGAAAGTGAAGCATAAAGATAAACTTATCTGGGGTATATTTGCCTTTGCGGTAGCCGTAGAAGTGATGCAGTACTTGGGTGTGGCTACTTATTTGGGCTTCACGAGAGGAAGCTTGGGGTATATCCTCTTAGGCAATCACTTTTCGTGGGCAGATGTGGTGTGTTACGCCATTGGTTGTCTTATTTTGCAATTCACAAGTAAGAATAAATAAAATGAGGGTGAAAGGTTATTTCGCCCCTACATAATGTAACGCAAAGCAATTGTAAAATCGGGATAATATTATATTGAACTAAGGTTGTATTATTAGGATAAATGAAGAAAATATTAGTAACCGGAGGGGCAGGATTTGTAGGTTCTAACCTTTGTGAAGCTCTTGCCAAAGACCCTAACAACGAGGTCTATTCGTTAGACAATTATTTCACTGGTAAGCGTGAAAATCACGTAGAAGGGGTGCAATATATCGAAGGAAGTACCGAACATATCTTCGAGCTTATCAGTTTTTCACCTGATATTATTTATCACTTAGGTGAATACTCACGGGTGGAACAGAGTTTTGAGGATATCGACAAGGTATTGTTGTTTAATAAAATAGGTACGCTGAAAGTATTAGAGTTCTGCAGAAAACACGGGGCTAAACTCGTATATGCGGGCAGTAGCACCAAGTTTGGTGACGGGGGTTTAGGGAAAGACCAAAGTCCGTATGCTTGGAGCAAATCGTCGAATACAGAGCTTATCAAGAACTACGGTATGTGGTATGGGCTCAACTATGCTATTGTGTATTTCTACAATGTTTATGGCAAAGGAGAAGTTGGCACGGGGAAATATGCGACGCTTATAGCACTCTTTATAGAGAAGATGAAGAAAGGGGAGCCTCTCACGGTAGTAGCCCCAGGTACTCAACAGCGCAATTTTACGCATATAGATGATATAGTAGCGGGCTTACTCTTGGTAGGTGAAAAAGGTAAAGGCGACGGCTATGGTATTGGCAGTCCGGAGACTTATACAGTTTTAGAAATCGCTCAGCTTTTTGGAGGCGAGATACAAATGCTACCGGAGCGCAAAGGTAACCGTATGACTGCTGAAGTTATTACCCAAAAAACAGAAGCCTTGGGCTGGCAAGCGAAGAAGCATATTAAAGAATATATAGAACTATTGTCAATTGATAATTAACAATTAGCAAGCGGGAAATGAAAATAGCTATTACAGGGGCGAGTACCCTCGCAGCTGAGGCACTCTCTCTTTACAATAATATTCCACAAGGGCGACTTTCTGACCGTGACCAAAAACTTATAGAACAACTCAGAGCTTCTAATTCTGCTTATGAGCCCTTAGACCCCACCGTTCTTTATGCCTTACATACTGCACGAAGAGCTGTTGCACAAGCAGGGTGGCAAGGAGTTCGTTTTGGCATCAATATAGGGTCGTCGCGAGGAGCAACAATGTTGTTTGAAAAGCATTTTAGTCATTTTCTGAAAGAAGACAGTTGCCAAACCTTAGCTTCGCCTACTACTACTTTGGGCAATATCAGCACTTGGGTAGCACAGGATTTGAGCAATGAGGGTTTTGAGCTCTCACATTCTATTACTTGCTCTACCGCTTTACACGGCGTTGCCAATGCCATTGCGTGGCTGGAAAGTGGTATGGAAGACCGCTTCTTGGTAGGTGGTAGCGAGGCACCTCTTACCCCTTTTACTATTGCACAAGTGAAAGCTCTGAAAATATACAGTAGTCTGCCCTTGCCTTATCCTTGCAGGGCAATGGATATGAGCAAAAAACAAAGCACTATGGTGTTAGGGGAGGGGGCAGGTTGTTTCTGTTTAGAAAAAGGAGAGCGTGCTAATGCCTTAGCTTATATCGTAGGGATAGGCTTTGCCACTGAAAAGCTCACCCATAGCGTATCGCTCTCTAAAAACGGACAGTGTTTGCAAGATGCTATGCATCGTGCTTTGACAAGTGCTGGGAATCCTAAGATAGATGTGATTGTAACCCATTGTACCGGTACTATCAAAGGTGACCAAGCTGAACTCAACGCCATAGAAGCTGTATTTGGCGAAGAAAAACCTTTACTCACCAATAATAAATGGCGACACGGACATACCTATGGGGCGAGTGGAGCACTGAACCTCGCAATGGCAATACGAATGTTACAGAATAACCGTTTTGAAGGAGTACCTTATCTCAGTAGTCCCGAATCTGTACCCGATAAACTCGAACATATATTAATTAATGCCGTAGGATTTGGCGGAAATGGAATAAGTGTGATAGTGAAAAAGTGAAAAAAGCAAAGTAAAAAGTAGAATATTTATAAAATGATAAATC
This sequence comes from Capnocytophaga sp. oral taxon 902, assembly GCF_013394735.1. Lineage (NCBI taxonomy): Bacteria > Pseudomonadati > Bacteroidota > Flavobacteriia > Flavobacteriales > Flavobacteriaceae > Capnocytophaga > Capnocytophaga sp. oral taxon 902. The sequence continues at coordinate 1,979,614 of NZ_CP058261.1, forward strand.
TATGATAATAAGTAGGTTTGTACTTTTTAAAAGTAAAAAATAAGAATATTTGTACGAAAAAGATTGTGTTTCAAAAAAAAAGTGTTACTTTTGCCGGCAGTAATTATTATCAAATTATAAAAAAAGAAAATTATGTCAGACATTGCATCAAGAGTTAAAGCCATTATCGTTGATAAATTAGGCGTAGACGAAAATGAAGTAACCGCAGAAGCGAGCTTCACTAACGACTTAGGAGCTGATTCATTAGACACTGTTGAATTGATTATGGAGTTTGAAAAAGAATTTGATATTCAAATTCCAGATGACCAAGCTGAAAACATTGCAACTGTAGGTCAAGCAATCAAATATATTGAAGACGCTAAACAATAATTGGCTCATAGGCAGTAGGCTATCAACGTATATACTTGGTAGCTTACTGCTTAATGCTTTTTGCTCTAAACCTAAATGCTAAAAAGTTGAAACTAATATGGAGAAAAGACGTGTTGTAGTTACAGGTATAGGGGCTCTTACCCCTATAGGTAATACCGCCCAAGAGTTTTGGGAAGGACTCGTAGCCGGCAAGAGCGGTGCTGCGCCTATTACCCATTTCGATGCTTCAAAGTTTAAAACAAAGTTTGCTTGCGAAGTAAAGAACTTTAATGTCGAGGATTTTATAGACAAAAAAGAAGCACGTAAGCTCGATAAATTTGCTCAATATGCCTTAGTGGTTGCTGATGAAGCCGTAAAAGATGCTCATCTTGATATGGATACACTAGATAAAGACCGCATAGGGGTAATTTGGGGCTCAGGTATTGGGGGGTTAGAAACTTTCCAAAATGAGGTAATTAACTTCAACGAAGGCGATGGTACGCCACGCTTTAATCCATTCTTTATACCTAAAATGATAGCTGATATCGCAGCAGGTGTGATTTCTATACGCTATGGTTTTAGGGGTCCTAACTTCACTACAGTCTCAGCGTGTGCCTCTGCAGCTAATGCTATGATAGATGCGTTAAACTACATTCGTTTTGGCTATGCTGATATGATGGTATCAGGTGGTTCGGAAGCAGCGGTTACTATTGCAGGAATCGGTGGTTTCAACGCCTTGCACGCCCTTTCTACTTTCAATGAAGACCCTGCCAAAGCTTCTCGTCCGTTTGATGCCAATCGCGATGGTTTTGTATTAGGCGAAGGAGCAGGAGCGGTAGTGCTTGAAGAGTACAATCACGCAGTGGCTCGTGGAGCTACTATCTACTGCGAATTGGCAGGAGGAGGTCTCTCTGCTGATGCTTACCATATGACGGCGCCTCACCCTGAAGGGCTTGGTGCTAAAAACGTGATGATTAACTGTCTTAAAGACGCAGGAGTATCAGTGAACGAAGTAGATGCTATCAATATGCACGGTACCTCTACTCCATTAGGAGACATCGCTGAATCTAAGGCAGTATTAGATGTATTTGGTGAGCACGCTTACGATATCAATATTAACTCTACCAAATCGATGACTGGGCACTTGCTCGGAGCTGCGGGAGCAATAGAAGCAGTAGCGTCTATTCTCGCTATCAAACACAGCATCGTTCCTCCTACTATCAACTTTGAACATCCCGATGAAAAAATAGATCAACGCCTGAACTTCACCTTCAACAAAGCGCAACATCGCGACGTGAAAGTAGCGATGAGTAACACCTTTGGTTTCGGTGGACACAATGCGTGCTTATTATTCAAAAAGATATAAATTATAAGTGTTCGGCTTAAAGAAAATATTAACTTTTCCCCGTCTTATTCCTAAGAAGAAAGACGGGATTTTTTATACTAAAATCAAAGAGCTTTTAGGATTCCCTCCTAAAAACTTATCATATTACAGCGAGGCTTTTACACACCCTTCTTACCAATTCCAAAAAGCGACGCGTAAGAGCTATGAGCGCCTTGAATTTCTGGGTGATGCGATTCTTGGCGCTGTGATAGCCGACTATATTTTTACTAATGCTCCTGAACAAGATGAAGGCTATCTTACCAAAATGCGCTCTAAAATCGTAGAGCGCCGTAACCTCAATCAACTCGGTAAGGATATGAGGCTCTTGGACTTCTTGCGCACTAAACTCACTCCGAGACAATTAGGTAATAATATCACTGGTAACCTCTTCGAGGCACTTATAGGAGCAATTTATTTAGACAGAGGTTATAAGGCTTGTTTTAAGTTCATTGAGCGTGAGCTCATTTTGCCGTATATCAACATCAAGAATTTAGAAGGAAAGGTTATTAGCCATAAGAGTTTGTTGATAGAATGGTGTCAAAAACATAAATTAGACTTTGCTTTTGAGGCTGAAGAAGATATAGAAGATTGTTCTGAGACTAAGTTTTTCGTTGCTAAAGTGCACGTACAAGGCTTTTCGGTAACTCGGGCGCGTTCTACGTCTAAGAAAAAGGCTGAAGAGATTGCTGCCAAACGCGCTTGCTATAAGATTCAGGGTAAACAACATCATAAATTAGATGTACAATGAAAATCCTTCTTCTCTCCGATACCCATTCGTATATAGACGATCGTATATTGCACTACGCTAGTGAGGCAGACGAAGTGTGGCATTGTGGCGATTTCGGTAACCTGGCAGTGATAGAGGCGTTGCAAGCCGTAAAACCTTTGCGTGGGGTTTATGGTAATATCGATGGCATAGAGATACGGCATCAGTTCCCTGAAGTAAATCGGTTTGCTTGTGAGGGCGTGGAGGTACTGATGATACACATAGGCGGTTACCCTAATAAATACAGTCCGTTGGCAAAACAAGAAATCCTAACCTGCCCTCCTAAACTCTTCATCTCGGGGCATTCACATATTCTAAAAGTGCAATACGATAAACAGTTTCAGTTGTTACACCTCAACCCAGGAGCTGCTGGTCTTTATGGTTGGCAAACCGTGCGTACGATGCTTCGTTTTGAGATAGAAGCAGGAGAGATTAAAAACTTAGAGATTATAGAGTTAGCTCGTAGCGCGACAGATAATGAGTAAAAATAAAAATTGCTAATTAGTAAAATCTTTTATACTTTTGTTCCGAATTTAAAACTTTATTCTAATGAAAAGAATATTATTAATAGCACTTTCTGTGATAGCTTTCACGGCGTGCACTAAAAAAGACAATGAGGATACTAAGCATCCTAAAGAATTACAAGGTACTTGGGTTTATGAAAATTCAAAGCTACCTGATGGTAAGTTATTCACTGAGATTATTACTTCTAAACAAATGCAGTGTGCCAAAGAAAACAAGTACATTTTCTATGGTGAATTTTTCACCTCGGAGGAGCACACTCTTAAAGGAGATGATTGTGAAAAAAAGAATGCCACGGTAAAATATTTTGTAGAAAATAGCAAATTGTGCTTACAAGGGGCTAATGGAGTGGTTCTTAAAGCTTATGATATTGTTAGTATTACCCCTACACAATTTATTTTTAAATACGACAATGAATTTAAAGCTTTTTTGCGCTCTCAAATACCTTATGACCCTACTCTTAAAGAAAAAGGCTATACCATTGATGATATTTTGAATGTAACGATTACCTATCGGAAACAATAAATAGAAATAGGCTGTCCCTTAACCGGACAGCCTATTTTGTTTTCTCTATTGTCTTTCATTACTAATTTTTATAGCTTTTCCTATTAGGGTAGTAGAAGTACAATCTGTAATTTTTACCATTACAAAATCGCCTATTTTATAATCTTCTTTGGGGAATACTACTACGGTATTCTGACTATTGCGCCCCATCCACTCTTTATCCGATTTTTTAGAGTTTCCCTCTATAAGCACTTCTACCGTTTTGCTTATTTGTGCTTGAGTGCGGTACAAGCTGTGTTTTTGTTGCAAGTCGATAATCTCAGCAAGACGGCGTTTCTTCACTTCTTCGGGTACATCATCTTCTATTTTGCGTGCTGCTAATGTACCAGGACGCTCCGAATAAGCAAACATAAATCCAAAATCATACTTTACATATTCCATTAGCGAAAGCGTATCTTGGTGGTCGTCTTCAGTTTCGGTGGGGAAACCAGCAATCATATCCTGCGAAATAGCACACTCAGGAATGCGTTCGCGTATGCTGTCTATCAACGTGAAATATTCTTCGCGAGTATGGAGGCGGTTCATTGCTTTCAAGATGCGATTGCTACCGCTCTGTACGGGCAGGTGGATATACTTGCAGATGTTAGGGTGTTTTGCCATCGTATCAATCACATCGAGGGTCATATCCTGCGGATTGGAGGTAGAAAAGCGGATACGCATTTCAGGCTGAGCTGTTGCCACCATATCGAGGAGTTTAGCGAAGTTGATAGCGGTGGCTTGTTGCATCTCACTTGCTTTGCTGAAATCCTTTTTGAGCCCGCCTCCATACCAAAGGTAACTATCCACATTCTGCCCCAGTAGGGTAACCTCTTTGAAACCACGCGCTTGGAGGTCGGCGATTTCGTTAAGGATAGAATAAGGGTCGCGACTGCGTTCACGTCCGCGAGTGAAAGGTACAATGCAGAAAGTACACATATTGTCACAACCGCGCGTAATCGATACAAAAGCTGTTACACCGTTGCTATTGAGACGAATAGGTGCAATATCGGCATAGGTTTCGTCCTTAGAGAGAATCACATTTACCGCTTCACGACCTTCTTCCACTTCTTCAAGTAGGTTAGGTAAATCCTTATAAGCATCAGGACCTACCACCATATCCACTATTTTTTCTTCTTCGAGGAAGGCGTGTTTTACCCTTTCGGCCATACAGCCCAATACGCCCACTTTCATAGCAGGTTTCTTGCGTTTGTACACATTAAACTGCTCCAAACGCTTGCGAATAGTCTGTTCTGCCTTTTCGCGCACTGAGCAGGTGTTGATAAGTACCAAATCGGCTTCATCAACAGTATCAGTGGTATTATATCCCGCTTTGGAGAGAATAGAAGCTACAATTTCACTGTCGGAGAAGTTCATTTGGCAACCGTAACTCTCGATATATAGTTTTTTAGAATTGTTATTATCAGCTTGTAAAACAAGGCTTTGCCCTTGCTTACTTTCGTCTATTTCTTTAGCCATAGAGGTTTGAGTTTCTGAATTGAGGGCGCAAAGATAAAGATAATTTGGCAATTAGCCAATTTGTCAGTGTGCCAATTCTACCATTAAGGGCAATTGGTGAAATGTAAGTTCCACTAATAATTGCAATTTTAAGTAGTAATTTTTAGTAAAACTTTTATTTTTCAGAGGGTTTTGCCTCTAAGGGGCAACCCTCTGAAAAATAAAAAAAGAGAAAAAACTATAAAAGTCTTTTCTCTTTCAAAATAAATGCTTTTCTTTGTAAATGACAATGAAAGAATATAAGCATTTAAATTTGGTGCAAAGGTCGGTAATTTCTGCTTTAAAAGCAAGCGGAATCAAACAAAAAGATATTGCTCTTTATGCAGAGTGTAATCCCTCTACCGTCAGTCGAGAGCTGTCAAGAAACAAAACAAAGACAGGAAAATACAGTCCAAAAGTAGCTCAAGAAATCTCAGAAGAGCGTAAAGAACGTTTTAGGAAAGAACGTAAATTTACTAAAGAAATGAAAGTTTTTGTTATTAAGCATATCACTGAAGAACAGTGGTCTGTTGAGCAAATTGTAGGGTATTGTAAAAAAAATAGAATACCAATGGTTGGAAAAACAACTATCTATAATTTCATTCACCAAGACAAAGAAAACGGAGGCGAACTATACAAACACACTCGTCATCAGCTTAAGCATAGAAGTAGAGCATTGTACACTTGTAAAAAGAAAGTAGAAGATAAAAAGTCTATTGAAGAACGTCCTGAGGTTATAAGTCAGAAAACAGAGTTTGGACACTGGGAAATAGATTTAATTGTAGGAGCAGGAAATAAAGGAGCGATACTTACATTGGTTGAAATGACTACTAAAATGTTATTTATGAAAAAGTTAAAAGAAGGAAAGAAAGCTAAATCATTAGCAGATGAACTTATAGATATGACCTTGCCTTACAAAAACTATATAAAGACAATTACTGCTGACAATGGTAATGAATTTTCTGATTTTAAGCGAGTTGAAAAGAAATTGAACCTACAATTTTTCTTTGCTCATCCTTATAGTTCTTGGGAGCGAGGTCTTAGTGAACACACCAATGGTCTTGTACGGCAATACATACCTAAAAATACTGATTTTAAAAATATTACAGATAAAGAAATTAAAGAATATCAATATAAAATTAATAATAGACCAAGAAAAGTATTAGATTTTGAAAAACCTAAAGATTTATTCTATCAGAAAGTAATCTGAAAAATTGCACTTGATGGTGGAATGGGCGAAATAAAATTATTGTCAAAAAGTTTTGTGTATATCACTTTTTTGTTGTACCTTTGAGGCTTGAATAAAATTATTGTAGTTTTAGATATATGAAAACCATAGACAATTTTAATTTTGCGGGCAAGAAAGCCCTTATTCGCGTGGACTTTAATGTGCCATTGGACGAAAATTTTAAAGTAACTGATAACACTCGTATTGAGGCTGCGAAACCTACTATCGAGAAAATCCTCAAAGATGGAGGAACCGCAGTACTTATGAGCCACTTAGGTCGCCCCAAAGGGGAACGCAACGACAAGTATTCTTTGCGTCACATCGTAAGTGAAGTGGAAAAAGTATTAGGTAAAAAAGTGATTTTTGTAGATGATTGCGTAGGCGAAGTAGCCGAAAAAGCGGTAGCAGCTGCTCCTGCTGGTAGTGTGGTATTACTTGAAAACTTGCGTTTTCATAACGAAGAAGAAAAAGGAGATGAAGCATTCTCTAAACAGCTTGCTAAACTCGGCGATATCTATGTGAACGACGCTTTTGGTACCGCTCACCGCGCTCACGCTTCGACTACTATTGTAGCGAAATTCTTCCCTAACCACAAATGCTTTGGTTACCTCCTCGCTAAGGAGATTGAAAGTATTGATAAAGTGATGAAGAACGGCGAAAAACCTGTAACTGCTATCCTTGGTGGTTCAAAAGTTTCTTCTAAAATCACTATTATCGAAAATATCTTAGATAAAGTGAACCACCTTATCATAGGTGGGGGTATGGCTTATACTTTCATCAAAGCACAAGGCGGAAAAGTAGGTAGTTCTATCTGCGAAGATGATAAACTTGACCTTGCACTTGATATCCTTGCCAAAGCCAAAGCTAAAGGAGTAGAAGTACACTTGCCTATAGACGTAGTAGCTGCTGACGCTTTCGATAACAACGCCAAAACACAAGTAGTACCTGTAAATGCTATTCCCGATGGTTGGGAAGGATTGGACGCAGGACCTAAGACTCTTGAAAACATCAAATCGGTATTGCTTAAATCAAAAACTATTTTGTGGAATGGTCCTATCGGAGTATTTGAAATGCCTAACTTCGCAAAAGGTACCATTGCCGTAGGTGATTACGTGGCTGAAGCTACTAAAAAAGGTGCTTTCTCACTTGTAGGAGGTGGCGACTCGGTAGCTGCTGTAAAACAATTTGGTTTTGAGCATAAAGTAAGTTATGTTTCTACCGGTGGTGGAGCGATGCTTGAAAGCCTTGAAGGATTGGTACTACCTGGTATTGCAGCTATTAACGAATAGTTAAAATATAAAAAAAGAAAAAGAGGTAACTAAAAATTAATTTAGTTACCTCTTTTTTATATCTTCATTATTTCTTCCCTGTTACTTGGGTGATAAGGTTCATTTTCTTCTTCTTATTTTGCTGTTTTTGGTATTCATCGAACTGCATTAGCAGGTTGTTATTAGCACGGATGAGCGCATTGGTTTCTAATAAAATACTAAAATATAATTTAGTAGTTTTATGACTGGTTTCGGTAGTGCGAATACGGTCGATTTGTTTTTGTACCATCTTTGACACTTCGTTTTTCAACACCTTACAATCTTCGAAAATTACGTGTAACTTGTTATAGTCTGAACCTTTGAATATTTCGGCTTCTGCCTTAAACACATCTTCCATCTTATCGGAAATGTATTTTAAGTCACGTAGCTGATTAAATTTGAGGTTCTTGTGATTGTTGTTTACGTGTTCATAACTATTGAGTGTGATAGCCGTGAGACATTGTGCCATATCCTGCAAACAGTCCAAAATAAGGATATAAAACTTGCTGGACGCCACCGAACTTTCATTCAGCGATTTTATAAAGTAGTACACATTACCTTTCAGCTCATCGAGTTCTTTTTCGAGCTTTTTAGCATTCTTTTTGTTTTTGGTGAGTTTGCCTAAATCTTGAGTGCCGAGATTCTTCACCACTTTGCTATAAAGCTGGTCGATGCGGAAAATCGTTTCGGATACATAGTTAGAGCTTTCTTTGATGACACCGCCAATGGTAGCCAAGTCGGCACGCTCAAAGCGTTTTCCTTGTGCTTTGGCTTTCTGTTTATTGCGGTAGATAATTGCGTTGCGAATGAGTACAAAGCCTACTACCATTATCATCACAATAAGCCCAATCACGCTTCCGTAATACAATATGCCTGCTACTAAAAATGCCCCGATAAAGGCAACAATAGCCGTTAAAAACCAACCGCCGATTACGTTCAGTACCCCTGCCACGCGATATACAGCACTATCGCGCCCCCAAGCTCTATCAGCAAGGGAAGAACCCATCGCCACCATAAAGGTTACATAAGTAGTAGAAAGCGGGAGCTTAAAGGAAGTACCAATGGCAATCAAACTACTGGATACCACGAGGTTGATAGCAGCACGTACGAGGTCGAAAGCAGGAAGGTCTTCTTCTTTTACATTAGGGTCAGGTTCAGGTTTTTCAAAACGGTGATCTATTTTGTTGCTAATGGACTTTGGCATTATGAAGTTCACGGCATTGGCACAAATCACTGTAATACGCACCAAGAATCGCGATAAGAAGTTAGAAGAAAACTTCTCTTCACCTCCTTCGTTCTGACGAGATAGATTAACGCCTGTATCAATCACGTGACGTGCTTTTTTGGAAAACCAAAGGGTGAGAATCATCACAAAACCGGTGAGCAATAACAAGGCGGTAGGAGTAGAGATTTGCCCATCGGCTAAAGCACCCATTAGCAAGCCGTCGTGAGCTACTCCTGAATTATGCCATATATCATACGACTGATAAGCTGCTACGGGTACCCCTATGAAGTTCACTAAGTCGTTACCCGCAAAAGCCATTGCCAAAGCAAAAGTACCGCTGAGGATAATTACCCTAAAAATATTTACTTTCATACGGATAAGCACTTGTGAGAGCACCGAATAGAAAATAAAACAGCCTATGAGTAGCGGCACTATATTCGTGTCTATCCACGCAATGGCTTCTTTAGGAATGAAAGCGACATCTTTGAGTCCTTTAAAGATAATGAAGTAGGAAAGCCCCGTAAGCGAGAGCCCGCCGAACACGCCTCCTACATATTTTACATTTTCTTGATATTTAAATGAGAATACTAATCGGGCTAAGTATTGTACAATCGTACCGACTGTAAAGGCGATGGCTACCGAGGTGAAAATACCGGTGATAATTTTGCCTGCTTCGCTTGTATTGATATAGTTGAAAGCGTTAAAAAGCGATTCGTCACTCATAAACGTTTTGATAGTGGCGACACACATCGCAGCGCCCAAGAGTTCGAATACGATAGAAACGGTTGTGGAAGTAGGTAGACCGATAGAGTTGAAGAGGTCGAAGAGGAGGATATCGGCAAGAATAACCGACATAAAGATAACCATTACCTCATCGAAATAGAAGAGCTGAGGGTTAAAGATGCCTTTACGTGCGATTTCCATCATTCCGCTAGAAAAGACGGCACCAATGGCTACCCCCACGCTGGCGACTATCATAATGGTGCGAATGGTGGCTACTTTGGAGCCTACGGCAGAGTTAAGAAAGTTAGCTGCATCGTTACTCACACCCACCACCAAATCGATAACGGCGAGCACCAAGAACACGAACAGCATAAAGATGTACACCTGTTCCATAACACTATATCAGTTTTATGGGGCAAAGATATGAATAATTTGTCAATTAGACAATTTGCTGATTAGTAAATTTAAGAGGAGGTTTATTGATGTTTTCTTAGTTATATAAATATGAGGAACTAAGGTTATTTTTTATTTTGAGAATCTTTTGGTAGAGGAGATACTTTTTTATAGATATTGGTTTTTAATTCTTGTGTAGAAATACATATATCGTAGCCCATTTCTTTTAATCTTTTAGAAAGGATGTTGTCACAAGTCCATATTTTATGTCCCTTTTCAAAGTGTAAAGCTATAAAAAGATAATCGTCGGGGTCTATATTTTTGGCTATTTTACTTGCTTTCTCTCTATTTTGTTTTTTTATATCTTTTAATTCGTAGAAAGTAATGTTTTGGGTAAATTCTTTCAATAAAACGTTTGCCTTTCTTTTAGTGAGAAGGTTGTCTTTCATAATTTCGGGCAAATGTTCTTTAACTTCTTCTAATAGAAAAGAGGGGGCTATAAATTGTAACTTATTCTTCTTGTTTTTAAGAATAGAGGCTATTACGCCATTAGGGGTGTAAAAGCAACTGAAAATGATATTGGAGTCGGAAATGACTATCATATTTTATGTTTTTTTTCTTCTTTGGCGATAGCAGCTTCCCAACGTTTGGTCATATTGCGATTTGCTTGTTTTGACATAGCCATTATTTTATCTTTAAATTTTAGAGGGATTCCGTTTTCATCTTCCTCTAAAACTTCGGAAGTAGCTGTTACATTTTTTTTGGATTCTTTTTTCTTAGTAACTTTCACAAAGTCAAGAGTCTTAAGGTAATTTATTACCTTTAAGGCTTCAGGATTATTACTGTTTATAGTTGCTATGTAAGACATAATGTTTAAGTATTTTTTATTTGTATGAGGCAAAGGTAGTAATAAATTAGGAGACTGGCAAAAAATGGGTTAGGTTTTACTAATTGAGGGTTAGTAATTGGATTTTTTGGAGTATCATAAGATACCGAAAGATAACGGAAGAGGTGATACAGGTAAAAAGTAAAAGGTAAGAGGTAAAATGGGTATGGTTAGCTTATAGAGAGCTTATAGGAAGCTTATACGAATCTTGGACGATTGGTATAGAAAGGGTATATAAATAGTTGATTCATAATATGATATAATAGGGGTAAAAATGTTAAAAACAGGGTTTCGAGACGAAAGAAAGAGGAATAGGCACTAGGCCTTAGGTCATAGGCACTAGGAGGGAGTGTGACGGAAAAGGGAAGAGATAATTAGAGAATTAGCAAATTAGAAAATTAGTAAATGGGGAAGTATGAGGTCTTAGGCAATAGGCAGTAGGGGAGAAACCTCCCCCCTAGCCCTCTCAATGAGGGGGAATGTGGCGAGTCATTTATTCGGTAAGCCCCCGAACCCCCGAAGGGGGACAAGCTGGAAAAGGAGACAAACCTCCTCCTTTACGCATACTCTGCTATCTTTGTGCACATACTCAGTTGTCGCTGGCTATCTTCAAAAGGGAAATTGTAGCGACCAAAGGGGAGTTATCAGATGTTTGAGAGAGACTCGCAGGAGAGGGACAATAGAGACGTAAGGGGAGTTGTGGTGATGATCATATCGGACTAATGTTGATTAATGTGAGTTTGATAGTCTATTTTATTGCTAATTGTAAATTGTTTTGTATCTTTGTCGCATTAATGATTAACCATTTATAACTCATTATTAACTATTATGAAACATTTACTATTAAGCCTTTTAGCTTCCTTATGCACCATAGGAGTCAAGGCACAAGAAAAACTTCCTAATGTTATCTTTATTTTGGCTGACGATTTAGGTTACGGCGATATAGAGCCTTACGGTCAGCAAATTATCAAAACACCCCAACTCAGCAAACTCGCTGATGAAGGAATGAAGTTTACTCAGTTTTATACAGGTACATCTGTGTGTGCGCCCTCTCGCGCTTCGTTTATTACAGGGCAAACTACGGGTGAAACGCACATACGCGGTAATGAAGAAGTGCGTGAGCCAGTAGATGGGCAAGCACCTTTACTTGCTAACGACCCATCGGTAGCACAACTTTTTAAGAAAGCAGGCTATAATACGGGTTGTTTTGGTAAATGGGGTTTAGGTATCGTTCCTTCCGAAGGGAATCCGCTAAAACAAGGGTTTGATACTTTTTTTGGTTATAACTCGCAGTTCCGCGCTCATCGCCGTTATCCTGCTTTCTTGTGGCACGACAATGAAAAGGTGCTCATTCCCGAAAACGGAAACTATGAGCGCCAAGAGGTTTATGGCGAAGACCTCATACAAGAAAAAATATTGGATTATATAGGCAAACAAACAGCTGAAAAGCCTTTCTTTATGTGGCTTACTTATACACTCCCACACGCCGAATTGGTAGTGCCTCACGACAGTATTTACGCTTCGTACGAATATCTTCCCAAGAAACCTTATAAAGGGGTGGATTACGACAAGATTACTCCTAAACCTTTTGGCTGGGCAGGTTATATGTCGCAACCGCATACTTATGCCACTTATGCGGCTATGGTGAGTCGGTTAGACAAATATTTGGGAGAAATACGCAAGCTCCTTAAAGTTAAAGGGCTTGATGAGGATACCCTTATCATCTTTGCGAGCGACAATGGGGCACATCGCGAAGGTGGTGCTGACCCTAAGTTCTTCAACTCCTCAGCAGGATTGAGAGGTATTAAACGCGACTTGTACGAAGGCGGTATACGTACCCCTTACATTGTGTATTGGAAAGGCAAGATAAAGGCAGGTAGCGTAAGCGACCACATAGGGGCTTTTTGGGATATGATGCCTACCTTTGCTCAGATTACGCATCAGAAGTATGTGCCTAATAGGCATCAGGTGTCGTTTTTACCTACGCTTTTAGGGAAGAAACAACAGCAACAGCATAAATACCTTTATTGGGAGTTTCACGAAATGGGAGGTAGACAAGCAGTGCGTTATAAAAACTGGAAAGGAGTACGCCTAAACGTGAATAAAGATAAAAACGCTCCTATTGAGTTGTACGACCTTACTACTGACCCTGCTGAACAGCACAACCTCGCCGAGAAATATCCTAAGATAGTGAAGAAAATAGAGCGATTTATGGAACAAAGTCATACACGCTCAGAGCTCTTTCCTTTTGATTGGGAGACAAAGAAATAAAACTTACTAAGGAGGAAGAAAGATAACTTAAAAGCCTTTACCTAATCAGTATTTAGGTAAAGGCTTTTAAGTATGAGTATTATAGACTTTAAAAATGCTCTAAGAAGTAGGTTTAATGAGCTTTTTCATCTATTTTATTCTGCTTGGAGTCATAAGTAAAAGGCACTTTCCAAGTGATTAATAGTGCAGGAATAGTGCAAATCATTACCAATAAGAAGAAGTGTTGATATCCTAAATATTTACTGAGGAAACCACTAATCATACCAGGAACCATCACTCCTAAGTTCATCAGGCTATTGGCGAAAGCATAGTGAGCCATTTGGTATTTACCAGGAGCTATTTGTTGCATCATAAAGAGGGTAAGACCTACGAAACCCAAACCATAACCAAAGTACTCACCTACAATTCCCAAAGCGATAGTAGGCAAGTGAGAGGGCAAGAAATAAGCAAAAAGTAGATACACTACAAATGGAATATTAAAAGCACACGCCAAAGTGAAAAGAGCTTTGCGCAACCCTACACGAGAGACGAAATAGCCAGCTGAAATAGAGCCTACAATAAAAGCAATAACTCCCGCAGTACCGTATACTAAGCCATATTCTTGTTCGGTGAGCCCTAAGCCTCCTTTATCAGTTTTAGCAATGAGGAAAAGAGGAGCTATCTTCATAGCTAATCCTTCTGCAAAACGGTATAAGAAGATAAAAAACAAATAATAAAAAATATATTTCTTTCGGAAGAAAGCTACAAAAATACCCCATAGTTCTTTCATTTTTACATTAAAATCACCAGCTTGCTGAGGTTTAGTATCTTTTGGCAAAGCATAAAGGTGATATAGACCTACGAGACCTAAAATAGTAGCACAAATACTAAGAATCAGTTGCCAAGAAGCAATTACACTCATACCTTTTGCTTTTACGAGCCAACCTGCTAAGAAGATAAGACCACCATTGGCAAGCACTTTTGCTAAGTTGTAGAAAGCACCTTGCCAGCCAGAATATACACTTTGGGTAGCTGTGTCCAATTGTTCCATATACATTCCGTCACCTGCAATATCGTGAGTAGAACCGCTAAGGGCAATCACTCCTAATAAGGCTAAACACACAGTGAAAAAGTTAGGGAGAGGTAACGAAAAGACAATACAACCGAATAAAGCTGCTGATACTAATTCGGTAATGACAATATATTGTTTTTTAGTACCATAGAGCTCCATTATTACACTGATAATAGGTTTTAAAGACCAAGGTAAGATGAGTAAAGAAGTCCAAAAAGCGTTCTGGTCGTCAGGAATACCTAATCCTTTGAAGATAATAGGAAAAACTAATGAAAGCATCACAAAGGGAAGCCCCATAGCGAAATAGGTGGTAGGCACCCAAGTAATAGGATTTTTCTTTTTCATAATGGTTGTATTATATTACTTCATTTTAAAAATCAGACAAAAGTACAAAATAATTACAAATTGGCAAGTTAGCAGATTAGCAAGTTTGAAAATACCCTAAATATACCAAAATAACTTATCAATTAAGTACTTTAAGTGCGGTTATTATTCTTTTGTTTTCTTAGCATTCATTGCTTTATAGAAGGCAGCGCGACTGAGAGGCTCATAGCTATCGGCTTCTCCTAACAAGCGTTGCTGGTCGTTAGAAACTTTGCGAAAACTATAATTGGCGAGGTTGCCGGTACGTGTACAAACAGCGTGTACCTTAGTAACATACTCAGCAGTAGCCATCAAGAAGGGCATAGGTCCGAAAGGCTTTCCTTTATAGTCCATATCGAGTCCTGCTACGATTACACGTACCCCGCGATTGGCGAGCTCATTGCACACGTGTACTATCTCGTCGTCAAAAAACTGTGCTTCGTCTATACCCACCACATCGCAACCATCGGCAAGAAGCATAATGCTAGCGGCGGCTTCTACGGGTGTAGAAGGAATTTCATTGGCGTTGTGCGATACGATATTGGTATCATCATAACGCGTGTCGAAACTGGGTTTAAATATCTCTACCTTCTGTTTTGCAAATTGGGCACGACGTAATCGGCGAATCAGTTCTTCGGTTTTGCCTGAGAACATCGACCCGCATATTACTTCTATCCAGCCCGCTTTTTCGTTGTCGTTTACTGTATTCTCTAAAAACATCACTTAAAAAGTATATAATATTCCTACCCCTAATACCTGCTTGAATTGAGTGCGTGCTCCATAGTTGTGCACTTCGCCATTAGGTGTTTTGTAAGAAAAGAACTTCACATCGTCGTCGTATTTGATATGTACCCCTATACGCGCCTGCACGTAGCTATTTACCTTCAAGTTGAGATTAGTTTCCCAATCCACATCTATATTTCCGAAGTTTTTAAGGTAATCGCCATAGAAGTTAAAGGAAGTATTGAGTATCATATTCTCCATCACTTTCTTGTCCCAGCGACCGGACACTGAAAAACCGAGTTCGTTATGGGTACGCTTACCTTTCTTCAGAATAGTACCGTCAGGAGCACGCTGGGCTTTTTCTACCCCGAAAGCACCTTCATCGGCTAAACGTTGGTCGAGTACAGCAGTAGTTTTAAGCGTGATAGGCGAAAGGAAAATACTGAATTTTATCTTTGAAGGAGCATATTCAGTACCCAAACCAAAGGTGATATAAGCAGGGGCAAAGAATTTGGAGATAGGCTTTTCTACATCGGGATAGTTGTACCCGTTGCTGATTTGTGAAAGAAACTGATAGCGTGCCGTGTAATACCAAAACGACTGTGAGTCGCCTCGATAGCCAAACGATGAGATGAGTGAGAGTTTATCGTCGGTCTTGCGCACTTCGCGCCCTTTTTGAGCATTAATACCGTAGTTGATTTCTAATTCGTTGTCCCAAAAGAAAGTGCGTTCGGTATAACGGCGACGGAATTTGGCATTAAATATCCCCGAAATAGAACTTTCTCCTCCTGCACTCCAATTAGAAAAAGCTACCTCGCTCATATTAAGGCTCACTTGATTGAATTTGAACCATTTTTGTTGTGCTAATTTAAAACGGTTGAAAGTGAACTTTAACGCTTCGGTATCTTTCATTACTTTTACCGTATCGGACTTTACAGGGGCTTCGTACGTTCTTGCTTTGCGCACTTGCCCAAAAGCGGTAAAGGAGGTAAGAAACAGTAGAACAATGAGTTTTTTCATACAGAGAATCGTGCTAAATATTTCAGGGTGCAAAGGTAATGATAATTTGCTAATTTGGCAATTAGCAAATGAACTAATAAATGTAAAATGGAATGAATATAGCTGGTGAATGCTTGACAGACAAAGCGTAATGAAAATGTAATAGTAGGGGAGAGGTATAGAATGAGAAGTAATTATCAGATTAGCAAATAGGAAGCTTGACAGATTGCTGAAAAAATCTTAATGTTTGTTAAATGTATGTATTTTTTTCAATTATTAAAAAGAAAAATACAACTTAGTATCTTACACTGTAAAAACAGTTAAAATATTATTATTCAGTTAAATAAAAGATTTATCATACTTGTCTCTTCACCGAAGTTTAACCGAAGGAAGAGCGAACCTAAGACGAAGGAAAGACGAACCTAAGACGAAGGAAAGGTGTTAGTTAGTTGAAGGTCAATAGGAAGAAAGGGCTTTTAAAACTGTTGAGGAAAAAGTGTTAAAAACGTGAAAAGGTTGAAGAAAAAGCAGTTTTTGTTCTTTCACATATTGGCTTATTTTGTCAATCTGCTAAATCTCTAATTTTTAAAAACTCTTCTTTGAGCGTCTCTACTTTGCCGTGAGGAATAAAACTATCAGGGAGGGTGATGATTTTCAGCGGAGTGGTATAGCTGTGCTGGGTAGCAAATTCGGCTACGGCACTGCCTAAACCGCCTGTGCTTCCTTCTTCTACTGTGATTACTTTCTTATAAGAACGGAAGATATGATGTAGCATCGCCTCGTCCAAAGGTTTGAGAAAACGGGCATCGTAATGGGCATATTTTTCGGGTTCAGCAGTTTGATTGAGCTGTTGTTGTACATTTTCGGCAATGGCGCCAATGGTGAGTACGGCTATCTCGCTACCTTCTTTTAGCTGTTCGCCTTTGCCTATAATTAGCTGTTGGAAAGGTTGTTGCCAATCGGTTTGTGCACAACGACCACGAGGATAACGAATGGCAATGGGGTGCTTGAGCGATTGCTGAGCGGTATAGAGCAAATTGCGCAACTCGGTAGCATTACGCGGTGAAGCGATAATGAGATTAGGAATAGGGCGCAAGAATGCCATATCAAACACTCCGTGATGGGTGGCACCGTCTTCGCCTACGAGTCCTGCACGGTCTATACAGAATACTACGGGCAGGTTTTGGAGGGCTACATCGTGAATAAGCTGGTCGTAAGCGCGCTGTAAAAATGTGGAATATACCACACAGTACGGTATAAAACCTTGTGTAGCCCAACCGGCAGCAAAGGTAACCGCGTGTTGTTCGGCAATCCCCACGTCCATTACCCTATCGGGGAATGCCTTTTGCATAGCCGTGAGTCCGCTACCACTACTCATTGCAGGGGTGATGACAACTATCTTGGGGTTCTGCTGGGCGAGTTCGGTGAGGGTTTGCCCTACTACGTCTTGATATTTAGCAGGGAGAGCAGAGTTTTCAGGCAGAGGGTTGCCTGTGATTTTATCGAATTGTGAGGGGGAATGGAAAAATACTTGTGAGGCTTCGGCTTTAGGGTATCCTTTACCTTTGGTGGTGACAACGTGTAGGAGGCGCACTCCACGGGCTCGCTTTTCGGCTTTGAGTGCCGTGATGAGCGCGGTGAGGTTGTGTCCGTCTACTACGCCTTTGTAGGTAATCCCCAAAGCACTAAAAAAAGCACTGTGAGTAGCGTGTTCGGTTTTCAGTTGGGCAAGGTAATGAGAGAACGCTCCTACGGTGGGGTCGATAGCCATTGTATTGTCGTTCAGTATAATGAGCATATTGGCATCGGTGGTGCCTGCATAGTTCAGTGCCTCGAAAGCCATACCACTCACAATAGAAGCATCGCCTATCACGGCTATATGTTGTCGCTCTTTATCGCCTGCCAAAGCCGATGCCATTGCCATACCCAAGACAGCAGAAAGAGAGGTAGATGAGTGTCCCGTACCAAAAGCATCGTACTGACTTTCTGCACGTTTAGGAAAACCACTGATACCTCCACGCTCGCGTATATGTGTAAAATACTCGTTTCTACCGGTGAGGATTTTATGAGCATAACTCTGGTGCCCTACGTCCCATACTAGTATATCGTGAGGAGTATCGAACACATAGTGCAACGCAATAGTAAGCTCTACCACTCCGAGACTTGCACCTAAGTGTCCACCTCGTGTAGCAATAACCTCTATAATGCGGTTGCGGATTTGTTGCGCCAGAGCAGGAAGAGAGGTTATAGGAGTATTTTTTAGTTGTTGCATATTAAGCTTACGCTATAGAAATTCAACAAAGAAATTAAAAAGGATAAGGTTTGTGCCTTAGAAATCAAACAAATCTATTCAAATCAAACAATTAAAAAAGAAGTGTAGCTTGTATTTGAAACTTTGGCTAAGTTTGCGACGCACTCATTGGCTAAAATGTTAATTTTCAAATATGCTAATTCTTTCCTTTATTGACCAATTTCACTACTAACATTATCAGAGCCCCCATTACTACAAAAGCTATTAAAGAAAAATACCAATAGGTGATGAATAAGCCTTTTAGTATCACGGCGAATACCACCACAAAGAGGATAATTGTCGCTACTTCGTTGAGCATTCGCAGTTGTACCGAAGTAAGAGAGGCGCGCCCCGCTTGGAGTCGTTTCATTATGCGCCAAGAATAGTAATGATATACAAACAAAAAGACGACGAATAGCAGTTTGACGTGAAACCATCCTTGTTTAATAAGCGTGCAGTCGCCACCGTCGTATAGCATATAGAGTCCGCTAAGAGTCATCAGCACCAGTGCCGGCACGGTAATGATATTCCACAAGCGCTCTTCCATAAAGCTGAATTGTTTGTGGAGAATTGAGCGTTCGGGGTCATCTTTTTCCAAGGCTTCGGTGTGATAGATAAATAGTCGCACCATATAAAAGAGTCCTGCGAAATAGCTCACTACAAAGATGATATGTATGCTTTTAGCAATAAGGTAATCAGTCATTAGAAATATTTTAAGCGTTTCAGATTACAAAGATAGGAATTAATTAGCTAAAATAGAAAAAGAAGTCGTCCGAAAAGTTTTAATCTTATCTTTCATCTCTTGTCTCTTCATTAATCCAAGAGGACAGAGCTTGTACCCACAGGTCGGAGTCGTTGAGGCAGGGAATCATTTTAAAATTTTCGCCACCATTTTTGCGGAAAGATTTACCTCCTACTATTTCTATTTCTTCAAGAGTTTCTACGCAATCGACGACAAAGGCAGGAGCGATGACTGCTAATTTTTTTACACCATTTCGGGCAAGTTCTATAATTTTATCGGAAGTGAAAGGGGTAATCCACTTATCCTTCCCCAAACGCGATTGAAACGCTTGTGAGTATTTTCCTTTTTCTAATCCTAACTTTTCTGCCAATAAGCGAGTAGTCTCAAAACAATGACTTCGGTAGCAGTGTGTTCCTTCTTCGCTGTAAGGGTCGCAACAAGTTACACCTTCTACAATGTGTTTGTGTGCAGAGGTAGGTGTGGTTTTGTAGAGATGGCGCTCGGGTACACCGTGATAAGAAAAGAGCAAATGGTCGAAAGGAGCTGTCCCTAAATGAGCGCGTACGACCTTTGCTAAAGCCTCGATATACTCGGGGCGATGGAAGAAAGCAGGAAACTTAGTGAGACGCATATTAGGATAAGAGGTTTTGATGAGTTTTTCGGTGAGGACTTCAATGGTTTCGGTAGTAGCCATTGCGTATTGAGGATAAAGAGGAATGAGGAGTACTTCATCAACTCCTTTGCTGTGTAATTCTTTTAGTGCATTGGCGATACTTGGGTTGCCATAGCGCATTGCTAATACTACGGGTACAGAGACTTTACGCTGTACTTTTTCAGTAAGCCAACGACTAATGACAATGAGAGGAGAACCTTCGCTCCACCATATTTTTTGATAGGCTTTACTGGTTTTGGGTGGACGCGTATTGAGAATAACCCCGTGTACCAAAGCATAGCGCAATAGGTAAGGCAGGTCGATGACGCGTTCGTCCATTAAAAATTCTTTTAGATATCGTTTGACGTCTTTTATTGCGAAGGAATCGGGTGATCCTAAATTTACGAGTAATACTCCTTTGGGCATTTTTAGTTAAGTGAAAAGTTAAAAGTTAATCGCCTGTGCGGTTCGCATTTTTCATTTGTCTGAGAGCGCTTTCAGCGAGTTCTTCCTCTACGTCGGCTTCGGGTTTGTCTTTCTCCATCTTACCATCTTTGCGTTTTTGGGCACTTACGGAGAGAATACACCCTAAGGCTAAGCACGTCATCCATAGTGATGTACCCCCACTACTGATGAGAGGTAGGTTCTGCCCCGTTACGGGAAAGAGTTCTACTGCTACTCCCATATTAATGATTGCTTGCAAGAGTATTGGGAAACCTAAGCCTAATACTAATAACTGCCCGTAGAGGGTAGGTGCTTTTTGTGAGATGACTACAATGCGAATGAGCAGTAGTATGTAAAGCACCATTATAACGATAGCTCCTAATGAGCCATATTCTTCGGTGATGATAGCATAAATAAAGTCGGAGGAACTTTGGGGGAGGAAGTTTTTCATTGTGCTTTTACCTGCTCCTTGTCCCATTATACCTCCTTTGGCAATAGCCATTTTGGAACGTTCTATCTGATAGCCTTCTTTGTTGTCCTCGCCTCCCATAAACGATTCGATACGACTCATCCAAGTATCTACCCTATTGGGGAAAGCTTCGGGGAAGGCTTTTACTACTAATAAGAAAAGTGCAAGGAAAACAATTGCAATGCCTATAGCTGAAAAGATATGTTTCATTGGGAAACGACCCAAGAAAGTGAGCATCAGCACTGAGCTGAGGATTAGCATTGCGGTAGATAGGTTAGAAAGAAGTACTAAGGCTGTAATCACTCCTACGGGCATCCACAGGGGTAAAATAGTTTCTTTGAAAGACAGTTTTTTGCCGTAGTTTTTAGCTAAATAAGAAGCTACATAAGCCATCAGCATTACCATTGCAAAGGTGGAGGGCTGAAAAGAGAAACCCCCTACGCTGAGCCATCGGCTGGCGTTTGCCCCTTCGATGGTGCTCCCTGAAAGGTTTGCAAAGATGAGTAGGAGCACCGCTAAGATGAGCCCCAGTTTAGAAGCAGGACGGAAAAAACGATAAGGTGTACGATGCACGATATAAAGAGTGAGATAGCCGACCCCTACAAACACCAAGTGCTTGATGAGGTAGCCAAAAGGAGTGCCCTTACCCACTACATACACTAAGTTGGTACTGGTGCTGTACACCGCCAAGAAGGAGAAGAGGGTAAAGACGAGTATGAGCGCCCAAAGGGTTTTGTCGCCTTTGATATGTGAGGCTATCCATTCGCGCATTATTACAGTTTCTGAACAGCTGCTTTAAAGAGGTCTCCGCGTTCTTCGTAGTTTTTAAAGAGGTCGAAGCTGGCGCAAGCGGGGGATAATAGTACTGTATCGCCTTCTTGAGCAAAACCTTGTGCTAATTTTACAGCTTCGTCCATTGAGCGGGTTTCGACAAGCGTGCCTATTGTGTTGTGAAACGATTGAATAATAGGGGAATTATCGACTCCGAGACATACAATAGCTCTTACTTTTTCGTGTACATAAGGCAAAAGAGAGTTATAGTCGTTGCCTTTGTCTTGTCCGCCAACTATCCACACGATAGGAGTTTTAATGGTGTCGAGAGCGTAGAATACTGAATTTACGTTAGTAGCTTTAGAGTCGTTTACGTAAGTAACACCATCTACTACTTTCACCTCTTCGAGGCGGTGGGGAGCACCTTTAAAGCCTTTAAGACTTTCGCGCAATGAGTTGTTGCGGATATTTACTAAGCGGGCAGCTACACTTGCTGCCATTGTATTTTTAATGTTGTGCTTGCCACGAAGGCTAATTTCTTCAACGTCGATTTCAGTAGTTTGATTCTCTAACATAATGTATATTTTATTATCTTTTAAGAAAGCTCCTTGTGGGAGTTCTTTCTCTATAGAAAAAGGTATGAGTTTAGATTTTATAGTATGGGTGCTGAGCCACTGTGTAATTACCTCGTCGTCGGCATCATAGATAAGGTAATCATTTTCAGTTTGGTTCATCGCGATACGGAATTTAGAGTTGATATAGTTTTCGAACTTATAGTCGTACCTATCGAGATGGTCAGGAGTTATGTTAAGCAACACGGCGATATGGGGGGCGAAATGCTCTATGCCGTCTAACTGAAAACTACTGATTTCGAGTACATAATACGGTGGATTTTTGGTAGCTACTAATTCGGCGAAGCTATAACCTATGTTTCCGCCAAGTCCCACTTGCAATCCCGCTTCTTTGAAAATGTGATAAGTGAGCAAGGTGGTAGTGGTTTTACCATTACTACCTGTGATGCCTACAATGAGGCTATCGGTATATTGGCTTGCAAATTCTATTTCAGAAATCACAGCAATGCCTTTTTCGTGAGCTTTTTTGATGATAGGTGCTTTATCGGGGATACCTGGGCTTTTCATAATCACATCGGCTGAGAGAATTTTCTCTTCGGTGTGTGTGCCTTCTTCCCACTGAATGCCTTCTTTGTTAAGAGTTTCGCGGTAGTGAGGTTTTAGGGAGCCTTTATCGGAAAGGAATACTTCCCAGCCTTTTTGTTTACCGAGAATGGCAGTTCCTACACCACTTTCACCACCTCCTAATATTACTAAACGTTTCATTGATAAAACCTCGTTTTGTTGAGGTGCTTATTATTTTTGGGCAAAGGTACAAAACAAATAGGAATTAGCAAGGGAGAAAGCAAAAAAAAATAAATAATGACAGAAATGAGGAAATGAGGAAATGAGGAAATGAGGAAATGAGGAAATGAGGAAATGAGGAAATGAGGAAATGAGGAAATGAGGAAATGGGGTAAATACCAATAATGCCAGAAATACTAATAATTAACTTTGGCAAAGGTGCGAGCCGCACAGGCAAAAACTTTGGCAAAGTGTGTACCCCTAAAAGTGACACAGCTGAGCTTTCGGAAGGAAACGGAGAAGTTCGGAAGAGAGGAGGGGGAGTTTTTGATAAAAAAAGGGTGTAAGGAGGGTGGGGTTAGCTTATAGAGAGCTTATAGGAAGCTTATACGAATCTTGGACGATTGGTATAGAAAGGGTATATAAATAATTGATAAATAGCATAATACAGCGACACAAAAAACGGTAAAAACGGGGTTTCGAGGCGAAAGAAAGAGGAAGAGGTGCTAGGCCTAAGTCCATAGGTGCTAGGATATAACCTCCCCTAGCCCCCTCCCAAGGGGGAATGTGGTGACAGAAAAGAGAATTAGCAAATTAGAAAATTTGGAGATTAGTAAATTTTTTGGGGGAGTTTAGAGGGAATGTGCTGGAAAAAGAGGATTAGAGAATTTGGAGATTAGTTGGAAAGACTCAGAAAGACTTCTTTCTTTATTCACTTACTCGGCTACTACGGATAACTCTTAGAGAGTATAGACGAGTGATTTTCAATTTTGATAAAGGTCGTAGCACGACGGGTGAATAGAAATTTTGCCAAAGTGTAGGGCTCATTGGATAAGTATTGAACTATATAGATTGGATAAGCATTAAACGAAGATGAATTTGAGATAGAATACATAATATAAATAAGGTGATAAAAGTTTTTGTGTAAAAACTTCCAATTATCTGTGTAAAGGAGGTGAAAAAAGAGTGAAAAAAGAGGGTGTTTTTTACCAAAATAGCCTCTCGGAAATGTTAAATTTTTGTATACAAAAAGTTAAAATATAGCTAAAAAATAGCGGACTAAAAGGGTAGATTGTTTTTCTTTTTCACAGTTGTATGTAATTAATAATGTTATAGTTGTGTAAGGTTTTTCCGTTGGAAGAGCAGGGTAGGGAAGGGGTAGACGAGCAACTTTTGTTTTAACATTCGCAATAAAAGAGTTTTGCTGTTTCGAGAAAAATATATACTTTTGTGCATTAAAGTATAGTGATACTATTGTTTCAAAATAGCATATATAGCATTATGAGAAAGTTTTTTCTAACAATTGTTTTTATAGTAATGACGGTCTTCGGGCTTTCGGCTCAAACACCGCTGAACTTAAACAACTTTAATGTTTCCACAACACCAGGGCAATGTGCCTCAGATGGGAAGATTAAGGTAACACTTCCTACTACTATGGGGCCTGTAGGTACCAAGTTGCAGGTAAAACTCGATGTACCTGGTGACCCGAGCGGTCGTACGTGGCCTATGGAAATAGGAGTGACGGGTAAAAATGAACACGAGTTTACTACGCTTAAAGCGGGTACGTATACTGTTACAATGGTGAATGTAGCTAATAACCAGAAATCTACTTCACCTAAAGTGGTAACGGTTACTTCTTCGTACGTACCACCAACTTTTAAAAGTTTTAAATCGGTACCGCCGTCTTGTACAGGGAATGGTAATGACGGTAGCGTGGTTTTCAGTATACAGAAAGGAGCCAAGGGGCCTTTTAAAGTGCGCCTTACCAAAGGGGGTACTGAGCTGTATAATGCTACTCATAATGCTGTTGCGGGGCAAGACTTGGAAATCACTATTCAAGGAACTAATGCTAAACCGATTACTACAGGAAGTGGTTATGAGCTTACCGTAGAAGATACAATGAATGGTACTCCGAATTGTGGGGAAACCAATAAAACTACTTTTTCAGTAGCGCCTTTTTCATTGAATATTGACTGTATGGAGTTTGAACTCGACAATGAGAATTCAGGCATACGCGTAGGAGCTGATTGTAAGTTTAATTTTTCATTTCGTATAAAACGAAAAGACAATGTAGGTATACAACAAAGTTTAGAGAATGAAATTAAAGGGAAACCCGGCACTGCTGTTATAAAACACTATGACTCAGCCGGGAATTATAAAAATACTTATGATATTACCTCTTCTTATCGCACAGTAGCTCGCCCACAAAAATCCAGTGCTTATTCTTTTATTACCAATGATATAGCTGGAGTACATTTTCAAGAAGGAGATATTATCGAACTGATTATTAAGTTAGGGAAAACACCTATAGTTAAGAAGTTCAAACTTGATAAGGACTTAGTAGATGTTGTAAAGAACAAATTGAACCCTACGAACTCGCACGACCCATTTATATATATGGACAGAGCAGGTTCGACAGCGATATTAGCAGTGAACCGTTCAGACCTAAACGCTG
Organism: Capnocytophaga sp. oral taxon 902; assembly: GCF_013394735.1. Taxonomy (NCBI): domain Bacteria; kingdom Pseudomonadati; phylum Bacteroidota; class Flavobacteriia; order Flavobacteriales; family Flavobacteriaceae; genus Capnocytophaga; species Capnocytophaga sp. oral taxon 902. Next base: position 2,005,018 of record NZ_CP058261.1, read on the forward strand.
ACCCTGCTAATCCTTGCCCCAGTGGTTCTTCAGCTAAGTATCTGTACGTAGAGGCTAATTGGAAAAAAATAGAATTGCCTAACCCAGACAGTGCTTCTGATAAGATATATTTTGGGTTCTATAACTGGCAGAACTTTACTCCAGCAGACTGGGTAAAAAATCCATCAGTAGCAGGAGCCAAAGGATTTTACTTTGAAGTATACAAATATACAGGTACAGGCGACCCCAGTTGGAATGCTACTTATACACAGTCAGAAATAGGCAACCCTGCTAAATGGCTACTTCTTACGCCAGGGACTGACTATACTTGGATAAACAACAACGGTAGTTTGTATGCCGATTTAGCTTCACAACCTGATGGCTACTATAAGGTGAAGTTTAAAACTGTAGGGATTACTCAGTGTTATGAGCCGGAGCGTATTGTAAATATGGCTCCTTTGCCTAATAAGATAGATGAGCGTTTTGACGGGATAGAAATTAATAGAGGGATATTTAAAGGTACTGTATCTATACGCAAATGGGTAGCAGGAAACCAATTTAATTACCCTATCACTGTGACTGTTGATTATTTAGACGATGGGCACAGTGGTACTACTCGTACATTTGACTTCCAAACCGCTTTACCTTTTGAACCACTACACAAAGTAACGTATACTTTCCCTATAGTAAAAGAGGTGAGAAACCCTGATACCGCTAATGAAACGTATCGTTTTGAGTTTGGAGACCTTCCACAAGGTAGGTATAATATTACTATTAAAGACCGTTGTGGCAATGAAGCTACCAAAGAACTCAACTTAGACACCCCAATGCAGTATGACAAAGATGAGGTGAAAGTAGAGCAAGGATGTGTGGGAGCAGCAAAGATTTCGTATGAAATAGAGGCGACTCCCGTAGGAACACTTCGTTACGCACAATATACTTTATTAAAAAAGACTGCTACAGGCTATGACCAAGTAGTAGGGAGAAGTAACGACCGTTCACACACCTTTAATAACTTATCAGCAGGAGAGTATCTGTTACAGTCTACTTATTTCTATTACGCACGTATAAAACAACTATGGAGTGTAGGGAAAGCTTCACAGAGGGAACAGTACTTTACTGATCCAGCTAATAGTATGAATTTGTATAGTGTAATCCCTTCTCCTGACACTCATAAACCTTCTGACCCAGTGAATGATGGGACAGGAGCTTTTCACGTCAGTCGTGTGTACTTAACCGTGAGCCCTACGGGAGAGCTCAAACGCGATGTGGTAGGTACTTCGTGTAGTGCGGTATCGGGAACAGGACTTATAGCGGTGAACGTTACCAATCCTGAGTATATCCGTTATCCATTACAATTCAGTATTAAGAATACTGTTACAGGAGTAGAAACTAAATCGCCAGTATTTGGAGCTACTTCTACCGCTACGGGGTACGTATTTAAGAACGTACCGGACGGTACTTATGCTGTCACCACTTCTCACGCTTGTGGTGATTACCCTGATTCGGCTTTGGTAACGGCAAATAACTATACTTCACCAGGAGTTACTTATGTTGCAAGAAGCACGAACCCTTGTAATGGTGATGTGGTAGACCTTACCTTTGGCGGTTCGGCGCAACTCTTCAATATAGAGTGGTTCCGTATAGAAACTGATGCTACTGAAACTTTCTTGGGTAGTGAACAAACTATTAGTGATACGGTAACACGCAATACTCAGTATGTGGTGCGTTACAGTTTGAAAGACCTCGGGTTGTGTACTACTAACTCGGGCAGTCATACTATTACCGTAAACTTTGCTCCTGACGCCATACCTCCTGTGATTACAGGTTGCCCATCGCAAAATATTGAAGTAACTGCAGTAGCTAACCAGTGTTACGGAATAGCACATTGGGGAGTGGTAACGGCAACCGATAACTGCCGTATAGGCTCTTGGAGTCAGACTCACCAAAGTGGAGAGCGTTTTCCGATAGGAACGACCTCGGTAACCTATGTGTTTAAGGATACCTCAGGTAATGCAGCTACTTGTACTTTTAACGTGGTAGTAAAATCGCGTGCCGTAGATATGGAGGTTACCAATGATTTTGTGGATGGTACAGGAACTCCTATCAACCGCGATTTATCACTTACTGAGAACTTCAACTATCGCATTACTTATAGAAATAAAGGAACCGCAGGGGTAGTATCGTCGACCTTGGAGGTTACTTTGCCTAATCACCCTAACATTACCATAGGTACTCCTGATGTTACGGGGGCTTCCCTTACTATCTTCAAGCCTACCTTTACTAAATCGGGTAATGTGATTACTTTTACACTGCCTAAGCAAACACTTACAGCAGGGGGTAATGTGCGTACCATACTTATTCCTATTTCATTAAAAGGAGAGTGTTCAGTAATCGGTAAGCCTTGTATGAATGTGTTGCAAGCTACTTACTCTTTAACTTACTCAGGAGGAACGGCAGCTTGTACTATTCCTGAACAAACTAGCACAGGCTCTAAAACTATTGCGATATCTACGCAAGAGTGTTCACGTACTGAGATCGCTTGTTCTGGCATAAATACACGCCTCACCGCTATTGATGGTTTTACTGCTTATAATTGGTATAAGAACGGTACACAGATACCAAATCCGTTAAACCATAATTATATAGAGGTAAGCGACCCTGCTACTTATAGAGTAGATAAATTGATGAAATGTGGTAATGTAACCTACACTACCAGTGAAGAAATAAAATTCGTATCCAGCAATAACCTACCAGACCCTATCAGACCTCAAGCTAACGGAGGTGATGTGTGTGCGGGTAACAACTTATGGGTAAGTCACTTTATCTTGTGTAATCAGCCTTCACGTAATATAGTGGTGAACTTCCGCGATAGCAATATAATGTGGCAAAAGCTAAAAGCAGGCTCTTCGCCATCAAGTTTGAACTGTCCGAACTTAGATGATAGCGCTTGGGAAGATGTACATAACAACAATACTTTTGTTGCCAACGCACAAGGTCATTTCCGCTTGCGTGTGTCAGACAAGGATAACAACTGTGAGAAATACTTCTATTTTGATGTATTTACCAATTCACTTTCAGGTGAAATAATAGACTTTGCCAATGTAACCAGCTATCAACAAGGTTTCATTACTATACGTATGGCTACGGCAGGTCTTGCTTATAAATATGTGTTGAAAAACTCAGCAGGTAATGTAGTGAACCAAAACGGACAAGCTTTTGTGATTACTACTAATTCAGAATATCGAGTGCCTATAACCATAGCTCCTGATACTTATACTGTTGAGGTTACTTCAACCGCTTTGCCAAGTACTTGTAAGGCAACTTTTATACAAAAAATAGAAAAACAAACTACTCTTACAGCCAAAGTGACTCCTAAGGCTTGGAAGAACTGTAACTCACTTACTACTCGCTTTGAAGCCGATGGAGGTAAGAATCCTTATCAGTTTGCTATTTGGAGTATTGACGGCGTAGTACAAAACGGCTATACTGACTACTCCGATGTACCTGCTTCAGCTTTCATAGCTACTATACCTGCGGGTAGTAGCTTTGTAGAGCGTGATATACATATAGACCAACCTGGTAGATATGTGTTCATTGCCAAAGATGCTAACTCAGCTTATGCTCTTACTGCCCCAGTGGATATTTATCCAGAAGGACTCTTAGGCTATACAATCAAAACTCGCGATATCTTGTGTGGCTTTGCTAATAACTCAGGACAGGTGTCTATTACTTATAACACACAGCAAAACGTGAAGTCTACCCTTTACAAGTTAGACGACACAGGAGCACGAGTACAAACTATAGGTACCAACTCTACAGGTTTCTTTAATAACTTGGAAGCTGGTAAGTATGAATTGGAAATAAAAATACAGTTATCTACTACCAATATATGTACTTATAGGAACCGCAATATTGTAATTAAAGATATAGAAAGCACTTTGCGTGCTTATGCAGGAGTGGCTGAGGATATCTCTTGTGATACTTCAAGTCCTACCAAAGAGTATATAGTACATATTAACAATGTGTCAGGAGGTACTGGTACAGGTTATGAGTTTAGTACTAATAATGTATCGTTTACTACCGTGCCTATTTTGCGTGTAGGCTCTACAGCAAGTGTGGTATATGTACGCGATAGTAATAAATGTACTCTTGAAATACCTATTACCATAAAACCAATAGTACTTGCTACCGTAAGTGCTTCTACTGTTACTTATGACTGTGAGGGTAAAGGTACCTTTACGGTAACTACTAACCCAGCAGGTAACTACGAATACGACATTGTAAAAGACGATGGTACTCTCAGTGAAACACGTACTTCTAATGTCTTTACATTAGACCCAGGTATTTATAGTGTTTATGTGCGATATACACCCAAGACAGCTACGGGCACAACTCCTAATGTGTTGTTTAAAGAAGACTTTGGTAAAGGTAAGAATACTTGCGACTCCGAGTCGGTATTTATTACTTGTAATGCCAACGGTACTACTTTGGGCGATAACCAGTATATGATTACACGCCAAGTACCTACTACAGGAACTTACTGGGTATCTACACCACCGTCAGACGCTTCGGGAGTAACTGATGGTCGCTATTTAGCAATCAACGGAAGCAGTCCTGATAATGACAATGGTATTGTTTACAAGCGCACGATTAGAGACGTAGTAGCTGGTCAAGAAATGAGTGTATCAGTGAACTTGTTCAACTTATTACCTATTACTTATATAGGTGGTACTAACCCTAACTTGATAGTACGCTTGTACAATCCTGGTAACCCAGCACAATACGTTGAAAGGTCATTAGGTGAACTTCCTCGTACAGGAGCTTGGCTTAATAAGAAAGTAACCTTTGCAACTACTGATATAACTGCTAATGCTTATATATTTGAGATTAGAAATATAGCAGCTGCTTCTACTGTGGGTAGTGATTTAGCAGTGGACGATATTGTGATTACACAACCTACTAAGATATGCCAAGTACGCGCCGAAGGACTTTCAGTGAAGATTGACAAGAACAAAGGCTTTAAAGCACGTGGTACTACCTACGATGAAAAATGTGGTAAGAATGATGGTTCTATCTTCTTAACAGTTGATAATCCACCTTCTACATTTGTAATAGAATATCAAATAGCGGGTACTACTACTTGGACGAGTGTTACCCTTACACAGATTAATCCTACTCAAGGGGTCGCTACCCTTACAGGAATCCCAGCAGTAAATAATGGTACGTTATTGGTGCGCAAAGCTAATGAACACAGTTGCCAAACAGCCTTTAACTATACTATTAACAAGCCTGTACCTTTAACAGTTACGGCTACAGTTACAGCTCCGGTGTCTTGCTTCAATACTTTTGCGACAGTACGCTTTACTGCCGAAGGAGGTGCAAGACCTTATAAAACATTCCGCTTTACTCCTATAACAGGTGCTACACCATCACAATCGAAATCGGCTGTAAATAACGAAGCTGACTTTAACTTACAGGTAGGAACTTATGTAATTGAAGTAGAGGATAACAATGGTTGTACAATGACGGCTACTCTTGATGTGCCAGCGCCTAAGCCATTGCAAATAGAAGTAGTAGACTTAGAACCTTGCTTTAAAGGTGGTGCTACAGGTCGTTTGCAAGTGAAGGTAATAAATGGCAATGGTAGCTATCAGTTTAGTAAAGACGGAGGCGCAACTTTTGAGTCCAGCGCTACAAACTTTATCATTTACGAAAACCTATCGGCTGGTGTTTATAACTTTGAAGTAAAAGATGGTGCCGACTGTCGTACAAGCACTTCTTATACTATAGATAACCCATTGCGTATGCAAGTAATCTCTAAAGTAGCTTTAACTTGTGTACCTAATAGCGAAGCTGAGTATGATATTACTTACTCTGGTGGTAAAGCAGGAGGTGCTCGTCAGTTCTTGTGGAGCAATTCACCTACTGCCAACTTTACAGTAGCAGCCCCTACAGGTATTGCTATTAGCCAGTCTGGTAATACTTATACTTTCAAAACTAAGATACCAGGTGATTACTACTTTAAGATACGTTACCAAATGACCAATGGTGACTACTGCGAAGTGATTTCACCTAAACAAGAAATCAAGAAAGATGCTCCTGCTTTTGTAGTTACGCCTACTGTTGAAGGTATTAACTGCGCAGGCGTTAATTCAGGTAAGATACTCTTCAATAATGCCAACATTTCAGGAGGAGTAGCTCCTTATACTATAGAGTTTAATAATGGTCTTACCACCGTTACACGTCCAGTAGGAGATATTACAGGATTAGCAAAAGGAATCTATACTCTTACAATTGTAGATGCTTCAAACTGTAAATCCGACCCATTAGGTCTTACTGTTACCGAAGTACCTGCAATGGTAGTCTCTGTTACCCATACTGACCTTGAGTGCTCTACTACAGGTACTCAGAAAGCTCAGGCAAGTGCTTGGGTGAATAAAGGAGGTACTGCACCATTCACTGTTACTTTAAATAAGAATGGCGTGGTGAATGCTACTCGTACTAATGTAGCTACTGGTTCAAGAGAAACCTTTATGAACTTAGACATTGGTAACTACCAAATAGTGGTAGAAGATGCTAAGTCTTGTAAGTATACTTATGACTTTGTTGTAAAATCCGATGCTAATGGCTTAGACGCACGAGGTACAGCCACCATAGGTTGTATAGCCAACTCCGGTGAAATAGCTATCTCAGTATACGATAACTCAGGAGGAACTATTGGTGCTAACCAATACATCGCCGTATATCGTGAAGGTATTACTCCTCCTTATGGAGCCACTACCAGTGTACAAGAAACAGTGGCTAACCCTCTAGGAGGAAATGATACTTGGTTCCACGGTGGTGCTGTAGTACCTACTCTCTTGTCCGATGGTAGTGTTAAAAACGCTTCTACTTACACCTTTACAGGTGTTACACCAGGGGTAACCTATACCTTTATCGTGTACGATGCAAGTAGCAAGTGTACTTTTATCAAGGAAGCTAATATACCTGTACCTACACAATCGCCTTTAGAAGCTACTATCACAGGTGTTGCTTCTACTACTTGTGCCGATGCCAATGACGGTAAGGTGTTTGTTCACTTGAAGAACTGGACAAATCCAAATGTTACCTATCAAGTATTCCGTTATACACCTACTTATCCGTCATTAGGAACTGCTGTAGCTAGTGGTCCTGTTACGCCACCATTAACAGCAACTCCAGCAGTGGGTCAAGATATAGTAATACCAAATGTTCCAGCAGGTAGATATTTTGTCCTCTTTACTGAGGGTGGTACTAACTGTACACAAGGTACTACCAACTTTACCATAGGTAAGTCAGCGTCTTTATTGACAATGACTGCTACGGTTACCCGTAAGGCAAACTGTCAAGCACCGCAACCACAAGGTCTCGGTAAGATAGTAGTAGATGCCACAGGTGGTACAGCCCTTTATCAGTATTACTATCACAATACAACCATATCAGCAGCACCTACCGGTACTGCCTTAGATAATGCCCTCACTACTTCTACTGATAACGAATCAAAAGACGTAGAAGCAGGTGTTTGGAAAGTATTTGTCAGAGATACTTCTGGCTGTTTGAGAGAAAACACAGTTACCGTAACCGTCGATTCTCAACCTTCTGTTGCCTCAATTACTGTCGATGACGCTTGTAGCGATAATACCGATTATCCTATTAGAGTGAAATTTAACAGCATAGGTATTGGTCAACATCAATACAAGATAGACGGTATTGTGAACTGGCAAAACATAACAGTAACTACTGAAACTGTTTTACCAATACGCTTAGCACCAAATCCAAATCCGTACACCATCTCATTTAAAGATGCTAATGGTTGCGAAACTAGTACTACATTTAGAGTACACGAGATGATTAAGTTTGATGCAAGTCACTTACCATTGTTACCTTGTGGTGCTACTAATACAGTAACTATCAATGTAACTAATATCACAGGTGGTTCAGGTACTTATAAGTTTAGTCTCTACCGTGTGATTAACAAAGGTACTGCCAACGAACGTGCTGTACCGGTGGTTACAGGGGCTAATGTTACAGGTAATGCACACAGTGTAATAACCAATGGTGGTATAGGTAGTTACCTCATCAATATCTATGATGCAGCTACTTGGGGTACTCCTGCCGAATGTGCTAAGTCGTTAGACTTCGTAGTAAGACCTCCTGAAATACCTAGACTCGAAGTCCTTTCGGTTACTACACCTACTTGTTATGCCGAAACTGCTACCGTACGTATAAAAGCAAACCCTGTTGATGGTATTCCATATACCTTCACAATCACCGATAATGCAGGGGTAGCAGTACCAGGTGTTACTCAGGTTCTAAATGGTAATTATGTAACCTTTAATAACGTACCATCAGGTGCAGCCATCTTAGGTGGTGCTACCTACCGTATTACAGCTGTAAGTGCACAAGTTTGTTCATCAACCATTGAAGTAACGGTTACCTCTCCTGATGTAATCTCAACTACCAATGCCCTTAGCAAAAAAGAGTACACTTGCGATGCTGATACAGGTGAAGTTACTAATCCACAATTGCATTTCGATTTGAATAATGTAACAGGTGGTACTGAGTCTTATACACGTATTGAATACCGAGAGCTTGCCTCAGGCACCTTGCTCTATCAACAGCAAGTAACTCCGGGAGTAACCTCTTATAGCTACACCTTACCAAGCTATTTAACTACCGCTAATAGTTATTATGCACAGGTGTACGATACCAATGGTTGTAGTGCAACTACTACCGCAGTGACTATTTCACCTACACTTATGATGAGCAGTCTTACCGCTACTCAGTTACAAGCGAAAACTTGTAATGTAGATGAAAACATCTCTGTAACCCTCAGCACTACCACCGTATACAGTGGCGAACCTATCGAGTACTCAGTGAGCAAAGTAGGTTGGGGTACTATTACCGTAATACCTCCAGTAACGCTTAACTCACTCACTTATACATTCACCCTTACTGAACCTTACGCTTATGTGATAAGAGCTAAGAATATGATTACGGGTTGTGAGGTAAGTACCAACTATACCGTGCTCGATCCTAACACCTTATTGTTAGAAGCTAAGAACCCACAAAGGGTAACTTGCTACGGTGGTACAGGTTCTATTACCTTAGAACTTACCGATACCCGTCTCTCTGACGGCGACCAAGTGGCTAACGGATTTAGCTATACAATTTATCCATTGCCAGTAGGTACTCCTATTACAGGTAACTCTACAGGTGCTACCATAGTACACGCAGGCTTGCCAGCAAGCAAGTACAGGGTAGAAGCTATCTCGGCTATTTCAGGCTGTAAAGCCGAAACTACCTTCGAAATAGTACAAGCCGAAGCTCCTATAACTGTTTTTGCAAGAGAAACATTTAGTGTAACTTGTGATAATAATCGTGGTGAGATACTCGTAACCGTGTCAGGTGGTTGGGCTCCTTATACGGTCAATATACAAGGCGGTGCTATTACAGGTCAGAAAACCATAGCTCTCAATGGCGATAGTGTATTATTCTCAGGATTGGTCGGTACTCCTGGTGGTGTAGTAACTTACACTATTACTGTTACCGATGCGTGGGGCTGTTCAGTAGCTTCAGGTACTACTCAGGTAGGCTTAAAAGCACCTGACCCAATTACCGCTACTGTTTCCGTAACTCGTCACGTTACTTGTCAGGGAGATACTGATGGAGAGATTACTATTGATCCATTGAGCATAAGAGGAGGATCAGGACGTTATCATTATACAATTATAGATTCTCACTATAACTTTAGGACGCAATCAGATACTACATTTAGGAACTTGCCTCCTGATACTTATACAGTCGAAATAATGGATACTTGGGGCTGTTTGTTCAAAAAGGAACAACTAATAGTAAAAGAACCTAAGCCTATCGTAGTGAATGTAACCGATTCTAACTTGCTTGTATGCCACAAAGGTAACGACGCTTGGATAGAGTTCACCGTTGATGGCGGTCGTCCTAATTACGACATCGCTATAATGAAACAAGGCTCAAACGTTCCTGCACATACCGATTATGCTACCTCGTCAGCAACCGTAATCCGCGCTTCTAACTTAACCGAAGGCAATTACGAGATTGTGGTAACCGATAGCGTAAGCAGTACAACCAACAGCTGTGTGATGTCGCCTACTTATAAGTTTAGCGTTTACTCAGCTCCTGACCTCGACCCAACTACCGAGCAAGGCTTCAGTTGTGATAATAACGAGTTCACAACCTGGATAGAAGTACGCTTCAAAGACGAAGTAGATTTCAATAAGATAACCTACAAACTCAACGGAGCTACTACACCACAAACCTTCTCGCGTAACAACGGTGTGAATGTCGGCTATATCGACCAGAACAGGTTTAATATGAGTATAGCAACACAAACCTTAGAAATCGTCTATACCGATGTCCATTCAGTTACCGGAGCTGTTAAACAATGTACTCAAATGGCTACCAAATCAGTAACTGTGGTAGAGTATCGCCAGTTGAACAATATCGTGAAATCACCTACTACCGTTATCAATACGCTACAAGTAGAAGGTGTAAACGGCGTGAAACCTTATCGTTATGAGTTCAATGGCGAAGATTACGATACCAATAACGTCTACGAATTGAGAATGAACGACCGTGAGTACACCGATCCAGTGAGCGGTAAGAAACTCAAAATAGTAGATGTAGTAGTACACGATGCAGCAGGCTGTACGTTCTCGAAAACGTTCTATGAAGAATACTTCGATGTATTCATACCGAACTTCTTTACTCCTGACGGCGATGGCAACTACGATACGTGGGCACCACGCAGGGTAGATAAGTATCCGTTCATCCGTACTACTATTTACGACCGCTACGGTCGTCGTCTCAAAACGCTTAGAGCAGGCGAAGAATGGGACGGTAAGTACGACGGTAGAGATATGCCAACAGGCGACTATTGGTACCTCGTAGAACTTAGCGACGAACACGATACTCGTACCTTCAACGGTAACTTTACACTATATCGTTAAGATTTGTTTGCTTCATAGGTTATACATTAATTAATATTTATTTCAAAAGGGCTATCCGCTAAGGGTAGCCCTTTTTCATTTCTTAAAAATTTTATTGCTATCCCAACTATAATAGTCATTGTATTTTCCTTCACTTTATTTATTATCTTTTGCCTTTTATTTTTATCTTATACACTCCCCATTTGCTAATTTCCTCATTCTCTCATTTCCTCACTTCTGGTATTATTGGCTTATTTTGGTGTTATCAGTTTTATCCCCTATCTTATGCATCATAATTAACGTCAGTTACAATTTATTCATTACTGTTCCGTGAAATCTGTACGAGACTTCCAGGCTTGCTACCTATTTGTTTGATTATTTTAAGATTTGTAAGATTTCTGTAGCGTAAGCTACACTTTTTTCTTACACCAATCTCACATTAACTTAAAACACTATAAACTCAATTAATCTTTGATTATAATTTAATTAATCGTTATTGTAGAGCCACTGTAGAGCCACTGTAGAGCCATTGTAGAGCCACTGTAGAGCCACTGTAGAGCCACTGTAGAGCCACTGTAGAGCCACTGTAGAGCCACTGTAGAGCCACTGTAGAGCCACTGTAGAGCCACTGTAGAGCCACTGTAGAGCCACTGTAGAGCCACTGTAGAGCCACTATAAAACCACTGTACCTCCGTGCACATCACATTTGTCAATTATCAATTGTCAATTATCAATTGTCAATTGAAAGACTTTTACCTATTTGTTTGATTTTCTTTAAAGAAAACCTCGTATGTTTAACCTATACTTCTCTTATTAAACAATAATTTTACTCTAATAAAATTCTTATAAAGTTACTTGATTGTCAGATGTTTAAATATAAAATGTTACAAATAACACAAAATAATAGATAATATTATCTCTAAAAGCTTGTTTTGTATTGTAAAAATACCTATTTTTGTAGCGAAATTTAATTAAATGTATTTAGCAATGAAAACTAGACTAATGATGTTAGCTTTATTAGTGTTGGCTTCAGCAACCCTGTTCAGCTGCAAAAAAGACGATAAAGAGGGAGACTCTAATATCATATTAGAGAAAACGGCTGTCACCCTTAACTTAGGAGGGCAAACAACCGTGAAAGTAACTGCCCCCGACGGTATCAAAAAGCCCGAATCTGAAGATGTAGACGTGGCTATCGCCAATATGGGAAGAGATATTAATGTTATTATTTCTAGCAAAAAAGTAGGCGGTAAAGTAGGCGAAACCCGTGTGAAAATAGAAAGTAAAAACGGTGATGGAGTTGCCTATATCAATGTAACTGTAAAAGACGAAATGAAAACAGATAGAGGTATAGCCGTTTTGGGTAAAACCGTATTTGTTGATAGAGACGTAGAAGTAGAAGTTACCAATTTGCTCAAAAAATATAATGGTACGATAGATAAAGTAAATATAAACTCTACATCTACTGCCTTGGCAAAAGCCTATAAAAAGGGAAATGCAAATTTCTTTGTAAAAGGAATAGGCGAAGGGCAAACTGGTGAAGTATACTTTGAAGATACCGCAGGTGAGAAAAATGACAAAGGATTCCCTAAAGGAAGTTTTATCGTACACGTACGAGCTCCTTTTACTGCTGCAATTCAAAATGTAGAAATAGGGATAGGAGGAAAACCTAGACGTATTGATTTAAATAATATTTATAATAATTCATTTACTATTGGCACTTACGATAGTAGTATTGCTACTATTGAATATGCGAAAGAATTAGTTGGTGCAGATATAGAGAAAGAGAATGGTAAATATACGGGTGTTAAAATATTTGGAAAAAAAGAAGGAACTTTAACAGTAGAGCTTACTAATAGTGATGGTGATAATGGTAAGGGAAATAAACTTATACTTACTATTGTTGTTAGTAAATCAGATGACTCAAATTATATTGTTAAAGATGGTGTACTTTTAGGAATAAAGACAGGTGTAAAATTGAAAGGAAATATTACTCTTCCACCTAATATTACTAAAGTAGCACGTAGGGCTTTTGCAGGGCAAAACGAGCTTACAGGAATAGATTTTAATAATGTTACAGAGATAGAAGGTAAGTTGTTTAATGAAAATGAGACAGATCTTTATTCTTTTGATGTTAATGTTTCATATATCAAATTTCCTAAAATTAAAAAGATTGGAGATTCTTCTTTTAGAATGGCCAGAAGTTTAACGAAGGTAGAATTTCCTGCTACTTTAACCCACTTAGGACAAAATGCATTCAGTAATTGTACTGCATTACAACACGTAGCTTTTAGAGGAACAGTTCCTCCAAAAGGATTAGGAGCTTTACCAGAGGGTAAAGATGTTCCAGCTCCTGAAATAGATAACATAAGAGATGTTTTTTCAAACGGAAACGGTAAGATACAGTTGTATATTCCATTATCAAGTAAAGCTGATTATGATAGAGTTATCTCAGAGTCTGATTTCCGTGCAGGAGGTATATACAATCCTAAAGATATTTCAGAATTTAAATAATAGACAAGATAGTTGGAGAAGATATACTTTTAGTAGTCGTCTTATTCATAAGAATTAAATATTTAATAATAGGGGAAAACCGTTATAAGTATAGCTTATAACGGTTTTTTTATGTGCAATCTTTCAAGCACTCCAATTCTGAAATCAATTGTCCGTCGTGCTACTACTTTTTCTGAGGCATAGTTTCACTCTTTAGCCCAAATTCGCCTCAAATTGTATTTGCCTAATTAAAGTGCCTGCCGTGCTACGGTCGGCCGGCTCAAATAAAAAGAGGCTTCTAACCCCTTAGAAGCCTCTTGAATTTAATAATAAAAAAGAAAACTTAAAAATAAAAATTATGAAAAAAAACTTTTTGTTTACAATTACATTCTTGTTTTTATACACAACTTGTAGTTCGTTTATTTCTTTGTTGTTGGTTATGAAAAAGTCTCTTATCTTTTTTGATGGCACAAAGATACGTTAAAAAATGTAACTACCAAAAAATATTCAAAAAAATATGCAAAAAAATATAACTATCGTCGCTGAAATTCTTATTTTACTGTTAATAATTACACACTAAATCTTTAAAAACACTGCGTTTTATCTGTTAAAAAACTGTTTTTAACAGATAAAACGCAAAGAAAATGTTAAAATCCCGAGAATAACGCAATGAATGTTAAAATTTTACTTTTGCCATTTTAAGACAATATTATCTTCTTTAAAATGTCCAAAATCCCTGTAAAAAAGCTATTGTGCTACCCTTTCCTTTATTCATTTTAGAACGATAAAAGGATTCAAACATCTTCTTAATGTTAAAATAAAGGTCTTAAATATTTGTTAATGTAAAAGGAATGTTAAAAGCGGAAACTACCTTATTTCTAAGGTATAGTATTTGTATAATAAATAAAAAAGATATAATACACTTTTATTATCCAAATACTTTTCATACCTTTGCCCTCTCAAATTAAATCATTATGAGTATAACAACAAACAAAACCATTGGCGAAATCGTAGCCGACGATTTTCGCACTGCCGCTATATTTAAAAAACACGGTATTGATTTTTGCTGCAAAGGCGGTCGTACTATCGACGAAGCCTGTGAGAAAAAAGGAGTAGAGAAAAACGCGCTTATTAGCGAGTTGGAAGCGCTCCCCAAAGGCAATAGCAACGAGGTCGATGTACGCGATTGGCCTCTCGACTTGCTTGCTAACTATATTGTGCGCATTCATCACCAATACGTGCGCGACAAAACCCCTATGCTTTTGCAGTTCCTCGATAAGCTATGTCGTGTGCACGGCGAGCGTCACCCTGAGCTCTTTGAAATCAATCGTATTTTTAATGAGAGTGCTCGTGACCTCGAGTCGCATTTTAAAAAAGAAGAAGGAGTGCTTTTCCCTTTTATCGAAAGCCTCGTAAAAGCACAACAATCAGGGCAACCTCTTGGCGATATACCTTTCGGTACGGTAGAGAACCCTATCGCAATGATGATGCACGAACACAGTGCAGAAGGTGAGCGTTTCGAGGAAATAGTAAAGCTTACCAATAACTATACGCCTCCTGCCGATGCTTGTAATACTTACAAGGTAACTTATCAAATGTTGCAAGAGTTTGAAACCGATTTAAATCGTCATATTCACCTCGAAAACAATATTCTTTTCCCTAAAGCTATTGCTTTGGAAAAGCAACTTCGTCAAGCGTAGTTTATTATTAGGATTATCAATAAAAAAGAGTTCGGTAAGAATACCGAACTCTTTTTTATTTCAGTTTTAAGTATTTTCCTGTGTAGCTCTTTTTGTTTTTAGCGATTTCTTCGGGCGTACCTGTCGCTACGAGATTACCTCCTTTAGCACCGCCTTCTAAGCCTAAATCTATCACGTAGTCAGCCGATTTTATCATCTCTACATTGTGCTCTATAATAATTACCGAATGCCCTCTTTCTATAAGAGCTTGCAGCGAGTCTAAGAGCTTGCGAATGTCGTGAAAGTGTAAGCCGGTAGTAGGCTCATCGAAGATGAAAAGCACCTTTTCTTTACTGTCCGATTTCGATAGAAACGACGCTAATTTTATCCGTTGGGCTTCCCCACCCGATAGGGTAGAGGAGGACTGCCCTAGTGTTACATACCCCAAACCTACATCTTGCAAAGGTTTGAGTTTTTCAGCTATTTTGGTTTGTTTGTGCTTTTGAAAAAAGGCTACTGCATCATCGATAGTAGTGTTCAGCAGGTCATCTATGTTTTTGCCTTCGTACATCACTTCAAGCACTTCTTTTTTGAAGCGTTTACCACCACAAGCCTCACAAGTGAGGTGCACATCAGCCATAAATTGCATTTCTATGGTTACTTCACCCTCTCCTTTACATACTTCACAACGCCCACCATCAACGTTGAATGAGAAATGTTTAGATTGGAAATTCCGCATCTTTGCCAACTTCTGACTTGCAAAGAGGGCGCGAATATCGTCGTAAGCCTTAATATAGGTAATAGGATTTGAACGGGTTGATTTTCCAATAGGGTTTTGGTCTACAAACTCCACACTTTGCAAGTGTTTGTATTTACCCTCTATTTTGGTAAACTGACCGATTTTCTCTCCCCCTAAGTCTAATTCTTTTTGAATAGCAGGATAGAGTAGCTTTTTCACCAAAGTCGATTTTCCACTACCCGATACCCCTGTAACTACCGTGAGCATATCCAAAGGAAAAGTAACATCTATATTTTTAAGGTTGTTCTCGCGACAGCCTACCAAAGTGATGTAGTGAGGCGAAGTGCGTCGCTTTTTGGGTATTTCAATTGTTAAGCGCCCACTGAGGTATTTCCCCGTAAGGGTGTTGGCTTTTAGAAGTTCGTTGTAAGTGCCTGTCGCTACTACTTCACCACCGTGCGTGCCCGCTTCAGGACCTATATCGATGATGTAGTCGGCAGCTTTCATAATATCCTCGTCGTGCTCCACCACAATCACCGTATTGCCTAAGTCGCGCAAGGATTTTAGTACGCTTATCAGTTGTTCGGTATCGCGCGGGTGCAAACCGATACTGGGCTCATCGAGTATGTACATAGAGCCTACCAAACTACTGCCCAACGAGGTCGCTAAGTTAATGCGCTGGCTTTCCCCCCCTGAGAGCGTGTTCGATTTTCGGTTGAGCGTTAAGTAACCTAAGCCCACATCAGCAAGGAATTGCAAGCGGTTGTTAATTTCTAAAAGCAATCGTTTGGCTACCTCTTGCTCATAGTCCGTGAGTTTGAGTTCTTTGAAAAAGATTTGTAGTTCTTCAATAGGCAATTCTACCAAGTCCGAAATGCTTTTGCCTGCTATTTTCACGTAGTTAGCCTCTTTGCGCAAACGCTTGCCGTGGCATTCGTGACAACGCGTTTTTCCGCGATAGCGTGCCAAGAGCACTCGGTTTTGTATTTTATAACTTTTTTCTTCTAACTCTTTGAAAAAATCGGTGAGTCCTGTGAAATACTTGTTGCCGTCCCAAACCAATTGTTTCTGCTCATCGGTGAGCTCAAACCAAGGCTTGTGTATCGGAAAATCGAACTTATAGGCGTTATTCACCAATTGGTCACGAAACCAACTCATCGTCTCGCCACGCCAAGGATAGATAGCATTCTCGTAGACCGAAAGACCTGTGTTAGGCACGATAAGGTCTTCATCAAGTCCGATAGTATCACCATAACCATCGCATTTTGGGCAAGCCCCATAAGGGTTGTTAAAGCTGAATAAGTGTACGTTAGGCTCTAAAAAAGTGATACCGTCCAACTCAAACCGATTGCTGAAATGCGTTTGTACCACCCCGTCCATTTCTTGAATATAGCACTCGCCTTTGCCTTCAAAGAAAGCCGTGTCTACCGCATCGGCAAGGCGGTGCTGAAAGTCTTCGTCGTGACGCACAATCACCCTATCTACTACCAATTGGAAATTGTCGAGATTCTTAGGCAAATTGTCTTCCCCAAGACGAATGATTTCTTCTTTGTATAGAATGCGTACATAGCCCTGTTGTAATAGGAGTTTGAGCACTTGCTCTACGGTACGGTCTTTGGGGATACTCACAGGGGCTAAAAGCAACAGTTTGGTGCCTTCGGGATAGCGCATCACCGCATCAACCACATCGGTAACCGTATGTTTTTTCACCTCTTGTCCCGAAATTGGCGAATATGTCTTCCCGATACGAGCAAAGAGCAGTTTCAAGTAGTCGTACACCTCGGTAGAAGTGCCCACAGTAGAACGTGGGTTCGAAGTGTTTACTTTCTGCTGAATAGCAATGGCAGGGGCAATCCCTATGATATTGTCTACTTTGGGTTTGTCTAACTTACCCAAAAACTGACGCGCGTACGACGATAGGCTCTCCACATAACGGCGCTGTCCTTCGGCGTAAAGCGTGTCAAACGCCAATGATGATTTACCCGAGCCAGAGAGTCCTGTAATCACTACTAACTTATTACGAGGAATTCCTACAGTTATATTTTTAAGGTTGTGCAATTTCGCACCCTTTATAAGTATCTCTTTGGTTTTCATTTTTATCTATTAGGGAGGGCAAAGGTACGAAATAATTAACAAATAGGCTAATTGGGAAAAATCTTATTATAGCAACCGCAATTTCGTGCGGTTAACCTAAGTTGTTAGTTATTTTGCGCCCGACAAGTCTAACTCGTAAAACGAGTGATATTAGCAGATAGGAGCACTATAAACTCAATCAGTATTCAGTTAGTATTCAGTTAATCTTTGGTTAGTCTCCGTTGTAGAGCCACTGTAGAGCCACTGTAGACCCACTGTAGAGCCACTGTAGACCCACTCTTCGTTCATCTATTCTATAAGCTTTGTATAATTCCCTCCCAAATTAACCATTAACCATTAATCATTAACCATTAGCTAATTTCTAAGTTATCCGCCTGCCTGTCGTGCTACGACCTCGCACCTTTGGCATATAAATTGCATATAATAAACTAAAAACAAACATATGAAACAGTACATTTTATTATTCTCATTGGTCTCGACAATGGCAATAGCACAAACCCAAACGCCTTCAGTGCAAGTGGTGGGTGAAGGCATTGTATATGTTACCCCCGATGTCGTAAACATCTCTATCAGTATAGAAAGAGAAGGACTTGACCTTAAAAATTTACGACAAAAAAACAGTGAAGAAGTAGCCAAAGTCTTGGAGACTTTGAGTAAAGAACTGCCAAAGGAAAACTTCCAAACCAGCTATGTTTCACTTTATAAAGACGATTATAATAAGATTAATAAATATCGCGTTTTACAAAATATTACTATCAAATTAGAAGATATTAGCAAATACGATAGTTTAATGAACGCTATTTTCGATGCAGGCGTAAACCGTATCAATAGTGTAAGTTTCGATGTGAAGAATAAAGAAAAGCATTTGCAAGACGCTCGTGTAGCTGCCATTGAAGATGCTCGTAAAAAAGCACTGCTCTATGCGGTAAGTTTAGACCAAAATATAGGCAAAGCTATTGCTGTTAAAGAACTTTCATCAAACTTTAACGATGTACAACCTACTTTCAGATCCAGTAAAGTGAGCTTAGGTAGTAGCGGAGCAGAAGCCAATGACACCTTAGCAATAGGCAAAATAGCAGTAGAAGCACAAATAAATGTAGCTTTTGAATTACTCAATAAATAGTATTTTTAGTATGAATACACAAGAAATCATCGCTTATATATTAGTTGTTATAGCAGTAGGCTATCTCGTAAAAACACTTTTTTTTAAAAAGAAAAAGAAAAGTTGTGGAGGAGGAACTGATTGTAAGTGTGGATAAAAATAACGAGATTTTTCTCGGCATTGTAATATATTTTTAAATTGCGCAGCCCCCTTTTTGGGGGCTTTTTTTATCTTTTATTCTTTTGTTTTTATCTTTTTTCTATTTGTTATAGGCTATTTTTCTTTTTATTACTTTCTTAGAGCTTCTTTTTAGCCTTTGATTATGAATGTCTTAAAACTCATTAGACGATTTTAAACCTTTTATAGACGATTTTAAACCTCTATTTCTTCAACTATTTTGTACTTTTGAACCATCAAAACCATACGAAAACAAACGAACAAACAACCATTGTATGAAAAGAAATCTATTTTTATCAGTTCTGTTGTTCTTATTAGTGAGTTGGAGCTATGCGCAACAACGCACTATCCGTGGAACTGTCAGCGATGCTACTACCAAAGAGCCCCTAATGAGTGCTTCGGTAGTAATTAAAGGAACTAGTAAGGGTGTCAGTACCGATATGAGCGGTAAGTATACCATAGAGGTATCGGTAGGGCAAACCTTAGAAGTCTCATTTATGGGTTATGTAACTCAAAATGTAAAAGTAACCGCCAATACACCTTCTCCTTTGAATATTGCTCTTGCCGAAGAGCAAAGAAAGTTAGACGAAGTAGTGGTCGTAGGTTATGGCGTTACCAAAGTACGTGATTTAGCAGGTGCTATTACCTCCATCAAAACCAATGATGTAAAAGCAGGGGTGGTAGCCGATATGTCACAGATGTTAAAAGGTCGTGCCTCAGGAGTACAAGTGCGCCAAAACTCACTCGAGCCTGGTGGTAATGTATCTATCCGTGTGCGTGGTGCTTCTTCAGTAAGTGCCGATAACGAACCGCTCTATGTAATCGATGGATTCCAAACTGATAATATGTCGCAAATCAGTATAGACGACATCGAATCAATCGAAATCTTAAAAGATGCCTCTACTACTGCTATTTACGGAGCTCGTGGTGCCAACGGGGTTATCCTTATTACTACTAAAAAAGGTAAAGAAGGTAGCTTTAATGTAGAGTACTCTAACCAAACTTCTTATAAGAATATGTACAATCCTTGGGATTTGCTCGATGCTGGAGAAACCATAGCACTTACCCGCCGCTTATATGAACAAACCCAAGACGCCGCTTATGGTAAATGGACAGCTCAACAAGCTACCTATCGCGGTAAAGGTACCGATTGGCTCAAAGAAACCACTCACGATGCCTTCACTGTGTTACACCAGCTTTCCGTATCAGGTGGTACTGACCGCTTATCCGCTTTTATGTCAGGTAACTACCTTACAGAGCCTGGTATTCTGCTCAATACCGATTATAATCGTTATGGAGGACGTATCAATTTGCAGTACAAGATAAGTCCGAAAGTAAGAGCGGGGGCTAATATGAGTTTTTCCAAATCTAAAAAGAAATTCTTAGATATGGGTACAGTCTCTTCTGATAAAAATATTATGTACCGCATCTTTAATTTGGAACCTTGGAAAAATAAAGAAGGTTTCGATGTGTTTGGAACTAAAGACCGCCGTCCGGCTGTGTTCGAAGAAATGAGCGGAGCGCAACTCTATCGCCATTTTAATACAATGTATGCAACCGCTTATGCCGATATTGATTTGTTGCCTTCACTTACTATCAATGGTCGTTATACCTATGCTTATGACCATTTAAAAACTGAAAAGTATTATGACCGTTCTACTTCTATAGGTCAGTCTTACAAAGGACAAGCATTTCTCAGTCACGAAGAAAACGTAAAACACCAAATAGAAGGTGTGGCTACTTACCACCCTAAAATGGAAGGTAAACACGATGTAAAAGTAACCGCAGGTACTTCTTATATTTATCAAAGAGGTAAAGGTGATGAAGTGCAAGCCTATGGTTTTGCTTCCGATGTATTCTCTTTCAAAAATATTGGAGCTGCCCAACATTTAGATTGGATAGGTTCAGGTGAATCCTCAATCAAAAAAGCTTCTGTTTTTGGTCGTGCCGAATACATCTTCAATAACCGTTATATTATCAACGCTTCAGTTCGTGCCGATGGTTCATCAGTGTTTGGAGCTGACTATCGTTGGGGTATATTTCCTGCGGGGTCTATTGCTTGGCACTTAGGTGAAGAAGAGTTTATGAAATTTGCTAAACCTCTTTTCTCTCGTATCAAATTGCGCACTAGCTATGGACTTAGTGGTAACGATGGTATCCGCTTTGGTTTGTCACAATACCAATACTCTGTACGCGATGTGTATATTGGTAATGATGTGAACTCTAAAGGTATGTATCCTTCTAATCCCTACAATCCAAAACTCCGTTGGGAAACCACTGCACAATGGAATGCCGGTATCGATTTAGTGGTTGGTAGAGTAGAAGCCAGCTTCGATTATTATATCAAACGCACTCACGACTTGTTAAACCCTGACCCTATTCACCCTTCAGGAGGTTTCCCTAACTATGTGAATGACGGTCGCCGTTTTGAGTATACCGCAATGATGGTAAACGATGGTGAGATTGAAAACCGAGGCTTTGAAGTGGCTATCAAATCTACCAATATCAATAAAAACGATTTTGTCTGGACTACAGCATTTAACTTCTCTCATAACCGCAGTGAGGTATTGAAACTCAACGATGGAAAACCACGTTTTCAGTATATACGTCCTCACGGTTCTTATGACGAAAAAGAATATATGATGCTCAAAGAAGGTGAACCTCTCAGTGCTATTTATGGTTATGAGTTCGATGGTATCCTTCAAGAAGGCGAAACTTATGCACCACAGCCTAACTCAGCACCTGGTGACCCTAAGTTTAAAGACCTTAATGGTGATGGTAAAATAGACGAAAAAGACCGTACTGTATTGGGTACTGGTATCCCTAAAACTATCATAGGTCTTAACAATAGTTTTACCTATAAAGGTTTTGACTTCTCTTTCTTCTTTGAAGCCTCATTAGGAGCCAAGATGCTTAACTTAACTCGTATTTATTTGGAAGATAATAACCGCCTTTCAGATTCAGCTGACCGTTGGACAAAAGCGCACGCTTCTAACAGTGTGCCTCGTAATGGTTATCAAAAAACAGCCAAATTGCAATATGGTTCTTATGTGAACTCTCGTTTTGTAGAAGATGCCGATTTCGTAAAATTGCGCAATGTTGAGTTAGGATATACCTTCACAGGTAGTCAATGGAATATGAAAACTCTTAAAACAATGCGTATGTTTGTAGGAGCTCAAAATTTGCTTACCTTCACTAAATACCAAGGTTTCGACCCCGATATTAGTACTAATGGTAGTAGTGCTATTGCACAAGGATTAGATTTAAACTCTTATCCTGCTTACAGAACCATTAACTTTGGAGTGAAATTAACTTTTTAACGCAAAAGAATAATGAAAACGAATTATAAACTATATACATTGGTAGGTCTTTTAGGACTCTCGTTTACCGCTTGTGAACTCAAAGAAGATTTAACTTCTGTTTACAATGCTAATAACGCCTATACTACCGAAGAAAATGCACAAGAAGGTGTAAACGGAATTTATCGTTACCTTCTTGGGGCTACACACACAAGCAACTTCTACATCAACGATATGTCTACTGATGACTGTTTTAAAGATGGTATTGCTTTCGAGATATACAATGAAAATGGTCTCTCTGGCAACGTAGAACTTGCGAGATGCTACAATGGTAACTGGCAAATGATTGGTTGTGCCAATACTGCTATTGACAATATCTCAATGATTCCTGAATCTCGTTTCAAAACCGCCGATAAGAAACCAGAGCTCTTAGCCGAAGCCCACTTTTTGCGCGCTTTTGCTTTCTATCAGCTTACCAATGCTTTTTATCGAGTACCTTTGATAACAAATGGTTTCTACGAAGCTGATGCTAACCCTACTTTGGCTACTGTTGAGGAATTAGATGACCAAATAGAACAAGATTTGCTCATTGCTACTAATAACCTTCCCGATGAATGGGGTACTGCAACAGAGGGAGCTTCAGGTCGTCCTACCAAAGGCGCTGCTTATGGCTATTTGATGCGTCTTAATATGCGTAAAGCAGGGCGTTTGCGTGAAGAAGGTAAAGATGCTACCGCTGCTTGGCAAGCTGCTTTAATGTATGCAGACCAAGTGGTAACCTCAGGTAAATACGCCTTACAAGCTAAAGTGTTTGATGTGTTCGACCCTTCTAAGCCTGAAACCTTAAATAATAACGAGATTATCTTTGCTATACGAGCAAGTGATAAAGTGCCCTCAGGTTCTTCAGATTTAGCTTTGTATTTCACTCCTTGGGAATATGATATGGGCTGGAACAATATCAATATGCCTCTGGAATTGTACTGGAAGTTTGATAGTGACGACCAACGTCTTAAAGAACTTATTGTAACTTCTTTCAAGAATGTGTACGGAAAACCTATAAAGTACATATCTCCTAAACTTAATGAAGTAGGAACGCTTAGGAATGAAAAAAGTAATCCGCAAATAGTAGAGAATGATGCGGTATATACTAAAAAATATAAATATACCAAACCAGGAACCTATAATTATAATACACCTAATAACCTCATCTTGTTGCGTTATGCTGATGTATTGCTTTGCAAGGCTGAAATTCTTAATGAGCTCAATGGACCTACTCAAGAATCAGTGGATTTGATTAATAAAATTCGTGAGAGAGCTTTTGAAAATAGCAACCACAATTATACCTTGGCAAACTTTGCTTCTAAAGAAGATATGCGTAGTAAATTGTGTGATGAACGCTTGTTTGAGCTTAATATGGAGGGAGTCCGTCGTGTAGACCTTATCCGTATGGGATTATGGAAAGACCGCTTAGATGCTTATATGGATCTTGTTAAACAAAAATTGGAAACTAAAGAAGCCAATTTAAATGCTAGAAGAGACCCTAATGTAGTAAAAAATCCTTATGATTTGAGTCCTGAATGGAAAGTGTATCCTAAGTTCAGCAATCCGTTTAAACCTTATGACAAACGTAGGTATTACCCTATACCAGGGGTGTATAGTAACAAATTCCCTGACCTACAAAACAACCGTTCTTTTAGAGAACAATAATCTTAAATGTAAACTCATATGAAAACCTATACAAAACCAATACTGATGGCTGTTGCGATGCTTAGTATGATAGGCTGCGACAAGAGCGATGCAGATGGGCGTTTTAGCGATAACCCACGCAGTGAGATAGGAACTCCACAAGAAGGCAGTTTGGTTACTGCTAAGCAAGTGAAGTGGAACTTTGATAATACCAATGATTGGCTTAATGCCAGCCAAGGAGAACAGGCTAATATTTCACAAACTTCAGTGGAGAGCAATACACAAGCTGAAGATGGTAAAGTAGTGAAAATATTCACTAAAGCAGGTACCAAAGAGCGTAAAAAGCTCAAAACTAAAAAACAATACGGAGCAGGACTCTACACTTGGCGTGCCTATATCTCTGATTTAGGAACTACTGAACGTGTGAGCATAGGCTCTTGGTTGTGGAATAGCGATAAACACGAATTGGACTTCGAGGTAGGTTCTGGTACGACTAAAGACCGTGATGCCTTAGGAGCTACTGATGATGAAGTGATTGCTTATATTACCAGCCAGGATAACCCAGCTTTACACCAAAAGGTAAAAATCAAGAAGAATGCTTGGCATACATTCCAAATTGACCTAAAATTAGCAGGAGGAAAGTATTTTGCTACTTGGCTTATTGATGATGTAAAGTGTGCCGCTCAGCAACTTACTTATGGGCAAGAGCACCCTTTTTATATCTTTTGTAGTACTGAAAACTTAAAGTTTGTAGGCGATAGCTGGCCTTATAAAGATAATTATGGCTTGTGGGATTATGTAACCTATACTCCCTACTCATATTCTATGGAACCTACAGAACCTCAAAACCAACTTAACCCACCTGACCCAGAACCAGAACCAGATACAGGAGAAGTAAAGAAATGGACTTTCAACAGCTTCCCCGACGATTGGTTGAAATGGGGTATTGCTAAAGTAGATAGTGGTAAATTGGTGTTAGGAGTAGATAGTGGTAATACTATTGCTAAGGTACAATACAAGTTGGGTATGAAAATGGGCTATGGAAAATATACGTGGTCTGTCCGCTTCCCCGATGTATCAACCATTCCTGCGGGTACTCAATTCCAATCAGGAGCTAATCTTTATTATTATGCAGAAGATGAAAAAGGGAAAGTAACCGAACGCCTCTTTTTAATGATGGCTCGTATAGGCTCAGAAGAGGATCGCACTCGTTTAGGAGCTAAACCCAATCAGTTATTGCTATATATACAAGGAGCTGAACCTGCGGTAGACGAATATGTTGGCTTATTAGATGCTAACAAAGACTACAAACTTACCATCGACCTTAAAAAAGTAAATAACAAGTATACTATTGTTTACTCTATTGATGGTAACGTATTAAAAACTTTAGTTGCAAATTATGGTGAAGATGAATTTAAGTTCTTCTTTATAGCCGAAGCAGCTGCTAATAGACCTTGGATGAAATGGGCTAAACTCGATAAAGCTCTTACAAAACACTTAGAAACGAAGTTTAACTTTATTGAATATACCGCCTATTAGTAGTAATTGATGTTTATCTATAAATGGCAAATTGATTTTTCTGAGGCTGTCTCACCTCCAACAACGAGACAGCCTCTTTTTCTTAAAAAGGAAACTAAGAATAAAGCATACAACTTAATGATTTTAGTATGAAAAAAACATTTATTTTTTCATTGATGACCTTGTTCATCTATGTTGGTTGTAAGATAGATTCTGAGGAAACTACACGCGACGCAACAACTACATCAAGCGATGGACAATCGCTTAATGCTGCACAACAGGCTCAAAAAGGGGTAATGTTTTGGGAGTTTGATGCTCCTTCTAACGATTGGATAGAAGCCAATCAGAACAGTAAGCCTAATTGCTATAAGATACAACATAGCCCTGGCTGTACAAACGGTGGACTTATTATTCACACAGATGTGAACACTTGGCAACGCAACAAACTCAAAACTGTAAGACAATATGGAGCGGGAGTATATGAGTGGAGATTGTATGTTCCTAAATTGGAGAAAGGAGCCCAAACAAGTGTGAATTGCTTTCTTTACAAAGATGACAATCACGAATTGGCTATCAAAGTCTATTCAGGAAAGAATGCAGAACGCTCCCAAATGAGACTTACTGATAATCAAGTGATAGCAGAATTGGGTGGTTACGGAATGACCACTAAAAAGATAGCTATTACCCAACAAGATTGGCATAGGTTTAAGATAGAATTGAAGTTAGTGAATGGCAACTATCACGCTATCCTTACAGTAGATGGAAGAGAAGGAAAGGATAAATTGGAAGGAACACTTGATTATGGTCAAGACAACCTTTTCAATATCTTTTGTAGTGTAGAGAACTTACCAAAAGTAGGTGATAGACCTGCTACCACTCCTACAACAGGCGTATGGGATAATGTTAAGTATACGCCCAATGGTGGAGCCGTAGTTCCTACACCTAAGCCTACACCTGACCCTAAGCCTGATAATCCTGTTGGAACTTACAGATGGCACTTTAGTTCTTATCCTCTTTCAGATTGGGTTTTAGCCAACCAAGAACCTAATAAGAATGTAGACCATTGTTCATCAGTTTATAAAGATGGTTGCGACGATGGTAAGGCTTTGAAGATATGGACAAAAGCAGGGACAAAAGAGCGGAAAAAATTAAAGACAAAACAAATGTTTGGTGCAGGGATTTACACTTGGCGTGTTTTCATTCCTACAATGAATATTGGTGAAAGAGTGAGCGTAGGTTCTTGGCTTTATAACGATGACCAACACGAAGTAGATTTTGAGGTTGGTTCAGGGACTATTAAAAAAAGAGAAGAAGCTCACGCAACGAAAAACAATCAGTTGATAGCTTATATTACAAGCCAAAATAATCCAGAACTACATCACGATACTGAGATTGTTACAGTTGATGAGAGAAATAAAGGATCGTGGCATACTTTTCAGATAAGATTAGAAATAAATCAAGCTATTAATGGTCAGAACTATATCATTACTTGGGCTATAGATGGAGTAGACCGTTATAAGTCAAAACTAAACTATGGACAAGAAAAATTATTTCATATATTTTGTAGTGTAGAGAACCTAGACTTTTTAGGAGAACGTCCTACTACAGAAGATGTTGTAGGCTTATGGGATTATGTAACTTATCAACCATATCCTTATTCTTATAAACCTCGCTAATAAAACGAGACTTACATATTGCTTTTATAAATGGCTGGTAAAGGGGTTGTAATTATCTACCTTTATAGAATATTAATAGAATTGCTTTGTTGTTAGTTAAAACGGTATTCATTACAACCCTCACACCAGTTTGTATAGTGAAAAGTGAAAAATTATTAGGATAAAGAGTTTTTTTGAGCTTTTCGGAAGGAAACGGAGATTTTCAAAAGTAGGAATTTAGATAAAAGGTAAAAGATGAGCTGTAAATTGGGTGGGGTTAGCTTATAGAGAGCTTATAGGAAGCTTATACGAATCTTGGACGATTGGTATAGAAAGGGTATATAAGTAATTGATTAATACTATAATACAACAAAGCAAAAAACGGTAAAAACAGGGTTTTGAGGCGAAAGAAAAAGGAATAGGCAATAGGTCTTAGGTCATAGGTACTAGGGGAAGTATGACGGAAAAGGAGAAGGGATAATTAGGAAATTAGTAAATTAGAAAATTAGTAAATGGCGAAGTGTGAGGTCTTAGGTTATAGGCACTAGGGGAAGTATGACGGAAAAGGTGGAGTGTAGCGATGCAATGACGAATAATGAACGAAGAAACAACGAAGGAAAGACGAAGGAAAGACGAAGAAACGGAGAAGGAATAGCGAAGAAACAATAAAGCAAAAGAGAATTTTAAATAAAGCAAAAACGAAAAAATAAAAGCATATGAAACGAGTAAATCTATTTTTAATGGCAATGTGTTTGACAGCTTTTGTAGGCTGTAGCAAACAATCAAGTGATATTCCTGAGGTGACCATTGATAAAACCAAAGTGATGCGATGGGATTTTAAAACGCTTGACGGTTGGTTATTAGGTAATCAGGACGAGGATTACCCACAAGGGAAGGACAAAGAAACTTATGCCAAAGTGGTAAGTGATTCTTATGCCGAAGATGGTTGGGCACTGAAAATATGGACGAAAGCTCATACTGAACAGCGCAAAAAACAAAAAACAGTACACCGTTACGGGGCAGGTATTTACACTTGGCGCGCTTACATTCCTCCGATGGAAACAGGCGCTTGGGCAAGTATAGGCTCTTTTCTGTATAACAGTGAAGGGCACGAGATAGATTTTGAAGTGGGCTCGGGCGATGCTAAACGCAGAAAGAAGTTGGGCGCAAAAGAGGGGCAGGTAGTGGTGTTTATGACCAGCCAGAATAATCCTTGGGCGCAAAATGCTGAGGTGCTTATAGACAGCGACCAATGGCATACTTTTCAGATTAAATTAGCTATCAATCCGCAGAACAACCATTATATTGCTACGTGGCTCATCGATGGGGTGCAACATCTTCATAAGGAGCTCAACTATGGGCAACAGTATCCTTTTCGTATCTTTTGCAGTGTAGAAAATATAGATTTTATAGGAGACCGTATTCCTACCAGAGACCATTATGCCTTGTGGGATTATGTGACATATGAGCCTTTTAGTAATGCTATTGAGCCTGTAAATCCCGATAAAGACTAACGCTTTTTTCTTATTGAAATAACATATAGGAACAAGAAAGATTTAAAATATGAGAAAATCGATTATTATTTTGTTTTTAATCATAGGGGGGGTATCAGTTTCTTGTAAAAAAGACGAACTTTTTATCCCTAAGAAAGAAGACCCTATTCCCCCTAAAAAAGAAGACCCTTTTACCCCTCCGTATCAGAGTAATCTTACCGATTTTGAGGTGTCTTTGAGTAAGACGAATAACCTTCGCGCGGAAGTAACTGCGACTTTCAGCGGGGAAACGTCCTTCCATATAGCTTATTGGGAAGTGAACCATCCGGAACAAGTACAGCAAACCAATACCTACCAGGGCAAAGGAATAGAACGTAAAACGCTATTGTTCCTCAAACCCGATAGGCAATACAGTTGCCAAATCATTACCGAGAAAGGAGATAAGTCGGCAGTGAAAACTTTTAAGACAAAAAGTGTGGAGGCTTTCCTTCCTAATGCAACATTACTGATAGACGACCTAAAAGAAGATATAGGCGGTTATTTTTTTGCAAATGCCCGTATGAATGGTACAAAAGCTATCTATCTGACAGATACTAAAGGAGTAGTAGTATGGTATGAGCAAGTGCCCGAAGAGCCTTTGGTCGTAAATTACGATGCACAGCGTCAGCAGTTTTACATTCTTACCAATCCTGCTTACCCCGTTGGAAGTCCTTATACTTTCAATGCTAAAAGTATTAAAATTATAGACCTCTTTGGGGAGGTAGTATTTCAAAAAGACTTTGCTACTGTTCCTGCACTTAACGGACGGGAAGTGCATCACGAGTGTCGCCCTATGCCCGATGGCAGTATAGGATTAGTAACCTATATTGATAAAACTTTCGACCTCACTGCACAAGGCGGTACAACTACCGATATTGTAAAGGGTGATGGTTTTGTGATTATGAATAGAAGAGGGGAAATCACCCAGCAATGGAGTTGTTTTGATTATGTAGACCCCACTACCGACCCTAATATAAAAATACAAGGGGTAAAAAAAGATTGGCTACACGCCAACTCCTTTAACTACGATAGCGAAGGTAATTACTATATGACGTTTAATCGTTATGGAGAACTTTGGAAAATTGACGGTAAAACAGGGAAGTTACTATATCGCATAGGCGAAAATGGCACCATAAAACCTGAGAAAAAATACTTTACTCACGGAATGCACTGTGCCAACCCGAAAGCACCTAACGAGGTGTTAGTGATTGACAATGCGCGATCAGATTCCGATACTGGCTCGAGAGCTATTTTGTATAAAGTGAATGAACAAAGCAAAACAGTAACAGTTCCTATGGCAGTAGCTCTTCCCAAAGATTTATCCTCATCAAACCGTAGCAATGCCCAATTTATAGGTGAGGACTTGCTACTAATCACGTTGAGTACCAAAAAACAAATTATCATTACTGACCGCAACGAAACACCCACCATAAAACGTTCTTTTATGTTGCCTTTTACTTTCTATAGAGCACAATATATCCCAACTATTAAATATTAAAAATCAAACCACCACCAATGAAAAAACTTATATTTAGTTTAGTAACGCTATGTCTTATGGCTTGTAAAAGCACTGAGCCTGTAATTCATTACGAGGTAATTCCGCTACCACAATCCATTAGTTATACCCATCAGAAACCTTTTGAGCTCGATGCCCAAACCGTGATTACCTATCCACAAGGTGATACCTTACTACAAAGGAATGCCCAATTCCTCGCCTCTTATCTTAAAGAAATCACAGGGCTACCCCTTACCACTGAGCCCAATGTAAATAGTGGGAAGGTTATTCGTCTTAAAACCGACCTTAAAAAAACTAACCAAGAGGCTTATCAACTTACCGTAACAAGTGAACAAATTACTATTGATGGAGCAAGTCCCGCAGGTGTGTTCTACGGCATACAAACCTTGCGCAAGTCGATTGACGTAACAGAACCTAAATCCTTAGCGTTCCCTACGGCTGTGATAGACGATGCGCCTCGCTTTGCCTATCGGGGAATGCATTTTGATGTGAGCAGGCATTTCTTTACAGTAGATTTTATCAAGCAGTACATTGATATACTTGCACTTCATAACCTTAATAAGTTCCATTGGCACCTCACCGATGACCAAGGGTGGCGTATAGAAATCAAAAAATACCCTCGCCTTACTGAGGTAGGTTCAACACGCAAAGAAACGCTTATTGGGCATTTGCTCAAAGATAAACCCCACCAATTTGATGGCAAACCTTATGGCGGGTTCTACACCCAAGAACAGATTAAAGAGATTGTAAAATACGCCCAAGACCGCTATATTACGATTATTCCCGAGGTAGATATACCTGGACATACCTTAGCTGTGCTCACGGCTTACCCTGAGTTGGGTTGTACAGGCAAGGACTATGCAGTAGGTACCAAATGGGGCGTGTTCGACGATGTACTTTGCGCTGGCAATGAGGCTTCTTATGAGTTCTTAGAAGGCGTATTCGACGAAATTACCGAACTTTTCCCCTCTAAATATATTCATATAGGAGGTGATGAGTGTCCTAAAACACGTTGGAAAGAGTGCCCTAAATGTCAGGCCAAAATTAAAGCATTGGGCTTAAAAGGCGACGCTGAACACACTGCCGAACAGAAACTACAAGGCTATGTGGTATCGCGCGTAGAGCAGTTTCTCAAGAAGAAAGGTAGAGAGGTAATAGGCTGGGACGAGATTTTGGAGGGAGATAACATTTCACAAGACGCGATTGTAATGTCGTGGCGAGGTACCGAAGGAGGTATAGCCGCAGCACAACGCCACAACCGTGCTATTATGACCCCGCATTACAGTTTGTATTTCGACTATAACCAAGGCGAAGACCCTAGTAAAGAACCACTGTCCATAGGCGAATACCTCCCCGTGAAAAAGGTGTACGACTACGAACCTATCGACCCTAAACTCACTCCCGAACAAGGTAAATACATCTTAGGAGCACAAGCTAATTTGTGGACAGAGTACATCGCGAGTCCTGCACACGCTGAGTATATGCTCTTGCCGCGTTTGGCTGCCTTAGCTGAGGTACAATGGACAGCCCCAGAGAAAAAGAACTATGCTGATTTTTTGAAGCGTTTAGGCAACTTACTCAATTACTATCAAAAAGAAGGATATCATTATGCCAAACACGTCTTGGGTGTTACCCCTGTTATTCAGCCCGCTCCTAAGAAAGATGGTATTCAGGTAGAACTCCTTACCGTAGGCGATGGCAAGGTGTACTACACCACCGATGGCACTACTCCTGATGCTACCAAAACGCTTTATACCCAGCCTATCAAACTCAGCAACGAGGTGCTGTTAAAAGCAGTAGCTGTGCATAAAGATACTATAAGCGGAGTGTTTAGCTACCAGTCGTTATTTAATAAGGCTACTTACAAGCCTATACAATTACTCACTGAAACTAATCCTAAATACACTTTTGGAGGGGCTACTGCCTTAGTAGATGCCCAAATAGGTGAAGATTCTTATATCGATGGGCATTGGGTGGGCTTTCCTGGTCGAGTGGGAGTAGAAGCAGTAATCGATTTAGGTAAAGAAGAAGAAATTAGCAATCTCAAAACAGGTTCTTTGTCCGATACGCCTAACTGGATATTTCCCGCCTCAGAAGTCGCTATTTACAGCTCTGCTGATGGAAAAAACTTTCAGCTCATCACTCAGCAACCTTTGAAGATAGCCCAGAAGACCGACCCTATCAAGCGCGTGCCTATCAGTTTGAACTTTGCTAAAACTAAAACTCGCTATGTGAAAGTAGTGCTCAAAGGTACTGTAATCCCTGAATGGCACGAGGGTAAAGGCACACCAGCCTTATTGTTTGTAGATGAAATCCAACTGATGTAAAAATATATATTTTTCATATGTAATATTGCTTTTATTTAAAATTTGTGTACTTTTGCACATCGTAAAGACGCGACTACAAAACGCGTCTTTACTTTTTAGTATGCAAAAACCTTTAATATTAGTAACAAACGACGACGGTATTACCGCTCCTGGTATCCGTTATCTGATAGACATAATGAAAGAATTAGGCGAAGTAGTGGTAGTAGCCCCTGATTCGCCTCAGAGCGGTAAAGGGCACGCCGTTACCCTCGATACTACTATGTACTGCGACCCTATGCCCTCACATAACGGAGCTACTCGCGAATACGCTTGTAGTGGTACACCTGCCGATTGTGTGAAAATAGCCAAACACGAAGTGTTGAACGGTCGTCTGCCCGATCTCTGTGTGAGTGGTATCAATCACGGTTCCAATGCTTCTATCAACGTGATATATTCAGGAACGATGAGTGCTGCTATCGAGGCGGGTACTGAGGGTATTCCTGCTATTGGTTTTTCATTATTAGACTCCAGTTGGAATGCCGACTTTTCGCAAGCGCGCTCTTATATCAAAAGTATTGCTGAAAAAGTACTCGCTAATGGGTTGCCCAAAGGGACAGTGCTGAATGTGAATATACCTAATATCAAGAAGGAAGAAATAAAAGGCGTAAAAGTATGCCGTCAAGCACGTTCGCGCTGGATAGAAAGTTTTGACAAACGTGTGAACCCGCAAGGGAGAGTGTACTACTGGATGACAGGTACTTTTGTGAATGAAGACCAAGGTATTGATACTGACCAATGGGCTCTCGAAAACGGCTACATTTCAGTAGTGCCTATTCAATTCGACCTTACGGCTCACCAAAATATTCAAGAGTTAAAGCAATGGGATTTTTAAATATAAATCAAAAACGCAAAGACCAAATCATTGGTTTTATAGCAGGTATTGTTGTAAACGTAATAGGGGTGATAGCCTATGTGCTTATTTTCTCTAAATTTAGTATTGCTACTACCTTGCAAGATGCCTATTACAAGAGATATTTAGGGAAACTCATACTCTTAGGAGCCCTGTTAGACCTTGCTATCTTCTTCTTTTTTATCAATCGTTATGAAAACGAACGCGCACGTGGTGTACTTATCGCTTCGTGCGTATTAGCCTTTATAATTCTGCTATTACAATTCACTTAAAATTAAATACAATGAGAATCAGAGAATATGTAGTTTTCTTATACCGTATCTTCTTGGTATACTTATTTTATGCCATTGCACGTGGTTTGTTTATCTATATGAATCGCGGAGTGATGGGTGATTATAACACATCCGACCTTTTCTATTATGGATTGGCGTTTGATAACTGTGCTATAATGTACACTAATTTGCTGTTCATACTGCTCAGTTTACTACCTTTGTGGGTAAATACCCATAAGAAATTTCAGAAAGTAGTTTTTTGGTCGTACTTTATACCTAATACGATTGCTTATGCCACCAATTTTATTGATATGGCATACTACCCTTTTAGCAAGTCTCGCCTTACTTCGGCATCGTTTGCAGTTATAGAACACGAAAACAACAAAATGAAAATATTCAGTAGCTTTTTAGGAGGCTATTGGTATATGTTCGTAGGCTTCTTTTTACTGATAGCTCTTTGGGTTTTCCTTTATAAACGCGTGAAAAACGTCGAAGTGCCTATTGCTCAAAAGAAATCTTATTTTGGTTGGTCTGCTGTATTTTTCTTAGGCTTCGGTACTCTGATAATGATGGCTATACGAGGCGGTGGTTTTACTTCGGATACGCGCCCTATCAATATGCTCGATGCTAGCCGACACGTAAATACAGCTCCTCAGGCTGATGCGATACTAAACACACCTTTTTGTCTCATTCGCAGTATCGGTAAGAACAAAGGATTTAAAGAATATCACTTTGTAGATGAAGCCTACATCAATGAGAGTTTAAAACCTATTAAGCAGTACAACCGCGAAGTAGCTACCAAGCCCAATGTCGTCCTCTTTATTTTAGAAAGTTTCGGTAAAGAGTATTGGGGCTGTATGAATACTAAAACCCATATTCCTAACTTTAAGTCGTATACTCCCTTCTTAGACTCGTTAGCACAACATTCACTTGTGCTCGACAATGCTTATTGCACAGGGCGTCAGTCTATACACGGAATGTCGTCAATGTTGGCAGGAATTCCCTCTTTTCAAGTCGCTTACACCTCATCACCTTATGTGAAACAACCCACACAGTCTTTGGTGTCTATCGCTAAAGAAATGGGCTACGATACCTCTTTCTTCCATTCAGCACCCAATGGTTCTATGGGATTCTTAGGTTTTTCTAATATCTTAGGTTTCGACCATTACTATGGTAAAAATGAGTACAATAACGATGCTGATGACGATGGTCACTGGGGAATTTGGGACGAACCTTTTTTCCAATATATGTGCAGGACTTATTCTCAAAAGAAACAACCTTTCTTAGGCACTATTTTCACACTCTCCTCCCACCACCCTTTTCAAATTCCTAAGCAATATGAGGGCAAATTCCCTAAAGGCAACTTAGAAATTCACCAATGTATTGGCTATACCGATTACGCTCTCAAACAATTCTTTGAGTGTGCTAAAAAACAACCTTGGTATAACAATACTATCTTTGCTTTCGTCAATGACCACCCTAACCAAACTTATTACGACCTTTACAAAGAGCCTATTACAGGCAAAGGAGCGGCAATTATGTTCTACAGTCCTAATCCTAATTTAGTGCCAAAGGGTGTAAATTCAGATATTGCCCAGCAAATAGATATTTATCCTTCGTTAGTAGACCTAATGGGTTACCATAAGCCTTTCCGCTCTTGGGGGCGCAGTGTGTTTGCCAATCTTCCTGATGAAACGCCTCGCGCTTTTATCTCCGATGCGCTTATGTACCAAATGATGCAAGGTAATTACATCTATATCATCGACGAAACAGGCAACGTAAACGGAGTGTACAAGAAAGAAGACGGTGCTCTCAAAAACAATCTCTTGGGCAAAGAAGACAATGCCGAAATACAAAAAGGTATTAAAGATTTAAAAGCCTTTATGCAAGACTATATGGATAGAATTATCAACCATAAGCTTAGTTTACGATAAAGGTAAAAAGTAAGAAACAAATCCAGCGATAACTGGCAGGTTAAATAGCAAAGCGCGATGTTTATTATTCTAAACATCGCGCTTTCTTATCTCATATCTCTTACCTCTTAGCTATTCAAGAGTAAGAAGGTATTTCTCTGCGTCCAACGCTGCCATACAGCCCGAACCTGCTGCGGTAATAGCTTGGCGGTAGCGCGTGTCGGCAGCATCACCGGCTACAAACACCCCTGCTACATTGGTGAGCGAAGTGCCCGCTACATTCTTAATATAGCCCACCTCATCAGTATCGATATAAGGTTTAAACACATCGGTATTAGGTTTGTGACCGATAGCTACAAAGAAACCTGTGATAGCTATTTCGCTTATCTCCCCTGTCTTGTTGTTGCGTACTTTAATGCCGGTAACTACTTGTCCGTCACCTAATATCTCTTCAGTTTCAGTATTGAAAAGCACTTCTATTTTTGGCGAATTGAGCACGCGTTCCTTCATAATTTGTGAAGCGCGGAACTCATCGCGACGCACCAGCATTGTTACTTTCGAGCAGAGGTTTGCCAAGTAAAGCGCTTCCTCACAAGCCGAGTCGCCTGCCCCTACAATAGCCACGTGTTGATTGCGGTAGAAAAAACCGTCGCACACAGCACAAGCCGATACGCCTCCTCCTGTTTGCAAATAGTGCTGTTCTGAGGGTAAACCTAAGTATTTAGCCGAAGCACCCGTAGCGATAATCACAGCATCAGCGTGGAGCTCTTGGTCATCTACCCATACTTTGTGTGGGCGAGCCGAAAAATCTACCTTAGTCACCCAGCCGTTGCGAATATCAGCCCCAAAGCGTTTAGCTTGTTGCTCTAACTGCATCATCATTTCGCTACCCATTACTCCCTCAGGATATCCCGGGAAGTTTTCTACCTCAAAGGTAGTAGTGAGTTGTCCGCCAGGTTGTTCGCCTTGATAAAGCACAGGGTTAAGATTAGCGCGAGAGGCATAAATAGCGGCAGTATAGCCCGCAGGACCTGAGCCTATAATTAGGCATTTTATTTTTTCGATGTTTGCCATAGCAATTTTTTCTTTTAATTAGGGTGCAAAACTACAAAAATAATACCAATCTACAAACCTGCCAATTTGTCAATTAGAGCAAACACACGAAATTAAAAGTTAATATCAGTTTGATAAATAATTCTGATGATGAGTCTTTTTTGCGGTATACACTTTGCCAAAGTTAATTGCCCCTCGTGCTACGACCTTTGGCAAAGTTGAATCTTGCATTGTTATTTCACAAGGCGCAGTCTTGATGCTATTTTAATTTTGAAATCAATTTTGTTTAATTTCTGAAACACAATCTCTCGCATACCCCACTCCGAGTATTCGTTCGCTATTTTACATCGAGCTCACGTTACTTATTTTATGCCCGATAAGTCTAAAAAGTAGAACCAGTGATATGAGCAGATAGTAGCACCATAAGTTCAATCAGTGTTCAGTTACTATTCGATTGATCTTCGGTTAGTCTTCGTTGTAGAGCCACTGTAGAGCCACTGTAGAGCCACTGTAGAGCCACTGTAGAGCCACTGTAGAGCCACTGTAGAGCCACTGTAGAGCCACTGTAGAGCCACTGTAGAGCCACTGTAGAGCCACTGTAGAGCCACTGTAGAGCCACTGTAGAGCCACTGTAGAGCCACTGTAGAGCCACTGTAGAGCCACTGTAGTTCCGTTTAAGGTTTATTAAAAATCCGTCAGATGTCTCACAGAGCAACCAAAGGTACTTCTTGCTACCTACTCACAAGCATCTTTCATCTATCCACTTTTCACAAATCACCCCCGATAACTTATAATTCTTTATAAAAATAAATATACTTATATCGTGTTAATAATCAATGATATATAAAGAATTTTAACAGCTAATTAAAAAATCCGAAATAAAAAAATAGGAAATAATAAATGTTATTTCATATAAAACACGTATATTTGCGCCTTGCATAGAATAGCGTATGTACAGATTTATACACATTACATTGATACTATTGGCGATGCATATGGCATCGGCACAGCAACACGAAATCGGTGTTTTCTTAGGTGGAAGCAACCCCATTTCAGATGTTGGTAGAACCTATTATTTATATCCTAACAAAATCGCTTTTGGTGGGATATATAAATGGAATTTCCACGAACGTATGGCAGTTCGTGTGCAGGTTACTAAGTCCGAACTTAGAGCTAACGACGTCCAGTCCGATATCCCTGGTAAACGCAACCGAGGGTTCGCTTATTCAAGTGATATTACCGATTTGGCAGTAGGCACCGAGTTCAATTTCTTTAGCTACAGAATCGGCAATTTGCTCGATATGCCTATGACCCCCTATGTGTTCGTAGGTATAGCTGGGCTTTGGCACGACGATTTGTACTTCGACCCCTCCTCTCCCAAACCCGTTGAAGCTACCGATACTACACGTCGCGACTTCGATGTGGCTGTGCCCGTAGCTTTTGGTTTTAAAGCTAAAATCACTCGAAGGCTTGTTTTAGGAGGTGAAGTAGCTTTCCGTTTTGCCCTTACTAACAACGTCGATGGTAGTGCGCCCGAAAGAAAATCCTTTACATTCGGTAACATAGGAAGAAGTTACGACTGGTACGCCTTCTCAGGTCTTACCCTTACCTACACCTTCGGCGAATGGCCTTGCTATTGTAGATAATTTCACTTGAAACCAATGGAGATTACAAACTATCCAAAGCATTTGGCTATTATAATGGACGGTAATGGGCGTTGGGCAAAAAAACAAGGTCTGCTCAGAGCTTATGGTCACGAAAAGGGAGTGCAAACTGTGCGACAAGTAGTGGAATATTGTGTGGAACACCGTATTCCATACCTCACCCTTTTTGCCTTTTCTACCGAAAATTGGAAACGACCCGCCTTAGAAGTAAAAGCCTTAATGGAACTATTAGTAAAGTTCCTGAAAAAGGAAGTTGATAATTTGCACAAGAATAATGTACGCCTCAAAACCATTGGCAATTTAGACCGTTTCCCTCCTAAACCACGCGAAGCCCTACTTGCTTCTATCGATAAACTCAAAAACAATACAGGGCTTACCCTTACCTTAGCCCTCAACTATGGAGCACGTGAAGAAATCCTAACTGCTATAAAAGAAATTGCAGCAAAAGTAAAAGAAGGCACACTTATTGCTAATACAATTACCGAAACAACACTACAAGAACACCTATACACCTACGACTTACCCGATGTAGACTTACTTATCCGCACCAGCGGTGAGGAGCGCATCAGCAATTTTTTATTATGGCAAATAGCCTATGCCGAACTCTATTTT
The DNA here is from genome assembly GCF_013394735.1 of Capnocytophaga sp. oral taxon 902. Taxonomy (NCBI): domain Bacteria; kingdom Pseudomonadati; phylum Bacteroidota; class Flavobacteriia; order Flavobacteriales; family Flavobacteriaceae; genus Capnocytophaga; species Capnocytophaga sp. oral taxon 902. Next base: position 2,044,202 of record NZ_CP058261.1, read on the forward strand.
ACTGAAGTATTATGGCCTGATTTCACAAAAAAACACTTAGAAGAAGCCCTATCAAACTATCAAAGTAGAGAAAGACGATTTGGAAAAACAAGCGAACAACTTACGTAAAACTATGCTGAAAAAATTTTTATTGCTTGCTTTCTTGGCTTTTGTAAGCCTTGTAAATGCACAAGAAGAAGACAGAATATCATTAGGAAAAGGAAGAAAATATACAATTGGTGGCATTGAAGTTACTGGTGCAAAACGTTATAACGAACAAACTATCCTTACTACTTCGGGTTTGAAAGTAGGTGATGTAATCGAAATCCCCAGTGAAAAATTCAGCTCCATCATTCATAAGCTATGGGGCTATAAGTTGTTTAGCGATATTAATATTTATATCAAGCGTGTAGAAGGTGATACCGTATTCTTAGAGTTAGCTATCAAAGAAACACCTTCATTAGTCGATGTAAAAGTAACAGGTATCGGACAGAAAAAAGCAGAAACCCTCCTTAAAGATGCCGAAATTAAAAAAGGAATAAAGGTAAACGAAAGCCTTATTGCTAATACTAAAAACTATATCACTAATAAATATCGAAAAGATGGTTATCTCAATACCAAAGTAACCATCGATACCAAAATAGATACTACCGATGCCAATGGTGTAGATATGCTCATTCACATCGATAGAGGTAATAAGGTAAAAGTCGATAAAATTACTTTTGAAGGCAATCAGCAATTTACCTCAGCCAAGTTGCGCAAGAAGCTTAAAAAAACAAAACAAGTGCGTTTCGGTCGTTTCTGGAAACGCTCCAAATATGTTAAGAAAGACTACGACGAAGATTTAACAAACCTCGTAGATTTCTATAAAGAAAAAGGCTATCGCGATGCTCGTGTGGTAAACGATACGCTTATTAAAAATAAAGACGGTAACGTAAGTCTTAAAATAGCAGTAGAAGAAGGAAAGCGTTATTATTTCGGTGATATCCGCTTCTTAGGAAACTCAGTCTATAACGACCGTGTGCTCAATCAAGTATTGGGTATCAAAAAAGGCGATGTATATAACGGAGTATTGCTCAAAAAACGCATTCAAGACAATACCAAACCCGATGCCGAAGATATAACCAACTTATATCAAAATAGTGGTTATCTCTTCTCGCAAATACACCCTGTAGAAACCTCAGTGGTAAATGATACTATCAATTTCGAAATACGCGTGGTAGAAGGGAAGCCTGCTTATTTTAATAAAATATCAGTAACAGGTAACGAAAAGACTAACGACTATGTAATTTATCGCGAGTTGCGCACACGTCCTGGTTATCTATATAGCAAAGATGCCGTAGTGCGTACCGTTCGTGAGTTAGGACAGTTGCAACTATTCGATGCTCAAAACATCAATCCAGAGTTTAAAAATGCCGACCCTAATGCAGGAACCGTAGATATAGAATATAAACTCACCGAAACAGGTTCAAGCCAAGTGCAGTTGCAAGGAGGGTATGGTGGAGGCTCATTCATAGGTACACTTGCCCTTTCATTCAATAACTTTTCTATTCGCAACTTGTTCAACCCCAAAGCCTATCGCCCAGTGCCTATGGGCGACGGTCAAGCACTATCACTCAGTTTCCAAATAAGTAGGTACTACCGTACTTATGGGTTTTCATTCACCGAACCTTGGATGGGAGGTAAACAGCCTGTGCAGTTCTCAGTGTCATTCAGTAGAACCGAACAGTTCGGGTATAGTTACAGGAGCTATGATGTAGATAGGAGTAAACGTGTGTATATCACAGGAATAAACGTAGGTTTAGCCAAACGTTTGAGAGTCCCCGATGATTATTTCCAAATCGCTCATACTTTAAGCTATCAGCATTATGATTTGAAGAATTATCCTAATTTAGGACTCTTTACTTTTAAAGATGGTAACTCTAATTCATTAGCTTATACCATTTCGTTATCGCGTAACTCAAGTGGTCCTAACCCTATCTATCCAATGTCAGGAAGTAGTTTTACCATTAGTGCGAAACTTACCCCTCCTTACTCATTGTTCAATAAGGTAGATTATGGCAAACTGCTTGAAGAACGTGAAACAGCATCTAATAACGGCGATTCTGAAAGAATAGCACAGATAGACCAAGAGCGTTTTCACTGGTTAGAGTTTTATAAGCTCAAGTTTACCTCAGCTTGGTATACCAATATTTACAGTAAATTTGTATTAAAGTTTGGTGCTGATTTTGGTTATTTGGGAGCTTATAACAGCAAACGTGGTATAGTACCTTTTGAACGCTTCTTTATGGGAGGCGATGGCTTAGGCTATTACTCTATGGACGGACGTGAAAACATACAAATGCGCGGGTATGAAAACTATGCCCTTTCCGCCGATGATGGCGAGACTGTGTTTAACAAGTTCTCTCTGGAATTGCGTTATCCTATTACTCTTAAACCAATGGCTTCTATCTATGGCTTAGTATTTGCCGAAGGAGGTAATGTACACAATGGATTAGAGAACTTTAATCCTTTCCAGATTAAGCGTTCAGCAGGTTTAGGATTGCGACTCTTTATGCCACAGTTCGGTATGCTGGGTATTGACTTCGGGTATGGTTTCGATAACCCTGCCAATAGCAATAGCCGCAGTGGCTGGCAAACACACTTTATTTTTGGACAACAATTCTAATTTTTGGCACGATATTTTCTTTTATGAAAAGAGAAGGCTAAAAAGTAGTATATACATTTGATAAATGTTATGAACAAACTACAAGCGTTATTTATAGTACTATTGTGTAGTGCCTGTTTACTTATGCACAAAAGCCATCTCGTATTGGCTATGTGGATATGGATTACATATTATCACACCTCGAAGATTATAAAGTAGCAAGCCAGCAGTTTGCCTTACAAGTAGAGCAATGGGAGGCTGAAATAGCCAAACGCCAAGAAAAGATAAAGGCTGAAAAAGATAAGTTAGAAGCTGAGAAAGCTTTACTTACTCCCGAGCTTATCAAAGATAAAGAAGAAGAAATAGCTCTGTTAGAATACAACCTGAATGCCTATAAACAGCAGAAGTTTGATGCTAAGGAAGGAGAGTATATCACCCAAAAGTTTATGCTTGCTAAGCCTATCCAAGACCAAGTGTTCAATATAGTGCAAGAGATAGGCAAGATGCGTAAATACGACTTTATCTTTGAAAAGAGTGATGCCACTATGTTATTCTCTAATGAGCAACATAACTTGAGTAAAGTAGTGCTTCGTGCCTTGAAGAAGAAAGACAATGCCGAAGATAGGAACAAAGATATGGCTCAGCTCTTAAAGAAAGCTATGATTTTGAGTTTGTAGAAGAACGCGTTAAGAAACGTAAAGAAGCTGAAAAGCTCGTGAGCAACGCCGAGTACAATACGAACAAGAACGTTTGCGCAAAACTGAAGAAATGAAGCAACAGCGCGAACAGCTCAAAGCAAAACGCGAAAAAGAGCAAGCCGAGCGTCAGCAGAAGTTTCAACAAGAACGAGATGCTCTTAAGCGCAACGCGAAAAAGAACAAGCTGAACGTGTACAGAAGTTCCAACAAGAGCGCGATGCTCTTAAAGCACAACGCGAGAAAGAGCAAGCTGAGCGCCAGCAGAAGTTCCAACAACAGCGCGATTCTATAAAAGCACAACGCGACAAAGAGCAAGCCGAACGCCAACAGAAGTTACAAGAACAGAAAGAACAGCGTGAGAAGGAAATAGCTGAACGCCAAAAGAAACTTGAAGAACAAAGGGTGCAACGTGAAAAAGAACAAGCCGAGCGCTTAAAAAACAACAAGAGGCGAGAACACAAACGCCTACAACAAATCAGTAAAAATTTTTAAATAACTAATATTACAAACAGATGATGAGAAACATTAGAACGTTGATGATTGCATTGGCTCTATTCTTAGGAGCTACTACAATGCTTACTGCACAAGTGAAAATCGCTCATATTGATGTGCAAAAACTTTTAGAAGAAATGCCTGAAAGAAAATCAATAGAGTCACAATTAAAGAAAATGGAGCAAGGATATATGAACGATATTCAAGCAGCTATTAAAGAATTGCAAGCTAAGGCTCAAAAGTATCAGAATGAAGCTGCTGCTCTTACAGAGGCACAACTTAAAGCTCGTGAAGCAGAATTCCTCAAAAAATCAGAGGAAATTAAAACTATGGAAGAAAATATCCGTAAAACACAACAAACTGCTGCTGAGAATTTACAGAAAAAGCAACAAGAATTGGTAGAGCCATTGCTTAAAAAGGTAAAAAGCTCTATTGAGAAAATTGCTAAGCAAAGAGGACTTCAGTACGTATTGGATTCAAGTGCAGGCTCAAGCGTGATTGTAGCTACAGGAGATGACCTTTACAGTACAGTTAAAAAGGACTTAGGATTTTAGTTCGTAGATTTTTAAATTATTAGATATTTTTTCTTATGAAAAGTGTTCGCTAAGTGAACACTTTTTTTTATTTTGCAACTGAAAAGAACCTTATTTTAAAATGACTCACTCAACATCACGTACAGCACCTATTGGTTTGTTTGACTCTGGAGTAGGGGGGACTACTATCTGGAAAGAAGTAAACGCACTAATGCCTAATGAGAACACCCTGTTTATAGCAGATAATAAAAGCATCATTGCATTATGCGATGCCAATACGCGTTTTCTGTTAGAAAATAATGCAAAAATTATAGTAGTAGCGTGCAATACGGGTAATTATAGTAGTAGCGTGCAATACAGTCGCAGTTTTATAGCAGGTTCTATTCTATAAAAGGTACTTCTTTATATTTATTCCTCAAATACGATATAGCATTGGTAGTACCGTATTGCACGCTACTACTATAATTTTTGCATTATTTTCTAACAGAAAACGCGTATTGGCATCGCATAATGCAATGATTTCCTCCTTAGTCTTCTCACCATAAGGAGCATTTTTATTATTGCTATAAACAGGTGTTCTCATTAGGCATTAGTGCGTTTACTTCTTTCCAATAGTAGTCCCCCCTACTCCAGAGTCAAACAAACCAATAGGTGCTGTACGTGATGTTGAGTGAGTCATTTAAAATAAGGTTCTTTTCAGTTGCAAAAATAAAAAAAAGTGTTCACTTACGAACACTTTTCATAAGAAAAAATATCTAATAATTTAAAAATCTACGAACTAAAATCCTAAGTCCTTTTAACTGTACTGTAAAGGTCATCTCCTGTAGCTACAATCACGCTTGAGCCTGCACTTGAATCCAATACGTACTGAAGTCCTCTTTGCTTAGCAATTTTCTCAATAGAGCTTTTTACCTTTTTAAGCAATGGCTCTACCAATTCTTGTTGCTTTTTCTGTAAATTCTCAGCAGCAGTTTGTTGTGTTTTACGGATATTTTCTTCCATAGTTTTAATTTCCTCTGATTTTTTGAGAATTCTGCTTCACGAGCTTTAAGTTGTGCCTCTGTAAGAGCAGCAGCTTCATTCTGATACTTTTGAGCCTTAGCTTGCAATTCTTTATAGCTGCTTGAATATCGTTCATATATCCTTGCTCCATTTTCTTTAATTGTGACTCTATTGATTTTCTTTCAGGCATTTCTTCTAAAAGTTTTTGCACATCAATATGAGCGATTTTCACTTGTGCAGTAAGCATTGTAGTAGCTCCTAAGAATAGAGCCAATGCAATCATCAACGTTCTAATGTTTCTCATCATCTGTTTGTAATATTAGTTATTTAAAAATTTTTACTGATTTGTTGTAGGCGTTTGTGTTCTCGCCTCTTGTTGTTTTTTAAGGCGCTCGGCTTGTTCTTTTTCACGTTGCACCCTTTGTTCTTCAAGTTTCTTTTGGCGTTCAGCTATTTCCTTCTCACGCTGTTCTTTCTGTTCTTGTAACTTCTGTTGGCGTTCGGCTTGCTCTTTGTCGCGTTGTGCTTTTATAGAATCGCGCTGTTGTTGGAACTTCTGCTGGCGCTCAGCTTGCTCTTTCTCGCGTTGTGCTTTAAGAGCATCGCGCTCTTGTTGGAACTTCTGTACACGTTCAGCTTGTTCTTTTTCGCGTTGCGCTTTAAGAGCATCTCGTTCTTGTTGAAACTTCTGCTGACGCTCGGCTTGCTCTTTTTCGCGTTTTGCTTTGAGCTGTTCGCGCTGTTGCTTCATTTCTTCAGTTTTGCGCAAACGTTCTTGTTCGTATTGTACTCGGCGTTGCTCACGAGCTTTTTCAGCTTCTTTACGTTTCTTAACGCGTTCTTCTACAAACTCAAAATCATAGCTTTCTTTTAAGAGCTGAGCCATATCTTTGTTCCTATCTTCGGCATTGTCTTTCTTCTTCAAGGCACGAAGCACTACTTTACTCAAGTTATGTTGCTCATTAGAGAATAACATAGTGGCATCACTCTTTTCAAAGATAAAGTCGTATTTACGCATCTTGCCTATCTCTTGCACTATATTGAACACTTGGTCTTGGATAGGCTTAGCAAGCATAAACTTTTGGGTGATATACTCTCCTTCCTTAGCATCAAACTTCTGCTGTTTATAGCATTCAGGTTGTATTCTAACAGAGCTATTTCTTCTTCTTTATCTTTGATAAGCTCGGGAGTAAGTAAAGCTTTCTCAGCTTCTAACTTATCTTTTTCAGCCTTTATCTTTTCTTGGCGTTTGGCTATTTCAGCCTCCCATTGCTCTACTTGTAAGGCAAACTGCTGGCTTGCTACTTTATAATCTTCGAGGTGTGATAATATGTAATCCATATCCACATAGCCAATACGAGATGGCTTTTGTGCATAAGTAAAACAGGCACTACACAATAGTACTATAAATAACGCTTGTAGTTTGTTCATAACATTTATCAAATGTATATACTACTTTTTAGCCTTCTCTTTCATAAAAGAAAATATCGTGCCAAAAATTAGAATTGTTGTCCAAAAATAAAGTGTGTTTGCCAGCCACTGCGGCTATTGCTATTGCAGGGTTATCGAAACCATACCCGAAGTCAATACCCAGCATACCGAACTGTGGCATAAAGAGTCGCAATCCTAAACCTGCTGAACGCTTAATCTGGAAAGGATTAAAGTTCTCTAATCCATTGTGTACATTACCTCCTTCGGCAAATACTAAGCCATAGATAGAAGCCATTGGTTTAAGAGTAATAGGATAACGCAATTCCAGAGAGAACTTGTTAAACACAGTCTCGCCATCATCGGCGGAAAGGGCATAGTTTTCATACCCGCGCATTTGTATGTTTTCACGTCCGTCCATAGAGTAATAGCCTAAGCCATCGCCTCCCATAAAGAAGCGTTCAAAAGGTACTATACCACGTTTGCTGTTATAAGCTCCCAAATAACCAAAATCAGCACCAAACTTTAATACAAATTTACTGTAAATATTGGTATACCAAGCTGAGGTAAACTTGAGCTTATAAAACTCTAACCAGTGAAAACGCTCTTGGTCTATCTGTGCTATTCTTTCAGAATCGCCGTTATTAGATGCTGTTTCACGTTCTTCAAGCAGTTTGCCATAATCTACCTTATTGAACAATGAGTAAGGAGGGGTAAGTTTCGCACTAATGGTAAAACTACTTCCTGACATTGGATAGATAGGGTTAGGACCACTTGAGTTACGCGATAACGAAATGGTATAAGCTAATGAATTAGAGTTACCATCTTTAAAAGTAAAGAGTCCTAAATTAGGATAATTCTTCAAATCATAATGCTGATAGCTTAAAGTATGAGCGATTTGGAAATAATCATCGGGGACTCTCAAACGTTTGGCTAAACCTACGTTTATTCCTGTGATATACACACGTTTACTCCTATCTACATCATAGCTCCTGTAACTATACCCGAACTGTTCGGTTCTACTGAATGACACTGAGAACTGCACAGGCTGTTTACCTCCCATCCAAGGTTCGGTGAATGAAAACCCATAAGTACGGTAGTACCTACTTATTTGGAAACTGAGTGATAGTGCTTGACCGTCGCCCATAGGCACTGGCGATAGGCTTTGGGGTTGAACAAGTTGCGAATAGAAAAGTTATTGAATGAAAGGGCAAGTGTACCTATGAATGAGCCTCCACCATACCCTCCTTGCAACTGCACTTGGCTTGAACCTGTTTCGGTGAGTTTATATTCTATATCTACGGTTCCTGCATTAGGGTCGGCATTTTTAAACTCTGGATTGATGTTTTGAGCATCGAATAGTTGCAACTGTCCTAACTCACGAACGGTACGCACTACGGCATCTTTGCTATATAGATAACCAGGACGTGTGCGCAACTCGCGATAAATTACATAGTCGTTAGTCTTTTCGTTACCTGTTACTGATATTTTATTAAAATAAGCAGGCTTCCCTTCTACCACGCGTATTTCGAAATTGATAGTATCATTTACCACTGAGGTTTCTACAGGGTGTATTTGCGAGAAGAGATAACCACTATTTTGATATAAGTTGTTATATCTTCGGCATCGGGTTTGGTATTGTCTTGAATGCGTTTTTTGAGCAATACTCCGTTATATACATCGCCTTTTTTGATACCCAATACTTGATTGAGCACACGGTCGTTATAGACTGAGTTCCTAAGAAGCGGATATCACCGAAATAATAACGCTTTCCTTCTTCTACTGCTATTTTAAGACTTACGTTACCGTCTTTATTTTAATAAGCGTATCGTTTACCACACGAGCATCGCGATAGCCTTTTTCTTTATAGAAATCTACGAGGTTTGTTAAATCTTCGTCGTAGTCTTCTTAACATATTTGGAGCGTTTCCAGAAACGACCGAAACGCACTTGTTTGTTTTTTTAAGCTTCTTGCGCAACTTGGCTGAGGTAAATTGCTGATTGCCTTCAAAAGTAATTTTATCGACTTTTACCTTATTACCTCTATCGATGTGAATGAGCATATCTACACCATTGGCATCGGTAGTATCTATTTTGGTATCGATGGTTACTTGGTATTGAGATAACCATCTTTTCGATATTTATTAGTGATATAGTTTTTAGTATTAGCAATAAGGCTTTCGTTTACCTTTATTCCTTTTTTAATTTCGGCATCTTTAAGGAGGGTTTCTGCTTTTTTCTGTCCGATACCTGTTACTTTTACATCGACTAATGAAGGTGTTTCTTTGATAGCTAACTCTAAGAATACGGTATCACCTTCTACACGCTTGATATAAATATTAATATCGCTAAACAACTTATAGCCCCATAGCTTATGAATGATGGAGCTGAATTTTTCACTGGGGATTTCGATTACATCACCTACTTTCAAACCCGAAGTAGTAAGGATAGTTTGTTCGTTATAACGTTTTGCACCAGTAACTTCAATGCCACCAATTGTATATTTTCTTCCTTTTCCTAATGATATTCTGTCTTCTTCTTGTGCATTTACAAGGCTTACAAAAGCCAAGAAAGCAAGCAATAAAAATTTTTTCAGCATAGTTTTACGTAAGTTGTTCGCTTGTTTTTCCAAATCGTCTTTCTCTACTTTGATAGTTTGATAGGGCTTCTTCTAAGTGTTTTTTTGTGAAATCAGGCCATAATACTTCAGTAAAATAGAGTTCGGCATAGGCTATTTGCCATAATAAAAAATTGCTGATGCGCTCCTCACCGCTGGTGCGGATAAGTAAGTCTACATCGGGTAAGTCGTAGGTGTATAGGTGTTCTTGTAGTGTTGTTTCGGTAATTGTATTAGCAATAAGTGTGCCTTCTTTTACTTTTGCTGCAATTTCTTTTATAGCAGTTAGGATTTCTTCACGTGCTCCATAGTTGAGGGCTAAGGTAAGGGTAAGCCCTGTATTGTTTTTGAGTTTATCGATAGAAGCAAGTAGGGCTTCGCGTGGTTTAGGAGGGAAACGGTCTAAATTGCCAATGGTTTTGAGGCGTACATTATTCTTGTGCAAATTATCAACTTCCTTTTTCAGGAACTTTACTAATAGTTCCATTAAGGCTTTTACTTCTAAGGCGGGTCGTTTCCAATTTTCGGTAGAAAAGGCAAAAAGGGTGAGGTATGGAATACGGTGTTCCACACAATATTCCACTACTTGTCGCACAGTTTGCACTCCCTTTTCGTGACCATAAGCTCTGAGCAGACCTTGTTTTTTTGCCCAACGCCCATTACCGTCCATTATAATAGCCAAATGCTTTGGATAGTTTGTAATCTCCATTGGTTTCAAGTGAAATTATCTACAATAGCAAGGCCATTCGCCGAAGGTGTAGGTAAGGGTAAGACCTGAGAAGGCGTACCAGTCGTAACTTCTTCCTATGTTACCGAATGTAAAGGATTTTCTTTCGGGCGCACTACATCGACGTTGTTAGTAAGGGCAAAACGGAAAGCTACTTCACCTCCTAAAACAAGCCTTCGAGTGATTTTAGCTTTAAAACCAAAAGCTACGGGCACAGCCACATCGAAGTCGCGACGTGTAGTATCGGTAGCTTCAACGGGTTTGGAGAGGAGGGGTCGAAGTACAAATCGTCGTGCCAAAGCCCAGCTATACCTACGAACACATAGGGGTCATAGGCATATCGAGCAAATTGCCGATTCTGTAGCTAAAGAAATTGAACTCGGTGCTACTGCCAAATCGGTAATATCACTTGAATAAGCGAACCCTCGGTTGCGTTTACCAGGGATATCGGACTGGACGTCGTTAGCTCTAAGTTCGGACTTAGTAACCTGCACACGAACTGCCATACGTTCGTGGAAATTCCATTTATATATCCCACCAAAAGCGATTTTGTTAGGATATAAATAATAGGTTCTACCAACATCTGAAATGGGGTTGCTTCCACCTAAGAAAACACCGATTTCGTGTTGCTGTGCCGATGCCATATGCATCGCCAATAGTATCAATGTAATGTGTATAAATCTGTACATACGCTATTCTATGCAAGGCGCAAATATACGTGTTTTATATGAAATAACATTTATTATTTCCTATTTTTTTATTTCGGATTTTTAATTAGCTGTTAAAATTCTTTATATATCATTGATTATTAACACGATATAAGTATATTTATTTTTATAAAGAATTATAAGTTATCGGGGGTGATTTGTGAAAAGTGGATAGATGAAAGATGCTTGTGAGTAGGTAGCAAGAAGTACCTTTGGTTGCTCTGTGAGACATCTGACGGATTTTTAATAAACCTTAAACGGAACTACAGTGCTCTACAGTGGCTCTACAGTGGCTCTACAGTGGCTCTACAGTGGCTCTACAGTGGCTCTACAGTGGCTCTACAGTGGCTCTACAGTGGCTCTACAGTGGCTCTACAGTGGCTCTACAGTGGCTCTACAGTGGCTCTACAGTGGCTCTACAGTGGCTCTACAGTGGCTCTACAACGAAGACTAACCGAAGATCAATCGAATAGTAACTGAACACTGATTGAACTTATGGTGCTACTATCTGCTCATATCACTGGTTCTACTTTTTAGACTTATCGGGCATAAAATAAGTAACGTGAGCTCGATGTAAAATAGCGAACGAATACTCGGAGTGGGGTATGCGAGAGATTGTGTTTCAGAAATTAAACAAAATTGATTTCAAAATTAAAATAGCATCAAGACTGCGCCTTGTGAAATAACAATGCAAGATTCAACTTTGCCAAAGGTCGTAGCACGAGGGGCAATTAACTTTGGCAAAGTGTATACCGCAAAAAAGACTCATCATCAGAATTATTTATCAAACTGATATTAACTTTTAATTTCGTGTGTTTGCTCTAATTGACAAATTGGCAGGTTTGTAGATTGGTATTATTTTGTAGTTTTGCACCCTAATTAAAAGAAAAAATTGCTATGGCAAACATCGAAAAAATAAAATGCCTAATTATAGGCTCAGGTCCTGCGGGCTATACGCCGCTATTTATGCCTCTCGCGCTAATCTTAACCCTGTGCTTTATCAAGCGAACAACCTGGCGGACAACTCACTACTACCTTTGAGGTAGAAAACTTCCCGGGATATCCTGAGGGAGTAAGGGTAGCGAAATGATGATGCAGTTAGAGCAACAAGCTAACGCTTTGGGGCTGATATTCGCAACGGCTGGGTGACTAAGGTAGATTTTTCGGCTCGCCCACACAAAGTATGGGTAGATGACCAAGAGCTCCACGCTGATGCTGTGATTATCGCTACGGGTGCTCGCTAAATACTTAGGTTTACCCTCAGAACAGCACTATTTGCAAACAGGAGGAGGCGTATCGGCTTGTGCTGTGTGCGACGGTTTTTTCTACCGCAATCAACACGTGGCTATTGTAGGGGCAGGCGACTCGGCTTGTGAGGAAGCGCTTTACTTGGCAAACCTCTGCTCGAAAGTAACAATGCTGGTGCGTCGCGATGAGTTCCGCGCTTCACAAATTATGAAGGAACGCGTGCTCAATTCGCCAAAAATAGAAGTGCTTTTCAATACTGAAACTGAAGAGATATTAGGTGACGGACAAGTAGTTACCGGCATTAAAGTACGCAACAACAAGACAGGGGAGATAAGCGAAATAGCTATCACAGGTTTCTTTGTAGCTATCGGTCACAAACCTAATACCGATGTGTTTAAACCTTATATCGATACTGATGAGGTGGGCTATATTAAGAATGTAGCGGGCACTTCGCTCACCAATGTAGCAGGGGTGTTTGTAGCCGGTGATGCTGCCGACACGCGCTACCGCCAAGCTATTACCGCAGCAGGTTCGGGCTGTATGGCAGCGTTGGACGCAGAGAAATACCTTCTTACTCTTGAATAGCTAAGCCATCCGGAACAAGTACAGCAAACCAATACCTACCAGGGCAAAGGAATAGAACGTAAAACGCTATTGTTCCTCAAACCCGATAGGCAATACAGTTGCCAAATCATTACCGAGAAAGGAGATAAGTCGGCAGTGAAAACTTTTAAGACAAAAAGTGTGGAGGCTTTCCTTCCTAATGCAACATTACTGATAGACGACCTAAAAGAAGATATAGGCGGTTATTTTTTGCAAATGCCCGTATGAATGGTACAAAAGCTATCTATCTGACAGATACTAAAGGAGTAGTAGTATGGTATGAGCAAGTGCCCGAAGAGCCTTTGGTCGTAAATTACGATGCACAGCGTCAGCAGTTTTACATTCTTACCAATCCTGCTTACCCCGTTGGAAGTCCTTATACTTTCAATGCTAAAAGTATTAAAATTATAGACCTCTTTGGGAGGTAGTATTTCAAAAAGACTTTGCTACTGTTCCTGCACTTAACGGACGGGAAGTGCATCACGAGTGTCGCCCTATGCCCGATGGCAGTATAGGATTAGTAACCTATATTGATAAAACTTTCGACCTCACTGCACAAGGCGGTACAACTACCGATATTGTAAAGGGTGATGGTTTTGTGATTATGAATAGAAGAGGGAAATCACCCAGCAATGGAGTTGTTTTGATTATGTAGACCCACTACCGACCCTAATATAAAAATACAAGGGGTAAAAAAAGATTGGCTACACGCCAACTCCTTTAACTACGATAGCGAAGGTAATTACTATATGACGTTTAATCGTTATGGAGAAACTTTGGAAAATTGACGGTAAAACAGGGAAGTTACTATATCGCATAGGCGAAAATGGCACCATAAAACCTGAGAAAAAATACTTTACTCACGGAATGCACTGTCCAACCCGAAAGCACCTAACGAGGTGTTAGTGATTGACAATGCGCGATCAGATTCCGATACTGGCTCGAGAGCTATTTGTATAAAGTGAATGAACAAGCAAACAGTAACAGTTCCTATGGCAGTAGCTCTTCCCAAGATTTATCCTCATCAAACCGTAGCAATGCCCAATTTATAGGTGAGGACTTGCTACTAATCACGTTGAGTACCAAAAAACAAATTATCATTACTGACCGCAACGAAACACCCACCATAAAACGTTCTTTTATGTTGCCTTTTACTTTCTATAGAGCACAATATATCCCAACTATTAAATATTAAAAATCAAACCACCACCAATGAAAAAACTTATATTTAGTTTAGTAACGCTATGTCTTATGGCTTGTAAAGCACTGAGCCTGTAATTCATTACGAGGTAATTCCGCTACCACAATCCATTAGTTATACCCATCAGAAACCTTTTGAGCTCGATGCCCAAACCGTGATTACCTATCCACAAGGTGATACCTTACTACAAAGGAATGCCCAATTCCTCGCTCTTATCTTAAAGAAATCACAGGGCTACCCCTTACCACTGAGCCCAATGTAAATAGTGGGAAGGTTATTCGTCTTAAAACCGACCTTAAAAAAACTAACCAAGAGGCTTATCAACTTACCGTAACAAGTGAACAAATTACTATGATGGAGCAAGTCCCGCAGGTGTGTTCTACGGCATACAAACCTTGCGCAAGTCGATTGACGTAACAGAACCTAAATCCTTAGCGTTCCCTACGGCTGTGATAGACGATGCGCCTCGCTTTGCCTATCGGGGAATGCATTTTGATGTGAGCAGGCATTTCTTTACAGTAGATTTTATCAAGCAGTACATTGATATACTTGCACTTCATAACCTTAATAAGTTCCATTGGCACCTCACCGATGACCAAGGGTGGCGTATAGAAATCAAAAAAATACCTCGCCTTACTGAGGTAGGTTCAACACGCAAAGAAACGCTTATTGGGCATTTGCTCAAAGATAAACCCCACCAATTTGATGGCAAACCTTATGGCGGGTTCTACACCCAAGAACAGATTAAAGAGATTGTAAAATACGCCCAAGACCGCTATATTACGATTATTCCCGAGGTAGATATACCTGGACATACCTTAGCTGTGCTCACGGCTTACCCTGAGTTGGGTTGTACAGGCAAGGACTATGCAGTAGGTACCAAATGGGGCGTGTTCGACGATGTACTTTGCGCTGGCAATGAGGCTTCTTATGAGTTCTTAGAAGGCGTATTCGACGAAATTACCGAACTTTTCCCCTCTAAATATATTCATATAGGAGGTGATGAGTGTCCTAAAACACGTTGGAAAGAGTGCCCTAAATGTCAGGCCAAAATTAAAGCATTGGGCTTAAAAGGCGACGCTGAACACACTGCCGAACAGAAACTACAAGGCTATGTGGTATCGCGCGTAGAGCAGTTTCTCAAGAAGAAAGGTAGAGAGGTAATAGGCTGGGACGAGATTTTGGAGGGAGATAACATTTCACAAGACGCGATTGTAATGTCGTGGCGAGGTACCGAAGGAGGTATAGCCGCAGCACAACGCCACAACCGTGCTATTATGACCCCGCATTACAGTTTGTATTTCGACTATAACCAAGGCGAAGACCCTAGTAAAGAACCACTGTCCATAGGCGAATACCTCCCGTGAAAAAGGTGTACGACTACGAACCTATCGACCCTAAACTCACTCCCGAACAAGGTAAATACATCTTAGGAGCACAAGCTAATTTGTGGACAGAGTACATCGCGAGTCCTGCACACGCTGAGTATATGCTCTTGCCGCGTTTGGCTGCCTTAGCTGAGGTACAATGGACAGCCCCAGAGAAAAAGAACTATGCTGATTTTTTGAAGCGTTTAGGCAACTTACTCAATTACTATCAAAAAGAAGGATATCATTATGCCAAACACGTCTTGGGTGTTACCCCTGTTATTCAGCCCGCTCCTAAGAAAGATGGTATTCAGGTAGAACTCCTTACCGTAGGCGATGGCAAGGTGTACTACACCACCGATGGCACTACTCCTGATGCTACCAAAACGCTTTATACCCAGCCTATCAAACTCAGCAACGAGGTGCTGTTAAAAGCAGTAGCTGTGCATAAAGATACTATAAGCGGAGTGTTTAGCTACCAGTCGTTATTTAATAAGGCTACTTACAAGCCTATACAATTACTCACTGAAACTAATCCTAAATACACTTTTGGAGGGGCTACTGCCTTAGTAGATGCCCAAATAGGTGAAGATTCTTATATCGATGGGCATTGGGTGGGCTTTCCTGGTCGAGTGGGAGTAGAAGCAGTAATCGATTTAGGTAAAGAAGAAGAAATTAGCAATCTCAAAACAGGTTCTTTGTCCGATACGCCTAACTGGATATTTCCCGCCTCAGAAGTCGCTATTTACAGCTCTGCTGATGGAAAAAACTTTCAGCTCATCACTCAGCAACCTTTGAAGATAGCCCAGAAGACCGACCCTATCAAGCGCGTGCCTATCAGTTTGAACTTTGCTAAAACTAAAACTCGCTATGTGAAAGTAGTGCTCAAAGGTACTGTAATCCCTGAATGGCACGAGGGTAAAGGCACACCAGCCTTATTGTTTGTAGATGAAATCCAACTGATGTAAAAATATATATTTTTCATATGTAATATTGCTTTTATTTAAAATTTGTGTACTTTTGCACATCGTAAAGACGCGACTACAAAACGCGTCTTTACTTTTTAGTATGCAAAAACCTTTAATATTAGTAACAAACGACGACGGTATTACCGCTCCTGGTATCCGTTATCTGATAGACATAATGAAAGAATTAGGCGAAGTAGTGGTAGTAGCCCCTGATTCGCCTCAGAGCGGTAAAGGGCACGCCGTTACCCTCGATACTACTATGTACTGCGACCCTATGCCCTCACATAACGGAGCTACTCGCGAATACGCTTGTAGTGGTACACCTGCCGATTGTGTGAAAATAGCCAAACACGAAGTGTTGAACGGTCGTCTGCCCGATCTCTGTGTGAGTGGTATCAATCACGGTTCCAATGCTTCTATCAACGTGATATATTCAGGAACGATGAGTGCTGCTATCGAGGCGGGTACTGAGGGTATTCCTGCTATTGGTTTTTCATTATTAGACTCCAGTTGGAATGCCGACTTTTCGCAAGCGCGCTCTTATATCAAAAGTATTGCTGAAAAAGTACTCGCTAATGGGTTGCCCAAAGGGACAGTGCTGAATGTGAATATACCTAATATCAAGAAGGAAGA
The DNA here is from genome assembly GCF_013394735.1 of Capnocytophaga sp. oral taxon 902. Classification (NCBI taxonomy): domain Bacteria; kingdom Pseudomonadati; phylum Bacteroidota; class Flavobacteriia; order Flavobacteriales; family Flavobacteriaceae; genus Capnocytophaga; species Capnocytophaga sp. oral taxon 902. The sequence continues at coordinate 2,061,051 of NZ_CP058261.1, forward strand.
AATAAAAGGCGTAAAAGTATGCCGTCAAGCACGTTCGCGCTGGATAGAAAGTTTTGACAAACGTGTGAACCCGCAAGGGAGAGTGTACTACTGGATGACAGGTACTTTTGTGAATGAAGACCAAGGTATTGATACTGACCAATGGGCTCTCGAAAACGGCTACATTTCAGTAGTGCCTATTCAATTCGACCTTACGGCTCACCAAAATATTCAAGAGTTAAAGCAATGGGATTTTTAAATATAAATCAAAAACGCAAAGACCAAATCATTGGTTTTATAGCAGGTATTGTTGTAAACGTAATAGGGGTGATAGCCTATGTGCTTATTTTCTCTAAATTTAGTATTGCTACTACCTTGCAAGATGCCTATTACAAGAGATATTTAGGGAAACTCATACTCTTAGGAGCCCTGTTAGACCTTGCTATCTTCTTCTTTTTTATCAATCGTTATGAAAACGAACGCGCACGTGGTGTACTTATCGCTTCGTGCGTATTAGCCTTTATAATTCTGCTATTACAATTCACTTAAAATTAAATACAATGAGAATCAGAGAATATGTAGTTTTCTTATACCGTATCTTCTTGGTATACTTATTTTATGCCATTGCACGTGGTTTGTTTATCTATATGAATCGCGGAGTGATGGGTGATTATAACACATCCGACCTTTTCTATTATGGATTGGCGTTTGATAACTGTGCTATAATGTACACTAATTTGCTGTTCATACTGCTCAGTTTACTACCTTTGTGGGTAAATACCCATAAGAAATTTCAGAAAGTAGTTTTTTGGTCGTACTTTATACCTAATACGATTGCTTATGCCACCAATTTTATTGATATGGCATACTACCCTTTTAGCAAGTCTCGCCTTACTTCGGCATCGTTTGCAGTTATAGAACACGAAAACAACAAAATGAAAATATTCAGTAGCTTTTTAGGAGGCTATTGGTATATGTTCGTAGGCTTCTTTTTACTGATAGCTCTTTGGGTTTTCCTTTATAAACGCGTGAAAAACGTCGAAGTGCCTATTGCTCAAAAGAAATCTTATTTTGGTTGGTCTGCTGTATTTTTCTTAGGCTTCGGTACTCTGATAATGATGGCTATACGAGGCGGTGGTTTTACTTCGGATACGCGCCCTATCAATATGCTCGATGCTAGCCGACACGTAAATACAGCTCCTCAGGCTGATGCGATACTAAACACACCTTTTTGTCTCATTCGCAGTATCGGTAAGAACAAAGGATTTAAAGAATATCACTTTGTAGATGAAGCCTACATCAATGAGAGTTTAAAACCTATTAAGCAGTACAACCGCGAAGTAGCTACCAAGCCCAATGTCGTCCTCTTTATTTTAGAAAGTTTCGGTAAAGAGTATTGGGGCTGTATGAATACTAAAACCCATATTCCTAACTTTAAGTCGTATACTCCCTTCTTAGACTCGTTAGCACAACATTCACTTGTGCTCGACAATGCTTATTGCACAGGGCGTCAGTCTATACACGGAATGTCGTCAATGTTGGCAGGAATTCCCTCTTTTCAAGTCGCTTACACCTCATCACCTTATGTGAAACAACCCACACAGTCTTTGGTGTCTATCGCTAAAGAAATGGGCTACGATACCTCTTTCTTCCATTCAGCACCCAATGGTTCTATGGGATTCTTAGGTTTTTCTAATATCTTAGGTTTCGACCATTACTATGGTAAAAATGAGTACAATAACGATGCTGATGACGATGGTCACTGGGGAATTTGGGACGAACCTTTTTTCCAATATATGTGCAGGACTTATTCTCAAAAGAAACAACCTTTCTTAGGCACTATTTTCACACTCTCCTCCCACCACCCTTTTCAAATTCCTAAGCAATATGAGGGCAAATTCCCTAAAGGCAACTTAGAAATTCACCAATGTATTGGCTATACCGATTACGCTCTCAAACAATTCTTTGAGTGTGCTAAAAAACAACCTTGGTATAACAATACTATCTTTGCTTTCGTCAATGACCACCCTAACCAAACTTATTACGACCTTTACAAAGAGCCTATTACAGGCAAAGGAGCGGCAATTATGTTCTACAGTCCTAATCCTAATTTAGTGCCAAAGGGTGTAAATTCAGATATTGCCCAGCAAATAGATATTTATCCTTCGTTAGTAGACCTAATGGGTTACCATAAGCCTTTCCGCTCTTGGGGGCGCAGTGTGTTTGCCAATCTTCCTGATGAAACGCCTCGCGCTTTTATCTCCGATGCGCTTATGTACCAAATGATGCAAGGTAATTACATCTATATCATCGACGAAACAGGCAACGTAAACGGAGTGTACAAGAAAGAAGACGGTGCTCTCAAAAACAATCTCTTGGGCAAAGAAGACAATGCCGAAATACAAAAAGGTATTAAAGATTTAAAAGCCTTTATGCAAGACTATATGGATAGAATTATCAACCATAAGCTTAGTTTACGATAAAGGTAAAAAGTAAGAAACAAATCCAGCGATAACTGGCAGGTTAAATAGCAAAGCGCGATGTTTATTATTCTAAACATCGCGCTTTCTTATCTCATATCTCTTACCTCTTAGCTATTCAAGAGTAAGAAGGTATTTCTCTGCGTCCAACGCTGCCATACAGCCCGAACCTGCTGCGGTAATAGCTTGGCGGTAGCGCGTGTCGGCAGCATCACCGGCTACAAACACCCCTGCTACATTGGTGAGCGAAGTGCCCGCTACATTCTTAATATAGCCCACCTCATCAGTATCGATATAAGGTTTAAACACATCGGTATTAGGTTTGTGACCGATAGCTACAAAGAAACCTGTGATAGCTATTTCGCTTATCTCCCCTGTCTTGTTGTTGCGTACTTTAATGCCGGTAACTACTTGTCCGTCACCTAATATCTCTTCAGTTTCAGTATTGAAAAGCACTTCTATTTTTGGCGAATTGAGCACGCGTTCCTTCATAATTTGTGAAGCGCGGAACTCATCGCGACGCACCAGCATTGTTACTTTCGAGCAGAGGTTTGCCAAGTAAAGCGCTTCCTCACAAGCCGAGTCGCCTGCCCCTACAATAGCCACGTGTTGATTGCGGTAGAAAAAACCGTCGCACACAGCACAAGCCGATACGCCTCCTCCTGTTTGCAAATAGTGCTGTTCTGAGGGTAAACCTAAGTATTTAGCCGAAGCACCCGTAGCGATAATCACAGCATCAGCGTGGAGCTCTTGGTCATCTACCCATACTTTGTGTGGGCGAGCCGAAAAATCTACCTTAGTCACCCAGCCGTTGCGAATATCAGCCCCAAAGCGTTTAGCTTGTTGCTCTAACTGCATCATCATTTCGCTACCCATTACTCCCTCAGGATATCCCGGGAAGTTTTCTACCTCAAAGGTAGTAGTGAGTTGTCCGCCAGGTTGTTCGCCTTGATAAAGCACAGGGTTAAGATTAGCGCGAGAGGCATAAATAGCGGCAGTATAGCCCGCAGGACCTGAGCCTATAATTAGGCATTTTATTTTTTCGATGTTTGCCATAGCAATTTTTTCTTTTAATTAGGGTGCAAAACTACAAAAATAATACCAATCTACAAACCTGCCAATTTGTCAATTAGAGCAAACACACGAAATTAAAAGTTAATATCAGTTTGATAAATAATTCTGATGATGAGTCTTTTTTGCGGTATACACTTTGCCAAAGTTAATTGCCCCTCGTGCTACGACCTTTGGCAAAGTTGAATCTTGCATTGTTATTTCACAAGGCGCAGTCTTGATGCTATTTTAATTTTGAAATCAATTTTGTTTAATTTCTGAAACACAATCTCTCGCATACCCCACTCCGAGTATTCGTTCGCTATTTTACATCGAGCTCACGTTACTTATTTTATGCCCGATAAGTCTAAAAAGTAGAACCAGTGATATGAGCAGATAGTAGCACCATAAGTTCAATCAGTGTTCAGTTACTATTCGATTGATCTTCGGTTAGTCTTCGTTGTAGAGCCACTGTAGAGCCACTGTAGAGCCACTGTAGAGCCACTGTAGAGCCACTGTAGAGCCACTGTAGAGCCACTGTAGAGCCACTGTAGAGCCACTGTAGAGCCACTGTAGAGCCACTGTAGAGCCACTGTAGAGCCACTGTAGAGCCACTGTAGAGCCACTGTAGAGCCACTGTAGAGCCACTGTAGTTCCGTTTAAGGTTTATTAAAAATCCGTCAGATGTCTCACAGAGCAACCAAAGGTACTTCTTGCTACCTACTCACAAGCATCTTTCATCTATCCACTTTTCACAAATCACCCCCGATAACTTATAATTCTTTATAAAAATAAATATACTTATATCGTGTTAATAATCAATGATATATAAAGAATTTTAACAGCTAATTAAAAAATCCGAAATAAAAAAATAGGAAATAATAAATGTTATTTCATATAAAACACGTATATTTGCGCCTTGCATAGAATAGCGTATGTACAGATTTATACACATTACATTGATACTATTGGCGATGCATATGGCATCGGCACAGCAACACGAAATCGGTGTTTTCTTAGGTGGAAGCAACCCCATTTCAGATGTTGGTAGAACCTATTATTTATATCCTAACAAAATCGCTTTTGGTGGGATATATAAATGGAATTTCCACGAACGTATGGCAGTTCGTGTGCAGGTTACTAAGTCCGAACTTAGAGCTAACGACGTCCAGTCCGATATCCCTGGTAAACGCAACCGAGGGTTCGCTTATTCAAGTGATATTACCGATTTGGCAGTAGGCACCGAGTTCAATTTCTTTAGCTACAGAATCGGCAATTTGCTCGATATGCCTATGACCCCCTATGTGTTCGTAGGTATAGCTGGGCTTTGGCACGACGATTTGTACTTCGACCCCTCCTCTCCCAAACCCGTTGAAGCTACCGATACTACACGTCGCGACTTCGATGTGGCTGTGCCCGTAGCTTTTGGTTTTAAAGCTAAAATCACTCGAAGGCTTGTTTTAGGAGGTGAAGTAGCTTTCCGTTTTGCCCTTACTAACAACGTCGATGGTAGTGCGCCCGAAAGAAAATCCTTTACATTCGGTAACATAGGAAGAAGTTACGACTGGTACGCCTTCTCAGGTCTTACCCTTACCTACACCTTCGGCGAATGGCCTTGCTATTGTAGATAATTTCACTTGAAACCAATGGAGATTACAAACTATCCAAAGCATTTGGCTATTATAATGGACGGTAATGGGCGTTGGGCAAAAAAACAAGGTCTGCTCAGAGCTTATGGTCACGAAAAGGGAGTGCAAACTGTGCGACAAGTAGTGGAATATTGTGTGGAACACCGTATTCCATACCTCACCCTTTTTGCCTTTTCTACCGAAAATTGGAAACGACCCGCCTTAGAAGTAAAAGCCTTAATGGAACTATTAGTAAAGTTCCTGAAAAAGGAAGTTGATAATTTGCACAAGAATAATGTACGCCTCAAAACCATTGGCAATTTAGACCGTTTCCCTCCTAAACCACGCGAAGCCCTACTTGCTTCTATCGATAAACTCAAAAACAATACAGGGCTTACCCTTACCTTAGCCCTCAACTATGGAGCACGTGAAGAAATCCTAACTGCTATAAAAGAAATTGCAGCAAAAGTAAAAGAAGGCACACTTATTGCTAATACAATTACCGAAACAACACTACAAGAACACCTATACACCTACGACTTACCCGATGTAGACTTACTTATCCGCACCAGCGGTGAGGAGCGCATCAGCAATTTTTTATTATGGCAAATAGCCTATGCCGAACTCTATTTTACTGAAGTATTATGGCCTGATTTCACAAAAAAACACTTAGAAGAAGCCCTATCAAACTATCAAAGTAGAGAAAGACGATTTGGAAAAACAAGCGAACAACTTACGTAAAACTATGCTGAAAAAATTTTTATTGCTTGCTTTCTTGGCTTTTGTAAGCCTTGTAAATGCACAAGAAGAAGACAGAATATCATTAGGAAAAGGAAGAAAATATACAATTGGTGGCATTGAAGTTACTGGTGCAAAACGTTATAACGAACAAACTATCCTTACTACTTCGGGTTTGAAAGTAGGTGATGTAATCGAAATCCCCAGTGAAAAATTCAGCTCCATCATTCATAAGCTATGGGGCTATAAGTTGTTTAGCGATATTAATATTTATATCAAGCGTGTAGAAGGTGATACCGTATTCTTAGAGTTAGCTATCAAAGAAACACCTTCATTAGTCGATGTAAAAGTAACAGGTATCGGACAGAAAAAAGCAGAAACCCTCCTTAAAGATGCCGAAATTAAAAAAGGAATAAAGGTAAACGAAAGCCTTATTGCTAATACTAAAAACTATATCACTAATAAATATCGAAAAGATGGTTATCTCAATACCAAAGTAACCATCGATACCAAAATAGATACTACCGATGCCAATGGTGTAGATATGCTCATTCACATCGATAGAGGTAATAAGGTAAAAGTCGATAAAATTACTTTTGAAGGCAATCAGCAATTTACCTCAGCCAAGTTGCGCAAGAAGCTTAAAAAAACAAAACAAGTGCGTTTCGGTCGTTTCTGGAAACGCTCCAAATATGTTAAGAAAGACTACGACGAAGATTTAACAAACCTCGTAGATTTCTATAAAGAAAAAGGCTATCGCGATGCTCGTGTGGTAAACGATACGCTTATTAAAAATAAAGACGGTAACGTAAGTCTTAAAATAGCAGTAGAAGAAGGAAAGCGTTATTATTTCGGTGATATCCGCTTCTTAGGAAACTCAGTCTATAACGACCGTGTGCTCAATCAAGTATTGGGTATCAAAAAAGGCGATGTATATAACGGAGTATTGCTCAAAAAACGCATTCAAGACAATACCAAACCCGATGCCGAAGATATAACCAACTTATATCAAAATAGTGGTTATCTCTTCTCGCAAATACACCCTGTAGAAACCTCAGTGGTAAATGATACTATCAATTTCGAAATACGCGTGGTAGAAGGGAAGCCTGCTTATTTTAATAAAATATCAGTAACAGGTAACGAAAAGACTAACGACTATGTAATTTATCGCGAGTTGCGCACACGTCCTGGTTATCTATATAGCAAAGATGCCGTAGTGCGTACCGTTCGTGAGTTAGGACAGTTGCAACTATTCGATGCTCAAAACATCAATCCAGAGTTTAAAAATGCCGACCCTAATGCAGGAACCGTAGATATAGAATATAAACTCACCGAAACAGGTTCAAGCCAAGTGCAGTTGCAAGGAGGGTATGGTGGAGGCTCATTCATAGGTACACTTGCCCTTTCATTCAATAACTTTTCTATTCGCAACTTGTTCAACCCCAAAGCCTATCGCCCAGTGCCTATGGGCGACGGTCAAGCACTATCACTCAGTTTCCAAATAAGTAGGTACTACCGTACTTATGGGTTTTCATTCACCGAACCTTGGATGGGAGGTAAACAGCCTGTGCAGTTCTCAGTGTCATTCAGTAGAACCGAACAGTTCGGGTATAGTTACAGGAGCTATGATGTAGATAGGAGTAAACGTGTGTATATCACAGGAATAAACGTAGGTTTAGCCAAACGTTTGAGAGTCCCCGATGATTATTTCCAAATCGCTCATACTTTAAGCTATCAGCATTATGATTTGAAGAATTATCCTAATTTAGGACTCTTTACTTTTAAAGATGGTAACTCTAATTCATTAGCTTATACCATTTCGTTATCGCGTAACTCAAGTGGTCCTAACCCTATCTATCCAATGTCAGGAAGTAGTTTTACCATTAGTGCGAAACTTACCCCTCCTTACTCATTGTTCAATAAGGTAGATTATGGCAAACTGCTTGAAGAACGTGAAACAGCATCTAATAACGGCGATTCTGAAAGAATAGCACAGATAGACCAAGAGCGTTTTCACTGGTTAGAGTTTTATAAGCTCAAGTTTACCTCAGCTTGGTATACCAATATTTACAGTAAATTTGTATTAAAGTTTGGTGCTGATTTTGGTTATTTGGGAGCTTATAACAGCAAACGTGGTATAGTACCTTTTGAACGCTTCTTTATGGGAGGCGATGGCTTAGGCTATTACTCTATGGACGGACGTGAAAACATACAAATGCGCGGGTATGAAAACTATGCCCTTTCCGCCGATGATGGCGAGACTGTGTTTAACAAGTTCTCTCTGGAATTGCGTTATCCTATTACTCTTAAACCAATGGCTTCTATCTATGGCTTAGTATTTGCCGAAGGAGGTAATGTACACAATGGATTAGAGAACTTTAATCCTTTCCAGATTAAGCGTTCAGCAGGTTTAGGATTGCGACTCTTTATGCCACAGTTCGGTATGCTGGGTATTGACTTCGGGTATGGTTTCGATAACCCTGCCAATAGCAATAGCCGCAGTGGCTGGCAAACACACTTTATTTTTGGACAACAATTCTAATTTTTGGCACGATATTTTCTTTTATGAAAAGAGAAGGCTAAAAAGTAGTATATACATTTGATAAATGTTATGAACAAACTACAAGCGTTATTTATAGTACTATTGTGTAGTGCCTGTTTTACTTATGCACAAAAGCCATCTCGTATTGGCTATGTGGATATGGATTACATATTATCACACCTCGAAGATTATAAAGTAGCAAGCCAGCAGTTTGCCTTACAAGTAGAGCAATGGGAGGCTGAAATAGCCAAACGCCAAGAAAAGATAAAGGCTGAAAAAGATAAGTTAGAAGCTGAGAAAGCTTTACTTACTCCCGAGCTTATCAAAGATAAAGAAGAAGAAATAGCTCTGTTAGAATACAACCTGAATGCCTATAAACAGCAGAAGTTTGATGCTAAGGAAGGAGAGTATATCACCCAAAAGTTTATGCTTGCTAAGCCTATCCAAGACCAAGTGTTCAATATAGTGCAAGAGATAGGCAAGATGCGTAAATACGACTTTATCTTTGAAAAGAGTGATGCCACTATGTTATTCTCTAATGAGCAACATAACTTGAGTAAAGTAGTGCTTCGTGCCTTGAAGAAGAAAGACAATGCCGAAGATAGGAACAAAGATATGGCTCAGCTCTTAAAAGAAAGCTATGATTTTGAGTTTGTAGAAGAACGCGTTAAGAAACGTAAAGAAGCTGAAAAAGCTCGTGAGCAACGCCGAGTACAATACGAACAAGAACGTTTGCGCAAAACTGAAGAAATGAAGCAACAGCGCGAACAGCTCAAAGCAAAACGCGAAAAAGAGCAAGCCGAGCGTCAGCAGAAGTTTCAACAAGAACGAGATGCTCTTAAAGCGCAACGCGAAAAAGAACAAGCTGAACGTGTACAGAAGTTCCAACAAGAGCGCGATGCTCTTAAAGCACAACGCGAGAAAGAGCAAGCTGAGCGCCAGCAGAAGTTCCAACAACAGCGCGATTCTATAAAAGCACAACGCGACAAAGAGCAAGCCGAACGCCAACAGAAGTTACAAGAACAGAAAGAACAGCGTGAGAAGGAAATAGCTGAACGCCAAAAGAAACTTGAAGAACAAAGGGTGCAACGTGAAAAAGAACAAGCCGAGCGCCTTAAAAAACAACAAGAGGCGAGAACACAAACGCCTACAACAAATCAGTAAAAATTTTTAAATAACTAATATTACAAACAGATGATGAGAAACATTAGAACGTTGATGATTGCATTGGCTCTATTCTTAGGAGCTACTACAATGCTTACTGCACAAGTGAAAATCGCTCATATTGATGTGCAAAAACTTTTAGAAGAAATGCCTGAAAGAAAATCAATAGAGTCACAATTAAAGAAAATGGAGCAAGGATATATGAACGATATTCAAGCAGCTATTAAAGAATTGCAAGCTAAGGCTCAAAAGTATCAGAATGAAGCTGCTGCTCTTACAGAGGCACAACTTAAAGCTCGTGAAGCAGAATTCCTCAAAAAATCAGAGGAAATTAAAACTATGGAAGAAAATATCCGTAAAACACAACAAACTGCTGCTGAGAATTTACAGAAAAAGCAACAAGAATTGGTAGAGCCATTGCTTAAAAAGGTAAAAAGCTCTATTGAGAAAATTGCTAAGCAAAGAGGACTTCAGTACGTATTGGATTCAAGTGCAGGCTCAAGCGTGATTGTAGCTACAGGAGATGACCTTTACAGTACAGTTAAAAAGGACTTAGGATTTTAGTTCGTAGATTTTTAAATTATTAGATATTTTTTCTTATGAAAAGTGTTCGCTAAGTGAACACTTTTTTTTATTTTTGCAACTGAAAAGAACCTTATTTTAAAATGACTCACTCAACATCACGTACAGCACCTATTGGTTTGTTTGACTCTGGAGTAGGGGGGACTACTATCTGGAAAGAAGTAAACGCACTAATGCCTAATGAGAACACCCTGTTTATAGCAGATAATAAAAATGCTCCTTATGGTGAGAAGACTAAGGAGGAAATCATTGCATTATGCGATGCCAATACGCGTTTTCTGTTAGAAAATAATGCAAAAATTATAGTAGTAGCGTGCAATACGGGTACTACCAATGCTATATCGTATTTGAGGAATAAATATAAAGAAGTACCTTTTATAGGAATAGAACCTGCTATAAAACCTGCGAGTTTGCAGAGTGTTACTAAGAAAATAGGGGTATTAGCAACCCGCAGTACACTTGCCAGCGACCTTTTTGCTAAAACCAGTGAGCACCTTAAACAGGAAGAGCAAGTGGAAATTATAGAGCAAGTAGGGGAGGGGCTAGTAGACCTTATAGAAGCGGGACGTATAAAAAGTCCTGAAATGACGCTATTATTACGCAAATACCTCTTACCTATGGTTGCCGAAGGGATTGATTATTTGGTGTTAGGTTGCACTCATTACCCTTATTTGTTACCACAAATACAAGAGCTCATTCCTCCACACATAAAGGTAATAGATTCGGGGTATGCGGTAGCCAAACAAACGCGCAATATACTTTCTCAACATCATTTACTGAACGATGATGCTACTGCAGAGGCACAACACCTTTGGCTTGCTAATGGCAAGGTAGAAGTATTGCAACAGTTTGCGCCCAAGAATGTCAAACACTTGAAAATTTCTACTTTCTAATATCTATCTTTAAAAACTATTTCTTGGGAATCCTGATATAATACGCTTTACCATCTATATTATCTAGCCTTTTATCGCGTAGCCAAGGATTGTATAGTTTTAGGTCTTTATAAGTGATGTTCTGGCTCTTGGCAAATTGGGTGAGATTTTCGATGGTAGAATCTACCATTACATTGTAAGTGGGCAGTTCGTTATACAAATGTTTCTTCTCGAAGATGAAGCCGTACTTCTTAGGGTGCTTCATTATCTCTTTTAGGGCTAAAATACGAAATACATAGCGTGAAGTTTCGGAGCTTAGCCATAAATCATAATAATTATTAGTTTCTTGAAAAGAAGTTTGCTTATTCATTCCTGAGATACCGGCATTATAAGCAGCGGCAGCCATTGTCCAGGAACCTGTACTGCGCTTGGCTTTGTTTAAATAATCGCAGGCAGCTTGGGTAGCTTTTTCTATGTGATAACGCTCATCTACTTGGTCGGTTACTTCTAAGCCGTATTCTTGAGCGGCGGGTTTCATAAGTTGCCAAAAGCCACTTGCACCGGAGGGTGATACCGCATTGGTGAGTCCGCTTTCTATGATGGCTAAATATTTGAAATCATCGGGGATATTATTGCGTTTGAGGATAGGTTCGATGATAGGGAAGTACTTATTAGCACGCTTGAGCACCAACAAAGTATTGGATTGCCAATAGGTATTTACGATAAGCTCTCGGTCTAAGCGCTCGTGTACATCGGGGTCTTCCAAAGGTACTCTTTCGCCAGCAAAGTCTAATTTTTCGGGTAAATCGATGGCAAAAACTCTGTAATCATTAGAGAAATCGCTTTTATGATGAGTTTCTTGAGCTGAAAGAGGGTTCTGGGCTGCTTCGGCTTCTGCTTGTTCGTAGATATTGTTTTCTTCTTTTTTAACTGACATTGCATTGACCAAAAAACCAGAGAGCAAAACAACTCCTCCACCTGTGAGCAAATATTGTATCGTTCTTTTCATCATTTTTTCTTTTGTATAGATTGGGGCAAAGATAGTAAATAATTCTTTAATACCAAATAGTGTTAGAAATGAGAAAATTAGAGAATTAGAAAATTAGCAAATGAGGAAATGAGGCGCGAGTTTGAGTTAGAGGAATGAGGCTGTGCCTCAGAAATTAAACAAAAATTTAACAAAATCAAGTCTACGCCTTGTGAAATGGGGAGAGAGATTCGTCGGAGTTTTTGGAGAATCTTAAAGAGGTTCTGAACTTTCGGAAGATATCGGAGAGATTCGGAAGAAGGTTAAGAGGGGTTTTGATGAAAAAAGGCTATTAGATGGGTAGGGTTAGCTTATAGAGAGCTTATAGGAAGCTTATACGAATCTTGGACGATTGGTATAGAAAGGGTGTATAAATAGTTGATTAATAGTATAATACAACAAGGCTAAAAACGGTAAAAACGGGGTTTCGAGACGAAAGAAAGAGGAAGAGGTGATAGGCCTTAGGCCATAGGCACTAGGGGAAACATCCCCCTTTACACATACCCAGCTGTCGCTGGCTACCTCCAAAGGGGGAATGTAGCGACGGAAAAAGGGGAAGAGAAATTAGAGAATTAGCAAATTTGAAAATGAGAAAATGGGGTGGTGTGGAGTCTTAGGGCATAGGTAATAGGAGGGAGTATGACAGAAAAGGGGGGAGTGTGGCGAGGGAAAAGGCGAGAAATGACGAATGATGAGGGACGAAGGACAAATGTGAAACTTTGTTAAAGTAAAACAATAAAATAAGTTAATTCTTTTTATGGAGTGTGTTTTTTATTTTACATTTGCACCATTATTCGCCATAAACAATATTTTAATGAAAAGTTTTATTTTCTTTCTTGCTCTTTTTTGTGAGCTTACTCTTTCTGCTCAAGCACAATACACTGTAAAAGGCTTCGTCCATAACGCTTCGCTTGAGGGAATTCCCAAAGTAGCTATTAAAGTATTAGATGCCGATACGAACCTTATTGTAAGCGAACCTCTTACGGGAGCTAACGGACTCTTTAGCTTTACTTCACCTCCTCGTAAGTTGCGCATTTATATTGAAAGTACGGGTGATTATTTGTCGTATACGGGAGAGCCTTTTCTGTTAGACAAGAATATTGATATGCTTGCTATTGCACTTAGCACTGCGGTAGATTTGGAAGAAGTAGTACTTACAGCTCCTCAGAAGAAAGCTGCTGTGTATATGGAGCAAGGCAAGATAGTGTTTTCACCTAAAAACAGCCTAACACACTCTTCGGGTACGGCACTTGATGCACTGAAAAGTACGCCCAATGTGGTGGTAGACAACCAAAATCACCTGAGCATTGGCGGGAAGAGCAATGTGTTGGTGCTCATCAATGGGAAGCCTACTTATATGCAGCCCGACGATTTGGCGAACTACCTGAAATCTATTCCAATGGCGCAAATCAAGAAAACGGAATTATTACTTAATCCGCCTGCCGAATATGAGGCACAGGGAGGAGCAGGAGCGGTGAATATAGTATTAGACAAAAAGACGGTGGAAGGCACGTTCTTCTCTTTAAATAACGGGGTGTCGTATTGGTGGAATCTGCGACAGAATACAGAACTCCAATTGCAACACAGCGTGAAGAAGGGTATTTTGCGTTTGGGTTATAATCATCAGTTGGGGCATTACGCAATGGATTACGGCAGTGAGCGCCTACAAAATGGCTTGCGCTATGAAAGTCCTACCGATGATACCGAAAAGCGCAAAACGATTGCAGGGCATATTGGCTATGATTATTTGCCCGATGAACAACATACCTTAGGGGTGCAACTCTCTGCCAACACGTTATTTGGCAAAGGAACTACCAGCACGACTACCCGCTTTTTCAATGCTGCTAATGTATTGGAAAAGACGCTATCGGGCTATAACGATTACTTTATGCAAAAAGCCAATCGATACAGTGCCAATGTTTACTACACGTTTACTCCTTCGGATAACGAACGCTATCAGTTGGACATAGATTACGCTTTCTTTGATGGGGGCTCGGGCAATTGGCAACCCAACACTTACCGTTCGCCTGAGGGTACTATACTTTCTCACGATATGTACCTCTCCGAAAACGACCGTAAGATACATATCTTTGCTACTTCTTTTCGTTCGGAGCTACCGTTATGGGGAGGCAGTCTTACAGCGGGTGCTAAATATTCACAAGTATTTTCGGATAATAGTTTTCATTTCTTCAAGCACTTGCCTACCCACAATATCATAGATGTAAACCGCTCCAATGCTTTCGATTTCAAAGAGCGTATTTTTGCCGTATATGCCCAGTATCACTACCCTATTACCGAACGCTTGAATGCTGAGGTGGGTGTGCGCAACGAGACCACTTTTTCTAAGGGAGTGCTATTGCCTGTTGCAGGCAGTGCAAATAGCCAACAAGAACACAAAAAGCACTATACCAATTTCTTTCCTACCCTGAGTTTGCAATACCAATGCAACGATGACCTACAACTATTTGCAGGTTATAGCACACGTATCAACCGACCTGAATACCAGAATCTCAATCCGTTTGAATACCTCTTAGACGAATTATCGTATTGGAAAGGGAATCCGTTTTTAGCCCCTGAGAAGATACAAAAACTCACTCTTTCGGCTTCGTATAAAAAGACATCTTTTACAATGGCTTACAGCTATTCTACTGATTTTTTTAGCAGTATTAGTGAACCTTTTCAGCAAAATAAGATTATTTCTATCCCTCAGAACATAGGTAGCCAGCACCATTTACTTTTTTCTCTTTATCAAGAACTCAACTGGGGCAAAGGCTGTCAGACGACTATTACCCCTAACCTCAGTTATATAGAGAACAAAGGCACTGTGTTAGAAGGCACTGAGTTACACCTCAATCGTTGGCAGTACAGCCTAACGATGCAAAATTACTTTCGCTTGCCTTGGCAACTGAAAGGCGAACTCACGGCAGTTTACAATTCGCGCAGATTAGCAGGCATCAACGAGATAGCTAAATCGTCAGGAGGTATAGACCTCGGTTTGCAACGCCTTTTCTTAAATAATCGTCTTACGGCTACCTTTAGTTTTACCGATATTTTCCACACCCAGCGTTGGGACAGCGAGAGCCATTTGCCTAACTTAGACCTTTATGCTTACGGCAATAGCGAAAGCCGACAGCTTAAACTGAACTTCACTTACCAATTTGGAAAAGCTAAAGAGGCACACGTAAATGAACTGGAAGAGGTACAACGGTTGTGATTTTTTGGTGTTTTATTTCGCTATAATGGCAAAAAGCTATATCTTTGCATTTGAAATTATCCCTTGGAAATATATTTTTCAAGGCAATAAAATAAGCTAATGAAAAAAACACTTTTTACTATTATTGCCCTGTTACTTTCGGGCTACACTTTTGCACAGACGGATACTTCGGGGCGAAGCCTCTATCGTGCTACTCCTGAGAAGAAAACTGCCTTAAAGCACACGAAATTGAAGGTAGATTTTAACTTCACTAACCAAACACTCAACGGCGAAGAATGGCTTACTGCTTCTCCTTATTTCTATGCTACCGATAGCCTTATCCTTGATGCAAAGGCTATGCTTATCCACAAGGTGGCTTTGGAGCAGAACGGCAAGCAACAGCCTCTTTCTTATAGCTATAAGAATGATATGTTGAGAATAAAACTCAACAAAACTTACCAAAAAGGGGAGACCTATACCGTGTACATTCGCTATACGGCACAGCCTGAAAAGGTAACCGATAAGGGCAGTCGTGCTATTACCGATGCCAAAGGGCTTTACTTTATCAACCCTAACGGAGAAGCCGACAAGCCTATGCGCCAAGTATGGACGCAGGGTGAAACGGAAGGCTCTTCGTGCTGGTTTCCTACCATCGACAAGCCCAACCAAAAGACTACTCAAGAAATAGAAATGACAGTGCCCGATAGCTTTGTTACCCTCTCTAACGGGGTGCTAAAAAGCAGTGATAAGAAAGGCAATATGCGCACCGACTATTGGGTGATGGACAAGCCTCACGCACCTTATCTTTTCTTTATGGGGGCAGGAGAGTTTGCCGTAGTAAAAGATACACCTTGGCGCGGTAAGGTGCCTATTGAATACTATGTAGAAAAGGAATACGAGCCTGTTGCAAAACAGATATTTGGAAATACTTCCGAGATGATTACGTTCTTCTCTGAGCGTTTTGGCTATGACTATCCGTGGGCTAAATACGCCCAAATGGTAGTGCGCGATTTTGTGAGTGGAGCAATGGAAAACACTACGGCTGTAAGCCACGCCGAGAGTGCTTATCAGAGCGCAGAAGCTTTGGCTGACCAAAACTATTGGGAGCCTATTATCGCACACGAATTGGCACACCACTGGTTTGGCGATTTGGTAACTACCGAAAGCTGGTCGAATCTCACCGTAAACGAGTCGTTTGCTAACTACAGCGAATACTTGTGGTTGCTACACAAATACGGCAAAGATGCCGCAGAATACCACCTTAGCAATAACACCCTTCAATATCAACACCGCGTCAATGATTTTGCAAAAGATTTGGTGCGCTTTGGCTATGATTCACGTGAGGATATGTTCGATTTGGTATCTTACAACAAAGGCGGGGCTATCTTGCATATGTTGCGCAATTATCTTGGTGATGAGGCTTTTTTTGCAGGGCTTACCGATTACCTCAAAACGAATGAATACGGCACGGGGGAAGCTCACCAATTACGTCTTTCGTTAGAAAAAGTGAGCGGTAAAGACTTGAACTGGTTCTTCAACCAATGGTACTTTGGCAATGGTAATCCTACTGTGAATGTAGAAAAGACGTTTAGCAATGGTAAATTGACCTTAAAAATCATTCAAACACAAAGCGAAGACCTCTTGTTTCAGTTTCCGTTGGATATAGATATTTACAGAAATGGCAAGGCAGAGCGTCATAGTGTTTGGGTAGATGCTCGTAAAGAGAATACTTTTACTTTCGCAATGAAGAAAGCCTCAGAGCTGATAGATATCAACCCCGAAGGTGTGGTGCTGATAGATGAGCAATACCATAAAACGTGGGCAGAGTATTTGTACCAAATGCAACGCGCTAAATCGCTCAAGAGCAGAATGCAAGCGGTAAGTGCGCCAATGGCTCCTGACGGCAAAGATATTTTGCTTGCTGCTCTTAAAGACCCCTTTTTCCAAGTGCGCATACAAGCATTGCAAAAACTCGCTAGTTATGAACTCAATGCCAAAGAAATGGCAATGGTAGAAAAGATTGCGTCTTCTGACCCTGAGAACTTAGCTAAATCGGCAGCGATATGGGTATTAGCTACCTCAAAAGACAAAAACAAATACGTTTCTTTATTTGAAAAATACCTTGAAACTCCTTCGGGGGCTATCAAGAATGCTGCTATCAACGGGATAGCTCGCACTGAGCCCGCCCGCGCTAAGAGTATACTTGAAAAAGGAAGTATTAAAGACTTTGATACCGACCAATTAGCGGGATTATCAGGAGTAATTGTAGACAACCAAATGGAGCAGTATCTCCCTGCGATACTTCCTTATTTTATATACTATCCTTTCTTTGAAAAAGACAATCCTGAAACAGCTACCAACTTTAAAAAAGGTTATGAGTGGGCAATGCACTTAGACAATACTTCACACGTGGAGCTATTGGCTGAATCACTCAAAGAAATCGCTAAAGATATGGAGAACCCTGCTGCTAAAGAGATGCTCAAAAACGTATTGGACGAGGGAATCACTATCAAACGCGGCTTAAACCAAACTGAATCGGTAAAAAAACAGATTAAGATGTTGGAAGAGATTAAAGAAATGTTTAAGTAGTGGTTAGTGGTTAATGATTAGTGGTTAATGATTAGTGGTTAATGGTTAATGATAAACTTTGCCAAAGGTGCGAGCCGCACGGGCAGATAACTTTGGTAAAGTCTATTTATAAAATATTTAAGTTTATGGAAACACTTCACACAATGCGCCTTTTGCTTCGTCCTTGGAAAATAACAGATGCCCAAGCCTTATACGCACAAGCTCATAATCCTATTATAGGCAAGATGTGCGGTTGGCTACCTCACAAAAGTGTAGAAGAGAGCCGAGAGATTATTGAGGTTGTCCTTAGCAAGCCTCATAGTTTTGCTATTTGTTTAGCAAACAACATTCCCATAGGAAGTATAGGCTTGCTTTTACAAGGAAAGAGCAATCTTCCTATAAGCGAAAGTGAAGCTGAAATAGGATATTGGCTTGGAGAAGACTTTTGGAGCAAGGGCTATGTTACTGAAGCTACCCTAAGGGTACTGCAATATGCTTTTGAAGAGTTGCACCTTACCCAGCTATGGGCAGGCGCATACGAGGAAAATATTGCCTCACAGCGAGTACTTGAAAAATGTGGCTTCCGTTACCATCATACCCTTGAAGATTTCTTGTTTCCGCTTATAGGAGAGAGGCATACAAGCTTAGTATATACGTTAAACAGAGAAAATTGAAGATGAATACTCAAGAAATCGACGCACAAAGTTTGCAAAATGCCTATCGTCTTTTTGAGAGTGGGACTATAGAGCAGATAGAAGTAGGTACCACTAAAGGATTATGCGAGATACATCGCTATCTTTTTGAGGGGCTTTACGATTTTGCAGGTGAGATACGTCGGCTAAACATCAGCAAGGGCGGTTTTAAGTTTGCCAATGCGATGTTTTTGCACGCTATCCTACCCGTAATAGACCAAATGCCTGAAAATACTTTTGAAGAAATTGTAGCCAAATACGTAGAGATGAATATTGCCCACCCTTTTATGGAAGGCAATGGACGTGCTACTCGTATATGGCTCGACTTGATACTTAAAAAACGCTTAGGCAAAGTAGTGAATTGGCAACGGATAGATAAAGCTCCTTACCTCCAAGCAATGGAGCGTAGCCCTATCAACGATTTGGAATTACGCTTTTTGTTGCAACCTGCCCTTACTGATAAAGTAAACGACCGTGAAGTAATTTTTAAAGGTATAGAACAATCTTATTATTATGAAAGTAATGACTAAAACAATGAAAAGACTTCTATTGATAACTACTCTTTCTTTGGTAGCAATTTCTTGCCAACAGAAGAAAGCAACAACTGAAAATACAGCAGTTACTCTCACTTATTCTAATTTAGTAGATACCGCTACCCAAGATGAAGTGCAAAAAGCCCTTACAGCAGCGGGGGTCTCTTCACAAAATGTAGCCTCTTTTTTGGAGGGTGTAGCCCTTTTCAACCAAACAGTAGGTGATAAAGCAGGCTTAGTACACAAAGGATTTGTTACTATTGACAGCTTGCTACCTAAGTATGATGAGGTTGCTATACAAAGCATTTGGACGGCTAAATACCCTATGTTTCAAGGCTATAATTGCCGTCTTACCTCTTTCACCCTCTTGCGTGATTTAATTTCTTTCCCTACGGATAAAAAGTTTGCTAGCAAAGAGGAAGATGAGGTGCTTTTTATAGACCGTGAATCCTTGCACAATACTTCTAAGAAGTTCTTTACCTCTGAGGAAGAAAATAACTTTTTTACCCTCTTTACTGAGGTGCCTACTACTAATACCAAAGATGTAAACACCCATTTGCGGGTGATGCAAGAAGCGTGGAAAGAGCGCGGTATCAATTTCCGTTATAAAAACGACCCGACTAAGGCATCGCTTATCTCGGCAGTCTTCCATTCCCAAATCACCCCAGAGGAGAACACTCTTTTTGTAGGACACGTAGGGGTATTAGTACCTTTTGACGGCAAGTTGCTCTTTATAGAAAAACTCGCTTTTCAAGAACCCTATCAGGCAATAAAATTAGAGAATCGCACCCAGCTCAGTGATTACTTAATGAATCGTTATGATGTAGAATGGGAGCAACCTGATGCTATTCCGTTTATAATGGAAAACGATGTGCTAATGGACGGCTATCGCCCCAATCCATATAAAAAAGAACAGCGATTGTAAGAAGATAATTGTCATTTGTCAATTAATTTCTATCTTTGCAAAAAATAAGTAGGTGTATTATGAGTGCTATAGTAGCCATTGTGGGACGACCGAATGTAGGTAAATCCACTTTTTTTAACCGTTTGATAAAACGCCGAGAGGCTATCGTGGACGCTGTAAGTGGCGTAACACGCGATCGCCATTATGGTAAAACCGACTGGAACGGGGTCTCTTTTTCTGTTATTGATACAGGTGGTTACTTAGCGGGAGGCGACGATTCTTTCGAGAAAGAAATCAACAAACAAGTTGCCTTAGCCATAGACGAAGCCGATGCGATTATCTTTATGGTAAACGTAGAAGAAGGACTTACCGGTATGGACGAATCGGTGGCTGAGTTGTTGCGCAAATGCCATAAACCGATATTAGTAGCGGTAAATAAAGTAGATAGCAACAACCGTCGCAACGATATGCACGAGTTTTATGCCTTAGGTTTTGAACATCTCTACGCCCTATCAAGTGTAAATGGTAGCGGTACAGGGGAGCTACTCGACGATTTGGTCGCTCTCTTGCCCGAAAAAGAAAAACAAGAAGAAAACACCTTACCGCGTTTTGCCGTAGTAGGGAGACCTAATGCGGGTAAATCGTCCTTTATCAACGCCCTTATAGGCGAAGACCGTTATATTGTTACTGATATTGCAGGCACTACACGCGATGCGATTGACACTAAATATAACCGTTTTGGATTTGAGTTTAACTTAGTTGATACAGCAGGTATCCGTCGCAAAGCCAAAGTGAAAGAGGACTTAGAGTTCTACTCAGTAATGCGTTCTATTCGCGCCATTGAACACTCCGATGTGTGTATTTTGATGCTTGATGCTACGCGTGGTTTTGAAAGCCAAGATGCTAATATCTTCTGGTTGGCACAACGCAATCGCAAAGGCATAGTGATATTGGTAAACAAATGGGATTTGGTAGAGAAGGAAAACAATACGGCTAAACAGTACGAAGCGGCTATCCGTAAAGAAATAGAACCTTTCACCGATGTACCTATCTTGTTTGTATCGGCATTGAATAAGCAACGTATCTACAAAGCCATAGAAACGGCTGTAGCAGTGTATAACAACCGCACCAAGCGTATCCCTACTCGCAAACTCAATGAGGTGATGTTGCCTATCATTGAGAACTATCCCCTCCCGCGATCAAAGGGAAATACATCAAGATAAAATTCTGTACCCAGTTGCCTACACCTATGCCACAGTTTGCTTTCTTTGCTAATTTGCCTCAGTATGTAAAAGACCCATATCGACGTTTTATAGAAAACAAACTCCGTGAGAACTTTGATTTTAATGGCGTGCCTATTGACGTGTATTTCCGTCAGAAGTAATACTATTGAAAAAATGAAAAAGAATATAGCAATCATAATGGGAGGATACTCTAATGAAGCTCCCGTTTCTTTAAAAAGTGCTGCAGTAGTAGCCAAAAACCTCAACCAAGATAAATATGTACCTTACCCCGTGCGTATCGACCGTGATAAATGGGTGTATGTAGATACTCAAAACAACGAACACCCTATTGATAAAAACGACTTCTCGGTAACAGTAAACGGACGTAAAATTACTTTTGATGCTGTTTTCAATGCTATTCACGGCACCCCAGGTGAAGACGGTTATTTACAAGCCTATTTCAATTTGATTGGCTTACCGCTCACAGGGTGCAGTATGTATGCTTCGGCTCTTACTTTCAACAAACGTGATATGCTATCGGTACTCAAACCTTTCGGAATTCTTTCAGCCCCTTCTTACTATCTCAACAAAGGTGAAGACTACAACACTGCTGATATTGTGGCCAAAGTAGGCTTGCCTTGCTTTGTGAAGGCTAATAAATCAGGGAGTAGTTTTGGAGTGTATAAAGTATATGAAGAGGCTCAACTGCCTATGTATATAGACAAAGCATTTGAAGTAGACGACGAAATCCTCATCGAAACTTTCTTGAAAGGTACTGAAATCTCTATCGGGGTAATCAACTATCGCGGGAAAATAAAAGTTCTTCCAATGACTGAGATTGTATCCGAGAATGATTTCTTCGATTATGATGCCAAGTATAACGGCAAGTCGCAAGAAATTACCCCTGCGCGCCTTTCTGCCGAAATGACTGCTAAAATCAACGCTTTGGCGGAACGTGTATACCGATTGTTAAAAATGGAAGGTTTCAGCCGAAGTGAGTTTATCATAGTAGGCGATACACCTTATTTGCTTGAAATGAATACCACACCAGGGCTTTCAGAAGCTAGTTTACTGCCTCAACAAGCTAAAGTAGCTGGTATTAGCCTTGAAGAACTATTCGAAAGCGAAATTGAACGAGTATTGAATCACTAACCATTAATCGTTAATCATTGAAAAGAGCTTTATTTCCAGGGTCATTTGACCCCATTACCTTAGGTCATTACGATATTATCAAACGCGCTTTAGACCTATTCGATGAAATTGTGGTTGCCATAGGTGTTAATGGCGACAAGAACTATATGTTTACGGTAGAACAACGCAAAGAGTTTATCGAAAAAGCCTTTGCCGATGAACCCAAAGTAAAAGTTACAACTTACCAAGGACTTACGGTAGACTTCTGCAAAGAAATCGATGCTCAGTTCATCCTCAGAGGTTTGCGCAACCCAGCCGACTTTGAGTTTGAAAAAGCTATTGCGCATACTAACCGCAAATTATCTCAAATAGAAACTGTCTTTTTACTTACGGCAGCGCGTACTTCGTTTATATCATCGTCTATTGTGCGCGATGTTATTCGCAATCACGGTGATTATACCGTATTAGTGCCCGAAAGTGTAAGAGTATAAATTAATAAATAATAAAAAGAACTTAAAAATATGTGTGGAATTGTAGGTTATTTAGGCAAACGCGCCGCCTTTCCCATCGTGATTGATGGTTTAAAACGCTTAGAGTATCGCGGATACGACAGCGCAGGTTTTATCTTAAACGCTGAGAGTTTTTACGGAGAAAAAACCAAGGGCAAAGTATCCGATTTGGTAGCCAAGGCAGGAGAAAATGTTCCTACTTATGGCTGCGGTATGGGGCATACCCGTTGGGCTACCCACGGAGTGCCTAACGACATCAATTCACACCCTCACCGTTCTAACTCTGGCAAAATAGCCATTGTACACAACGGAATTATTGAGAATTACGAGAGTATCAAGCAAAACCTCATCAAAGAGGGATTTGTATTCCATTCAGATACTGACACCGAAGTATTAGTAAACTTCATCGAATACTTCAAAGAAAAAGAAAACGTCAATTTAGAGACTGCCGTGCGCTATGCGCTCAACGAGGTGGTTGGCGCTTTTGCCATTGCTGTAATGGAGGAAAGCAAACCTGAGGAAATAGTAGTAGCCCGCTTGGGTAGTCCATTGGTAATAGGGGTAGGTGATGGAGAGTTCTTCGTCGCTTCCGATGCCTCTCCTTTTATAGAATACACCCAAAATGCTGTGTATTTAGAAGATGGCGAAATGGCTACCATTCACCTCAACAAACCGTTGAAAGTGATTAAAATAGGCAGTAACGAGCAGGTGAGTCCGTTTGTACAACAACTCAAACTCAACCTCGAAGCAATTGAAAAAGGCGGATACGACCATTTTATGCTCAAAGAAATCTACGAGCAGCCTAAGTCTATCCAAGACACGATGCGCGGTCGCCTCTTGCCCAACCATACTACCAAACTATCAGGAATAGATAATCATTTAGAGACCTTCCTCAATGCCAAACGCATCGTTATTGTAGCGTGTGGCACTTCGTGGCACGCAGGCTTGGTAGGTGAATATCTGTTAGAAGAATACGCTCGTATTCCTGTGGAGGTAGAGTACGCCTCAGAGTTCCGCTATCGCAACCCTATTATCAATAAAGGGGATATCGTCATTGCTATTTCGCAATCGGGTGAGACCGCCGATACCTTAGCAGCCCTCAAATTAGCGAAAGAAAAAGGAGCTTTTATCTACGGTATTTGCAATGTGGTAGGTTCATCAATTGCGCGTATCACCCATTCAGGCACTTACACTCACGCAGGTCCTGAAATAGGGGTAGCTTCTACCAAAGCCTTTACCACCCAGCTTACGGTGCTTACCCTTATCGCTTTGCATTTAGGACATAAGAAGGGTACCCTCAGTACGGAAACCTATCACCGTCTTTGCAAGGAATTAGAACGTGTGCCCCAGTTGCTCGAAACCACTATCAAAACAGTCGATCACAAGATAGCCGAAATAGCCGAAAGCTATAAAACAGCTACCAATTGCTTGTATTTAGGTCGTGGTTTTAACTTCCCTACCGCTTTGGAAGGGGCTTTAAAACTCAAAGAAATATCCTATATTCACGCCGAAGGCTATCCAGCTGCCGAGATGAAACACGGACCTATCGCCCTTATCGATGAGAATATGCCGGTGATATTCATCGCACCGTCTAAAGGACATTATGATAAGGTAGTTTCCAATGCACAAGAAATAAAGGCACGCAAAGGTAAAATTATAGCCGTAGTAACCGAAGGCGATACCCAAATGGCGGGCTTAGCAAACCACGTGATTGAAATACCCGAAATCAGTGAGGCACTTACCCCTATTTTAGCCTCAGTACCTTTGCAGTTGCTGTCCTATTATATCGCTATCAAGCGCGGTTGCAATGTCGATCAACCTCGTAATTTAGCCAAATCAGTAACCGTAGAATAATTTGGTAATTTCCCAATTTCTCAATTAGAAAAAGAGTCAATTTGTATACTTACAAATTGACTCTTTTTTTGTTTGAAGTGAGCTCGATATAACAAAATTCTCTTTTTTATTTGCTTTTGTACTATATACCTTGCCAAAGTTTCTGTTTGCTCTTCGTGCTACGTTCCTTACCAAAATAGAAATCCCTTAACTACCTTCTTTTTAGTTTTATCTTAGCTTTAACTTACTTCCTATTTAGGTTCGTCTTTTGTTCGTTGTAGAGCCACTGTAGAGCCACTGTAGAGCCACTGTAGACCCACTCTTCGTTTATCTTACTGCCGTTATACCTTGCTAAAGTTTCCGTTCCCCGTATAGCTCACGCCCTGTTGTGCTATGACTTTTTCAAAGTTGAAATCATTGATAGTCAATCTCATTGATATTACATTTATAGGGGCGCTTGTAAACGCCCCTATAAAAATAAAACTTTTTGAACAGCTTCTTTTTTGTGTTTTACTATTCAGTAAATTCGATTACGTCAGCTGAAACAGTTACTGTGTATTGCATACCAAACCAGAAAAAGAAAGAATGTATTTCTACAGTTTCATTGATAACCGCTCTTGAAGAGCCTACCAAATTGGCATTTTGAAGCATTTTAGCTCTTGCTTTTTCTACCAAGCCACGTCTTCCACCTCCTACAATAAGAAAATATTGATTAGAAGCTTCTCCTTTCACGTGTTCTACTACTTTAAAGTTATTTTTAGCCAATACCACTTGAGTAGTATGGTTGTTTACATTGTGCGATAACTCTCTTGTACCTCCACAACTTGCTAACAGTAGTGCCAAAGCACTGAATAATACGATTTTTTTCATTTGTTATTGATTTAATTTTAATATTACAAAACGAATAAGGGCAACCTTTGAGCATAAAAAAGCGTGAATGTTTTGTTCACACTTTTAAAAAGGCTCTGGTATGCCCAAAAACAGGTATGTAACAAAAACAGTTCACGCCCTTATGGGGCGAGAAACCTTTTGTTAATTACCTCTGCTTTTTTATTGAATTTACCAGATTCTTTTAAAAAGGAATATTAACAACTTTCTCTTTAAATCTTATGTGTATTTTTCTATTCTTCTATATCTCAATTGTTTTTATTTGGTGCAAAAGTATGAATTAATTGTAAATTACAAATGATAAAAGACAATTTTTTCCAGAAAAATAAAGTTTTTTCCTTTTTTCGTCATTCGTATTTCGTATTTCGTAATTATTTATTACTTTTGCCCTCTGTAACAAAAATTTAAACCAATGAATACCGTAAATCGTTTATTCGATATACCTTATTATCAACAATCTAAACACCCTTTAGAGGTCGCTTTTGCTACCAAATACAACGGTGAGTGGGCAAAAACCTCTACCGCTGAATATATCCAAAAAGTGAATACCGTAAGCCGAGGCTTATTGCGCTTAGGCATTGAAAAAAATGATAAAATAGCGGTCATTTCAAGTACTAATCGCACCGAATGGCACGTGCTCGACATCGGGATTTTACAAGTAGGCGCACAGAATGTACCTATCTATCCCACTATCAACTTAGAGGATTTCGAGTATATCCTCAACCATTCGGAATGTAAATACTGTGTCGTTTCCGATAAAGAACTATGGGAGAAAATCTCTTCTATCCAAGATAAATTGCCTCATCTAAAAACTATTTTTACCTTCAACGATGTACCTTATGCCCACCATTGGCAAGAAATCCTCGATTTAGGCGCCGATGAGAGCAATCAAGCAGAAGTGGAAGCACGCAAAGATAGTATTCAAAAAGACGATTTAGCAACTATCATCTACACTTCGGGCACTACCAGCCGTCCAAAAGGGGTAATGCTCTCCCACTGGAATATCATCTCTAACATACTGAACTGCCAAGACCGTTTGCCTATTACCGAAGGCTCTACAGCACTCAGCTTTTTGCCTGTGTGCCACGTGTTTGAGCGTATGCTCACCTATTTGTATCAGTACGATTGTCTAAGCATTTATTTTGCCGAATCTCTCGATAAAATCAGTGATAACTTACGCGAAGTAAAACCGCATATCATTACAGTAGTACCCCGACTCATAGAGAAGATTTACGACAAAATCTTCGCAAAAGGGGCAGAACTTAAAGGCATTAAACGCAAACTCTTCTTTTGGGCACTCAATTTGGGCTTCAAGTACGAACCTTATGGAGCCAATGGCGCTTGGTATCAGTTCAAACTGAAAATTGCGCGCAAACTCATCTTTAGCAAATGGCGCGAAGCCTTAGGCGGACGCATACAGATGATTGTCTCAGGTAGTGCTGCTCTCTCACCGCGTTTGGCTAAGGTGTTCTCTGCCGCAGGACTCAAAATTATGGAAGGTTATGGTCTTACCGAAACCGCTCCCGTTATTGCAGTAAACCGCGAATCGGGTAGATTTTGGAAGATAGGTACCGTAGGGAAACCTATTGTCAATATAGAAGTGAAAATTGCCGAAGACGGTGAAATACTTGTGAAAGGGGAGAATGTAATGTTGGGCTACTATAAAGACCCCGAGCAAACAGATCAAAACATCACCGATGGTTTCTTCCACACAGGCGATATAGGCGAGCTTGACGCTGATGGCTTCCTTAAAATCACCGACCGCAAGAAGGAAATCTTCAAAACTTCAGGCGGTAAGTACGTATCGCCTCAGCTGATAGAAAACCAGTTGAAACTCTCTCGTTTCATTGAGAATGTAATGGTAGTAGGCGAAGGTGAAAAGATGCCAGCTGCTATTATTCAGCTCAATTTCCCGTTTGTAAAAGAATGGGCACGCCGTCATAAAGTGAAATTAGGTAAAACCAACGAAGAGATTATACAAAACCAAGCCATTCACGACCGTATTGCTAAAGAGGTAGAAAAGGTAAACAATCATTTAGGCAAGTGGGAACAAGTAAAACTTTTTGATTTCACCCCCGATGAATGGACGATAGATGGCGGTCATCTCACTCCTACTCTCAAGCTCAAACGACGTGTGATTAAAGAAAAGTATATAGATATTTACAATAAGTTCTACAATAAGTGAGAGAAATAACCGATATTACTACTTTTACTACCCAACAACCTACGGTGCTCACCATAGGCACGTTTGATGGTGTGCATTTGGGACATCAGAAAATCATTGAAAGGGTAGTAGCAACAGCTCGCCAAGAAGGACTTTTAGCAACAATATTCACTTTCTTTCCGCATCCGCGAATGGTAGTGCAACACGACAAAAGTTTGAAACTTATTCACACTTTGGAAGAGAAGAAGCAACTACTCCAGCGATTAGGCGTCGATTTGCTCGTAGTACAACCTTTTAATGAGGCTTTTGCCCAACTTACTGCCGAGGAGTTCGTAAGTACTATTTTGGTACAGCATCTCAATGTGAAAAAGGTGATTATTGGTTACGACCACCGTTTTGGGCGCAATCGTACCGCAAATATAAACGATATGCGTTTATTTGGCGAAAAGTATGGCTTTGCTGTGGAAGAAATATCGGTGCAAGAAGTAGATGAAGTATCGGTGAGTTCCACCAAGATAAGAGAGGCGTTGAATAAAGGCGACGTTACCACTGCCGAGCATTACCTCGGGACTCCTTACAGCCTTACAGGCACGGTGGTACACGGACTCAAATTGGGGCGTACCTTAGGCTACCCTACTGCTAATATACAAGTAACCGAAGACTACAAACTCATTCCCAAAGATGGCGTATATGCCGTGTATAGCTACATTGACGCACGAAAAGTGTATGGAATGATGAGCATTGGCAAGAACCCTACTATCGAAGGTAAAGGGGCTTCTATCGAGGTGTATTTCTTTGACTTCAACGGCGACCTTTACGACCGTGAACTCACAATATATTTTGTAAAATACCTACGTGAAGAACGAAAGTTCTCTTCAGTAGCACTTCTTAAAAAACAATTACAAGATGACGAAACAACAGCGAGAAAAGCAATTGCGTTATGACAAAGCTTATATGCGTATGGCGATGGAATGGGCAAAATTGTCTTATTCACAGCGCAAGCAAGTAGGAGCTATAATAGTAAAAGACCGTATGATTATTTCTGACGGTTATAATGGTACGCCCACTGGTTTTGATAACTGTTGTGAAGATGAGGAAGGCAATACCCATTGGTATGTACTTCACGCCGAAGCCAATGCGATAATGAAAGTCGCTTCGTCTACACAATCGTCGGAAGGAGCGACGCTCTATATCACAATGTCACCTTGCAAAGAGTGCAGTAAGCTCATCTACCAATCGGGGATTAAGCGCGTGGTGTATAAGGAAGGCTATCGCGATAACGAGGGCTTAGCTTTTCTCGAAAAAGCAGGTGTAGAAGTCGTCCATTTAGAAGATGTAAGTGAATAATCTTCCTTACTTAAATTTAATATTTACTCCAAGTAGCTGATATCCTTCCCAAGTGTTGGAGGTACAGAATTCCCAATTATATTTTACTTTATTAACTAAGAAAGTGTCTTCTTTTTTTATTTTAGTAATGCGTCTGTTAGCAATCGTTTTACCGGTGATATAGCCCACAAATAGGGCAATAGGGTAATCGGAAGCCCAGTGTACTTTACTTTGCATCATCTCGTAGCACATCAAGCCTAAGGCTGTGTAACCTACGGGCTTTATCCATTTGTAATCAGGGTAGTTTTCGGCAATCACTGTGAGTGCTGACATTGCAGTAGTGAGGTGTCCAGAGGGCATAGCGTCATACATAGGGGTATCCTCTTGGTAAGCTTTAAAACTGGGAGCAAACGTCCACTGACTGTGCCAACGCCCGTCGTCTGCGGTTATAAAAGGACTCTCGCGCCCTGTGAGTCGCTTGATGGGTTGTACAAATGCCCCTGATACAATAATACTTTCCAATATCTGCATAGCAGTACTTTTGGCGCGATAATCACCTGTGATAAGACCATAAGTAGCCATCCCCCCACTGATGATGATAAAAGTCGTACCATTGCCAATAAAGTACATTGCTGAGTTTACATCGGCGGGAATAATCTTCAAAAAACCTAACTTTTTATAGGTATGTGCTTCATTTAATCCTAAATTCTCTCCCAAATTTCTACTCTCTCTAATGAGCCAAGGGTCAGCGGGGATAAGTGCAGCGGTTGCTCCAATAGCTGCCAATCCGTAAGGATAATTCGGTTTAGACGCCATCTCGACCGCTGATTTACCTATGTTGCGTGGTATTTTGTTGAAGATATCCACAAAACGCGGTTTTTGGTATACATAGGTTAGATTATCGTTGATTTTATATTGTTTGCCTGATAAATCTGCTTCAGATGGGTGTGAGCCTTGCAAAGCATTTGCAATGCTATCCAATGTAGTTTGTGGAATAGAGTCGTTTTCCTGTGCTGTAACAGGATATAGGGAGAAAAGGAGAAAGGATAGTAAAAAGTATTTCATCGAATGAGTTCTGTTAAAAAGCTATCGGTGTTTTTGTTGTTATAGAAGGCTTTGATTTCTTCAGCATTTTCTTTGAGCAACTGACGAATGAAAGCATCGTAGGTAGTTTTACGGTCTTCTAAAAAGCCGTTGAAATAGCGTTCGCTTACTTCCAAACCATTGGCTTTTTCTATCTTTAAGAGTCGTTCGTACAAAGGGGCTATATGCTCGCTGATGAGTGCTTTAGGCAATGCTTTGCGGTGTGATACAAAAGCAGTAATTTCATCTTGCTCATTGCGTATGATTTCAAAATTAGTAATCACCCAATAATAGCGCCCGCTTTTAGAGAGGTTCTTGATGATAGCGTGGAAATTATTATGCCCTTTGAGGTTTTCCCACAGTATTTTAAAAACTACTTTGGGCATATCGGGGTGGCGGATAAGGCTATGAGGCTGGTCGTATAACTCAGCCTCAGTATAGCCTGATACTTCTTGAAATGCCTTATTGGTTTCCATTATATGTCCGTGCTTGTTGGTACGACTCATCAGGGTAGTGGTTTTATCCCACAACACTTCTTCGTCTATGGGCACGGGACGTTTGATTGTTGGAGTTTCAGTCATTTTCTTACCTCTTATCTCTTACTTCGTATCTAATTTGTGAAGCCAATTGCGCATATCCACTTCTTTGGCAATAGCAGCGCGCAATTCGGGAATGGCAATGCGCACTTGCTCCATAGTGTCGCGGTGGCGTAAGGTAACGGTGTTGTCGTCCAAAGTTTGGTGATCGACGGTTACGCAGAAAGGTGTACCTACGGCATCTTGGCGACGATAACGGCGACCTACTGCATCTTTTTCGTCGTAAGCTACATTGAAATCGTATTTTAGCTCGTTCACAATTTGTTCGGCAACTTCTGGAAGTCCGTCTTTTTTGAGCAATGGCAATACGGCTACTTTGGTAGGAGCCAACACAAAAGGCAAGCGCAATACGGTACGGGTATCTCCTCCTTCTAACGCTTCTTCTTGCAATGAATTGGAGAATACCGCAAGGAACATACGGTCGAGCCCGATAGAGGTTTCGAGTACGTAAGGAGTATAGCTCTTGTTTTCTTCGGGGTCGAAGTATTGCATTTTTTTACCTGAATACTTTTCGTGGTTACCGAGGTCGAAATTAGTACGAGAGTGGATACCTTCTAATTCTTTGAAACCAAATGGAAAACGGAACTCGATATCGCAAGCAGCATCGGCGTAGTGGGCGAGCTTTTCGTGTGGGTGGTAGCGATAGTTTTCTTCACCCATTCCTAAGGACAAGTGCCATTTGAGGCGGGTTTCTTTCCAATACTCATACCATTGTTGTTGGGTACCTGGTTTGATGAAGAATTGCATTTCCATTTGTTCGAACTCGCGCATACGGAAAATAAACTGACGTGCCACAATCTCGTTGCGGAAGGCTTTACCCGTTTGGGCGATACCAAAAGGAATTTTCATACGTCCGGATTTTTGCACGTTTAGGAAGTTTACGAAAATACCCTGAGCGGTTTCGGGACGTAGGTATAAATCCATAGAGGCATCGGCAGAGGCGCCGATTTTGGTGCCGAACATTAGGTTGAACTGCTTTACATCTGTCCAGTTGCGAGAACCTGTTTCGGGGTCGGCAATTTCGAGTTCTTCGATAAGGGCTTTTACATCGGCGAGGTCTTCTTTTTCAAGCGATTTACCCAAGCGGTGTAATATTTCTTCGCCACGTTTTTTGTATTCTAACACACGAGGATTGGTAGTTATAAACTGCTCGCGGTCGAAAGCATCGCCGAAGCGTTTTTGAGCTTTAGCGATTTCTTTTTCAATCTTATCATCGAGTTTAGCGACGTAATCTTCTACGAGCACATCGGCGCGGTAACGTTTTTTAGAGTCTTTGTTATCGATAAGAGGGTCGTTGAAAGCATCGACGTGCCCAGAAGCCTTCCACGTAGTAGGGTGCATAAAGATAGCAGCATCGATACCCACAATGTTCTCGTTCATCTGCACCATTGCGCGCCACCAATATTCGCGGATATTCTTTTTTAGTTCAACGCCATTTTGACCATAATCGTACACGGCACCAAGACCGTCGTAGATTTCACTTGAAGGGAAAATAAAGCCATATTCTTTGGCGTGAGCAATAACTTTTTTGAATTGATCGTCTGTATTTGCCATATATTCAATTGATTTTCAGTTGTAAAAATAGATTAAGTTTTGTTTCAGATCAAAAATAATTGGACAAAGGTACTATTATTTTTTGGAAAAAGGAGTATATTTGCCGAAAAAGTTTTAGATTAATGGTTAGTGGTTAATGATTAATGGTTAATGGTTAATAGTGAAATTGGGAGAGGATTATACAAAGCTTATAGGATAGATGAACAAAGAGTGGGTCTACAGTGGCTCTACAGTGGCTCTACAGTGGGTCTACAACGAACAAAAGACGAACGATGAACGAGGAGCGGAAGGAGAGAAGGTGGATTTAAGAGGAAGCTATTAACGACCTATTAGCTAAAAGAATTATGATTTTATCGGATATACTTTCGGTGTTATCACCTGCTTATTGCAGAGGTTGTGGAAAATTGTTGGTTACAGGTGAGCAATTTTTGTGTGTAAATTGTAGAGAAAAGTTGGAAGAAACGAACTTTCATTTGCAGGCGGAAAATTTGTTTACCCAGCGACTGACAGAAGAGTGCGAAGTGTTTGCGGCTACTGCATTATTTTACTTTAAAAAGGACAATATGGCACAACATTTGATACATCTTTTGAAGTATAAAGGAGAAGAGCAGATAGGGGAGTGGTTAGGGCAATGGCTCGGTGAAAAGATAAAGAATGCGCCCCTATTTCAGCAGGCTGAGGTGGTGTTGCCTGTGCCTTTACACAAAAGCAAAGAACGCAAGCGAGGATACAACCAAGTAGCCTTGTTTGGCAGGACATTGGCTTCGGTATTACACCTTGATTATATAGATGATGTATTGGTGAAAATTGAAGCTAATACTACGCAGACCCGAAAGGTGGTGTGGCGACGTTTGAAGGAGAGCGAACATATATTTTCTCTTCAAAATACTCATAGAATAGAAGGCAAGAAGGTGCTTTTGGTAGACGATGTGGTGACCACAGGAGCCACGCTCACGAACTGTTATGAGCTTTTGAAAACCGTACCCAATGTGGAAATAGGCGTTGCTACAATGGGATATGCGATGTTGGGATAAGAAAGGAAATATATTGATAAACAGAAAATTAATAACTAAATATAAAATTGTATGAAGAACACTTTTAAATTAATTGTTGCAGCATTTGTAATGTTTGCATTTAGTACTAATGTAGGGGCTATGACCCTTAATGTAAATCAAATCGCTAAAAGCCTTATCGTAGACCAAGATGGTAACGGAGGAGTGAAAGTGAAGAAATCTTGCGATAAAGACGGCGAGAAAAAAGAGTGCAATAAAGATGGCAAAAAGAAATCTTGTTGCAAAAAAGACGGTAAGAAAGATGGCAAAAAGTCTTGCCACGAAAAAGGTGGTGAGAAAAAAGAAGTGAAAGCAGAAGAAAAACCTGTAGAATAATTTTTCACCCATTATAAAAACTTTTTTACACTGAAAAACCTTAGCATAAGTGGCTGAGGTTTTTTGGTATTAGTGTGATGTATGAAAAAACTTATTTATAGTCTGTTGAGTAGTGTAGTGCTATTGTTAGTAGCTTGTGGTACTGATATATTACCTAAGCCTAAGGGAGTATTGCGATTGGAATACCCGCAAGCATCGTATCAGAAAGTAACCGAATTGCCTAATTGTCCGTTTACTTTTGAGGTAAATACGCTATCGGAATTGAAATACAAACCCCATTCGTGTGATGTTAATATAGAATATCCTGCGATGAAGGCTACGGTTTATCTCACTTATAAAAATGTGAATGGCAATATCCGTCAGTTGCTGAGTGATGCACAGAAGTTTACTTATGACCATACGATTAAAGCGGATAATATTGCTTCGACAGTATTTATGAACGATACGACCAAAGTGTACGGTATGTTTTACCAAGTGTATGGCAATGCAGCTTCGCAAGCACAGTTTTACGCTACTGATAGTGTGCGTCATTTTATATCAGGTTCGGTGTATTTTAGGGTGGTTCCTAATTACGATTCGGTACAACCTGCGAGTAATTATTTAGAAAAAGATGTGAGAAGGATAATGGAAAGCCTCCGTTGGAAATAAAAAACAGGGGTAAAAGTTGGCAGTTTACAAATATAGCATTACTTTTGCCCCACAAAACACTGGAAAATTATGAGTTTACAAACTAAAGTAATGGAGGCTCTCAAAGAAGCGATGAAAGCCAAGGACACAGTGGCATTAGAATCGTTGAGAGCTATTAAATCGGCTATTTTGTTAGCCAAAACAGAAGCAGGGGCTGCCGAAGAACTTTCGGAAGCTGATGAACTTAAACTGTTGCAAAAATTAGTAAAACAGCGCAAAGACAGTGCGGCTTTGTACGCACAACAAGGTAGGAATGACTTAGCTGAGCCTGAATTAGCCCAAATGGCGGTGATAGAGAAGTTCTTACCGGCTCAACTCAGTGAAGCAGAAGTAGAAACTGCTCTGAGAGGGATTATTAACCAAGTGGGTGCTACTACGCCTAAGGATATGGGCAAGGTAATGGGTGTAGCCACCAAACAATTGGCAGGTAAGGCTGATGGCAAGCTCATTTCGGAGATTGTAAAGAGATTATTGTCTTAGTAATATATAGTTTAAAAGAGGCCGCATAGTTCAACTGGATAGAATATCAGATTCCGGTTCTGAAGGTTGGAGGTTCGACTCCTCTTGCGGTCACGAGGAAAAAGCAGGTTGCTATATAGCAACCTGCTTTTTTATATACCTTATAAATATACTTTATAAAATGAAATCGGTGTTGATGAAGTTAGAAGCGCCGGTGCGGAGGAGGTTCTCTACTATCCTGTCGTTGTAGTCGTTGTTTTGGAACGATACAAAGGTGCGGATAGAGAACGAGCGTAAGGCATCGTGTACGCTTAGGGTACCCACAGCTGAGTCTTTTCTACCAGTGAAAGGGAATACATCGGGACCTCGCTGACACAAGCTGTTGAGGTTCACACGGCAGAGCATATTCACCAACATATCGATGAGAGGGGAGAGCTCGTGTGGGTCTTCGCCAAACAGACTGATTTGCTGTCCGTATTTAGAATCGGAAATCTCATCTATAATCTCGTTGATATTGGAGAATGGTTTTACTGGAATAAGGGGACCAAACTGCTCTTCGTTATACACTCGCATTTCCTTGGTAACGGGATAAAGTACCGCAGGGAAAATGAAGTTATCAGTGCGCTGACCACCTTTTTTATTCTGAATAGTAGCGCCTTTGGCAAGAGCATCGTCTATGAGTTCTTGTAAGAAAGCAGGTTTATCGACCTCAGGTAGGGGAGTGAGGGCAACTTTTTCGTCCCACGGATTACCGAACTTGAGCGCATCGACCTTTTCGGAAAAACGCTTGAGAAACTCATCTTTTATCTTGGCGTGTACGTAGAGGATTTTTAGTGCTGTACAACGCTGTCCGTTGAAAGACAAAGCTCCTTTCACGCATTCGTTTACTGCCAAATCAAGATTGGCGTCAGGAAGTATTACTCCAGGGTTTTTAGCTTCCAAGCCAAAGACAAGGCGCAAGCGGTTTTTCTTAGGGTGCTGGTCTTGCAGTGCAATAGCTGTCTTACTGTTGCCTATGAGTGCCAATACATCTACCTTGCCACTCTCCATAATGGGTGGTGCAACGGTGCGACCGCGTCCGTAAAGAATATTAATCACCCCACGAGGGAAGGAGTTTTGGAAGGCTTCCAATAGAGGCGTGAAGAGTAATACCCCGTGTTTAGCGGGCTTAAAAATCACTGTGTTGCCCATAATAAGTGCAGGGATAATCAGTGCAAAGGTTTCATTCAGTGGGTAGTTATAAGGGCCTAAACAGAGTACAACCCCTAAGGGGCCACGACGAATGAGGGCATAGACTCCATCGCGTTGCACGAATTTAGACGACTCGTTATCGAGTTCTTTATAAGCATTGATGGTGTCGTAGATGTACTCTACGGTACGGTCAAATTCCTTACGCGAGTCGTCCAGGTTTTTGCCGATTTCCCACATCATCAGTTTTACGACCTCATCGCGTTGCTTTTCCATTTGTTTTACAAATTTGAGCATTGCGGAGATGCGGTCTTTTACTTTCATTGTAGGCCACAAACCTTTACCTTTGTTATAAGCCTCGGTAGCCGAATGAAGGGCTTCTAAAGCATCAGCTTTGCCTAACGAAGGCACGCTACCCAAGAGGGTATGCTCATACTTTTCAGTAGAAGAAATAGTGGAGTAGATATTGGTGAACTCACCTTTCCACTCACGGAGTTCGCCATCAATAAGGTAAGTGTCTTGGCGAAAGGGTTTTACTTGAAATTGTTCTGGTATATTCATAATTTTTTAATTAGCAAATTAGTAAATTAGCAAATGAGTAGGGTATGTACATTTGCTAATTATCACATTAACAAATTAGCAAATTGTCATACTCTTCCTTTGAGGGCGTTGAATACCCAAGCAATAGCAAAAAAGCCGATGCCTACTGCTCCGAATCCAAAGCCTGCTACTTCGTTGTATTTAAAGGCTCCTAAAGCGATAAGCCCTAAGCCTACTACTATCATTATGAGGGTTGCCCACCCTAATACAGCATTTTTATTCATTATTATGATTACAAGTATCGGTTATCAGTAGGCAAAAGTAGAAAATAATTAGCAAATGAACAAATTTTTGAATTAATGGTCAATGATTAATGGTTAGTGGTTAATGGTTAGTGGTTAATGGTTAGTGGTTAATGGTTAGTGGTTAATGGTGGAATTGGCAGAGGATTGTACAAAGCTTATAGGATAATTGAATAATGGGTGGGTCTACAGTGGGTCTACAGTGGGTCTACAGTGGGTCTACAGTGGGTCTACAGTGGGTCTACAGTGGGTCTACAGTGGGTCTACAGTGGGTCTACAGTGGGTCTACAGTGGGTCTACAGTGGGTCTACAGTGGGTCTACAGTGGGTCTACAGTGGGTCTACAGTGGGTCTACAGTGGGTCTACAGTGGGTCTACAGTGGGTCTACAATGAATAAAAGACGGTGTGAGTTACACAGACAGATATAGAAAAGACAAAGGTAACCTTCCCCTTACACATACCCAGCTTTCGCGGTACACATACCCAGCTATCGCTGGCTACCTCCAAAGGGGGGACTAAAGCGACGTAAAGACGAAGAATGAACGAAGAAAAAGTGAAGCTAAGTTAAAGGTAAGGTAGAGATAAAAAGAGGGTTATTGTTAGTTTTTGACTTTGTAAAAGGTTGTAGTACGAAAAGCAATTAGAAACTTTGGTAAAGTGTATGGTCGGGAGAAGGGGAGAAGAATAGTGGTTTGCGATTTTGAAAGGGAGTGATGAAAAGACGCTGAGATGAAGGGGAGAAGACTTTAACATTTGTTTTAAGAAAATATTAAGAATGAGTATTGATTTAGAAAAAAAGACTTTAATTTAATGTGTAAACTATTTTGGTTATAATAATTAAATAGATTTAAAAAAATAACCATATAAGATGAGCTTCTCTTTAATAAAATAGATATAAAGAAGATTATTTTTTAATCTTTGGAGATTTTTGAAGGAGAAAAATATAAAATTAGTACTTTTGATTCTGTTTGATTATCAATAATATATATTTTTGAAATAAAGAAAAAGAGAAAAAAAAGGAAAAAAGTAAGGTAAAAAATTTGCGCTATGTTAAAATATTCCTAATTTTGCGCCCAAATTAATTTATTCAATAAAGTAATGAAAGTAAAAATATCAATGCTAATGTTCGTTTTTGCATTGTTTAGCGGTGCGCTAATGGCACAAACGAAAGTAACTGGTACAGTTACAGGCAGTGATGGTATGCCACTGCCAGGTGTAAGTGTTGTGATTAAAGGTACAACACGTGGTGTTTCAACTGACTTTGACGGGAAGTATGAACTACAAGCAGCTGCCAATGAAACTATTGAGTACAGCTTCTTGGGGTATAGTACTCTGCAAAGAAAGGTTACGAAAGCGAGCGGTACTCTTACTTTAGATGTGGTGTTACAAGAAGAAGCACAACAACTTGGTGAAGTAGTGGTAACCGCTTTGGGTATCAAACGCCAAGAGAAAGCCTTGAGTTATAACGTACAACAAGTGAAGTCGGAAGAACTTACCAAAGTGAAAGACGTGAACGTGGTAAATAGCCTCAACGGTAAAGTAGCGGGGGTGAATATCCAACGTAGCTCTTCTGGGGTAGGTGGTTCTACCAAAGTGGTAATGCGTGGTCTCAAATCATTGGACGGTAATAACGGTGTGCTCTATGTGATTGATGGGGTGCCTTTGTTCAACAAACAAAGTGATGGCGGAGGTAATAACTTCGGTCGTCCAGGTGGAGGAGAAGGTATTTCAGATATCAACCCTGAGGATATCGAAAGTATCAACGTACTTACAGGTCCTTCGGCAGCAGCTTTGTACGGTAGTGAAGCCGCTAACGGGGTAATCCTTATCAACACTAAAAAAGGTAAAGAAGGTAAAACTGAAGTAAACCTATCCAGCAGTGTAGAGTTGATGACTCCTATATTATTACCTGAATTCCAAAATACTTATGGTAGTAATGGTGATAAAAGCTGGGGAGCTAAATTAGCAACACCTTCTACTTTCGAACCTCGTAAATTCTTCAATACAGGTACAAACTTTATGAACTCTGTTACCTTCTCTACAGGGAACGCTCAAAACCAAACTTTTGTATCGGCTGCACAAACCAATGCCGAAGGTCTCATTCCTAACAACGCTTACTATCGTTACAACGTAGGGGTGCGCAATACCGCTAATTTTGCTAAAGATAAATTGCACTTAGATGTAAGTGGTAACTTTATCCGCCAAGGTAGCCGTAATATGATGGCGGGAGGTGGTTATTTCAACCCCTTAGTAGGTTTGTATTTAATGCCACGCAGTATGGATT
This sequence comes from Capnocytophaga sp. oral taxon 902, assembly GCF_013394735.1. Lineage (NCBI taxonomy): Bacteria > Pseudomonadati > Bacteroidota > Flavobacteriia > Flavobacteriales > Flavobacteriaceae > Capnocytophaga > Capnocytophaga sp. oral taxon 902. The sequence continues at coordinate 2,100,158 of NZ_CP058261.1, forward strand.
ATCGCGATGTACAAGCTTATGAACGCTACAACCCTTCAAGAGGTATTTATGAAAGATATCAACCTTATTCTGATAGAGTTGACAGTTACTTCTCCGAAAACCCTTATTGGGTAGCGAATCGAGAACTCTTCTTGAACAACAAGAAACGCTATATGATGTCGGCTTCTTTGAAATACGATATCCTCGATTGGTTGAACGTTACAGGGCGTGTGCGTTTAGATAACGACTACGGTACTGCTGAAGAAAAACTATATGCCAGCACTACCAACTTCTTAATCGGTTGGAAAACTGAATGGGGGCCTAACAACAACGGTTCTTATGCTAATACCCAAACTAAAGATGAGCAAACTTATGCCGATATAATGTTTAACGTCAATAAAAACTTTGGCGAAAAATTCTCTTTAACAGCTAACGTTGGTTCAAGTTATAACGACCGTTATAGCACAGGTCTTTCGGCAAGAGGCGTGTTGTTCCGTTTGCCTAACCTCTTCTCAACAACTAACTTCGACCCTCAACGAGGAGGCTCAGGTCAGAGCTATTCTCGCGCTAAAAACGTAGCGGTATTCGCAAGTGCCGAACTTGGCTATAAAGGTATGTTATACCTCTCAGCTACAGGTCGTAACGACTGGTCTTCACAATTGGTAAACTCTGCCGAACCTTCATTCTTCTATCCTTCAGTAGGGCTTTCCGCAGTGATTTCTCAAATGGCAAAATTGCCTGAGTTTATCAACTATTTGAAAGTACGTGGTTCATATACTGAGGTAGGTTCTCCTATCAGCAAAACAGGTATTACTCCAGGTACTATTACTCACGAACTTACTGCCGACGGCTTGAAAACTAATAAGGTATATCCTTATCCAGAATTTAAAGCTGAACGCACTACTTCTTGGGAAGCTGGTTTAAATACCAAATTGTTCGGTAATAGCTTGTCAGTAGATTTGACTTTGTACAAATCTAACACTTATAATCAATTCTTTGAACAACAATTGTCCGCTTCTTCTATCTACTCTTCTTTCTATTTGCAAGCAGGTAACGTTGAAAACCGCGGTATTGAGTTGTCAGTAAATTACAATAAAGAATTCCTTAACAAAGAACTCAACTGGAATTCTACTCTTACCTATTCACGCAATGTGAACGAAATAAAAGAATTAGTTCGCGGTTACCGCAATCCTTTCACTGGTGAATTATTTGATATTACAGAAGTGCGCAAAGGTAGCACTGTATTGCGCGAAGGCGGTAGTATGTCCGATGTTGTAGTAAGAGGTGTATTGCTCCGCGATGTGAACGGTGATCTTATCGAAGAAGCTTCTCAATACAAATTTGATAAAACTCAAGAAGTAAAATTAGGACGTTCTACCCCCGATTTCCAAATGGGATGGCGCAACACCCTTTCTTATAAAGGTATCGATTTGAGCTTCTTGTTCAACGGTAGCTTTGGAGGTATCGTTTTAGCAGGTACACAACCTATGCTCGATGCTTATGGAGTATCAAAAGCTTCTGCCGATGCTCGTGATAATGATGGAGTAGTAGTGAATGGTAAAAAATACGACGCTCAAAAATACTACAATACCATTAAAGACCTTCCTGGTTATTACTCTTACGACGCTACTAACGTACGTCTCCAAGAAGTATCACTCAACTATACTATAGATGGTAAACACTTCTGGGATAAAGTGAAAAGCGTAACGATTGGTGCCATTGGTACTAACCTTTGGATGATTTACAACAAAGCTCCTTTCGACCCTCAACTTACTTATGGTGTAGGTACCTATGCTACTACTGAGTTCTTTATGACTCCAAGTGCAGCTACTTACGGTGCGAGCTTGAAAATTAAATTCTAATTCAAAAACGACAAAACAATGAAAATATTCAATAAAAATATAGCAGTTGTAGCATTATCAGGTATATTACTCGGTGCTTGTACTAAAGATTTTGCCGATGTAAATACTAATAAAACACAACCTACCGATGAGGATATTAACCGTGGTGGCTATGCTTCTGGTGGATATTTCACCGAGCTGGTACAACGCCCCGTCCCTACAGGAGTAGGTGTTGACCCTGCTAACGACTATCAAGTAGTACAAAATATGAGTACTGATAACTGGGTAGGTTACTTCTCTCCAGGGCGTAATCACTGGGATAATGGCAATAACCAAACTAGTTACTATGTGTCCGACTTCCGTGCCAATGGTACTTTCTCTACACTTATTACAAAGGTGATGAACCCTTATTTTGAGATTAAAAACCGCTTGCACAATGTCCAAACTGTAAATGGTAAATTGGTGTATACCCCTAAAGATTTGACAAGCCAAGCTGCTTATTCTTTAGCACAAATCGTAAAAATAATGGCTATGCATCGCGCTACCGACCTCTTTGGTCCTATCCCTTATAGCGATATGGAACCTGGTAAAATCAAAGCTAAATACGATAGCCAAGAAAAAGTTTACAAATCTTTCTTAAAAGAATTAGACGATGCAGTAACCATACTCAATCAATATGGAGCTAACAACAAAGTGTTAGAAAACTTCGACCCTGTGTACCAAGGTGATACTGCTAAATGGATACGCTTAGCTAATTCATTGATGTTGCGCTTAGCAATGCGTGTACGCTTTGCCGACCAAGCGCTCGCTCAACAATATGTAATCAAAGCTACTACGAATCCTGGTGGACTTATTGAAGACGATTCTCAAGCAGGTAAGTTAGTAACCTCTAGTAAATATATTTTCGACCATTCCTTGGTAACTATGTTAGGTTATGGTGAGCTTAAAATGGGGGCGACTATCTATTCTTACCTAAAAGGATATGACGACCCTCGTATGGCTAAATACTTTACCAAGGCAACTGCCGATACTCAAACCTCCGATTTCTACGCTGTACGCTCTGGTATCGACCCTACCACCGATGTAGCTGTTTACAAAAACTTCTCAGTACCTACTGTAGTGCAAACTACTCCTACCTATTGGTTGCGCGCTTCCGAAGTGCAATTCTTACTCGCTGAAGCTGCTTTAATAGGATGGTATACTAACGATACTGCCGAAAATTTGTACAAAAAAGGTATTGAAGTATCTTTCGCCGAAAATGGTTTAACTGCTGCTCAAGCGCAAAGCTATTACAATAGTAGTGCTCAACCCGCTAACTATGCCGACCCTAAAAACTCTGTTTACAACATCAGTGCAGCGAGCACTATTGATAAAAAATGGCTCACCAGCGGTAGTACTGAAGACCATTTAGAGCAAATTATCACTCAAAAATACCTCGCTAACTATCCTAATGGTTTCGAGTCTTGGAGTGAATGGCGTCGTACGGGCTACCCTCGTATGTTTACAGCCGCTTTAAACAGAACCAATGTAGGAGTGCAAAATATCCCTGCTTCTGGTAAAGATTTCGGTATGCGTCGTTTCCCATTCCCTGAAAATGAATTTAAACAAAACAGAGAAAACGTTACAGCTGCTCAAGGCCTCTTAGGTGGTACTGATAACGCTGCTACTAACGTATGGTGGGACAAAAAAACTAAATAAATTTAAAAGTAAAATACGATGAAAAAATTTGTATACACACTATTAGCCCTTACTATCGGACTTACAAGCTGTAGTAAGTGGACAGAAACAGAGTCGAATGCCGAAGATTTTGAAAGAGCGGCATTAGAGGACTTAAAGAACAAAAGAGACGCTGCTAAATGGCTCGCTGAAGCTGAACGTACTGAAGAGAACAAAAAAGCTCTTGAAGCCTATTGGGCTCAGCTCCGCGAGTACAAACAAAAAGCGTGGCTCAATACAGGTGAAGCAGGCGGACAGGTGCCTATGGTATATTTTTGGTTTGATGGGCCTACTTGGCAACCTGTAAAAGGCATTGCACGTGGCTGGTTACAAGCTGTACCCGACTCGATAGTAGCGCTTTCTATTTGGGGAGGTACTAATATGCGCCCCGAAACTCTAACCGCTAATCACAAAAAAGATATTGAGGTTTTCCACAAAAAGGGAGGCTCTATCTTAATGTGCTGGCAAACTCCAAGTGTAGGTTTAGGCTTACCCGCTACCAAAGAAGGAGTGTCAGGTAGTCAAGACTTTCATAACAAATATCCTTATGCTGAATGCTATAACCAATGGCCTGAAATCTATGCTCGTGAATTAGCACGCTATATCATCGCTATGGATTTTGATGGTTATGACGTAGACTGGGAAACTTGTGGAAACCATAATCAAAATCTTACAGGAGAAGAACAGAAAAAACAGACTCCATTAATGGTAGATTGGGGTAATGAGAATAGTAATATAGCTAAATTTGTAAAAGAAATGGCTAAATACTTTGGTCCTATAGGAGCAGATCATGCTGTAAAAACTCAAGCAGAACGCGAAGCTAATCTTAAAGCGTTATTTACCGCTTCTACTTCAGGATTCCACCCTAAAGAAGCTGAATATATTAATAATTTCAAATCTTATTTGCCAGCTAACTATCTTACCAAACGTTACTATTTCTGTGCCGATGTGCCCTGTCACGTAGCAGCAATTTTCCATAATCACTTTACTACTTATTTTGATAAACACTTTTTACAAGACTATAATGTTAATGGGGTAGGAAATCATATTGAACATTTAGGAGGTGTTTACTACAACTCTACCTCAGCTAATTATCAAGCAGGTAAATTTAATGTAATGATAGGAAAAGGAAAAGCTGTAAAAAATAAAGAAATATGGGGTTTAGGAGCATACCACGGACAAAGTGATTACGCTGTTACTAATGAAAGTGACCCTCACTTCAAAAAATATCTCCAAGATAATAATATTACTCGTAAGTATTTGCACTACGCTTGGACTCGTGAAGCGATCCGCATCGCTAATCCTCGCCCTGATTACTCAGGCTATAAAGAAATGGAACCTACAATCATTCTCCCTTAAAAAATTATTACAATGAAAAATACAATCATAAAATTAGCGAGTGTAGCCCTTTTCTTAGGGCTCACCGCTTGTCAAGAAAAGTTAGACAACGACAATAGTAACAGTCTCGGAAACCTTTCAGCGGTGTATATGAACGACAACAATGTCAATGTGAGCTTTGCCAAGTCTACTGAATCAGGTAGCACTAAGTTTGAAATCCGTATGTCTAACCTCAGAGACCGCAATGAAACCATCACCATTGCTACTACCGATTTTTTTCCTGAATACAACGAGAAAAACACCACTAATTACAAAATGTTACCTGTCTCTGAATACGAATTGTATGAAGAAGGTAATACTACCAATAAATCTACTAATGGTAGTTTGAATATCACTCTAAAAGCTGGACAAACCGCTGTACAAGTGGGAGTGAAAGTACGCCCTTTAAATGATGATACCTTCCCTTTAGGCATAAAATACGCTATCCCATTGCGTATCGTCTCTGCTTCTTTGCCTATTCTTTCTAATAAAGATGTGGTAATAAGCCTTAGTCGTCCGTTCAAAACTTCAGTAGCCAAAATTAAACAAGGCTATGGTTTAGGAGTGAAAGTAGCTGACAATATTCAAGGAAATGATGAATTTACCATACAAGGAATGTTCTTGTTTGAAGAATTTCACTCCTATAATAATACCAATGTAAATATGTCACTTTTCCAAGGCGAAATGTTACCTTATACCCGTATAGATGCTGGTAAAATACAGGTGAAAAACGGTGGTGGAGATAGCCCCGACGATTGGGCAGAATCTAAAGATATTGCTGTAGGAAAATGGGTACAAATTACCTTCACCTATAAAGACTCTTTCCTTAAATTGTATATCAATGGTAAACTTATTAAAACTTATCAACGCCCTAGCTTAAAAGTATCTCCTGGTATGCGTATCAATATCGAAAATACCCAAACCTCTTATTCTGCGAATCGTTATTTTCGCGAGTTTAGATTGTGGAACAGAGTTCTTACCGATGCTGAGATTGTAGATGGTTTATACTTACCTGTTGATCCAACTAGTAAAGGTTTGGTAGCCTACTTGCCTATCACCAAAAAAGACGGTTTTAAAGATATGAGCAAGTACAATAATACCACTATCTATAGAAAAGGTACTTCTTCCTATAATACAGGAGAACAAGATGGTGATTCGTATGTAAAAGATATTGATGAAGCTACCTTTACCCCTACGGTAGAATGGAAAGAAAATGTAAAATTCCCATCTGAAATCTTAGATACAGAAGATTAGTAATAACAATGAGGCTATACTGTAAAGAAATAGCTTCTAAAAAATAAACACAATGAAAAAAATAATATTCAATAGTTTAACAGTCGCTTTCTGTTTTTCACTATTAGTATCTTGTAAAAAAGACGAGATTACTGTCGAAAAAAACGATAGCACTACTTGGGAAATTGATAAAAAAATAGAAGACAACGATATTCGTACCCAATTAGGGTATGACCCTCGTCTTAACTATATTTATCTCAGACCCACTGTTGCCGATCTGCCAATGCTCTCTTTTGGTAATGTAACTATTAATAGAAACTATACCAAAGAAGTAGAAGTAAGACTGCTTGACAAACCTTATGATAAGGATGTTCAAGTATCATTTGCTTACGATGCATCAGCTTACGACAAAGTAAAAGCTGATTATTCAGGCTTTGAATTAGGAGATGCAAACCTTGTTCAGTTGAGTGAAGCTACCAAAACCCTTAGTAAAGGTGAAACTTCTGTTACTTTCACGCTTACTATTAGCAATAACTCTAATTTTAACAAAAAAGTCATTTTGCCTTATGCTTTAAAAGTAACCGATAGCGGTCTTACACTTCCTAAAGGGAAAGATGTATTTGTACTAAAAGTCTTCCCTGAAGAAATAAAAATCACTGCTGAATCTAAAGTTGTTTCTAAATTTTTAGGCTACTACAATGGTAGTGTTTATATAGGGAATAGTGATAAGGAAGTCGCTTTCACTATAAAGAGTAGCTATGAACTTCCAACAGGACTTAAAGTAGCCTTAGTGCGCGATGATAGTGCTGTGCTAAGTGGTAGAACCCTCGCGCCTGCAGGAGTTGAAGGAACACTCCCCGAAGCTGATTTCGATGCGTTAAGCAAAAAACTTACTTTCAATCTAAATGAAGATTCTTTTACTAATAAGGGAGAATACGCATTACCCCTCAAATATGTAGTAAAAGATGCTTCGGGTAATGAACAAGAATTGAGTAATAACAAACTCTTCGTGAATTTCGACATTAAAGAGTTAGTCTCATCAAATGATAATGTAGAAGTGGGCACTCAACCATCAGGTAAAATAATAGATAGAAAAGGTATTATCGCTTCTTATTATGGAGACATATATTACTCTCCAAGATTTCTATTAGATGGAGATGAAAATACCTATTCTTATGTGAGAGATGGCGCTTATTATTACTTTACTTTTCCTAAAGTAAGACTTATAAAATCAGTAGTATTGAAACCTATATCAGGGAACCAAGTGAAAAATATATCAGCGTATGCTGGTATGACACAAGGAAGTGAGCAATATCAAGGAACTATAACTTATAACGGTAGTGGTGATATTGTAATAACCTTTAAAAAAGCTGTTCCTCTTATACGTCTATCAGTAGGAAACTTTGTTAATGATGAAAACGCTTCCTCTTATTGGATGGGATTCTCTGAAATTAATTTCTACGAAGAGTAGTAAAAATTAAATAAAATACTATTCTATTTTTAATAGAGTAGTATCTTTTATAAAAAGGAATGTTTACTAAACATTCCTTTTTTTTGTTTATCTATTTTTCTCTAATTCCAATAAAAAAGCGTATTCTTTTGCGGTTTCTTTTAGGGCTTCAAAGCGTCCTGAGGCACCGCCGTGACCAGCTTCCATATTGGTGTCTAAATACAGCAGATGGTCGTCGGTTTTGAGTTCTCGCAGTTTGGCTACCCATTTGGCAGGCTCCCAGTACTGTACTTGTGAGTCGTGCAAACCGGTACTCACGTACATTGCTGGATAGACTTGAGCGCGCACTTGGTCGTAAGGGGAATAGGAGAGCATATAATTGTAATATTTCTCGTTATTAGGATTCCCCCACTCGTCGTATTCGCCCGTAGTGAGCGGAATACTGTCGTCGAGCATTGTGGTTACCACATCCACAAAAGGCACTGAAGCGATAATGCCCTTATACAATTGTGGTGCCATATTCACCACAGCACCCATTAGCAAACCTCCAGCCGAGCCACCTTCAGCAAATAGATGTTCGGGAGAGGTGTAGCCTTCTGCGATGAGGTACTGAGAACAAGCGATAAAATCGGTAAATGTGTTTTTCTTTTTGAGGAGTTTGCCATCTTCATACCATTGGCGACCTAAATATTCTCCCCCGCGGATATGTGCAATAGCATAGATAAAACCGCGGTCTAACAAGCTCAAACGAGTGGTAGAAAAATAAGGATTGATGGTTACTCCGTACGAGCCATAACCATACAACAACAAAGGATTTTGTCCATTTTTCACTATATCTTTGCGGTAGATAAGCGAAATGGGGACTTTTACTCCGTCGGGGGCAGTTGCCCAAAGGCGTTCTTCTATATAATTATCTTTGTTGAAGTTCCCGCCTAATACTTCTTGTTCTTTTAGTAGGCGCTCTTCGCCAGTGCGCATATTATATTCTATAATAGAAGCAGGAGTTGCCAATGATTGGTAGTTGTAGCGGATCCATTCGGTGTTGAAATCTATATTTTGGGTAGTATAGGCGGTATAAGTTTCGCTATCAAAGGGGAGGTAATGCGTTTTTGAGCCATCCCAAGAGCGTATTTGTATGTGTTCTAAGCCATTGTACACTTCTTCGACTACTAAGAAATCTTTAAAAATCTCGATATCGTTGAGGCGTACTTCGGGACGATGGGCTATTACCTCTTCCCAATGCTCGGAAGTTGTAGCACTTTCGGGGGTACGCATCAGTTTGAAGTTGGTCGCACCGTCTTTATTGGTGAGAATATAAAAATACTCCTCATAATGAGCTATATCGTATTCCAAGCCTCGTGTGCGGGGTTGGAATACTTTGAAAGCCTCGAGAGGGGTATTGGCGTTTAAGATTTGATATTCGGATGTAAGGGTACTTTCGCTGCCTATCACAAGGTATTTGCGAGACTTCTCGCGGTAGACGAACACATCGAAAGTATCGTCTTTTTCGTGGAAAATCAATACATCGTCTTTGGGGTCAGTATCTAAAATATGGCGGTATACTTTGAAAGAACGCAGGGTTTGCTGGTTGTTCTTCACGTAGAAAATGGTACGACTATCGGCTGCCCAAATTGCTTGTCCGTTGGTATTTTTGATTTTATAGGGCAGTATTTCACCTGTGCTGAGGTTCTTGATTTGCAACGTATATTGCCGGCGAGATACAGTATCCACCCCAAAAACTGCCCACTGATTGTCGTCGCTTATGGCAAAGCTATCGAGGTGAAAGTAGGCTTTGCCTTTAGCCATCGCATTACAATCGAAAAGGATTTCTTCTGGAGCATCGAGCGTTTCCTTGTAGCGCACATAAATAGGGTAATCTTTTCCTTCTTCATAACGGGTTTGATACCAATAACCGTTGTAAAAGTAAGGCACAGAACTATCGTTCTCTTTGATGCGACTTTTCATTTCGGCAAAGAGCGTTTCTTGCAAAGGTTTGGTGTGTGCTGTTTGCGCCTGATAATAGGCGTTTTCGGCTTCTAAATAAGCAATGACTTCAGGGTTTTCGCGCTCGCGTAGCCAATAGTAATTATCGGTGCGCTTGTTGCCAAATTCGGTGAATATATGAGGTATTTGTTTAGCTTTAGGAGGGTGTGATTGAGGTTTATTCATTTGATATGATATATGTTTTTTTGTCAATTCCGATGCCTTTTAAAGTGATTTTTTTCCAATGTGTGGGCATTACAGTTTTCAGTTGTTGTATGCCTTTTTCTTCGGATATATCTAATCCTCCAAAGCCCATCATCACCGTTTGTAGTACGCCTCCTGCTCCGGTGAGGAAATAAGGAGTCTTACCATTTTTGGTTTCAGCCATTACTCTAAAAGGAGGTAAGAGGTTAGGGTGATAGGCTTCAGTAAAGTACTTATAAGCCTTTTCGCGGTCGCCTAATCGGCTGTATAAGAGAGAGAATATAGCCTGAGTCATCGCAGGAGTATCGTTGTAAGGCACTTTGTCTTTGTAATACTCTAAATCTTTGTGTATTTGGTTTTTGTCGGTAATTACTTTTAACGGATGAGCTAATAGGTTTACATCGGCTTGTTTGATGAATTGCCCTGTATAGCTATCGTGTTCACGGGTTACGCCATTATCCATCGTGCTGAAAACGAGTTGTTCGGCTATGGTTTTCCACTGTGGGTTAGCTTTTATGCCTAATACTTTGGCAGCAGCAGTAGCGTAGAGCAAGTTCAGTTTAGCAGCTGCATTGGTATAGGCGTTGTTATCTACATTTTCAGCCCATTCATCGGCACATACTACGTTTTTAATTTGATAGGGAGCTTGTTCACTCACTCGGCTTTGCCAAAAAGTAGCGGTACTTTCTAAAATGGGGTAGCCTATGCGGTGCAACCACTCTTTATCTTTAGTTACACAATAGTAATTCCAAACCGCTATAGCTACATCGGCAGTGATGTGATGCTCGTAAGTACCTGTGAGTGCCCACACAGGGGTGTCTTCTTCTCCTGACACAGCACTTTCCCAAGGAAACATCGCCCCTTGATAACCGTGCAGCGCAGCGTTGTGTTGGGCGCGTTCTAACCTTTGATAGCGATAGTTGAGGAGGTTTTTAGCTATTTCGGGGTGCAATAATAACAAAGGGGGATACATCCACATTTCGGTATCCCAAAATATGTGTCCCATATACCCTGTGTGGCTTAACCCATAAGGAGAAAGAGAAAAGGAATGGAGCTCACTTACCGAAGCGTATAAGTGGTATAACATATTGTGGATGTCCTGATTAGCCTGTGCATCTCCCTCAATCTCAATGTTGCTTTCCCAGAGTTTTGCCCACTGTTTGTTATGTCCTGCAAGTAGCGCCTCGTGTCCCTGCAAAAAAGCATAAGTACAGAGTCTTTCGGCTTGGTTATAAGGGTCGATAGAGTGCTGAGAGCTTATTAGGTTGCCAATTAGAGAAAAAGAATAGGTTTCGCCAGCTTTTAGTTTATGAGTGAATTGCATTAGGTGACTATTATAGTCCCTCATTTCGTGTAATATTTGGGGAGCGTTACCGTATTTTTTATCAAAAAGAAAAGCGTTACTCACTGCTACTTTGGCATTCTCTGCTGGTGTTTGAGCCACCGTAGTGAGCAATGGGATATGAGCGTGTGGCGGATTGATTTCATTGAAGTAGTTTTGAGGGTTGCGGAAGCCATCGGGGGTGGTTAGAATGTTCTCTGCCAGAAGTGTAATATCGCGCAAAGGGGTAATGCTGATGTCTAACAGCAAGGTGTGAGGCAAGTGCCTCAAGGCATAATAAGTATAGGTAACTTTAGCTTTGTCTTTAAAATTGAAGTGACCTGAGAACGCCCCATTGCGCAATTCTAACTCTTGAGTGAAATCACTAACAGAATGAGCGTTGATATCCTCGTAATCAATAGCCATTCGCAGTTGTAATGGATTGATATTAGGCATAGCCGAAACTACCCTACTTTTGCCGTAATCGTACAACCCTGCTATGATTACTTGGTCTATTTGTAGGGGTGCAGCAGAAGAACGCATCCCTATCATTCCATTGCCTATTGTAACCCCGTAATAGTTAGCGGGGTTGATGGTCTCTGCTTTGAGCAACCACGGGTCTTGGGCATTCAGTGAAGCACAGCAAATGAAACCTATAATGAAAAAGAATTGTTTCATAATCACTTGATACTTATAGCCAAGCCACCACTGGGGGCAAGGCGTTGTTTGAGTTTGGTTTTTTGAGTTACTTTCATTGTTTTGATGGAGTAACTATTGGGATTGGTACGCCAATCGGCATTTTTGCCATCGGTGTAGAGGGTAGCGGTATAGGTTTTTCCTTTGGGTAGAAAGCTGAAATCAATGAGAGCTTCACGGGCGTTTTCATCGGTGATAGCGCCTACAAACCACTCGTTTTTACCTTTAGCTTTGCGGGCAATGGTGATGTAATCGCCGGGTTCGGCTTCTAAAATGTAAGTATTATCCCAGTCGGCTGCTACATCTTTGATAAATTGGAAAGCATCGAGGTGTTTTTCGTAGTTTTCAGGCAAGTCGGCTGCCATTTGTAACGGACTGTACATTGTTACGTAGAGCGCCAACTGCTTCACAAGGGTAGTACTACGTTTGGCTTTGTTGTTGCCATATCGGCTCAAATCGCCTTCAAAAATACCAGGGGTATAGTCCATAGCACCACCCATCAAGCGGGTAAAGGGGAGGATAGTAGTATGTTCGGGGCGATTGCCGTTGAACGACTCAAATTCGGTACCGCGTGCACTTTCTTGGGCTACCCAGTTAGGGTAAGTACGGCTCATACCGGTAGGTCGCACCGCCTCGTGTGAATTGACCATTATGCGGTACTTAGCAGCGGTTTCGGCTACATAGTTGTAGTGGTTTACCATCCATTGTCCGTCGTGGTATTCGCTGCGCGGAATGATAGGTCCAACATAACCTGTTTTCACGGCGTCGTAACCATTGTCGTTCATAAAGCGGAAAGCCTCGTGCAGGTGGCGTTCGTAATCAACTACTGAGGAGGTAGTTTCGTGGTGCATAATCAGTTTTACTCCTTTGCCAGCGGCGTATTGGTGTAGTGCTTGTACATCAAAATCGGGGTAGGCTTTGGTAAAGCTGTAGATGCGCTCTTTGTCGTAAGCATAATTATCTTCCCAGCCCTCATTCCAACCTTCCACAAGAACGGCATCAAAACCGTGCTGAGAGGCAAAGTTGATGTATTTCTTCACGTGCTCGGTATTAGCACCGTGATGTCCGTTAGGTTTTAGTTTTTGGTAATCGGTAACGCCAATGGTAATATCGCGGTCATCGGAGTAAGCCCACGTACTACCACCTCCTATAAAATACTCCCACCAAACGCCTATGTATTTGGTAGGGTGAATCCAAGAAGTATCGGTGATTTTGCAGGGTTCGTTGAGGTTGAGGATAAGGTTAGAAGCCAAAATATCGCGAGCATCATCGCTCACTACTATTGTGCGCCAAGGTGTTACGCTACCCGTTTGAATGTAGCCTTTTACCCCATTCTTATCGGGGACTAAATGAGCTGATAACTGATGTTTGGTAGCACTGACGTTGAGCATCATCGCAGGGTAATTCACCAAAGCAGCTTCGTGCAGATTGATGTACAATCCATCACTCGATTTGAGCATCAAGGGAGTTTGTACGGCTACATTAGGAGTAGGTGCTTTGGCAGCCAAAGGCTCTTCGCGCACTTTGTCGATAAGTTTAGGAATTTCCGAAATAGCAGAAGTGGTAATAGGAAACTCGTTAGTATCGTAGTCAGCGGGAATCCAAAAAGCCTTGTGGTTACCCGAAAGTTGGAAAACAGTAAGCTCTTCTTGAATTCTAAAGTGACGGAAGTTAGCTTGCACTGGAAATTCATAGCGGAAACCTAAACCGTCGTTGAACAAGCGAAAGCGCAAGTGCAATTGTCGTCCGTTGTTTTTCTGAGTGAGACGGACGAACATTTCTTTGTGATGGTCGCGTATTTCTTTGTTTTCGCCCAATACGGGTTGCCATACATTATTAGCTTCAGCAAATTGAACATCTGTGATTTCAAAATTGCTGTTGAAATCCTCCTTTTGGTTGATAACAAACCCCAGAGCACTCTCGCTGATGACTGTTTTGCCTTTGAAAGTTAAGGCATAAGTAGGCGTACCTTTTTCATTAAGCCGAAATGAGAGTTTGAGGTTCCCGTTAGGAGATGAAAGAGTTTGCGCAAATAGAAGAGGCGCAGCACACAACATACATACAATAGTGATAATAAACTTTTTCATTGGTTAAATATTTTTATCGTGATTTTATCTTTTGCTTGACCACTCATTGGCTCTCCCTGAGAGAAATTCTTGTAAGATAATGGTAGCACTAATTTCATCTATCAGCGCTTTGTTCTGGCGTTGTTTCTTTTTAAGTCCGCTATCAATCATTGTTTGGAAAGCAAGTTTGGAGGTAAAGCGCTCGTCTTGACGGTGGATAGGTATCTCTGGAAACTTCTGTTGTAACTTACTGATAAACTTTTGTATCTCAGTCTCTACGCTGGAATCCTCGTTGTTCATTCGTTTAGGTTGCCCAATCACAAAGGCTTCTACGGCTTCCTCGGCAGTGTATTGTTTTAGGAAAGCCAGTAGGGTAGGGGTTTCTACTGTGCAAAGCCCCGAAGCGATAATTTGCAGAGGGTCGGTTACAGCAATTCCTGTGCGTTTGGTTCCGTAGTCTATAGCTAAGAGTCGCATAATTATTCTTCCTCTATGATTTCCTTAAATGTTTCCCAAGTAGATGAAGAAATAACAGGCTTGTAGTTAGTTCGCTGTTTACCGATATTTTGTAGCAAATACTCTTTCCTATCCTTTGGAAAAGGGTGAGTGCTCACCCATTTAAATGCCGAAGGCGGAGTATTCTTATCATCTATCACCCCTATAAACTCAGCAAAAGGTTTAGGGTCTATCTTCGCATTTTGTATATAGGTAAGTCCCACAAGGTCGGCTTCTTTTTCCATATTTCGGTTAAAAGCACTCGAAGATACGATTCTGCCTACTTCTGTAATCATCGAAAGGTCTGACCGCCCCGAAATAATAGCAAACAAAGTGCCTATCCCTAATTCTCTTACAAGCGACTGCATTACGTGATCTTTTTCAATATGCGCCAGCTCGTGCCCAATCACCCCACAAAGGGCTTCTGGGCTTGAGGTCTTTTTTACAAGTCCTGTATAAATCATCAGCTGGTGATTAGGCAAAGCAAAAGCATTTACCTCTTCACTATCTAATAAGTACACTTTCAGCTCCTTCCGGTCGATGTTATTAGCATCACATATTTTGGTCACCATACTGTCGATAGTCGCTACTGCAAGGCTATCGTCTACCACCGAGTTTCTGCTCGTGAAGTCCTCAAACATCATTTCACCCAGCTTCACCTCTATTTTCTTCACATATTCATTCCTTATCAGCGAGTTAATCTTAAAAATCCCCAACCAGTTTACTTGTTGCAGTAAAAACCAACTGCCAAAGAAAACACACAGTAAAATAGTGCCTCTTGATATTACTTTATTCATTATTTTTTCACTATTAAATCTACAATATCACCGTAAAACCACCACGATAAATGTTCGCCCTTGCGTATCTTTATGGCAGAATAAAACGTGCCTATAATTTCATAAACATTAAAGATAAAGGCAATAATCAGCCAAGCAATATAAGCATTAGTTACTAAATTGCTCCCTAATACTATTGATACAGTCCACCAGAAAGTAGTGGTGTTTACAAAAAATAAGAAAAGTTGTGAAACGAAGGCTTGATAACAATGCCAACGCACAAAAAAAGAGCCTTTGCGATGTGCCACCAGAAAGAATATGGTAGCCAGTAGATTGATGATAGGCAAAGGCATTCCCGCCATAATAGCCACTATCGACATTATATAGCTATTGGCAGCGCGCTCCTTGTCACCATCGCTGATGCGTTCGTTTAATTGTTTAGTTTCTATCATAAACCTTTATAAATATTCCAAATCCAGTTCAGTACTATGAGAATAAAAAAGGGAATATACACGTAAGGGTGTTTAAAGAATTGTTCAAACTTTATGTAAGCTCCCTGCAAAGTAGTTTTCTTTCTGCATAAATCATAAAGTAACCATAACGGAGTAATGATAAGTAATACCGATGCCAATACCCCAAGCGGATTGGTCAGTAACGCCTCTCCCCAGTGCCCTTCAAAAAAAGCCTCAACCGACCGCGTGGTACCACACGACGGACAGGGGTACCCCGTAACATTCTTTATTGCACAAACAGTAACCCCTATGTCCTGTCCGTGAAAAAGATAGTGGCTAAGTAGCCACCCCCAACAGGCAAGACATAGGAGTGTGATGAAAGTATAGAACTTTTTAGTCGTCAATTAGTAACTAAGTGCTGAAGCTAATAATTCCGCATTTTTGTCTCTTGTAGCGTCCATAATTAGGAACCAGTCCACAATCGTCCAAATACCCAAACCACCACAAGTAAGTAATTTACCAACTCCCATACCTACATCGCCTATGTAGAAACGGTCAATACCCAAATGTCCTGCAAAAATAGAAATGAGGAGAGAAGTAGTAGGGTCTTTAAATTGTATCGTTTGTAGCATTACCCATTTTGATTCGTCCAAAGAAAGAAGCTTTTCACGAATTTGAGGAACGATTTCAGGTCTGAAAAATTTACCATTAGTTACGATAAACATATCCACTTTTTGTGCATCCATAGTGTGTAAAATTATGATATTAAAATTATGGTGCAATATTACAGCATTTTTTTGATATTGCCTAATATTTTAACAAAAAAAGTTATACTTCTGATTCAAAATCATAAATAGTGTCTTTAACAAGGAATTTTCCCACAAAATTGCCACACTCGGTTTTTACATTTCCCTTATCTTACCATCACCTTGCCTTCATCATTCGCCTATCGTTCTTCGTCATTTGTTCCCTTTTCCCTCGTTACCTTCCCCTTCTCCGAGATAGCCAGCAACAAC
This sequence comes from Capnocytophaga sp. oral taxon 902, assembly GCF_013394735.1. Taxonomy (NCBI): domain Bacteria; kingdom Pseudomonadati; phylum Bacteroidota; class Flavobacteriia; order Flavobacteriales; family Flavobacteriaceae; genus Capnocytophaga; species Capnocytophaga sp. oral taxon 902. Next base: position 2,116,763 of record NZ_CP058261.1, read on the forward strand.
TGGGTATGTGTAAGGGGGGAGGTTTGTCACCTTTTCCAGCTTGTCCCCCTTCGGGGGTTCGGGGGCTTACCGAATAAAAGACTCGCCACAGTTTCCCCTTTTGAAAATAGCCAGCAACAACTGGGTATGTGTAAAGGGGGAGGTTATCTCCTAGTGCCTATGGCCTAAGGCCTATCACCTCTTCCTCTTTCTTTCGCCTCGAAACCCCGTTTTTAACATTTTTAACCTTGTTGTATTACACTATTAATCAATTATTTGCATACCCTTTCTATACCAATCTTCCAAGATTCGTATAAGCTTCCTATAAGCTCTCTATAAGCTAACCCCACCCATCTCATAGCCTTTTCTCATCAAAAATCCTCCCAACTCACTTTTTATATTTTTCGTTTTCCTCCGATAACTCAGACCAGTCCGATTTGTCCGACAAGTCAGACCCATCAAAAAACCTTTTTTATCACTACCCATTTGCTAATCTGTTAATTTTCCAATTCTCTCATTTGCTCATTTTCTAATTTTCTCATTTTCTAATTTTCTCATTTTCTAATTTTCTCATTTTCTAATTTTCTCATTTTCTAATTTTCTACCCGCCATACGGCTCCCACTTATTTTATCAACCGAATCGCTAATACAGCCTCTATGGTTGTGAAATAAAAAGAGGGCAATAAGATGAAGAGCATTTCGTATAAAGGTGAAGGACTTACAGTTTTTACCAGCGGAAGTGAGAGAATTACTACGGCTACAAAACGCAATACAAACCCCGCCATAAAAGCAAAAGCAGTGTGCTGTTTGCGTCTTTTGTTTACGATGAAGATAATACTAAATAAGAAGAAAGATAAACCACAATGGAAGATGAGCAAGGTTTTTAGCGAATAGTACAAACTAATACCCTCTGTGTTTACGCAATAATCATACACCCAAAAGAGTCCTACCCCTCCGGCAATAAGCAATAATAAATATTTTACAAACAGGAGTATGTTACTCTTCATCGCTCATCTGTTGGGCTTTCTTAATTACTGAATACATAGCTCCAAATACCCCAAAAAGCGAACATACCACTGTCCATAGAGAGTACTCATTAGGAAATTTACCATCTAACCAAACACCAAAAAAGCTACAAATGGCTATGGTAATAGCCATTTGTAGCCCTATTTGTGAAAAGGTAATCCACTTATTTAGGTGGTTGTTTTTCGGCTGTAAGTGGTGCTTGTGGTTTTTCATTGATAGTAAAGCTGTTTTTGCCTCCTTTCATCGAGCAAGAAACGTTAAATACCGCTCCTGGTTCTATAGAAAGCTTATCTACGTACACTTCGCCTTCTACAACTGCAGTAGATTTTAAACTTAAAATACTACTCACTTTGAGGGTACCTGTTATTTTACCTTCAATATCGGCGTTTTCGCAAATCACAGTGCCTTTTATTACACCGGTTCTGCCTACTACTAATTTACCTGAAGTTTGGAAAGTTCCTTCCACTTCACCATCAATTCTAAAATCAGATTTTGAATTGATTTCTCCTTTGAATTTTGTTTCAGTAACAATACGGTTGCTACTTCCTGTGGGATTTTCTGCTGCCATAATAATCTTTTTATTATCTCTCTCTTTATTAAATATAGCCATTTGTATTTCTATTTAAAATACAGCCCCAAAAGTACAATAAATATTTTAAAACTGCAATTTTTTTAATAATTCTTTTTTTATTATTTTTCTTAATAAATTGTTTCTTAATAGTTTAAGCTAATTAGTATATAAGAAAAAACTCTGGTAAAATTCAAGAATTACCAGAGTTTATTTGTTTTATATTTGTTCTTTAATTAAGTGTGTAGGTAGTCCCATTACGTTGTTATAAGAGCCTTCAATAGCTGTTACTCCTATATGTCCTATCCACTCCTGTATACCGTAAGCTCCTGCTTTGTCAAATGGCTGATAGTGAATTATGTAATAGGTTATTTCGTCATCGGAAAGCTCTTTAAAGGTTACTTTCGTAATACAGTGTTCCGTTATTTGCTTTTCATTAGTAGTAAAACATATAGAGGTAATTACCTCGTGAGTCTTCCCCGAGAGCGAACGCAACATTGCAAAGGCTTCGGTAGCGTCTTTGGGTTTACCAAGGGCTTTACCTTTGTGCCACACAATAGTATCAGAGGTGAGAAGCACACAATCCGTAGGTATTTCACCCGCAAAGGGCGTAGCTTTCAGCTGGGCGAGATAGTCGGTGATTTGCTCTCGCTTTAAGTGTTTAGGGTAGGTTTCGTCTATGGGTCTAAGGACTACCTCATAAGGGATATCTAATTCTTTCAGGAACTGCTGACGGCGCGGTGAGCCTGAGGCTAATATAATCTTTTTCAAATGTGAGCCACACGGGCAATTTTAATGTATAGTCTATCAGAATTGGTTTGCAAATTTTGTATCGTACACTTTGCCAAAGTTTCAGACTTTGGCAAAGTTGATACACTGATAATCAGTCGATTTTTTAGTATATTGTAGGAGCGATTTGCAAATCGCCTTCTAAGAACAAGCCTATTTATTCGCAATCTATTTTTGTTTGACTATAATAATTATCTAAACTTTATTCAAAATTATCTGCAGTTTTGCGAATACGTTCTGCCAAATCATATAAAGCTCCTCTAAAAAGATCTTTTTCTGTTTCGGTAAAGCCGTTATTAGTATCGTCTATTTTGTCGTATATCCAAGAAGCAGATTTACCAAAATACTTACGTGCTATTTTAGCCCAAGAAATATCAAGAGCGATGTCTTGTATTTGTTGTTTAGTAGCCATCTTTTTATTAATTACTATTTCCATATTGTGTTATTTTTTTCTAAGTTCTTTTTTTATGAGCTTACGACGTTCTTCATCATCTTCTCCATCTATAATTTCTTCGAAAAGTCTACGGGCATACCATTCCAACTCCTCTGAAGGATTATGTAAAGATTCTCTAAAGTTCCGTATCGCAATAATCAAATTTTCTTCTTTGGTTGTTAATTTCATTTGTTTCTTCATTATCGGTTGATGGTAAAAGGCAATCCGCTATAAGGCTTCATATATTCGTCTTCAAGACTCTTTTCGAGCATTTGTTTTTCGAGGTCGCAGCGGTATACTTCACCTTTTAGGTATTTTTCAATCATTAGTGAGGCGATGGGAGCAGCTACTCGTGCTCCGTAATACCCGTTTTCCACAAATACGGCAATAGCAATCTTAGGGTCTTCTATGGGGGCAAAAGCTACAAATATAGAGTGGTCAGTAAGTTGCATACGCTTGCCATTCACTTTTATAAAGTTTTCGGCGGTACCTGTTTTAGCAGCGATATTAATACCTTCAATTTGGGTACGGCGTGCGGTACCTTGCTCATATGCCATATTCATACCTCTAATCACAGGTTCAAAGTTTTTAGGGGCTATTGTAGTGTGTTTAGCAACGGTATACTCTTGAAATGGAGTAATTTTATTATCTATTTTTTTTACGATATGAGGGGTATAGTAATAACCTCTATTAGCGATGGCTGCCATCACATTAGCAAGCTGTATAGGAGTGGTAAGCAATTCTCCTTGCCCAATAGCGTTAGAGATATTGGTTGTGCCATTCCAGCGACCTTTACCATATTGTTTGTCATACAAAGCAGTATTAGGCACTTTCCCTGCACGTCCCGTCGGTAGGTCAGCACCTAAAAAGCTTCCCAATCCAAAACTTCGTACGTGAGCATTCCACTTGTCCATACCCACTGCCGAAGAGGTTTTCATATCAATAGCACGCTTATAGGTATTCGCAAAATAAGAGTTACAAGAAAAAGCTATCCCGTGTAATAGGTCATTAGAACTGCGCCCGCAGTGGCAACGCATTATACGCCCTCCAAAACGATAACCTCCCCCACAGCTGAACACACTACCTGGTGTTATCACACCTTCCTGTAAGCCTATGAGTGCGTTTATTACTTTAAATGGCGAACCTGGTGGGTATTCTGCTAATAGTGTGCGGTCATAAAGAGGTTTAGCAATCGAATCGTTATAAAGGGCTGTGTAGTTCTTAGAACGTTCACGTCCTACTAACAGAGCAGGGTCAAAAGTAGGCGCTGATATCAATGCGAGAATCTCACCTGTTTTAGGTTCTATAGCTACAATTCCGCCGTGTTTGTGTTGCATCAGCATTTCGCCATAGGCTTGCAAATTGATATCTATGGTTAGTTGCAATGGTTGTCCAGTGATAGGCAAAGTATCCATTGCGCCATTTTTATAGCGTTCAATGGCAGCGTTGTGTTTGTCCTTTTGGAAGAATTGTACACCTTTTTTACCTCGTAAGAATTCCTCGTATTGTTTTTCTACCCCACTGCGCCCTATCAGTTCACCAGCTAAGTAATAAGGGTTCTTTTTTAGTTCCCATTCATTTACCTCGCTGATATATCCCAATACATTCCCCCCATTGTGAGTGAGGTAACTGCGGAGCATTCGCTTCTGTATATAAAATCCTTGAAACTTGCGCAACTTTTCTTGTAGTACAGCATAATCGTCTTTGGAGAGCTGGTGCACGATTACCGAAGGTTTTTTGCGTGAGTAATCACTTGCTTTTATGAGTCGTTCCCTAAACTCTTCTTTACTGATTTCAAGGAGTCCACAAAGCTCTAAGGTATCGAGAGTTTTCACCTCACTGGGCACAACCATCACGTCATAGGCAGGTTGGTTCGATACCAATAGTTCTCCATTACGGTCGTAAATATACCCGCGTTCGGGGTAATCGTATACCGTTTCAATAGCAATGTTGTCAATTCCTGTATTTTCCTCGTGAAATATTACTTGTAAGAAGAATAACCGTACTAAGAACACCACTGCCACAAAAAGAATAATAATGGGCAACAGATATTTTCTCATTTCTTATTTTTACTAAACAGATAGATGAATAGCAAACAAACGATGATAGTGAAGATAGATGCTCCTACAATCTTTGCTAATGTAAGAAACAAGTGATTGAAGTTAAAGACTTCTAAGAAATAAAACAGTGTGTGATGCACTACCACCATCAAGGTTGTATAGCTAAAAATCTTAGAAAACGGATAAGCGAGCAAATCCAATTCTTGATACTCAAAATTCTTGCCAAATACTGTTAGTAGTATCGGATTACGCAAATAAGCTATGAGTACACTACTGGCAGCGTGCAACCCTCCCGTATTAGAAAAAATGTCTATACACAACCCTATTAAAAATGCCGCTACCAATGAAGGCATTCTGTTTTCACGATAGGGTAATAACAGTATAAACACTATGTAAACCATCGGATTTACATAGCCCCAATACTCCACATTGTTGAAGATGAGTACCTGCAACAACACTAAGAATACAAATAAATATACATTTCTTACTACTGGGTGACTCATTTTGGGTTCTGTTTTTCTAAGTCAGAAACGGCTGCTCTATCTCTATCTTCAATAATATACACATATTCAAGGTTCGACATATCAGCAAATAGCTTTACATCAATGATATACGTATTATCCTTTTTGCTCTTTTCAAAATGAACTATCCTGCCAATAGGAATTCCCTTGGGGAATATGTTCGACATACCCCCTGTTACAATCGTGTCTCCATTCTGTATAGGGGCTATATTAGGTACTTCTAACAGCTGTACTTTATTCACCTCTCGGGTATCCCAACGCAATGAACCAAAGTGTTGTGTGCGCTTCACCATTGCATTCAGTGCCGACCTAGTATTCAGTACACTTTGTACAGTAGCAAACCTCTCCGAAGTATTCTCTATTATTCCCACAACTCCTTGTGGCGATAGCACTCCCATATCTTGCTTTACACCGTCTTTTGTGCCTTTGTCGATAGTGAGGTAGTTGTTTTTTAAACGGAAACTATTTTTTATAACATTTGCTTTAAGTACCTTGTATTTCAGTGAATCGGTAGTGGGGAATGACACCGAATCTACAAGAGATATATTGCGGATTTGCTGTTCCATCCGTAAGAGTTGTGAGCGCAGAGCTCTATTCTCCTCAGTAAGGGTTTCGTTCTGACCGCGTAAGCTAAAATATTGTGCCCAATAGTCTGTGAAACTGTAAAGCCTACCCGACACTGCATTCGCTGAGTTTATGTAAGCACTCTGAGGATAATAATTGCTGTTAAAAACCAAACCAATAGCGCATAAGAACAGTGCGAGGAACACAAAAAAGTCCCTCGACCTCATAAAGAATTGAATGATTTGGTTCATACCTCTTGTTTCTTATCTCTTACCTCTATCTATTTTTACTTTAATAAAATACTTCTGAATTTGTTAATGTTTTTTAGAGTGATACCTGTTCCACGTACTACGGCACGCAAAGGGTCTTCGGCTACGTATACAGGGAGGTCAGTTTTCATAGAAATACGTTTGTCTAATCCCCGCAACATCGACCCACCACCTGCCATATAGATACCTGTATTATAGATATCGGCAGCCAATTCAGGAGGTGTTTGCGAAAGTGTCTCCATTATAGCATCTTCTATACGAAGAATAGACTTATCCAGCGCTTTCACCATTTCGCGGTAGGATACTTGCACTTGCTTAGGTTTACCGGTGAGCAAGTCACGCCCTTGTACCATAATATCATCTGGTGGGGCATCGAGGTCTTCAGTAGCAGCTCCTACGGTCATCTTAATGTTTTCTGCAGTACTTTCCCCTACGTAAAGGTTGTGTTGCGTACGCATATAGTGCACAATATCCGAGTTGAAAATATCCCCTGCAATTTTTACCGACTTGTCGCATACAATACCCCCTAAGGCAATCACCGCAATCTCGGTAGTACCCCCACCTATGTCGATAATCATATTACCCTTAGGTTGCATAATGTCAAGCCCTATACCAATAGCCGCTGCCATCGGTTCGTGTACGAGGTAAATATCCTTACCGTTCACACGTTCGCACGACTCGCGTACCGCACGCGTTTCCACCTCGGTAATTCCTGAGGGGATACAAACTACCATACGCAAAGAAGGCGAGAAAAAGCGTTTGCGCAACGCAGGTATACTCTTAATGAGCATTCCTATCATCTGTTCCGAAGCGTCAAAGTCGGCAATTACCCCGTCTTTTAGCGGACGAACAGTGGTGATATTAGGGTGTGTTTTCCCTTGCATTAGCCGTGCTTCTCTACCTACGGCTATAATTCTTCTGGTTGTCCTATCTATTGCTACAATCGATGGACTATCAATCACTACCCTGTCATTGTGAATAATGAGGGTGTTCGCAGTACCCAAATCAATGGCTATTTCTTCTGTCAAGAAATCAAAAAAACCCATATTATTTTTCTTTCTATTATATATTTACCTTATAAATCAGTTATTTAAGTGTTTTGTAGACACTACTTTTTGCGGGTGCAATTTTACGATTTTTTTTTGACCTACACAAATATTCTTACACTTTTTCTTAAAACTTTATAGCTAACCTCCTCTTATCTTGCTGTTTATCAGTTTATATGAATTTCTATTAAATAATGTCTATTCGATATAATATAACATCTTTTAGGTATACGTAAAACTAATTTCTAATCTCGCATAGTGTTCTACAATAGCTCACCGACTTTTGAGTAAGCACCGAGTTCCTATCCTTATCCATTACTCATTTCCTTTTCTTTCGCCTCGAAACCCTGTTTTTAACATTTTTAGCGTTGTTGTATAGTATTATTAATCAATTATTTATGTATCCTTTCTATACCAATCGTCCAAGATTCGTATAAGCTTCCTATAAGCTCTCTATAAGCTAACCCCACCCTTCTTACAGCCTTTTTCCATCAAAAATTCTACTTCCCTTCTTCCGAACTTTTCCGTTTCCTTCCGAATACTCCTAACAGTCCCAACTATCGCTTTTTCATCTCAAACTTTGCCAAAGTTAATTGCCCGTCGTGCTACGACTGCCTGTGCGGCTCGCACCTTTGCCAAAGTTAATCCCCTCCGATAGCGCGTTCCTTGTAGCCTCCACCTCATTTTCTCATTTCCAAATTTCCTCATTCTCTAATTTCCTCATTTTCTCATTTCCTCATTTTCTCATTTCCTCATTTCCTCATTTCCTAATTTCCAAATTCTCCTATCTCATTGTTTTTAAGTATTTATTATTAGATGGTCGTATTTTTTTAAGATAAAAACGCATCAGGGCATTGCAGTTTGCTTTTTGTTTTATATCTTTGTAGCGTTAAAAAGAGACAAAAATGAACGATTTTCTTAACACTCAGGAATCCCGAAAGAACAATCGCACTAAAAACATTATTGGAGTAATAGTGGGTGTGGTGTCTTTTGTTGTGGTATTTTTAGCGGCATTTTTTACGACACGCTATCTCACAAGCTCCTTCTTTTCAAAAGCTAAAAACGATTTAGTTACCGATGAAATGAAGAATCAAGTAGCCGAAATGAACCAGCAGTTGCCACAAATAATAGAAGAGGGGGTGCGCTTAGATAGTGTTGCCCTAAAAGGAGAAAAAACTATGGGGTATTATGTAACCCTCTTTAATTTCGATTCCGAAGGAGTAGAGTTTGACGCATCAGCAGCTAAGGAAGCTATTGTACAAAAACTAAAAAGCAATCGCGGAAAGATGCGCTTTTTCATTGATAACAATATAACGCTGTACTATTATTACTACGATAAAAACAAAAAAGTTGTAACCGAAATAGAAATAGCCCCATCACTCTACAAATAACTAACGATTAAAAACTAATAACTAAACACTAATGAATATTATCATTGCCATTGACGGCTATTCCTCAACAGGAAAGAGTACTACTGCCAAAGCCGTAGCCAAAGCGTTGGGCTACGTCTATATCGATACAGGTGCGATGTACCGCGCCGTTACTTATTTAGCCTTAGAAAAAGGTTATGTTTCTACCTCGGGCATCGAAGTAAAACCGCTGATGAAAGCCCTGCGAAAGTCGGAAATAAAGTTCGTATACAACCCTGAGTTGGGATTTTCTGAAATTTATTTAGACGGTAAGAATATCGAAAACGAAATACGCGGTATTGAAATAGCCAATTGGGTGAGCGAAGTTGCCAAACAACCCGAAGTGCGCACTTACCTAGTAGACCTTCAACGCAAAATGGGTAAAGACAAAGGTATTGTAATGGACGGACGCGATATAGGTACAACGGTATTCCCGAATGCTGAACTTAAAATATTTATGACCGCTAGCGAACAAGTGCGCGCCCAGCGCCGTTATAAAGAGTTACAAGCCAAAGGCGATAAAGCATCGTTCGACGAAGTGCTTGCCAATATCCAGCACCGCGACCATATCGATACTACCCGCAAAGAGTCACCTCTTAAAAAAGCCAATGATGCCATAGTTATCGATAATACCAATCTTACTATAGAGGAACAAGTACAAAAAATCTTAGCATTTGTTAATTGTTAATTGTCAATTGTCAATTGTTTTGTATCTTTGCCCCCGAAATAAAGAAAAGAACTATGTGCGAAAATCAACATACGTGTGGCTGTAGCAATGCCGAAACCCGTCATAATTGGACGAAAGAAGAAATAATGGCTATTTACAATAAACCCTTAATGGAGTTGCTCTACGAAGCCGCTACTGTGCACCGTAAATATCACGACCCTAACTCGGTACAAGTCTCTACACTACTCTCTATTAAAACCGGAGGTTGCTCCGAGGATTGTGCTTACTGTCCGCAATCGGCGCGTTACGAAACCGAAGTAAAGATAGAAAACGCCGATATGATGAGTGTTACTCACGTAAAAGCCCAAGCCCTTCGTGCTAAATCAGCAGGAGCTTCACGTGTGTGTATGGGGGCAGCGTGGCGTAACGTAAAAGATGGTCCCGAATTTGAACAGGTGCTCGAAATGGTGCGTACTATCAATAAGCTGGATATGGAAGTGTGCTGTACACTCGGTATGCTTACCGAAAACCAAGCCAAACGTTTGGCGGAAGCAGGCTTGTATGCTTACAATCACAACCTCGATACGTCAGAAGAATACTACAAAGAAATCATTTCTACCCGTAGTTATGACGACCGCCTCAAAACGATTGACAACGTGCGCAAAACCAATATTACTGTGTGCAGTGGAGGGATTATTGGTATGGGTGAATCACTCGAAGACCGCGCCGGAATGCTCGTAGCGCTCTCAACGCTCAATCCACAACCCGAGTCGGTACCTATTAATGCCTTAGTGCCCGTAGAAGGAACGCCTTTGGAAGACTGTGAGCCCGTAGATATCTTCGAGATGGTGCGTATGGTAGCTACCGCGCGTATCGTGATGCCACAATCGCAAGTGCGCCTTTCTGCAGGTCGTACCCAAATGAGCCAAGAAGGACAAGCTCTCTGTTTCTTTGCGGGAGCCAACTCTATCTTCGCAGGCGATAAGCTCCTCACTACTCCTAACCCCGATATCAATGAGGATATGCAAATGCTCGGCGTACTTGGTATGCGTATTCAGAAACCTTTTGAAACGCATCCACAACCTCAAACGGTAGAAGCAGCCGACTCTCAATATCACTCCTTAGGCGAAAACCCTAAATGGACGCGCCCTAACCATAAAATAGAGCGCAACGAAGAAAAAAGAGTACGAGCTACACACTAATATCACAATTGCTTTGCGAATTTAGGCCCTACACTTTGCCAAAGTTTCTTGCCAGAGTGGCTCTTATCTTTGACGAAGTTGAAAAATCGCCTAATTAATTCACAGATTTGTTAATTTACAAAGAAATAGACAACTTTTAATTGTTAAACTATGGATACAACCACATTAAAAATAACTTTTAATCCCACAGAATTATCCATATTTCAACCATTGTTTGATAAGTTTAAACTAAAAACAACAGTTGTAGAAAGAGCAGATGATTTTAGTGAGCTTACTGAAGAAGACCTTAGAAGTTTAGCTCTTTCAGAAGAACAATCAAGATTAGGAATGTTAGTGGATAGTTCTGAAGTACACAGAAGAGCTACAGAACGAAGAAGACAACGTTATGAAAGTAAAGTGGACTCAAGAAGCTGAAAGAAATTATAACGATACACTTGATTATTGGGACGAAAGAAATGGTAGTTTTTCTTATTCCGATAAAATTACTAAGGCTTTGATAGATTTAGAAAAGGAGATTTCAATAGATCCGTATGCCTTATCGTATTATAACAAAGACCTAAATATTTATAGGCGAACTATTCTAAAAGGAAAGTTTCTTGTTTATTACAAAGTTGATAAAGAAAAAAATATAATAGAAATACGCCATTTTAGAAGTTCTAAACAGAAACCTTTGTTCTAAATTGCCTGATTAATTCAAAAATTTCCTAATCTGCTAATTTTCTAATTTTCTCTATGAACTCCGAAATTCTCAAAGAAATCATCACAACCCCAATGCCCTATGGCAAGTACAAGGGTACTATGATTGCTGATTTGCCTTCCTATTACCTCGAGTGGTTCAGTACTCAAGGATTTCCTAAAGGGAAGTTAGGAATGCTATTGGCTACTACTTTCGAGATAAAAACTAATGGTCTACAAGAGATAATCGATAAACTAAAAGAATATGTTAGTCAAGAAAGTTAACGGAAAGCAACCTACCTTTGGGGAAGGTTGCTTTTTTGCTGAAAATGCTACTCTTACCGGTGATGTGCACTTAGGCGACTGCTGTACGGTGTGGTATAATGCGGTTATTCGTGGCGATGTAAACACTATTTGCATAGGTGATGACACCAATATCCAAGATGGTGTAGTGATTCACGCTACCTATCAAACACACCCTACAACCATTGGTAATCGTGTATCCATAGGGCATAACGCTATTGTACACGGCTGTACTATCGAAGATGATGTGCTTATAGGTATGGGAAGCATCGTAATGGACGGATGTGTGGTAGAAAGCCATAGCATTGTAGCTGCTGGAGCCGTAGTACCTCCTAATACCCATATAGAAAAAGGGAGTCTTTATGCTGGCGTTCCTGCTAAAAAACTCAAAAATATTACCGATGAACAGAGGACTCTCATCGAGCGAACTGCCCTAAACTATCCCAAATATGCAAGTTGGATAGAAAAATAGAGAATATGCTATATGTTGATTATCAGTATTAAGCATATGTTATTTAAAATTATTCTACTATTTATTTGGATGTATTCAAAATAATATATACCTTTGCCCCACTATTAGTAAAGGAATATAATAGTAGTAAAGTCTTTATATTTCGTTTGCGATTCCTTGTGAAGTCTGTATTCTTTTTTAGTGTTTTTAATAGTTGTTACCTTTTCTTCACAAGTGAATTAGTTAGTTTTACATATAAAAGTCCAGTGTGCTACACACTGGACTTTTTTTGATTTTACAGTATTATTTTTGTGTATTAGCATAAAAGTAGTATCTTTGCCATTATTTTTAAACTAAGAAAACCGATGAAAAAAATTATTGTAGCTGTAATGCTTATGTTTTTCTCAGCAAAAACATTTGCCCAAAGTGATTTTCCTCAACATCAAGTAAACTTGAATATCTTGAATGTTATATGGTTAGCTTCTGTAGAGTTAGGTTATGAACATTACATAGCTCCTAATCAGTCTATCGAAGGAACTATTTTCTTTAACGACCGCTTTTCTGTATTCCCTAGAAAAAAAGGAGAAAAGTACAGAGCTACTAGTATTCAAATAGGATATAACTATTATTTTGAAGAAGACGGAGGCACAGGGCTCTATGTAAATCCTTTTATCAAACAACGTTTTGGAACATTCTCTGAAGATGGAGTAAAAACGCGTTTGGATAGTTTTATCTTAGGTGTAGGGGCAGGTTACCAATGGAATCTCGACGATACCTTTATCATCGCTCCTTTTGCAAATATTGCACGAAACTTTGGTAAACAAGTTAATGAAAATAAGAAGTTCTGGGCTATCGAACCTAACTTTGGTATTAAGATAGGATATAAATTCTAAATCTATTATCTATTAAAAAGGCTACCTTTGGGGTAGCCTTTTCTATTTTATATCCTCATCACTTTTCTTATACAGAAACTCCATATTCTCTAAGGGCATCATTTAGTGAAGTTTTCTTATCGGTTGAGGCTTTACGCTGCCCGATGATAAGGGCACAAGGCACTTGGTAATCTCCAGCAGGGAAGTGCTTGGTGTAACTACCAGGAATCACTACTGAGCGTTCAGGTACATAGCCTTTCAGTTCCTTAGGTTCATTACCCGTTACATCAATGATTTTAGTAGAGGCTGTAAGCACTACATTAGCACCAAGTACCGCTTCTTTGCCTACGCGTACTCCTTCTACCAAGATACAACGCGACCCGATGAAAGCCCCGTCTTCTACTATCACAGGAGCTGCTTGCAAGGGTTCTAATACCCCCCCTACACCTACGCCACCACTCAGGTGCACGTGCTTGCCTATTTGGGCACAACTACCCACAGTAGCCCACGTATCTACCATTGTACCTTCGTCTACATACGCCCCTATATTCACATAGCTGGGCATCAGTATAGCTCCTTTGGCAATAAAAGCACCACGACGTGCTACAGCAGGTGGTACTACGCGCACTCCTTTCTCGTCGTAGTTGTGTTTGAGCGGAATCTTATCGTGGAACTCAAAGATGCCCACCTCTACAGGTTTCATATTTTGGATAGGGAAGTAAAGCACTACAGCTTTTTTCACCCATTCGTTTACTTTCCAGCCATCGGCAGTAGGCTCTGCCACTCGCAACTGACCTAAATCTAAGAGGTGAATCACCTCACGGATAGTCTGTTGTACAATTTCCTCACGAAGCAGAGAGCGATTTTCCCACGCTTCATCTATCATTTGTTTTAAGTGTTCCATTTATCTAATTATCAATTGTTAATTGCTTTTATCGCTTTTTCAAGTGTTTCAATTTTCGCTAACGCATCAGCTTCTTTTTTGCGCTCGTTATCTACTACTTGAGCAGGCGCTGAGTTTACGAATTTCTCATTAGAAAGTTTCTTGCGTACCGATGCTAAAAAGCCTTGTGTATAGGTGAGTTCCTCTTGTAGTTTTTTAAGTTCCTCTTCTACATTTACAGCCCCCCGATAGGAATAAAGTATTCATTAGCTTTTACGCGGAAAGACATTGCCCCCTCTATAGCTGTACTCACTTCGGTAATAGCCTCAAGTCCGCCCATTTTGCTAAGTACCACATCAAAACGGTTGCTCATTTGCTCTTTGTTTAGTACCGAAAGGCTAAGCGGTGTTTTGAAAGGTATATTCTTTTCTTTGCGTACCGTGCGGATACCTGCTATCACTTCGGCAGCAAAATCAAATTCTGCCAATAGTTTTTCGTCGTACGGCTGTACGGTGGGGTAGGTAGCCACGATAAGGGCTTGTTCAGGGGTACGAGGTGCTAAACTTTGCCATATTTCCTCGGTAAGGAATGGCATAAAGGGGTGAAGGAGTTTTAGTAAATTCTCAAAAGCGATTACCACGCCCTCGTAAGTGGCTTTGTCCATTGGTTTGCCGTATTCGGGTTTTACCATTTCTAAAAGCCACGCACAGAAGTCGTCCCAGGCGAGTTTATAAATTGCCATTAGGGCATCGGAGATGCGATATTTCTCAAAATGGTCTTCTACTTCGGTGAGTACTGCGTTGAACTTCGCTTCAAACCATTGCAAAGCGAGCTGAGCGGCAGCAGGTTGTGCTACCGATCCATCCACTTGCCACCCTTTTACCAATTGGAAAGCATTCCACAATTTGTTGCCAAATCCTTTTCCTTGCTGACAAAGGGCTTCGTCAAACAGCAAGTCATTACCTGCTGCCGATGAGAGCAAGAGCCCCACGCGCACGCCATCAGCACCGTAATCAGCGATGAGTTTGAGTGCATCGGGTGAGTTGCCTAAGGATTTAGACATCTTGCGGCGTTGCTTGTCGCGTACCAATCCGGTAAGATACACATTGCTAAACGGACGCTCACCTTTGTACTCATAACCTGCTACTATCATTCGGGTTACCCAGAAGAAAAGGATATCAGGTCCCGTTACCAAATCGTTGGTAGGGTAATAATACTCAATTTCAGGATTATTAGGCTCTAAAATACCGTTGAACACACTCATTGGCCATAACCAAGACGAGAACCAAGTATCGAGGACATCTTCATCTTGTCGCAAATCAGCTTCGGTAAGCTGTGCGTTGCCACTCTTTTCTTTAGCTAACACAAGGGCTTCTGCCTTAGTTTCAGCTACTACAAATTGGTCTTTGCCCTCGCCGTAGTAGTAAGCAGGAATTTGTTGTCCCCACCACAACTGGCGTGAGATATTCCAATCGCGTACGTTTTCTACCCAATGGCGATAAGTATTCTCGAATTTCTTAGGATATAGTTTGATGCTTTCGTCTTCCAATACCGCCTTGATAGCGGGTTGGATAAGGGTATCCATTTTTAGGAACCACTGGTCGGAAAGGCGGGGTTCTATCACGGCTTTGGTACGCTCGGATGTTCCCACTTTGTTAGTATAGGTCTCTTTTTTAGCGAGTAAGTCTTTTTCTTCTAATTCGGCTACTATCTCTTTGCGCACCACAAAGCGGTCTTTGCCAGCATAGTGCAAGCCGTAGCTATTAAGGGTTGCATCATCATTAAAGATATCAATGACTTCTAACTGATGTTTGTCGCCCAAAACCTTGTCGTTAGGGTCGTGGGCAGGGGTTACTTTCAGGCAACCTGTACCAAATTCCATATCTACATACTCATCTTCGATAATAGGAATTACGCGGTTGCAGATAGGTATAATCGCTTTTTTGCCTTTCAGGTGTTGCCAACGCTCATCGTTAGGGTTGATGCAGATAGCCGTATCGCCAAAAATGGTTTCAGGGCGGGTAGTAGCAATGATAAGGTACTCATTCGTCCCCTCGATTTGATATTTCAAATGATACAAAAATCCTTGACGTTCTTCATAAATCACTTCCTCGTCAGAAAGGGTGGTTTTAGCCTCTGGATCCCAGTTCACCATACGATGTCCGCGGTATATCTGTCCTTTGTTGTACAAATCCACAAACACTTTGATAACCGAAGCCGAAAGCTCCTCGTCCATAGTGAATTTAGTGCGCTCCCAGTCGCAAGAGCAACCCAATTTTTTGAGTTGTTCGAGAATCACCCCACCGTATTGGTGTGTCCATTCCCACGCGTGTACAAGGAACTCCTCGCGAGTGAGGTCGGATTTCTTAATGCCTTGTTCTTTGAGTTTTGCCACCACTTTGGCTTCTGTTGCAATAGAAGCGTGGTCAGTACCTGGTACCCAGCAAGCATTGAAGCCTTTAAGGCGTGCACGACGAATAAGTACATCTTGAATGGTGTTGTTGAGCATATGCCCCATATGGAGCACCCCTGTAACGTTAGGGGGCGGAATCACAATGGTATAGGGCGTACGCTCATCGGGGGTTGAGTGAAAATAGTTGTGGGCAAGCCAATAGGCATACCATTTTTCTTCTAAATCAGTAGGGTTGTATTTTTTGGGTTCTGTCATATGTGCTAATTTGCCAATTTCTATTCTGACTGCAAAAGTAGTAAAAAAATACCAATTACCAATTTTTAAACTACTTTTGCTCTGTATTACTTTCTTTTTACCTCTGTCTTACTTTGGGTTATTTAACTGTTTTTAACAATTCACTTTTAGCTCTTAATCATTAATAATCAACTCTTTGTATACCCTTTCTATAACAATCGTCCAACATTCGTATAAGCTTCCTATAAGCTTTCTATAAGCTAAGTATACTCTCCCGCTACCTTCGACTATCTCCGATATTCTCCGAATCCGTACGAATTTTTACTGTATGCTCAGAAAACTACAATTTTCGCATTTCTGGTATTATTGGCATTATTGGCATTTTGGGTATTAAAAAATTATCCCTATTTTTGCACCTTAATCAGCAGTTCGAAGAATCGGCAAAATGAAAAAACTCTTACTTCTTACTTTTTACCTCCTGCTCACCTCTTGCGGTATTTTCTACAAGAAAATCATTCCGCCTGAGGTAACCTATCCGTACCAGAAACCTCAAATTACTGCACTAAATGATACGTTGCGGTATTTTCAGGATAACTATATTGCAAAAAATCAACAAGGCTTGTGGGAGCTCTACCTTTCAGGAAATCCCTATCAGTTAGGGCTCAATTCGGGTGCACTTACTGAGCCTTTGTATCACCGTCAGGACAGTCTGCTCTTTGTCAAACTCAATCAGTTTGTGCCTTCACAGCGCAAACAGCGTTTTTTGCGCAAGTTCGTCAAGTGGTTCAATCGAGATATTAATAATTGTGTGATACCCCCTTTCCAGCAAGAACTCTGGGGACAAGCGCAGTACTCCGATACGATTTTTAACTACATAGCCCCTGCTTATCAGCGTACCCTTTACCTACATTCGGCTCACGATTTAGGGCACGCTTTGCAAGACTTGATGCTCGTAGGCTGTTCTTCATTAGCAGTTTGGGGCGATAAAACCGAAGATGGTCAACTCCTCATAGGGCGCAATTTCGATTTTTATCTCTCCGATGACTTTGCTACTGAAAAGGTAGTGCGATTTGTGCGCCCTGAGGAAGGCATTCCTTTTATGAGTTACGCTTGGGGCGGAATGATAGGTGTGCTCTCGGGTATGAATCTCGAAGGTCTTACGGTTACTATCAATGCGGGAAAGTCGTCTATTCCGCTGAAAGCTCGCACCCCTATTTCGCTCCTCTGCCGTGAAATCTTGCAGTACGCCAAAAATATCGATGAGGCGATTGCTATTGCTAAAAAGCGAAAGGTATTCGTGTCCGAAGCTATAATGGTGGGGAGTGCTACCGACGGCAAGGCAGTAATCATCGAGGTATCACCCAAAAAGTTTGGGGTGTACGAAGCTCCTAATGCAGTGCTTTGCGCCAATCATTTCCAAAGTGAAGTGTACAAGAAAGATAAGAAGAATCTCAAACAGATACGCACTTCGCATTCAGCGTATAGATATGCTAAAATGCAGGAGTTCCTAACAGAAGAACCTAAGCTAAACCCCTCTAAAATAGCTACACTCCTCCGCAGTACCGAAGGCTTACACGCCGATTCCATAGGCTATGGCAATGAGAAAGCACTCAACCAGCTATTGGCACATCACGCAGTAATTTTTAAACCTCAAGAACGCTTGGTATGGGTATCGACAGCTCCTTATCAGTTGGGCACTTTTGTAGCCTATGATTTGAAGCAGATATTTGCTACCAAAGTTTATCCGTCGCACAGCCCTTATCCTCAAACTTCCTTAAATATTCCGCCCGACCCTTTTATGTACACCCAAGCGTTTAAGGATTACGAAGCGTATAGGGTATTAGAGCAACAGATAGAAACACATTTGCGCGAACATACCCCTATTGTAATAGATGAAGTAAAGCCTATAACAAGTCTCAATCCGCATTATTGGAAAGCCTATTACTTATTAGGGCGAGCTTATCAAACACAAGGTAACAAAGAAACCGCACACCAGCTCTTCCAAAAAGCCCTCCAATGCGAAATACCGTATAGTGAAGAACGAGAAAAGATTCAAAAGTTAGTCAATAAAAATTAGTAATGTGAATCAAGGTTTGAGAAATGATTGTCTCTGATTTACAATTTCATAGTCGTTTTTGCGTCACATCTCTCCCTTTGGAGGAAGCCAGCGAAAGCTGGGTATGTGTAAGGGGGGGAGGTTTATAATCAATAAGTTAATTCACCCTGCTGTTTATTTGTTTGATTTTTTTAAGATTTGTAATATTTGTGTAGCGTAAGCTACACTTTTAATTAGCATCAGTTTGGTATATATAACACTGATTTACAGTTGTGTTTACATTATAATCAGTAAAATCTAAGCAACTCGTTGCTAAAATCCGTGCACTTTTGTTCTATAATATTGAAATCAATCGGGGTCTAAATCCGCGCAATCCGTGCAATCTGTGCGAGATTTTAAAGTAGCGAAGTAACCTATTTGTTTGATTTTTTTAAGATTTGTAATATTTCTGTAGCGTAAGCTACACTTTTCTTACATCAAACTCACATCAATTAACCATTAATCATTAACCATTAACCATTAACCATTAATCAGTCGCTTTCTCCATTGCTTCATCAAACAAAGGTTTATAGAATTCAGGCAGTTCTTTTTGGAATTTATTTTGGTAAACCCTTTGTAGTACCTCATAAGGTTGCAGGTCGTTTAAAGTAATTTCCTTTTGCAAAGTTTCTTTTGTAGTGTTTTGTTGCTGTTGGTAGCGCACATCTATACGCGCCAAACGCACGTGTTTATGAGCGATAGCTTTCAGTATGCTGTTTTTGAGTTCAGGAGCAGGTTCGTTTAGTAATACTTTTACTTCTAAATAAGGGGCAGGAGTATGAGTAGTTCCCTTAGGTAAAGAAGCCAAAGCATTCAGCACTTCTTTTACCGGTAGGGGTCGCTCAGGCACGCTTAACATAGGAGTATGCAACGGAATGGGGACAGTTTTAATATCCTGTACACGTCCTTCTTTTAATGAAAAAGCTACCACTTGATGCTGATAATGCTTTTCTGAAAATGATAAGGGTATAGGGCTTCCTGAGTAGCGTATATGAGTTTTACCACCTAAGGCTTGAGCTTTGTGAATATGTCCCAAAGCAATGTATTGTAACACGTTAGGAAAACTGGTTGGTTTGAAGCCTTCCATTCCCCCAATAATAGGACGCTCAGCCGTGTCCTCATCGCTGAGTTCTGCTCCCAAAGCGTGCAGATGTCCCATAGCAATCAGTGGTTTCCCTTTGGCAATAGTCAAAGCCTTTTCCGTAATTTCACGGTAGAAAGCCTCCACCCCTTGAGTATAATCGGGGTTAGTAGCTTCATTTTTAGGAGTATCCCCTAAGCGGAGAAAAGGCACGGCAAGGCAGTAAGCTATTACTTCCCCATTTTCGTAAAGCGGAATAATAAGACGCTTGTAATCTATCTCTCTCTGTTCATTTCTTTTCACATATCCCACCAAATGCACTTGTGTATCTTCCAGGAGTGGTTGGGGCATTTCAAGGCGTACAGGCGAATCGTGATTACCCGCAATAGCTATAATTTGCAGTTGGGGGAAGCGCTCAGTTGCTTGATGAAGAAAATGATAAAACTGCTTTACCGATGCCACTGCAGGGTTAGCAGTATCAAACACATCACCACTGATAAGTAAAACATCAGTATGTTGTTCTTCAATAATTTGCAAAAGATTATCCAAGAAATATTGATGTTCGTTATAGCGGTCGTATTGGTAAAACGTTTGTCCTAAGTGCCAATCGGCAGTATGTAGCAAGTTCATTTTTCAGTTATTTATTTTCTCAAATGGCAAAAATAATGTATATTTGCCATATTTTTGTATACTAATGGAAAATAATTATAAAATGGTAGCCAAAACTTTCTTTGGCTTTGAAGATATTTTAGCTGATGAATTGCGCAATTTAGGGGCTATGCACGTAACCAAAGGCGTTCGCAGTGTACAGTTTGAAGGCGATAAAGGCTTTATGTATAAGGCGAACCTCTGCTTGCGTACCGCTTTAAAAATACTGAAACCTATTGCTTCTTTTTATGTGCGTAACGAGAAAGAATATTACCAAAAACTCTATAACTTCAATTGGCAAACCTACCTAAGAGTAGACCAGACCTTCGCTGTTACAGCCACCTTACAAACCGAACTTTTTAATCACTCTCAATACGTGGCTTTAAAAGCCAAAGATGCCATTGCTGATGCTTTTCGCAATGCCACAGGTCGTCGTCCCAATGTAGATGTACTACACCCCGATTTGGAGATACATATTCATATTCAGCGCAACGAAGTAATTGTGTCACTCGATAGTTCGGGCAATTCACTGCATCAGCGCGGGTATCGTACAGCTACCAATATAGCTCCTATCAACGAGGTGCTTGCTGCCGGTATCCTACTACTCAGCGGTTGGCAAGGGCAGTGTGATTTCTTAGACCCTATGTGTGGTAGTGGTACTTTTTTGATAGAAGCAGCTATGATAGCTTGTAATATTCCAGCCAATGTACACCGAAAAGAGTTCGCTTTTGAACGTTGGAACGATTTTGATGAAGACCTCTTTAATCTTATCTTTGGCAGTTGTATTAAAAAAATACGAGAGTTTCACCACCAAATTGTAGGATATGATAAAGCACCCTCAGCAGTAGCCAAAGCCAAAGATAACTTAAAAAACGCCGACTTATCTGAGTACATTCAAGTATTCCAAAAAGACTTTTTTGCTACTGAAAAAGAAGATAAACAGCAACCATTACATATGGTGTTCAACCCACCTTACAATGAGCGCCTACAAACCGATGTAGAACAGCTTTACTCATCGATAGGCAACACTCTTAAACATCATTACCCCAATACCGATGCGTGGTTCATCACTTCTAATTTAGAAGGTATAAAATATGTAGGATTGCGTCCTTCAAGAAAAATAAAACTCTTTAATGGCAAATTAGAAAGCCGATTGCTACAATATAAGATGTACGAAGGAAGTAAGAAAGCTAAAAAACAAGCCGAAGAGTAAAGTTCTATTTTACAAACGGCATTACCATTAGATAGAAGTTGAGGTATTGCCCTAATAATATAAGGATAGCTGTTCCAAAAAGGAGCAGCTTTTTTTGTTTGGCTTTGGAGGAAAGCAAGATGAGAAAAGGTAGCGCAAAACTGGGAATGAGCATTGCTACAATAGCCTCTCCATAGCCTTTGCTGAGAAGAGTTTGGTAATAAACAGTTTCTTCAGGAATATTGGCGTACCATATCAGCATATATTGTGAGAACCACAAATACGCCCAAAAAATAGAGAATCCAAAGAGGTATTTCCCTAAATCAGAATAGTGTTCTGGCTTGCTAAATAAGGTAATGAGGGCAATGCCAGAGAGTAGAAAACTGCTGAGCAATTGCCACGCAAAGAGGGTGCTGTGCCATTCGGGAGTAAGACTCAAAAACCAATCCCACGCCATTGGAGTTTCGGTAAGAAAGAAAAGGACTAAGAATAGTACGTGAGGCGTTAAAGTCTTAAACTTTTTTAAAGTATAACGATACCCCACCCATACTGCCATATAGCCCACAGTACGCAACAGAAAAAAAGTTTCGCGATGCACTATATACAGCACTCCCAACAAAACTAATAACACTAGCCACAAAGGTGTTGTGATACGCTTCATTATAGGGTATAAATCGGTTACCCATTCCGCGTGCGTGACTTTGTTGATAGCATAGAATACCAATACCCCTACCAACGTAAGCGCTACAAACAATACAATTGAATATGTTAAAAACAATATGCTCATACTTCTTATCTCTTATCTCTTAGCTGTTCAACGTACATTGCTACTTGCCAGCGTTCTTTCTCACTCAGCTGATTAGCAAAAGCGGGCATTGTATTGCGTCCGTAGTAGAGCACGTGATAAATACTGCCTTCGGTGAGTTCTCTGCTCTTGTAGTTGGGAACGCCTAAAATCTTCTCCCGTTGTACTAAAACTCCTTTGCCGTCGCCTTTCTCACCGTGACAGAGCACGCAATAGATGCCGTAAAGTGCTTTGCCATTGGTTAGGTTTTGAGTTTGTTGTAGGGTATCAGTTGCTAAAGGGTTGTGCAATTGAGCTTTGGCTTGCTCATAACCTTCAATAGTATTGGGGTAGCTATAGGGCAACTCACCTCTTTTCACAGTGTGTTCAGGAGGAGAGAGCGGAGCAACTTCATAAGTTTTATAAGCAGGACTTTCGTACATATCGGGCATAAACTCAATATTGCGCTCTTGTTTGTTCCTACAACCAACTACCAATAATATTATTAGCAATAAATACTTTATATAGTTTTTAAAATGTTTCATTTCTTACCTCTTACTTCTTATCTCTTACCTGAATTACAAATTTATCATCACTACTTTTCTTTATAGGATTTTCAGCTTTTTTGAAAGGATATAACCTACTTCTGATAAAGAAACTAATCACCAATAGATGCGCTGCAAAATATACAACCAACTCGAATATTACCGGTACAAAAGCGGGGAGGTTTTGCCAGAAAGTGGCATTAGGCTTTCCACCAATATCCATTGGCCAGTCTTTTATCATTGTGAAATAGGTGAGCCAACAACCGAAAAAGAAGCCTATGAGTCCGTATAGAAAAGTGGCTTTGCCTAAGCGAGTACGTTTCAGCTCTAAGGCTTCGGCTAAACCGTGTACATAAAAAGGCGTATATACTTCTTGAATTTCCTTCCCTTCTGATTTTAATTCTTTTATTTTATCTAAAAGTTCTTCCGGAGAGGTAAGAGTTAAGAGATAAGAGTTAAGAGACTCCTGCCTGCTAACATCTGTCCCCTGATACCTAAGACCTGACACCTGAGACCTACCCCCTTTCACCTCAGCTTGTGCAATCATCGGGAAGCTCCTTGCATATAATAAGAACAACAAAAAGAAGAACCCCAAAGTGCCTACAAATATTCCTATATCCACCCACGTAGGACTGAACATCGTCCACGATGAAGGCAGATAACCGCGGTGTAGTGAGGTAACGATAATCACAAAACGCTCGAACCACATCCCCACACATACTACCAAAGCAACGCATACTGAAAAGGTAATACTACGGCGTAACTTTTTGAACCATAGCAATTGAGGGAGGACAATATTGCAAATAATCATCGTCCAGAATGCCCACGCATAATCACCTGTAGCACGATTTATGAAGATGTATTTTTCAAATTCTGAATGAGAACGCATTGCCATAAAAAACTCGGTGAGGTAAGCAACCGCTACAATACTACCTGCGACTAACATCACGGTATTCATCAGCTCAATGTGTTTGAGGGTGATATAGGCTTCTAACTTACATACTTTGCGCAAGATAATAAGTAGCAGGCTCACCATTGCAAACCCCGAAAAGATAGCCCCTGCAACAAAGTAGGGCGGGAAAATAGTAGTGTGCCAGCCAGAGACCACCGAAGTAGCAAAATCAAAAGAGACGATAGTATGCACTGAAATGACTAACGGAGTGGCAATACCTGCCAAGAGCAACATTGTTTCTTCCATACGTTGCCAATCTTTGGCACGCCCGCTCCACCCAAAGCTCAGCAAGCTGTAAATCTTCTTCTGAAAAGGCTTGAGAGCACGGTCACGCAACATCGCAAAATCGGGGAGTAAGCCCACCCACCAAAAAACTAAAGATACCGAAAAGTAGGTAGCAATAGCAAAAACATCCCATAACAAAGGCGAGTTGAAATTGTCCCACAACGAGCCGTATTGGTTGGGAATAGGCAAGTTGAAATGCAACAACCACGGTCTGCCTAAATGCAGTATCGGGAAGATACTCGCTTGTAGCACCGCAAAGATAGTCATCGCCTCAGCCGAGCGATTGATAGCCACCCGCCACTGTTGGCGAAAGAGCAACAGTACTGCCGAGATGAGTGTCCCCGCGTGCCCGATACCTATCCACCACACAAAGTTAGTGATGTCCCACGCCCAGCCTACATTCTTGTTGAGCCCCCACGCGCCTATGCCGTCGCGCAAGGTTACCCATATTGCCCACACCCCCAGAGGGTTGCAAGAAGGGTAATGCCAAAGGCAATCCACCACGCGCGAGAAGCACGACCTTCGATGGGGCGTGCTATATCTTCACTGATGGTATGATAGGATTTATCGTTGAGTATCTGCATAAATAAGATTTTTTACAGCGTCTTTGCCGTCGGGGGTTACGAACACACAAGTGAATTGCCATTTCACCAATCGCACTTCGGGGGTATAGAAAGCACCCACAGGTAGCTTGAGCAACACTTTATTCCATCCCTTGTTGAGGGTAACTTGTAAAGGAGGACGCACTTGAAAATTTTCGTTAGTAAGAGGTATTTCGTTAGAGAGTTCTCTGTGAGTTGATTCCCATATAGGAGGAGAGAGTTCAGTATTGTTTAGCCAAATTTTGCTCTCCTTGTAATCCCATTTGCCTTGTGGCGGGGGAAGATCTTTTTCCGACCGACTGTAATCTTGAAAACTTACCCATAAACCAACCTGCTGTTCTTCGGGTGAATATACATAAGTGTACGCATAAGCAGTGTGGTTGGGCTGAGGGTTTTTATAAAAAGCAGGAACAAGTTCCCCCCAAGTATGTCGCAAATAAATGCCAGCCCCTATGGCTTTATGGGTATGATAAGTTTTTCCTTCATAGGAGTAGCTTTCTTTTAAAGCTTTCTCAGGCGGAAAGGATTGAGCAAGGTTGCCATTGTTAGGGAAGGCATCGGTAATGCGCCAAACTACTTTGGTTTGAGGTACATAGGCAAAGGGTTCGGCAGTAAAGTGATGGGTTTTATGCCAACACATACGCCTTTCAAAATCAGCAAACTGCCGGAATATAGGGTCGCTGGTATCAGTAGGGAGCATAGTGCCTTTGCCATCAAAATATTCGCTACCTCCTCCTTTCCAAGAGCGTTCGGCTAAGGCGAGCATCGCAGGATAGAAATTGTTTTGAATGAAAATATTTCGCTCTCCTTTGATATAGCGGTCATTCCACAACCCTATAATAGCTCCCGCGTGCTCATCGTCGCCTTGGGGTACATTTAAAATTCTGCTGTTGTAGAGGGCAACTAAATCAGCAAAAGCATCGAAATGATTGATGTAGTGAAATTTACTATCGATAGCGGGGATGCCTTTTTGTGCTTTACCGCGATAACTCCACAGTTGGGTCATATCTATTTCACCTGCTTTATATTGCCACCCAGGATTCCACGAAATCACTTTTTTGCCTTTATGGCGCAGGTAAGCCACCATTTCGGGTACAAATTGCGGATTGCTAAAAACTACTTCATCAGTGCCTATGTGAATATAAGGAACATCAAAATTTTCGACTACCTCATCCAATAGCTCTTTGAGAATTGCTATTCCTTTTTCCGACTGCATAGCTACCCCAAAAGCCTTTTCAAAAGCGCGACTGTGTCCAGGCATATCAATTTCGGGAATGAGCAATACATTGTGTTCTTTACAGAAAGAGACTAACTCTTTGGCTTCTTGGAGGGTATAGTATTGGGCAGGCATACGATCATAGTTAGAGGGGGCATTGAGCTCAGGATAGCGCAAACTCTGCAAACGCCACCCTTGGTTTTCGGTAAGATGCCAATGAAATACATTGATTTTGTACTGCGAAAGTAGTGCTATTTCTCTTTTCAACTCCTCCAAACTCATAAAGGTGCGCCCCACATCTTGCATAAAACCGCGTACTCTAAAAGCAGGATAATCAATGATTTTGCACCCTTCGTAATAGGCTTTATTGCTTTTGGTAACCAAAAGTTGTTTTAGGGTTTGTTTTGCCCAATATACGCCTTTCCCACTGATCGCCCGAATGAGGATATAATTTTTGGTAACTTCTAACATATACCCTTCTTCTTTATTGACGGGAATTTCGGGCAAATCGGCTACTCTTTCTACAATAATGAGCGGGCGCGTTTCTGCCGATGCTACCTTGTAGCGTTGCCCATTGGGGATTACTTGTTGTGGCTCAGGCAACAAGTGGTCTATCCCTGCATAAAGCACATAAGGAGAAACACACCAAAAGTATATCAAAAATATGTAAAACTTCATAAATTCTAATTCCTAACTTTCACTTGATACACCACATTAGGGTCGGTGTTGAGCTCAGCTAAAAGCTGATACATACGCTCACTGGCACTGAGTTGGGCTATTTTGCTTCCTTCTTCGTTGGCATCGCCAAATACCATAGCTCCTGTATTACAAGCAGCGGCACAAGCTACTACATTGTTAAACTCTCCTGGCGCGACCGTACGACCTTCTCTTTTGGCTTTTAGTATTACCGCTTGGGTGTTCTGGATACAGAGGGAGCACTTTTCCATTACCCCTCGCGAACGTACTGTTACATCGGGGTTGAGCACCATACGCCCTATTTCGTTGTTCATATTGTAGTTGAACTGCTTGTTTTCACTATACTGAAACCAGTTGAACCTACGCACTTTATAGGGGCAGTTATTGGCGCAATAGCGCGTGCCTACACAGCGATTGTAAGCCATTTGGTTTTGTCCTTGCTGTCCGTGAGTGGTAGCGATTACGGGACAAACAGTCTCACAAGGGGCATTATTACAATGCTGACACATCACGGGCTGAAAACCAACATACCTTTGTTCGTCTTCTCTTGATTCATAACGATCAATGCGTAACCAGTGCATATCGCGCGAGCGACGCACTTCTTCTTTGCCTACTACTGGCACATTGTTTTCGGCGTGGCAAGCGATCACACAAGCCGCACAACCCGTGCAAGCATTCAGGTCGATAGAGAGTTTAAAGTGATGTGGGGTAGTAGGGTCTTTCTTGGTTTTAGGAGGTTGAGGATTCCACACTTTGGCAGAGGAGTTTAAGAAAGTATCTAAACTGATTTCTTTGAGGATATTTTTACGCCCTACCAATTCATTTTGCAGTTGCAAGCAGGCAAATTCGTGTGTGCCGTCTGCTTTTTCTATCTGTACACCTTGGGTCTTACGATGGTCTTTATAAAGAGGGAAGGCATTTACGCCTATTTGCATTTCGGCTTGTATGCCTGCCTTGCGCCCATAACCTAAGGCAAGCCCCACACTACCTTGCGCTTGTTCAGGAGTGATAAGTACGGGAACGATGATACTTTTGCCGTTAGCACTCACTTTCGCCTGATGCCCGTCCAAAGCACCATCAGCAGTATGCCAATTCTCAATATTTAGACGCTGAGCATCGCTGGGGTGCATCGTGAGGAAGTTATCCCACGTAGTGCGGTGGATAGGGTCGGGGAGCTCTTGTAGCCAAGGATTGTTAGCCTGCTGCCCGTCTCCCAAAGCGGTGCTGGTATAGAGGCTGAGTTCAAAAGGTGTTTCTACTAATTCTCTGGGAAGTACTGTACCTATTAGCCTTAAAGTTTCCTCACGTGTGAGGATCATAGGCGGTTTCCTCAGTGAAGGGATTTTTTCTTCTTTCGGCAACTCAAAAGATTTTATATCTTCTTTTACAAAAGTGCCATCGTGTAGGGCTTGTTCCCAAGAAAATCCTTTTAAGATATGGGCTTCCCAATGAGCTTTGATAAAATCGTAATAGCTTTCATTGTCTCCTATCCATTGTAAGAAACAGTCTTGCCATTGTTTGGTGTTGAAAAGTGGACGTATACAAGGCTGCATCAGTCCGTAGTGCCCATATTTAAATTCTACATCGCCCCACGACTCTAAATAATGCGGTTGAGGTGCCCAAAAGGTCGTTTGTTGTGCGGTTTCATCAGCGCGCATCGCAAAAGATACCGAAAAAGGTACTTTCTTCAAGCCAGCGGCAAACACTTCGGCATTAGGCAAACTGTATAAGGGGTTGAGATTGTTGATGAAGAGGGCACCTACCTTGCCTTCGTTCATATCGATGAGTAGCTGTTGTAGAGCATTAACATTACCTTTACGGGTAAGCACGGGAGTTTGAAGCAAGAAAGCTTCACTTTGGAGATGTTCATTGATAGCAAAAGCGATTAATTGAGCTTCAACGCTATCAATACCTGTTACTATTAAGGCTTTGCTACCCGCTTTTTTGAGTTCGGAAGCTATTTTCTTTATTTTGTCTTCAATAGTAACTTTATTCTCCTCTTTTTCTATAATATAGGTTGGGAAATGAAATTGTTCATTCTCCTCAAAACCTTTTAGGTATTGGAAACAGTAAGCTAATGCTTTTTTCACTTGGTCAAGAGTGAGTGCGATACGCTCATCGGCATTAGCGCCTGTAAGGCTGAGGTTGGCTTCTAACTGAATATGGCGCGACATTCCGTTTGCTTTGCTGGGGATACGCCCTTGCGCATAGCCTGCTTCATAGCCTCCACCATTCCAATCGCCCAAGAAATCGGCATCAAAAGAAACGATGAGCTTTGCCTTGCTGAAATCGTAATCGGGCATCGCGCGCAGTCCACAACGTTTTTCAAAAGCTCTGAGAGTAGCATCTTCTGATATGGTATCGTATTCTACGAGTTTAAAGGTAGGGTATTTTTCTTTTAATAGTTCTACAAGAGCATAACTCGACGGACTAGCGAGTGTTTGACTGAGCATCACAATTTGCTTTCCTTCAGCTTTTGCTTTCTCTAAAGCTGTAATGGCTTTAGTATCTAGCTGTTGCCACAATTCCCCTCCTTGGGAGAGGGTAGGGGAGGGGTTTCTATTTTCATCGTATAAACTCAATACCGATGCCAATATCCTTGCATTCACTGCTCCTCCTGCTTTGGCTTCGGGGTTGCGCAATACAGCAATGGGTCGCCCTTCGCGAGTTTTCACTAGTACGCTGGCAAAGTCAAAACCATCGGCGATGCAAGTAGCATAATAATTGGCTTCACCTGCTACAATGCTTTCGGGCTGTATTACATACGGAATCGTTTTGTGTACCGCCCCTTCGCAACCTGCTAATGCTGCCACCGCTGTAGAAAAACCTAAGAATTTTAGGAAATCCCGCCGTGATGTTGGTATGTTATGTATGGACTCTTTAGTCATTTGTAACTCGTAATTCGTAATTATTAATAGTGGCATTTTGCACATTCTAAGCCTCCCATTTCGGCAACGGTTAGTTTGCTAACATTTAGCTTTTTAGCCAAAGCCTTGTGCACTTCTTCATAGTGTTGATAATAAGGGTTGTTAGCATTCACAGGCATTTGGCGGTGGCAGTTTATACACCACCCCATCGTAAGAGGAGCGTACTGGTGTACCACCTCCATTTGTTGTACTTCGCCGTGGCATTTCTGACATTCCAATCCACCTACAGCTACGTGCTGACTGTGATTGAAATAAGTAAAGTCGGGGAGTTTGTGAATGCGTATCCACTGCACCCCTTTAGGAGTGCCCGTATAGCGAAATTTCTGCTCGTCCCAGCCCACTGCTTCGTATAATTTCTTGATTTCTTTGGTGTAAAATTCTTTAGTGTAACCATTGGCGAGATCCTCCTCACCTTCATATTCCGAAATGGTATTATGGCAACCCATACATACATTGAGTGAGGGTACGCCTGCTACTGCCGAAGTCCGCGCCCCTGAGTGGCAATATTTACAATCGATTTGGTTATCACCTGCGTGAATTTTGTGAGAGAAGTGAATAGGCTGTATAGGTTCATAACCCTCATCTACCCCTATCTGCATCAGAAAGGCGTAAAGAGCGTAGGTAATGCCTAAAAAGGCAACGATAAGGGTTGATATAATGATAATCTTTTTCAATTGATAATTCATAATTGACAATTGACAAATAATGCCGTTGCGTTACAAACTTTGGCAAAGTTGAAAATGTATCCTCCTTACTTCTTTTTTTGCGTTTTCTAAATCGATGTTCTCAATCACTGCATTTGAAAGGGCAATGCGCTCGGCATCACTCCATTGTTGTGCCATACGCGCGCGCACTTGGGCTTCGGTGCAATGGTCGCGTGCCATCACACGGGCAATGCGCACCTCCTCAGGGGCTGTAACCGTGATGATATAATCACAATCCTTATAGCTTCCACTCTCAAAAAGGATAGCGGCTTCTTTCAGTACATAGGGCGAAGTTTGCTTCTTTGCCCACTGTTTAAAATATTTTGCAAGGGCAGGATGTACAATACCGTTGAGTATCGCTAATTTCTCAGGATTGTTAAATACAATTTGAGCGATATAAGTGCGGTTATATTCTCCATTTTGGTAAGCCTCCTCACCAAAAGCAGCGATAATGCGTTTCTTTACCTGCGCATTGTTAGCGATGAGCGCTTTAGCTTGTTCATCAGAATTGAATACCGCGATACCTAAGGCAGCAAATGCTTTGGATATCGTGCTCTTGCCACTACCAATACCTCCTGTGAGTCCTACTACCATCATTCTTTGCGTATTAGAAAATCAACGGAGGTCTCTTTCATAAAAGCTACCTTTATGCGTCGTTTATGAGTATTGAGTTGTAGTGGTATATGGTTGTCGATTGCTTCGCACAAATCAGCAGTTACTTCTATATCGTTAGGAGTAAGGGTCTTTAAGATACTCAATTCACCTGTACAAAGTACACTCACTTCGTCGGGGAAGACTTTTACTTGACTCTCTTTCGGTACGCCCATCACTTTCACAGGTACGCGCAATTCCTGCTCGCTCACCTTATCGACAAAGGCTTGCATCACAATTTTATGAGCGTTATAGTGTACCCAAGGAGTGCTTTTGAGCGTATAAGTTTCACCGAAATTGTCTTTTAGCGGACGTTTGTGTCGGTATTGGAAAGTTACTTGTGTGAGCGTATCTATCACTTTTTGGCTACCTGAAGCTACTACCGAATCGGGTAAGAGGCGCAATTCCGTAAGTTGGTATTCTTTAGGGAATTCCACGTTTAAGTGTACTACTACGGGTATTTTTTTTGTGTGTTTGGGTACTAAGTATAGTTGTAGAGTATCGGAGACTACCGAGCGTATTCTGAAATTCGATAGGTAGGTATTGCTGAGCTTGTCCTTACTGCTTTTAGAGAGTGTATAGAAGTGTTCGCCCACTTCTTGTAAATCGGAGAAATCTACGGTGAGGGTAGCATTTTGTCGGTAGGATTTCAGAAGAGAAAAGCCATTGCCTTCTACTGTTATTCTCACGTAGTTAGGAGCAGAGGGTAGAAATACCTTGTCGGCTGGCAGATTGATAACCGTTACTGGTACCGATAATTCTCTGATAAGATTTTTAGAGAGTTTCTTCAGCGACCAAATGAATACCGAGAGCAACAGGCATATCACAAAAGTGAGGTTGCGACGATTAGTGAAAAAGAGGCGAAATGGCTTCATAATTAGGTAAAGGGTAAATTTTGGCACAAAGGTATAAACTTTTATTGAGAGCGCAAAATAATACTTATTAATACTTTAATGCGGTATATACCTATTATTAGAAAAGTATATACCTGTGAGGTCAGCGGTATATATCTATCACTAAACGGGTATATACACGTTATGGCTCGCATATATACCCGTTTGGTATTAGAATACTATTTGAGTATTTTCCTAATATAATTGGCTTCGTGGATACTTTGGGTAAGGGCTTCGGATTGTTCAGTTTCGATGAGGGTTCTGAAAGCTTCTAAATTCTTGATATATTCATTGAGGGCTTTTAGCACGTTGTCCTTGTTCTCCAAAAAGATAGGACACCACATCTGAGCGTCACTTTTTGCCAAACGCACCGTAGAGGCGAAACCTGTACTGGCTAAATCGAAGATTTGAGCTTCGTCTTTTTCTATCTCTAAAACGGTTTTGCCTAGCATAAACGAACTTACGTGTGAGAGGTGTGATACATAGGCAGTGTGCAAGTCGTGGTCAGAAGGTTGCATCATCTTCACACGCATATTAAGGGCTTTTACAATACTTAACGCACGGTCAAGCAGTTGCCAATTGCTTTTTTCTACTTCACAAAGTGCCATTACTTTCCCATCGAAGAGGTTGTAAAGAGCTGCCTCAGGTCCTGAATGCTCGGTACCTGCCATAGGGTGCGCTGCTACAAAATTTTGCCTATGGGGGTGCGTAGCTACTACCTCGCAGATGTGACCTTTTACAGAACCTGCGTCCATTACTAATGTGTGCTCGCCTACTTTATTGAGCACCTCTATAAGTACTTCGCCTATATGGTTCACGGGTACTGCTATGAGCACGAGGTCGGCATCGGTGAGATGGTTGTAACCCGTACTTTCATCGATGATGCCTAAGGCTAAGGCTTTTTCTATATGATTAGGGTTTAGGTCGATACCAGCAATGTGGTAGCCCAAACGTTTTTTTAATTCTAAGGCAAAGGAACCTCCTATGAGACCTAAGCCTATGATGACTGCTTTTTTCAATTCGATATTAATTAGCTAATTGTCTCATAGTGTAGAGCACCAATTCAGTGGGTGATTTTTCAGTAACTATCCAAATAGATTTATCTAAATCTACGTCTATTGCAATGGGGGATACTGATTCTACGGGAAAGTCTTTTAACAATTTTCCTTTTTCGTCGTATAAATAGGCTTTTTTGGTGTTTTGTTCGTTTACTGAGACGTAGTTGATGCCACGAATGCGGAACTGTTTAGGACGTTCATATTTACCTTCGGGAAGTTCAATCCGTTGCCCGCCTATGGTGAGTATATTGGCTGAAAGAGAGGTAAGTGCATAACGATTACCTTCCCAATAAAAGGGTTCTACCAGCGATGGATTTGTGCGATTCATTCCTCCTTTCTCATCGATAGAAATAAGGTTACCTTCTTGAGTGGTGAACATAAACAAGTTATTGAATACCAAAGGAGGATTGTTAGAGAAACGATAGTTACCCTTTACTGTTATTCTGTTTTCACCGTTGCGGTGCAAGATATTAAAGATACCATTATCGGAAGGGTAGATAAGATAGTCTTTGCCATTGAAACGGTAATGCTTAGGAGTAAACAAAGGTTTTCCATTGGTGCGCTGTAAGAAGCCTTTCACTTGTTGTCCTTTTCTGTCTAACAGGTGCAAGATATTGTTTTCGGCAAAGAGGAAGCGGTATTCGCGATTGCTATCGTAATCGAACACCTCCAAAGGTGTGATAGGGTTTTGATATTTTAGAGGGAAAGGCTCTACCACATTGCCGTTGCGGTCAATAATCCAGATAGACTTTTCGGTAGTGAAAGCCATTTGCAAGAAGCCGTTTTTAAATAAATCGACCTGGTAAATAGGGCTTTGTATCTTTCCGTCTAAGCGTTTTTTCCACAAGAGAGAACCGTTGTTACCTATCAGATATAAATCGTTATTGGTGTCTTGCACGGCTATTTCGAGTTGTTTGGTGCGGTGGTTTAAGAGAATGGTAGGAGGGATAACCATTTGGTCGTCTAACGTAAGGCGGAAACGTTCTTTCATCTCATCGGAAAGAGTGCTTTCAGTTTGTTTTTGACTGATGAAATTGAGCACGTAATAGTCGTTTTGAGGGGTTTGTTGGAATACTGCCCAGCGATAGTTTTCGGCTATATAAGGATATTTACTGCTAAAAGCGGTGTTGTCATAAAGATTTGTGAGCCGTGTAACACTCACGTTGGAAGCGCTGTTTTGTTCTAACCAATCGTAAGATTTATTGGCTGAAAGCACATTGCCTCGTTGCATATCGTTGATTACTGAGGTAAGAAGGTCTTTGGTGGTAGTAAACACGAGGAACTTTTCATACACTCCGACGTATTTAGGGACAAACTGAGGTACAAAAGCCGTGAAAAAATCCATTGGGAGGTCGGGGTTTAGTTCGTACATAGAGAAGTTGTGCTGAAAGTCTTCTGAGAGTACGGGCAACTGTTTGATGGTCTCATCTACATCAAAAGAAGAGGCGACAGCAAATTGACCTTCGGGGGTTTGAGCGAAAGCTACCCCATTGATAGAGGTTTTAAACGGATTATTGGTGGCTGTACTATCGTTTTGAGCGAGTTTATCGCCGTCGTCGAAAGTATAAGAAACGAGTGAACGCAAGCGCGCGGGAAGTACGTTTAACACATTGTTTTGATAGGGCAGGGTGTGTGCCATTATATCGGCATTGGCATTGGCAATGAGTGCCATACCGCTAAAACGTATGTTGTTTTCTTCTAAGAAAAGGTCGAGAGAGACCCAATCTTTTACATTTTGCAATATCTCAGTTCCGAAAAACGATTTGAAGTAAGCATTTGCTTCGTCTTTTTGGAAGAAAAGAGTGGCAACGCATTCGGTATTACCTACTTTTTGGAGTTGTTCCAAAGACTGTTGCCGTGGTGTTTTAGTTTCTTGTTTCAGTTGTTGATAAGCCGAAACAGTCTCGGAATCGCCTATAACCAAGTTGTTATCGGCTATGGTGTAAAACCATTCTTTACCAAACTGAGCTTGTTTTTGGATTTGAGTATCGGCATTGCGCCAAAAACTAATAGTATCGTTACTAATACGGGGAGTTATGGCAAAGAAATGACCTTCGGTATCAAAAGCTACCCACAAGTTATCATCGGTGGGAATGCTATTAAGGAGTTTTACCTCGTGTGGGCGCAACTGATGAGGATTGTGCGTTTTCCAAAAGGTATTGTTAGCAATGGCACTGAGGAAGTTGTCTTTATCGTTGATGCGGAAAAGCATTTGCGTATTATCGGGGAAGAGCAAGGGTGTTACCTCCTCTTTCTTCTCTTTGGAATCGCAGGCGAGCAGGGATAAAAACAGCGTTATGTAAAAAAGAATGCGCATAATTAAGATGTTTCAATGAAAGCAGTGTAATATGCAATGAAGTGCAAAGGTAGGAAAAAATTTTTTAATACCAAAAATGCTGATAATGGCAATAATAGTAATTTAACTTTGGCAAAGTTTAAAACTTTGCCAAAGTTTGAGATGAAAAAGCGACGTATTGGGGAGATTAGGAGGAGACGGAAGATATCGGAGGGGAACGAAAGAGAGCTGAGAGGAATTTTGATGGAAAAAGGCTATTAGGAGGGTGGGGTTAGCTTATAGAGAGCTTATAGGAAGCTTATACGAATCTTGGACGATTGGTATAGAAAGGGTATATAAATAATTGATTAATAACACTATACAACAGCGCTAAAAATGTTAAAAATGGGGTTTCGAGACGAAAGAAAGAGGAATAGGAGATAGGCCTTAGGCCATAGGCACTAGGGGGGAGTATGACGGAAAGGAGAAGGGATAATTAGGGAATTAGCAAATTAGAAAATTAGTAAATGGGGAAGTGTGAGGTCTTAGGTCATAGGTGCTAGGGGGAGTATGACGGAAAAGGGAAGAGATAGGGGTATGGTAGGATAAAATTATAGAAAGAGTTGGTAGTGAACGGTTAAACAGTGAAAAGCTTAAAAGTGAGTAGTTAAAAATTGAAAATAGAAAAATAATCGAAAGTAAGATAGAGGTGATGTAAAGGTGTGTTATGTTAAAATTAAGGATTTTTCAGCTTAAATCAAAAAAAAAGAAAATAATTCATTGCTAATTGGAAAATAGTTTTTACCTTTGTGGCGTTAAAAGAACTATAATAATAATTTACCAACTCCATTAACAAACATTATTTTAACCGATGAAAAAGTTACCCTTTTTAATTTTGGGGCTATTGCTGTCTTTCTTCAGTACAGCTATAGCCCAAGAGCTCGATACCATTCGCTATAACCAATATGGCGTGGCAGTCGATAGAAAAGAACTTCGCTCAGAGGCACGTAACAACATCTTGGTTTTTGAATCAAAACATCAGAACTATAAGTTTTGGTTTGACAACCGTGTGCAAGTGGATGCTGCTACGTTTTTTGGCGCTAAGAGCGATTACGACAAGATAGGCAACGGTGCTTCTATTCGCCGTGCTCGATTTGCCGTAAAGGCACAAGTTACCAAAGATTGGTACGGTGAAGTGGACGTTGATTTCGCCGATGGTATTTTTGAACTTAAAGATGCTATCGTGGAATACGACGGGATTGAGAACGTAGCCTTGAAAGTGGGGAACTTCAAAGAAGATTTCTCGATGGAGCAAACTACCAGTTCGCGTTACTTAACCTTTATGGAACGCCCTATGGTGTGTAAAGCCTTAGTGCCGTCACGACATTTGGGTATTCAAGGAGAGTACTTGCGCGACCATTTTAGGGCTTCGCTTGGTATGTTTTTGCAACGAGTGGCTGGCGTTGAGGAAGTGACCAATGTGCAAGACAACAATAAGGATTACGGACGCAACCAGGGGTATTCAATCACCAGTAAAGTGGGCTGGATGCCTTATACCGAAGACCGTATGCAAGGTTGTTATTTAGGTGTTAAGGGGTCTTACCGCACTCCTAAAACTGATGTAGCGCCTAAGGATTACGGCGGAGCGCGTTTTAGTACCCGCAACTCTACCTCGATTAACCGCAAAAAGTACTTAGACACTGATGTTATACCCAATGTAGACCACGAATGGTTGCGCGGGGTAGAAGCTGCTGCTTACTACGGAGGCTTCCGCGTACAAGGAGAGTGGATAGGCAACCACGTTACTACGGAAGCTACCTATTACAATTTCACGGGTTGGTATGTGCAAGCAGCGTATTTGCTCTTTGGAGGCAAACAGAAGTTTAACGTATCGGAAGGTGAGTTTACTCAGCCTACCCGAGGCAAGGAATGGGGTGATTTGGAGTTGGCAATGCGCTGTGATTACCTCAGCTTGAACGACAAAGACGTGTATGGTGGTTCAGGAGCAAACTTCACTACGGGGCTGAACTTTTATGTGAATAACAACGTGAAAATAGCTCTGAACTATCAGTATACTAACAACGACCGTTATGCAAACGGCAGAGGCAAACTGATTATTGGGCACGATGCCACAGGAGCCCCAACTACCGATTATAAAAAAGCGGTGGAAGGCAAAGGCAAAGGCGGTGTGAGCTACCATATGCTCGCTATGCGCTTTGAAATTAATTTCTAAACATTCACCTTTTAAACCATTACTAAAATGAAAAGTTTAAGATACATACTTCTATTAATGTTGGTCATTACAGCAGGTTGTGTGAAAGATGCAGTGTACGAGGGAGCTTCGACTATCAAATCGGTGAAGCTTACTCCCGCAGCCCCTACCTCAACTGACAACGTAGTGGTAACCGCTGTAATCGCTCCGGGACTACAAGCACCTTCGACAGTAACTTTGGTTTACAACGCAGGAGCAGGCAACCAAACCGTAGCGATGACAGGCAAGGACAATACTTTTACAGGGACTATTCCGGCACAAGCCGATAAAACAAAAGTAACCTACAAAGTAACAGTAGTGAATACCGCAGGATTTTCGACCGTAAAAGAAAGTAGCTATGTGGTAGGCGATAAGCCTTCGGACTACACTAAATTGGTTCTTAACGAGCTTTACGGAGCAGGCACCGATGCTGAAAAATTTATAGAACTATACAACAACGGCGATACTCCTATCAAACTAAAAGACGTAACCATTAAAAAAGACGAAGAACTTGTGTGGACGGGTATTGAGGGTGAAGTGGTAGCCCCTCACTCACATTTTGCTATCGTAGGCGCCAAAGGCACTACCCCAAGAGGGTTTAGTTCGGGTTTTTCGAGCAAGAAAAATGTGCTTATAGAGCTTTACAGTCCTGAGGGAACTAAGCTTAACACCTTCCAACGAGGTGAAAAAGGCGATGGTTGGGGCAAAGTGAGTCTTGCGGCAGTTACGAAATCGTGGAGCCGATGTCCTGATGGTACAGGTAAATTTATGCAAGCAGACCCAACCCAAGGAAAAGCGAACCCTGCGACAGGAACAGAAGATGAGACTGTTAAGCAGTGAGAGAGGAGGAGTGTAGGAACAGTTATTGTAAGGAAATATTATAAAATAAGCGATTAAACAATAAATGATATAAAAACATAATTATGGCAAAAGAAGAATTAAAGATAGGCGAAATTTCTAAACCGCGTTTTGAGTTTCGCAGTTTTGGGCGTTGCTTTGCTAAACAAGCCGAGCGTATGGCACGCCTAAGTGTACCTGTTCCTGAAAAAGTATGGGAACGCCGCAGTACCGAAACCTATATTGTGAGTAGGACTAACGATGTGAACAACACTAAAATTCGCGATGGTAAGATGGACATCAAAACCTTTGTACAAAAGGTAGATGGCTTAGAACAATGGAACCCACTGATGAAAGGAGAGTTTCCCATCTCGGCAAAAGTGCTTAAAGAAGAAGTATTCCCCGCTTTTAAAGTGCAAGGAATGCCTGAGCTTACCAAAGGAGAATACACCTTAGAAGAGTTCTTACAGATGGTGGAAGCACACCCCGACTTGCAAGCAGTAACCGTTGAGAAGGTGCGTTTTGGTTATATGGTGAACAATACCATTTGCGAAACCGGCAACGTATATATCAATGGGGCTTTGGTGAAAACCATTAACTCAGAGTCTACCGAGATAGAAGATATTAAGAAAACCATTGCCGATTGCGGGTTGGAAGGAGTAGAGAACATCAACTACTTGCAAGCGATTAAACGCGTGATTGGAATGATACATAAACCCTTAGCAAATTAAGTTATGGCACAAGAAATAGAAAGAAAATTTATGGTGAAGAGCGATGCCTATAAAGCAGCATCGTTTAAGGCGACTCGTATCACCCAAGGTTATTTGAGCTCCGTTCCTGAACGCACCGTGAGAGTGCGCATAAAAGGCGATAAAGGTTTCATTACCATAAAAGGCATCGGTAATGAAAGTGGCGCAAGCCGGTTTGAATGGGAAAAGGAAATACCCGTAGCTGAAGTGCAAGAGCTATTGAAACTATGCGAACCAGGTATTATAGACAAGACACGTTATTTGGTAAAGAACGGCGACTATTGTTTTGAGATTGACGAGTTCTATGGAGATAATGAAGGACTTGTAATGGCAGAGATTGAATTACCCGACGAGAAAGCTACTTTTGCCCGTCCTGATTGGTTGGGAGAAGAAGTAACAGGCGACAAGCGTTATTACAATTCAATGTTAATGAAGAACCCTTATAAAAACTGGAAATGACAAACAATACCGACCACACGCCACCCTTTGACCCTTTGGATATGAATAACTATCATATCGAAAAGTTGCCAAAGGTACAAAAAACAGGGGTAGAGCGGTTCCTCCAACGCATTGGAGGACCGCTTGCTATCCTCGCCTTTGTGCTTATTTACTGGGTAGCCAATATTTCGTTTATCAACCGGATTGATACCAATGAGAAGACGACACCGCTTACTGAATCGGCGATGGCTCGGTATGCCCAAATAGAAAAGGCTAAAACCAAACAACTAACAGCTACAATGAAGGGAGAAAAACAACTCTCGGACGAGCAAAAAGTAACCCTACAGCAGGCAACACACAAAGAGTTTATACACATCAACTACGCGATGCTGGCTATTTTTGTAGCTGCTATTATTTTATGGATTACCGAAGCAATCCCCAATTACCTCACTTCATTACTGGTAATACTGGGCATTGTACTTTGTGGAGTCACGACCGACAAGACGGCATATGCTCAATTAGGACACCCTGTAATGTGGCTTAATATTCTTTCGTTTATCTTAGCGAGTATGTTAGTGAAAACGCAGGTGGCGAAGCGATTTGCTTTGTGGTTTGTGTTGAAGTTTGGCAGAAATTCGGGAGGTATTATACTGAGTTTTATCATTATTAACTTAGTACTATCGGCATTTATTTCGGCAACTACTGCCAAAGCTGCTATATTGTTGCCTATCTTTATGGTAATAGCCGCTATCTACGGGGCTACGGGAGGAGAACACCGCAATAACTTCGGTAGGAATTTGATATTGCAGAACCTCTTCCAAATCAATTTAGGAGCTAATGCCTTCTTGACAGGCTCAGGGGCAGCCCTTTTAGCGGGCTCTCTTATAGCAGGAGCTATGGGTATAGGCTCTTTTAGTTATCAGGATTGGTTTAAAGCAGCCTTTCCGATGAGCGTGTTGCTTATTCTCATTGCGTGGTTCGTAGGCTCGAAAATATATTTTCCACTGAAAAAAGAAGAGCGCGTACCACAGATTGAAGGAGGTATGGAAAGGCTTAGGGAAGAGCTTAACAAGCTCGGCAAAATGAAGTTTGAGGAGTATAAAGCGATTGCTATTTTTGTTTGTGTACTCATCTTGTGGGCTACCGATAAGCAACACGGTATCAACCAAACAGCAGTAGCTTTTATGGGTGCCGTAGTAGCCTTGCTTCCAGGAGTAGGCGTAGTGAAATGGAACGATGTAGACATTCCTTGGCACTTGCTATTGTTCTCGGCAGGCGCTTATACCTTAGGGGCAGGACTTGACGCGACAGGTTTGCCTGGCACGCTTATAGATGCACTTTTTGGTAGTTTAGGGATAACTCAAGCCACTCCGTTTTGGGTATTGTATATGATACTCACAGGAGGGATTTTGCTTTTCTCGCTTATATTCCAATCTAAAACAATGCTTACCCTCATATTCATTCCTATTGCCATAGGGGTAGCTCAGAAGAACGGATATCCGATTATGAGTCTGGCTTTCCCCGTAGCAATGCTCGTGGGACACGTGTATGTACTGCCCTTTAACAGTAAACCTGCTGCCCTGCTGTACACTACCAATCAATATAGCTGGAGCGACACCTTCAAGTTTGGTATCACGATGATGTTTATCAGTTGGTTGATGATACTCTTGTGGGGCGAAACGGTATTGCGGTGGTATGGATTTACCAATGGAGTGTTCTTTTAATACCACAGTGCAATAATGCCAATTACTGAAGGTAAGAGTAAAGATAACTCTTAAAAAAGGTCCTGGATATTGGGTGTAGGCACATCAATTATAAAATCATAATACCTCCAAAGAGTATTTAATTCTTTGGAGGTATTTTCTGTAAAAAAGCACTATAGTTCTGTAGTCATAGGTATAACTATAGATTCGTGCCAGTGGTATTTTGCTAATCTGCTGTTATTTTAAAGCTTCTCTCACTTCTTTTTCGAGGTCTTCTATACGGTTCTTTAAATCATCTGATAACTTTTGAACAGAACTTTTTAACTTTTTCAGATTGAACGAAAGTACTACAGAAGAAATACCTGTGAAGATAAACGCTAAACCTGTGAACACTACTAATGAGATACCTGTAAAGATAGGATTAGCAATCAAAATGAACGAAAGGATAATACCCAATACGCTTACTATGGCTAGGTTACCCCAATTTAGTACACCAGCTTCTTTTACTTCGAAGGCAAAACCGAGTAACTGAAACGAACGGAATAACAATGTGAATCCTACTACCAATGGTAATATAAACATTGATAGGGCGGGATACATAAGTAAAAAAATACCCATTATCAATGAAATGAGTCCGCTTACCAAATACCAGCCCCAACCGTTGAGATTTTTAGTATTTTGTAGGGCAAAGAAGGATTCAGTTATCCCTGATATTAAGAATGAGAGACTAAAGAGTATTGAAAGGGTAAGATATGAAGCTTGTGGTGATATAATAACCCCTATACCACAAAGAATGAACAAAATCCCTAAAATAAGGGGAATGTACCAGTGTTTTACTGGTCTTCTGATGGATTTGAAAAAATACAACATAACTTTATCATTTATAATTTAATGACACAAAGGTAAGGATATTTTATTGATTAGCAAAAATATTTACAAATAAAAGATTAAAAATATAGTTGTTTTGTCAGTTATGTAGTTTATTGGTTAATTATAAGAGCTTGAACTGTCCCAAAAGTTTTGTTCTGTGAAAGCGATTGGAAATCGCCCCTACAATATAACTAGAAGGAATTGATTATCAAGGTAATCAACTTTTCCAAAGACTGAAACTTTAGCAAAATGTAGCGACGCAAATGCGATTTTAAGACTTTTCGGACAGTCTCAGCAATTGATATAACAAGATAGGCACAAATTACAAGCTCGCACTAGCGAATAAATTTGGTATGTTTGACCTGTATCTAAAATTAACAAATTGGCTAATTGACAAATTATTTCTATCTTTGCCCCCAAATAGAAACGAATGACACTGAAAAAAACTATATATTTCCTTATAGGATTACTATTCCCCTTGCTGAGTTGGGCACAAGAAGACGATAGTGCGAATAACAATCAGGAGGGAGGGGTAACCTTTAAGTCGTTGCGTCCTAAAAAGAAGAAAGACAGCATTACTTTCACTGCACGCGACTACAAAATTATTACTTATACCCGCGATACCACCTCGGTAGATACTTCGCTTACGATGCAAAAGTATTACCTGAACAACGAGTGGGGAAAGGATATGTTTGGCAAGATGCCTTTCTCGAATATGGGGCAACCGTATAATGCACTCTCTTACGATTTCCGCCGTCAGGATTACCTGCCTTCGATGGGAGCAGAAGCTAAAAAGCAACTCTACCTTACTCCGGAAGAGGTAACTTATTACCATTTGCCTACGCCACTTACTGAGTTTACTTACAAAAGCGGTATGGAACAAGGTCAGTTTTTGAATACCCTTTTTTCAATCAATTTACAGCCCAACCTCAATATCTTTATCGCTTACAAAGGTTTGCGTTCCTTGGGTAAATACCAACGTATATTAGTGAGCAATGGCAATTTTAGAGCGGGCTTTTCCTACGTATCACCTAACAAGAAATACACTGCCTTTGCACACTTTGCCTCTCACGATATCACCAGTCAGGAGAATGGAGGTATAGTAACGCCCGAGCAGTTTGAGGGAGGTGAAAAACAGTTTAAAAACCGTGCGACAATAGACGTGCAATTACTCAATGCTGAGAATATACGGGAGAGCAAGCGTTATTTTTTGCAACACGACTACGCTTTCTTGCGCAACCGCGATTCGCTGGCTTCGTACAAGCAGATACGCTTCCGCCATTTGTTTAGCTACGAAACTGAACATTATACTTATGACGAAACCCAAAGCAACAGTTATTTTGGCGATGCCTATGTACCCCAAAACCTTCACGATAAGGCGCGCTTGAAGAAGATGATCAACCGTTTGGGAGTAGAGCTCGAATTGCCCTATCTGGGTAGAACCTTCCTCTTTGGAAATGCTTATTTCTACAATTATTACTTTCAGAACGCTTACTACGTATCGGGAGTGTTGCAACGCCGACAAATCAAGGATACCGACCTGAGTTTAGGTGTGCAATGGCATAAGAGAGTAGGTGGTTTCAGTATAGAAGCAGAGGGTGAACAGACATTTGTAGGCAAGATGACAGGTACTAGACTGAGCGGGAAACTTGCTTATGCTTTTGACGATAAGAACAGCATCACCGCAGGAGCTGAACTGCATTCGGCTATGCCTAATTTTAATTATTTGCTGTATCAAAGCGACTACAAGCAGTTTAATTGGGATAACTATACTTCGTTTAACAAACAGAATACCCAGACCCTCT
Organism: Capnocytophaga sp. oral taxon 902; assembly: GCF_013394735.1. Taxonomy (NCBI): domain Bacteria; kingdom Pseudomonadati; phylum Bacteroidota; class Flavobacteriia; order Flavobacteriales; family Flavobacteriaceae; genus Capnocytophaga; species Capnocytophaga sp. oral taxon 902. The sequence goes on from NZ_CP058261.1 coordinate 2,160,384, forward strand.
ATGGCGATTTGAAAACCCAATGGGGGAATGCGTCGCTCAGTCTTACCAACCTCAACAACTACACTTATTTTCAAGAAGAAACCTTAGGGAAAGTGCGTCCTGAGCAGTACAGTAGCAATATACAATATTTGCAACTGAAAGTACAAAAAGAGTTTAAATTTGGTAAATGGGGCTTAGATAACACTATGCTCTACCAGCAAGTGGTACAAGATAGCAATATTTTGAATGTACCTACTTTCGTGACTCGCAATAGTTTTTACTTTGCATCACACTTGTTCAACAAAGCAATGTACTTACAAACGGGGATAGGGTTTAATTACTTCACCAAATATTACTCCAATCAGTACAATCCGCTTTTAGGAGAATTTGCTGTACAGACGGCAGAGAAGACGGGTAACTTTCCGATGTTAGACTTTTTTCTCAATGCCAAAGTACGTACGATGCGCATTTTCTTCTCTTTAGAACAATGGCAAGTGCCCGTGAGCAACTGGCTAAAAATAGGAAATCCTTACAACTATTATTCTGCACCACGTCAGCCGTATAGAGATTTTATTATTCGATTGGGAATTAAGTGGGACATTTTTAGTTAAGAGTTAAGAGTTGAAAAGCAAGAAAAATAACGAATGAAATCTATATGACTAAAAAGACAATTTTCGATACACAAGTATTAGGACATCCAGCGGGGCTGTTCGTGCTTTTCTTTACAGAAATGTGGGAGCGTTTTTCGTTTTATGGAATGCGCGTACTGCTCATCAACTTTCTTACAATGACGCTTATAGGGTATAACCCAGGATGGGCGTGGAGTACTGAAAACGCGGGTGCACTCTTTGGTACGTATGTTATGCTTCTTTATCTCACTCCTATACTTGGAGGTATAATAGCCGATAAGATTACCGGCTACCGCTGGGCAGTAATTATTGGGGCGGTTATTATTACCTTAGGACACGTGTCGATGGCTTTTGAAACTGAGGTTTCACTCTATTTGGGGCTTGCACTCTTGGTGATAGGAACGGGCTTTTTCAAACCTAATATGGTGTCATTTGTATCGGAAATGTACAAAGACCTACCCGAGAAGAAAGATGCTGCTTATACCATCTTCTATATGGGAGTAAATTCTGGAGCTTTCTTTGGAATGATGCTTTGCGGTTACTTGGCAGAACGCATTGGGTGGAGTTGGGGCTTCGGTTTGGCAGGAGTGTTTATGCTCTTGGGGACTATACAGTTTTGGTTTGCCAAACCTTTATTTGGTTCAATAGGAAGTGAGCCACGCAAGCAAGAAAAAAAAGAGACTACAAGTGATGCAAAACAAGAAGAGGAAAAACTCAATCCTTTCACTACCGTAGATAAGATATTGGTAGCGCTTTCGGCAATCATAGGTATTGGCTATGCACTAAACGACCCTCTCTCGAAAATATGGAATATCGACCTTTTTGGGTGGGCTGCTACCTCAGGGCTTAAAGGGCAATATGTGATGGTGATTGTAGGCTTAATAGCTTTCTTTTACCTGATAGGTAGTCGCATAATGCGTTATACTACGATAGTGCGCGACCGTATGCTTACCGTGGTCATCTTTGCCTTTTTTGTGGTGTTCTTTTGGTTGTCGTTTGAACAAGGAGCTTCGTCTTTAGTGATTTTTGCACGGGATAATATAGAGCGTGAGCTACACGGTAATTGGGCAGTACTTTACAATATTTTCAATGCGCTACTCACCGTGATTCCACTATTACTGATTACCTACGTACTTTTCCTTTTGGTAAAGAAAACCTACAAAAAGATATTTCCTGCCGTAGTAGTGTTATTGGTCTGCTTTAGTCTTGTATGGGGTATCGCTTCGTGGATGCTACAACGCGACTTCAAAACTACAGCTTACAGTGTGAGTTATCAAGCCTATGAACAAACCGATACACAGGGCAGAACTACTTATATCCCTATTACTGAAGAAAACAGAGTCGCTCGCCCTGATTTGAAAATCGTAGAACGTACTACTATCATAGGAGTAGCTGATTATCACCTAAAAGTAGGGCAAGAGATAAAATTGCTAAGCAAGAACAACAAAAACACTTCGTTTGGCTATGTAGATGCCGAAAAGGAACAGTGGGCAAAACAGCGGGGAGCAGAGCTCAATACTGACAACGGGCTGATAGTTGCGCAAGTGAAAGAAGAGCGCGATAACTGGGTAGAGACGACTGTATCGTGGTTTTCTATTCTGAATTCTTTCTTCATTATTGCCTTAGCGAGCTTGTTTTCACGTTGGTGGGATAGCAAGTATAATCCACCTGCTGCGATGAAATACGGCATCGGACTGCTGATGCTCTCAGTAGGATTTGGTTTACTCGCCTTAGGCTCTCACGGGGTAACTCACGGAGTAAAGGTGAGTATGTTATGGCTTGTATTTGCTTATATGTTTAACACTATGGGTGAGTTGTGTTTATCGCCTGTGGGACTTTCGTACGTCTCGAAGCTCGTACCTGCACGAATGATAGCATTTATGTTTGGGGTATGGTACCTCGCTGTAGCTATTGGTCATAAATTAGCAGCTGTAGTGGGCGGACAGATAGAGAATATCACCCGTGAGTACAGTTTGAGTACTTTCTTTTTGATATTTACCATTGTGCCTGCCGTAGCAGGGGTACTCATTATTCTCATCAATCCGTTTGTGAAGAAACTGATGCACGGAGTGAAATAAGTTCTATTCTTGTGGAGAATATCTATTTTACTAAATAAAAAATAGTACACCTAAGACAAATATAAATATTTAATTATGAAAAAACTTCTCTTTTTACTCCTACTTCCCTTGGCAATGCAAGCTCAACCGCTGGTGGAGAAAACACCACCTGATTATATCAAAACGATTATCTTCAAAGCTAACGGCAACGATAAAAACCAATTCCCTATCGTGCGCCGTAATGAGTCGTTTAGTTTGCAGTTCGACGACCTCGGGGGTAATGAGGAGACTTATTACTACAAAATCACCTATTGCAACGCCGATTGGTCTGCCTCTTCTCTGCTGAAAAGTGAATACCTTAAAGGCATTGATAACCAACCGGTGCAGCCCGAGAGTAACTCCTATGGTACCCTGCAAGGCTATTCGCATTACCGCCTTACTTTCCCTAACGAACTCACTAAAATCACTCTCAGCGGTAACTATATGCTCTCTATCACCGATAGTTATGGCACAGAGCTCTTTTCACGCCGATTTGTGCTCTATACACCCCAAGTGAATGTACTCACCGAAGTAAAACGCGCTCGCGATTTGCAGTACTTTGATACCCAACAAGTGGTACAGTTCACTATTAAGCAGAAAGATTTTAGACTTGATAATCCCAATGTAGCGGTGAAAGTAGCCATACTGCAAAACTACCGTTGGGATATGGCTATCACGGGCGTAAAACCTCAGTACGTGATGGGTAACGACCTCGTGTATCGCTACGACCGCGAAACGGCTTTCTGGGGAGGCAATGAATACTTCTATTTCGATAGCAAGGATATACACGTGCCTGCATCGGGAGTCTATCGTTTGGATAGAAGCAAATGGGTAAATAGCTACTTGTTTACCAATGTAAGCCGTGCGAGCAATATCTATACTTATTATCCCGATATCAATGGTGATTTCTTGGTAACCACTATCAACGGAATGAACCCCAGCAACGAAGCCGATTACACGCAAGTGCATTTTGCCTTAGAAGGGAAATCTACTTTTTGGGGTAAAGAAGTGTATGTATACGGCAAGTTTAGCAACTACGAACTCCGCGAGGAATACAAACTCACTTATGACGAAAAAGACGGTCTTTTCAAAGGGAAAGTACTCCTTAAACAGGGATTTTACAACTATAAGTTTGCTACCAAAGCAGGCGACATAGTTGATTTCAACGAAATAAGTGGTAATTTTCAACAAACTGAAAACACTTACCTCGTGCTAGTGTACTACCGCGCTCCTGGCGCTCTCTACGACGAGGTGGTAGGCATCGGCTCTGCTTCTAGTACCAATATCACAAAATAGGGCGTAGTACGACAAGCAGTTTATACATTGCTACACTTTACCAAAGTTTCACACTTTGGTAAAGTTGATTTTATTAATCATTAAACATTAATCATTATATCAATGTCTTCTCCTTTAGCAGAACGTATGCGCCCCACTTCCTTAGCGCAATATGTGGGACAAGAGCACTTAGTTGGAGCTCAAGGGGCTTTGCGCCAACAGATAGAACGCGGTCTTTTGCCATCGCTTATCTTTTGGGGTCCCCCAGGTACGGGTAAAACTACGCTAGCAAACATTATTGCGCATCAAAGTAACCGCGCATTCTATACCTTGAGTGCCATTAGTTCGGGGATTAAAGAAGTGCGCGAAGTAATTGACCAAAGCAAACAAAGTGGTGGACTCTTCACTACCCAAAACCCTATTGTTTTCATAGACGAAATTCACCGATTTAACAAAACCCAGCAAGATTCCCTTTTGCAGGCTGTTGAAAAAGGTTGGATTACCCTCATTGGAGCAACTACCGAGAACCCCAGTTTTGAGGTGATTCCTGCCTTGCTTTCTCGTTGCCAAGTGTATATACTGAACGCTTTTGAGCGTAAAGATTTAGAGCAACTGCTTCATAATGCCATTACCCAAGATGCTATTCTTAAAACCAAAAATATTGAACTGCAAGAAACTGAAGCTCTTTTGCGACTCTCAGGTGGCGACGGACGCAAATTGTTAAACACTTTTGAACTCATCGTCAATGCGACTCCTGAAGGTGAACCAGTAGTGATTACGAACGACAGCGTCCTCAGATTGGTGCAGAAAAATACCGTACTCTACGACAAAACAGGTGAACAGCATTACGATATTATTTCGGCTTTTATTAAATCAATACGGGGCAGTGACCCTAATGGTGCGGTCTATTGGTTGGCACGAATGATTGAAGGCGGTGAAGATGTAAAATTTATCGCACGCCGTATGCTCATTCTCGCTTCCGAAGATATAGGCAATGCTAACCCTACTGCAATGATTTTGGCTAACAACACCTTTCAGGCAGTAACCACCATTGGTTATCCCGAGGCGCATATTATTCTCAGTCAGTGTGCTATATATCTCGCTTCTTCGCCTAAGAGCAACGCTTCTTATAAGGCAATTAACAAAGCCCAACAAGTGGTAAAGCAAACAGGCGACCTGAGTGTACCTATCCATTTGCGCAATGCCCCTACCAAACTGATGAAAGAGCTCGGCTATGGCAAAGACTACCAATACGCTCACGACTACGCTCATAACTTTGCCTTTCAGGATTATTTGCCTGATGAATTGCAAGGAGAAACCTTCTATGAACCCTCTGATAATCCACGTGAAAATGCGCTGCGTGACTATCTCAAAAAACTATGGGGCGACCGCTATGGGTATTGAAATTAGCAAATTAGCAAATGAGGGAATTAGCAAATGAGGGAATTAGCAAATGAGGGAATTAGCAAATGAGGAAATGAGGTAAATGCCAATAATGCTAGAAATACTGATAATTAACTTTGCCAAAGGTGCGAGCCGCACAGGCAGTCGTAGCACGACGGGCTATTAACTTTGGCAAAGTTTGAGATGAAAAAGCGATGTGTTGGGGCTGTTAGGAAGATTCGGAAGGAAACGGAGAAGTTCGGAAGAGGGGAGGGAGGGTTTTTGGTAAAAAAAGGCTGTAAGGAGGGTGGTGTTAGCTTATAGAGAGCTTATAGGAAGCTTATACGAATCTTGGACGATTGGTATAGAAAGGGTGTATAAAGAGTTAATAGTGAGGGGTTAAGAGTTAAGAGAGAGAAGCAGTTTTGAGGGTAATAAATCGAAAGTAAAGCAAAGAAGAGGTGAATAGATGGACGAGAAAAGACTATAAAATTTTGAATTTAGATTTTAGTATTTAGAGTCTCTAAGCTATGTGCGTGAAATAATTTTTACTTTTCAGTTTTCTTCACTATCTTTGCATTCTTATTTATGGTTAAAACAAATGAAATTCAAAATAGTTTCTGACTTTGCCCCTACAGGCGACCAACCTCAGGCTATCGACCAATTGGTAAAAGGTATAGAGCGCAACGATAAGTACCAAGTGCTATTAGGCGTTACGGGCTCTGGAAAGACTTTTACTATCGCTAATGTGGTGGAGCGCATTCAGCGTCCTACTCTTGTGTTGGCACATAATAAGACGCTGGCTGCTCAGTTGTATTCTGAATTTAAGGCTTTCTTCCCCAATAACGCTGTGGAATACTTCGTCTCTTACTACGACTACTATCAGCCGGAAGCCTATATACCTTCCACAGGTACTTATATCGAAAAAGACCTCTCTATTAACGATGAAATTGAAAAACTGCGCCTTAGTACGACCTCTGCTTTGCTGTCGGGCAGGCGCGATGTATTGGTTGTGGCATCGGTGTCGTGTTTGTATGGTATCGGTAACCCTGTGGAATTTCAAAAGAACGTAATCACCCTCAAACAGGGCGATATACTCCCCCGTACCAAGCTGATGCATCGATTGGTACAAAGTCTCTATGCCCGCACGACCGCCGAATTTAGGCACGGCAATTTCCGCATTAAAGGCGATGTGCTTGATGTCTTCCCAGGTTATGATGACAACGCTTTCCGCATTCACTTTTTTGGTGATGAAATTGAAGAGATAGAACAGTTCGACCCCACTACTAATCACGTGTTAGACCACTACCAGAGCCTCAATATCTACCCCGCTAATATGTTTGTTACTTCTCCCGATATTCTCCAAAAAGCGATATGGAACATTCAACAAGATTTGGTGAAGCAAGTAGAGTTCTTTGAGGCTTTAGGCAAACCCTTAGAAGCCAAACGGCTGAAAGAACGCACTGAGTTCGACCTTGAGATGATACGGGAATTAGGATACTGTTCGGGCATTGAGAACTACTCCCGCTATTTGGACGGTAGAGAACCAGGCACACGTCCGTTTTGCCTCATAGATTACTTCCCCGATGATTTCTTGATGGTTATCGACGAGAGTCACGTAACCGTCTCACAAGTACACGCAATGTATGGTGGTGACCGCAGTAGGAAGGAGAATCTCGTGGAATACGGTTTCCGATTGCCCGCTGCGATGGACAATCGTCCGTTGAAATTCGAGGAGTTTGAAGCGCTTCAAAACCAAGTGATTTACGTGAGTGCCACCCCTGCCGACTATGAGCTCCAGCAAACGCAAGGCGTGTACGTAGAGCAGGTGATACGCCCCACAGGATTGCTCGACCCCGAAATAGAAGTGCGCCCCAGTGCCAATCAAATAGATGACCTTGTGGAGGAAATACAACTGCGTACCGAGAAAGACGAGCGCATATTGGTAACCACCCTCACCAAACGAATGGCAGAGGAGCTTACCAAATACCTCACTCGCATTGGTATTAGGTGTCGTTACATTCACAGTGATGTGGATACATTGGAACGCGTGGAGATTATGCAAGACCTCCGCAAAGGACTCTTTGATGTGCTCATAGGGGTAAACCTCCTCCGTGAGGGCTTAGACCTGCCCGAAGTGTCGCTCGTAGCTATCCTCGATGCTGATAAGGAAGGCTTTTTGCGTTCCACTCGTTCGCTCACTCAAACTGTAGGAAGGGCTGCCCGCAATGTGAATGGAAAAGCAATAATGTACGCCGACAAGATTACTGACAGTATGCAGCGCACTATCGATGATACTAATTATCGTCGTGAAAAGCAAATGAACTACAACAAGGCACACAACATCACGCCTCAGCCTTTGCACAAGAAGATAGAGAATAGCCTCAGCAAGAGCCCTATAACCGAATTTCACTACGATCCTTCATTTAAGGAGCGCACAGCTGCTGAGGCGCAATCGGTATATTTATCGGCTAAGGAGTTGGAAAAGAAAATCAAAGAAACTCGCAAACTGATGGAGGTAGCTGCCAAAGAGCTGGATTTTGTAAAAGCTGCACAGTACAGAGATGAGCTAAAGAAATTGCAGGAATTAGTAAATGAGAAAATGAGAAAATGAGTAGCGATATAAAACTAAGGACTAATATTTGCTATATTGTAAAATGTTTTGTATCTTTGCCACCAATAATTAAAAACTAATAATACAATGAAAAAATTTTTATTACTCCTTTCAGTTTTTGCCCTCTTTGCTTGTAAAAAGGACAAAGGTAATGATGAAGAAGTTGTTACTATTCCTGCTTCTGATTATGAATTGAGTGCAGATGGACTCACCTTAGTAAAGTGGAAAAACGAGAACACAGCAGTGCTCAATATGCAAGCTGATGCGGTACTTAGAAATGTAAAAACCATTGATAAGGGTGCTTTTTATCAACACAAAAACTTAGGAAGTATCACACTACCTAAGGGACTGACAGGTATTGATAACATAGCTTTCTATAAAACTAAACTCAAAAGTATTGTTATTCCTAAAGGAGTCCAAGTAATTGGTAGTTACGCTTTTGCTGAAACTTCACTTACTTCTGTTCAGTTTTCAGAAGGACTTATTACCATTGATGATAAAGCGTTTTCTAAGTGCCAAATTCCTGTTCTCAACTTTCCTGAAAGCTTACAAGCCATTGGAAGAAACGCATTTGATTCTAACAAAGTAATTGCTTCAGTTACTATTCCTAAGAACGTACTGAATGTTGCAAGTGCAGCTTTTGATTCTTGTGAAAAGTTAAGTAATGTAACTTTTAAAGGACAAACTCCTCCAACAATATCAATTATTTTTGGCTCAGAGCTCAATTATGTAAAGCAAGCTTATGAACCTATTGTAAAAGGACATATTTATGTACCTAAAGGAAGAGCAGAGGTGTATAAAAAAGCAGAAGGTTTCAAACCATATATCAATATTATTTCAGAAGAAGAATAAAATCTTTTCTATAACAATCTCATAAAGTAGGGACGAATCTTTTGTCTCTACTTTCTTGTTTTTTATTGAGTATTAGAGAAAAATTCATTGGCTAACTATTAGAAAGAATTAGGAACGCAATGTAATAGTGATTTGGTGATTTAGGAATTTTGGTGTAATTTTGCACCCTAATACATTAAAAGATAAAAAATGCAAAATGGTATTTATGCAAAGATAACTACCACGAAGGGAGTTATTTTACTTCGTCTTACTTATGAAAAAACGCCTGCTACGGTAGGGAATTTTGTAGCTCTTGCAGAAGGGAAAATGAAGAACTCACAAAAACCACTTGGTACGCCTTATTACGATGGACTTACTTTTCACCGAGTGATTCCTAACTTTATGATACAAGGAGGCTGTCCGTTAGGAACTGGCACAGGAGACCCAGGTTATCGTTTTGACGATGAATTTCACCCAGAGCTCAAACACAATAAACCAGGAGTCATTTCGATGGCGAATGCAGGACCAGGTACGAATGGGAGTCAGTTTTTCATTACACACGTAGCCACCCCTTGGCTAGACAACAAGCACACGGTGTTTGGTGAAGTCGTGGAAGGACAAGAAGTAGTAGATACGATTGCACAAGGTGATAAGATTGAAAAAGTAGAAATAGTGAGAGTAGGAGAGGAGGCAGAAAAATGGGACGCCTTAAAAGCCTTCAATGATTTTAATAAAGCCAAAGCAGCTCGTTTGGCTGAAGAGAAACGCAAAGCTGAAGAAGCCTTTACCAAAGAAGTAGTGGGCTTTGAGAAAACGAATAGTGGTTTATATTACCAAATTACCCACAAGGGTAATGGTAAAAAAGCAGAAGCAGGGCAAAAAGTAGCCGTGCACTATACAGGTATGTTGCTTGATAAGACCGTGTTTGATAGTTCTTATCGCAGGAAGGAACCACTACAGTTTACTGTAGGTGTTGGACAAGTGATTGCAGGTTGGGATGAAGGAATATTACTTCTTCACGAAGGAGATAAAGCCCGATTGGTAATCCCATCAGAACTCGCTTATGGCAGTCGTGGTGCGGGAGGCGTAATACCACCTAATGCACCTCTTATTTTTGATGTAGAATTAGTGTCAGTAGGGTAACCTTATTTTTTATTAAAGAAGAGTATTTAGCTATTAAGCCATTTACTCTTCTTAAAGTTTTTGCCTCTTCTTATTAAGTAGGCGTGATAGGCACTAGGGATATCGTTTTGCCATTTAGGCAACAAAAGCAAGATGAGAATTACATCTAATTGTGAGAAGAGTCCCCAATAAATAGCTAATTGCAAGGGAAATCCTCCGTGACCAAAGCCTATGAGCGAGATAAATGCTGTAAGTAAGCACAAGCCCCACAACTTGGAGAGAAAAGCGTGAGTACAGGTTTCTTTGCCAAACTTCAAAAAACTAATAGTATAACATAACCCTTCCATTATAAAAATAGCGATTACTTCATACCGATACGTCTTTATGAGCTCAGGGTTGAGATGATAACACGCTATTCCTATAGAGAGCCAGAATACTAAATCTGTTTGGCTATCCATTCGTCGCATTTTTACTGTACTAATACCCATTTGCCTTGCAATAATGCCATCGAAAACATCGGAGAGCAAGCCGAGGATGATGAAAACTATAATCCATAGCCTTGCTATTGATTCTTCAGTGTAATAAGAAAAGATCAGTATGGTAGGGGCTAATAAAAAACGGAAGGCTATTAGTAAGTAAGGTGTCTTCATTTTAATAAGTTCTTATGAGAACAAAAATACAATATTTTTCTAATATACAAAAAAATATATGTCTTTTGGTAAATTAGCAGATTATGTATTATATCACACTTGAGTACTAAAATTATTATGATAGGATAGTTTGGAAACTACTTATAGAAGTTAGAGATAAAAATGTGAATGTATGTTTAACTGTTGGTAGTTAGTTGTAAGAGAAGGAAAGCGTGTTAGAAAACACTAAGAGGCCCAAAAATGATTACAATATTAGTATTAAAAATCAACCACTTACCAAATTATTAAAAAAAATCTTCAAAAAAAGTATATAAAAATTTTGGAGGTAAGGAAAAAGGTTATACCTTTGCACCCGCAAATGAGGCGATAAGGCACATTTGTAGGGGTATAGCATACGCCTAAAAGAAAGAAACAACACGTACCTTGACATAATGTTGTACAGCACAAAGAAGATTTAAAGAATTGAGTGAAACCTGAAGTCAATAACTTGAAGATCGGTTAGAAGATATAAAAGAATTTAACGATGAAGAGTTTGATCCTGGCTCAGGATGAACGCTAGCGGCAGGCCTAACACATGCAAGTCGAGGGGGAGGTTACTTTCGGGTGACTGAGACCGGCGTACGGGTGCGTAACGCGTATACAATCTGCCTTTCACTGGGGGATAGCCCGAAGAAATTTGGATTAATACCCCATAGTATAGTAATACGGCATCGTGATACTATTAAAGCTACGGTGGTGAAAGATGAGTATGCGTTCTATTAGCTAGTTGGAGAGGTAACGGCTCCCCAAGGCGATGATAGATAGGGGTTCTGAGAGGGATGTCCCCCACACTGGTACTGAGATACGGACCAGACTCCTACGGGAGGCAGCAGTGAGGAATATTGGACAATGGTCGGAAGACTGATCCAGCCATGCCGCGTGCAGGATGACGGTCTTATGGATTGTAAACTGCTTTTGTAAGGGAAGAATAAGGGCTACGCGTAGTTTGATGACGGTACCTTACGAATAAGCATCGGCTAACTCCGTGCCAGCAGCCGCGGTAATACGGAGGATGCGAGCGTTATCCGGAATCATTGGGTTTAAAGGGTCTGTAGGCGGGCTGGTAAGTCAGAGGTGAAAGCGCTCAGCTCAACTGAGCAACTGCCTTTGAAACTGTTGGTCTTGAATGGTTGTGAAGTAGTTGGAATGTGTAGTGTAGCGGTGAAATGCTTAGATATTACACAGAACACCGATAGCGAAGGCATATTACTAACAATTAATTGACGCTGATGGACGAAAGCGTGGGGAGCGAACAGGATTAGATACCCTGGTAGTCCACGCTGTAAACGATGGATACTAGCTGTTTGGTTTAAGGATTGAGTGGCTAAGCGAAAGTGATAAGTATCCCACCTGGGGAGTACGTTCGCAAGAATGAAACTCAAAGGAATTGACGGGGGCCCGCACAAGCGGTGGAGCATGTGGTTTAATTCGATGATACGCGAGGAACCTTACCAAGGTTTAAATGGGGACTGACAGGAGTAGAGATACTCCCTTCTTCG
>NZ_CP058261.1:2177500-2837214 GCF_013394735.1 Capnocytophaga sp. oral taxon 902
TTTAGGATTTTGGAATACTCCTGCAATCACATAATAGCCTTGTGCTATACCCTCTATTTTTGGGTCTTCTACCACTCTTATGCGCTTGTCTAATTCTTCTTGAACAGTAGGTGTTTTAGTTGTTGTTTTAGGAGTTTCTACCGTAGGTGTTTTTGTTTCTGTTACCGTAGGAGTTACTACCTTAGGCGTTGGAGGCGTTACCACAATAGGTTCAGGAGGAGTGGTCTTAATTGGTTTCTTAATGTGATGTTTGCCACCAAACTGATAAGAAACTACCACATCATAACTACCACCCAATTCAGCTACATAATTAGCAATGGTTTGTTCGTAGCCAAATCCTACGCTCAAGTGGTTAGTCACGTTAAAGCCTAAGCCACCGAAAGCTCCATATTTTTGGTCATAACCGGCGTAAGCCCAACCCAGAGGAACATCCAACATCACGTGTCCGCCCATTTGAAAATTATCTTTGGTTCTCTTAGCTTTAGCATACACACTGAAAAAACCATCTTCTAAGAAATCACTGCGAGAATCCAACTCTTTGCGATACATCACGTGAGCGGTGAGCGACTTTTCATTAAAAGGCACTGCCATTTCTCCTGCCGAAAACGAATAGTCTAAGAGGTTCTCCGCGGTAATACCAAAATGCCAGAAGTTAAAGTTTACGTCTACCCCTGGTTGTAAGTTGATGATACTCGTAGGTTTCGCATTCTCTATCAAGGGGTCTTGCACGTTTGCGCGCACTTTATTTCTGTCGATACTACTACGGGCAAACACTACGTTTAACCCTAAGCGCAAAAAGTTATCATCTGATATCTCTACTTGGTGTACGTAGTTCCCTAGTATACCTATATTGGCAAATATACCTGCTGTACGTTGGAAAACCAACCCGTGTGCCATATTGTTGCCATCGTAGTAATCATTCTTTCTACCTGCATCGCCACCCCACTTCTTGCCATAAGAGAGCCCAAAGGTATTAAACTTATCTTCCTTAAAGCCCATCCACTGGTTGCGATGAAAGAAGGTAATTTGCGACTCATTCTTGCTAAATATTGGAAACGCAGGGTTCATTAGGTAGGTGTTGTATTTTACAGCCGTATGTCCAGGCATTTCGTAGGGTAGGTAATTACCATCACTTTGTGCAAATAAAAACTGAACACTAAGCGCCAACACTGTTATCGTTATGTTATGTACTATCTTCATCGTCAATTCTTATTTAAGTATTGTAATGGTTCCTTTCTTATCCACGCCTCTCGTTTCGCCGTTTTCGGTAATCTCACCTTTGAGGGTATAGATATAGATAAGCGCACGCTTGCCAAGGTCATTGAAAGTACGCTCATCAGGCCAATTATTTTGGTAGTTGTTTGTCGAGAGTACTTCTTTACCTTCTTGTGAGTATATCGTTACCTTCACTTTCGGAGTGAGGTATACCGACGGTATTTCCCACTTATCGTTAATACCATCGCCGTTAGGAGTTACCACATTAGGCACTTCCACCACTTGGTAGATATTCAGTTCAAAAGGCAATATGTTCTCGCCTGCTGCCACGCACGACTCCTCTTTCAGTGTATAAGAACCCGACATATCCTCAGAGGTCACCTCCAAAGTTGTGCCGTATTTCACCGTGCCGTCGTCTTTTGTCCAGCTGAATTTATTACCCCCTTCGGCAACTAATCTATCACCTATACGCACGTCGAACTTGCGCTCACGTGCTGTACTGGTTTGGTATACTTGTTTCACAGGAGCAGTGCCTTGACTGTCGCGCATTAAACTCAATTTCAAACCGCCTACTTGGTAGTTCTTCACTTGTATATGAGCGCGTTTAGGGCAACCGCCGTTGTTAATTTCTAAATAGTATTCGCCTATTTCGTTCACGCTTGCCGTAGGGTTTTCGCTGCCTATGGGAGTGTCGTTAGTGTAATTGGCACTCGTTACTTTCTTCCATACGTAAGAAAAACTATCGGCTACTGATGAGTTAGGGTCGAAGCTATCGGCAGCTACGGTAAGACTAATAGTTCCTCCTTGACAAAGGTATACTGTTCTCTTCGCACCGTCAGCCGACGATATCTCAAAATCGGGGATAGGAGTAAAGGCTACCGGTTTTTCGTCCGAAGTCTTGATAATCGTGCCATAACTAACCCGCACTGAATATTTAGCCGATTCTGAGTTGCCTGCACGCGACACGACAAACTGCTGTCGGGTTTCGCCTGGCACATCGTTGCTGTCTTTTTGCCATTGGAAGTTAAAGAATTGGTAATCTATTTTCTTTACTTCCACTTGTTCTCCACTACTGCTTAGCTGTACGGTTATCTTTTGTACTTCAAGAGTGGTTTGCGTACGGGTTTCACAGTTGGTAGATGCTACCGTTCCTACTCTCACGCCTTTAATATCAGCAATGGTTTCAAAATAAATAGGGGTAAGGCTGATACTTGTACCACAACTACCGCCATCGGTGATTTTTGCTTCGTATACGTCAGCCGATACAGGCGTATCAGTAACTGTGTATTCCACACCCGTAGCGCCTGTTATTACGGTGCCGTTTTTCTTCCATTCCACAGTAGGGTTGGTCATATTGTGCGATATTTTCAGTACCGTAGTTTTCGCAGGGTAGTAAATCTCGCGAGTGTTCATATCTTCCGCCCAACGTGCTGTGATAACGGTGCGCTTTGCCACTACCGAGTTGGACGTAGCGGGGCAACCTCCGCCCGTACCGCCTATGGTAGCGTAATACACTCCTGTGGTAGTTACCCCATATTCGGTCATTCCTACCCCTTGCGCTATCTGCGTACGGTCTTTAAACCAAGTGTAAGTAGCCGTAGGGTCGGCACCAGTGGTAACCGTGAGCGTATACACCTCTCCACAGAAATCCACATTATCTACACTGTTGTTAATGCGCAATGCATTGCTGTCCTGCAATTGAATATCTAATACATTCGATTCAGGAATGGCAGGAAACCCCGAAGCCGTTATTTTCAAGCGGTATTTGCCGTTTTGGGTAGCGCTGTTAAGGGTGATTTCTTGCGTGGTATTGATATCGGTAAATGCACCGCCCGTTTCTCTTTGCCATTGGAAAGTGAAAAACGAATAGTCGCTCGGGTCTATTGCAAGCTCAGTAGCACCCGATACGGCTGTAATTTTGTCTACCGTGAGGTCTATGCTGTTCGTCTCGCAAGGCTGATAAGAAGTTTTAGGCTTGATGCTCACCTTGAAGCTATCAGGGGCTTTAAGTTCGTACTCCTCCGTTTCTACCGTCGAGGCACAACTGCCCGTTTGGATTACTTGGGCTTTGTATTTACCTGCGCTGGTGGCTACATAAGTATTGGCAGTTTGCCCCGGTATTTCCACCCCGTCCTTAAACCATTTGTAAGACGGATTTTGAGCGGTAGTGTTTACGCTGAGGGTACGCTGTTTGTTGGGCAACAATACATTGCCCCCCGTGGTAGTAATATTAGCTTTAATAGCATCTTTATGTTTTATTTCCACCTCGTTAGAGCGCACGCCACAACCACCTCCGTCGCCTATTTGTACGCGGTATTTACCTGGCAAGTTATTGGGGGGCGACACCACATAGGTAGCCACCCCGTTAGTTTCACCCAACTTAGTATTGTCGCGATACCACGAATAAGTATCGGTACCCGCAGGGGTAGCCGTAAGGGTAAAGCTCTCTGAACTACATATCTCAGTAGCAGAACTACTAAGCACTAACGACTGTCCTCCTCCTTTTATTCTTACGTTAATATTATTGGATTTGGAAATGTTTTGGTCAGAATTTGTACAAGCTCCATAATCAATATAAACCCTATAAGTTCCCTCTTCACTTACTGTTATTTTTGGACCTGTCTGTCCATTTATTCTTACACTATTATTACCTCCAATATCACTTTTATACCAAACATAATTATAATCTGAAATATTATTGCTTGCTGTTGTGAATATTTGGGTTACAGATATTTCTGTAGTTTGTCCAGGGCAAAGGTTTACATTACCTGAAGGTACTGTTTTTACAGATCCTGTTGCATTTATAAAATTACCCTCAAACTCTTCCTTACCGCTTAGTTCACCTATAACAATTACTTCACTTGCTGGATTAGTTGAGCGAAGACGAATTCTATATTTTTTACCATTTAGAGTCTTAGGAAAAGTTAAATAAGCATCAAAAAATAGAACATTATTTATTGTTTTCCCTTTTGGAATACCATCAGTCTCATAAGGTAATACAGTAGGATTATTGAAACTTCCGTTAGCATCTGATAGTTCAAATATATATTTATTATCCGCATTTGGAAGAGGAGGAGACCAACGAACTTTAACTCTAAATCCTGAAGTAGTTTTAGTACCATCAGGATTAGTAACGATGACTTTTCCGTTATAATTGGGAGTAACACAGAAACTGGTATTAAAATTACTCTTTGCGTGTAGTAATTTATTTTGCTGTGCTTGTACCCCCTCAATACCAAAGAAGTATAAAAGCAGAAAAACACTTATGTATTTAAAAAAATTGCTTACTTTCATTTTAAAATACGAATTAAAACATTGCTAAAAACATTATAAATCATACCCACTGGGTACTATACACGGTGCAAAGATACGAAAAAGAAATATCTACACAAAATTAATTGTCCATTTTTTTTACACTCTTCTGTTACCTTTACCCAATATCTCTATCTGCTTTTTGTTATAACTTGCTGAAAATTATACACTTTTCGTTATATAATTCTCCTTCACATTCCCTATGCCATCGCGCTACTCCTGTGAAATTTTAAGCATCAATTAAGAATCTTTTAAGAATGTTTAACGCAAAGCTTACGCAGGTAAAAGCTAAAAAATAAAACCACAAGCGGTATAATCCCCGTCACCATCTTCCCCCTTCACGTCACTATTCCCGTCACTATTCCCGTCACTATTTCCCCTCTCCTTGGGAGAGGGACGGGGTGAGGATTCTCTTTCTTTCGCCTCGAAACCCCGTTTTTACCGTTTTTTGAATTGTTGTATCATATTATTAATCAATTATTTACACACCCTTTCTATACCAATCGTCCAAGATTCGTATAAGCTTCCTATAAGCTCTCTATAAGCTAACCCCACCCTCCTTATAGCCTTTTTTCATCAAAAAACCTTCCTCCCTTCTTCCGAACTTTTTCGTTCCCTTCCGAATCCTCCAATCCCTCCTCTAACCTGTCCGACCCGTCCATTCTCCTTGGTGGCACTATCAGTATTTTTGGCATTATTGGTATTTACCCCATTCTCTAATTTGCTAATTTCCTCATTCTCTAATTTCCTCATTTCCTCATTTCCCAATCATTCTTCATTCGCAATTATTTATTATCTTTGCCCCCGTATGAAAATCCTGATTATAGAAGACGAAAAAGAACTGCGCCTCACCCTGCGACAGTTCCTCGAACAAGAACACTTTTTGGTGGAAACAGCAAAAGACTACCCTTCGGGGCTAGCTAAACTTGCCGACTACGACTACGATTGCATTCTTTTGGACATTATGTTGCCCAACGGTAGCGGTATGCAATTGCTGGACGAGCTTAGGGCGATGAAAAAGAACCATTCGGTGCTTATCATCTCGGCGAAAGACTCAGTAGAGGACAAGGTGCTCGGACTCGAAAAGGGTGCTGACGATTATCTTGCAAAACCTTTTCACCTCGCCGAACTCTTGGCTCGCGTCAAATCAATTATACGGCGCAAAAACCAGCAAGGTGAGGAAGTGATTACCCTCAAAAACGTACAGCTTTTTCCCGAAACTCGTACCGTGAGGGTAGGCGATACAACCCTTACCCTCAACCGAAAGGAATACGACCTGTTGTATTACTTTATCATTCGCCCTGAACGATTGGTGGAGAAAACTACCCTTGCCGAAGCCGTCTGGGGAGACTATATCGACCAAGTGGATAGCCTCGATTTTATCTATTCGCAAATAAAGAATCTCCGCAAAAAACTCAAAACTTCCGAAGCCGAAATAGACCTCCAAGCGGTTTATGGCATTGGGTATAAATTGGTTTAACTATGAAAATATCACTGAAAAACTACACCTTGCGCTACCTCACACTCACCTTTTTGCTCATCTTGGCGGTGTGGGCGGCGGTGTTCTACGCTTATATTTTAGACGAGGTGTACGACAATATCGATGACGGACTGAAAGACAAGAAGACGCTCATTATCCAAAATATCCTTCGCCACCCCGAGCTGTTAAAGATAAATGAATTTGGTATCGAGGACTTTAGAGTGTACCCTTCGCAAGAAGATTTCTCCGACCATAATATTCTTAGTAATGCCTTTTTCTATATGCCTTTTGATGATGAGGACGAGCCATACAGGGTACTCAAAACCAGCTTCTACGACCGCGATATGAACCCTTATACGCTTGAAATACGCACCTCTACGGTAGAAAAAGACGATTTGCTGTTCAATTTAGCCATTGCGTTGGGGTATTGTATGTGGTGTTGGTACTCTCAATGTATCTTGTCAATCTGTTAGTTATCAACAAAATATGGAAACCTTTCAAGGGGATACTCACAGCTATTCGCCAATATGAAGTAGGGAATAAAACCAAACTACAGCCCATCGTTACCGATGTAATTGAGTTCAACGTGTTGCACGACAATATCCAGCAAATGTGGCAACGCAACGAAGTAGTATTTGAAGAACAGAAAGTGTTTATTGAGAACGCTTCACACGAATTGCAAACGCCCTTAGCTATTACCCTCAACAAATTAGAACTATTAGCCGATGACCCTTCACTGACCGAAAAGCAATTAGTTCAGCTCAGCGAAGTCAAGCAGTCACTAATGCGAATGACTCACTTAAACAAGTCGCTACTGATGCTCACCCGCATAGAAAATCACCAATACAAGCAAGCTGAGAGCATATCGTTTCAAGCGCTCACAGCAACTATTATAGAAGATCTCAGTGATTTAATAGCCTTTAAAGAATTGGAAATTACGGTGAAAGAAGATAGTGATTTTCAAGTGGAAATGAATAAGGATTTGGCAACGGTACTCGTGTCGAACTTATTGCGCAATGCCATTAAATACACCGAAAAGGGAAGGGAGATACAAGTCCGTTTAGAAGAAAACTGTTTTCAAGTGAAGAATACTGCCAAAGACGGAATACGCTTACACCCCAACAAGATTTTCCAACGCTTCCACAAAGGGCAACAGGAAGCTACTTCCACTGGCTTAGGCTTAGCTATTGTAAAGTCTATCGCCGATAGTTATCAATTGCAGGTGAAGTATAGTTTTGAAGAGGAAATGCACTGTTTTACTTTAAAGAAGAAATAAGAAACAAAGGCTGTCCGAAAAACTATAACAGCATAAACTTTTCGGACAGCCTTTAATCATTAACCACTAATCATTAATCATTAATAAGATAGGACAGTGGTCGCTGTGTTTAGCCTCGGGGAGAATAAGCGCGCGCTCCATACGCTTTTCTAAGGGAGCAGATACCAAGTGATAATCGATGCGCCAGCCCTTGTTGTTGTTGCGAGCATTTGCGCGATAGCTCCACCACGAGTACTGATGTGCTTCTTTGTGGAAATAGCGAAAACTATCAATAAAACCACTCTTCATAAACTTATCCAACCACTCGCGCTCTACGGGAAGAAAGCCCGATACATTGGCATTTCGTATGGGGTCGTGAATGTCTATCGCCTCGTGACAGATGTTATAGTCACCACAAATAACGAGGTTAGGTATCTTCTGTTTCAGTTTGTCTATGTACTTTTGGAAGTCAGCCATAAAAGTCAGTTTGAAGTCAAGGCGGTCAGGGTTTGTACCTGAGGGCAAGTACAGACTCATTACTGATAGGGTCTCAAAATCGGCGCGAAGCACCCGTCCTTCCCTGTCCATATAGTCGATACCCGTACCTACTTCCACGTGCTTAGGTTCTATTTTAGAGAGTATCGCTACGCCACTATAACCTTTTTTCTCTGCACTGTGGTAATACTGATATTTATAGCCCAATTCCGAAAAAACTTCCGTGGGGATTTGGTCTTCTGTAGCTTTAATCTCTTGTAAGCACAACACATCGGGGTTAGCACTTTTCAGCCAGTCGGCAAATCCTTTCGTAAGCGCTGCCCTAATGCCATTTACGTTATAACTGATAATTTTCATTAGTAGCCTGTTCCTTTTTCTCCTTTTAAGATAGCAATACCGTTCGATGTACCAATGCGTTGTACCCCTAAGTTCACGTACTGCATAGCTGTTTCGTAGTCGCGTATACCTCCTGAGGCTTTTATTTTTGCCTTGTCTTGCACACATTCTTTCATTAGTTTCACATCAGCAAGAGTAGCCCCTCCTGAGCCAAATCCTGTAGAGGTCTTTACAAAGTCCGCTTTAGCATCAAGAGCCATACGGCAAGCCAAGCGTTTTTCTTCGTCAGTGAGGTAGCAGGTTTCGAGGATTACTTTTAGCACTCTATTTTCACCTACACAGCGTTTCAGCGATATAATTTCGTCTAATGCTTTGTTCACTTCACCAGATTTTAACAAGCCTACGTTTAGCACCATATCAATCTCGTCGGCACCATCGGAGAGAGCTTCACCCGTCTCAAAGTATTTTGCTTTAGCCGACATTGCTCCTAAGGGAAAGCCTACCACGCTACACACCTTGATATCAGTGCCTGCTAAAAATTTCTTAGCTGTTGTTACATAACAGCTATTCACACATACCGAATAAAAATCGTACTCCACTGCTTCTTTGCAAAGGGTCTCAATATCCGCAATGGTAGCCGTTGCTTTTAGAAGCGTGTGGTCAATTAGTTTGTTTAATTCCATATTGTTTTAGTTAAAAGTTAAAACTGAAAAGAATTCAACCGATTCTTTTCTATTTGTCAATTCTTATTTGTTCTTACACTCGTGTTATTACAACTTTCTTCTTAATAGTTGTAAGTAAAGGGAAGTCTAACGCACTTATTTCTGTTTGAAATCTTACAATTTCTACCTGCGTAGCTCTAAATATTTTTGGCAAAGGTAGATATTTTTTTTCTAACAGCAAAGATAGTAAAGCGAATCTAAGGGTTAAAAAGAGTGATTATCTCTGGTTTACAATATTGTGATTGCTTTTGCGTCACATCTCTCGTCATTCATCATTCGTCATTTCTTTCTTTTTTCCGTCACATTTCCCCTAGTGCCTATGGCCTAAGGCCTATTGTCTCTTCCTCTTTCTTTCGCCTCGAAACCCCGTTTTTACCATTTTTAGCCTTGTTGTATTACATTATGAATCAACTATTTATACACCCTTTCTATACCAATCGTCCAAGATTCGTATAAGCTTCCTATAAGCTCTCTATAAGCTAACCCCACCCTTCTTATACCCTTTTTTCACCAAAAATCCTTCCAACACACTTTTTATATTTTTCGTTTTCCTCCGATAACCCAGATCAGTCCAATTTGTCCGACAAGTCAGACCCGTCAAAAAACCTTTTTTATCACTACCCATTTGCTAATTTCCTAATTTTCTCATTTTCTCATTTTCTCATTTTCTCATTTTCTCATTTTCTAATTTTATTTATCTATTATAAAATTTGCTCATTAATAAATTAATTCATATCTTTGCACCCTTGATTCGATATTAAAATTATGGCAGAAGAATTATATAACGAACAACAAAATTCAGCTGAATATTCGGCAGACAATATCCAATCCCTTGAAGGAATGGAACACGTGCGTATGCGCCCCTCAATGTACATCGGCGATGTGGGTACGCGCGGGTTACACCACCTTGTATACGAGGTGCTCGATAACTCTATCGACGAAGCGCTCGCAGGCTATTGCGATACTATTTCGGTAACCATTAATGAGGATAATTCTATCACCGTGGAAGACAACGGTCGCGGTATCCCAGTAGATGTCCACAAGAAAGAAGGCGTTTCTGCCCTTCAAGTGGTAATGACTAAAATCGGTGCCGGAGGTAAGTTCGACAAGGGTTCTTATAAAGTATCAGGTGGTTTGCACGGGGTAGGAGTTTCCTGCGTAAATGCCCTTTCCGACCATCTTACTGCTACCGTATACCGCGACGGCAAAATATGGCAACAAGAGTACCAACGCGGGGTAGCGATGTACCCTGTAAAACAAGTGGGCAACACCGATAAACGCGGTACTAAGGTTACTTTCCACCCCGATGAAGTAATTTTTGAACAAACTATTGAATACAAATACGATACCCTCGCAGCCCGTATTCGCGAGCTCGCTTATTTAAATAAAGGAATTACTATCACCCTTACCGACCTTCGCAATAAAGACGAAAAAGGTAACTTTATCACCGAAAAATTCTATTCACAAAACGGACTAAAAGAGTTCGTTAAATTCCTCGATGGCAACCGTATGCCTATCATCGGAAACGTGATAGCTATAGACGGTGAAAAGAACGGTATCCCTGTGGAGGTCGCTATGATTTACAACGATTCATATAACGAGAACCTACACTCTTACGTCAATAATATCAACACTTCCGAAGGAGGTACTCACCTACAAGGTTTCCGTATGGGGCTCACTCGTACCCTCAAAGCCTATGCCGATAAATCAGGCTTGCTCGAGAAGATGAGTAAAGATAAAAAGAACCCTGTGGAGATTGAAGGTGATGACTTTCGTGAAGGGCTTACCGCTGTCATTTCGGTAAAAGTAGCCGAACCTCAATTTGAAGGACAGACAAAAACCAAACTCGGTAACCGCGAAGTAACCTCAGCCGTATCTCAAGCCGTAGGACAAATGCTCGAAGATTATCTCGAAGAAAATCCTAACGATGCCAAAACCATTGTCGAGAAAGTGATTTTGGCTGCTCAAGCACGTCAAGCAGCCCGCAAAGCTCGTGAGATGGTACAACGTAAGAGCGTGATGAGTGGTGGCGGTCTTCCTGGTAAACTCGCCGACTGTTCTGAAGAAGATCCAGAAAAATGCGAACTCTTCCTTGTCGAAGGAGACTCAGCAGGCGGTACAGCTAAACAAGGACGTAACAAAGATATCCAAGCAATACTACCCCTCAGAGGTAAAATCCTCAACGTCGAAAAAGCGATGCAACACAAGGTGTTCGATAGCGATGAAATTAAGAATATCTATACCGCTTTGGGTGTAACTGTGGGTACTGAGGAAGATGCCAAAGCACTTAATTTGAGCAAGCTCCGTTACCACAAAGTGATTATTATGTGTGATGCCGATGTAGACGGTTCGCACATCACGACTCTTATCCTTACGTTCTTCTTCCGCTATATGCGCGAACTTATAGAGAACGGACACGTGTATATTGCCACACCACCGCTCTATTTAGTAAAAAGCAAAAATAGCAAACGCGAAGAGTACGCTTGGAACGACAAACAACGCGATGCGCTTTCAGCTGAAATGGGCAATGTGAATATCCAGCGTTATAAAGGTTTGGGTGAAATGAACGATCACCAGTTGTGGGATACCACTATGAATCCCGAACACCGCACCCTTCGCCAAGTAACCATCGACAACGCTACTGAAGCCGACCGCGTATTCTCTATGCTGATGGGTGATGAAGTACCACCACGTCGTGAGTTCATCGAGAAAAACGCTAAGTACGCTAAAATCGATGCGTAGTTATAGTATAACAAGCAATAAAAAAGCGCAACACTTGGTTACAAGTGTTGCGCTTTTTTTTAACCATTAATCGTTAACTTCTTACCATTGTAGCAAGTTTTTCTCCCGTATATTCATCTATTTGAGTGAGTACTTCGTTTATTACCGAAGACTCTTTGCCATCTTCGCTCCACAAGCCTCCTTTGAAGTAGAGTTTTTCATCTTTAAACTCAGCAAAAGCTCCAATAGGTGCTGTACAGCCACCTTCTAAAGCGCGAAGAAAATCGCGTTCTAATTGAGTGGCTATATAAGTATAATCGTCGTGGAGAGGGAGTAGTTTCTTCTGCAAAGCTACGTTATCCTCACGCACCACCACTACGATAGCTCCTTGCGCAGGTGCAGGTAGCATCCAATCCAGCACCAAGTGTTTTTCAGGTAATTTATTAATGCGTTCCAAGCCCGCAGCAGCAAAGATAGCCCCATTCCAAGAGTTATCGGTGAGTTTTTGCAAGCGGGTATTTACATTCCCCCTTAAATTCTCTATCTTATGATGCGGGTAGCGGTGTAACCATTGCGCCTTGCGTCGCAAACTGCTGGTGGCTATAGTTGCTATTTCAGCCTCCAAAAACGAAAGGTCACCCTTGTATACTAATACATCGTGAGGATTTCCACGCTTGAGCACCGCCGCTACCACAATTCCTTCAGGTAAAGCCGTGGGTACGTCCTTCATACTATGTACGGCAATATCTATTTCACCATTGAGCAAGGCAATATCCAGCGCTTTGGTAAAGATACCGGTAACCCCCATTTCGTAGAGTGGTTTGCTTAGCTCTATATCTCCGTGAGATTTAGTGCTTACTATCTCAGTGGGATAGCCTAAGGTTTTTAATTGGTTTTGTACGGTTTTAGCTTGCCAGAGAGCCAACTCACTATCGCGTGTACCTATGCGTATGGTGTTCATTGTATTGAATTTAGAGCGACAAAAGTACAAAATAATTATCAATTAACAATTGAGAATTGATAAATTTGCTAATTACCAAATTATTTGTATCTTTGCCCAAAACAAGACAATATTAATATGCTAAAATTACATATTACAAACGAAACTAATCAATTAGAAACTGTGATTTTAGGCACAGCTACTAGCAATGGACCTACTCCAAAGCTCGAAGAAGCCTACGACCCTAAATCGGCGGAGCATATCAAAGCGGGTACTTATCCCATAGAAAAAGATATGGTTGCTGAAATGGACGCTTTTTGTGCAGTACTCCAAAAATACGGCGTGACCGTTTATCGTCCTGAAATCATTACTGACTGCAACCAGATATTCACTCGCGATATCGGTTTTGTGATTGAAGATACTTTTATCAAAGCTAATATACTACCCGATAGACAAGAAGAATTTCAGGCTATTGAGTACATTGTAAAACAAATAGACCCTAAAAAAGTGATAACCCCTCCTGCTGAGGTACATATTGAAGGGGGCGATGTAATGCCTTGGAACGACCATATTTTCATCGGGACTTATAAAGGGGAAGATTATAAACAGCAAATCACAGCTCGTACTAATGTAGCAGGGGTGGCTTTTATCCAAAAGCTCTTCCCTCAGAAAAAGGTAAAGGAGTTTGATTTGGTGAAATCACAAACTGAGGCGCGCGATAATGCCCTCCACCTCGACTGTTGCTTCCAACCGATTGGTAAAGACAAAGGAATTATTTACAAAGGCGGTTTCCGTTGTGAAGCTGATTATCAGTATTTGGTAGACCTCTTTGGCAAAGAGAATCTTTTTCATATAGAGCGAGAGGAAATGTACCATATGTTTAGCAACATCTTTTCTATTAGCCCAGAGGTGGTGGTTTCTGAAAAGAATTTTACACGCTTGAATAACTGGTTGCGCTCGCAAGGCTTCACCGTAGAGGAAATTCCGTATGCCGAGATTGCCAAACAAGAGGGATTGCTAAGGTGCTCTACTTTGCCTCTCAGTCGCTGTGGCAATTAACAAATAGACAAAATGATAAAAAGACTAATTATTTAGATTGTTTACATATTTTATTTTTTTAGAATAAAAGTTCGTCGTATCTTATGTGATTTACGGCGAACTTATTATTTTTGCGCTTGCGAAACACAACTACTGATAGTATCAATTACTAAAAAACTATGTTACAACCTACTATATCTAAGAATAAAACCTTTTACTGCATTGGGCTCAGCTACCAGAAAGCTGATGCAACGATGCGTGGAATGTTTAGTCTTACCCCTGAAAACAAAGACCAATTGCTCTCCCAAGCTAAAAGTGAAGGCTTTGAGGAGCTATTGGTGATTTCTACTTGTAATCGTACGGAGCTCTATGGTTATGCCGAACACCCTTTTCAGCTGATACAACTGCTCTGTGAAAATTCTAATGGGTCGGTAGATGATTTTCAGAAAGTGGGTTACGTAACAAAAAACAAAGAGGCTGTGCATCATCTTTTTGAAGTAGGTACAGGTTTAGATAGCCAGATTCTTGGGGACTTTGAGATTATAGGGCAGATAAAACAAGCCTTTACCCTCTCGCGCGACAAAGGTCTTGCCAAAGCCTTTTTGGAGCGATTGATGAATTCTGTTATTAACGCCAGCAAGCGTATCAAGAACGAGACGGCGCTTTCTTCAGGGGCAGCCTCAGTATCGTTTACGGCGGTGCAGTATATTATGCAGAATATACCTGAGGTGTCGCAAAAGAATATTCTTCTCTTTGGTGTAGGCAAGATAGGTCGCAATACGTGCGAAAACCTCATCAAGCACACTCAGAACGAACATATTACTCTTATCAATCGCACGCGCGAGAAAGCAGAACAAATAGCGGGTAAGTTTAATGTAATAGTTAAAGATTTTAACGAGTTACGAAATGAAATTAGCAAAGCTGATGTACTCATAGTCGCCACAGGGGCTGCTACTCCTACGGTGTATAAAGATTTTATCAATCCGGCTCAACCGATACTCATTTTAGACCTTTCTATTCCTAAGAACGTGGAGGAACAAGTGGCAACACTCCCCAATGTAACCCTTTTGCATATGGACGAGCTTTCTAAGCGCAAAGACGAAGCCTTAGAGCGTAGAAAAGAAGCGATTCCACAGGCTTTGGAGATTGTAGAAGAGGTAAAAGAAGAGTTTTTCCAATGGTTAGACAACCGCAAATTTGCGCCTACTATCAAAGCGTTAAAAGCGAAGCTTGAAAGCCTTAAAGAAGCTGAAATGGACTTCCAGCGAAAGAAAATTGAAAACTTTAACGAGCAACAAGCTGAAATGATAAGTAACCGCATCATTCAGAAGATAACCACGCAATTTGTAAACCACTTGAAAGATACCTCGTCAGTAGATGAAAGTATCAGTTGGGTACAAGAGGTGTTTCAGTTAGAAGTATAAGACATCTATATAAGAAAAATAAAAAAGACTGCTACACAGCAGTCTTTTTTATTTTTTAAGTATTCAGATAAGGATAATCAAAATTTATTTAGAAGACGGATTCGTCGTCAATAAGTTTTAAAACATTTAAGTATTTAGAGGAGCTGAGGTATTTTGCATCGTTGTAATAAGCAAAAATCATTGTTTTTTCTTTGATAGTTTCAATGACTTGTTTATATATGTTTTCGGGCAATACAGGGCAACCTAAACTTCTGCCCATACGCCCCGTACGAGCTATGTAATTTTCATTGGCGTAATTGGCAGTGTGGATAACTACTGCACGTTTGGCTAAGTTACTATTATAGCCTTTTTCATCGCCGTACAACATTAGGCTAAATCCTTTACTACCGATGTAAGTGGTACCTGTAATGTAAAAGCCTATACTGCTTTTGTTAGATTCCATCGCATCTGAAAAAGAGGAGGACTTTATTTCTCCACTATTTCTACCGTGTGCTACATAGGTGTAATACACTATTTTCATCTTCTCTAAGTCGATGGTATAAAAGCGCTTAGAGCTACTATCTTTTGTAAAATCAATAATAGAGAAGAGGTCTTTTTCGTTTAAGCGGTGTTGCTTTCTGAGAGATTGATAGCCTATATAAGCGTAGCGAAAAGCTTCGAAGCTAAGGTCGTATTGGGCGGCGTTTAGCTCGTTATACAAATCTTTAATGTTAAGTTCGACTTTTTTTAAGGCTAATAGTTTTTCTTTGCTAAGATGGGAATTTTGGGCGTGTACGAAATACAAAAAACTGCTTAATACAAAAATAAGGAATAAGAAAAAATACTTTTTGTTCATAGTGTTGTTGTTCGAAACATTTTTTAATTGTTAAATAAGAATTCATTGCGGGTGCAAAGGTAGTATATTTTTTTTACGTTGTATCAGAAAGGTGACACTTTAACATTTATTTAACACGTTTAAATAATTTCCACAATACCCATAAGAAGTAGCGTAATAGCCTTTGTGATGGTTGATAGCAGTATTTTTCAGCCACACCATAACGCAATAATTGTACCAATTTGATGTTGATAATGTCAAAAATTAGAAAATGAGGAAATAAGAAAATTTGGAAATAAGAAAATTTGGAAATAAGAAAATTTGGAAATGAGAAAATAGGGATTGTTAGTTTATTCAACTTTGGCAAAGTTTTAAACTTTGCAAAAGTTTGAGATAAAAAAGCGATGTATTGGGGTGGTTAGGAGGAGACGAAAGATATCGGAGGGGAACGGAAGAGAGCTGAGAAGAATTTTGGTGAAAAAAGGGTGTAAGGAGGGTGGGGGTAGCTTATAGAGAGCTTATAGGAAGCTTATACGAATCTTGGACGATTGGTATAGAAAGGGTATGTAAAAAGTTGATTCATAATATCATACAACAACGCTAAAAATGTTAAAAAAGGGGTTTCGAGGCGAAAGAAAGGGAATCCTCACCCCGTCCCTCTCCCAAGGAGAGGGGGGTGTGTAGTGAGGGAAAAGGAGAGAAATGACGAATGACGAGTGACGAATGACGAAGGCACGATGAAGATAAAGCGGGGGTAAGATGAAGGAGGAAAGAAGCTATTTTAGTGTGTTTGGGTATTTTTTCAGTATATCTTTTTTTGCTTTTCAATTTTATTCGTATCTTTGCACGCTAAGTCAGCAGTAAAGAACTCATTCTATCAAAAAATTACGAAAAATACTTGTCCGTTTCTTCCTTATAACCCCTGTGTTACTTGGGGTTACGGCTCTGCTTTTGACCTTACCCGCCACCCAAACCTTCATTGCTAAAAAGGTGGTGAACTACCTGAATGAAGATTTTGATATCGACCTGAATATAGAGCGCATACATCTGAAAATCAACGGGGATGTGGATATCAAGCGAGTACTTATTCGCGACCACAAGCAAGATACGCTTATTTCGGCAAAGAAACTTACGACTTCTATTTTAGACTTTAAACAGCTGTTTGACGGTAATTTGTACTTTGGACACATAAAGGGTGATAGTCTCATTTTCAATATGAAAACCCATAAGGGCGATACTTTGTCTAACTTAGACGTGTTTGTAAACAAATTCGATTCGGGGGAACCCAGCACGGGCAAGTTTGTGATGAAGGCAAAAAGTATCAAGCTAAAAGACAGCTATTGCCGTATTTCGGACGAGAATAACGCCAACCCTTCTATCTTGAAAGTAGACCATCTGAACACTAAGCTAAATGACTTTAAAATCTTGGGTAGCAAAGTGTTTTTTGAGATGCAAGAAGGGAACTTCCGCTTTGATGACAAACTGAATGTTACCCACCTAAATACACAGTTCAGCTATACCGATAGCTTGATGCAAGCCAAGGATTTGCGACTGCAAACGGCATTGACGGACATTCAGGGTACTATAACGATGTTCTCTCACAACGGCAGTTTTGGCGATTTTGTGAACAAGGTAGTCTTTGACATTAATCTGCCCAAAGCTACGGTAAACACTACCGATTTGAACGCTTTTTACAATGGTTTCAACGGAGGTAGAAACATTGTGTTAGAGGGCGTAACGATGAAAGGAACGCTGAACAACTTCACTATTCCGCAGGGAAAAATATCTTATCAGAACACGCTTATTGAGGGAGATTTAACTTTCCAAAACCTATTAGCAAAACACGCTAATATAGCCGTGATAGGCAAAGGTATATATGCCGAGAGTATTTATAACGATTTGGCTTACTTAATGCCTAAGGATTTGGGTGAAAATATTCCAGGGGAACTACAAAGGTTAGGAATGTTTTCAGTAGAAGGTGATTTTGCTTACAGAACGACTTCGCTACAAGCCAACGTATTGCTGAAAACCAATGACGGCGAAGCACATATCGACGGCTCTTTGGAAGACCTTACCCATACCGATAAAACGGCTTTTAGAGGCACGCTCACTACGAATCAGTTTCATTTGGGCAAGATTTTAGACGACCCAACTATGGGCGCACTCACTGCCGATATGACAGTGCGCGGACAGGGATTGAACTTTAAAACTATGCAACTCTACGCCAATGGCACGGTTCATTCGGTGGGCTACAACGGTTATAACTACCAGCGCATAGGTATTAATGGGGAGTTTAGGAATCAGGTGTTTAACGGTAAAATAGACGCAAGAGACCCGAACCTTACAATGAACTTCAACGGACTTGCTGACCTATCGGGCAGAAACAACAAATTTGACTTTCAAGCGGATATTGCTATTGCCGATTTGCACGCTTTACACTTTATGGAAATGGACAGTGTATCGCAGTTATGTGGTAAGGTAGTGATAGACATTTCGGGCAATCAGTTGGACGATATTGTGGGTAAAATATCATTTAAACACACCAATTACATCAATTCAGCAGGAAGTTTTACCTTTAAAGACTTCGAGGTCGTTTCAACCTTGAACAATGGAGTGAAAGAAATCGCGATTAATTCGCCTGATATTGTGAGCGGGAATGTAAGAGGAAAGTTCAAGTTAGCTGAGCTAAAAAAGGTAATGCAAAATGCGGTGGGAAGTATCTATGCCCAATACAACCCGTATAAGATAGAGAAAAACCAGTACGTAGACTTCCATTTTGATATTTACAACAAGATAGTAGAAGTGTTTGTGCCCAAAGTGAAGATAGGCAGAAACACTTTCATCAACGGGAATATAGATGCCGATAAAGGGAGTTTTAAGTTCCAAATGAAGTCGCCTAGCGTGAATGCATACGGCACTCAGATAGACAGTATTAGTCTTGAAATAGACAATAAAAACCCACTGTACAATACTTATTTTGAAGTGAAGAAAGCCGATTTTGGGGTGTATGCCATTCAAGATTTTAACCTGATTAATACCACTATCAAAGATACGCTTTTCTTCCGTACTGAGTTCAAAGGGGGCGATACCGGCAGAGATACTTATGAGCTGAATTTCTACCATACTTTGAACAAGAAACAACAGTCGATTATAGGGATTAAGAAATCACTGATAAACTTCAAAGGCAATGCGTGGTATATCAACCGCGAGAATGCGATGAATGAGTACAACAAGATTGTGCTCAACCGTACTGCCGATACGATTAAGGTGAGCAACTTCAAGATGGCGCACCAAAACCAATATATGAACCTCAGTGGGCTCATCACTACCAAAGATTATAAGAACCTGCACTTAGTTGCCCATAACGTAGCGATGGACAAGATAGTACCCGAAATCAAAGGGCTCAACCTCACGGGAACGCTCAATGGTAACGTGTCGCTTACTCAACGCGGGAACTTATATTACCCTTCGGCAGACCTTTTTATACGCTATTTTAAACTGAATGGCTATGACTATGGCGATTTGGAAGTGGGTATCTTTGGTAACAGTGATTTGTCGTCGTTTGATGTAGGGGCGTTTTTCTCTAACGGGCGGGCTCTTGGCTTTGCTACGAGAGGGAAAATTAACTTAGACAAGAAGCGGGGTACTTTGCTTGACCTTACGGCTTATTTTAGAGACTTTGAGCTCTCGCCTTTTAATCCATTCTTGGAGGGAATCTTCTACAACCTTAGAGGCACGATGTCGGGGCAAGTGAAGATAGACGGTAGCGTAACCGACCCACTGATGGACGGCGAACTCACCTTGCACAAAGCAGGTGTGGGGATTACGTACCTGAAACTCAACACTGATATTCAGGAAGGTGCACGGATAAAGGTAAACAACAAGACGTTTGATATAGACAACTGGCTACTGACCGATATCGCTTATAAAACACAAGCCAAACTGAATGGTTCGATTAGGCATAACAAACTATTAGATTGGTTTTTAGACCTAAGATTGCAAACCCTTGGCAAGCGCTTTATGGTGCTCAACACCCCTTATACTGATGATGCGCTGTTCTACGGGACTGCCTTTATCAAAGGGAATGCGAGCATTAAAGGAGCATTGGACGAAATTGCGATTAAGGTAAATGCGAAGACCGAAGAGGGTACGTCCTTTAAAATACCGCTCAGCGATAGTGAGAGTGTGGGCGATGACTCGTTTATCACTTTTGTAGAGAAGGGCGATAAAAAAGTAAAAATTAACCGAGAATTGGAGTCTATCAAGGGGTTAGAACTGAACTTTGAGCTTGATATTCTTCCTACTGCCGAAGTGGAAATTGTGATGGATAGAAAAACGGGTAGTAACCTTGTGGGGCGTGGGGCAGGTACGCTCCTTATTGAAATCAATACCAACGGTAAGTTCAATATGTGGGGGGACTTTATCACCTATTCGGGCTTTTATAATTTCAAGTACGAAAACATCATCGACAAGCGTTTTACGGTGCTCCCAGGGGGGTCTATCTCTTGGAGTGGCGACCCGCTAAGAGCTACTTTGCGCGACTTGAAAGCGGCTTATAACCTGAGTGCGAACCCAAGTACGCTATTGGAAAGCACCCAGTATAACCGGAAAATCAACACTCAGGTAATCATTAAATTAGAGGGAGAATTGATGCGCCCCGAAACCTTGTTTGACATTACTTTCCCTGATAGTAGTCCGAGTTTGGTATCGGAGCTCAACTACAAGCTTGAAGACCAAGACCGCAAGCAGTTGCAAGCCTTTTCGCTCTTGGCACAGGGTTCGTTTATGAGCGAAAAGAATACCGATAACCGTTTGGTAGCTTACAATCTCTTTGAAACGGCAGCAGGCTTGTTTAACCAATTGCTCTCGGACGAAGACAACAAGCTGAACTTGGGAGTATCGTACGAAGCGGGGATTAACGACGGTTCGTCCGACATCAACAGCGACCGTTTGGGCTTTACTGTCTCTACCCAAATCACCGATTGGGCGAGTGTGAATGCCAAAGTGGGTATCCCTGTGGGAGGAGTGAGCCGTACGGCAGTGGCGGGTAACGTAGAGGTACAATTCCGCTTAAACACCGACGGTAGCCTGACGGCTAAAATATTCAACAGAGAAAACGAATGGCAACAGTATATGCTCGACCGTATAGGGTATGCCCAAGGGGTAGGACTGACCTATTCGGTAGATTTCAATACCTTTAAAGGGTTGATGCAAAAGATATTTAAAAAGGGAGGCAAAGTGATAGAACCCAAGACAGAGAAGTAAAAAATATATATCGCAATAAAACTTTGGAACAATAATTGCTATTAGACAGAGACAAAATCATTAAAAACACTAGAAATGAGAAGAATATTTATTGTAGCTTTTGCTTTATTTTTAGGCGTATTTCAGGCACATAGCCAGCAAGTAGACAAGGCAAAAAAGCTATTGGACGAAGTGTACAACAAGATGGTTGCTTACAATAATATCTATATAGATTTTAAGTATAACCTCGATAATATTGCTGAGAATATCAATCAGGAAACCAAAGGTAATGTAACCATTGCCAAAAACAAGTATGTGCTGAATTATCTGGGGGCTACTAAAATATACGACGGTCATAAGACCTATACCATAGTACCCGAGAATGAAGAAGTAACCATAGAGAAAAACGCCAATGACGACAATGCCATTACTCCTTCAAAAATGCTTACCTTCTATAAGAAAGGTTATAAGTACAAATGGGATATACAGCAAAATGTACGCGGGCGCAAAATACAATATGTGGAGCTAAAACCACAGAAAGCTAATACTGATGTAAAGCAAATTCTGTTGGGGGTAGATATACAAACTAAACACATCTACAACCTTATTGAAATAGGAAAGAACGGTACTAAAACCACTATCACAGTGAATACTTTTAAAACAAACCAGCCTATTTCGAACAATATCTTTAAATTCGACCGCGAGAAGTACAAAAAGGACGGCTATACTATCAGTGAATTATAGATGAAGATATTAGACCGCTACATTATCACTCAGTTCCTTACTAACTTTTTAGGAGCACTCTCTATACTTGTTCTTATCTTTGTATTCCACACTATCTTTACATACATTGATGAGCTAGCGGGGCGTGGTTTGGAGTTATGGATTATATTCAAGTTTCTAATCTATTTTATTCCGCAACTTATCCCTATCATTATGCCCTTGGCAGTGGTAATAGCCTCTATTATGACCTTTGGGGCATTTGCTGAAAACTATGAGTTTGCTGCGATGAAAGCCTCAGGTATTTCGCTAATGCGCGTAATGCGTCCGCTGATTATACTGATGGCATTACTGAGTTTAGGCACTTTCTTTTTAGCCAATAATGTAATTCCAGTAGCTTATCGCGAGGTGTATACCCTTAGATCGAACATTGCCAAAGTGAAGCCTGCTATGGCTATAGCCGAAGGTGTATTCTCTAACATAGGGGAGGATATAAGCATAAAAGTAGGAAAAAAAAGAGGTGATAATGACGAGTTTTTAGAGAATGTGCTCATTCACAAAAAGACTCCAGATAAAGTAAATCGCACTGTAATCAATGCCAAGCGAGGAGAACTTAAGAGTTCTAAGACTAATAGCAACTTCTTACAGCTTATTTTGGAAGACGGGACTTATTACGAGGATATTAAAACCAACTCTTATGAAGCCCAACAAAAAGAACCTTTTGCCAAGGTATACTTTAAAAAATACATCATCAATCTTGACCTTTCGCATTTGAACAATGTAGATTTTAACGAGAAAACCGATGCTACTACCTATCGTATGATGAATGTAGGACAGCTTAATTACGCTATCGACTCACTCCGCACCGATTTTAAGCAGAATATTACTGACTATGGCAATAATATGTTTCGGCGTACAGGTTTCTCAGTAGCCCCTCCGCCACCCCCTTCTGCCGAGGAAAAAAAACAAGAGAAACCTAAACCTGCTAAGGAGATTACTTCGGTGAGAGAGCTCTTTAACAAACTGAACAACACACAAAAATCAATGGTACTTGATATGGCTATCAATACCAACCAAGCTCAGTTAGACAATGTGGAATTCCGCCAAAGCGACCTTGAATATCGCTATAAGCTAATGAACTTACACATTTTAAATCTCAGCGATAAGTTTGCTCTCACGGTAGCTTGTTTTGTTCTCTTTTTCGTAGCGGCACCTTTAGGAGCTTTCATTCGCAAAGGAGGGATTGGTATGCCTTTGGTAATAGCAATGATACTGTTCTTAGCTTATTATTTTATAGGAATGTTTATGAAAAATATAGCTGAGAACAACACAATTAACCCAGCCTTAGCACCGTGGATACCCGCTTTGATACTTCTGCCTTTGGGTATTTATCTCACTACAAGGGTTACTACTGATAAAGAAGTGTTCAATTTCCCTATTACCAATAAACTAATGCGCTTTGTAGAAGACAAAGTGAAAGAAATAAAAGGGAAAATTAAAAAGAACAAGTAAAAATCGATAATATCTAATTATAAGTTCATCAATGGATATTCAGAGTATTGAGTATCCATTGATTTTTTATAACATCACAATACCGAAAAAAACAATAATACCAATCATTAGAGGTAAAGCTAGCGATAAGTTAGGTATGAGAGTAGAGAAAGAGCTATATTATTTAGATATAATATAAATTAATATCCGTTTTCTACTTTTCTTTTGGTATATTACTCATATAGTGTACTTTTGTCGCATATTTCACTAATTAAATTACTCGACATATGGAGACAGAAATTTTAGCACGGGTGCAGTTCGCACTGACGATTGCTTTCCATTACATCTATCCGCCTTTAAGTATAGGGCTTGGATTACTAATGGTAGCTTTTAAAGGTATCTACCTACGCACTGGTAAAAAAGAGTATGACACGCTCGCCCGCTTCTGGACGCGCATCTTCTCACTTACCTTTGGCTTAGGAGTCGCTACAGGGATTGTAATGGAATTTGAATTTGGTACCAACTGGGCTACCTATTCGCGTTATGTAGGTGATATCTTCGGTAGTGCTTTGGCGGCTGAGGGTGTTTTTGCTTTCGCTTTAGAGAGTACCTGTCTTGGTATTGTACTTTTCGGTTGGAACAAAGTAAAGCCTATATGGCACTTCTTGGCTACCCTTGGGGTGTTCTTAGGCTCTATGTGTTCTGCTATCTGGATAGTAATAGCCAACAGCTGGCAACAAACCCCCGCAGGTTATGTAATTGCAGGCGAAGGTATGCAAGCTAAAGCCGTAATCACTGATTTTTGGGCGATGGTATTCAACCCTTCGAGCATAGACCGTATATGGCACGTGTGGCAAGGAGCGTTCTTGGCTGGTATTTTCTTGGTATTGAGCGTTCACGCTTGGTATTTACTCAAAGGTCGCCACGTAGAAATCTCTAAAAAAGCCTTTAAAGTAACTCTTATCATCGGTACCTTTGTGTGCTTGTTGCAATTGGTTTCAGGACACAGCTCAGCTGATGGTGTAGCTAAAAACCAGCCTGAGAAATTAGCTGCTATGGAAGGGCACTTCAAAACAGGCCCTGGCGATGCTTACATTATTGGTTGGGTAGATAAAAAGAATGAGGGAACTCACGGGTTGAGTATTCCTAAGGGGCTTTCGTATATGGTGCATTTTGATGCTGATGCCCCCGTAACAGGTCTTGACCAATATCCAGTGGAAGACCGCCCTGGGCAAGTGAATGCTGTATTCCAATTCTATCATATAATGGTAGCCATTGGTATGTTCCTCATCGCACTCACTCTCTACGCTTCTTTCTTATTGTGGAGAGGCAAATTATACAACAAACGCTGGCTCTTGCATATTTTTGTATGGAGCGTACTATTGCCACAAATAGGTAATCAAGTAGGTTGGTTTGCAGCCGAAATGGGTCGCCAGCCTTGGATAGTGTACAAACTCTTGCGCACGAGCGAAGCCCTTTCTAAATCGGTATCGGCTAACCAAATACTCTTTGCGATTATCTTATTTACTGTTATTTATATCATCCTCTTCGCTCTATTCATCTACTTGATGAACAAGAAAATCGTTCACGGTATAGATGAACACGAAACTCAAGAACAATTACAAACAGCATAACATTATACAGATATGGAAACATTTTTAGGAATCGACTACCCTACGTGGTGGTTCATCATTATAGGATTTTTGATTACAGGCTATGCTATTTTAGACGGCTTTGACTTCGGCGCTGGAGCGTGGCATTTGTTCTTCGATAAGAAAAAAGAACGCCGTGTAGCTCTAAACGCTATCGGACCAGTATGGGACGGTAATGAAGCGTGGTTAGTAATTGGGGGAGCAGGTATTTTCGCTGGTTTCCCACTAATGTATGCCGAATTGTTTTCGGCTATGAACACGCCTTTTATGCTTTTCCTCACCTTTATTATTTTTAGAGCGGTAGCTATTGAGGTACGCGGCAAAGAGGACAGCGACCGTTGGCGCAACACTTGGGATACCGTATATAGCGTGTGTAGCATCGTATTGCCTGTGCTCTTAGGCGTGGTAATAGCCAATGTACTACAAGGGCTTCCGTTAGACGAGAACTTTCAGTACACCGGAGGAGCGCTTTTTACTTTCCTTACCCCTTATGCATTACTTGTAGGTGTAATGACACTCTTGCTCTTTATGGTACACGGAGGTTTGTATTTGCTTCTCAAAACTCACGGAGATATGCACCACCGCATCGAGAAACGCATTAACTATGCATACCTCGGCTTTTTGGTAGTGTTTACAGCAGTAGCGATTTACAGTATGCTCACTCCTCATTTAGCTGAAAATATTGCTAATAACACTGCACTGAAAGTATTCCCTGCGTTATTGCTCCTCAGCATCTTAAGCGTAGCTTTCTTTATGAAGAAAAAAGACTATAAAAAGGCTTTTGTGGGTACTATTCTCACCATCGTTTTCTTTATGGTGGTAGCAGCACTGAATTTGCACCCTACTTTCTTGAGAACTACTTTAGAAACAGGCAATAGCATTACCGTATACAACGCAGCAGCTTCTCAAAAATCATTAAAGATTATGCTCACTATTACTGCGATAGGGGCGCCGTTATTGCTTCTCTACACTTATTTCGCCTACAAAGTATTCTGGGGCAAAGTAGAGATTGATGAAAACAGTTATTAATACAAGCCTTATAGGCGCTATAAAATAAGAAAGAGAGAAAAGGTTTTAAAACTTTTTCTCTCTTTTATTTTGGTAGGTAAAAAATAATTCGTACTTTTGCGCCCGATTTAAACCATTATTAAATAACAAAGCTATGTATGCAATTGTAGAGATAGCAGGGCAACAATTTAAAGTTAGCAAAGACCAAAAAGTGTTTGTTCACCGTTTGCCTAATCAAGAGGGAGAGAAAGTAGCGTTTAATAACGTACTCCTTTTAGATAACAACGGAACCATCACCGTAGGCGCCCCAGCTATAAATGGAGCTTCCGTAGAAGCAAAGGTTTTGAAACATTTGAAAGGTGACAAAGTGCTCGTGTTCAAAAAGAAAAGACGTAAAGGTTACAAAGTTAAGAACGGACACCGTCAGTTCCTTACGCAAATTGTAATTGAGAACATCGTTGCAAGTGGTGCTAAAACTACCCAAGCAAAACCTAAGACAGAAAAAGCTCCTGTTAAGTCAGCAAAAGCTGATGATTTGAAAAAGATAGAAGGTATTGGGCCTAAAGCAGCAGAAGCCTTAGTAGCAGCAGGGGTAGACACCTTTGCTAAATTAGCTAAGAAATCAGTTGAAGAAATCAAAACCATTCTATCAGAAACAAGTTCAACCTTGGCACACTTAGACCCTCAAACTTGGGCAGCTCAAGCTCAATTAGCCGCTGACGGCAAATGGGACGAACTTAAAAAATGGCAAGACGAGTTGAACGGTGGTATCGTAAAATAATTGTTAAACCTAAAAATCTAAGAAAAAATGGCTCACAAAAAAGGTGTCGGTAGTTCTAAGAACGGTAGAGAATCTCACTCTAAACGCTTAGGTGTTAAAATTTTCGGTGGTCAAGTTGCCATCGCAGGAAACATTATTGTTAGACAACGTGGAACTCAACACAATGCTGGCGAGAATGTGTATATTGGTAAAGACCATACTTTGCACGCTAAAATCGATGGTATCGTTAAGTTCGAAAAGAAGAGAGATAACAAATCATTTGTTTCTGTTATTCCATTAGAATCATAATAAAGTTTTTTAATGTTACAATAAAAAAAGCCTTTGGAGTTCCAAAGGCTTTTTTTGTAAATAATACCATCCTATTTTACTATAATAGTGTATTTAGGGTCTATATTAGTACGCAGGTCAAAAACAAAATCAAAAAAAGCTGCATCATCTTTCTTACCTTGTCTTATCCGCTATTTTACTTCGTTTTTCCTTCGTTTTATTTCCTTCAAAATTAGTGTTTTCTCACCACCTTTAATTATTCATTACCAACTACTTATATACCCTTTCTATACCAATCGTCCAAGATTCGTATAAGCTTCCTATAAGCTCTCTATAAGCTAAGCATACCCTCCTAATAACCTTTTTTCATCAAAATTGCATTCTAGCCTCTTCTGAAATCTTCCGTTTCCTTTTGAATTTTTCGACCTTCCATCACCTATCAGTATTTCTGATATTATTGGTATTTCTGGTATTATATTATTAAAAAAGGTCAGCAAAACTCTTCTTGCTGACCTTCTTCTTCTGTTTCTATTATCCTAATCTTTACTGTATCGTAATCGTATTGAGTTTGTTATAACCTGTTTGAGCTTCCCATATGCCTTTGTTAGCCAAACGAATGCTGTATTCCGGACGATGAGCAAGACTTTGGTAAGGGTCTGGTAAATTCAAATAAATGTCATAAAGCCCCTTGGAAAGATATTGAGGTAAAGTAATATCTGCTTTCACTTTCACAGTCTTACCTGCAAACCAACGTCGAGGGTCGTCATTGAGTTTAAATACTTGTTTTTCCGAAGTGCCTTTTCTCACTAAAACAATCTGCACATCACGACGATTATACGGCGAAGCAAAGCCCTCATTCTTGAGTTCAAACTCTATTTGCAAATGTCCTCCAGGCACTGGGTTGCCCGTAAATTTACTGTAATTAAGTGCAAAACGATAGCCTAATTTTCTTTTCATATCGTCCATACACCTGTTTTTCCAACTATTAATAGTACCCTCGTGGAAGTCCATATTAATATAACTCCAATGGTACAAAGCCATTTCTCTTAAAGCATTGCTACATTCTGTAAAACTATTAGGCGAGGTGCAAGTCTCTCCGCCCATCACCACATACTGGGTCTCCCGCTCCATATACTTGCGGTAGTTTTCATTAGGATAAGTACCCATATTAGGAGCATCAGCTAAAAAACAATCGTTATGGAAGCCTATGCGTGATAAGTCACTGCCATTATAAGCATTTCCCTCTGTAAGATTCGTGTGCACATTGATGTTTTGGGTAAATATCTTTGCCATTGGGTAGCGCACACACACCATTCTATCCTTAGGTAAAATGCTTAATTCTTTTGCCAATACCTTTCTGCGGGCTTCATAAGCTCCTGCATTTTCTTGGGGTTCAAAGCCGTAATGATTGGTGTAATACCATTCGCCCCAAACACCTACAAAACCTGCTTCCCATACAGCTATGATATCAGCATTTTCACGAATTATTGGTGCCAATTGGTTAAGGTGTCTTTCCGTCCAATACCACGAGGTATCTCCTCTACCATTGTAATAATCACCTTGGTCTTTTGAATAAGCAAAGCGTAAAACTACCTTAGAGCCTCCTTCGCGAATGACTCGCATATTATTCCGAATCCGATTTAAAAAGTACTCCGGAATGTCTTTCTCTCGAAAGTTATTCATATAATAAATCGTGAGGATAAGACTTATCCCCTCCTGATTTCGCTTCTGTCTCACCCAATCTGCATTAAGTGTCCAATCACCTTCCCCTTGGTCTTGATGGGTTAAAAAACCTCTTTCAGGATTTAAAAACACCTCATTAGTACCTTCATATCTCACTGTCTGATTGAGAGGAGGAACTGCTGGGGGTGTAACGGGTGGTATAGGGGTGGTAGTAGACGTAGTAGTAGAGGTTTTGGTAGTAGGTGACTGTGTACCTCCTCCATTGTTAACGTCATCTTCTTTGCTTTGGCAAGAGATTATGGTGGTTAGTAAAACAAAAAATGTTAAAAGATATTTTTTCATAGGATTTTAAGTTTACAATGCATAATTTATTACTTAATCTTTACAAAATAAGGCAATCGCTCCAAAGGTACTTTTAGGGTGTATGCTTTGCCTCCTTTGTACTTTTTGCCTTGTTCATCCTGCCAAGTGCCTTTGGGGAGTTTTACCGTGCGAACATCGCTTTCGGTCATTACAGGGGCTACTAAATACTTATCGCCCAGCATATATTGGTCTTTGCAATTAGCGAAACCCTGATGAGGAAAAGCATACTCCATACTGCGCACAATAGGTTCTCCTGTTTGTGCCGATTTTTTAGCTTCGGCTATGATATAGTCGCCTAATTGTTCGTGCCATTTAGCGTATTTGATACAGATAGCCAAATTCTCTTTCGATAGAATGCGCCAAGGAGCTACTGAAAATTGCATCATAGGCATCATCGAATGTATTTGGCAAGAGCGCACGATGAGCTTCTGATTGAACTTAGTAGGGTCTACATTCAAGAAACTGCCGTATTCCCCTCCGCCTATCATATCGGGGCAAGCAAATGCATAACCGTTGAGTCCTGCGGCTATCATATCGGGGACTAAACGGGCTACACCGTCCCAAGAGTAACTCTTGTCCCCCAAACGCTGTACCAAAGCCTGTCCGCCCAATTTCCAGCAAGCGCGGAACTCGTTGTAGGGGAATTCTAAGCCTAATTTACCCCAGAGATAGGTTTGTTCAGTATCGTAAGATTTTTGGTCGAAAACGTCTACATCTTCCGCCAAATAACGCTCTGGGTCACCTGCATCAAACTTAAATCCATCGATGCCGTATTCTTTTTGTAGGTCTTTAAGCATATTCACAAAGTAGGCAAAGGCTTCGGGATTGCTGAGGTCATAGCAAGCGCTGAGCCCATTCCACCAATCGAGGATAGCAGGGGTGTCAGCTCCTTTTTTCTTCACTAAATAGCCTTTGTCGCGCAAAAAGCGGTATTCTTGGCTATCGGGTGATACAAACGGGCATACCCATACCATCACTTTGAAGCCCATTTGGTGGAGCTGGTTTATCATTTCCTTAGGCGTAGGGAACTTATCGGGGCGGAATTGCCATACGCCATAGTCTTTTTGCCAGTTGTCATCAATCATTATTACTCCCGTTGGCATTCCGTTATCCAGAATAGCTTTGGCGTAGGCTAAAACGTCCTTTTCATTCTGATTGTAAATAAGTTCTATCCAAGTGTTGTATTGTGGTTTGGTAAAGAACACTTCGGGGGGAATTACCCCTGAAGGCGGAAAATATTGTTTACTCACTTCCTGATAGGCACTTTTGAGGGTAGTACCTGCTGTGTGGCAACTCACCTCAGCCCGTGAAGGAGTGATAAGTATCTTTCCGTCTTTAAATTGGTAAGCAAAAGGAGCTTCCGAAGCGATATAACGCCCTTGATTAGAGTACAGAAAGGGCACTGATTGGTTGTTAAAATTCTCGGTGCGCAAGTTGTAAATACGCTCCGATGGTTGGTAAGGCATCTCTTTGCCTACGCCCGTAAAGCCACCCCACCATTGTTCATTGGGTAGTAGGGTGATTTCAGTGGGCTGTTGTGCGCTCGCCCATAGCGAACTGCACAAAGTAATAAAAGCAAATATTCTTTTCATTTGTATGTTTTTAGTCGTTAGTTATTAGTTCTTAGCCGTTAACTTTTTACCTCTTACCTAAAATAAATTCTGAGGGTGATACCCCAAATTGTTCTTTAAAAGCTCTTGTGAAATACGACGGACTATCGATTCCTACTTCGTAACACACTTCACTGATGAGTTTATCGGTAGTTTTAAGCAGTTCGGCAGCTTTGTCTAAGCGTATTTTGCGAATGTAGTTCGCCAAGGTAAGCTCGGTAGCTTGTTTGACAAAGCTGTACAACTTAGTGCGGTTTATACCGAGTTCAAGGCAGAGGTTATCTACCGAGAAATGTGGGTTTTGCATATTGGTCACTACCAAATGAGTGAGCTTGTCTAACTGTTCTTGTTGTTTTTTATCAATCACTTTCTGACGGATATTCTCAATAGGAGCGTGTTGTTTGCTCTTGTTGAGCAAGTTGCGCACATTGGTTTTGAGCAGTTTCACATCAAAAGGTTTTGTAAGGTAGGCATCAGCACCTAACTCAATTCCTTCTATCTGCGACTCTATTTGCGATTTCGCCGTGAGCAATATCACAGGGATAAAGCACGTTTGCAGGTTCTTTTTCAGGATAGCACAGAGCTCAAATCCGTCAATTTTAGGCATCATCACATCCGATATGACCAAATTAGGAAAATGCTGATTACACTTCTCAATCGCTTGTTCGCCGTCGGAGGCGAGAATGATGTTGTACTCTTTGATAAAGATGTTTTTGAGTATCATCAGTACCTCGTGATTGTCGTCTACTAAAAGCAAGGTAGGTTTATCTTCTTGGGGCAAATTTAACATTTCGTCCTCTTCTTCGCCTATGTGTTCATACTCAACCGCATAGTCCGATAAGTATTCTTTCAGCTGAAAAGCACTGTCCTGCAACTTCTGTTCGGGCAATAAGTAACTGTCGTCCATAGGGAAGGTGATGATGACTTCGGTACCTACATTGGGCTTACTGCTAATGATAATCCCACCGCGATGCGCTTCAACTAATGATTTTACCAAAGAAAGCCCGATGCCCGAACCTACTCTTTTTTGTCCTTGTCCCTCTACACGGTGGAAGCGTTCAAAGATTTCGGATAAGGCATTCTTCTCCAACCCTACGCCTTCATCTTGCACTTTTACCACCAACTGTTTGCCTGGCAAGGTATGCGCAGTGTTCTCAAAGGCGCTCTTGTAGAGCGGTGTGAGCTCGCTCAAATTCTCTACCGAAATCGATAAGCGTATAGTGCTTCCCGCATTGGAGTACCTAATAGCATTGGAAAGAATATTCGAAAGTATCTTGCTAAAATACTTCTCATCTAACCACAACTTTACTTCTTGTTCAGGTAGTGTTAATTGCAACGTTATAGCCACTTGGCTTGCCCACTCCTTAAACTCGTTGTAAATGGCTTGCACATAGCTATTTGCCGAAATGTAATTGGCTTTTAGCTGAGGTGTATATACGTCCATACGGTGTATCTCAAGCAGTTCGTTTACCATATTGCTGAGCTTACCCGTATTGCGTTTGAGGGTATGCACATACTTATTGGAAGGCATTTCCTCTTCCATTTCACTTACTGCGTGGCTCATTAGGGTAAGTGGTGTACGGAACTCGTGTGAGACGTCTGTAAAGAACTGCATTTTCATCTGCATTAGCTCTTCTTTATGTCGCTCTTTTTCCTCTTGTACAGCTATGGTATGCTTCATTTGCGTCCATCGCATAAAGTACCTAAAACCTATGTACAGCAAGCCTGCAAGGGCAAGTGCATAGAGGGTGTACGCCCACCACGTAAGCCAAAAAGGAGGCTTGGAGACCACTGTAAGCTCGGTCTGCGCTCCGCTCCACTGTTGCCAATCGCCTACCTCTACTAATAGTTTGTAAGTACCATAAGGGAGCTTTTGGTAAGTGGCGTGTGGGGCAGGGTCATTCACGGCTATATAGTGCCAATCAGTGTCGTAATCCTCTAATTTATAACGGTAGCGCAATCGCTGAGGTGCATTGTATGACAAAGTGGTGAAGTACACCGAAAAATCGTTGTTCGGGTACGCTATCGAAAGCGCATCGGTAAACTCTATAGACGAATTGACTACTTTGCCGTTGTTTTCAAACCTGCTAAAATGTACTCTTAGGTGAGCTGACGAAAACATCTGCGCTTGTGGTTTGAAATAGTTAAAGCCGTGTGAGCCCCCAAAGTACAGATTCCCCTCAGCATCTTTGCAAGAGGAAGCCGTCCCGAAACTGTGTCCTTGCAAGCCATCGTTGTTGCTGAAAGCCGCAAAACGTTTTAGTTTTGTATCAAAG
This sequence comes from Capnocytophaga sp. oral taxon 902, assembly GCF_013394735.1. Taxonomy (NCBI): domain Bacteria; kingdom Pseudomonadati; phylum Bacteroidota; class Flavobacteriia; order Flavobacteriales; family Flavobacteriaceae; genus Capnocytophaga; species Capnocytophaga sp. oral taxon 902. The sequence continues at coordinate 2,210,348 of NZ_CP058261.1, forward strand.
AAACTCAAGTAAAAGCCTCCACACCACACATTGCCAAAAGCATCTACTTCCACACTTTCAATATCGTTAGAGGTTGCCCCTTCTTCTATGCCGTAATGTTCGGCAGTATAAGTGAGTTTGCCATTAGCGTTATCAGTGAGAACCACCTTGTTGAGTCCGCTACCCATAGTACCTATCCAATAAGTATCTTTGTCTTTATCAATTGCCCAAAGATAATTACTACTCAGGCTGTGCGGGGTTTTAGCGTCGGCAGCGTATTTGAGCACACGCACTACCTCGCCTTTGGCATTGAGTTGCAATCTGTTTAAGCCCATTACCGAGGTTATCACCAGTTCGTTCTTAGCCTTATCCACATATATTTTGTGGAGCTTGTTAGTAGATAACCTACGAGGTTCAGGCGTTGTTTCGGTAAAGGTGTAGACGTTTTGCCATTGTCCTTTTTGCTCTTCAAAGCACTCCAATCCTGAATAGGTAGTAATCCACAAACGGTGAAAGGTATCGAGCTTGATATCAAATATATAATCGTTGCACTGTGTTGCAAACGAACCGATAATGCGTCGGCTTTGCTTGTCTATCACCCATACCCGTTCGCGAACCGATACGTACAAGTGTGCTTTATCGCTCTGAATACTCGTAACGTTAGGCGAAAGCTCAGGAGCATTGCAATAGTGCTCGTCTAACTGCTGGCTCTGGGTGTGAAACCTAATCACTCCGCCGAACTTATTGCCTATATACACATAGCCATCGGGGTCGTAGTGCATCGTGCTTACAAACTCCGAACCCACTTTGCTCTGGGGTTTTATCCATACCGTCTTGAAAAACGCATCGCGCGTACTGCTGTACGATACACCATTAGACCAAGCCGATACCCACAAATTGCTCTCCTTGTCTAAGAACACACTGTTGATATGATTGCTTGCCGAATACGGATTCAAAGGCGAGTGACTGTGTTCTTTCAGCAGAGAAAGACTGTTTTTATCCAACTGAAAGATACTTTCTTCATTCACTATCCACACGTATTGCCCGCTCAGTGTAAGAGAAAGCAAATGTTTGTTCAGGTCAAATTCCTTTTTAGCGACTATCGCATAGGTGTTATCGGGCTTACAGGCGTACTTCACTAAGCTATCTCGATAAATCACCCACAAGTAGCCATCGGCATAGAGCATCTTTACGATACCCGAACCTATGTTGTTCACCTTTTCAGGTAGGGCTTTTAGTCTGCCCTTGTCACGAACGTAAGCCGATAACCAAGGGAACCCCGAAAGCCACACTTCTCCTTTTTCGCTCACTGCTATTTGCGGATTGAGTTGCGAAGTAGTGAGTTGTGAGACAGAGCCAATAGGCAATGTTTTCAGCGTAAGTGCCTTCTCGCGCTGATTCCACACTACCTTAGCACGCCTAATTTGGTTTTCGCTCAAAAGCCAAAGTTCATTGTTTGTGCCTTTTTGTAAGAGTTTTACTTTGGTATAGAAAGCCAAATCAAGAGGGTCGTCTATTTTGAAATTGACAAACTGTTTCAGCCGAATATCAAAACAAGCTACTCCTGCTTCGGTAGCTACCCAAAGGTAACGCCCCATAGGTTGCAAGCTGTACACACGGTTGTAGTACACCGAGTTGATAGGGTCTTGCTCGTACTTGTAGGCATCAAGAGTATAGCCATCGAAACGGTTCAGCCCTCTATGAGTACCTAACCAAATAAAGCCCAACGAATCCTGAGCAATGCAAGTAACGTTGTCGTGCAACAGACCTTCATTGCGCGTAAGATGGTGGAAAAGGAAAGTTTCTTGCGCTTGTGTTCTCACCACCACCCCCTCTGTGAAAGCGATAGGAAAGAGAAAATGCCACAACAGCAGGATTCGCAGGAGCTTTATCGTTCTGTTCATTTGTTAAAATCTCATTTAGAGGGCAAAGATATAAAATCCTTATCAAAAGCTCAAAATACCCAAATCTAAAAACTGATAAGTAACCTTCATTTCTTCATCTTAGATTCGCCTTACCTTCATCGTAGATTCGCCTTTTGTTCGTCATTCCTTCGTCTTTTGTTCGTTGTAGACCCACTGTAGACCCACTGTAGAGCCACTGTAGACCCACTCTTCGTTCACCTTTCTTTCGTCTTTTCTTTACCCTATTCGTACAGATTACACCTCATCACTATCCTATGGGGTCACCGTAATTTTGATAGTGCGGTATTCAGTGTTGTACTTGTACTCGTCAGCACTTACAGTTCCTACATCAGTTTTATAGCCGTCTTTTGAATAGCTTTTAAAACCACTGCTACTGCCCACTACCACTACCTCATAAGTTCCTGCTTTGTCATACGTATGAGTGTATTTGGTCACACCAGAATCATCGGTAATGGTAATACCTTTTCCTGTATCGAAAGCCTTATAGTCAATAGCTCCAAAGTTAGCCGATTCAACAAAATAATCGCCTATATAGCCAATGCCAGCACCCACGGTAGTAAACAGAATCTGAATATAAGAAAGCGTTGCCATTTTTTTGTTTACAGCACTTTCCCACGCTGAAATGGTACGACCAATATCAAAAGTGTAATCGGTATACTCAGTTTTGGGTTCTACAAATAAATCCCAAACGGTTTCTTTTTTGAAAGTGACTGCTGTTTCTCCTTCAGCAATTCCTCCTAAGAATATCACGATAGGGAACTTTGTTTCTTCGGGGTGTTCGCTTTCGTCATTAGTACTCTTCAAAGTAGTTGTCGCAAACTTCATTCTTAAAGTCATCTTCTTGTCGCTTCCTACTTTGGTGTTTACATTAAGGCGCAAAGCTTCATACCACCAGTTAGGGTGTTTGGCATTCACTTTCACTACATTTTTACCTATGGTAGCATCGGTTACTACTTCGGCTTGACTGCCAACTAAGTTATCACCGCTATTGGCGTTGCGCACTTCAAAAGCGCCATTGGCTAAAGTAGTGCTCCCTACTTGTGTAGAAGTAAAGTCTACTTTGTAAGGTTTCACATCAGGGTCGGTAGGGCGATAGTTTTTACCTTGTAATTCCTCTGAAGTCTTCCCTTTGAGTACATTGTCTATACTCTTTTGGTAATCGTGCCCTTCATCACCGGTGTAAATAGCCAAAGCATTTACATTATGATGAATAGTAAAAGTTACGGGTTCGCCTACCTTCACTTGGGTTTTATCAGCTGTTACTGATAGGTCTACGTCTTCAGGTTTATCCTTAGTACAAGCACCCAAAGCCGTGAGTAGCAACCCGCTAATGAGTAATATATGTGTTTTCATTTGTTTGTGTGTTAAATTGTTAGTTCTTTTTCAACTTTGCCAAAGTTTCAAACTTTGGCAAAGTTTTGCGACACTCTCATTGGCTATTTAGTATCCAGGATTTTGAGTTAAATTCTTATTTGCGTCCAATTCGCTAAGCGGAATAGGTAACAATTGGTGATAAGGGCGAACATTCTCAGGCGCAGCAGGTGCTGGAATACGACGCTCTTCCCCACTGATAAACGGATTGTTGATACGCCAGTTTTGGAAAGCTTGTACCAAAATGCCACGGCGTACGAGGTCACACCAGCGGTCGGTGGTTTCTCCTACAAGCTCGCGAGCCCGTTCATTTAAGATTTCAGTGCGGAAAGCGGTATAATCATCGCTGTAATGTTTAGCTGTCCACATAGCAGTACCTGCATAGTCATAACCATAAGAGGAGGTTTTCCAATCGGGTACTACGGTGTTTACATCGTTGATATGGGTTTTATCCAAATCACGAGGCAATACATCGCGGTGTACGATGCGTCCGCCTGCTTTATTAGAGATACGAGCGCGTTTACGCACTAAATTCACCGCATCGTAAGCGCTTTGCACGTTGGTGCCATTCATTGTTAAAGAAGACGAGGGTGTGTAAGCCCCAGGTGAATGGTTTACCTCGTTATAAGCCTCTGCATAGATGAGGAGTACATCAGCAAAGCGAAGTAACGGTTCATCCATACCAAAGTTCTTGTAGTTATACGAAGAGGTATCAGCTAGTGGGAAACGGCGGAACTTACCGATACTCCACATTACCCAGTTATTGTTTTCGGTAGCCTTACTAAGAGGTTGGTCTACACGGGTATCTTTGTAAATATTGTAGTCCCAACCCCATAACTTACCATTGTCGAGTACTTGCACACGTGGGCAGTTCCACAACCTGCGAATAGAGTCAGAGGGTTCATAAATCATACGGTGATAATCGGAGCTAGAAATATTATCCCAAGAACCTCCTAAGTTTTCATTACCTCTCATTCCGTAAAGCATTCCTGTGAGTGTACCGGTATCGTCACCTGTAAGACCTTGTACGCACCAAATAACTTCTTTTGGAGCTTCGCTTATTTTGGTTTTAGCGTTGAATACATCAGGATAGTATTCTACTAATTGGTAGCGACCGCCTTGTATGACCTCTTTGGCATAGTTCATTGCTTTGGTGTAGTTTTCAGTAGCCGAACCAAGCACTTCACGTCCGTCGCGTTGTGCTACTGAGGCAAGCCACAAGTGTACTTTAGCTAAGAAACCGCGACAAGCATCTTTGGTAATACGTCCGTATTGGTAACCATTGCCTGTATCGCCTTTTTCGGCTACGTGAGCCATTGCATAAGTAAAGTCGGCAATGATTTGCTCAAACACTTGCTTTTGTGGGGTACGAGATACTTTGAGGTCGTTGAGTGATTGGGTTTCTTTTAGTACCAAAGGCACATCGCCAAACCAACGCACCAAATCGAAGTACAAGTAAGCGCGTACACCACGAGCTTCGGCTACATAGCGTTCCCAGTTATTGATGCGACCTTGGTGTTCGGTTACATTATCGATTACCGAGTTGCAGTTCTTAATGGCAGCATAGTGTTGTTGCCACATTTGGGTAATATAATCGTTGTCTGACCCAAACTTGTAGTTGCGCAAGCCTCCCCCTTCGTCCCAATCGGCGCGTTTAGCAAGGTCGGTACTGATTTGTTTAGTGCCGTGTCCTGTAACATACACATCGGTGAGGTAACGGTAAGTACCGTTCATCGCTTGGCGAGCATCCAATTCATTTTCATAGAAAAATTGAGATGTAGGGGTGCTCTTGGGGGTTTCTTCCAAGAACTTGCCACAACTGCTCAATCCGAGGCTTGCCCCTATTGCTATAATGGTGGTAATATGTAATTTCATAATCTATATCTTTTAAAAACCAACTTCTACTGAGAATAAAACCGATGTGGGTCGTGGATACGGACTCATATCGAGACCTGGGGCTAAGCGGGCAATAGTTCCATAGCCCGTATTGGCTTCGGGGTCAAACCCTGAATAGCGCGTCCAAAGTGCAAGATTAGTACCGGTAACGCCTACACGTAATTTGTTAAGTTTGTAAGGCTCTAACACTTCTTTAGGCAAGTTGTAACTAAGAGTAACAGTTTGCAAACGCAAGAAAGAACCGTCTTCTACCAAGTCGCTGCGGAAAGCATTTTCAGCCCAGAAACCACCTCCAAAGAGCGGGAAGTTACGGTCGGGGTGTGCTTCCGACCACACGTTGTTGTAAACACTCTGTGTGATATTGTCGATATTCTTAGTACCTGTGAGGTAGTAAGCATTACCGTTTACTACATCGTTGCCATACGACCAACGCAAGAAAGCGTATAATTCCCAACCTTTATATGAGAAAGTGTTGCCTATACCACCCGTGTGCAATGGGTTTACATCGGCTACGGGTACACGGTCGTTAGTATCGATTACACCATCGTGGTTGATGTCTTTCACACGCAAACCTCCTAAAGCTACGTTAGGCCCTGGCTGAGCGTTATCCACTTCGTTTTGGTTGTGGAATACACCATCGGCTACATAACCGTAGTAAATACCTACCGGCATACCTACACGCAAGAGCACATCGCTTTTGATTTTGGAGTTGATACCTCGGTCGTAAAATTGTTGATACTGACCTTCGTCTAATGAAAGGATTTTGTTTCGGTAGAAAGAAATATTGAAATCGGTTGTCCATTTGAAATCGCCTTCACGCAACCATTGTGCATTGAAGCTCACTTCGAGACCTTTGTTTTCCATTGAACCTGCATTCTTCCACGCTTTTTGGAATCCCGAAGTAGAAGGGATATTCACTTCCAAAAGCATATCGTCTATGCGTTTGTAATACAATTCAGTAGAAAAGGTATAGCGGTTTTTGAGGAAGGACAAATCTAAACCGATATTGTATTGTTTTTGGCTTTCCCATTTGAGGTTGTCGTTAGCAATATTGCTGGTATAACGACCGATTTCCACTTTGTTACCGTCTAATACTACTTTGTTTTTAGCAAGTTGTGCTAAAGATTGGTAAGACGGGATTTGGTTGTTACCTGTCATACCAAAACTACCGCGCAAACGCAAATTGGAAATAGCTTCTATTTTCTTGATAAAGTCTTCTTCGTGAGCATTCCAAGCCAAAGAAATAGCAGGGAAATAACCGTATTTGTTGTTCTTACCAAATTTAGAAGAACCATCGGCACGCAAAGAAGCATTAAGCACATACTTGTTGTTATAACTATAAGTAGCCCTACTGATGTACGATACCAATTGGTTGCCATCATAAGTGTACAAAGGCGCATAGGTTACTAACCCTTGGTTGATACCCCAAATGCCTTGTTTGGTATCCTCGAAGTTAGTAGACTTATTGTAAGTATAATCTGTCCAATACTTATTGGCTTCAAAAGCACCCATTATAGAAAAATAGTGCTTATTGATGCTCTTAGAGTATTGCAAACGGGCTTCATATACCCAGCTGTTCTCATTGCGATGAGAGAGCTCCATACGTCCGCGTTCTGACTGTCCGAACCAAGTGTCAGGCCCCCAAAAACGGTCTTGACCAATAGTGTGTAAACGGTAAGAAGCACTGGTGTTAAAAGTCAAATCTTTAAGCAGTTGATAGCTGAGATATACATTGGCGTTGAGCTCGTTGTATTTGGTATTGATATCCACTTGGTCTACTGCTACCTTAGGGCTCATCGTACGGATATTAGGATAGCTCATCAGGGTACCAAAACCAGGGTAGTCTAAGAAAGGAGAAGTTTGCAAAGCTTTGAGAACCACTCCATTTTGAGACCAATCACTTACGGGATTTTTATCCTTAGAAACGGCGTATGAGAGGTTGATACCTGCATTCATCTTATCGTTAATCTTCTGTGAGAGGTTGAGACGTGAAGTAAAGCGATTGAAAGCAGAACGCTTGATAAGTCCTTCTTGGTTCATATAGCCCACTGAAAGCATATAGCGGGTTTGGTCGGTACCACCCGTGATACTACCGTTAGCTTCGTTTTTAGTACCTGTTTGGGTAACTTCTTTCAGCCAATCTTTTACAGCAGGGTGATTCCAGCCTTTTTCGGCAATCATTCGTTGCCAAAAGTCTATTTGAGGTTGATTGCCCCAAGTGCCATAATCGAGCATTTTGTGAGCATAATCTTCAGCATTGAGCACCTTCAAAGGGATATTAGGCATCATTTCAATAGAACTTGCATAACTGAAGTTAAATTTAGGTTTAGCGAGTTCCTTACCTTTTTTGGTGGTGATAAGCACTACCCCATTAGAACCGTTAGACCCGTAGATAGCTGCTGCGGCGGCATCTTTGAGGATTTCCATTGACTCAATGTCGTTAGGGTTTAAACTGAGTAGCGGATTGGTAGCCACATCTTCATTGGTATTGGTTACCCTTTGGGTAGGCATAGGCACCCCATCAATAACAAAGAGCGGTTGCGTACCTCCTGTAATGGAGTTCACCCCGCGAATTCTAAATGTGAGTCCGCTGGAAGCAGAACCATCGGAAGAGATGATTTGCACCCCACTCACTTTACCTTGCAACGCTTGCAATACCTGCGATGGACTGCTTTGGGCAATATCTGCCATCTTCACCGAAGCTACTGCCGTAGAGATATCGCTTTTGCGCTGTGTACCGTACCCTACAAGCACTACCTCATCAATCTGAGTGACCTCAGGTTCGAGAGATACATTGAAAGTACGTGTTTTACCTACGGCTATGGTTTTGGAGCGATAGCCCATAAAGCTCACTACTATTTTATCGGTAGGAGCTACACTTAGGGAGAAACGCCCTTCAAAATCAGTAGCCGTACCTGAATGTGCGTGCTCTACAGCAACGCTTGCACCAGGGAGGGGTTGTTTGTTTTCATCGGTAACTACCCCCGTAATAGTTACTTTTTGCGCCAGCATTGGGATACTGAACAGCAAAATACAAATGCTAATGATGCTTTTCATTATATAAAATTTAAAGTTTTTTCTTTGGGACAAAATTAAGGGATACTTAACAAAAAGCACTTTACTTATTGTACATTTTTCTTTACTAAAAGTTATTTTTCTGGTAAAAACGTAAGTAATCAATAAGTTAACGTGAGCTCAACGTAAGAAATATCGTAGTATTTATGTTACGAAAAATATACAGAATAGAAGCACAAGGACTTTATAAAAGGAAATAAAAAGGAATTATAAGTAACTGGAAAAAGTGTTTTTTGGTTGAAAAGAGCTTGGGTTAGCTTATAGAGAGCTTATAGAGAGCTTATAGGAAGCTTATACGAATCTTGGAAGATTGGTATAGAAAGGGTATATAAGTAGTTGATTAATACTATAATATAACGATTAAAAACTGCTAAAAATGAGGTTTCGAGGCGAAAGAAAGAGGAATAGGCAATAGGCCTTAGGCCATAGGCAATAGGGGGGAGTATGACGGAAAAGGGGGAATGTAGCGACGGAGAAGGGAAGAAATGACGGTGCGAGCCACACAGACGGATAAAATTAGTAAATGAGTTAATTAGCAAATTAGCAAATGGGGGCGGGAGAATTAAATAATGTAGATTTAGAGAGCTTATAGAAAAGACGAACAAAGAATGAACAAAGAACGAACAATGAGTGGCTCTACAGTGGCTCTACAGTGGCTCTACAGTGGCTCTACAGTGGCTCTACAGTGGCTCTACAACGAATAAAAGACGAAGGAATGATGAACAATGAACAAAGAAAAGACGAACAAATGATGAACAAAAGACGAAGAAAAAGTGAAGGTAAGTTAAAGTTAAGATAGGGATAAGAAGAAAGTTCGGTTGTATTTATCAATGCAAAAAAAATGGGATACCCACGCAAAACCGAAGGTATCCCTTTTTTTTATATATTTAATGATTAAAAATCGATAGAGGTATCGTCTTCTCCAGAGTCTTCTTCTTTCTCCTTGCTACAATCTATTTGGATTTGTACATTCTGAGGAGCAGGGAATGCTGCTTTGGAAACAGCTAAGTCAGCATCGGCATAACACTTTTTCATATAGTATCCCCAAATAGGTAGAGCCATTGTAGCCCCTTGTCCATAAGCCATACTACGGAAGTGTACTGCACGGTCTTCGCCCCCTACCCATACGCCTGTTACAAGATTAGGCACCATTGCGACAAACCAACCATCGCTGTTGTTTTGGGTAGTACCGGTTTTACCAGCTATGGCATTGGTAAATTGGTAAGGATAGCCAGTCATCACATTTTTATATACAGCGTTGTAACTATCAGCTCCTTTGGTGCGTAATCTCGCCCCTGAACCGTAGCGAGTAACACCTTCCAAAAGATTTACTACGGCGCGAGCTACTTCGGCATTTACTACATCGTGAGTTTCAGGAGTATTTTCGAAGAGTACTGTACCGTTTTTATCTTCAATACGGGTAATCAGTACAGGTTTTACATATACGCCTTCATTGGCAAAAGTACCGTAAGCACCTACCATTTGGAAAACAGTGGCATCGGCAGTACCTAAGGCGATAGAAGGAGCTTGAGGCATATTGGAAGTAATCCCTAACTTTTTCACTAAGTTAATGACAGGAAGAGGACCTACTTTATCCATTAAATTCACCGTAATAGAGTTCACAGAGTTTGCTAATGCATATTTGAGAGTCATCATCTTACCGGTAAAGTTACCTGTGGAGTTACGCGGGCACCACGCTTGCAGGTTACCATATTTATGGGCTTCTACACAAGTTTGTATATCGGGTAGCTCTAAACAAGGAGAATAGTGGAGCTGGTCAATAGCTGTGGCATAAACAAAAGGTTTGAAGGTAGACCCAGTTTGGCGAGCTCCTTGTATGACTTGGTCGTACTGGAAATGTTTGTAGTTAATACCACCAACCCAAGCCTTGATATGCCCTGTTTGGGGTTCCATAGACATCATTCCTGTGCGCAAAAAAGCCTTGTAGTACAGTATAGAATCGCGAGGAGTCATTACAGTGTCTTTCTCACCTTTCCAACTGAATACGCGCATATCGGTCTTTTTATAGAAAGAGTCGCGGATTTCCTTTTCGGAATAGCCTAAATACTTTAAGTGAGCCCAGCGATTAGAGTTTTTCATTGCCTTTTCAATTAGGGCTGCGTACTCATCTTTTGAGACCTTCACGAAAGGGAACATAGGGTTCTTCTTAGGGTTATTTTCGGCGTCGAAAGCCTTTTGTAGTCGTTGCATATGAGCTTTAACGGCAGCCTCAGCGTAGGCTTGCATCTTAGAATCGATAGTAGTGTAGACTTTTAGTCCATCGAGATATAAGTTGTGCTTGGTACCGTCTGGCTTAGGATTGTTTTCAATCCAAGTTTTCATATAAGTGCGCAAGTATTCGCGGAAATAGGTAGCCAAGCCGTCGTTATGGCTCTCAGGGGTGAATTTAATTTTTAAAGGCAGTTTTTGCAGAGAGTCTTTTTCCTCTTGAGTAATGTAATTGTTCTTTGCCATTTGGGCAAGTACTACATTACGCCTATTGGTGACGCCTACTTTATTTTTCACTGGATTATAAAGAGCGGAGTTTTTAAACATTCCGACTAGCATTGCCCCCTCTTCTATTTTAAGGTTTTTAGGTTCTTTATCGAAGTAAATTTTGGCAGCTGAGCGTATACCATCGGCATTGTTATTAAAGTCGTAGACATTAAAGTACATTGCCAATATTTCTTCTTTGGTATATTGTTTCTCGAGACGAGTAGCAATGACCCATTCTTTTATCTTTTGAGTATAGCGTCCTAAGCCTCTTTTCTTTTCTTTATGAAAGAGCTGTTTAGCCAACTGTTGGGTAATAGTTGAAGCTCCTCCTCTGCTACCAAAGAATACCATTGCACGCAAGGTGCCACGTACATCGATGCCTGAATGCTCATAAAAGCGTTCGTCCTCGGTAGCAATAAGCGCATCGACTAATGATTTGGGCAAATCTTTAAACTTAATAGGAGTACGATTCTCGTCTAAATAGAATTTTCCTAAGGATTTACCATCGGCGGTAATTATTTCGGTAGCCAAATTGGTTTCGGGATTTTCTAAGTGTTTGAAGTCAGGCATCTCGCCTAATAGTCCCAAAGACGCTGATAAGAACAGCAACATAATTGCTACAATTCCACCAGCAAAGATGTACCAAAACCATTTTACGACGGGGCTTATACCCTTTTTGGTTTGACTATTGTTTTCTGTGTCGTTTGTTTTTTTCATATCTTATTTATCAGTTTATCAATGAAAGTTTACTTTCTGTTTTTTACTTCCTCAACTCTTAATCCTACTTCAGTAATTCCTTTGAGCACAGGTACGCCGTTGTTATCTCCTATTTTTCGCATTGCTTGTTCTATTTTTATGAGATATTTACCTTTAGTAGGGAATGTGAAATTCTCTTTATACCACAATTTACTCTCTTTTACGGCTGAATAGCCATAGCCTAACCATTTACCTTCGGGGGTAGCCATTTCGTACTCCAAAGTGTCTACAATTACTTTATTACTGTTAGGCAATTCCATTTTAGTAATGAGAAACAGATTGCTGAACTCATAATGTTCGTCATTTCGGAGCATTATAAAAAGGTTCTTCTTTGCTACTGTGTCGTTTTCTTCTAATTCAAAAAACATAGGTTTATGCTGTTCCCAACCATTGGGTAGGGAAACATATTGGCTATATTCCACCCCACTATGGCAAGAAATAAGCAAGGTAAAGAAGGTTAGCAGGCTAAGAATTCTCATCTTTTGGTGTATTGTCGTTATTATTAACTTTTTGTTTGTTTTTATAATTAGGGTTCTTTTTGTTATTCCCATTGGTATAATGAGTATTTTTAGGTTTCGCTTGTGGCTTTTGAGCTTGTTTTTCGTTTGCTACTTCTGCATTGTTATTGTTTTTCTTAGCTCCTTGATTGGACTGTGATTTCAGTTGTTTAGAGGAGTTATTATTGTTACTTTGAGCAGATTTAGCATTCTTTTGACCTCCTTTATTGTCCTTTTTATTGTTGCGTTTGTTCTTTTTGCGCTTAGGAGTATCGAAACGGGTGATGCTATCTTCTTCTACTGGAGCGAGTTCAATGCCCTCATATACTGAGGTACTTTTACGAGAAGACAAATCGGTTACAATGGCGTATTCTTCGAGTTCCTCGATAGGTTCGCCGTTTTTATTGATTTCTAAGATTTCTTTTACACTATCTACAGATAGTTTGTGCCAAGTAATAGGGTTTTCATCATAAGTGAACCACATTAATCGCTTAAAGATGTCTATCTTTTGACAAGTAGCCATACCGCGTTGTGTATGGAGTTTTGTATCGGTTCTTGGGAAGTCTTGCAGAGCATCTAAATAAGTATCGAGCTCAAAGTTCAAGCAACATTTTAGCTTACCACATTGTCCTGCTAATTTCTGTGGATTTAAAGAGAGTTGCTGATAGCGGGCAGCGGAAGTAGAAACACTTCTAAAATCGGTAAGCCAAGTAGAGCAACATAATTCGCGCCCACAAGAGCCTATACCGCCCAAGCGAGCTGCCTCTTGACGGAAACCTATCTGGCGCATTTCTATACGCACTGAAAAGGCTTTTGCCATATCCTTAATGAGTTGGCGAAAATCTACGCGTCCTTCAGCTGTATAATAGAAAGTAGCCTTAGAGCCATCTCCTTGAAATTCGACATCTGAGATTTTCATTTCGAGTCCTAAGGCAATAGCCAGCTCGCGTGATTGTTTTTGTACTTCAATCTCTTTGGCACGTGACTGTTGCCACACATCTATATCGTGCTGATTGGCTTTGCGGTATACGCGGGGCAACTCGCCTTCCCAATCTATTTTTCGCTTCTTCATTTGCGAACGCACCAACTCACCTGTGAGCGTTACCACCCCCACATCGTGACCTGAGGGAGCTTCGGTAGCTACGACATCTCCCATTTGCAGAGGGAGCTTGTCGACATTGCGGAAGTATTCCTTTCGACTGTTTTTAAAACGTACTTCCACGCAGTCGAAAAACTCTTGTCCACCAGCTAATTGAGTATTAGCAAGCCAATCGAACACTGAGAGTTTTACACTCCCAAAGCTACTGGCTCGACAGTTGGATATACACCCTTTTTTTGTATGATTGATTGTGCAACTATTGCAACTCATTTTCCTGTTTATTATGTTAATAGTGTTTAGGTAGCATACTACCTCAATCGGCAAAAATACAAAAAAATATAATTAGAGCAACAATGTTTAGTGATTATTTTCTTTATTTTTAGGATTATTACCCTAATATAGTCTGTTATTTTAGGTTTATAGACAGTATTTCTAAAAGAGATTTTACAGTAGGAATTGGAGGGAGGATTATATTTTCAGTTTGGTTTTTTAATCTGTTTTTTACGGCTTCGGCGGTAGTTTTACCTATACAAAATATCTGTTGTTCAGCGGTAAGGGTATTGCGCGAGCAGTAGCTTTCTACTCCCGACGGACTGTAAAAGAGAATAGCACTTGCGTTTTCTTTTATCTCAATAGGAGTATATTCAGTTTTATAAGCGGTGATTTCTTTTACTTTTAAATTGTTTTCAACAAAGAAGTTGGGGAGGGTATTAAGGCGTTGAGTACCTGCAAAGAATGCGATAGAGGTAAGTTTTTTTAAGGAAGTTAAGTTTTGCTGTAAATGTTGAACCAAATCAGAGGCATAGTGGGCAAAATGCAATACATTAAAACCGTTTTGAGTGAGTAGTTGTTGAGTTTGCTCACCTACACAAAGAACAGGAGTCTCTTTTAAGGTAGTTGCCAAAGGGTGTTGTGATAGGCTCTTCACTGCATTTTGACTGGTAACAATGAGCAAATCGTAGGGTGGTGTGAGGCTCATTGTTATAGAACTTACAGTGATAAAGTTGTGTTCGATAAGGTGTATAGGAAGAACTGAAAGGATTGCTTTCTGTTCTTGGGATAAGACTTTTGTAGAGACGATGGTTTTCATATTTGTTATTTAATAAAAAAACTCGGTGAGTATTGCTACGCACCGAGTTTGGTAAAGTTAAAGAGGGGTTCCTTCGTTGGTTTTGAAGCGATACTCTAAATAAGTATAGGCATCGCGCGGTAGGATTTTTATCCATCGCTTGTATTTCAAGAACCACTTGAAACGGATAGAGCTAAATAGCCCTTTGGTTAAATAAGCTGCTATGAAAGGGTGCGCATTTAGCACGATACGTCCTTTATAGGCTTCCTCCTTAATAATGCTTTCAAGTTCTATATTGATTTTATCAATTAGAACGATAGGCGCTTCGATTTCGCCTTCTTTGCTTGGATTCTCTTCTTTTGTTTTGATGTTTAGTTCTTGGCGCACTCGCTGGCGTGTGATTTGTATCAGACCGAACTTGCTAGGAGGCAAGATTTTGTGTTTAGCACGGTCTTCGGCCATTTCATTGCGCAAGTGATCGAATAATACACGGCGGTTTTCGCTATTGCCCATATCGATAAAATCGACGACGATGATACCACCCATATCGCGCAATCGGAGTTGTCGTGCGATTTCGGTAGCAGCGATGAGGTTTACGGATAGAGCGGTGGTTTCTTGGTCGTTATTTTTATTGGAATGGTTGCCACTGTTTACGTCTATCACGTGTAAGGCTTCGGTGTGTTCTATTACGAGGTAAGCTCCTTTTGGCATCGATACGGTGCGACCGAAAGCCGTTTTGATTTGTCGTTCGATATGGAACTTTTCGAATATAGGCACTGATGAGTGATAGAGTTTTACGATATTCTCTTTCTCAGGAGCAATTTCTTGTACGTATTTTTTTATCTGTTCATAGAGTTGCTCATTATCTACGTGAATACCTGTAAAGGAATCGTTGAACATATCGCGGAGGATAGCCCCCGTTTTGTTCACTTCACTCATTACCTTAGAGGGAAAAACCGCTTTTTGAATTTTTCGGCACATCAAAACCCAACGATTGAAGAGACTTTGCAAATCCTTGTCGAGTTCCGCTACTTTTTTACCTTCGGCTACGGTGCGTACAATCACACCAAAACCTTTGGGTTTAATGCCTTGCAAGAGTTTACGCAAGCGTTCTTTCTCGGCTTTACCTTCTATTTTCTGAGAGATAGAAATACGGTCAGAAAAGGGAACCAACACGAGGTAACGACCTGCGATAGAGAGTTCAGAGCTGATACGAGGACCTTTGGTGGAGATAGGTTCTTTTACTATCTGTACCAGTATAGGTTGATTAGGTTTAAGTGTTTCGGCTACAGAACCATTTTTATCGATATCGGGTTCTAAGGGAAAATCTTTAAGAGAAAAGTCTTTTAGTTTTCCAGAGATTACCCATTTAAGGAACTTCAGTAGAGAAGCTAATTGAGGGCCTAAGTCGTGATAATGCAAGAAGGCGTCTTTTTCGTGACCTACGTTTACAAAAGCTGCATTGAGCCCCTGTATAGGTTTGCGCACCTTAGCGAGCATTATATCTCCTACTCCTAAGCCGTTAGTATCTTCTTCTTTATGAAGTTCGATGAGCCTACCGTCTCTGAGCAAAGCAAAATCTACGTAAGAGGAACCAGAACGAATGATTAATTCTTTGTCCACTTTGTTGGATTTTAGTTAAACAATACTACTTTAAAGAGAAAAAGTAGTTAAAAACTACTTTTTCTTTTTGTGGCGATTAGCTCTCGCTCTTTTTTTGCGTTTGTGGTTAGCCACTTTATGTCTTTTTCTTTTTTTTCCGCTTGGCATAACTTAATTATTTAATATATTGTGATTTATTAATACAATGTTATTTTTTCGCTTTTTTATCAGTTTTAGCTACTTTTACCTTAGCTTTAACTCCTTCAACGAATACTTTTGCAGGTTTAAAGGCAGGAATGTTATGAGCGGGAATTTTCAAAGTGGTATTCTTAGAGATGTTGCGTCCAGTTTTTTCAGCTCTAGTTTTGATAATAAAGCTACCGAAGCCTCTAAGATATACGTTTTGACCACTTTCTAATGTGTTGATTACTTCGTTCATAAAGTTTTCAACCGTTAGTTGAACGTCGTTTTTATCAAGACCCAACTTGTCGGAAATCTTTGATACAATTTCTGCTTTTGTCATCTTTATATTGTTTTTATTAATAATATTCTCTAAATCCTTTCAGCGTGCAAAGGTACAAATTAATTATTTAATAAACACTATGTTAGAACAACTTTTTTTATTTTTTATTTTTTAGTGTCTGATAATTAGTTGTTTAAAACACTGTTTTCTAATATTTTACGATTAAAATATATTTTTGTTGTATCGCGGTAGATTTTTATGTTACTGATTGAAAATAAGTTTTAATGATTATCTTTTAACTGTAAGCTGGGCTACATCGTGCCAAAAAGAGGGATAGGATTTGCTCACGACTTCTTTATCGGCTATTTCGAGGGTAGTTTTTAGCATTAAAGGTGTGAAAGCCATTGCCATTCGATGGTCGTTATAGGTAGCAATGCTAATGCCAGAGCACAAGTGTGAGCAAGGTGCTAAATGCAAGCTATCGTGAGTAATACTTACTTCTGCTCCTAACTTTCTCAGTTCGGTTTGTAGTGCTTGAAGGCGGTCGGTTTCTTTGATTTTAAGAGTGTGTAAGCCTGTTAAATGGCACTCTAAGCCCATTGCTACACAAGTAACGGCTATGGTTTGTGCTATATCGGGGGTGGCATTTAGGTTATACTCGAAACGCTTTTGCTGAGGTTCAGCTACTTTTTCAATAGTTAATTCATTACCTTTGAATGAGGAGTGCACTCCAAAAAACTCATAAATAGTTTTTAAGGCACTATCGCCTTGCAGGCTATGAGGCTTAAAATAGGACAATGAAAGGGTGGTGCCTATGGGCGATAAAGCAACAAAAGCATACCAATAGGAGGCGGAAGACCAATCGGATTCTACTTCCCAACTGTTATGTAGTAAGTTTTTTCCTTTCATTGTGTTTACCTTTATAGTATTAGCTTTGAACGACACTTGCTCTTGTCCTATGCAATGAGCTAAGAGATTGGTAGTCATTTTTAAGTAAGGCAGAGAGGTAACTTCGCCTTCCAAATGCAAGGTGAGTCCGTTAGGCAAAGCAGGAGCAATAAGCAATAAAGCTGAGCTGTACTGACTGCTGACGTCACCTTGGATATGTATTTCGTTGTTAGTAAGCTTTTTGCCTCTTATATATATAGGTGGAAATCCTTCTTTTTCAGTATATGTAATATCGGCACCTAACTGTTGTAATGCATTTACTAATAGGTGTATAGGTCTTTCTTTCATTCGGGGGGAACCTGTGAGGAGCACTTCTTTGCCCTGCTGTATTGCAAAATAAGCGGTGAGAAAGCGCATTGCAGTACCTGCGTGATGAATGTCTACAACTTCTGTGTGAGAGCTAAGAGCTTGTTGTAGCAGTAGGGTATCATCGGCAGTGGAGAGGTTTCGCACAGTGAGTTCAGGGAAGAGCGCTTGCAATATAAGTGCTCTATTGCTTTCGGACTTGGAGCCTGAGAGCAACAAATGTTTTCCTGACTGTAATATGGAATGAGGTAATTGTATGTTCATAAGGTAAAAGGTAAAAGGTAAAAGGTAAAAAGTTAATGGTTAATGGTTAATGGTTAATGGGTGTTTAATAGGGTGCAAAGGTAGGGAATAATGCTGATAAAACCAAAAATGCTGATAATACTAATAATAATACTGATAATTAACTTTGGCAAAGGTGCGAGCCACACAGGCAGTGTGAGCCACACAGGCTGTTGAATTAGCAAATTTGGAGAGTTGAGGGATTCGGAAGGAAACGGAAAAGTTCGGAAGGGAGTTGAGAGGAATTTTGGTGAGAAAAGGCTGTTAGGAAGGTGGGGTTAGCTTATAGAGAGCTTATAGGAAGCTTATACGAATCTTGGACGATTGGTATAGAAAGGGTGTATAAGTAGTTGATTCATAATATAATACAACAATGCAAAAAACGGTAAAAAGAGGGTTTCGAGACGAAAGAAAGAGGAATTAATGACGAGGGACGAATGACGAATGATGAAGGTAATGTGGTGAAAACATCTCCCTATTCACATACTCCGCTCTCGCGGACTTCCGTTCAAAGGGGAAATGTGGTGAGTTATTTATTGGGTAAGCCCCCGAACCCCCGAAGGGGGACAAGCTGGAAAAGGTGACAAACCTCCCCTTTTACACATACTCCGCTCTCGCAGTGCACATACCCAGCTATTGCTGGCTACTTTGGAGAGGGGAAATGTAGTGACGGGAAAGTAAAGAAATGACGAATAGCGAGGGACGAATGGTGAAGGTAATGTGAGGGTGTAACACGACGGGTAGAGACGAGCTGTACGGACAATTAGTAGAGAATTGGTAGAAGGGTAGTGGAGAAAATAGTTCTTTTGTACACTCAGATTTGTGGGATAAGTAGCACTTGTGAGATGAATTTGATGGTTGAATTGAGGTTAAGATAAAAATAAGATGAAGAGAAGGGGAGGAGATGACATTGTGTAGGAGGGGTTGAACTGAGGAGTAGTAGTGTGTAAAAAGTTACATATTTACACATTTTGTGTATAACTACACACTTTGTACACAGGTTACGCACGGGATACTAACAAGTTATCAACAGGTTGTTAATAACTTATTATGTTGATAATAAGTATTTTAATGTAGTTATAAACAGATTTACGGTATTTTGGCACGGAATTTTCTATATAGTAGGCGTAAGTTGATAAAACTTATTGTGCATAGTAATAAAATAAATGATTTGTCACAAACAGAAAATGGTTAAAAATTAAATTACTGAAAAAATTGCTAAAAGAAACATTGTTAGATAAGAATCATTAAACAAAACTGTTGTTAAAAATTAAATTTCATTTCATTGTGTTGTTGGGAAACAACTTTTATATTAAGAACATTGCTAAAATTTTAATTGTTTAAACACAATCATTTATTAAACTATTTTAAGACATTCCTTTAAGTTTAGCCAAGCTAGCTTAAAGTACTAACAAATATTGGGAGTTAGTAGTAGTATTTATATTATATGCATTGAAGAAAGACTTTCTTGAAAAAAGAAAGTCTTTTTTTATTAATATAGTATGTTTATTAGAAAAGTTTTGTATATTTGCAAAATTTTTGTCCTGTTTTAAAGAGCGCTTTTTAAACGCACAAAGCTGATGTTCATATTTTTATCATATGATGATAAGTGAGAGAACGGCTAAAAACAGTATATTTTTTAATTTAAAAAGACATATATAAAGTATGAAGAATCCAATTCTTTTAGTAGAAGATGATGTAGTTTTTTCCAAAATGTTAGGTAAATTTTTGGAACGCAATGGATATGAAGTAGTAAGATGTTATAATTTAGAAGAAGCGGAGAAAAGCCTAAATGCATCGCTAAGTTTAGTATTCACTGATTTACGTCTGCCCGATGGTGACGGTATCAATTTCTTGAAAAAGGTGAAAGAAGTATATCCAGATTTGCCTGTAGTGGTAATGACCAGCTATGCGGAAGTATCGACTGCGGTAGAGGCAATGAAATTGGGTGCTTTTGACTATATATCGAAACCGTTCCAACAAGAGGACGTACTGAATGTTATTAAGAATGCGCAAAGCAGTACGCGTACGGCTTCGTTACCTAAGAAGGAAAATGTGAAGGCGGACAACAGCCCTGGCAAAGCTGCTCAGCCTGTTGTTACTAACGAAAATTCATATATAGAAGGTGTAAGTGCCGCTTCTAAAAAGCTGAACAAGTTTATCAGTTTGGTAGCCCCTACGGATATGTCGGTACTCATTACTGGTGAAAGTGGTACGGGTAAAGAGGTGATAGCCAAATCTATTCACTTGAAAAGTGAGCGTCGTAACAAGCCTTTTATTGCGGTGGACTGCGGTGCCATTCCTAAAGAAATTGCATCGAGTGAGTTCTTCGGTCACGTAAAGGGTTCGTTTACGGGAGCAATTACCGATAAAAAAGGACACTTTGAAGAGGCAAATGGTGGTACTATTTTCCTTGATGAGGTAGGAAACCTAAGCTATGACAACCAAATACAGTTGCTACGTGCCCTACAAGAGCGCCGTATTAAACCTATTGGTAGTTCTAAGGAAATAGAAGTTGATATTCGTGTATTGGCAGCTACCAACGAAGATTTATTGGCAGCAGTAGGAAAAGGAGAGTTTCGCGAAGACCTTTATCACCGATTGAACGAGTTTTCGATAAAAGTACCTTCGCTAAGTGAACGCAAAGACGACTTGATGATATTTGCTTCATACTTCTTGGAAAAAGCAAATGAAAAGCTACATAAGAACGTACAAGGGTTTACTGAAAAGGCGGTACAAAAGATGCTTTTATACACTTGGGGAGGTAACTTGCGCGAACTATCGAACACGGTGAAACGCGCTGCCCTACTCACACAAGGTGATTATATTACCGAAAATGAGTTGCCAGAGCCTGTAATTACTGAAACACGCCATTTCCCTACAGAGCGTTTTTCTTTTTCAACCAAAGAAAACGAGCGTGAACTCATTATTAGTGCGCTACACGAGACCCATAATAATAAAACAGAAGCAGCTAAGCTGTTAGGCTTTACACGTAAAACACTTTACAACAAACTTAAAGCCTATAACATAGACGAATTTTAATAGGTAAAGGGTAAGAGGTAACAAGGTAAAAGGCAAGTAAAACGCCTCTTATCTGTTATTTCTTACCTTTTACTTTTTATACAAAAAAATGAGAAAGACTTATTTACTAATTACTTTTTTTTACTTATCACTATTTACTACACTTGCCCAAAATAAATCTCCTTTAACAACTACCGATGCCCAAGCACAACAGCAGTGGGTGAACGACACCTATAACAAAATGAGCCTTGATGAAAAGATTGGGCAACTGTTTATGGTATCGGTATTTTCAAGCCATATAGGCACAAAAAAAGCCGAAGAGGTAAAAGACTTCATAAAGAAATACTACATTGGAGGGATTATCTTCTCCAAAGGAGGACCGAAGCGTCAGGCAAAGCTCACTAATGAATACCAAGCACTCTCTAAAATTCCGCTTTTTATGGCAATGGATGCCGAGTGGGGATTGGCGATGCGCTTGGACTCTACTTATGCTTACCCGTGGAATATGACCCTTGGGGCAATCAAAGATAACTATCTTGTAGAACGTACCGGTAGACGCATAGGGTTACACTGCAAACAATTGGGTATGCAGTTTAACTTTGCTCCTGATATTGATATTAACACAAATCCGAATAACCCTATTATAGGAAATCGTTCGTTTGGCGAGGATAAAGAGAATGTAACCCAAAAAGGGCTTGCTTTTACTCGCGGAATGCAGTCGGTAGGGGTGCTGGGCAGTGCCAAACACTTTCCTGGTCACGGCGATACTTCTAAAGATTCTCATAAAACTCTACCGCTTATATCTTTTGCTGCTAACCGTATTGACGAGGTAGAACTTTACCCTTTTAAAGCCCTCATCAGAGAAGGAGTAGCTAGCATAATGGTAGGGCACCTTAATATTCCTTCCTTAGAACCTAAAACAGGGCTACCTTCGTCGTTATCAAGTGCTATTATCACTGATTTACTCAAAAAGAAATTAGGTTATCAAGGGCTTATCTTTACCGATGCACTTGGTATGAAAGGGGTATCGGAATACTTGCCCGTAGGCGAAGTGGAAGTAGAAGCCTTCTTGGCGGGTAACGATATTTTGCTGATGCCAGCTAATGTAGCTAAGGGTTTTGAGGCGATGAAGAAAGCCTACCAGAACAAACGCATCAGTGAGGAACGCTTAGCACATTCAGTAAAGAAAATACTAATGGCTAAATACAAAGTGGGGCTCACATCTTTTAAACAGTTAGATGAAAGTACTGTAACCTCTACCTTGCACACAATAGAAGACGATTTGCTCACTGAGGAACTGTTTGAAAATGCGATTACGGTAGGGCAAAACAAGGAAAATATACTGCCTATAAAGGACTTGGACAAGCGAAAAATAGCCTATGTGAAGTTTGGTAACGACAGTGGTTGGGCGTTTTATTCCACCTTACGCAAATACGCAGAGACCGTGCTTATTGAGCCTAAGAATGAGGCACAGCTATATGAAGCAGTTGAACCTTTTGACACGATTATCATCGGGTTGCACAAACCAGATAAGACCCCTTGGGACGCATACAAGTTTACAGAGAACGAACTGAAATGGTTAGAGCATATTGCTAAGAAAAAAAAGGTAATCCTCGCAGTGTTTACTCGCCCCTATGCGATGCTCGACGTGAAAAATATAGCTCCTATTAAAGCTATTGTATTTGCTTACCAAAACCACAAAGTAGCGCAAGAGAAAGCCGCTCAGCTCATCTTTGGTGCTATTGAAGGCAAAGGAGTTTTGCCTGTAACAGCACACCCTAACTTACCCGTAGGCACTTCAATTGCTACTCCCAGAATAGGACGCTTAGCTTACGGCTTACCTGAAAGCGTGGGACTCAATTCTCTTAAACTAAAAGAGATAGACAGCATTGCTCTTGATGCTGTAGCACAAAAGATGACACCCGGGATGCAGGTATTGGTTGCCAAAAGAGGAAAGGTAGTTTACCGCAAGAATTTTGGTACTTTAGATTACAATCCAGCTAATAAAGTGACCGACAATACTATTTACGACCTCGCTTCGCTTACGAAGATATTGGCTACTCTTCCCGAATTGATGCGTCTTTATGTGCGTGGAGATTTCAAACCCGTAGATACTTTTGAGGATTTGCTACCCAAGCTCAAACATACAAACAAGGGAGATTTGGTAATGAAAGATGTACTCTCGCACTATGCTCAGTTCCAGTCGTGGATTCCTTTTTACCGAAAAACCTTAGACATTGATAAAAAACCTTCGCCTGAGTATTACAGCACTACCAAAAGTGATTCTTTCCCTACTGAGGTAGCCAAAGACTTATATCTTAGAGAAGGGTATACTGACAGTATTTATAAAACAATTGACGAGAGTGAGCTTATCAAAGATAAAAAGTACTTGTATAGCGACCTCCCTTATTATTATTTCAAGAAGTACATAGAAAAAAAAAACAAGAAGCCCCTACAAGAAATCGTTCAGAAGCACTTTTATAGAGGTTTAGGAGCCTACCAGCTTACTTTTCTTCCTTTGCAACGCTTCTCTCCTGTAAATATTGCACCTGCCGAAGATGAAAAGACCTTTCGTTCTCAGGAGCTTCGAGGGTACGTACACGACCAAGGAGCAGCCCTTTTAGGAGGGGTTGGTGGGCACGCAGGACTTTTTGGAACTGCCGACGATGTAGCCAAAGTGATGCAAATGTACCTCCAACAAGGGTATTACGGTGGTACGTGGTTCTTGCAACCTCAGGCTATAAAAATCTTCAACACTTGTAACTACTGTCCAGAAGGCAACCGTCGGGGTTTAGGATTCGATAAGCCACAGTTAGGCAAATCAGGTCCTACTTGTGGTTGTGTGCCAATGGATAGCTTTGGACATACCGGTTTTACAGGCACTTTTGCGTGGGCTGACCCCACTAATGAAATAGTAATAGTTATCCTCTCGAACCGCACTTATCCCTCTTCTGACAATAAACTTTTAGTAAACCGATTGGTGCGCCAAAAGATACAAGGAGTGGTGTACCAAGCTCTATCTGCGAATAAAAACTTTTAAAAAGATTTGGTATATAACGAGAAGTTTTAGTACATTTGCGCCACGTTAATTTTTAAAATAGAATTTATTATATGGAAGCGTGGATTATTGCCATTTTTTTCATTGGCTATCTTTGTATTACTACCGAACACCAAATAAAGGTAGACAAAACCATTTCAGCCTTAGCTATGGCTGTCATCTGTTGGACGATACTTAAAGTATTTAACCTTGATGTACTAGAAGTGCTCAACGGAGTGTTAGTGCCCGTAGATATAGCTAACAACAGTAATGCTATTGATGAAGCACTACGACATCACTTAGCTGAAACTGCTGAAATTCTCTTTTTCTTAATCGGTGCAATGACCATAGTAGAAATCATTGATATGCACCGTGGGTTTGAAATCATCAAGCGGGTGATTCGCACTAGAAGCAAAGTAAAATTGCTTTGGATTATAGGCATTATTGCTTTTTTCCTCTCTTCTATTATCGACAACCTTACTACTACCATTATTCTCATAACCATTGTACGTAAGCTCATACCTGACCAAAAAGAGCGTATTTGGTATGCTTCCCTCATTGTGATCGCTGCCAATGCAGGAGGGGCTTGGTCTCCTATCGGTGACGTAACGACTACTATGCTTTGGGTAAAAAATAAAGTAAGTGCTGCTAAATTAGTAGAATACGTATTTATTCCTGCTACTGTATGCTTGATAGTACCTTTATTTGTCGCTTCGTTTTTACCTGTATTCAAAGGAAAGATAGACACTTCAGACAGCGAAGAGAGTATTACTTACAAGAGCAGTATGCCTGTGTTGGTAATAGGCTTTATCTCTATTATCTTTGTACCTATTTTTAAATCGATTACACACTTACCTCCTTATATAGGTATGCTCTTTGCTTTGGCTACTATGTGGTTTATTTCTGAAAAATTAAAACCTATCAGGGAACTTTCATCGACCGATAAGGATAAATTCAGTATTCATCGTGCTTTAGGACGTATCGAATTTTCGAGCATACTATTCTTCTTAGGAATCCTCTTGGCAGTGGCTTCATTGCAAACTATCGGTACGCTTTTCAATTTTGCACAAACATTGAATGAGACTATCCCAAGTACAAACGTAGTGATTTTGCTCTTAGGTTTTGCCTCTGCTGTAATAGACAACGTACCATTAGTAGCGGCTAGTATGGGTATGTTCCAAGAACCTATGGATAGTGGTCTTTGGCACTACATTGCCTATGCGGCTGGTACAGGAGGTAGCTTGCTTATCATCGGTTCGGCTGCGGGGGTAGTAGCTATGGGTATGGAAAAGATTAATTTCTTTTGGTATGTGAAAAACATCTTATGGATAGCCCTTTTAGGTTTTGTGTTAGGTTATCTTACTTTGGTAAGTTTTGAAGCTTTACACGTTTTTGGATAGCATAAAACGATACATCATATACGAAAGACTGCCTAAATATAATTTTTTAGGCAGTCTTTTTTAATAGGTGAACATCAGCATAGTTACTTCTTAGTCTCTCTTTGTGTATTATGGGAGGTGTATAGAGAATATAAAAGTACTTCAATGCACAGTGTTCACATTTAAAAATAACTTAGTATCTTTACTAGCAAAAGCACATTATGAAGAATTGTTTTACAGAATAAATAGGATTGTAAGGGAGAAGACTCTTAAAACTTTAAATATGAACGTCGTGTTTATTTGCGAATACTATTGTGTAAGTCAAAAAAACGCCGTACTTTTGCACCCTAAAAGTATTTCAATTAATCACTAGCCACTAACCATTTATCATTAAGCGTTAATCATTAAAAAAGATGTTATCAGAACAAGAAATCATTCGCAGAGAAAAACTCTCTAAATTGAAAGAATTGGGGATAAACCCTTATCCCGCTCCATTATATCCGGTTGATACTACCTCTAAGGATGTAGCCAACCATTATGAAGAAGGTAAACAAGTGGTTGTAGCCGGTAGATTAATGTCGTTGCGTGTACAAGGAAAAGCCTCGTTTGCTACTTTGCAGGATAGTGAAGGCACGATGCAATTGTACTTCAACCGCGATGAGATGTGCCCTACTGATGATAAAACGCTTTACAACGAGGTGTTTAAAAAATTATTGGATTTAGGTGACTTTATAGGTGCTGAAGGAACACTCTTCATCACTAAAATGGGTGAGAAAACTGTGTTGGTAAAGAACTTTACGCTACTTTCAAAAGTATTACGTCCGCTACCTATGCCTAAGGTAGATGCCGATGGTAAAGTACACGATGCCTTCACCGATCCTGAACAACGCTACCGTATGCGCTATGTAGATTTGGTAGTAAATCCACAAGTGAAAGAAGTGTTTATCAAGCGCACTAAACTCTTCAATGCTATGCGTCAGTTTTTTAACGATGCAGGTTATTTGGAAGTAGAGACACCTATACTACAAGCTATACCAGGGGGAGCTAGTGCACGTCCGTTTATCACTCATCACAATGCGTTGGACATTCCGCTGTATATGCGTATTGCCAATGAACTTTACTTAAAACGTCTTATTGTAGGAGGTTTTGACGGGGTATATGAGTTTTCTAAGAACTTCCGCAACGAGGGTATGGATAGAACTCACAATCCTGAGTTTACGGCTATGGAAATTTATGTGGCTTACAAAGATTATCACTGGATGATGGACTTCACTGAACGCTTAATCGAACATTGCGCTATAGCCGTGAATGGTACTACTAAGGCGACCTTTGGTAAACATACAGTAGATTTCAAAGCACCTTATCCACGCCTTACGATGACTGATGCTATTAAACAGTTCACAGGCTTTGACATCACTGGGAAGACAGAAGACGAATTGAGAGCCTTTGCACAGTCTATCGGTATTGCAGTAGACGAGGCGATGGGCAAGGGCAAACTGATAGATGAGATATTTGGTGAGAAATGTGAAGGTAACTTCATTCAGCCTACTTTCATTACCGATTACCCGAAAGAGATGTCGCCACTGACCAAAGAACACCGCGACAACCCCGACCTTACTGAACGTTTTGAGTTAATGGTATGCGGTAAGGAAATTGCCAATGCTTATTCGGAATTGAACGACCCTATTGACCAACGTGAGCGCTTTGAAGAACAATTGCGACTCTCAGAAAAAGGCGACGACGAAGCGATGTTCATTGACCAAGATTTCTTGCGTGCTCTTGAATACGGTATGCCACCTACCTCAGGTTTGGGTATCGGTATGGACAGACTCGTAATGTTCCTCACTAATAATGAGAGCATACAAGAAGTGCTTTTCTTCCCACAAATGCGTCCTGAGAAGAAAGAAGTAGAGCTTTCGGAAGACGAAAAAGTAGTGTTTGAACTTTTGAAAACCTCAGAAAGACTGGTTTTAGATGCTCTCAAAACACAAACAGCATTTTCTAACAAGAAATGGGATAAAGCCATTAAAGGTCTTACCAGTAAGAAAGTAGCGAAAGTAGTAAAAGAAGGGGAAGAACTGTTCGTGGAATTAGCAAATTAACAAGATTGAAAATTAGCAAAATATATACTTTGTCAGAGTCCTTGGACTCTGACAAAGTTTTTTATTGACCATTAACCTTTAATAAATTATTTATTGTTCTTGTAAAAACCAAAGAAAGCGATATAACCGTAGCAAACTACTAAGGTGAGGAATGCTAAGCGGAAACCTATATAGTCGGTAAGGAAACCGTACAGAATAGGCAAGAGTCCGCCACCGACAATCATCGTACAAAGGATACCTGAAGCTTGAGTTTTGAGTTCGTCTATCCCTTCACAAGCAAGCGCAAAGATAGTAGGAAACATCATAGAGTTGAAGAGGCCGATACTTAATAAAGTCCACATTGAGAGCAAACCACCAGTATTGATAGAAAACAAAATAAGAGAGATGGCAACTATAGCAAAAGCAATGAGAACTTTGGCGGGAGCAATCCACTTGATGAGATAAACACTGATAAAGCGTCCTAACATAGCACCTCCCCAGTAGAAAGTGAGAAAAACAGCTATAATAGCCTTGGGATCGGCTGAGGTTAGATGAGGTTTCCCTGCCAATAAGCCAAGCGTTTCTACAATAAAGCACATAAAAGGGCTCTCTAAAATATCCTTAGTGATGTTCATATTGATGAAGTAGTTTACTGCATAACTTCCTATCACTACTTCAGCACCTACATACAAGAAGATACCTATAGCCCCCAACAGTAAGGGAGTTTTCTTGAGAAGATTCGAATAACTGTCTTTATTTACTTCTTCTTTTATTCTATAAGCATAAGGTAATTTAACTACTGCAAAAACAAATGCTAAAGCAAGTGCCCATAAGGCTATATACAAAAAAGGTAATTGTATAGAGAAGGCTTCTTCACGGAAATAAATAAGCTTATCTGTAGTGTCTAAGGCTTCTATTTCAGCTTCTTTTTTTATTTCGTTGCTCAGTAAGTAAGTGGCTCCAAATATAGGAGCAATAGTAGTGCCTATGGCGTTGAAAGCTTGAGAGAAAGTGAGCCGGCGAGGTGTAGTGGCTTCGTCGCCTAAAATCACTATATAAGAGTTCATAGCCACTTGTAGGAAAGTAACGCCACAGCCTAATACGAAGATAGCAGTTAAAAATACCCAATATAAACGTTCTCCAGCAGCAGGATAGAAGAGCAAAGCACCTAAGGAGATGAGCAAAAGACCTAAGATAATGCCTCGCTGATAACCTATTTTAGTGAGAATAAAACCTGCAGGGATAGAAAAAAATAAGTAAGACAAGAAGAAAGATAGAAGAATATAGGCTGCATCGGAATAATGCAACTGAAACACATCACGAAGATGAGGTAATAAAAGCTGTATGAGCACTGTTAAACCTCCAAAAAGTAAGAATAAAAGTGCTACCAGAACAAAGGCTTGGGTATGTTTCTTTTGTCTATTCATTGCTGTATGAGCTCGGTTTAGAGCGCAAATCTACTACAAAAGATTAAAAAATAGTTAAAATTTAACACTTTATTTTTGCTGTATACATAACTTTAAGCGCACAACATACTTGTAATTAGTGTTTTAAGTGTAAGTAGACTCCTTGTTAATAAATATGTTAGAAAATATTTTGACAAATCTGTTGGGGGATATCAAAAAAGTTAGTAACTTTGCTCCGAATAAATAGTATTACTTAGCTCACTACTGACCATAACCATTCGTAACTAATTTAACTAATATAATGAAAAGCTGGTTTTTAAATGTAGCCGTACTTTTTCTCACATCAATGCTTTACTCACAGCAAGGAGTTATTACAGGTGAAGTAATTGATGGTGATTACAACGCTCCGTTAATGGGAGCAAATGTTTTGGTTAAAGGGACTACCAAAGGGGCTTCTACTGATATGGACGGTAAGTATTCCTTGAATGTAGACTCACCTACTGGAACCTTAGAGTTCTCTTATCTTGGATATGTTACCAAGACAGTTTCGTATAAACTTGTGAATGGTAAAGCGCACGTGCGAATTACCCTTACAAGCGACCAACAAACCCTAGGAGAGGTAATTGTAACAGGTAAAAGCACCTTGTTAGACATTGCACAAGAGCGTAAAACACCTGTGGCGGTATCTACTATTCAAGCTACCGAAATTATAGAAAAATTAGGTACACGTGAACTTCCTGAAGTACTCAATCGCACACCTTCTGTCTACGCCACCAAAGGCGGAGGAGGCTTTGGCGATTCTAAAATCAATATTCGAGGTTTTGACAGTAGGAATGTGGCTGTAATGGTTAATGGTATGCCTGTAAATGATATGGAAGGTGGTACCGTATACTTCAGTAACTGGACAGGGCTTTCAGATGTAACTTCCGCAATGCAGGTACAACGTGGGCTCGGTGCATCTAAATTAGCGATTGCATCGGTGGGTGGTACTATGAATTTCATTTTGCGTGCTTCAGATATGCAAGAAGGAGGGAATATATCTTTCAACTATGGTACTAATCAAGAATATAAAGGTACGGTTTCTTACAATACAGGAAAGAGTCTTACTGGTTGGTCGGCTTCTGTGTTGTTCAGCAAAAATGCAGGACGTAAATATGTAGATGGTACTCAGTTTGATGGCTATAGCTACTATTTTGCGTTAGGTTATGAACCTTCTAAAAAACATAGTTTCCAATTTACCTTCACAGGGGCTCCACAATGGCATAACCAACGTAATATAAGTCCGCTAATTTCTGATTATCAGAAATATGGTTCAGAAGACAAACCCAACCGTCGCTATAATTCAGATTGGGGATACTTAAATGGTGAAGAACACACTATTAAGAAAAATGTTTATCACAAACCAGTAGCAATGCTCAATTGGGATTGGAATATCAATGAAAGTACTTCCCTTAGTACTGTAGTATATGCATCATTAGGACGTGGTATGGGAACAAGTTCATCGGGGGTGGCACATTCAATCTCTTCGAAAACTACTGCTAGTGGTACAACCACTTATTCACTTCAGAAAAACTATTTAAATTCTTTCCGTAAAGATGATGGACAGATAGATTTCGATAAAGTGGTGCGTTATAACAACGGAGAGACAGTAGATGATTTACTCCCTATGCAACACCCAAGAGAAGCAGGAAAGAACGTAACAATTGCTAATCCAGGTGGAGGTCGAGCTTTTACAGGTTATGGTGAAGGGTTTACCTTAAATGGCTCAGTAAACTCACACGACTGGTATGGTATCCTTACCAACCTGCAACACCAGATTAATAATCACTTCACTATTAATATGGGGCTTGATGGTCGTTATTACTATGGTTATCACTACCAAGTAGTAACTGATTTGTTGGGTAACGATAGTTATACTGATAATACACGAAATAACAACAAGAATTTGCCAACTCCTACCGTAATTCGTTCTGCGGTATCTACTAAGCCATCTTGGAATCCTTTCCAGAAAGTAGAACCTCTTGAAAATCGTATAGGTTATAGTAGTGAAGGGGAAGTGAAATGGATGGGACTTTTTTCACAGTTAGAATACTCTGACGATCATTTTTCAGCTTTCTTACAAGGTTCTACCTCTATGCAGTCGTACCAACGTATTGATAACTTTTTGAAAGATGGAGTTTCACGCGCCATAAGTACAAATCCTAATTCGGTAATGTATACTAAAACAGGTTTTAAAAACTTGATAGGTTATAATATCAAAGGAGGAGTGAATTATAATATCAACGAACAGCATAATGTGTATGCTAACATAGGATATTATTCTAAGCAACCTTTCTTCAACGCTGTATATCCTAACAATCTAAACTATTTAAACCCTTCGCTTACCAATGAAAAGATATTTGGAGTAGAAGCTGGATATGGTTTTAAATCTAAGTTCTTCAGTGGTAATTTAAACCTTTATCACACTACTTGGAAAGATAGATTCCTTCGTCAAACTTACACTTTCGGAAGTTCTTCAGGAGGACGTGGCAGTAATACAGGCTATGCAAATATTTTGGGTGTTCAAGAAATACACAATGGGGTGGAAGTAGATTTCAAAGCTACTATTACTGATTACTTAAAACTAAATGGTATGTTCTCATTTGGTGACTGGTATTACAAAGGCGATGCTTCAGGGACTCTTTTGAATGAGAATGGTAATGCTATAGACTTACAAGGAAATGAGGTGCCTGTTGGTAGGGCTGCAGAGCTCAAACTATACTTAGATAAAGCAAAGGTAGGACAAACAGCTCAAACAACAGCTTCTTTAGGATTAACTGTACTGCCCGTGAAGAATTTGAATTTTGATATCGATTGGCGCTATATAGATAACCTATATGCTAATTTGAATATTGGTACTTTTTCTGAAAAAACAGTAGCCGAAAAAGGAGCTATAAAATTACCTGCTTATCATTTGTTTGACCTTTCTGCTTTTTATAGATGGCAACTTACTGATAAGCAACGTCTCACTTTCTCAGCTCACGCCTATAACCTATTAGATACTTATTACATCGCTGAATCATATACAAGCATTCACACCACTGATAGTAGTAAAACTTACCAAGGTATCGATGTAAGAAACCAAGTGTACTTTGGTGAAGGTCGTACCTTTAGCTTCGGCGTACGCTACAACTTCTAATAAGTTGAAAAATAAAAGATAAGAACTCAAAAGGCTGTCCTACTCGGGCAGCCTTTTTTAATTAACAAATTAGCAGATTGACAATTTTTTCGTACCTTTGCACCATTCTAAATTATCAATTCTTAATTATTTATTGTAGGATATGTTACGATTCGCAAAAGAATATAAATCTATTTATGAAATCTTTGAGACTTATATGCACTCATCAGACTATGAAGATATTGACTTCGTGTTTGATGTAGTGAACTACTTTCGTCGCAAAAGTAAAAATAAAAAGTCTCCTCTCAATATCGATGAACTCATCACTGAAATCAAACACAAACCCGATAGCATCGCTTTCTTCAAGGAAAAACTCCATAACGTATTTGCTAATAAACAAAAAGTAATTCTTTTTACTGATGCTGGTCTGCTGAATAGTGTTTCTTTCTTCAAAGAATTGCGTCGTCGTATCAGTCGTCAGCTTTTGCCCGACCAGCCTTCTCAAGAGAATATACAATACGTACTCAACCAACTCTTCTACCGTCCTTCCGATGTGAAATGGGTACATCAAATTCCTTTAGATAACTGGAAAGAACTCTTTGAAATTCTTGCTGTATCTACTTTCTATGAGGATAGTGAGAGCAAAACTACTTCCAAGCAAATTCTTTTGGCAATAATGATTCTCTCCCAACGTATGGGAGGGCTCGCCTTGCAAACTGATGTGCGCCGTATGGTGCCTGAATATGCTCATCTCAACAGCCCCTTTATCGCTCTCGACGATGAGCTGAACAATCTTGCACGTACTCTTTCCAAGGAAGATAAGCCTTATTTATATATACAAGACCACGAACTCGATTACAAACAGCTGAATATCCTAGCTGGTCAGTGTGAGGATTTTGTAAACAAAGCTGATGCTAATACTTCTAAATATGGGGTGAGTTTTAGTGTGAACCAAACTCTTTTGCTTATTCGTCAGCAAATAAAACGCATCAAGCGACTCTATAACTACCTGTTTATAGAAAAAGAAGCTGATAAATGTGAAAAAACGATTGCCTTCTACTTAGATATGGTGAAAACTAATTCTAAGAAGAACAATATTCGAAAACTGATAGATGATAGTGTTTATAACATCACCTACGAGATTACGAACTATACTGGAAAGACGGGTGAACACTATATTACTTCTACTACCGGTGAGTACTTCAAGATGCTCAAAACAGCTTTGTGGGGTGGCGTTATCGTGGGTTTTATGTGTTTGGTAAAACTCTATATGTCGATGCAACCCGACCAAAGTGATTTTTTTCGTGCGCTAAACTACAGTTTAAACTACGCTATTGGTTTTGTGCTCATCTACCTCACAGGGTCTACTTTGGCTACCAAGCAACCTGCGATGACGGCTTCTACGATTGCTAAGACTTTAGAGAGCCTCAGCGACAACGATAACAATAAGGAAAAACAGAAACACTACACCGAATTCTCAGCACTCTTTACGCGTTTGTTCCGTTCGCAGTTCATCGCCTTTGTGGGCAATGTGTTTGGTGCTTTTCCTGTGTCTATGCTTTTAGCGATAGGAATGAGTTATCTCAGTGGTTACAATATCGCTACCAAAAAGAGTCTACATCTCTTGGAAGACCTGAATATATGGCACACCCCTGTATTTTTGCACGCTTGTATTGCAGGGATATTTCTGTTCTTATCGGGTATTATAGCAGGTAACGTAGCTAGTGTAAACAACTTTAACAACTTCTATTATCGTCTTTCCGAACACCCCTTTCTTAAAGGCTTCTTTGGTAAAGTACGTATGCAACGTGTTGCTAACTGGATGCAACAAAAGTGGCCGAGTGTCGTCTCAAATATTTGGTTTGGAGTCTTTATGGGAAGTGCGTGGGCAATAGGTCATTTCTTCGGTTTGCCCATCGATATACGCCACATCACCTTTGCCAGTGGTAATTTAGCTTATGGCTTGTATGGTATGAATTTTATCATTAGCTTAGAGAATATCTTTTGGTGTATCTTAGGCATAGGTATTATAGGCTTTGGTAACTTTATTGTGAGTTTTGGTCTCTCTCTATGGATAGCCTTGCGCTCTCGCGAAGTACCTGCTTCAGAACTAAAATATTTAGGTCGTTGTGTATGGAGAGCCTTTAAAGCTCGTCCCAGAGCCTTTTTCTTCCCCGTAAAGGAGAGAGAATAAAGAATATTCAATATGAAACACATCAAAGAAAAATTAGCTGAACGTGAGGCTCACAATGCTTTACGCAGTCTCAAACAACGCCATTTTGCTATCGATTTCTACTCCAATGATTATATAGGATTCAGTACAAATTCTGAGATTACTAAACGCATCTCTCAATTACTCCCTCAGCAAACGGCACCTCACGGGGCTACAGGCTCCCGATTGCTTTCAGGTAACTTGCCTATATTTCCCGAAACCGAAAGCTATATAGCTCATTTTCATAAGGCTGAAACAGCTCTTTTGTACAATTCGGGCTATGACGCCAATGTGGGATTCTTCTCCTGTATCGTAGGGCGGGGTGATATTATCTTATACGATAGTTACAGCCACGCTTCTATACGCGACGGTATTTCACTGAGTTTAGCCAACTCCTATAAGTTTAAACATAATGATTTAGACGATTTAGAAAAGCTCTTAAAGAAGTTTGCTACCCCTGATAAAACGATGCTCATCGTTACTGAAACAGTTTTTTCAATGGACGGTGATAGTCCTGATTTGGTGCGTTTGGTAACATTAGCAAAGCAGTATGGGGCTTATATAGCGGTAGACGAAGCACACGCCATAGGAGTATTTGGCAAGCACGGCTCTGGGTTGGTGCAAGCATTGGGGTTAGAAGAAGAAATCTTTGCCCGCATCGTTACCTTCGGAAAAGGCTTGGGAGCACACGGAGCAGCTGTCTTAGCTTCAAATGAGGTAATACAGTATTTAGTGAACTTTTCACGCTCTTTCATATATACTACTGCTATGAGTCCACATAGTGTGGCAACTATTAGGGCAGGATATGAGACCTTACAGACAACTAAGTCAATAGAACAACTGCATCATAATATACAGTATTTTAAATCGCAAATTGCTAAATACAATATACAGGGTTTTATTCCTTCTGATTCGGCTATTCAAGCCATAGTAGTAGCAGGCAATGAACGAGTGAAAGCACTTGCCAAAGTACTACAAGCCCAAGGCATAGGTGTATTACCCATTTTAGTGCCCACCGTGCCTGCGGGACAAGAACGGTTGAGAATATGCTTGCACAGTTTTAATACCGAACAAGAAATCGAAAAATTAATGAGCCAATTAGCCGATTTTTCAATTATCTGATTAAGAAAGCGAACTTTACCAAAGTTTTTTAATTGCCTGTCGTGCTACGACTCGTCATTATAGTATTGTGGTATTATCAAAGCTGAACCCATTTAGCAAGTCTGTGGTCTTCATACGTTTTTTAGCAGGTAATTGCAATTCTAATAGCTGTATATAACCATCTTTCACAGCTACACGCAGTCCTTTTTTATCTACTAAGAGTTCCCCAATAGGATATTGATGAGAGACAGGTTCGAAAAGAGCATCATATACTTTTACATTTAACACTTCTCCTTTTTGTACAAACGCTGTCCACGCAGTAGGGTAGGGGCTCATTCCCCTCACTAAACGCTCTATTGTCATTCCTTCCGCTTGCCAATCTATCTTACAAGTCTCTTTGTATATCTTAGGAGCTTCGGCAAAGGTTACTTCTTTGTTTTGTGGTTGGGTAGTGCAAGAACCTTCTGCAATGCTATCTACGGTTTTTAGTACCAATTCAGCACCTTGCACCATTAGTTTGTCGTGTAAGGTACCCGCTGTTTCGTGAGACTCAATAGGTGTAACCTCTTGTGCGATAATAGCTCCTGTATCAATCTTTTCGTCTATAAAGAAAGTCGTTACCCCTGTTTCCTTTTCCCCGTTGATAATTGCCCAGTTGATGGGAGCTGCTCCACGATAGTTAGGCAAAAGAGAGGCGTGCAGATTGAATGTGCCGTATTTAGGTAATCGCCATACCACTTCGGGCAACATACGGAAGGCTACTACTACTTGCAAATCGGGTTGTAAGGCTTTCAGTGCATTTACAAAAGTTTCATCTTTTAGTTTTATGGGTTGTAATACCGGTATCCCTTTGCTTTCGGCATAGAGTTTCACTGGCGACTGGTGTAGCTTCTGTCCCCGTCCCGAAGGTTTATCGGCTACCGTTACTACACCTACTACGTTGTAATGGTTCTCTACTAATGCTTTTAGCGACGCCAACGCAAAGTCAGGTGTCCCCATAAATACAATTCTCATTTTATCACTTGTCATCTTTTTTACCTTTTACCTTATAATCTTTTAATTGTCTCAGAAGCTCATTTTCTTATTTCAGTTAAGCGATGAGCTCGTTTTTAGCTCTGATTTATTTTGTGCAAAAATATAAAATTTGGTATTAATAGTAAAGTTTTTTGTAGTAAAACTTTTAATACAAGTTATTATTGGTTCTTCTTTCGCCCCTTATAGTTAAATAACATCAATTCAATATAACAAAATTTCATTTTTCATTCGCCTTTCCTATCACTAATTCCCCCTTTTCCGTCATACTCCCTCCTAATGCCTATGGCCTATAGTCCAGAACCTCTCACTCCATTTGCTAATTTCCAAATTTGCTAATTCTCTAATTTCCCGACCCGTCAATTCTCTTTCCGTCATACTCCCTCCTAATGCCTATGGTCTATAGTCCAGAACCTCTCACTCCATTTGCTAATTTCCAAATTTTCTAATTCTCTAATTTCCCGACCCGTCAATTCTCTTTTCCTTCACACTCCCCCCTAGTGCCTATGGCCTAAGGCCTATTGCCTTTTCCCTTTCTTTCGCCTCGAAACCCCGTTTTTAACATTTTTATCATTGTTGTATCATAGTGTTAATCAACTTTTTATATACCCTTTCTATACCAATCGTCCAAGATTCGTATAAGCTTCCTATAAGCTCCCTATAAGCTAACCATACCCTCCTAACGACCATTTCTCACCAAAATCACTCTTTAATCACTTTCGAACTTCTCTGTTTTCTTCCGATAGCTCTAATCCTCTATCGCCCGTGTGACTCGCACCTCCCACCTGTCTGACTCTCGTTCTACAAGTCCGCCTCTGCTACTGCATTTCTTGTAGTTCGTGCCTCATTTACTCAGCACGGCATTCGTTTTTAAAATAATAGGCTTATACTTTATTAATAAACCACAAAAAAATCGTAGAGAATATTAGATGTTTTCTCTTTAAAAAGTCGCTTTTGCGCATTGCCCCCCTTCCTTTCGGGAAGGGGGAACGGGGGTTAGGTTTTTAAATACAAGTGTTGTAAGTTCCACTAATAATTGCAATTTTAAGTAGTAATTTTTAGTAAAACTTTTATTTTTCAGAGGGTTTTGCCTCTAAGGGGCAACCCTCTGAAAAATAAAAAAAGAGAAAAAACTATAAAAGTCTTTTCTCTTTCAAAATAAATGCTTTTCTTTGTAAATGACAATGAAAGAATATAAGCATTTAAATTTGGTGCAAAGGTCGGTAATTTCTGCTTTAAAAGCAAGCGGAATCAAACAAAAAGATATTGCTCTTTATGCAGAGTGTAATCCCTCTACCGTCAGTCGAGAGCTGTCAAGAAACAAAACAAAGACAGGAAAATACAGTCCAAAAGTAGCTCAAGAAATCTCAGAAGAGCGTAAAGAACGTTTTAGGAAAGAACGTAAATTTACTAAAGAAATGAAAGTTTTTGTTATTAAGCATATCACTGAAGAACAGTGGTCTGTTGAGCAAATTGTAGGGTATTGTAAAAAAAATAGAATACCAATGGTTGGAAAAACAACTATCTATAATTTCATTCACCAAGACAAAGAAAACGGAGGCGAACTATACAAACACACTCGTCATCAGCTTAAGCATAGAAGTAGAGCATTGTACACTTGTAAAAAGAAAGTAGAAGATAAAAAGTCTATTGAAGAACGTCCTGAGGTTATAAGTCAGAAAACAGAGTTTGGACACTGGGAAATAGATTTAATTGTAGGAGCAGGAAATAAAGGAGCGATACTTACATTGGTTGAAATGACTACTAAAATGTTATTTATGAAAAAGTTAAAAGAAGGAAAGAAAGCTAAATCATTAGCAGATGAACTTATAGATATGACCTTGCCTTACAAAAACTATATAAAGACAATTACTGCTGACAATGGTAATGAATTTTCTGATTTTAAGCGAGTTGAAAAGAAATTGAACCTACAATTTTTCTTTGCTCATCCTTATAGTTCTTGGGAGCGAGGTCTTAGTGAACACACCAATGGTCTTGTACGGCAATACATACCTAAAAATACTGATTTTAAAAATATTACAGATAAAGAAATTAAAGAATATCAATATAAAATTAATAATAGACCAAGAAAAGTATTAGATTTTGAAAAACCTAAAGATTTATTCTATCAGAAAGTAATCTGAAAAATTGCACTTGATGGTGGAATGGGCGTGTCCCATTTACTAAGTCCCAAATTTGCTAATTTGCTAATTAGTTTGTACTTTTGCACCAAATTATATTTACTCAACAGAAATAAAGCAAATGAATATATTACGATTTATCACCGCAGGTAGCGTAGACGACGGTAAAAGTACCCTTATAGGTCGATTGTTATACGATAGCAAAAGTATTTTAGCCGACCAG
Source organism: Capnocytophaga sp. oral taxon 902 (assembly GCF_013394735.1). Classification (NCBI taxonomy): domain Bacteria; kingdom Pseudomonadati; phylum Bacteroidota; class Flavobacteriia; order Flavobacteriales; family Flavobacteriaceae; genus Capnocytophaga; species Capnocytophaga sp. oral taxon 902. The sequence goes on from NZ_CP058261.1 coordinate 2,248,902, forward strand.
CTCGAAGCATTGGAACAACAATCAAAAAATAAGAACGACGATGGTATCGACCTCGCTATCATCACCGACGGGCTCCGTGCTGAACGCGAACAAGGGATTACTATCGATGTAGCCTACCGCTACTTTGCTACTCCCAAGCGCAAATTTATCATCGCCGATGCTCCTGGTCATACCCAATACACCCGCAATATGATTACGGGCGCTTCTAATTCCGAGCTCATAATCATTTTGGTAGATGCTCGCAATGGCGTAACCGAACAAACTCGTCGTCACTCAATCATCGCCTCCCTGCTCAATATCCCAGAGGTAGTGGTAACCGTAAACAAAATGGACTTGGTAGGTTATAGCGAAGAGGTATTTAACAATATCAAGCAAGAGTACGAAGAGATTGCCAAACGTTTAGGATTGAAGAGCGTGCACTATTTCCCTATTTCAGCTTTTGTAGGCGATAATATCGTGAATACCACTGAGGCGATGCCTTGGTACAAAGGCAATTCGCTTTTAGACTTTTTGGAAACAGTAGAAATTACCAAAAACAACTATGACCAACCTCGTTTTCAGGTGCAGTACGTAATACGCCCACAAACCGAAGCTTTACACGATTACCGCGGTTATGCAGGAGAAGTCATTTCGGGCACTTATCGCAAAGGTGATACGATAGTAGTAGAGCCAGAAGGTATTACTACAAAACTCAGTAAGATAGAGCATAACGGCGAAGAAGTGGCAGAAGCAAAGGCAGGTGACCCAGTAGTACTACACATCGAAGACGATATCGATATCTCTCGTGGCGACTACTTTGCCAAACAAGGAGCAGAGCCTCAGCAAGGACAAGATATTGAGGCTGTTGTATGCTGGATGGATAAACGCGAATTGCGCGAAGGTAATAAATATTTGTTGCAACAGCGTAGTAAACTTGTAAAAGCAATTGTGAAGGAAATAGAGTATAAAATAGATGTCAATACCCTCAACCAAACTGAAGGCGTAGAAAGTGTAAAACTCAATGAAATCGCAAAAATCCGACTCAAAACGGCTTCCCCATTAGTATACGATGCATTCCAAAGCAATCCTCCAATGGGTAGTGCTATCCTCATCGATGAGACCAGCAACGCTACCGTAGGAGCTGTGATGATATATTAATGCTTTTATTTTTCTGTTTTATTTCACAATAATACAAGTTAAAAAACTTAAAGCATATATAAAAAGCATTAAATAATGTTAAAAAAGAAATACTTGTATATATTATACATATATTTGCATCAAAATAACATATAAAAAAATCAAGTTTATGACAGGTAAAGAATTACAAGAATCAGTTAACAAGCTCTGCTTAGATATGAAAGCTAATTTGCCAGGCTTCATCTTTTGTGGAATTCTCAATTGCGCTGATGGAACTATCATTGGAAGTTCTTCAGCTAATCCAGAAATTTCAAAAATTGCAAACGAAGTCTCTCCCTTTTTCTCAACTATTGTAGAGCAAGTGAAAAAAGTGGTTACTTCAAGTGAATCATTAGGAGTTAAAGAAACACATAGTATTCTTATCGAAACTGATAAAGTTACTAATGTGATTGGGGTTTCAAATTCAGGGAAATATTTTATTCTCTTAGCCTTAGATAGAGCCAAAGCTAATATAGCAATAGCTAGAACTTTAGTTGAAAGAAGCAGATCCCTTGCAGGAGCATTAGATGAACACCTCTAAAAAATAGATATTAAATAATATCTTCAGAGCACAAATTTGGGCATTCCGAATTTGTGCTTTTTTGTTTTTACAAAATATATGCTACCATTCTATCTAAAGTGAAACAACAAGCTCAAATAAGCTTCTTTTTTAGTATGCGATGCTTCCAAGAGGCATTATATTCTCATTGATGAAAACAGCAATATCGTAGAACTATAATGATGAGCTTATAATGAAATCTTATTAAAAGTTTTATATTTTGATTAGTATAAAAAAGAGCACAAAACAGATTGTCTGCTTTGTGCTCTTTATAATTTTTTCTGTTAAAAAAAAACACTAAAAAAAGTCGTCTAATAGTGTCCCAAACTCTCTTTTGCACTTGTAAAGTAAAGCTCTCGAGATACCAACGTTTGATTTAGCTCTATCTAAAGCAGTAATAGAAAAGAACTTTCCTAAAGCTGAAATCATCAACATAAACGTGATTTTGTCTGTTTCAATAAGGATATAATCTAACTCCGACTTTCCTAAAGCGTCATTGCTATCTACTACTTTCTTTACTTGATCAATAATAGTAAGATGAAAGGCAGAACCTTGTTCAACTATTTTTGAAGCTTCTTCATTGGCAGAAGCTTTGCTTAAGATAGAACCATCAGAACTGCTCAAAATTCCATAGAAGAGGAATCCTGGCATTTCTGCTTTCATTTCTTGACAGTGAGCATCAAGCATTTGTTGTAGCTGTGCACCAGTTAGTTGTGTATTTACTTCTGTTTTTGCATCTGTACTTTTTGGCTGTAATACTGTATCTGTCATAATTTATGATAATTTAATGAGGGCAAAGATATGTATTATTTTTTAATAAAAAGAAATTTTTTATAAAAATCTTTTTTCTATTTTTTTGAATAAATATAAAATCTAATGTTAATACAAAGAAAATCAATAGTTAACACTGTAATAAAGTTATTGTTCAAAAGTATGAAATACTGCAGAATTATTTCTGTGAAAAGAAAAAATACTGTAAGTATAAAACGGATATTAACTATTTCATATAAAGAAATTTAGGCGTCAAACTTGTTTTTTTATATGAATATATAGGATTATTTAATTTATTGTTGTATCTTTGTCCAAGTTTTTTACGATAAAAATTACTATTAAACACAAAGTAAATATGAAAATAAAGCTTTGTAATAGAATGAATATTATTTATCTTTAAAAGTATATAACACAAATATATGATAACACATAAATTAACCTCAGAACAAGCAATGGCACTCGAAAATCAGTACGGTGCCCATAACTATCACCCACTACCCGTCGTACTCTGCAAAGGGCAAGGGGTATATGTGTGGGACGTCGAAGGCAAACGCTACTACGATTTTCTTTCGTCTTACTCTGCCGTAAACCAAGGTCACTGCCACCCACGTATCATAAAAGCACTTACTGACCAAGCGCAAACTCTTACACTCACTTCTCGCGCTTTCTACAACGATAAGCTCGGAGTGTATGAAAAGTACGTAACCGAGTATTTTGGCTTCGAGAAAGTCCTCCCGATGAATACAGGAGCTGAAGCGGTAGAAACAGCTATTAAAATATGTCGTAAATGGGCTTACGAACAGAAAGGGGTGCCTGAAAGTGCTGCCATCATCATCGTATGCGACCAGAACTTCCACGGGCGTACCACTACAGTTGTATCTTTTTCATCTGATAAAAATGCGCGTAAGAACTTTGGTCCTTATACACCTGGTTTTGTTTCCGTTCCTTACAACGATTTAGTTGCTTTGGAACAAGTACTTGCTGATAATAAAGCAACAGTAGCAGGCTTTTTAGTAGAACCTATACAAGGTGAAGCTGGCGTATACGTTCCTTCTGAGGGGTATTTAAGCGGAGCAAAAGCCTTATGCGAAAAGTATAATGCACTTTTTATCGCCGATGAGGTACAAACAGGAGTAGCGCGTACCGGAAAACGTTTGGCAGTAGACCACGAGAATGTAAAACCAGATATATTGGTACTGGGGAAAGCCCTTAGTGGAGGTGTATACCCCGTGAGTGCTGTCCTTGCTGATGACCGTATTATGCACGTGATTAAAGCTGGACAACACGGTAGTACTTTTGGAGGCAATCCTTTGGCAGCAGCCGTAGCGATTGAAGCCTTACAGGTAGTAAAAGATGAGCATTTGGCTGAAAATGCCGCTCGTTTGGGTGAGATTTTTCGCAAAGAAATCGGCGACTATATCAAAACCTCAAAAATAGCCACCTTAGTACGTGGTAAAGGACTCCTAAATGCGGTGGTTATCAACGATACAGAAGAGAGTGACACTGCTTGGAATATCTGCCTAAAGATGCGCGATAATGGGTTGCTCGCTAAACCTACTCACGGCAATATCATTAGATTTGCTCCGCCATTGGTAATGAATGAAACGGAATTAAGAGAGTGTATTGCTATTATTATCAATGCTTTAAAAGCGTTTGAAAAGTAATACACTTATTGTATACAGATAGAAAGCTACCTAAAATGTCAGGTAGCTTTTTATTTATACAGAAATATTTTGTACATTTGCCCCATAGGAACAAAATTCATTTTATAAAAGAAAAAATTATGTATAATTTATTAAAAGGAAAAAAGGGTATCATCTTTGGTGCCTTAGACGAAAATTCTATTGCTTGGAAAACAGCAGAACGTGTACACGAAGAAGGCGGTAAGTTTGTACTTACCAATGCTCCCGTAGCAATGCGTATGGGACAAATAAAAAACTTAGCTGAAAAAACAGGCTCTGAAATCATTCCTGCCGATGCTACCAATATGGACGATCTCCAAAACTTGGTAACCAAAGCTATGGAGATTTTAGGGGGTAAGTTGGATTTTGTGTTGCACTCTATCGGTATGTCGGTAAACGTACGCAAAAACATTCCTTACACCGAGTCTAACTATGTGAACACCGAAAAAGGTTGGGACGTTTCAGCGCTTTCTTTTCACAAGGTATGCCAAGTGCTTTATAAGAACGATGCAATGAACGAGTGGGGTAGTATTGTTGCCCTTACTTATATGGCAGCACAACGCACCTTCCCTGATTATAATGATATGGCTGATAATAAAGCCTACTTAGAATCTATTGCGCGTAGTTTTGGCTATTTCTTTGGTAAAGACAAGAAAGTGCGTGTGAATACCATTTCACAATCACCTACCGCTACTACTGCAGGACAAGGTGTAAAAGGTTTCGACGGTTTTATCGCCTATGCCGATGCTATGTCGCCACTGGGTAATGCCACCGCTCAAGATTGTGCCAATTATACGGTATCTCTCTTCTCCGATCTTACTCGCAAAGTAACGATGCAAAACCTCTTCCACGATGGAGGCTTCTCTAATACTGGTGTAAGCAACGAAGTAATTGAGCGATTTACTAAGTAGTAGTTAGAAAACTAACGGCTAATAACTACTGACTAATAACTAATGAAATGAAGTATCTTTTCATTTATTTAGTGCGCTTTTATCAAGTAGCCATTTCGCCACTCAAGCCTCCTACGTGCAGGTATACCCCTACCTGCTCGCAATACACTTTAGAAGCCTTGCAAAAGTACGGTTTTTTTAAAGGAGGCTGGTTGGCAATTAAGCGTATATGCAGTTGCCACCCTTGGGGAGGCAGTGGCTATGACCCCGTACCTTAAATAAACAATAAAAATGCTTTGGGAAAACTTACTCTCTCTTAACAAATATGGTGATACTAGTCTTCGTTTGCGAAAAAATGAAGATGAAACACGACTCAGTTTTGATATGGATTATGACCGTGTGGTCTTTTCAAGTGCTTTTCGTAGCTTGCAAGACAAAACACAAGTAATTCCACTTTCAAAAACAAGTTTTGTACACACACGTCTTACACATAGTATTGAGGTGTCGGTAGTGGGGCGTAGTTTGGGGCGTGCTGTGGGTAAACACGTGCTCACTAAATATCCTCACTTGCGCGAATTGGGTTACCAAACTAATGATTTTGGAGCCATTATTGCAGCAGCTGCGGTAGCACACGATATTGGTAATCCACCTTTTGGACACAGTGGTGAAAAGGCTATAGGAGAGTTTTTTCAATTCAAAAAAGGAACTGCTATCAAACATTTACTCACAGAAGCCGAGTATGCTGATTTGTGTAGTTTTGAAGGGAATGCCAATGGTTTTAGAATTCTTAATGAAACACGTTTGGGGGCAGAGGGGGGCTTACGGCTTACTTATGCTACCTTAGGAGCTTTTACTAAGTATCCTAAAGAATCACTACCTGTACGTCCTACTGACCGTATAGCTGATAAGAAATATGGTTTTTTCCAAGGCGATAAAAAATTCTTCAAAGAGGTGGCTGAAACTTTAGGACTAAAATCTAATAGTGTAAATGGTGAATTGCGTTATGCACGTCACCCCTTAGCTTTCTTGGTCGAGGCAGCCGACGATATCTGTTATACTATTATAGACTTTGAAGACGGTATCAACTTAGGGCTTATAAGCGAAGATGTAGCCTTAGAGTATTTAGGTGGTATCATCTCAGATAAGATAAATACTCATAAATATAGCAAACTACAAACTAAAGAAGAACGTATTGCTTATTTACGTGCAGTTGCTATAGGCACTTTGATACAAGATGCTACCGACATCTTCTTGCAAAATGAAGATGCAATCTTGGCAGGAGAATTTCACCAGTCGCTTTTATATGATAGTAAATATCGCCACCAAATCACTGATGTAATAGATTGTAGTGTGGAACGTATATATCAATCAGATGAGGTAGTAGAAAAAGAAGTATCGGGCTATGTGGTTTTACAACATTTATTAGATATCTTTTTTACAGCTATTATCAATCAAGAAAACGGACGTGAGACATCATTTGATAAACTTTTGCTTAAAAAGTTACCTGAAAAGTATCGCAAAAATGGCTCGTTATATGACAAAGTGATGGGCATTACTTGTTATATTACAAGCCTTACCGATAGTAATGCAGTGGAATTACATCTAAAAACAGCCAATACAACCTTTAATATCTAATATTTTAATATGTTTATTATCAGATATATTATAAAGAAAGATTAAAAAAAGTTTAAAAAAACGCTCTAAAAATTTGCAAGTAATAAAAAAAGTAGTACCTTTGCAACCGCAATGAAGAAATGAATTGCACAAATTTGCTGAAGGTCTGGTAGTTCAGCTGGTTAGAATACATGCCTGTCACGCATGGGGTCGCGGGTTCGAGTCCCGTCCAGACCGCTTCATAAGATTTAGTTGTGTTGTTTTGTGTAAATATTTTTACACGGGTTTATAGTAAACCAATGAAAGCTTTCCTTTCTCCAAGGAGAGCTTTTCTTTTTAAGTGAGATTTAGAATATAAATTCCCTTAATTCTCTAATAATAAAAAAGCTACCTATAAACTTTATAGGTAGCTTTTTAGAAATTTAATTATTAATCTAATCCTCGTGTTCTTCTAAATAAGCTTTCCTTACCTTCTTAAACAGCTCCGATGAATACACAAAGTCAGTAACAGCTTCGTTATCGGTCCGGAAAATAGTTTCTTTAGTGCCTTCCCATTCTTTATAACCATTTTTTAGGAATACAATCTTAGCCCCTATTTCCATTACTGAGTTCATATCGTGAGTATTGATTACGGTGGTGATGTTAAACTCTTCAGTAATTTCCTGGATAAGGTTGTCTATCACAATAGAGGTCTTAGGGTCGAGCCCTGAGTTAGGTTCATCACAAAACAAGTAGTTGGGTTGGTTTACGATAGCGCGAGCAATAGCTACCCGTTTCTGCATACCTCCAGAAATTTCCGAAGGTAATTTATCATCGGCATTTACTAGGTTTACACGGCTCAATACTATATTAGCACGCTCGCGTATTTCTTCAGGTGTTTTTTGAGAAAACATCTTCAAAGGGAACATCACATTCTCGAGCACCGTCATAGAGTCGAATAAAGCGCTTCCTTGGAATACCATTCCCATTTTTTGACGCAAGGCTACACGTTCTTTGCGTTTCATATCAGCGTACTTCACCCCATCGTAGATAATGTCGCCCGAATCGGGGGTAAAAAGACCTAAAAGTGATTTGAGGAACACAGTTTTACCTGAACCACTTTGCCCGATAATCAGATTCGTTTTACCTTTTTCAAAAGTAGTAGAAATACCTTTGAGCACTTCAGTTCCGTTAAAAGATTTATGTAAATTTTCTACTTGTATCATATTTCTACTGAAGCTACCACTGCCTCTTTGTTTATTTTCTTCACCAAGCCTTGTAGCACTTTGCCAGGTCCTACTTCAATAAATTCGGTAGCACCATCAGCAATCATCTGTTGTACACTTTGTGTCCATTTCACAGGAGCAGTAAGTTGCTTGATGAGGTTCTTTTTAATGTTAGCTTCATTGCTTACAGCCGTAGTAGTTACATTTTGGTATACTGGACAAAGTGGTTTATGGAAAGTCGTTTGCTCAATCGCTGCTGCCAATTCTTCTTCGGCAGGTTTCATCAGTACTGAGTGAAAAGCTCCGCCTACAGGCAATACAAGAGCACGCTTAGCTCCTGCTTCTTTCATCTTTTCGCAAGCTGCTTCTACAGCTTTGAGTTCACCTGAAATCACCAACTGACCTGGGCAATTATAGTTGGCAGGGGTTACAATTCCGTCAACTGTTGCACAAAGTTCTTCAACCTTACTATCGTCTAAGCCTAATACGGCAGCCATTGTACCAGGTTGTAATTCGCAAGCCTTTTGCATAGCGGTAGCACGTTTGGCTACTAATTGCAAACCATCTTCAAATGAGAGGGCTTCATTGGCTACTAAAGCAGAAAATTCACCTAATGAATGTCCTGCAACCATTTGAGGAGCAAAATTTTTACCGAGTACTTTGCTAAGGATTACTGAGTGCAAGAAGATAGCAGGCTGGGTAACTTTGGTTTGTTTGAGGTCTTCATCAGTACCGCTGAACATTATATCAGTAATGGAGAAGCCGAGAATGCCATTAGCTGCTTCAAAAAGAGCTTTGGCTTCAGCAGATTTTTCGTATAAATCAAGCCCCATACCTACAAATTGGGCTCCTTGACCAGGGAAGATGTATGCTTTCATTTATTTTTATTTTTATAAGATTGAAAGTACAAAGATATTACTTTTCTATAAGAATGCCAAATATCTGTGCTAAAATATCTTTAGCGACTTCTTCTTTGCTTTTTAAAGGAAAAGTGATTTGCGTTTCTTTAGTAATAAAAGTAACTTTATTGGTATCAGTACCAAAGCCTGCTCCTGCATCGCGCAAGGAGTTGAGTACAATAGCATCTAAATTCTTTTTCTCCAATTTGGTTTGGGCATTGGCAACTTCATTTTCAGTCTCTAAGGCAAAACCTATAAGCGTCTGAGTAGTTTTGATTTTTCCTAAAGATGCTAATATATCGACGGTAGGCACTAAGGTTAGACTGAGATTACCGCCTTTCTTTTTAATTTTTTCGGAGGCTACAGTTTCAGGCGTATAGTCAGCTACAGCAGCGGCGAGGATAGCGATATCACAAGTAGGAAATTCGGTTACAGCAGCTTCATACATTTGCTGAGCACTTACCACCCGATGCAAGTGAATTTGTGAGTGAATATTCTTTTCAGTAGAGGGGCCTAATATTAAATGTACCTCAGCTCCTTGTCGTACGGCTTCATTAGCAAGGGCAATTCCCATTTTGCCAGAAGAAAAGTTTCCTATAAAACGCACGGGGTCGATTGCCTCGTAAGTAGGACCTGCAGTAATGAGAATTTTTTTACCTTTAAAAGGAAGATTTTCGGTAAGTGCATTCTCTAAAAACAGCACTATATCTTCGGGTTCAGCCATACGTCCTTGTCCTACAAGTCCGCTAGCGAGTTCGCCATAAGTTGCGGGAATGATATGATTACCAAAAGACTTTAATTTAATTAAATTCTCGGTAACCGTAGGGTGGGCATACATATCCAAATCCATTGCAGGAGCGATGAATACCGGTGCTTTAGCAGAGAAATAGGTAGCCAACAGTAAGTTATCACATACACCGTGAGCCATTTTAGCAATGGTATTAGCCGTAGCAGGAGCGATGAGCATTGCATCTGCCCATAGAGCTAACTCTACGTGGCTATGCCAATTGCCCTCAGGAGAGGAAAAATTTGTTAGCACAGGGTTTTTAGATACTGTACTGAGGGTAAGAGGTGTTACAAACTCTTTTGCATTCTCAGTGAGAATTACCTTTACATTGTGCTCCTTTTTGGTGAGTAAGCGTACTAATTGAGGTGTCTTATAAGCCGCTATACCCGCAGTAATACCAAGTACGATATTCATAATTCAGAAATATAATTAGAAAAAGGCTCTAAACGGCAAGCAAACGCTTACTGCTTAAAGCCTAACAAATAATCTATAAATACCCAATTCTATTCGGCTTCACGGTAATAAATCTTACCTTCAAGCCATTCTTTTACAGCAATAGCTTGTGGTTTAGGCAAGCGCTCATAAAAGCGAGATACCTCTATTTGCTCTTTATTCTCAAAGATTTCCTCCAAGCTATCATTATTAGTAGCGAAAGCCTCTAATTTTTCTACTAATTCCTTTTTAATTTCGGCATTTATTTGGTTAGCTCTTTTAGCAATAATAGATATAGCTTCATAAATATTACCCGTAGGTGCTTCTATAGCCGATTTGTTATAAGTAACAGTAGTGGTAGGAGCATCTATTTTCTTAAAATCCATAATGTAATGATATTATTTTTGTGATATAAAACTTTTCAATGATGTGTTTATTTTTGTAAGCATATTCTCTGCTTCCTTTTTGTATTTAGTTTCAGGGTAGGTACGCAATAAGTTGTCGTAAGCTTCTTTAGCAGTATTGAGGCGCTCTTCTTTCTTAGTTTCTATACTGTTGATAGCCCACTCGTAAGCTGAATGCAAACGCGTGTATAACGCATCTTCTCTAAAGACACTACCTGGGTTATTGGTCAAAAAGTTGTCTAACGACTTCATTGCTGCTTGATAGTCGCGTATTTGGTCGTATTGTTTAGCTATTTCAAACTCTTTTTTCTCTAAGCGAGTTACTAAGTCTAAGGCTAACTCGTTAGCTTCTTTAGCATATTCACTATCAGAGTATCTATCCAAAAAGTACTGTAATTTCTCAAGAGCCTGATAAGTATAAGTTTGGTCTACACTATATTTAGGAGTTTCCAAGTAAAGCGATTTTGCTTCTAGGAAAGCCGACTCTGTAGCTTTTTCGCTACGAGGATATAATTTCTGAAGTCGTTCAAACTGATAAGACGCCAAACTGTATTGTTTTAGCTGATAGTAAGAATCTCCAAACATATAATAAATACGTTCTCCTTGTGGCTTACCCGCATATTCTGAAGCTATTTGTTCAAAAAGGTGTGTCGCTTTTTTATATTTTTTAGCCTTATATAGCTTCTCAGCCTCAGTGTATTTTACGCTTCCTTCTTTTGATTTCAAGGCCTTTTGATACTCTCCACACGAAGTAAAGAGCACAGTCAGCAGACCGATGATGATATATTTTTTTATTAACATTCGGCAAAAGTAAAAAGTTTTTCTGATATAACAAAATTATGTGAGCATTCCTCCATCAACATTGAGCACCTGCCCTGTGATGTAAGCCGACATATCAGAGGCTAAAAAAACACAAGCATTCGCTACATCTTCGGGTTGTCCGCCACGTTTTAGAGGGATAGCATCACGCCAGCTTTGTACTACTTTTTCGTCAAGTACAGCTGTCATTTCGGTTTCTATAAAACCTGGTGCAATAGCATTGCAACGGATATTTCGAGAACCTAACTCTAAGGCAATCGATTTGGTAAAGCCGATAATTCCCGCTTTAGAAGCCGCATAGTTTGACTGTCCAGCATTGCCTTTCAAGCCCACTACACTACTCATATTGATAATAGAACCTTTACGTTGTTTAAGCATAATGCGCTGTACCGCTTTGGTCATATTAAACACTGATTTGAGATTTACTTCTATTACCTTATCAAAATCTTCTTCACTAATGCGCATCAGTAGGTTGTCTTTAGTGATACCTGCGTTGTTTACTAGAATATCAACTGTGCCAAATTCGGCTACTACGGCATCTACAAATTCTTGCGACTGTGCGAAGTTAGAAGCATCGCTTTGGTAGCCTTTTACTTTCACACCTTTTGTAGCTAATTCTTTCTCTAATGCCATTGCAGCATCCACTGATGAACTGTACGAAAAAGCAATGTTTGCCCCGTGGGATGCAAATACTTTGGCTATACCACGCCCAATGCCTCTACTAGCACCAGTGATAATAGCTGTTTTCCCTTCTAATAATTTCATATTACTAATTGTTAATTATGAATTGTCAATTGTTTTCAACCGCCTATGCGCTTCACCTTAAACCCTTTTTCTTTGAGAAGTTGCATAATAGTGTCGCGGTAATCACCTTGTATGAGGATAGTATCGTTTTTCACAGTTCCCCCTACGCCAAGGTACGTTTTAAGTTCTTTAGCCAAAATCTTAAAATCGGCTTCTGCGCCATTATAGCCCTCAATTACGGTTACGGGTTTTCCTTTGTGTTTTTCGTATTTGCATAGTAAAGGCTCTTCCTGCAACCAAATATTAGAAGGAGCTTCTTGAGGTATCTCCTCTTCTATATGGTCAGGGAAAAGTGATTTTAACTGATCTCTTAAATCCATCACTATTTAGGTTGAGTGTAGCTGATACGCAATTTTACATCTTTTATAACAGTACCCAAAGGAGTAACCACTGCTGAAGATGGTATTTTTCCTTTTGTATTAGTGTTTCTCAAATATGCTCCTAAGTTAGTGTTTTTCACATTAGAAGCTACTACTATTCCTAAAGGTACATTTGTCCCTATTTCATTAACCAGATTTAAAATATGATTGGTAATCCTCAATTGGTAAAAAGCTCCTTTTCCGTTTTCTTTTTGCAATTTTCCTAGATGATAGAGATATGAATAAGTAGACGAATCAGCATTTGATGTTGGGTCGTACTGATAATCTACAAGTACAGCTCCTGTTTGGGTGTTATAGATAAAGAGGCGTTCAGGCTCTTTTGTATAGTTTACTGAATTATCCACATATAACAATAAACTCGCATCGGTTACCATTAGTTTTTGCGACTTAATATTGGCAATATCTGTATTTGCGATAGTAATCGAAGCCGTTTGTCCTAAGGCTCCACTGAGATATATTTTACTGCTATCAGTTAAACTCTCTCCTGAATTGTTAAATAAGTTTACTGTAATGCCGTTCAGTGAAAGTTCATAACGATTTTTACGTGTTTCTGTAGTTGTAGAATTAGTTCCTGAATTTTCATAGCTATATACAATCTCTATTTTTGCATTTGCCATATTTAGGAGCATCATTAAATCCTTTGAAAAGTTAGAAGTACTGACACTAATCCCTTTAAAATATTTTTTAAATTCATTAACGTTAGCAAGTTCGCTACTGCCTTCCTTGTTGATAATTTTTGTTTGGAAGAAATTTGTGCTTAGTGGAATACGCAACCCTGGTGCTAATACATCTTGTACTTTTTTACTCTCATCTTCACTTGTTTGTGGGTTGTCAAACTGATAGCGAGTAATAGCTTTATTACTGATAGTGTAAGTACTAGTAGTGTTAGACACAATAGAAGCACCTAAATTACTTGTAATATTAGTGTCGTTTGAATAATATATTTTAGCATTGAGATCCGTATCAATATCACTTAAAAAATAGTTCAGTTCTCTCACATTTACTTGAAAGCTCGCATCTCTATTCCCATAGATAGAATCTAACGTATATTCTACATTTTGAGAGTAAGAAGCGTTGCTATTAGAACTATTCGGATTGAAGAAAGGAATGTATAGATACGCTTCTGTAACGGTTTCGTTTTCCGATTTGTTCTCACTATTTTCAGAGGCTTGTGTTTTAGTTCCAAAAGTCGGATTAACAGCTGGTAATGTTACTTGTGCCACTATGGTAGCCGATTTAGTACCAAAGGGAACTTGGCTATACTGTCCTAATAGGTATCCTCCTAAACCGTTAGTTTGTACTGCACTTTCTTTTACTTGGCTTACCTGAATAGTAGCTGTAAATACATTAGTGTCAAAGTTAGGATTTTTTAGCAGTCCACCATCTATCTCGTTAAAATCATTACTTGAGCACGCACTGAAAAGTGTTACTATAGTAGCAAAAAATAAAATCTTCTGTATGTTATTCATTCGTTTGTTATTTCTTTAATATTTTAGTGTAAAATTCGCGGTAAGAATCTTGAAAAGTTTCCTTATCACTGTTGTAAAGCACAGGCTTTCTTAGATTTTTTAGGTAGGTTTGGAAATCCTCAGGCATATCTTCACTCACCACTACAACTCCATCCGAATACTTGATAGCGACACGCATCAAATTGTAATAAGTAGGATTTTTTAGCGGGTCTACCGTCTTTTTGCTAATACCATCAAAAGCCACTTTATTGATAAGCGTACTGTCCAAAGCCCCCTCATAATCGCTATCGAATACTGAGGTAACAATTTTACTTTCTGAAAAGATAGGTTCATCTTTGTAATAGGTGCGCAAGTAAAGAGGCAACAAAGCCGATACCCAACCGTGTATATGAATAATATCGGGTAACCAATTCAGTTTTTTAACAGTTTCTACAATACCTTTAGCAAAGAAAATACAGCGCTCATCGTTGTCTGGGTACATATTGTTTTCCCCATCAAAGAGTGTGCCAGTGCGCCTGAAATATTCATCGTTGTCAATAAAATAAACCTGTATGCGCTCCTTAGGGATAGAAGCTACTTTAATAATCAGAGGTACATCAATATCATTGATAATAATATTCATCCCCGAAAGGCGTATCACCTCGTGCAACTGATGACGTCGCTCATTGATATTACCAAACTTGGGCATAAAAATACGTATCTGCCCTCCATTGTTATTCACCATTCTCGGGGCTTCAAATGACATCTTTGCCAACTCACTATAGGGCGAATAAGGCAACACTTCCGACGATACGTAGAGTACTTTTTTATCTTTCATAAAAAGTAATTAGTTATTTTAATTAGCTCTTAGAAGGCACAAAAGTACAAAAAATTATGCACATATCCATAATTTTATATAAGTTTGCACCCAAAAAAGATTTGATACCGATGATTTACACACACCAAAAGGAACTCCATAATCTATTGGAAACCCTTAAAAATCAAGGAAAAACAATTGGATTAGTGCCCACTATGGGCGCTTTACACGACGGACATTTATCACTCGTAAAAAAAGCTAAACAAGAGAATGATATAGTGGTAGTGAGCATTTTTGTGAACCCTACGCAGTTTAACAACCCTACCGATTTGCAAAAATACCCGCGTACCTTAGAAGCCGATGCTCAGAAGATTGCTCAGTTCAGTAAAGAGATATTCATTTTTGCCCCTACCGTAGCCGATATTTATGGCGAAGAAGTAGTCGCTGAACCTTTTGACTTTGCAGGATTAGACAAAGTGATGGAAGGTACTTCTCGCCCTGGTCATTTCGATGGTGTAGGCACGATTGTTAAAAAACTTTTTGAGATTGTAATGCCCGATAGAGCTTATTTTGGTGAAAAAGATTACCAACAACTGCTTATTATTCAGCAAATGGTGCGACAAAAGGGCTTGCCAGTAACCATTGTTCCTTGCCCAATCGTGCGCAATGCCGATGGTTTGGCTCTCAGCTCCCGCAATGCTCTCCTCAGCGAGCCAATGAAACAGCGTGCTACCATTATTTACAGCACTCTACTCGCTGCCAAAGAACGTTTTGCTACTCATAGCCCTGCCGAAGTAGAAGCGTGGATAAAAGGAGTCTTTGCTCAACAGCCCGACTTCACCTTAGAGTATTTTACCATTACCGATGCACATACTTTGCAATCTATTACCAAAAAAGAAGCAGGTAAAGACTACCGTGCTTTTATAGTAGTACACGCCGAGGGAGTAAGATTGATTGATAACCTTGCTTTTTAGGTAAAAAGTAATAAAAAACTTTGCCAAAACTCTAATTGTCTTTGGAGCTACGAGCTTTGGCAAAGTTATATATCTTCTAAATAGCTAATTGATTAATCCCCCTTAGTAACTATAAATACATTTTCTTTCTCTACTCCTATTACTTCGTGTTCTACATCTACGGGTATTTGATAGGTATCGAGGTCTTTGAGCACAATTTCTTCTCCATTGATAAGAAAACGTACAGTTCCTTTCACCATAATAAGGGTTGCAGGGATACTGGTAGTGTGTTTTTTCAGCACTCCTCCTTCACCTAAAGCTATGGCTACTTGTCTCACATTTTTACCATCTTTTACAAAATAAGTAGTAGGTTTATCAGTCTTAAAAGTGAGCTTATCGGCTAAGTTTACTTTCTGTAACGACTTTACGTGTTCTACTGTTTTGCCATTCACAGCCGTAATGTTGTGCATTTTAAGAATGTCCTGCGCTTTACCAGCGCGTATACCGCGACGGCAAAAGAGGACAATATTCTCTTTTCCTTTTAGTTCTTGCCATCGGGCACCCATCTCTTCCAAAGGAATATTAATGGCTCCTTCAGCAGTCCCCGCGGCGTATTCTTTTGGAGTACGCACATCTATTAAAGTTACATTTTTAGCGTTGATACGCTCGGCGAGCGTTTGGGATTTTGCTGTAATTGTTACAAGCAAAAGTATCCCTAAGGTCATTGAATACTTCATAAAGATTAATTTTATTATATAACTTAGCATTAGAACAATTTTGCTCCGTAAATACTCGTTTTTATGAATTGTTTCCTCTCCTTTGGAGAAGTCTGCGAGAGCAGAGTATGTGAAGTGAGGTGAGGCTTTCATTAGCTCATTACTTCAGTTTCTCCGAAACTTCCACTAATCGGATAAACTCCTTTCGGTAGCCTTCCTCATCTTTACCTATAGCGTTTTTAGCCAAGTCAAGTACCTGAGAGAATGAGGATTTGGCTTTATATTTAGAGTTCCTTAAGAGCATTCCCCATTCAGCTACAGCTGATGCAAATCGGTAATCATCATCTGTTTTAGCGAACTCAGTAAGTGTAAAAGGGATAGGAGTGCTTTCTTCTACGCTTTTAGCATCTTTTACTATAGGGTCTTTATAGCGTATTTTGAGGAAAGCTAATTCGTTAGCAAATCCTTTTTCTACTTGTTTTTGATAGCGCAACCCATCGGTTGTAGCGCCTTTGGCAGGTACCAATTCATATAAAGCAGTTACGGTATGCCCAGCACCTATTTCACCAGCATCTTTCTTGTCGTCTTCAAAATCTTCATTGGCTAAGGCGCGGTTTTCATAGCCTACCAATCGGTATTCTTTCACGTATTGGGGATTGAATTCTAACTGCAATTTCACATCTTTAGCTACGGTGTAAAGTGTACCGCCAAATTCATTCACTAATACTCTTTTGGCTTCGGTAAGATTATCGATATAAGCATAGTTACCATTTCCTTTATCGGCAATAGTCTCTGCCATATCATCACGGTAATTTCCCATACCATAGCCTAATACCGAAATGTATATACCATTGTTACGTTCCTCTTCTACCAAACGTTGCAACTTATCACGTGAAGAAATTCCCACATTGAAATCGCCATCGGTTGCTAAGATAATACGGTTATTGCCTTTGGGCAAAAAGTTCTTTTTGGCTACTTTGTAAGCGGTTTGCAATCCAGCTCCTCCTGCAGTAGACCCACTAGCTACCAAATCGTCTATCACTTTAGATATTTTTTTCTTTTCTTTAGCTGGGGTGGAAGGCAGTAAAACTCCTGTTTGGCTCGCATAAACTACAATCGCTATCCTATCTTCTGAACGTAAATTATCCAAAAGCAATTTGAACGATGCTTTTAGCAACGGCATCTTGTTAGGTGAGTCCATAGAACCTGAGGTGTCTATTAGAAACACTATATTAGAAGGTGGAGCTTTGGTAAGATCTATTTTCTTTGCTTGTAATCCAATGCGCAACAAATAATTATCAGGATTCCAAGGACAGCTACTTAGCGTTGTTGTAGCATTGAGAGGTGCTTTGCTACCTTCGGCTGGAGGTGTATAGTTATAATCAAAATAATTAATAAGTTCCTCTATGCGTACTGCATCTTCATCAGGTTTTTGCCCATAGTTGATCATACGGCGCACATTGCTGTAGGAAGCTTTATCCACATCAGCAGAGAAAGTAGTTACGGGATCTGTAGCTGTACTTTTAAAGCCACTTTCGTCTATCGCTTTATAAGTTTCGCGAGAGGGTTCATAAATGTCATAAGTAACAGCTTTCTTTTGTTTATCTTTTTTTCTATTACGTTTACCTACATAACCTGTTGTTACCACCACTTCTTGAAGTGTAACATTATCTTCTTCTAAAACTACATTGATAATCTTCTGTCCAGTAACTTTCACTTGTTTGATTTTCATTCCTATATAAGAAAACTCTAAGATATCACCATTCTTTACTTTGATAGTGTATTTACCATCAAAATCAGTTTGAGTACCTTGGGTAGTTCCTTTAATTACTATCGAAACACCAGGTAATGGGTCTTTAGCGTCATCAGTAACAGTACCTGTTACTTCGTACTCTTGTGCATACAGTGTGGTCAGTGTAAAGAAAAATAAAATTAGTATTCGTTTCATATGATAAAATTAATAAGGTTTATTTAGGTATGCTATCTGTGTCTTGTGTACCAATAAACTTCATTCGTTCTTCTAAGTCGTTTCCATAGATGTTATTGATACGCGCAATCACACTGTTAAACGTTTGTCCTAATAGCGAAATATTGCTTTTAAGCTCTTCTTCTTTAAAATCTGGATTGTTCTTTACATTGTCAGCTAAAGCTTTTATCTGTGTTTGGAAAAGTCTAAGACGTGCCTTTACAGTAGGAACATTTATCTTTTCAGGGAAGGTAGCGTCATCGCTGAGTAATTCTCGTAAGGCATCTTCAATCTGTACCAACCAAAAGAATACTGAATAATAAGAGCTCTCTACTTCCGAATGTTCCCCCACAATCTTATCCGAATACTGTCCTACTTTGTGAAAGTATTTAGCAGGAAGTTCTAAAACAGAACGATACAGAATTACATTGTCATTCTCTTTAGCATTCTCATCTAAGGAAAGTTTTATAGTGTAAGGAGCTGATTTTTTAGGTGAAAAAGTAATCTGATATCTGTTCCAATCGTCTTCTAGGGCGGTCTTTTTTACGTTGCTTGTCGAGGAGTTAAGCGTATCTAATGCAAAAGTTGCCGATAGTTCATTGCTGTTGGACTCTGAGAAATTTAGGTTTACTTTTGGATAGTTTACTTTTTTTAAAACTACAGAAAAAGTATAAGGAATGTTTGCTACCAAAAATCTACTCCATTGTAAAGAGGCTACCTCATTGTTCTTTTTCTTTTCAAACCTAAAAACAGTGTCTTTCGAAGCCTCTGCGGGAGCTCGCCAATCACGTTCTACTAAGCTATTGATGTTTTCAGTTTTAGAGTTGATAGGGTACAGTCTACTATACACCAAGAGGCTATCGGGGTTTGAGAGCATTAAATCATCTGTGTTTTTAATCTTGGCAGGAGCCATCGAAACAATCACCTGCATCAGCGATTGAAAACTCTTCCAATGCTTCATATCCTCTTGAGCTTTAGGGGTAAGGTCTATCAATTTGAACTCCTCAAAGTCAATTGATTTAACTTTGTGCACTTGCCTTGTTTTGTTAGTCTCTTTGTCGTCATTACACGAAATGAAACACGTTAATAAACTGAATAATATATAAAATCTGTACTTCATAACCTCTTGTATTACTGAAAACACCAAAGCCAGACTTACTTACATAAATCTGGCTATTAGTGATAAATCTAAAACCTAAATGACTATTTAGCTAACTTGTTAATATGTTTAGCTAAACTGCTCTTTAAATTCGCCGCTTTATTAGCGTGAATAATATTTCTCTTAGCAAGTTTATCAATCATCGAAACTACTTTAGGGAAAAGAGCTTTGGCTTCTTCTACATTTTCCAAAGCGCGTAGTTTTCTTACGGCGTTACGAGCCGTCTTGTGTTGATAACGATTGCGTAAACGAGCTGCTTCGTTTCTTCTGATTCTTTTTAATGCTGATTTATGGTTTGCCATTTTCCTTTATTAGTTTTATTTTTATCGCCGTACCTTTTCTTTGAAGATACTTCTAATAGTTGCATTTAGTAGTCCGTAGGGGAATCGAACCCCTGTTACAAGGATGAAAACCTTGCGTCCTAACCCCTAGACGAACGGACCTTGAAAATTATTGTTTAATCCAAAAAACTTAATATATGTTTGTAGTCCGTAGGGGAATCGAACCCCTGTTACAAGGATGAAAACCTTGCGTCCTAACCCCTAGACGAACGGACCATTCTACCATTAAAGTACTACTTCTCCTTTAATGCGGTGGCAAAAGTACTACTTTTTTTTATACCTGCAATATTTTTGAACATTTTTTTTACAAAAACGCTAAAATTATTTTTTAAGTGTCTTATAGTTAGTAGGTTGTTAATCTGTGTTTTTTCTATGTAAACAATTCTTTTTATTTAGTTGTTACAAATTTAGTAAAAACGTAAGCGTGTTTACACCATCGGCGTAATCCCATAGTTTAGGAGTCTGCGTTTGCCCGAAGGGTATTTCACCATCTATAAAATTATGACCTACTACACATTGTATCTTTTCTCTGTCGGTTGCTAATTTCTTTTTTAGAGCTTCTTTATTGGTGTAATATTCATAGAAAAGAGTCGCAATAGGTGAACCGTAATGTTCGTCTTCTTTCAGCAGTAAGAAACCGTTCTCGAGTAGTTTATACAAGCTCATTAGGTAAACGGCTTTGTTGTAGTCGTAGTTATTGGCGTATTTTTGTTCTTCAATAATGTCTTTATAGGGGTAGATAGCCTGAAATAATAGGTCGAAATCATACCCCTGGGGTACAAATAGTTTAGAAACACTTCGGCAACCCAAGCCGTAATACAAAAAGATGTCTTTACCTAAATCCTGCAATTCCTCAGGTGTTTCTTCACCTGTAAGTACGGCTACTGAATGGCGGTTTTTCCTTATAATATGGGGTTTCTTGCCAAAGTAATACTCAAAATAGCGTGCGGTATTATCGCTACCCGTAGCTATTACGGCATCGTATTCAGTTACTTTATCATCTGTAAAAGCTACCCCTTCTGCCCATTCAGGAGCAAAAGCCTTCATCTGTTTTATAAGGTAGGGAAGTAGTACGCCATCGTCGCTGGAGAGCTTCACTATTGCCTTATGCCCTGCTACCAATACGCACAACAAATCGTGGAAGCCTACCAAAGGCAGATTACCAGCCATTATAATCAATATTTTTTTAGGCGAAGTAGTTTGTGGTAATTGATATTGCGACAGCCATTGTTGTACATTGTTTTTGCTGAGGGCTTCACTCCACGATTTAAAGGCAAATATTACATTAGCACGCGTAAACCAACTGTTCTGCTGTTCTGCTTTATCAAATATATCGTTGAATTGTTCGGTTTTAGAAAGTAGTTCTCCTAACCGAACTAAGTTGTTTATATTTTGTTGCTTCATTAGAAAGTATCTATTTTACTTTTTACTTTTTGCCTTTTGCTCACATACCCAGCTGTGAGCCCTTGCTCGCTTTTCCTTTTCCTTTTACCTAAAACGATGGTACTATCCCAATCCGTACGCCAAACTTAGGATTACGCACCCCATTCACATCATTGAAATCGTTGCGCCATACAAAATCTACTCGTATAAAGCGAAAGTTTCCTAACCCTATGTTCTCAATCCCAAATCCGTATTCCCAATACAGTTTTTCAGGTGAATTGAATATAATATTGGTAATATTAGCTTGTTTGTTCTTGTCAGAGAGTGTTCCGTAAGCAAATCGCCCAAATATTAAACTCTTAAAGCGCGTTTTTTGCAAGAAAGGAATGCGGTTGAACAAGAAACCATCAAAATGATGCTCAAAATATCCATTGATATAAGTGTCGGTAATGAAATCGTAGTAATCTAAAAGCGCAAAAGTGTTAGGAGCTGATGAATACGATTGGTTTGCAGGAGTAGGGGTTAGTGCTATCAGAGGTGCTGTACCGAATACCTTCCCTGCTTCCACCGTAGCGTGGAAAATACCGTACCCGAAAAGCGGAATTGGTTTATAGAGTATCGTTTGTACTTTGTCGTAATCAAACTTACTGTTTAATACACCGTCTACGCCTTTAGAGTATTTAAGGGTATACATCGGGAAGAGCTTTTTGCCATAACGCTGTTCCACCCCATAGCCAAATACCTTTCTGTTGGGGGTAAAGGTAAATTGTGCCCCTGTATAAAAGTTGTCGTATTCGTGAATTTCCTCGCCTGTTTTGGGGTTTCGGTAGGCAATAAGGAAGTTCTCTTCGCTTGCCGAAGTGAGTTTTTGGTAAGTACCAAATACCGAAAACTGCAAGTTAGGCACAATATCATAGTTAATAACACCTTGTACTTTTCTGTTGCGAGTAAGATAATAGTTCTCACCACGTGCAATGATAAAGTTGGTAGTATTTTCAAAATCTAATTTGGTATCGTCGTGCATCACAAAGGTACCCAACTGCAAATTGTCGTTCTGATAGCCTGCTCCAAAGGTAATACGCGGACTGTGAGAGATAAGGTATTTACCACTGATACCGTATTTAAACTCTTTGTCTCTCACTCCATAAGCTCCGTATACATAGGTGCGGAAGCGGTCATCGGTAGAGAAGAACGAACGAAAGCCAGCTCTTAGTCGCAAACCCTCTACGTTGTTGCTCGAGAAAGTTTGCCAAAACCTGCCAAACTGCATATAATTGCCAATAGGAATATAGCCCGACGTCACAATATCGGTTACATCACCTATCATCTTGATGCGTTTATTGCTCCCCACTTCCCGAATTAGAACTTTCGTTTTAGTGAGGTCTGCCCCTCCTAAGGTATTTGCGTCCCAATAACTATCGTCTTTGTAAAACTGATTTTTCGCTACCTTTACCACCTGCTCGTCATAAAAATTAGCAGGTTTAGGCTTGTTGAGAACAATATCCGAAAAAGTGATGTAGTTCTTTACATACAATCCCTTTTCTTCGTCTTTCTTCGTCAGGAGCGTAAAGTCCCCTTCTTGTATCTCGTGTTCAGGAAGGTAAATACTGTCGTTGGCAATGGTAAAGTATTTTTCAAAAGAAAGTCCACGTACTAAGTTGATATTCGTTTTAGCCGTAGTGTGCATCTGTATCGAACTCACTATATAGGTCTTAGTGTCTACTTCAAACTTACCCTCTAATGCTAAATCTTGGTCATCACGAGGAAAGAAGTTGATGCGATAGAACGAGCGGTCGTCTCTCTGAATCGTATCGCTCAGCACGTACAGATATACGCCATAACCAAACTCCGCTAGTGGACTCACAAAGGGCTTGTTCAGTATCATATAAGTATTGTCGTAAATATCAAAATCGTCAAACGACTGACTTACACGTTCCAATCCAAAACCTTGTTGTACAATCCCTTGAGCACGTTCAGCTTCTATGTCTACTCGCTTTTTCCCCAACTGATTGTTGCCGTAAACCGTTTCTATTTTTTCAGTGAGATACATTGGCAGAGAGAAGGTCTCTTTGTATTTCTTCTCAGAAAGAATACGCCTGATGGTGTCATATTCCTTTCCTAAAGCCTTTTTTAAGAAGATGGTATCGAGGTTGTTCACCCCCAATTCCGTTGTACTGTGTTTTTTAAACTGATACGCCGTAGCGTTTTGCAGTCCACGCTTTTTTTTATTCTTCCAAATACCTTGCAATACGGTATAGGCAGGGTTCTCTTTTTTAGACAGTGCCTTAGTAGGTTTCGCTACAACTGTTACCTCTTCAAGCAATTCCCCTTCCACCAATACCACTACCAAATCCTTGGTGTTGTCTTTGTCTAAATGTATTTTCCTAGTGTTGTATCCTATAAGTGAAACTTCCAAATCCTTCTGTCTTTTCTCCGAATACAGAGAAAACCGCCCTTGGTCGTCGGTATAAGCTCCAATGGTAGTTTTTGCAAAAATTACATTGGCATAAGCCACGGGGTTACCGTTTTCATCAATCACTTTACCCGACACGTGTGTCTGCCCCCATACTTTTGTAAGACAGAGCATTAAACCGAATAAAAGGAGCAGTAAGAAGCGTTTTTTCATCGTATAAAATCACTTTTAAAATGCAAAGATATAAAAAATAATAAAAATAATATACAGAATGCTACTTTTCTAAAACCAAATCTACTGTATATTATTATAAACTCTTATTTTTTGTAGACCTGCCTTTCACAAAAAAATAATACTCATCTTTCATCTATTGTTCCTTTGTCATTCGTCACCCCCGTCCCTCTTCATTCGTCGTTCGTCCCTCGTCATTACTTCCCTTTTTCGTCATCACATTCCCCCTTTGAACGGAAGTCCGCGAGAGCGGAGTATGTGATAGGAGGAAGGTTTCTTTCACTTCCCCGTCGCCACATTCCCCCTTTTTCGTCATACTCCCTCCTAGTGCCTATGGCCTAAGGCCTATCACCTATTCCTCTTTCTTTCGCCTCGAAACCTCTTTTTTACCATTTTTTGTATCGCTGTATTATACTATTAATCAACTGTTTATATACCCTTTCTATACCAATCGTCCAAGATTCGTATAATCTTCCTATAAGCTCTCTATAAGCTAACCATACCTTCCTTATAGCCTTTTTTCACCAAAATCCCTCTCAGCTCTCTTCTGAAAAATTCCGTTTTCTTCCGAAAACTCCTACTCCCTTCCTCAACTTATCCCGCTTGTCCGAACCATCTGAGTCTCTCCGACATTCTTCAACTAATTTCCACTACTTCCTAATTTACTAATTTCCCAATCTTCAAATTTTCTAATGCTAAAAACTTATCCCTACCTAATAATAAAAAAATACCAAAGGAAGTAGCACACGCTGCTTCCTTTGGCAAAGTTTTTGAATGTTTATAAGAAGCTACTTAACCGTAATAGAGTTTAAAAAACTATTCATCTCGGCAATAGCTTTAGAGGTGTTATTCATTGTGATACACTCTATTGATACTACTTTAGCACGAACAAAAAGCACGACACTACTGCGTTGAGTAACTTCACCCGTTGCAGGATTGACCGCTGAATAGCTTATTTTTCTACCATAGAGAGCTCCTTTTTTGATAGAGCTTATCTGTGCGGTATTGCCCGAGGAAGCCATCACCCCTTGAGTATAGTTGTTGAGAAAACTATCTGCTACTTCTTTTTTCTCTGCCTCTGAAAAGTTTCTTTCAGCCGCTAAATATTGGGTGCGTTGAGGTAGGTCTACACTCTGCTCCATACACACCGTGTTGTCTGTTTGTGCGATATACTGTCGCGCCCCTTGTGCTACACTATACTGCGGATTTTTAGGGAAGGTTACCCAAATACCATTTTCTACTTCTTTTCTCACTTGTGAAAAGAGAGATAAGGAGGTGAATAGGGTAATGATAAGAAGGAGGTTTTTCATTAGAGTAGAATTTAATTGAGTTCAACTTTGTATTCACGACCTCTATCATCCTCAAATGAGGCTGAACCATCACTGATATCTACAGGAGAGAAATGGCTATCGTCTAACCATCCACCATTATTCCAATATATTTTGGTAAGTTCTCCGTCTTCCACTTCTACATTTAATGTATAAGTAGCTTCGTGCCCTGTGTCAGGATTGTAAACTTCTACTTCAGCTTCATAAGTACCATCAGGGTATTTCTCTTCTTTTTCATAAGTAGAGTTTTCCTCATAGACGTCAGTGCTATTGTCGTTGTAATAATTTTTTCTTTGGTTGCAAGCAATCAAAGTTAAAAATAGGGTGAGGAATAAAGTTATTCTTTTCATTGCTAATAGTATTCTATTTCAATTTCTTCTATTAAGAAAGGAGTATTTTCTAAAGTATAGTAGATACTTTCTACAGCATTTCCTTTACTATCATTCTTATACTTGACTTTGTAAAAGATAGATTTTTCAAAATCAGAAAAGGAGTCTTCTATTTTATTACCTTTCTCATCATATTTATAGTAGTTTGTTACATAAAACTTGCAAACCTTACGATCTATATTCTCTGAAAGATTTTGATAAACACACTTTTTCTCTTCAATTTTATTGTCATTGTTATCATAGACATAGGTATTCTTTTTAGAAGGTTCTTTATCAGTTAGATTGACAAAATATTCTTCTATTAGATTACCTTTTTCATCATAAGAGAAGAGGGCTTTTGAAGTAAGTTCGTTATTATTGCTGAAATTTCTTTCTTCTATTTTCTTTCCTTTTGTATCATATTCGTTCACTTGCCTGAGTTTTACTCCACCATTCCAAAAAGCAAAGACATTTCTAATTACTTCTATTTCTCTGTTGTTCTGATCATATTTGTAAGTGTTTTTTTGCTGTAAGACTCCTTCAGAATAAGTGTTTTCTTCAATTCTGTTATCTTTTTGATCATATTTGTAAGTAATTTTAGTGCCTAATGTACCATTTGCCTCATAACCCTTGATTTCTATTAGATTTCCTTTTTCGTCATAGCTAAATTCTTGTCTTATAGTACCCTCTTCTTTATCATAAAAAATCCTTTCAGTAAAGTTTCCATCCTTATTGAAATAAGACACTAATTTGGACTGTTGTTCTTCTTTTTGTATTTTGCCTGACTTTTCAGTAGGTTTATATCTGTATGTTGTTTTAGTTTGGGACTTTACTTTTCCTTTCAGTTCTTGTTTTTGTAGGTCTGTTTCTTTGTATGATTCTTGACCAACACAACCAATAATAGTTAATAGACTAATTAAAATGATTACTAATTTTTTCATATCTTAAAATTTTATGATAGGTTTTTTACTTTTAGAAAGCTTGATAAAGAAGCCTAAAATAATTAGGGATATTATGTAGAAAAAAATGATTCCTAGAAAATCAGCGACCTCTTGTTGGTTAGAAAAACCTGTTTCTATAAATAGAGATAACCAAGTAGATATACTTGCTAACACAAAAATGACTATAACATACACAAAAGATGAGATTTTTGGTTTATGGTAAGCTATAAGCATACATACTAACCCTATAGCAATTCCTATAAAAGTTGTAATAGTAGCAAACTCTGCAGCATTCTCTCTAATCTTAGAAGCATATATCTCATAACTATAATTATAATAGCCAGTGTTATAGTCATTAGTTCTTTTAGAATATTGCCCCATATATCCTACAAAACATACTATCCAAAGAGTAATTCCGAATAGTAAAACAGAAATAAATATATTACTAAGTATTCCTTTTGTACGTATATTTTCAGGGGTTTCTTCACTTGCAATAGTTTCGGAGTTTCTAATAGGAGTTACTTCAATCCCCATTCTTTTTAAGATCTTAAGAGCCTCAGGATAGCCATTTTGAGCTGCTTTTTCTATCCATTGTTGTGCCTGTTGTACATCGGTAGATACCCCTTTTCCTGCTAAGAAACACATTCCTAACTGGTATTGCGCTTGAGGATGTTCTTTTTGAGCAGCTTGCCTGTAATACTCACACGATTTTTGAATATCATTATCAACACCTTTTCCTTCAGCATATAGCTTACCTAAAGTACACATTGCCCCTGCATTTCCTAAGTTAGCTGCTTGTTTTAAAATTGGTAATGCTTCTGTGTAATTGTTTTGAGCAGTTAGGGATAGTGCTTGTTTTAAAAGTTCTTCTCCCTGCATTTGATTGACTGCTTCTTGTAATTTATTTGAAGAAGAAGAGGCTTCCGCATTTGATTGTTTAACCGTATCGTCTAAAGGTTTATCCGTTAAGATAAAATAGAAAGGAATACCTACGGCTAATAGTATAAGTATAATTAGAAACATAAGTTATTCTTTTATTTGTTAATTACTGTAAATCTTATTTTTTTAGTTAATAGTTAAACTTTTCTTCCATTCTATACTTTTCCCCGTTAGCTATGGTGAGTGTGTATATTTTTGCTTGCCAACAATCACGTTCATCATCATTATAGCAATAACTTTTAGGATAGCAAGTACAAACTTCTATTTTTATATGGAATACATTATTGGATATTTTTCTTGCTATTGGAGGAGACCTATAAGGAGTATTGGCTTCGTAAAACTCAAAATAATCTTCTGCATATACAACGGCTTGTTCTGTTGTGTAACTTTTAACAGCTTTCCTTTTTACTGTTTTCTTTTCTTGTGCATAAGTGCTTACTCCTATGAATAAACATAACACTAAGTACAATACTTTTTTCATTATTTTAAAATTATAAAGTTGTTTAAAATCGTATAACTAACCCTACTTTATCAGTACCTATAATAGGAGAAACTCCAAACTTTTTTTCTTGATTTCGGTTATAAGTTTCAATAGCTCTTAATCTTAACTTCTTCTTTTGACCATTGAATATGCCTGCTGGAATCATAAAAACTAATGCTGGAACTAAAGGATATAGAGATGCTTTGTAATTCATTTCGTTTTGTTTACTATCGCTACTTTTTTCTGTTTCACTTGCTAATAACATAATAGCACTTGTAGTAAGGCAAATGCCTGAAGATATGGAACAAATAATTTGTCCAGTTTGGAAGCCTTGTGCTCCTTTCCATTGTCTCTTAGCTTCAGGATCTTTATAGAGGAAATTTTTCATTTCTCCTCCACTAATTAATTGACCATTTAGATAAAACTCTCTACCTTTTTGGGTAATAGTCTTTTTTATAGTGTCTTGCTCAACTTCTACTATTATTTCTTCTTGTTTAGGTTCCATTGTTTCTTTTTTAATGGTACGAAAACTCTCAGCAAAAATATCTTTTGAACCATTGGCATAACGTATCATTAGAACATCTGATTTAAGAATTGTGTAGGTAGGTCCTTCTAAGTTATCTGTTTTTTTGTACTTCACTTGAGAAGTATTTATTTCTAAGACCTTAGCTTGAATATCTTCACCTTTTTTAGTAGTAATAAGGTCTTGTGAGTAAGCTACAAAGCTAAATAATGTAAAGCATAAAAATAATAAGTGTTTCATATTAGTAAATATATTTAATAATTAATTTCATTTTTAATGACAAGCGAAGAAGTCTTTATTCTTAGAAGAGAAGTTGCATACGGCAAAGGAAGGCACATCTGTGCTTCCTTTGCTCTCAGGCTAACCTATATTCTGCGTTGCGATTGAAAGTTTCCAGTTTTCAGACAACAGAATAAAGCTAACGCTTTTTTGAATATGTATATAATAGAAAAAGCGTGAGTAAATACTTTTTCTTTTGCTGTCTGAGGTACTGGATCACCTTGCAACACAAAAACAGGTATAACTCACGCCATAGGCGAAGAGCATTAACCCTTTTGAACTGCGTTGCGGTGAAAGTTTCCAGTTTTCAGACAACAGAACAAAAGCTAACGCTTTTAATATGTCTTTATTTTCGGTGCATAATTACGACTATTTTTTATACTACGCAAATATTTTAGCATTTATTTTTATTGTTTAATAGATAAGTTGTTTATTATCAGTTAAAAGACAAAAGGTAAAGCACAATTATCCACAGACAACTAATGTCTAAATTATTCACGGTTGTTAGCAATTAGTCCTTAGAGTTACTAAAGGTACTCAGAGCCTCTCCAAGACAGCCTCTCTAATATTCTCATCTACTAATTCTTTCATTTTCTAATTTTCCACCCGTCCTTGTTCATTCGTCATTCGTCCCTCGTCATTACTTCCCTTTTTCGTCACTACATTCCCCCTTTGAACGGAAGTCCGCGAGAGCGGAGTATGTGTAAAGGGGGATGTTATCCCCTAGTGCCTATGGCCTAAGACCTATTGCCTATTCCTTTTTCTTTCGCCTCGAAACCCCGTTTTTAACATTTTTAGCACTGTTGTATTATATTATGAATCAACCACTTATATACCCTTTCTATACCAATCGTCCAAGATTCGTATAAGCTTCCTATAAGCTCTCTATAAGCTAACCACACCCTCCTAATAGCCTTTTTTTACCAAAATCCCTCTCAGCTCTCTTCTGAAAAATTCCGTTTTCTTCCGAATCCTTCTAACAGTACTCAATACATCGCTTTTTTATCTAAAACTTTGGCAAAGTTAATAGCCCATCGTGCTACGACTGCCTGTGCGGCTCGCACCTTTGCCAAAGTTGATTATTTCTGGCATTATCGGTATTTTTGGCATTATTGGCGTTTCTTGTATTATTGCCTTTCTTATTAAAAAAGGGACGTTTATAAAACGTCCCTTAAATATACTTTATTTTTTTACCTTTTATCTTTTACCTTTTACCTAAACTTGAGCCTGAGCAATAAATCTCCTAAAACCTTCTTCTCCTTTTGGAGTATGTTTGAACACGCCACAATTCTCCAACACCTCACAGAAAGTATCGCCTATACTTCTATTAATAAAGTTATCTAAGTTCTCTATGGAAAGTGGAGTAGGGCAGGAGCTCACGTAACGTTCTAACCACTGAGTGTGTTTTTGCAAAGCAGAGTCAGCGTTCATTTTGGTATATACAGTGCTGAAAGCGTTACCAGCTGTAATAGCTTCACCAAGCAAGGTTTTAATACTCGCCATTTCAGTCTTTAACCTACCAGGTAAAATCGCTAAGCCCATCACCTCAATAATCCCAATGTTCTCTTTTTTGATATTGTGCAGATGTTCGTAAGGGTGAAAGATCCCCATAGGGTGCTCAGTATCCGTACGGTTGTTGCGCAAAGCTAAATCGAGTTCATATTTGCCGTTTTTAAAACGTGCCACAGGGTTTACCGTATTGTGACGCACACCCTCAGTATGCGAGTAGATGCCTAATGATTCATCGCTGTAGTTTATCCACGATTGCAAGATGACATCGGCTAAGGCGATGAGGCGGTCTTTCTCACCACGCAATCGCAATACGCTCATAGGCCAATTTACGATGCCTGCTTCCACATCTTCAAAACCTTTAAAACTCACACGTTCTTTTATGGTAGCTTTTTCCATAGGGAAAACGTGTCGCCCACCTTGAAAGTGGTCGTGTGAGAGGATAGAGCCTCCCACAATAGGTAAATCGGCATTAGAGCTGAGAAAGTAATGAGGGAACTGCTCTACAAAGCCCAATACGTGCTCAAAGCAAGCTTTGTCAATCTTCATTGGGCGATGCTCACTCGAAAAGACGATACAATGCTCATTGTAATAGATATAAGGGGAGTATTGGAAAAACCATTCCTCATTGGCTAAATCCAGCTTAATCGTGCGCAAGTTTTGCCTACCAGCGTGATTCACACGCCCCATATAGCCTTCGTTCTCTTTACAGAGCAAACATTTTGGGTAGTTAGTTGCTATTACATCTTTTTGGGCAGCAATATCACGAGGGTCTTTCTCCGGCTTAGAAAGGTTGATAGTAATTTCTAAATTGCCATAAGGGCTATTGTGTTCCCACAGAATGTTCTTAGAAATCCTATCGGTGCGTATGTAGTTGCTTTGCTTGTTCAGCTCATAAAACTGTTGGGTTGCCTGCTCTTTACTCCTTTGGTAAGTATGCCAAAAATCGTTGCGAATCACAGAAGTACGAGGTAATACCTGTCCCATAATCTTAGAGTTCAGCAGGTCGCGGAAAGTAAGCGTATCGGTAGTGAGGGTGCCGTTCTCAGCTGCCCACTGCACTAAGCGGTCGAGTACTTCCGTAGGATAAGTTATCTGGGCTACCTCTTTAGCGATTTGAGCTTGCTCTTCTTTTGTAAACTCGGTATAACTATCGCAACCAATACTTTCCAAAACAGCATTGGTAACAAGAATACGGTCGTCTTCCTTCACCAAGTTATGAAGTACCGCATAACTGATGAGCTTTTCTACTTCAATATAAACTTTCACGATTAATAATTATCAATTAATAATTAACAAGACTATTTGTTATTTAATAAGAAACTTATAAACGGTTTCTTGCTTGTACACTTCCCCTTTTTCTAAGGGTTTTACCCCAAACTTCGGCTGATTGATACCATCGGGGAAATCTTGCATCTCAATAGCTACACCTACAAATCGTGGGTTTTTTGATGGTTTTTCTTTGGCAGTACATACCTTATCGAATACAGGAACATCATCTAAAAAGTTACCAGTGTAAATCACAGCCACACGCTGGGTAGTATAGGCTTCCATAGTAATACCACTGTGAGGAGAATGTAATACCAACTGAGGAGCACCTTTGAGTCCGCTGTGGTTGAGCACAAAGGGGTGGTCGTAGGCACGTGTGATTTTGAATTGAGGGTGTCCTTCGGCAATACCCTCAGCGATAACTTTACCTTTGCGGAGGTCGAAAGTAGTACCTTTTACAGCTATGTAATCACCCGTAGGTATTAATCCTTCTGCCAATTCACAAATATTATCAGCAGCGATTTGTAGTACTTGGGTATCGCCATTCATTTCCATATCACCTGAAAGGTTGAAATAACTGTGGTTGGTGATATTGAGGTAGGTTTTAGCATCGGCAACGGCTTCGTAAGCAATGTGCAGACTGTTGTCATCAGTGATAGTGTAAATCACTTTGAAATCTACTTTTGCAGGGTAGCCTTCTTCACCATCAGGACTTGTGTAGTGCATTTCCAAGCCATTAGCGAGCTCTTTTACTTCAAAGAGTTTACTGCTAAAACCTTCTTTACCACCGTGCAATGAGTTTTCACCATTGTTTTTAAATAGGTGATACGTTTTCCCGTCGATAGTGAAGGCAGCGTTGTGAATACGCCCTGAAGTGCGCCCTATGGTAGCTCCATTATAGGCACTATTACCTATGTAATCTTCCAAATGCGCATAGCCTAATACTACGTTTTTCAGTACGTTGTGCTTATCTTTTACAGCTATTTCGGTAATAGTACCGCCTAAGTTCAAAACAGACACGCGAAAGCCGTTCGCATTCTGTAAGGTATATTGATAGACAGCCTGTCCGTTGTGAGTACCGAACAGGCTTTTGTTGATGGTTATCATACTTTGTCTTGTTTATAGTTTTTTAGCGCCGTCGCTTACAGAAGCGATATAGAAATCGGCTGCATAACCTATTTTGTTTTTGTAAGCCTCGCCTACGTTTTTAATGAAGTCGTCTACCTTGTCTTTTTTCACGATGCTTACAGTGCAACCGCCAAAGCCAGCTCCCGTCATACGTGAACCTACTACGCCAGGTTGTTCCCAAGCAAGAGCAGCCAAAGTATCGAGTTCTACGCCAGTTACTTCATAATCGTCGCGCAAAGAAATGTGCGATTGGTTCATTAATTTACCAAACTCAGCTAAATTACCTGCTGAAAGCTCTTTTTGTGCTTTAAGAGTACGTTGGTTTTCATATACTGCGTGTTTAGCTCTCTTTTGGCGAACGGGACTCTTGATGAGGTCTTTGTTGGCTTCAAATTGTTCAATAGAGAGTTCTCCTAAGGCTTTAATAGGCAATTTAGTTTGCAATTCGGCTAAGGCTTCATCACATTCGGCACGGCGTTCGTTATATTTAGAATCGGCGAGACCACGGCGTTTGTTAGTATTGGCAATCACGATTACCTCATCTTTAAGTACCACAGGGACATAGGCATATTTGAGTGTGTTGCAATCGAGGAGGATAGCGTGGTCTTTCTTACCCATAGCTACCGCAAATTGGTCCATAATACCAGAGTTTACCCCAATGAATAGGTTTTCAGTTTTCTTGCCTAATTGCGCCATTTCCACAGGGTCGATAGAGAGGTGGAAGAGGTCTTTTAGCACAATAGCGGTAAGCATCTCAATAGAAGCAGAAGAAGAAAGCCCTGCGCCATTAGGGATATTCCCAGAGAAGAGAATATCAAACCCAGAGTCGATTTTTTGTCCTGCTTCGAGGAACATTTTAATCACACCCTTTGGGTAGTTAGCCCAATCGTGTTTTTTGTCGTTGGTAAGTTCGTCGAGAGTGAACTCCATTACGCCAAGGTCAGCAAAGTTTTCAGAATACATACGGAATTTACGGTCATTGCGTTTTTTTACGAGACCGTAAGTGCCTTTGTCGATAGCGCAAGGGAACACATTACCGCCATTGTAGTCGGTATGTTCACCGATGAGATTCACACGTCCTGGTGCGAAGAATTGTTTTTCGGCAGGAGCACCGAAAACTTCTTGAAACTTTTGTTCTAAGTGTTTCATATAGTTTTAATTTTAGTTATTAGTTTTGTTTAGAAATTACTTAATTAAATAATATAATGGAAAAAGGGAGTGCTGTCAAAGACAATTCTAATAGATATTTCTTGTAGAGACAATATATTTCTTATCTTATAAAGGATTTTAGCTGAGTCAAATACCAATCAAAGTCATCATACATAATAAAGTGGAGCCCTTTATTGGCATATCTAAGGTCTCTCAAAGATAAATTTTGATATTGATCTCTTATGTTGTCTTTTGAATAAGTAAATACGGACTCTAAGAGCACTAAGGCAGGCACTTTTATCTGTTTTATTTCCTCTCTGAGGTCTGTATTAGAGATTTCACACACAAGTTTGGCGAGGGTCTCCCTATCTGAGGCTACACTCCACTGAACGATGGTAGGCTTCTTGGCTTCCTTTGTTGTATAGTACATCATTGAAGCCATTTGCGAACGCTCAAAGTCTTCTTTAGACATTGCTGTAAGTTTCTTAATCATAGGAGTACAATCCTTGTTAGGTGTTATCTTAAAATTAGGATCAGAAAGCAAAGGCAAGCAAGGCAAAGCATCTACAATCACTATTCTATCAAGTAGGTCAGAGGCTTTAGCAGCTATTTTCATAGCAAGGATGCCCCCTAAGCTATGCCCTACAATCGTAGGTTTTTGGATGTTCTCCTTTTTGATATAGGAGATAATGGCATCTGTCCAATAGTCCAAACTTGGATTCTTTACAGGGGTAATTCCTCCAAACCCCGCTAAGGTAAGCAGGTAGCAAGTGTGGTTAGTGATCAGAGCAGATACAGTCTCTTGCCAGACATCGCTGGAGCAGCCAAGTCCTGGAATAAACAAAATAGGACTTCCTTTTTCTCCTACTTTTTTCACTGAGAATGGAGATTGTCCAAACGTAGATAGTGGCAAAATAAGTAAAAGGGAGGTTATAAAAACATTTCTCATAGTAAAAAAATAGATTTTAAATTAAAAATTAGCTTGGTTTCAACTTTGGCAAAGTTTCAAACTAAAAGTTTTTATTACCTATTTAAAGTATTTTTTAGCAATCGCTCTGAGTTCTTTTTCTTTGTCTTCCAAACGTTGGAAAAGGACAAATTGATTGCGGGCACGAATGTAATTCTCCTCAGGATATGAGGTTTTGAAGTACACATCGTTGTTAAAATAATCGGCGAGGAAACGGATACCGATAATGAATATCATATATTTGGCTCCGTCGACGATGTGTTTTTTCTCTGAGGGAGTCATCACAGGGTTCATTACTGAATAACCTTTGCAGAGCGCTTCGAAGAACTCGGTATTGAAAACGATTTTGCTTTCATCGGCTTCGTTTTCTTCGGTAGGGCTTACCGAAGTGCGTACCATATCGCCGAAATCGTACAGTAAGATACCTTGCATCACTGTATCGAGGTCGATTACTCTAAAATCATCGGGATTGGATTTATTGATGAGTACGTTATTGATTTTGGTGTCGTTGTGGGTTACGCGTATAGGAATACGCTTTTCGTCTACTTCTTTTTGGATAAGGTCGAAAATTACCTTGTGTTTTTGCGCAAATTCGTATAGCTTTTCAGCTTTGTCTTTGCGTGCAGGTGTTGCCTGAGCGTAAGCATCTTCGAGTTGTTGGAAGCGTAAATCTCCGTTATGGAAATTAGGAATGGTAGCCTGCAATCGAGAGGTATCGATATTGGCAAAGGTTTTCATAAAAGTTGCAAAGGCGGTGGCAGCTTTTTCGGCTTGCCAAGGAGCTTCGATGAATTCATAAGAAGTATAGCCTTCTGCAAAAGGGAATACTCGCCATACAATGCCCTCGGCATTTACGGAGTATCCTCCTTGTTTAGCTTTCATCATCGGGAGAATGATGTGATTGTTGGGTTCAGTTTCCCAGAGCAGTTCGATGTTTTTGATAATGCAGTCGGGGGTTTTGAACACATTGCTGTTAATCCCTTGAAGGATATAATTTGTATCGGTGGTTTTTACCAGATACGTACGGTTGATGTGTCCGTTGCCATAAGGTTCCACAGAAAGGAGGGTTCCTTTTAAGTTAAATTGATTGGCTATTTCTTTCATTTTTATTTAGGTAAGAGGTAAGAGATAAGAAGTAAAAAAAACTTATTATCTCTTACGGGTTAAACATTTTATTATTGAACTTTGCCAAAGTTTCAAACTTTGGCAAAGTTGAAAGTTGTTATCTTTTTAGTCTTCACTTGAATTAGAACCTATCAGGGTACTCGCCTTTATCTACGAGTTTTTGTATTTCGTTTTGTACCATTGCGAGGTCTTCGTGATAGGTCATACCGAACCAGTTGTCGTGATTGGGTAATACTTCTAATTTATATCCGTAATCCTTAATGGCGTGTTGTACTACCATAGGGATATAAAATTCGGATTTAGGGTCATCTTTATGTTCGGCTACAAATTCTTTGAAATAACGGTCGGCTATATCCAATACTTCGTGAGTAAACCCCCAGAAGTTCATAGATACGTAGGTGCTTAGGGGATACTCGGCGCCTGTAGCTTCGTCTACGGCAGTAGTTTCGTTAATTTTACGCAGTTTGGTAGCTTCGTTGATAGAGAGTAGGTGATGATTGGCGTCTACTTCGCAGATACCGCGTGAAACAGTTCCGTTTTCACTAAGGGTGTTTTTCAGTAGATATCCTCCTGAAAAGAACGTTTTTTCTTTACCAGCATTGAGTGCTTCGTACATTAAACGAAAGCCTTCTTTGCCATAGTAATCATCGGCATTGATGATGAGGAATGGGTTTTTTACAAACTCTTTTACACAAAGCATAGCGTGCCCTGTACCCCAAGGTTTTTTACGTTCGATGCCTTTTGGGTTAAAATCGTCTTGATATACATAAGTAATGGGCACATTATTGAATCGATTTTCTAAGTGTTGGCGTGCTAAATCGTCGATTTCACGACGGATAATGAGTACTACATTGTCGAAACCAGCTTGTAGAGCGTCGTAAATACCGTAATCAAACAAAGCGTTGCCATTGTGAATATTTTCTAACTGCTTGTCTGAACCAAAGCGACTTCCTAAACCTGCCGCTAAAATTACTAATGTTGTCATATAAAGTTAATTTCTTAATAAATAAAAGTCTTGATAAGTGAATGTACTTATTTTGCATCGGCAAAGATAGGGATAATTTTGTAATCTGGAAAAAAATATAACGAAATTTTTACGAAGAATTTAAAAATGCTTTCCGTTACTTGTTCTTTTATAAGAGTTTTGATAATGCCAATAATACCGATAATGTCAGTAATGCCAATTAACTTAGCCAAAGTTCAAACTTTGGCTAAGTGTTGTAGTGCAAAAGCGACACACCGGAGTTTTTCGGAGAATCTCGGGAGGACTTTGAAAGTCTCGGGAAGGGGAGTGAAAGGGGTGAAAATTTGAGGAGGAACGAAAGTTTTTGGAAGGATTTTAGAAAGGTTTAGAAAGATGTTGAAGGTATGGTTTAGTGTACTTAGCTTATAGAAAGCTTATAGGAAGCTTATACGAATCTTGGACGATTGGTATACAAAGACTGTATTAAACGTTGAGAGACAGGCATTTAGGAGGTGTTAAAGATATATTAAAACGAAAGCTAAGGTGTAGGGGTGCACTTTCGTAATTTAGGGTAAAGGGCGTTTGGGGTAGGGGAGGGGTGTTATAACTTACCTCCCCCGCTCCTCCTCCAAAGGGGGACAATCCACAATCATACCTATTTAAAACTTTTTGCATATTCTCAATGGAGGAGAATCCGTTAAATGTGAATGCTGTAAGGATTATATGGGTGATTTTGGTAAATTAGTTTTTTTTGTTACCTTTGTGCTTTCATTGCTTATTAGCTTTCGCTTTTACTTATAAGTTATGGTATCAGAAAAAGATTTAGAAGCCTTAATGGCTCAGGTAGATGGTGCTGTGGATAGGCAGTACGACTTCATTAAAGAGATGAAGCAGATAAAGCAAACGCTTTGGGAACTGAAAGCCCAAATGCGTGCTACTTCGGTATTAACTTCGGCGGTACCCGCAGAAACGGCAGTGCCTGAGGGTACACGTGAGGCAGTAACAGAGACTCCCCCTGTGGGAACGGTAGCTCCTGTTCAGGAACAAACCGTAATAAATACTGTGGCTGAGGAGATGACGGCAGCTGTTGTAGAGAAGCAAACGCCTGTTGCGACGGTTGCTGAACCGGTGCAAGAAACTTCACAACCGAAACAAGAGACCCCTCCGATTACTTTTGGTACAAAAACGAATCCGTTTGCGCCTAAAAAGAAGGTGAGAAATCCGTTTGAGCCGAAGCAATCTACTAACTGGGAGCGATTTATCGGTGAAAACTTGTTTAGCAAGATAGGGATAGTGATTATTATTATTGGGGTGTTTATAGGGGTGAAATACTCTATTCAGCACAACCTTATCAGCCCTGCAATGCGCTTGGTTTTAGGTTACTTAATGGGTATAGGGCTTTTTGTAACGGGAGCTATGCTCAAGAAAAAATATGAGAGTTTTAGTGCTATCTTGGTGAGTGGAGCAATGACGATTTTTTACTTCGTCACCTTTATTGCATATGCTGTTTTTGGTTATTTCCCGCAATCTCTTGCCTTTGTGCTGATGTTCCTCTTTACAGCCTTTACGGTACTTGCTTCGTTGAGCTATAACCAAGTGGTGATAGCTATTATAGGGCTTGTGGGAGGTTATGCGGTACCTTTTCTTTTGAGTAATAACTCGGGTCAGGTAGAAATCCTATTTATGTATACAGCAATTATTAATATAGGTGTGCTGATACTTTCGTTTTATAAGCAATGGCGTTCACTGTACATTTCGGCGTTGTTCCTCACTTGGCTATTGTTGTTCTCGACGTGGGCATCGGCTTATCAGTACGACGATTTTGTACCTTACTTTGTATTTAATTTGGTAACGTTCCTCACTTTCTATATTGCTTTTATAGTTCAGAAAATACACAGGGTACAGGAATTGGAAGCGGTAGATGTACTTTTGTTCTTGTTTAGTAGCTTGTCGTTCTACGCGATGGGTGTTTGGCTTATATTGGATTATTATCCTAATAATCGGACTTTTGTGGCGATGTTTACATTGCTTAACGCTGTATTTCACTTTTTGGTGGGTTATTATTTTCACCTCAAAAAGACGCCTTCTCAGGCTTTGAAATACTTAGTTTTGGTGTTGGCACTCTCATTTGCTACTTTGGTAATCCCGATACAGTTTAAAGGAACGTGGATAACTATCTTCTGGATAGCCGAAGCTGCGTTACTCTTTGGGTTTGGACGTACTAAAAAAATGCCTGTGTACGAGCGAATTTCATACGCAGTAGTGATTTTGGCTACTTTCAGTTTGCTGATAGATTGGGGGAAAGGCTCTTATAGTATCTTTGATATGGAAGACGCGAGTGCGTATATCACGCCTTTTGCTAACTCGCTCTTTATTACAGGGTTACTTTATAGTGTGGCGGTAGGAGCAATGGCTTATATCAATGATAAATACAAAGAGACAGGGACGCTTAATAAAGTGTTGAGCTTTTTGTTCAATATTTTTTCGGTACTTATTTTGTATTGCACTTTTTACAGAGAGATAAGCGTGTTTTGCGATATGAGGGCTTTACATCAAGACCCTGAGATTTACAACCATTATGAGGCATATCAAGACTTGAACACTTTTAAAGGGGTATGGCATATTATATACAGTGTGTTGTTTATTTCGGCTTATAGTTTTCTGAACGTGAAGTACCTGAAAAAGAAATTGTTGGCAGAACTACAAATAGGCTTAAACTTTTTGTTACTGACTATATTTATGACCTTGGGGCTCTACTATTTCAGTGAGTTGCGTGAACGTTATATGGAAGAAGCGCAGGAAGGAGGGCAGTTATCACTTTGGTTTTTAAATATTAGATATGTGGGTTTGCTCTCGCTGGTGGTATTAGGCAATAGCATTTATGCCCTCAGTAAGTTTTTGGAATTTAAAACAGGAGCAAGACGTGTATTGGAAATGTTGTTGCATCTGGTTATTTTGTGGGTTGCTAGCAGTGAATTACTGCACTGGACAGATATATATGAATCGGTAGCTAATTATAAATTAGGTCTTACAATTTTATGGGGAGGTTATGCTATTTTATTGGTAGTATTGGGTATTTTTAAAAGGAAGAAATACCAGCGAATATCGGGTATTATACTGGTAGGTTTTACGCTGTTGAAGTTATTCTTTTACGATACTACCCACCTCGACACTCTTCATAAGACCATAGTGTTTGTACTGCTTGGGGTATTGCTACTGATAGCATCATTCCTCTATAACAAATATACCAAAGAGATAGAGGGAGAGCAAAAATAAGAGGGTGGAAGATTAAAAAGAGAGAGAAAAAATGCTAAATGTGTATTATTTTTCCAAATAAGAAGAGAGAGATTAGAGGAGTTAGTTTTATTATAGTAAGCTGTAAATCAAACTAATAAAAGGCGAAGATTGTTGTAAGGAAAATTTTTTGATAAAAAAATACATATAATTAAAATAAAAGCATTACTTTTGTGCCATAATAACCAAAATTTAATTTTGTAATGATTAGAGATTATAGAGACATTAAGCTTACTGTACAACGTCCTACTCCTATTGACAAGGAGGTGAACTGGAATAAATCGTTGGTAGTGATTAGTGAAACTGATATTTATGGTCGAATTACCAATGTAAACGATGTGTTTTGCAATGTTTGTGGCTATAGTGCTGCGGAAATGGTAGGGCAACCACATAGTATCATTCGCCACCCTGATATGCCTAAACTGATTTTTAAACTGCTTTGGGATAACCTTAAATTGGGGAATAACTTTATTGGGGTGATTAAGAACTTAGCAAAATCAGGAGAGTATTATTGGGTAATCACCGATTTTGAAATGCGTAGAGATGCGGATGGGAATATCACACACTACATTGCACGCCGTAGATCGGTGCCCAAAGGAGTAATAGACAACTATGTAGCACCGTTTTATGATACGCTTTTGAAGCTTGAGAAGATAGGTGGAATGGAGCTTAGTACCCGTTTTTTCAAGAACTACTTAGCTAAACAAGGCAAGGATTATATTGATTTCATTATAGATATAATGAATGAAAATAGAGAAAATGTGTCTTTCGAAGAAAATCAAGTATCATCAGTAGATACTACACAAGTGATTTCAGATGATATTGTAACTATGAATGAGGCTCAAAACGAGAAACGCAAGAGTTTCTTTGGTAGATTGTTTGTGCAATAACTATCTAGAGCAACTTATGTGATTAACTAAAAAATTTAAAATAATATGTCAGAATTTAAAAGTGCTGTACCTACAATTGCAAGACCCACTCCTATTGACCGTGAAGTACAGTGGGATAAGACCAAAGTACTCATCAGTGAAACAGATGCGGTTGGTACTATTACCAAAGTGAATGATGTGTTCTGTGAGGTATCACACTACACTGCTGAAGAACTCATAGGACAACCTCATAACTTGATACGCCACCCCGATATGCCAAAACTTATTTTTAAGCTTCTTTGGGATAACTTAAAGGCGGGAAATAACTTTGTGGGTGTGATTAAGAACTTAGCTAAAACAGGAGAATACTACTGGGTGGTTACTGATTTTGAAATGCGTCGTGATGCATCGGGTAATATTACACATTACATTGGCAGAAGAAGATCGGTGCCTGAAGCAGCGATTAAAGACTATTTGGCACCTTTCTATGATTCACTTTTGAAAATGGAGAGAATAGGGGGTGTAGAATTGAGCAGTCGTTTCTTTAAAAACTATTTGGCTAAGCAAGGGAAGGACTATGTTGACTTTGTGATTAGTATTATGTCAGAGGGTCAAACTAAATTTACAGCTGAAACTGTATCGGGCGTTGATAATAACAACGTGACAGTATCTGACGATATTTACCAAATGGATGACTCGAAGAATGAAAAGCGCAAGAACTTCTTCGAGCGTTTGTTTAACTAATAAAAATATTAGAGAGAGATAAGAGGGGAATAGAGGTAGACTCTATTCCTCTTTTTGTGGCATAGGATTTGTTATTTATTGAGCGTGGATTGTCAATTGAAAATTATTTTATACTTTTGCCCCGACTAATTAATTCAATAACGAAATGGACTTAACAGCCTATCACTTTGTATCGCTGTTTCGCAATAATGTACAGCAATACCCACAGAAAGACGCTTTGATGGGAAGAGGCGCTTCTTCTCATTGGAAAGGTATTACGTGGGAGACCTTAGGCAGTACCACAACCCTTTTATCTAAATCTCTTCTTTCATTGGGTATCCAACCCCAAGAAACTGTAGGAATTCTTGCACAGAACACCCCACAATGGTCGCTTGCCGACCTTGCTTGCTTGCAAATACGTGCCATTCCGGTACCCATATATACTACAAATACCGCTGAACAAGCCCTCTACGTGATGAACCACGCTGAGGTGAAAGTGCTGTTTGTAGGCGATGAAAAGCAATACCACAAAGCTCTTGAAGTGGCCTCTCAGTGCCCCACTTTGCAAATGATTGTGGTATGTGATAACGAAGTGCCTCTTACTGAAAAACAGTATTCCATTCACTGGAATGACTTTTTGGCACTCGGTAATAGTCCGCAGTATGATACAGAGTTAGACAAGCGCATTGCAGAACGCAATTTAGACGACCTTTTTACGATTATCTACACTTCGGGTACTACGGGTGAGCCCAAGGGAGTAATGCTCACTTATGAGAATTTGGCTTTCCAGATGGTAGGACATACCGAGCGCTTATCTACCGTAGATAACACTGATACGTCATTGGCTTTTTTGCCACTATCGCACGTATTTGAACGCGCGTGGACGTACTTCTGCCTTTACAAAGCAGTTACTGTTTATTACTTAGATGATACTAACTTAGTGCGCGAAGCCCTTGCTGAGGTACGTCCTACCTTGATGTGTGCTGTACCGCGCTTCTACGAAAAGATATTTGCCACCGTACACGACCGAGCTGACG
The DNA here is from genome assembly GCF_013394735.1 of Capnocytophaga sp. oral taxon 902. Taxonomy (NCBI): domain Bacteria; kingdom Pseudomonadati; phylum Bacteroidota; class Flavobacteriia; order Flavobacteriales; family Flavobacteriaceae; genus Capnocytophaga; species Capnocytophaga sp. oral taxon 902. The sequence continues at coordinate 2,291,623 of NZ_CP058261.1, forward strand.
CATCGTCATTTGTAAAGCGTAAGCTCTTCCGCTTGGCAATAGCTACTGGTAAACGAGTATTGGCATTACGCGAACAAGGTAAGAAACCGTCGTTTGTATTACAGAAAGCTTATAACCTTTTTGATAAAATGGTGTATAAGAAACTGAAAGAGGCTCTTGGTGGACGCATTAAGTTTATGCCTTGTGGAGGGGCAAACCTCGAACCTAGTATCGGACGTTTCTTTCAGTCGATAGGTATTAACCTAAAATTAGGTTATGGGATGACCGAAACGACTGCTACTATATCTTGTTGGGGCGACGATCGTATCAACCCACAATCGGTAGGGAATGTGATGCCTAATGTACAAGTGCGGATAGGAGAGGAGAACGAGATATTGGTAAAAGGAGGAATGGTGATGAAGGGTTACTACAAGAACCCAGAAGAAACCGCCAAAGCTTTTACTCCTGATGGTTATTTACGCACGGGAGATGCGGGTAATTTGGACGGGAATAACAATCTCTTTATCACCGAACGCATTAAAGAACTGATGAAGACCTCTAACGGAAAATACATTGCTCCACAGATGATTGAAGGCAAGGTTGGGAAGTATAACCTTATAGAACAAATAGCCGTGATTGCTGATGGTAAGAAATTTGTTTCTGCCCTTATTGTACCTAATTACGAGATGCTCTCACAAGCACTAAAAGACCTCAATATTAAGTGCAAAAACACGGCAGATATGATAAAGCATAGCCAAGTGATTGAGTACATAGGTAAGCAACTACAAAAATTTCAGAAAGACCTACCCGACTACGAGCAGATTAAGAAGTTTACGCTTCTGCCTTCGGCTTTCACTATTGAGCGTAATGAGATTACTCCTTCGCTCAAACTCAGAAGAAAAGTGATTTATGCCAATTATAGTCGTGAAATAGAGGCGATGTACAGATAAAGATATTAGAGACTATCCGTAAAAGCATTGTTGTATTTTCTTATTTTGTACCTTTGCGCCCGATTTTTAATATTATCTGCTAATCGAAGAGTAATTTGTATGAAAAGATTCTTATTTATGGCAATATTAAGTTGCCTTGGTCTTGTGTTTGTACAATGTACCAAAACCGACACAGAACGTGTAGAAATTAAAGGAGAACGCGGTGAGCGTGGCAACTTAATCCTCTCAGGAATAGGCGTGCCTGATGCTTCTCAAGGAACGATAGGCGATTATTATCTCGACCTATCTACAGCCAATCTTTATGGAGCTAAAACAGCAAAAGGCTGGGGAACTCCTATTTCTTTAAAAGGCTTAAAAGGTGATGCGGGAACTGATGGTGCTAATGGTACCAACGGTCAAGACGGGAAAGATGCCCCTGTACCTCAAATAAAGAATGGCTTTTGGTATATAGGTGAAACGAATACACATATTAAAGCCCAAGGAGAAAAGGGTACTGATGGTACTAATGGCACCAATGGTCAAGACGGTCAAAACGGTCTTACGCCTCATATAGGATACAATGGTAATTGGTTTATAGGGAATCAAGATACTCATATAAAAGCTCAAGGAGACAAAGGAGACAAAGGAGAAACAGGTGCTACAGGAGCACAAGGACTTCCTGGTAAAGATGGCTCTAAAATATATTCAGGACAAGGCAAACCCGTGAGTCAAGGAGTAGAAGGTGATTACTATATCGATACTGAAGCTAAAATATTCTATGGACCTAAAACCAATACAGGTTGGCCTTCTACCGGTATTTCTCTTACCGCTCAACAAATGAGTGACACAGACTATGAACTTAGCACTGACGGAAAAATATTGCTAAAATGGAAAAATGATAAAACACTTTTTATCGATATGAACACTGACCCTAAGCTAAAAGATGTAGAAATCATAGCAGACAATGCTTTTAACGCAGAAATAAATAAACTCACATACCAGTTGAGAACTTTTGTCATTGGGGATAAAGTAAAAGATATAGGGGCTAAGGCTTTCTATCTATGTACTAAATTGACAAGTGTAGAAGTATCGAATGAGAATATAAGAAGAGAGATTACAAAAATAAAAACGCAAACCTTTGCTAATTGTACTCATCTACAAAATGTAGATATTCCTTCGAGCGTTACTACTATTGAAGCAAGAGCTTTCACAGGGTGTAATAGACTTACAAGTGTTATACTTCCTGAAACAGTAAACAATATAGTAAATAATGCCTTTGCAAAGTGTGATAATTTGCATACCGTAATCATACGTAACCCTAATGCTTTTAGTATAGGCACTATGGCATTTAATCAAACACTATTGCGCAACATTTATGTCCCTTCCGGGAAAGTAGAGGAATATAAAATATTAAACCCTCAATACAAAGATTTTATCAAATAAGATATAAACAAAAAAAGCTACCAATTCGGTAGCTTTTTTTATTACCTTTTATCTTTTACTTGTTACCTGAATAAACGCTTCTTCCAAATTAAATGCTTGCACTTCGGTAATAAGGTTTTGAGGCGTGTCTTCTTTTAGCAATTGTCCTTCGTTTAAAATACCTACACGGTCACAAAAATCCTGTGCCTCTTGTAAATGATGGGAGGTGTAAAGTATCGACATTCCTCCTCTGTTCAATTCCTTTAAATAATCGATAATAATATTTTTGGATTGCACATCCACCCCCACTGTAGGTTCGTCCAAGAAAAGCACCTCAGGGCTGTGCAATATACCCGCCACCAAGTTGATACGGCGTTTCATTCCTCCCGAAAAATGAGCAATTTTCTTATTGGCAACTGAGGCTAAGGCTACTCGTTCAAGGGCTTCGTCAGTGAGTGCTTTTAGTTGTTTGCCTTTGAGTCCATATAGGCTACCGAAATAATGCAAGTTTTCGCGAGCGGTAAGCGTAGGATACAAAGCGTATTCTTGCGGAACCACCCCTATTTTATACCTAAGGCTTGTATCTTTATAAGTAAGTCCTACAATAGAAAAACTCCCCATCGTAGGTTTGATACTCCCAAAAAGAATAGACATCAAGGTAGTTTTTCCCGCTCCATTAGGTCCTAAAATACCATAAATTTCTCCTCTTCTCACCTTAAACGACACATCGTTTAAGGCAAGGCTAGTGGCTTCTTTATATTGTTTGCTGAGGTGGGTTACCTCGATGGCATTGGGGGGTGTACTCATATTCTCAAAAGCTAAAAAGCGGGGCAAGTTAGTCAAAATATTGCAATTAGCAAAGTTTTTTGTACATTTGCAGGGTTTTAATAGGTAACAAGTAACACAATGAACGAAAATGTAACGCTTAGAATAGCAATGCCTCAGGATACTCCTGCTATTTGGGCAATCCTATCTGCTGCTATTCAGCGTCGCAAAGCCGATGGCAGTAACCAGTGGCAAGACGGCTACCCTAATGAAGAGGTTATAGCTAACGATATCGCCCATCAATATGGCTATGTACTCACAGAAGGCAACGAAATATTAGGCTATGTTGCTCTCCTCATCAACAACGAACCTGCTTATGAGGCTATCAAGGGCAAATGGCTTACCAATGCCGACTTTATGGTATTTCATCGCGTAGCAATTTCGCCTGACTATTTGGGGCGTGGCTTAGCAAAGTTTCTTCTTCAAAAGATAGAAGAAATAGCTCACAATAAAGGCATTCCTTCTTTGCGAGCCGATACTAATTTCGATAATGCCCCGATGTTACACCTATTCGAAAAATTAGGCTATAAGTACTGCGGTGAAGTTACTTTCAGAGGTACTCCCCGCAAAGCCTTTGAGAAAAAACTATGAATCAAGAATTACTCACCTATTTAGAACATTTTATTACCGAAGAACGCAAGGAACGTTTTTTACAGGTAATAAGTGCGCGTACCAATCACTTTACGGTAGCGATGGAAGATGTATTCCAAATGCATAACACCAGTGCCGTAGTGCGCACTTGCGAAGTCTTTGGCGTACAACAAGCACACAGCATAGAAGGACGATTTGGCAAACGCCTTGATGCCAAAATAGCAATGGGTGCTCAAAAATGGGTAGACGTCTTCCGCTATAACGACACCCAAAGTTGTATCGATGCCCTCCGTGCCCAAGGTTACCAAATCGTGGCAACAACCCCACACAAAGATGCTTATTTCCTCAACGACTTCGATATTAGTAAAAAGAGTGCTTTCTTCTTTGGTACAGAAAAAGAAGGGCTTTCCCAGCAAGTACTCTCACAAGCTGATACATATTTAAAAATTCCAATGGTAGGTTTTACCGAAAGTTTAAATATCTCGGTAGCGGTAGCCATTGTCCTGCAACAGCTTACTGATAAACTCCGCCGTAGCCAAGTAGCTTGGCAACTCACCGACGAAGAACGCCTCAACACTCTTATCAATTGGACAAAGAAATCCATTCGCAACGTAAAAGATGTGCTAAAACGCTACGAAGAACTCACCGCTCAAAAATAAAAACCTTCCATAAACTTCCTCCTATCTTCGCATTAACTACAAGAAATCTTTATCATTTCTTTGTTCATTCTTTTCCTACTTGCCCGCCCTGCTACGACTGCCCGTGTGGCTTGCACCGTCTTTTGTATGAACTTTGCCGAAGTTTCAAACATTGCCAAAGTTGAACTCCACTAATAACCTTCTTTTTATCTCTATCTTAGATTCGCCTTACCTTCATCGTAGGTTCGTTTTCTGTTCGTCATTCCTTCGTCTTTTGTTCGTTGTAGAGCCACTGTAGAGCCACTGTAGAGCCACTGTAGAGCCACTGTAGAGCCACTGTAGAGCCACTGTAGAGCCACTGTAGAGCCACTGAAAGACCACTCATCGTTCGATTATCCTATAAGCTTTGTATAATCCTCCCCCAATTTCACCATTAACCATTCACCATTAATCATTAACCATTAACCATTAATCATTAACCATTAATCATTAACCATTAATCATTAACCATTAATCATTAACCATTTGCTAATTTTCTAATCTTTATTTCGCATTTCTGGTATTTAAGGTATTACAATTTCTTCACTCATTTTTTTCACAATTCGTAATCCGTAATTTGTAATTATTTTGTACCTTTGCACCGAGAAGAGATTTTTAACCATTTACAGAAATGAATACTATAACAAAAACAAACTTTAAATTCCCTAAACAAAAATCCGTTTACAGAGGGAAAGTGCGTGATGTGTATCAACTTAAAGATGATACCCTCATTATGATTGCTACCGACCGTATTTCGGCTTTCGATACCATTCTACCCAAAGGTATTCCTTACAAAGGTCAGATATTAAATCAAATGGCTGTAAGTTTCTTGCAACAAACTGAAGATATTGTACCTAACTGGCTTATTGCTTCTCCTGACCCTAATGTTTCTATTGGTCAAGTGTGCGAACCGCTAAAAGTGGAAATGGTCATTCGCGGTTATCTTGCAGGACACTCGGCTCGTCTCTACAAAAATGGCGTGCGCAAACTATCGGGCGTCCCCTTACCAGAAGGCTTGCGAGAGTTCGATATGTTCCCACAACACCCCATTATTACTCCGGCTACCAAAGCCGAACAAGGCTTGCACGACGAAGATATTTCCCGTGAAGACCTCATTCGCAAAGGAATTGTAAGCGAGGAAGACTATCGATTGATGGAAAAATACACCTACGCACTCTTTGCTCGCGGTACTGAAATCGCCTCTAAACACGGACTCATCTTAGTAGATACTAAATACGAATTCGGTAAAACTCGCGATGGCGAAATAGTGCTCATCGACGAAATTCACACTCCCGATTCCTCTCGTTATTTCTATAAAGAAGGCTATGACGAACGACAAGAAAACGGTGAACCCCAAATACAGCTCTCCAAAGAATTCGTACGCCAGTGGCTCATTTCGAAGGGCTTTCAAGGAGAAAAAGGGCAAAAAGTACCTACGATGACTGATAAGTATGTACAATCCGTTTCTGAGCGTTATATAGAGCTCTACGAGAATATTATGGGCGAGAAATTCCTCCCCGCCGATACTTCCGATATAGAGAACCGCATCTACGACAACATAATGCGATTTTTGCAGAATCAATAATCAATGAAAAAAGGTCGCTTTTGCGCCCTATACTTTGCCAAAGTTGAATAGCGCTCGTTAATTGTTAATTGTCAATTGTCAATTGTTAATTGAACCACGATGTCTACATATCATTAGGAAGTAACTTAGGAAACCGTAAAGCTTACCTGCAACAAGCCATTGAAGGCATTGCGATGCGGGTGGGTACTATTGTCGATATAGCCCCTGTTTACGAAACACCCTCGTGGGGTTTTTCAGGGGAAGCTTTCCTGAACACCTGCTTGCTATGTCGTACCTTTCTCTCACCTGAGGAAGTATTAGTACAGCTCTTGCAAATAGAACAAGAACTCGGACGAGAGCGTATGCCTCATTCCAAAGGCTACCAATCGCGCACTATCGACCTCGATATTCTTTTCTACGACGATAAAGTTATTAATACCGAAGTGCTTACCGTGCCTCATCCTCTTTTGCACCGCCGTAAGTTTGTGCTGAAACCCTTAGCAAATATTGATGACCTCAAAGTACACCCCGTACTCAAAAAAACGGTTGCCGAACTCCTCCGCACTACCGATGATACTTCACCCGTGCAACGCCTTACCGACCAGCTGTCGTTTCCTGCGCAAAAATCACCGTTTTTGAATTATAAGTATATTGCTATTGAGGGGAATATAGGTTCTGGAAAGACCACTTTGGCGACTAAAATAGCCGAAGACTTCAATGCAAAACTCATCTTAGAGCAGTTTTCTGATAATCCTTTCTTGCCTAAATTCTACGAGAACCCCAAACAATACGGTTTTACGTTGGAGATGTCGTTCCTTACCGAACGCTACCAGCAAATGTGTGAGCAGTTGGCACAAATGGACTTGTTCAAGGAGTTCGTCGTCTCCGATTATGATATCTTCAAATCACTTATCTTTTCTAAGGTAACTCTTACCGATGATGAATTTGTGTTGTACCGTAAGCTTTTTTACATTCTTTATAGCCAAATCATCAAACCCGATTTGTATGTATTCCTCTATCAAAATACCGACCGTCTTATTGAGAACATCAAGAAGCGCGGTAGGGAGTACGAACAAAACATCTCCCCCGATTATCTCAAAAAGATACACTATGGCTATTTAGATTTCATACAGAAGAATACCGCTATGAATTCTCTTATCATTGATGTAACCGACCTCGATTTTGTAAAACACTACACTCATTACGAGTATATTATAGAAAAGATACGCGAGAATTAATTTTCAGTATGCACTTTGCCAAAGTTTTAAATTTTGGCAAAGTTGAATAACTTTTATTTTGATAAATCCGCTCTAAAAATACGGGTTACTATACATTATAAGTATCCAAATGAAAAGAAACACAATATGGTTTATACCAATTGGATAGTTTATAAAAGAGTAGACTAAATACCATTTCTCCTAATTTGCGAATTAGCAAATTAGCTAATTTGTCAATTATTCGTATCTTTGCCCCCGATTTTTAAACTACAACAAAATGTCAGCAGTTAGAAAAGAATACAAACGAGTAACTACCAAATCAGTAGTAGAGATGAAAGCCAATGGCGAAAAGATTTCGATGCTTACCGCCTACGATTATACATTTGCTAAGCTATTAGATAGTGCCGGTATCGATGTGCTATTGGTAGGCGACTCCGCTAGTAATGTAATGGCAGGTCACGAAACTACCCTCCCTATCACTTTAGACCAAATGATTTATCACGCTTCATCAGTAGTACGTGGGGTGAGTCGCGCCCTTATAGTGGTAGATTTGCCTTTTGGTACTTACCAATCCGACCCTAAAAAGGCGTTGCGCTCAGCTATTAGAATAATGAAAGAAAGTGGGGCTCACGCAATTAAATTGGAGGGAGGTAAGGAGGAAGCCGAGAGCATCAAGCGCATTGTAAATGCGGGTATTCCGGTAATGGGGCACTTGGGGCTCACTCCTCAATCTATTCACCAGTTTGGTTCATTCGCTTTGCGTGCTAAAGAAGAAGCTGAAGCTCAAAAACTCAAAGAAGATGCTAAGTTATTAGAACAATTGGGTTGTTTTGCTATTGTATTAGAGAAAATACCTGCTACATTGGCTGAAGAAGTAGCCAAGAGTGTGCATATTCCCATTATAGGTATTGGGGCTGGTAGTGCAGTAGACGGACAAGTATTGGTGATGCAGGATATGCTCGGTATGAGCAATGAATTCCAACCTCGTTTCTTGCGCAAATATGCCAATTTGCAAGAAGTGATTACTAATGCCGTATCGCATTACATCGAAGACGTAAAAAGCGTCGATTTTCCTAACGAAAAAGAACAGTATTAATGTTCCGTCATCAAGGTAAAAAACGTACCGCCAAACATAATCTACAAATAGCCGTAGTGCTCTCATTCGTCGCAGGAATGGTGAACGTTACTGGCTTTTTGTTTGTGGGTAAACTTACCACCAATGTTACGGGACATTTTGCATATTTTATCTATGATGTGTCGGTGGCTGAGTTTTGGAAAGGGCTCATTTACTTTCTCTACATCTTCGCTTTCCTCATAGGTTCCTTCACTTCGGGCTTGCTCATCGAGAATGCTAATTATCATCGCACTCAGAACAAGTATCTCAAGCCTACACTCTTGGAGTGTTTGGCTTTGTTATCGGTAGTAGGGTTACACGCTTTTTCTTCCAATGATATTCCCGCCGATGTTACTGCTTGTATCTTGCTCTTTGCAATGGGCTTGCAGAATGCTTTTGTGACTAAAATCTCTAACTCGGTAGTGCGCACTACCCACCTTACAGGTCTCTTCACCGATTTAGGTATCGAACTCGCCCAAAGAATTTACCTTAATCGTAATCACTACGAGCAGCAACACACGCATTTGAGAAACACCATTCGTCTCAGACTTTTTATCATTGCGTTCTTCTTTCTAGGGGGATTTAGTGCGGGGTATTTTTATATTGCACAAGGGTTTTCAATATATACTCTGCTCATTTCGGTAGCCATTCTTCTCTTAGGTCTTTTCTACGACGGAATGCGCTTTTTCTATTTCACTAATAAACGACATTATGAAACTTATCACAAACGCCGAAAACGTAGACGTGCTTTACGAAGACAATCACGTTATCGCCGTAAACAAGCGAGTAGGAGATATCGTGCAGGGAGACAAGACGGGGGACACTCCGCTTAGCGATATTGTCAAACAATACCTTAAACAAAAATATAATAAACCTGGGGAAGTATTCCTTGGGGTAGTCCATCGCTTAGATCGTCCTACTACGGGAGTAGTGCTCTTTGCCAAAACCTCTAAAGCTCTCGCACGCCTCAATACGATGTTTGCTAACAAACAGGAAGTACAGAAAACCTATTGGGCGTTGGTAGATGCAAAACCTCCTGTCGAGGAAGATACACTTACCCATTGGTTGGTACGTAATGAAAAACAAAACAAGTCAGTAGCATATAATAAAGAAATACAGCATAGCAAGAAAGCTGTATTGCATTATAAGTTATTGAAATCGTATGAACGTTATTACCTATTAGAAATCGACCTTATTACGGGGCGTCATCACCAGATAAGAGCGCAATTAGCTGCCATAGGATTGCACATCAAAGGAGACCTGAAGTACGGTGCTAAACGTTCCAATCCCGATGGTGGTATCTGTCTTCACGCTTATAGCTTAAGCTTTGTTCACCCTGTAAAGAAAGAACCTATTAAGATTATTGCAGAAGCCCCTTTCTCTTTCTTGTAGTTAATTGCTAATTCGTATAGCTTTTAGAGTTATAGAATTTTTACAATTTCATTTATACTTTCTTCTTCAGTAAGATTATCCATAGAGATAATATAGTTAGCTTGCATATAAAAAGGGTTGCGTTCAAACAGATGTTTGCGAATGAAATCCTCTAAATCAGCATCATTAATTTCAGAGAGTAGAGGGCGATGCGGTTTTTCTTTAATAAGACGTCTGGCTAAGGTCTTAGGTTGGTATTTTAGATAAATAGATAAAGAAGTAACTTCTTTTATTAAAGCCATATTATTGCCAAAGCACGGTGTTCCCCCTCCTAAGGATAATATAAAGTCTTCCTCTTTTTGTAATAACTCCTTTAAATAAAGAGTTTCTTTTTTTCGGAAATAAATCTCTCCTTTACTACGAAAAATCTCTTGTACTGATAGCTTTTCACCTTCAGCAATATAAGAATCAAGGTCAATAAAAGGAATGTTTTTAAGGTGAGCTATAGCTTCTCCAAGAGTAGTTTTACCGCTTCCCATATAGCCAAGTAAAATTATTTTCATATATAAGGTATTGTATAATAGATGTTTGAAATGTAATGCTAAAAATAAACTGCAAAAATAATACTTTTTTTCTTGTTACATAAGAAATTTGTTATATCTTTGCACCCGCAAAACAATAAAGACACTGAATTGTTATAATGACTCGGTAGCTCAGCTGGTAGAGCACGACACTCTTAATGTTGGGGTCCAGGGTTCGATCCCCTGCCGGGTCACAAGGGTTATACAATTTGTTTTTTTATTTTTAAGGGACTTGGTAGCTCAGTTGGTAGAGCACAACACTTTTAATGTTGGGGTCCTGGGTTCGAGCCCCAGCCAGGTCACAAGGGTTATACAATTTGTTTTTTTATTTTTAAGGGACTTGGTAGCTCAGTTGGTAGAGCACAACACTTTTAATGTTGGGGCCCTGGGTTCGAGCCCCAGCCAGGTCACAAATGCGTAAGCCTACGTGGAGAAATTGGTAGACTCGCCATCTTGAGGGGGTGGTGCTCGTTAGGGCGTGCTGGTTCGAATCCAGTCGTAGGCACAAAAAGATAAGACTACTTTATTGATAAAGTAGTCTTTTTTATTGTCTATATTTATATTTTTTTAATTATAGTATTTTTAAAGCACTTTCTTTAGTCCACCCTATTTTTCCATTAGCTAAACGAATTTTTATCCAATCATTATTCTTTTCTATAATTTCTACTTTAGTACCTTCGTGAAGCTGCACTACTTCATTGCTATAAGAATTGGCTTCAGAAAATACCCGTACCGTTTTATCGAATAAGATAGCGTACTTTTCACCATCTACTTGCCTTTTGTGAAAATCAGCGATGAAATAAGTACCTACCGCTACTGCTACTGATATGAACATCAAGGTGAAAAAGAGCCGTTTGAGGGCAGTTTGTTCTAAAAAGTAGTAACAAAAGAAACTCAATACAAATACCATTACTCCTATTATAGAGAGCACTGCCCACGTTTGCAAGCTAAACAAACCTGTAATAGCATCGGAGAGCTGGCGTAACCAGGTTTTAGGTAGGGGTGTAATAGCATCTACCTTCATTTGGTTTGCCAATAGGAGCCCGTTTTTAGCCTGTTGGTTTTTTGGGTTTAGTTGGAGTGCTTTCTCATAATAATAGATACTTTCAGGCACGTGATTCAGTTTGTAATAAGTATTTGCTAAATTATAGTACAAAGCTGATGATTCTTTACCAGACTTTAAGATTGATTTGTATTGGTCAATTGCATTTTGGTACTCTCCTTGATCGTAATATTGGGTTGCTTTCTCGAAAGGATTTTCGTTAGTTTGAGAGAAAACAGAGAAAGAGAGCAACAGCAAGAGTGATATGATGATGTTGTTTTTCATTTTATTACTTGTTTTTCACTTGTTTGTCGAGAGCAGAGATTACTTGTACTGCCTCGCTAAAATCTTTTTCCATAGAAGCATCGGTGTGATGCTGAGAGTAGCGTGCCATTTCGCAATTAGCGAGTAATGCCATAAACTGAGCTACGGTAGCTTCAGTAGCTTTTCGGCTGAGTAATAGTTCAGTGATTTTATCTTTGCTCATTTCAGCTGTTTCAATTTTTAATTTAGCTTTTAAGTAATTGTGCAAGGCGCGTTCTAACGCTTCGTAGAAGGTACCTTTATCACCTAATTTACGTTTAGCTTCTCCCAGATATTTCTTCGCTAATCTATTGGCTACTCTTACTTTATTGCCTTCGATATCTCCGGCTCTTTGCATTTTGATATGCCACCAGATAAGTACAATAGGGATAAGAAGCAAAGGCAAGAACAGCCATAAATAGTAAGCAGTAGAACCAAAGAATACGGGTTGGTGCATTGGTTGAAGGTCGGCATTGGTTTGAAGACCTTCTGGTTTTAGAGGAATGTTATTACTATTAGCCGTGTCATTAAGTTGGTTTTCGGCTGTAGGACCTTCGGTTACATCTATCCAAATATCTTCGGTTTTTACAGTTTCATATTTCTGAGTATTAGGGTTGAAATACGAGAAAGAGAGTCCTGAAATAGGATATTTCCCTTTGTATTCAGGAACGATAGTATAGGTTTGCTCTAAGCGTCCTTTCATTCCGTTAAGAGAAGTGTTGATGTCTTCTTTTTGTTCGGGAGCATATACTTCTAACGATGATGGAAAAGTAGGCTTAGGTAAATCAAACAGTTTAAAATTGCCATTACCTGATACTTCTATTTTTAGTTGAGTACTTTCATTAGCTTTGAGTGTTTGTTTAGTAGCATTTACAGAAAAAGAGAAGTTACCGACTGCTCCTGAGAAGTTTTCGGGTTTTCCTTCCTCAGGCAAGGGTTTTATGTTTAAAACACGACTGCCAGAGCTTACTTTGCGTGATATTTCTTCATAGAAAGGGCGTCCAAAGAAGTCTCGTTGTCCTGTAGGAGCATTAATAATAGCTTCTACAGACAGAGGTTCGAGAGTGATAGCACCTGTTTTTTGAGGGTAAAGCACTATTCTTTTTACTACAATACAACGGTAAGAACGACCTTGATAAGAGCAATTTTCTACCTCATAATTTTGCAGACGTATGTCTTGACTCCAGAAGTTAGGATATTTTGGCACTTCTAACAAACGCAGGTTACTAAGAGATATTTCTCCTCCTACATAAAGTCGATATACCACACTTACAGCTTCGTTGAGGTATGGGTTGGGCTTTGAAATTTCGGCAAGAAGGAATAGGTTTTCACGTGTGATATCGTTAGTATTTCTGTCTATTGAGGGAGTTTTTACCGCCTCGGTAACAGTGATAGCTATGGGGTTTGTTTTATATGTTCTACCGTCAATTTCTATACTTGCTTGTCCTATGGTAAACTTACCTTTGGCAGTAGGTTGGAGAATGTAAATATAAGTTTTGGAGAAACTACTTACTCCATTAATCCACGATCTTGAAACCGATTGCGAAGGTCCCATTACTATGGTAAAACCGTGAAAGTTAGGCGGAGTAAAGTTATCGCCGTCTTTATTCATAGAGAACTCTATGCGCAAGCGTTCGTTAGCCCCTAATTGATTTTTACTCACTTCGGCTTTGAACTCTACTTGTTGTGCATAGAGACTTTGGATTAAGAAAGTTATAAAGAATATTATCTTGTATTTCATTTTAGCTTTTACTTATTAAAAGGGCGAATAGCCATTCGCCCCTACTACTACCAATCTTTTTCAGTTTTAGCGCGTTGACCTTTTACTTTTTGGGCGTTAATTTTCTCTTGGGTTTTGCGCTCTTCGTTGTTCATTGCCTCTAAGATACGCTCCATTTGTTGTGGCGAAAGAGAAGAGGGACGTTGCTCACCTTGTCCTTGTCCGCTTTGGTTTTTATCCTGTTGGTTGTTTTGGTTAGGGTCTTTTTGGTCGTCGCCCTTATCTTTGTTTTTATCCTGTTTATCGCCTTGATCTTTTTTATTATCTTTATTGTCTTTGTTGTCCTGATTATTCTTGTTATCTTGGTTTTTATTCTGGTTATTTTGGTTCTGTTGATTATTTTGATTATTCTGATTTTGCTGGTTCTGTTGATTGTTTTGGTTTTGTTGGTTGTTTTTATCTTTATTGTTTTTGTTGTTTTGAGGTGGAGGTGGGTTTTGTTTAAGCATTTCTTTGGCTACTGCCAAATTGTAACGGGTTTCTTCATCTTTAGGATTATGACGCAAAGCTTCTTTATAAGAGAGCACCGCCTTTTCATACTCTTTGTTCTTCATAAAGGCATTGCCTAAATTGTGGAAAGCCTTGTGTTTTTCTTCTTCGGTTATCTTATCGGAGGTTGAGGCGTTTTTAAGTCGGGAGAAAGCCTCGTCATAACTCTTTTGTTGATAGTACATTGTACCCAGATTATACTGTGCAGTAGCGTTGTTTTTATCTTCGGCTATTGCTTTGCGATATTCTACTTCGGCTTGTACGGGTTTATCGCCTTTGAGAGCGGTGTTGCCCTCGTAGGTATATTTTTTAGAGTTAGCAATTGCTTTTTGCGCCTCTTTATCGGCTTTGGTTTGTGCAAAAGCAGAGAGGGATAGTAAAGATAATGTTATGTATAGAACGTTTTTCATAGTAGATTGTTTGTTTTCAACTTTGCCAAAGTTTCAAACTTTGGCAAAGCTCAGGACACACTATTTGTCTTTTTCTTTTTCGTTGAATAGATTCAATTTCTTTACCCATTGGGTTTTGCGTTCAAAGATAGCGAGGTCTAAGATGAGCAAGAGCAAAGCTCCGCCTAAAAACCACTGAAATTGGTCTTTGAAATCTACAAATTTTTGGGTATCGAACTGACTTTTTTCAGTACCGTCTAATATCTTGTTAATTTGGCTTACTACTTTTTGGGTGTTATCACCGTCGAGGTATTCACCTCCTGCATTGATGGCTATCTGTTGCAAGAGCTCACGGTTGAGTTTGGTAATCACCACCTCGCCATTGCGGTCGCGCTTATACGTTTGTTCGCCTCCGTCTTTGATAGGGATAGGAGCGCCTTTTTCGGTGCCGATACCTATGGTGTAGATATGTACTCCTTTTTCTTGTGCTTCGGTAGCGATTTCGGTAGCACCCATTTCGTGGTCTTCGCCATCGGTGAGGATGAAGAGCAAGCGCGCGGTGGGAGTATTTTCATCGAAATAGTTGCTTGCCATACGTATTGCCTCCTGAATGGCAGTTCCCTGAGAGGAAAGCATATCGGTATTCATACCTTGTAGAAACATCTTAGCGGCAGAATGGTCGGTAGTGAGAGCGAGCTGAGGATAAGCGCTAGCTGCATAAGCTACGATACCTACACGGTCGCCTTTTAGCTGACTAATGGTTTCGAAAGCGATGCGTTTTGCCTTTTCCAAACGATTGGGGGCTACGTCTTCGGCAAGCATACTTTTAGAGACATCAATAGCAAAGACGATATCTACTCCTTCGCGTTTTACGGTTTCAATTTTTGTACCTATCTTGGGGTTAGCGAGGGCGATGCTCAGTAGCACAAGCACTACTGCCAAGACACTCCATTTCACCCAGAGTTTGAATCGCGAACGGTCAGGAGCTAAACGCCTAAGGGCAGGGGAGGAGGCAAATTGTCTTTGCAACCGACGTTTACGAAGCATTGAAAGGGCAAAGATGATGAATAGCGGGATGAGTACCGCTATGAGCCAAAGATATATTTTTTCGTCGATATGAATCATAATTAGTTAAAAGATAAGAGTTAAGAGTTAAAAGTCGCAAAGGCTTTTAATTTTTAACTTTTAATTCATAGCTGTTAATCAAATACTGCGCCAAAACGATGCAAAGATACAAAATAATTTATAAAATTAGAAAATGAGAGAATTGGGAAATTAGAAAATGAGGTGGTGTAAGGCCTTAGGCCATAGGCCATAGGCATTAGGGGAGAAGCGACGGTCATTATTGTTGTATAAACATCCCATAATTATTGTATAAACATCCCCCTAGCCTCCTTCAAAGGGGGAATGTAGTGACGAGAGAGGGAATGTTTGCTATAAAAAGTAACACATCGGAGCTTTCGGAAGGAAACGGAATAGTTCGGAAGTAGGTCGAGAGGGATTTTGGTGAAAAAAGGCTATGAGGAGGGTGGGGGGAGCTTATAGAGAGCTTATAGGAAGCTTATACGAATCTTGGACGATTGGTATAGAAAGGGTATATAAAAAGTTGATTCATAATATAATACAACAACGCTAAAAATGTTAAAAACGGGGTTTCGAGGCGAAAGAAAGAGGAAGAGGTGCTAGGCCATAGGCCATAGGCACTAGGGGGAGTATGACGGAAACTTCTCGCTGGCTATCCTCAAAGGGGGAGATGCGATGCAAAAGCGACAATTGAGACTTTGATGAATCTTAGGTGATTGTTATACAAAGGCTGTTAGAGCGTTTAATAATCAGTGAATTATATTTTAAGGTTTTAGATTTTAATTATTTAGTTTGTCAATTCGAAAAATAGTTGTACCTTTGCGCCCTGAAAAAATTACGTAATAAAATTAGCATTGCAATGAAAAAAGAAATTCACCCAGAATCTTACCGTTTGGTGGCTTTCAAAGATATGTCGAACGACGATATCTTCATCACAAAGTCTACCGTAGAAACAAAAGAGACTATTGAAGTAGAAGGGGTTGAGTATCCATTAGTAAAATTAGAGATTTCTCGCACTTCGCACCCTTACTACACTGGTAAATCTAAACTTATCGACACAGCCGGACGTATTGATAAGTTTAAAAACAAATACGCTAAGTTCCAAAAATAACATAGCAACTTTTAAAAACCTCCTCACGGAGGTTTTTTTTCTTATGAAAATACTTTCGGTCTCTCTTCATAATATCGCTTCTATAGAAGGTCCCTTTACGCTTAATTTGGAAGCTGAACCCCTTAAATCGGTGGGGTTATTTGCTATTACAGGAGCGACAGGGGCAGGCAAATCTACCATTTTAGATGCTATTTGCCTTGCGCTTTACAACGATACCCCTCGCTTGGCAACTACAAAAAACTCGGTTGCTATTGCTGACGGCTCGGCTGAGGTGCAGGTGAATAATGTGAAGAACCTCTTGCGCAAAGGGGCGATTTCGGGCTATGCCAAAGTGGTATTTCAGGCGGTAGACGGTAAGACTTATGAAGCGGAATGGCAGGTACGCAGAGCTTATAACAAACTTTCGGGGGCAATTCAGCCTGAAACTTTGCAACTTATTTGCCTGACGGATAACCAACTGATTGCTGAGAACCGCAAGACATTGGTGCTCGAAAAGATAAAGGAATGCGTAGGCTTGACTTTTGACGAGTTTACCAAATCGGTGATTTTGGCACAAGGAGACTTTACGTCGTTCTTAAAAGCGAATGATGATAAGCGGTCGGATATCTTAGAAAAACTCACAGGTACGGAGATTTACACACGCATTTCTAAGCAAGTGTACGAACTCAACAAGCAACATAAAAACGAACTCCAACTTTTAGAAAAACAGCTCGAAAACATTGTTTTTTTAACGGAAGAAGAGCGCAGTGCTTTGACCGAGCAACTTACAGCCGATGAAGAGAGGTTGAAAACCTTACAAGCCTCGCTCGCTACTTTAAAAGAACAACAGCAGTGGTTTGACAATCAGAAGTTGTACACTCAGCAATGGCAAGAGGCTATTGCCAATAAAGAAAAAGCCGAACAAGAGAAAACCTCGCAAGCGGAACGTTTTGGAGAGCTTGCTATCATAGAGCAATTACAAGCCATAAAAGGGGATATCCTTACCGAGCAAAGGGAAAAAGAACTATTAGCAACCGCTCAGCAACATTTGAAGGAAGCTACTACTGAAAAAGAACAGCTTACTGCTGATAAGGCTAAGGTATCCGAACGAAAATTGCTAACCGAAAACGATTTGGCTACTGCCAAAAAGGCTTATGAAACTGCCAAACCTGCTATTGCCAGAGCAAAGGAATTGGACGTACGACTTGCAGAACTAACGCAGATTTTTGAGCAAAAACAGCAACAACAAGAGGCGAAAGAGAGTGCTTTGCAAGCTAAAAAAGAGTCGCTTGAAAAAGTAACTGAACACATACAGAAAGGGGAGAGGTACATTCAGCAAGAAGAGCAGTGGCTCAACACTCACCCTGATGAAGCGCAGTTGTACCGCAATGCGTTGTGGCTCAAACAGCTTGTGGAAGAACAGCAACAACTCAATGAAAAACTAACCGCCCATAGCCAAGCAGAAGAACGCCTTACGCAACAACTCAATGAGCTGAAAGCACAATACCCTATACAGGCACTTCCCTCAACTGATATAGAGACGCTTGCCAAACAGCAGAAGGCTTATCTCACCGCCTTGCAAGTGTATCAGGCGGATAGAGAGATTGCCAAACATATCAAGCAATACACTGACGCAAAGGTTCAGGGAGAAGCGCTCTTACAAGAGATGCAAAACACCCAAAGCCAAATATTGGAAACATTGCAACGTTTAAAAACAGAGAAGATAGCCACCCAAATAGCTTGTGATACAGCGGAACGCATTTACCAAAGGGCACAAATAGAAAATACCAAAGATGTAGCGTTTTTGAGAGAACATTTGGTGGAAGGAGAAGCCTGCCCCGTATGTGGTTCGGTACACCACCCCAATGCTCATAAAGCAGTAGCTGAACATCTGATAAATACAGTGCAACAAGAATTTCTAACGGCTAAAAAACAATTAGAAACGCTTACCAAAGAGGTTATCACCAAAGAAACGGAGCTCAAAGAACTGCAAAAACGTATAGAGAGTCAGACAGCACAAAACGCAGAGCGTACGGATTTATGGCAACAAGAGAGCGAACGCTTGTCGCAATCAGTGTATTATACGACCTATCCTTCTGTGAAAATAGAAGAATATATCACGGATAAAATAGCAAAAACAGAACATCTTTTAGCGGAAAACGAGCGTCTTTTTGAAGTCCTCAATCGACTCAAATCGCTTACTGATGAGCTGAATACCCTTGCGAAAGACGCTGAAAATTACGAGCAACAACGGCAAAAAAACAGTCAGCAATTACAGAGCTTACAACTTTCGGACGCTTGGCTCAACCTTTGGAAAACCGATATTGTGCAATTTCAAACCCAAATCACCACTGCTAAAACCGACTGGGAAGCGCATTCGGCTTGTATCGAGAAATACAAAAAGCGCCTTGCTGAACTCACCCAAGAGCGCACCGAGCTCGCCTCCTCACAACAAGTACTCCGTCAAGAGCTCACCGAATTGACAGCGGCAATCGATAAAGAGCAAGCACAATTGCAAACGCTGAAAGAAGAACGTGCGGGATTGTTAGAAGGAAAATCGGTTCAAGTAATAGAAGAGAGTTACCAACAGCAGTTAGAGCAATTAACAACTCTTTTAGAGCAAACGCAACAGCAATATAACGCTATTTTATTGGAGATGACGGCTAACGAAAAAACCTTAGAGACCTTAGCGACGCAACAACAGCAATCGCAAGCTCATATAGCCGAAGCAACTCACAAAATAGAAGAATGGCTTACAGCCTACAAGCCTGTTCAAATAGAGCATATAAGAAGCAAAATGCAAGAGTGGGCGAATCGTTCTCACGAATGGCTACAATCAGAGCGCCAAGCCCTTCAATCGTTAAATGACCGCATTGCACAATACAACACTATTGCGAATGAAAAACAGCAAGCGCTTGAAACACTAAAAGAAAAAAGACCACTCAACTTTACAGAAGAAGATATCGTTCAGCAGTTGGCAGAACAGACAGCAGAAGAAGATACTTTGCGCGATACGGTAGTCACTCAAAAGAGTCGGCTTTTAAATGATGAGCAACAGCGAGCAATAGCAGTTGAGTTGCATACAGCCAAAGAAGAAAAGGAAAAACTCGCTCATCACTGGAGCTTGCTCAACGACCTGATAGGAAGTAGTACAGGTAATGCGTTTCGCAAATACGCGCAGGAGTACACTTTGGATATGCTCTTGCAATATGCTAATGTGCAGATGCGCTACCTCAATAGGCGCTACACCCTGCAACGCATTCCTAACTCTCTTAGTTTGCAAGTGATAGACAACGATATGGGAGCTGAGGTACGGTCGGTATACTCACTTTCAGGAGGCGAATCGTTTTTGGTATCCTTGGCTTTAGCTTTGGCACTTTCGTCTCTTTCATCTACCAAAATGAACGTAGAAACCCTCTTTATAGACGAAGGTTTTGGTTCTTTAGACTCTGAGACACTTTCAGTAGCCTTAGATGCCTTAGAGAGTTTGCAAAATCAAGGGAAGAAAGTGGGAGTTATCTCTCACGTGCAGGAGATGGTAGAGCGTATTGCTGTGAAAGTAGTGGTACAGAAGGAAGGTAATGGAAAGAGTAAGATAGTGGTTAGTAATTGATTATGAATAGAATATATACTATAGGACATTCCACACATACATTGGAAGAATTTATAGAGATGTTACAATCGTTTGAGATACAACATTTAGTTGATATCAGAGGGTTACCAGGGTCTAACAAATATCCACAATTTAATAAAGAAAACTTAGAGATAGTATTACCTGAAATTGGGATAGCCTATACCCATCTCACGTTATTAGGTGGTAGACGTAAAGTACATAAAGACTCTAAGAATACTCGTTGGCATAACGAGTCCTTCCGAGCTTATGCTGATTATATGGAGACTTATGATTTTGAAAAAGGTATTGCTCAACTCATTGCTATAGCTGAAAAAGAAACTACTGCTTATATGTGTGCAGAGGCTGTTTGGTGGCGTTGTCATAGGTCGATGGTATCAGATTATCTGAAAGCCAAGGGTTGGCAAGTAAATCATATTATGGCAATAGGTAAGGAAGAACCTCATAGATACACCGCTCCTGCTCGTATTATAGGAGACAGAGTAGTGTATTACGATGATGGAGAGATTTTAAATCTCTAACACAATAAATCAGATATAGAAAAAGATTAGAGAAAATCTTTATTAAAAGAACTGTGAAAAAGTATGTAAACATTAAAATAATACAATGAAAGTAAAAGACATAACTAAAGTTCTTGAAACTCTTGCACCACTTGATTATGCTGAGAGTTTTGACAATGTAGGCTTATTGGTAGGTGACGCCAATGCCGAAGTAACAGGAGTGCTCATCACTTTGGATACATTAGAAGCTGTGGTAGAAGAAGCTATTGAAAAGAATTGTAATCTTATTGTTAGTTTCCACCCGATTATCTTCAGTGGGCTTAAATCGCTTACAGGGAAGACCTATGTGGAACGAGTAGTGATGAAAGCGATTCGACATCAGATAGCTATTTACAGTATGCATACGGCTTTGGACAATCAGCTGTTAGGAGTGAATGCTTCTATTGCTGACCGTTTAGGATTACACAATCGCTCCATACTTATTCCACAGCCTAATGTTATTAGAAAACTTATTACCTATGTTCCAAAAGCCAATGCTGAAAAGCTACGTAAAGCGCTCTTCGAAGCAGGAGCGGGGAATATTGGCAACTATGCGGAATGCAGTTTCAATCTTGAAGGGAAAGGCACTTATAAGGGCAATGAATCTTCGCACCCAACTATTGGTGAACCCAATGTATTTCACACAGAAGATGAAACACAAATAGGAGTTATTTTTCCCAAGCACTTACAATCCCAAATCCTAAAAGCACTTCGCCAAAATCACCCTTATGAAGAGGTGGCTTATGAGATATATATACTCGAAAACGAGCACCAACATATAGGAATGGGTATGATAGGGGAATTTGAAACCCCGATGAGTGAGGCAGATTTCCTTGTTTATTTAAAAGAAAAAATGGAGGCAAGCTGTATTAGGTATTCAGCATTCAGAGGAAAAGAAGTGAAAAAAGTAGCTGTATTGGGAGGAAGTGGTGCTTTTGCAATAGAAGATGCTAAGCGAGCAGGAGTAGATGTTTTTGTGAGTGCAGACTTTAAATACCACGATTTTTTCAGGGCTGAGGGGAAAATATTATTAGCAGATATAGGTCATTTTGAAAGTGAACAATACATAAAATTTATTTTATTTGAGTATCTTTCAAAAAAAATTCCTACTTTTGCCCTCTCAATATCAAATGTAGATACAAATCCTATCAAATATTATTCATAGATATGGCACAAAAAGTGGATATAACCGTAGAAGAAAAATTAAGAGCATTGTATGATTTACAGCTTATCGATTCTAAGATTGATGAGTTACAGAACACTCGTGGTGAGCTTCCGTTAGAAGTTTCAGACCTTGAAGATGAGGTAGAGGGTTTAAAAAAACGTCACGTAAAGTTTAAAGAAGAGTTAGACGAATTGCAGGCAGGAATTGCTGAGAAGAAGGCAAAAATTGAAGAGGCAAAAGCCCTTATTAAAAAATATACTACCCAGCAAAAGAATGTACGTAACAATCGTGAATATACCTCTCTTTCTAAAGAGATAGAATTTCAAGAGTTAGAAGTACAGTTGGCAGAAAAACGCATTAAAGAAGGTAAAGCGCAAGTAGACCAAAAGAAAGAGGCTATCAAACAAGTAGATGAGCGCAAAGCCCAACGTGATGCGCACCTCAAGCACAAAAAAGCTGAACTTGATTCTGTTTTGGCAGAGACTGAGAAAGAGGAGAAATTTTTAAGAGAAAAAGCAGAAGAGTATGCGGCTAAAATTGAAGAACGTTTGCTAAAAGCCTATCAACGCATTCGCAGTAGTGTGATGAACCGTTTAGCAATAGTGCCAATTCAGCGAGGAGCCTCTGGAGGTTCATTCTTTGCTATTCCGCCACAAGTACAAGTAGAAATAGCCTCTCGTAGAAAGATTATTACTGATGAACACAGTGGACGAATCTTGGTAGATGCAGCTTTAGCTGAAGAAGAAAGAGAAAAGATGGAAACTTTGTTTAAAAGTTTTAAAGCATAGAAGATAAGTAATGAGGAAACTAATTATATTAAGAAAAATGAGTCCAGCGATCACTGGACTCATTTTATTTTTAATAAGCTTTAGCAAAAAGCACTCGTTTTTTCGAAGGCTTACCCGAGTAGATGCAATACCCAGACTCTTCCTTGATATCCAATGGTATACAACGTATCGTTGCTTTGGTCTCTTCTTTGATACGCTCTTCAGTTTCGGGAGTACCATCCCAGTGTGCTGAGAGAAAACCTCCTTTAGTTTCTAACAATTCCTTGAACTCGTCATAGCTATTTACCTCGGTAATATGGGTATTGCGGTACTCCAAAGCTTTGTTGTACATATTGGATTGAATATTCTCTAAAAGCTGCTGAATATGAGCTACAATTTGGTCACCAGCTACTGTCTCTTTGGTAAGGGTATCGCGACGGGCTACTTCGAAGGTATTGTGCTCTATGTCGCGTTGTCCTACAGCTAAGCGTACAGGTATCCCTTTGAGTTCGTACTCGTGGAACTTAAAGCCAGGAGACTGTGTATCACGATCGTCGAATTTTACACTGATATTGTGTTTTTTGAGTTCTTCAATTAAAGGCTGAATATGGGAGCGCACTTTTTCTAATTGTTCTGCTCCTTTGTAGATAGGCACGATTACCACTTGTATAGGAGCCAATTTAGGAGGAAGTACTAATCCATTGTCATCGCTGTGGGTCATAATCAAAGCACCCATTAAGCGGGTTGAGACCCCCCAAGAGCTCGCCCATACATATTCTTGTTTACCTTCTTTGCTCACATATTTCACGTCAAAGGCTTTGGCGAAGTTCTGTCCCAAGAAGTGTGATGTTCCTGCTTGCAGTGCTTTTCCGTCTTGCATAAGGGCTTCTATACAGTAGGTATCGTCAGCCCCTGCAAAGCGTTCGCTTTCACTTTTTACACCCTTTATTACAGGCACAGCCATAAAGTTCTCTACGAAGTTGGCGTATACGTTCATCATCTTTTGAGCTTCTTCTATGGCTTCGGCTTTAGTGGCGTGAGCGGTGTGTCCTTCTTGCCACAAGAATTCGGCAGTGCGAAGAAATAGACGGGTGCGCATCTCCCAGCGCACTACATTCGCCCATTGGTTGATGAGTATAGGCAAATCACGGTAAGACTGTATCCAGTTTTTGTAGGTGTTCCAAATAATCGCCTCTGAGGTAGGACGAACTATCAGTTCTTCTTCGAGTTTTGCTTCGGGGTCTACCATTAGTTTACCCTTTTCATTAGGGTTGGCTTTAAGACGATAGTGGGTTACTACGGCACATTCTTTAGCAAAACCTTCAGCATTCTTTTCCTCTGCTTCAAAATAACTTTTGGGTACAAATAAAGGAAAATAAGCATTGGTGTGACCAGTTTCTTTAAACATACGGTCGAGCTCTGCTTGCATTTTTTCCCAAATAGCATAGCCGTAAGGTTTGATTACCATACAACCACGCACGCCTGAACTTTCGGCTAAATCGGCTTTTACAACCAATTCATTATACCATTTAGAATAGTCTTCACTACGTGATGTTAAATTCTTGCTCATATATTTTTTAAACTCTTTTTATAGGTTTTTTGGCTTTTCTCCTTACCACTTTGGTAGGATTTTCAGTGCCATTTTTAGGGTGTTTTTGTTTGTAGTAGTGTAGACAGCTTTCTATGTAAAAATCTCCTTGATTCCTGATAAGCCCTGCTACATTATCGTTAAACCATATCTCAGCTAAGTTAGCTTTTAGATATTTTGATATATCATTGCTGTTTCGTTTGAAATCTATGTTGATTTTACGCTCTTTTAAAAACTTTGAAAAGGCGTTGAGCATTTCTTTGGGTACTTTGTATCCCCCTATGAAATAAGACTTTTGTGGCTTATGGTTCTGAGAAGGGTGACTATCTAAATATTCAAACAAAAAGAAGTTTGTAAGTCCTGAGTTTAGCACTTCATTTACCATATAGGTTTCCGGTCTCATATCTATCGGTACATATACGTCAGGGTAGATACCACCACCACCATACACTACTTTTCCTTTAGGAGTTGTAAACTTTAAAGAATCGGGGACTGTAGCATTATCTATTTGGAAGCTTCTGCGCTGGTGACGCAAGTTGTAGGGCTTTTGTATAGAGCGTCCTGTTGGAGTGTAGTAGCGAGCGGTAGTAAGGCGTACTGCCGAACCATCAGGCAGAGGCATTTCGCTTTGTACTAATCCCTTGCCGAAAGTTCTACGTCCTACAATCACACCTCTATCGTTATCCTGTAAAGCCCCTGCTACAATTTCACTAGCTGAGGCGCTATTTTCATTGACAAGTACAAATATAGGTTTATTTTCGAATAACCCACCAGCAGTAGAATAGGTTTCTTCTATTTCTTTGCGATTATTTTTGGTAAATACAATCATCTTATCCTTTGCTAAGAACTCATCGGCTATCTGAATTCCAACATTGAGAAAGCCACCAGAATTATTACGCAAATCTAGAATTAAACTGTTAATACCTTCTTTTTCCAAAGCTTTAAGTGCTGAGTCAAATTCGTCATTAGTAGTTTCGGCAAACCTATTCATACGTATATAGCCTAAAGTATCATTTACTTTGTAAAAACAATCAATACTTTTAATAGGAATAAACTTTCGCTCAATACCTATCTTAAAAAGACTATCTTTACTTTTTCGGTAAATAGTTAAATCTACTTTTGACCCCATTTCTCCTTTGAGAATATTTTTGATTTTATCAGTATTTAAGTGTTTTTTAAACAAGGTATCTTTCCCTGCTATTAAAATACGATCACCAAAGCGAATACCTTTGTGCATTGCATCACTTCCCTCAATAGGTTTGATTACGGCAATGGTATCTTTGTACATATAAAAGCTAATACCCACACCTACGAACTTACCACTCATCGTTTCGGCTACCTCTTGGATATCACTTTTAGAGATATAAGTGGAGTGAGGATCTAACTTGCGCAAAATACTGTTTATTGTGAGGTCTACAATACTATCGGTATTTACTTTATCTACATAGTCCTCTTCTATATAGTCGATAAGTCTGTTTAATTTCACTTTATAAGGATTCTCTTGCACCGTATCTATATCAGTAATAGGCATAGGTACAGGTGGAGGAGGCTTGGGAATGTAGAAATTCGCAAGCTGTCTTCCTAAAACAAGCCCTAATGCTAAACTTAAGCCTATAAATATGGGGAGTATGTAGTGTTTGTTTTTCATCGAATAATTTTATTTACCAAAGGCAGTAATCCCCTGTTTTATCCATTTGTAAAACTCATCGGGGTCATCGGTATCAAGGGTATATCCTATTGGGTCTACTAAGTTCTCTCCTTGGAGATTCATCAGCACGTAAAAGGGCTGTGTATTGGCTTTGTAATGGAGGGTTTGGAACTCACTCCATTTTTGTCCAATGGTTTTTATCATCTTGCCTTCTCTAATTTGTGAAGGTCTCACTTCGCTTTCGGGTAGTGGACGTTTATCGTCTACGTACAACGAAATTAATACCACTTCATTTCTAAGAGCATCGAGCACTTGGGGATTAGGCCATACGTTTTGTTCCATTTTGCGGCAGTTTACACAAGACCATCCAGTAAAGTCTAACAATACGGGTTTGTTCACTTGTTTGGCATAAGCTAATCCTTTTTCATAATCATCAAAAGTAACGATATTGTGAGGTTTGAACAAGTGCGCTCCTTCAGGGAGAGCACCTTCATCTACACTGGCACTACCTCCGTCAGCGGTATAGCCTACACCGTAAGGCGATTCGCTATAATGTTGCGGAGGAGGAAAAGCATTGATAAGGTTAAGAGGTGCCCCCCATAACCCCGGAATCATATAAACCGTAAAACTAAGAGTTAATAAGCCTAATAGCAGGCGACCTACTGAAATACGGTCGGTGGCATCGTCGTGAGGCAAACGTATTTTTCCAAAAAGATAGAGCGATAAGGCACCAAAAACTGCAATCCAAATAGCGATAAATACTTCGCGTTCTATCCAGTGGTATTGCAATACCAAATCAGCATTAGAAAGGAATTTGAATGCTAAAGCCAATTCTAAAAATCCCAATACCACTTTCACGGTGTTCATCCAACCACCTGATTTAGGCAAGGAGTGCAACCAACCAGGGAAGGCTGCGAACAAGGCAAAAGGCAAGGCTATTGCCAATGAGAAGCCAAACATACCAATAATAGGAGCGATCCCCCCTTCGGAAGCAGCTTGTACTAACAAAGTACCTACAATAGGGCCTGTGCACGAGAATGATACGATAGCTAACGCCAACGCCATAAAGAAGATGCCTATAAAACCACTGCGGTCGGCTTGAGCATCTACTTTGGTACTCCACGAACTAGGCAAAGTAATTTCGAACGCTCCTAAAAACGAAATAGCGAACACTACCAATATTAAGAAAAAGATGAGGTTGAACCAGAAATTACTTGCTAAAGCATTCAAGGCATCTGCACCAAAGATAGCAGTAATAGCTGAGCCCAACAATACGTAAATCACAATGATAGAAATACCATAGATCACAGCATTCTTCACACCTTTAGCTTTAGTTTTGCTCTGTTTGGTAAAATAACTCACCGTCATAGGAATCATTGGGAATACACAAGGAGTGAGCAAGGCAGCAAAACCTGAAAGGAAAGATATAAAGAATATTGCCCACAGACCTTGACGTGAGATAGGGGTAGTAGCAGGAGCTTTTGTTGTTGTAGTTTGACTTACGGTAGTTGTAGGAACTGTATTATTTCCGTCGGTATTATTACCAAAAGTAAACTGAGGAGTTGCCACTTTGCTTGCAACGGGAGCTCCCGAAAGGAAAAACTCTAAATCTACTGTGTCAGGAGGTAAACAGTTACTATCGTCACAGCTCATAAACTCTACCGTTGCTTTTATAGAAGTTATAGGTTTTACTATTTTGATGTGTTGTTTGAACACAGCTTGATTGTGAAAATAAGCAATTTCCATATCAAAAACCTTGTCGTGTTTTTGTATAGGTTTACTTTCTTCGGTCTTACCCATAAGCTCGAAGTTTGCGCTTTTTTCAAAGGCAAAGGAGGTAGGAATAGGTCCTTTAGGCGGAATGTTTTGTGCGTAGAGTTTCCAGCCAGCCTCAATGGAAGCTGTTGCTACCAAATAATATTCATTATCGCTGATTTTTTCAACCGCTGTTTTCCATTTTACAGGGTTATGTATTTGAGCATTTGCTATTGCAACAAGTACTACGAATATCAGTGTTATTATTTTCTTCATTCGTTATTGAGTTTATGAGTGATAAATTTTAGAGTGCAAAATTACAACAAAATAATGATATGTACAATTTTTAATGATTAGAGAAATCATTAATAAATCTTGCCATATAGAAACCATCATATCCCGATTGATGAGCAAAAATCACTTCCTCAGCTTCTAAGCGAAACTCTTTTCCTGCTTCCGAAGCTAAAAAAGTCTCTACTTGTTGATGATTCTCAGAAGGTAATATAGAACAAGTAGCATAGACAAGTTTGCCTCCTTTTTTTAGCAATTTACTGTACTGTTGTAAAATTTTCTGTTGAGTAGTGCGTATTTCGTCCAAGAATTCAGGTTGCAATTTCCATTTTGTATCTGGGTTACGGCGCAGTACGCCGAGTCCGCTACAAGGGGCATCAATGAGTACGCGGTCGAATGTGCCGTGCATACGTTTGAGCTGTTTGGGTTCTATGAGTTTAGTTTCTATGTTAAAAACCCCGTTACGGCGCGCCCTGCGTTTGAGCTCTTGCAATTTCTGCTCGTAGATATCCATCGCTATAATCTGACCTTTGTTTTGCATTAGGGTAGCGAGGTGTAAGGTTTTACCTCCTGCTCCAGCACAAGTGTCAATCACACGTTTTACCTTGTCGTCTATCTGCATAAAGGGTGCTACTTTTTGAGAGGAAGCATCTTGTACCTCAAACAGTCCATCGGCAAAGGCTTGGGTTTTAAAGATATTGCTGCGCTCTACTAACTGCAAAGCATCGGGGTAATCGCGCAAAGGATAAGTTTCTACTCCTTCTTGTCGCAAAAACTGTTGCAAGTGTTCCAAAGAAGTTTTAAGGGTATTCACTCGCAATACTACGGGAGCTAAACTGTTAAGGGCGTGCAATTCATCTGTCCACAACGTTTCTCCTAATTCTTGTGCTCCCAAAGTATCTAACCAGTCGGGTACTGATTCACGTAGTTTTCTTACCTTAGAGAGTTCGTCGAACTTGCCTTTGATACGACGTGCAGGAGTATCTTCAAAATAGTTTCCCCAATCCGGCAAGGCAATACTTTTGAGAGTCGCCCACACGGCAAACATACGGCGTAGATTATGCACTGTAAAGGGTTCGTACACTTCCGCAATCTCGGCATAAAGCCGTTTCCAACGCACAATGTCATAAATAGTTTCGGCAATAAAGGCTCTATCGCGAGCACCCCAACGCTTGTCTTTTTTCAGTTGTTTTTCTACTACCTTATCGGCGTATTGCCCTTCGTTAAAAATAAAGGTAAGTCCCTCTATTACGGCATCTACTAAGTTTCTGTGTAATTTCATTATACTAAAAATAAGACGGTAATTTTTGTATTACCGTCTCTTTACTTTATCATATTATAGGGGCGAATTACAATTCGCCCCTATAATATGATGCAAAAGTAACTTTAATAATTATTTAATTAAAAAAGCTGTGCAGTAAAGGTAAACAAGAAGTTACCGTAAGTTGATTTTATTTGAGCATTATCGGTAAGTATTGTTTCGTACATTTGGTATAGGTTTGTTTGTTTAGCAATGTCATAAGACGCATCTAAACGAATACCTCCTAAAGTAACCCCTGCTCCAAACGAATAGCCAGTGAGGTCGCCTACCGTAGCCACCTTTTTGCGATATGGACTTTGCTCGTAACGATAACCTCCGCGAAGGCTTATATAGTTAGTACTTGCTGGTTCATTCTTAAACATTTTGAAAGGAATACGAAACTCTCCTCCTACGCGTAAGGTAGAAGTATCACCCAAATCATTTTGGATAATATTATTCTCACCTTCCATATTACTACTTCTAAACTTTAGATTGTTATAAGCTCTATAAGTATAATCTACACTTAGTATGGCTCTTTTCTTGATAATATAAGCTAAACTACCTGTCCACGCGCTCGGAGTACGGAATTTATATTCACGTTCATACCAAATTTCATCTCCATAACGATTGATAAGCTCAACGTCTGAATCAAAAGTTCTAGTAGCAACACCTACAGTACCATACAACACTTGTCTGTACTCTTCTTTCATTCTATACCACGTAGGCGATTGATAGCTCATACCTAAACGCAAGTCATCTGTTATTTTTATAATAGCTCCTAACTGCAAAGAAAAACCATCTCCTGTGGTATTGATATATTGCTTATGGTTAGCATATCGCAAAAAAGGATTAGTGCCTTGAAAATTATCATCTTTTGCACTATAAAGAGCTTTTTCATTGATGTTATGAACATTCAAGTTTAATCCTAAGCCTATAAAGTCTCCCAACTGTGAAGCAAAATTGAAGTTATATTTATTCACATAACCTGAACGATCTATTCTATAAGTTTGTAACCGTTCTCTATTATCTCCACTAGGATTATAAGCAATGTTAGTCGTAGAAGTAGCAGTAGGAGTGATAAGTTGAGCCATCATTCCTAAATAAGCCATTTGTGCAGCATACCCTTCTGTTTTTCCTAATTTAGCATAAAATTCTCCCACATCTCGTTGGTTACCTTCTGTCCCTGTTATACGATCAGGACCTCCTGAAAAAGTGCCATAACTAAACGGATTTCCGTTATTACCTTTTGTAGCATAGTACAAAAAATAATTATCTAATCCTTTGTTATTGTAAGCAGAATATGAAAACTTATCATTATCAAATGTTTTTGCTAATTGATAATTAAATCCAAAACTCACTTTCTTAAAAGTAGCAGAAGCATCTGGTAAGAGAAACACAACTCCAAACTGATTCAGATTGAAGTCATTATTAGTCATTTTAGTATTTCTATTTAAAAAAGTAATCTCTCTTTTCTGATTGTTGTTATTTAAAGAAAATGAAATTTCAGAACTGCTAAAGATAGAACTCGTCGCAGGATTGACATTGATAGCAGAAGGGTCGCCTCCCAAGGCTCCGAAAGCTCCACTCATCGCTTTAAAACGAGCTGTTCCTGTAAGCTCTTCTGTTGAGTAACGCAAGGCATCAGTATAATTCTGTGCTTGTACATTAGCTACGAAAAGAAAAGCTCCTAAAAGTAATATATGATTGATTTTTTTCATTTGTTAATATTTTTAATCACGATTAGAACTTCTGTATCCTCCTCCACTATTAGAGGAACTGCTACTGTTGTAGTTTCCTCCTGAATTACTATTGCTATAGTTAGAACTTCTGCCTGAATAGTTAGAATTATTAGACTCATAAGCTCTTCTTAATTCATAGCCTGAAGGAGCTCTATTATAATCATTGTTACGCCCTTGATTTTGGTAATTAGGACGACCTGCTTCATTGCTATAATTATTACCTTGTGTTTGAGAACGATTGTAAGAGCCTCTATTGTAATCACTATAACGGTTAGGGTCGCCTCTGCGTTCATCATCTCTTATGATAGCTCTTCCTCTGCTTCCGCCATAGTAATCTCTACCATATGAACGATTGGGCTCATAATAGTAATCTCTTGGGCGATAATAGTCGTAATAATAGCCATATCCATAGTATGGGTATCCGTAATATCCATAATAAGGATAGCCATAGTAACCGTAGTAAGGATAGTAACCTCCGTAGTAACCACCCCAATAAGGGTCGTAATAATTACCCCAGCCCCAACCTAAGGAAAAGCTCCAGCCAGAGCGATAAGGGCGATAGTAAGGGTAGTCGTAATAGCTATAATAAGGATACCAAGCTCCGTAGCCCCAATAGTTATTCCAGCCGTAATAAGGATTTATCCAACCGTTATTATACACATTTACATTCACTCGTGAAGGGTTACTGCCCCAACCTCCGTAAGAGGAGTTGCCTGTATAGGCATTGGAGCGATAGCTATTCACATCGGTGAAATGTGTAAAACTACTGTCAGTTTTTTGTTGATATTGTTGTGCCTTCTCACTGAAAAAATCCTTATATTTATTAGGGGTATAACGGTTTTCAGGAGGATAGTCATAACGTTCAGGATAGCTTTCTCTCTCCACGTATCTTACCCTTTCGGGTACAGGGTCGTTATAGATACCATCGGCATAGTAATAACCTACGCACGAGGTAAGTGCTAATGAGGCTACCAGACCTAAGGAGAGGTATCTCATCGTTTTTCTGAGGTTAAAATTCTTTTTCATCGTCAATCGTTTTTAGTTAATAGTGTGTAATTAATGGTTTATGGTTAATGGTTAGTGCTTAATGAATGTAAATCAATTTCTGTGCCAAAATCTATCTACTTCTCACTCTTCACTTTTTACTTCTTTCAGTTGGGTACCCCAAAAGAGAACCTTTTCGCCAAAAGTTTCAGCAGACTGTTGTAGGAGTTTAGGAATAGTGTGCTCAATGAAATGCAATAATTGGGCGGGTGAAGTAGTTTCGTGATGAATGGCATAGTGTTTTTCAGGCACGTCCAATACTTTAAACACTCGTACTCTCTCTATGGTTTTATTAGTGTTTATAGTAGATAAATAAACGTTTTGTAGCCATTCTTGCCACTGGGGGAATACCTCATCGCTTATCACCACTGTTAAATTATATACATACATTACCCATTTATTTTTTGCAAAGATAATAAATAATTCATAACTTTGCAACCAATTTATAAATAAATTAAAAACGTATGGCAAGTATTCGCAATTTAAAAAAGGACATTAACTACGTGTTGGGTGATATTATCGATGCAGTGTATTTCACAGGAAAGATGCAAACAGAAGAAGGTAAGGCACTCGTAACTGAAATTCTCAATGATTTTGATACGCTTATCGATAAAGTAGCTGATAAAAGAGTAGAGAACAGAGGTGCTCACCTCAAACAAGTGAGAAGAGACTTTGAACAAAAAGCGGGCGCTCTTATCGAGAAACTCAACGCATTACCGTAAGTTAGAAATATAGCTTAAACACTGAAAAAGTTTATTTGTAAGAGTATTGCAAAATACCCTTATGGGGTTGCTTGTGTCTGTTTTTGAGAAAGAGATACAGAAGATAAGTTTGGCAAAAAGTATGCAATAAGCCCCATCAAAGGCAAGAAAGAACATAGTTTATAAACGAAGTCAATATTGGTTATGTCTATCAATTTGCCTAATACTGCCGAAGCCAATCCGCCCATACCAAAAGCAAAACCGTAGAAAAAGCCTGAAATCATTCCTATTTTCTGGGGCAAAAGCTCTTGTGAATAGACTAAAATAGAGGCAAAAGCCGATGAGATGATAAACCCTATCAGCACGATGAGTACTGCCGTAGTGGTAGCATCGGCGTAAGGCAACCAA
Source organism: Capnocytophaga sp. oral taxon 902 (assembly GCF_013394735.1). NCBI lineage: Bacteria > Pseudomonadati > Bacteroidota > Flavobacteriia > Flavobacteriales > Flavobacteriaceae > Capnocytophaga > Capnocytophaga sp. oral taxon 902. The sequence goes on from NZ_CP058261.1 coordinate 2,324,645, forward strand.
AGCGCAAAGGGGGCAGCCCCTAAGATTGAAAACCAAATAATAAATTTTCTTCCTACTTTATCACCTAAAAACCCTCCAACAAGTGAGCCCGCAGCTACCGCTCCTAAAAAGTAAAATAGGTATACTTGTGCCTCAGCATTACTAAATCCGAATTTTTTAATAGTATAAAACTGAAAGTAATTGTTGATAGCTGCTGTATAGAAGTTCTTGGAGAATACTAGCAACATCAATATAATCATAGAGTTGCGTATTTGTGCACGAGTGAGATTGGGCAACACTACAGGTTTTTTAGCTTTCTTTTTGAGCAATTTAAGCAGAATGCTACGCCATTTGCCTATGAGGAGCAGTATAAGCATTGCAAAGATAGAGAACCCTGCAAACCATATTAAATTGCCTTGATGACTTTCTTCTACGACTCGTCCGTCGATTACTTTTTTGCTGAACAATAGTAATATCACCAATAGAGGAGCTAAGGCTGTCCCAAAGTTACCACCCAACTGGAAGATAGCTTGTGCGAACGAGCGTCTGCCTCCTGAGGCTAAAAATGCTACTCTGGACGATTCGGGGTGGAATACCGATGAACCTATCCCTATGAATACTACCGAGCACAGTATAGCTGTATAGCTACTCGCCAACGATAAACTCACGATTCCCATAGTGGTAAATGCCATTCCCAATACTTGTGAGTAGGGCTTAGGGTGCTTATCGGTATAATTGCCTACTAAGGGTTGCAATATAGAGGCTGAAAGTTGGTAACAGAGTGTAATCACCCCTACTTGCGCCATTGTGAGAGCATATTTGCTTTGCAGAGCAGGATAAATAGACGGAATGACCCCTTGAATGAGGTCATTGAGTCCGTGTGCTAGGGCGATAAGCAGTAAAATGCGATATTGTGGTTTGTTTTCTTGATACATTTTAAGCGTAGAACAACTGTGTGAGTACCGAGTTAGAAAGGATAATCACTATACTTGTCCATACAAATGAAACGGTACTTGCTTTCCCAACGTCCAGTGCACCTCCTTTCATATAATAGCCGTGATAGGACGGGATAGTAGCCAAGAAGAAGGCAAATACTATCGTTTTGGTGAAAGCGTATATCATACTGTAAGGTTTGAAGTCGTATTGTACTCCTTGCACAAATTCGGCAGAGGTGGTATAACCACTCATCACCGCTGAAGCCCAGCCTCCTAATACGCCTAAGTACATACCTAAGGCGATGAGAAAAGGCATTAACATTAGGGCTACTATTTTTGGAAATACTAGATAATTCACTGAGTTTACTCCCATAATATCAAGAGCATCAATCTGTTCGGTTACGCGCATCGTACCTATACTGGAAGTGATAAACGACCCTATTTTTCCTGCCAAGATGATAGCTGTAAAGGTGGGGGCAAACTCCAATACAATAGATTGGCGAGTGGCGAAACCTATAAGGTATTTAGGAATAAAAGGGTTATCGATATTTAGAGCAGTTTGTACTGCTACTACTCCTCCTACAAAGAAAGAGATAAAAGTCACGATACCTATTGACCCAAATATTAAATCGTCTATCTCACGCAAGATAAGGTCTTTCATTATCGACCAGCGGGTACGTTTGCGAAAGATATCATAAAGCATTATAAAATAGCCTCCTACGGCTGCAATGTGTTTCATACGTTGTTTAAAAAAGCGTTTATTAGTGTTTAAAATGTCGTACTCCTGTGAATACCATTCCCATTTGGTGTGCATCGCAATAATCGATGCTGGCTTGGTCTTTAATAGACCCCCCAGGTTGTATCACCGAGCGGATACCTTCGTCGTGAGCGATTTCTACACAATCGGGGAAGGGGAAGAAGGCATCGCTTGCCATTACTGCATCGTTGAGGTCAAACTGAAATTCTTTAGCCTTTTCAATAGCTTGTTTAAGAGCATCTACACGACTGGTTTGTCCTGTACCACTTGCAATGAGCTGTTTATTCTTTGCCAATACAATGGCATTCGATTTGGTATTCTTACATATTTTAGAAGCAAAGAAGAGGTCTTCGAGCACTTCGGCTGAGGGTTTTACAGCAGTTACGTATTGTACATCTTCTATGCTATCGGTTTTGAGGTCTTTTTCTTGTACCAAATAGCCGTTGAGACACGAGCGCACACTTGTTGTAGGCATTTTGGCTTTCTTCTGTACTAAAATAATACGATTTTTCTTCTGTTCGAGTATTTTTAGGGCTTCATCGCTGTAAGAAGGTGCAATGATTACCTCAAAGAACAGCGAGTGAATGGTTTCGGCGGTAGCTGAATCTATCTTAGTATTAGAGATGAGAATACCACCAAAAGCCGATACGGGGTCACCTGCGAGAGCATCTTTATATGCCTCGTGTATCGTTTTGCGTGTTGCTACCCCGCAAGCATTGTTGTGTTTCAGTATGGCAAAAGTAGGGTCGTCACCTACAAATTCAGCCATTAAGTTTACGGCGGCATCTACATCTAACAAATTGTTGTAAGAGAGCTCTTTGCCGTGTAGTTTATCGAAAAGGGCATCGAAATTACCGTAAAATTCTCCTTTTTGATGAGGGTTTTCGCCGTAGCGTAATACTTGTCCGTCGCACTCGCTAATTGCTAAGGTAGGAATTTCTTCTGTTTGATTAAAATAGTTGAAGATAGCGGTATCGTAGTGTGAGGATACTCGGAAAGCCTTAGTAGCAAAGGAGTGGCGCTCTTCCAAAGTAGAGCTACCGTGTTGTTCGTTTAAGATGTACAAAAGGTCAGCATATTGGTTTACCGATGCCACACAAAGTACATCTTTATAGTTTTTGGCAGCTGCACGAATAAGCGAAATACCTCCTATATCTATCTTTTCAATAATCTCTTGCTCGCTGGCACCGCTGGCTACTGTTTTTTCGAAAGGATATAAGTCTACAATCACTATATCGATTTGAGGGATAGCATATTGCTTCATTTCTTCAGTATCTTGTGCATTATCCTGACGGTTGAGGATACCTCCGAAGATTTTAGGGTGGAGCGTCTTGACACGTCCGCCGAAAATGGGAGGATAATCGGTGATAGATTCGACGGGAACTACCTCTACGCCTAATTTTTTGATAAAATCTTCAGTACCTCCTGTGGAGTAAATAGTAATTCCTAAGGTTTTCATTCTGTGAATGATAGGCTCTAATCCTGTTTTGTCGAAAACAGATATTAAGGCAGATTTTGCTTGTTTTGCAGTGCTCATTTGGAAAAAAGGTTTCATTTTAGGCTACAAAAATACTACTTTTTATCAATACCAAGCAAACAAAAGATTAAAAAAGTGCTAATAATACTGGAAATGAGGAAATGAGAAAATGAGGAAATGAGAAAATGAGGAAATGAGAAAATGAGGAAATGAGAAAATGAGGTGCGAGGTTGAGTTAGAGGAATGAGGCTGTGCCTCAGAAATTAAACAAATTTTAAACAAAATCAAGGCTACGCCTTGTAAACCAGCAGAGGGATTGTTAGTTAGAGATGAAAAAGCGATGTGTTGGGACTGTTAGGAGAATTCGGAAGGAAACGAAGATTTTCAGAAGGAGACTAGGAGGTCTTTTGATGAAAAAAGGGTGTAAGGAGGGTGGGGGTAGCTTATAGAGAGCTTATAGGAAGCTTATACGAATCTTGGACGATTGGTATAGAAAGGGTATATAAGAGGTTGATTGATAATATGATACAATAGGGTTAAAAATGGTAAAAACGGGGTTTCGAGGCGAAAGAAAGAGGAAGAGGGGATAGGCCTTAGGGCATAGGCACTAGGAGGGAGTATGACAAAAAAGGGAATTAGCAAATTAGAAAATTTGGAAATTAGCAAATTTGTGGAAGGAGTTTAGTAGGGGTGTGGTGACGGGAAAAATGATAAAACCTCCCCCTTTACACATACCCAGCTGTCGCTGGCTACCTTCAAAGGGAGAATGTAGAGACGGAGAAAGTGGAGGAAAAGTGAAGGTAATGCGGAGGAAATATGGAGGAAATATGGAGGAAAAGTGGAGGAGATTTTAACTTTACTAAAGTTTTAAATTATGGAAAAGTTTGCGATGCAAAAGCGATTTTGAGACTTTTTAAGCATCTCCGGCGTAACGACACAAAGAAAAAGAGGGAAATGTGACAACGTTATAGTGAAGGATTATTGTTTGTAAAATCTTGTGTTTTGGGAGTTGATTTTTTCGTAGATAGCAGTTAATTCAAAAAAAAGTTGTATTTTTGACCCCTCAATAAAACTATACAGAAAGAACTTTGTTACATTATAAACGTCAACTCACTTTCATTATCAGCTTATTAGTGGTAAGCTTCTGTCTTTGGTATGCGGAATCATTCGCCTTTAAGTCGGGTGGTTTTCACTATACAACTCCGTGGGCAGTGCGCGATACTATCAAAAAAGATACAGTAGAGCCTAAAAACGACCGCCGTGGGCGGCGTATCAAGCCTAAGAAACCTTCGGAAAAAGCTAAAGATTCCCTTAAAAACGATACGATTAAAAAACCTAAGAATGCCTTGGAAGACATCGTGAAATACAAGGCTAAGGACAGTATTGTGTTCAACAAGGTGAAGAACGAAATCATTTTGTACAACGAAACTAATGTGCAATATACTGATATTGACATCACTGCGGGAATAGACGTGATTAACTATGAGAAAGGCGAAGTGTATGCCGGACGCCTAAAAGACAGCGTGGGAGAATATACCCAACACCCTGTATTTAAGCAAGGTAGTGATGTAATAGAGCCCGATTCGATACGTTTTAATTACCGCAACCAGAAGGCGATTATCCGCAATGCTTATACCAAGCAGGACGAAAACAACATAAAAGGCGAAATCATCAAGAAGGAGAATGACTCTACTTACTTTATGAGAAACGCGATTATCACTACTGCCGAAGACCTCGACGACCCTGATTATTACATCAAAGTGCGCAAAGCGAAGTTCGTGCCTAAGAAGAAGGTTATTGCAGGGTTTAGCAATATGTATATCGTGGATATTCCTACGCCTTTGGCTATTCCGTTCGCTTATTACCCTATGGTATCGGGACGCACTTCGGGGCTTATCTTCCCTACCTTTGGAGAAGTGAATAACCGTGGCTATTTTTTGCAGAACATAGGTTATTACTTTGTAATTAGCGACAATTTTGACCTTTCGCTTACGGGTGACTATTATACCAATGGTAGCTATGGGCTTAGGGCACAATCGGCTTATGTGAAGCGCTACAAGTATTCAGGGAACTTCAATCTTTCATTTGAGAATAACATATACAGTATGAGGGGTTTACCTGACTATTCAGGTAGCCGTATGTACAATATCCAGTGGTCGCATTCCAAAGACGGCAAAGCCAACCCTAATTCTAACTTTTCGGCTTCGGTGAACCTATCGAGCAACAGTAGATATTATCAAGAATCGTACAATCAAGCGAATACGTCGAACTTTTTGAACAACACGATGATGTCGTCTATCTCGTATTCCAAGACATTCCCAGCATATCCTTCGATTAACTTATCGCTATCGGCATCGCATTCACAAAATACGAATACGAAAAGTATTGATATGACACTCCCTTCGATGCGTGCGAGTATGGAGCGCATTTATCCTTTTGCTCGTGAAGGACAAACGAAGAAAGGACTAATCAAGAGTTTGAATTTCCAATACAGTATGCAAGCCGATAACCGTTTTTCGACCTATGACAGTTTGTTTTTTAGTAAAAAGATGTTTGATGAGGCGAAAAACGGGGTGCGACACTCTATACCGGTAAGTACAACTGCTAAGCTATTTAAATACGTTACCTTAGGGTTGAACTCATCAGTAAACGAGACGTGGCAGTTTAAGACAATTCGCCGTAAGGACTTCAACAGCAATACGGGCAAGGTGGGCATTGACACCCTCAGCGGTTTTGACCGTTTTATGACGTACAACCTCGGAGCGAGTCTTGGTACGACTATCTACGGTACTTTCCGTTTTGGCAAGAACGCTAAAATACAAGCTATTCGCCACGTGATGCGACCCTCGGTGAGTTATGGTTATAATCCTTCTTTTGACCAGTATTACGATTATTACATTTCGGACGCTTATGGCAACCGCTCACAATACACCCGTTTTGAGGGGGTATCTACGGTACGCCAAGTTTGGGCGAGTCGCAATCGATAGGGTTCTCATTGGCAAACACCTTTGAAGCCAAAGTGAAACAAAAAGATAGTACTGATGCTGAGCCGAAAAAGGTAATGCTCTTGAACAGTCTCAATTTCAGTTCTAACTACAACGTGATTACCAAGCAGTTTAGTCCGCTGAACATTACGGGAGGTACTTCGTTCTTCAACGGGAAGCTCGGGGTGAACTTTGGGGCAACACTCAACCCTTATGCAATAGACAACAACGGACGACAAATGGAGAAATGGAATATAGACAACGGCGGTAGTCTTTTTAGGCTTACTAACGCCAATATTTCTACCAACTATTCATTCTCGAACAAAGATAAAAAAGACAAGAATAAAGACAAACAGACGGGTAACGTTGCGGGAGGACGTACTGATGATCTCTTTGGGTCGTCGAAACCACTAAGCGAAGTGCAGGATATGGATAAGAACCGCAAAGAAGGCGAGGATAAAGATGAGAAGAAGACCTTTTACAAGGCAGTTATCCCTTGGGACATAACCTTAGCACATTCGCTTACTTATAGCAATCAGGCACGCGAAAATAAGATATCCAACAACTCGCTAATGTTCTCAGGGAACGTATCGCTCACACCCAAATGGCAGGTAGGAGTTTCGAGCGGTTATGACTTTGTAAACCAAGGATTCACCTATACCCAATTACGTTTTGAGCGCGATTTGAGCAGTTTCCGTATGAGTTTTCAGTTTACTCCGTTCGGTTATCGCAGTTCGTGGTATTTCTTTATCGGCATCAAAGCCTCAATGCTTTCAGACCTAAAATGGGAGAAGAACAAAGAGCCGGATAGGGTCTTAAGGTAAAAGGTAAGAGGTAAAAGATAACAAGGAAAATTATGAAAGAAAAGATACAACAACTTCGGGAGGAACTCAATGAGCACAATTATAACTACTATGTGCTGGACAATCCTACGATTTCGGATTATGAGTTCGACCAAAAGCTTAAAGAACTACAAGCCTTAGAGCAAGCATACCCAGAGTTTTACGATGAGAATTCGCCTACTGTACGCGTGGGAGGTTCTGTTACTAAAAGTTTTCCAACCGTAGTACACGAATACCGTATGTACTCATTAGATAACTCTTATTCTAAGGAAGACTTAGAGGAATGGGAACAGCGTATTATCAAGACGTTGGGCAGTGACCAAATTAACTTTACTTGCGAACTGAAATACGACGGTGCTTCTATAGATTTGTTGTACGAAAACGGTAAGCTTAAACAAGCTACTACTCGTGGCGATGGTATTCAAGGTGACGATATTACCGCCAATGTGCGTACGATTCGTTCAGTACCCTTGCAACTAAAAGGCGATTACCCTGAACGTTTTTACATTCGCGGGGAGATAGTAATGCCTAAAAAAGCCTTTGAAAACCTCAATAAGGAACGTATAGCAGCTGGCGAAGACCCTTTTATGAACCCTCGTAACACCGCCAGCGGTAGTCTCAAATTGCAAGATACTGCCGAGGTTGCTAAACGAGGTTTGGATTGCTTGTTGTACTTTTTGGTAGGGAACACAGGTATAAAGAGTCAGTTTGAGAGTTTAGAAAAAGCGCGTGAATGGGGCTTTAAAGTACCTAATATTTCCAAATTGTGCCATTCTACTGCCGAAGTGATGGACTTTATCAACGAATGGGATACCAAACGCCACACTTTGCCTTATGAAACTGATGGAGTAGTGGTAAAAGTAGATAGTATTGCCCAGCAAGAAGAGTTGGGGTATACTTCAAAATCACCGCGTTGGGCAATGGCTTACAAGTTCAAAGCAGAACAAGTAGACACTGTTTTAGAGAGTATTTCCTACCAAGTGGGACGTACGGGAGCTATTACTCCGGTGGCAAATCTCAAACCCGTGTTGCTAGCGGGAACCGTAGTAAAACGGGCTTCATTGCATAATGCTGACCAGATTGAAAAGCTTGATATTCGTATAGGCGACTCGGTATATGTAGAAAAAGGCGGGGAGATTATCCCTAAAATTGTAGGCGTGAACTTAGATAAGCGCGAAGCAGATGCTCAGCCCGTGAAATATATCACCCATTGTCCTGAATGTGGTACTGAATTGGTGCGTAACGAAGGCGAAGCGCAACACTACTGTCCTAATGCTTATGGCTGTCCGCCCCAGATTACAGGTAAGATTCAGCATTTTATCTCACGCAAAGCAATGGATATAGAAGGCTTAGGTGAAGAAACAGTAGAACAACTCTTCCGTGCCGGTATTATCCATACTTATGCTGACCTCTATGAGGTAACCGTAGAGAAATTGCTCCCCTTAGAGCGTATGGCACAAAAGAGTGCTGAGAATATTGTTAAAGGTATTCAGAAATCAAAAGAAATACCTTTTGAACGCGTGCTTTTTGCTTTGGGAATTAGGTATGTAGGAGAGACTGTTGCCAAGAAACTGGCACGCCACTACAAAACGATTGAAGCCCTAGAAAATGCCACTGTCGAACAGTTGGTGGAAGTAGATGAAATAGGGAACCAAATAGCTAGCAGTATAGTAAACTTCTTCGCTGATGATTACAACCGTCAACTCATCGATAGGCTCAAAGGCTATGGCTTGCAGTTTTCGATTAATGAACAAGCCACCGAAGGTCAAACTGATGCCCTCAAAGGGCTTACCTTTGTGGTCTCTGGGGTCTTTCACTTGTATTCACGGGAGGAACTCAAAGCCCTTATTGAACAACACGGAGGTAAAGTAGGGTCGTCTATCTCTTCTAAAACTAATTACGTGATAGTAGGCGATAATATGGGACCAAGTAAGAAAGAAAAAGCCGAGCAATTAGGTGTGAAGATGATTAGTGAAGAAGAATTTAATGCAATGATTTTGTAAGTAGAGTTGCATATCCTTTTATGCTATAGCCTTCTCTTTGTTTGTTAAAATAAATAATCCTTCTCATAAAAAGCAATGCCCCCAAAAGATAATACTTTTGGGGGCATTTGTCATTATTATTCTAAGCGATTATACTTACTATTTCAATTCAAAAGTTGTTTTACGAGCTAACTGACGTGCTCTTGAAGAGTTCTTATCAACACTTGCATCTACGCCTTTTCCTTCGGCAGTAATACGAGAGCCATCAATACCTGCTTTCACAAGCAAATCTTTCACAGCATCAGCACGTTTTTGTGATAAAGTTTGGTTGTACTGAGTACCTCCTAATTCATCAGCGTAACCATTAATATTAATGTGTGCATTAGGATTAGATTTCATATATTTAGCTACAAAATCTACAGCCCAAGAAGATGATATCTGTGGTTTAGATGAATTGAAATCGAAGTAAGCATTGATATAACCTTTTCTGATAAGGTCAGCAGCTACATCATCATCTTTTACTTCTCCGTTTTCACCTACTTTATCTTTTGCTTTGTAATTGTCGTTTAAGTAGCTTTCAATTTCATCAGGAACGTTGTTGCCATTAGCATCGTTCATTTTGTTTTGCTTGTTAGCCACTTCGCTCTTCAAGTCAGCAACGTTATTTTCAAGGTTAGCTACGCGTTGAGCTACTTCTTCTAATTCGTCTTTTTTAGAAGCTGCTGCCCAATCGGCGTGTTTACCGTGTTTACCGAGAGCAATATTTAAACCAGCAGTAAGGGTAAAGTGGTTTCCTTGGAAGCCTTGTTGTCCATTAGCTGATTTTGTGTCATAAGTAAGTTGTTGCTTACTATTGATGTACATTGAGGCATCAAGCAAAAAGGCTATACGGTTAGAAATTCTCAGCTGAGGAGTAAGACCTACTGTAAGAAATGCTATTTGGTCGGGTTTAGAGATATAATCACTATTAAGCTGTGAATATCCAAAACCTGCGTGCAATAGTAATCCTAAGTCACTTGTCCATTCTTCAAAGCTAAGAACACTCGCAAGGTTTGCTACCCCTTGTAGGTTTACATTCCAAAGTCTAGATTCAAAATTAGGCGTATCGTCATCATTCTTAAAAACGTCGTAACCACCGCCTAATCGAACCCCAAACTTGTTGTTTGCCATATAGCGCACACCTGCATTTGTGCTCCATAAATTAGGCGTATTAGTACTATACCCACTTGTAAAAGGAGTGGTAGGTTTATTAAACCCTCCATTTATATCAATAGACCATTTGTTATAGTCATTCTGTTGTGCTTGGACTCCAAAGAAAACCAATGAAGCCAATAGTAAAATGCTTCTTTTCATTACTTTCTGATTTTATAATTATACAAAAACTGGGGCAAAGGTATAACTTTTTTTTGTATTTAAAAAGTTTTTAACAAACTTTAAAACTTCTGCTCTTCTCTATTGCATAAGTTTTTAGTGCTTATCTTTGTGTTTTAATAACATTCTTTCCAATGGTGTGATAGCACTATCAACCCCTTCTTCAAAAGTCTTAAACTGTTTCTTTACCACAAGACTTTCTCCTGGGATATGTACTTTCACTTCTACTATTTTATTTTCTTTGGTATTGGTATTTTCCAACTTCAAATGCACATCTGCTTCGATAATTCTATCGTAAAAATTATCGAGCTTATCAAGTTTTTTCTGAATAAAGTCTACTAATTTTTGGTCGACTGTAAAATCAACTGGGTGTACGTGTACTTTCATAATGTTTACAAATTTAAGGTTTAACAATTCAATTATTCTTCCTCATTGCTATTGCCTTTTGCCCGAGGGTGTGCTTTCTTATACTGCTTTTTGAGTTCAGCCAAGCTAGTGTTCGTATACACTTGGGTAGAAGCCAAGCTGGAATGCCCCAGTAGTTCCTTCACAGTATAAAGGTCTGCTCCATTATCTAACAAATGACTCGCAAATGAGTGTCTCAATACGTGAGGACTCACATCTTTCTTTGTTGTTACAACACTAAAATACGAATTAATAATTCTGTATACCAGCGTCGAATATATCTTTTTACCATTCTTTACTAAAAATAGATAATCCTGGCTTTTTTCATTCTTTACCTCTTCTCTTAAAACTAAATATTCTTTAAGAGTATTTTCAAGCTCAGGAATAATAGGTATATACCGCTCTTTATCACCTTTCCCAAGCACTTTTATTTGTTTTTGCTCAAAATCCACATCGCTTACTTTCAGTCCAGACAACTCTGAGCGACGTATACCCGTAGCATAAAGCGTCTCAATCACTGCCCTATTCCTCACTTCATCAAATGAATCCTTCGATGAAAAAAAAGACAACACCTTTTCAATCTCAGCTTCCGAAAAAGGCAACTTGTGCTTATTCTCTGTTTTCAATAAAAATATGCCTTTCTCAAACGGACTTATTTCTATCTGTTTCGTCTTCTTCAAGAAATTGTAATAAGTCTTTAAAGCCGATAACTTCCTATTGATACTCCTAAATGAAATAGTTTCATCCGATAAGTGTATAATCCATTTCTTTATATCTTCTTGGTCAGCTTGTTCCAAACAGCAATCTTCCCCTTTTTCCTCATATAGATTCTTAATAAACTTCTCAAAACTCCTAAGGTCGTGTTTATAAGCCTCAACTGTATGGTCAGAATATTTCATCTCTATCGAAAGATAAATAATAAAGGCGTTGATAGACATAGGTTAAAAATTTAGTTGATTAGTAAACTCAGTTTTTCAAGCAAGGTTCTCACCTTTCTTCGCTACAAAATAAGTAAATATTTTTGACATACTCCATAAAAAAAGTGTTAAATTTTAAGATGAATTGTTAATTATTTTTTTACTTGTAGAAAATGAGAGAGTTATATTTCTCTTTTTCTTCCTATAAAATTTCTTTTCTTACTAAATATATTGAAATCACTTTACATTACTGTCCGGTTCTAATCGCTTCCACAGGATTGAGCCGTGCAGCCGACGATGCAGGAATAATACCCGAAAGTAAACCTACTACAAACGAGATTCCTAAGCCTATCGCTACATTCTTAAACGATAGCACAAAGTTAAACCCATCAGTACTACTCGGAATTATAAAGGTAAGTAACCACACAAAGAACAACCCAAAAAGTCCACCGATGATAGCCAAAAGCACCGCTTCAAACAAAAACTGAAACAAGATAAATTGGTTTTTAGCTCCTAACGACTTTTGTACTCCTATAAGGCTTGTGCGTTCTTTCACACTCACAAACATAATATTAGCAATACCAAAGCCCCCTACCAAGATTGAAAAGCCTCCTATAATCCAGCCCACCACATTCATCATACTAATCGTCTCGTCTATCATATCGGTAAACGACGATATTTTATTGACAAAAAAGTTATCTATATCCTCAGGTTTGAGTCCGCGATAAGCACGGAATTTCTGGCGCAATACCGCTTCATACTCCGCCATATCTACTCCTTTTTTAGGCTTTAACACTACTCCACTGGGTAGCCCTTGTGGGCCTGTATTCATAAATCCTCTTACGAAATTAGCTGGCACATAAGCATTATCATCGGGACCTCCCCCCAGTTCGCCATATTTTTTCAGTACCCCAATAACTGTGAGTCGGCGACCAAAAATGCGTATCTCTTTATTCATAGGGTCTTCCTCACCAAAAAGCTGTTCAGCCAGATTATGCCCTAATATAACTACCGCAGTACCGGCATTCGCTTCAGCTTCGTTGTAAAACCTACCTTTTTCTATCCTAATATCACTTATTTGTTCAACTCCTGCCGAAGTAGATTGTATAGTAGGCGACGGAATCGTTTTGCCATTGTATTTTATCGTCGAAAATACCCCAAACAATTCATACACCACAGCTTCAGTATTAGGTATTTCACGCTTCATAAATTCGTATTCCTGATAGGTAACTTGCGGAAAGTTCAAGCGTTGCCAGCGGGGTACATCGGTAGGAGCAAAAGAGAATTTAGAGACGTTTATCATATTCTTGTCTAACCCCGAAAGGCTCTCCTGAATACTTCTATTCAGCGAATCAACCGCCGCCAATACCGATATAATAGAGAAGATTCCCACCGTTACACCCAATAACGAAAGGAAAGTGCGGAGCTTATTGTCTCGCAACGATTTGATTGCGAAGTTAAAACTCTCCTTTAATAGCTGCAAATAAATAAACATAGGTCAGTTATACTTGTATTTCTTTTTGCAAATGTACATTATTTTTTTTAATTAAATAGGAAATATTTTTTTCTTTCCTCCACTTCTTCGTCACCACATTCCCCCTTTTGAAGACTGCCAGCGAGAAGTTTTCACCACATCACCTTCACTTTTTCCGTCGCTACACTTCCCCTTTCCCGTCATACTTCCCCTAGTGCCTATGGCTTAAGTCCTATCACCTCTTCCTCTTTCTTTCGCCTCGAAACCCCGTTTTTAACATTTTTTGCATCGCTGTATTATATTATGAATCAACTTTTTACACACCCTTTCTATACCAATCGTCCAAGATTCGTATAAGCTTCCTATAAGCTCTCTATAAGCTAACCCCACCCTTCTTACACCCTTTTTTCATCAAAATCCCTCTTAACCTTCTTCCGAATCTCTCCGATATCTTCCGAAAGTTCAGAACCTCTCTAAGATTCTCCAAAAACTCCGACCAACCTCTCTTCCCATTTCACAAGGCGTAGCCTTGATTTTGTTTAAAATTTGTTCAATTTCTGAGGCACAGCCTCATTCCTCTAACTCAAGCTCGCATCTCATTTCCTAATTTCCTAATTTTCTCATTTCCTAATTTCCGGTATTATTGGCATTTTTGGTATTAAAAAATTATTTCTTATCTTTGCATTGCATTTACATCTACATTTGAGAAAGGAAAAACGATGATAACGCTCAAAAACATCAAAGCATTTATTAAAAAATCACTTGTGTTCAAGGTCTTAGCCTTTGCTGTAGCCTTAGTACTCATCTTGCAAGTATTTCCCGAAAAAGCGAAATTTAAATATGAATTTCGCAAAGGAGAGCTTTGGCAACACGAAAACCTATATGCCCCTTTTGATTTTCCCTTAAAAAAAACAGAAGAGCAAATAAAAGCCGAAAAACAACAAATAACCAACCAATCTACGGTGTATTACAAGCAAGATACTACCGCCTTTGTGAGTGCTAAGCAAAAGTTTGAACAGAAAAAGTACGCTTATTTCAAACATCTGCCCGACGATAAACGAGAACTCTTGCTTAAAAAAGCTGAGGCTTTTTTAGCGGAAAGCTATCGCAATGGAGTGATGCTCAATCAGCCTGCGTTTAGCCCTTCTGAAATCTTCATTATCAAGCATAACAATCAAATAGTAGAAGTGCCTGCCGAACGTGTGTTATATCTTCAACAGTTGGCAACAGCTATTAAAAACTATTTCGATACCGCCCCTTATAATGAGTATCACAAAAATTACTACGACCTTTTCTTTGAAATCCTTACTCCTAATCTCGTAATCGACCAAAATTTCACTCAAAAAGCGCTTACTCAAAACCTTAAAGAGATAGTCTATACGCGCGGTTGGGTAAATAAAGGGAAACTCATCATTGCCAAAGGTGAATTGGTAGAGGGCGAAAAACTGAATACCCTGTTGTCGCTCAAAGACGAGTACGAAACCCAGACGTGGAGTCAGAACAACTATAATTGGTCGCTTTTAGGTTATTACACGTTAGTAGCTATGGTATTGCTACTGATGGCGTTATACTTAAAAATATACGAAAATAAATTATATAAAAGCAACCTTAAATTGAGTGTTATCTTACTCAATATGCTCAGTATGATTCTTTTTGTAGGGCTCATTTCAAGGTATTTCCCCGATTATATCTATATTGTCCCCGTAGGAATGATGGTGCTCATTCTCAAGTCCTTTTTCGATTTGCGTACCGTCCTCTTTGTGTATATCAGCACCATACTCATCACAGGCTTTATTGTGCCCAATAGCTTCCAGTTTGTATTCATACAGATTGTGGCTGCTATGGCTATCATTCTTACCCCTAAGGGAATGCACTACCGATTGAGCAGTTTTGTATCAGCAGGACTCATCACGGCTGCCTATTTAATTATTTATATCGCTTTCCACACCATTACCGAAGGAACACTCAAAGGGCTCGATATCTCTTTACTTACTCTTTTTATCCTCAATGGTATTGGTATTCTCTTTTCGCAACCCTTTACGTATATCTACGAACGTACTTTTGGCTTAGTTTCCGATGTCTCTCTTTTAGAACTCTCCGATACGAATACCAAGCTCTTGCGTCAGCTTTCCGAAAAAGCTCCAGGCACCTTCCAGCACTCTATGCAAGTGGCTAATCTTGCCGAAGCTGCTGCTGCCGAGATTGGAGCTAATACCCTCTTGGTGCGTGTAGGTGCCCTCTATCACGACATCGGTAAGATGGAAAACCCTATTTACTTTACCGAAAACCAAAAAACAAGCCTTAACCCTCACGACCAGCTCACTCCTGAACAAAGCGCTAAGGTGATTATCAAGCACGTAGCCGATGGAGTAGAACTCGCTCATAAAAACAAACTGCCCAAACGCATTATCGATTTCATTAAAACCCATCACGGGCGCAGTCTTACTTATTATTTCTATCGCAAAGCCTTAGACTTAAATCCCGAAGGTACTAAGGAAGAAGATTTCCGTTATCCAGGTCCTATTCCTTTCTCCAAAGAAACCGCTATTCTTATGATGGCTGATTCGGTTGAAGCAGCTACTAAGAGCCTCAAAAATCCTACCTTCGAAGCTCTCAATGAGTTTGTAGACCGTATTATCAAAAAACAGTTAGACGATAACCAGTTTGCCAATTCCGATATATCTTTCAAAGAAATCGAAGCTATCAAACGCATATTTAAAAGCAAACTTACCAATATCTATCACGTACGCATCGAATA
Organism: Capnocytophaga sp. oral taxon 902; assembly: GCF_013394735.1. Classification (NCBI taxonomy): domain Bacteria; kingdom Pseudomonadati; phylum Bacteroidota; class Flavobacteriia; order Flavobacteriales; family Flavobacteriaceae; genus Capnocytophaga; species Capnocytophaga sp. oral taxon 902. The sequence continues at coordinate 2,340,526 of NZ_CP058261.1, forward strand.
CCCTGAATAACCCAATGAAGATAATAAAACTATCATCGGTGCTTGGCACTTGTATCTTACTTTTTTTTACGTGGGTAATCTACGGGCAAAACCCTACGGAATACTATTTTAAACGTATTTCCATTGAACACGGTCTCTCTCAATCGGGCGTTACCGCTATTGTACGTGACCATAAGGGAATTTTGTGGATAGGTACTCGCCAGGGTATCAATAGGGTAGACCGTAATCATATCAAAAGGTATACTGAGTCTTACATCTACCATCTTTATGAAGATACCCAGCATAACCTTTGGGCTGTAACCGATAAAGGCGTATGGCAATACGACCCAAATAAAGATACTTTTACCTCTAAAATCCAGCAACAACTCTTCTCTATTTGTGCTACTGAGCAAGGGGTTTACTTTGGTGGATATAGTGCTATCTACCAGTATAACTACAAAACTAAAAATATAGGGCGCTTGCCTTTGAGGAAAGAACCTAAAACAAAAGATAAAGAATGCCTCATTACCTATCTATGTCCTGTTGATAATACAACCTTTCTTGTAGGTACTGAAAACGATGGTATTTATAAGTATTCTCTTACCTCAGAACTGTTGAGTTTGTTTATTGAAAATACAAGCCCGCTGAGTTCTTTGTATTATGATGCACAACGCAAAGAAGTGTATTATTCTATTTTTCAAAAAGGGCTTTTTCGTGCTACCCTTGCAGGTGAATTGCGCTCACATTACGATACTCACAATACTCTTTTGTCCAATGATATTATCTTAGATATCAAGCCTTATAAAGGTAATATATGGTTAGCCACCGATGGGGGAGGAGTATCGGTTTTTAGTCCTGAGAAGAACACTTTTTACAATATTCAGCATAGTGCCGGTAATATACATTCTTTGCCGGTCAATTCCATTACAGTGCTTTATGAAGACCCTAATCATAACCTTTGGGCAGGTACAGTGCGCGATGGCGTTTTTCTCTTTAAAGAAACCTATATCAAGACTTATACCGATAGTGCGTTAGGAAGTAGCAATGGGTTAAGTGAGCGCGCTGTGATAAGTTTGTTCGAAGCTCCCAATGGCATCATATGGATAGGCACCGATGGAGGAGGCATCAATGCTTTTAACCCCAAAACAGAACAATTTGTACATCATACCAATACGTATAACGATAAGGTCTCTTCTATAACCTACTTTTCACCTAATGAGTTATTAGTCTCTCTTTATGGCAAAGGTCTTTTCATATATAATATTCTGAGTCGTTCCTACACTCCTTTCTTGCTCATCGATGAAGCTACTGACCAGCAAGAGTGTCACGCAGGCTTTACTCCCTTTGTATATTACATTGATAAAGATAAAATACTCATTACAGCTAAAAATACCTATCTGTATAATCTTCAAAACAAAGAGTTTAATAAAATTTCTTTTGCCGAAGGACTTACTCCTAAAAATGCCTTACAACTCAAAGCACAACAAGGTGATACTTTATTTCTCTCCAAAGGAAATGTACTCTACCAAATGAAGTTATCGGAAGCTAAGATAACACGTTATCTAACCCTTAATGAGGGGTATACTATTAGTGCAGTATGCGATGATAAAGCTCATCACACCCTGTGGATTGCTACTTCCAATGGGTTGTTTAGTTATGCGATACCACAAAAGAAGCTCAGTGCCGTAGGAACCGATAATATGTTCCACCAAATTAGCTATATGCAACTCGATACTGAACAGCGTTTGTGGATTAATGCTTCCAACGTGCTGTTTTCTTATCATATTCCCGATAAGAAGATAATGATTTGGGACGATTCCGATGGCTTTCTCCACAACGATGTGCTTACAGGCTATGTACAGTTGTTGCCTTCCCCTTACATCTATATGGGAGGAGTCGGAGGTTTTGTGAAGATAAATAAGAATATTCACACCGAAGAGAGTAGTACTCCTTTACTCTTTTTGCAAAATATAGAATTGAACGGCAAAATATACACCGCCGAAAACTTTCCAAAAGAAGTACCCCCTTATTTCAAAACCTTAAAACTAAATGTAGGATTGAATGAAAAAGATATGTTTAGGCGCATACTCTTCCGTTTTAAGATTAAAAATAACGCCCAAACTTCGGTGATTGAAACCTATGACAATAGTTTAGATATCTCTTTGCTTTCAGTAGGAAAATACCAAGTAGAAGTCGCTTGTATGACTAAAAATGGCTATTGGACGAAAGATACCCCATTGCTCAACTTCGAAGTGCTTCCTGTGTGGTATCAGCGCACTTCTTTTTTGGTAGGAGTTTCTTTGCTTTTGTTGGCTATTATTGCAGGTGTAATGTGGGGTTATCTACGTCGTAAAAAGCAACAACTCAAATGGCAAATAGCTTTGCATCAGCAAGAACTCAATGAAGATAAAATACAATTCCTCACCAATGTAAGTCACGAATTGCGCACGCCTCTTACCCTCATTTATGCACCGTTAAAGCGTCTGCTGAATCATACCGAGAGTGGTAAACTTACGCGTTCACAGAAAACCCAGTTAGAGAGTGCTTTCCGTCAAGCTACTACTATGAAGAATATCATCAATTGGGTATTAGACTACAACCGTAATACTTCGTTAGAAAATACACTCACCAAAGCCTATACTGATTTGAATCACCTTATCACCGATAGTGCTAAAGATTTTGAACAAGAATTTGAAACAAAGCATATAAGTTTAGAACTACACCTCGATAAAAATCTACCTCCTGTAGAGTTAGATAGTGCTAAGATAAGGGTAGTCCTTTCTAACCTACTAATGAATGCAGTAAAGTTTAGTAATGAGTATTCTACTATACACATTCGCAGTAGTTATAACGAACAAAAAGTGCGTTTTCAAGTAGAAAATACCGGTATAGGATTGCATAATATTGATATGGATAAGCTCTTTACTCGCTTTGAACAAGGAAAACACAACCAGCGAGGTAGTGGTATAGGGTTGGCTTATTGTAAAGAATTAGTAGAGAAACATCTCGGTACTATTGGGGCTTATCAAGATGAAGAAGAGCAAACGGTTTTTTATGTAGAATTACCTTACTCTCATAGCACTGAGGGCGTCCTTCACAAGTTTGAAGGTGAAGAAGAACAAACTGAAGCCCCAGAGAAGATAGCAGTAACTATGGATACCTCTATGTATTCTGTACTCTTAGTAGATGATAATCCTGATTTTTTAAATTATCTTTATGATGAACTTCGTCCGTTGTTTAAAAGCGTTTTAAAAGCAGTAAATGGTGAGGAGGCTTTGTTGTTATTAAAAACGCACCAGCCCGATATTATCATCAGCGATGTGATGATGCCTGTAATGAATGGTTATCAGTTGTGTAAAGAGGTGAAAGAGCATTTGCAAATCAGTCATATTCCCGTAATATTACTCACTGCTAAAAGTGATACCGAAAGTCAAAAGATAGGCTATAAATTAGGTGCCGATGCTTATCTCTCTAAACCTTTTGATATAGACCTTTTGCTTTCAGTAATAAGTAATTTGCTCAAACAAAAAGAGCTCATCAAGCAACGTTATGAAAAAGAACTATTGATTCCTTCACCTGCACTTACTACTATCAGCAATGCTGACGAAGTGTTTATGATAAAACTTAATGAAATCATCAAAAAACACTATAGTAATATTGACTTAGATGTAACAATGATTTCTGAAGCAATGGCAATGAGTCGTGCTTCGGTGTATAATAAAATGAAACAAATTACAGGCATTGGTATCAGTGAATATATCAATAAATATCGCATAGAAGTAGCTTGCCAGCTCTTAAAACAAACAGAAAAATCAGTTACTGATATAGCTTTTGAAGTAGGATTTAACTCTTCTAAGTATTTTAGTACGGTCTTTAAACAAGCTACTAAAATAACGCCACGTGATTATAGAGAAGGTATGAAGTGATAAAGAAAAACAAAAAAGAGAGGCTACCTCAAAACTTTTTGAGGTAGCCTCTCTAAATATGTAATACTATGAGTTTCTATTTCCAATCTTTTTTCTTAGAGGTCTTACCAATACCTGGGTTAAAGCTATTAGTAGGGTCAAGAGAGTTGTAAAAGTTCTTAAGGTCGTCGTTAGCGTGATATAAATGCCCTACATTGTGTTCTGCAGGATATTGTGCGCCACGAGTGTCTAATATTTTGAGCATCTCTTCTTCTATTTCCTCACAGTTGTAACCTTTCTTAATCACGTAATCTTGATGAAATACGTGGCACATAAAGTGACCATAGTACAATTTGTAAAGTATCTTAGCGTCGAGTTCAGGAGGAAGCTTTTCAAACCAATCTTCATCATTGCGACGCAAAGCGATGTCTAAAGCAACGATATCTTCTACCTCGTCCTCGTGTACGGAACGATAGCGAATAGCTGCTGAAGCCACTGCAAAGCGCAAGAGCATTGCTGCTTGTGCAAGTTTGGCATCACACTCTATATAAGCTCCTTTAGTGCTATCGGCAAATTCTTTTTGCAAATAAGCCCTAGCTTCGTCTACCCCTTTGCCTCCCATTTTTAAAATGAGATGGTGCTCGTATTGGTTGCGGTAATCCCACAATATTTTAGGGAGGTGTTGAGGCATTAGTTTAGAGGTGAATTGCAAGAATTTTTCACTGAAATGGTTGGGCATAAAAGGTAGTTTTTTGGCTACGCGGTCGCCCCACGCTTTGAGAGAAAAGAGCTTGGGTAAGTATTCAGTACCTACATTTTTGATATACCAAAAAGTATCTTTACCGTATTTAGCAGCAATATCAAAGGCGGTACGGTGAATATACTCGCCAGAGATAGGAATTTCTTCGAAAGTACCGAGCATATCACGGCGCAATTTGGTAAGTACCGCTGTGTTATTAGTACCTATATAGAATACAGCTGTTTTTTTCTCGGCAGGGAAAGTATCCACGCGTACGGCAAAAACTCCTAAACGACCTGCACTACCTGAGGCTTCGTATAAGCGAGCTGGGTCGGCATTGAAGCGAGCAGGCGTATTGGCATTAATCTCACGTACGTGGTTACAATAGTCGTGATCGTGTCCTTTCTTATCAGAAGTGTGAATATCCTTTGCTTGGTATCTACCCTCTTGCAGATTGGTAAGTATTTCCTTAGGAGAGCTTCCTAAATCAATACCTAAGTGATTAATGAGTTCCAATTTACCGTTAGCATTGCGTTGGGCATAAAGTGCCATTTCGGTATAAGCAGGACCACGTTGTACTAAAGAACCGCCAGAGTTGTTACACACGCCTCCAATAACTGAAGCCCCAATGCAAGAGGAGCCTATTACTGAATGAGGTTCGCGGTTATGGGGTTTTAACTCTTGTTCCAAGTGGTTGAGTGTTGCTCCTGTAAGACATATAGCTTGCTTAGCATCAAGTATAAGCTGAATGTTGTCATTACGCATCGTGTTGATGATTACTACATCGCGGTCGTAATCGTTACCAAAAGGATTAGACCCTCCCGTGATACCTGTATTGGCAGCTTGTGAAATTACAATTACATCAGCTGCTACACAAGCTTCGAGTACTTGCCATTGTTCCCACAAAGTAGCGGGACGCACCACGGCAATTGCATTTCCGGTACCAAAACGATACCCAGTGCGGTAACGTTCAGTTTTTGAAGGGTCGGTAATAACGTACTTTGCACCAACAATGTGGCGCAAGGTTTCTAATAGATTTTGTGTAGTCATTATTTCTTGGATTTATAGTTGAGTGTCAAGCCAAATTGGGGCTGTGTGAGGAAATCGTGTTGAATGAAAGGTTCCACTGTGAGGCGTTCATCTACATTGAATTGTTTGAGATGTGCATCGACATTCGCCTCGATGATATTCAGGGCATATAAGCCTATCCCTATAAGAATAGAAAGCTCTTTATTACGACGATAGAACTGTATGCCTCGTCTTAATCCATCGGTACTTAAACGCGGTTGTCCATCAGGGCGATTGCCATAAAATTCATCATCGGTAAATCCTTGTTGACGACGTTTGTAGGCAGTGAGGTAACGATCATATTCCTTAGAGTTTTGTATGTAGAAGTATATTGGGGTACCGATAGCAATATATACCAAAGGTACTTTCCAATAGCTCTTGTTGTATATCTGACCTAAACCTGGGATAACCGCTGAATAGAAGGCGGCTTTAGCAGGTGAAAGAGGGTCGGTATTCCAAGGGACTTTTTTCATATTGTCTTGCATAACAGCTATCTGCACAGAGTCTGAGGGTGTTTTTACCACTTCCTCTGTATCGTCTTGTGCATACGAAATACCCACTCCCATAAGTAGGGCTATTATCAAAACAATCTTTCTACTCATCCTTTTTGTGTAATAAACTTTGAATACGTTTGAAATCTTCCTCTGAACTAAAAGGAATGGTAAGGCTACCTTTGCCGTTCTTGCTCATCTTTACAGTAACTTTAGTACCAAAAAAATGATTAAAACTACTCATATTTTCTTTGATATAAGTAGGTACTTCAGTTTTACTATTGCTTTTAGGGATTTGAATACTTACCACATTAGGAGTTTCGGAGTTTTGCAAGCGGCGCACTAACTCTTCGGTATCACGCACTGATAGGTTATCGGAAATGATACGCTGGTATACTTCTGCTTGTTGTTCAGGGTTTTCTATGGCGATTATTGCACGACCGTGCCCCATAGAAATGAATCCGTCGCGTATGCCTGTTTGAATGATAGGAGCAAGTTTGAGCAAACGCAAATAGTTTGTAATGGTAGAACGTTTCTTGCCCACGCGCCTGCTCATTTGGTCTTGAGTGAGATTCACCTGCTCGATGAGCTGTTGGTAAGAAAGAGCAATCTCTATGGGATCTAAATCTTGACGCTGAATATTCTCTACTAAAGCCATTGTGAGCGACTCGTTGTCATCGGCGATGCGGATATAGGCTGGGATTGTTTTGAGTCCAGCTAATTTGGAAGCTCTGAAACGGCGTTCGCCCGAAATGAGTTGATATTTGTTTTCTCCGTCGAGTTTGCGTACAGTGATAGGTTGCACTACCCCTAATTCCTCAATAGAGGAAGCGAGCCCTTGTAGCTCTTCTTCATTAAAAGAAGTACGAGGCTGAAAAGGGTTCGTTTCTATCAGGTCGAGTTCAAGTTCTATGATATTTCCTACAATCTTATCGGCATTTTTATCTTTGATAGAATTAATAGCCACTTCGGGACTATTGCCAAAAATAGCTGAAATACCTCTCCCCAAGGCAGGTTTTTTAGCAGGTTTTGTCATTATACTGTTTTGTTTTTATCTATAATCTCTTGAGCTAAGTTGATGTGATTGGTAGCTCCTTTGCTGGTAGCATCGTAGTTGATGATAGTTTCACCAAAACTAGGTGCTTCACTAAGGCGTACATTACGCTGGATAATGGTTTTGAATACCATATCGCTGAAGTGTTTTTGTACCTCTTCCACCACTTGGTTAGACAAACGTAAGCGCGCATCGTACATAGTGAGTAATAAGCCTTCGATATCCAAATTGGGATTGAAGGTTTTTTGTACACTCTTGATAGTATTAAGAAGTTTCCCCAACCCTTCCAAAGCGAAATACTCACACTGGATAGGTATAATCACCGAGTTAGCTGCTGTAAGAGCATTCAGGGTGATAAGTCCCAACGAGGGTGCACAGTCTATCAAAATGTAATCGTACTGGTCTTTGATAGGCTCTAAGGCTTTTTTGAGCATATATTCTCGTTGTTCTTTGTCTACGAGCTCAATCTCAATAGCCACTAAGTTGATGTGAGCAGCAATAAGGTCGAGATTAGGAGAACTGGTATGAACAATCATATCTTTAGCCTCCATAGTGTGCTCCAAAAGCTCGTAAGTACCGTGCTCAATAGAATCTACATCAATACCTATGCCAGAAGTAGCATTTGCCTGCGGGTCGGCATCGATGAGTAATACTTTTTTCTCCAATACGCCCAATGCGGCGGCTAAGTTCACGGAAGTAGTGGTTTTACCTACTCCTCCTTTTTGGTTTGCAATAGCTATTATTTTACCCATAGATTTATATTTTAAAAGTTAAACGGAAACTCTTGTTTGGCTACTTCAGCCAAGGTAGCTTCATTTTTATCGGTCGCTCTCTTAATGGTTTTGTTTAAGGTAACTATCCAAAAGTCCTTGATTTCTTGGAGTTTGCCCACCATATTCATCATATTTTCAAACATAATATTTTATTCTTTCAGAGGGCAAAAGTACAACTTTTTTTGAAACGTCACACAAAAAATACAATCAATAATTGTGCTACCATTATTCGCAAGAATGTAGTAAGCGGATATACACTTGCATAAGTGAGTGCGGGAATCTCGGAGTTCGACATATCATTAGCAAAAGCCAAAGCTGGCGGGTCGGTTGAAGCTCCAGAGAGTAATCCGCAGATACCCAAATAATCTAATTTTCCTCTAAAACGAGCTACTAAAGAGGTAATAATAAGTGGTATAAGAGTAATGAGGGCTCCTAAACACATCCAGTACAAGCCTTGTCCGTGCAAAATAGTTTCTATAAAAGTAGCTCCTGCGTCTAAGCCCACACTGGCAAGAAAGAGCACAATACCTATCTCTCGTACCATCAGGTTGGCACTTTGCGATACGTAGTGAGTTACTGAGAATTTACCGCCATAACGGCTGATGAGAATAGCAATAATCAGAGGGCCTCCCGCTAACCCTAATTTTACAGGTACAGGTATGCCAGGGATAGCGAATGGAATGCTACCTAATAATACACCAAGAGTAATCCCCATAAAGAGTTCGGCTATGTGAGGGGTTTGCATACGTCGTTTAGAATTACCGAACTCTTTGCTTACGAGTTGTATGTGCGATTCATCGCCTATTACAGTAATGGTATCTCCAAACTGTAATTTTGTATCGGCAGCGGGCACGAACTCAATACCTGCACGATATACACGAGTGATGGTTACTCCAAAACGTTTGCGTACATCGAGCTCTGCAAGAGTTTTAGTGAAAATAGCACGTTGGGTAACGTTGATACGGCGTGAAGTATAGCGCATATCTTTTACATCAGGGAAATAATCCAAAATGGAAACGCTGTCACCTATTAGGGTCAAAAACTTCTCATTTTCTTTTTGGTTAGCTACTATCAGTACGATGTCGCCTTCTTCTATCAGTGTGTCGGCACTAGCTAATATAATCTCTCCTTTTCTACACATACGCGAGATGGTAAAGTCGAAATCAAGAGTTTGTTTTATAACACTCAATTTTTTACCAAAGAGGGCAGGATTGCTTACTTTTATTGCGAATCGATTGATCACTACTTGGTCTTTAGAGTGACGTACAGAATTTAAACGTTTTTCAACATCTAAATTCACTTTTAAGAAGGCTTTGAGCCCTAACATTACCAAGATAATTCCTAACACCCCGAAAGGATAAGCAACAGCGTAGGCGGTAGAGAGGTTCGGCATTGTAGCTGGGTCGCCTTTAAATACATCTTCTAAAGTAGCTTGAGCAGCTCCTAACCCTGGAGTATTGGTTACGGCACCTGACATTATACCTACCAAGGTACCCATATCGGTCTGGGTGATGTAGTGGATAGCAATTACAGTAAGTACACAACTCACAATAGAGAGCACTGCCAAGAGATTGAATTTGATGCCTTCTTTTTGGAAGGAGGCAAAAAAGCCAGGGCCTACTTGTAGTCCGATGGTGTAGACGAACAGAATCAATCCGAACTCTTTTACAAAATGTTGAATATGGGGGTTTACAGTGAATCCTAATTCGGCCATAGCGATACCTGCGAAAAGTACCCAAGCAATACCAAAAGAGATGCCAAATATTTTAATTTTTCCTAAAGCAACTCCTACTGCGATGACTACGCTATACACTATCACAGTGTAAGCCACACTCTCGTGGTTAGTCATCAAGTTCCAAAGCCATTCCATTTAATGTCTAATGATTAATGTTTAGTGTTTAATGATTAATTAAGCCCCCGAACCCCCGAAGGGAGACAATCCACAAATACAAGTGTTCGTAAGGGAACTGTTTTTATATAGATTTAAGAGAAACTTTGCCAAAGGTGCGAGCCGCACGGACAGAGAACTTTGGCAAAGTTAAAATTTTATTTATTATCCTAAGAATGGATAACGATAGTCTACTGGTGGTACAAAAGTTTCTTTGATAAGGCGTGGCGATACCCAGCGCAATAGGTTTTGGGCAGACCCAGCTTTGTCGTTAGTACCTGAGGCGCGTGCGCCACCGAAAGGTTGTTGCCCTACTACGGCTCCCGTAGGCTTATCGTTGATATAGAAATTACCTGCTGCGTTTTCGAGTACTTTCACCGCTTCGTCTAACGCATAACGACAAGTACCAAATACAGCTCCTGTGAGTGCATAAACTGAAGTTTCATCAACGAGTTTCAAGGTTTCTTCCCATTTAGAGTCATCATATACATACACAGTTACTATAGGTCCGAAAAGTTCGGTTTCCATAGTGGTGTAATGTGGATTGGTGGTAACAATCACGGTAGGTTCTATAAAGTATCCTTTGCTTTTATCATATCCACCACCTACAAATATCTCGGCATCTTTGTCTTTTTTAGCTTGGTCTATATATTTAGCTAATTTATCGAAAGAATGTTCGTGAATTACCGCAGTGATGAAGTTCTCAAAGTTTTCAGGAGAACCCATTTTGAAAGAGAGTACATCTTTTTTTACCAATTTCAGCGTTTCGTCTGCCTTCGATTTAGGTAAGTACACGCGAGAAGCAGCACTACATTTTTGTCCTTGATATTCAAAAGCTCCACGAGTAATAGCCGTAGCTACTTGTTTGGGGCAAGCACTTGGGTGGGCGATGATAAAGTCTTTACCACCTGTTTCACCTACAATTTTAGGATAAGAGCGATAGAGATGAATATTGTTACCTATCTTTTTCCAAATATCTTGGAATACTTCGGTAGAGCCTGTAAAATGAATACCTGCAAAATGAGGGCTTGCTAAAACAGTATCGGTAATCATAGCTGCATCGCCGTGCAATACGTTGATAACACCATCGGGTAAACCTGCTTTTCTGAGGACTTCTACTATCATTTCAGCGGAAAATATTTGTGAAGTACTAGGCTTCCAAATGACTACATTTCCCATAAGGGCAGCACTGGTAGGGAGGTTACCTGAGATGGCGGTGAAGTTAAAAGGCGTAACAGCATATACAAAACCTTCCAACGGACGGTATTCTACACGATTCCATACGCCTTCGGAAGAGTTAGGCTGGTCGTTATATATATTAGCCATAAACTGCACATTGAAGCGCAAGAAGTCTATCAGCTCGCAAGCAGAATCTATTTCGGCTTGGTGTACTGTTTTAGACTGCGCTATCATAGTAGCAGCGTTCATTTTAGCACGGTAAGGACCTGCAATAAGGTCGGCAGCTTTTAAAAAGATAGCAGCGCGTTCTTCCCACGCAAGGTTAGCCCACTGAGTACGCGCCTTTAGCGCTGCTTCGATGGCTTGTTGTACGTGTTCTTTGCTCGCTTTGTGGTAAACACCCAATGAGTGCTTATGGTCGTGAGGGGAATGCATTTCACCTGTCTGACCTGTACGTACGGCTTCACCTCCAATATAGAGAGGGGCATCTACTTTAGTATTCCACAATTCTTTATAGGCTTGTAGTACAGCCTCACGCTCAGTACTTCCTGGCGCATAACTTTTTACGGGTTCGTTGGTAGCTTTAGGAACCTTAAAAAATCCTTTTCCCATAGTATAGTTGTTTTTAGTTGTTGATACAATTCGAAAATTTCGGCTAAATTACAACAATTATTTGAATGTGCAAATTTTGATGAGATAATTTCTCAATTCAGGTGAAAGATAAAAGGTAGAGAGTAAAGAGTATGTTATAACTTCGTACAATTGTTTTAACTCGTTTGATAACTTTTTATGCTGTGAGCAAGTTGAGATATTTTAGTAAAAAGTGAAGAGAGAAAAATGTTTTGAGGAGGAAAATGTATCTGAATATCAATGTTTATTCGAAGGAAGAGCGAAGCTAAGACGAATCTAAGACGAACAATGAACGTTGCAAAACACGCGGATAGATATAGAATGAACGGAGGGTAATAGGAGTAAAACGAGTATAAACTGGTTTTATTAGCTTTACTTATTGTTTAAAAAAAGAGACTGTTCTTTTTTAAGGGACAGTCTCTTTTATTATTGCTAAGTGATATACACAAAATTATAAAAAGGTACCACTGCTTTCAGGAGAAAGATCAGAAGCTATAATGTCGTTTTGGTCTTTTTCGATTTCAGCTTTACTCACGCCAAATTCGCGCATTGCATCTTCTATTTGTTTATCTTCTGCTATGATATCGTGGTAAATGTGTATAGGGATTTTCACCTCCATAACTTTGTTAGCAGGAAGGGTACTATAAGTTAATTCAGCGGGTTTGGTAGTGAAATAGCCTAATACGATTTTCAAATCGAAATTTACATAAGCTCTTTTGATTTCAAAGAATCCTTTCAATCCTATTTGCTCTCTACGGAGTACTCCTTTAGGGGCGTTTGGATTTTTATCATAATTACCGCCTTTGATGTACAATTCTTCAGGATTGGTATCGCGGTATTTGTAATGTAAGGCTTCTGCTTGAGTAGGGACGGTAGTATTGCTAGCTACTGCTGTGAAATTATCGGCGATAAAGAAGAATTGATAGTGATTGGGAGCCTGACCAGTAGTCAACAGTGAGTTTATACGTTTACCCTCTTTATCATAGAAGATAAGTTCGACCCCTGAGAGTGATACTCCAGCTAGATCATTACTTCCTTCCCAACGGATGGCGGTAGGATTATCGCTTGCTGGGGTAATAACACCATTTTTGTTCTCAAAATAGAAACGTTGTACTGTTTTGAGGTATTTCACGGGGTAGTCGGGGTTGCCGTGGAAATAGCCGTGAGAATGCCCTTTGGTAAAACGCACTTCAAGTCGGCTCCACTTAGCTACAAACTCTTCGGTAGTAGCTGTGGTTGTGGAAGTTGTGGTAACGGTAGTAGTAGAAGATTGAGTAGTAGAAGGAGTTACTTTATTATCGTCTTTACTGCAAGAGACAGAAAGAAAAGTAACAAATATTGAGAGCAATGAGATTTTAAAAAGGTCGTATATATTTTTCATCGTTTTTTAATGTTAAAAAGGTTATTGTTTAATTTGTATAGGGAGTGTCATATCGGAGTCTAATTGAAAGGCACTAGAATACTCCACAACGTTGTAAGGGCGTTCTTCTTGGGTTTGAGGGTTGAGTTTATTAGCAATAAGGAAGTGTGCTAACTTGATGCGCAACTTGTAATCACCTGCGGTAGCGTCGTCTTTGATGTGAAAGACGCCTTTTAATCCAATAGGGTCGCGTTGCTCAGGGTTGGTTTTATCCCAAGTGCGCAAGCGCAATTTCACTCCTTGTGTGCCATAAGTAGCATTTTCGGGGTCGGTATCCTGATATACATAGCTTACCGCTTTGTTCATAGCCGTTACCATAGCGGTTCTTCCCGCTTCATCTTTAGGATATTCTCCTTGAAATAACTGAAAGAAGTGCTGATGAATAGGAGCCATTTTGGCACTTACAAACTCGTAGTTCATACGAGCTCCATTGTTGTAATAGACAATCTCGAAACGGTATTCGTGTCCCACTTGCCATTTTATAGGCTCGGTGATGTCATACACTATCCCTTTAGCTGACTTGTTGGCGGTGCGCTCTTGCACTTCGTTAGTTCCTAAATTGGTAATGATAAACTGTACTTTGTCGGGCATATCGTGCCCTCTGTCTTTGGTTTCATCGTTTGGAGGAGTGGGTTTAGTGTTGTCTTTACTACAACTGCCTATTGTAAAACATACTAATGCTATTAGACTAATAGCTTTTAAATAATAAGATATCTTTTTCATTTTAATAGTGTTTAAAAATTGTAATTTACTCTTAAATATACGTTTCTACCCAAATCGTGGGCATAGTACCTAAAACGATTGGTGTATTCCTTATATTCAGTATTAAAAAGGTTTTCGGCGGATAACCTTATGTCCAGGGTTTGGCGTTTGCCTATATCCAAAGTACCTCCTATGCTCGCCTCGAAAAGGTGATAGGCATCGGGAGTAGTAGGCACTAACTCTTGTGAGGGCTCAAAGCGTGTTTGCTTGGCTACAAAAGTATGCCCTATGCTAGCACTCATATGGCTCAATAAACTGTTGCGGTGCGTTTTGTTATATTCTAGCGACTGACTCAAACGAGGGGCAGGGATAAACGGAAAGTAACGTCCCGTCTTCACTTCGTTAGCCCATACTACTGAGGCTTTCAAATGGTAGTCTAAACTTGTAGGATTGCCTACTTGTGCTACTCTGTTTTTGTTTAACAAACGAACAGTAGCATCGAGGTCAGCGCCTCTAAAAAACGCATTGGCTTGGGTGTACTGAAAGATAGGATACACGCCTGAAAAGAGGGTTTGCACTTCGCCGGTAGGATAATCGTAAATGTAATTCTTAATATATTGGATATAAAGGTCGAGATTTACATTCCAACGTTTATTCTCATTGTTTATCAAAAGAGAGGTAACCCACTTCACTCCTGTTTCTGATTCGAGCTTATCGTCACCTAAATCATAAGTGCCTGCGCCGTGATGAAGTCCGCTACTGTACAGTTCGTTCACCTGAGGAGCACGCCACGCCACGCCTATGTTAGATTTCAGTTGTGAAACTCGCGAGAGAGGCATTGTTCCTCCTAAGGTATAGGTGAAATTATGGAAGTTGTGTTCGCCTCCGTAACGCTGTGAGTACATATCGTAACCATCGGCATTGAGGTACTTATAGTCGTAACGCACACCTGCTTCTAATAACCAAGCATCTCGCTGAAAACGTTGTATTGCAAAAGCACCATAACTAAGTGAGGCATAGTTAGGGATTACAGGTACTACCCCCGTACCGGGTTGGTTGTAGTTGTCCTGCTTGTTGAAACTACCCCCTATGGTACTCTTCCATTTGCTGTAAGCGTTTTCCCAATACACATCGAGTGCGTGGGTAGTGAGCTCCATATTTAAGGCTGGGATGCGGGTTCTGTCCATTCGGCGAACACTGAACTCCTGACGAATATCTTTCTGAAAAGCGTATTGTGCGGTGAGTTTTCCTCCGAAGGGCAAGAAATAGAACGTTTTACCTTTTAACAGGTGGTGCACTACTTTTTGCTTGGGTGCATTGATGCTATACGAAAACGGATAAGTGGTAAGCGGTCTTCCAATTTCGAACCGAGCGAGCAAATCGTCTAAATTCCCAATATGCGAACCGTAGAACACACTGCTTTCGTTCTCATACCTACTGTAAAATATTTCAGCAGTGCCTTTTTCCTTCTGAACGCCTGTCGCTACTGAGAAATTGGCTTCACGAGCAGCAGTGTTATTCAGTAGGTAATTAGCTGTACTGATGTCGCCTGAACGTTTTAAAGTTCCTTGTACACGCCACGCCCAAGAAGGTAACTCGGGGACTGAACTTTCGACTTTTAACGTAGTACTCAATTTGCGTCCGTTAGAGCCAAACGAAGAAGCTAAGTTGGCGTGCAGACCGTCGCTATAAGGGAGTTTTTTTTGTTCTATGAGAATCACCCCACCTAAGGCATCAGAGCCATAACGCACCGATTCAGCACCTTTTACTACCGTTATTTGGTCGGCTACCAAAGGGT
The DNA here is from genome assembly GCF_013394735.1 of Capnocytophaga sp. oral taxon 902. Lineage (NCBI taxonomy): Bacteria > Pseudomonadati > Bacteroidota > Flavobacteriia > Flavobacteriales > Flavobacteriaceae > Capnocytophaga > Capnocytophaga sp. oral taxon 902. The sequence goes on from NZ_CP058261.1 coordinate 2,356,152, forward strand.
CGATTTCGGGAGCGTGGTCGGCACCCCATTGTTGTCCTTCTTGGCGCACTTCGTTGTTGAGTATCAAGATACGATTGCTGTGCAAGCCGTGAATTACCGGTTTGGCAATAGTCGCGCCTGTTTGTATCATCGATACTCCCGATATAGAGGTGAGCACTTTGGCTAAATCGTCGCCTTGTTTGTCTATCAAGCTATTTCTTTTGAGCGAAATGGATATGATAGATGGGGTTAAGCCTCTCACATACTGTTGAGTTGTATGTCCTGATACTGTAGTCCCTTCGAGTACGCTCACTGCTTCTTTCATTACAATCACAAGAGGTTGTGAGTGTGGAATGATGACAGTACTTTCGTAATCGTGATAGCCTAAATAGGTTACTTTGATAGGGTAAGAGCCCTTGCTGAGTTTTTTTATCGTTATCTTCCCATCGACATCGCTTATAAAGTGCTTTCCAACGAAATGCACTACCGCATTGCCTAAGGGTAGTTTTTGAGTGTCTTCTATTTGCAGTTGCAAGGTTTCTTGCGCATATAGCGAGAATGCAGAACTGAGTAGCAGAAGACTGAATATCTTTTGCATAAAATCAATTTGAAAATTTTGGGAATTTGGAAATTAGCAAGCTGGGTAAGAAGAGGAATGATTCCTCATTTACTAATTAACTAGTCTGCTAATTACATCGGAGGACCTCTTGAAAAGATAGTAAAGGCGTTTTCAGGAAAGCCTTTTTCGATAAAGAAGAATACTGCTGTTGCACTTTGCTCTAAGAATTGATAGATAAAAAATGAAGGAGCAAAGAATTGATGCAGTTGTACAAAAATACAATCGTGATGAGTGTCTACCGCTGAAAGGTGAGCGTTGTGATGACACTTATCGCCGGTAGCTATAGCGCATAACTCTTCCTGAGTGTGGTGATTATGAAAGAATTCACCCACCGGAAAGGCTACTTTCAGCATACAAAACAGTAGCAGAAAGGCGAAGATGCGCGTGTGTAACGATTGTCTTTTCATAGTTTTCAAGATGCAAAATTACAAAATAATTATGAATTGCAAAAAAAAAAATGTCAATAATGCCAGGAAATGAGAGAATGAGGAAATGAGAGAATGAGAAAATGAGAGAATGAGAAAATGAGAGAATGAGAGAATGAGGATTGTCAGTTTATTCAACTTTGCCAAAGGTGCGAGCCGCACAGGCAGTGTGAGCCACACGGGCAAAATTTTTGGCAAAGTGTATATCGCAAAAATCACGTATAGGAGTTTTCGGAAGATATCGGAGAAGTTCGGAAGAGGGGAGGGAGGTTTTTTGATGAAAAAAGGCTATAAGGAGGGTGGGGTTAGCTTATAGAGAGCTTATAGGAAGCTTATACGAATCTTGGACGATTGGTATAGAAAGGGTATGTAAGTGTTTGAAAGTGAGTGGTTAAAAGATGAGAGAAAGAGGTGGTTTTGAGGGTAATAAAACGAATTAAAACGGAAGTGAAGAGGTGGTTGAGATATATGAGAACCATATTTGAACAATATGTGTGAATAATTTTGTATATTTGCCGAAAATTAGAATGTATGATAAAACTTATTGTAACGGATATTGATGGTACTTTGGTGAATAATCAGAAAGAGGTACCTAAGAGTTTTTGGGAAGTTTTTAAGGAGATACGAGCCCGTGGAATTAATTTTTGCGTGGCGAGTGGACGACAAATACAGAGTTTGCACGAGCTTTTTGCACCTATTAAAGACGAGATAGCTTTTGCTCCTGATAACGGAGCTTCGCTAATATACAAAGGGGAGACGCTTTTTGAAAACCCATTGAACCCTAATGGTATCCGCCCTATATTGGAAACTTGTGAACAGATTGGGCAAATAGGGGTAGCGCTTTGTGGAAGAGAGAATGCCTACATTAAGACGGATAGTGTTACTATTTTTGATGAAATAGCCAGACATTATCCCGCTCATACAAAGGTGATGAACTTTTCGGAAGTGAATGATGACATCTTTAAAATAACTATTTGTGATGAAGGAATTTCAAGGATTAATAGCTATCCTCTTTTGAAGAAGTATGAGAATGATTTTAATGTGGTGGTCTCAGGTGAGATATGGCTTGATATTACCCGAAGTGATGTGAATAAAGGGGTGGCGGTAAGACGTCTGCAAGAGGAATTAGGTGTCTTGCCATCGGAAACAGTGGTTTTTGGCGACCATATGAATGATGTGGAAATGATACAAACTGCTGAGATGAGTTACGCGATGAAGAATGCCCAAGAGGCTTTGAAAGCTATTGCTAATTACGTGACTGAATACGATAATAACGAGGCGGGGGTAGTGAAAACTATACAACATTTGATAAATTAAAAGAAGAGTAGCAGAAAAGAAGGAGTACAAAATTCATAAAAAAATAAGGAAGGTTACCTGTTGATTTTCAGTAGGTAATATTCTTTTTTGGGAGAAAACTTTAAAATTGAAGGTAAAAAAATAATACAAAAGGCATATAAGATACAATTATCTTTTATATATTTGCACCCAGAAATTACAAAAACACTAATATATTTTATTTATGACAGCTAAGAAATTATGGATTTGGCTTGGGGCAACAGTGGCTGCTTCATTCCTTGTGCTGATTCTCTTCGGTGTAGAAATATACCGTACAGCACCTCCTTTCCCCGAAAAGATTGTAACGACCAATGGGGAAGTGCTCTATGAAGGGCAAGACATTAAAGATGGTCAGAATGTTTGGCAATCGATGGGCGGTCAAACTGTAGGTAGTATCTGGGGACACGGTGCTTATATAGCACCCGACTGGAATGCTGATTATCTACATCGCGAATCGGTATTGCTATTAGAGCTTTTTGCTCAGAAAGACGGTAAGGTGTACAAAGACCTGCCTGAAGATGAGCAAGCGAAGTACCAAGTGCAGTTGCGCAAAGAGTTGCGTACGAACACCTTTAACCAAGAAACAGGTGTGATTACCTTCTCGCCAGAGCGTGCTCAGGTGGCTAAAGAGTTGGCTACGTATTACACTAAACTCTTTATGGACGACCCTTCGCTAAGTGAAACGCGCACTCATTATGCGATTCCGAAGAATGCTATCAAAGACCCTATGCGTACGCAACAGATGAATGCATTCTTTACGTGGACTTCTTGGGTATGTAGCACTAATCGCCCTAATAGCGATGTAACCTATACCAATAACTGGCCTTATGACCCTGTGATAGGCAATCACCCTTCGACTTCATTACAAATGTGGTCAGGATTTAGCGTACTGATGTTGCTTTTCGGGGTGGGACTCTTGGTGTATTATCACGCAAGCAACAAAGAGGAAGAAGAAAATGAACATCTTCCTGCGGAAGACCCAATGCGCGGTATGAAACCTACACCTTCAATGAAAGCTACCCTTAAATACATTTGGATAGTATCGTTACTTATCTTGGTACAGATGGTGGCAGGGGTGATTACAGCGCACTATGGTGTAGAAGGAGGAGGTTTCTTTGGTATTCCGCTTGATATGATATTTCCACAGGCTATTTCGCGTAGCTGGCACGTACAGTTGGCTATTTTCTGGATAGCAACCTCTTGGCTGGCTACAGGACTTTACATAGCTCCTGCGGTATCAGGACACGAGCCTAAATATCAAAAATTGGGGGTGAATATACTCTTTATCGCCCTACTGATAGTGGTGTTAGGTTCTTTGGCAGGACAATGGTTTGGCGTGATGCAAAAATTAGGCTTAGTAGAAAACTTCTACTTTGGACATCAAGGTTATGAATATCTAGAATTGGGTCGTTTTTGGCAAATACTATTGCTTGTAGGCTTATTCTTGTGGTTGTTCTTGATGGTAAGAGCTTTATTGCCTGCTTTACGAAAGAAAGACGAAAACCGCCATTTGTTATTGCTATTTGTATTAGCCTCTATTGCTATTGCGGCTTTCTATGGAGCAGGCTTGATGTACGGTCGCCAAACACATATGGCTATTGCCGAATATTGGCGTTGGTGGGTAGTTCACCTTTGGGTAGAAGGCTTCTTTGAAGTATTTGCTACCGTAGTGGCTGCTTTCTTGTTCTCACGTATGGGCTTGTTACGCTTGAAAGTGGCGAGTGCCTCAGTATTGTTCTCTACTATTGTATTCTTAGCAGGGGGTATATTGGGTACATTCCACCACTTGTATTTTAGTGCTACCCCTACGGGTGTATTAGCCTTAGGAGCTACTTTTAGTGCTTTGGAGATTGTGCCTTTGGTACTCATAGGATATGAGGCTTATCACAACTACAAGATTTCTAAATCTACTGAGTGGATAAAAGCCTACAAATGGCCTATCTATTGCTTTATTGCGATGTGTTTCTGGAACTTCCTTGGGGCAGGTATCTTTGGTTTTGCCATTAACCCGCCTATTGCCTTGTACTACATTCAAGGCTTGAACACTACGGCAGTTCACGGACACGCAGCCCTCTTTGGGGTATATGGTATCCTTGGGATTGGACTTATCTTGTTTGTGCTTCGCGGTTTGTATCCTGATCGTCACTGGAATAACAAGATTCTTGGTTGGGCATTCTGGTTGATAAACATCGGATTACTTGTGATGTTAGTAGGGAGCTTGCTTCCTATAGGTATTATGCAAGCAGTAGAAGCTATTCAAAACGGCTATTGGTCAGCGCGTTCTGAGGAGTTTATGCACACCGATTTGATGCAAACCATACGTTGGTTACGCATTCCAGGTGATATACTCTTAGCAATAGGTGAATTGCTATTGGTATACTTCATCATTGGACTTAAAACCGGTTGGTCATTAAGAGACAAGCGATAATTTACAAAATAAACTTGAAAAAGCCAAAGAGCTGTCCTCTTTTGAGGACAGCTCTTTGGCTTTTTTGGGTATAAAAAAGAGCAAATCATAAGCCGGATTCTGTACCTACTCTTACTGAGCAGGTGCTTATCATTTATCTCGGTTAATGATTGCTCATTAGCTCTAACCGCCTACCCTCCAACATCGGGCGAGCAACCCTCAAACGCTGGTTTACGCGACGTTGCACCTCATAGAGTTTACCTGATTTCACTATGGCATTACCCATACATTCTTTCTGTTGCACTTGTCCTCGCCTTACGGCGGACGGGTGTTACCCGCTATGATGCTCTGTGGTGTCCAGACTTTCCTCTACTTTCGTAGCGATAAGCTGATTTGCTCTTTTAATCTTTATTAGTAGTCTCCTAAAGTTTCAGGATTCTGTGCTAAGCCTTTGGCTAATTGCTCGTCGTTAGGAGCTTTGCCGTGCCAAGCGTGAGTGCCCATCATAAAGTCTACCCCATTACCCATTTCGGTATGGAGTAAGATACACACGGGTTTGCCTTTGCCGGTTAAAGCTTTTGCATCTGCCAATCCTTTTAAGATAGAGGCGATATCGTTACCTTTTTCAATATCGATTACTTGCCAACCAAAGGCTTCCCATTTGGCGCGCAAGTTGCCCAAAGGCATTACTTTATCGGTAGGTCCATCAATCTGTTTGTGGTTGTAATCTACAGTAGCGATGATGTTGTCCACTCCTTTACCCCCGGCGTACATTGCCGCTTCCCATATTTGCCCTTCTTGCAGTTCACCATCGCCGTGGAGGGTATATACCAAGTGGTTATCGCCGTTGAGTTTTTTAGCCAAAGCTACTCCAATTGCTACTGAAAGCCCTTGTCCCAACGAACCCGAAGCCACGCGCACGCCTTCTAACCCTTCGTGAGGTGTAGGGTGTCCTTGTAAGCGAGAATTGAGCAAGCGGAAAGTGTTCAGTTCACTTATTGGAAAGAACCCACGTCGTGCTAATACACTGTAAAACACTGGTGATATATGTCCGTTAGAGAGGAAGAATAAGTCCTCGTTTTTACCTTCCATAGAGAAAGGTAGTTTGATGTCCATTACCTCGTTGTAGAGGCATACAAGGAATTCAGCGCAACCCAAAGAGCCCCTGGGTGACCTGAATTTACTTTGTGAACCATTCTGAGGATATCTCTACGCACCTGCGTAGTAAGGTCGGTAAGTTGCTGGATATTCATTGTATTTCTTCAGTTTTACGTTTTTAATACCGCAAAGGTACAATTTTTAAAGACAAAAGCAACAACGGAAGGATAATAAATTTTATTTCTTCATATAATGAGCTTTCTTATACATTATCTTTGAAAGTAGGAAAGAGGGCATATATGAGAGGAAACGCATTAACCATTTCATTTGTTTTGGGAATAAAAGCAATGCTTTCTTTTCAGTAATAGCTTGCGTGATTTTGCTCACAGCTTGGGCTTCGGTTACAAGAAAAAGTTTCTTAGAGAGATCGTTGTGGTTGAGGTCGCGTAGTTTTTGGGTATCTACATAGCCTGGAGCAATGGTAGTAATTGTGATTCCATACGGACGCAAAGCGCGGCGATAAGCATCGGCTATTTGTATCACACTACGCTTGGTCTTGGTGTATAGACTTGACTCGGGGTAGTCTAAAATACCTGAAATAGAAGCAAGTAAGACTATTTGTCCGCCTGTGTGACACATTGCTTTTCGTCCAACTTCTAAGCAGTTCACAGCTCCCATAATATTGGTTTGAAGCATTGCCACAGCCTCTTCATAGCTAATCTCATCTGCTACATCTTCAGCATAACTACCTGCACAATTGATGAGCAACGACAAAGTCCTCTCACCTACGAATTGCTGTATAACGTTTTGTAATTGCACTATATTGGTTACATCGGCTTGGTACTTCTCAAAACGCGATTCATCAGTGAGCTTTTGCAAATCTCTTCCACATACGCCTACGCGATTGCCTTGTAGGTGATAATAGCTCGCCAATGCTAACCCTATGCCTGATGTGCCTCCTATGATAAAAACATTCATTGTTTAAAAGCGTTTATTGTAGTTTGATAACCGTAGTCCCATTGTTTTTCTATTTGTTCACGATAGTGAGCGTAGTTTTTTGGAAAGTGAATACCTACTGCACATCGCTTCCAGTTGATATACTTCTCTGAGTAAAATCCTTTTAAGACCATAGTAGCATCACGGGTATTGATGAGGTGAGCGGGATATTGTGCTACTTCGGCTAAACGCTCGTTGCCACTAAAACCTAAAACTGCACGCACTAACGCTTCTTCAGTAGAACTATAAGGCTGTTTTTCCTCTCTTATCACTTCTTGCGAAAGAGTATTTGCTAATTCTATAGGGAGTAAATCTATTGCGCCTCCTGCAAACACATCACCTGCTATATTCACCGGAGCTACGTAGAACATATCCGAAACTGAAATGCGGGCAGCAGTGAGCATTGGTATCTCTGTTTTAAGGAGAATATCTTTAGCAACTGCCGATTGTAAATAGTTATCAGAGGAGATTTCAATGGCTTGCAGATTTATATGTCTTGCAGTTTGTGTATCGGTAAAGAGTACTTTTTGGTAAAGCTTACGAGCCCCTCTCCGTTTGCCACATTCATCAGGAGTGAATAACATTTTAGAACCGACAATAATAGTAGGTAGGGTAGAGGAGAAGTGCACTTTCGAGATACTTGGTAATAGGTTAGAAAGGTCTTGTGCCATTGTTACCAAATAGCGATGATACACATCTTCAATATAAGGAGCTTGCCTTTTGTCGTATTGTTTTTTAAGAGCTAAAAAGCCTATACGGTATAATTGACTATAAGGGGTAAGAGAAAGACTCTTGATGAAGTTATAAAATTCTTCGGATTGCAGGTAGGCTTTGCGAGCAGTATGTGTAGGAAAAGCATTGATGATTAAAGTTGCAAAAGCACCTCCACAAGAGGCTATCAGTAGCGAAGGAGTTTTGCCTAAATCATCTAAAGCATTATACATACCGCCATAAAGGGCAAAACGTGTACCCCCTCCTGAGAAGACTAAGGAGCGATGGAATGTTTTCACTGTACCCATAGAAAGAACCATATACTGTTAAACAAAAGGCTATCCATACGGTCTAAAAGTCCGCCGTGACCAGGAATAAGGTTGCCAGTATCCTTTACGCCTGCTTTGCGTTTGAGAAAGGAAATACATACATCACCCCAAAAGCCGAAAAAGCTAATAGTTACTCCTAAGAGCAACCACGTGTGAAGGGACGCTTGCAAACCGAGCACATACGCCAAACACACGCTTACTAAAGGTGTGAGTAAAAATCCTCCTACGCAACCTGCTATAGTTTTATTTGGACTCACCTCGGGCAGTATTTTCCGTTTGCCAAAGCATTTACCTGATAAGTATTGAAACACGTCATTCAGTTCGGTGGAAACAACTAAAAAGATAAGCCATAGCAAGCCGTTAGGTACTGAAAACAAAAAAAACAAATGTGGATAAGCAAATAAAACGATACCCAAAGAGAGGGCTATATAAAGTACTTTGTTTTTGGTTACAAAGAAAGTTCCTAAAACTGAAATAATGAGCAGAACTATAGCTCCTAATAAATAAATTTGATAATGAGGAAAACAGAAAAGCAAAACGCCTTGTAGTATAGCAATAACAATAGGTAAATAACGGGTATTGAAAGAAAAGAGCCGTCCTAACTCCTTTAAACATTGAAAGCTCACCCAACATATAAAAATACGCATCGTAAGTTTATTATATACAGCCCCTGCGAAGACAGCAATAATGAATACCCAACTCCTAATGCGAAGAGGTACATCGGCAAACTTACTATGGCTATTAGTGTTGGGCATAAAGTCCTTTTTTGAGACGAATAAAGGTGCTGAGGGACAGTAAAGCAATTATAATCCCGAAGACAATCGCTGAGTAGGAAGTGATAGAAACGCCCAAGAAAGCTAAAAGTCCGTAAATGCCTATCAATAAGGCACGGTCGCTTTTACCCATAGGTCCTTCATAGCGTCTTTCACCGCCTAACACTTTGCCCATTACGCCGGCAAATTCATTGAGAACGCTGAGCACAATAAAAATAACTACTAAATAAAGGCTTTCGGGGTGATATTTTAGCAAAGGGAAGAAGATAAACACATCAGAAACCACATCACCTAATTCGTTGAGGATTTCACCTAAAGAAGTGGTTTGCTGGAACTCGCGAGCCATCATTCCGTCGAGTGCATTGAGAATCATACGCAAGAGTAAACCTATAGGTAAGGCTAAGAAGAAGTAACGACATTCAGAGGCTTGCCAAAAGAGCACTCCAATTATTAAAGAAAACAAAATAGCAACTATCGTTATTTGGTTTGCAGTTACTTTCTTACGATGCAAGAACAGCAAGATAGGATGTAGCAACTGCTGAAATTTAGGTTTTAGTTTGTAAACCGAAATCATATACTGAACTATATAAACATTGATGAGGCAAAAGTAATAAAAAATAGTGAAAAACAAAACTTGCTTTTCACTATTTACTAATTATTTCTTAAGCCAATTGTTTTCAAACTTACAGTTCTTGTATTCTCCGTTTACTGAAATGTAAGTTTTCTCGATATGTTCTTTCATCCACTTACTGATGGCTTTCAGTTGTTTTTCTTTCAGAGCTAAATCTTGTATCTTTACGTAATCCTTTACAAAGTCGGCTTGGTGTTCCTCAATACGGTTGGTGATTTGGTAAATCTTATAAGTTTTTTTGCCTGTTCTATCTTCGTCGAGGAAAGGTACTGATACCTCATTGTCTTTAAGGTCTGAAATGCGAGCGTAAAGAGTAGGCTCTATACGGGTAAGCTCGAAACGAGTAGAAAGGTCTTCGGGGTTGATAAGCTGACCGCCATCGTTGCGGGTTTCTTTTTCATCGGAGAAATTACGTGCAGCCTCGTCGAAAGTAAGCTCTTTGTTTACAATACGGTCGCGTATTTTGGCTATCTTTTCTTTAGCCTCGTTGAGAGCTTCTTCAGGAATTTCAGGCATTAACAAGATGTGTCGTACACTCACTTCCTTACCGCGAATCTTGTCCATTTGGATAATATGCCAACCGAAGCTAGACTCAAAGGGCTTAGATATTTCTCCTTCCCGCAAAGTGAAGGCTACGTCTTTAAAAGCTTTATCAAAAGCAGAGTTACGGTTGAAGGTGAGTACTTGTCCGCCAGTAGCGCGGTCTTGGGAGTAGAGAATGGCTTTGGTAGAAAAACTCATACCGTTTTCCTCTACATCTTTTTTAATATCGTTGAGTTGGTTTATTACTTTTTGTACCGAACTCTTGGGAGCTACAGGATTGACTACAATTTGAGCGATTTCTAATTCAGTACCAAAGTGCGGACGTTCATCGGCTGGAATAGCGTTGAAGAAAGTACGTACTTCCTCAGGAGTTACTTCTATATCTTTTATAATTTGTTGTTTCATACGCTGAGCGAGCATACTCACTTTTAGGAGGTTGAAAAGCTCATCGCGCATAGATTGTTCGTCGTCTTTTTTATAGAACTCTAAAAGTTTCTTAATGTCGCCACCTAACTGAGCGGTCAAAAACTCAATACGTTGGTTCACTTGGTCACGTACTTCGCTATCGGTAAGCTTCACACTGTCTTGCACAGCTTGGTGAGCGTAGAGTTTGTCCTCCATCAGTTTGCCGAGCATCTGGCAACGGTTGATTTCACGAGTGTCTACCTCTTGCTGTTGCAAATCAATATACGCCTTGTCGATATCTGATTCTAAAATCAAATAATCACCTACTACCGCTGCTACACCATCTACCTTTCTACGCTCATTGTTTTGGGCAAAAAAGGGAGTCGTGAACAACAGTATTACAAGTACTGACCAAATTTTTGTTTTATTCATAAACTTCGTTATTAACTTTAAACGTTCTGTTATTATATCAAAAGATGTGCCTAATTGCACTAACCAATTTGCAAAAGTAGTATTTATATTGGAAAAACGAAACTTTCTACTTTATTTTATTTTAAAACTACCGATGAGCCACCCTATTGCGGGAAAGTAAAAAAGAGCAGTGAATGCCCATAACCATTCATAAAAATTACTGAAAATAGGATAGTTTACAATTACTGAAAAACCTTTGTAGGTGATGAGTATCTCGGTGGTGATAAAAGCAAAAAGAAACAGATAAACGAGCCATCGGTTTACTTTGTATACTTCTTCTAAAAACAGCAAGAGACCTATGGTTACAATCCCCAGAAAGTTAAAGTGCAAGTAACTTATCAACAGGTCGATGTTTTTAAACAAATAAGGCGTAAGGACAGGGAAAGCACCTGTGAACATCATTACTACTTTGGCGATAAAGAAACTGATAAATACAGTAGCTAAAAAACTCTTAGGTTGAGTTTTTAGGTATAAACGCAATATCATCACTACCGCAATGAGCCAGATAAGCACCGAAGTTCCTCCTACGATATAGTAAATAGGATAGCTAAAATAGCCTACCCAAGAGATGAAAAGCGAACCTATAATTCCTGCTTGAAACAGAATGAATACGCGCTTGATGAGCTGAGGATATTGAACGTCCCAACCGTATTTCTTTATAAAGAGTCCCATTAGGCTACTGAGCATAAAACCATTGTATTGAAAGTGCAAAAAGAAGGCAATGGCACACATATACATATCAGAGAACTTGCCATATTTCACTATGGTTACGGGCATTAGCCATATTCCCAAACTCGATAGGATAAGATACCAAATTCCCATTTTTACAAAAGGGGAAGTGGCATACTTCATAAAAAACTTCGCAAAAAAATAGGTACAGAAGATAAACACTGATGAAAAACTGATAGAAACAGCCCCATATCCTTGAAAAGGAAAGCTACATAGCATACCTAATACCGATAACTGAGTGATGTAGAACAGCCATCGGTAACGTTTGTGAAGTTGAGCGTTAAGAGGAATGAAAGTGCGCACTAAAATAGCCGAGAGCAGTACGTATACAAACCCTAAAAGTGCTAAATGCGAATGAGTATGCACGATATTTCGATAATTGAAATTGAAAGGATAGTCCACTACTTGTACCGAGCGCATAAAGATACCCAAGCACACAACTATAGCGAAATAGGTAAATGCCCATCGTATATCTGTTCGTATGTTTAATTTAGTATTCAAAAGTACCATATTCGCTTTTTATAGTGAGACATTTATTATCTGATGAGGCTACCCTACCTATGATTTGCGCTTCTACATTAAATGATTTTGCAATAGTGATAATATCTTCTGCAATGGCTTCCTCTACGTAGAGCTCCATACGATGCCCACAGTTGAACACTTGGTACATCTCTTTCCAATCGGTGTTGGATTCTTCTTGAATGAGTTTGAAAAGGGGAGGGGTAGGGAAAAGGTTGTCTTTGATAATATGCAAGTTATCTACAAAGTGCAATATTTTAGTTTGTGCGCCTCCACTGCAATGCACCATTCCACATATTTGGGTATTGTTGTACTTTTCTAATATCTTCTTGATGATGGGTGCATAGGTACGAGTAGGAGAGAGAACGAGTTTGCCAGCGTTTAACGGACTGCCAATTACCTTGTCGGTAAGTTGTTTCGTGCCAGCATATACGAGCTCACTGGGGACAGCGGCATCGAAACTTTCGGGGTATTTGTGTGCTAATACTTTTGCAAACACATCGTGACGCGCTGAGGTGAGTCCGTTGCTACCCATACCGCCATTGTATTCGTTTTCGTAGGTAGCTTGACCGTAGGAGGCGAGTCCTACAATCACATTGCCCGCTTTGATATTTGCGTTATCAATCACTTTACGGCGTTCTATGCGCGCTGTAACGGTAGAATCGACAATGATAGTGCGCACCAAATCACCTACATCGGCAGTTTCTCCCCCTGTAGAATGGATATGCACTCCAAAGGCAGAGAGTTCTGCAATCAGCTCTTCTGTTCCGTTGATAATAGCTGAAATGACTTCCGCAGGAATGAGGTTTTTATTGCGCCCAATGGTGGACGAAAGCATAATATTATCGACTGCTCCCACGCACAATAAATCGTCTATATTCATTATGAGAGCATCTTGCGCAATGCCTTTCCACACGCTTAGATCACCGGTTTCTTTCCAATATATATACGCCAAAGCCGACTTGGTACCGGCGCCATCGGCGTGCATTACAAGACAATAGTTGTCGTCGCCCGTAAGGTAATCGGGGACTATTTTACAAAAGGCTTTGGGGAATAATCCTTTATTGATATTTTTGATAGCTTTATGCACTTCGTCTTTGGCTGCCGAAACCCCGCGTTGTGCATAACGTTTGCTTACTTCCATTATAGTTTATTTTTGAGAGGCAAAGGTAAGAATAATTTATCAATTAGCAAATTTGGTACAGTGTGGTGCGAGCCACAAGGGTAGGTAAAGAATGAACGAACAATAGGTGAAAGAAGGCTTGTAGTTAATGATTAATGGTTAATGATTAGTGGTTAATGGTTAATGATTAATGGTGAAATTGGGAGAAGATTATACAAAGCTTATAGGATAATTAAACAATGAGTGGCTCTACAGTGGCTCTACAGTGGCTCTACAGTGGCTCTACAGGCTCTACAGTGGCTCTACAGTGGCTCTACAGTGGCTCTACAGTGGCTCTACAGTGGCTCTACAGTGGCTCTACAGTGGCTCTACAGTGGGTCTACAGTGGGTCTACAGTGGGTCTACAGTGGGTCTACAGTGGCTCTACATTGGGTCTACAATGGGTCTACAGTGGGTCTACAGTGGGTCTACAGTGGGTCTACAGTGGGTCTACAGTGGGTCTACAATGAGGCAACAGTGATGAATAAACGAAGGAATAACGAAGGAATAACGAAGAATGAACGAAGAAACAATAAATGTAAGATGAATGTAAGGTGAATAGAAGGAGTAAATGTGTTGTGTAAATGACGGTCTTTTGGTGCTGAAAAGGGGAATTTGTACAATTGTTATTATTTTACTACTTTTGCCAAAAATTCTGTACTGATGGAAGCAAATGTTATCAGAGCTGGAAATTACAACGTTTATTTTAATGAGGAAGGAACTGATTTTATCAATCGAATAGTTGCGGAAAAACGCCCTTCGAAGCTGTTTTTGTTGGTGGACAGTCATACCAATGAAAAATGTTTGCCTTTGTTTTTACCTACTCTCATTACTGATATTCCGATAGAAATTATAGAAATAGAAGCGGGAGAACTGCATAAAAACCTCGATACTTGTACGCAAGTGTGGCACGCACTTTCAGAATTAGGAGCCGATCGCAAGAGCTTGCTTATAAACGTAGGAGGAGGAGTGGTAACCGATTTAGGAGGCTTTGTGGCTTCTACCTATATGCGTGGAGTGCCCTTTATTAATGTGCCGACGAGTTTACTGGCAATGGTAGATGCCTCGGTAGGGGGGAAGACGGGGGTGGATTTAGGTCCTTTGAAAAATCTTGTAGGAGTGATAAACAATCCGTTGGGGGTGGTGATAGACTCGCAATATTTAGGAACGTTACCTGCTGAGGAATTGCGTAGCGGAATGGCAGAGATGTTTAAGCACGGACTTATTCGTTCGGAGGCTTATTGGAACAAAATGTGTGATTTGAGAAGCCTTTCGTTAGCTGATTTAGACAGTCTTATTCACGAATCGGTGGAGATAAAGAACGAGGTGGTAATGCAAGACCCGAAAGAATGTGGATTGCGAAAAATACTGAATTACGGTCATACGCTGGGGCACGCTATCGAGTCGTATTGCTTGGAAAACCCCAGTCGCCAATGTTTGTTACACGGTGAGGCTATTGCGATAGGAATAGTGTTGGCTACTTACCTATCGGTGAAAAAGTTAGGTTTCCCTAAGGATAAATGCGATAAGGTGAAAAGCGTGTTGGGTGAGTATTTCAGCAAACAAACTTTTCATAAAGAAGATATTGAGGATATTTGTGAGTTGATGCGTTTTGACAAGAAGAATGTAGCGGGCAGAGTACACTTTGTGCTTTTGGAGGAGATAGGTAAGCCTAAAACGGATTGTGTAGTGCCTGAGGAAGAGATTTACGAGGCGTTTGAGTACTATAGTGCGAGCCACACAGGGAGATAAAAGGTAAGACGTAAAAGGTAAACGATAAAGCCAGCGAGGGCTCACAGCTGGGTATGTGGAGGCGGATTAATTAGCAAATGAGGAAATGAGAAAATGAGGGAATGGGAAAATGGGGAGATGAGAAAATTTGACTAATAAAACAATAATTAATTATGACAACCTTTTTTAGGACGTGACAGTGATTTTTTTGGGTGAATATTAAGTGAGGAAACAAAAGAAATTAAAAATATATAAAGAATTAAACATTGAGATATAGCAATTACAATAGTATTTTTTGGTTATTTATTTTGGTGGTGTTACAAGGGTCGGCACAGAGTTATTGGCGCAAAGCTGATTTCTCGACTCAGCGCAGTGCAGCAGTAACTACTAATAACCCAAATTATCAGTATTTTACACTGAATAAAAAGGCGTTTGCACGAGCTTTGGAAACCGATAGTAAACGCAGTGAGGCTACCGTTCAGATACCTGATGCCAACGGAACACTCATTACTTATCGCATTGCACCTACGCAGGTTCTTTCGGAAGCAGTTGCACGCAAATATCCTTCTATTAAAACTTTTGTGGGTAAATCAGTAACTGATCCCTCTAAACATATTCGTTTTACGTGGAGCGATTATGGGCTTGATGCTATTATGGAAGAAGAGTTGAGCTATTCGTTTATAGAAGCAGAAGATAAAGAAGGTGTTTATTACAGGGTTTATCGTCGTAAGGATGTTGAAAAAACATTCATAGACTGTAAAACATTAGATGTGCCTACTCTTTTGCAGGAAAGTAAAGCGGCTCAACGCCCTTCATTTCAGACTAAACCTATGCAACGTACTTTTCGCATTGCAATTGCTTGTACCCACGAATATACTGATTATTTCTGGGGGAAGGCTTCAGCTTTTGCCCAAATAGTCAGTACGCTAAACCGTGTAAATGAGGTCTATGGGCAACAGCTGTCGATTGTTTTCCAGTTAGTTTCGGACGATAGTATAGTATATGAGACTAAAGATACTGACCCTTTTACTGGTATTAACTACGAAAAAGAATGGTACGACAATAAAGCTCTTGTATTGCAACAAGTTTTGGACAACAAGATAGGTAATGCTAATTATGATATAGGGCAGTTGTTTCACAATGCTGCAGAAGGAGGTAATGCAGGTTGTATAGGGTGCGTGTGTACCAACGACCGCAAGGGACAGGGATTTTCGTCTTATCCGTTTGCTTACGTACGCAATAGAAGTGCTTTTGATATAGATGTGGTAGCTCATGAGATAGGACATCAACTGGGGGCACGGCATACTTTTTCTTATCGCAGAGAATATGGGTCGGGGTCGCAGATGGAACCAGGGAGTGGTACTACTATTATGAGCTACGCAGGAGTTACGCGATATTATGATGTGCAACAGAATGCTGACCTTTATTTTCATCACCGCACTATTTACGACATTACAGATAACCTACAAGGCAAGTCTTGTGCTACCGAAAATTCTACGGGCAACACTCCTCCTGAGATACCCGACTTGAAAAGCTATACTATTCCGTATGGAACTGCCTATTTATTAGAAGGTACTGCTACCGATGCTGATGGCGATGCGTTGCTTTATACGTGGGAAGAAAGCGACAATTATACAGAAACGGGTAATTATTATTTTTCACCTACAATACGTTCAGGAGCTACGGCACGCTCTATGAAACCCTCAGCACAATCATATCGCTATATCCCGCGTTTGGAACGTATAGTAGCGGGTACGCTCACCCAGCAGAACCCTAAAAAAGGAGATGCTTGGGAAACAGTGCTCAACATAGGGCGTACCTTGCATTGGACTTTTATGGTTATCGACCGTCCTTTAGCAAGCAATCAAACAGGAAATACAGCTTATAAAACCATTGATGTGGTAGTGAGTGCAGACGCGGGTCCGTTTAAAGTGAGTTCGCATACCGAGCAAAGCACTTGGTATGTAGGACAAAAAGTAAGTTTGCAGTGGGATGTAGCTAATACTGATAAAGCACCTGTGAACGCCGAAAAAGTGAAAATACTCTTTTCGACTGACGGAGGAGTTACTTTTTCGCATACCTTAGCTACGGGCTTACCCAATAACGGGAAAGCTGAAATAAGCGTGCCTGATGCTATTAAAACGCAGCAAGGAAGGTTTATGGTGAAAGCTGAAGAGAACCTATTTTTGGCGGTGAATGCAGGGAATATCACCGTAAAAGAAGATGACGATGTGGATAATGACGGTATACCTTCGCGTATGGATAACTGTCCGACTGTAGCCAATCCTGACCAAGCTGATGCTGATAATGACGGTATAGGCGACGCTTGTGATGACGATATGGACGGTGATGGAATTTTAAATGTTTTGGATAACTGCCCTACCGTGTCTAACACTACCCAACAAGACACTGACAACGATGGTATAGGAGATGCTTGCGATAACGATATAGATGGAGATGGTTTCTTAAATGACCAAGATAATTGTCCTAATGTATACAATCCAGACCAAGCTGATTTAGACGATGACGGTATAGGCGACGCTTGTGATGACGATGTAGATGGCGACGGAATCCCGAATGCACAAGACCCGCAGGTGGATTATGTGCTTATTTCCAACGCTTTTACCCCTAATGGCGATGGGGTGAATGATACTTATGTGATAGCGCGCGCTGAACGATACCCTAATAACACCCTGTATATATTCAATACCTTAGGGCAATTAGTCTACTCGGCTCACGGGTATAAGAACCAATGGGACGGAAAGAAATCTGATGGTACCTTAGTGCTACGAGGTTCGTATGTAGCTATTTTCAGCATTGACGGCAGTGAAAAGAACAAGAAACAACTTTGGATTTACATTAATTATTAAGAAGAGAAAAACACAGAATCCTATGAAAAAGATATTATTAAGTATGTTGGTAATAGGCACAAGTGCTTTGCATGCACAAGCTACAGACCCTACATACATTTTTTATCAACAACACGAAAACCTAATAAACCCAGCGGCAGTGGGAATGGAGTTTGGACACACTATTTCGGTGGATATACGCAACCAGTGGCGAGGAATGACCGAAGCCCCACAAACACAAACCCTTTTTACTACGCATCGTTTGAGTGACCGCGTGGGGTTAGGTTTTTCATTGGCAAGCAACAAAGTGTTTATACAGAAACAAGCAGGCATTTACGCCGATTTCTCGTATGCAATACCCATTTCGTACAACTCGCGATTGATAGGAGGAATTAAATTTGGCGGTGATTTCTATAATATAGACGGAAGTGATATGACGTATTATAACGGTTTATACAACCAATATTACCCTAATGGCACACGTATGCACCCTACTTATTATTACGACCCTTATTTGCAAACCATTTCAGGAAAGTTCCAGACTAACTTTGGGGCAGGGCTGTATTATGACCACCCTAACTTTTACGTAGGTTTTTCTATCCCTAATATGCTTGCTACCGATAGGGTGCGAATGGATAACGACCAAATGACTTCTTTAGCCGAAACGATGTACTTCTATACCATAGCAGGCTATTACTGGCGTCTTACTCCCGATTTCACTATTAAACCGCGTTTGCAGATGCGCTTAGCCAAAGGCGAATATCCCTCGACCGATATTACAGTAGCAGGAAACTTTTTGGAACGAGCAGAATTAGGGATTACTTATCGCACAGATAAAGCTGTGAATGCTTATGTGTTATTTAACATTCCTAACTATTATGTATCTATAGGCTATGGTTTTGAGAGCTATTTTCAAACCCATATGAATTTACAGTCGCGCAATTCTCACGAGTTTTTGGTGCAATTTAAATGGTAAGGCTAAGAGGTGAAAATGAAACAAAGAGTGTTATTATAATTCAGAATTTAAGTGTTTGAGTTGTTTTTGTTTCTAATTGTTAGTTTATATTGCCTTTACTCAAATATTGGAGCTTTCTAGTTACAATTTGCTCTTATCCTTTATTAGAAGAAATTATTATCAGAATGAAAAGAAGATTACTTATCAGTGTTTTTTTGCTTATCGCAGGAGCACTACAAGCTCAATCTATAGATCCTACGTACATATTTTATCAACAACACCAAAACTTGGTGAATCCAGCTGTAGTGGGTAAGGAAAAGGGACATACTATTTCAGCAGACATTCGCAACCAATGGCGTGGAATGAATGAAGCTCCTCAAACGCAAACCTTTTTTACCACTCACAAGATAACTGACCGCGTGGGCTTAGGGCTTTCAGTAACCAATAATAAAGTATTTATTCAGAAGCAAACGGGTGTTTTTGGAGACTTTTCTTATAGAGTGCCTATAAACGAGCATTCTAATATCGTAGGAGGAATTAAGTTTGGAGGAGAGTTTTTTAATATTGATATAAGCCAAATACGCACATATAATCACTTGTACAATACGGGACAGAATGCTACGCGCTACGACCCCTATTTGCAAGATATCTCGGGGAAGTTCCAATTCAACTTTGGGGCTGGAGTTTATTATGAATTGCGTGACTTTTATGTAGGACTATCTATCCCCAATATGCTTGCTTCTGATAAAGTGGGTATGGAGAATGATGTAATGACTTCCATCGCCGAGAATATGTTGTATTATGTAATGGTGGGCTATCATTGGCATATCTCTTCTGAATTTACTCTAAAACCAAGCGTACAAATATGTCTTGCTAAAAAACAAGAAGCCTCAACAAACTTCACTGTAGCTACTGACTATTTAAACCGTGCTGAGGTAGGGCTTACCTATCGCACTGATAAGGCTTTTAGCTCTTATGTGCTCTTCAATATTCCGAATTATTATATATCAGTGGGATATGGTTTTGAAACCTACTTTCAAACACATCTCAATTTACAATCGCGTAACTCTCACGAGTTTTTGGTACAAGTGAAGTGGTAGTGTGAGCTGCACGAGCAATTATTTTACTGTATATTGTAGCGTAGTATACTGTGCCACCCGAAAACCTCCAAGAGGGTTCTCACGAGAATTTCCTTTGTTCACAATATTACCTATGGGGCGCGTAGGAATAGTAAATGGGCTTTGTCCTTCTGATAATCTTATAAGCATTTGCACAAATTCTTTGTATTGAGGGTGAATCCGATAAAGTGTTACGTTTACAATATCTCCTTTGTTTAACTTATCATTATTGAGTCCTGTCATTATAAAGAAAAACTTATAGTTAGCTATATAATTGTCGTCCAAAGTCCCGTAAGTAATTTTTTTGCTACTACTTTGTGTCAGCCTTACTAAATAAGCATTGGCTACACCATCACTAATACCGTCAAAGTAGAATTTTAACTCTATTTGGTCACCTAAAAAGCCTCCGTTTTCTTTCTGTACTATTTTGTCAGAAGGTATTATAGGAGCTTCAAGCATTTTGCTCTTAGCAGTATAGGTTTGTCCGTTGAGTTCTATGATAAGTTCATAGTCCTTGCCTAATTTAGGAGTGATACCTGCGGGAAATACATAACGGCTACCGCCTTTTAATGTAGCTACGTTATCAGTGGTAATGGTAGAAGTACCGTCCCATAACGAGAGTTGGTACTCTTGTGTCTGGGTTTGAGTATGTGCTTTGATTTTTACAATGGCATTATCAATAGCAGGTGAAGGCGTATCGCCAAAATAGGCTTCCGTATAACTGATGTCCACTACAGGATAGGCTTTTGTTTCTCCTTTCTTCCAATCGAGAGATGCATCAATCACTAACTTTTGAGGAGCAGAGTCCAATTTTAAATCTATGACCTCTTCACAAGAAGTTAAAGCTAAAGCACTGAGAAGTATAATATAAATATTTCTTATTTTCATAGTAAATAGAGGTTTAAGCATTAGAAACTAAAATTATAAGTTACACTGGGTATAATACCAAAAATAGAGAGTTTAACGGCTTCATTTTTATGGGTGTCTAAGTTCTCACGGAAGGAAACGCTTACAGCATTCTTGCGGTTGTACACGTTGTAAATACCGAATACCCATTCGCTTTTCCAACGCTTGTTTGGGCGTTGTGGTGTATAGGTAGCCGAAAGATCCAAACGGTGATAAGTAGGCAAGCGGTATTCGTTGCGTTTGCTATAGTCAGGAACACTCATTCCTAAGTAGTTATAACGCCCTATGGGGTAATTAGTAGGTAAGCCTGATTGAAAGTTAAATACAGCTCCGAATGTCCATTTAGCAGAGAGCTCATAGGTAGCCGTAATCGAAACATCGTGAGGTTTGTCGTAGGGGGCGCTATACCAGTCGCCGTAGTTGATACCTATTTCTTCAGAGGTACGTCCTTTAGTTTGCATTTCCGATTTTGAGAGCGTATAAGCTATCCACCCAGTGAGTTTACCGGTGTTTTTACGCAATAACAGTTCTAAACCATAAGCTCTGTTTTCCCCTGTTAGCAATACTTGTTCAATCGCTTCGTTAGCAATGAGGTTCGCACCGTCTATATAGTCTAAGCGATTTTTCACTTTCTTGTAATAAGTTTCAACCTCTATGCTGTATTTATCGTCCGAGAAGTTAGAAGCATAACCCAACGCCACTTGGTCAGCTAACTGTGGTTTGATAAACCCATCACTCGGTGCCCATACGTTCAAAGGCGAAGGCGAAGCTGTGTTAGAAATCAAATGTACATATTGAGCCGTACGCGCATAACTTGCTTTTATTGATTTATTATCGTTGAAAGCATAACTCATAGTAAAGCGCGGTTCGAAGTTAGAGTACAAATTTATGATACGGTTACTACCGTAGTACTTCGTCCCAATAGGAGTCGCTTTCTGATAGATTTGTCGGCTAGCGTTAAATATCACAGGGTTGTCATCTTTATACACATTTACAGTACGCTTTCCTAAGTGATAAAAATTACTGAAGCGCAAGCCGTATGATACTGTAAGAGCTTCTCCTAATTTCTGTTCGGCATCAGCATAGAATCCCAATTCAGCAGCATATTTATTGTCTAATATTTTTTCTTTAATAGTAGAAGCAGGAGAGGTAGGTACTATTTTACCAGGTTTGAAGGTATAATATAGTCCTTGAAAACCGTAGGTAAATTTAAACTTCTCTGATACATAGTTCTTGAAATCATATTTTAGGTTGAAATTCTCTATCCCTGAAGTCCATATCATATCAATCCAGTTAAAGTCAAACTTATAGTCGTAATTGCTATAAATAGCAGATAAATTAGAGAAGAGCTTCTCAGTAAATAAGTGATTCCAACGCAAATTCACTAAGGCATTACCATAAGCATTAGTAAGGTTATCGCTCAGTTTAAAAAAGTCCCTACCAAAGTAACCCGAAAGATACAACGCATTGTTTTGGTTCAGTTGGTAAGAGAGTTTTGTATTGAGGTCGTAAAAGTACATCGAATTTTCATTGTCGCTCAGTTTGAGGAAGAGATGAGCGTAAGAGGCGCGACCTCCTACTAAAAATGAGGCTTTGTCTTTCACTATAGGACCTTCCGCAAGTAATCGTGAAGAGAGCACCCCTATACCCCCTGTAGCTCCAAACTTGTTCTTGTTACCCTCTTTCTGATAAATATCCAAAACCGAAGCGATACGCCCACCATAGCGTGCTGGAATTCCTCCTTTGTAGAGTTTCATATCACGTATAGCATCAGCGTTGAAGACACTCAAAAAACCAAAGAGATGTGATGCGTTGAAAATCGTTGCTTCATCAAGAAGTACTAAATTCTGGTCGGCAGCACCTCCACGCACGTTAAATCCTGATGATGCTTCGCCTGCGTTGCTCACCCCTGGCATCTGCATCAGCGTTTTGATAATATCTACTTCACCTACCAATACAGGCAGTTTCTTCACCGTAGCGATAGGAATAGAAGCTACACTCATTTCAGGCTTGCGTACTGCTGTTTTCTGGGTTGTGGCATTTGCAGTTACGTCTACTCCTGTAAGCTGAATAGTCTCAGGCTTCAGTTTGTAATCTTTGCGGATATTCTTGTTTAATACTATAGTTTCTTGGTAAGTCCCATAGCCTATATACTCAATGGTAATGGTATATTTGCCTTCGGGCAAGGTAATAGAATAGAACCCGTACTCGTTGGTAGAGGTACCCGTGTGCAGTTCTTTGATGATAAAGTTTACCCCTAAGAGCTTTTCGCCGTTAGAAGCATCAGCAATCGAACCACTAAGGGTGTATTTGTGCTGTGCAAAAACAGCAGTTGTAGCTACTAAAAACAATAGTAGCAAACATTTTCTTTTCATATGTTACTGTTTTTATTTTTCGGTACAAAAGTATAAGACAAGATGTTTATAGCACTTATCTATTTCTTTTAATAAGTTATCAATTTTGTGTCTTTTTGAGTGCAAAGGTATAACAATATTGTGATTTATACAAAAAACTAA
Source organism: Capnocytophaga sp. oral taxon 902 (assembly GCF_013394735.1). Lineage (NCBI taxonomy): Bacteria > Pseudomonadati > Bacteroidota > Flavobacteriia > Flavobacteriales > Flavobacteriaceae > Capnocytophaga > Capnocytophaga sp. oral taxon 902. The sequence continues at coordinate 2,379,359 of NZ_CP058261.1, forward strand.
TCAATGATTAGTGAAATAATAACCAACGCTTGATTGTTTTTTTATGAAACTTACAACTTCAAAAATCTACTAATTTACCAATTTAAAAAATACCTATCGTGCTACGACTGCTTGTGTGGCTCGCACTTTCTATTCACTCTTCCATACAAAAAGTCAGCAATTAGCTTTACACTAACTGCTGACTCTTATCTCATTTGTTAATTCATTAATTGTTTGTGCGACTCGCACCGACTCGCACTATTTTCCTTTACCACCGATAGCAGGGTCTTTCATTCCCTCTTCAATCATAGTGTAGAATTGGTCAAGCTTAGGCAATATCACAATACGAGTACGACGGTTTAAGGCACGTCCGTTAGCATCACCATTGCTTGCTAATGGCACGTAGTAGCTACGTCCGGCAGCGGTCATACGCTCAGGAGCAACTCCAAAGTCTTTTTGTAAAACACGTACAATCTCGGTAGCACGCATTACGCTCAAATCCCAGTTGTCACGAATACAACTTGTTTTGATGTTTACGTTATCGGTGTGTCCTTCCACCATAAACTCAAAGTCAGGTTTATTTTTAACCACTTTTGCAACTTTTTCAAGTACGCTCTTTGCGTTTTTAGAAATAGTGTAGCTACCACTGCTGAAAAGCATCTTATCAGAGATATTGATAAATACCACACCTTTTTCTACTTTGATGTCTACATCTTGGTCGTCTAAGTTACCCAACACTCCTTTGAGGCTTTGTACCAAGGCGAGGTTTATTGAGTCACGACGGGTAACAGCATCGCGCAAATTCTTGATAGTTAAATCTTTTTCACGCAAGCTTTCCAATGATTTTTCAAGGTTCTCAGCACCTTTTTGGGTAAGCGTAGTAAGGTTACCCATATTGTTGATGAGCTGCTGATTGTTTTCTTTGAGCAAGTCGTTCTGATTTTTCATACTCTCCAACTTGTGAGTCAAGTTGTTCTTTTCGTCTAAACACATATTGAGTTTTACGGTAGCAGTGTTTAGCAAATCCTCAGTCTGTTTGTTTCTTGCTTCTAATTCAGCATACTTCTTTTTGGATACGCACGATGTGGTAATTAATCCCAACACCGACATTGCGATAATAAATTTTTTCATATAGTTTATGTTTTAAAATTAATCAATAGGCAAATGTACGCCTTTTTTTATTATTGTGCAATAAAAATGCCAACTTTTCGTCTTATTTGCTTTTTGGCTTCTCTTTAGCCTTCTCTTTCCCTGCCTTATTCTCTTTTTTAAGCGACGGATTTGCAAGCAGATTTTCCTCCTCGTCTATCTCCTCAGGAGTCTTCATTCCCTTAATTTTCTTGGGTTTTATTTTCTTCTCCGCATCGCTAAAAATCTCTTCTTTACTGCGGATACGTTCATCACCTCGCCATATAAATTCCTTAAACTTGCGGTCGTTCACGTGTAATTTATCGTCTGGGTATAAATTCCCCGATGGTTGTGTAATAAACACCGTTTGTTGTATTTGCTGGTCTTTGTTTAAATAGAGCTTAATATGACTACAAGTCAGTTTGTTGATACCTACCAGCTCCTTAGCGTCGTTATACACGTAATAAATAGACTCGGTATTCTGCAAAAAGTCTATTTGTCGCAAAACATTTTTCTTGAATTTGCCATACAAGAACTTACCTTTCACTTGGTTATAGCCATCGCCCAAACTGTCTTTCTCTACCACCAGTGCGTTGTTAAACACTTTCAAAGAGTCCAATTGCTCGGTCTTCGTATTGGCAATCAGGTGAATATTGTCACCCGTCATTTGGCTTTCGCCCGTCCACGCTACAGGTTTGCCCACCATTTGGGTCAGCCCATTAGCCTCGTCAGAGTGAATCGAATCGCACTTGGCTTGCATATCACTTTTGAAAATACGAGCATCGGGGTAAGCGCGAATCACGCGGTGTTGCGGTTTGCCAGTAACCAAAATGCGCTTGCCGTGCATATACATCGAGTCTTTCTCCACTAATGTGATTACCACTGCCTTTTTGGTGATAAACATCGAATCTTTTGCCTTGTGAATTTCGCCGTAATGCCCTCTTACAAAGGTCTTGTTTACCGTGTCCGAAATGAAGATATTGTTAGAACCCGAAGAAAACTGACGGCGTTTATCAAAATACAAACTATCGCCCACCAAGGTTTTCAGGTCGTATTCTATCTTGGCGTGCTTCATAAAATAACCCAATTGTCGACGCGTATCGTAAAAACCTCGCTCGCAATACACTTTGTAGTCAGCGCCCACAATGGTAGTTTTGCCGTAAAAATAGGCGTTGCCCGAATTGTGATAATAGTCCAACACCTGCGAATTAACCGTAAAATCTCTATTGACAATCTTTACCGAATTGGTAAATTGGTTTTTCTTGGTCGTTACGTAATACTTTCCTGTTTTACTGGTGAGCTCATTTTCAGGGTCAGTAATTTTCCCGAAATTGTTGTAATAAGCCTCCTGAGAGTTGCGGTCGAAGAAGAGTTCTTGGGTTTCCAGCGTCATATTCCCATTGCGCAATAGCACGTTCTCGCGGGCTACAGCTGTTTTAGTATTCCCTTTATACGATACGTACTGACTGTTCATTTGTAGCGTGTCGCCTTGTTGTAACACTACATTGCCGTGTGCAATCACCTCGTTTTTCTCCTCGTAGAGCACAGCCAAATCGCACCACACGTCTAACCCTTGATGTCGAAACTGTACCCGTTGTCCGTCCGATTTAAAGATAGTAGCCCCAGGGTATTTCTCATTGTCAATCGTAAATTCCCCCCCGTAGATAATTTCGATACGGCGGGTCTTGCTATTGTCATTCTGAGCCCAAAGGTTAGTACAAAAGGTTAATAAACAAGTGAATAATATATAGTAATACGTTTTTTTCATTCAAATTCATTCCAATGATGGTGCAAAGATACGAAAATAATCATAAATGCCAATACATCTATGCCCCACACATCAATTTTTATACCATTCTCTTCCAGTTCACAGCCTTTACGGTTTCTATATTTCTCCTTTTTCGTCTCTATATACTTTCGTTTCTCCATTCTTTACCCTTCGCCTAATTAACACTTTTTAACTCTTTAATCTTCGCTCTTAATCCCTCATTCTTAACTACTTATATACCCCTTCTATACCAATCGTCCAAGATTCGTATAAGCTTCCTATAAGCTTTCTATAAGCTAACTATACCATAACCCTATCTTCGATACTTTCCGATTCCCTCCGAGATTCTCCGATAACACACCTTTACAATCCCTTCATAACCTTATCCATTTCCTCATTCTCACATTTTCTCATTTTCTCATTCTCTCATTCACCATTAATTTAAATTTGGTGGTTGAGTATTAAATTCGTACCTTTGCACTCTATTATATCACGTAGCAAGTAAATGAACAATAACACCTCCTATCATACTCCTGTACTCTTAACGCAAAGCATTGAGGGACTGAATATCAAAGATAATGGCACTTATGTCGACGTTACCTTTGGTGGTGGAGGGCATTCGCGCGAAATCTTAAAGCACCTCGGTAAAAACGGACGCCTCTATGCGTTCGACCAAGATACCGACGCCCTTAATAATACCATCGATGATGAACGTTTTACTCTTATTCAGCAAAACTTTAAGTATCTGCGTCAGTATTTGCGTTTTTACGGAGTAACACAAGTAGATGGGGTTTTGGGTGATTTTGGGGTTTCCTCTCACCAGTTCGATGTAGCTGAGCGTGGTTTCTCTACTCGTTTTGAAGGTACACTCGATATGCGTATGAACCAGCAAGCTCCTCTTTCAGCCCAAGAAGTCGTCAATGAGTATGGCGAGATAGAACTCACTCATATCTTTTTTCAATATGGCGAACTGAAAAATGCCAAAGCGATAGCCCGTGCCATAATCAGTTACCGAGAGCAGAAGCCAATACGCTTAGGCAGTGAACTACAAGAAGCAGTAAAAGCTCTCTTGCCTAAATTTAAAGAGAACAAAGTGTTAGCACAAATCTATCAAGCCATTCGTATAGAGGTAAATGCCGAAATAGAAGCTTTGGAATCATTTTTGCTACAACTCCCTGCCGTAGTCAAGCCCCAAGGGCGTATCAGCCTTATCAGCTATCATTCACTCGAAGACCGCTGCGTAAAACGCTTCATTCGAGACGGACAGTTAGAAGGAGCTCCTGAGAAAGATTGGTATGGCAATGTGTCAGTACCCTTTAAAAAAGTAGGCGGTCTCATCACTCCTGATGATACTGAAATAGCACAAAACAGCCGTGCCCGTAGTGCGAAACTCCGTATCGCCGAACGTTTAAACTCATAACTGAAAAAAATGGGAAAAGCCACTGATGAAATAAAGAATATATTGCGAGGAAAATTTTTGGTAGAAGGTAAAGAAGCTACCCGAAATTGGTTCTTCATAAGCTTTCTTTTTGCTTTGGGAGTTATAATGATAGCCAGCTCACATATGGTAGACCGCAAAGTACACCAAATAGCTAAGCTCAACGACGAAGTAAATGAGCTCAAAAGTGAATTCGTCGATGTGCGTTCGCGTTTGCAGAAAGTGCGTTTGGAGTCTACGCTTTTAGAACAATTAGAAAGCAAAGGACTCAAACAACCCGAAAAACCACCACAAAAAATAAAGGCAATTGTAGAAGAATAATCTTTGAGATAATAGATAATACAAGTAGAAAGAAGCATTGGAAAAAAACGATAAAAAGATAACATCGCGCACTTATTTGGTAACCATTATGATGCTACTGATGATAGGTGTCATTGCGGTAAAGCTCATAAAAATACAAATTGACGGTGATGAGTATCGCGCCAAAGTAGACGAAACTACCTTGCGAGAAGCTGATATTATCCCCAGTCAAGGTAATTTGTATTCTGATGATGGTAGTTTGCTTGCCACTTCGGTAACTCGGTATGATATCCGTTGGGACGGTATTGCGCCTTCCAGAGCTAATTTCAATAGGTATGTAAAACCCCTCAGCGATTCGCTTTCGCGTATGTTTGGAAAACCCAATAGCTATTACTTAAATCTCTTTAAAAAAGAACGTAGCTTAAAGAATCGCTATATGCTCGTAGCCACTAATCTGGGTTATAGCGAGTACTCCCGAATCAAGAAATTCCCCCTCTTCAATAAAGGTCCTTATAAAGGCGGTATTATCGTCGAGCGCAATATAAAACGCGAATATCCATTAGGAGGTATTGCACACCGCAGTATCGGTTATGCCCGTACTGATGAAACAGGCTATACTACCCGTGTAGGTTTGGAAGGTGCTTATGCCAGCTATTTATTAGGAACCAAAGGTCGACGCGTAGAACAAAAAATAGCACAAGGACAGTGGAAACTTGCCAGTGGTTTTAATATCATCGAACCTAAGGACGGCTACGATGTAGTATCTACTATCAATATTAATATCCAAGATATCGCTCACCACGCTTTGCTTACACAACTTAAAAAATACAAAGCTCAGCACGGTTGTGTGATAGTAATGGAGGTGAATACAGGTGAGATAAAAGCTATTTCTAACTTAGAGCTGAATACTAGAAACGATACGTATTCTGAGCGTTATAACTTTGCTATTGGTGAAGCACACGAACCTGGTTCAGTCTTCAAACTAATGACGGTAGTAGCCGCTATGGAAGCCCGCAATATCGATACGACTTATGTAGTAGATATCAAGGAAGGAAAACAACAGTATTACGATAAGACTTTTCAAGACTCTCAACATAGGTTTACAGGAAATATAAGTCTCAACAAAGCTTTTTCGGTCTCTTCTAATGTCGGAATGACTGAACTAGTGCATAGTCTTTTTTCAAAATCTCCTTCTGATTTTACTACCAAGCTCATTCAAATGAACCTAAATCAACCCTTAGGCTTACCTATTTTAGGCGAAGGTATTCCCTATATTCCTACACCTCGCGACAAAATATGGAGTGGGGTAACGCTTGAGTCAATGGCAATAGGTTATTCCGTAAAACTTACTCCTTTGCAAAGCTTGGCTTTTTATAATGCAATTGCCAACGGAGGAGTAATGGTCAAACCTCGAATGATAAAAGAAGTAAAGGAATGGAATAAAACAGTAGAGAAGTTTAATGTAGAAATTGTCAATGGTAAAATATGTTCTAAACAAACTGCTGACCGTGCCAAGGGACTATTGGCTAATGTAGTAGAACGTTCCTACGGTTCAGGGCATCGTCTCCATTCTCCCGATTTCTCAATGGCAGGTAAAACAGGTACAGCCCGTAAGAACTATGCCAGTGCCGATAAGAGTAAACTTAGCTATATATCTTCATTTGCAGGGTTCTTTCCTGTCGATAACCCTAAATACTCTTGTATAGTGGTAATTCACGAACCCGATAAGAGTGTAGGTTTCTATGGTGCCGATGTATCAGGGCCTGTATTTAAGAGTATTGCTCATAAAATCTATACCAATTCGCTGTTGATAGATACGGTAGAAAACGTAGATAAAATATCAGCCAGTACTACTACAAACTACGAAGATTATTATGCCAAAGCTGCTAAGTACAAAACCATAATGCCCGACCTTAGCGGTATGAATGTAATGGACGCTGTTGCTCTCTTGGAGAATATGGGCTTACGAGTGAAATTCTCAGGTGAAGGTAAAGTAAGTGCACAATCAATTGCCAAAGGCACTAAAGTACCCCGCAATATAGTAGTAGTGTTACAATGTGGCAAATTAGAGAATTAGCTGACGTGCTAATATACTAATTTTACACTCTGCATTCTATTGTACATTTGTACCCTATAAACTCCAACCAGTCCTACTGGTCTGTATTATCCGATTTAAACTAACAACTAAAAAATAATGCTTTTTGATGATTGGAAAGACAAAGACCCTTTAGAAGTTTCTCCTACTTTACTTTGGGATTACGACCTCTCTACCTTTGATTGGGAGAAAGGAAAAGTAATAGTCATACAACGCATTGTAGAAAGGGGGTGGGACAACGATTTTTATGCCGCTATGCAATTATATGGGGGCTTAGAAGCGTTTATAGAAATAGTAAAACAAGTGCCTTACCTAAACGAAAAGGATATGAATTTCGTTTCAAAGGCATTTCAAATAGATTTAAACGATTTACAATGTTACAAGAACAAACAGTACCGGGAGCAACTTTTGAACTCCTGAAAATCTTGATGAAAGATGAGAAGCTGAATGAATTCTATTTAGCTGGAGGTACTGCTATTACCTTGTATTTAGGGCATCGCATCAGTATTGATTTAGATTTATTTTCGTTAGAAGATTTCGATAATACTGAATTAGAGTCTTATCTATCTCAGCAATATAACTTTCTTACTGACAATAAGGCTCGCAGTACTCTAAAAGGAAGTATAGAAGGGGTTAAAATAGACTTTATTACTTTTAATACTCCTTTGTGTGAACAGATACAAAACATAGGAGGTATAAGGCTATTCAGTTTGCAGGATATTATTGCAATGAAACTCTTAGCTATTGCCGATAATGGTACGCGGTTGAAAGATTTTATTGATATAGCCTATTTGTCAATGCGATTTTCTTTTGATGAGATGCTCTCATTTGTAGCTTATAAATTTCCTAATAAAAATCTACAAATATACCGAAAAGCTCTTTTGTTTCATAATGATATTTATTTTGATGTTCCTATTCAACTCACTGAAAAGAAATATCAATGGGGAAAGATAGCAAAACGTCTCAAAGAAATGGTTTCCTCTCCTAAGAAAGTTTTTGAACATTCGCCTTTGTAAAATGACACTGACAAATAGAAAATCGGCTAATTAACTAATTAACATTATGAACTTAAAAACATTACTTAAAAATATCACTATAAAAACTTCCCTTTATGTGGAAGATAAAGATATCACTTCCGTTTGCTTCGACTCCCGCAAGGCGGAAAAAGGAAGTATGTTTGTTGCCATCACGGGTACGCAATCTAACGGACACGAATACATAGACCAAGCTATACGCAGTGGTGCTACTGCTATCGTATGTGAGCAATTACCTCAACAACCTTTGCCTAATGTAAGCTATATAGTAGTTCCTAATACCCATAGTGTTTTAGCCTTGATTGCAGCTAACTTCTATGGCAATCCTTCCGAAAAACTTACCTTAGTAGGTGTAACGGGTACAAACGGCAAGACTACTATTGCTACGTTACTCTACCAATTGTTTAGAAAAGCAGGACAAAAAGCGGGGTTACTCTCCACAGTGGCGGTATACGTAGACGATCAGCGTTTTGAAGCTACTCACACCACCCCCGACCCTCTTCAACTGAATCATTATCTGCATTTAATGGTAGAACAAGGGGTGAAATACTGCTTTATGGAAGTCAGTTCGCACGGCATCGACCAGCATCGTACCGAAGGGCTACAGTTCGCAGGAGGTATCTTCACTAACCTCACCCGCGACCACCTCGACTATCACAAAACCTTTGCTGCTTATCGCGATGTGAAAAAACGCTTCTTTGATGCGTTACCCGTTACCGCTTTTGCCTTAGTAAACAACGATGATAAGAATGGGGCTTTTATGCTACAAAATACCAAAGCTCAAAAGAAAACATACGCACTCAAAACTCACGCAGATTATAAGGCATATATCATCGAGAGCAGATTTGACGGCTTGCTGTTGCGTATCAATCAGCACGAGGTATGGACAAAACTCATAGGTGAGTTTAATGCCTATAACCTTTTGGCGGTATATGCTACAGCTACTCTATTGGGTATTGACGAACTCGAAACGCTTACTCTTATCAGTGCCATAGAACCTGTGGCAGGACGTTTTCAGTATGCAGTATCGGCTACGGGAGTGATTACCATAGTGGATTATGCTCATACCCCCGATGCCCTTGAAAACGTTCTGAAAACTATCAACGATATACGCACTCACAACGAGACCCTCACTACCGTAGTGGGCTGTGGAGGCAATCGCGACAAAGGTAAACGCCCTATAATGGCTGATATAGCTACAAACCTCAGCGATAATGTAATCCTCACTTCCGACAATCCTCGCAACGAAGAACCTGAGACAATTCTTTCCGAAATGCAACAAGGGGTACAGCCACAATACTTTCACAAAGTACAAACCATCACCGACCGTCGTCAGGCAATACAATCCGTTTGCAAGAATGCCAAAAAGGGAGACATCATTCTCATCGCCGGTAAGGGACACGAAACTTACCAAGAAATTAAAGGCGTTAGACACCATTTTGACGACTTTGAAATCGTACGGGAATACTTGGAGCTCTATAAGAAATAAGATTAGGTTTTAAGAGGGAAGTTTTTAAGTATTTACATCATTATAAAAATAAACATTTCCAAGAACTTAAAGCTCTTGGAAATGTTTATTATGCCACTACTTTGTTTTAAGATTTAAATTGTGTATATTTATTTTCCTTATACGACGTTCATTAAGATAAAAAAAGCTCCAACTTTGTTGGAGCTTTTATCGTGACCTCGACAGGATTCAAACCTGTAACCTTCTGAGGGTATAACTTCAGGGGCTATTTCTGCGGTTTCTTTCTTAGTAGAGAACTATCAGACATTAGGAAAGGTAATAGCGGGGCTTATCGGCACTTATGGTACTTACAAAACTGCTATTATTGTACATAATGCCATTATAGCTTTAAATACTCAGCTTACTAATGGTTGGACGGTTGCACAACTTGCCCAATACAGAGGGCTTTTGCTGCTGGAGAAAGCTCAAAAACTTCTCAATGCTACAATGCTTGCTAATCCTTATGTATTAGTTGCAACAGTTATAGGGGGACTAATAGCAACTATGTGGATATTAAAAGATAGTACCGACGCTAATGCTGAAGCAACCGAAAGACACAACCAATTGCGCAAGGAACAAGCAGACCTTATTGATGACGAAAAAAACAGAATTAATGGACTAATATCTACTATTCAAGACGAAACTAAATCGTGGGACGAAAGAAATAAGGCTTTTTTAGCGTTAAAAAGTAGCACAGGTAGCGTGCTTGATAAATACACATCTCTCAATCAAGTATTGAGAGAAATGTCCCAAGTACTGAAAGACTTAAATGGACGTTATGAGACAATGAATGAAAATATGTCTCGTGACGCAATAGGGAAAACTCAAGAAGCAATCAAAGCTAAAGAGTCACAAATAGATAAGTTGATAAAAATGCAAGCGTATGACAGTCGATTTGCTATGAGTACTCAAAGAGAAATCAACCGTCTAATAAAAGAAGTTGAAAGAGACAAGTTAGTACTCCAAAAACAACAAAATGTTGTAGTAGGTATTGACGTGAGTCAATTTGCAAACTCTCTCAATGGTAAAAGTAAAGCGGAGTTAGACAAGATAAGAAAGCAAATTGATGACGCATATAATAGTAAAAAATCGCCATCAACAGGTAGTAATTTCAAGATAACAGACAACATTCAAAATCCTTTTCTTAAATACGACTTTAACGAGTTGGGACGTTTCAATCAGGCATACAAAGAACATATAAAAATGATTGAACAAGCTAAAAAGCAAACTACTGATTTCGTTGCAAAGAAGAATGAGATTTTAGTCCTACAAAAACAAATAAATAAAGCAGAGGCAAGAAATAAAAAAGGCAGGGAAGTAAGTACTGAGGAATTAAATAAATTAGACGAAAAAAGGGCTAAATTAAAAACACTTCTTGAAGAGTACAAGAAGGGGACAGGAGATGATTTATCAGCCAAAAGCAATACCCCAAAAAGAACTACCAAAAAAGAAACCCTCCCTGATTTCGACACTGAAAAAGCTCAAAGAGACCACAACCGCCAAATTCAAGACGACCTTTTTGCTCGTGAAGAGTCTCGTATCAAAATAATGAAAGACGGAGCGGAAAAACGCCTTTCTATCATTCAATTGGAATACGACAAGCAAGAAGAGGAAATTAGAAGGCGTTCAGAAGACCAGCTAAACGCATTCATCGAAACCGAAAAACAAAAAGCAGAAGCACAAGGCAAATGGAAAAAGGGACAAGCCTTTGATACCAATACTCCTGCTATCAATGCCGAAAAAGCACGCCTTGCTGAAAACGAAAAGGTGCTTTTAGCTTCTAATGCTGAGTACCAACGTATTCAGCAAGAACAAGTGTATAAAGACTTGTTAGAAAAGTACCAAACCTACACCGACCAACATAAAGCTATTGAGGAGAAATACAATGCCGATATAGCCACCTTACAAGCCAAATTAGGGGCAGATGCTCCACAAGTCAAAAAAGCACAAGACGAAAAAGCACGAGAACTCAAAAAGTTGGATATACTCTACAAAAAAGAGGGTACAGCTATTGCTAAACTCTTTGAGAATATGCGCAAAAAGACCGTCAAGGAAATACGCCAAACCATAGCAGAGGCAGAAGCTGAAATAGACCAGTTGGCGAGCAACCTTGATATGAGCGATAAGGACAATGTAGAATATATCCAAAGCCTACGCCAGCAACTTGAACAAACGAGAGAGACAGCCGAGCGTAGCGATACCGTTTTTGGCAAACTCGGTACAAACATCAAAAATCTATTCAAAGCCAAACCCAATACCGCTGAATGGCAGGAAGCGTTCAATGGTATGTTGTCGTCGGCACAATCAATCACAGGACAATTTGGACAGTTAGGGCAAGAGTTTGAGCGATTAGGACAAAGTACAGGTAACTCATCATTAGAGAAATTAGGACGTACTTTACAAAACACAGCAAACTTACTTAATAAAACTCTTTCTTTTGCTCAAATGGGTGCAAGTGTAGGAGGGGGCTGGGGGGCTCTTATTGGGGCTGTTGTAGGTTTAGGAGTAGGAGGTTTAGAGGGGGCTGCAAAAGAGCGTTTAGCTCACGAAAAAAAATTACAAGAAATAGCTCAGTCAAAAATAAACCAACAGAATGAATACAACCGACTACTTTGGGAAGAGAAGATGTTACACAAAGAAAATACATCTATATTCGGCACGGAAGACATCAATAACGCTTTGAGTGATTTAAAAGAATACAACAGACTGTGGAACGATTTAGAGCGCAGGATGGGTTTTAATCTAAAAAAACGTTATGAGGACGCTGGCACAAGTTTCCGTAGTTATGGATATCGGTCACCTAACAGGGAAGGCGGTGATTATCTTGGTTTAGAGAATATTAAAATTGCAACAGATAGTTATACTACAGGAGCTTGGTTTTGGAAAAAGTCTCATACTGAATATAATAGTCTACTTTCTGAATATCCTAATCTAATTGAAAAATCAGGTGAGTTTAATTTAAAATTAGCCAAAAGCATTGTAGATAGCAAAGAGTTTGAAGGAGCAGGAAAACAAGCTCTACAAACTATCATACAACAATACGAACAAGCGTTAGAATCACAAAAAAAGTTTGATGAATATCTTAATAAAACCTTTGGGGAAATGGGGACATCTATAATAGATAGTGTTGTCGATTCGCTAAAAAAAGGAGAAGACGCTTTTGAAAACTTTTCTAAGTCAGTAGGTAACATTATTAGCAAACTCGGTAAGTAGTTGATGTATGAGTTGTTTGTTGCGAAAGATTTTAAGGAATTTCAAAAGAAAATGCACAAAGTAGCAGGAGATGGAAATGTTAGTAGTGAAGAATATGCTAATGCTACTGCGAATCTTATAGCTGAATTTTCCAGTAGAATGAAAGGCAAAATCGGTGAAATGCAACAATTCTTTAAGAATTGGAACGAGATGAGTAGTAATTTAGGTTACAACTTTCTAAATGAACAACGCCAAGCTGTCGAAAAAGGATTTGCTCGAATGAGCCAAGACAGTGCAGATGAATTGAACGGACAATTTAGGTTACAAACTCAGTTAAGTGCCGAGATAAAGAATGCCGCCTTACAGACTGCTAACTATCTCAAGGAAATGTATCAATCTATGCAATTATCATCGGCAAGGCAATTGCAGTACCTTGCAGGAATAGAGACAAACACTTACAAACTACACAAGATAGAGACGGATATAGCGGGAGTGAAAACTATTCTCGGAAATATAGATACCAAAGGAATAAAAATGCGTACATAAAAAAGCCCTCATAACGAGGGCTTTTATTATTTTACTTTTTTATAAGTATACTCATCATCATATATTTTTTTAATTGTAGTTCCGTACTCCGTTACTTCTTCATATATACGCCTGATATCTCTATCATTTTTATTTTCTTCATTACAGAGGTTGTAAATAGTGCCATTAAATTCAAAAGAGCATTTTTTTTCTTTCATCTCAAAAGAATATTTGAAATACTTTTTTGTTTGTGTTGCATAGCTTATAAAATAATATCCTTTATAATCCATATAAGAATACTCTCCTTCTTTGACTAAACGGCTCCAAAAATCCTCAAAAAAACTTTTGCCATTTCCTGAAAGAAGATAATCATTTTTTGAAAAACCAAAATCGTGAGTTATAAAGCCAGTTGAATATTTCCATTCACCCACTAACCACTCAGGTACATTCAGTTTATATTGGCTAAAATCTTCTTGTTTATCCTCACTTTTCGAACACCCCACAGCGAGCAGGGCAATCAGTAATAATACTATTCTTTTCATTGGTATATTAATTTTAAAAAATTATTATTCACGAAATGGGAACCAAAGAAGGCTGTTTGTGTCAAACGGCAATGTCGCAACAAAATGATTTGCTTTCTTTGTTTGCTCTTCTTTTGGCAACCACGAAAAATTATCCATAAACGGTTCAATATCTTTTGAGTCTATGATATGAATATTACATTTAACATCTTTTTGTTGCTCCCTAAAAGACAAAGCGAATTTACAAATATCCTCTTTTACAACCCCTTGTTTCTTGTAAAGAATGTAGAAGTTAGTAACGGTAGGTCTAACATCTTTCTTTATAACCTCAAAATCTGTATCAATGATTATATTTTCCATAATACTAAAATATTTAGGTTACAAATATACAACATTATTTTTAATTAATGACCATTTTCGTGACTTTACGAAAATGATAATTATATCTGTATATTCAACTGCTTTAACCGCTCTCTCTCCCTTTTAGCCTTGTTCACTTGGTATATAGCTGTTGTGTTTTGGTTTGTATGTGAAGCTAAAATCATAGCCGTATCGCTATCCAAGTTATCAAGCATATAGTGTTTGAGGGCGTAAAAATCAGCTTCAATACCTAATTTATCTTTTACGTGTCGTTTCCAAAAGCGTGTTACAATCTCGGTATGACCCATTTTCTTATTAGGAACAAAATCAAGTGCAAAAAGGTAGTCGTTATCGCTTTTACACTTGTTGCATATCTCTTTCCAAAATTCTAATGCAGGGGATAATATCACCTTTGTACATCGTTTGTACTGCCCGCCTTTTTCAAGAAGTATTACAAATTCCTGTTTGTCCAAATCTACATCTTTGCGTTGTAATCTGAAAAGTTCAGTATTACGTGCCCCTGAATATAGGAATATCATCATATACCTATAAAAGTCGGGGTTAATAAATCGCACGTGGTTTTTTACTTTTGTAAGTTCATCAGCGGTAAGTATAGTACGGACTTCTTTAATCACCTTTTTAGGGTATATATCCCTCGTAATGTTACTTTCGCAGCATTCGTACTCTATTAGCTCACGGTATAAGCTGGAGAAGTATATCACAAACCTATTGTAATATTTGTCGGATAGTCGCAACCAGTCCAGCATTCGCTTTAAGTCCACCCTTCGCAAATCTTTAATTTTAACGGCTTGCAAATCGAGAGCTTCACACGCTTTTTCAAGTCTATTAATAGCGCATTGTATTTCGTATAGGTGCTTTTTAGTACCTACTTTTATTTCCAATGCACGCCTAAAAGCCTCAATAAAGTGCAATTCAGGGTAAAGACCCTCCTTGTGAACGCTCACGTACTTTTTGAGGATAGGATTAAAACCATTGTCAAGTTGCTGGGGAATGTTTTTAAGAAGAAAAGAAATCATCGCTTTTCGTTCCTCTATAGTATTAGGTCTGTTAGCCTTTTTTCTATAAGGGAAGCCCTTAGGATATTTCTTTTCAAAACGAGGGTCAAAGAAAACGCATTGCACGTACCAATCTTTATCCAAGTCTTTTTTAGTAGCTTTTTGCCAGTTGGCAGGGGACACCCATAGTTCGGAGTAGCTACACCCGTCCATTGTTTTTGTAACCATAATGTAATTATTTTAGATTGACGTTTACCTTGTCGTTTTTGAATAATTACAAATGGGATTACCGTACTAAAAATAAAAGGTAACGCTTTGAGTGGAAGTACGTTACCTCTTAGTGACCTCGACAGGATTCAAACCTGTAACCTTCTGAGCCGTAATCAGATGCGCTATTCAGTTGCGCCACGAGGCCATTGTTGTTCTTGTTTTACGGGTGCAAAGGTACGACCTTTTTTGAAACCTGCAAACTTTTTAACAACTTTTTCACAAATTATTTTCTTCTTACTTTACTTGCACTCTCCAGCCGAAGGGGTCTTCCGCCTTGTTATACTGAATGTTAAGTATTGCTTGTTTGATTTTATCGGTATATAATTCAGCGGGGCGATTTACGCTGTAATCTTTGCCTTTATAGCCAAATCCAGATATAGGGCTAATCACAGCTGCCGTTCCGCAACCAAACGCTTCTTTCAATTCACCTTTTTCAGCAGCTTCGATAAGTTCGGTTACTTTCACGGGGCGTACTTCGGTTTTGATACCTAATCTTTCGGCTACTGCAATGATACTTTTACGAGTTACCCCATCGAGAATACGTTCACTAGTAGGGCAAGTAACAAGGGTGTCACCAAAACGGAACCATAGGTTCATTGTACCTGCTTCTTCTAAGAATTGGTGAGTAGCATCGTCTGTCCACATCACTTGTTGATAGCCTTCATTGGCAGCTTCCTGAGTAGGGAAAAACTGACCTGCGTAGTTACCTGCTGCTTTAGCAAAACCAAAACCACCATTAGCAGCACGGCTGTAATAGTCGGCTATTTTTACTTTTACATCGCCTTTGTAGTAGGCCTGTACAGGGGCAGTAATAATCATAAAGAGGTAATTTTTAGCAGGAGCCGCTTGCACGCCAGCAGTAGTAGCAATCATAAATGGGCGCAAATAGAGGGCATTGCCAAAACCTGGTTTTACCCATTCACTATCGATATCTACAAGAGTGCGGAGTGCTTGGTCAAACCATTCTTCAGGGAACTCAGGCATTGCCAATCGTGCGCAAGATTTGTTGATACGTTTATAGTTTTCTTGCGGACGGAATAGAAAAACGTGTCCGTTGTCGTCCTTATAAGCTTTCATTCCCTCAAAAACAGCTTGTCCGTAGTGGAATACGCTTGCCGAAGGCTCAAGGGTTATAGGAGCATAAGGTTTGATGGTTGGGTTTTGCCACTGTCCATCTTTGTATTCGCAGATGAACATATGGTCAGCAAAAGTTTTACCAAAACTCAGTTTTGAAAAGTCTATCTGGTTAATACGACTTTCTTTTACTTTTTCAATCTTTAAATTCATATTGTTTTAGTTTTTGATTCTGTCTAAATTTTTGTCAAAGGTACAAAATATTTTTTAACTTTGTCGCGTAAAACACAAAAATCTTTACCTATATTTTTCAACGCACTAACTATTAAACGATTACTTGTCACCTTTTATCTTTTACCTGAACAATGACTCACGAACTTATAAAAACCTCTGATGGTTCTACCAGCTTTTATATTCCGCAGTTGGACGAGACCTATCACTCAGTACACGGCGCGCTTCAAGAAACTCAGCACGTGTTTATCAAAAACGGACTGCAACTGTTTGACCATCAAAGTATCTCTATCTTAGAAATTGGCTTTGGCACGGGGCTCAACGCTTTAGCTACTTACAAGGAACACGAATCCTTGCAACTGAATATTCGTTACGAAACGGTAGAAGCCTATCCGCTTTCGTGGGACGAAGCCTCACAGATGAATTTTTCGCAATTGCTGAACGATGTTACACTTACTCCTGTCTTTGAACAAATGCATCGCTGTATCTGGGATAAACCAATGTCACTTTCTTCCTCTTTTAGTTTCAAAAAGCGATTACAACGTTTTGAAACTATTAACGATACCGATACTTTCGACCTTATTTATTTCGATGCTTTTGGGGCGCAAGTACAACCCGAATTGTGGCAAGAAGCTATTTTCCAACGAATGTACACTGCTCTCAAACAAGGAGGCTATTTGGTAACCTACGCTGCCAAAGGTTCTGTACGCCGTGCAATGCAGGCTTGTGGCTTTACGGTGGAACGATTGCCCGGACCGCCTATGAAAAGGGAAATGTTACGCGCTCACAAGGATTAAAGCCTAAATGTCCGTTTTCCACATAAAGCGGAAAAGGTATATTGTTTGTATACAGCGCTCCCGTGCCTAAGCCTTGGGGCATTGGGTTGCGAAGTGTGTACGTCCACTGCGCAATGGCATTAAGCCCTATGTTGCTCTCCAAAGCCGATGTTACCCACCAACCTATACCCAATGTTTCGGCAAGAGTTATCCATTCTTCAGAACCTCTATAGCCTCCTATGAGCGAAGGTTTTAAAATGATATACTGCGGTTGTATCTCTCTCAGAAGTCGTTGTTTTTCTTCCCTTGTAAATATCCCTATCAGCTCCTCATCAAGGGCGATAGGCAGAGGTGTTTGCTCGCATAGTTCAGCCATCGCTTCCCACTGTCCTGCGCGTATAGGTTGCTCAATAGAGTGTAATTGCAAAGTAGCCAAGCATTCTAAATATCTCAGAGCTTCATTTGCTTGAAACGCACCATTAGCATCTACCCGTATTTCTATATCGCTTGCCGAAAACTCATTGCGCAAGGCTTTTAAAATGCGATATTCTTCTTCAAAGTCGATCGCTCCTATCTTCATTTTGATACAGCGAAAACCCTGAGCGAGTTTCTCTTTTATCTGCGCTTTCATAAAGTCGGGAGAGCCCATCCAAATGAGTCCATTGATAGGTATAGCGTCTTTTCCCTTCGTAAAGTTCGAAGGAAAGAGCTCGTACCAGTGTGGAGCTGCTACCGACCTAAATGCTTGTTCCACCCCAAATTGTATAGACGGAAAAGTCTTGAGCTCTTCTAATAAAGCCTTTTCTCCCAAGTGTAAGTGTTGTTCTACCCATTGCAATTTAGCCTCATAATCAGGTACATCATCGGCACTAAGCCTACGAAAGAGGTTGCATTCTCCTATGCCTTTTTTGCCCTCTTGTTCTATTACTAAAAAAAAGGTCTCTTTGGAGGTAAGAACTCCTCTTGATGTCCCCGAAGGACGTTTAAAATTGAGAATGTGTTTAATCATAATTTGGTGCGAGCCGCACGAGCATTTTATCAATTTGCTAATTTTCTAATTGCTAACTACTAATTTTCTATAGTTTTTATCTATTTGTATCAATTCGACTGTGGTATAAGTATCAGGCAAGTATTTTTCAACCTTTTCCGCCCATTCAATAAAACACCAATCGCCAGAGTAGAGGTATTCTTCAAAGCCAATATCAAAAGCCTCTTCCTCGTTTTTGATACGGTAAAAATCAAAGTGGTAAATACGACTGTCAGCACCTTCATAAGAGTTCACCAAACTAAAAGTAGGGCTACTTACATTGTCTGTACTACCTAAGGCACGCACCAAGGCTTTGATGAGTGTTGTTTTGCCAAATCCCATTCCTCCTCTAAAAATCACCACTTTGCAGTGTAAGTGAGGAAGAAGTTTTTTTGCAATTGTATCAATGTCCGCTAAAGTGTAGGTAAATTCCATAACGTTATTTTTGAGGGCAAAGGTAGCAAATAATTGCGAATGACCTCCGTTCGACATTGAAAAGAATTTTTAATGTTATATACAAAAATCTTAAAAAATCAAAAAATGGAAATTAACTGAATTATAGAAATTATATTATTTTTAACTATTGTATATCAAGTGTTTATATACCTTTTGTATAACAATCTTCCAAGATTCGTTTAAGGTTCCTATAAGCTTCCTATAAGCTAAGTATAAGTTATCTCCTAAATTTAAAAGTTCTTTTTATTTTAAAAAATATTCTTTTTTTCTTTTTTGTTTTCAAAAACTTTCGTATCTTTGACCCAAAATTAGTAGTTACTAATTGTTATTGTCAATTATTCATTGAATATGATATATATAGAATTATTAATCGTGCTCCTCGCTATCTTTGTAGGAGCCAGAGTAGGAGGTATTGGGCTCGGTATCTTCGGTATGATAGGTTTAGGAATTCTGGTCTTTTGTTTCGGACTTAAACCTGGTAATCCGCCTATCGATGTAATGCTTATCATTGTAGCAGTTATTACAGCGGCTGCTACATTGCAAGCAGCGGAAGGTTTAGATTATTTGGTGAAGGTAGCCGAAAAAATTCTACGCAAAAATCCCGCTATGATTACCTTCTTGGCGCCTGTAGTCTGCTACTTTTTTACTTTGTTTTCAGGTACAGGTCACATTGCCTATTCGCTTTTGCCTATCATCTCCGAAATTGCTACCGATAGCAAGGTACGCCCTGAGCGTCCCCTTTCTATATCGGTAATAGCTTCGCAACAGGCTATTACAGCCAGCCCTATTTCGGCAGCTACAGCCGCTTTGCTTTCAGCTGAGCTCTTAGGTAGTAAAGGTATTACGCTGGGCAATATCCTGATGGTGTGTATTCCCGCTACGATTATCGGGGTGATTGTAGGCGCTATAGCCGTGAGTTTTATGGGCGTTCCTCTCGAAAAAGATCCTGAATACCAACGCCGTTTACGTGAAGGGCTTTTAGAAAAAGAAAGTCATACCGCTTCACAAATGACCGGTAAAGACCTGCAAAGAGCCAAAACGTCAGTGATTATATTCCTTATAGGAGTCCTCTCTATCGTACTTTTTGGTTCTATTGATAGCCTCCGTCCATCTTTTGAAGTAGGAGGTGAGAAAGTACAGATGGGAATGACCCAACTCATCGAAATTATAATGATGTCTATCGCTGGCTTGATGATTATCTTTGCTCGAGTAGACATCAACAAAGCAGTAAAAGGCTCGGTATTTATTGCAGGTATGCAAGCCGTGATAGCTATTTTTGGGATTGCTTGGATGGGAGATACTTTTTTCAATGGCAATATTGAGTTCTTCAAAATGCACATCGAACAAATAGTTACTCAATATCCTTTCCTTTTTGCAGTAGCTCTTTTTGTAATGTCTGTTCTTTTATTTAGTCAAGCCGCTACGGTACGAACTCTTTATCCGTTAGGGATTGCCTTAGGTATTCACCCAATGGCAATGATAGCAATGTTCCCTGCGGTGAATGGCTATTTTTTTATCCCTAATTATCCTACCGTAGTAGCTGCTATCAATTTCGATAGAACAGGTACCACTCGCATAGGCAAGTACGTGCTGAACCACTCGTTCCAAATTCCTGGTTTTGTAGCTACTATTATAGCCATTGCAGTAGGTTACTTAATAATTATGTTTATGTGAAAAATCTAATTTCTAATTCTTAACTTTCCATTTAAAACTAATAACTAAAATTATATATGATAACATTGATGAAAAAAATTGCCCTCTCATTGCTCTTAATGATGACTGTGGCAGTCTTTGCACAACAAAAGCCAAAGATTCGTATTTTAGCTACTGGCGGTACTATCGCTGGAGTAAGTAAATCGAATACTGAAACCAATTATAAAGCTGGTGAGCTCGGTATTTATCAACTCTTGGAAGCAGTGCCCGAAGTGAAGAATATAGCCAATATAAGTGGTGAACAGATTGTGAAAATCGGTTCACAAGATATGAACGATGAGGTATGGCTCACCCTTGCCAAACGCATCAATCAGCTCTTAAATAAAGAAGGATATGATGGTGTGGTAATCACTCACGGTACCGATACAATGGAAGAAACCGCCTACTTCCTTAACCTTACCGTACACAGCAAAAAACCTGTCGTAATGGTAGGAGCAATGCGCCCTGCTACCGGTATGAGTGCCGATGGTCCTCTAAACCTCTATAACGCAGTAGTAACTGCTGCCGATAAAAATGCTATGGGGCGTGGAGTAATGGTGTGTATGAACGACATCGTACTCGATGCTAAAGATGTCATTAAAACCAATACCACTGCTGTCGAAACTTTCCAAGGTGCTAACTATGGCAAATTGGCATATATTCACAACGGTAAGGTATTCTTTAATCGCACTCCTGAAAACAAACACACTTATCAATCCGTGTTTAACGTTGATAATTTGAAACAATTGCCTAAAGTAGGTATTGTATACAGTTATTCTAACGTATCCGAATTGCCAATGAAAGCCTTTATGGACGCTAAATTCGATGGTATTGTACACGCAGGAGTAGGTAATGGTAACCTCTATCACACTATCTTCGATTTGGCAGTAAAAGCTAGAGAACAAGGCATTCAGTTTGTGCGTTCTTCACGCGTACCTACAGGAGCAACAACTCTCGATGCCGAAGTAGATGATGCTAAATATCAATTTGTAGCTGCACAAGCACTCAACCCACAAAAAGCCCGCGTACTACTGATGTTGGCACTCACTAAAACTAAGGATTGGAAACAAATCCAAAAATACTTTAATGAATATTAAGATTTAGTCTTTAGTCGTTAGTACTTAGCTAACGATTAAAGACTAACAATTAACGACTAATTTATACTATGAAAAAAATATTATTGGCAATAAGCCTTCTGGTAGGGGGTGTTGCCACTGCACAACAAGATTTGCAAGACCAAATCAACCAATTGAGGGCAGAAATCGACCAGTTAAAAGCTACTGCTCCTGCGCCTCTACCTATGTCACAAGATGGAGAAGAAAACCCTATTCATAAGAAGTTTAATATGTACTTCAACTTTCAATCGAGCTTTGATCTTGAAAAAGTAAAAGACCAAGATATGACCGCTCAATTCAAAGCGCGCCAATTGCGATTGGAGGTTCGAGGTGATATTACCGACCGTATTTTCTATCGCTTCCGTCATCGTTTGAACAAATCAAATGCAGCAACTTCTTTGGATAATCTCGCCAAAGCTACCGATATGCTCTATGCAGGTTTCCGTTTAGACGATAAATGGGCACTCACTGCAGGTAAAATGTGCCAAGCGTGGGGAGGTTTTGAGTTTGACCTAAACCCAATGAACATCTATGAATACTCTGATTTCATTGAAAATATGGATAACTTTATGTTAGGAGCAATGATAACCTATGCACCTAATAAAAACCACGAGTTCAATTTGCAGATTACTGATGTACGCAATGATAGCTTTGAAACACTTTATGGAACAGCTACGAATACTATCAATGCGAGCAAAGCACCTCTTACTTATATTTTTAATTGGAATGGTAACTTGTTTGACAATCTTATCCAAACTCGTTGGGGAGGAGGTTTGCAAAGTGAAGCCGACGGCTATAACAATTGGATGTTGATGTTGGGTACAAAGCTCAATTTGCCTAAGTTCCAAGTCTTCTTTGATTATATGATGGCTAATGAACAATTGGATAGATTGAAATATACTCCGATGAGTAGCACAGTACTTGTAAAAGATGCCAAGTACAACAGTTTTGTACTAAAAGCAGAATATCAACCTATTCCTCAACTCAATATCTTTGCACAAGGCTTATATGAAACTGCTAAAAATGACCTTACTGATAATAAAATGACAGGTATAGGTTATTTTGCAGGTGTTGAATACTTACCTTTTGAAAAGCAAGACTTGCGGTTCTTCTTGGCTTATATAGGAAGAAGTCGTGAAAACAAGCTTACGAATGTAACTACTGATACCAATCGCGTAAGTATTGGGTTGATGTACCGTATTAAGGCGTTTTAGTAAACAGTGAATATAGCTGTTAAACATATTACATTACAACAATTCTCCACACCTGTACGTGTGGAGAATTATTGTGTATTTATATTTCGAGGAGAAGGAACTATTGCCGTAGATACGGTGCCCTATCCCTATGAAGGTAATACACTACTTTTTCTATCACCTTATCAATATTTTCGATGGGTAGAAGGTACTGCGAATGATAACCTACTGTTGGAATTCCACGGTGATTTCTACTGTATTGAGTACCACAAAAAAGAAGTAGCCTGTAACGGACTCCTATTTAACGCTATCTTCTTGCATCCTCATATCAAGGTTACTGATAAACGTTTTGCTGAAATAATAACTCTTTTTGAACGTATAGAAGACGAAAGCAAAACGCCTTCTCTTTATTCAGAATCTGTACTCAAATCATACTTGCAACTTATTTTGGCTTTAGCAAGTAAAGAAAAAAGCCTATTGTTAGAGCATACCTCTCTTAAAACTGAACATCATTTAGCTAACGACTTCCAAAAACTCTTAGAAGACCATTTTATTACAGAACGCAACGTGTCCTTTTATGCATCAGCATTATGTCTTACTCCCGATAGTTTTAGCAAGAAAATAAAAACACTTTTAGGAAAAACACCTAATAAACTCATACAAGAACGTGTAGTGCTCGAAGCTAAAAAACTGCTTCATCTCACCTATAAATCTATTAAAGAAGTAGCCTTTGAACTCAACTTTGAAGATGAGTTTTATTTCAGTAGGTTTTTTAAGAAAAATGTAGGTCTCTCACCCAAACACTTCCGAAAAAAGGTAGGAATTTCTATCGTTGCCCAGCCTAAAACGGAAAAGTCTATGAAATAACCTTTTTTATCCATTCGAGATACAAAATAATTGCCGTATCTTTGCCCCCGCAAATAAAAAGTTAATTTTAAATATTAAATCACTATGCAAAAATTATTATCATTTTTAGCTGATAGCGAACGTTGTTTTGTAAACTTTATCAGAGTCGCTATCTTTATTGTAATGGCTTGGATTGGTGGACTTAAAGTGTGCCAGTACGAAGCCGATGGTATTGTTCCCTTTGTAACGAATAGCCCGTTTATGAGTTTCTTCTACAACAATTCAGGCAAAACTGCCATTGATGAGAACGGCGTGACAGGTGAAGCTAACAAAGGTAAAGAAGTAGCCCAATACAAGCTACACAAGAATCCTGAAGGGAAGATGGTAAAAGCTAATATTGAATGGCATAAAGAGAACGGTACTTATGTGTTCTCATATGGCTTAGGAGCTTTTATTTGTTTGATAGGATTCCTTACCTTATTGGGTATTTGGTCGCCTAAAATAGGGGTGATAGGAGGATTACTCACTTTTGGTATGAGTATAGTTACCCTCTCTTTCCTCATCACGACTCCTGAGGTGTATGTGCCTAACTTAGGTGGAGATATGCCTACGCCTGCTTACGGATTCCCTTATCTATCGGGAGCGGGACGTTTAGTATTGAAAGATATTATTATGTCGGCAGGTGGATTGATAGCAGCCTCAGAAGCTGCCCGCCGATTGCTAAAAAAGAATTAGAATTAAGAAAATATTAATTCTATCATCTAATTATAAGGGCTGTCTACCGGAAGGTAGACAGCCCTTTATATAATAAGTAAAGTGGGATTATTTATCTTCAAAAGTCCAATCACCACGCACTTTAAGCACTTGTTCTATAATATCGCGCACAGCTCCCTGTCCGCCTTCAAGATGCGAAATATAATCGGATACAGCTCTTACTTCGGGCACGGCATCTACGGGGCAAATAGCCAATCCTGCTCGCTTCATTGGAGGGATATCGGGCATATCGTCACCCATATAAAGTATTTGTTCTCTTTTAAGATGTTTTTCCTTTTGGTATTTCAAAAAGGTTTCGAGCTTTTGGTGACGGAGCATAAAGATATCTTTTACACCGAGGTTTTCGAAGCGTTTTTGTACGCCTACGTTACCTCCTCCTGTAATGATACATATGGTGTACCCTTTGGCGATAGCTGTTTTTACTGCAAATCCGTCCTTCATATTCATACTGCGCAATAGATCGCCGTCGTTATTTACAAACACTTGAGTATTGGTAAATACGCCATCAACATCAAAAATAAAAGTTGTGATGTTCTTCAAACGTTCTTTATAGTTCTTTCTTTCCATAGGTGTTTATTATTGATTTTGTAATTATATTGTATATTTCTCGTTCATAACCTTTAAGCAAAGCCAAATGGTTAGCAATAGTTTGAGTGTCGCCACGTCGTGCAGGTCCTGTTTGTGCTTCGAGGGCGGGCATTGTTTGGAGTTTTTCGAAAGTATTTTTTAGCAAAGGTTCTAATATTTCAAAAGGAATGGCGTGTGCCTCGCATATTCTTTGACTGATAGCCACCAAATGATTGGTGAAATTATTAACGAAAACAGCCGATAGGTGCATTATACTGCGTTGGTAACTACTGAGCAGATACACTTTTGTAGAAAGCTTTTGAGCTAATGGGTATAGAAATCTTTCCATATCCTCAGTATGTTCAGCCTCTAAACAAAAAGGAATGTTTGAAAAATCGACCTGAGTGCTTTTTGAAAAGGATTGTAAAGGGTAAAACACGCCACGTCGGTTTTTGGGTGAGAGTACCTCCATAGGGGTATTGCCAGAGGTGTGCACTACCAATTGCCCCTCGAAAGGAAGGAAGGCTGAAACTTCACTAATAGCTTCGTCTTTCACGGCTATAATACATATATCGGTGGGGCGCAAGTCGGTAAGGCTGTGAATTTTATCTACCTGAAAATCATTAAACTCAGGGCTGAATTCACTACGGTTATACAACTGCCGAAGGTACACCTCAGGGAGCTGATAGAGGGCTTTGGTGAGGTGATAAGCCACATTGCCTCCTCCTATGATACTAATATTAATAGCCATATTGACTGCAAAAAAAATGTTAAAAATTGCTTTTTCGCGAATATTCTTCAAAAAAAGACAAGGTTCTGTTTTTTCACCTCAAAAATACAAAAGGTTGATAATCAATGAATGTTTTTAGTTCTTATCTTTTACTTTACCTCTACTTTACTCGAACCTAAGACGAAGGTAAGACGAACCTAAGACGAAGCTAAGGCGAAGGAAAGAGGGTATTAAGCTGAATATCAAACGGAAAAAAGCTGTTTTTAGTTTATTGAGAAAAAAATGTTAAAATTGCGTTTTTGGCGAAAAAAACGCAAAAAAATAAATATCATATATTCAGTAAGGGTACAAAGGTAGGAAAATAAAAGCAAATAACAAATTTTATAGAAAAAGTATATAGATTCATTTATTTTGTATATATTTGCAAAAAAATAGGGCTCGTTGTATTATCTGCTGGGCAGATATGAATGGAATAAAATACTTCTTTTGTTGATATTCAACGGATAAGAAGATTAAGTATTAGTTAGATTGCCAATTGTAAAAAACGGATTGTCAATGAATTTATTTAGAAGATTATTTAAAGGGAATGATATAAAAAGTGAAGATGAAGTACGCAAGTTAAATGAACAGCTTCCTGCTGATGAGCAATTTGCGATGAACTTTACTAAAAATGGCGGAAAGTTTATTTATTGCACTACCGAAATACAGGTGCAAGAGGTTTTTCGGCACATACTGAAAGAGTTGGGCGTATATGTGAAGATGAGTAGTAATGCTTCTCACACTATTAAAACAATGTTTGAAGAACACACGCCACTGTTTACTGCCGATATCGAAACTTCGAACGTGTATTTGACGGATTGCGAGTACCTTATCACTACTTTGGGCGGGATTATGCTCTCTTCGCATCAGTTGAGACATAAGAATATCAATGAATTACCTGAAATATTTATTGTCTTTGCCAAAACGAGTCAGATGGTGAGAGATATTCCTGAAGGAATGAGAGGCATAAAGAACAAGTACCCACAACAATTTCCTACGGGTCTCATTACGCTACAAAGTTTTACCGATGACCCTGAGAAGAATAGTATCAACTATTACGGCACGAGTTCTAAGAGGACGTACCTGATACTCTTAGAAGATTTACCTATTGATAAATAATAATTTATGAACGAACTCTTCAAAAGAACCATTACAGGCTTTATTTATGTTTTTCTATTGCTATCGGCAATTATGCTCAATGCTGATGCTTTTGACTTCTTGTTTTTATCCTTTGGTATTATTTGTTTATTTGAGTTTAAAAGGCTTATCAGATTAAAGGAATTACATATATTTTTGCTTTTTTTGTTGGTTTGGTGGCTGTTTATTCACTTAAAAACTTATCCTTTCTCGGTTTATATACTGCTTTTGGCTACTTTGCTTGCCAATATATACCTCACGATGATGCTTTTCAACGAAAAAACGCCTATCCGCAAGCAAAGTAACAATACTAAACTGCTTATTAGTTTACTGTATATAGGAGGAGGTTGTATATTTATGCCTCTGATTTACAAATATGAGAACAATCCGAACCCTAATTATTTTTATCAGAATATATTCAACAACGAGTCGCAAATTACGATGATAGGACTGTTGTGTATTATATGGGCGAGTGATAGTTTTGCGTACCTTACAGGTAAAGCCTTTGGCAAACACAAGCTCTTTGAGCGCATTTCGCCTAAGAAAACTATTGAGGGTTTTGTGGGCGGACTCATAGGGGCGATGCTTATCGCTACAGCTATTTCGTATTACAGTGGCAGACCACTATGGCAATGGCTTATATTGGCAGTGATTTTGGTGGTTACCGGTGCGGTAGGCGACCTGGTAGAGTCTAGCTTTAAACGAACTGCTAAGGTAAAGGACAGCGGGACGATACTGCCAGGACACGGAGGTTTACTCGACCGCCTGGATAGCCTTATTTTTGCCTCGCCTTTTGCGTACTTAACGCTACTAATTTTTGACCTTTTTTGATGATGAAATTCTACAAATATCAAGGAACAGGGAACGATTTTGTGATGATAGACAATCGCAAAGGGGTATTTCCTAAAAATAACGAAACGCTTGTGGCACAATTGTGTCATAGGCGTTTTGGCATTGGAGCCGATGGATTGATATTGCTTGAGAACGACCCGCAGTATGATTTCCGTATGGTGTATTACAATTCTGACGGGCTTGAAAGTACGATGTGTGGCAATGGCGGGCGCTGTGTGGTGGCTTTTGCGAAACAAATGGGTATTATAGAACATGAAACGCTATTTATAGCTGTAGATGGGGAGCATCGTGCTACGATTGAAGGGGATAGCTACGTGTGCTTGCAAATGAAAAATGTAACTGAGGTAGAAGAACACAAAGGCTACGTATTTTTAAATACAGGGTCACCTCACCACGTGCAATGGGTGGAAGAGGTAGATACCGTAGACGTGAAAAGCGAAGGAGCTACTATACGTTATGGAGAACTTTATGCTACTCAGGGCGGTAGTAACGTGAATTTTGTGAGCAAAGGAGAGAAAGGCTTTAAAGTGCGTACCTATGAGCGTGGAGTGGAAGATGAAACTTACTCTTGCGGTACAGGGGTTACAGCCGTAGCGATTGCCCTTTATCACATAGGAGAAACCGATGCACAACAGATTACCCTGCACACTCGAGGAGGTGACTTGCAAGTGGCTTTCGATAGAGTAGGAGAGAGGTATGAGAATATCTATTTGAGTGGTAGTGTTCAATTCGTGTTTGAAGGAACGGTAGAAGAGTTAAGAGGTAAAGAATGATAAAGTTAAGAGCGTTAGAACCTGAGGATATAGATTTCTTGTATCAGTTAGAAAACAAAGAAGCCTTGTGGGAGGTGAGTGACACCCAATTGCCTTTTGCTAAGCATTTGCTACAAGATTATATACGGAATGCCCAACAGGATATTTACGAAGCTAAGCAGTATCGCTATGTTATAGCGTTTGAAGAGGGAACGCCTATGGGCTGTGTAGATTTATACGATTTTAGTCCGAAGCACCGTAGAGCAGCTGTGGGGATAGCTCTTTTGCCCGTCTATCGAGGGAAAGGTTATGCCAAAGAAGCCTTGCGACAGTTGATAGCTCATACGCAACAATACTTAGACTTACACCAACTGATTGCTTATATCCCTGCGGATAATGAGGTGAGTATACGCCTTTTTGAGGGAGTAGGATTTAGTTGCAGTGGTGTACAAAAAGACTGGCTTTACAGTCAAGGAGTTTATAAAGATATGTTATTATACCAAAATATTTTCAGATAAGTCATAAAATGATACGAGATATTATTACTTATTTAGAGACCATAAACCCTATACTTGCTGCCTTATACGCTACCATTTTCACGTGGAGCGTAACAGCTTTGGGGGCTGCAGTGGTATTCTTTTTTAAGAAAGAAAACAAGACCGTGTTAGATGGTATGCTAGGCTTTACAGGAGGGGTGATGCTGGCAGCCAGTGTGTGGAGTTTGATAATACCCTCTATTAATATGACAGAAGGTGAAGGCTTTATAAAGGTTCTACCTGCTACGGTAGGGATATTTATGGGAGCATTTTTTCTTTATGTATTAGATAAGTTATTACCACACTTTCACGCCAACTTCAAACAAACAGAAGGTATTAAAACCGATTGGCAAAAAACTACTTTACTTATTTTAGCTATCACCTTGCACAACATTCCCGAAGGATTGGCGGTAGGGGTACTCTTTGGAGGGGTAGCCGCTGGTATTCCCGAAGCCTCTATTGCGGGAGCGGTAACTCTTGCCATCGGTATTGGGTTACAGAACTTTCCTGAAGGAATAGCTGTAGCGATGCCACTCAGACGTATGGGTGTGGGTAGATGTAAGAGCTTTTTTTATGGGCAGCTTTCGGCTATTGTAGAGCCCATAGCAGGGGTATTAGGAGCTTTTGCAGTACTCTTTTTTACTCCGATACTTCCTTATGCCCTTGCTTTTGCGGCAGGAGCTATGATTTATGTGGTCATAGAAGAGGTAATACCTGAAGCCCAGCAAAATGAGAACACCGATGTTTCTACCATAGGCTTTTTAATAGGTTTTGTAGTGATGATGGCAATGGACGTGGTATTGGGCTAACAAATATTTCTTTACAGATGTTTGTGTGATACTGAAAAAAAACATATATTTGCCCAGAAATAGAAGCAATGAGAAGAGTATTAAACATTAAATAATTTTAATATGCAAAGAGACATTGATATTTTTGAACTAATTGAAGACGAAAGAGAGCGCCAAGAGTTGGGAATTGAGCTCATCGCTTCAGAGAATTTTGTGAGTGACCAAGTAATGGAAGCAGCAGGTTCGGTACTGACTAACAAATATGCTGAAGGTTATCCAGGTAAGCGTTACTACGGCGGTTGTGAAGTAATTGATGAAATAGAGCAAATAGCTATTAACCGCGCTAAAGCGCTTTTTGGTGCTAAATATGCCAATGTACAACCTCATAGCGGTTCGCAAGCTAATGCGGCAGTTTATGCTACCTGTCTTAAACCAGGTGATAAAATTCTCGGTTTCGACCTCTCACACGGTGGACACCTTACACACGGCTCACCTGTGAATTTTTCAGGTAGATTGTATGAGCCCGTATTTTATGGGGTAGAAAAGGAAACAGGAAGACTCAATTACAACAATATATTAGAAATAGCGGAACGAGAGCGCCCTAAAATGATAGTAGCAGGAGCTTCGGCGTATTCTCGTGATATCGATTTTAAATGCTTTAGGGAAATAGCCGATAAGGTAGGTGCTATCCTCTTTGCTGATATAGCACACCCTGCAGGGCTTATAGCCAAAGGACTCTTGAACGACCCTATCCCGTATTGCCATATTGTAACTACTACTACTCATAAAACACTGCGAGGGCCTCGAGGAGGACTTATCTTGATGGGTAAAGATTTTGAGAACCCTTTTGGTATAAAGACTCCTAAGGGAGAAGTGCGAATGATGTCGTCACTCATAGACAGTGCGGTATTCCCAGGTAACCAAGGAGGCCCTTTGGAACATATCATCGCAGCAAAAGCAGTAGCCTTTGGCGAAGCTCTTTCTGATGATTTTCTCTATTACGCTATACAAGTGCAAAAGAATGCGCGTAAATTAGCATCTGTACTTTTAGCAAAAGGCTATGATATTATTTCTAAAGGAACTGACAATCACCTAATGCTTATTGATTTGCGCAATAAAGATGTAAGTGGTAAAGAAGCAGAAGAAGCCCTTGGTAAAGCAGATATTACTGTGAACAAGAATATGGTACCTTTCGATACTCGCTCGCCTTTTGTAACTAGTGGTATTAGGGTGGGAGTATCAGCAATCACTACTCGTGGACTGAAAGAAGCTGATATGGAACGCATTGCCGACTTTATAGACCGTGCAATTACTAATCGAGATAATGATGAAGTGCTTGAAGAAATAGCAGAAGAAGTAAATATGTTTATGGAAGACAGACCTTTGTTTGCATATTAGTAAATTATAGGCTACTTATATAAAGTATAAACATAGGCTCTTACTAAGTTTTTAGGACTTAGTAAGAGCTTTTTTGTTGTACAGTTTCGTAGAAAAAGTAACAATAGTTGAGAAGAAAAAGAAAATATTACTCAAAATATTTTGTATGTGAAAAATTTTCCCTACTTTTGCACCCCGAAAATCACTAACGAAACAATTATAAAACTCAAAATGTACAAACATTTAACTATTAAGTTATCGCTATTTATTTTACTATTTCTATTTGTAAAAGGACAAGCACAGTCGTGTGATGAAAACGTATTAAAAGGGTTGGAAAGAACCCGTATTTATTACCATAAAGAAGTAACCAAAGACAGTAATGCTTCATTCTTCATTAAAAACCCTCTGAAAGGAACTACCTATTCATTTATAGATAAGGCAACTGGTGTTGCTTATAGTAAACTTTACACAGGTATGCCTGAGGAACTCACTATTGAGATTCCAGTAGGGAAGGTAACTACTGAGCAGAGCTTTATATTTAGGGCTACCAACGGCGATTGTGCTTATCAATCGTTGGACAATCGCGATGTTAATAAGCGATATTATGTAATTACCCCCAATACTCAACTCAAACTTTCTCTCAGTGTCGAACATGAATGGTGTGCACACTCAGGAGCAGTGCATATGAATATGGTGGGTGATGATAATGCCAATTACAATTTCTTCTTCAAAAAGCCTAATGGCAATTTTGAGCAATTGGCAGGACATTCTTATACTAGTTTAGATGCGGGTACCTACGAAGTAAAAGCGGTTAACAAGAATGACAGTAGTAAAACCTATACACAAAAAGTAAAAATAGAGAAGCTTACCAAACATGTCGATTTTCAATTGAGTAGTGTAGCCGATGTGTGTACTGGCAAAATGGCTATTTATGTAGATACTAAAAAAGGAAAGGCAGGAGGTTCAGTTGATAACAGTTATCCCCTATTTTTTACTTTGCTCAAAAATAATGTAGAGATAAAAAATCAAACTTCTCCTATATTTAAAGATGTAGAAGAAGGAGCTACCTATGAAGTGCGTGTGTACGATGCCTGTGGTACCAGTGGTGGTAACTTTTCTACTCAAACTTACAAAGTTACCAAAAGATTAGGGTTCTTCAAGGTTACTAATCACAGTGGCTTCTCGCCTAAAGCCGACTGTCCTTATATGGTTTCGTTTACCTCGGAACTCTACGTGAAAGATGCAAGAGAAATGGTTGAAAAGAACTTGATTCCTTATCCACTTGCTTTTACTTTTGAGATGACTTCTCCTTCTAATAAGGTGTATCACTTCTCTTTTGTGGTGAATAACCAGCAAGAGTTAGAAGATACTTTTAATGTGAGTAGCAATAGTTTCGCACTAAGACCTCTCAAACTTTCTAACAACAACATTCCTTATGAGGCGGGCAAATGGAAACTTAAAGGGAGTTATACTATTTGTGGCAAACAGAATGTTATCCCTGAAACTGAAAAAGAGGTTTTTTTGCCTATTACAGGGATAGGGATAGGTACTGCTCAAGATGATTTTGCTATTGGATGTAGAAATCAAAAACTTGTTCTTACTAATAGTAATAATGTACAACCTTTAAAGAACTTCTATACAGTGTTAGAAAATGCTCCTGCAGGATTTGATTATCAGGCGGCGGGTTTTTATAAAATAACGACTTCTAATCCTCATTTGCAAAACAAATGGGTGAAATTCTTTGAAAGTGCTGATGGTAAAAAAACATTATTGCCTGCAAAGTTTGTAGAAGAAGGTAGTAATTACAAATTTAAAGTGGTAGACGAATGTACGAATACTACTAATGACCTCAGTTATACAGGTTACGCTACTAGTCAAGAACGTTTTACATTAGAGGCTAAAACCTATGCTACTTGTAGTAGTCCTTCGGGAACTCCCGATGATAATTCTCTTTGGAAAGAAGTTGTACTCCAAAGGGGAAGTATTGCCGATGGTACCATTACCAAAGTCGAAATTATTTCCTATGAAAAAGATAGTCGCTTTGCCGACTATAGTGCCTTAATGCCTGTTACATTGCCTATCGATATTACTGAAGCCTATAGATTGGGAGCACAACAGTGGAGAATAAAGCTCCCCGCAGGAGTTTACAATGTGCGATGGTCGGGGTCGTGTAATAAAACAGAAACTCTAAAAGTGCAAACCGGAGGTACTGAGAGCACTACCTTTGAATGGCAAGACGGTTGTAATCCTAAATTGATAGTGAAAAGAAATACTTCTTATTCGCTTACAGAGGGAATACAGTATATTTTAGAACGCTATGAGACTAAAGAAAACCGATGGGCATCGGTTACTTATGGTTATTATGGAGGAGATACTTTTCTTGATGCGAGAAGAGATAGATTTGAGTTCAATATCCCGAATCCTCAACAAGGCAAATATCGCGTCTTACGCATTATACAACCCGATAGTAGAAATAGATTTAAAGAATGTACCCGTGTGGTAGCTGAACACGAATTTACCGAAGGTGAAATGCAACAGCCTAAAGGAGTACGTATGGATTGCTCGGCAATAGGGGGGACTCAAAAATATCATATAGCCATTATTCCACAAGGGGGAGTGCCTCCTTATACTTTTGAACTATCGGAAGCTGAGATAGATGGTAGCACTACGAATGCTGTGTATCAAAATAATGCCAATAACAATTTCTTTATCAATATAGATGCTTCTAAACCTCAGGCTCGCTATAAGTTTTTGGTAAAAGATTCTTGTGGCAAAGGGAAAGTGTATGAAGAGACTCTTTCACAAATTGCACCTCTTGCTGTACAGAAAAGTCAAGACTACTATTGTGTGGGCTCTAAAGGAGTACTATCAGTGCCACAAATAAGTGGCGTTAGCTATCAGTGGTATCGCAACGATCAGCCTACAACGGTGTTGAGTACAAACAATGAACTTGTTATAAACAACCTTACTCAAGCCGATCTCGACAATACTTTTAGCTTGAAGCTAACACTTACTCAAATTACCGACCCTAATGTAAAAAACTGTATAGAGCAAAATCTCAATGGTTTTGACACTATTCGTTTCAATGCTCACGCTCCTTATAGCCAAACTTATAAAGCTCCTGTAGCGGTTAATAGAGTGGAGTGTTTAGACGAAACAAATAATAGTGTTAATAACATTTACGATGTAAATAAGCTGTTTAAAAACGTTCCTACTTCTTTTGAAAGTGGCATTTCTTACGATATAATTGATAAGGATGGATTGATTTCTACTACCAAAATGGATTATGTGGGTATAAAAGATATGATTAAAATGAGTCCGGCACTTGTAGGGAAACATACTTTTATATACCGCATAAAATCAGCTTGTGGTTCTGTGATTACACAAACGGAAGCTACTTTAGAAGTAAAAACTTATAAAGGAATTCCTGCCACAAGTATAAATGTTTGTGAAGCTACCAAAACATTGACTGAACTCGAAACGATTATTAAAAATACAAACGCAGGTATAACAACATCTATATTTGGTAATAACTTTGAGTTTCAGTGGTATCCTACTTCCGCAGATGCAATTAATGAAACGAATAGAATTACCGCTCCATCGCTGTCTCTATCCGAAGGGAATAATCAGTATTACATAAAAGGGAAACACGTAGGCGATAGTTTCTGTTTTTCATCTCCTGCACAAGTGAATATCACGCGTCTTTCCTCATCTTCTAAAGGTGATAAAACCATAACACTTTGTGAAGGAGCTACCATAACCGACTTGAAGAAAGAAATTGCTAAGCCTTCTACTTCCGATGTAAATAAAGTAGCTGTTTATAAGGGTACAACCCTACTTTCTAACGATGATGTGTTACAAACAGGCATCCAGTATACTTATACGTATAAAGTGGGCACTTGTGAAACACCTTCGGCTAACATAAATCTCACCCTTACCCCTGTAACTCCCATACCTCCAGTAGAGAGTGTAACAGTTTGTGATTACGAGGTGGAAAATCTATCTTATTATACTACTTATGCTGTGGTAATGAATTACCTTCAAGCGAAGTATGCAGGTAAGACAGTTAAATTGTATCGAAGTTTTGGACCTAATTATATTCCTCAGGTAAAACCTACTGATAAAATATATCTGAATAATGATAGTTTTTCGTATACTTTGCAAGAAGCAGGAAAATGTGAATCAGCTAAACAGAAAATCATCGTTGTAGCCGATATTAATCGTGCTATAGCTACTTCGGTAGCTATAAGTGTGTGTGAAGAAGATAAAGTATCGACTATAAGAGCTAAATTAACAGGAAATAATATCAAAATCTATAAAAGATTAAAGACAAACTCTCAGCAGGCTGTTCTATCTATGGAAGTTAATGACAATGATAATATAGATTGGACAGCAGGTATGGAATATTTCTATACTATAAAAAACACAGGAGATACTTGTGAAAGTAGAAAAGAAAGGATATACCTTTCAAAATCATTAGGAGGTAAAACTTTAGCACAGCCAGTCTCTTTATCATTGTGCAATAGCAATGCTACTATAGGGGATTTGAAAGTAGCCTTGCAGGGTAATGAAGTGAAAATCTATACACTTAATGGTCAAAATAAATATGTAGAGGAAGCAGATGCTACAGCTCTTAATGCTGTTACCAATTATTACTACACCCTTCGCGATATTGGGAAATGTGTGAGTGAAAAGGCTCCTATTACCTTTACACTTTTGCAGCGTCCTGCCACTCCTACAGTTACCCAAACTACCCAATCTTTCTGTAGTAATGCCACCATAGCTTCCTTGCAACCGCAAGGTGCTAATATAGTATGGTATGCTACAGCTACCAGCACAACACCTCTAGCAAATACAACACCTTTGGTAGCGGGTAGTACTTACTATGTAGCTCAGAGAAATGGCAGTTGTGAAAGTCTCCGTGCAGCAGTGAATGTAGTCTATAGCAATACATTAAGCCTTACTGTACCAGCACCTTTAACCATTGCTTGCGATGATGCTAACATAGCAACAACTGTAGGCAATTGGCTCAACCAAGCTACAGTTACCGATACTTGTGGTACGGCTACCCTTACCCACAACTACACTGCGGTGAAACCGACGGATTGGTGTAACACTTCGATAGTAACTATTACCTTTGTAGGTAAAGACCCATTAGGCAACACCGTTACCAAAACAAGCACTATCAAAGTATTGCAAATTGATGCTGTAGACGATACGCATACGGGTATCATCAATGGAGGCAATGGAGTTAATGATGTGATTGATGTATTGCAAAATGATAGAGTAGGAGGTATACAAGCTACTATAAGCAATGTACAGCTTACGATAGTAACCCCTGCTACTGGAGGAACTAATGTACCAACTCTTGATATCGCTACAGGTAAAATATCAGTCCCTGTAGGTACTAAATCGGGTACTTATACTATTCAGTACAAAATCTGTCATACCGAAAATAGTATAACCGTTTGCGACACAGCCACCGCCACTATAAAAGTAGGCAGTACGCCAATTGTTGCCAAAACTGATACTTATACGATAACCAATGGTACTAGCACAACAACTACCACAGGTACGGTATTAGATAACGATAAACTCGGCACTAAAACGCCAACAACTACCGATGTGATTCTTACCGTAGTAACTACCACCACCGATGTAGTAGGAGCAACTAAAACGCCTACGCTCAACAACAATGGTACTGTTACGGTACCTTCGGGAACTAAATCGGGTACTTATGAGATAGTGTATAGCATCTGTGAGCGTTTGAACCCTGATAATTGTGCAACAGCCACAGCTACTGTAAAAGTAGGCAGTACGCCAATTGTTGCCAAAGCTGATACTTATACGATAACCAATGGTACTAGCACAACAATTACCACCGGTACGGTATTAGATAACGATAAACTCGGCACTAAAACTCCAACCACTACCGATGTGATTCTTACCGTAGTAACTACCACCACCGATGTAGTAGGAGCGACTAAAACGCCTACGCTCAACAACAATGGTACTGTTACGGTACCTTCGGGCACTAAATCGGGTACTTATGAGATAGTGTATAGCATCTGTGAGCGTTTGAACCCTGATAACTGTGCAACAGCCACAGCTACTATAAAAGTAGGCAGTACGCCAATTGTTGCTAAAGCTGATACTTATACGATAACCAATGGTACTAGCACAACAATTACCACCGGTACGGTATTAGATAACGATAAACTCGGCACTAAAACTCCAACCACTGTCGATGTGATTCTTACCGTAGTAACTACCACCACCGATGTAGTAGGAGCGACTAAAACGCCTACGCTCAACAACAATGGTACTGTTACGGTACCTTCGGGTACTAAATCGGGT
Organism: Capnocytophaga sp. oral taxon 902; assembly: GCF_013394735.1. Lineage (NCBI taxonomy): Bacteria > Pseudomonadati > Bacteroidota > Flavobacteriia > Flavobacteriales > Flavobacteriaceae > Capnocytophaga > Capnocytophaga sp. oral taxon 902. Next base: position 2,416,811 of record NZ_CP058261.1, read on the forward strand.
ACTTATGAGATAGTATACAGCATCTGTGAGCGTTTGAACCCTGATAACTGTGCAACAGCCACAGCTACTGTAAAAGTGTTTGTTCCTACTGTAGTAACGCCAACGACTATTGAAGCAGTGAACGATGGGGTAACTACGATTACAAGCACTGTAGGTGGTACTACGCCAAGCGTTCTTACTAACGATAAACTCAATGGTGTACCAAATCCAAGTATCAGTTCTGTAACACTTGCTTGGAATACAGCAACTCCTACGGGCTTCACCTTGAACCCTAATGGAACGATTACGGTAGCACCAAACACTCCTGTGGGTATCCATACGATAAGCTACACTATATGCGCCGTAGCAAGTCCTACGGTATGTAGCACCGCAAGTATTGTGGTAACAGTGAGTGATACAACCACAAGCACCACCCCAGTATTGCCAATAGCAGTAGATGATCGTTCTACAACCACTATCAATACTCCAGTAGTGGTGAATGTATTGGGTAACGATATCCCTAATGGAGCAACAACTCCTAATGTGGTAGCCACCCCTGCTAACGGTACAGTAGTTGTGAATGTAGATGGTTCTATAGAATATCGTCCAAATACTAATTTTGAGGGCACTGATACCTTTGTGTATAAACTTTGCAACACCGATGGTTGTGCTTCAGCTACTGTTACTGTCGATGTAGTGAACAAGATAGTGCCGTACAATGGTATGTCGGTAAATGGCGATGGCAAAAACGATTATTTTCATATCGGTGGCATTGAGCGTTACCCTAACAATGTGGTACGTATCTATAACCGTTGGGGTGTGAAAGTATTCGAGACCGAAGGTTATGACAATGTTACTCGCGTGTTTAGAGGCATCTCTAACGGACGTGTAACTATCGAACAAGCCGATAAGCTCCCACAAGGAACGTATTATTACGTGATAGAGTATTATGATAGTAATAACAACAAAGAATCTTTAGTTGGTTGGTTATACATTAAGAAATAGCATTATATAAATAGAAGAACCTCAAAAAAGGCTGTTCAGCATTTCGCTGAACAGCCTTTTTTGCATAGTATATTGTGTGGCTCACATTGTTTGTGTAGCTCATATCTAATTTCTCTTCTCTTTTCTTTCGTTTTATTGCCCTCAAAACTACGTTTTTTTCTTCACTCTTAATTATTCAGTATCAATTTTTTATATATCCTTTGTATATCTATCTTCCAAGATTCGTTCAAGCTTCCTATAAGCTTTCTATAAGCTAAGCATACCCAATTTACCTCTCATCTTTTACCTTTTGACTGAATTCTCACTTCTGATATCCTTCGTTTTTCTTCGATAGCACTGAGTCTTTCCGAGCTTCCCCGGAAAGTCTAAAAAGTCCAACTACTTTATTCACCTGCCCATCGTGCTACGACCTCTGGCAAAGATGATTATTGGTATTTCTGGTATTACTGGTGGTAAGTTAAAAAAGTTAGTTGCTAATTGTGAATTATGAATTATTTATTATCTTTGCACCATCAAATTTGTTATAAAAGATAAAAACAACAAAGCAACGATGGAATCATCACAAGATGAAATGTCCTTTTTAGACCATTTGGAAGCCTTGCGCTGGCACTTGATACGTGCTATTATAGCTGTTTTAGCAGTGGGTGTGGTAGCGTTTGTGTGTAAGGATTTTATTTTCCAAATCATCTTTGCTCCTAAGAATGGCGATTTCTTTACTTACAGAATGTTCTGTAAGATAGGTCATCTTTTTGGATTTGAAAGTGCTTTTTGTGCTGAACAATTGCCTTTTACAATTCAAAGCCGTACAATGGCAGGGCAGTTTTCAGCTCATATCTGGACGTCTATTTGGGCAGGAGTGATTCTCGCGTTTCCTTATGTGCTTTATGAAGTGTGGAAATTCATCAGTCCAGCACTATATGAAAACGAGCGCAAGTTGGCTCGTGGCTTTATTCTCATTGCTTCTTTGCTGTTTTTTATAGGAGTTTTGTTTGGCTATTATCTCATCACCCCACTATCAGTGAATTTCTTAGGGTCTTATTCAGTAAGTCCCGAAGTGAGAAACCAAATAGATTTAAACTCTTATATTTCGGTAGTACGCTCGTCAGTCATTTCGTGTGGCATTATTTTTGAGCTACCTATTGTTGTTTATTTTCTTACCAAATTAGGAGTGATAACACCTGCTTTTATGCGAAAATATCGCCGGCACGCAGTCATTGTAGTGCTTATCATTGCAGCAATTATAACCCCTCCTGATGTAGTAAGCCAAATTATCGTGTCGATACCGATAATGCTCTTATACGAAATAAGTATTTTTATTTCAGCTTACGTCTTAAAAAAAGAACAAAACAAGGTAATTTAATATTTTTAATGGATTGTAATACCTACTTACAGCACCTACCCAACGTGAAAACGTTGAAACAGCTTTGCAAAGGCGAAGCCGTATTAGATTGGATTATTTGTGGTCACGAGTTTGAAGTTTATCACACCTACTACAAAGTAAATGAAGAAGAATATGAAGGCTATGAAGCCCAATGGGGGCACGGCTTTGAAGATGAAGACGGTTCGTCGCTGTCGTTTTATTTTATTGATAAAGCCTGCTTAATCGTTCCCTCTTCGAGCGCCGAAGATAGCAAAGGAGGCGATAATCACGACTTCGAGAAGCGTATCCCGAAGGTGTTCTTGCCGTACTATCGTAAAAACTTTTCAGAAAGTGATATTCCTTTCGTGATATACTCTTTAGATGGCGAAACGTGGCAATGTGTAGAGAACTTCCCTGTGGAAGAACACATCGATAAGTTTGAGTATATTTCTACTGACCCTATGAAATACAAAGAATGGGCAGTGGAATACTTGGGCGACGAAGGCTTCTTGCAAGAAGTAATGAGTGAACAAACCATTACCGACCTTTACGAAGGGAAAGTGCTTACCGAAGAGATGGTGTACAGTATCGTAACCGAAGTGCACGATTGGGTAGATTTAGAAACAGAACTCAACGAAATGCCTTATCGCTTTTCGTTTTAAGATTATATGAAATTAGTAGTAAATAACATCATCAAAATATACAAAGGAAGAAAAGTAGTAAAAGGCGTTTCGCTGGAAGTAAACCAAGGTGAAATCGTAGGACTCTTGGGGCCTAACGGAGCAGGAAAAACGACTTCCTTTTATATGATAGTGGGACTCATCAAGCCCAACGGTGGTACTATTTTTTTGGATAATACCGAAATCACCAGTTATCCGATGTACAAACGTGCTCAAAGCGGTATTGGGTATTTGGCACAAGAGGCTTCGGTATTTAGAAAGCTGAGTATTGAGGACAATATCAAAAGTGTCCTGCAACTCACCAAACTCTCTAAGGCAGAACAACAACGCAAAACCGATGAGCTGATAGAAGAGTTTGGCTTAGGACATATTCGTAAAAATCGTGGAGACTTGCTTTCAGGGGGAGAACGCCGTCGTACAGAAATTGCACGTGCTTTGGCTACCAGTCCGAAGTTTATCTTGCTCGACGAGCCTTTTGCAGGGGTAGACCCTATAGCGGTGGAAGATATCCAACGCATTGTAGCACAGCTCAAAGACAAGAATATAGGTATTCTCATCACCGACCACAATGTACAGGAAACACTAGCCATTACCGACCGCACTTATTTGATGTTCGAGGGAGGAATCCTCAAATCAGGAGTGCCTGAAGAATTAGCAGCTGATGAGATGGTAAGAAAAGTATACCTTGGAAGAAACTTTGAATTGAGACGCAAGAAAATATTAGAAGATTAGCCAATTAACAATAAGAAGAAATAACTAAAAACTATAATATAATGAAAAATTTAGTAGACCGTTTTATTAAGTATATAAAAATAGACTCTCAGTCCAACCCTGAGAGCGAAACAACTCCTAGCACCAAAAAACAATGGAATATGGCAAACCTATTGGTAGAAGAATTGAAAGCCATTGGTTTGCAAGACGTAACTGTAGATGAAAACGCCTACGTGATGGCTACGTTGCCATCGAATGTAGATTACCCAGTGCCTACCATTGGTTTTATTTCTCACTTCGATACATCACCTGACTTCTCTGGTGAAAACGTAAATCCACAGTTTATAGAAAATTATGATGGGGGAGATATTGTCCTCAACAAAGAACAAAATATAGTGTTATCACCTTCTTATTTTGAGGATTTGTTGCTCTACAAAGGCAATACCATTATCACAACCGATGGTACTACCCTTTTAGGAGCTGACGATAAGGCTGGTATTGCTGAAATCGTAACCGCTATGGAATACCTCGTGCAACACCCCGAAATCAAACACGGAAAAATACGCGTAGGCTTTACCCCTGATGAGGAAATAGGTCGTGGAGCTCATAAATTCGATGTCAAAAAATTCGCTGCCGACTGGGCTTATACAATGGACGGCGGACAAATAGGCGAACTTGAATATGAGAGTTTCAATGCAGCAGGAGCTAAAATTCACTTCAAAGGAAAGAACGTGCATCCTGGTACTGCCAAAAACAAAATGATAAACTCAATGCTCGTAGCTACTCAGTTTATCAATGCATTACCAGCCGATGAGATTCCAGCGCGCACCGAAGGTCGCGAAGGGTTCTACCACATTACCGATATTTCTGGAGATGTAGAAAATACAGTAGTACAGCTTATCATCCGCGACCACGACCGCGACCTTTTCAACAAACGCAAAGCCGTAGTACAGCAAATTGTAGACGACCTTAACAAGCAAATCCCTAATGTAGCAGTAGCCGAAATAAAAGACCAATACTACAATATGGGTGAAAAAATCAAACCTGTGATGCATATTGTGGAAGTAGCCGAACGTGCGATGAAAGAATTAGGTATTACTCCTATTACCAAACCTATCCGCGGTGGTACCGATGGTTCTCAACTTAGCTTTATGGGATTGCCTTGTCCCAATATCTTTGCAGGCGGACATAATTTCCACGGTAAATACGAATTTGTACCTGTAGAAAACCTCGAAAAAGCTACCGAAGTGATTATTCGCATTGCTGAATTAGTAGCAAAAAAATAATATAATTAGCCGATTTATCAATTAGCCAATGTGTTAATTGACAAATTGGCTAATTTGCTAATTTTTCATTAACCATTAATAATTAAAAAAAATGCCTACAATATCACATAGAGCGCAAATATTGCCTCAGTCACCCATTAGAAAACTGACCCCTTACGCTGAAAAAGCAGCTAAGGAAGGGAAGACTATTTATCACCTCAATATTGGTCAGCCTGACATTAAAACCCCTGAAATAGCCGTACAAGCAGTCAAAGATTTTACCCCTAAGGTATTGGAATATACCAAAAGTGAGGGAATCGATTCTCTTAGAGAAAAGGTGGTGGAATACTACAAAAAACACGATATTAAGGTAGAAAGTAGTGATATTATCATCACTTGTGGAGGTTCTGAAGCTCTTACCTATGTAATTGCTACTGTTGCTAATGCCGATGATGAAATTATCATTCCAGAACCTTACTATGCGAACTATATTAGCTTTTCAGAAGCCTTTGATGCAGTGTGTGTGCCTATTACGTCTTCTTTTGATGATAACTTTGCCTTACCTCCTATAGAAGAGTTTGAGAAAAAGATAACTCCTAGAACCAAAGCTTTTCTCATTTGTAACCCCGGAAATCCTACAGGCTATTTGTATTCTAAAGAAGAAATCTTGCAATTGGCAACAATAGCTAAAAAACACGATATTTTCCTTATTTTCGATGAGGTATACCGAGAGTTCGTGTATGATGGTGCTACCCATTATTCCATTATGCAAGTAGAAGACATTGAACAAAATGCTATAATGATAGATTCGGTATCTAAACGTTTTAGTATGTGTGGAGCACGCATCGGGTGGGTAGTCTCTAAGAATAAGGACGTGATGATGTCTGTTTTGAAGTTCGCTCAAGCCCGCTTGTCTCCCCCTACTTATTCACAAATAGGAGCCGAACGCGCTTTTGATGTACCCGAAACTTATTTTGAAGAGGTATTAAAGGAATATACTCAGCGTAGGAACGTGCTCATTGAAGAACTCCGAAAAGTAGAAGGTGTACGTGTATCGATGCCTAAGGGGGCTTTCTATTGTATAGCCGAATTGCCTGTAGAAAATGCAGAAGACTTCTGTATATGGCTTTTAGACCATTTTTCAGTAAATAACGAAACGGTAATGTTAGCTCCTGCCGAAGGTTTTTATGCTACCGAAGGTTTAGGGCGCAACCAAGTGCGTATAGCTTATGTACTCGAGAAGGAGAAGATAGTAAAAGCTATTCACATATTAGGTGAAGCTCTAAAGGAATACAACAAACATTAAGATTTTCTAATTCCTAATAAACTAAACAGTTATATTTTTTAGTGTTAAAAAAACATATAAAGTTATTGCTATATCAAAAATATTTTGTACTTTTGAGGCGGAAAATTAAAAACAGACAATGTCAGTAAAAAAAATAGCAGTATTAACATCAGGAGGAGACGCTCCTGGTATGAACGCCGCCATTCGTTCAGTGGTACGTACTTGTGCATACCACAACATCGAAGTGGTAGGTGTATATCGTGGCTATCAGGGAATGATAGAAGGCGATTTTGAAGAAATGAACGCACGTAGTGTTCGAGATATTATCAATAGAGGAGGTACTATCTTGAAATCAGCTCGCTCTAAAGATTTTAAAACTCCTGAAGGGCGTAAGGCAGCTTATGAAAAATTAAAAGCTGCAGGGGTAGATTCTTTGGTAGTAATAGGAGGTGATGGCTCTTTCACTGGGGCACTCTTGTTCAACAAAGAATTTGGTTTCCCCGTAATGGGAATCCCTGGTACTATCGATAACGATATCTATGGTACTGATTTTACTTTGGGATATGATACCGCTCTCAACACTGTAATTGAGGCTATCGACAAGATTAGAGATACCGCAAGCTCTCACAACCGCTTGTTTTTCATAGAAGTAATGGGACGTGATGCAGGACACATCGCCTTGAACTCTGGAGTAGGGGCAGGTGCTGAAGAAATCTTGATTCCAGAAGAGAATATAGGACTTAAAAAGCTACTTGAATCTTTGGAAAAAAGTCGTAGGACTGGTAAAACTTCTAGCTTGGTAGTGGTTGCTGAAGGCGATAAAATAGGTAAAAACGTATTCGAACTTAAAGAATATGTAGAGCAACACCACCCCGATTACGATGTGCGTGTATCAGTATTAGGGCATATGCAACGTGGAGGTGCTCCTTCTTGCTTCGACCGCGTATTGGCAAGCCGTATGGGGGTAAAAGCAGTAGAATCACTCCTTGAAGGGAAATCTAACTATATGGTGGGTACTCGCAACAACAAAATGGAACTCACTCCGCTTGAAAAAGCTATCAAAGGCAGTTCTAAAATAGATACGGAACTCCTCCGTGTAGCCGAAATAATGGCAACTTAGTAACGTAACAAAATTAAATAACGAATAAATTAAATTAAAAGAGAATTATGTCAGTAAAAATTGGAATTAACGGTTTCGGACGTATTGGACGTCTTGTATTCCGTGCTACTTATGAAAGAGCCGACGTAGAAATCGTTGGTATTAACGACCTTTTGGATGTAAATTACATCGCTTATCTTTTGAAATACGATTCAGTTCACGGAACTTTTAAAGGTGATGTGAAAGTAGAAAATGGTCACTTAGTAGTAGATGGCAAAAAAGTGCGTATCACTGCTGAAAAAGATCCTAACAACCTTAAATGGAACGAAGTACACGCCGATGTAGTTGCTGAATGTACTGGTATCTTCACTACCTTAGAAAAAGCGCAAGCTCACATCAATGCAGGGGCTAAAAAAGTAGTTATTTCTGCTCCATCAGCTGATGCTCCTATGTTTGTAATGGGCGTGAACCACAAATCAGTAAAACCTACTGATACTATTGTGTCTAACGCTTCTTGTACTACCAACTGTTTATCTCCTGTTGCTAAAGTATTGAATGATAACTTTGGTATTGAAGAAGCCTTAATGACTACTGTTCACGCTACAACAGCTACTCAATTGACTGTAGACGGTCCTTCTAAAAAAGACTGGAGAGGTGGACGTTCAGCACTTTGCAACATTATCCCTTCTACTACTGGTGCTGCTAAGGCTGTAGGTAAAGTAATCCCTGAATTGAATGGTAAACTTACTGGTATGGCATTCCGTGTGCCTACTGCTGATGTTTCAGTAGTAGATGTTACCGTTCGTACTAAAAAGGCAACTACCTTAGAAGAAATCAATGCTGCTATGAAAAAAGCATCAGAAGGTGAATTGAAAGGTATCCTTGGCTACACTGAAGACATGGTAGTTTCTCAAGATTTTGTAGGTTGCAAACTTACTTCTATTTACGATGCTAAAGCTGGTATCGGTTTGAGTGCTAACTTCTTCAAAGTAGTTTCTTGGTACGATAACGAAACTGGTTATTCAAACAAATTGGTAGATTTGGCACAGCACATTGCTAAATTGTAATTCATAAAGAAAAAAGGTGAGTTGCCTATGGAGGCATACTCACCTTTTTTAATAGTAAACAACTTAATAAAACCGAAACGATATGATTTTAATTGTAGACAGTGGAGCTACTAAGGCGGATTGGACAGCCTTAAATAGCAAAGGTGAAAAAATATTTTTTACTCAAACTTTAGGGTTAAATCCTGAAGTTCTTACAGAAGAAATTCTCGTAGAGCGTATTACCACCAATTATCAATTGTTTGAGAACAGAAATTCAGTATCAGAAATTTATTTCTATGGTGCTGGTTGTGGTACTGAACGCATTCGTTACTTTGTAGAACGCAGTTTGGCAACTATCTTCAAAAACGCTAAAATAGATGTGAAAGAAGATACTTATGCAGCTGTGTTTGCCACTACAGCTCCCACCGATAAAGCTATCGTATGTATCTTAGGTACAGGTGCTAACTGCTCTTATTGGAATGGTAAAGAATTATACCAAGCAGTAGATTCATTAGGCTATATTTTGATGGACGAATCGAGTGGGAATTTTTATGGTAAACGATTGATTATCGACTATTACTTCAAGAAAATGCCATCAGACCTTGTACAAAAATTTGAAAACCAATATGAATTGGGTTCAGATGTGATTAAAAATCATTTGTACAAGATGCCAAACCCTAACAGTTACTTGGCTACTTTTGCGAAATTCGTAGTAGAAAATAAGAATCACGAATATTGCCGTGAGATGGTGAGAAAAGGTATGCAACTATTTGTAGACCACTGGATTTCTCAGTATGAAGACCGTTACGAAGTGCCTATCAACTTTGTAGGTAGTATTGCTTTCTTCCTCCAAGATATTTTGGAAGAAATATTGACAGAAAACAACCTTAAATTGGGTACAGTGCTAAGAAAACCAATTGATGGTTTGGTTGCTTTCCACGTAAACAAATTCTTTTAATAACGAATAAAAGATAAAATAAAAAAGACACTCACTATTGTGGGTGTCTTTTTTATTTTAGAACAATCCGTAGAGGAGAGCATCTATTTTATTGATGATTTCACCTAAATCTTCAGGGTTGTTTACGAAATCAATATTATCTACTTCTATAATGAGTAGTTTCCCCTTGTCATAACTTTTTATCCACTGTTCGTATCGCTGGTTGAGGCGGTTAAGATAGTCTATTGAGATTGTATTTTCGTAATCTCGACCGCGCTTTTGTATTTGGTTTACCAAGTTGGGTACTGAGCTTCTGAGGTAAATCAGTAGGTCTGGTGGGAGAACAAGACGCTCCATCAGAGCGAATAGTGATTTGTAATTATCGAAATCACGAGAGCTCATCAGTCCCATTTCGTGTAAGTTAGGGGCAAAGATGTGAGCATCTTCGTAAATAGTGCGGTCTTGAATGATGTTATTCCCTTTCTCTCTAAAATCCAAAATCTGTCGGAAGCGACTGTTTAGAAAGTATATTTGTAAATTAAAACTCCAGCGCTCCATTTGGTGATAAAAATCATCTAAATAAGGGTTATCTACCACATCTTCGAAATGGGCTTCCCATTGGTAGTGTTTGGCTAATAGAGAGGTAAGGGTAGTTTTTCCAGCTCCTATATTTCCTGCAATTGCTATGTGCATTTTTAATTAGTTTTTTCAGCTTCCTCACGTAGACATTTTATCATAGAGGTGTTCTTGATTTCTTGTATTACGAAAGAACTTTGAATGTTAGAGATAATTTCTAATTTAGATATTTTGTGTACTACAAATCTCTGATAATCTTCCATATCGTTGAGCATAACTTTTAGCAGGAAGTCGTAGCCTCCTGCCATATACGAGGCTTCTAACACTTCATCTAAAGTGCTTATATATTTTTCGAACTCATTAAATAATTCGGCACTATGCTTAAGAAGTTTTACTTGACAATAAGCTACCAATTTTTTTCCGAGAGCTTTAGGATTGGCTACCGCTACATATCTTTGAATTATTCCTAGTGATTCTAATCGTTTGATACGTTCGTGAACTGGAGTGATTGATAGGCTTACTTTTTCGGATAATTTTTTAATAGATTGTTTGCTATCTTGTTGTAATTCATCTAAAAGTGCTAAATCAATACGGTCTAATGCATACATACTTTTATAAATTTATTGGGGGTAAAATTAGAAAATATTTTCGATATACCAGGGGAAAAGACAAAATATTTTTTCTGTTTTTTTATAAAAGGCTCATAATCATTATTATTTTTAGATAAATAATTGGGTTGTAAAAGGCTAAAACTATAGAAATATTTTCTGAGTAAAGTATGTTTTACAGAATAGGTTATTTTCAATAATAGTTTGTATTGTCTTTAAATTGATTATCAATTTAATCAGCTTTGCCAAAGTGTGTGTCGCAAAAAGGACACATTAGCGTTTTTGGAGAGACACAGAATCATCGAAGGGAAACGAAGAATATCAAAAGAGGGTTGGAGGGGTTTTTGATGAAAAAAGGCTGTGAGAAGGGTGGGGTTAGCTTATAGAGAGCTTATAGGAAGCTTATACGAATCTTGGACGATTGGTATAGAAAGGGTGTATAAGTAGTTGATTTATATTGTAATACAGCAAGGCTAAAAGTGCTAAAAACGAGGTTTTGAAGCGAAAGTAATAGAAAGATAAAATGAGAATAGAGCGATGGTTTGGTAATTGCCGACAACCCCAATGAAGGTGAATTGTAACGATGAAAATATAAGATTTTACATTTAATTTTGCTCATTTCGTTTAATTATTGTAGCTTTGCCACTGCTATTAAAACAATATTACATTTAAGATGAACGAAATAGACTACAAATTTGTACATAAAGATTTTAGAATCAATGGATTTCCTATAGATAGAGAACGACTTATTATCTTGGCGGTAGCCTACGTGAAAGATGGTTTGCCTTACCGTAAATCGGTGGGGAGGTTTCTTTTGGATTGGCTTGACGACAGGGATTATATAGAAGCGACGACCTCTGGTTCTACTGGCATTCCTAAACAAATTCACCTTAAGAAACAAGGTATGGTTAATTCGGCTTTGGCTACGGGTGAATACCTTAATCTTTCACCTAAGAATCGTGCTTTGTTGTGTTTGCCAGCTGACTTTATTGCAGGTAAGATGATGCTTATTCGCGCCATTATTTTAGGTTTACACCTTGATATTATTCGTCCTTCGTCTATGCCTTTATCGCTTACCAGTAAGGATTATGATTTTTGTGCAATGATACCTTTGCAAGCGGCGAAATCTCTTACTGATTTGCCTCGTGTGAAGAAGGTAATATTAGGAGGAGCTTCTATTGATGGAGAATTAGAAGCTAAATTGCAGAATATTCCCACAGAAGTGTATTCGTCTTACGGAATGACTGAAACTATTTCGCATATTGCGATGCGTAGGGTAAATCACACGATGGAGCATGAAACTACCTATAAAGCAATGCCTAATGTTACGTTTACTCAAGACGACCGCAATTGTTTGGTAATAAATGCACCTTTGATTGCCGACCACCCTGTGATTACTAATGATATTGTAAATCTCATATCGCATAGCGAATTTGAGTGGTTAGGGCGTTTTGACAATATTATCAATTCGGGCGGCTTTAAAGTCTTTCCGGAAAGTGTAGAACACAAGATTAAGAAGTACATCAAAGGTGATTACTTTATTACTAAAGAACCTGATGATGAATTAGGACAACGAGCAGTGCTTTACGTACAGGGAGAGGAGAAGGATTACCCTACTTTGGCACACGATATTTATATGGATAAAGATATACTGAAATACGAAGTGCCTCGCCAAATCTATTTCGTTCCTAAGTTTGTGTATACCGATAATCAAAAGCTAAGGAGGGACGAAACGGTTAAGAAATACAAGAAATAAGATGAAACTCAAGAGATTTATCCCTTATATATTGCCTTATAAGAAACAGGCAATACTGAACATATTTTTCAATATTCTTTATTCACTCTTTAGTGCACTTTCGTTTGTGGCACTTATCCCGATGCTTGATGTACTTTTTGGCAAGGCGCAAACAGTAGCTGAAGCTCCTGTATATTCGGGTAATTTGTTGGATTTAGGGAGTTATGGTAAAGCCTACTTAAACTACAAAGTAGGAATTCTTGCGGGAGAAAATACTATTTGGGCTCTTGGAATAGTGATTGCTTTGGTAATTTCACTCTTCTTGCTGAAGAATATGTTTAGCTATTTAGCTTCTTTTTTCATCACTTACCTTCGCAATGGTGTATTACGCGATTTGCGTGATGCACTTTACAAAAAAGTTGTAAGCCAACCGATAGCATTTTTCTCAGAACAGCGCAAAGGCGATATTATGTCGCGTATGGTAGGTGATGTAAACGAAGTACAATACTCATTGCTCTCGGGATTGGAGGCTTTTGTGAGAGAACCTCTTACTATTCTTTTTTCTATTTTGGTGATGCTAGGTATTAGCGTGAAACTCACAGTATTTACCTTTGTATTTATTCCTATTGCAGCGGCAGTAATTTCGAGGATAGGTAAATCACTAAAAAAGAATTCAATAGCTTTACAACAAGAACAAGGGCGATTCCTTTCGCTTATAGAAGAGACTATAGGCGGATTGCGCATTATAAAGGCATTTAATGCTGAGGGTATTTTCTCTAAGAAATTTAAGGAATCTAGCAATACTTTTAACCGATTGAGCAATAAGGTAATGAATCGTCAGAACTTAGGGTCGCCAATGAGTGAGTTTCTCGGTATCCTGATGATTGCTATTTTGCTGTGGTTTGGAGGCTCTTTAGTATTGGTAGATAAAACATTAGAGGGCACTCAATTCATTGCCTTTATGGGATTGGCGTACAATATTCTCACCCCCGCTAAGGCTATCAGTAAGGCATCATACGATATGCGAAAAGGGAATGCAGCAGCCGAACGTATTTTGGAAATCCTTGATTACGAGAATCCTATTAAAGAGTGTGAAAATCCTGTTGTAATTTCTGATTTTACCACTGCTGTAGCTCTGAAAGATATTACTTTTGCGTATGCTGAACTGCCAGTACTCAGTCATTTTTCTTTGGAAATACCTAAAGGAAAGACAATTGCCTTAGTAGGGCAATCAGGGAGTGGCAAGAGCACTATTGCGAACCTTATTACTCGTTTTTACGATGTAAATCAGGGAGAGGTACTTATCGATGGGGTGAATGTAAAAGATATGCAAACTGCCTCCTTGCGAAAGCTCATAGGGGTGGTATCGCAGGATTCTATTCTTTTTAATGATACGGTAAAGAATAATCTCCTGATAGGAAAGCCCGATGCTACTGATGAAGAACTAGTGACAGCGGCTAAAATAGCTAATGCTTACGAATTTATAAAAGACCTTCCCAAGGGTTTCGATACCAACATAGGCGATGCAGGTAGTAAACTGAGTGGCGGACAAAAACAACGCCTTAGTATTGCTCGTGCAGTGCTGAAAAATCCACCTATAATGGTACTCGATGAGGCAACTTCGGCACTTGATACAGAAAGCGAGCGTTTGGTACAGAATGCCTTAGAAAATATGATGAAGAACCGCACCTCGGTAGTGATTGCGCACCGGCTTTCAACAATCCAAAATGCTGACCAAATAGTAGTAATGCAAAAAGGGCAAATAGTAGAGCAGGGTACCCATACTGAGCTGATACAAAAGAACGGTATGTATAAAAAGTTAGTGGAAATGCAATCGTTTGAGCAATAAGTTTAGGGTATAGATGCGAGTCGCACAGGCAGGTGCGAGCCGCACGGGCAGATGCGAGCCGCACGGGCAGATAAACAAAAGACGAACAAAGAACGAACAAAAGACGAACAAAAGACGAACAAAGAACGAACAAAAGACGAACAAAGAACGAAGGAAAGACGAACAAAAGACGAACAAAAGACGAACAAAAGACGAACAAAAGACGAACAATGAACGAAGGAAAGACGAACAATGAACGAAGGAAAGGCGAACAAATGACGAATCTAAACCGAAGAAAAAGCGAATAATAAATCAACTACAAACAGATATTTATACTTATTTATTTAGAACTTTAGCAAGAAGAAAAGAGTGTTTTTACTTTTTTCGTACCTTTGCACCCAAATAGATTATAAACGAACAAAACTAATGAAGAATTTTATAGAAGAATTGCGTTGGCGCGGTATGATTCAGGATATAATGCCTGAAACGGAACAACACCTTATGAAAGGCTTACGCGCCGCTTATGTGGGATTTGACCCTACAGCCGACTCACTGCATATCGGTCATTTAGTGGGCGTAATGATATTGCGCCACTTCCAAAATTGCGGACATAAACCTTATGCACTCGTAGGAGGAGCAACAGGTATGATAGGCGATCCTTCAGGTAAATCAGTAGAACGCAATTTGCTCACCGAAGAAGTATTAGCACACAATATAGCGGGTATCAAAAAACAATTAGCAAAATTTCTTGATTTTGAAAGCACTGCGCCTAATCGCGCTGAACTCGTGAATAACTACGATTGGATGAAAGAGTTCTCATTCCTTTCATTCATTCGCGATATTGGTAAGCACATCACCGTAAACTATATGATGGCTAAGGATTCGGTAAAAAAACGCTTCGATCCTAATGAAAATACTGATGGAATGTCGTTTACTGAGTTCTCATACCAACTTTTGCAAGGTTACGACTTTTTGCATCTCTATCGCGAGAAAAACCTCACTTTACAAATAGGAGGCTCTGACCAATGGGGAAATATCACTACGGGTACTGAACTTATTCGCCGTATTGCAGGCGGAAAGGCGTATGCCCTTACTTGCCCGCTGATTACCAAAGCCGATGGCACTAAATTTGGTAAAAGTGAAGGTGGTAATGTGTGGCTTGATCCTGAGAAAACCTCGCCTTACAAGTTCTTCCAATATTGGATTAATACTTCCGATGCCGATGCAGAACGTTATATAAAAATCTTTACAATGCTCAGCAAAGAGGAAATCAACAGTCTCATCGCTCAGCACACCGAGGCGCCTCACTTGCGCATATTGCAAAACAAATTGGCAGAAGAACTCACCCTATTAGTACACGGACGCGAAGAGCTTGAGAAAGCCAAAAAAGCATCACAAATCCTCTTTGGTAACTCTACTTCTGCCGATTTACGCACTTTAGACGAGAAAACTTTCTTAGAAGTGTTTGACGGCGTACCTCAAGCCGAAGTAAGTGCCGCCGATATTGCTGGTGGACTTGATATGATTGCCATTCTTTCAGCAAAAACAGGTTTTATCAGTTCTAATTCCGAAGCACGTCGTGCCTTGAAAGAGAACTCTATTTCCGTAAATAAAGAGAAAGTAGGTGAAGACTACCAAATAGGGGAAAAAGACCTTGTAGATGGGAAATTTATCTTATTACAACGCGGAAAGAAAAACTACTTTATAGTGAAGAAAGTGTAGTTCTCTATAATATTCAACTTTGCCAAGGGAGCGAGCCGTGCAGGCAGAAAAACTTTGGCAAAGTTTTTAACTTCTAGCTCTTAACAATGAAACTCCTCTTACCCTTTATTTTATGCTTCTTACTTATCGCTTGTAAAACAGTAGATATGACGGTACTAAATGATGTGCCTTTTTATGCTTTTTCTAAAGAAAAGGAAGGAGATAATGAACGTAAATTTCCTTTTGTACCTTTGGAATATCAACAACAAAAGGCAGTAGTAAATACTTTTCGGTTGCATTTTAAAAAAGATTCTTTGTTTGTAACTTACGACTCAATTGCTAATGACTCAACTATTCCTGTAGTAAGAGGCTTTAAAGGTAAGCAAAAACGGCACTTTTGGCGCTATTATGCTGCTCGTGAAATAGAACCTTATTTTCCTATTTATATGAGGATTTATATTCACCGGTTGCGTTTGCGCCCTACTGAAGAAGGAAATTTGAGAGTGGATACTTATGTAGATAGAGAAGGGGCTGTATTAGTTATATTAGGAACAGGTTATTCCTATAAATTGAAACATATTTATAAGCGTATCAATGATGAAGAGCTGATGATTCCTTTTTTTGAAAATGGTAAATATGGTATCAACAAGGGAGGGAAATTGTTCATACCTGCTCAATATGATTATATCAGTGCCTATACCGATGGTTTCTTTATCGTAGAACAAGGAGGCAAGTGGGGAACGATTGATAAAAATGGTCAGATGATCATTCCTTTAGAATACGATGCTTTGCAGTATGATAAATCAGTAGACAGTCACCCTTTGTTTATAGCACAAAAAGAAAGATGCTACGGGTTTTTAGAACCTTCAGGAGCACCTATCTTACCTCTTATTTATAGTTATATTGAAAAACGATGTAGTGGAAAAAGTTATAATTTAGGGATAGGTGATAAAGTAGGCTATTTTACCTATGATATTAACTCTTCGTCAAAAAAGCCTTATTTATTTATTCCTGCTGTATACAGCAAAATAGAAATGCGTACCCTCTATTGGGATTATATATTAGTGTACGACGGACTTACGCCTTTGTTCATAGACCACAAAGGTAATGAATACAACTTACAGACAGTTCATCTGAGTAAGTGGGAAGTTTTTATGGGAGGAGAGTCGGAGCAGGAATGTATAGTAAAGATTGATAATAGTTTTTATAAACCCAACTTAGAAACCAAGCGCCCAGCAATGCGCTCTGAAAACCCTATACTTGTATTAGAAAAATGAAAACTCTGATTTCTTTCTTGTTATTCTTAAAGAGGAAATACAAATAGGCAATCAATATTACCATCCTCATATAGAAAGTAAGCACCCAAGAAAAGAAACACCCTAATCTTCTTCTATTATATGTACCCCAAAGAGATTACTAAAGATCTCTTTTACTTTTATAAAATCACTTTGTCGTACGGCTAAATGTAGCACGCAGTTTTCGGTGAGCAGTTGATGACTGATAGAGAGGTTCTGCTCTTTTACTACCCGCATTACTTTGTTCATCAGTGGATATTCAAAACTGATGATAAGCTCCTCGGTAATGAGCTTTTCTACAATTTCTACTTCTTGCAAGGTGAGCTGAGCAGTAGTTTTGTAAGCCTGCACCAATCCGCCTACCCCTAATTTAATTCCTCCGAAATAGCGCACTACTACCACCAGTACGTTAGTAAGCTCAAATGACTGTATTTGTCCATAAATAGGAATCCCTGCTGTATTGTTAGGTTCACCGTCGTCGTTAGTGCGATAACGCTGGGTAGTGCCATAACCCAATTGCCACGCATAACACCAATGCCGTGCCGAGAAATGTTCTTTCTTCACAGCTTCGAGATGCACCTTTATCTCCTCTTCAGAAGTAATCGGGAAAGCATAGCCTAAAAACTTACTGCTTTTCTCCTTAAAAATCACCTCTTCTACTGAGGTTGCTATGGTTTTGTAGGTATCCAAATCAGCTAATTATTGAAAGGTATATTTCACTGAAAGTCCTGTGCGAATAGTCGTCATTGGGAAGGCAGTTGAGATAGCCGATTTAGAGAAATTGTATTGGAAATAATACGATGCCAAAAGGTTACGAGTAAGGGCATACTCGGCAGTGAGGTTACCCAACCACGAGGTTTGTCCTGCTGTTACTTGGTTGTTGAATATTTCCATATTGCGTATTACCGTAAACTCATTGAGGTAAGAAAGAGTGCCTTTCAGTACTAAATCGCTCTTCAAGGTAGTGAGATTACCATTTACTCGGGTAACGAAACGCAAATCTTTAAATCGGTATCCTACCCCGAATTTGTATTCGCGTTTGAGAATCTCAGTTAGGTAATCATTATCTAAACTGATAGAAATAGTGCGGTCTCGGTTGAATTCTGCCAAGAAGCTCATAGAGTTTTTGAATTCCATATCTGCCCTAATAAGCGGATTGAACTGCTCAGCGAGAGTAACGGTAGAATAGAGTTTCTCATTGAGAAAATCACCTGCTACGTTCGTTTTATTAGGGTTAGCCGGTTCATATTCTAAGTTAGTGCGGAACTCACTAAGCGAGTAGCTAGCACGATAACCGTGTGCCAATGAGAAACGACGGAAAGTATTCTTGATAAACTCTACGCGCATTAGTCCGGTATAGCGTATATTCCACTCAGGGATAGGAATATTCTTGAAAGCGTCAAGCGATACGCCACTGGCGCTACTTCCTGAATAGGCTGCAAAGAAAGCTGGTATCATCACTGCTTGGCTCTTTTTGCTATAACCTATAGGGTAACCTTCTGCATCTACGCTAGCTGGATTCAAACCGCGCGCCTCAGCCAAACGACGTGCTACGGTAAGTCGGTTTTCTTTGAAACGTTCAAAGGCTTCCGACTTGTATTCATCAATCTTATTAAAGGTAGTAGCTATCAAGTTGGTAGAGATATTGAAGCTACCTACTTGGTTACCTACTAATGGATTATAAACAAAGTTGCGCACTTCAAAGGTTTCAGTATAGTTCTCGGTATACTGACGATTAGCCTTTAAGTTGATTTGCAAATCAGGGATAGGTTGCAAATTAGCCGTAAGCAATAGTTGTTTTTCTTGTGATTTGATGTATTGGTCGTTGAAATCAGGAAACTCAGTAAGGTAACCGCGTTTTGCCATCTCGTAACGCAAGTCAGTTTGATCGCCAAACATAAAGCCTGCCGATGGTTTAAAGGTACCTAAGAAGCCCACTTGTTGCGTATATCCTGGTATGGTGCGGGCATTGGTAACTGAGTAGTTCACTCCTACTGTTTTGAGCATTGTCAAGAAAGTTTTAGCTACACTGGCTTTTTCTCCTCTTGGAGTAGCTTTTACGCCTAAGTAACGATACAGCTGGTCGAAAGTAAGGTTTGCTGTAAAGTTATGCGTATTGCCGTTTTGCAAGGTGTTTACTTCTTGGCGTGCCAATTGTAAGAGAGTTTGTGAACCGCGCTGATAGTCGAAATCACCAGAATAAGTATAGTTAGCTTTCATAAATTCAAAGAAAGGGAACTTACTAAAAGGTAAATCGTAGTTCACTTGGAACTTCGAGAAGAAGTGGTCTGGAGTTCCTAAATCCCAGAAATCTGACCAAAGTGATACTTCTTTATTAATGCCTGATATATCGCCATTGCCATCGTACACATAGTAGTTGCGAATGATACTGTTATTAGTAGCATTAAAGTTTAATCGCAATGATTTAGTCAAATTGTAGTTAATAGCGTATTGGTGATTCATCTGGTAATTGCGCTGTTGTAGCTCAGGGAGTGCTTTTTGCTGATTTGCATTCACACCATCAAAATGTACATCGCGGAACAATTGCTTGGTGAAAGAACGATTGATATCACTAGTAAACATAATGCTGGTAGGCAGAATGTTTAAGTTTACATCTGCTAACCATTGCCAATAGCGCTTATTAGCAAACTTACTACTTTTCTTGAAAGGCTCTACGGCAGTAGGTTTGAAAGTATAGTTGTACATAAAGCCTGCGCGCACTTGTTGTTCATCTTCGTAACGCAACTCGTAATCGCGGTGGTTCTTCTCGTTGTAAGCGTAGTTAAAAGTAAAGTTCTCTATGTTGTAAATACGGTTTTTCTGTCCTTCGCCTAAGTTTTTCTTCACCCCGATGAGGTTAATACCGCGTCTTAGTGTATAATCTTCCGCTTGTTCTTTAATAATTTCTCGCTCGCGTGCGTTTTGTGCTACGTCCAATCGGTCTTCTAATTTGATGTCTTGATATACGGGGTCGTACTCTGGGGTCGAGAGTTTCTGCGAGTGATTCAAACCTACCGGTATTTGCATATTCCACTTAGGAGGGAGCAGTTTCCCCGCATTGATGTTCATCATTACATCGTATTCGCGGGTACTTTCTAAGGCGCGCTGATTAGGAGCTTGGTCTACCGCTCCAAAACCTACGGTATGCATACGTCCTGTAGCCGAGATGTTCATTAGTTCAGAGGCATTCGCATCAAGAGAGCCTACGGCTGCCCAACCGCCGTGGTTTTCCAATTCGGCTACACGCAATTCGTTGAACCAATATTCCCCACTCAGTCCATTACTGCCCGATACGTTTTTCACCCCTATCATTACGGCTCTTACACTACCGAGCGACGGATTCCCTTTGATTACATAACGGTTTTGTCCCGCTACGTGTGGCGCACTCTCAGGTACTACATTGAAGTTTGCATCGTAGTATACCGCATCACTCATTGTTTGGTTGCGTATGCTGATAGCTTTTAACTTGGTGAGCACGTCCATTGGGATAACCAATTGGTTGTTTTGTGGCCATATCAGTTGCTCTGTCGAAGCACCCGCAGGCGTTACCTGTAAGGGTACTTCCACTTGGTAATAGTTGTCGTTAAAGTCAGTACCTACCCGCAAGAAAGCCACTGCCTGATTATCGCTCAGCGGTTTGTTCTTATAGGCTTCAGCGTGTACAAACATCTTGATATACTTGTATTGTCGAAGGTCAAAGCGCATTGCCTTGTATACCGCCCTACTATCGTTGTTTTCAAGGTTATCCACTATGTAAGATAAAGCTTGCTCGTTTTGTTCTACCAAGGTGTTGTTGGTATTAATACGCTCACGGCGTACCCCTGGTGGCATACGGTAAGGGATAGGCTGACGAGTTTCGTTCTCAATTAAGTTTACTGAATTGATTTCTACTTTGGTGCCGTCATCACTTGGGTCGTCCTTATCGGTGCTGAGGGTATAGTTGTAATAACGCCAATCACCCCGAATAAGGTCAAGTGTACCAAAGCGTAATAGCATTTCTTGAGGGAAACCTGTAAGGTACATACGCATATGGGTCATCGAGTTGATGATATCCATCTTGTCGTTGTTGTTCAATGGATATTGGAACCCTTCTCGCCACATCTCACCGCTGGCAATCGGTATTTTAAACTGTATCCAGCGGGCACTTACTTGTTGCCCGTTAGGTGCTTCTACCGATACCACGCGAATATCATTCACATAAGGGTCAGCAGTGGTGATATTAGGTTTAATACGCACTCTGTATTCAAGGTAGTTGTTGGCGGTGTTCATCGTATAATCACCGTTGATATCTTCATAATCAGGAATTGTGGTCGAACCTCTGTTCGTATTAGTTACTGCCACAGACGAGTTTCCTTGCGTACCATTGTAGTTGTAATAACGGTTTAAGATACCACCACTACGCGCCAAAAAGTATTCGTAGTTATCCATCGCAGGGTCGTTAGGTGAGGTAGCTACGTTATTGTTGTATATTCTCGATTCTTCGGTGTCGTTGAGTCCATCTAATCCTATATCTTGCAAGGCACGGTTAGATGAGTTGTCATCAAAAGCATATATCAGTGATTGTGCCGCAGGTACTTTACCCCAAGACGAGGTATTAACACTTGAGGTAGAAGAAAGTCCTGGTAAGCCGTTTTCGTATTGTTTCCTACCGTCTTTAAGTACGTCTTCTGATATATTTCCTAAGTTGAAAACCAATTCTCCATTACCACTGTATTCACCTGAATAATAAGGATCCATCACCCAGAACTGCAAGAACTCTATGTTACTTTCTTGAAAATCCGAATAGCTCATACCGCGCATAATCCCTGCCCATTTGTCGTTTTGGGTACGAGAAGCAAAACTTGGGTCGTTGTTATAAGGGCCTTTTACGTTAGGGTAATAAGCTAAGTCTAAGGTAGTTTGTACTAACGATTGTCCTTGGGCTAATTGCTGTTGTGGGAAGATTTCTTCTATAAAAATACGACGCGTACTATTCTTAGAGATTTCGCTACTACTTATCTCCGAAGGCTTTTGGTTTGAATAGAACACAGGGTCTATGGTATACCACGACAGTTTAGCACGCCCATAACCATTGCGTAGGTTATCGGGGTCATCAGGCCCATTACCGTATAGGGTGCGCGAAGCTGTACCACTGCCTTGTCCAAATTCCAAAGGCGTGCTCGCCAATTTCCACGCAAGGGGCGAACGCATATCAATAGTGGCTTGCGCTGCCTCAAAGTCGTCTAAGTACACGGTAGTTTCCCCGTCAAAATCATCTGCCTTAGGGGTGCCGGCTCTTAGGTAAGCAAATTCACCTCGTATAGATAGATTCGACGGCGCATCGCTCTTAATCGTAGGAATACGGTTTACCCACCGAGTGAGGAAAGGTAGCTCAGTAGAGTAAGTTCCTCCAAAACCGAAGATAGTATTGTTTACGGCTTCTTGTCCGTAGCTGGTCTTTTGAGTATAAGGTCGTTCGCGTAGGTTCACGATGGAACCCCCGATGATAAATTTATCGTTGAATTTGTGTTCCACATTCACGCCCATAAAGCGGGTGGTTTGCCCACCGAAAATCAGGTTGTTCTCTACTGAAACCTGTATGGGCAAGTTGCTGGCTTCAAGACTCGGATTGATAATCTCCACAATTCCTGATTGATAGTCTACTAAATAGTCTAACCCTTCTACCAGTATACGCCCACCTGCAATCACAGTTACTGAACCACGAGGCACATTGAAAGCCCCCAACGAAATCCCCCTTCTTCCCGATGACTTATAGCGTCCTTTCATTTGGAACTTATTCTTATCACCGTCCATCTGGGCTTGGGTTTTCGTATTTTTGTATAGTGAAGTATATACGTATTTTCGTTGGTTGTCATTATAAGTTGCAGGGTCGTCGTAATTTGCACCACCACCTAAGGTGTTGTAGAGGTATTCACCAAAAGGCTCTACTTTGGTAAAGAATATTTTTCCGTATTGTTCGTCTACGGTAATGCCCGGAACAAAATCAAAGAACCCGTCACCACCTGGCTGAGGGTCGTTGTATTTGTTGAGGCGGTCGAAGTTGAAGAGATTTAACAAAATACGGTCTTCCAATCCGGTAGGCCAACCGTTATTGTTTACTTTTTCGATATAGTTAATAGGGGAGGGGTTGGAGTAGAAGATATTCATACGGAAATCTTCTGGTGAAAGCTGTGCTGAACCTACTGAATACACGTTCTTCATCATCAAATCCCAAATAGGGTCTTTCACATTCAGGCGGTTACTTTTAAGCATCTTCAACACCAAAAGGTTGTTGGTAATCGCATTGTTACCACCTCCGTAGAACTGATTGGTAGTTGCCGAGATACCGTCGTTGGCAAACTCACCCACTTGATACACTTGGCTACCGTAGGTATATTGATAAGCCACCGCCAATACCTCATCGCTACTAAGGGCTGTGTTCAGCGATATATAACCGAGTTTGGTATCTACTTTATAGTCCACTCCCTCTTCAAGTTTACGAGCGTTCTCTATAACGGCGTAGTCGTAACCCTGACTCACGTAGGAGCTGTTCGTGCCAAAACCTTGTTGTACCGTAGCCACATCCCGAATAGCACTCGTAAGTACCGAATTTGGCGTGCCCAAACGTGTAGGGTCGTATTTGTTAGCCCCATTGGCAGGCATATTATTGGTAGTAGCATTAAAGAAGCTAGCTCCTGCTTTATTTCCCAAACGCGTATTCTCCATTTTGGGTTCACCTAAGTCTTGTACAGCCAAGATATTGCGGATATTCCCCATACGGCTATTGCGGTTGGTTACCCACACCTCCAAACGGGTAATTTGCACTTTACTATTGATAAATGGGTAGTTTTCTAAAGCGCGGTCGTAGTTATCACGGAAGAACTGTGCCAGGAAGTAGTTGCGGTTTTCGTCGTAGTCAAGAGCCGAAAATTCAAACTCTGTAATAGTACCACTGCCTTGGGCACTTACGGTCTTGCGCTCCGATTTCTGTTCAGAGAAAACACCCGTGACAGTAGTACGCCCAAATTTAAGTTCTGTCTTCACCCCGAAAAGGCTCTGCGAACCTGTGATGAGTGAGTTAGACATCGGCATTGAGATATTACCCAATTCTATTTTTTGTACGATATCGTCTTCATCAGGGGTATATTCTAATTTAAATACATTTTGGAAATCAAAAGAGGCTTGTGTGTCGTACTGAGCGTTAAGTGTTAGGCGTGTACCTATCTTACCGGTAAGCCCTAAGCTGATGCGCTGTTCAAAATCTAAGCCCCACGAACTGCGGTAACGCGGACTCACTACGGGGTTGTCGTTGCGCGTATAGCGTACACCTAAATCTACCCCTACACTTCCCTGCGGAATCAGTTCTATATTGCGTCCCCCGAACACGCTTTCAAAAAAGTCAGAATTTACGTATAATTCGGGCAAGAGGTCGCGTTGCGTTTTTTTCTTATCGGCAGTATTGCTTTGGGTATCGCCTATGGCGTCCAATTTAGTTCGGTAGTATTCCTTCATACGCTCACGCAACACCAAGTTTTCATATTGTTGTACCGTGAGAAACATAGGGGTAGAAAGGTCGTAATTCCCTAATTTCTCAGTGTATACATAGCGGTCGAGCGTCGGGTTATAGGTGTACTGATACACAATGCTTTTAGGTTGCTCTAACCCTATACGCCCAATGCCATTCCGCACAGTCGTCTCAGTTTGAGTACTCGTAGCGGTTTGGGTCGTAGGGGTTACTTGTGCTTGAACACTGAATCCTGCTAAAAGTAGTAGAAATAAGGTTAAACGTTGCTTTACTGACATCTTATAAGAAATAATTAAACACCTATAAACCAAATTATTGCTATAACGTTATAACCTCTTTTTTGGCAGATAGGTACATTATGAGATAATGTAATTTGGTGCAAAAATATAAAATAAAGTATAATTAGCAAAGGATATCACTTTTTTTCTACACCAAATGTGTAAATTATTTTTTTAAATATACTTCACCTTCACCCTATCTTATCATTATCCTACCTTCGCCTTTCAAATGGATAACCACCCCAGTTGAAATCACCTTCCCCCTCCCAACTCGCTCTTCACTTTCGTTTTTCCCCTCTTTACTCTTCGCTTAATTAACATTTTTTAACTTTTTAATATCTGTTCTTACCCTCTCATTATTAACCACTTATATACCCTTTCTATAACAATCGTCCAAGATTCGTATAAGCTTCCTATAAGCTTTCTATAAGCTAACTATACCATAACCCTATCTTCGATATCTTCCGTATATATCCGAAATACTCCGATAATGCACTTTTGTAAATCCCTCTCTTTTGCAAAAAATAAGGCAATGGTTTTTCATACCATTGCCTTATAGCAGTTACTCTTTATATTTCTTTTTCACGTTTATCTATTAACTCTCACCTGCCCTTGTGGCTCGCACTTTTACATCAAACTACCGTCAAAAAGGAAAGGTAGTAAATCTTTGATAGAAGCTGTTCTGATGATATTCCCTTCTGCTCCCATAAAATAAACAGGGATTAGCTTTTTCTGCTTAGTCTCGTATTCTGAAAGTGATTGCCTACACGCTCCACACGGAGAAACAGGGTAACAAGTAGGGTCTTCGGCAGTGCCCGAAATAGCAATCATCTCTATTTCTTCATCAGGACATTGGGTAGAAGCCTGATAAATAGCCACTCTTTCAGCACATAACCCCGACGGATAAGCGGCATTCTCCTGATTAGAACCTATGAAAATCTGTCCGTTTTTAAGACGAACCGCCGCTCCTACTTTAAATTTCGAGTAAGGAGCATAAGCATTTTCTCTAGCCATAATGGCTTGTTGCATTAGTTCTTGTGCTTTTTTTGGCAGGTCAGTAACCCCCTCAAAAACGCTATATTTAATATTTAATTGTTTTTCCGTTTTCATAAGTGAATATTCAATATTTGATTTATGGGGCAAATATACAGAAAATAATCAAAACTAATACACTTTTGTTATGGTTTCAGCATTTTAAAATCTTCTCTACTCTCAATAGGCGTATTTTGGTACTCTAACGTCCAGCCCACAGCTCGGGTAGCAAAAATAAGGTTAGAAAGTTCGGTAAGCAATCGATTTTCGGCATTGCTCCTTAGGGTTGAAGCATTCACTTTGCGTTCCAACTCGGCTTTTACCTTCTTCTGTATCTTCTCTACATCGGCAGGAGTAAAAGGGTTCACCTGACTCTGGCTCACGTCGTAATATTTCATCGTTGGGTATATCTTTACCTCTGCCTCTGGTAACGATTTAATGATGACTTTCTTTTGCTCTTCGTTTACCTCATAGCTGATTTTGTGCAGGTCGTAAGCTACTGTTACATCAGCATTTACTACTGTGAGGATTTTCTTATCAAACGAAAGCAAATCCATAAAGTACTTTTGAGTATCGGTATACGAGAGTACTTCTGCAAAATGTCCTTCAGTAACAACCAACTTGCTTACGTTGGCTATTTGCGTTTGTATCAGAGCCGTATCAGCCTCCAATCTCTCTTTGTCTTCTTTCTTATCAGTAAAATACTTTATTAATAGCAAGGCTACTACAGCCACAGCTACTCCTAACAAAAATTTCTTCATTGTCGTATATATCTCTTAATGTATAAACTTCTTATTTAAATACCAGCTATTGCTAGTTTAATCTATTACCTTTTATCTATTGCCTATAATGTATCCCAAAAAGCACGCCAAAATTCCTAATCCTACGCTTCCTACTATATAAAAAGTAGCTTTTAGTAGTTCATTTTGCTGAAATAATTGCAGTACTTCCAATGAAAAAGTAGAAAACGTGGTGAAGCCTCCCAAAATGCCTGTCATTAGTAATAAAACTAAATAGCTATCTACTTCTTTATTCTTGAAATAACCGTAGAGTATTCCTATCAAGAAACACCCCAATATATTTACCATAAAAATACTTATGGGGAAGGACAATATTTTACCCCATCTGCTCAATCCTACTGAAAGCACATAACGAAAAACTCCGCCCATAAAGCTCCCAAGCCCTACTATTAAAACTGATTTTATCATACTTACAATTATTTGTTAATACTGTTAGATTTGTTTATCGCCTGCCCAACTCACAAAAACCGTCATTAAATGAGTTTCGAGGGCTTCGCAATAGCCTACAAAGAAGAAATCTTCTCTGTCCACTAGCTCTTCGGAGAACTTTATATTTTCCACTTGTTTTATTTTTATCTTCTCTTGATAGTTCGCTGTGATGTTGTTTGTTTACTTGTAATAATAATACCAATTTCCGTTCCACTCTTTGTCGCAATCTTCCTGAGAGGCAAAAGTACAGTCCTTTATACCTTCCTCAGGGTATTGTTGCTCACGCAATAGTTTTTGGTGATAGTTGTTTATCTTTTGCAGTAAGCCTGTTTCCTTTGCTTTGCTCAGTTCTTCCTCTGTTTTAAAGATGTAAGACACAAAGTAATCTTTCGGGGCTATATAAGCTCCGAAATCTACAGAAGCGTATAGTTCTTGAAAAGTTGCCTTTACTTCTTCTTGTGTTTGGGCAATGATATTTTTCCATATTTTGCTCATAATTTTTTATTTATTACTCTATCAGCCATTGTTCATCAGTAAAACCTTTGCGGTAAGCCTTGCCGTGTACATCAATCACAGCGTGCCATTCTTGGCAGGTTTCTAAGGGAATTTTAGCCACTAAGGGCATACACTCTTCGCGGAGAGCTTTATAGGTTTGTGCAGAAGAGAGATTCAGGCGGTTCAAAAGTCGTATAGCGTACTGGTCGGCTATGAACACTTTTCGCTCAAAAATGTACAACAACATTGCATCGGCAGTTTCTTCGCCTACACCTTTGATAGAGAGCAGTTCCTTGCGAAGCTCCTCAGTAGTAGCGTTTTCAAACACTGTTAAAGAAGCCCCGTGCGACACATACCATTCTATAAGGGCTTTGATGTAAGTGCTTTTCTGCTTGTAGAAGCCTGCCGGACGTATATATTCCTGCAAAGTGTTCAGTTCCATAGCGTGTAAAGCCTCTACTGATAAGTTACCCTCTAAGTTAGCAAGGGCTTTTTCGGTATTCTGTTGGGTGGTTTGCTGAATGAGAATCATCGAAATCCAGTCGGTAATGCGATTGGGGTCATTCCACCAATATTGCTTGCCATAATGGGCTAATAATTTATTGAAAACTTTGATTTTTTGAGACATAAAATGCCTAAGGTGTTTTTATAAGTTAATGTCAATTCGATATATATAATACTGATTTACAGTTGCATTTATATTGTAATCTGTGAAATCCAGCAACGCAGTTGCCAATTCGTGCCCATCACATTTGTCAATTATCAATTGTCAATTGAAAGACTATCCGTGCAATCCGTGTAATCTGTGTGTAGTCTGCGAGCTGGCATAGCAGAGTATGTGTCTAAAGGCAACTTGTTGCCTATTTGTTTGATTTTTTTAAGATTTGTAAGATTTCTGTAGCGTAAGCTACACTTTTCTTACGTCGAACTCACGTTAAGTTATTGTAATTACACAAAGATATTTCTTTTAAACCTCTGTCGAAAAGAGAGGTTAAGCAAAGTTCGCCTGTGATATTTTGGAGTTTGTGTTTTGTCATTCCTTTAGGTAAGAAAATATTGCCATATTCGCGTGTGGTGAGCGAAAAGACTTTTTGGTTGCCCTTCCATTCATCGGTTTTAAAAACAGGTGTTAGTATCACATATTCTGAGTCTGTGAAACAGCCATTAACACCGCGTTTTTTATGATCGGTATGCAAATTGTCCGATTCAATAATTTTCTCGATGACCTTCCCTTCGGCAGAGATTTGTGCGAGTGCATAATAATCCATTCCCCATTTATTAACCGATGAAGCGCTTTCACCCGGAATGAAGGCGTAGATTTTTTTATCCGATATTTTAAGACTGTCTATTTTTGGGGTGTCGGAGGTTCTGTTGTCACGATGTGTAAATGCTTTTTTATCTATGTAAGAAAAAGATTTCCATTTGGCAGTTTTGGCTGTATCATCAAATTCTAAAAGGGCAAAACATCTTGCATTGCCGTAATAAACTTCATTTTCAAAGCAAACGGGAATTATTTGGCTATCGGATATATTTTGAAAATATCGCTGTTCTGCCTTCTCTGGTACAATGTTATATCTGAGTAATGATTTATTTTTTACCGGAATGAGTGCTGGAGACGAATGCATATCTGAGTAATATTGCACTTCTTTTGCCGAAATGATGATGCCAAACCCTTCTTTATATCTGAAGAGCATAGGATAATCTCTGTTGGATGTTGGGGTATATTCAATAGGAATCTTTTTGACGCCTTCGGTTGAAAGAACAAGGGCGTAATATTTATGCCAATCGGTATGATCGGAAGTTAGGATTACAGCAGTGCCATTGGGTAGTAAAGTTGAAGCATAAACAAATGAGAATTCATTGTCAAATTCCCATTTTCTCAAAAGTGTTAGTTTAAAATCGCTCATATCCTTTTCTTTTTTGCTATCTATTTACTCGGCAAAGGTAGTAAATAATTTGCTAATTAGCTAATTAGCAAATTGACTAATTATTATTATCTTTGTGCCTTAAAAAAAACATATTATGGAATTACAAGTAGAAAAGAGCTATCGGGTAAAAAATGATATTTTCAATTTTAAAGCGGGTGAAGTTTGGTCGTTAGTAAGAGAAGGATACCAAACTTACTATGGCGAACACAATTTTGTATTTGTCAATGCCGAGAAAAATTGTCAGTTTATGGTATTACGTGATACTTCTGATGAAGATATGGGAATATACTACCATTTGGATAGGTATTTTGAGGAAATAGAAGGGGATGATAATAATTTTATACCTTTGTCCTTAGATAAAAAAAACACTATGAAAATCTTAGTAATAGGCATAGGCGTTATAGGCTCTATTTACGGCTATGTGTTTTCTAAAGCAGGACACACAGTAACACATTATCTTAGAAAAGACAGTAAAAAGAATAACATACACACTTTAAACGTTCATATCTTGGACGGGCGTGGACACAAGAAAGGACTTTCGTATACCGATAGCTATTCTATTGAGCGCGCCACAGAAAAAGAGTATGATTTTATCTTCATTGCGGTACCTTCTGGAAAATTGGCAAGTGTGATAGAAGAACTCAATAGAGAGCATATTACAGGAACACTGCTCATTGCTTGTGGCATTTGGGAAGATAAGAATTATCTGGAAAAACTCTTAGGCAATCGTCCTTATGTATTGGGTTATCCCGTAGCAGGAGGCAACTTAGAAGGTGAGACCCTTAATGCTTGTCTGTTTGACCATTTTATGCTGGAGAGCAAAGCAAAAACTACTATCAATAATTATGACGATTTAGTAAAGCTATTTAGCGATTGCCACATAGCCTTAGAACACCCTTACGATATGCTCGAATGGATATGGTTACATCTGGCTATTAATGCGGGAGTTATTTCGGTAGCAAGTACTACAATAGAAAATTATAGCAATAATGCACAAACTACTGAGGCAGCCGAGAAGCTAATGCAGTCTGCCAAACTACTGAAGCAAGCCGTAAAATCGGTACGTGAAACAGTGAAGATAGTAGCCTCACGAGGGGTGGTACTAAAACACTACAACAACGAGTTACTACCTTACAAATTGCCTACTTTCCTTTCAGCACCTTTGATGAAAAGAATGTTCGCCAACAATATCCTTACCCAAAAAATAATGACCCTCCACAACAATCTCCCCGACTTATTATATGTATGCAAGTGCGTGTATGAAGAAGGTAAGAAAAAAGGTATAGAAGCACCTTTGTTCTATAAAAATTGCAGTAAGTTACCAATGTAATGGAAATACCTAAGGTCTAGTATAACATAAAACTCCCCGCCAATAGATTTCTCTACAAGCGGGGAGGGCATAATTTGTTACTTTGTTAATTAACAAATTGGCTCATTATCTTATAATTCCAACATCGGTACTTCCATAAGGAGGATTTCACTGTTGGTGGTAGCTTCCAAGGTGAATGCCTCGGTTTCGGTAATACCTAAACCATCGCGTGCATCAAGCACTTGGTCGCCTATTTTCGCCTGTCCGCTGATGACGAATACATACACGCCATTGGAAGCATTGTGCAAGCGGTATTCCTTAGCATTTCCAGCGGTGAAGTTCGCTAAATTGAACCAAGCGTCTTGGTGTATCCACAAACCTGCATCGTCGGGGTTTGGAGAAACGATTTGTTGGAAATCGTTAGGTTTGGCTTCACTGGCAATTTCCATTTCTGCGTAACGAGGCTCTACATTCATCTTGTTGGGCACTACCCAAATCTGGAAGAATTTCACGGGCTTATTGCTATTGCCATTTATTTCGGAGTGCATAATGCCAGTACCCGCACTCATTACTTGTATTTCTCCCTTGCTAATGATGCCTTGGTTGCCCATACTATCGCCGTGACGAAGGTCGCCTTCGGTAGGAATAGAGATGATTTCCATATCGCGGTGAGGGTGTTTGCTAAAGCCCATTCCCCCAGCTACGGTATCGTCGTTAATCACTCTAAGAGCGCCAAAGTGCACGCGTTCAGGATTGTAATAGTTAGCAAAGCTAAAAGTGTGATAAGTATCAAGCCAGCCGTGGTTAGCGTGTCCACGAGTTTCAGCTTTGTGTAAGATGGTTTTCATTTTCTTGTTCCTTTCTTTAAATTAAGTTTGATATATAAGCTAATTAACTAACTTGCTGATTAGTTAATTGGTTAATTAATCTAAGTGCCCGAATTTTCCAGCTCTAACATCTTCAAAGGCTTGTACGATTTCCTCACGGGTGTTCATCACAAAAGGTCCGTAGGCTACAATAGGCTCGTTGAGCGGTTCGCCACTGAGTACTAATACAATGGCATCATCTTGAGCGGTTACTCTGAAGGTTTCGCCGTCATTTTCCATTAGTACAAAGTGATCAGTAGGGGCTTCATCTGTATTGTTTACCAATACATTGCCTTCTATCACCAAAACAGCCGTGTTGTAATGTGCTGGGAAGCTAAAATCGGCAGTAGCACCCTTGCTCAATTTCACATTGAGCATATTTACAGGGCTGAAAGTGCTGGCGATGCCTGCTACTTCCTTATAATCACCTGCGATAACTTCTATTTCTACGCCTTCACTTGTATAGCGAGGGATATCGGCGTTTTTGATAGCCTGATATTTAGGAGCAGACATCTTGTATTGAGCGGGCAAATTCACCCATAGTTGAACCATTTGGAAGAGTCCCCCTTTTTTGCTCCATTCTTTTTCGTGAAATTCTTTGTGGAGTACGCCACTGGCAGCGGTCATCCATTGTACATCGCCTTGGCTGATAACGCCACCGCCTCCGTTGCTATCGTTATGGGCTACGCTACCTTGGTAGGCAATAGTTACGGTCTCAAAACCGCGATGAGGGTGTACATCTACGCCTTTAGGCTTTTCACTAGCAGGAAATTCATATTTGGAATTGTAATCTAATAGAATGAAAGGATCCATACGCTCCATATCCATTCTAAACCCGCTGGGGATAAAATTATGTACTCTAAAACCATCGCCTACAAAGTGAGGTTCACGAGGCGAAGCTACCAATTCTACAGTTCTTGTTTTCATTTGTTGTTCCTTTCTTTATGATTTCGGGTGCAAAAGTACGGCAGGAAAACAAGCTGTGCCTTAATGTAGATTAAGAAATGCTATTGACGGAGTAATTGGGCTTTCATCTTGCTGAAAAACTCAGGTGTAATACCCAAGAAAGCAGCTATTTGAGTTTGTGGTAAGCGGTGAATAAGTTGAGGATAATGTTTTGAAAAAGACATATAACAGTCTTGTGCACTCCCGCTGAGTAGCTCCAAAATACGGTCTTGTAGCACTTGCTGGTTGCGTTCGGAGAGTTTTCTAAATACGAGGTTTAGCGCAGGGATTTCTTCATACAATCTGTTGAGGTTCTCTAAGGTAATGGCTCTTGTAGAGGTTTCTTCCAATGCCTCGGCAGTAAGTAGGGAAGGTGTTTTTTCTTGGAAGCTCCTCATATCGGTAAGCCAATGGTTTTCGGTGGCGAATTGGAAGATATGTTCACCTCCTTTGTCATCTACTTTATAGAGTTTTAGACAGCCTTCTTCTACGAAATAGAAATACTTACAAGGGTCGCCTTCCTGCCACAATGTTTCGCGTTTGCGGAAAGTACGTTCTACAAAGAGACTGTCTATAAGGGCGCTCTCTTTTTCAGTAAGGGGAGTAAGGGAAGAAAGGTAATGGAGTAACATAAGCGTTTTATAAATAAAAAGTCAAACAAGCCTAAACAGATAAGAAATTTCTATATTATTAGGGGGTAATTTGAGCCTAGTGTCGATAGGGTATCTGTGCTCTTGATGAGTGCAAAAGTAGTGAATAATTAGCGAATTAAAAAATCCCCGCTCGTAGAGAATACTATCAGCGGGGATTTGTTTCTAATGTTTCTTTATAAATTCCGT
Organism: Capnocytophaga sp. oral taxon 902; assembly: GCF_013394735.1. Taxonomy (NCBI): domain Bacteria; kingdom Pseudomonadati; phylum Bacteroidota; class Flavobacteriia; order Flavobacteriales; family Flavobacteriaceae; genus Capnocytophaga; species Capnocytophaga sp. oral taxon 902. The sequence continues at coordinate 2,450,346 of NZ_CP058261.1, forward strand.
AATTTCAGCGGCGGTTTTGGTTCGGGCTTCTTCAGTAGAAAAAACGTGGTCTACTTGGGGGAGAAGTATTAATCGACTATTTTTATACCCTTGGTGGTAGCGCTCGCCATAGGTGTAGGGGACTATCACATCCCAAGTGCCGTGAATAACGAGTACTGCGCCTTTGTACTCTTTGGCAGTTTCGTAAATAGGAAGCGTTTGTGCTGTTACAACATAGTCCCGTCCCATACGCATTCCTCTGGGGAGGTCTACATATTCAGGAATATGATGTGGGTCGTAAGTAGCGCCTTGTGTGCTGCCGCGCAGGGCATCATCGCGCAAAACAGCCGCAGGGGCACAAAGAGCCACACTCTTGATGCTTTTCTTCAGCTCACCGGCTACCATCGAGGCTACTACACCTCCCTGAGAATGCCCTACGATACTGATGCCACTCACCCAAGGGAGTTTCTGAGCATAATCTATCACCTTTTTGGCGTCTTCAATTTCGTTGAGTACGGTCATATCTTGAAAACGTCCTTCGCTTTTGCCACAACCATTAAAATCAAAACGGATACTGGCGATACCCGCTTCTTGGAGTTTGTCGGCGATAGTACGCAATAGGGGACGTTCTTTATCGCCACCAAAACCGTGACAGATAATTACCATTCGCACCTTTTTGCCTTTCTCTATCTTAGGCGTTTGTAGGGTAGCTGCTAATTTGCCTTTAGCCCCTTGTAGGGTAAGGTCTTCTGTTTGTTGGGCTTTTACTGAATGTATTAATGCCATACATACTAATACTAAAGTTATAATATTCTTTTTCATAAGTGCTTTTATTACTGAGGCAAAGATATGAAGAATTAGCGAATTAGCAAATGAGAAAATTAGCTAATTAAAAAATCCCCTCCGGTAGATTTCTCTTTCAGCGGGGATTTTTTATTTTTACTCAGGTGCAGAATAGGTCACGATATCTATTCCGATGCCGTTGGGGTCTATAATGGCAAAAAGGCGGTCGCCCCAAGGCTCTTTGCGAAGCGCTATGGCTATAGATAAACGGGTGCAAAGCTTCACTTGAAAAGTTCTAAAGCGATATGAGCGCAAGCCTCGGCATCGGCTAAGGCGTGGTGATGTTGCTTGAGATCAAAGCCAAAATAAGCGGATACAGTGTCTAACTTGTGATTCACAAGCTGTGGGAGGAGTTTACGCGCTTTTCGGTAGGTACAAAAGAAAGGATTAGTGTGTTGTGGGAGCTCGTAATAAGCTAATACAGCCCGCAAACAACCTTCATCAAACACACTATTATGAGCTACAAGGGGTAAATCTTTTATTTTTGGCAATATTTCTGCCCATACTTCGGGGAAGAGCGGTGCTTTTTCGGTGTCGTGCTGCGAAAGACCGTGTATTTGGGTGTTGAAATAACTATAAAAGTTTGGTGCAGGTTTAATCAGTTGGTAATAAGTATCGACAATCTCGTTATTTTCTACAAAAACAAGTCCGATACTGCATACGCTACTGCGGTATTGGTTGGCGGTTTCAAAGTCTAAGGCTGCGAAAGTGTTCATTTTATTCAGGTAACAAGTAAAGTCAGTGTTATATCGAACTCACGTTATTTAAGTTGTTTTTTCATCCATTGACTTACCTCGGTGGCGGGGATATCTTCTTGGTTAGAGAAAACGTGGTCGGCTTTTGGAGTGATTGTTAATTCGGCGTTTTTGTAGAAATACAAAAGATATTCACTATACGAGTAAGGTACAGCTCTATCACCTGTTCCGTGAATGATTTTTACCTTTCCTTTGTAACGTTTAGCGGCTTCAAAAGGCTTTATGCGTTGCCCTGAAAGAATATAGTCCTTGCCTACAGTAATTTTGCCTGAGAAGAGGCTCACCTTATCGGGGACATTTAGGGGGTCGAAGGTAGTGCCAAAAAAAGACCCTTGTAACATATTATCGTGAATGATAACTGCTGGAGCTAGCATTGCCACTGCCTTGATTTTGCTCTTGCCGAGTTCTGAACTGAGCAATATTGAGATCAGCCCTCCTTGTGAATGGCCATAGATGCCTATTTTGCTCACAAAAGGCAGTTGTTCAACATACTGAACAATACGGCGGGCATCTTCTAATTCGTTATCGAGGCTCATTTTCTCGAAGTCGCCATCGCTTTTCCCGTGTCCGTTGAAGTCGAAGCGCACAGAAGCAATGCCTTCTTTGGCAAGGGTTTCGGCTATAGTAATGTTTATTTTCTCGTTGATATTTCCAGTAAAACCGTGAAACATAATCACCACGGGGATTTTCTTTTGGTTAAAATTGTCGGGAGTAGTAAGCACCCCTCGGAGTTTGCCTACTGCACCTTGTATCTCTATGGGTTCAGTTTTGGCATTAGCCCAAAAAAACGTCGTTAAGAACAATAAAGTTAATACTTTTTTCATCTTATCTGATATTTAGTGTTTATTATTTTACAGGGACTATATAGTTATCCATTTGAAATGACTCTGTGATAAATAATGAGAGTTCAACGTAAGTAATTATTTAAAAAACAGCAAAGTATTTTAATCTTCCACAAAACCAGCGAGTTGGCGCTGCTGGGTAATGTGGAAGATAAATTTTCACGAAATTGACAATTTTACGTTTACTAATTTTGAAGACTACTTTTTCAATCGTTTGAAAACAAAGCGGGTGATAAAAAGCCCTGTAGAATCGTCTTTACCTGAATTACTTTCTACACCACTGGTAACAAAGGCGAGCTCCCATCCTTCTTCACTCATTGCATTGAGTTTGGAAGTGATAAGGGCATCGTTGGCAGCGATATTCTGAAAGCGAATCCCCCCGATGTTAAAGAAGTTCAGCAATTTGGTTTCGTCAAAACCTTTGACACGAATCTCATCACGGTCACTTTTGTTGCGTTCATCGCCGTCTTCGGAGCGGGTGGTGGTAAAATCTTTGTAATTGCGTTCATCGTTAGCCGAAATCAAGCGCGAACGCCCCATACCAGAAGGTATAACCGATTCTACAGCGGTTACTACTTTAAATTCGTAGGTTTGTGCTGTAGCTACAAAGCCCACAAGGGCTAAACAGAATAAAAAAATCTTTTTCATTGGATTTGTATTTGATGATTTAGGGGCAAAGATACAAAAATAATTAGCAAATTAGTTAATGCGTACTACTACTTTGCCATAACCTGCACTGCTTTCAACATATTGATGAGCAGCAACTATTTCTTCTAAGGCAAATACTTTCTCGGGAGCAACAGGTACATTGTGTTCGTCAATATAAGCAAATAACTGGGTAATCTTTTCGGCATTTACACTGCCTGAATAGAAAGTGGTAAGATAGGCATTGTACAGGAGGTCGCGAGTAGGGTCAAAGTCTTCTAAATACCACTTACCGCCTAAAAGTCCTGTAGCACAGATGATGCCATATTCTTTTATATGGGCAAATGAATCCTTAATACTTGCAGGTCCCACCAACTCTAATATTTTATCAAAACACTCATCGGTAGCCAAAACGTTATCATTATCGGCGATAATAGCATCGTAACCCAACCCCAAGAGTACAGCTGCTTTCTCAGTATTATTACCTCTGATAGAACCTACTACCCTCAGCGTAGGGTATTGAGCTTTTACCAATCGTAAAAAAGCAATGCCTACCCCACTGGCAGCAGCACGCACCAGTACGGTATCGGTGGGTTTGATTTGTAGATTCTGCATAGAGCCAAAAGCAGTGTAATAGGTTTCGGGTACCGCAGCAAGGTCGTCCCAACTTAGTGAGGTGGTTATAGGATATACCTGTGTATTGGGCAAGAGGGTATACTCGGCATAACTACCGTCAAAAGCCCTGCCCATTTCACCCATTAGCGAAACAACAGTCTGCCCTTTTTGCAAAGTAGGACAGGTAGTAGCTTCCACTACCCCTACACACTCAATGCCTAAGATACGCGGGAAAACGACAGAGGGTGAGTGTCCTTGCCGCGTGAATATCTCGGAACGGTTGATGCCGAAACCTTTGATTTTAACTAACGTCCACCCCTCTTTGAGTGTAGGGATAGGGCGTTCTTCTAACTGTAATTGTTGGGCATCGCCCGCTTTGTAAATAACGATTGCTTTCATTTTTATAAATTACTAATTAACTAATTGTCTTACAAATTCATTGGCAGGGTGTTGTTTAATCATTTTGGGGGTGTCGTATTGCTGAATAACACCCTTGTCCAACACCAATACTTTGGTACCAAGTGTTAAGGCTTCGGCTATGTCGTGAGTGACAAATACGATAGTATCCCCTGAGAGCTGATGCAGCACTTTGAGCTCTCGCTGTAGCTGCTGACGGGTAATGATGTCTAACGCTCCAAAAGGCTCGTCCATTAAGATGATTGAAGGGCTTGCCGCTAAGGCTCTTGCAATACCTACCCGCTGCTGCTGTCCGCCCGAAAGCTGATGTGGGAATCGGTTGGCGAGTTCAGGGTCAAGGTTTACCTGTTGTAGTTTTTCGGTTACAATGTGTGTGATGTCGGTTTTAGAGTAGTTTTTCAGACGGAGTACATAAGCTATATTCTCAGCAACAGTGAGGTGCGGGAAGAGGATATTCCCTTGAATTACATAACCTATGTTACGGCGTAAGGCAATGAGGTCTTCCTCCAAAATATTCTTGCCATCAATGTATATTTCGCCCTTGTCGGGTAATACCAATCCGTTAATCATTTTTAGTACGGTGGTTTTACCAGAGCCCGAAGTGCCTATGATGGTGAGGAAAGTGCCGCTTTCAATGGTGAGATTGAAGTCAGCAATAATTTCCTTACCATTATAATTTTTGTGTATATGAGAAAAAGTAATCATCGTTGTGGGTCTAAAAGTCCTTTTTGTAGCAGATAGTTTTTAGCAACTTCTTCAGGTCGTTTTCTTTCAGTTTCTACTAAGAAGTTGAGGTGCGCCATCGTAGTATTGTCTATTAGCTGGTTCAGCTTTGCCAAAGTAGTGCGCAGGGTGGGGTAGGTGGTCAGTAGCTCGGTGCGTATTACCGTACCTGCCTTGTAGGAGGGGTACATATTACGGTCGTCTTGCAGTACCACCACCTCACTGATAGAAAGTTGTCCGTCGGTAGTGAATACTACCATAGCATCAATCTTCTTATCGCGCATCGCTTGGTATTTCAGTCCGATGTCCATATCGATTACTTTACCAAAGTGCATACCATAGACTTCTTGCAGTTGCTTGTAGCCGTCTTCGCGCTCGAAGAAATCATATTCAGCCCCAAAGATAAGTCGCTCGCTCACCTTAGCCAAGTCAGTAAAGGTTTTGAGCTGGTATTTTTGAGCCATTTCCTTGCTCACTGCCAAGCTATAAGTATTGTTGAAGCCATATAGGTTAGCCCATTCCAATCCGTATTGCTTTTTATAGGCAGTTTCTAAGTCGGCAAACTTGTTTTCGTTGTAAGGGTCTTTGCGTTTGAGTACTGCTTCCCACGCGGTGCCGGTGTACTCGGGGTACATATCAAAGTCTCCGCGCAACATTGCTGGGTGAATGTTAGAAGTGCCACCCCCTACACCATTGGTCAGTCGCACCGAAAGCCCCGTGTCTTGTTCAATAAGTAAAGAAAGCATCTGCCCCAGCAAATAGCTCTCAGTCATCGGTTTAGTAGCGATATGAATATCTTTCGTCTTTTTTGGCGAAAGCACAAAGAAGAGAGTGATGAGTAAAGCCAATACTCCTATCCCTACCAGCTTTAGCGGATTGCGCTTATAGGCAACTTCACGGTGCACCAATCGTTGCTCTACTTTTGCCAAAAGAAAATCAAAATCTAAAGCCAAGAGCGCAATCAGCACACTGCCTATGAGGGTCATCGCACTGTTATTGGTAGTGATACCTCTATAGATAGCCACACCCAAGCCTCCGGCACCTACAAATGAGGCAATCCCTGCCAGCGCAATGGTCATCGTTACCATATTGCGAATACCCGACATCAGTACAGGCAGGGCTAAAGGGATTTTGATTTTCCAAAGCAGTTGCCTGCGGGTGCTACCCATTGCCTCTGCAGCTTCTACAATCAGCGGATTGATTTGGGTAATGCCCGTATAAGTACTGCGGATAATAGGCAGTAAAGCATAGAGTATTAGAGCAATAAGAGCCGTGAGGTTCCCTACCCCCGTAATAGTGATAAAGAAACCCAATAAAGCGATAGAAGGGATAGTATAGAGCACATTCACAGCCCCCAAGAGCCAAACGGCATACTTGCGGTACTCGCTGATAAAAATCCCCAATAGCACCCCTATAAACGTTGCGATAACAATTGCCAAGAGCGAGATAAGTAAATGCTCAGCAGTCAGGTGCAGGAAGAACGGTGCTTCCTCACGAAGAAGAGTGATAAAATTTACCAATGTGTTGATGTGTTAATTTGCCAATGTGATAATAGTGCAAAGATAAAAATAATTAGCCAATTAGCCAATGTGTTATCGACACATTGGCTAATTAAATGGTTGAAAAAGATTCTGTTTTATTGTGGGGTATTGTACATATACCTTGCTATCTTCCAAGCGCCTTTGTCTTTGCGCAATACAAAAGTCTCGCGATAACCACCCGTTACTTCTGCTCCGTTAGCTGTACCTGCTGAGGTAGAAGTTACGATAGCATAGTCTTTAAGTAGGGTTACCTTGTCGATAGTTACCTTCAAATTGAGCTTAAGATTTTGAAATACATATTGATAAGTACCTAAAATCTGCTCACTACCTACAGCTGTAGGGGCTTGCGGAGCCAATAGCTCGGCATCAGAGGTAAATAATGACACTATTTTAGTAGCATCAGAGGCGTTAAGTGCTTGAAAATAAGTATTTATAACTCCTTCAACAGCTTTTTGTTCTTTTGATTGGGCAGTTGCACTAAGCCCTATCATCACGGCGATAAATAAAAATACTTTCTTCATTTTTGTAAAATATTAATTGTTAATTAACTCATCGGCAAATTAGCAAATCGACTATTTAACCAATTGTCTTGCTTCTTCTAAGGTAACGGGTTTGCCTACAGCTCCTGCTTCGTTTAGGTCGCCGAATACCTCTAAACGGATAGACTGGTTGAGACCTCCTACACGTACGGGTTCAAAACCTGTATCTTTGATAAGTTGCTCTACCACTGGGTTGATACTTACCTCATCGGTAGCATAGAAGAGCACCTTGCGTGGAGTGGTAAAGGCTTCAGCACTGAGCGATCCTGCCAATAGGGTACCTAAGGCTTTTACCAAGTGTGCTCCTTGTGGCAAGTGTGAGGCGTTGATTTCACCTGCTGAGGCTTCAGCAGCAATTACTTTCTTAAAGCCTCCGTTTTCATCGGGAGCAATAGGGTTAGATACATCTACAATTACTTTTCCTTTGAGTGCCTCAGCGTGTTCTTTCAAGAAGTCAGTAACAAGAGGAAAATAAATAGCGGGGATTACGATGTCGGCTTCTTTTACCGCAGTAGCGATGTCGGCTACTTGTGCGTTTTGCCAAGCTTTAGCTACTTCTTGCACTTTGGCAGTATCTCTACCTGCTACTATAAATTTGCGACCTGATTTGTTAAGGTTTTCGGCTACTGCCTTACCAATGTTTCCTAAGCCTATAACGGCAATTTTTTCTGCGTTTTTCATTGTGATAATATGTTTAAAATTCTGGTGCAAAGGTACGGCAATACGGCAGGCGAAAGTAATAAAGTATTTTAAGAAATACCCTTAAACTATTTTAAGTACGAGCCGTACGGGCAGATAGTAGCATGGCAGGAAGTTATCCATTTCTTAGCAATTCAGCTTTTACGTTGCTAAGCGATACAGGAGTAATCCCCAAAAAAGCAGCGATTTGCGTTTGTGGTAGTCGTTGTAGTAGGTGAGGATAGGCTTGGGTGAAGTAACGATATTTTTCTTGTGCCGAAGCACTGATACTCAATAGGAAGCGTTGTTGGAGTTGGGCATAGGCTTCTTCTATCAACACGCGGAAGATGCGGTTAAACTTAGGCGAATAGCCGTAGAGTTGAAATAAATCCTCTCGTTTTATCTGTAGTACAGTAGTATTTTCGAGGGCATCGATACTAAACTCTGAAGGTGTCTCTTTATAGAGGCTCATTAGGTTCGATATCCACTCGTTTTCAGGTGCGAAATGTACAATATGCTGGGTACCTTTCTCATTGATGGTGTACATCCGTAGGCAACCGCTCACTACAAAATTGAGCACGTGACACACATCGCCTTCCTGCAATATGTATTGCTTCTTGCGGTACAAACGTGGCTGAAAAGCCTCAGTTACATAGGCTTTCTCTTCGGCGTTAAGCGGAATAATCTTCTCAAAATGATTGATAATTGGGGTGATATAGGGTTCCATAGTATTCATTTGTTCAGGTAAAGGAAAATATAACAGAGTTTTTACAGGATTGATTGACGCCCTCAATCCTTATTTAGGTAAGAGTTAAGAGGTAATTTGTTGTGTTGTATAGCGTGCAAAGATACAAAAAAAACTTATCGCTTATGGGTTAAAAGTATTTTTTGTTATTTTTGTACCCTGTATTGATGAAGAGCAAATACGCAATTTCCACCGACAGTTGAATTTAGAAGAAGAAAAATGGGAGATGAATTAGTTAATTTGCCGATTTGCCAATTTGTCTTGCAGGCGCGAGCGTGTCGCTCGTACCCTCAGAACATATTGTTTTATATTAATCAGTTTCTTTTTCGTATTTGCCTCCGTGAAAGTATTCGTAAGCACTCACTTCCAATTCCCCGCAATCAGAAATAAGACACTCTTCTTCATCGTATATACTATAAACTTGCTGTATGTTGCCTATGGGGCATTCACCGTCTAAGCCTAATAGCACGCTGTAAAACACATCGTTTAACAACAGGTCAATCACTTCTTCTAATTGTTCTTTTTGAGTACTGCTCAGTGCCATTTTTTTTATTTTGGTATTTACAGCTGAAGGATAGTCTGGTTGTACCTGAAAGCACGACTTTAAAAACTCTAGTTTTTCAATATAAAAATTCTTTGCAAATTCGTCTGAGGTCATAATGTTAATTTGTTAATTAGCTGATATGTCTATTTGTTCGGTTTCTCCAAAAATATATTTAGCAAAATGTTGTTGTAAAGTCATAAAAATAAATTAATAAAAGAGACAAAATAGGGGCAAAGATACATCTTTTTCTACAATAGTACAAACAGAAGATTTTCTCCCACCCCTCACCTATACCCATAGTATACTCACGCTATACCTATACCTATACTTACCCCTTATCCAACCTAAAAGTATAAAAACTCTATTTATAGAAAAAATATACTACAAATGACTTAGAATTTAGTAATTAGAAACCAACACAAGATTTCTCTATTCCTAACACCTGAACATTAAAAAAGTGGTTAGTTTTTAGTCGCTTGCTAACAACTGAAAACTAACCACTAATAGCTATTATTTAACAACTAAAACCCAAACTTGCCGTTTTGGTTTTGCCACGTTTCTTTTTTAGCAATAGGCTCGATAGTATCCCAATGTTCTGCTATTTTGCCGTTCTCTACGCGGAAAAGGTCGTAGAATGAAGAATGTACACCGCCCAAATGTCCTTCGCTTACTACAAGTACAAAGTTGCCTTCGCCCAGTACTTTGTGAATGGTGTCGTACTTCATCGTGATACCTTGCTTAGCCATAGCCTGCAACGCACTGCCCAAACCTGAAAGGTTATCAGGTATTTGCGGATTGTGTTGCAAATAATTGTCGCCATCGAAATACCCTGCGAGCTTTTCCATTTTGCCATTTACCAAAATATCCTCTACAAAGTTGCGGACAAGGGTTTTATTACTTTCAGTCTTATCCAAATCTTTTACTTCAGTAGTACCATCAGTCATTGTGCGACCGCTGGGGTTAGGTTGGGTAGGTTTTTCTTGTAAGTTGTCCCAGTGTTCTACGATTTTGCCATTCTCGAAGCGGAAAATATCAAAGCCTATCTTATCGCCAAAGAAGTTGTAATCGGTGTGGGCAAATACATAGTCGCCATCTTGAAATACACGCACGGTATTCACGCGGGCAGAGCCAGCAGGTAGTGCTTGTAAGGCAGCCCCGAAACCAGCCAAACCATCGGCAATGGCGAGGTTGTGTTGTTTGTAATGCTCGGCATTTATATAGCCTACGGGCTCAGCGGCACCTGTTTCAATAGCTTTTAAAAGCTCGGTTACTTGTTGTTTTTGAGATTTCTGTGTCATCATTTCTTCTGTTTTTTGATTTTCTTGATTATTACTGTTTTGAGTGTTGTTGGTGCGAGTCGCACAAGCAATTTTCTAATTTGCTAATCTGCTAATTTTCTCATTCTATTTCGGGTGCAAAGGTACGGCGGGTTAGGGGCGAAAAACATTGAACTAGTTCAATAAGTGCAAAATATATAGAAAAACTTATTTCTTTTTTATTATACACGCTTTTCTAACATCATATTAATTTTCTAATTTAACATACGGGTTTATTCTTTCAAACTCTTCAATACTTATAGGCTCGGTACAGCGAATAAGATAGATATAGGTTTTGTAGCGGAATATTTTTAGGGTTGTTTCTTCATAACAAAAGATGTTATACGAAAAGTCGTATAGGTCGTATTTGTACTGCGAAAAACCTTTGCGCTTAGTGAGTTCATACACCAACTGAAAAAGGTAATACACGGTTTCTTGCGAAGCTCCAAAAGAGGCTTGTTCATAAATAAAGGTACGACCGCCTTGCTTGAATTTTCGCAAAATATGGTCTTTACCAAAAGGAAGCCAGTGCTCTTCGCGTTTGCGAAAGAGTACACTAAAGAGAATAATGCCGAGTATTAATATAAAAACTGCCATACTTTTACAACGTTTATTTCACGGTGCAAAGGTATGGCAGTGATGAGGGGTTTTGCATTGAAGTAGTTCAATAAGTGCGAGATGCACAAGCAATTTGCTAATTGGTAAATTTGCTAATTCTTTTTCTAATTTTGCTTACAAACTCGTGGGTAACGCCCAGATAAGCTGCTATTTGTATATTAGTAAGCCGGTGAGCAATGTGTGGATATTGGCTCAGGAAGTCGTGGTAACGCTCTTCGGCGGTTTTGCTAAGGGCATCAATCATACGGCGCTGTAGAGCGATATGGGTGCGGAGGGTCATCAGTCTAAAAAGTCGCTCGGTAATAGGAATATGCTCAAAAGCATAGCGTTTGTCTTCGGGAGTGATGATGAGTAGTTCGCTATCTTCTAAGGCTTGGATATAGAGCCGAGAGGGCGTTTGGTGCATAAAGCTATCAAAATCGGTTACCCACCAGTCTTCAGCGCCAAAGAAAAGCACTTGCTCATTCCCATTGCGGTCGATATGGTAAGTGCGCAAAAGTCCTTTGGTGATAAAAGCCTCAAACTTACAAGTTTCTCCTTCTCGCAAAAGATATTCTTTCTTTTTAAGAGTATGCTCACTAAAAAGCGCACAAAGGGCTTCTATTTGTTCGGTTTCTCCAAAAATGTATTTAGCAAAGTGTTGTTGTAAAGTCATAAAAATTGATTAATAAAATTAAATGACGCAAAGATGCCAAAATTGTGTGTGATGTTATTATTTTACCATATAGAAATTGTCTTTTACTCTTAGTTGGTAGTCTTATTCCGCACTTTACGAAAGAAAAATTGGTTACCGACTTTTCCCGAAAGCCCTTTTGTTAGGCAGTTGTTTTTTGTTTTCGCCATAGTTTACTTAGAGTTTAGAGGTTAGGTTTTAGGATTTAGATTAGTGATACAAAGGTAAGGATAAATTTTCAACTAACCATTAACAATTAACTGTTTGATATAGTGATTGTATTCCAGTGGTATTCGCTATAACTTCGCTTAGTGTTCTGGGTAGAGCCACTGTAGAGCCACTGTAGAGCCACTGTAGAGCCACTGTAGAGCCACTGTAGAGCCACTGTAGAGCCACTGAAGAACCACTGAAGAACCACTGAAGAACCACTGAAGAACCACTGAAGAACCACTGAAGATTCGGTTTAGCTTCGGTGTAGGTAGTAATAAAAAGGACACGAGCGTTTTGCTCGCACCAGCTTGTGAGAGAGATTCTTTGCTAATTGAATAGCTTCTGAATATTCTTATACGAATCCTTCACCAACTCTCGTACCTCTGCCTCGTCTTTCCAACACGCTTTTTCTATATCTTCTTCGGTTTGAGGTACCAATTTCTTCTTAAAGGTAGTAGTCATATCATACCAATAGGTCTCTTTCAAAAAATATTGCCCATCGCGTTTGAATATGTGATAAGTAATCATTCGGAAGCGCTGGATAAGCAGTTTTTTAACACCTGTTTCTTCCTCTACCTCACGCAAAGCACAAGTAGCGATATTTTCGCCCTTTTCTTTCTTTCCTTTGGGCAAATCCCACTTGCCGTGACGCTTAATCATCAGTACTTTTCCATCTTGATTATACACAATGCCACCCCCTGCTTTTATGGTAGGAATAAGTTGCTTAAATTTCTTCATAAGTTTTTCTTCCTTAGGGTGATATAAGTAGATTTTTTCTACCTCTTTTCGCTTGAGTTCCTCCAAGATAACCTCAAGAGTAACATCTTTTATTGGAAAACATTTGACGTTCTCAATATTTTCTCGTACATTTGTCAAAATAATCGACTTTTCGTCTAAAAATATTTCATACATAACCTATGATTTTAGATAGTATTACGGCACAAAATACCGCTGAATTTTTATTGCAAATTAACGCAATTAAATTGAATTCTGAAAATTATTTTACTTGGGCGAGCGGTTGGAAGTCACCAATTTATTGCGATAACCGTATAATTCTCTCATTTCCAGAGGTTCGTTCGTACTTTGCAAGCGTATTGGCAAGAGGTGTAAAAGAGAAATTTCCCGAAGTACAAGTTATTGCAGGGGTAGCTACGGGGGCTATTGGTATTGGTATGTTGGTAGCTAATGCACTCCAATTGCCTTTCGTGTATGTGCGTCCTGAACCTAAAAAACACGGCAGACAAAACCAAATTGAAGGTTTTTTGCGCCCTGAACAAAAGGTAGTAGTGGTAGAAGACCTGATAAGTACCGGAATGAGTAGCCTTAATGCGGTAAAAGCCCTACGCGATAGTGGTGCTGAGGTATTGGGAATGATAGCCCTTTTCTCTTACAATTTTGATGTAGCCAATGAGCGTTTTACCGAGGAAAAGGTACCGCTTTACACTGCTGGCGATTACGCCAGTCTATTAGAAAAAGCCTTACTTTTTGGTCGTATCAAAAAAGAAGATTTAGAGATGCTCCAGCAATGGCGCAAAAGTCCGGATACTTGGAAACAGTAAAATATTCATAGCAATTTTATGAAATATCTAACAATTATATGGTTGTTTTTTAGTGTAGGAGTCTTTGCACAAAAACAAGTGCGTGGTAGAGTGGTGCGTGATACAATACCTTTGTCAGGAGCGCACGTGATGAATCTTTATACCAATGCTGTTACTACTACTGATGCCAATGGTTATTTTACACTGAAAGCAAGTGAACGTAATACTTTGCAAATTACTTTTGTAGGAATGCAAACTGTTTATCGCACTCTTACAAAAGCTGATTTTGGTTTCGGAGGAGTTTTAATACAGATGAAAGAACAGGTCAATCAGCTTGATGAGGTTGAAGTATCAAAATATCAAGGGGTTTCTGCTCAAAGGTTAGGTATTTTACAACATACTCCTGTAGAGCGTACTTTTGCTGAAAAACGGTTGTATAGTGCTACTCATAGTGCAGGAGGAAATTTATTAAGCATTGATTTACTCATTAATACTATAAGTGGACGAAAGAAGCTCTTAAAGAAAATTGTAGCTAATGAACAGAACTTAGCTGTCGCTAACTATATACGTGAAAATATGAAAGTCTTTCTACAAAAAGAACTCAAACTAAACGAAGAGGAAATAGACGTTTTAGCCTATTATGTAATGGAGAGAACCGAGTTCCACGATCTTGTAAGGAAGAAGGAAAATAAGCAAATGGAGTTTATGCTTATAGAAGCGTGGGGTGAGTACCAAAGATTAGCAAAAGCAGAAAAATAAAGAATAAAAAAGATGTATCAAACTCTCTTTGATACATCTTTTTTATTGTAATTACGATACAACTTCTGAGGATTTATCTTCCTCCTCAATAATATCGTGTGGGTCTTTAAACTTGCGCTTACCAAAGATATTTTCAAGATCTTCGCGGAAGATTACTTCACGTTCTAAGAGCAAGTTTGCCAAAGTAGTAAGTTTATCCTTATTCTCGGTGAGAATATCAATAGCACGCTGATATTGTTCTTCTATAATCTTAGAAATCTCTTCATCTATTAGGTGCGCTGTTTTCTCACTATAAGGTTTGGTAAAACTATAATCGGCTTGGGCTGAATCGTAATAAGTAAGGTTACCTATCTTATCATTAAGCCCATAAATGGTTACCATTGCACGCGCTTGTTTGGTTACCTTCTCAAGGTCGCTGAGAGCACCTGTAGAAATCTTATCGAATATCACTTTCTCTGCAGCTCTACCGCCAAGGGCAGCACACATTTCATCGAGTATCTGTTCAGTACGCACTATTTGGCGTTCTTCTGGCAAATACCAAGCTGCGCCTAACGACTGTCCGCGAGGCACGATAGTTACTTTTACAAGTGGTGCGGCGTGTTCTAAGAGCCAACTTACAGTAGCGTGACCTGCTTCGTGGAAGGCTATTGTCTTGCGTTCTTCGGGAGTAAGGATTTTAGTTTTCTTCTCCAAACCACCTACAATTCTATCCACTGCATCAAGGAATTCTTGTTTGCTTACCGCTGTTTTACCTTTACGTGCTGCAATAAGAGCAGCTTCATTACATACATTAGCAATATCAGCACCAGAGAATCCTGGGGTCTGTTTTGCTAAGAAGTCTATATCTAATGTTTCTGCTGTTTTGATAGGACGCAAATGTACTTCAAATATCTGTTTGCGCTCATTTAAGTTAGGAAGCTCCACATAAATCTGACGGTCGAAACGTCCTGCGCGCATTAGTGCTTTATCGAGGATATCAGCGCGGTTAGTAGCTGCCAATACGATAACATTAGTATGTGAACCAAAACCGTCCATCTCGGTAAGGAGTTGGTTGAGAGTATTCTCACGCTCATCATTAGCTCCCGTCATTACATTTTTACCACGAGCACGACCTATAGCATCAATTTCATCAATAAAGATAATACAAGGAGACTTTTCTTTAGCTTGTTTGAAAAGGTCGCGCACACGAGAGGCACCTACCCCTACGAACATCTCTACAAAGTCAGAACCAGAGAGTGAGAAGAAAGGTACTTGGGCTTCACCTGCTACAGCTTTCGCAAGAAGAGTTTTACCTGTACCAGGAGGACCTACTAATAGGGCTCCACGCGGTATTTTACCTCCTAATGAAGTGTATTTATCGGGGTTTTTGAGGAAGTCTACAATCTCTTGTACTTCTTCTTTTGCTCCCTCTAAGCCTGCTACATCTTGAAAAGTTACACGCGTTTCTTTCTTTTCATCGAATACACGCGCCTTAGATTTGCCAATGCTGAAGATACCACCAGCTCCTCCGCCTCCTGCCATACGGCGCATTACGTAAATCCATAAGCCTATGATAACTATAAAAGGCAAAATAGAGAACAGCAAATCGCCGAAGATATTTTGCTGGGTTTTGTTCTCACGAGTAGTGCTGAGATTGTTATCTTTTACAATTTGGTCGAATCGGTTTTCGAAATTACTCAAATCGCCTAATTCAAAACGGTATTGGGGTACGTCGCCTGCGTTAGCACCTTGCATAAAAGTATTTCCCGTAGGTTTTACCTCTTTGTGCTCTTCTTTTTTAAGAGCATCGGGGGTGAGATATACATTAGCTTCTTTATGGTTTAAGATGATGATTTTGGATACATCACCATTGCTAAGGTATTCCTCAAATTTAGATTGCGGAATCTCTTTGGGTTGTGACCAAAAACTGGCTCCTGAATAATAATTAAAACCTATAAGTATCAGCAGTAATATGGCATATAACCAATAGGCTGAAAAACGAGACCCGTTGCTTTTATTGTCCGACATATTTTTAATAGTTAGTTTCTAAGTTGATAATTTTAGCGTCTCCCCAAAGTCCTTCGAGGTCGTAATGCTCACGTATTTTTGTTTGGAAGATATGCACCACTACATCCACATAATCGATGAGTACCCACTCGGCATTAGCTTCACCTTCTACGTGCCACGGGTGTTGATGACCTTCGGCTTGACTCACTACCTTTTGGATAGCACCAGAGATAGCCGACACTTGGGTATTAGAAGACCCATTGCACAAAATAAAATAATCGCACACGGTATTCTCTACCTCGCGCAAATCCATAATGGTAATATCGGTTCCTTTTACTTTTTCTATACCAGCTATAATATTACTAATAAGCTGATTTGATGATATTTCCTTATTCAATGTTCTTTATTTTTACAGTTTAAACTTGTTGTATCTCTCTTGAAAGCGCGCAAAGATAAAACATTCCTTTTAGAAAAGCAAAAACATTGCCATTATTCTTCTGTCAGTTAGTTTCAGACATTTTGTCACGTAGTTAAAAATGCGGAGGTGCGAGCCGCACGAGCAGGTGTAATTAGTAAATTAGTAAATTTGATAATTAGCAAATGAGAAATGAAGGGTGAAAAGTTTTTAGAGAAGGGGAATAAGATTGAAAATCAAAGGCTATTTGAAGCTAAGACGAATAAAAGACGGTATGAGTTGCACGGGCAGATGAATGAAGGAAAAACGAACAATGAACGAAGAAAAGACGAACGATAGACGAAGAAATGACGAATGATGAACGAAGGAAAGACGAACAATGAACGAAGAAAAGACGAACAATAAACGAACAATAAACGAACAATGAACGAACAATGAACGAACAATGAATGAAGAAAGAACGAATGATGAACGAATGATGAACGAACAATGAACGAAGGTAAGGCGAAGTTATCTAAACGATACGATATTAGGCAAGCGTTGAGAAAAGCTGTGTAGCCTGAAATCGTCGTTGGTAACGCCTGTAAATTTGAAGATATTGTTACCTGTACCTGGGATATTAGGATAATACCCAAAGGAGAATTGTATGGCTCCAAAGGGAAAATAGTCGTTGGAGATATAAAAACCTATGGAAACCTTAGAGTATACTTCTGTTTTTAGAAAGGCAGTGTTTTCCCTACCTATAAAACCTATATCGGCTGAGAGAAACGGGCTAAACCTAAAACCTATCAGCTGAAAAGGAGCATATACTTGCGTTTGTGAGGTGAGAATAAGTTTGCGTGTGCCGTATACTTCACGACTACTAAAGCCTAAGATACCATTAGATTCATTTAAGTTGATCCTGTCTCGCTGGTATACATTTCGGTTAAAACCTACTACAAATGAGGAACGCAAGAACTGACGAAAATGCCAATCGCCTATGTCGAACAATTTACTGAAATAGGTACCTTCACCTTTTAGCACAGTTTCTTTGTTCGTGCCGTCCTTGAAGAAAGTGCCTACCTCAAAATTGATAGAATGGTAACCTCGCTTGGTATAGTTTGCTTCAGCAAAGCCTATACCGAGATAGGACAAAGTAGCGTAGTTCTTCCGCAGTATCCCTGAGGTGAGAAACAAAGAGCGTCCTATTCCTACGTCCTCGATATCGCCGTTGCGAAATATATAGCGGTCTTTCACAAAGCCTGTACTATTGAGACTGAATTGAGTGAGATATAGGTTCTCGTTGCCGTAATATTGCTCGGGGTCTATCTCGGGAGAAGGTTTCTCGTAATAATTTATATTGCGAAAACGCCCAGCTATGATAAAGTTATTGATGCGCTTATTTTCTACTTTTTTGAGGGGCTTTACCCAACTACCAAAAGCATCGAAGGTGCGTGTCATTAGGATAGGAATATAGATAGAGTCGCGATAACTAATACCTTCGTCTTCATATCGGTATTCGTAATAACCTAAGCGCCCCGACCAGCGTGCCAAAGGTGAATACAGTGGTCGCTCTACCTGTATGCTCTTTGAAAAATAGTTCTCGTAATCGGAATAATAACCGGTTCGCACATTGATGTAAGTGTTTTTGATGTTCCTCACCACATAGTTAAAACCTTTGCCATTGTTCCCGATTCCTGAAAAGTATTGTTGATAGGTGAGCGAGAGTTCGTGTCCTATCCCAAAGAGATTTTGCTCGGTAAGTCGTGTCCAGCCTCTACTGCCTGCCAAGTCGCCGTCGACGTATATAGACCAGCTATCGAGCACATTCACTTGCACATCTACTGAATCGGAGGTTTGACTCACAGGGATAGCACACACTTGTGCCCTACGGATATACCGCTGATTGCGCAATACACGTTCGGTTTCACTCAGCAAAAGGGTGTCTAAGGGCTTGTCTTTTTTAAACAGAAGAAACTTTCGTACCGTGCTTTCGCGGGTTTTCACGTGAAGTGCATTACCAAAACGCTCCAAACGAGTGTTAGGTACTTTGCTTAAATCTTTCTCGTCAAACCCAAAAGGGTCTAAGGTAGTAATAACGATATTTCTAATGATTTTCCCTTGATAAGAAGGGGCTTTTTTAGGAGTAACGGTAGAGGTGCTTGTACCTTCGTATGTCTTTTCCTCAATTATAATAAAGTTATTGAGATTTTTAGTGAGCTTATATTTGCTAAAGAAGTTTCTGATTCTCTCATAAAATACTCTGTTTTTAGCTTCTCTTTCAGGTGAAATGCCTTCTAATAGCGAGTCTTTTACCTTTAAAGTATCTATTTCTTGAGAAAGAAGATAATTCATTCCCAAGAGAAAGAGTGCTATAAGAGTAAAGGTTTTTCTCATTTCCTTTTTTGCTGAAAGAACTGTTTTAATAAGGCCGTAGCTTCCTGGCTTAAAATGCCGGTAACTACTTCGGTTTTTGGGTGTAGTTTGCCCCCCATTACGCTGTAACCTCTATGGGTATCGGGGGCAGCATAGACTAAACGCGATAATTGACTCCAATACAAAGCACCTGCACACATTGCACAAGGCTCTAACGTGAGGTACATAGTGCAACCTGTGAGGTATTTACCTCCCAAATAGTGAGCTGCCATAGTAATGGCTTGCATTTCGGCGTGTGCTGTCACATCGTTGAGGCGCTCGGTAAGGTTATGGGCTTTGGCGATAATTCTGTTATCAATGGTGATAATGGCTCCTACGGGAATCTCGTCTTCCTCGAAAGCTAATTGTGCTTCTTCTAAAGCCTTTTGCATAAAGTATTCGTCAGTATTCATTGAAATAAAAATTACTTTGGCAAAGTACAAAAACTTTGCCAAAGTAATGTTAAAAATACGGTTATAAGGTAATTATTTATTACCGCCAAAGAGGTTGCCAATACCTCCCATAATATTATCCATTACATTTCCGTCTTTGTTTTTGTCGAAGAAAGAGTTCATCATTTCACTGATGTTACCTCCTTTGCCTGATAAAAAGTTGGATATCATTGGGGTTAAGTTTTGGAAAATCTTGCTTACATTATCCAATGAAACACCTGTTTTCTCACTGATAGCTTTTAAGGTAGACGATTGCCCGTCTCCAGTGAGTTTGTTTAAAATCTCACTACCTTCGGCTTTGCCGAGCATCGATTTGAGTGAATCCATTACCGAGCTTACTTTATCGCTACCGATACCTGTTTTCTCGCTCAATCCTTTTACGAGTTGTTGAAGGTTATCACCTCCTAAAAAATCTAACATTCCTGCCATATAATAATTATTTAAATAAGGTTATAATTTGTGAGGCTAACTCAAAGCCTATACGGTTCTGAGCTTCGTTAGTAGCTGCCCCTATGTGTGGGGTAAGCGATACCTGAGGGTGCATTAACACTTGTATAGCGGGGTTGGGTTCGTTTTCAAATACATCTAAACCTGCGAAAGCTACTTTGCCACTATCTAAGGCTTCTATAAGGGCTACTTCATTTAAAGCGCCTCCACGTGCTAAATTGATGACTCCTACACCATCTTTCATCAAGGCAAACTCTTTTGCATCGAGTATATAACCTCCTTCTGCTGGGCTGTTGTTGAGAGTGATAAAATCAGCTTTTGCCAGTAGGTGTTCTTTTTCTACGGTTTTGATAGTGAAAGGCAAGGTTTGTCCGTCGAAAAAGTCGAGGGTTATTACTGCCTCAGATACTTTGGGGTCGTAAGCCATTACGTTCATACCTAAACCGATAGCAATGCGAGCTACCGCTTGTCCGCTACGCCCGAACCCTATAATGCCTATGGTTTTACCGCGCAATTCGGCGCCATTGTTATAGTTTTTTTTGAGTTCGTTAAACTGAGTGTCACCTTCCAAAGGCATATTGCGGTTGGCATCGTGTAGAAAGCGTACGCCACTGAAAAGGTGAGCAAAAACGAGCTCGGCTACCGAATTAGCCGAAGAGGCTGGGGTATTAATCACGTGTAGGTTTTTGCTTTTGGCGTGTGCCACATCTATATTGTCCATTCCTACGCCTCCTCTACCGATGAGTTTGAGTGACGGACAGCCATCGATGATATCTTTTCGCACTTGTGTAGCCGAACGCACTAAGAGCACATCGATTGCGTGTTTGTTTATATAGTCTATCAATTGGTTTTGAGCTACCTTAGTAGTGATAACTTCAAAACCTTCTTTTTCTAACGCTTCTTTTCCTGAATCGGAAATTCCATCGTTTGCAAGTATCTTTATCGCCATTATATTAATTTAATTAGTAAATTAGTGAATTAGCAAATTGCCAATTTCAATTATACCCTTCTCTGTACAACCTCAAAGATGCGTTCGCCATCGCATTTTAGGGTTTTGGAAGGGAACTTGAGAATGAGGGCATAGTCGTGAGTTGCCATAAGTATGGTTCGTCCTGAGGCGTTGATTTCTTTGAGAACTTGCATTACTTCTACACTGGTCTCGGGATCTAAGTTACCTGTGGGTTCATCGGCTAAGATGAGTTCGGGGTTGTTGAGCAAGGCACGTGCGATAGCTATGCGTTGTTGTTCGCCTCCTGATAGCTCGTGAGGGAACTTAAAACCTGTATTCTGCATTTTTACTTTTGCAAGTACCTCTTCTATGCGTTGTTGTATTTTTGCTTTATCAGTCCATCCGGTAGCTTTCAGCACAAAAGCGAGATTATCGTGCACGCTTCTATCGGTAAGCAGTTTGAAATCTTGGAATACGACTCCCAGTTTACGGCGGAGCAGAGGGATTTCGTCTTCGGTGAGTTTATTTAGGTTGAAACCTACGACTTTTCCTTGTCCTTTGGTAAGGGGCAAATCGCCGTAGAGCAACTTGATTAAGCTACTCTTTCCTGACCCTGTTTTGCCGATAAGGTACACTAATTCACCTTTCCCAATGGTGAGATTTACATTGGAGAGAATGAGGGTATTCTTCTGATATACTGATACTTCTTTTAAATCTAATACTGGTTCTTCCATTGATATAAGTTCAGTAAGGCAACTATTTTACCTTACAAAATTCCTGCAAAAGTAGAAAAATTATTTGGATAATGGAAATTTTTTGGAGAAAAAAGTGAAAAAAGGAGGTAAAATATAGATAGTAGACCCAATAATAGTTGGGTATGTGAATAAAATATGATAAGGTAAAGAGGATTTATTGAGTGATAAATAAAATATCGGAAAGTCTCGGAGAGAATCGGAAAGTATCGAAGATAGGGTTATGGTATAGTTAGCTTATAGAAAGCTTATAGGAAGCTTATACGAATCTTGGACGATTGGTATAGAAAGGGTATATAAGTAGTTAAGAATGAGGGATTAAGAGCGAAGGGTGAAGAGTTAAAAAGTGTTAATTAAGCGAAGGAAGAAGAGAGGAGAAACGAAAGGGTTAAAGAGAAAAGTGCATAGGAGGGCGAAGGTGATTTCAACTTTGCCAGAATCTCAAACTTTGGCAAAGTATGTGGGGATAGTAGATAATGTGAGTTTGAAGTAGAGAAGTGAGGCTTTACCTCAGAAATTAAACAAAATTGATTTCAAATTTAAAGCAAAATCAAGGATGTGCCTTGTAAAATGGCTATTCAAGATTTCATCTTATACAGAAGGTTGTAGCACGACAAACAGTTCTTTTTAGCCAAGAGAGTACCGCAAAAAGCGAGTGAATAAAGCGTTTTAATTGTATAGAAAAGATGTTTGTTAGAAAGCAAAAAAGCGAATGGTGTTTTTATATGAACAAAAAAAGTATTACTTTTGCCTCACGCAAAACAATTTATTGAGAATGAAAACAGAAGAAATTATAACCATTGCCAAACAAACTATCAGTGAAGAAGCTCAGGCTGTTGCTAAATTAGTAGACTATATAGATGACGATTTTACTAAATCGATTGAGTATATACTGCAATCGAAGGGGCGTGTGGTGATTACGGGTATCGGGAAGAGTGCTATTATTGCTAATAAAATAGTGGCGACAATGAATTCTACCGGTACACCTGCTATCTTTATGCACGCTGCTGATGCGATTCACGGTGACTTGGGCATCATACAACAGGACGATGTGGTGATATGCATTTCAAAAAGTGGTAATACGCCCGAAATAAAAGTATTGGTACCATTGCTCAAGCGCGGTAATAACAAATTGATAGCGATTACTTCTAACAGAAATTCGGTTTTAGCCCAACAGGCTAATAGTGTGCTTTATGCTTACGTAGAGAAAGAGGCTTGCCCTAATAACTTAGCTCCGACGACTAGCACTACCGCTCAGTTGGTTTTGGGTGATGCCTTAGCGGTGTGTTTGCTTGAAATGAAGCATTTTGGTAGCAGTGATTTTGCTAAATATCACCCCGGTGGAGCATTAGGGAAACGCTTGTATTTGAAAGTGGCTGACATTGTAGTGCACAACCAAAAACCCGAAGTGGCTCCGAATACTGATATTAAGAAGGTGATTGTGGAAATATCGGAAAAGATGTTGGGGGTAGCTGCTGTGATTGATAATGGACGAATTGTGGGGGTAGTGACTGATGGGGATATCCGCAGAATGCTCAGTAAAACGGATAGTATAAAGGGATTGGTGGCTAAAGATATAATGAGTGCTAACCCTAAGACGATTGACTTGGAGAGTTTGGCTATTGATGCGTTACACCTAATGGAGAAGAATAAAATTACGCAGTTATTGGTAACGCGTGAAGGGCAATACGAGGGGATTATACACTTGCATAATTTGATACAAGAAGGTTTAATATAGATTTTAAGAAAGGTGAGGGAGTTGTGATAATTATTCATTGTCAGGTATTTGGATATTATTTTCTAAAAAATATTGCAGATTATTTGGTCAGGTAAAATAATTGTAGTACTTTTGCACCTCGAATTAAAAATTAATCATTTTATTTATGAATCAATACGAAACTGTTTTCATTTTGAATCCCGTTTTATCTGATACACAGATAAAGGAAGCAGTAGAAAAGTTTGAGAATTTTCTTACTTCAAGGGGTGCAGAATTTGTAGCAAAAGAGAATTGGGGCTTGAAGAAATTAGCTTACCCAATCCAGAACAAGAAAAGCGGATTTTACCACCTCTTCGAGTTTAAAGTAGCTGGTGAAGTAATTGATGCTTTTGAATTGGAATTCCGTCGTGATGAGCGCGTGATGCGTTACTTGACTGTGAAATTAGATAAGCACGCCATTGAGTGGGCTGAAAAGAGAAGAGCAAAGTTAAACACTAAAAAAGCGTAAGAAAATGGCAGTAGAACAAAAAAAAGGAGATATCAAATATCTTACTCCGCTAAACATCGACACTTCAAAACAAAAGAAATATTGTCGTTTTAAAAAATCAGGTATTAAATACATTGATTACAAAGATGCTGACTTCCTCTTGAAGTTTGTAAACGAACAAGGTAAGTTGTTACCTCGTCGTCTTACAGGTACTTCATTGAAGTTCCAACGCAAGGTGGCTACCGCTGTGAAGAGAGCACGCCACTTGGCATTAATGCCTTATGTAGCCGATTTATTAAAATAATAACAGGAGTAGAAACTATGGAAATTATACTAAAACAAGACGTACATAATTTAGGTTTTAAGGACGATGTCGTTACAGTAAAGAACGGCTACGGACGTAATTACCTCATTCCGCAAGGATTTGCAATTTTGGCTACTCCCTCAGCAAAAAAGGTATTAGCTGAAAATTTAAAACAGAAAGCTTACAAAGAGCAACACATTATTGATGAGGCTAAGAAAACAGCTCAAGCACTTTCGTCATTGGTGGTAAAAATTATTGCCAAAGTAGGTGCTGGAGATAAGCTTTTTGGGTCAATTAATAATGGTGATTTGGCACAAGAATTAGCCAAAGCGGGTCACGATATTGATAAGAAATTTATTTCTATCGCTGGTAACACTCTCAAACGTGCTGGGAAATACAATGCTTCTATCCGTTTACACCGTGAAGTAATTGTTGATTTTCCATTTGAAATTGTAGCAGAAGTAGCAAAAGTAGAGGCAAAACCTGCAGAAAAGGCTGAAGAGCTCAAAGCGGAAATTGCTACTGAGCAACCTGCTGGAAACTAATAAATTATAAGGATTTAAATAGTTCATATCAATTATAATTTTTGATACCTATAAGGGAAATTTGCCTTTGTAGGTATTTTTTTTACAATAAAATTTTTGTATATTAAAAATAATGTGTACTTTTGTACCAATTTTAGCAGAATCTCAAAAAATACTATGGAATCCAAAATTAATACAATAGGTCTAACAATATGGGGTTACAAGCAGGGATGCAAGGTGTTAGCCTCACAAGGAGTTAACTTTCAGCTGCAAGAAGTAAAGGACAGATTGAAAGATATCAGTGCCTTTATACGCATACACACCCCGCGTGTAGATTTTTACACATTGCAGTTTAGCAATAGTTACAAGATATACACACAATACCGTTCCTCAAAAGAAGTGAATGGACAGAGCGGTGTGTATATAGCCATTTCATTGTATATACCACATTTTTTACAATGGAGAGGGGTACGACAAGTATTGAACTTGTTAATGGATATGTACTTTGCAGAGCATATCAATTACGAGAACAATATTCCGTTACTCAATGAAAAAGAGGATATATTCCCATATTTTAATCTTCTGAGAGGGTATGAAAAGCAGTTGGTAGAGGAACCAGTAACGGCTTCTTTCGCATTAGACCAAAGCTATATGCCTAAGGTTTTCCCTTATATGGATATTTATGAGGTAGATAAGTACTTCAATATGCCTTACCGTCCTGAGTTTGAGAAATACCAAGACCTTGTGTTCTTGCGTAAAGAATTCGTGGAAGACCCCCGAGCTTATAGTATTGACTTTCTCTTTCCAGAATACGCGATACCTAGAACAAGTACCTCTACTTTCCAAACAACCTATGCAGGAGGAAGTAGTGGAGCTTCTCGGTTTGTGCCTTCTAATGCTAATATTAAGATATTAGCTTTTATGAAGAATGGTAAAGACGTGGGAGCTACCTATATGAACGAAGTCTTCTCGGACGATGATACTATTGAAGTGCTTCTTGAAAAATCTAGATACCACGAGATGTTCTCTTATCACGATACGATTAAGAAAGCAATAAAAAGAGGTTATATCAAGAAAGTACAAAACAATTATACTTTTGATTTAATTCCGTTTGCTCCAAAAGAGTTTAAGGTGTACGTGGAAACTCCTCAACGAGAGTTTGAGAAATACATTTCGTTCTTATCATTAGAGAGTACGACTTTTAAAGCTAAGCTATACTCTAATACAAAGGGATATTACTTTTTACTAAAAGGAGATGAGGCACGTAATGTATTCAACCTTAGTTACAATGGTATTGTTTTCAAGAGTAACTATATGGTAGATGATAGGGTGGCCTTATCAGTACCTTTTGAGAAATATCAGTTTACGATTATTTCGAGCACTATAACTTCAGTATCTCTAAAAATCAATGGTATTCTATTCAGTAAAAACTTGCGCAGTGATTCGCCTGTAGAGATTGTTTTACCTGAGAACTTATACCATTTTGAATTTGAAAATCAAGATACAGGAAGAGTTATTAGTATATCGAAGAGCGGAGAGGTTAATTTTGATAGAGCTAAAGGTGCTTACAATCCACAAATGATTGCCTCAGAGAGTCCTGAGTTTTCTAATGGTTTATCAGTAGTAAACAGAGGAGTTGCTACCACTGAACGAGGCGAAGCGATAGAGATGAACACTAAGTCTCGTGCGTTTTGGATAAAGATTGCTTCGGCAGTTGCTTTTGTTTTAATATTAGTAGGTGTAGGCTATTGGTTTATTTTCCCGATGCTTAAAAATCCTGTGAAGGCTTATGTAGCAATCAATTCGGAGAGTGAAATAGACGAAATGCACTTCTTAACCAATATAGATGAGCGCACTTACGAGATTGAGGATTCTTATATTAGGTTAAAAAAGAGCTTGCCTATCGCTGAGACAAAATTGGTTGTTAGCTTCAAAGAAGAGGGGAAAGACACCTTGTTATTAAGTGAAGAACAACTCAATAAGTTAGCTAAAATGGTGGAAGCAAATAGCAAAGATACTCTTAAAATAGATTTGATTTCGCCTGCAATGGCATTTCTTTTGGATGTGAATAATTGGAAAGAAACTCACGCAGACCCTAAGGGAAGTCTTTTTATAGCAGAAGCTCAAAAGCGCAATTTCCTTACAGATAAATTACGACCTGAGTTTGAAAAAGCCGTATGGGAAAACTTCTTAAAGGATTTTGATTATTCTGCTTATAATGGCGAACAAGTAGATAGCCTTTTACGTCCTTATTTAAAAGGAGGTAGTTCTGAATTAAAGTCTTATCAAACAGATTTACAAAGAATAATTAGAGAAAGTAAAGCACGTGACCAAGTGGAAGTAGCTGTAGAAAGACCTAAGAGAGAAGAACAGCCTGCTACCAGACCTGAAGCAACTGTTGTTAATAGAAATGAAAATACAGTAGGAAGAACACCTAAAACAGTTACCCCTTCTCACAATACTGAAAGACCTGTAACTATAAGTGAGCCACGTGATCCTAAAACAGTGAAACGAGGAGAAAATACTACTCGACCTATCGCTAAAAATGTATCGCTTACAGAAACCTTTGTTACAGATATGAAACGCTTTAATTCACAGGCTTGTTCTGAAGAAGTTGTAGATAGAGTGAAAATGAATTTAAAACGTTTGGAAGGCAATGATTGGAGTGTGGTAATGTTTGAATTTAACCAAGGTAGAAGAGAGATAGAGGAACGTGCGAACCAATATAGTATGTTCTTTACAGCACTTAAAAATGGTACTTCTATTGACCAAGTTAAACCTTCTTACTTTGGAGGACAGACTAGCTTGATTAATTACCTTAAAAAAGGAACCAATTACGAATTGGTAAAAGGGAAGGCTAATCTCAAAACTTTTGCTGATATTCGCCAAGCTATTGTGAATATGGGGGTAGACCCCAAAACAATTCGCTAAGAGATATTGCCTTTTATCTTAAAATACTATACTTATGTTAGAAGTTTTCAACAACCTCGAAACTTTACTTAAAGGCTTTTGGTTAGTAACTATTCCATTTGTAGAACAATTATAATTATAAGATAAATAATAAAAACTAAGGCGTCATCAATTTGGTGACGCCTTAGTTTTTATTACGTATTGATAGACCGAATAGCTTGTTCTAAGTTCTTCGCTAATCCAAACAGATAGTTGAACTGTTCTCCATAGAATTGTGTCTCTCGCATTGAGATAGGTGAAGAGGTATCTGTATTTTGAGGAGTGTTTATTATTTCTCTAATGGACTGATTAAATTGTTCAATAGACGTTTTATAATCAGTTTGAGCAGTAGCCGTAGGTTCAACAAGTAACGTCAAACAGTGTTGCAAGGCTGCTATAAGACTCTCAATTGCCTCGTTGAATACCGATTTAGGGAAGGTTACTTTCTTGCTGTTCAACCTAATGCCAAACGAAGCCACAGAGGCTAAGAAGGCTTGCTGTATTACAATAATTCCGTATACTGATGGATTTTTGTACTGCATAAACTTTGGCTCTTGTAACATTCGTTGGAAGGTGGTATTTAGGTTTGAGAGTGCTAACACAGCTTCTTTGCGCGATACTTTATAGGCAGTGGTAATCCCTTCTCCGGTGTTAAAAATCTCCTTTACTTGCTGTAAGTAACCGATATTAGCTTTTACTGATTTGGTGACCGCTTCCCTATAAGTATTGTGTTCCCACGTGGGCAAAATGAGATAATTCCCTGCAAACGATAGCCCAACACCTATAACGGTATCCAATAGGCGGTCATAAATAAGGCTGTAAACATTAGGTGTAATCAGTGCAAAAATAAATATCGCACTGATAGTGATGAATATAGAGGCGTACATATAGTTCTCCTGAATCAACCCAAAAGCAATAGGCATACACAAAATAGCGACATAGAGGTACAAGCTAGGGTAGGGGAGTAGGTAAATTACTGCAAACGAGGCAACCCCACCAATCATAGTGCCATAAACCCTGCTGAGTGAGCGCTCTTGGGTAATCCCAAAACCAGGGCGCATAATAATGAAGATGGTAAGGATAATCCAGTAGGCATTGTTGATAGGGAATATATCACCTATGAGGTAACCCAAAAATACCACTATAGATAGACGCATTGCGTGCCTAAAAAAGGTAGATTTTAAAGATATATGGTCTTTGAGCCGTCGCCACGAGTAGTTTTGGTAACTCACAAACTTGCGATAAGTACTCTCATCGCGTACCCCTGCATCGTTGCTATAATAGTTCTCAAAAATATGTCGGATATTTTCAATAGAATGATATTGACTTTCTATATAAATATAAAAATTTCGCAACAGCAAAGCGCGTTCTTTATCTTCTTCCGATACTTCTGAAAGTGCTTTCAAGGCTTCGTTCTTCTCTTTGGTTTGCGTTAATAAGTCTTTTAAACAGTTGTCTAATTGTATCTTTTTGCGTGACCCAATGTATTCGGACATTTGTTGTAGCTGTCTCGATAGCTCTTTGAGGAAATCTACATAAGTTTGTAAATATTCACGATGCTCGGCAAAAGCCTTGTCCACTTTCTCATATTGTACGGGGTTGGCTAAAGCTAGCTCGAAGATATCCACTAGCTCTATAAACATCAAAAATTGGCGTTGCAGGTAATCGGTTTTACCTGATTTGCTCCGTGAATCAAGTACGGCTTCGCGGAGCTTTTCATATTTTTCATTGAGGCTTGTTTGCAGGTTGATGAGCTTTTTGAGTCCCTCGCTTCTGTCTTTGGCGATGAGTAAATCAGCTCTTACCGAAAAAAACTCTGCCGTAAGAGCAAAGCACTTCCCTAACAGCTGTTCACTGTACAAACGCGGACGTATTTTTAGGAATATATACACTAATACACTGTACCACAAACCTCCTAATAACACACAACCACTGTACAAAACAATACCCCACCCTGTTTGCAAGTGGGCTAAAGTAGAGGCTATCTCAAATAATCCCGCGAAAGCTACCATTGTAGCGCGATGTCCGTATAACGAAATATAAGCGTTTCCGAAGGTGAGTAGAAATATGGTAGGCAGTAATAAGTATTCGTAAGGAGCCGTGAGATTTATTAAAACACAACTGAGAATCGCTAATAGCGTTGCTATTAAAAGACCTCCGTAAAGGTGTTTTTGATTCCCTGGAATATCACTGGGCGAAATCGCAATCACACTCAAAGCTATAGGTATGCCAATATCCATTAGGTCAAAGCAATAGCCCAACCCTAAGGGAATAAGCACCGCAATGGTTTTGAGGCACCCTTTGAAGAAAGAAAAACTTTTAAAGAATGATATGATGGAGGTATACATTTTTTACATATATTTGCGGGCAAAATTACAAAACTAATGGCAAATAACCATCTGATAACTGAAATATTAAAGGCAGGAAAGATAATTCTATACCCCACCGATACCGTTTGGGGTTTGGGGTGCGATGCTACAAATCCTAAAGCGGTAGCTAAAATTTTCCAAATAAAACAACGCAGTGAGAGCAAAAGCCTCATCATTTTAGTGAGTGATACAGTGATGTTACAGCACTATGTAACTGATATACCTCCTAAGGTGCTTACCTATCTTCAAACCTTGCAAGAGCCTACCACTATTATTTATAGTCACCCTTTGCATTTGGCTAAGAATGTGATAGCTGCTGATAATACAGTAGCCATTAGGGTCGTACAAGATGTGTTCTGCCAACAGATGATTGCCGATTTTGGCAAACCCATAGTCTCTACTTCTGCTAATATCAGTGGAGAGCCAACACCTTTGTATTACCAACTCATTAATCCCCAAATTATTGCGCAATGTGATTATGTAGTACCTTACCGTCAAGACGATACCCAAATAAAAAATCCCTCACGTCTGATTAGGTTTGATACAGACGGAGAGATTCAAATATTAAGATAAATAGTAAGTTACTCTACTATTTTCACAGGTGTTCCGTTATCTATATTAATTTGTCCACTGGTAATCACTTCTTCACCAACAGTAAGTCCGCTGATGATTTCTACCTTATCACCAAAGTTGCGACCGCTTTTCACATTTGCCATTTCAGCTTTAAGCACCTCCTGACCTTTAGCATTTTTGCTACTTACTATTTTGAAAATTTTATTTTGGCTCACACTACCCACGAAAGCAGAATGAGGTACTACAAGAGCTGTAACCTCATCATTACCACTGCCAAACTGTGCAGTCGCATACATTCCCGCTTTTAGCTTTTTGTCTTTGTTGGCTACCAATATTTCTACGGGGAATTTGAGAGCTCCATTAGATTTCGGTGCGATAAAAATAATCTTTCCGTCTACTAATTCTGAGGAAGTACTAGGTTTTATTTTGATGACTTCACCCACTTTTAGTTCTCCTACTTGACTTTCATCTACGGTAATTTTCAATTTCAAATTGTCGATATTTACCACGTTGAATAACGTCTGTCCGGCACTTACAAGTGTTCCTTCTTCTACCTCTTTGCTAGTTACAATCCCGTTAATTTTACTACGCACCGCTGTATCACCCGATACGATAGCTGCCGAATTGTAGTTCGCTTGGGCGTTTTTGAGTTGCAAGCGCGCTTGTTCCAATTGTTGAGCCGTAACTCCTCCTGTTTGGTAAGCACTTTCAAAGCGCTTTAAATCCGATTTTGCAGTTTCGAGTACCGCTTTGGCATTGTCTAACTGCACATTGGTTCTGTCGGCTTTTGTTTGCGCCAATACTTGCCCTGCTCTCACAAAATCACCCTCTTTTACGTAAATTTTTATGACTTGTCCTCCTACTTCTGAAGATACATTTAGGTCTTGTTCCGCTACAAAAGTACCGTTAGCCGTAAAAAGGTCGGCTACTTTTTCTTCTGTTACTTTGGCAGCACGCACGGCTACTTGGGCTTCTTTTTGGGCTACAATAGCCACCTCTTCAGCATTTTTCTGTTTGTTAGAATATAGGCGGAGCCCCATTAATCCTACAAGGACTATTATGATAACTGTAGTAATTATTTTTTTCATTTTTCTTAAATTACTGTATTAAGTGTTCTAAATCGGGGGCAAAGGTATAACAAAAAACTTAATAAACAAAAAAAGTTTCCATATTTTTATCTTCATTCACTTTTTTCTCATTCTTCATTGGGTTGTTTTATTTGCTATTAAATGAAGTGAACGCTCACTCTATCAAGGTAATTGATGTCTAATAAAGAAGAAGCTCCCCCTACTGTATGAGTATCACTTTTGTAAACACTACACTGCAAATAGTCGAGGTCGTTAAACAGAAGCATTCGTTTTCCATCAGGAGCGCGAAGGTCGAGAGGAACACTAAAATCAATAAATTCGCTGTATTGGTTATAAATCTTTTTGAAAGTATACATATTAAAGATAACCTCAAAAGCTCTATTCTGCCTTATTTCTTCAAATAATTTCCTACTGATATTGCTCACCGCATTGCCATAGTGGTCAATATAAATAATCGTACCGTAAACGAAACGTTTATCAGCAGATATCTCTGGTTTAAAATGAGTAGCCTCTAAATACGTATCGGTTTTCTTGCCTATTTTGTTAAGGGGGATATTTTCGCATATTTTCTTGGCAATCAAAGGGAATGAATACAGCGTAGGGAAAAGTTCAGTGCTTTGTTCGCCTTTTATTTCATACAGTTCAGCGTTCTTTTTATCTTCTGCTAAAAGATGAAAAATACCGTTATCAGCCCCGATAAAATAATGCCCGTTCAGTTTCATTACCATATGCCTTTTCTCAGGAGTGCGCTCCGCATCTACTCCTATGATATGTATACTCCCTTTTGGGTAATGTACATAAGCATTCTTTAAGATGAAGGCAGCTTGAAACACATCAAAAGGTGATATCAAATGCGAGATATCTACCACGCAAGCTTCGGGGCACTTACTATAAATAGCACCCTTTACAGCTCCCACCGAGTAATCTCGTAAACCAAAATCAGTAGTTAATGTAATGATTTTCATTCCTTTTGTTATAATGATATCAAGTTTAAAACAGCATAAATATATAAGTATGAAGTTAACATACCTCCTTTAAATCTGCAATAATCAATCCTTAAGCTTTCCCCGATTATCCTTCATCATTTCTTCGTCATTTGTTTGCCCTTCCTTCGTCATTTGTTTATCTGCCCGTGTGGCTCGCACCGTCATTTGTTCGTTCTTTCTCCATCTGCTCGTGCGGCTCGCACCGTTTTTTGTTCGTTTTTTGTTCGTCTTTTGTTCGTCTTTTGTTCGTCTTTTGTTCGTCTTTTGTTCGTCTTTTGTTCGTCTTTTGTTCGTCTTTTGTTCGTCTTTTGTTCGTCTTTTGTTCGTCTTTTGTTCGTCTTTTGTTCGTCTTTTGTTCGTCTTTTGTTCGTCTTTTGTTCGTCTTTTCTTCGTTAATTGTTTATCTGTCTGTGCCGCTCGCACCTGCCTGTCGTGCTACGACTACCCGTGCGGCTCGCACCGTCTTTCCTATAAGCTTTCTATAAGCTTCTCCCAAATTAACCATTAATCATTAACCATTATCTTTTACCTCCAATCTCACTCCCTTTAATTCTTCAATTTGTTGTAATAGCCTATGAATAATCTCCAACCCAGCCATATTCACATCAAGGTCGTAATGCCAATTAGTAAAACGTTCAAAAGCCGAAAGCTGGTCGTAATGCAGATAAGTAGTGTTGTCAATCACTTCCGTTTCTATAAGTCCGCTTGATTCTAAATCGTCAAAGAATGTGATTTCTATATTGTACAAACGAACGATGTCTTCTCTTGAAATTCTATCTTTCATAATTATGAATTTTTAAGTTGTTCAAATAATGCTTTTTGTTGTTCCGTAAGATTTTTAGGCAATTGTACTTGATACGTTACAAAAAGGTCGCCAAATGAGCCTTCTTGCTTGTACACAGGAAAACCTTTACCTTTTAAGCGCACCGTAGTGCCATTTTGTGTCTCAGGAGCTACTTTCATTTTCACTTTACCACTGAGGGTATCTATCTGTACTTCGCCTCCTAGCATAGCTGTATATAGGTCGATATTTACAGTAGTTTTCAAATCGTTGCCATTGCGTTCAAACTGAGCGTCGGGTTCAATATGGAAAGTGATATACAAATCACCGTTAGGTCCTCCGTTATATCCTTCGTATCCGTGACCCTTTAGCTTAATTTGCAACCCTTCATATACCCCCGCAGGTACTGTAATACGTATATTCTTGCCGTTCACCGTAAAAGTACGTTGCTGAGCAGTTGCCACTTCTCGCAGTGGTAGCGACATATCCGCAAAAATATCCTGTCCTTTAAACTTACCTGAGGCACTACCGTAACCTCTACCAAATCCCGAAGTCCGTCCGCCGAACATATCTCTGAAGAAATCAGAATAGTCTCCCTCAGAGTAGTTACCTCCGCCAAAGCCTTCAAATCCTCCAAAACCACCTTGGGAGCGTTGCTGTTGTTGGGCTTTTTCGTACTCTTCTCCGTATTTCCAGTGTTCGCCATACTTGTCGTATTTAGCACGGTTTTCAGGATTGCTAAGTACTTCGTTAGCCTCGTTAATCTCTTTAAATTTCTGCTCTGCCGTCTTATCGTTGGGGTTCATATCAGGGTGATACTTGCGCGCCAACTTGCGGTAAGCCTTCTTTATATCGTCTTGGGTAGCAGTTTTTTCTACCCCTAAGGTTTTATAGTAATCTATCATCTCTAATAATTTAACAGTCGCAAAGATACTACTTTATTTGATATATTTTGTATACAAATGATAAAAAAATAGGAAGAGATGGACTTATCTCTTCCTACGATTGTGTTTTTGCTTAGGTTCTAAGGCAAGCGTTGGTACAAGCAACAGTGGTGTAACTTATTGTACACTTCGTCGTCAGCGCGTTCTTTGCCTGCGTCGTGTCCTACTTTGGCAATGGCTTTTTGTACATCGCTTTCGCTACATTTGCGTTCGTCAAAAATAAGGGTCATATTCCCACTCTTGATGTTCCAATTAGCGCTCTTTACGCCTTTTACACTGTAAGCTGCTTTTTCTATGCGCGCTTTGCACTGTTCACAATTGCCTCCTACGGTAAACTCTACTTTCTTGTTTTTGTTAGGTGCTTGTTGAGCACTTGCGGTAGTGAGTCCAAAGAAACTCAAAGCTATCCATAATAAAATACGTGTTTTCATTCTGAAAAATACTTATTAGTTGTTCGTTTTTAGTCATTAATCGTTAGCTTTCTAACCACTAACGATTATTTGCTAATTATAGAATTTTAAATCTTAGTCCTGCGTAATACATCTGTCCGAAAGCAGGAGCGTACTGCATAGTACTATCAAAATACGCACCAAAAGGGTCGTTGGCAGCCAAAATTCCGTTCTCTTGTTTATAATTGGTGATATTTTCACCGCCTACATATATCTCAAAAGTCTTAGAGAATACTTTGGTGATTTGGGCATTGAGTGTAGCAAATGAGGGAGCGTAATCGTTAAGCCTATAAGCCACTGGGTTCGTAGCCGTAGTAGGTAAGCGTTGTTCTCCTAACCAATTGAAAGTTACATCAAACTTCCATTGCGAATGGTTGTTCTCGTGACGCTCGGGAGTCTCGTAAGCTACATTGGCAAACCAACGGTGTTTTGGAGTAAGGGTCTTCTCCAATTGTCCTTTGGTAAACTGTGTTTGCACATCGTAATACTTGTAGGCTGCTTTAAAGTCCAAACCTTTGACAGGTGTGATGCTGAACTCAGCTTGTAAAGAGTTAGCAAAGCTATTACCATTCAGGTTATAAAACAAGGCTTGTTGGGGTGAGTTATCCAAATCTACTACTACTTGATTGTCAAAATCAGTGCGGTAGAAGTCTATAGAGAACTCAGCGTTCTTGCCCAATACTTTAAACGCTTGCAAAAAGCTCACGCCGTAATTCCAAGCGATTTCAGGGTTCAAACCGTAGAGCTTACCACCATTACTTCCTACGATAGTAAACTCTCGTGCAGAAGCCAAGAGCTGTTGGTTCTCAGCAATCACATTAGCAGCTCGTTTGCCTCGTCCTGCCGATACTCTAAAAGTAGCTTGCTTCCAAGGATTGTAACGCACGTGTAAGCGTGGAGTGATAAAGTTTCCTAAGTGATTATGACTGTCGGCGCGTACCCCTGCCACAAAACTGAAGTTGCTTAAATTGTCGTAAGTGTATTCAAAGAAGGCACCTACCGAGCGGTCTACACGTGAAAAATCCCCTGTGAGAGCTCTAGTACTAAGCATCTCGTTGTAATCGTCGTAAGTACCGTTGAGCCCTGTGGCAAACTTGTGCTTGGTATTGGTGATGATGGAGTTGTATATCAAGTTGCCATACCAACTTTTTTGGTGTATATCATAGCGATTCAAACCAAAGTAGGAATCCTGCTTGTGCGATTGAAAAGAGTTCTGTAAGCCTATGCTCTTATAAGGCGTATCAGGAAATACATACCCTATTTTGTTAGATGCGCTGAGGCGTTCGGAGTTTACCTCACTGCCCCAAGCATTCGTAGTTCCTTTGTCAGTCAGCGGATTAAAGCGCAATTCACCTGCCTGGCGCTCATCTTTCATATAATGGAGGTTCAAAAAGCCTACCCAACCCTTTTGAGCATCGGCGTATTGCCAACGATTCAACAAGTTGATTTGGTTACCTATCGGGTTATCTATAAAACCATCGTGATTGTGGTCAGCTTTTTGCTGACGCACATTGCCGTGAGCAAAGAGGGTAGTTGCCCATTTATCAGAGAGCTTTTTATTGGTATGGGCGTTGATTTCGTAGCGGTTATCCTCCGATGCGTATAAGTTCAAGAAAAAAGGAATGGCACTGATAGGTTTCTCTATTTCATAATTGATTTGCCCCGAAATACTTTCATACCCGTTAATCACACTCCCTGCTCCTTTGGTAATCTGGATACTCTCAATCCACGTACCAGGCACAAATGAGAGTCCGTAGGCTTGCGAAGCTCCGCGCATCGTAGGAATATTCTCCTCTGCCATTAATATGTACGGACTGGTCAAACCTAACATCTTTATCTGTTTGTTACCCGTAACAGCGTCTGAGAAGTTCACATCAATCGACGGATTGGTAGAAAAACTCTCCGATAGGTTGCAACAAGCGGCTTTCAGCAGTTCCCCACTGCTCATTGTGTGCACATCGGCTACTTGCCACTGCGATTTCATTGTATTAGCACGTTTGTAGCTTACTACTACCTCTTCTAAAGTAGTTTCAGGCTCTAACTGAATGTGTAAGGGTGTGTTACCGCTTACTTTCACAGTTTTCTTTTTATACCCTACATAGCTTACTACTAAAGTAGAACTTCCCTCAGGTCGTTTTAAGGTAAAAGCTCCTTCGTTATCAGTAGAAGTCCCTATTTGGGTACCTTCCCAATATACATCAGCACCTATAAGTGGCGTCTTGTTTTCATCGATTACAGACCCTTTGCTA
Source organism: Capnocytophaga sp. oral taxon 902 (assembly GCF_013394735.1). NCBI lineage: Bacteria > Pseudomonadati > Bacteroidota > Flavobacteriia > Flavobacteriales > Flavobacteriaceae > Capnocytophaga > Capnocytophaga sp. oral taxon 902. The sequence continues at coordinate 2,487,141 of NZ_CP058261.1, forward strand.
AAATTTTGAGCAAAGAGCGACAAGGGCAACAATAGCCCTAATAAAAAGATATATTTTTTGTACATTATTGTTCTGTTTTATTCAGTTCAGGAATTAGAATTTAAGGATTAGAAAACAGAGGTAAAGGAGTTTACCTCTTACCTTTTATCTTTTACCTGTTACTTGAATAAAACACTCTCTGGCAGTACAATTCGTACAGAGGCGGAGCATTCAGCTGTGTAAAGAAATCAGTAGTGATAGATTTCTTTACCGTCTCAGTAATGCTTACCTCCTCTAATATGGGTAGGGTAGGGGTAGCTATTACAAAGAGCTGTAATTGCAACTCCAATACCTTTACTACCGATGTACTATCAGAAATAGAAGAAGTGATAGATGTGTCGTCACAACATTTTTTATGTGAAGTTTCTGTTTCGTTCTCATCGTCATCTGAAGCACAACAAGAGTCCATTGTAGTACAGTCTTCCTCTTCTTCACTTGCAGAAGTAGGGTACTCTAAGGACACTGACGATAAGGTTTCTTTGCAATAATGAAAAGTAATCGCCCACCCTGAATTGGAGAACAGGATAAGCGCTGATAATAATATGTTGATAAGTTTTCTTTTCATTGCGGGGGCAAAGATACGACAATTTTTTATATTTCGTTTCTAAAGATAGTATTTTTTAATAAAAACTCAAGAAGTAATAAAACCACAGCAATTATCGCTAAGGGTCTGAACTTCTCATCTACCTCAGTGTATTTAAACTCTTCAATTTTGGTAGTCTCCATCTTGTTGATTTCATTGTAAATCTGTTGGAGCTTCTGGTTGTCAGTGGCACGAAAGTATCTCCCGTGTGTTACTTCAGCTATCTTTTTCATTAGAGGCTCATCTATTTCCACTTGTAACATACGGTACATTATGCTACCGTCAGGATTGAGTGCGTAAGGAGAGAGCGCCGTTCCATTGGAGCCTATCCCTATTGTATATACTCTAATACCATACTCAGCAGCCAACTCAGCTGCGGTTTGTGGGTCTATAAACCCTGTGTTGTTCACCCCATCGGTAAGGAGGATAATAACTCTACTCTTGGCTTTACTTTCTTTGAGTCGGTTTACAGCCGTTGCCAGTCCCATACCGATGGCTGTGCCGTCTTCTATTTGTCCATAAGTAAGTTCAGAAAGAGCGTTTAAGATAATACCTTTATCCGTAGTCACAGGAGTTTTAGTATAACTTTCCCCTGCGTAGATAACAAGTCCAATACGGTCGTTAGGACGGTCTTTTACAAATTGTGAAGCTACCTTTTTTAGTGCTTCAAAACGGTTAGGCTTTAAGTCTTTTGAAAGCATACTCGCCGATACGTCTATTGCCATTACAATATCTATCCCATCAGTAATCTTTGTGTGTGCGTTTTCTGAATGGGTTTGTGGGCGTGCTAATGCTATAATTAATAAGGCCACTGCCAATAAGCGCAAGGCAAATAAAGAATGGTATAAATGGTCTTTCCACGAACTCATCTTCTTAAAAGCGATAGTGGAAGATATAGTTACATTCGGTTTAGATTTCTTATTCCAATGCCAATACCACGCCACCATTAGTGGTAAGACTAATAGTAACCAAAAGAACTGTGGATTGGCGAAAGTAATATTTTTAAGCATATTATTCTGTTTTAAATACAATAGAATTGATAACTCTTTGTGCTATCTTATCGGCGTTAGGTTCGTCTATATGGGTGATAAGAACTTGTTGGAGTGCATTGTTTTCAGTAAAACTGTACAGCTCATAAGAAGCGCTAAAATATTTACCTTTCTCATTAGGAATACTCATTTTGCCAAAAACTTTTATACCTTTTGCACCGCCGGGCGAGGTGTATTCTTCCTGCAAGGTAGTGATGTTCTTCGCCTTAGCTTTATCCAATTGCGAAAGCACTATTTCATTCACCTTTTGTGGGTCTAAGGTAAGTCCACCGCCTTGTTCCTCTTGTTGAGGTGCTGTATGTTGGGCGTCTTTCTTAAAGGTAATGATATTGGTCATTATGTATAAAGGTGAATTAAGACTGCCGTAATAGAAAGTATATTGCTTATCTATAATCGATTTGTATTCCGTCACGTCTACTATTTGCTTGCGAATGAGTATCTCTGGGGTAGTGAGCTCAGTAATAGGATAACCGTAATCACTTGTTACCCACTCGCTGCGATTGATACTCGCATAAGTATTGAAGTATTTGTTGTACAAGATACTATATCCCATAAGCAATACAGGAGCTAATACTACAAAACAAAGCGCGACGATAAGAGCCACTCGGTTGCGTCTTTTTCTGCGTTCTCTTATTTTCAGTACGCTCATTGCGAAAGCGTCTTGTGTAGGTACTTCCCCTTCGGCTACTACCACAGGGATAGCCTCTTTGGTTTTGATAACCACATTCTCAATAGTCTCACGGTCGTATTCAGCATTGTTGTCCGAGGGCTTACTCTTGGCAAATTTCACCAAGTCGGCATTTTGTAATACCCGTTTGAGGTTACTGATAGTTTCTTCCGATAAGTGTAGCTTTCCTGCTTCTTGCAAAACATTAATTTTAGCCAGAAGCTCATCTGTGGTACTCTCTTTGGCTAAAATATGCACCTCGTCTTCCAAGTATTCTTTTACAATATCGGTAAGCCGAGTATAATAGGCTTTGTGTTGCGATTCTATAAGGTATTTAGAATTTTGTAAGTCTTTTAGGTCTTGTATGGCGCGCTCAAAAGGAGGTAACTTTTTGCGCTCTTCTTCAGCCGTTAGTTTTCTCTTGCGGAAGACGAAGAAGTATAATCCACTTGCTACTAAAAGGAGTCCTATAATTCCTAAAATAATCCATAACCACATACGTGAAGCCGTAGGTGAGGCTACCTCGGTAATAGGTTTAATGTCGTATAAAGGCTGTTTGAGCGTATCTACCGCTACGGTATGTACTTCTACGAGTAGCGAATCGGTATAGTAGTCTTTGTTACTGATGTGTATCCTTTGTCGCGGAATGGTGTACTTCCCTTCATCAAATTGGGTAAGGTAGTAGGCTTTTTCCAAACGAAACTTACCTCCCTCTTTCAAGGTATCAGTAGGGTCGGCTTTTACCATTTCTAGCGGACTAAAACTCTGTCCTTCCGGAAATACCACAGCCGCATCAGCAGGGGCTTCTACCGATATCTTGTATTCTATCTGTTCTCCTATTTTTATGTTCTTTGTATTAGTCTCTACCTTCACCTCTTGTGCGTAAAGAGTAGGAAATACAAATAATATTAATATGAAATATAATATTCGTCTCATTTTACCGCTTAATACTTAATTTAGTCTCTTACCTCTTCTTATCTCTTACCTATTTTTAAAGTATCCCAACAGCTTTTGGGTATAACTCTCATCGTCTCTACAGCTCACTACCCCTGCACCCGATTTTTGCCAAAGCGTCTCAAAATAGTTCACCGTCTCGTGATATTGTTTTGCATATTCATTTCGCACTGCCGATGAAGCGGTGTTCACACGCATCAGCGCTCCCGTTTCAGCATCTTTTACCATCACATAACCTAAGTTAGGTAGTTCAGTTTCTTTTTTGTCATAAATGCGAATACCGGTAATATCGTGTTTTCTGGCAGCTATCTGTATAGGTTTCTCATAGCCTTTATCCATAAAGTCCGAGAGCATAAACACAATCGCTTTTTTCTTCGTTACCCTACTGAGGAACTGTAAAGCCTCCGAGATATTAGTCTTAAAACTTTTGGGCTGAAACTCTATAAGCTCTCTGATGATGCGCAACACGTGCGATTTCCCTTTTTTAGGTGGAATATACAGTTCTATTTGGTCAGAAAAGAGTATCAAGCCCGTTTTGTCGTTATTCTGTAAAGCTGAGAACGCCAAGGTAGCTGCTATTTCGGTAATCACTTCACTTTTGAATTCCTGTTTCGTGCCAAAAAGCTCACTACCGCTCACGTCTATCATCAACATAAGCGTAAGTTCGCGTTCCTCTTCAAATACTTTTACAAAAGGCTCGTTGTAGCGCGCCGTTACGTTCCAGTCGATATTGCGAATATCATCACCAAACTGGTACGGACGTACTTCGCTGAAAGTCATACCCCGACCTTTGAAGGTAGAGTGATACTCCCCTCCGAAAATATTATCGGAGAGTTTGCGCGTCTTTATCTCTATCTTGCGTACCTTCTTTAATAGTTCTTTAGTATCCAAAATTAATTAACTATTTTAATGCCTTTTAAAACTCTCGTAATTGTCTTGTACATCAGCAATGAGTTGCTCATTGATGCTTTGTATATCAAACTTTTTTTCGTCCCACGGCAAGTCGTAACCACACCGAGAAAGCCTCTCCTTGTAGTTTTTCACCTCTGCTTTAGGTTCGCCTATTTCGAGTACTTCTATCATTGTTTGATACCCCAAATACTGCCACTCATTCACATACCCAACTGTGAGCCCTTGCTGGCTTTACCTTTTACCTTTTACCTTTTACCTTTTATCTTTTACCTCCTATGGTACTTCAATAGTATTCACTATCTTGTGAATCATCTCTACTGAGGTAATATTCTCAGCCTCTGCTTCATAGGTGATACCGATACGATGGCGCAATACGTCAAATACTACCGCACGTACGTCCTCAGGAATTACATAACCACGACGTTTGATGAAAGCATAACATTTTGCCGCCATTGCCAAGTTGATACTACCACGTGGCGATGCCCCAAAGCTAATAAGTGGTTTAAGCTCTGCCAAGTTGTATTTTTCAGGATAACGAGTCGCAAAAACAATGTCTAAGATGTATTTCTCAATCTTTTCGTCCATATACACCTCGCGCACGGCTGTTTGTGCTTTTAGGATTTGTTCCAAACTCACTGTTTGGTTCACCACTGCATAACTATTGCTGAGGTTGTCGCGCATAATCCGTTGCTCTTCGTCCAATTTAGGATAATCAATAACTGTTTTAAGCATAAAACGGTCTACTTGTGCCTCGGGTAGTGGGTAAGTTCCTTCTTGCTCTACAGGGTTCTGAGTTGCCATTACCATAAAAGGAGCGTCTAACTTAAAGGTCGAATCACCAATGGTTACTTGTCGCTCTTGCATTGCTTCCAATAGGGCAGACTGTACTTTGGCAGGCGCACGGTTAATCTCGTCAGCCAATACAAAGTTCGCAAAGATAGGTCCCTTTTTTATAGAAAACTCGTTTTGTTTGATGTTGTAGGTCATTGTTCCTATCACATCGGCAGGCAATAAGTCCGGCGTAAACTGGATACGGCTAAACGACCCGTGTACTGATTTAGCAAGGGTGTTGATGGATAGCGTTTTTGCTAGCCCAGGTACCCCTTCCAAGAGGATATGTCCTTTGCCTAATAACCCTATAAGCAGGGCATTTACCATATGTTTTTGCCCTACAATCACCTTGTTCATCTCATTGGTGAGCGCATCGATAAACACACTTTCACGCTCTATCATTTCGTTTATCTGACTGATATCTACAGATGTTCTTTGTTCCATAGTACAAATTATTTTTTTAGCGTTTTTCTTTAATACAAATACTGTGCCGTCTTGTTATTAGTACGGGTTACAAAAGTATTTTTTTCTTACTAAACCGACAAATATTTTTGTGAATAGCCAAGAGCAACTATTTTAAATATGGTGGTATTCATCGTTTCTATTCATTTTCTTTAATTTCTACATCATTTTTGTAATATCTTTTTATAATTCTTTTTTCTCCTTCAGCTGGGGGAACAAATTCTATCACTAATACTCCGTCTTTTTCATAAGGTTCTTTATAGTGCCCTTCGCTTGGAAATTCTAATAGCCACAACCCTTCTCTTTTTCCCTTTTCATAATAGCCCTTACTTGTAAAATACTGATTTTTCTCTTCCCAATATCCTTCCTTTTTCCCATCAACATAGTAGCCTTTATTTCTATCATCTTCGTTTACTTCTTCCCAATAGCCATCTTTTATCCCATTTTTATAACAACCTTTTGATTTTTGTCCCAAGTTATTACTTTCTACCCAAAAATCTTCTTTTTTTCCATTAGCATTTAACACCCCTTTTCCTTCATAATTAAAGCTTCTCAAATCTATCCTCTCTCCATTTATTCGTATTTCATAGTCCAAATAAGAGTACAAAAACCGATAGTAATCACTTGTTTCTGAATTCCAATTATTGGGTCTATTTACTATATATCCTTCTTTGAGAGTATTGTTTTCAAAATTGGCATAAAAAAGAGTATCCATTTCCCCTCTATAAAAATTTAAATTATCATCTAATTTTCTAGGGGCATAACTCAACAAAAACGCTCCGTTAAGTTTCCCCTTAACCACTGAATATTTAGATTTAATAGTAGGGTAATCGTAATTCCCTGTCTCCTTATGTAACATAGATATATGCATATCATAAAGAAAAACTCCTATATCATTCGTGTCTCTTGTATAAGTTTTTATTCCACAAGAAACGAGCGTACACAATACAATAATAATAGCTATTTTAAATATGGTGGTATTCATCGTTTCTATTCATTTTCTTTAATTTCTACATCGTTTTTGTAATAGGCTTTTATAATATCTTTTTCTCCTTCTGCTGGTGGAACAAATTCTATCACTAATACTCCGTCTTTTTCATAAGGTTCTTTATAATGCCCCTCGCTTGGAAATTCTAATAACCACAAACCTTCTCTTTTTCCTTTTTCATAATAGCCCTTACTTGTACAAACACGACCATCTTCTATCCAGTAACCTTCCTTTTTCCCATTGACATAGTAGCCTATTCCTCTTGTATGTCCTATTGTTTCATCCCAATAGCCATCTTTTATCCCATTTTTATAACAACCTTTTGATTTTTGTCCCAAGTTATTACTTTCTATCCAAAAATCTTCTTTTTTCCCATTAGCGTTTAACATCCCTCTACCACTTAAAATTTTATCTAATTCTACGCGTTCTCCATCTATTCGCACTATAATATTTAATATTAAACATAAAGAGTGATAGTAATGATAAGCTCCAAACCTTTCATTTACCAAATATCCTCTGGGAGTATTTTTCTCAAAATTAGCGTAAAAAAATGTATCTTTCTCTTTATAGTAGTAGCCTTCATTATTTTTCGTTACATCATAACTAAATAAAAGTTCTCCGTTAAGATTTCCTTTTACTACTGAATATTTACATTTAATATTAGGATAATCATAAATTCCTGTTTTTTTATGCATTATAGCATATTGTAAGTCCCTAAGAAATTCTTTTATATCAGAACTCTCTCTCGTTTGTGTTTTTATCCCACAAGAAACAAGGGTACATAATACAGTAATAATAGCTATTTTAAATATGGTGGTATTCATCGTTTAACTTTTTAATAATTTCAAACTGAAACTCAAAGAACCCAAAATGCTGACTTGCATAGTCCATTATGTTATTTGAAATCCCTTCTGCAAAATAAATCTGGTGATAACGTTTCATTTTTTGCAAGAACTCTAACATCTGCTCTTTTATGGGGATATTTTTTTGCTCAGCTTTTATCCTTTTTTCAAGTTCAGCCTTAGTAATAGTTTCTGTTCCAAAAGTAATTGTATTACCTTTCATTTTTTGGTACTTAGAAATCCATTCTTCACAGTTTTCCTTAGAGGTTTTTACACTTTTTATAGCCCTCCCAATAGATTCATCTATATATTGATCTTCAAAGATATGAGGTAATCCCATTTTGTGAGCGGTCTCGTGCAATACAGATTCCGATGAAAGAATATATACAATCATAGAGAACATATATACATTATCATAGGATATAGCAGCTCCGTGATTACTATATTCTAACGGACTTAAAAATACTAAAACAAGATTTTTATACTCTTCTTCTTTTAGCTGTTTTTTATCTATATACAGGTGTCGTATCTGTTTGTAAAAATTTTCATCTGCAAATGAGATATCCTCAATTTCCATCTCTTCAATCTCTATTTCTGGAGGATAAACAACCCTTAGCCTGCTATAATAATTATTGCAAAGATATTTATAGAATAACCTTATATTCTCATCAAAGTCATTAGGAGTCTTAGTAAGCAACTCAAAGTCTATAGTTTTATACTTTTCATCCCTTACATTTTGTTTTAAAATATCTCTATTAATCTTTCTAAAATCATTTTCTTTATGCGATTTGCGAAAAACTTTTATAAACCTAAATTTCCTTTTAGAATGATAAACTTCGGTAGTAGGCTTTATGATTAAAAGCCCTACTTTTTGCCCTTTCTTATTTAAAAAAGTTACTTTTTGCTCCTCTGAAAACCCTTTTTTACATCTGATAAGCAATTTGTGTATCATAAAAGGTTCTTTATCCGTAGGATCATTACTTGTTGGGGCGAATACATCAAAATAATTTTCGCCATTTTTGTTCTCTACGGGAATAGTATAGAAATCTTCAGTAAAATATTTCTTTTCGAAAACAAATTCTTTAGTATTTATAGTTGTACCATCATCGGTGAACCCTATTTCAAACAAAGAGGCGTCATAGTCCAAGGTTATTTTGTCTTTTATTAATTTATCCCTATCGTTATAAGTTATTTTAAGAGACAATAACACCTCTCTTCCTGTCTTTTCCTTATGTTTTTCAAACATACGAAGATAAGAAGGAATATAATCTTCAGAACCTATTCTTATTCTGTTTTTTAGGTAATATTGGTCGTAAAGTTCTCTCCCCTTAGTGCATTTAGTAATACTACCCGCTTGAGTATCTTCTTTAATATAGCGGTCTAAATTATAGCTAATATCTTCAGGATCATTAAGGAAAGGTTCTGTAAAGACTGTGAAATTAGGTTTCTCGTTCACTGTCAAAGATATTGTTTTTTCATACCCTATACTGGGTACTTTAAGGGTAAATGTTGTAACTGGCATAATTCTATTTTTTAAGGTTTTACAACTTTTAGTTCTATTCTCTCTTCATCGTATTGTACCAAATAGTCTTTCAAAGTATTGTCTACAAGTCGTTCGCCATTATATTCATAACCTATTTCTGGGGTGCCTAACTCTATTGTAATTCTTTGTCCCTTCAAACCATAGGTATTCACTTTTAAATATATCATCTCTTCGTATTCAGTATCTCTTATTTCATCTGAACTTCTATCAGCAGCATAAAATTCTACCACTTTAGGTTTTGTTGTATAAGCAAGAAAAGTTGCGTCTGTCGTGTCTATCCCTTCAAAACTCTTTTTCTGTCCTGATTGTATGCATTTTGCTTTCCCTGTCTCAACTGTGTTAGACCCTGGCATTTGTCCTGTATAGCTAATTTCTGAGCCTTGCAATATCACTGCGTTGTTCTGAAATTTCACCGTGCCATATTCCTCCCATTGCCCCAAGGAAATCACTTGAAAACCATCGGCAAAAGTAAAGTTCATCGGTTGTCTCTCTACAATAGTACCTACAAGTTTTCCTTGTATCTTAGATGTTTTAGTAAGGGGTTTAAACGTTGCTAAATGTGCCCCAAACTGAAATTGTGCTCCATCTATTACAATCAGCTTATTTTTTTGTGATTGTACTTTCTTTTTCTGTGCTTCTTCTATCTGTTGCGCTTCATCTGAGTTGAGGCAACTCTCATAAAAAGCCATCTCCTTTTCGCTAAAATCATCATCAGTATATTCTGATAAAGACTTGTTTATTTTATCTTTTGACATAATAATGATACTTATTCTAATTTTTAGTTGATATTATAAATATCGCAACAAAAGTAGTTATTTATTTTGAATATTCCAAAAACAAACTTTATTTTCTGCGAAAGAACTCTTTTTATATATTTACTTCTCGTCCCTCTTCATCTGTCCGTGTGGCTTGCACCTTTTTTGTTCATCCTACTAGTTCCTTACCTCCGCCTTACATTCATCTTACATTTATAATTTGTTCATTTATCTTTCATTCATTAGTCACTTTTCATTCACTTTTCATTCACTTTTCATTCATTGTAGAGCCACTGTAGAGCCACTGTAGAGCCACTGTAGACCCACTGTAGAGCCACTGTAACCCCACTCTTTGTCCATCTATCCTATAAGTTTCCTATAATCTTTGTATAATTCCCTACCTCTAATTCACCATTAACCATTAACCATTAACCACTGACCATTCATCATTAATAATTAACTTTTTTTGCGTAACATATAAAAAAGTACTACTTTTGTCGCTCTAATAGCAAAGATATAAGAAATGAAGTTTGAAACTAAAGCCATTCACGGCGTAAGAACTGCCAATAAAAACACAGAAAACTGGGGAAGCACCATCAATATGGCTTCTACTTTCCCTATTGAAGAATACGGTGTAGAACAAGAGTTTGAATACGGACGCGTTTCAAACCCTACTCGTAAGGATTTTGAAAGTCTTATAGCTCAATTAGAAAGTGGCATACACGGATTCGGATTCTCATCGGGTATGGCTGCCATTTCTTCTGTTTTTACAATGTTTAAAACAGGCGACCATTTTGTGTTAGGCTTAGATATCTACGGAGGTACTTATCGCATTATGCACGATATTTTCAGTAAATTTGGTTTTGAAGCTACTTTTGTCGATATGACCGACCTAACCAAAATAGAGAAAGCTATTCGCCCTAATACAAAAGCCATCTTTATAGAAACACCCTCCAATCCTCTGTTAGACGTTACCGATATATGCGGGGTAATAGAAATCGCCAAGAAACATAATCTGCTCACTATGGTCGATAATACCTTTATGTCGCCCGTGTTACAACGCCCTTTAGAGTTAGGAGCCGACATAGTATTACACAGTGCTACCAAATATTTAGGAGGTCATAACGATATCATCGCAGGAGCTGTGGTGGTAAATGATGAAACCTTAGCCGAGAAAATACGTTTTGCACAAGTAGCCATAGGGGCATTGCTTTCTCCGTTTGATAGCTGGTTGCTCTTGCGCAGTATGAAAACCCTTAAACTAAGAGTCGAAAAAGCACAAGCCAATACCCTTAAACTATTAGATTTCCTTAAAACGCACCCCGAAGTAGAAAAGGTGTATTATCCTACTGATACACAAAATAAAGGAAAAGCAATACAAGAACGCCAAGCTTCTGGTGGAGGTTCAGTATTTTCTTTTACAGTAAAAACCGAAGCCAAAGCCAAAAAGTTTTTCGAGAGTCTAAAAGTAGCCCTTTTTGCAGTGAGCTTAGGAGGAGTCGAAACATTGGTAACTCACCCCAGTTCACTTACTCACACCGAGTTCCCCGAAGAAGAAAAAGTAGCACGAGGCGTTACCCGTACACTCATCCGCGTAGCAGTAGGAATTGAAGATGCTGACGACCTTATCGCCGATTTTAAACAAGCCTTAGAAAAATAATTTGTAAAAAATTTGCTGTTGATTCATTATTTATTTGTATCTTTGCCCGCTGGAAGAAAAAGAAGCTAACTTGTGAAGACACCCTATTTTAAACAATCTTTTCTTATTGTTTTATTTGCAACACTCATTTTCATTGGATTTAAGAACTGCTTACCCGCGCGTATTTTTCCCGAAACTAAAGCCTCAGGAAGCAATGTAGTAGTAGATAGCTTAATGTTGGAAGCCATTTCAGGTAAAGAAATCGACAAAGTACTCAGCCAAGCCAATGATTCTTTAGCACAAGAACAACGACTTAAAAAGTCTGACCAGTATCTTTTTTCTTTCTTTAAAAAATTAGAAGAGTTAGAACAAACTAAAAATGGTAAAATAAGAATCGCTTATTACGGCGATTCGATGACTGATGGCGACCTCATCGTGCAAGATTTGAGAGCTCTTTTCCAAAACGCTTTCGGGGGGTTAGGAATTGGCTTTTTGCCCATTGCTTCTGAGTCGGCTAAATCAAGAGGAAGCGTATTCCATTCTTATTCCAATACTTGGAAAACCCAATCTTATGTGAATGTAAAACGCCCTAAACGTCCTTTTGGTGTCTCTGGGCAAGTGTTCTTTACACAAGGCAATGGCACGTGGGTACAATATAGGTCATCAAACCAAGCTCATATTAGTCAGTTGTATGCACCAGCATTGTTCTATGGTGCTTCTGGTAATAAAGAAGCAAAAGTAGAAATTGCCTATAACGATACTGTAAGGGTAGTAAAATCATTAGACACTGATAAATTGCTGAATGTATTGCCTTTAACCGAAGGGGCAAACACTAAATCAGTGCGTATTACTTTCTATAAGTCCGATTCTATTCCTATTTATGGAGTGGGCTCAATGCAAGGTAAAGGCGTATATATAGATAACTTTTCAAGCAGAGGTAACTCAGGCTTACCCTTATCGCTCTTTAATCCTGATTTAATGAGAGCTTTCGATAGAGCGTTAGGCGGATATGACCTTGTAGTATTACACTTTGGTGCTAATGTACTCAATTACGGTACACTCGATTATTCGTGGTATGAACGCGGAATGACAAAGGTGATTAACCAGATAAGAGCTTGCTTCCCTCATACCTCAATTCTTGTTATCTCTACCGCCGATAAGTCTACTAAAGTAGAGATGGAGATGCAAACCGATAAAGCAGTAGTACCTTTGGCAAATGCACAACGGAAATATGCACAAGATACTCGCTCTGGTTTTATTAATTTATATGAACTGATGGGGGGTAGAGGCTCTATGAAACAATGGGTAGAGGCAAATCCACCGTTAGCAGGTAAAGACTATACTCACTTTAATCCAAGAGGAGCTAAAAAAGTAGCCCACCTCATCTATAATAAACTTATGGAAGAGTATGAGCACTATAAAGATCCTCGTAATAGTGAAAAAGCTGATGTGTTCCAAGAAAGAATAAAAGAAATTCAAACAGTACGAACCGTTACTCCTACTACTCAACCTAATGTAAATAGAACAAGAACACAAACTGTAACAACTCAACGAGTACAAAGTACAACGACTCAACGAGTGCAAAGTACAACGACTCAACGAGTGCAAAGTACAACGACTCAACGAGTGCAAAGTACAACGACTCAACGAGTACAAAGTGCGACTACTCAGCGAGTGCAAAGTACAACGACTCAACGAGTGCAAAGTACAACGACTCAACGAGTACAAAGTGCGACTACTCAGCGAGTGCAATCACCAACGACTCAGCGAGTACAACCATCAACAATTCAGGCAGTACAGAATATTACAAATAAAGTGCATAAAGATACTATTAAAGAAAAAAAAGACAATTTACATAGATAACATAACAAGATAGATAACACACTAAAAAAATAGAACAATGAAAAAGCGAACGCCATTCATAAAGAAACTAATAGCTCCTGTATTGTTTATCATTACAGTAGCCCTCTATTTTAATGTTAATTATACTACAGCTATTAATTTATCTTCACTTACTTCAAAGATAGTAAATATAGAGAATAAAGAAGGAATTGATAAAGATGCCTTCAAGGAAGCTATTCCCCAGCCTTTGGCATATGCTGCAGGTGATGATGACTCTCCTAAGGAGTACAATAATCTGTACAATGCCTCAGCCTTGAACCCTTTTTTCGAAAAGCTTGCTGCTTTGGAGAACTTGAAAGATAGGAAGATTAATATTGTTCATATTGGCGACTCTCACATTCAAGCCGATGTAATGACTAATATTGTAAGACAACGCTTGCAAGAAGAGTTTGGAAATGCTGGTTTAGGTTTAGTATTCCCGTATTCACTTATTAGAACTAATGGGGGACATAATGTGAGCTTTACTTCCAATATCTCTTGGAATAGTGAGAAGAATACTTCTTCTGCAACTGTTGGTATTACAGGTTATTCTCTTTCTACCAGTAACAAGAATTTTGTTATTGAATTGGACTTAAAAAATAAAAACTACACCTTTAATACGGTAAAGATTATTACCCCTAATAACGAACGTTTGTTCGAATTAGCTACCAATGTAGGTAAAGTAGCTCGTTTGAGACCTAGTGTGCCTAAAACACTTTCACACAAAGTAGAGCAAGGGCAAACACTTTATGGTATTTCAAAGAAGTATCACACTTCAGTAGAAAAAATACAACAAGCTAATAACTTAAAAAGCGCGCAAATAAGAATAGGGCAAGTATTGCGTATCCCTACTAAAGAGATGGTAGCTTCTACTCCTAAACAAAAAGTAGATTTATCTAATGCTACCATTTTAAACGGTAATTCTTTATATAGCTATTATTCTTATGATAATCTAACCCCTTCCGATAAGGTTTATCTCACAGCCAATACCGAGAACTCTTCATTTACGCTTAATGGAATTGTCTTAGAAAATGATAAAAACGGAGTTATATATCACAGCATAGGGGTAAATGGAGCTCATTTCTCTGATTATAACAAATCACAGCTCTTTTTCGACCAAATCAAAGCCTTAGAACCCGATTTAATCATTATATCTTTGGGTACTAATGAAGCTTATTGTCGAATGTCAGCAACTCGTTATGACGAAGAAGTAAATAAATTCATAAAAGCAATTCGCTCTCAATATGGTCAATGTCCTATATTGCTTACTACACCTCCGCCTTCTCTTTACAAAAAGAAAAGTCCTAACCCCTTGTGTATGGAATACGCCGATACTCTCATCGATAATTCAGTAAAAGATAATTACAGTGTTTTCGACCTTTATCGAGCTGTAGGAGGAAATGAAGCGATTCAACGCTTTATTCAGCAAAATCTTATTGCTGGTGACCGCATACATTACACAAGAAGTGGCTATACTGAGCAAGGAGCTCTCTTTTATGATGCTTTTATGAGCAATTACTTGAATTATAAAAAACAATATAAACTATCTTTAAAACCCTATCTAAATTGAGTATAGATGCCTTACTGCAATGGTTTATTGATACATTCACAACTGAAAACATCTCTAAATGGTTTGTTGATAATTTTTCATTCACAACCGAACAAGTAAGACAATGGTTCATTTATGACCCTAATCATCCACTATTATTTAATAGTAGTTTGTTTTTAGGGTTATTTTTGGTGTTTTATTTGGTGTATATTATTACCAAAAAACACGCTCATTTCCGTACTGTTTATGTTACCTTATTTTCCTTATTCTTCTATTATAAGGCAGGAGGTAACTTCTTTGTGTTGCTGATAATCTCCTCATTGTTAAATTATTTCTTTGCAGGACAAATCTATAGAAGACAGAACGCCTCATTGCGCAAGTTCTTCCTGGCAGTGAGTATGGTTGCCGATTTGGGTATTTTAGCCTATTTTAAGTATACTAACTTTTTAATTGATAGTCTCAATACACTGCTTCAAAGCAATTTTGCCTTACAAGATATAATCTTGCCTATAGGTATCTCGTTCTATACATTCCAAACAATGAGCTACACTATTGATGTATATCGCCGAGAGATAGAACCTGCTAAATCATTCTTAGATTTTACTTTCTTTGTATGTTTCTTCCCTCAATTAGTGGCAGGGCCTATTGTGCGTGCCAAGGATTTCATACCACAGATATACAAAAAAATAAGCTTAACGAAAGAAGAAACTTCTTTTGCTTTATTCCTTATCATTGGAGGACTAATTAAAAAAGCAGTTATTTCCGATTATATCTCTCTAAACTTTGTAGATAGAGTTTTCGATGCTCCTAATAGCTATACAGCTTTTGAGAACTTAATGGCAGTATATGGCTATTCTTTACAAATATATTGTGACTTCTCAGGCTATTCCGATATGGCTATAGGTTTAGCGCTATTAATGGGCTTCACTCTCCCCATAAACTTCCGTACTCCTTATCAGTCTAAAAATATCACTGAATTTTGGAGACGTTGGCACATTTCCTTATCTACTTGGCTAAAAGATTATCTTTACTTTTCAGTAGGAGGAAACCGCAAAGGTACTTTTTGGGGCTACTTCTTCCCGACCGTCTTTTTTGCTTCCACTTTGCTATGGGCATTTCATATGCAAGAAAAAACAATGTTGCCTCTTTACATTACCTTAGGGGCAATCGTTGTGTTTGTATTGGCTATACTTATCTCTAAAAACCGACAAAAATCAGTGCGTAGTCATTTCAACCAGATGACGACAATGCTCCTAGGTGGTTTATGGCACGGAGCTAATTTGCGTTTCATTATTTGGGGAGCATTACACGGGTTAGCTTTGGCTGTCCATAAAACCTTTACGGAGTTCTTTCCTAATAAGAATCCTGAGAAAAGAACTTTTTTTAAAGGAATCGCTAATATCATTTTTGTAGTGATTACTTTCCACTTTGTAGCTTTTTGCTGGATATTTTTTAGAGCCAAAGATTTCGATATCGCTTTAAGTGTAATCTACAATATCCAGTCTATAACTTATGATATTCATCAATTTCAAGTTATTGCCAAGGGCTATCAAAATGTATTTTTGTTAATGGCAATAGGCTTTGTTTGGCACTTTTTCCCCACCAGTTTAAACGAATGGCTTAAAAAGGTATTTGGTGCAATGCCTATTCTCTTTAAAGCAATTATTTTGGCACTTACTTTTTGGGTGGTATATGCCACTGCTTCAAGTGGAGCACAACCCTTTATTTACTTTCAGTTTTAGACGATATACATCTAAGTAAAAACTTAGTTTTTTACTCAAATAGAACAAATAAAAAAGTGATTACTTTCTCTTGAAAATAATCACTTTTTTAGTGTTTATATAGTTGTTCTATCCCAACTATAATACGCTTGCTAACGCTTTGTTTACTTCGCGTACTGCTCCGGTACTTTCAGCAAATTTGGCTTTTTCAGCATCGTTGAGTTTTACCTCTACAATTTTTTCTACACCATTTTTACCGATGATTACAGGTACCCCTACACACACATCCTTTTGTCCGTATTCTCCTTCGAGCAATACAGAGCAAGGGAAGAGTTTCTTTTGGTCGCAAGCGATTGCTTGTACTAAAGCTGATACGGCAGCCCCTGGTGCATACCAAGCCGAAGTTCCCAAGAGTTTAGTAAGAGTCGCTCCACCTACTTTAGTGTCTTCAGCAACCTGATTGAGGCGGTCAGCACTTAAAAACTCAGTTACAGGCACTCCACGATAGCTTGCCAAACGAGTAAGAGGTAACATACCGCTATCGCTGTGAGCAGCGATTACCATACCATCTACGTCTGAAATCGGACTGTTGAGCGCTTCTGCCAAGCGATATTTAAAGCGAGCGCTATCGAGTGCTCCACCCATACCAATAATGTGGTTCTTAGGCAACTTAGTAGCTTTATGTACCAAATAAGCCATAGTATCCATAGGATTGCTTACTACAATCACAATTACATTAGGTGAGTATTTTACCAATTGTTCTACAACCGATTTCACAATGTTTGCATTGGTACCGATAAGCTCTTCACGAGTCATACCTGGTTTACGAGGAATACCTGAGGTAATCACAGCTACATCACTGCCTGCTGTTTTTGAATAATCATTGGTTACCCCCACAATACGAGTGTCAAACCCATTGAGGGAGGCGGTTTGCATCAAATCCATAGCTTTACCTTCGGCAAAACCTTCTTTGATGTCAATTAAAACTACTTCAGACGCGAAGTCTTTAATAGCAATGTACTCTGCGCAACTTGCTCCTACGGCACCAGCGCCTACTACTGTAACTTTCATATAATCTATTATTTAAGTCAGGAGAAGCCTCCTGATGGTTATTTTCAAGCAACAAAAGTAAGGACTTTTAGCAAATCCTCCAAATTATCTTTAAAAATATTTTTGACATTCTTTTTACTTTTTCATTTTATGCTATGTGCTTTTTATGTACTTTTGCACTTTCAAAACTAATAAACCATTCAAAATGAAAGACACTTATTTTGTGGTGGGCATCTCCACCGAAGTCGGTAAGACCGTCGTTTCGGCTATCCTTACCGAAGCTCTCCAAGCCGATTATTGGAAACCAATCCAATCTGGCGATTTAGAAAACTCCGATACTCATAAGGTAAAACGTCTCATTAGCAACTCCCGCACGGTATTTCACCCTAATAGTTATGGGCTACACACACCTGCTAGTCCACATCTTTCTGCTCAGTTAGATGGCGTTCGTATTGAGCTTTCCAAAATTGTGCGTCCTACTACCGATAACACTTTAATTATTGAAGCAGCAGGAGGTCTCTATGTTCCTTTAAATGATGAAGATACTATGCTCGATCTTATCCTCCCCACCGATAAGGTAGTGCTCGTCTCTCGCCACTATTTGGGTAGTATTAATCATACAATGCTCACTTATGAGGCCCTTAAAAACAAAGGACTCAACGTTCACGGCATTATTTTCAGTGGTACCTCCACACCGTCTACCGAGGAGTTTATTCTTCATAAAACAGGACTCCCCGTGCTTTTACGTATAGATGAAGAACCTTATTTTGATAAACAAGTTGTTAAAGAATATGCCAGCAAACTAAAAATATAATACAAAATGTTATATTTTGTAGTAAAAAATAAATTTGTAATCTAATGATAATCAATATGTCATATGCCCTTTGAATAACAATCTTCCAAGATTCGTTCAAGCTTCCTATAAGCTTTGTATAGGTTAAGGATAAATTGAGAAGAGGAAAAATCTATCTATAAATTTGCACAGCTTATAAAATCTTTTTATCTTTGCACCCGAAAAAAAATGTACATAATAATCATTAAATTAATATTGGAATGTATTTAACAAAAGAAGTAAAAGCGGAAATTTTCAAAAAGTACGCAGGTTCAGAAACCAACACTGGTTCAGCAGAAGGGCAAATTGCTCTTTTTACCCTTAGAATCAATCACCTTACAGAACACTTGAAAGTAAATCGCAAAGATTTTAATACCGAGCGTTCCTTGGTGAAATTAGTAGGTAGACGCAGAAGTTTGCTCGATTATTTGAAGAACACAGATATCGAAAGATACCGTGCGATTATCAAAGAGCTAAACATCAGAAAATAAGCAATAGTAAGGAGGCTTTGTGCCTCCTTTTGTTTATTACAGCAGTTTTTCATTGGTTAGACCCTAAAGCCCACAACACAACAATTATTAATTATTAATTAACAATTAAAGAATGATTCCAGAAGTAAAAAAAGAAATCATCGAATTAGGTGATGGTCGTATCATCACTATCGAAACTGGCAAGTTGGCTAAACAAGCCGACGGTGCTGTTGTGGTGCAAATGGGCAATGCGATGCTATTGGCTACTGTAGTATCTGCAAAAGAAATCAATCCTGAAACTGACTTTTTGCCTCTTACTGTAGACTATCGTGAGAAGTTTGCAGCAGCAGGTCGTTTCCCTGGGGGCTTTTTCAAACGTGAAACGCGCCCTAGCGACCAAGAAATCCTTACAATGCGCTTGGTAGACCGCGTATTGCGTCCACTATTCCCTAAAGATTATCACGCTGAAACTCAGGTGATGATTCAGCTTATTTCTCACGACGAGAATGTAATGCCCGACGCTTTGGCAGGTCTTGCTGCCTCTGCTTGTTTGGCAGTGTCCGATATTCCGTTCGATGGTCCTATTTCCGAAGTACGCGTAGGTCGTGTAAACGGTAAATTTATCGTAAACCCAAGCCGTGAACAATTAGAAGCTTCTGATATTGATATTATGGTAGGTGCTTCTAAAGACTTTGTGGCAATGGTAGAAGGTGAAATGGACGAGGTGAGCGAAAAGGATATGGCTGAAGCTATCAAATTCGCACACGAGGCTATCAAACCTCATATCGAAGCACAATTGCGTTTGGCTGAAAAAGTAGGTAAGACCGAAAAACGTACTTATGAGCCAGAAGTAGAAAACGAAGAGGTAAAAGCAAAAGTATATCCTTTGGCTTACGAAAAATGCTATGCTATTGCCAAAGAAAATACAACCAAACAAGAACGTGGTGAAAAGTTCAATGCGGTAAAAGAAGAATGCTTGGCACTCTTCACCGAAGAAGAATTAGAAGAGCTTACTCCTATCATCACTCGTTATTTTGACGAGGCTGAAAAAGAAGCCGTGCGCAACCTTATCTTAAACGAAAATATTCGTTTAGACGGTCGTAACACTACCCAAATACGCCCTATTTGGTGCGAAGTAGGCTATTTGCCATCAGCACACGGTTCATCTATCTTTACACGTGGTGAGACCCAATCGCTTACTACCGTTACGTTGGGAACTTCACGCGAAGCAAACGTAATCGATTTGCCTTCAGAACAAGGTGAAGAACGTTTCTACTTGCATTACAACTTCCCTCCTTTCTCTACCGGTGAAGCACGTCCGTTACGCGGAACATCACGCCGTGAGATAGGTCACGGTAACTTAGCACAACGCGCCCTCAAACGTATGATTCCTGAGGATTGCCCATATACCGTGCGTGTAGTATCCGAGATTTTGGAATCTAACGGTTCATCATCTATGGCTACCGTATGTGCAGGTACTTTAGCACTGATGGACGCAGGGGTACAAATGGTAAAACCTGTATCGGGTATTGCTATGGGACTCATCACCGATGGCGAGCGTTATGCAGTACTTTCCGATATCTTAGGTGATGAAGACCACTTAGGTGATATGGACTTTAAGGTAACCGGTACAGCCGATGGTATTACCGCTTGCCAAATGGATATCAAAATTAAAGGTCTTTCTTACGAAATACTCGAAAAAGCTTTGAACCAAGCCCGCGAAGGACGTATGCACATCTTAGGCAAAATCACCGATACGATTGCAAAACCTAACCCTACTGTGAAACCTCACGCACCTAAAATCGTTAAGATGGATATGCCTAAGGAATACATCGGAGCATTTATCGGTACGGGTGGTAAGAACATTCAAGATTTGCAAGCGCGCACCAATACTACTATTGTGGTAGAAGAAGTGGGCGAATTGGGCATCATAGAAATCTTAGGTACCGACGAAGCTGGTATTCAAGAAGCTATTGAGGCAGTAAACGCAGTGAAATTTGAACCTGTAGAAGGAGAAACTTACACTGTAAAAGTAGTGCGCTTGGTAGAATTTGGGGCTTTTGTAGAGTTTGTTCCTGGTAAAGACTCTTTGCTCCACATCTCTGAAGTATCTTGGGATAGAATTGACAAAATAGAAGATGCTCTTAAAGAGGGTGATATTATAGAAGTTAAGTACCTCGGTATCGACCCCAAAACCAAGAAAACAAGAGTATCGCGCAAAGCTTTGTTGCCACGTCCACCGCGTGAAGATCGTCCTAAGTCTGACAAGCCTTACAACGACAAGCCTCGCAACGACCGCAATAAAGGACACAATAATCACCAAAAACCACGTCAAGAATAGGCGTATGTTATAAGAATTTTTGTATTCATAATATTTTTAAAACCGAAGATTTTGTACTTTTATAGTATAAAGTTTTCGGTTTTTCTTTTTTTTAGTATCTTTGCCATCAGATAAAAGATTTCAAAATGAAACCCTTTCTAATTTTAATAGTAACTGATGTGATTGATGCACCTATAGCATTGGTATATAACATTGTTACTGATAACAAGAACTTTCAGTGGCGAAAGGAAGTGGAGAATATTGAGTTATTAGAAGACGGTTTTATTGAATATTACAAAGGTGGGGGACACACGTTTTTTAAGAATATTCAGAAGAAAAAAAATGAGTATTATGCCTTTACAATGCAACACAAACTATTCTATGGAGAATGGGAAGGAAAGTTTGAATCGTATAACGGAGGTACTAAAGTTTGCTTTAAAGAGAAAATACATATCAAAAACTTCTTTTTAAGACTTATTGCGCCTCTCTTTTGGAATTTAAAACGGATACAACAAAACTATATTACCGCATTAAAAGCAGAAGTATATGGAAACAAATAAATATATACACTTGTGGTTACCCATAATGGGACTACACGCTTTGCATCAAGTAGAAGAGAGTATTTCATTCTGGCAATGGTATATTGACTTTGTAGATAAGATACCCCAATGGTTGCAACTCCCTAGAGTTGCTGAGAATGCTCATTTAGCCAATGAACACCCTGAATATTTTATAGGAGCTTCTATAGGACAACTCGTTTTGGTAGTGGTCATTGCTTTTTTATGTCGAAAGAACGAAAAAGCTACAAGAATTGCTCTTGGGATATACCTCGCAGGATTGACTTTCTTCTTGGTATGGCATATCTTGGTAAGCTATTTCACCCATTCTTATTCCCCAGTAATGGTAACCTGCCTCATAGGGGTTTATCTCATCCCAAAATGGGGGTGCCAGTTGTTTAAAAGATAGAAACCAATGACTATTTCAGAAATTATACAAACCTACAGATCACTTGGTTTAGAATCCTCGTTGAATTATAATGAGTTCAACAAGATTCTTATTACCAGTCACTCTACCCGTATAGAAGGCTCTACTTTAACTTTAAACGAAACTCGCGTACTGATTGAAGAAGGCAACACTCCTAATGGTAAGCCTCTATTGTTTGCCAATCAAACTAAAGATCATTATGAGGCATTAAATTTTGTACTAAAAGAAGCTACACAACAACGACTTCTATCAGTAGCTTTTATTCAGGAAATAGCTGCCAAAGTTATGAAAACTACAGGAGAAGTGCTTACTAATGCCTTAGGTACTGTAGATGCCAGCAAAGGCGAATTGCGTAAGGTGAGAGTAACCGCAGGAGGTGTATCGTTTATGAGTTTTGAAAAAGTACCAACAGCATTAGAGCAGTTAATAAAAAAACTAAATGAGTTACTCCCTAAGCAAACTACCGAAGAAGCTCAATTAGTACTGTCATTTTATGCTCATTATGAGTTAGTGAACATTCACCCTTTTCTCGATGGCAACGGCAGAACCTCACGCCTGCTGATGAACTTTATTCAACAGTGGTATGGTTTGCCTTTGGGTATTGTATTTGCAGAGGATAAAGCAGCTTATTACGAGGCTTTGAACTCTGTGCGAACAAACGAAAACTTTGAGGCATATAATGCTTTTATGTTCAGTCAGTATACTAAGCATTTACAAAATGAGATTGCTAAAGAGAAGGATTTTAGAGAAAAAGAAGACAAAACCATAGAATGGAAATTTTAAAATAGAAAAACAACTATGAAAAAATGGATTATAGGAGCGGTGATTGCCGTGATAGCCGTATTAGGCTTCTTTATTTATCGCGCTGTACTGGTGAGCAATACAGCTTTTCAAACCAAAGAAGAAATAGTATATATCCCTACAGGAGCCGATTTTAGCGATGTGTTGCACGTGATGAGTCCCTTGTTGAAAGACCGTACTTCTTTTATCCAAGTAGCTAAGCGTATAGGTTATGCCGATAAAGTAAAAGCAGGTAAATACATTATCAAAAAAGGGGCTACCAATATAGATATTGTGCGCACTCTTCGCAATCGTAATACCCCAGTAAAACTCAAATTCAACAATCAGGAGCGATTAGAAGACTTTGCAGGACGTATCGCTGCACAAATAGAGCCTGATAGCACTACTTTAATGCGTGCTTTTTTAGACGCTAACTTCCTCAAAGAAAACGGTTTTACCGATGCTACTGCATTGGCAATGTATATCCCCAATACGTATGAGTTCTATTGGAATACCTCTGCCGAAGAATTTCGCGACCGTATGCTCAAAGAATATGAGCGTTTTTGGACACCTGAACGCAAAGCCCAAGCCCAAAAGCAAGGGCTTACGCCCATAGAAGTGAGTATATTGGCATCAATTGTACAGAAAGAAACGGCTAAAGTAGACGAGCGTCCCCGCATAGCAGGGGTTTACTTGAACCGCTTACATATCAATATGAAATTGCAGGCTGACCCTACTGCTATCTTTGCTATGAAAAACCATACGGGTGACTATAATATGGTAATAAAACGTGTTACCGAGGTGCATACAAGTTTGCTAAACCCTTATAATACTTATCGGAATTACGGTTTACCTGTGGGACTTATCACGATGCCCGACATATCGAGTATTGAAGCTGTGCTCAACCCTGAGCAACACGATTATCTCTTTTTTGTTGCTGATACTGAAAACTACGGTTATCACAAATTTTCGCGTACCTATATGCAACACCTACAAGGGAAAAAGCAATATACAAGATGGGTTGATGACAAAGGAATTAAATAGAAGATGATTAATGGTTAATGGTGAAATTAGGGGTAACTTATACAGAGCTTATAGGATAAACGAACAATGAGTGGCTCTACAGTGGGTCTACAGTGGGTCTACAGTGGGTCTACAGTGGGTCTACAACGAACAAAAGACGAACAAAAGACGAACAAAAGACGAACAAAAGACGAACAAAAGACGAACGATAAACGAACGATAAACGAAGGAACAACGAATGTAAAGTGGAAGTAAAGTGAAGGAGAGATATATTAAAAAGGTTTCTTTATTCACTTATTTTCCAATTGCTGATACCTGCTAAGCGGGTATTGTAATGACAGCTATTATAGATGAATAATATATTTATTAGGCACTGATAAAAAATAAATGTTAAAAATCTTGTGTTTTTATGGGTGAAGACCTAATTTTGCCTTGCAGAAAGAAGTTTTTTTAAGGCTTAATAATGATGTGGGATTTTAAACGAACAGTAAATGTATTTACTCTAATACTACTACTTATACTCTTTTCTTCAACAGAGATTCTTAAAGCACAGCAACTAAAAACTGTAATTTCAGAGAATATAAAATTTACTACTTCTAGTTTTCAAGAAGGTACTTATATTTCCGTGAGAATTATTTTTCCTAAAGATAAAGAAAAGATAGATGTAAGATTTACTTTTCCTGAAGGAATTGAATATGCGGGATATACTCTTGAAAAGAACAGTGCCATACGAAAAGTTACTCCCAAAGATATAAATTTACCCAATAACCCTGTGCTTACTGTACTAAGTAGACCAGGAAGTACAACACATCTTTTAGTGAAACGCAGAATTACTAAAAGAGGGTACAGCTATCTGAAAACACATCTATCTCTTCAAGATGAAGTGGGGATAATGATTGATGAGGTAACGGTTGCTACTAAAAAATCTAATGAATATTTTTTAAATACTCCTAATCTGCAAATTACGACACAAAAGGTGAAAGAGAATCCTATGAGGGATTATTCGAGAGTATTCAGTATTGAGAATAAAACCATAGAAGGAAAAAGAGTAGGTATCATAAACGATATTTATTTTTCGGTGAAACACCCATTAGGGGTTAAAACACGAAAAATGATTTACAATAAAAAAGTACTTACTCCCATAGGTAAAGTGCCACAGCATATAGGGCAAAATGGAGGAGAGGATTTGTATGTGATACGAATTTCGGAAGGATTAAAAGAGAAGGAAGGAGTTTGGATTACAGAAGAGTATACAGCGAAAGGTTGTAAAGCCAATGGAGAGGTGCGTTATGAGGCTTATTGGGGAGAAAATCCTTTGGAATTATATGAAGTGAGTAGTGCTGTTCAATCGATTACAATGCAGGTGGCAACTGATGAAAAACCTAATGTTATTTTAAATCGACAGAGTACAGCAACTTATTTTAAATGGAGTGAAGGCTTCTGTGGAAATACTTTGGGAATGTTTACTGCACAATACATTAATAAAGGGAATGCAACGGCTTATGACCTTCAACTGACCCTTTATGAAGAAGAGGATTTGGTGAAATTTAAGGCTTATAAACCCACGAATTTCCGTATTATAGATAGTGAGAAAAAAGAAATCATTATCCCTGATAAAGCCATACAAATGCCTGATGGTGTGTTAGGAAAACGCATCATTAGCTTTGCTGAATTAGAAAGTTTTAAGGATTTAGCATTAGGACAAAGCAATATAGGTCTTACTGATGAAGATGGTGACGGGATAAGAGATGATTTGGCACCAGAAGAAAAGTTAGAAATACGTTTTGATTTAGTTAGAAATGATAATATTCCCTGTTTATCATCTACCGAAGGGATATTTGCAGTAAGTATTATTGCTGAGCTTTCTTACCATAACTTGTGTGGTATTTCTTTTCATAAACAAGAGTCATTAAGTGACCATACTTTTAAACGAAAAATAAAAGATGTGAAGGACACTTCAAAATTTCCTACCTTATTAGCACTTAACCAACCTATATCGGCTTCAATATCTTTTACTGCTTCTGTAACTACACAAGACAATATTCAACAATTACAATCACATCACAAAGAAATAGCAGAAAGGAAGTATCGTTATGAGCTGTTGTTACCCGAAGGAATGGCAATGATGAATATAAAGTTTTATAAAGCCGATGCTTATGGGGGTTCGGTAGCATCTGCAATAACTCTGCCTGATGTCCCTTCGGGAGGAACATTCAGTTATACCACAGCAGATGAGGTTTGGGGATATATCACTTTTGATATGATTTTAACAACCTGTAAGGCAAACAAGGTTTCTTTGCAATATTCAATTTGGCAAATGGATAAGAATAGGTATAATACTTATTGCAAAATACCCTATATTTGTACACAAAGGGCGATAGTTGCCAAGTGTCCTGATGTGTGCTTTGAGAATGCCCCTAAAACACTTTCAACAACAATAGAAAGGGCTGAAAATTCATATGGTTGGACAGATTATACAATGATCCAACGGCAAAAGCGCGCTAAACTGAGACAAGAAGACTGCAAGCGAGCTCTTTACTTAGACGATATTGAAATAATATCGGAGGGGGAACAATTAGGGGGCTCTACTAAGAATCTTTATTATTATGTGCAGGTACCTAAAACAGTGGTATTATTGCCTAAACAGGTTAGTTTAAAGATAGGAGAGCATCTCATAACATTGGTTGCCAAGCAGGGTGTCCTTCGCCAGACCACCGATGATAAAAATAATTATTTCTTATGGAATTTAACAGAGGCATTACCTTCTCGAGGAGTTTTAGCAGATGAGAAATTTACTGCCGTTGCTACTTATCGAGTGGAGAGTTGTACTGCCGAAGATGTTACTTCAACCTCTCAATTAAAAGAAGAGATAGGTTCTTTTTTCTATAGAGTTGATAAAACAAAAGAACAAAACATAAATGAAAGAGGTTATCATACGGAGCAATTACATTGTGGAGAAGAGAGTAAAAGTGTATTTTATATTGTAAATATACCTGATGAAGATGTTCATTCTTGCTATAAGATGAAAGATTGTATGTTATTTCCTCTACGAAATAAGACAGAGAGTAGTGTTATTCAGCAGACTACCGATAGAATATTCAAAGATGAATATCGTCCTAGGAGGCTTGTAAAGATTATAGAGATAAAAGTGCCTAAGGGTTATGATTTGGTAAAGCCGGTGGCGTATCATTATTTAGAAAATACGGCAACTAATGTAGTGTATATTCCGTTAGAAAGCTTTACAACGAATGAAAATAAGGATTTTAAAGTGTATACTTATACTAACCCTATGAAAGGAACGGAGGGGTATTTACCTCCAGAAATTATTTCGGGACAAAATGATGAGACTCAGTATATAGAAGTTTTTATACAGCCTACTTGTAAAGCAAAAGTATGTACAAGCGAAGAAGAAGCCTTTAACCATAATCAATTAGTAATTATGGGGGTAACCTATGAAGGTTTTTATTATCATTATGCTAATAGTGGAGAGACAAAGATTACGAAACAGAATACATCGAATACTTTGCTTTATGGGGACAGCGCTCTATTACTTTGCAGTCTATCACCCCTCAGAATATGAAAATACATAACACGACCTTTTTTATAGACTTTAGGTTACAAAATTTGAATAGGGAGCCCATAGATAATATTTGGCTTATGCTCCGCAATATACAAGGTATAGAAGTATTGAGATTGTTAGCAGTAGACCCTATTAAACAGAAAGAGCAAAGAGTTATCACAGCCCAAGATGTGCAAGGGAAGAAGTATTATTCTTTAAGTGAGTTACGAGCCTATGCAGATATGGTTTATCGATTGGAATACCGAGTGACTAACTTCGATATGACACATTTTACCGTTGAGGTTTATGCAGGCAGGAATTGTAATGATAATTTAATGGAATGCAATATGCAACAACTTGTGTATAATGTAGAAAATGAAAAAGGAGTAACACCTGATATTGTTGTTGTAACACAACCTGAGAGTCAAGTGTTATGCAATGGAGAAAGAGCTGTATTTACTTCTGAGGCTAAACTTATCTCAGCAAGTGCTACGGGAAAAAACATCGACTATCAGTGGCAAGAATTAACTAATAAAAGCACCCAATGGAAGGATATAGATACAGAAAAGGGTTCTGTTAGAAGTGGAAATAAAGTAACCTTAGTTTTTGAAGCTGTCAATGCTGACTTAAACGGGAATAAGTATAGGGTGAAATATAGTTATACAGATGTAAAAACTGCTACCGTTCAGTACTCTGAGGAAGCAATATTGAAGGTGAATTATTTAACTATCGAACAACAACCTACCTCAGGTGTTTATATTCAGAAAGCTTTACCATCGCCTTTATATGTAATAGTGAAGGGTACCACTACACCTGTGTATCAGTGGTATGAGAGTACTATGAATACAAATATCGGTGGTAAGGCAATAGATTCTCGCGCGAATAGTTATATACCTTCAACTGAAACAGTAGGGGAGAGGTATTATTATGTGACTATAACCGATAGATGTGGCACTGTAACGAGTTCAGTAGCCAAAATAGAGGTAAAAGCAGATACTTTTACAACAACAAGTGAATTGAAAAGAATTACTGTTTACAATGGTTTGTCAGCAAACGGAGATGGAAAGAATGATTATTTTTATATCAGAGGAATAGAGCATTACCCCAATAATAGAGTTAAGGTATACAATCGGGCAGGTGAAAAAGTGTTTGATATAAAAGGATATAATAATACTTCTCGCGTATTAAAAGGAGATAAAATGCCCTTAGGAACTTACTACTATGTGTTAGAATATTACGATGCTCAACGAAAAAAAACACAAATAGGGTGGCTGTATATACAAAAATAATAAGGGTATAGATATAAAATATTGTGTAAAAAGTGGTAGAAATGTAAAAAAGTTGTACTTTTGCCAAAATAAAAGTTAGTTAGATTTACTATCTACCTGATTAACAGTAATGAAGAAAAATAGTTAAGTAATACACAGTTTAAAAATGATTAAAAAAGCGTTTATTTTAGTATTAACAATGTTTAGTGTAGGGGTATATGGACAACAAGAGTCGCAATATACCCAGTATATGTACAACACTATGATGTTTAACCCAGCTTATACAGGCTCGAGAGAGGTAGGCAGTTTCTTTGGTATGTTTCGTACCCAATGGGTAGGCATCAAAGGAGCCCCTACTAATGGAAGCATTAGTTATCATCAACCAATGGAGAGCTTACGCAATGTAGGTTTGGGAGGAAGTATTTTTAGAGAGAGTATAGGACCTCAAAATCAAACGGATTTAGCGATTGATTTTTCATATACTTTGAACTTTGAGAACTCTAAATTAGCTTTTGGTATCAATGGTTCGGGTAGCTTATTTCAAATAAATTATGATGAGCTAACCAAACAAGACCAAGCAGACCCTAACTTATCGGGCAGTGAGAGCGTTTTTTCACCTAATATAGGAGCGGGTATTTATTGGTATACTGATAAGTATTATTTAGGGTTTTCAGTGCCTAATATGTTGGAAACCACTCATTACAACAAGAGTTCAGTGTCTGTGTTGAAAAATACGCAGCATATGTACTTAATCGGTGGTTATGTGTTCAACTTGTCAGAGAATACAAAATTCAAACCCGCAGTGCTTTCTAAGATAGCCTTTGGAGCACCTTTGCAATTGGACTTATCGGCAAACTTTATGTTTAATGAGAAGTTTGTGTTGGGGGCAGCTTACAGATGGTCGGCAGCAGTGAGTGTAATGGCAGGTTTTCAGATAAGTGAACGTTGGTTTGCGGGATATGCTTATGACTTTGAGACGACTGAATTATCAAAATATAACTCAGGTTCACACGAAATCTTTTTGCGTTATGAACTGCTCAAAACCTATAAGAAAATAGTGTCTCCTCGTTTCTTTTAGTTAGGAAGGAGAACAGAGAGTATAAGCCTTTATAAATTACTTAAAATTGAATTGTTGATGAGAAAATACACTTTTATAATAGCCTTATTTTGTGGAATATCTGTACTGTTTGCCCAGAATGAGAAAGAGTTGCAAAAGGCAAAGGAAATGTATAAAAACTTTGCTTATGTTGATGCTATAAAAATATATGAAAGCATTGCTAAGAAAGGATTTGTGAATCAAGATATATTAGAAAATCTTGGTAATTCATACTACTACAATGCCGAATACAAGAAAGCATTACCTTGGTACAAACAGCTATTTGAGAATAAGAAATATAAAATCAAACCTGAATATTACTATCGCTATGCGCAAGTACTAAAATCAGTAGGGAAATATGACGAAGCGAATAAGCTAATGTCTCAGTTTGCTGAGCTTACAGGTAATAATGATACGCGTGCTGTACTTTATGAAGAGAATAAGGACTATCGGGAAGTGATAGAGAGTAACTCAGGACGTTTGCAATTACACCCAGTAGCTATTAATACCGAATATTCAGAATATGGGACAGCTTTTTATGGTGATAAAATAGTTTTTGCAGCAGCTAATAGCGGTAGAGCTTCTAAAGGAGGAATTTCACAATGGACAGGAGAGAGTTTTTATGACCTGTATATAGCAGACCGCAATAAGCAAGAATTAAGTAATAAGAAACCTTTTTCATCAGCTTTAAATACAAAGTTTAATGAATCTACGGCTGTGTTTACAAAAGATGGAAAAACAGTGTATTTTACCCGTAATAACTATGTAAATAAAAAGATAGGAACGAATGGAGAAAATACTATCTTACTAAAAATACTTAAAGCAACAAAAGATGAAAATGGAGATTGGGGAAATGTGGTAGAGGTGCCATTTAATAGTAACCAATACAATGTGGCACACCCAGCCTTGAGTCCTGATGAAAAATATCTTTATTTTGCTTCAGATATGAAAGGAACCTTAGGGAGTTCGGATATCTTTCGCGTAGAGATTTTAGGAAATAATAAATACGGTAGACCCGAAAATTTAGGAGATGTTATTAATACGTCGGGACGTGAATCTTTTCCTTTTATCTCTAAGAATAATGTGTTATATTACTCATCAGATGGTTTTCCAGGATTAGGAGGTTTGGATATCTTTGCGGTAAAGTTTTATGAAGACGGAACAGTATCAAAACCTATTAATATAGGTAAGCCAGGTAATAGTGCTGATGATGATTTTTGTTTTATAATGGATAGTGACAGTAAGATAGGATTTTTAAGTTCTAACAGAGCTGGAGGAAAAGGCAAAGATGATATTTACAGCTTTTATGAAGAGAAACCTTTATCCTTTGACTGTGAGAAAATGCTGAAAGGAGTACTGAAAGATGCTAATACAAAAAGCGTTATTGTAGATGCTCTTATAGTACTATCAGATAGAACAATGAAACAGGTAGATACTCAAAGAACTAAAGAAGATGGTACTTTTGCATTCAAGAAAGTGGATTGTAAAGAATTATATTATTACCTAAGAGCTGAAAAAGATAAATATGAAACCACAGAAGTGAAAGTATTAACGGGTAAAGAAGGAGATATCTTCTACGAGTTCTTGTTAAAACCGAGAGAAATAGCTATCTCAAAGGATACTGATTTAGCTAAAGTATTTGAGATAAAAGAAATATACTTCGATTTAAACAAGTCGAACATCAGACCAGATGCAGCGGTAGAATTAGCTAAGATTGTGGAAGTGATGAAACAATATCCTAAGATGAAGATAGATATTCGTTCGCACACCGATAGCCGAGCTACAGATGCTTATAACTTAGCTTTATCTGACCGTCGGGCTAAATCAACTCTTGAATGGATAGTTAAGCAAGGTATTGACCGCAAGCGATTGAAAGCGAAAGGCTATGGAGAAACGCAATTAGTAAATGGTTGCTCAAATGGAGTGCCTTGCACTGAAGAACAACATCAAGCTAACCGCCGTAGTGAGTTTATTGTGGTAAGTATGGATTAATAGAAATATTGTAATGGAAGATTAGGAGTTATAAATTAACTCCTATTTTTCTATTTACCCAGTTGATATTACAAACCTTCTTTTTTATAATTTTTCCCTTTTATTGATTTATGAAGAAACAAATACCTTTCTATTTATTAGCCATTCTTGTAAGTACTTTCACACAAACTATTTGTGGACAAAGTGAAAAAGAAGCTTTACAGAAAGCAGCTAACTATTACAGGAACTTGGATTATGTACAGGCTATTAATGCCTATGAAAGTATTGCCCGTAAAGGAGTAGAAACCCAAGAGCTATTAGAAAATTTGGCTAATGCTTACTACTATAATGCTGATTACAAACAAGCGAATAAGTGGTATGCAAAACTCTTTGCAAATACTGATGCTAAGACAGGAAAACCTTATAATATTAATCCTGAATATTACTATCGTTATGCGCAAACTTTAAAATCAGTGGAAGATTATGAAGCCTCTGACAAAATGATGGATAAGTTTGTTGCTCTTAAAGGGAATACTGATTCGCGTGCAGTACTCTTTCAAAAAAATAGAGATTATCAGGCAGAAATTAAGCGAAATTCTCATAGGATGGTATTACACCCCTTGCAGATTAATACTAATAAATCAGAGTATGGGACAGCTTTTTATGGTAATAATATAGTATATGCTACTAGCAAAGGTGGTATTTTAAAGAAGCGTGCAGATTGGACAGGAGATAATTTTTATAGTTTGTATGAGGCAACTACCGATAGCTTGCAAGTTTTTAAGAAAGGAAAGCTCAATGGTATCAATACTAAGTTTAACGAATCGACAGCTGCGTTTAGCAAAGATGGAAACACGATTTATTTTACTCGTAATAACTTTATCCATAATGAAGTAAAGACTAATGGGGACGAAACAGTATTGTTGAAAATATTTAAAGCTACCAAAAATAAGAGCGGTAAGTGGGAAGATGTAAAAGAAATGCCTTTTAATAGTAATATTCATAGTGTAGCTCACCCTGCTTTAAGTCCTGATGGCAAATATATTTATTTTGCATCGGATATGAAAGGCACTATTGGAGCATCGGATATTTATCGTGCTAAAATACTGAAAAACGGTTATGGGAAACCAGAGAATTTAGGAGCACTTATCAATACACAAGGTAGAGAGTCTTTCCCATTTGTTTCAGATGATAACATATTGTATTATTCATCAGATGGTTTTCCAGGTTTAGGTGGATTAGATATTTATGCCGTAAAATTAGATGAGGAAGGCAATCCTATTTCTAAACCTGTGAATGTAGGTCGCCCTGCCAATAGTGCTGAAGATGATTTCTGTTATGTAATTAACACTCATACTAAAATAGGTTATCTTACTTCGAACAGACCAGGAGGTAAAGGGAGTGATGATATTTATAGTTTTTATGAGGAAGCCCCAGTACAGTTCTCGTGCAAACAAGTCATTAATGGGATTGTTAAAAATGCAAAAAGTTTAGAAGTAATAGCAGATGCTAAAATTACTTTATTAGATAAGTCATTGAAGTTAATAGAAGAACAAATCTCGGATAAGGGGGGACTTTTAATTTTCTTTATACTTCCAATTGCAAAGATGAACAGCTAATAATTAAAACAATAAAGGAAGGTTTTTCTTCTGATGAGCAAAATATTACTTTAACAGGATTAAAAGACACATATGCTGAAGTATTGTTATCTCCTATTGTTGAGAAGAAACCTATAAAAATAGGAGATGATTTATCAAAGGAATTAAAAATAGATAATATATACTTCGACTATGATAAAGCTAATATTCGTCCTGATGCAGCTGAACAGTTGGCTAAAATAGTAAAAGTAATGGAAGAATACCCTACTATGAAAATAGATGTGCGCTTACATACTGATAGTAGAGGTTCTGATAGCTATAACTTAGCATTGTCACAAAGACGTGCAAAATCAACTATTAAGTGGCTTATAGCTCACGGTATTCACAAAGATAGGATTACGGGTAAGGGATATGGAGAAACGCAATTAGTAAATGGTTGCTCAAATGGAGTACCCTGTACTGAAGAACAGCATCAAGCAAACCGTCGTAGTGAATTTATTATTATATCAATGTAAGAAAAGAATATTTCTATAAAATAGGAGGGAGGTTATCATTTTGATACCTCCCTTTTTTTATTCTTTATAATGTTGCTTCAAAGATTTCTTTAAAATGAGTAAGGATACGTTGTTTTACCTCTTGAGTATCCACCTTATCTTTTGCTAATTCCACATTTAGAGACGTTACTGCTTTACCGCGAATACCACAAGGGATGATATTATCAAAATAGCCTAAATCAGTATTTACATTTAGGGCAAAACCGTGCATTGTTACCCAACGAGAACAACGGACTCCCATTGCGCAAATTTTGCGAGCAAAAGGCGTTCCTACATCAAGCCAAACCCCTGTCTCACCTTCACTGCGTTCGCCTTTGAGACCATAATCGGAAAGAGTACGGATAATTACTTCTTCTAAAGAACGCAAATATTTGTGGATATCAGTAAAAAAGTTTTCTAAATCTAAGATAGGATATCCCACAATCTGTCCAGGTCCGTGATAGGTGATATCTCCACCACGATTGATTTTGTAAAAAGTAGCCCCTTTATTTTTTAGTCCTTCTTCATCAATGAGCAGATTCTCTATATGACCGCTTTTGCCAAGTGTATATACGTGAGGGTGTTCTACAAAAAGGAAATAATTAGTAGTAGGCAAGGTTGTGCCATTAGCTTTGTTATTTGTTTTTTGCGTGACTATTTTTTCAAACAGCGACTCTTGGTAGTCCCACGTTTCTTTGTAGTCTTTATTACCTAAATCCTTAACGATTACTTGTTTGTTCATAAATAGTTTGAATATTACCCTGACGGATATCTCCAGTATTGTAACCTTTGGTAAACCAATATTTGCGTTGTTCAGAAGTACCGTGAGTGAAAGAATCAGGTACTACGTGTCCTTGCATACGTTTTTGTATAGCATCATCACCTACAGCGTTAGCCGCACTAAGAGCTTCGTCAATATCGTCGGCATCTAAATATTTTTGGTTGTGATGAGCCCATACTCCCGCATAGAAATCGGCTTGTAATTCTTGTGCTACCGACCATTTATTGGCAGCTGCTTTGGAGAGCCCTTGTTGTTTTTGGCGTACTTGTTGCGAAGTGCCTAAAAGCGTTTGGATATGATGCCCTACCTCGTGTGCCATTACGTAGGCAATAGCAAAATCGCCACCTTTAGCTCCGAAGCGTGTTTTGAGTTCTTCAAAGAAATCCATATCCATATAGAGCTTTTGGTCAGCAGGACAATAGAATGGACCTACTGCAGAAGAGGCAGTTCCACAGCCTGTATTTACATTAGCGGTAAAGAGTACCAAGGTAGGTTTCTTATAGGTTCCTAAACCATTTTGAGCAAATATTTTATCCCATACATCTTCGGTATCGGCGAGTACTGTAGCGGTAAATT
This sequence comes from Capnocytophaga sp. oral taxon 902, assembly GCF_013394735.1. Taxonomy (NCBI): domain Bacteria; kingdom Pseudomonadati; phylum Bacteroidota; class Flavobacteriia; order Flavobacteriales; family Flavobacteriaceae; genus Capnocytophaga; species Capnocytophaga sp. oral taxon 902. Next base: position 2,522,397 of record NZ_CP058261.1, read on the forward strand.
CACCTATTTTCTTTTGTTCGGCAGTGAGTTCCACGCGTTCTACCGCTTGTTGAGTTTGGTTACCACCTGCTACTTGACTTACTACAGAGGCTACTTGTTGTCCTGTTTCGCCTCCAAAAAGTTGTAACAATACTACGATGATACCTACGATACCACCGCCTGCTATAAGACCACCTTTAGCACTTATTCCGCGACGGTCGTCTACATTGCTACTTTGTCTTCTTCCTTCCCATTTCATAGTTTATCTTGTTATATTTTGGTGCAAAGATACATCTTTTCTCAATATGTACAATATCCGTTTACAATAAATGAATTCCGTTCTTATCGCATAACTGAACCATATCATCTGTCCATATGGATGCTTGTACTTCACCGATATGAGCTTTTTGCAAGAGTAGCATACAGATACGAGATTGACCGATACCTCCCCCAATAGTTAAGGGTAATTCACCGCGTAATAGCATCTGATGATATTCTAACTTCTCACGTTCTTCTGATTTTGAAGCTTTCAGTTGAGAATGTAGAGAGGCTTCGTTTACTCGAATACCCATTGAAGAAAGTTCTAAAGCGCTGTTTAGTACAGGATTCCAAATAATAAGGTCGCCATTGAGTTCCCAATCGTCATAATCGGGGGCTCTATTGTCGTGTTTTTTTCCTGAAAGAAGTGTTTTGCCTATTTGAGTAATAAAAACGGCTCCTTTTTCTTTGGTGAAATTATGTTCACGTTCAGAAGGTGATAAGTTAGGATACATATCTTCTAATTCTTGTGAACTTATAAATGTTACTTCACGAGGTAGGAAAGCTCTACACTTGTTATATTCTTTTACTAAAAGCGCTTCTGTTTCAAGAAAGGCACTATATAGCTGTTTTACGGTTTGTTTGAGATAAGATAAAGTGCGCTGAGAGGGAGTTATCACTTTTTCCCAATCCCATTGGTCTACATAAATAGAATGGGTATTATCTAATTCTTCATCTCTACGGATAGCATTCATATCAGTATAAATGCCTTCGCCTGCTGTAATACCATAACGTTTCAGGGCTAAACGTTTCCATTTAGCAAGCGAATGGATAATTTCTATCACTTCACCTTTGTAATCTTTCATTTCGAAGCTAACAGGGCGTTCTATTCCGTTGAGGTTATCATTAAGGCCTGTGGAACGTTTCACAAATAAAGGAGCCGAAATACGTGTGAGGTTTAAAGCACGCGCCAAAGCCTGCTCAAAAGAGTCTTTGATTAGTTTTATAGCTCGCTCGGTATCCATTATTCCGTAGGGAGTTGAGTAGTTTTTAGGGATAATAATAGTCATAATCAGACGATAATAAGCTGTTTGTTAATTTAGTAGCTTGCTTTGAGTTAATAGCATTAGGTCTCGTACTGTTTTGGTAGTTATAGGGTGTTCATCGGCGCGAACATCATAACCATTCATTTCGCCTATATTCCATAAACCTATACCATCGGGGAAGGATTGAGAGTCTTTAATTTTGGAGGCAATCTTTTCAAACCATTGAGCTCTTTCGGCATCATTTCCTTTGTATTCTTTTCCTGTTTCCTCAATGACCAAAGGTTTACCAATGCTATGGCAAAAGGCAACTAATTGGGGAATGCTATTAATAGCGTCGTCGTCGTATACGTGTATGGTAGGAATATCAATCTCGGGTAATGACCATATTTCTTTAAAACCTAAATCGGCATCAGTACCCCAGCCGTCTTTGCCTTGATGAAGAAACCCACCTGCTGAAATAGGGCGAGTTACTCCCATTCTCTTTAACTGAAGGGCTAACCGTTTATAGAAGGCAATGAGATTAGCTTTATTTCCTGCTTTCTCTATTGGATTGTCGCTGTATTTACTAAAAGGCTCGCCTGCTATGGCTATGAAAGCAAGGTGGGGGTCGTTTTTATAAGTATATCCTTTTATTGGGGTTCTGTTTAAAACAGCTTCTAAATACGGAGTCCAATCGGTAGAAGGTGAATAAGGATTGATACCTTCTTTTATGAGTTGATTTCGTATGTAGGATAAATCTAAAACATAAGTCATACCGCTGGCGACTATTTTGGCTACTTTCTTATCCATTTCGTCAAACTTATGTTCAGGGTCACTGGTTAAATCTTGCAAATGACCTTTATCTTTTTGTATCATATCAGTCAATCGCATACAATTAATACCCATAGCTTTAGCATTAGCAATCCATTTATCGACATTAGGAGCTCCATAAGCAGTAGCAATTCTTAATCCTGCTCCTGTTTTTGGTTCTTTGTTTTCAGGATTTGATTTTTCGTCTTTACAAGCGATTAGTAAAACGAAAAATAGGAGTAAGTATCTTCCTTTCATATTGTGTAAGTTTTTTTAATTTTAAAATCAAAGAAACTACACTTTGCTAAACTTGCTGTTTAACAAAGTGTAGAAGCTATGAAAATTAATGAAAAAAGTATTTTATTTTTCGATAATAATAAATTCTACGCGTTTATTGGCTTGGTGTTCTTCTTCGCTACAAGGCACTCCGTTTTCGCAACCATTTACCAATTGCGTTTCGCCATAACCTTTGGCAGTTAATCGGTTAGGAGAAATACCTTTGCTTACAAGCCATTGATAGATAGATTGTGCTTGAGTTTCGGTGAGGTTCATATTGTAACCGTCTTCTCCTCGGCTATCGGTGTGCACTTTAATTGCTATCTTTACAGTAGGATTGGCTTCCAAAAAAGCCACAATTTTAGCTAATTGCACAGAGGCGTCATATCGGATATTGGTTCTTCCGTAGTTAAAATGAATATTATCAATGGCAAAAACAGGGGCTAAATCATCGCCCTCGTTAAGGCTTATTGTGTGAGGGGCTAATGATATTGTTTTTTTGAGAGTGTTATTGTTCTCAAAAACGATAGGAACATCGGCAATATCATAATCTTTTTTTACGATTTCCACAAAGCCATTTTGGAAGTTACAGTTCAGTTTTTTGGTAGTAAAAGAGCCTTTACTATCAGTTGTATTGCTGGAAAGAGCTCCCATAGCACTATCGAATATATAAACTTGAGCACCAGAAATTTTGGCACCTGTTTCGGCATCGGTTACAGTGCCTATAATTTCACGAGAGCAATCTGGTGTAGGGTTAGTTTGAGGAGCGTCACTTTTTTTTGTGAGTACCTCGAAAAGGTTAAATTGTTTTTTAGCTTCATCTTTTTTACCTAAGGCTTGCAATACCACTGCATAGCGGTAACGGTTGATAGGTTGAGGAGAGTAGTTGCCGTCTTTCATCAGTTTTTCATACCAATAGAATGCCTTAGGATAATCTTTACTAGCATAGTAATAATCGCCTAATCGTTCTACAACTTCTTGTATTTCATATCCTCTATCTACTACTGTGTTATAAATTTCGACAGGAGATACTTTTATTTGTGAAAAACCTAAGAAGCAACCTCCTAAGAATAGGGCAAATAGAACTTTTATCTTCATATTTTTCATTTCAAATTAAGGCACAAATGTACAAAAACTTCTTAAAAGTTGTACAGTTTTCCTTTTTAATTTAACATTTTTAACAATTTCTCTCTTAGTTAGAGTTAGGTAACTTATACCTTATTTCTACCTTTACAAAATTAGTGCCAATTTTTTTGATTAGCAAATTAGGTGTAAGCTGTACGGGCAGTTGTGGCATAATGGACAGTGCGAGCTACGCAGGTGATTAAGTTAGCAAGCTGAGAGAATTGGATTATCGAAAGATTTCGGAGAGGTTCGGAAGGAGTAAATTGGCTAAAAAGTGAAAAATAGAGGGTAAATGGGTATGCTTAGCTTATAGGGAGCTTATAGGAAGCTTGAACGAATCTTGGAAGATTGGTATAGAAAGGGTGTATAAGTAGTTGATGGTGAATGGTTAAAAGTGAAGGATGAAAAGAGGTTTTGGCGAAAGAAAAGTGATGAAAAACGAAAGCGACCTGCTTTCTGGGAGAGATTGTAGCAACGCAAAAGTGATTGAAAAGTACTACTTTGTTATATTGAACTGATGTTAAAATATAAAAGGTCTATACGATTCATTTTCTGTATTATTTTGTTACTTATTATTCATCATTTGTAATTCATAATTATTTTCTACCTTTGCACCCTCATAACATTATAATGGACATTCAATTCAATACAAACGAAGATTACAATAAATTAGCCCTTAGTCAGTTGCGCAAACGCTTGAAAAAAGTAAAAGAAGGCGGGGGCAAAAAGAACCTCGAAAAGCTTCACAGCCAAGGTAAACTTTCGGCTCGTGAACGCATAGAGTATCTGTTAGACAATGATAAACCCCAAATAGAAATAGGCGCTTTTGCCGGTGAGGGAATGTACGAAGAACACGGCGGTTGCCCCTCGGCTGGTGTAGTGGTGGTGATAGGCTATGTAGCTGGTAGACAATGCGTAGTAGTAGCTAATGACGCTACTGTAAAGGCGGGAGCGTGGTTTCCTATTACTGCCAAAAAGAACCTACGCGCTCAAGAAATTGCGATGGAGAACCGATTACCTATCATCTATTTGGTGGATAGTGCAGGGGTGTACTTGCCTTTGCAGGACGAGATTTTTCCCGATAAGGAACACTTTGGTCGCATTTTTCGCAACAACGCCCTGATGAGTAGTATGGGCATCACCCAAATAGCCGTAGTAATGGGCAGTTGTGTGGCGGGTGGAGCTTACCTACCAATAATGAGCGATGAGGCACTGATAGTAGATAAAACGGGCAGTATCTTCCTAGCAGGTAGCTATTTAGTGAAGGCAGCGATAGGCGAAAACATCGACAATGAAACCTTAGGTGGAGCCACTACCCATTGCGAAATTAGCGGGGTAACCGACTACAAGGCAACCGATGATAAAGACGCTCTCGACCGTGTACGCCGTACAATGGCTAAACTCGCCGATACCGAAAAAGCGGGCTTTAACCGCATTGAAGCTCATAAACCGCTGAAAGACCCTAACGAAATTTACGGTATCTTGCCTAAATTGCGCACAGAGCCTTATGATATGAAGGAAATTATCCTTCGATTGGTAGACAATTCAGAATTTGACGAATATAAAGAAGGGTACGGACAAACCATTCTCACGGGCTATGCGCGTATTGAGGGTTGGGCAGTAGGCATTGTTGCCAACCAGCGCAAAGTGGTAAAAACTAAGAAAGGGGAAATGCAGTTTGGAGGAGTAATCTACTCGGATAGTGCCGACAAGGCGACCCGCTTTATAGCCAATTGCAACCAAAAGAAAATTCCCTTGCTCTTTTTGCAAGATGTTACGGGCTTTATGGTAGGATCCAAATCAGAGCACGGAGGGATTATCAAAGATGGGGCTAAACTCGTGAATGCGGTTGCTAATTCGGTAGTGCCTAAATTTACGGTCGTGATAGGCAACTCGTATGGGGCTGGTAACTACGCAATGTGCGGTAAGGCTTACGACCCGCGTCTTATCGTATCGTGGCACAGTGGAAACATTTCGGTAATGGGAGGCACGCAAGCTGCTAAAGTACTCTTGCAGATAGAAACTGCCAACCTAAGGAAAAAAGGAGAGGAACTTACCCCTGAAAAAGAAGCCGTGCTTTTTGCTCATATCAAAGAGCAATACGACGAGCAGATATCACCCTACTACGCCGCTGCTCGCCTTTGGACTGATGCCATTATCGACCCATTAGAAACTCGCCAATGGATAGCAATGGGTATAGAAGCCGCTAATAATGCCCCTATTGAAAGAGCGTTTAATTTGGGTGTGATACAAGTATAAAATAGATAAACAATAAAAAATCCCTTAAAGTAACATCATACTTTAAGGGATTTTTTCTATCTAATTGTTATTTGTTTAATCAAATAAAGTGCCTTGCCTCGCAGGATTCACTCTACCTAAGTGTTTATAAGCTAAATCGGTTACTTCGCGTCCGCGAGGAGTACGCACGATGAATCCTTCTTGAATGAGGAAAGGTTCATACACCTCTTCAATAGTTTCAGCACTTTCGGAAACGGCAGTCGCCAAAGTGGTAATTCCCACAGGCCCTCCTTTGAACTTATCAATAAGAGTTGAAAGAATTTTGTTGTCCATTTCGTCTAATCCGTGAGCATCTACATTTAAGGCTTTGAGTCCGAAGCGGGTAATAGCAATATTTATTTCACCATTGCCTTTTATCTGAGCAAAGTCACGAATACGGCGCAAGAGAGCATTCGCAATACGCGGGGTACCTCTACTTCTGCTCGCTAATTCTATAGCAGCTTCCATAGAAATTGGTACTTTAAGGATAGAAGCACTGCGCTGAACGATATCTGCCAAAAGTTCGGTAGAATAATACTGTAATCGACTTTGAATACCAAAACGTGCACGCATAGGAGCTGTAAGTAGCCCTGAACGGGTAGTCGCCCCTATAAGCGTAAATGGATTGAGATTGATTTGTACGGTGCGGGCGTTAGGGCCTGACTCTATCATTATATCAATCTTGTAGTCCTCCATAGCTGAGTAAAGATACTCTTCGACTACTGGGCTCAAGCGGTGTATCTCGTCGATGAAAAGTACATCACGCTCTTGCAAATTAGTGAGTAATCCTGCCAAATCACCAGGTTTATCAAGCACAGGGCCTGAAGTAATTTTGATACCTACGCCCAATTCGTTAGCTAAAATATGAGCGAGAGTTGTCTTTCCAAGTCCAGGAGGTCCGTGAAAAAGGGTATGGTCGAGTGCTTCGTGACGCATATTAGCAGCTTTTACGAATACTTTTAGGTTTTCTAAAACTGCTTCTTGCCCTGCAAAATCATCAAACGACAAAGGGCGCAAGGCTCTTTCTATATCGAGTTCTTGCGCCGAATAATTTTCTTTATTTGGGTCTAAGTTTTTATTCAAGCTTTTAGGATTTAGGTAATATGAGTTAGGAGATTGAATCACTTCATATTGCGAAGGTTGATTACTTCTTGCTGAGTGAGACGACGCCAATGACCACGAGGTAAATCTTTTTTAGTAAGCCCAGCAAATACTACACGGTCGAGTTTTTCTACTTGATAGCCCAAGTGTTCAAAAATACGACGTACAATACGATTGCGACCACTGTGAATTTTGATGCCTATTTCATTCTTAGGTTTGTCGTTCACATAGCTGATTTCATCTACTTCAATAAGACCATCTTCTAACTCTAATCCGTCTTGTACCTTCATAAAGTCTTTGTAGTCGAGTTTGCGGTCGAGAATTACGTGGTATATTTTGCGCACACCGTGAGTGGGGTGAGTGAGTTTTTTGGTAAGCTCTCCATCATTGGTAAGCAATAACAACCCTGTAGTAGCTCTGTCTAAACGACCTACAGGCAAGATGCGTACATTAGTAGCATTTGCGACCAAATCCATTACAGTTTTGCGTCCTTTCTCATCGTTGGTAGTGGTGATAAAACCTTTGGGTTTGTTGAGCAAGATGTATTCTTTCTTTTCAGAAGAAAGGAGTTTTCCATCAAAACGCACTTCATCGGTAGGCTTTACGCGATAGCCAAGCGTGGTCATTACTTCACCATTCACCGTTACATTACCTGCCGAAATATACATATCGGCATTACGGCGTGAGCAGATACCAGCATCGGCAATATATTTGTTCAAACGCACTTCAGTTGGAGTGGTAGTAGGGTAGTCTATAGGAGCGTTGTTTTGAGGTTTGTAGATGTTGTTATAAGGTTTTTTGTTGAAAGGTTTTTTATAATTATCGTTTCGGTTATAACCTTCATTACGGTTGTAGTTGTTAGGCTTGTTATATCCCTCGTTCTTTTTGAAGTTAGGATTGTAAGATTTTCTATTTTCGGAGTTGTAACCATTGTTACTATTGTTGTAACGATTGCCACCGTTATTTTCATAACGATTACTGCTATTATTTTCATAACGGTTGCCACTGTTATTGCTGTAACTGCGTCCTTCGTTCTGTCCGTAAGTTTTCTTTTTGAATGAACTATTGCCGTTGTTGTTACGATTGTTACCGCTGTTATAAGAAGAATTGTAAGGCTTTTTCTCTGAATTCCCATTAGAGGAATAGCTATTCTTCTTGTAATTATTAAATTTTTTGTTTTCCATATAAATTAAATCTCTCTATTATGTATGCCGACGCATTACATTATGCTAAGGCTTCTGAACCTCCTACGATTTCTATAATTTCACCGGTAATAGTAGCCTGACGGGCTTTGTTGTAGGTGAGTATGAGTTCGTTCTTAAGGTCTTGAGCATTGTCGGTAGCTTTGTGCATAGCTGTCATACGAGCACCGTGCTCTGCTGCTACTGAGTCGCGTAAGGCTTTGAAAATCTCTGTTTTTAACGAACGCGGAATGAGTTCTTCTACAATCTCTTGCTTAGAAGGCTCATAAATATAATTTGTGTTTAGTTCTTTGCCTTTTGCTTTAGTAGTTATAGGCTGAATAGGCAAAAATGTTTCTTCGGTAAGAATTTGAGTAGCTGCATTCTTAAAGCTGTTGTACACCAATACTATCTGGTCATATTTACCCGAAGTGTACAATTCCATTAGTTCTTCAGCCAAAGTAGCAGCTGTAGCAAAGGTGAGCTTATCGAAAATCTCGCTGTTATGAGCTATAATATTGTCGTATTTTTTCAACACATCATTACCTTTTTTACCTATGGTGTAGAGTTGTACCTGCTTGTCTTTATAGGTAGTTTGTTCTAACTCTAACGCTTTTTTAATCACGCTGGTATTGAACGCCCCGCAGAGTCCTCTATTGGAGGTGATAGGTACCAAAAGTACTTTTTTTACCTCTCCTTTGCGCGGGTTATAAACATTCTCATCACCCAAGGCAGCACTAAGATGTTCTAATAACTGCTTGAGTTTATAAGCATAAGGTTTCATCGCTACAATAGCATCTTGAGCCTTTTTCAGTTTGGCTGCCGATACCATTTTCATCGCTGCTGTAATTTGCATCGTTGAACTTACCGATGAAATTCTGCTTCGTATTTCTTTTAAATTCGCCATTTTATCAATTAACAGTTAGCAATTTTATCATTGCTGTTAAAAAGAATACCTTTGATAAACATCTATTCCTTCTATCTTCCTTAATGAAGGTGATTTGCTATGGAATAGCTGAGAGGTTAGAATAATAAGGTTTTCCAAATCAAAACCCTGAATAGTACGTCCTAAAAGGAAAGATATGGTATATTCTTGCCAATTCTTGCCTTGTTCTTTTGCTGTATCGGATACTTTTTGCAATATATCCCACATTTCAGTTTCTGTGATATATTGGCACCAATAACACCATTTAGCCAAAGAAGCTGCTCTACACAAATCCCACGCATAAGCCGATTTTACTGCTTCTACTTGTGCTAATTCTATCTCCAAACCTTTGGCTATTTGTTTCTGTATTTTGCTAAGCTCAGGTGAGGTTTGCGTTAGCAGATGTCGGAACTGTAACGAACGTTTCTCTGCTAATAAGTCACTTATAGTTTCTTTAGCAGATGCTGTATCTGTTATTTCCCATTGTCGACGTAATCCTTTCTGATATGTTTCTAATATTTCAGTAGGTATCAGGTTTAGTAGATTTTCACCACGGTAATACGTTAGTATCGCCCCAAAAGTAAGCAATCGTATTTGTTCCTCTGTTAAAGGGTTTTGATTGATGTGCCCTATTTGTTTTTGCAAATGTTTTTTTGTATAAACTTTATTTACATAAATCTTTAGCGCAAATAAAAAGATGGCTCCAATAATTACCCATATAATAACACTCATAAGAATAAATGTTTAAAAAGATGTATTTACTATTTTGCGTATTTTTCACTCAAATCTTTCGCTACTTTTTCGAGAGTAGCTGTAATCTCATCGGTGAGTTTGCCAGCTTTTAGCTCGTCTAAAATGTCACGATGGGATACATTAAGGAACTCTAAATATTCTCTCTCAAATTCTTTTATCTTGTCCACAGGCACTTGTCTCAATAAGTTTTTAGAACCTGCATAGATAATTGCAATTTGGTTTTCTACGGGGTAAGGGTCGTTTTGTGGTTGTTTTAAGATTTCCACATTGCGCTTTCCTTTTTCGATAACCCCCATAGTAGCTGCATCGAGGTCAGAGCCGAATTTAGCGAAAGCTTCGAGTTCGCGGTATTGTGCTTGGTCTAATTTGAGGGTACCCGCTACTTTCTTCATCGATTTAATCTGTGCTGAACCTCCCACACGCGATACCGAAATACCCACGTTGATAGCTGGACGTACCCCTGAGTTGAACAAATCGGACTCCAAGAATATCTGTCCGTCAGTAATAGAAATCACGTTAGTAGGGATATAGGCTGATACGTCACCCGCTTGAGTTTCGATAATTGGCAAAGCAGTGAGAGAACCTCCCCCTTTTACGAGTGGTGCAATGCTTTCGGGTAGGTCGTTCATCTGGCGTGCGATAGTATCATCATTAATTACTTTGGCAGCGCGCTCTAATAAGCGAGAGTGCAAGTAGAACACGTCACCAGGGTAAGCCTCACGTCCAGGTGGACGGCGTAATAGAAGTGATACCTCACGGTAAGCTACCGCTTGTTTAGAAAGGTCGTCGTAGATAATAAGAGCTGGGCGACCTGTATCACGGAAGTATTCCCCAATAGCAGCTCCTGCGAAAGGTGCATATACCTGCATAGGAGCTGGATCGGAAGCATTAGCCGCTACAATGGTAGTATAAGCCAAAGCACCCGCATCTTCTAAGGTTTTAGTGATACCTGCTACGGTAGAAGCTTTCTGACCAATAGCCACATAGATACAATATACTGGTTTACCCGCATCGTAAAATTCTTTTTGGTTGAGGATAGTGTCGATACACACGGTAGTTTTACCCGTTTGTCGGTCACCAATCACTAACTCACGTTGTCCGCGACCGATAGGAATCATTGCGTCGATAGCCTTGATACCTGTTTGTAGAGGTTCGTTTACAGGCTGACGGAAGATTACCCCAGGGGCTTTGCGTTCCAACGGCATTTCGTATAGCTTGCCGGTAATAGGTCCTTTTCCATCAATAGGTTGTCCTAAGGTATTTACCACACGCCCTACAATGCCTTCACCTACATTGATAGAAGCAATAAGCCCTGTACGTTTTATGGTATCCCCTTCTTTAATATCGGTAGAGGGACCTAAGAGAGTAATCCCCACGTTGTCTTCTTCGAGGTTGAGGACAATCCCTTGTAGTCCGTTGTCAAATTTCACTAATTCACCGTATTGTGCATTCGATAGCCCGAAGATACGCGCAATACCGTCTCCCACTTGTAATACCGTTCCTACTTCTTCTAAAGAAGCATTGGCGTCGAAGTGAGCTAATTGTTCTTTTAAAATTGCTGAAATTTCAGCGGCTTTTATTTCTGCCATTTTTTCAGTTGTTATTTCTTAGTCGTTAGTTTTTAGTTGTCAGTCTTATTTATATCAATATTTAAACAATTCTTTCTCCTTACCTTTTCGTCTCTTGCTTACAGAAACAGTTTCTCTTGAAACTCTTGTTGTAATCTGCTAAGTTTATGCGCTACACTGGCGTTGTATTGCACATCATCTACACGAAGAATAAAGCCCCCAATAATATTTTTATCTATCTTGTTCTCAAGGGTAACATTTTTATTTTTAGTAAGCATCATTACCTTTTCGAGTATCTCTTTGCGGGTAGCTTCATTAAGCGGAGTTGCCGTAGTTACTACTGCTGTTTTGTTATGCTTATAATCGTTGTACAATACAACAAACTTCTCGGCTACTGCTCCGAGTATTGGCAAGCGTCGGTTCTGAATAAGCAAATCGAACAAACGTTGCGTTTCAGGAGTAACCATTGTAAATATTTCAGTAAGGACATTCTTCTTTACCGTTGTTTTCACAATAGGCGAAATGAGCATACGCTCCAAGTCCTTATTCATTTTTATTGTTTTATCTATCAAGGTCATATCAGCGAAAACCCCTTCTAATGCATTTTGTAGAAGAGCGTATTCCAAGAGTGCCTTGGCATATCTATTTGCTACTCTCAATCCGTACATAACCTATTTTAGTTTAACGTAACACCTTTTAGATAATCGTTGATGAGCGCAGTTTGTTTCTTCTCGTCTGAGAGTTCGCTCATCATCACTTTCTGAGCCATTTCAACAGAAAGAGCTGCCACTTGGTCTTTCAGCTGTGCCAAGGCTACTTTCTTCTCACTGTCAATCGCTTGTTGCGCTTGCTTGATAAGTTTTTCGCCTTCGCGTTGTGCTTCTTCTTTGGCTTCTGTTACTATTTTATCTTTAACATCTCTTGCCTCTTTCAAAATTACATCTCTCTCGGCACGTGCTTCAGCTAAAAGGCGCTCATTATCGGCTTTGAGATTTGCCATTTGTTTTTGAGCTTCTTCAGCAGCTTCCAAAGCCTTATTGATAGAGTCTTCGCGTTGTTTAACCGCATTCATTATGGGCTTCCAAGCATATTTTGCTAAGAGGAAAAGCAATATCAGAAATATGAGAGTATTCCAGAATAATAAACTTTCGGGGTGTGCTAAATTCATTTCTTTAGTTGTTATTTAGTCTTTAATAATATGATTATTTTATTCTCTTTTGTGTCCCTTTATGTAGGGATAAAAGGCAATTCATCATTAGTGGCATACGCCCTAATTTTATAAAACCGTTGTGTAACCAACCGTTGCACAACGGTTTTGTCGTCCTATTTTGCGATGAGTGCTACTACCACAGCAAAAAGGGCTACCCCTTCGATAAGTGCTGCAGCAATAATCATCACAGTTTGAATTTTTGAAGACACTTCGGGTTGGCGTGCTACTCCTTCAACAGCAGAAGCACCAATTTTACCAATACCGATTCCAGCTCCAATGGCTGCTAATCCAGCCCCAATTCCTGCTAAAACCATATATATAAAATTAATTAGTTACTTACTTGTTAATTGTCAATTATCAATTATCAATTGATTAGTGTTCTTCTTCCACTGCTTGTCCTATAAACAAAGCTGATAACAGTGTAAACACATAGGCTTGCAAAACAGCTACCAATAGCTCCAAGATACAGATAAACAAGGTAAAAACTATCGACACAGGCGATATATACACCGTTCCAAAGATGAAGATGAGTGAAATCAAGCTCAGTACAATGATGTGTCCTGCCGTCATATTGGCAAATAAACGTATCATCAAGGCAAAAGGCTTAGTAAAAACACTCAACATTTCAATAGGTATCATAATTGGTAATATCCAGGTAGGAACTCCTGGGGGAGCAAAAATATGCTTCCAATAGTGTTTGTTACTGCTAAATAAAGTGAGAATAAGGGTAAAGATAGCCAACATACCTGTGAAAAGAATATTGTTAGTTACCGTACCAGCAAACGGGAAAAACGGAATTAATCCGAAGAGATTTCCTATCCAAATCAAGAAAAACACAGTAAGCAAATAAGGCATATACCTATTGTAGTACTTTTCGCCTATGTTAGGAATCGCTATCTCATCGCGCACAAAGAGTACTATAGGTTCTAAAACTCCTGTTAAGCCTTTAGGGGCTTTGGGGTTCTTCTTGTAAGAACGTGCCATATAGGTGAAGATGAGCACCATCAATACCGATACTAAAAGCAATGAAAACACGTTCTTAGTAATAGAAAAGTTTAACGGACGCGTATTGGTTACTTCTCCTTTCGCGTTGAAAGAGAGAGGTGTATCAGCATTTGCATAGTAAATATCTTCTTTGTAGCGCACAAATCGCTGTCCGTCTTTATCTACTACTACCGTACCTTTGTTGTCGTGATGGAAGGCACTCGATAGGAAAGTCACTAATCCTTTATCGGTATAAAGAATGATAGGCAAGGGTAACGAATAAGTGTGCCCTTTATAATCAAACAAGTGAAAATCGTGTGAATCGTTGATGTGTTCATCAATCAAATCGTTGATTTGAAAAGGCTCTCCTTCCTCATTTTCAGTTGCAAAACCTTGTAGAGGAATGAGTGAGGTTACAAATAAAGTGATATATAGAATGTAATTCTTTACTTTCATTACTTGTTTTGTTTTTATTCGTGCAAATGTAGGAGTTTTTATTTAAGTGGCGAAATTATTTAACACATTTTTTCACTTAATGTAATATAACCTACTGAAATACAGAAGTTATATTTTAGGAGTTGAGATTTAGGTTTCGCTCTAATTATTAACTTCTAATTCTTATAAAATGCTATACACAGGGTGTCCTTTGAGTTTCTCTCTGCCGTTCAAAAAGTGGAGTTCCATCAAGAAATCTAGTTGTACAATATCACCACCGAGGCGTTCTACAAGTTTTACTACCGCTTCAGCAGTACCACCAGTAGCGAGGATATCGTCGTGAATAAGGATTTTTTCACCTTTTATAATAGCGTCTGCGTGAATTTCCAATACGTCTTGCCCGTACTCCAAATCGTAGGTTTGTGAGAGTGTTTTGTAAGGTAATTTCCCTTTTTTGCGTACCGGTACAAAGCCAGCCCCCAATCGTTGTGCAAGCAACATTCCGAAGAAGAACCCCCTACTTTCCATACCCACTACTTTGTCTATTTTCTGTCCGTGCAGGTTCTCCACGAGCAGGTCTATTACATATTGCCCTGCTTTCACATCCATTAGCAAAGGTGTAATATCTTTGAAGATAATTCCCTCTTTTGGAAAATCTTTAATATCTCTAATTTTACTTTTAATATATTCTTTTTTGTCCATTTTTTTACTTGTCACCTAATTACGTGGATTAAACACTTCTGCTAGCATACACCTCGCACTGCCTCCTCCACAAGTCTCAATGGTCTCTAAATTGCTGTGGAGTATCTGGGTATATTTCTCAATCGTCTGTATCTGTTGAGGGGTAAGGGCGTTATAAGCGGCATCACTCATCACCAAATAAGTACTGTCCTTACCCTGCACTTGTAGCATATTGCCTGCGTACTGGCACATCTGTTCAGGGGTGATGCTGATAATCTCTTTCTTGTCTTCTTTTAGGTGATGCAAAAGGTTCTTGCGCTCACTTTTGTTGGTGATGGTATCTAAACACACCACCGCAAAATTTTCACCTAAAGCCATCATCACATTGGTGTGATAGATAGGTACTTGCTTACCATCTACCTTTTGGTAAGCCTTGAAAATTACAGGCGTATACTCAAAATCTTCACAGAACTCAATAAATAGTTCCTCATCAGCGCGGGGCGAGAGCGCACAATAAGCCTTGCGATGCACGCGGTCGAGCACCATAGCTCCCGTACCTTCCAAGAAGATGTTTTCTTGTTCAGCATCAGTATAGTCATACACATTTTCGATGAGAAAACCTTCTTCCTCTACCTTATCCAAAATATCTTCACGACGCTCACGACGCCGATTTTCGGCAAACATAGGGTAAATTGCTACGTTGCCATTTTGGTGAAAGGTAATCCAATTATTCGGAAATACCGAATCAGGAGTGTTTTGCTCGTAAATATCGTCTACACCAATCACTTTTACTCCTACCTCACGTAGTTTATGCACAAAGGCATCAAACTCTTGTTGCGCTTGGCGATTGATTTCCTCGTTCTTCAAATCCATTTCCTCCTGGAAATAGTTGTTCACAACGGTTTCTTCGTTCATACGGAAGCGCACAGGGCGCACCATTAGTACAGTATTGGTAATTTGTTTTTTCATCAGTAAACAATGGTTAGCACTCAAAGCGACAAAAGTACAAAATAATCAGTAATTAACAATGAAGCAAGAAAAATTATTTTTTCAAAAACGCTACAATTCCGATTTTATCAGGCTCCATTTTAATTTCACCTTGCCTCTATTTTATCTTCCTCTTATCTTCACCTTATCTTCACCTTATCTTCGTTCATTGTTCGTCTTTTGTTCGTCTTTTGTTCGTCTTTTGTTCGTTGTAGAGCCACTGTAGACCCACTGTAGAGCCACTGTAGAGCCACTGTAGAGCCACTCATTGTTCGTTTATCGTTTAAGCCTTGTATAAGCAACCTCCTTAATTTACTCATCTACCCTTGCGATTTCCTCCCTTCATCATTTGTTCAAGTTTCAATTTATCTTTTATTTTTTATCTTTTACTTTTAAAAAATGCTATTACTTGGTATTGTAGTATTGGTACTATACTACTGTTAAGAAACACTTTTTTTATATACAAATTTCTTCTATCAGATATGGAGAAGAGACATAGTGCTATTAAAAATGCTACTAAACACTTTGATGCTATAAAAGTAGCAAAAATGGTTTAACTTGTAGATAATACCATAAAAAAGCTGTATAGCGTCTCGCTATACAGCTTTTTTCTCTCTACACAGCATTACTACAATACAGCAATGCAAGAAATCTCTACTTCTACGGATTTAGGTAATTGTGCTACTTGTACGGTTTCGCGTGCAGGTGCTGTTGCCTCGTTGAAATAGCGCGCATATACGCCATTTACTTGTGAAAACTGTCCCATATCGGCTAAGAAAATAGTAGTTTTTACTACATTCTCAAAAGTAGCTCCTGCTTCGGTAAGGATAGCTTTGAGGTTTTCCATTACTTGTTTGGTAGCGGCTTCTATGCCTTTCACTACTTCTCCTGTTGCAGGATTTACCGGTATTTGCCCTGATACGTAGAGTGTGTTGCCAGCTTTCACGGCTTGTGTGTAAGGACCAATAGGTGCTGGCGCTTTTTCTGTAAAAATGATATGTTTCATATAGCTATTAGTTATTAGTTGTTAATTGTTTGTTGTTAGTTTTGTAAAGTTGGCTTTCAGAGTTCCTACGTTGCCTACTCTGTCTTTGGCGTTTACAATGAGTTCGTATCTATTGGTTTGGGTAGTATCAATATCGCTGAAATGAAAGGTGAGGCATCGGTTTTTAGGTTCATATTCAAAGAGAATCCACTGCCCATTTAGGGTGGCGGAACAAGATTCAAATCCCGTAAGATTATCGTTTACTAAAATCTTGAGAGTATTACCTTTCACAATGCCACCGTTCCTAAAATTTACTGCCTTGAGAGTGGGCGGAATAGTATCCTTACGCAAATAGAACTTTCCTAAGTTACGCGATTTGGCTGTAAACACACCATCTTTATAGACTGTCGGTTCATAGCCCCCGTTCGAACGAGCTATAAATACCTTAGAAGTATCTTCATTGGCATAAGTATCACTTTTGATAGTTACAGTAAAGAACTTTTGAGCAGGAATGAAGGAACTACCTACGGTTAAAGTATCCTTAGTACTAGTAATATTCATCAAATAGTCTTTATAAAAAGTATCTTCGGGGAAGTATACACTTCCGTATTCCATTTCGTAATAATTATCACGAGTAGCAACTACTTGCTTATTGCCTTTAGGTTCTGGTCGAACTGTTTTTAAAGGCTCTCGTTTGCCTTCTATGGGAATATTGATTTTAGTAGTATTCCCTTTAAAATCTTCTGCAATAATAGATACGGTGTATTGTTTACCTTCTTCAATAGTAAGATAACCTTTATTAGGTTTTAAGGTAGGATATACTGATTCGAGTTTGTTGTTAGGCAATTTGTACAAAAGCTGTACAAACCCTTTGTGTTGTGCATATCGTTCGTAGTCTATAAGTGCATTAAGATAACGCGTTTCGTCATAGTTTACTTTATCAAAGACAGTTTCTAACTGGGTCTCTCCGTTGAGAAGTAAACTCACCTTGTAAATACCATTGCGGTGCATTGTTTCATCTTGACGGTCATAGCCCAAAATGCCAAAACCTATAGTGCCAATCGCATTAACTTTCTCGGTGAGGTAAGTGCCGTCTATCTGTTTATTTTTATTGAGCTGACGTGGTAACTGAGTGTTATCTATTTGTGCGTCATCACTTAGTGAATAAGCATATACAAGCAATACATCAGGAGGAGTGGTGTCTTGTATTTCTTGAAAACCAAAAAGCAGAGGATTCCAACCGTTATTGTGAATATCGCGTACCTCAAAATGCAAGTGTGGCCCTCTACTTCCGCCTGTATTACCACTGAGAGCTATCCAATCGCCTTTTTTTACGACAAATTGTTTTTCGGGAAGAAGTATATCGATATCATAGCTTTGCTTTTCGTATTGTTTTTGCTTTACGTAAGCTTCTATTTCAGGGGCGTACTTTTGTAAATGCCCATAAGTAGTTACATAACCATTGGGGTGGGTAATAAACAACATTTTGCCATAACTGTAAGGACTTACTTTGATACGAGACACATAGCCATCTTCGGAAGCAAACACCTGTAGTCCTTCACGACCTTCGGTTTTTAGGTCGATGCCACCGTGAAAGTGGTTGGGACGCAATTCAGCAAAATTACCTGCGAGCAAAGGTTTAGTGTTGAGAGGCATTGCGACCTGGAAAGACTGAGCTTCTAAGGTAAGAGGTAAGAGGTAAGAGGTAAAAAGTAAAAGATTGGATAATAAGCAGGCGATAAGTTTTTTCATTGTTTCCGTTTAAAATATTTTGCTTTTGTAAAAACGGCGCAAAAGTAAGAATAATTTGTCAATTAGCCAATTTTTGATATTTTAGGTATGAAAAAAAACTTTACCAAAGTTCTATGGCTTTGGCAAAGTTCGTGTGATAAGATTTCTTAAAGCGTGCTGATGTTCAAATCCTCTAAATCAAGAGTAGCACCTATTTCTAAGAGGTGTAAGCGACGGTGGTCGTCTTTAAATTTGCGTTTAGCCGCTTCTTTATCAATTTTAATTACAGGGAAGGTGTCGTAATGCACACCTAACACATTGCCTACCTCTACAAAACGAGCCGCTGTAAGAGCATCGCGTACGCCCATTGTATAGTTGTTGCCGATAGGAAAAATAGCTAAATTCACCTTGTATTGGTGAGGAATAATTTTCATATCGTAATGTAAGGCGGTATCTCCTGAAATGTAGATAGTATTATCGTTGTAATCAATCAAGAAACCAGCAGGATTGCCTCCATAAGAGCCATCGGGGAAGGAAGATGAGTGTTCTGCCTTAATCATCTTTATTTTTACCTTGCCATCTACGAAGCGGTGAGAGCCTCCGAGGTTCATAGCGTGACCACTAAGCCCTAATTTTTCGTAATGAGCGAGAATTTCAGGATTGGTAATCAGTTGAGCGCCTGTGCGTTTGGCAATAACCCCTACATCGGCAATATGGTCGCCGTGGGCGTGGGTAATGAGGATATAATCCGCTTTGATAGAGTTTATATCAATGTGTGAAGCCAAAGGGTTTGGGCTAATAAAAGGGTCTACGAGAAAGTGAGTCCCATTGATGTCTATATTCACGCAAGCGTGACCTAAATAAGTTACTTTCATAGTGTTTTATTTATTTGTTGTTTAAGGCTACAAATGTAGAGATAAAAAATGAATAAAGCAAATAATTTTCAGTTTTTATTTTAATGTCACTTCTACAACCAAGTACAATTTTTTAAATTAACAAATAATCCTTACTTTTGCGCTCTAAACTGAAAAAGAATGGAAAATACCTATATATTAGCTATAGAATCTTCTTGCGATGACACTTCTGCTTCAGTGCTTTGCAATGATAAAGTGCTTTCTAATGAGGTGGCAAATCAAGAGGTGCATAAACAATACGGCGGGGTAGTGCCCGAATTGGCTTCACGCGCTCACTTGCAAAACATAGTGCCCGTAGTGGCTCAAGCGCTCAAAAAAGCAGGAATAACCAAAGAAGAGCTCTCGGCTATTGCCTTTACAAGAGGGCCAGGCTTAATGGGGTCGTTGCTCGTCGGGACTTCATTTGCTAAGTCGATGGCAATGGGACTGAATATCCCACTCATTGAAGTGAACCATATGCAGGCACATATTTTAGCACATTTTATAGAGGAAGGTCAGCCTAAACCCGATTTCCCTTTTCTTGCAATGACTATCAGCGGAGGGCATACCCAAATAGTGAAGGTGAACAGCTTTTTTGATATGGAAGTGTTGGGCGAAACTCTTGACGATGCAGTAGGGGAGGCGTTCGACAAAACCGCTAAAATATTAGGACTACCTTACCCTGGAGGGCCTCTCATCGATAAATACGCCCAAGAGGGCAACCCTAAAGCCTTTAGTTTTTCTAAACCTAAAATATCTGGTCTCAACTTCAGTTTTTCGGGACTTAAAACAGGTATTCTCTATTTTGTACAGAAAAACACTGAAGAAAATCCTAATTTCATAACTGAACATTTAGCCGATATCTGTGCCTCGGTACAACACACAATTGTGGAAGTACTGATGAGTAAACTCAAAAAAGCTGTAAAAGAAACAGGTATCAAGCAAGTGGCTATTGGGGGAGGAGTATCGGCTAATTCGGGTATTCGCAAAGCGCTCACAGCTTTAGGACAGCAATACGGTTGGCAAACCTTTGTGCCTAAATTTCAGTATTGTACCGATAATGCAGCGATGATAGGCATTGTAGGGTATCACAAGTTTTTGGAAAGGAATTTTGTAGCACAAGAAGTAACTGCTCAAGCGCGACTTTTTTTTGATTAGCAGATTTCTTAATTTATTTTGAAACATTCAAAATAAATTCGTACTTTTGTCTCCTAAATTATAAAAACCATTGAAACGATGAAGACAGAAACATCATTAAATGAAAAACAAGGACACTGGATTCTCGCCAAGCTCGGCAAGAAAGTGTT
Source organism: Capnocytophaga sp. oral taxon 902 (assembly GCF_013394735.1). NCBI lineage: Bacteria > Pseudomonadati > Bacteroidota > Flavobacteriia > Flavobacteriales > Flavobacteriaceae > Capnocytophaga > Capnocytophaga sp. oral taxon 902. Next base: position 2,542,888 of record NZ_CP058261.1, read on the forward strand.
GCGCCCAGGAGGAAGAGTACTCAGCGAATGGTTAGTGAAAAACTTAGAGATTACCTCCAAAGATGATATTGTAGAGTTTGCCCCAGGCTTAGGATTTACGGCTAATATAGCTTGTTCTTACAAGCCTTTCAGCTATACGGGAGTAGATATGAATGAAGCAGCTGCTGCTTTGGCTAAAAAGAATATTCACTATGAAAATGCGCGTGTGATTGTAGCCGATGCCGTAGCTTCTACACTTCCTGATGCTTTTGCTAATAAAGTGTATGGTGAGGCAATGCTCACTATGCAACCTCTTGAACACAAAAAAGCTATTATTGCGGAGGCTTTTAGGATACTTAAACCGGGAGGTTATTACGCTATTCACGAATTAGGCTTACAGCCAGACAATGTGAGCGAAGAGGTGAAAAACGATGTTTTTAAAGAATTAAGTGCTAATATACGTGTACACGCACGCCCTATGACCCCCAGTGAGTGGAAAGCTCTTTTTGAAGAGCAAGGTTTTAAGGTGGTGAAAGAACAGCATAATGCAATGCTCTTACTTGAAAATAAGCGTGTATGGCAAGATGAAGGGATATTCCGCACGTTTAAATTCTTCTTTAATCTCTTTACCCACCCCGATTTGCGCAAACGCGTGATGAATATGAAGAAAACGTTTAGAAAACACCAAAAGAACTTAGACGCTATTGCTCTTGTTGTTCAAAAACCCCTTTAAACGATTTTACAAAAAAGCTCATATCTTTATAGGAAATCTCCTATAAAAATATGAGCTAAAAAAAGTAACAAATAAAAATAATTTTCTTCGCTTTAATGGTCTTTTACAATTACAAGTTGTGCTTTCGAGCCTGTTGCTAAATCCCAACGGTTGCGTATAATGGTGTTGCCTTTGTCGTCCAGCACCATAAACTCGGCTGTATTAGGACCTGATTCACCTTGGTTGAGCGCTAAAAACTCTACTTTGTTGAAGCCAGGTTTCAATTCTACTTTAAAACCTCTGAACTCTCCAAGAAGAAAAATATCGCGAACTTCTTCTACTCCATTCACATATAAACTCACTCGATCGCCATCAATAGCTGCGAAGTCGCGACAATATACATTTACAAACTTTCCATTATTGGTGAAGTCGCCAAAGAATTGGTCGCCTTTTGGGGCTTCGTAATCTTCCCGTTTATGGTCGTTGAGTACCTCATAATTAGGTTTGAACTCTATTTTACGCTGTACCAAATTACTCTTTCCCGTAAAATCAATGCTCTTTTCAGGCATCTTCATCCAGGGATTATTCTCTTTTTTAGGAGCTATCCGCAGATTGATGGGACTACCCTTGTACTCTATCTCAGGTGATTTTTCTAACGGAATGACTACCTTTTCATCTTTTTTACGTGTTTCAAAAGGTTGAGCTTGAGCTACTAATCCCCCTAACAAAAGTAATATGTACAAGTATAAATGTTTCATATTGTTTGAGCATTTACTTTTTTATAGCGATAACTATGCCAAATTTGCTCTTTTGCCAATTGTTTTATACTTTTGCGCTTTATTATAAAGTATTTTTTTATGAAAAACATTACATTATTTGTAGCGCTGTGTGCTTCTTTTGTAGCAACAGCACAGGATGACCTAATCAGATCGGTAGCAGGAAATCAATCGGCTAATGCTGGATTTCAGTTTACTACCGTTATTAATCTCGAACGTACCGACGTGAAAGACCAAGGTAGTAGTGGAACTTGCTGGAGCTATGCAGGGGCTTCGTTTATAGAAAGTGAGATGAAGCGTATGGGTAAAAAGCCTATTGACCTTGCCGAAATCTACACCGCTCGCAACTGTTATATCGAAAAAGCTAAACAATATGTGCGTATGCACGGCAATTTGGATTACGGACAAGGAGGTGAACTCCACGATGTAATCAATATGTACGCCAAATATGGTGCTGTACCTCAAAATGTTTATACAGGCTTGCACTATGGTACTACTCGCAATGATTTTGGTGAACTGCACGCTATCTTACAAGGCTTTTTAAAAGGAATGATAAGAAATGGTGAAAAGAAGAAAAAACTCACCCCTAACTGGCTACCTGCTTTCACAGCAACCATCGATGCCTATTTAGGTGCAGTGCCCGAAAGTTTTATGTATGAAGGTAAAAAGTACACTCCTCAGAGCTTTGCTAAAGAGCGCGTAGGTATCAATCCTGCCGACTATATAGAAATGGTATCGTATGTCGATCAGCCTCTCTACAAAAACGTATTTATGGCAGTACCCGATAACTGGAGTTTTGATTACGCTTATAATATCGCAATGACCGACCTCACTAAAACCATTGACAATGCGCTTAAAAAAGGTTATACGGTAGCGTGGGCAGCCGATGTGAGTGAGCGTTATTTCAGTTGGAAAAACGGAGTGGCTTTTGTGCCCGAAAAAGAAGTGAGTGAGATGAGTAACGAGGAAGCCTTGTATCTTTTTTCTAATCCTCCTACTGCCGAAAGAACTATCACCCCCGAGATGCGTCAGAGAGATTTTGATAACTATCAAACCACCGATGACCACGCAATGCACATCGTAGGGCTTGCCAAAGACCAAAACGGACGGGAGTACTACATCGTGAAAAACTCTTGGGGCTTGCGCAACGACTATGAGGGCTACTTGTATGTAACTAAAGCCTTTGTACAGTTTAAAACTACTGCAATTATGCTTCACAAAGGAGGAGTGCCGAAAGAGGTGCTTTCAGGTAAGAGATAAGAAGTTAATACTAAAAATTGTTCATTATTTATTGCTAATTAATAAATTGTTTCGTATCTTTGCCGAATAGTTACCAAATCATTCTCGTATGAACTTACACGAATACCAAGGAAAGGAAATCCTTTCGAGTTTTGGGGTGCGCGTACAACGTGGTATCGTTGCTCACACTCCCACCGAAGCCGTAGAGGCAGCTAAACAGCTCACTGAAGCCACTAATACTCAGTGGTACGTGGTAAAAGCACAAGTACACGCCGGGGGGCGCGGAAAAGGTGGTGGCATTAAGTTAGCTAAAGGGTTAGACCAAGTAGAGCCCATCGCTTCTCAAATTATAGGAATGCAACTCGTTACCCCTCAAACGCCACCTTCAGGAAAAAAAGTACATCAAGTGCTCATCGCCGAAGACGTATATTACCCTGGAGAAAGCGAACCCAAAGAGTTCTATATGTCGGTACTATTGAACCGTGCCAAAGGTAAAAATATGATTATGTATTCTACCGAAGGCGGAATGGATATCGAGGCAGTTGCCGAAAAAACACCGCACCTTATCTTCACCGAAGAAATCGACCCTGCCGTAGGGCTCTTGCCTTTCCAAGCTCGCCAGATTGCTTTCAACTTAGGAGTTACTGGTGACGCTCAAAAAGAAATGGTGAAGTTCGTAACAGCACTCTACAATGCTTATGTATCTTCTGATGCTAGTTTGTTTGAAATTAACCCTGTTCTAAAAACTTCTGATAATAAAATAATGGCAGTAGATGCCAAAGTAACTCTTGATGACAATGCGCTCTTCCGTCACCCTGAGTATGCGGCTTATCGCGATACACGAGAGGAAAACCCAGTAGAAGTAGAAGCTAAAGCGGTAGGGCTCAACTATGTTGCTCTTGATGGTAACGTGGGCTGTATGGTAAATGGTGCAGGCTTAGCAATGGCTACGATGGACTTGATCAAACAAGCGGGTGGTTCACCTGCTAACTTCCTTGATGTAGGAGGTACCGCCGATGCCAAACGCGTAGAAGCTGCTTTCCGTATTATCCTCAAAGACCCTAATGTAAAGGCTATCCTTATCAATATCTTTGGTGGTATTGTGCGTTGCGACCGTGTAGCACAAGGGGTAGTAGATGCCTACCAAAATATGGGCGATGCTATCAAAGTGCCTATCATAGTGCGCTTGCAGGGTACGAATGCCGAGCTTGCTAAAGAAATATTAGACAATTCAGGCTTAGCGGTTCACTCAGCAATCCTCTTCCAAGAAGCCGCCGATAAAGTAAAAGAAGTATTACAATAAACAACAGATAATATTTTTAGCTTTTCTGTTTTGAAGTTTATTCTTAGGAAAATATTCTAAATTCATATCGGTACACAAATTTTATTATTAAAAATTTGTGTACCGATATTATTTTTCATATCTTTGCGCCCAATTAAAATTTCAATAAAAATATATGAAATCAAACGTATTAGGTTATCCTCGTATTGGTGAAAAACGAGAACTTAAAAAAGCCAATGAGTCTTTCTGGGCTGGTAAAATATCAGAAGAAGAACTCTTAGCTGTGGCTGAAAATATTCGTGTTCATAACTGGACACTACAAAGAGAAGCTGGGGTAGACTTGATTCCTTCTAACGACTTCTCTCTTTATGACCAAATGCTTGACTTTTCGTTTACAGTAAGCGCTATTCCTGAGCGTTTTGCACCAATTAAACATTTGCGTGATTTAGAACGTTATTACGCTTTAGCACGTGGCTATCAAAAAAATGGTATCGATATTACTGCAATGGAAATGACCAAATGGTTTGATACCAACTATCACTATATCGTACCCGAGTTTACCAAAGACCAATCTTTCAAAATTCTTGTAAACAAACCTTTGCAAGAGTATAACTTGGCTAAAAAACACGGTTTCGACACTAAGCCTGTACTTATCGGTTTGGTAACTTATTTACTTCTCGGTAAAGAAAAAGAACAAGGTTTCCACCGTTTAGACTTGGCTGAGCGTTTGTTGCCTGTGTATGTACAAATCGTACGAAGTTTGGTAGATGCAGGGGCTAAAACTATTCAAATAGACGAACCTTACTTAGCTCTCGACCTTCCTGAAGGCGCTGCCGATGTATACAAAAAAGTATATACCGAACTAAGAAGCAAATTCCCTACTACCGAATTTATCCTCACTACCTACTTCGGAGCATTGGATAACAATACCGAATTAGCTGTGTCATTGCCTTTCAATGTATTGCACATCGATTTAGTGCGCGCAGCAGCTCAGCTTGACAAAGTGCTCAAAGCTCTTCCTGCCGATAAAAAACTATCGCTTGGAGTAGTAGACGGGCGCAATATTTGGAAAAACAACTTCGAACACTCATTAGCATTGATTGAGAAAGCTAAAGAAGCTATCGGGGCTGACCGCCTATTGATAGCTACTTCTTGCTCATTATTGCACTCTCCTTGCAACCTCGAACTCGAAAACAACGAGAAAGTGCTTACCCCTGAAATCAAACAATGGTTGGCTTTTGCTAAACAAAAAGTAAAAGAAGTAACTACTTTGCAAGCCCTTGCTACAGGTCACATAACACCTGAGGTAAAAGCCGTTTTTGAAGAAAACAAAAAAGCAGCTGAAACACGTAAAACTTCACCGCTTATCCACGACAACAAAGTGAAAGAGCGCGTGAACAACATCACAGCCAAAGACGATGTGCGCCACAGTCCGTTCAACGAGCGTAAAGTAGCACAACACAAAGCGTTAAACTTACCTCTCTTTCCTACAACTACTATTGGGTCATTCCCTCAAACCGACGAGGTACGCAGCTGGCGTGCTCGCTTCAAAAAAGGAGAACTCACTCAAGCCGAATACGACAAGCTATTGGAAAAAGAAATTGAAGAGTCTATCCGTTTCCAAGAAGACGCTAATATCGATGTACTCGTACACGGCGAATTTGAGCGCAACGATATGGTGGAATACTTTGGTGAATTGCTCAAAGGATATACCTTCACTAAATTCGGTTGGGTACAAAGTTACGGTTCACGTTGCGTAAAACCACCGATTATCTTTGGTGATATTTCACGTCCAGAACCAATGACTGTACGCTGGAGCAAATACGCACAATCGCTTACCAAATTGCCCGTAAAAGGTATGCTTACAGGCCCTGTAACTATCTTGCAATGGTCGTTTGTACGCGATGACCAACCGCGTTCTGAAACTTGTTTGCAGATAGCTTTAGCAATCCGCGATGAAGTAGTAGACCTCGAAAAAGCAGGCATCAAAGTTATTCAGATTGACGAACCAGCTATCCGCGAAGGATTGCCTTTGCGCAAGAGCGAGTGGAAAGCCTACTTTGATTGGGCTATCAAAGCGTTCCGTATTTCAGCTTCAGGTGTGAAAGACGAAACTCAAATCCATACCCATATGTGCTATTCTGAGTTCAACGATATGATTGAAGCTATCGCCGATATGGACGCCGATGTGATTACCATAGAGTGCTCACGTTCACAAATGGAACTCCTCGATGTATTTGGTGACTTCAAATATCCTAACGAAATAGGTCCTGGAGTATACGACATTCACTCACCACGCGTACCTTCACAAGAAGAGATGACCAACTTGATGAAGAAAGCCATTTCGGTAGTGCCCAAAGAGCAATTGTGGGTAAACCCCGACTGCGGACTCAAAACGCGTCACTGGCCAGAAACCAAGGCAGCTCTCCACGCAATGGTTGATACCGCCAAAGAACTTCGCAATCTTTACAAATAAGATATAAGAAGTAATAAATAAAAAAAGCAATGTGCATTTTCTCGCACATTGCTTTTTTGTGTTAAAATTGTTCTTTTGCTTTGTAGAAATAAAACTTTTTTATACATTTGCCTCATCAAACCAAAATAACTATTATAAGAAGTACTAACTTGTATAGTTTTTAAAACATATTATAAAATAACATATAGCGTTTCGCTTTACAGTTTCCTAATTTCTGAAAACGACCAATTTTTCAATGTTACAAGGAAAGTGAAAGTGGAAATGCCTGCGGTTACGTGGGCATTCCTTTTGCTTTGTAACATAGCCTTTGGTCGGGCTTCAGAAATTGAGCAATAAGGAATGTTCCCACGTTTTTTATTGCTTTATTATAGCGAAACCTACTTAAAAGGCGGTAACCGAAAAGCCTGAACAGAGTAGGTATAAACTTAATTTTATGTAACAATAGCAATGAAAAACAAAAACAAAAACAAAAACGTAGCGTGGGCGACCTTTCGCACTGCTACACAGGTAGTAGCCATTATGGCAGTAATTTTAGTAACCCTTATCGCTTGTGGTAAAAGCGACAGTGGAGGAAGTGTACAAAACAAGGATTTGATTGGCACTTGGAAATTAGAAAGTATGACTATTGATGGAAAAAGCATAGAGGATTTTTTTTCTGATAATGGAAAAGAAGTGTCAGTTTCTTCAAAAAAATGCCGAAATAACTCTACCGTTACTTTCTTAGAAAAAGAAGGAGTATCAAATACTTGTGATGATAGCCACCCAAATAATAAAAAAGAATGTAAATGTGAGTCTATACCATTTATCTATACAATATCTGGTAATACAATTGCTTTAAAATCAACAAAAGGGGCTGATTCTAGAACATTTTCTATAATAGGGAATAAACTGACTTTTAGTTACTCAAGAGAAGATGAAAAAGGTAAAAAGCATACTTTAGTAGAAACCTATGTAAAGCAGTAAACTTCCCATATCATTACCCTTAGAAACTTATTTAAGGAACAAAAAGAGCAAAGCGCATTAAAGTGCTTTGCTCTTTTTTAATCTGCTAACTCCAAAAATCTTAACTTACTCTGTTGTAGTTTTTTCAGGTAATTCATTATGTTCTTCGCGTCTAAATACAAAAGTATCATAATAAGTATTGAAAAACTGTACAAACATAACCGCACCTTGTCGGTCTTTGTAGACTTCTACTAACAAATCTCCATCTTTATTAGGAGCTATGCGTATTCTATCAATATCTACTCCTAAATAAATAGGAATAAACGGATAGATTCTAAACCTATTATAGCGTTGCCAAAAGTTCTTCTTCTGTTTGCCTTTAAAACCAGCTACGATTCTCACAGTAGTCGTGCTATCCTTTACTTTTTGGTAACTCACGTACAGCGAATCTGCTTTTACTTGCAGTTTAAACCTACTTAAAGGTAGCGCTGTTTCTTGGTATTCTTTGGGTAGTAACGGAAAGAACAAGGGAGCTTGCTTTTCCATAGGCTCAGAATACACATAATACGTTCCTTCATTAAGGGTCTTAATAGCAGCTTCATCCATAGGAGCTGTCATTTTAGGGCGTTGCACTGTTTTACACGAAAACAGCAATAACGATAGTAAAACAAAAGCAATAATTCTCATATAAAATTATTATTAATCATTCACCACGAATCATTCACCACTAACCATTAACCATTAACCATTAACCATTAACCATTAACCATTAACCATTAACCATTAACCATTAACCATTAACCATTAACCACTAATCATTCACCATTAATCATCAGTTTCTCTCTTTTAGCATCGGTACAAACTGAAAAGTCCCGTGCGTAGTCTTGTGAAATTCTTTTTCCGAAATGCGCTCGTAAAGCGTCATTGTTTGAGTTTCTTCTCCTATCGGAATTACTAAACGTCCTCCTATCGCCAATTGTGCAAGCAACGCTTTCGGTACATAAGGAGCGCCTGCCGTTACCAAAATACGGTCAAAAGGCGCTTCGTTAGGAATCCCTTTATAACCGTCGCCAAAGTACATATGCACAGTACGATTCATTAGTTTGGGGAGTAGTTTTTGTGTTTGTTTAAAGAGTTTCTGTTGTCGTTCAATAGTGTAAAGCTGTACCCCTAAATATAGCAGTACACTAGCTTGATAGCCACTGCCCGTACCTATCTCCAATACTTTTTGTCGAGGTGATACTTGTAGCAATTCCGTTTGGAAAGCTACGGTATAGGGTTGAGAGATAGTTTGCCCTTCCTCTATCGGGAAAGCCTTATCTTGGTAAGCGTGGTCTTCAAAACTGCTGTCCATAAACAAATGGCGTGGTATCGTGCGAATAGCCTCCAATACACGCTTGTCCTTTATGCCTTTTTCTCTCAATAAATCAGCTAATTGATTGCGTAATCCTTTGTGTTTTAATGTGTCTTTCAGCGGTAGCATCTTCTTCTATTTTCGGGTACAAAATTCAACCTTTTTTTTCAACTAAAAAAGTATTTGTGTTATTTTTTTGCTAAAAAGTTGATTAGTTTAAAAATTATTTATACTTTTGTGGCGGAAAAAACTAAATTAGGAAAGAGATGAAGCGTTTAAAACGTAACTTGCATTTCATCTTTGTCTTCCTTTTAGCTACGGCTTGCAGAGTGAGCGATACCTCCTCTGAAGCCACTCAAGTAGTGAAAGTTGAAGATAGATATGAAATGACACTACCTAACTCTCTTACCAGCCAAAATAATCTTTATGAAGAAGCCTCTCTGCAATATGGCAACGGTAAGTCTGAGCTTTTTGTTGCAGTAATTGATGAAGACCGCAAGGAGCTTAATGAGGTACTTTACCAAGTGTTAAAGGACTCTTTGCATATTAAAAACAAAAAAGCCTTTGTTAAATCCTTCGGATTAAAGGACTATTTTAGCATCTGCAAAAAAGGTTGGGCAGAAGCCAAGATGATGCGCCCTACTGATAAACAAATCACCGAAACTACCATTAATAAATATCCTGCTGTAGTAGTTGAAACTACCGAAACCGTTAATGGTATCGGAGTCTTTTACGTGGTGGCTATTGTCGAAACTAAAAAGACCTACTACCAAGTTTTTACCTGGACGTTAGCTAGCAAAAAAGAAAAGAATTACCAGCAGATGAAAGATATTATCAATTCCTTAAAAGAATTATAAATACTTATCTATGACTATTAATGTAGCCCTTGCCAGCTTTGGTATGAGTGGACGGGTATTTCACGCCCCTTTCATAGCACAACACCCACAGTATCACCTCTATGCGATAGTAGAACGCCATCGTTCCGATTCGCACGCTCTATATCCTGGTGCTAAACTCTATCGCTCAGTAAACGAAATGCTACAAGACCCTGCGGTAGATTTGGTAGTGGTCAATACCCCCGTGCAAACCCATTATGAGTACGCCAAAGAAGCGTTATTAGCAAATAAGAATGTATTGGTTGAAAAGCCTTTTACGGTTACTGTCGAGCAGGCTGAAGAACTCAATACATTGGCTACAAAACAAGGCAAGCTGCTTTCCGTTTACCAAAATAGGCGTTATGATGGCGATTATTTAAAGGTGAAAGAAATAGTAAACAGTGGTGTGCTGGGCGAACTCAAAGAAGTAGAAATGCGCTTCGACCGTTTCCGCACTGAAATTAGTGCCAAGGCTCATAAGGAAACTCCCGAACGTGGGGGAGGGGCTCTCTACGATTTAGGAGCACATCTCATAGACCAAGCCCTCCAGCTATTTGGCACTCCTAAAAACGTATACGCCGATTTGGGTTACCTTCGCAAAGGTACTCAAACCGACGATTATTTTGAACTGATTTTCTTTTACGAAAACGAACTACGCGTCCGCCTTAAATCCACTACCTATGCTTTGGAACGCCAATGGGAGTACACCTTGCACGGCACTAAGGGTTCCTTCCTTCAACAGCGGTTCGACGGACAAGAAAATGCCTTAGTAGCGGGCACTATCCCTTCAGCCTCTCAGTGGTTGCCTTCTGTTACCGAGCCTAATGGCATTCTCCATACACTTGAAAAACGTTTGTTTACCACTGCCCAACACGGTAACTATTGGCTTTTTTATAACGACCTTTACCAAGCTTTAACAGGCAAAGGTGTCAATCCTGTCCCTGCCTCTCAAGCCGTTGAAATTATCAAACTTATTACTCAATTTAGCCAATAACACAATCTGCTAATTCTCTAATTTTCTAATTTGCAAATTACAACCTTCCTTGCAAGAATTTCTTTACTTTCTTCACATCATACCCCTTCCCCGATTCTAAATCTTCACTTTTTTGAGTGAAAAGCACATCTCCTTTTTCGTTGAGAATCAAAAAAGAGGGATAACCATATTGTGCGCCAGGGTTTCCGTACTTTTTAAAAGCCTTTTCATTCTTGTTTTCAGGTGAGAAGTTTAGGTGATAAAAAATATATTTCTTATCCAAAATACTTTTCAGTTCAGGCGTAGTAGTCACCAAATGGTTAAAGCGCAAGCACCACACACACCAATTCCCACCTATTTGCACCAACACTTTTTTGTGTTCTTTTTTAGCTTGTTTTAGCAGTTGTGTAATACGTGCATCACCGTCTTCCTCAGGGTGATAAGGTTGTTCATAACCAGCGCGTTCTTTACTTATTTCCTCACTGTTTTGAGACCAAAGAGCAGTACCTCCCCAGCAGAGGAGTGCTATAAAAAAGTATTTCTTCATAAAAACCAAATCTTTTGAAAATATATAATTACAAAAAAAGTGCCAAGATACTTCAAGAGCTACATCGAGGCTGTTTTAAAAGTCTTAAATTACATTTGCGTCGCTACACTTTGCCAAAGTTGCCTGTGCGACTTGCACCTTTGCCAAAGTTGATTACCTTGATAATCAATTTCTTTTAGCCATATTGTAGAGACGATTGGCAAATTGCCTTCACAATAAACATTACTAAATTTCCTCTTTTTAATAGATTTTATCTATCATAAATGGCTCTTATAAGCATCTAATATATAGGTTATTAATAGCGTTCCTTCGTCTTTTGTTCGTCTTTTGTTCGTCTTAGCTTCGTCTTAGGTTCGCTTTAGCTTCGGATAAACTCCCTCCAAAATGGCTCTTTTTTCCTCATTTCTCATAGATAATATCTATATAAAGAAAACTATCCGCTTAATGAGTTGATATTTTTAAATATCATAACTATTTTATAGTTTCAATTTTTATTGATTTTTAAGATTTCTATAAGGTTAGATATTCCTTTTTTATTCTGAATTCTCATTTGGTAATTTTCTAATTGGCTAATTCCCAAATTACTAATACATTATCTTAAAAATATTTTATAAAAAGTATGGTTATTCCAAAACAAAACATTACCTTTGCCTATCATTAATGAAAAATAAACGAAACAATTGCTTTTTATGGATAAGTATTCTTTTTTGAATGCCGCAAGTACGGCTTATTTTGGTGATTTATATGATAAATATCTCGAAAACCCCGATGCGGTAGAACCCAGTTGGCGCGCTTTCTTTCAAGGTTTCGATTTTGCTCAAGAGCAATACAGTACTCCGGTAGAAGAAGCAGAACCCGTAATGGTACAACAAGTGGTGGGTAACGAAAACCCTGCGCTTTCCGAAACTGTCAAGAAAGAGTTTGCCGTGCTTAACCTCATCAATGGTTATCGCACTTACGGTCACTTATTCGCACAAATTAATCCGCTACGTCCTCGTGAGCCATATACACCTACTTTGGCTATCGAAAACTACGGGCTTACGACGGCTGACCTCAACACTACCTTCGATGCTGCTCGTGAAATAGGCTTAGCTCCCTCGCCTTTAAGTGCAATTATTGAGGCGTTGAATACTACTTATTGTAAGTCGATAGGGGTAGAATATCAGTATATTCACAATCCCCAAGAACGCGATTGGTTCACCAAACGATTACAGCAAAATCACAATAAACCTCAGTTTTCTAAGGAAGAAAAACTGCAAATCCTTAATAAACTTAATGAAGCCACTTCTTTTGAGAACTTCCTTCATACTAAGTATGTAGGTCAAAAACGCTTTTCGCTTGAAGGCAACGATGCGCTCATCGCAGGTCTCGACTTTATGGTGGAAGCTGCTGCCGAGCAAGGCGTAAAACACGTAGTGCTCGGTATGGCGCACCGTGGGCGATTAAATGTATTAACCAATGTGTTCGGCAAGAATCCAAAGGATATCTTTTCCGAGTTCGACGGTAAGGATTACGAAATGGACGATTGGTTCGACGGTGATGTGAAATACCACTTGGGTATCACCACCCAACGCACTACTCGTGCCGGAAAAACCGTAGATATGAATTTGGTACCTAATCCTTCGCATCTCGAAGCTGTAAATGCGGTCGTAGGAGGTATTACTCGTGCGAAACAAGACCGTTATTGTCAAGGGAATTTCCGACAAGCCTTGCCTATCATCATTCACGGTGATGCTGCTGTGTCAGGGCAGGGTATCGTCTACGAAACGGTGCAGATGTGTGGCTTGAGAGGTTTCACCAACGCGGGTACCGTGCATATAGTGATAAACAACCAAGTAGGGTTCACTGCTAATTTTGCCGACTCGCGTTCGTCGTTGTACTGTACCGATATTGCAAAGATGAATGATTCGCCTGTGCTTCACGTAAATGCCGACGATGCCGAAGCCGTAGTGCGCACTTTTCTCTTGGCAATCGATTACCGCCAAGCCTTTGGCAAAGACGTGTATATCAATCTCTTTGGCTATCGTAAATACGGTCATAATGAAGGCGATGAACCACGTTTTACACAACCTCTTTTGTACAAAATTATAAGTAAGCACGACAATCCCCGCAATATTTACGCACAGAAGCTAATCAAAGAAGGTCTCATACAGCAAAGTTATGTTGCCGAGATAGAGAACGCTTATAAAGCTACTCTTGATGCTGACCTCGAAGCATCTCGTCGCGAACCACTTACGATATTAAAGCCTTTTATGCAAACCGAATGGCAAGGCTTTGAAATAGCATCGCCAAAACAAATGTTACAAAAGGTAGATACGACTATTAGCAAAGAAAAACTTGACACAATAGCCAAGGCACTTACTGAATTGCCTGCCGATAAACCTTTTATCAGTAAGGTGAAAAAGATTGTAGCCGACCGTAAAGAGGCGTATGCACACAACCATATCGATTGGGGAATGGCAGAACTCTTGGCGTATGGTTCACTCCTTACTGAGGGCTATGATGTACGTATCACTGGGGAAGATGTGCAACGCGGTACATTCTCGCACCGTCACGCTGTGCTCAAAACAGAAGATACCGAAGAAGAAATATGCTTCTTGCAAGACCTCAAAACCAAACAATTGGCAACAGGTACTTTCCATATCTACAATTCGCTGTTATCCGAGTATGGAGTCTTGGGCTATGAGTACGGCTATGCAATGGCAAGTCCGCGCACGCTCACCATATGGGAAGCACAGTTCGGCGACTTCTCCAATGGCGCGCAAATAATGATTGACCAGTATATCTGTTGTGGTGAAGACAAATGGAAAGTGCAAGACGGATTGGTAATGTTACTCCCTCACGGTTATGAAGGACAAGGAGCTGAGCACTCTTCGGCACGTATAGAACGCTATTTACAACTCTGTGCTGAGAACAATATGTATGTAGCCAATTGTACTACCCCCGCTAACTTTTTCCACCTACTACGTCGCCAAATGAAGACTACCTTCCGTAAGCCGTTGGTAATATTCACTCCTAAAAGCTTACTGCGTCACCCCAAGTGATTTCAACTGTGGAAGACTTAGCTGGCGGACAGTTCCAAGAGGTGTTAGACGACTCTATTGCTAAAGCTCAAAAAGTAAAACGCGTAGTATTTTGCTCTGGTCGCTATTACTACGACCTCTATGCTGAACGCGAAAAACTTGGCAGAGACGATATAGCCTTAGTGCGCATCGAGCAGTTGTTCCCGCTACCGCTAACACAGCTTAAAACCATTATAGCGAAGTACAAACACGCCACCGACTTTATTTGGGCGCAAGAAGAACCTAAAAATATGGGCGCTTATGGTTATATGTTAATGAACTTCGATTTGGTAAAATGGCGTTATGTAGGTACTCCCGCCTATGCAGCACCTGCCTCTGGTAGCCATACTCGTGACCGCAAACGCCATAACGAAGCTATCGCAGCTGTATTTGAATAATAAAAAACTAAAAATACCAATTGATATGAAACGAATTATTACATTACTATTGCTGATAACCACTTATGTACTATCAGCGCAAAAAACAGTTACCAAAATTGTGTCACGAGAGCAGAATTCACCCTTGCTCGTGGTGAATGGCATTCTGATAGATGACGACAAGATAGGTAGTATCTTTTTAAACGCAATTGATCCTAATGATATTGAGAATATCAACGTACTTAAAAGCGCACTTAAAGATCCTTCTGCTACTGTTTTATGTAGCAGTAAAGCCGAAAAAGGAGTGGTTATCATTACGTTGAAGAAAAGCAAAGACACTTCTAAGAAAGATAACCTATCAGGAATAGAAAATCCTAACAAAGATTTTCCTCTGGTTGTTGTCAATGATGTAGAGTTTTCAGATCCTGAAGTAGGAAAGCTTTTTATGAACAATGTCAATCCTAAAAGAGTAGAGAGTATCGTAGTGCTAAAAGACAAAAAAGCTACTGAAAAATACGGTGAGAAAGCTAAAAATGGAGTGATTTTAGTTACTCTAAAAGGAAAACCTGAAAAGTTAGATATACCACCTTATGAACCTAAGTCGTAGTACGACGAGTAATTCGTCGCAAACTTTGGTAAAGTTCAACCCCTATGGGGAACGGAGCTTTCTAACACATAACACCTAAAAAAATGAGTCGAACTTTTTACATTAAAAATACACAAGCACCTGAAGAAATGACTCCTCAGCAATTGCTCAACCTCCAGCGTGAGGGATTTGTACAATACTCTATTGATGATAACGACGAGCATTACTCCCAAGTGATGAGTGCACCGCTCAGTGATTGGGGCTATATGCTGATGGGACAAGAAGGCATCAGTGGTCGCGGTTTTGAGGTCTCTTACGACACCGAAACCCAAGACTACGGTGTGCGCGTCTTTACTCCCAGTACCGAAGCCGATTGGTTAGGTGCGTACGAGTTTATTGGCAAAGTAGCCACCGCATTGGGTAGCAAAGTAGTTGATGAAGAAGGAGAGGTTTATGAGCCCAATGCCATTACGTACGATTATAGAAACGATATTAAATTTGGCATCAAATGTTATGAAGGTGAAAAAGGAGGATCTTATCTGTTCGGTGTCTACCGTCCTATATGTTTGTCAGACGAAATGATAAACGGGTTATTGGCCGCCGAAGATAAGGTAAAAGCCTTTAGTCAGCTTATAGAAAAACAACTATATGAGCACCCTGATGCATATATCGCACGTCAGCAGTTTTTTAGAAATGATAGAGGAGAGGTGATGGGAGCTTATGCTCTTACAGAGGGCGTTCCTACTATCTTACCGTATGAATATCCGCCTTTTGTAGATTTTACCCAAGTAAACCTCAGTCAAGACGATGTAAAGTTGTGGCGCATTAGTTTGGTAGTCATCAACGGCGATGAAAACGACCCTGATGCTTATGAGGTACTCGATGGACTCGATTACCAAACCTTTTTAGAGCGATTGCCTCAAGAGAAAATACAAAAACTCGATGGTCACTATATGCTTATAACCCTCAACCGACAAGAACTCGAAACTCTCTTGCAAAATGATAAACAAGAACGCAAAGGACTCCTAGCAAAATTGAAAAACTTTTTAACGACGAAATAACTAATACCTAACACCTAAAACTAAACGATATGTTGGAAATGAAAGTCCCTTCACCTGGGGAATCTATCACCGAAGTAGAAATAGCCCGTTGGCTTGTAAAAACGGGTGATTATGTAACCAAAGACCAAGCTGTTGCCGAAGTGGATTCGGATAAGGCAACCCTCGAACTTCCCGCTGAAGCCAGTGGAGTTATTACACTGCAAGCCGAAGAAGGCGAAGCTGTAAAAGTAGGACAAGTGGTATGCTTGATTGATACTAAAGCAAAAGCACCAGCAGGAGCTTCATCAGCAGGTACTTCACCATCACAACCAGTTAAACAGGAAGCTCCTGTGGCACCCAAATCTACAGCTTCCGCACCTTCCACAGCTCCAATAGCACCTGCCTCTTCTGCAAAGCAAGTTCCAAGTCCTGCAGCTCGTAAAATATTAGCAGAACGCGAGATTCCTGCATCAGCAGTAGTGGGTACAGGCAAAGGAGGTCGGATTACCAAAGAAGATGCACTTAAAGCCTCCAAACCTTCGATGGGGACTCCTACGGGTGGCGTGCGCAAAGAAGTGCGTACTAAGATGAGTATGTTGCGCCGAAAAGTAGCTGAACGCTTGGTGAGTGCTAAGAATGAAACCGCTATGCTCACTACCTTCAATGAGGTGGATATGACGGCTATTTACGAGTTGCGTGCCAAATATAAGGACGCTTTCAAAGAGCGCCATAATGTGAGTCTCGGCTTTATGTCGTTCTTTACTTTAGCCGTCGTGCGTGCCCTTAAACTCTTCCCCGATGTCAATTCGATGATTGACAGACAAGACAAGGTAACTTACGATTTCTGCGACATCTCTATAGCCGTTTCAGGACCTAAAGGCTTGATGGTTCCCGTGATTCGCAATGCCGAGAACCTTTCGTTTAGAGGAGTGGAAGCCGAAGTAAAACGCTTAGCTACCCGCGCTCGTGATGGACAAATTACGGTAGATGAAATGACCGGTGGTACTTTTACGATTACTAATGGGGGCGTATTTGGCTCTATGCTTTCTACTCCTATCATCAATCCGCCACAATCAGGGATTTTGGGTATGCACAACATCGTCGACCGCCCTATCGTGCGCAACGGACAGATAGTGATTGCTCCTGTAATGTATGTCGCTCTTTCATACGACCACCGTATCATTGATGGGCGTGAATCAGTAGGATTTTTAGTAGCTGTAAAAGAAGCTCTCGAAAATCCTATAGAGATCTTGATGAATGGCAACCCTAAACAAGCCCTTGAGCTTTAAAAAAGTAGAAATAAGAATATAGAAAACTCCCTATAAAGCTAACAGCTTTATAGGGAGTTTTAATAATTAGTGCATTATGAATCAGTTACTTTGCAAAAGCAACAGCTTTCATTTCTTCAATGAAACGCAGAGCGAGTTTATCGGCTTCTGCTTGACTTTTAGCTTCAGTGTAAATGCGAATAATAGGTTCAGTATTAGATTTTCGCAAGTGTACCCAGCTTTGAGGAAAATCAATCTTTAAGCCATCGATAGTATTGATTTGCTCGTGTGCGTACTTCTTCTGCATTTCACCTAGGATATTATCGGGGTTAATGTCTTTGGTAAGTTGTATTTTGTTCTTGCTCATATAATAAGCAGGATAACTATTGCGCAAGGTCTTTACACTGCATTTTCTTTCAGCAAGTAAGGAAAGAAATAACGCTACACCTACCAAAGCATCACGACCATAGTGTAGTTCAGGATAGATAATACCTCCATTGCCTTCACCACCTATGATTGCGTGCACTTCCTTCATTTTAGCAACTACATTTACCTCACCTACAGCTCCTGCTGCATACTGTACTCCGTACTTTTCGGCTATATCTCTCAATGTACGAGAAGAAGAGAGGTTAGAGACTACATTTCCTTTGGTTTTTCCTAAAATATAATCGGCGCAAGCAACCAAAGTATATTCTTCGCCGAACATTTCACCTTCTTCCGTAATAAAAGCTAATCTATCTACATCGGGGTCTACTACGATACCAAAATCAGCTTTTTCTTCAAGTACTTTTTTGCAGATGTCTCCCAAATGTTCTTTTAAAGGTTCGGGGTTATGAGGAAAATGTCCGTTTGGTTCACAATACAAACGAACTACTTCTACGCCAAAACGTTCTAATAACTTTGGAATTGCAATACCTCCTGTGGAGTTCACCGCATCAACAACCACTTTGAATTTACAATTGCGTATGGCTTCGATAGTGGAAGATGTTAGCAACCCTAACACTGCCTCAATATGTTTTTGAATATAGGTATTATCGTGAGAAATACTTCCTAAATCTTCTACGTCAGCAAAAACCACTTTGTTCTCTTGAGCAATGGTTAGAATTCTTTCACCTTCTTTAGCACTGAGAAACTCTCCCTTATTATTAAGAAGTTTTAGGGCGTTCCACTGTTTAGGATTATGACTTGCAGTGAGAATAATGCCCCCATCGGCTTTTTCCATTGTGACAGCTACTTCGACGGTAGGAGTTGTACTTAGCCCGATATCCACTACATTAATGCCTAATCCTACAAGGGTGTATTGTACTAAGTTCTGTATCATTTCGCCCGAAATACGTGCGTCTCTTCCTACAACCACCTTTATATTTGCTTTGTTGAGGTTTTCTTTGAGCCACGTACCATAAGCAGCAGCGAATTTTACGGCATCGATAGGGGTTAGATTTTCATCGGGTACACCTCCAATAGTACCACGAATACCTGAGATTGATTTGATTAATGACATAATTTAAGTGATTATACTCTCTTCAAAAGATAATGATAAGATAGAAGAGAGAGTGTTTTTTCGCGACAAAAATAGGATAAAAAAATGATATATAAAAATTTGAAATCATAAAGATTAATGGTTAGTGATTAATGGTTAGTGGTTAAATTAAAGAAGGCTTATGGGATAAACGAACAACGGGCGAAGAAAGACTGGCTTAAGAGTGGGTCTACAGTGGGTCTACAGTGGGTCTATAGTGGGTCTACAGTGGGTCTACAGTGGGTCTACAGTGGGTCTACAGTGGGTCTACAGTGGGTCTACAGTGGGTCTACAGTGGGTCTATAGTGGGTCTATAGTGGGGCTATAATGGTTTAAGAATGCTTGATGAATGAACAAAAGATAAATTCAAAATAAGGAAATAATGGAGGTAAGAAAGAGACTATTGGGAGCTTTCAACTTTGCCAAAGTCTGAAACTTTGGCAAAGTCCGTACTAGAAAAGGGAGTATAGTGGCGTAAAGACGGTGCGAGTTGAACGGGCAGGTGTTATTAGCAAATTAGCAAATTTGAGAATTAGCAAATGGGGGCGAGAGAATGAAATAATGTAGATATGGAGAGCTTATAGGAAAGACGAACAAAAGACGAACAATGAACGAAGAAAAGACGAACAATGAACGAACAATGAACGAAGAAAAGATGAAGGAAAAGTGAAGGAAAAGTGAAGGAAAAGATGAATGACGAATGACGAAAGCCCCCGAACCCCCGAAGGGGGACAAGCCTTAAAGAGAAATTAGTGAAGACTATCAATCTGAAAAACAAGACCTATTTGAAGAGAAAGCGAAGCTAAACTAAACCTAAAACGAACAAATAACGGTAGGAGCCGCAAGGGTGGATAAAGAATAAATGAACAAAAAGCGAATTTAAAGTAAATGAAATTGCGATTTTCTATGGCTTTATAGAAAAGATATTTGCTTATACTGATTTGCGATAGGAGCGCCACCAACGTTCGGGGATAGTGCCACTAATGGCTTCTTCGTAGTCTTGAGGTAGACAAGGAATAAGTCCGGAGGGTATGTGGTTTTGAGGTCCGGAGTATTTATCGCCTCCGGGTTTCATCCACCAGCGTTCGGTTTGTGTACTTTTGAAGAACTCTATTTGGATATCTTCAATGGGTACGATGTATTTAGTGTAATTCTCGTCGTTTATCACAGGTAGTTCTTTGATACGGAAGTTAAATCCTTCGTAGAAATACCAAAGCATTTCGGCGAGTAGCTGACTTGCCAAATCGGTATTGGGGATATCGAAAATACCTGCCACTTGCACATTACTACTGATACCTGCATAACGCGTGATAGCACATATTTCCCTACTATTGAAGCCGTTTACATTACCTTCAGTTAACATATCTTTTGCCTGCACACAGGTCATATCGACACTCACGATATCGGCATCACGCATTGCGGGCTCGATAATCTTCAAATCACTCACTATATTGCCCAAGCGGTGTACTTCAAAACACATTTTTTCGAGCAAATCGAGCTCTTCTTGAGCTACATAGTAAGACTGATAGCCGAGATTGGTAAAATCGAGTAAATTCACGGGAGGTTCTGAAATGAGTTTGCTCATATAGGAGCTCTCTACAAAGAGTTCTTCGGTATCGCCAAAATCGAACTTAGCATCTACACACACTACATTCACCATTTGTTCGAGACTATCGAAAGCGCGGTAGAGGGAATAAGTAAAGTCTTGCGAACCCCCCAGCACCACAGGGATAACGTCTTGCTTAATGAGCTCGGCTACAATTTCTTTGATAGCAAAATGAGTATCGTCGTCGGTTTCGCCTAAGGGCAAGTTACCCAAATCGGCAATGGCAAAATTCCAATTTCCCATAAAGAGAGAATACAGATGCTGACGAAAGCGATAGAATGACTGTCCTTCTGTTTCGATACAGAAAAAGGCAATTTTCACGTCGGTAAGGTCAGGTAAACCAAGGGAGGGGAGGTGTTTATGGAGTTGGAAACCTACTTGTTGTGGCTTGTAATCGTCTAAGGTAAAAGCTTCATCAACGGGTTGTAAATAGGATAGTGACATAATTTTTCTTATTAATAGACGGCAAAGGTAGGGGATAATTAGCAAATTAGCAAATTTGAGGATTAGCAAATTATTTGTGGTTCTTCACTTGTAGTTCGTAATTATTTATTATTTTTGCAAAAAATTACTATGTTCTTACGTCGTTACATACTCCTCCTCCTCACCTTGCTGAGTTTCACTCTGCAAGCTCAGCAGTACCCTGTGGACGTGCAAGTGTTTGTCACTCCGCCCTATCCACAGAGCCTAAGAGGGTATGCCGACACCTTTGAACAGAAGATACAAGCACACTTTCTGCTTAAAGACCTCTCTACCGGCGGACGCCCCTTTGTGCTCCGCTTCTCGTTAGAGGACTTCCAAGGACAAGTCATTGCCCAAACACCTGATTATATTACCCCCTATTTGGTAAACCTATCCCCAGGCGTACGACGCACACTTACCAATATAGATTTCAAAACCCTACTGCGCTACGAAAACCTCTACGGTATTAATGAGGCGACTTATAACGGACTACTTCCTGAGGGTACTTATTTTATTGGCTTGTCGCTTTACGACGTAGCTACTGGACGCCCTGTGTCCAACAAAGGACGCGCGATGATACAAGTGCGACGCTATTCACCCCCTGTGCTTACAATGCCCCAAAAAGGAGAAGTGCTTACCAAAAAGAACGCTTTTCAGCATATTGTTTTCCAATGGATGCCTCGCGATGTAGCCCCCTTTATGCAGTATGAGTTCACCCTCAAAGAAGTATGGGACTTGGCATTGGTGCCAGAAGAGGCGTTTATGACGGGACGATTGGTGTACCAAACTAAAACCTTTTCACCAGCCTTGGCATACACTAATATGATGCCAATCCTATTGGAAAACAAGCGCTACGTATGGCAGGTACGGGCTTTTACAAATAACCCCAATAATCCTAACGAACAATCGTACTTTAAAAACAACGGCAACTCCGAGACTTTTTACTTTGATTTAGTCTCTCATTGTGAAGCGCCGAAATTTCTTACTGCGATAACTGAAAGCACCTCGGCACAACTGCGCTGGAGTGCTCAAGCGATGATGCCTAATCAGGAATACCCTTACAAGGTGATGTACCGCGAGAAAGGCAAGACGTGGAAATCGCAAAAAGTGAGTATGCCCTATGCCAAAGTTACAGGACTCAAACGAGGACGTACTTACATTTACAAAGTGGGTGTAGCCTGTGGCTTAGAAACAGCCTATAGTAGCTCGGTATTTGGTGAGGAGAGCTATATGTATAGCACCGAACAGGAGTTTACTACCACCGAGCAGATAGACGAAAAGAGCCAAGTGCAATGTGGGGTAAAACCCGAAATACGCATCAAGAACACCGAGCCTTTGCAGGATAACCTGTATCCTAACACCACCTTTACGGCAGGTGATTTCCCGGTAACGGTACTCAACGCTACGGGTAACAATGGCGTATACTCAGGTGAAGGCTATGTGAAAGTACCTTATTTGCAAGACACTAAGATAAAGGTAGTGTTCAACGGCATCAAGCTCAATACCGAACGGCAACTCATAGACGGAAAACTCGTAACCACTTATGATGAGACCGAGAGGAATGTGATAAATATTACGAATGAGGTAGAAAAGATTAAGTCAATTCTAAGAGAATATAAGGGTAAAAAGAATCAACAGAAAGAGTTAAAAGAACAGGTAAAACAGATAAAGGATGAAATAGATAAACATAATGATAATGAACTCAAGAAATCTCTTGAGAACTTAGAAAAGAGTGCAGATAATCTTATTGAAAAAGGAAAAAACTTTACCTCTAATGAAGTAAAAAAAGTTGAAGAAGAAATTAAATTATTACAAGAGGAATTAAAGAAATATACAGAAAAATTAAATAGCTTTGAAAATACAGGAGGTAGTATTAACAACGTAGGAAAAGACAGTTACTTTGATGGTGTTATTAATGGTACAACTATTCCTCAAGGAGCTATTTTAACAGAGAACGCTTTCCAGAAAGAGTTTAAGAGCAAACAAACTATTGCTGTACCTAATAATGCTTCGTTTGAGATATACACAATTAATAATCAATTTAAGATAATTGTAAGTACATCAAATATTAAAGATGAAGAATTTGAGAAACTGAAAAAAGAATTAGAAAAAACTCAAGGATTTGCCATTTGGTTGCACTACACAAAAGGAGAAAATCAATTGAAATATAAAATTAATTATAGTGATAGGTTTTTCTCTAAAAAGCAAGATATTGAGATATACAAACGTGTAATGAAGAAAATGCTAGAGAATTCAGACCCAACGGATAATTGGGGGCAGTTAGTGATAGGAAGTGCCTATGGTATAAACACTATGACCCAAAAACTGATAAACACTCCTCAAGATTATCAAGAAAAAGAAGGACAAAGCTTAGAGATTCGTTTGTTAGAAAAGTATTATGACTATCTTTACAAGAAAAAGAAAAACAACGAGTTTAACCAAGACATTATAACACTTTCAGCAACCAATCAAGATGCTCTATTAGAACCTACTTTCCAAGGAGGTACTGTGGATAAAAGTTGGTTAGAAACTATTTTACCTAAAGATAAAATAGAAGAGTTTAGAAAAATGTTTGAATTAGTATATAATAAAATAGACTTTTCAAAAGTTGGTTTTGGTATAGAAAAATCTGCTGGATTAGAAAATGAATTTGGATTAAAACAAGAGGCTAGTGTTGTTTTAGGAAATGTCATCTTTATGGGAGGTAATGATAGTGGTTATGTTCATTCATATGTAGGAGGTGAAGCAGGAATGGGAGGAGTATTGAATATTGGTATTTCTGCTAATGTAGGAGGAAGCTTATTTATGACTTTTGCAGAAACGGATGAATATAAGGAACATATCAAATTTGAAGGTAAATATAAATATGGAAGAGGAGGTATTGGTGTTGGTACAGGACTTCTTTTAGGAGGATTAGATATTTCCGCAGGGACTGCTTATACTTATGCGCAAGGAGAGGGGAAAAGAGAAGGAGAGGTGAGTTGGAATGTTTTCTCATATTCTAGATCTGTTGGTGTAGGAGGAGGTCTTTCCCCAGTAACGCCAAGTGTTACAGCAGGAATAGGAAAGACAGCTTTTATTAATAAAAAAGCTGTTGACACCCCCAAAACTAAATGGGAAAAATTGAAGAGTTACATTAAATTTATAATACCCTACTAAAAATGTTACGAAAAATTATATTATTTCTCACAGGAGGTTTGATAATGCTTAGCGTTCTTTTTATCTTTGTAAATAATTTCATAGAGACGAGAAATAATACTATATATGAAAATGAGCAAAGTAATTTTTATAAAGAAAACTCTTTTTTTTATATATCAGGACAGGTTTTTAAAATTAAAAAAATAGGAAGCTTTTCTTATGCTCTTTTTGTCAAAACAGATTCTGTAAATATTTTAAGATCAGAAAAAAGAAGGGATAGAATTTCGGGAGTGTTTGATGAAGATAAAAAAATAGCTATTCTTCTATCTAATTCTAAGTCACGATTAGGAATTGCTAAAACAGACAGCAATACACTTCCCTATCTAACATATATGTGTAATCCTAAAATAGGTAAATATGGTTTTACATTTTCTGATAATAAATTAGAATTAGACGAAAATATATTAGATGCAGATGTTAAAGAACCTATAGTGCAATATTTGCTCCAACAAATGGACACAATTCCTAATGGAATAGAGTTTTAAAATTATGGTAATACAAACAAGTAAGACAGCTAATATAATAATGGCAACCTTTTTTGGGATAATATGTTTTTTGATGTTTTATGAAAGTTGTTACTATTCTGAAAGAGAACAGAATAGTAGACGTATATATGAAGAAAATACTTCTTATTATATATCAGGTCAAGTCTTAAAAACAACTGAAATCTCATCAGAAAGATATTGTCTTTATGTAAGACCTGATTCTATCAATATAGGAAAAATCTCACCAGATCTATATTATTTTTCAGGAATTTATGATAAAAAGAATGATATTGTTCTTGTAGTTGCCCATTTAGCTTTTATAGATAAAAAACATCAATATAAAAATGAAAAATATCCTTATATTATAGCTCAGTTTGATAGTGATAAAAAAATAGATACTTTAATTCACTCAAATGATAACTATGGCTTTCGTGGTGTAAACAATTTAATTTATGTTTCTAATAAGTTTTACGGAGATTTTCTCACTAAACAGATGGATACGATGTCTGACGCTATAAAATTCTGAAAAAACAAATAATGTTCCTTGACATATTGAAACCCCTTTTGATATTAGCGACCAACTCAAAAACGGCACTTTGCCCACAGAAAACGAGTTTGGTGACCTTTCTACCTATAGCCCTGAACAAAACGCAGTCATCGCTAAATTTACAACCAACAGAAAGCCAAAAGAGAACACTTATTACATCTTTTTGGTAAACGACGGCACTGGCAATCACGGCTATATGCGATTAGGTGGGCAATACGGCTTTGTTTACGGCACCAATGCACGCACCATAGCCCACGAACTGGGGCACGGCATCTTTAAACTCGAACACCCTTTCAAAGGTAAAAATGCCGACAAAGGTAAAACCTCTGCCCTAATGGATTACAACCAGGGGCAAGACTTCTTCTACCGCGATTGGAAGCAAATCAATGACCCTAAGGTAAAACTGTATGCCTTCCAAGGACAAGGGGAAGGAGAGTATAATGCAAATGCACATTTAGGATTGACTCCTGATGGTGTTATTTTTGATACATTCTTTTTAAATGGCAAAAAAATAAACACTACTATTGAAGTTGCACCAGATAAATATACTATACAAAAGATTAGTTATCAGGGGTATCAATATTATTGGGATAGACAATCCAAAGCTTTTGTGGGCATAGGAGGCATAGAAGGAGCAATAAAAGTAAAGAGAGAAGCTAAAAATATCAATAATAAAGTAAATATCTATCGCAGTCGTAAAGATGGGTGTACTTATGATTATTTGACGATTCCTTGGGAAACGAAAGATGAGCAATCAACAAATATTGTTCAAACCATAGAGAAATACATAGCTCAATACAATGAAAGCTATTGGAGAATCGCACCGTATACAGTTCGAGATGCTTCTTGTGGAAAGGAATTTTTCACTCATTTACGAGAGAGAGATTTGCAAGAATGTAGTACTGCTGAAATAAATGAAGGAAGAAAAATATTGCAAGGACTTTTAGCGGAAGCTAATCCTGAAAGGGTAACCTCAATAGTAAACAGTTATTGTATGGCTGCTATATCAGGGTTAACCTATGGCGAAATAGAAAAATTATTTGATATTATAGCCAGTCAGGAAAGAATTACAGAACATTCGGAAGTAGCGTTGCTTCGTTTGATGTCTGGAATTAAGACGACAGATTACAAGCGTTTTTATGCCCATTTAGAAGCCAATGGCAATAAACTATTGAAACATCTTATAGAGGAAATAGATGATGTATCTGTTAATTTCTTGACCGATAAGAAGAATTATACTAACTTTATAGGAGCTTTGGTGTGGATGTTTAACCATAATCCAGCTTCTATTGAAGATAGGTGGGGTAAAAATGAAGAAGATTTTGCCAAAAGAACACTTAATTTAAATCCTATTAGTTATAGTGAATATTCCTCTTTTATGTATTTCTCCTCCACATCAAAGAAAAATGAAGGAGAGTACGTTAGTGCTACAGGAAATATAAAACTTTACGATGTTTATACGATTAAATCTTCTAAAACAGTTCTTGTAAAAGGAGATGTTCCAATAGATGTAGTCGAACAAAGAGAACCTATTGCTGAAGTTTCTCCATTAACGCCACTTATTATCGTTCCTGATAAGGATAAATTACCTTTGTTGCAAACAGCATTGGAAGGGAATAATTTAGGGAATGAAGTATATATAGTACCTGCTATTTTCTTAAAGTATAGCAAGGATAAAATAAGGAATGACTATATAGAAAAAGGTATTATTACCACCTTAGATGTAGCAACGATAGCGCTTAGTGGAGGAACCGCTTTGGCTACAAAAGTGCATTGGGTACGTCGTGCTTGGGCACTGGCAGAAGTAGTGGGAGCTGTGGGGACATAGGAGTGAATGTATCACAGCATATAGACCCTCATAGTTCTTTAGGACAGGTTGTAAACAGCTACAACTTGGCAATGGGAGTTATAGGGATAAAGAATCTTGGACAAGTAGGTTATAAGTTTGTAAAGAACCTACCACAAGCTACAAAAGAGCTTTTGCAGAAGAATGGAAGCTTAAGAGCTAAACTTATTAGTTATCATCAAAAATGGCAAACAGAAGTAGCTCAATTAGACAATCCTTCTCAGGCTGAAAAGCAATTAGTGGAGAAGCAAGCGGAGGTTTGGAAAGCATTAGGGTTTGAAAATAAAATAGATGATATACTTCTAAATGCTAAATGGGTGGATGATTTGGAAACTGTAATAGGGATAAATGTCAAAAATAAAATTAAAGAATGGGTAAGAGAAGGATTGAACTATTCCAAATTAGAAAGTAGTTTTAACAAAAGCTCAAATAAACTAGAGCTTTTTTCAAAGCTTGAAAAGGCAAAAAGTTTAAATCATCAAAAAGTAATCATAGGGGACTATGAGAATATACTTGGTGTTACCAAAGGGGAATATATATCAAATTCTGTAGATAATATAAAAAGTGATATAAAAATAAAAGTAAATAATAATGATTTTGTATTAAAGAAATATCAAGGAGAAACATTTGCTAAAAATGCTAAGTTAATTAAGAGAGAGAATATAGAAGTCATAGAAGATTTAGGTAATGGATTCAATTTATTAAAATAAAGCCAGGAACTAAATTATATCGTGTTTTTGACGGATATAAACCTTGGGATGATATTTCGCAAACAGGGAATACACTACCCAAAGGGAACTATTGGACTTTTGATAGACCAACATCTATTTCAGAAGTGATAGGAGGTACAGCAGTAATGCCTGAATGGAATGGGATGACAAAAATTATTGAAATAGAAGCACCTTCTCAAGGAATATATGTTTGGAGAGGGGTTGCTGCTAGGCAACCTGCTTCTTCAGTAACTAAAGATTTCTTTTTGAAAGGAGGAATAGAGCAAGTAATTTTTGATTATAAGCAAAATAAGATAAATCTCCCAGAAATAACAAAAAGTATAAAAGAATTAAAATGAATGAAATAATAAATCTTATTCAAAATAAAATGGGTTTAATGAGAAAAGAATTAGAAAAGAAAATCGAAGAAATTCCTTTTTGGCAACTAAAAACTCTTTTCTCAGAGAAAGATTTATATTCTTCACAGGAAGAATATAAAAAAAGTATATTAAATAACTATGAAAAAACAAATTTTTTATATCAAATATTAGAGAAAGATTTATCTATACTTAGAAATAATGAAAAAAAGGAATTAAATCTTTTTTCTATATCTCCGAGATTTTTAGAAGGGAAAGGATACTCTGAAAATCAGATAGAAGAATTTTATAAATTTATTGATAAAATAAAAGAATTATTAGAGGTTAAAAAAGAGTAAAAATTATCAACAAAGTTGTATTACAGTACGTCGTGCTTAGGCACTGGCAGAAGTAGTGGGAGCTGTGGGGGACATAGGAGTGAATGTATCACAGCATATAGACCCTCATAGTTCTTTAGGGCAGGTTGTAAATAGCTACAACTTGGCAATGGGAGTTATAGGGATAAAGAATCTTGGACAAGCAGGTTATAAGTTTGCAAAGAACCTACCACAAGCTACAAAAAATCTTCTACAGAAGAATGGAAGCTTAAGAGTTCAACTCGCTAAAAGATATCAGGACTGGAAAAAAGGAATAGAGAAATTAAAGACATTAAATAAAGAAGAAAGAGATTTATTAGATAAGCAAGAAGAAGTATGGAGAAGTTTGGGATTTGTAGATGATTTTAAAAAGCTCATTTACAGAAATGTAAGTTATGAAGATTTTATAAAAACTTTTAATGCTACAGATGAACAATACAAAATAGCATTTAAGCTATGGGGTGAAGAAAAATGGGATGAGCTTTATAAGTTCTTTAAAGAAAATAATTTGAATGAAGGATGGCCTCCTTTTGATGGGTTTATAACTTATGAAAATAATATCATAAAAAAGGGAGAAATATTAGATAGATATGACTACAATGGTGCTATCCAGCCAGATGATATACATAGAGGTTGGTTTGCTTCTCCAAAAAATATTGATAATACTTCATATCCATTTGAACAAAGAGCATTAAAAGGGAGTGTTAGTGATTATGCAGAATTTTATGAAATAAAAGTTTTAGAAGATATTAAAATTCAAAAAGGAGAAATTATACCTTGGTTTGGACAAAAAGGGAAAGGTGTTCAAATTAAATTTTCAAAAAATATAGAAGAATTAGTTAAGGAGGGAAAAATTGAAATTATAAATATAAAGAAATTGAAATAAATGAAAATTTTATTGAATAATAAAATACAATTGAATGAAAATTCACCATTACCTTTTTGTAATGGGGATTTACTTTTTTTCATAAATCAAGATAAAACAATAAAGCTTGATATGTTTTCTGAGATAAATAATTCTGAAATAGAATTATTAAGTCTTATTTATCCTAATAAATTAAATATTCCTTTGGAAAGAATAAAAAAAATAGCTAGTTTATTCCCTTTTTTAGTTGAAAAAGTATACAAAAAAACAGGAATAATTACATATGAGGCTTATATTTTAAATGAATATACGACCCCTATTATTGTGAAATTTGATGGTTATATAGTTTGTCTAGCCCTTATAGGAGGCGAATATGCAAGAAATCCAGGGACTAATATTATACTTTTAGGAACAAAAATATTTGGTAAGTAAGAAATATAAGAGTTACTCACCTTTAGACTTAAATTTTGAGTACGGAAAAGCTATCCTTGGTTTGAAAGAAAAGGATTAGGACAACAAGAAAAAGTCTTTATTGAACTTACTGATGCTAAGAATATACCTAATGACCAATGGGGTATTAAGGGTGTTTTTATTAATGGAAAAACAAGCGAGGATATATTGAGTATTCCTAAAGGACAAAGACCTGCCCCAAGTACTTATCTAAGTTCAGGTTATATCCAACAACACTTAGCAAAGTTTGAAAAAGAAGGAGGTGCTTTTATTATTAGAAGAAGAGATGTTGTAGAATCAAATTATATCACAATGGCTCCAAGAAAATTTATTGGATTAAGAAGTGATATGGAAGGAGTAATAAGGAAATATAATGATTCTAATAAGAATTTAAATGTATTAATTGAGGAATTAGATTTAGGGAAAGATTATTTTAAAGCGACAGATGAAGTGTTTTTTGTCAAAGTGCCTCCTGAGAAATTTACTTTTGATTTTCCTAACGGGAATGAAGTGGGAGCCTATGATGAGTTATGGATCCCTGGAGGATATACAATACATGGAACTAAGGAAGCTGTAATATCCAATTCAGAAAATCTTATTCATAATAAAGATTGGGATACGTTTATTAATTTTTTTGGAAGTAATAATGTATTAAAAATAAAATAAATAATTATATGAATAATAAATATAAACAATCTATACTACATAATGAAATAGAAGATTTCCTTTTAGGAAAAGGAAAGTATTTTGTTATGGACAGAGATAGAGGAGGGCATGACAGCACAGATACTTATTCAGAGATCTTAGAATATTATTTATTAGAAGGTGAAAACTATGAATTAACAGAGGAGAATATTATTAAAATATTGAAAACAAAAAAAGATATTTCAGGAGAAGATTTGTTACAACTTTTAGGAATATTATGGTCATATTTTGTGCATAGCTTCAAGGGAGATAAAAAACTAAAGAAAGAATGGAAAATTTCAAAAGAATTAAAAGATTTATTTATTAAAAATATAGAAACACTTAATTTTAACAATATAGAAACATACAATAATATTAAATGGATTATTATAAATCTAAAAAGAAAATATAATTTTGATATAAGCTTATCAAATGATGAGTTTTATAAGTATTGATATAATCAAGGATATAGATTTTCTTAAAAATCAATTTAAATGGGAAAAAGTAAAAAAAATCTAAAATATGACAAATAAAGATTTAATAGAAATGTTGAAGCATTCTAATGTTGATAATTATTCAGACCCCTTTGCTAAAGATTATATATCTTGGAATATTCTTAGTAAAGATTTAGAAAATAGATTAATTCTTATTTCAGAAGTAGAAAATTCTGATGATGGTATCACGATGGAAGAATGTCATACAAATGAGAATTATTGGTCTGCAAATTATCCTATATCTTTAAATTATTACCCTTATAATAATTGTAAAATTTATAAGGACATAGATTATAATTCTTTTTATTTCATTTATACAGAATGGGGGGGGCACTCACCTGAAAAACGTTGTAGATTGATTCAAGAAAAATTGATTGTGACATAATCTTTAGACTCTATTATACATTATTTAGTAATACTTAACAAAGTTTGAAGAAGAAAGGAGATGATCCTATCATTTAGGAGAAGAGTCTTATACACTATTAAACGGCAGAAGCATCTTTTCCTGCTCCAAATAACATTGTAATATACACTTCTACAGCAGAAATAGAGAAAGTACTAACAACGCCTATATTACCTAATGGTAAAAAAGGAGGAGGTTTTTTACAGATGAATAAGATAATTTCAAATAAGAATAATCTTATTAGAGAATTTGAGAATGATTTAAATTTAATATCATAGACAATGCTTTTAAAACTTCTCAAAATAATAATCCATTACCATATACGAAAACGGGGATGACTGGTTCAAAGACAAATATTATCCCAGAATATGTAAATCAAAATGATATTATTTTTAAAGGAGGGGAGACAATGACTGTGTATGATAATAAAGGAAATATTGTTTCAAGGTATGAGTATATAGGTTTTGATGAAAATAATAAAGTATTGGTTAATAAATGGATAAAAAAATAATTTTTACGGGTAGAAATATGAATTGGTTAATATTTAAGGGAAGATTAGAATATTATACCATTAACTCTGGTAGAATAACTCAAGGAGTTAAAACTGAACAATTGTTAAGTAATCGACTATTACTGAAAGAAATAATACAGAATGGTTTTGATAGTTATGAAAAAAACTTTGAAGGTAGGGAAAAAAATCTTTGGGATAATGGAACGGTTACTTACAATAGACAAAATAAGAAATTCTATATTCCTATCTCCGAAAATTTTATAGAGTTTTATCAACTAAATTGGACAAGCGACAATTGGAATAAAGAATACATTACATTATCCAATACTCATTTGAGCCAAGATAATATAGATTCGTTTTATGAATTCTCAATTTTAGTAGAAATAGAGGGCATACGTATTGTTGATGTAGATAATTTTGGTGACAAAATCTGTTTTTCTTTTCCAAATGATAATCAAGAAGTAAAAAATAAAATGATAGAATTATTTGGAGAACCACAAGTTCATCCTCAAAATATGGACGATAAATATGGACAATTTGC
This sequence comes from Capnocytophaga sp. oral taxon 902, assembly GCF_013394735.1. Lineage (NCBI taxonomy): Bacteria > Pseudomonadati > Bacteroidota > Flavobacteriia > Flavobacteriales > Flavobacteriaceae > Capnocytophaga > Capnocytophaga sp. oral taxon 902. The sequence goes on from NZ_CP058261.1 coordinate 2,575,430, forward strand.
CAAAAACTATTTTTTTATTGATCGAACACGAATGGATAAAATCATCGGAATAAAAAAATACCGAGATACATCAACCATTGGTCAGCCAGATGGTGAACAATTTACAGGAAAACAAGAAGAAATCATTTTAGACTTGCATAATTTTGATGAAAATATTTATAAAGTTTTTAAAGAACATCAAATGATTGATTTAGAAAGTTAAAATATTAAATAGCTAAATAAAATATAAGAAATATCTACTATAGTAACTCTCAAATTTATTAAATATTGCATTGATTTTTAAAAAATCAATGCAATAGTAGTAAAGTAAAATTATGGATATAGGAAATATTTTTAAAATAAAAAAACAGATTCTTTAGAAATATGGAATAATGTAGAAAGTTTAGATAATAATATATATATTGTTAAGGAACTAGATAAGACAGTTCGATTTGAATATAATAATTGTTATAAAAAGATAGAGGTATTTTTAAAAGAACTTATTCCTTTTACTTTTTTTAATAGTATCATAAAAGAAGATTTTATAGCATTGTATAATTTTTATGATGAACAAACTTATTTCAATTTTAATACTAATAATAAGAAGATTAATCTAATTTGTGATAGATATTTTGTGAATAATTATCAAAATGCAAAAATAAAAGAGTTTTATATTTCTTTTGAGTAATCAAAAACCTTCTATAGTACAAAAAAGAGCTTTTGCAGAAGAATGGAAGCTTAAGAGCTAAACTTATTAGTTATTAACAAAAATGGCAAACAGAAGTAACTCAATTAGACAATCCTTCTCAGGCTGAAAAGCAATTAGTAGAGAAGCAAGTGGAGGTTTGGAAAGCATTAGGACTTTGAGATGAAATAATTGATGGTATTCCTTCTAATTTCTTTAGGAATGCAAATGATTGAACAAGGCGCTCAGTTAGACCAATAAGAAAAAAATAAATTAATTAATAATGAAGATATTACATATAGACAGAAACCACCCCTTGATGCTTTCACAACTCGCAGCACAGGGTTTTGAAAATTATGAAGACTATACAAGCTCTAAAGAGTCTATTGAGGCTAAAATAGCTGATTACGATGGAATTATTATACGCAGTCGTTTTACTATAGACAGGACATTTTTAGACAAGGCTACTCGATTGAAATTCATAGGCAGAGTAGGTGCAGGGCTTGAAAATATAGACGTAGCTTATGCCGAAAGTAAAGGTATAACGCTCATCGCAGCCCCTGAAGGCAATAGAAATGCAGTAGGCGAACACGCACTCGGTATGCTTCTGGCATTGCTGAACAAGTTTAAGAAAGCCAATAACGAAATTAAAAATGGCAAATGGTTGCGCGAGGAGAACAGAGGTTGGGAGCTCGACGGCAAGACAGTAGGTATTATAGGCTACGGAAATATGGGAAAGAGTTTTGCTAAGAAGTTGCGCGGTTTTGACTGTAGTGTGATTTGCTACGATATACTCCCCAACAAAGGTGACGAGAATGCCAAGCAAGTAACCCTAGTAGACTTTTTTCGTCAGGCAGATGTAGTGAGCCTGCACACGCCTCAAACTCCACAAACTATAGGTATGGTGAATGAAGTGTTTATCAATAGTTTTGCTAAGAGTTTTTGGTTCTTAAATACTGCACGTGGGAAGAGCGTAGTTACCGATGATTTGGTACGCGCCTTGCAAAGCGGGAAAGTATTAGGGGCAGGCTTAGACGTGTTAGAATATGAAAAGGCATCGTTTGAAGACTTCTTTAGTGACGAACAAATGCCCCAATCGTTTAAATACCTATTGGAAGCGGATAATGTGGTTCTCACTCCTCATATTGCAGGCTGGACTTTAGAAAGTAAAGAAAAGCTTGCGCAGATAATAGTAGACAAGATAATCGACCAGTTTGCTTGGAAAATTGATTTATTAGCAGATTAGGGCGACTTGTATAGACAATAAGATTATTAATAAATTAAATAGAAATGAAAAAGAATTATTTACTCATTGGAGTAGCAGCTTTATTGCTTGGCAGTTGCTGTCCTACTAAAAACATTACCACAACGCAAACTACTACGCAAGAAAGTGCCCTCATTGCTAACGGCAAATTGTGGTCGTCTTACTTTCAGCAAAACGCTGCTGAATACGAAGCTTTGTGTTTGCAAGCCTTCAACGTGGCACAATTGCGATTGGACGAAGCCCTTGCTAAAAAAGGGGATAAACCACTGGCAATTGTTACCGATATAGATGAAACCTTTTTGGACAATTCGCCTTTTGAAGCCTATTGTGCGAAACAGGGTATTAGTTATTCACAAAAAGCGTGGGAAGAATGGACAGTTTTAGGCGATGCCAAACCGCTAACAGGCGCGTTAGAGTTCTTTAAATACGCCGATAGCAAGGGAGTAGCTATTTTCTATGTAACTAATCGTCGTGACAACGAACGTGAAGGTACGACCAAGAACTTGCGCAAGTACAATTTTCCTTTGCCTTCAGACAATCGACTTATCTTGCGTTCTGCTGAGAAGAGCAAAGAAAATCGTCGATTACAAATTGCTAAAGATTACGACATCGTGCTCTTGATGGGCGACAACCTTTCCGACTTTTCTAAAGATTTCGATGGTGGTACTCCAAAAGAACGTTCAGAGGCAGTACATAAGAACAAAACAGAGTTTGGCAAGCGTTTTATTGTGCTCCCTAACTATTCTTACGGCGATTGGGAAGGAGCTGCTTATGGTCATAAATACTCTATTCCAGAAGCCGAGAAAGAAGCGATTATTAAGAATAATACAAAGGCATTTAAATAGGTAAGAGGTAAAGCTAGGGTTCTGGAATTGGCGTGTATGTGAATAAGAGACAAAAATATTGTCAATTGAAAATTAATTTCTATCTTTGCAAAAAATTAAGCACTATATGCCTAAGAACACTGTTACGCCCTATCAAGATTCAGCACAGGGTAAAAAAGAACAAGTTACCCAAATGTTTAACACTATCTCAGATACTTATGATGGTTTGAACCGTTTGATTTCGTGGGGCTCAGATGTAAAATGGCGTAAATTTGTAGTACAAAAAGTGGCAGAGATACACCCTACTACGGTGCTTGATGTAGCTACAGGCACAGCCGATTTAGCAATTGCTCTTACTACTATTCCAAATGTGAGAATTACAGGATTAGATATCTCAGAGGGAATGTTGGAAGTAGGACGCGAAAAGATAGCTAAAAAAAAACTTACTGACCGCATTAATTTAGTACACGGAGATAGTGAGCAACTACCTTTTGCTGATGCTACTTTCGATGCTGTAACGGTAGGTTTTGGAGTACGCAACTTTGAAGATTTAGAAAAGGGACTAAGTGAAATTCTCAGAGTGCTGAAACCAAAGGGGCGCTTGGTGGTATTAGAGACTTCTGTACCTAAAAAGTTCCCTTTCAAACAAGGGTATCATCTATATACAAATTATATGATGCCCCTCATTGGCAAACTCTTTTCTAAAGACAGGTCGGCTTATAGGTACTTATCTGATTCGGCTATCCATTTTCCTTACGGGAAGAAGTTTCAAGAGATATTAGATAAGGTAGGTTATCAGAAAACTGAATATTATCCTAAAACCTTAGGTGGAGTAGTCACCATTTACATAGCTAATAAATAGAACTTTAACAATAAAAAATGAATAAGAAAACATTAAAAAAGAGTCTTATAGGGTTGTTCTTATTTTTAGGAGCATTGGATTTGTATGGGCAAATCAAAGAGCCTATTATGAACTTAGAACATTTTGATGACAAACGTTTTCAATGGGGATACTATTTTGGTACCAATGTGTTTGACTTCAAAATAGATTACCGCGACTTAAATTATCGCACAGCTAATCTGCGAGAAATACAAACTGACCGTAAATTAGGTTTCAACGTAGGTCTTACAGGCTCTGTGCGCTTAGTGAAACATCTCGATTTGCGAATTGAGCCAGGTTTGGTGTACAACAAGCGTATTCTTATCTTCCCTGGATTCTCCGATTCGAGAGATTCGATGCGCGATGTTCCTTCTACTTATATTTATATTCCATTATTGCTAAAGTATAGCGCTAAGCGCTGGTATAACGTAAAACCCTACGTAACAGCAGGAGCTTCGATGGTGTTTAACTTGAGTAGTAATGCGAATCTAAATGTTGATAATTCCGAAAAGACTTTCCGTGCTACAAGAAATGTTTTCTTCTATGAATTAGGTTTAGGTATTGACTTCTACACTCCTTACTTTAGAGTCTCTCCTTCTCTGAGAGCCTTATTTTCAGTTAATAATGAGTTGATACCCGATAATAATCCCAATAGCCCTTGGACAGGTAACCTTAATGGTTTAAAGAGCCGTGGTTTCTTATTAAATCTAAACTTCGAATAATATGAAGAAACTAATTCTTATAGTAGTTTTTTTGATAAGTCTTGCGTCTTATGCACAGAACTTTAGCTACCCTATGGCAAGTCCACGTCAGGTAATCACACAACAGTTTTCTGTGAGTCAAATTACAGTAGATTACGGTCGCCCAAGTGTGCGCGGGCGTAAAATATTTGGCGAATTAGTTCCCTATGGGAAGATTTGGCGTTTAGGAGCTAATCAAGCTACGAGTATTAGTTTTCTTCAGCCTGTAAAATTTGGAGGCAAGTCGGTAAAAAAGGGCGATTATGCTATTTTTGTAACTCCTGAAGCTCACCAGTGGACGGTAGTTCTCAATTACGATGCCGATGCGTGGGGAGCTTATAGCTATGACCCTAATGAGAATGCTATTGAATTTACAGTGCCTGTTACTCAAACCAAAGATTTACAAGAAGCTTTAGAGTTCTCATTCGAGAACATTTCTAATGAAAAAGTAAATTTAGTAATTCGTTGGGAATATACTAAAGTGGAAATTCCTATTGAAATAGACAAAAAAGAAACTATTGATAAGATTATAGAGCAACTCAAAGAAGTAAAACAATTTGAGAGAGACTTAGAAGGTAAAGACGATAAGAAATAATGGAAAGGAAACAAGTATGGAAATATAGTGTTTTTGCTATTTACATAGTTATTTGGCTTGTTTTTCGTACTTTTCCTACCGTTACAGAACATATTTATAGTAAAGGTATCTACCCGTATATAGCTAAAGTGTTGCACTTTTTATTCGGGTGGATACCTTTTTCTATGGGTGATATTCTATACACGTTGCTCATTATAGGTATATTTTTAGCCGTAGTAAAACACTTCAAAAAGTTATGGCAAGCCCCCTTAAAAATCTTAGATAAGATATTTTCAAAAATAATACGTATTACCTTTGCCTTTTTCTTCCTCTGGGGATTCAACTATTTCAGGGTACCTTTATCGGAATCTTTGCACATTTCTAAAGAATATACCCAAGCCCAACTGCTGAAAGCTACACAAACGTGTATTGACAGAGCCAACACAATCCATTCTCGATTAGCAACCAATGATACTACTAAAGTAGACTTTTGGCTTTCACAAAAAGAAATATATCGCATTGCTTATAACGGCTATCCTTTGGAGAAACAAGGTGTTACAGACTTTAAAGCAATGAAAAGCGTCAAACCTTCTCTTTACAGTAAACTGCTCACCTATATGGGATATAGTGGGTATTTGAATCCGTTTACTAATGAAGCCCAAGTAAACAGAAAGATGATAGGTTATAGTGTGCCTATTACTGTTTGCCACGAGATAGCACATCAAATGGGGTATGCTGCCGAAGAAGAAGCAAATTATTTAGGGTATTTGGCAGCTCTAAAAACTGATAATCCTTATTTTAGATACAGTGCAGAACTCTTTGCCTTGCGCTATTTTCTCAATGAAGTAGCTCAAGTAGCCCCTACTGAATATGAAAGTCTTCACTCTCAAATTCACAAAGGTATCTTTGAAAACTATAAAGAAGTGCGTTTGTTTTGGCAACAATATGAGAACAAAGCTGAGCCTGTTTTTAAAGCAAGCTACGATGCGTTCTTGAAAGCAAACAAACAATCACAAGGTATCAATAGTTATGATTTAGTGGTAGGATTACTAATTCCTCATTATGTTAGAAATTAGGAATTAGAACTAACCATTAATCATTGACCTTTAATCATTAATTACAGAAATTTGTTAAGTTCCATTAGTAAAACTTCACTGTCTTGAAAGCCTTCTCCCCGCCAAATAAGATTCATATTATTAAAGATAATGACAGTAGGCAAGACACTTATCTTCAGTGCCTTACTTAATTCTTTATTCTTGTTAATGTCTATTTTCACAACCTTTACTCTATCCTTCAAAATAGTAACTATTTCGCGTAATACAGCATTCATATGTAGTGAAACTTCAATACCTTCAGAATAAAAACAAATGAGCACAGGTGTATTTACATTGATGATATCACCAAATTTCTCCATAATTTTATGTTTAAAATAATGGCACAAAAATACAAAGTTTTTTTTAATTACAAATAGAAATAAGCAAAATATATTATTTTTTATTTTTAAAAAGCTATTAACGCTATCTTATCTTCCTCTTCTCTTTAGCATTTCTTCGTTTATTGTTCGTCTTTTGTTCGTCTTTTGTTCGTCTTTTGTTCGTCTTTTGTTCGTCTTTTGTTCGTCTTTTGTTCGTCTTTTGTTCGTCTTTTGTTCGTCTTTTGTTCGTTCATCGTTCGTCATTCGTTCATTTGTCCGTGCGGCTCGCACCGTCTTTTGTTTATCTGCCCGTGCGGCTCGCACCGTCTTTTGTTTATCTGTCCGTGTGGCTTGCACTGTCTTTTGCTTATCTGCCCGTGTGGCTTGCACTGTTCATTGTTCGTTCTTCCTATAAGATTCGTATAAGCTAAGTATAAGATTGCTTCAAATAAAAACTGTCTTTCTTTGTTGTTTATAGATTCGTTTTTCTATTGTTGACAAAGTTTCTATTTTTTGGAATTCGTGGGAGATTTAAAAAAACGACGAAACTACCTATTTGTAATTGCTTGTTTTGCTAGAATTTCTGTAGTGTAAGTCATATTATCTCTTATGTTGGACTCACATTAAAATTAAAAAATATCTAAAAAAATTTGGTAGTAACAAATATTCTTTCTACTTTTGCCATTATTACTCCGCAAAGGGGTAAGTTTTGTCATTTAAAATATATAAAAATATGAAGTTTATAGTATCAAGTTCTTACTTATTAAAGAAGTTACAAGTATTTGGCGGTGTAATCAATAACAACAATACAATGCCTATACTCGATAACTTTTTGTTTGAACTGTCTACCAATTCTTTAACTATCTCTGCTTCCGATTTGGAAACTACTGTAAGAGGTACTTTGGAAGTAGAATCAGATTCAGAAGGGAGCATAGCAGTATCAGCTAAATTATTGACAGATATTCTTAAAACCTTTTCAGAACAACCCCTTACCTTTTTGGTAAAAGAGAATAATGTAATAGAAATTAGCTCTACTACCGGTAATTATACCTTAGCTTATTTAGATGGAGAGGAGTTCCCTCGCCCTGTAGCTTTACCTGAAGCAAGCAAAGTAACGATGATAGGCGATGTATTAGCAACTGCCGTGCAAAAGACTATCTTCGCAGCAGGAAATGACGATTTACGTCCTACAATGAGCGGTATTTTATTCCAATTCAGTGAAAACGGACTCACCTTTGTAGGTACTGATGCTCATAAATTAGTGAAATACGAACGCTTAGACATCAAAGCTAATGAAGCGGCTGATTTCATTATGCCTAAAAAACCGTTGAACATTCTCAAAGGTATTTTAGCAGGTAGCGAAACAGAAGTAACAATAGAATACAACGAGAGCAATGCAAAATTTTCTTTTGACGATATGGAATTCATCTGCCGCCTTATAGATGGTAAATATCCTAACTACGATGCGGTAATTCCTAAAGAAAATCCTAACAAACTTATCTTAAATCGTTCGCAATTCTATAGTTCTATTAACCGTTTGTCGTTGTTTTCAAATAAAACCACCCACCAAGTGCGCTTGAAAATAGCTGGTTCTAGCTTGGTAATTTCAGCTGAGGACGTAGATTATAGCAATAAAGGTGAGGAGCGTTTCACTTGCAACTATCAGGGAGACGATTTAGAAATAGGCTTCAACTCCAAGTTCTTGAAAGAGATGATTAATAACTTAGACTCTGATGAAATCTTGATAGAAATGTCGTTGCCAAATCGCGCCGGACTTATCACGCCTGTTGATGGACTTGATGAGGGTGAGAAAGTGCTAATGTTGGCAATGCCAATTATGCTTAACACAAATCAATAAATAAAGAATTTTTCATTTTTAAAATGAAACGCCTTATGAGTCTTTTTAAGGCGTTTCTTTTTTTAAGAGAGAAATCACAATGTTTATCATTCAAAAATAACTATCTATGAAGTCCATTTTAGAAAGAATAAAGCCTTTTACATATATAGCTGCCTTATACCTAATCGTATCGTTTGTGATGCGTATCGTTTTTATGGTGCACCCTATCACTGCTACCACATTTTCGGTGTGGAGTGTGTTTAAGATGCTTTTCATAGGCTTACTATCCGACGCTTTTGTGATAGTATTGGCAAGTAGTATTTTAATGCTTTATTTCCTCTTTATCGCCAATGTGAAGTACAAAAAACCTTACGGAGGCATTATTTTAGGAGCATTTATCCTCATACTACTCTATATACAGTTTTATCCTAACAATATATTTGCTCAATACGGAGGTGTGATTCCCGAAATCGCATTAGCTTTCTTCGGCTTTAAAACGCTGTGTTTTGCCTTATTACTCTTTTTGCCTAAGTACAGAGCCCAACTGCGCAATGCATTGTATTTTATTACGTTGGCTATCTATGTATTTGCCATAGTGATGAATGCAGTAAGCGAATATTTCTTTTGGAATGAGTTCGGGATTCGTTATAACTTTATAGCAGTAGATTACCTTATTTATACCAATGAAGTGATAGGTAATATAATGGAGAGTTACCCTGTAGTACCCTTATTTACAGGGGTTTTTGTAGTAGTATTGGCAATTACTATATATTTATTTCTCAAGACTAAGAGTGCGCTCAAAACAATACCTACCCTCTTTGAAAAAACGGTTATAGTAGTGCCCTATTTGCTGTTAGTGCTTATAGGAATGTGGAGATTACCCCAGCTTGATGCTATGACTGCCGAAAATACTTTTGCTCAAGAAATACAAAGTAATGGTGTTTACAAGTTTTATTATGCTTTTACCCATAGTGAGTTAGATTTCTTTCAGTTTTATCCTACCTTGCCAGAGAAAGAGGCTGAAAGCATTGTGCTCAAACAACTCAATGCACCTGCCCTCGAACGAAAAATTGTAAGCGATACTACCGAAGTACACCGCAATGTCCTCCTCATTTCAGTAGAGAGTCTTTCGGCAGAATACCTTACAATGTATGGTAATGCCGATAACCGTACACCTTTCTTGGATAGCTTAGCTAATAACAGCTTGTTTTTTACTAATTTGTATGCTACGGGTAACCGTACAGTACGTGGTCTGGAAGCCCTAACTCTTTGCATACCACCTACTCCAGGGGAAAGCGTGGTGAAGCGCAAGGACAATAAAAATAAGTTTACCACGGGTAGCGTGTTCAAAAGTAAAGGTTATGATGTGAAATATCTCTATGGAGGTGATAGTTATTTTGATAATATGAAGGATTTCTTCACTGGCAATGGCTACGATATTATAGATAGCAAGAGCTTTACTCCAGAAGAAGTAACTTTCTCCAATATATGGGGTGTTTGCGATGAAGATATGGCAAACAAAGCTATAAAGGTGATGAACGAACAAGCTAAAGCTGGCAAACCGTTCTTCAATCACTGGATGACCGTGAGCAATCACCGCCCTTTTACTTATCCTGAAGGTAAAATTGACATTCCTCCTACTGAGAAACGACGTGCAGGTGGAGTAAAATATACCGATTATGCTCTCAAGCGATTCTTTGAGATGGCAAAACAACAAGATTGGTATAAAAATACTCTTTTTGTGATTGTAGCCGACCATTGTGCATCGAGTGCAGGTAGTACCGAATTGCCTTTAGATGGTTATCGCATTCCTTGTTTTATTGTTGCCGATTTTATCACTCCTAAAAAAGTAGATACAATGATATCACAAATAGATGTGATGCCTACCGTTTTTGGTTTGCTAAATTTCAATTATACCTCTAAGTTCATAGGGCAAGATGTACTAAAAGAAGGCTATCAGCCACGCGCTTATATTGCTACTTATCAGGATTTAGGTTACTTAACCCCTGATAAACTAACTATTATATCACCTTTGAGAAAAACCACTCAATACAGTTTGCGCAAAGAAACCGAACAACCCACACAAGAGTATCCCTTGTTTTATGAGCAAATAAAAGAAAATAATGTGAACAAAGAACAAGCCGATGCTTGTATTGGTACTTATCAAGCTACTGCCGAGTGGTTAAAAAACAAACAGTTCAATGCGGTCAAGAAATAAGCTAAAAATTATCAACGACCCTATTTATGGGTTTATCCATATCCCCAGCACTCTGGTGTTCGACATTATTGAGCACCCCTATTTCCAGCGGCTCAGGCGTATCAATCAAATGGGACTTTCGTATTTGGTATTTCCAGGGGCTAAACACACTCGTTTTGAGCACGTATTGGGGTGTGTGTTCTTGATGCAGAAAACAGTAGAGATGCTCCGTTTCAAGGGAATACAAATCTCTGAAAAAGAAGCTGAAGGACTCTATATTGCCATATTGTTGCACGACATAGGGCACGGACCTTTTTCTCACGCAATGGAACACAGCATTGTCGAAGGTATTTCTCACGAGGAAATTTCGCTGCGCTTTATGCAAGAGCTTAACAAGGTATTTAATGGCAAATTAGATACCGCTATAGCAATATTTCAAGGTACTTACCCACGTAAGTTTATGCATCAACTCATCTCGGGGCAGTTGGATATGGACAGAGCCGATTACCTCAAACGCGATAGTTTTTACACAGGAGTCGCTGAGGGGAATATAAATTCTGAACGCCTTATTTCAATGCTTAATGTACGCAACGACGAATTAGTAGTCGAAGAAAAAGGCTTATACTCGGTAGAGAAATTCCTAATAGCCCGCCGCTTGATGTATTGGCAAGTGTATCTGCACAAAACTAGCGTAGTAGCCGAGCAGATACTCATCAGGTTGCTCAAACGCGCTAAAGAGTTGGTGCAACAAGGGCAAGAACTGACTATGTCCACCGCCTTAGCTTTCTTTGTGAAAAACAAGATATCCAAAAATAATTTCTCACAAGAAGTACTTGAGATGTTTGCTCTTTTAGACGATACAGATATTATTTCAGCAATGAAAGAATGGCAGTTCCACTCCGATGTAGTTCTTTCTAAACTCAGCAAAATGTTGCTCAATCGCGATTTGCTAAAAATAAAAGTCAGATTGAACGATTTTGAAGAACAGAAGATAAAGAGACTGCAGAAACTATCAGTTGCCAAAGGAGTAGGCGAAAAAGATATGAAGTACTTTGTCTTTACAGGAGTGATGACTAACAGAGCGTATAATCCAGGAAAGGAAATAATTAAGATTCTCACCAAAAATGGAAGAGTAGTAGATCTTACTAAAACCTCTGAAGCCATCAATTTAGAACCTCTTTCACAAGTAACCGAACGATACTATATTTGCTATCCAAAGTAAGGTAGAAAAGGAGGAAGTAAAATTACCCAATAGAGAAAAAAAATAGTAAAAAGAGTGCTATATGAAATAATTTTTATATTTTTGTTGCGAAAAACAACCTTTTTTTAAGACAAAAACATATAAATATTGCTTTATATCGTTTTGATTATAAACTAATTAAATGAAATTTACAGCATTACAAATAGCCAATGTACTCGGCGGTGAAGTAGAAGGAAATCCCCAAATTGAAGTCTATAAACTTTCAAAAATTGAAGAGGGAAGTGAAGGGAGTATATCTTTTTTGGCAAACCCTAAATACAAACATTTTATCTATACTACTCAAGCATCTATAGTGATTGTAAATAAGGACTTTGAGGCTGAAGATAAAATATCAGCAACCTTAGTGAGAGTAGACGATGCTTATGCCGCTTTTACTAAACTCTTAGAATTTTACAATCAAGTGAAAATGAATAAAGTAGGTATAGAACAACCTTCGTTTATCGCTTCATCTGCTAAAATAGGACAAAATGTATATATAGGAGCTTTTGTGTATATTGGCGAAAATGTAGTGATAAGCGATAATGTAAAAATCTATCCTAACACTTACATAGGTGATAACTCATCAGTAGGTGAGGGGACTACTATTTTTGCAGGCTGTAAAATATATTCCGAAACTGTCATAGGCAAAGATTGTATGCTCCACAGTGGAGTAGTATTAGGTGCTGACGGATTTGGCTTCCAGCCCAATGAAAAAGGAGAGTTCAGCAGAGTACCACAGATAGGTAATGTCGTGATTGAAGATTCTGTAGATATAGGTGCAGAAACAGCTATAGATCGTGCAACTTTAGGTTCTACTATCATTCGTAAGGGGGTAAAGTTAGACAACCAAATACATATAGCCCACAATGTAGAAATAGGTAAAAATACAGTGATTGCTGCCCAAACAGGCATCGCTGGCTCAACTAAAGTAGGCGAAAATTGTATGATAGGTGGTCAAGTGGGAATCGTAGGTCACTTAGTAATAGGCAATCGCGTGAAAATACAAGCCCAAACAGGGGTAGGTCGCAACCTTAAAGACGATGAAGCGATACAAGGCTCTCCCGCTTTGGGGCACGCTGAATACAACAAAGCTTATGTCATTTTTAGAAAATTACCTAACTTGCTTAAACGCTTAGAAGAATTAGAAAAAAAATTAAAATAAATACACTATGGTAAAGCAAAATACTTTATCCAAAGAAATTACCTTAGAAGGTATTGGGTTACATACTGGTAAACAAGTAAAAATGGTGCTCAAACCTGCACCAGTAGGCAATGGTTTTACCTTTGTACGTACTGATTTAGAAGGTAACCCCGTTGTCGAAGCTGATGCTACCTATGTAGCGAGTACAGAACGTGGCACTTTTTAGAGAAAAAGGGGGTGAAAATCCAAACCTGTGAGCACATCTTAGCAGCGCTCGTCGGTATGGATTTGGATAATGTGATTATTGAGCTCAACTCCTCCGAACCTCCCATTATGGATGGTTCTTCTAAATATTTTGTAGAAGCTATAGAAAAAGCGGGTATCACTCCTCAAGATGCAGAGCGTGATGAGTATATAGTAAAACAAGTAATTACTTACGTAAATGAAGAAACAGGTAGTGAGATTACTCTCATTCCTGCCGAGGAATACCAAGTGACTACAATGGTAGATTTTGGTACTAAGATTTTGGGCACCCAAAATGCTTACCTCAATAAACTTTCCGAATTTAAAACCGAAATAGCTGATGCTCGTACTTTTAGTTTCTTGCACGAACTCGAAGCTCTACTTGATCACGGTTTGATTAAAGGAGGAGATTTGAATAATGCTATCGTATATGTAGATAAAGAAATTTCTGATAGTACGATGCAGAAACTTAAAAAGATTTTCAACAAAGATAATATTTCAGTGAAACCTAATGGAGTGCTCGATAATCTTACTTTGCATTACCCTAACGAAGCTGCTCGCCATAAACTATTGGATGTAATAGGCGATTTGGCATTGGTAGGTACACGCATTCGCGGAAAAGTGATTGCTACTAAACCTGGGCACTTCACCAATACCCAATTTGCTAAAAAACTTTCTAAGATTATAAAAAATGAACGTCGTAACAACGTTCCTTCTATAGATATCAATCAACCGCCGTTACTCAATACTGTTGATATAATGAAGTTGTTACCTCACCGTCCGCCATTCTTGTTGGTAGATAAAATCTTTGAACTTTCTGACAAACACGTCGTAGGTTTAAAGAATGTAACAATGGATGAACCTTTCTTCGTAGGACACTTCCCTGGAGCTCCTGTAATGCCTGGAGTGCTCCAAATAGAAGCAATGGCACAAACAGGAGGTGTATTGATACTTAGTACCGTACCTGACCCCGAAAATTATCTCACTTACTTTATGAAAATAGACAATGTGAAGTTCAAAGTACAAGTAGTGCCAGGGGATACCCTTATATTCAAGTTAGAATTGCTAACGCCTATTCGCCGTGGTATTTGCCATATGCAAGCTTACGCTTATGTGAACGGGAAGTTGGCTACTGAAGCTGAGCTAATGGCTCAAATTGTTAAAGTAAAATAAAAGTATATGATTCAACCTTTGGCTTATGTCCACCCCGATGCCAAAATCGCTAAAAATGTAGTGATAGAGCCTTTTACTACTATCAGTAAAAATGTAGAAATAGGTGAGGGTACTTGGATAGGACCTAACGTAACCATTATGGAGGGAGCGCGTATAGGGAAGAACTGCAAAATTTTTCCTGGAGCTGTAATTTCAGCTATTCCACAAGATCTCAAGTATAAAGGTGAAGAAACCACTACTCACATAGGCAATAATACTACTATCAGAGAGTGTGTAACCATCAATAAAGGTACCGTCGACCGTATGAGAACTGTAGTTGGTAATAATTGCTTGATAATGGCTTACTCTCATATCGCTCACGATTGTATTGTGGGGGACAACTGTATTTTCTCTAATGGTACTACTCTTGCAGGACACGTAACTGTAGGTGATTGTGCTGTGATGGCAGGAATGACTGCGGTCTATCAGTTTTGTTCTATAGGGAGTTATGCTTTTGTAACAGGAGGTTCGCTTGTAGGTAAAGATGTTCCTCCTTATGTAAAGGCCGCACGCAATCCACTTTCTTATGTAGGAGTGAATTCTATAGGGTTACATCGTCGTGGATTTACTACTGAGAAAATACGTGAGATACAAGATATTTACCGTGTACTTTTCCAAAAGAAACTCAGTACCTCTCACGCTTTGGACTATATAGAAGCTGAAATGGAAGCCACCGTAGAACGCGATGAGATATTGCAATTCGTGCGTCGCTCACAGCACGGTATTATGAAAGGCTATCACGGTGAATTAATAAAAGAGTAAGAGTAAGAATTTAAAACAAAAAACAAATAACTTAAAATAGAATAAATGGCAACAACCGCAGACATTAAAAAAGGATTGTGCATTCGCTTCAATCACGATATCTACAAAATTATTGAATTTCTACACGTAAAACCAGGGAAAGGTCCTGCTTTTGTACGTACTAAACTCAAAAGTGTTACCACAGGTAAAATACTTGACAATACTTTCTCTGCTGGTCACAAAATTGAAGATGTACGTGTCGAAACTCGTTCTTTCCAATATTTGTATGCCGAAGGCGATGAGTTTGTATTTATGAACAACGACGACTTCAACCAAGTACACATCCGTAAAGATATGCTCGATTACCCCGATTTACTTAAAGAAGGTGAAACAGTGATGGTAATCTTCAATGCCGAAGACGAAACACCGCTTTCAGTTGAAATGCCTGCTAATGTTATCCTTACTGTTACACACGTAGAACCAGGAGTAAAAGGTAATACAGCTACTAATGCTACCAAACCTGCTACTGTTGAAACAGGAGCTATTGTGAATGTACCTCTTTTCATCAACGAAGGTGACCGCATTAAGGTAGAAACTGAAAAAGGTACTTACGTCGAAAGAATGAAAGACTAATTATGCGTTTCTCACAGCCTTATACCCTTAAGCAAATAGCTACTATCATCAATGCGAAATACGTAGGTGCAGAAGATTTCCCCGTACTTGGAATGAATGAAATTCACGTAGTACAAGCAGGTGATATAGTCTTTGTAGACCATCCTAAGTATTACGAGAAGGCTTTGCATTCTAAGGCTACTATTGTACTTATCAACAAAGAAGTAGAATGCCCTGAAGGGAAAGCCCTTTTAATATCCGATGACCCTTTTCGCGATTTTAATAAACTCACCGACTTTTTTAAACCTTTTCAAAAAGCAACTGCACTTATAGCCCCTTCAGCTCGTATAGGTGAAAATACAGTAGTGCAACCAGGTACTTTTTTGGGTAACAATGTAGTAATAGGAAACAACTGCCGTATTCATTCTAATGTGAGCATCTACGACGATTGTGTGATAGGTGATAACGTAACTATTCACGCCGGCACAGTGCTCGGAGCAGATGCTTTTTATTACAAAAAACGCTCCGAAGGGTTTGATAAACTCAAGTCAGGCGGACGTGTAGTAATTGAGGACAATGTGGATTTAGGCGCTCTTTGTACCATTGATAGAGGAGTAACAGGTGATACCACTATCAAAAAAGGAACTAAGATAGATAACCAAGTGCATATAGGTCACGATACGGTAGTAGGAGAGAAGTGTCTCATTGCTTCACAAACAGGGATTGCTGGTTGTGTAGTGATAGAAAACGAAGTAACTATTTGGGGACAAGTAGGAATAACCAGCGGTATCACCATAGGTGAAAAAGCAGTAATTTTAGCTCAAAGTGGTATTTCTAAATCCTTAGAGGGTGGACAAACTTACTTTGGTTATCCTGCTGGAGAAGCCCGTGAGAAATATAAAGAAATGAGTGCACTCAAACAGCTTATCAATTGTAAATAAGTAATTTTATAGTTATACAATTAAGGAACTGCCTTTTTAGGTAGTTCCTTTCGTTTTTTATCACTTTACCTTCGCCCAAACCTCTTCTTTATCTTAATTCTTAACTACTAATTCTCAACTTTTTATATAGCTATTGTATACCAATCGTCCAAGATTCGTTCAAGCTTCCTATAAGCTTTGTATAAGCTAACTATATTCCTCCAGAAGCTATTTTTTAATTTTTTGTCAAAAAACATCTTCCGAAATTTTTTGTTTTCTTCCGGATTCTCAGCTCTCTTCATTAGTTAATTGAAGAATTTGCTAATTTGTTAATTACTCACTACCTTTGCCCCCAATTATGATAGTACGCAGATTCATCTCTTTCCTCTATTCCACCAAGCTGATGGCAATTCTCTTCATTGCTTTTGCCATAGCTATGGCAGTGGGTACTTTCGTAGAAAACGACTACGATACCGATACCGCCCGCATTTGGGTGTATAACACTTGGTGGTTTGAGGCGATAATGGGGCTTTTTGTCCTGAATTTTATAGGGAATATCTCCCGTTACCGATTGCTCAAAAAAGAAAACTGGGCAGTGCTGGTGTTACACCTCTCGTGGGTGTTTATCATTGTAGGGGCTGGGGTTACGCGCTATTTTGGTGATGAAGGTATGATTTCTCTACGCGAAGGAGAAACTACAAATACTTACCTCTCCGACCGCACTTATATCACTGCAATGGTAGATGGCAATTATCAAGGAGCTCCCTTGCGTAAAAAGAAACAAAAAGAGGTGCTTTTCTCGCCTTATACATCTAATCATTACAAGTGGTTGTCCGACTTTAAAGGCAAACCTTTTAGCATTACGTATAAATCGTTTAAACGCATCGGCAAGGAGATGAATGCCTTAGTATTAGAGGTTGTTTCAGGCAATGAACACAAAGAAGTAACGGTGATGGGCAAACGCGGAGTACAGCACCCTCCTGCCACAATCACTTTGAACGGTTTACAGTTTCACCTAAGCTATGGAGCACGCGAAGAAAAATTGCCTTTTAGTCTTACCCTCAACGATTTTATAGCCGAAAAATACCCTGGTACCGAGAATAGTTACGCTTCCTTTAAAAGCAAAGTAACCGTGAGTGGAGGAGGGGAGAGCTTTCCTTATGATATTGAGATGAATCATATTCTCAATTATCAAGGTTATCGCTTGTTCCAATCTTCTTTTCACCCCGATGAACAAGGTACTATACTCTCGGTAAATCGTGACTTTTGGGGTACCCTTATCACTTACGTAGGTTATATACTGCTCTTCGGCAGTTTGCTGGCATTTATGTTTGTAGGCAAATCCCGATTTAGAAAACTCAATCAGCAACTTAAAGACCTACAAGCCAAAAGGGTTGCAATCGTTTTGGCATTATGTTTTGGATCTTTGGCTACTGCCCAAACCTCTATGGTAGTACCCAACAAAGCGCACGCTGAAAAGTTTGGTGCAATGCTCATTCAAGATGATGGGCGTTTTAAGCCCGTGAATACCTTCTCTTCAGAACTCTTACGCAAACTTAGTAAACACGATACTTATAAAGGACTCACTTCCGATCAAGTCTTGCTTTCTATGCTCCTCAGTCCGCAAGCGTGGTATGAGTCGGACATTATCTATGTGAAGAAAGCTAATGACAGTTTGCATCGTTTTTTGGGAGTCCCCAAAGGAACCAAATGGGTAAAACCTAAAGATTTTTTTGATGCAAATGGACAGTACAAACTCGCCCCTTTGTTGAAGGATATTTACAACACGAATACTCCTAACCAATTTCAAAAAGATTTTAAGGAAGTAGACCAACGTATTGGATTGCTCAACAGAGCACTACAAGGCGATATCTTTAAGGTCTTCCCTGTGCCTAATGCTCCTAATTATAAGTGGATTTCGCACTTAGATTACGTAAACGACACCCTCCAAATCACCGACCCACTGTACAAACAATTTGTAAAAAACGCATTGCCAGCTTACCTTATCTTGCTACAACAAGCCACTGAAACAGGCGATTATAGCAAAGCTGATAAGGTGCTCAACAATATCAAACTACAACAAGAATTTTACTCGGCTGAGGTATTGCCCTCACCTGCCAAAATACAAACCGAATTATGGTACAATCGCATCAACATTTTTGAACAACTCTTTCAAGCGTATTTGTATCTTGGTACAGTGTTATTTATAGTATTACTATGGCATATTTTTATACCAAAACAAATTTTTAGAAGACTTACCCAAATAGGTATAGTCTTACTGTGGCTCTGTTTTATCCTGCATACTGTGGGACTTGCTGTGCGTTGGTATCTTTCAGGCCACGCACCTTTTAGCGATGCTTATGAGAGTATGATATATGTAGGATGGTCGGCTATTGGGGTAGGACTTTTCTTTTCGCGACGTTCCCCCCTCACGGTTGCTGCCACCGCTTTTGTAACCGCTATGATACTGATGATCGCTCACTGGAATTGGATGGATCCTGCTATTGGAACCCTCCAACCCGTACTCAATAGCTATTGGCTGATGTTGCACGTTGCCGTGATTGTAGGTAGTTATGGACCTTTTGCCTTAGGAATGCTATTAGGTGTTATCAACCTCCTACTGATGATAGTTACCACCCGCAAGAATGCTCATAAAATCAACCTCATACAACAAGAACTCACTATTGTAAACGAATTAGCTCTTACAGTGGGGCTCGTAATGCTCACCATAGGCAACTTTTTGGGTGGTATGTGGGCAAATGAAAGCTGGGGACGTTATTGGGGATGGGATCCTAAAGAAACTTGGGCATTGATTAGCATTATGATTTACGCGTTAGTGATACACCTGCGCTTGATACCACATTGGCGTGGACGATGGGTGTTCAACTTTATGAGCATTGTTGCCTTTGGCAGTATCCTAATGACTTATTTTGGTGTGAATTTCTACCTTACAGGTATGCACAGCTATGCCACAGGCGATAAAATTATTACCCCTACCTTTGTGTATTATGCTGTGGGGATAGTGCTGTTGTTAGGATTGGTATCGTATTTGAGAGTGAAAAATACATCACAAGTTTTACTAAAGTCTAATACTAATTCCTAATATCTAACTCCTAAATCGTTATTATTAATTGTAAATTGTTAATTGAATGAAGTCTTATATCAACGGAACAGCCTGTATCTCGACTCAACCTACTTTCTTAACTCCTCATTTCCTCGATGAAGCCCTAAAGGTTACTCCAGAGGAAGTGTGTTACGCTCAAGAACCTTCTTATAAAGAATATATTGCCCCTAATGCCAGTCGTCGTATGGCTAAAGGCGTAAAAATGGGTATAGCCACTGCTACTGAAGCCCTTAAAGAAGCGCATATTTCTACCCCTGATGCTATTTTGGTGGGTACCGGTATGGGATGCCTGCAAGATTCTGAAAAATTCCTTACAGCGCTTATCAACGACAACGAGGAGCACCTCACTCCTACGGCTTTTATACAATCTACTCATAATACTGTTGCGGGGCAGATAGCTCTTTTGTTGCAGTGCAAAGGAGAAAACTTTACCTATGTAAATGGGGCTGTATCATTTGAATCGGCTTTGTTAGATGCTAAAATGCAAATGGGGCAAGACGCTATCAATACGGCTTTGGTAGGAGGTGTAGATGAACACAGTCCGCACACTTTGTATTTATATGATTTAGTAGGACTTGATCAAAAAGGGGAAGGCGCAAGTTTCTTTGCTTTATCAGCAGAGGCTACCCCCAATACCTATGGAGAACTTGTAGATGTGGCTTTGTACAATGAACTCACCCCCGAGCAACAACAAACAGCCCTAAAAGACTTTCTTTCTCGCCACCATCTTACCCTCTCTAAAATAGATTTGATACTTACTGGAGAAGCAGAAAATCGTTCTTGGCAACGCCCCACCTTGCACTACAAAAACCTGAGTAGTGAGTATTACACAGCTTCAGCTTTCGGACTTTGGTTTGCTTGTCAAGTACTACAAAAGCAAACCCTTCCTGCCATTTGCGAGCTTACTCTTTCCACCCCCATACAACATATTTTATTAGTAAATTCATATAGAGGCAAAGATTTTAGTTTTGTACTGTTGAAGAAATAAAAAAAGCAACACTTACAATAAGTAGGTGTTGCAGTTTTTGTTTCTATTATTGATGAAAATCAAGGCATAGCTTTTAGTTTAGTACCTTTTACCATTTGTTGGTGAGTATTAGGGTCATACTCTATTATATCAGTAAGTTTTTTCCATTGAACATTATTCTTATAAGCGTTTAAACTACTTGCAGGAACATAAATGTTTTTAACATAAGTACCATATCCCCAAGAAGTACTAATGGTAGGAGGAGTTATAGCTTCTACATAAATATCTTTTATGTTAGGAGAACCATCAAGCAAACGACTCCCAAGTTTTGTTACATTTTTAGGAATATGTAATTCTGTAAGGCCATCACAACTTGAGAAAGCATAATGTCCTATAAGAGTAATTTTTTCAGATAGTTTTATGGATGTAAGATCTGAACAATATGTGAAAGCACCATTTCCTATTTTAGTAACATTGGCTAATTCTGGGATAGTTGTCATATCAATATTTACAGAGTTTTTATTCCTCCATTGCAATAGTGTAGTACCATCGTCACTTACTAAAAAATCTGTTTTTTGGGTAGTGCTACTGCTATTACTTATTAAGCTAATTGCGGTACCCCAACCACTTTCTGTTTTAGGCCCATAAAGAAGTTTGTTTTGAGTGTCAATATACCAATCTCCTACTTTTCCTTGTGAAGTAGTAGGAGCTGTAATTCCAGATAGAATAGTTGCTCCACCTTTTCCCTTTTCCCCTTGAGCTCCTTTTAGACCTATAGCATTCCCCCATCCTTCAGTTGTTTTAGGTCCGTAGAGTTCCATTGTAGTTTTGTTTAGATAATAGTCTCCTACACTTCCTAATGAAGTCGTTGGTACATCATTCCCTGAAAGAATTTGATTGCCTTTTTGCACCTCAACTCTTTCAATAATTTTTTCTGTTTCCTTTCTACAATTACTTACAGTTAGTGCTATCAGCACTACTACTGTCATTAAAATTACTTTTCTCATTTGTTAGTAAAAAAAAGTTTGTCATTCCTACTCTCTTACAGGCTTTTCGGTTTCCGCCTTTACCGTTTACATAAGCACATAAAAAAACGCGGGCACATTCCCTATTACTTTCTCATAGAAGCCCGACCAAAGGCATACAGCAAAAGTAAAAAGGAATGCCCACGCTATAACGCAGGCATTTCCACTTCACTTTCCTTGCTGTTAAAAATTGGTCGTTTTCTATGAAAGGAAAATTGTAAAGCGAAACGCTAATTTATGTTTTTATGTAATTGTTTTTTCTGGTTTCTTTTAAAAAGTGTTTAAACAATTTTTAAATTCGCGACAAATGTACAACTTATTTTCAAACGAAGAAAATTTTACATCGAAAAAAGTAAAAATAAAATTCCCTTAATAAAAACTGAATTCCTACGCTTAGAGAAAAAAATAACTCAAATATTTGTAAGGAAGTAAAATGTATCTTACTTTTGCCGTACTAAAGCAACTTTTATTGTAGAAAAACTAAAGTATTCATTGTTAGGTGGAAATTTGTAAAATAATATATTACAAAAAGTTTTTTTAGTCTTAATTTCGTGTAAACCCGTGAAATCCGAGTGAGATTTTCCTTGACAAAGTATCAACATTTTATTATTTAAACATTGAACAAACATCTTTTTACAATCGCAATATTTATCAGTGCTCTTGTAACAGCATTTATACAAAATGCTCCTTGGTGGGTATATGTGTTATTAATAGTGTTGTTTTTAGGCATTACCTCTTGGGGCGTATTCGATATCCGCCTCTCTTATTTTGTTAAAACACAATACTTCTTAAAGGGGCGTCCAGTAAAAACAGTAGCGCTAACTTTTGATGATGGTCCCTCAGAACTCACACCACAATTCTTAGACCTTTTGGAGCAATACAACGCCAAAGCAGTCTTTTTTTGTGTAGGTGAACAAATACAAAAGTATCCAGAGGTCGTCAAACGTATGCAAGCCGAAGGTCATTTAGTGGCAAACCATACTTTTACACATCAGCCTAAAAATATTCTGCACGCAAAAGCCCTTGCCAACGAAATCCGCCATACCGATGAAGCATTGGCGCACTTGGATATCGTTACCCCATATTTCCGACCTCCATACGGAATCACCTCACCCCCCGTTGCTAGAGCAATTCGTGCAACAGCTAAGAAAGCTATAGGTTGGGATGTACGCTCATTAGATACCGTAATACACAACGAAGACAAGCTCTTTCACCGTATCGTACGCAAGCTCACCAATGGCAATATTATCCTGATGCACGACCGTCTGCCTCATACCCTCACCGTTTTGGAACGCTTATTGCAGTATCTCAAAGAAAATAACTATACAATTATAAATAATTTAGAATGAAAAAACTCTTAATATTCCTTATTTGTGTTGCACCTTTAACAATCAGTGCTCAAGCTCTTACCGAAGTCCAAATACGCGACTTTAAAACTCAAACCATTGCTAAAAACAAGGCAATTCAAACAATGCAAGCTGATTTTACTCAGAAAAAACATTTGGATTTTATGAGTAAGGATATTGAGACCTTTGGAAAAATGGCATTCGCTAAACCCGATAAACTAAATTGGCAATACACAAAGCCTTACCAGTATCGCATTATTTTTCAGAAAGATAAAATCACGGTGAACGATGCAGGTAATGTCTCACAGATGAAAGCTGATAATAAAGTCTTTAAAAAAATAAATAACCTCATTGTGAGTTCTATCAGTGGTGATATGTTCAACGAGAAAGAATTTGCTATGACCTTTGCCAAATCAGGCAAAAGTACATTGGTAAAACTATTGCCTAAGGATAAGATACTTTTGAAATATGTGAGTGAAATACATCTTTATTTCGATGTCGATAGTGTCGTGGAGCGCGTAAAACTTATTGAACCTTCTAAAGACTACACCGAAATCTTATTCAGCAATAAAAAACTAAATACAAAAATTGATGAAGCAAATTTTAAAATGTAGTCTGTTTGTTATATGGCTCGGCAGCTGTTCACCTTCTTATAACCTCCCTGCTGAATACCAATCAATGGCTACAACGCCAACAACGATAGCCAATCCCCACATAAGGGTAGGGGAGGAGTACCTCTATCGCGCTACCATTACCGCTTATGGTCACACTTTCAACGGACTCTTAGTAGCTAAAATTACCGCGGATAATACGTGGCGAGTAGCCCTTACTACCGACTTTGGTAATACACTTTTCGATTTTGAAAACCAAAGCGGAAAGATAAAAACCAACTATATAACCTCCGACCTCAATAGGAAAATCATCATTCGTACCCTCACCACTGACTTTAAGCACCTTCTTAAAACCCATTGGCAGGTTACTCAAAAATACACCAATGGCACTATCGAAGTACAACAAAGCAAAGATGGGAATGATGCCGTTTATTTGTTTACCTCAGGAACCAACCTCTCCAAACAGCTCAATATGCAAGGTAAGAAACTATACACTACTTTTACCTATAATAGCAACAACATAACCATAGAACATCACACCTTTACTATTAAAATAGTTTTAGAACCCTTAATTATAAATCATTAATTGCTTATTCTCAAAAATGTTAAAAGAATTTTATACCCTCAATAGCTTAGAAAAGCAAGACGCAGAAAACTATCTCTGCACCCTTACCCTCAACCCTCAACACGCTATCTTCAAAGGGCACTTTCCTGGTAATCCTATTACACCAGGAGTGTGTATGATGCAAATAATCAAGAATCTTACTGAGGAAATTACAAGGCATAAACTCTTTTTAGCCAAAACTACCAATGTGAAGTTTATGGCGCTTATCAACCCCATTACTCACCCTATTTTGCAACTCACACTCACCATTCAGCATAAAGACGCCGACATACAAGTGAAAAATACCACTTCCTTTGATGAAACGGCAGCACTAAAACTTACGAATTTGTATAAAATAGTATCTTAAAAAGCTCGTTTCTTTATTCATTATCTGAAATGAAAAAAAATAGCTCAAAAATTACGCTATGTAAAATAAAATAGTTACTTTTGCAGACATTTTGAAAAAATCATTAAAAGCAAATAGAATTAAAATATCAATATTTTATAGTGGAAAAGGAACTAAAAAACTTTACAGAGAAGAGTTACGAGAAGTTGAAAAATGCAATTCAAGAAATTGCAAATGAAGAGGATAAAAAAGAAGTCTATACACTGTCTTTTTGTTATACGTGGGACGATGATGACTTGCGATTTCCTAAAATTACACTGGGCTATAATACCCTTTCAAATGTAAAAGAAGAAAGTTACAACGCCACTTCGAAAGAAGATGCCAAGTGGAATTTTGATTATTGGTTACAAACAGAAGTGGAAACCGTAGGAGGTAAAAAAGACAAATTGCTGAAACAGTGGTTTGCTAAAACTCCTTATTTCTATTCTGATGAGGAAAACGACCGCGCTATAGAAGAAGATGAAGAACTTTACGACAAACTCCTCAAAAAAGGTGATAAGTTTGGTAAAGACTTTATCAAAGAGGTGATAGCTCTAGCCAAACGATTGTTGGACGACGGGGAGGTAGAAAAGGTATTTGGGCGTAATATTCCTATCATTATTCACCAGCGAGATTTTGAAGATACGCCTATTTCTTGGACAAAGAAAGCCAATCCCGCCAAGCTCATAAAGGAGTTTCTGGAATACTGGGATGGAGAAGAAGAAGATTAAAATTAGTTTATAAATTATTATAATAAAAATATAAGGGCTGTTCAATGTACATTGAACAGCCCTTTGTTATTTATGAATTACAAAAACTTTAAGAAGTATATTGGTGTCTGTTGGCTATCAGTTGTAAGCTGATACGGTTGAACCTATACAAGAGGCAGACAGCAGCGACTGTGAGACCGGTGAGCAAGCCAATCCAGATGCCCATAGTACCTAAATTGGTATGAACGCCTAACACATAAAGAATAGGGAAGGCAATTAGCCAATAAGCAACAAAGGTGATGTACATAGGCACTTTAGCATCTTGTACTCCACGTAAAGCACCAAGAGCTGTTACTTGCATTCCATCGGATATTTGAAAAATAGCTGCAATGAGCAAGAGATTGGCAGCTTCGCCTATTACTAGAGTATTATTAGCTAATTTTTCAATGTTATCCATCTCTAAGTACAATGACGGTAACCAAGTGCGAAATACCGCTAAAAGAAGGGCAAAAAATACTTGTGTGCAGAGTACTAACAGAAATACCGAAATAGCTACTCTGCGCAAATTAGCATAGTTTCTCGCTCCTAATTGATTTCCTACACGTATCATAGCGGTAATTTCTAAGCCATTAGCAACCATAAAAGTCATACTCGATAAGTTGAGCGCAATTTGGTTTGCCGATAAATGATTTTCTCCCAGCATTCCGCTTATCCAAATAGCTGCGGTAAAGATACCTGTTTCAAAAATCATTTGCATAGCGGTGGGGAGTCCGAGAGCAGTTATCTTTTTGTACATTGCTTGTTGCATATTCTTAAAACTGATACTCATAACGTATTCACGCGACTTCTCTAAGTTTTTCAGCATAAAGAAAAGCATTATAGGCATTACAATTCGTGATACTAAGGTGCCAATACCAGCACCTAACACTCCTAATTTCGGGCAACCCCAATTACCATAAATAAAAAGATAGTTTAGAAAGACGTTTAGCAAGTTTGCTAAGATAGTAACATACATAGCATATTTGGTCATTGATAAGCCATCGGCAAACTGCTTGAAGGTAGTGAAGACACCCAACGGGATAAGCGAAAAAGCTACCAAATGAGTATAGGGTACTGCCAACTCTATTACTTTCTCGCTTTGTCCTGTATAGCGCATCACAGGTTCTACAAAAAACAATAAAAGGAAGAGAACTACTCCTAATATTACATTAAGTACCATTCCGTGATTGAGAATAGACTGAGCAGTTGGTTTATCACCTGCTTCATCAGCCATTGCTACTAAGGAAGTACTAGCAATAGAAAAACCAATGGCAAACGACATTGCAATGAATATAGCGGTATTACCCAGAGCAGCTGCTCCGAGTTCAGTAATACCTACTTTACCTACCATTACATTATCTACGAACCCAACAAGGGTGTGCCCGAGCATTCCTAATATGATGGGGTAAGCAATTTTAAAGTTGTATTTGAATTCTTTTGTATAACTTGATAGGCTCATTCTATTTTAGGAGTTAGGAATTAGCTTATATGCTAACTCCTAACTTTTTTATCTACTGTACTGTTTCTATTTCATTTATAATGTTCTTGGCTCCGGCATAAATATCGATTACCCAGAGGACGTAGCGAATATCTACGTTGATAGTGCGTTGTAGTTGTTTGTCAAAGATTACATCGCCTGCCATTGCTTCGATATTGCCGTCGAAAGCAAGCCCTATGAGTTCTCCTTTACCATTCATTACAGGCGAACCTGAGTTACCACCTGTGATATCGTTATTAGTAAGGAAGTTTACGTGCATAGAACCGTCTTTGTCTATATACCTTCCAAATTCTTTCTTCTTATAAAGGTCGAGCATACGCTGTGGCATATCAAATTCGGCATCGCCTTTTTTGTACTTTGCCATTAGGGTATTGAAGGTAGTATAGTAGTTCTTTTTCGCATCGGGGTTGCGTTTATCGGCAGCCAATGGAATGACCGTACCATAGGTAAGGCGCAGAGTAGAATTGGCATCGGGATACAAGATAGTACTGATTTTAGAATCGCGCATACCTTTTACGAACTTGCGGAAGGCTTTGGCATAGCTGTCTTCTAAGTTTATAAGTTCTTGAGAAGGGTTGCGGTAACTGTTGAAAAGCACTTCGGAGAGTTGCAAAATAGGGTCTTGTGCTAATTGTATGATATCTTGTTGAGTACCTGTTTTCGCTGTTTCTTTGCTTCGGTAAATGCTATTAGCCAAAAGTTCTTCTACATATTTATGGAAGTTACCATTATATTTTGTTTTGATATCTTTCAACTGAGAAGGAACTTCGTTACCTTTGTTAGCATAGAGCTGTAACATATCGGCAAGGATAGCCTTTTCGACCTCTAAATTCACTTTGTCATAATCGGCTAACAAGTCATCAACTCTTTTTTGCAATTCTTCAGCGGGCATACCTCCGCGTTTAGCCCCATCTACAATACTGATGTAACGTACAGGCATCTTTATAAAGAAAGAAGCACGCCATAGCATACCCAAATAATTCTCATCGGCTGATTTAGCATTGGTTTTTTCAAAGAAATTAGATAAAGTGTTCAGTACGTCGCCATATTCAGCCTTATTTTCAGCTTTATTAGCCCATTTGGCGAAAATAGCTTCGGTTTTACGCTTAGTAGCTGCTGTTTTATGAGCCGTAAGAGCATCAATCATACCTTGGCGGTTTTTCCAATAATTGGCAATGCTTGAATATTGTGAAGCATATTGCAAGCGTACGGCATCGTCTTTATCCATAAAGCGCTTCATTGCGTCCATAGCTGTTTTAGAGGCTTCTACCCACGCAGGATAGGCATATTTTACGTTTTGGTCTACCCAATAAGAGCTTTCCCAACGGTTGGTACGTCCTGGGTATCCCATAATCATTGCAAAATCTTTATCTTGCACGCCTTTAAGGCTCACTTTAAGATAGCGTTTTGCTTTAAGAGGTACGTTATTAGGTGAATAGTCGGCGGCATTACCGTCTTTATCAGTGTATACGCGGAAAAGCGAGAAGTCGCCTGTTTGGCGAGGCCATTCCCAATTATCGGTATCGCCACCGAATTTCCCAATGCTTTCAGGAGGCGTACCTACAAGTCGTACATCTTTAAAATCTTGGTATACGAAGTAATAATATTCATTACCTTGGAAGAACGGACGTACTGAAACTATATATTTACCCCCTTCGCTGTTTTCTTTTTGTATTTTAGCCATTTCTTGGTTGAGAGCAGCTTCGCGTTCTTTTTCGTTCATTGAAGGTTTTACCACTGATAGCATACGGTCGGTTACATTGTCCATACGCACAAAGAAACGCACGAATGATTGCTTAGGTGAAAGTTCTTCGGCGTGAGAGCGTGCCCAGAATCCATTTTTTAGATGGTTGTTTTCAGGTGTGGAGAGCTGAGCGATATTGCCATAGCCACAATGGTGGTTAGTGAGCACTAAGCCATCTTTGGAGATGATACTCGCAGTACAACCTCCATTAAATTGTACGATAGCATCTTTGAGACTGTTATTATTGATGCTATAAATCTCTTGAGCAGTGAGTTGTAAGCCTAACTTCTGCATATCTCTTTGGTTGAGACGTTCGATGAACATCAAAAACCACATTCCTTCGTCGGCTTTTGCTATGGGAGTGAGCAATAAAAAAGCCAACAGTATAAGACTGATTTTCTTCATAAAAAATAATATAATGATTTATTAGGGTGCAAAGATAGGGAATAATTGGCAAATTAGCAAATGTGTGAGCCGTGTACGCAGATTAATTAGAAAATGAGAGAATTAGTAAAAAGGACAAACAAAAGACGAACAATGAACGAACAATGAACGAACAAAAGACGAACAAAAGACGAACAAAAGACGAACAAAAGACGGTGCGAGCCGCATGGGCAGATAAATAAAAGACGAAGAAAGGACGAACAAAGAACGATGATAAGGCGGAACTAAAGAGGGGATAAGATGAAGGTAAGGCAGATGTAGCACGAATTTGCAATATGATTTTTTTTTGTACTTTTGCACCCAAAATGAATTTATTATGACCGAACACGAGCTACTAAAAGCCCGTTGGGAAGAGGTGGTACAACGCCTTTCCGATACTTTTACCGAAGGAGAGACATTGGGGGTAGATGGGATTATCTACCTCATCGGGGTACAAGAATTGGGACAATTGGGACGCACTTACGTCAAAGATGAGAAAGTAGACTTGATGCACATTGGCATTTGTAAGCTCTTAGAACCCTTTGGCTATTACCAATACGAATTTACAGACCCTGACGGCTGGCCTCATTACCGTTTGGTGCAAAACCTCCCTGACCTAAAGCCTGGTGAACAAACCATACTGATGAAAAAAGCCATTGTACAGTATTTTTTAGAGAGAGAATTTTTTAACGATTAACAATTGACAATTGATAATTGACAATTAATAATGAAGAAAGTAGCATTTTATACTTTGGGTTGCAAACTAAACTTCTCGGAGACTTCAACCATTGCGCGGAGCTTTGAAGAAGAAGGCTACCAGCGCGTAGATTTTGACGACCCCGCTGATATATATGTAATCAATACTTGTTCGGTAACTGAAAATGCTGACAAGCAATTCAAACAAATAGTGCGTAAAGCACTGAAAACAAACCCTAAGGCATTCTTGGTGGCAGTGGGTTGTTATGCCCAGCTGAAACCCGAAGAACTCGCTTCGGTAGATGGGGTAGATTTGGTGTTGGGAGCAAAAGAAAAGTTCAACATTACCCAATATATCGATGACCTTACCAAAAATAATGAGGGTGTGGTACACTCCTGCGAGATTTCGGAAACAGATTTCTATGTGGGGAGCTACTCTATTGGAGACCGTACGAGGGCTTTCCTAAAAGTACAGGACGGTTGCGACTACAAGTGCACATACTGTACCATACCGATGGCACGTGGTATTTCGCGCAGTGATACTATTGAAAATATCATTGCTAATGCTAAGAAAATCTCGGAAAAAGGTATCAAAGAAATTGTGCTTACGGGCGTGAACATAGGTGATTATGGCAAGGGAGAATTTGGCAACAAAAAGCACGAGCATACCTTTTTGGAACTTGTGCAAGCCCTTGATAAGGTTGAAGGCATAGAACGCCTGCGCATCTCATCGATTGAGCCGAATCTCATTAAGGACGAAACAATCGACTTTATAGCGCAATCTAACAGCTTTGTGCCTCACTTTCACATTCCGTTACAAAGTGGAAGTAATGAAATCCTCAAAAAAATGAAACGCCGCTACCTGCGTGAGCTTTATGTGAGTAGAGTAGCCAAAATACGCGAAGTGATGCCCGATGCTTGTATAGGGGTAGATGTGATTGTAGGCTTTCCGGGGGAGACCGATGAGCACTTCTTGGAAACATATTACTTCCTAAATGATTTGGACATATCGTATCTGCACGTATTTACTTATTCTGAGCGCGACAATACTGAGGCGGTGCTAATGGACGGGGTAGTGCCCGACGCCGTACGCGCTAAGCGCAGTAAGATGTTACGTGGACTCTCGGCAAAGAAACGCAATGCCTTTTATACGAGTCAGCTGGGGAAAGAGAAGACTGTGCTTTTTGAGAGCGACAACAAACAGGGTTACATTCACGGATTTACAGAGAACTACGTAAAGGTAAAAGCCCCGTGGGATCCTTCCTTAGTGAATACATTGCACAAAGTAAAGCTCACTAAGATAGATGCAGACGGAATGGTAAGATTTGAATTTGTATAAAGTAAAATAAAGAAATTTAAAAATAATAAAACAACAATGGTACGCTATAAAACAGAATTAATGTTAGAATTCCCTGGGTTTGTACTCTTTGATCCAGTAGTACTACAAGAGTTCCTACTCGAAAAAGGTATAGAAGATGACGATTTACTGAAATACTTCATCAATAACCCTGCAATAGGTGAGGAAAGTATCCAACGAGGAATATTACTACCTATCTATAATATAGAACCTTTTGATTATGAAATACTCATAAATACAACTACTAAAAGTGAAATCCCTACCGAATGGGTAGTTTTTAAAAATGAAGTCTCATTACCTCTACAAGTAAAAAGCGGAAGGTTAGCTGTAGAAGATATCTTTATGATAATGAATTGGGATTACGAAAGTAATTATTCCGATTTTGCTAATGAAAAGAGCCTAAATCCTCAACCCGCTGTAGAAGATGTAGAATTAAATGGAGACACAGGAGATAGATTTGATATCCCAGCAGGTAATTACGGGGTAAAAGTATTAGGCTTCTTAGATGTAAATGAACCTGATATTTTTGAGAGTAAGTGTGGCTATGAATTGTTTTTTGAAAAGATGGATACTTTGCCTATAATTCCTGAAAATATAGATGTAGATAAGTTGGATTATAAAGTAAAAGTAATATCTGAAAGATGAAATTTCTTTTAACAATACCCCTTTTACTACTGTTTTTAGCTTGCGATAACCCTATTATTAGCTTAAAAAAGAGCTGTAATACTGAGACCGCTAAGCAAACAGTTGCTGAATTAGCAGAAGTAAAAGGGAAAATACAACAGATAGAAAGTCTTGCGGGTAGTAATCGCACCTATTGGGTGCAAGATAGCTTGCAACAAGATAGTAAAGCGTATTACCGCTATCAGTTGCTGAGCCAATTGCCTTATGCCGATATACATTTGTACACCTTTTGTGTAGCTAAAGATGATTGCAAACAGGTATTCTTACAGCAAAAGGACGGTAGCTTATTACCTTATGCCGAAATGGAAAAGCAAACTAAACAGCTGGTAGACCAGCAAAAGCAGTTCCCTACTTTCTTCAAGCAATTCACTACTGATATGGCGTTTAGACAACAGCATTTGGCAGAGCCTTTAATGCGTTTGTTGGTACAGAAAGACGGCAGTGTACTTCTTACCGAAGAAGAGTTACTCACCGATGATATCAACGCCCTGCAAACCTATACTTTTAGTTATTATCCCGATGGGGTATGTTGTAAAAATACGGAAAAAGCTATTGCGTTTGTGTTTGTGCCAGTAGGGGACACTTGGCGACTTTTGGAGATTTGGCATTAATGCTAAGAGAAGTGTGGCAAGTCACAGAAATTAAAATAAAACTTAGAATGGAAGATTTTATCAATGTACTATCGCAGATAGACCAGATTTATCTCTGGGACTTAATAGGAACGGCTGTATTTGGTATTTCGGGCGTGTTAGTGGGGTTAGAACGCCGTATGGACATATTTGGAATGCTCATTTTAGCCTTTGTAACAGGAGTAGGAGGGGGGACGCTCCGCGATATTATGATAGGCAGTGTACCGGTATTCTGGATGAACAACCTTACATATATATTGATGATAGTCATTAGTGTAGTGATTACTGTTGTTTTTAAAAAGCAATTCTCTGAGCATTGGAGCAAATCGCTGATGGTGTTTGATACTATTGGGCTGGGGGTGTTCACTATCATCGGGATAGAAAAAGCATTGCGTTTTGGCTTGTCGCCTACTATTGCTATTATCTTAGGTACGATGACAGGTAGCTTCGGAGGAGTTATTCGGGATATATTAGCCAACAAACTACCTGCTGTCTTCCACAAAGAGATTTACGCAACGGCTTGCATAGCAGGAGGTACTGTTTATTTCCTTATTGATAACTTTGTAAATCACAACTTAGTAGTATTCATTACCATAATGGTAGTTATAGCTGTGCGATTGCTATCGGTAAAATACCATTGGGAGTTACCGAAGTTTTAATAATTGAGTTCTTATTGTTATTTGCTCATTATTTATTACTTTTGCACTCTGATTGAGAATTTAAGCCAATGGCACATCTGAGACATATACGTAAATATTTTTATAAATATAAATACCACTTACTACTTGGGATACTTATTACCATAGTGTCGCGAGTGTTTTCACTCTTTATGCCGCGATATGTAAAAAACTCTATCGCAGCCATTGAGGACTTTGCTAAATCGGCTAACAAAGATGCCTCACAAATGACTTCCTTACTTATAGAATACGCGCTTATTATCATCGGTACAACTATCATATCGGCAGTGCTGATGTTCTTTATGCGTCAGCTTATCATCAATGTATCTCGTTACATCGAATACGATATGAAAAACGAGATATTTAAGAAATACGAACAGTTATCGCTTAGCTTCTACAAACGCAACCGAGTAGGTGACCTGATGAACCGTATCAGCGAGGACGTATCGAAAGTACGTATGTACGCAGGTCCTGCTATTATGTACAGTGTGCAAACTATTACACTTTTTGCTTGCGTAATTCCGCTAATGTTTATCATCTCTCCCAAACTTACTATCTACACCCTTATCCCACTGCCTATTCTCTCTTTGCTTATCTACAAAATGAGCAAAAAGATTAATATCGAAACGATGAAGGTACAAGCCTACCTATCCGACCTTTCTACTTTCTCGCAAGAAACTTTCTCGGGTATCGGGGTGATAAAATCGTATAATAACGAGGCGGCTACCGATGCGCAATTAGCAGTACTCGCCGAAGACGGTCGTCAGAAAAACATCAAGCTCGCTAAGATACAGGCTTTCTTTATCCCTACAATGATACTGATGATAGGATTGAGCCTTATCTTTGTAATCTTTATTGGGGGAAAGCTCTATTACACCGGTGAAATACAATCTATTGGAGTAATTGTAGAGTTCAGTATTTACGTGATGATGCTCACTTGGCCTGTGGCTACGGTGGGTTGGGTAAGTTCTATTGTACAACAAGCGGAAGCCTCGCAAAAGCGCATCAACGAGTTTCTTTCCGAAGTACCTCAGATACGCAATCAGGTAGGAGAGCTTACCCCTATTAAAGGAGATATTACATTTGATAAAGTATTTTTCCGTTATGAAGATACAGGAATAGAAGCTCTTAAAGACGTATCTTTCCACATAGAAGCAGGACAAACAGTAGCCGTTATAGGCAAAACCGGTAGTGGTAAGACTACACTGTTAGATCTCATTGCACGTATGTACGATGCAAATCAGGGTGAAGTACTGATAGGAGGCAAACCCGTAAGAGAATTGAATCTACACAGCTTACGCAGAGCTATTTCGGTAGTGCCACAAGAGAACTTTTTGTTTTCGGACACTATTCGCAACAATCTGCGCTTTGGCAATAAAAATGCTACCGAAGAACAGATAATACAAGCCTGCCAAAAAGCAGTGGTACACAACAATATTACAGAGTTCACTCATCAATACGACTCGGTGCTTGGAGAGCGCGGGGTATCACTCAGTGGCGGGCAACGCCAACGAGTAGCTATCGCAAGAGCATTGCTCAAAGAAGCCGAAATTTATTTGTTAGACGATTGTTTATCAGCCGTAGATACTGATACCGAAGAGAAGATTTTAACTAATTTGCGCGATACCTTAAAAGGCAAGACCGTAATTATAGTGAGTCATCGTGTGTCTATCACTAAATACGCCGATAAAATACTGATGCTCGACAAAGGAAAATTAGTAGAACAAGGTACCAAAGATGAGCTATTGGCACGAAATGGTGCTTTTAAAGCTTTTTATGATACCCAAACCATATAAGCTGTTATGTGATTTAACTTATGAGAATAGAAACTGAAGATTATATTTCATTTGAAGAACTTTTAAAACAAGTACAGCACAAATATGCTGAACACTTACCTTTTGTGTGCTACAAGCCCCCTTATCACACTTCAGTAATATTGTTGGAACAAGAAAATGATACACTTCATTTTTTTAACACTGATAAAGAAGAACAAGAGGGATTTGTTTTCGCTCCTTTCGATGCTAACGAACCTGCTGTTATCATCACTCCTAACAAAGTTACCGTAAGCCATTTGCCTACACAATCGATTGTAGAAAATACTAATATTGATATTTTAGAAGATACCGAAGCCGAAAAACAAAAGCACATAGATTTAGTAACCAAAGCTATTGATGAGATACACGGAGGTCATTTTGAGAAAGTGGTTCTTTCGCGCAAGATAACTATCAAAGAAGTCGTAAATCCGTTTAAGAGCTTTGCCAATATGGTAACACGATACCCTTCGGCATTTTGCTATTTGTTTTATCACCCAAAAGTAGGGACTTGGCTCGCTGCTACGCCCGAAACACTCTTCCGCAGTAATGGCGAAGATTTTTGCACAATGGCATTGGCAGGAACACAACCTTTTAAAGAAGGTGAGATACATTGGCATACTAAGGAAAAAGAAGAACAGCAAATAGTTACTGATACCATCGTGCAGCAGTTACAAGAGTATGTTAATGAACTTGAGGTTTCAGCAGTTAAAACTGTGCAAGCAGGTAGTCTGATGCATTTATGTACTAAAATAAGAGGAAAGATAGCTCCTGATAAAGTATATGAGTTAATAAAACGTCTGCACCCTACACCAGCCGTCTGTGGTTATCCTACTGAGGAAGCGCGCACTTTTATTATAGAAAACGAACTTTATAAAAGGCAATATTACACAGGCTATTGTGGCTGGGTGTCCA
The DNA here is from genome assembly GCF_013394735.1 of Capnocytophaga sp. oral taxon 902. Classification (NCBI taxonomy): domain Bacteria; kingdom Pseudomonadati; phylum Bacteroidota; class Flavobacteriia; order Flavobacteriales; family Flavobacteriaceae; genus Capnocytophaga; species Capnocytophaga sp. oral taxon 902. Next base: position 2,611,178 of record NZ_CP058261.1, read on the forward strand.
ACAATAACCAAGCATTCTATGTGAATTTGCGTTGTATGCAAATCACTGATAACGAAGCCTATTTGTATGTGGGAGGAGGTATTACCAAAGACTCCATTCCTGAAAAAGAATACGAAGAAACACAAAATAAAGCAATGACAATGATGACAATCATATAAACTTTGGCTAAATTGTCTCTCTTTTTAATAACTAAAAACTAAACAATAATGAAAAGAATAGTAATGGCAGTCTCAGCACTATTAATGATAGTAGCTTGCAAGAAGGACGACAAAAACACAATGATTGTGGAAGGAAATATCGACGGATTGAAAGTAGGTACTATCTACCTACAACAATTCGTAAACGATAAGCTCACCAATATCGATTCGGTAGTAGCCAATGGCAATGGTAAGTTTACCTTCAAGCGACATTTAGAGAGTCCTGAAGTGTTTTTTATTTACCTCGATTTAAAAAAACAAGCAGGTACCGACCTCGGTGACCGCCTAATGTTCTTTGGTGAACCTAAGCAGATTACTATCAACAGTTCTTATGATATGTTTGAAGTGAAAGCCAATATCAGTGGTTCACAATCGCAAAAGGATTATGGAGAGTATGCCCACACTATGCGACAGTTCGGAATGCGCAATGCTGAACTCCTCGAACAGCAAGTGAATGCTTTTAAGGCGGGTAATACTACCTTAGCCGACTCGCTGAATGCAGCATCGGAGAAAAATAACTTCCGTCGTCACCTCTTTGTTTTGAACTATGCCCTTACGCACCCCGATTCGTATATCACCCCTTATGTGGTATTGGTTGATGCCCCCAATACTCGCGTAAAATACTTAGATTCTATTTATGGAAAACTCAATAAAGAGGTTGCCAATTCTAAATACGGCAAAGAGTTCAAAAACTATATAGAAGAAGCTCGCAAGGCAGAAAAAGAAATGGAGAAGTGAAAAATTAAGAGTTTTTCACCTATTTAAAATCTACCGTAGAGTATTCTTCTTAGCCATTTTATGCGCTGTACCAATCGTTGTATTATATCGCAAGCGATGATGGCTAAAACGGTAAATATAGCTACGTTCAAATAGAAATTATCGCTTATATATTCTTTGATGTAAACTACTAAGAAGCGCATATAATAGTGGGTGACATATATTTCTAAAGAAATGCCTCCTAAATACTTCAAACATTGTGTTGCCTTATTTTCAGAACGGCAGAACCATTCCCATAAAACATAAGAAGCAGTGATACCCGTAAGTGCTAAAGCGTATAAACGGAGAGAGTCAAGTATGTAATGAGCTTTATCGACAGGAAAGAGCAATAGGAGCGGAAAGGCAATAAGGCTCACCCAACCCATAGGGCGGAGGATTTTCAGCGCTTGAGGTTTGTACTTGTGTGTGGCATAACCCAATGAAAAATAGATGAAATACCAACACAATTCGGGCAATCCATAAAAGATAGGTTGTGCTCCTGTAACTCGGTGCAAGAAGATGAGAATGCTCCAGAGACCTATCATTACCCATATTTCACGATGTTTATTAATCTTCAAAGCCAGGTAGAGCAAGGCACACTCCCAAAATAGCAACCACAAGAACCACATTCCTTGTGTGGGTTTATAAATAAGCACGCAAAGATGTTCCCATACTTTTTCTATATCGAGGATATAACCGTGATAGGTGACAGAAATTAAAAACCAGACGAAGAAAGGAATCACCAACACCTGAAAGCGTTTGCTGAGGTTCAGTTCGCCACGAATATTGAAGTTTACATAGCCTGAAAGAAACATAAAAAGGGGCATATGGAAAGCGTAAATGGTTACATACAAGGGGTTGGTGCGGTCATCACCCGAAAACCATTGCGAAGCGTGCCCTATCACTACCAAGATGATAGCAAAACCTTTGAGCACATCGATAAGAGGGTTGCGTTCTTTCATAGTTACTTCTTTATGAGGCAAAAATACATTCTTTTTTTGATACTACAAAATAATTGATTCATACCAGAAATGTCAATAATGCCAATGATGCCAGAAATACCTGAGGCAATAAAAAAACTTTAACAAAGTGTGTACTACAAAAGTGGCATATTGGGGCTTTTCGGAAGAAAACGAAGGGTATCGTAGCAGGTGTGAAAGTGCTTTTAAGATGGGATTAGCTTATAGAAAGCTTATAGGAAGCTTATACGAATCTTGGAAGATTGGTATAGAAAGGGTATTTAAGTAGTTGGGAATGAATGATTAAGAGTGTGTGGTAGAAAGTGTTAAAACGAAAGAAAAAGGAAGGAATGACGAATGACGGGTAACGAATGACAAAGGTAATGTAGCGATGGGAACTTGTATAGAGCAACAAAAGTATTAGATTTTGAAAAACTAAAAGGTTTATTCTATCAAAAGCTAATAAAAAAAATGCACTTGATAAAGGAATTGGCCGGTATCAAAAAATCTCAGAAAAATTTTAATATTTAGAAAATACAACGTACCTTTGTAGCGTTTTTAAAAGAAGATTATTTTAACTAATACAAACAAAATGAGTTATAGAATTGAAAAAGACACTTTGGGTGAAGTGAAAGTGCCAGCCGATAAATATTGGGGAGCACAAACAGAGCGTTCACGCAACAACTTTAAAATCGGTGCACCCGCTTCTATGCCGATTGAAATTATCCGTGGTTTTGCTTATCTTAAAAAAGCTGCCGCTTATGCAAACTTCGATTTAGGAGTGCTTTCAGCCGAAAAACGCGATGCTATCGCTCAAGTTTGCGATGAAATTCTCGAAGGCAAACTCAACGACCAATTCCCATTAGTAATTTGGCAAACCGGTTCAGGTACACAATCTAATATGAACGTGAACGAAGTGATTGCCAATCGTGCTCAAGTGTTGGCTGGTAAAAAAATAGGTGAAGGCGACCCCGTACTAAAAGCCAATGACGATGTAAACAAATCACAATCGTCTAATGATACTTTTCCTACCGGTATGCACATCGCTTGCTATAAAATGGTAGTTGAGAAAACTATTCCTGGTGTTCAGAAACTACGCGATACTCTCGCTGCTAAATCCGAAGCCTTTAAAAATGTAGTAAAAATAGGTCGTACGCACCTTATGGACGCTACACCACTTACTTTGGGACAAGAACTTTCTGGCTACGTATCTCAACTCGACCACGGTTTGCGTGCTCTTAAAAACACATTAGCTCACCTTTCAGAATTAGCCTTAGGAGGTACAGCCGTAGGTACAGGGCTCAATACCCCTAAAGGTTACGACGTGAAAGTAGCTGAATACATTGCTAAATTCACCGGTCTACCTTTTGTAACCGCTCCTAATAAGTTTGAAGCTTTAGCTTCTCACGATGCAATTGTCGAAAGCCACGGAGCTCTTAAACAATTAGCCGTATCGCTCAATAAGATTGCAAACGATATTCGTATGATGGCTTCAGGACCTCGCTCAGGTATAGGCGAAATCATCATTCCTGCTAACGAACCTGGTAGCTCTATTATGCCCGGTAAAGTAAATCCTACTCAATGTGAAGCTATGACAATGGTGGCAGCTCAAGTAATGGGTAATGATGTAGCCATTTCAATAGGAGGTACACAAGGTCATTATGAATTAAATGTATTTAAACCATTGATGGCATCTAACTTCCTTAAATCAGCTGAGTTGATAGGAGATGTTTGCGTGTCATTTGAAGAACACTGTGCAAGTGGTATTGAACCTAATTACAAACGTATTAAGGAATTAGTAGATAACTCGTTAATGCTTGTTACAGCTCTTAACACTAAGATTGGCTATTATAAAGCAGCCGAAATAGCCCAAACGGCTCACCGCAATGGCACTACTCTTAAAGAAGAAGCTGTGCGTTTAGGTTATGTAACTCCGGAAGACTTCGACAAATGGGTACGCCCTGAAGATATGGTCGGAAGCCTTAAATAAGTAATATAAAAAGTTTATAATATTAAAAAAAAGGGAAAGCTATCTAATTGATAGCTTTCCCTTTTTTATGTAAGTAACTGTATATTTGTTCTTATTTGTTAGGAATATGTTGCAATATCGCTAGTAAGAACTTCCAAAACTTCTGTACAGAAGCTATATTTACCTTTTCAGCAGGCGAGTGTGCCCCTTTGATAGTAGGACCAAAGCTCACCATTTCCATTTCGGGGTAATGGGTCCCTAAAATGCCACATTCTAAGCCTGCGTGGCAAGCTACTACATTAGGTGTTTCACCGAAGAGCGTTTTGTATTGTGCTTTTACAATCTTCAAGATTTCAGCATCTACTTTGGGCTCCCAACCTGGGTAACTACCGGTGTATTCTACTTCAAATCCAGCTAACTCAAAACTACTGCGAATCGTATCAGCCAAATCATATTTAGAAGTTTCTGAAGCCGAACGAGTGAGGCAATACACGTTTATTTCGCCGTCTTTAATTTGTACTCTTGCTACGTTATTACTGGTTTCTACAAGGTCAGCAATCGTCTGACTCATTTTGTACACCCCATTGAAAGCTGCGTAAAGAGCGCGTAATACATCTTCTTGTTCTTCTTCTTCCATTACTTTCTCAGGTACCGCAGTAGGTTCAAGTAATACTGTAAGAGTCGGTTCAGTTACTGAATACTCGTGTTGGAGTGCTTGGGTAAGCGTAGCTACTTCTTTTTTAAAAGCCACTTCGTCGTTTTTATTAATAGTTACCACCGCTACGCTTTCTCTCGGAATAGCATTGCGCAAACCGCCTCCATCTACACTTGCAATGTGCAAACCAAATTTCTCAGTACAAGTGAATAATATACGGTTCATCAGTTTGTTTGCATTAGCATAGCCCTTATGGATATCTGTACCACTATGTCCGCCGTGCAATCCTTTTATGGTAAGTGTATAGCCTACTGAATTATCAGGCGTATCTACCACATCGTACTCTCTAAACGCCGATACATCTACACCACCGGCACATCCTATATCAATTTCGTCGTCTTCCTCAGTATCTAAGTTGAGAAGAAAATCACCAGAGAGCAATCCGCCTTTGAGCCCTTTGGCTCCTGTCATTCCTGTTTCTTCGTCAATAGTAAAGAGAGCTTCAAGAGCAGGGTGAGGGATATCCTTACTTTGTAAGATAGTCATAATACTTGCAACCCCAATACCATTATCGGCTCCCAAAGTTGTACCATCAGCACGTACCCAGTCGCCATCTACTAGCATTTTAATACCTTCCGTACTAAAGTCGAATACCGTATCATTGTTCTTTTGGTGTACCATATCGAGGTGTGATTGTAACACTACTGTTTTGCGGTTTTCCATTCCTGCCGTAGCAGGCTTTTTAATAATCACATTGCCCGTTTCGTCTTGGTAGGTATCAAGCCCTAAACTTTTGCCGAAAGCCACCATAAAAGCAATGACTTTCTCTTCTTTTTTTGATGGACGAGGCACAGCATTCAAGCTCGCAAAGTTCGCCCATAACTGTTTTGGTTCTAACTCTGTTATTTTCATTATATTTATTAATTATTAGTTTTTAGTTATCAGTTGTTAGTATTTAGTCGCTACCGCTTTTACCTTTTACCTTTTATCTTTTACCTAATCAGAACCAGTATCCTATATTAAACAGCCATATCGCTTGTCGTATTTCAGGTGAGTAAGTGCACTTCAGTTCTATAGGACCTAAAAAGCTCTCAATGCTATATCCTATCCCATACCCCGAATAGTCTGGGTATTTCTTCCACTCGAAACTCTCAAAAAGATTGTTGTCTGCTTTAGCAATATTCGCTAATAATAGCAAGTGTTGTTTCTTAAAGGGTTGGATATCTATTACCAATTCTGATTTTAAGTAGTTTTTAGCACCAATGCTCAAAAAATCATAGCCGTAAAAAGGTGAATAGTTCGTAAATACATTCTTGTTATACCCTCCTAAAAAGAAGTCTAATGAGTATACATTAGAGCCTCCTATCGTAACACCGCCTTCTAATCCTACTCGTGCGCTCAATCTTGGCAAGATAGGAAAAGCAAATGATAACTCTGTTTTACCCGTTGTAAATTTGTTAAAATCTGAGTAGTTAGAGGCAAGTGCATAAAAATTGAACTGTGTATTGAAGTACACCCCTCTACTGGGGAAAAAGCTATTGTTAAAGCTGTCGTATTTAAGATAAGAATACAAACTGCCTATATGACTCTTTTCCGAATACGAAGTCGCTGAACTTATTGAATACACTTGCTCAGTATCAAACTGTATTTTACGGTGCTCTACTCCTAAGCCAAATACAAAACCATTACCCGAAAGTGTTTGCAAATACAGCTGATTTACCCAGTCGTAAGCCTCTACGTCCATTCGGTTGAGTTCCGACTGCTCTATTCGGTAGTTAGACAAGCGTTTTGTGTTCAGCTTTCGGTCGAATTGCACAAACTTAGACCGCAATCCATAACTGATGTAAAATCCCTTATCCACAAAATAATCAAACTGATAGCGTATGTTATCTCCTACAATAAGGTCGAGTGAAAGAAAATCACTGCTTTGTAAGAAATAGTTCCGAGTATAGTTCATCAAGAACCCTGTTTTTAGCAGATTGTCATAATGTATTCCAAATTTTAAAAAGGTGCGTTGCGGATTCTCTCTTAAATAAAAGTCTATATGTTCCCCTTCAAATGTGTGCCTAATCTGGTGATTGATAGAATGGAAATTGTTAGTAGCCATCAAGTTGTCGATTCCGTCGTTCAGTTGCTCGAACGAAATCTTACGGTTTAGATATTTCAAGTGTAGTTTACCGCGCAAATAACTACGTGAAAAGTGCTCGTTGTTATGAAAATGGACGTCTTTTAAGTAAAAGGAATCTATCTTTTGTATTCGTTCTCTTTCCTCTGTATGTTTTTGTTGAGCTGCAATCTCACGCAATCTTGGTAGAAAATGTTCCGCTGCTATTTTGCCATTGTTGATGATTGTCTCTCCTTTATCAAACGAAATAACGTTGAATCCCTCTATATTAGGTTTGATGTATACATCGGTCTCTTTTATTTTTTTTGGCATATTATCTATCATTGGGAAGGTAGTAATCTGCGAAAAAATACTCAAAAAAGAGTTAATCTCCTCTCGTTTTGCTAGCGGACTCTGTACATCTACCCCTATGATAATATCCATTCCTTTTTTCTTAACTTCGTCTACCGGATAATTATCGGCAATACCGCCATCGGTAAGCCATTTACCATCTATTTCTACCAAATCAAATAGCGAAGGAAACGAACCGCTTGCTTGTATTGCTTGAGGCAAGAAACCGTTTTCAAGTACTACGCCTTTACCTGTTTCTATATCCGTTGCTACACACAAGAAAGGAATGGGTAACTGCGAAAAATCATAGATTTCATTCACCGGATAGAGTAGTTTCACAAACTCATTGTAGATGTTTTGTCCTTTTGATACCGCACGAGGCAACCCTACTTTGAAGTTATTGAAAGGTAATGCTACTGCATAACGGTCGTATATATAGCGCTCGTGTAATGATTTAGCACGACGTGAAGTCTTGTCTTGCAAGAGTTTATCAAAGTCTAACTGACGGAAGATAGAGTCCAACTCATTAGCTGAATAACCCGCCGCATACAAAGCTCCTACCATAGCCCCCATACTCGTACCCCCGATGTAATCGATGCGCACTCCTGCTTCTTCCAACACTTTTAGTACCCCTATATGTGCTAACCCTTTCGCACCTCCACCGCTGAGTACCAATCCCACTTTTAAATCCTTTTTGTGGGTAGTATCTTGCGCACGCAGAAGAGGACTACTAAGTATCAGAAATATGGTTGCTAAGAATATTCTCATCCAATGAATTGCTTTTTAAAACAGGTACAAAGGTATAAAATAATTAACAAATAACAATATAAAAATGAGGATTAATTTTTTAATCACTCTATTTTACTCTCGATATGGTAATACCGTCCCGTATGGGGAGTAGCACTGTCTCTATACGAGGATCTTCTTTTAGTTTTTGGTTGTAAGCCATTAAGGCTTGGGTATGTTTATCCGAAGGCTTTACTTCTTGCACTACTTTACCACTCCACAACACATTGTCAGAGAGGATAACACCTCCTGAGTTCATTTTCTCTATCACCAAATCAAAATAATGAGCGTAATTCTGTTTGTCAGCATCTATGAAAACAAGGTCGAAAGTAGTGCTGAGAGTAGGGATAATATCGGTTGCCTTGCCTAAGTGTTGCATAATTTGCGCCCCATAGCCACTTCGGTCAAAAAACTCTCTTTGCAGGTCAGTGAGTTCCTCTTTGATGTCGATAGTATGCAAAACACCATCAATTGCCAAACCTTCTGCCAAACAGAGGGTTGCGTAGCCCGTGTAAGTGCCTATTTCCAAAATAGTTTTAGGCTGTATCAATTTAGAGAGCAAACTCAGGAAACGCCCTTGTAAATGACCACTAATCATTCTCGGTTGCAATACAGTAAGGTGAGTGCGCCTACTGAGTTCTTGCAGTAAAGGAGGTTCGTTGTCAGTATGTTCGCAAGCGTAATTTTCTAAATCTTCTGATAAAAAGTGCATTAGTAAAATATTTTTTTGGCAAAGATAGCAATAATATTCAAAAAAGCTGTACCTTTGCCACAAAAGCCAAAGGTAGAGAAGATTGGTAGAAATGTAGAAGAAGCGAGGTAAAGTACTTTTTATTTCCAATATAACAATAACTTTACTATACCTTTTCTTCGTTCATTGTTCATTTGCCCGTGCGGCTCGCACCGTCATTTGTTCGTTCATTGTTCGTCTTTTGTTCGTTCATCGTTCGCCTTTTGTTCGTCTTTTGTTCGTTCATTGTTTGTCTTATTTTTCCGTTACTACACTCCCTCTTTTTGGAAGAGGGGTGGGGAGAGGATATTTTGTTCGTTCATTGCTTATTTGCTAGTATGGCTCACACCGTTTATCACATAAGATTTCATATAATCCCTCCTAACTCACCATTAACCATTAATCATTAATCATTAACCATTAATCATTAATCATTAGTTTAGAAAAGAGTTACTATGAAAGCACTTGTAATTGTAGATGTTCAAAACGATTTTATGCCTACCGGTACATTACCTGTACCCCAAGGCGACCAAATAATTCCCTTTATCAATGCCGAAATGACACAAGGGTATGACCTTATTGTTGCAACGCAAGATTGGCACCCTGCTACTCATAAAAGTTTTGCAAGTCAGCACGCTGGTAAAAAGCCTTTTGAAGTAATACAGCTCGGAGGTATCGACCAAATACTGTGGCCAGACCACTGTGTGCAAGGTACTTTCGGAGCTGAACTGCATAAAGATTTAGATATTCGTCCCATTGCAGCCATCTTTCGCAAAGGAATGAACCCCGAAGTGGATAGCTACAGTGCTTTTTTTGATAATAATAAACAGAACAACACAGGATTACACGGCTTTTTGCAAGACAAAGGCATTACAGAACTCGTATTTTGTGGCTTAGCAGGTGATTTTTGTGTAGCTTATAGTGCCAATGATGCCAAAGCCTTAGGCTATAAGGTAAGTTTGTTCGACAAAGGTATAAGGTCAATCAATTGCTAAAAAATAAATATTAAAAGAATAATATGTTAAAAATAGAAGTGAAATATATTGCGTATATAATATTAGCTGTGGCTTTTGCGGGTTGTGATACACCTTTCTTCTCTCCAAGAGAAAACTACCAAACACCCTTTGAGCAAACTGATGGTACCAAGAGCTCATCATATCAGGAAGTAATAGACTACTACAAAGATTTATCGAAAGAATTTGCATCTATTTCCTTTAAAACAATGGGGCAAACCGATAATGGTCAGCCGTTGCACTTGGTAATCTACAGTCCCGATGCCGAGTTTAATCTCTCCAAGTATCACAAAGATAGAACCATTGTTTTTATCAATAATGCTATTCACGGCAACGAACCTGATGGAGTGGACGCTACTATGTTGCTCTTTCGTAATTTGGCGCAGAATGAAATTAAGCTTTCCAAAAATGTAATAGTAGTAACTATCCCAGTGTATAATATAGGCGGAATGCTCACAGGTAGGAAAAACAGTGAAGCAAACTACGATTTAAACTGCGATTTTGTAAAAGCTGATGTAGAGAATACCTTGTCGTTTGCTAAAATCTTACAAGAAGTACAGCCAGATATCTTTATTGATAACCACGTAACTGATGTAGCTAATACTTCTTATGTGTTAAGCTATTCTACCTCACAAATTGAGAAGTTAGGCGTTTTTACAGGAGGTTATGTACGTGATGCTTTATTGCCACGTCTCTCTCAGCAGTTAGAAAAAAGACAACTCCCTTTCCAAAGCGATAGTTTGAGAACCCCTTTTAAGCAATTAACCTTATCCTCACACCCCGATATTCCTCGATATGCCACTGGTTATGTCAGCTTGTGGGACTGTATGAGTATCCGCATTAATACTAATGAGCAGAAACCCTACAAACAACGCGTAGAAGCTAACTATGAGATGATGAAAACCCTTGTAGAAATAGCCGATGCTGACAATCAGTATATCAAGCAAGTAAAAATCAAACAAACAGAGGCTGATAATGCACAAAAAGAATATTCGTTGGAATGGGAAATAGATTCTACTCAATATACAAAAGTAGATGAAAAACCTCTTTACAATCATTTTAAACCCGTGCACAGTGTTAGTATTCCTCAAAGTTATATCGTTCCTAAAGTATGGCAAAGAGTAATTGACCGTCTAAAAGCTAACGGTGTAGCAATAACAGAAATAGAGAAAGATACGCTGATGAATGTAACATCTTATCGCATTGAGAGTTTTAAAACTTACACCTATCCGTTTGAGGGGCATTATTTGCATCACCAAACACAAGTGAGTTCTCAGAAAGAAAAAGTACAACTTTACAAAGGCGATTATCTTATTGAGGTAGCGCAACCCGCTAAACATTATCTGTTAGAAACCTTAGAACCTCAAGCACCTGATTCTTTCTTTAATTGGAACTTTTTTGATAGTGTTTTAGGGAAAGAAGAAGACAAACCTATTTATCCCATTTACCGAAAAGAATGATTTAAAAGTAACATTATTATGAAACCATTATTATTTATTTTATGTGTCTTGCCTACTTTTTCTATAGCGCAAGACCTAACTGTAATGACCTATAACATTCGTTGCGAAGTTCCTCAAGACGGTGTAAACGCTTGGACTGATGGTAATAGGAAAGAAAAGGTATTTACAGTGCTTACAGAGGCAAACCCCGATATCTTTGGAGTACAAGAAGCCTTACCACACCAACTTAAATTTTTGGAAGAACGTTTCCCTACTTATCAGCGTGAAGGTGTAGGGCGTGACGACGGTAAGGAAGCGGGTGAACATTCGGCTATCTTCTTCAAAAAAGGTCGTTTTACCTTGCTCGACAAAGGGAACTTTTGGCTTTCTCAAACTCCTGAGGTGCCTTCCTTAGGATGGGACGCTACTTGCTGTAACCGCATCTGCTCTTGGGTAAAACTCAAAGATAAAAAGACGATATTTTGGGTGTTCAATCTCCATTTCGACCACGAAGGCAAAGTAGCTCAGGTACAAAGTGCCGATTTGGTTTTACAGAAAATTAAAGAGATTGCCAAGAGCGGGAAAGTCATCTTAATGGGTGATTTCAATCTTCCTACTGAGCACCCTGCCGTACAAAAAATAGCATCTCAGTTGTACGATACCCAGTTATCACCCACTAATAAAACACCTAATATGGGTACTTTTAATGCTTTTAAAACCGATGAACCTTTAAAAGGACATATAGATTTTATCTTTGTTCAGAAGTCTATAAAAGTAAAACAATATAAAATTATAGAAACCCGCATCGATGGTCTCTATCCTTCCGACCACTTACCTGTATGGGTAGAATTACAACTAAAATAAACTTTTTAAAACAGTATGAAACAGTATTTATCTGACCGTATCAACGCTATGGAAGTATCGGCTACCTTAGGAATGGCAGCCAAAACGCGTGAACTAAAAGCCGAAGGCAAGGACATCATTGGTCTTAGCTTAGGCGAACCCGATTTCGATATCCCTGATTTTATAAAAGAAGCAGCTATCGAGGCAGTACAACAGAACTACAGCAAATATACTCCTATCGATGGTTATTTGGAATTGAGAGAGGCGATTTGCGAAAAGTTCAGACGCGACAATAACCTTCATTACAAGCCGTCACAAATAGTAGTATCTACGGGAGCTAAACAATGCTTGGCAAATGTAGCCTTGGCGATGCTCAATCCCGGTGACGAGGTGATATTTCCTGCTCCTTATTGGGTGAGTTATAAGGAAATAGCTAAAATGGCAGGAGGCGTTCCCATAGAGGTTCATACAACCATTGAGAGCGACTTCAAAATAACTCCAGCTCAGTTGGAAGCAGCTATTACTCCTAAAACTAAAATGGTATGGTTTAATACCCCTTGTAACCCCAGTGGTTCTATATACAGCAAAGAAGAATTAGAAGCTCTAGCCGTAGTGCTTAGAAAACACCCTAACATCTTTATTCTCTCTGATGAGATTTATGAGTATATCAACTTCACCAATGAGAGAGTAACTAGTGTAGCCGAAATCGACGGACTTTATGAACGTACCATCACCGTAAATGGAATGTCCAAAGCCTTTGCGATGACCGGCTGGCGTATAGGTTATATGGGTGCCCCTGAATGGATTGCTAAAGCCTGTACCAAAGTACAAGGACAAATAACCAGCGGTGCTAATGCCATAGCTCAACGCGCTTCTATCGCTGCCCTGAAAGCACCTAAGAGCAAAATACAATATATGGTAGACGAGTTTAAAAGGCGCAGAGATTTAGTATTACAACTCCTAAGTGAGATTGACGGATTCAAACTCAACGTCCCCGAAGGTGCCTTTTATGTGTTCCCCGACGTATCGTCTTTCTTTGGCAAAACCCTAAGAGGTCGCAATATCCACAACGCAACCGACTTCTCTTTGTATCTGTTAGAAGAAGCAATGGTAGCTACTGTTACAGGTGAAGCTTTTGGTGATGCTAATTGTATTCGCTTTTCGTATGCCGCTTCCGAGAAAGACCTACGAGAAGCTATAAGACGTATAAAAGAGAGTTTGCAATAATTAAAACACTTTTTCAGTTTTGGTTTGCACATTCAATTAAAAATAGTACTTTTGCGCCTAAAAAATAAATGACTAAAGAATCATTGTAAAATTAAAGTAGTGTTATGGCAATAGCAGATAGCAAGACTATTAAATACTTAAAGTCTTTTTACATAAAGGATTATCTTATTATCATCTTAGGGCTTATATCATATGCGATAGGAATTACAGGCTTTATAATGCCTAATGGGATAGTAACAGGAGGTTTGGCAGGTATCTGTCTTATCCTAAATTATAAGTTAGGAGCCGACTTGGCTATTACCTATTGGATTATCAACTTTATACTCTTGGTGATAGGCTTTAAAGCAATGAGTAAGCAATTCACCTACCGAACACTCATCTCTATAACTATTCTATCGGGATTGATTTGGGCTGGGAAAGAGTATTTAATGCCTTACTTTATAGAACACCCTCCTTTGAGAGACGACTTCTTAAATGTAATTATGGGAGGATTGCTATGCGGTACGGGTTTAGGATTGGTTTATTCAGCTAACGGAAGTACAGGAGGCACTGATATAATAGGCTTTGTTATTACCAAGTATTACAGCATTAGTATAGCGCGTATTCTTTTGGTGGTGGACGTGTGTATTGTGCTATCGTCTTTCTTCATTTTGGAACGCCAAGACAATTCACTCGAAAAGACTATTTACGGACTTATCCTCTTACCACTGATGTGGCAGATGGTAGAAATTGTTATCAATGGAGCAAGACAGTCGGTGCAGTTGTTTATCTTCTCTAAACACTATGATGAGATTGCGAATCACATCAATAGTGAACTCAAACGCGGTTGTACTATTATCGATGGGATAGGTTGGTATTCTAAATCCTCACAAAAAATAGTGATTGTAATAGCTCGCCGCACAGAGGCTACTTCTATCTTCCGTTTGGTGCGAACAATAGATCCTGCTGCCTTTGTAACGAAGACTAACGTAATGGGGGTTTATGGTAATGGTTTTGATAAATTAAAGTAAAATATTTTTCAGGTTTTAGAAAAAGTACTATATTTGCACGTTCAAAACAAAAAAGAATGATTCAGAGAATACAAACTATTTATATGCTGTTGGTAGTGATTGTAGCTACCGTAGCCGTCCCGATGCTTTTCAGTATAGATTGGCTTAGGAGTATCTTATTAGGGATAACAGCAATATTGGCTCTATACACCATATTTAAATATAAGAAAAGAAGTGTTCAGCAGTGGCTTAACTGGCTGAACGTCCTTATAAATTTTACTTTACTAGGAATATTTGTATATCGAATGCTAAACTCATCTGGAGAAGGCTTGCTTTCGGAGAAAGGTGTTGGGGTTTTCGTACCCGTGCTTTCTATCGTTTTTTTGTTTTTAGCCAACAAGGCTATCAGACGGGACGAGAAGCTCGTAAAATCAGCAGACCGATTGCGATAGACCTATAATCTTAGTAGTGTTGTGCGTTAAAAAAATCCTAAGTGTTTAAACTTAGGATTTTTTTATTATCTTTGTGCCCTATTTATTAAATAAATCAGATAATGAAAAGAACATATGCAGGTATTCCAACAGAAAATGCAACGCTGGAAAACTCGAAAGTAATACTGGTAACGGTACCTTATGATGGTACGTCTACTTGGGGTAAAGGAGCCGATAAAGGACCTGAATTGTTTTTAGATGCCTCAGAAAATATGGAGCTATACGATATTGAAACAGATACCGAGCCTTATCTCAACGGAGTGTTTTTAGCAGGTGAAGTAAGCGAAAACAGTTCGCCTGAGGCAATGACGCAAGCGGTTTATGAAAAAACCCAAGAACTATTGAAGCACGAAGATAAGCTCTTTACTCTTTTTGGTGGAGAACACTCAGTGTCTATTGGTTCTATACGTGCCGTAGGTGAAAAGTATGAAAAACTCACAGTATTGCAACTTGATGCCCATACTGATTTGCGCCCTGAATATCACGGTTCGACCTCTAATCACGCTTGTGCCGTATTCGAAGCCAACCAAAAACACAAATTGGTACAAGTAGGTATTCGCTCGATGGATGTAGAAGAGAAGCAGTATTTACCAAAAGGACGTGTATTTTTCGCTCACGAAATAGCTAAAAACAAAGAGTGGGTTGAAGATGTACTCGACAAGGTATCGGGGAATGTATATATCACGATAGATTTAGACGCTTTTGATCCTGCTATTGCACCTTCAACAGGCACTCCTGAACCAGGAGGATTGCAATGGTACCCTACTCTTAAACTCTTACGTAAAGTGTTTAAAAAATGTAATGTGGTAGCGTTTGACATTGTAGAACTAATGGATAGTCCGCAGGCTAAGCCTACGGCTTTCTTGGCAGCTAAACTTTATTACAAGATGTTAGCTTATTATTTTAAATATAGAAGTAAGAAAAAAGAGAATAAAAGTATAGAAGAGTTTTTTGCGAAGAAGGGATAAATTAATGATTATAAATAACAAAATAGGCTATTTGAAAAATCAAATAGCCTATTTTGTTTATCCTTTTAGTACTTGATGTAAGAATTTATCGAAAATAATCTTAAACCATTCAGTATACCGATGCGGGTGCTTAGCAATATCTTCCTTTATCTTTTCTGGAAGTTCCCAACGCCAATCGGCTACTTCTTCAGGGTTGATAGTAGGGGAGGCGTTATAGTATCCTATGAGAATATGGTCGAGTTCGTGCTCTGTAAGCCCGTTATCAAAAGGGGCTTTGTAGATAAAACTCAATATATCGGTAAGTTCAGTAACAAAACCCATTTCTTCTTGTAAGCGACGCTTGCCTGCTTCAATAGTTGTCTCGCCCTGACGTGGGTGACTGCAACAAGTATTCGTCCACAAGTTAGGCGAATGATATTTACTCGCAGCTCTTTGTTGTAGCATAATCTCCCCTTTATCGTTGAGTATAAATACCGAGAAAGCCCTATGTAATAAGGCTTTTTGGTGTGCTTCAAGCTTCCCCATTAAGCCTATGGGAGTATCGTGTTCGTTCACTAATATTACTTGTTCTTCCATATTTGCAAATAGGAGTACTTATTTTACTTCCATTCTATCGCCTTTTTCAATTCCCCATTTATCGGACAATCCTCCATTGATTTCTAATACATACATAGCAGGTTTCTCTGAGGGTAAAGAGGTTTCGTCGTAAGGGCGAGCATTTTTAGCTATACTTACCACCTTTTTATCTTTATCTAAATAGATGATATCCAAAGGTATTTCAGTATTTCTCATATAGAAAGAACGGGGAGCTTCTTCTGGAAAAATAAACCACATTCCTTGATGTTCGTCCATTGAAGAGCGGTACATTAGTCCTAAGGCACGCTCCTCATCATTTTTAGCAAATTCAACTTCAATAGTTTGGATAAGAGAGTCGTTCTTAAAGATAGAGACTTCACCGTCCCGAGTAAAATCAATATCCTGAGGAGTGATTTCTATTTCTTGTACTCTATTACTCTCATTAGAGAAGAAACGAGGTAAAATAAGGGCAATAGCTGCTAAGGCTACCAATACTAATGCTACAGTTACAAAGTGTTTTCTAAAAAATTGCATTCTAATTATAAAATTTAAATTTTAACTCTAATTAAGTTCTAAAATGTTCACAAAATTAATATTAATACTTACGTGTTTCGATGCGATTTCTGAATAACAAGTAGAAACCTGCTAAGATAAATGGAATACTGAGCCACTGACCAGTAGAGAGCAAGCCGAGAGAGCTTTCGAAACCTCCTTGACTTTCTTTTACAAATTCCACTGCAAAACGAATACTCCACAAGAGGACTAAAAATAGTCCAAAGATGAAGTAAGGTTGGTCTTTTTTGTCAGTTTTCCAATACACGTACCACAATACCCAAAACAAGCAAAAATAGCCAAAAGCTTCGTATAATTGTGCAGGGTGTTGGTAAGGGATAGAAGCTAAAATATCAGCATAACGAGGGTCGTGAGCAATGAGTTTATAAGCAGTTTGAGGGTCGGTTTGTTCAGTAATAGCCATTGCTCGACGGGGAGAGATAGCTCCGCCTTGTACAAACTTTACCCCTAACGGATAAGTATTGCTTACTATTTTGCCGTTGATTTCGGAATTGAAAAAGTTACCAAAGCGCACAAACATACCTCCGATAGTGATAGGAATCACCACACGGTCTAATATCCACGATAGGCTAATATCTTTATACTTACGCACATACAGTATCATTGCGATAATAATACCTACGGCAGCTCCGTGACTTGCTAAACCTGAAAAGCCTGTAAGCTCCCAACCGCCACCGGGTTTCTCTTTAATAGGTAAAAAGATTTCGAGCAAGTGGTCTTTGAAATAATCCCAATTGTAAAATAAGCAATCGCCTAAACGTGCGCCTACTAAGGTAGCTATAGCGGTATAAACGAACAAGGTGTCCAGCTGTTGTACTGTTTTGCCTTCGTTGAGGTATATTTTTTTAGTGAGAAACCACCCCAAGCTAAAAGCCACGATAAACATCAAGCTGTAATAGCGAAGTGAAAAAGTACCTATAAAAGGTAGGTTTAAAGAGGCAAGAATCTCATTAGAATTCCATATAAAATTTAAAGCAATCATTAGTATTTATTTTTGAGATGCAAAAGTACGATTTTTATTTAAAACGGCAAGTTATTTATAAAATTAATACCGAGTTAATACCAATAATATCAATAATACCGAAGTTAATACTAGAAATGCCAATAATACTAATAATGATGATTAAGTGAATAGAATAGGACAGATTGGGGCTTGGGGTAATGAACTAAAATGTACTGAGATTTTTCTGTTAAAGAATATTAAATACCGCAGATTTTTTAAATTTATACCAAAAGGTCTTATTTTGAACCTCAAAAATACAAAATATTGATAAACAATATATTGGTTTAATTTTTATCTTTTACTTTTGAGCCATCTCAACCGAAGGAAGAGCGAAGGTAAGGCGAACCTAAACCGAAGCTAAGGCGAAGATAAGCCCTTAGTATGCTGTATATCAACTCATAAAAAATGCTCTTCTTATTATTGAGAAAAAAGTGTTAAAATGGGGTATATTGCGAGGAAAACGCAAAAAAACTTTGTAGTAAAAAACAACCATTAGCAAAGTTACTGAATACAAACCAATGACAAATATTTGCTTTTGAGTTTGAATTGCTATATCTTTGCACTTTAGAATTAACTGTTAATCATTTATCAGTAACCATTAAATAAATGCTTAGAATAGAAAATATTAGTAAACAATACGGCGACTATACGGCTTTAGACGATGTGTCGTTACATATCCCTAAGGGGAGTATCTTTGGTCTGCTGGGACCTAATGGGGCGGGAAAAACCTCACTGATACGTATTATCAACCAAATTGTATTGCCCGATGCGGGTAAAGTATTCTTCGACGGAGAACTGTTACAACCTAAGCATACGGCACAAATAGGCTATTTACCCGAAGAACGTGGTTTGTACAAAACGATGAAGGTAGGTGAGCAGGCTTTGTATTTAGCACAACTGAAAGGATTGAGCAAGGAAGAAGCTAAGGAGCGACTTAAATTTTGGTTCAACCGCCTTGATATTGGCGATTGGTGGCACAAAAAAGTACAAGAGCTCTCCAAAGGTATGGCACAGAAAATTCAATTTTTGGTAACTGTACTTCACAACCCTAAACTGCTGATATTCGACGAGCCTTTTAGCGGTTTCGACCCCATTAATGCGAATATTATCAAGGACGAAATTCTATACTTACGGGAGCAAGGAGCAACGATTATCTTCTCTACTCACCGAATGGAATCGGTTGAAGAGTTGTGCGACCATATTGCGCTAATCAATAAATCGCGTAAGATATTAGATGGTAAGCTCATCGACATTAAGAGGGCTTATAAAAACAACTTGTATGAAGTAGGTTTAAAAGTTGCTGAAGAGCAGAAAACAGCCCTCTTAGCTGAACTTAAAAGCCAATTTGAAGTGAGTGAGACAAATTTTAAAACGCTATATGACGAGTTAAAATTACATATCCAGAAGAAAGAGGGACAAACGGCTAACGATTTGTTGCAATACCTCACTACACGTGCCGAAGTAACGCACTTTGTAGAGTCTATCCCCTCAGTAGATGAGATTTTTATATCGACCATTAATAAATTGAAAGAATAGTATAAGATGTCTGAAAGGTTTTCCGCTATAACGGAGTAAGTGAATAAAGAGAGGGAAGGTTCTTTATTGAATATAGATTTTTAACCCCCAAGAGGAGGAGCTGTAGCGACGCAAAAGAGACTTTTAGATAGCATAAATTGACAAATTAAGATGAAATACTTAGGAATTATTACTCGAAGAGAGTACTTGAATAAAATACGTAATAGGTCGTTTGTAATAATGACGTTCGTAAGTCCGCTGATAGTGGTTATCTTTGCGCTTGTGATTGGTTTTTTGACCAACGTAAACAATAAGAGCAAGGCTAAGGATATTGTGATTGTAGACGAGAGTGGACTCTATACCAACACTTTTGAGAATACCGAGACTATTCAGTACGAATATCTCAGCAATGTTTCACTCAAAGATGCCAAAGCCGAAGTGTTGGCAAAAAGCAAATACGGATTGTTGTATATCCCTGATAATGGCGACCAAAATATTGCTTTTTATAGTGAAGAGTCGCCTTCGTTATCGCTTACCAGTGAGCTTACTAATGCTATGGAGCGGACACTTTTTCAGCATAACCTTACTAAAAAAGGAATTGACAAAAAGGAGATAGATGCCGCTAAAACGCATATAAGCATACAAATGGAGAATTTTACGGGAGAGAAGACCTCGGAGTTGGATAACGTAATGAAAATAACCATTGGAGGCATAGCGGGGTATCTTATTTTTATGTTTATCATCATCTATGGTAATATGATAATGCGCAGTGTGATAGAGGAAAAAACTAATCGCATTGTGGAAATCATTATCTCATCAGTTAAGCCTTTTGAACTAATGTTAGGCAAGATATTGGGTACTTCATTAGCAGGTCTTACCCAGTTTGCGATATGGATAGTTATAGGAGGTGTACTGTTGGCATTAGCACCCTCCTTCTTTGAAGTAAATACCTCTGCCCAAGCGGTACAAGGAGCGGGTAACGTGTCGGAAATCAACAATATAGTGGCTGCTTTGTACCATTTTCCTTTTGCTGAAACCTTTGTGGTGTTCCTATTGTTTTTCATAGGAGGTTATTTGCTATACAGTTCGCTTTATGCGATGATTGGCGCAATGGTAGACAACGAAACTGACACACAACAGTTCCTAATGCCTATATTATTACCGCTAATATTAGCCTTTTATGTAGGTATGTTCTCAGTAATTGAAGAGCCTCACGGTACGATTTCGGTAGTATTTTCATACATACCTCTCACTTCGCCCGTAGTAATGTTGATGCGCATACCGTTTGGGGTAGCGTGGTGGGAAGTACTGATTTCCCTCGTTATTTTGTATCTCACTTTCTTTGCGGTCATTAAATTAGCATCTAAGATATACCGCATTGGTATCTTGATGTACGGCAAAAAAGCTAGCTATAGAGAGGTATGGAAATGGCTCAAAATGAAGTAAAATGAAGATAAAAAATCAATATATCAACCGCGAATTGAGTTGGCTAAAATTCAATGCACGCGTACTTCAAGAGGCAGCCGATGAGCGAGTGCCCCTATTGGAGCGTTTGCGTTTTGCGGGTATCTTCTCGAACAACTTAGATGAGTTCTTTAAAGTGCGTTACGCTACTGTAAAGCGTGTGGCGATGAACGAAACCTCAGATAAAGAACTGGGGGTACACGCCAAAGAGCTCTTGGAAGAAATTACCAAAGAGGTAATACAGCTACAAGAAGAGAGCTTGAAAATTATCGCTACTATTACCAAGGAATTGGAGAAAGAGCAGATATTTATGGTAGATGAAAAAACGTTATTACCCGAGCACGAAGCCTTTGTAAATAGCTATTTCTACGACAAAGTACGCCCCGCCCTTTTTACTATTATTCTTAACGATTTAGAGAAGTTCCCACAACTGAAAGACGATGTGGCGTATTTGGCAGTAAAAATGACCCTAAAAGAAGAAGACGAAAAAGCCTCAGGAGTACAAAAGTTCTTTTCATCACGTGTTTATAAAGAAAAAATACAGTACGCCCTTATTGAGTTGCCTGTTACCCTCGACCGTTTTATAGAGTTGCCTCAAATAGGGGATAAGCATTATATTATTATGCTTGATGATGTGATACGCTTTTGCTTGCACAAGATATTTAATATTTTCAATTACGAATCGCTTACGGCAAATATGATTAAAATCACCCGTGATGCCGAGTTGGACATAGACGATGATTTGAGCAAGAGCTTTATCGAGAAACTCTCGACCAGTATAGAAGACAGACGCAAAGGCGAGCCGGTGCGCTTTGTGTACGACAAGATGATAGACAAGGACACCTTGCAATTTTTATTAGAGAAAATGGGTATTATGAAAACCGACAGCGTAATCCCAGGAGGGCGCTACCATAACCGTCGCGACTTTATGAACTTCCCCAGCTTAGGGCGCAAGGATTTGACATATGCCTCTATACAGCCACTACCTGTACAAGGACTCACCTCAGAAGAGAGTTTGCTAAAGAAAATTGCTGAAAAAGACTATTTGCAATACACGCCTTACCATACTTTTTCTAACATTATATGGTTTTTGAGGGAAGCTGCCCTTGACCCTAAGGTAAAATCGGTGAAAATAACCATTTATCGTTTGGCAAAGAACTCACAAGTAGTAAATTCACTTATCAATGCAGTGAAAAATGGCAAACAAGTAACCGTACAGATAGAATTGCAAGCTCGTTTTGATGAAGAATCGAATATACGATATGCTGAACAGCTAAAAGCAGAAGGTGTAAAAGTCATCTTCGGCGTACGCGGACTGAAAGTACACAGCAAAATATGTGTGATTGAACGTAAAGAAGGAAAAGAACTAAAACGTTATGGATTTATCAGCACTGGTAACTTCAATGAAACTACTGCTAAAATCTATACTGATTATACGCTGTTTACTGCCAATCAGGAGATACTTAAAGAGGTGAACAAAATTTTTAACTTCTTTGATACCAATTACAATGTGCAAAAATTCAAGCATCTGATAGTGTCTCCACACTATACCAAAAAGCAACTCAAACACCTGATAGACGAAGAAATCAAGAATGCTAAGGCAGGCAAAGAGGCGTATATCAAGCTGAAGATGAATAACATTACTAGCTACAAGATGATAGACAAGCTATACGAAGCCAGCCGTGCAGGAGTAAAAATACAAATGATTGTACGTGGTATTTGCTGTTTGGTGCCAGGAATCGAAGGAATGAGTGAGAATATAGAGGTAATAAGTATAGTTGATAAGTTCTTGGAACATCCACGTTTGTTTATCTTTGCCAACGGAGGCAACCCTAAATTCTACATCTCTTCAGCCGACTGGATGACGCGCAATATTTCATTCAGAGTGGAAGTAGGTTGCCCTATTTACGACAAAGCAATACAGCAAGAGTTGATAGACACCTTCGAAATAAGTTGGGCAGACAATGTAAAGGCACGTATAATTAACGAGGCACAAGACAATACCTACCGCCCTCATACTACCCCAGCTTTGCGCTCACAGGTAGCCTTATACGAGTATTATCAGCATAAAAATAAGCGCACCAAATAGATGAAAAGACCTCAAATAAAATTAGCACAATACGTAATAGAAGCTTGCAAAGCCAAACAAGTAAAGCACATTGTTATTTCACCAGGGTCGCGTAATGCCCCTCTGACTATTGGCTTTGCCAACGACCCTTATTTTAGTTGTTACAGCATCGTAGATGAGCGTTGTGCTGCTTTTTTTGCCTTGGGCATTGCTCAGCAATTACACCAACCTGTGGCAGTGGTATGTACATCGGGCTCTGCCTTGCTGAATTACTATCCCGCTTTTTCAGAGGCTTTTTACAGCAATATACCATTGGTGGTCATCTCAGCCGACCGTCCGTCGAGTAAAATAGACATAGGTGACGGGCAAACCATACGTCAGGTGAATGTACTGGCAAACCACAGTGCCTATAATGCCAATCTATCCGATGAAGCACATAGCGATAAGAGTAATTTTTACGAGCTAAACAGGGCACTGAATACAGCTATAGAGGAGCAATTGCCGGTGCACATCAATGTACCTTTTGAAGAACCCTTATACCTTACTACGGAAGAGCACTATCTTTTTAAGAATATAGCTGCAAAACCACAGAAACCTATTATTAATGAGAGAAGAGCTTCTGATTTCGTGAAACATTGGAACGATTCAGCTAAAAAAATGGTATTAGTAGGAGTATTGGCTCCTAATAGTGTAGAAACACAATATGTAGAGTGGCTTGCTAAAGACCCTTCGGTATTGGTACTGACAGAAACTACATCTAACTTGCACCACTCCGATTTTATTCCTTATATCGATAAATTGCTCACTTATACTGAAAGAGACCCAGCTCTAAAAGAAGCCTTACGACCTGATTTATTACTTACTTTTGGAGGCTTGGTAGTTTCCAAAAAGATAAAACAGTTCTTACGTAGTTATAAACCTACTTATCACTATAATGTAGATTTGCACAAAGGTTATGATTCGTATTTCTGTTTAACAGCTCATTTTAAAGCGGATATCAATACTTTTTTGAGGGAAGTAATTCCTAATTTGGTTAATGTTTCTTCTACTTATCAACAGCAGTGGTTAGAGGTGAAAAACGAGATACAGCAAATACATTTAGAGTATATCAGCCAAGCGCCTTTCTCCGATTTTAAAGTGTACAGTGAGGTATTCAGTAATATTCCTAATGATTATATTATACAGATAAGCAATAGTTCTGCAATTAGGTATGCCCAACTGATAAAAGCACACCCTTCTTGGAAGGTGTTTTGCAACCGAGGTACTAGCGGTATCGACGGTAGTATGAGCACTGCTATTGGGGCTGCTGTAGGAAGCGCATCGCCCACAGTGTTCATTACAGGTGATTTGAGTTTCTTTTACGATAGCAATGCTTTTTGGAACAAATATATTCCACAAGACTTTAGAGTGATTCTCCTCAATAATCAAGGTGGAGGCATTTTCAGAATACTACCCGGTGATAAAGCTGACCCTAACTTTGAATACTTCTTTGAGACACCTCATAGGCTTACAGCAGAACATTTTTGTAAAATGTATGGCATTAGCTATCAGTTAGCAACTAATCTATCTGATTTACAGAAAGATTTAAGTAATTTCTTCGAAGTGTCAGAGAAACCTAAGCTGTTAGAAATTCATACACCAAGAAAAATAAATGATAAAGTTTTGTTAAAATATTTTGAGGTATTGAAAAAATGACTACCTTTACCGCATTAATAATTTTAAATATAAAAAATTATGAGCAAACGTGATGAATTAATTGCTGTGTACACCCAAGATTTGAAAGAAAAATGTGGTGAAAAGAACCCAGATGTAGCGTTCTTAACAAAAGTAACTGTGGGCTTAGGTCCTTCTATCTACAACGCCGATGCTTCTAAAGTATCAGGCTCTGACCAAGCAGAGTTAGACCGTGTAAAACAAAACTTCCTAATCAAAAAATTAGGTTTGAAAGACGGTCCTGAGTTAGACAAAGCTATTGAAGCTGTGTTAGAAAAATACGGTAAATCAAACAGAAATAAGCACCGTGCAGTTGTTTATTATTTGTTGGCTAAACACTTCAAAAAAGAAAGTGTTTACAACAAATAAAAGATTTTTTAAAAAGAACAAGAGGCTATCCAATTCAGATAGCCTCTTATTTTTTATGTAGATATTTCTAGAAAGAACATTCATATCTCAAATAAATAGTAATTATTCCACTAAATAACTTACCCGAATAGCACGAAAGTTGCTGATAGCTTGAAAACTAGTTTCAATGCGCCTGATATGCTCTTTAGTGTGACGTAAAGAGACTTCGGAGGAGTGTACTTTCACCAAAATATCTTTCAGATATTCATTTCTAATACGAGAAATAGGAGGGAATTCAGGACCTAGGACGTCTATTCCTCTTTGAGAAGCAAAAACTTCACGAAGTGTATTAGCAAACCACTCAGCACTTTCATTTACTCGGTTAAAATTACTGTGTTTGAGAGTTATTTTTATCATTTGTACAAAAGGAGGATATAAAAAGGATTGGCGTTCCTCTATCTGACTTTGATACATTCCTCTGAAATCATTTTGTAATACTTGCTGAATTACGGGGTGCTGTGGGTTATAGGTTTGTATCAATACTTTTCCTTGTTGGGCACTTCTTCCCGCACGCCCTGATACCTGCAATAATAGCTGAAAACTCCTTTCGTAAGCTCGGTAGTCAGGAGAATGAATAAGAGCATCGGCATTCATTACGCCTACTAGACCTATGTTTTCAAAATCTAATCCCTTCGTGATCATTTGCGTACCTACTAATATTTGCGTTTCTTGCTGCTCGAACTTGGATAATATTTTTTCATATCCGTATTTACCATTGGTAGTATCCTGATCCATTCTGTCTATGGCTATTTTTGGGAAAAGCACTTCTAATTCTTTACTAATTTGCTCTGTTCCGAAGCCTTTTGTTCTTAAATCAACACTTCCGCAAGCTATACAGGCTTTGGGCATAGGAATCGCATAACCGCAATAATGGCATCGCAACTGATTACTGCTTTGATGGAAAGTGAGACTTACATCGCAATGCGGACATTGAGGCACCGTGCCACATTGCATACACTGCACGATAGGAGCATAACCTCTCCTGTTTTGAAAGAGAAGTACCTGTCTCCCTTGCGATAAAGTATTCGTAATTTCCTTTATCAGAACGTCGGAAAAATGCCCGTTCATACGTTTGCGATGGTGCTTATCCTTAATATCGATAAGCTCGATAATAGGAGGAAGGAAATCTGCGTAGCGTTTTGATAAGTATACAAATCCGTACTTTTCAGTCTTCACGTTGTGCATACTCTCCAACGAAGGCGTTGCCGAACCTAGCAAAGTTTTAGCTTTGAAAATGTTTGCTAACATAATAGCAGTATCCCGTGCTTGCATTCGAGGAGCTGGTTCAAACTGTCGGTAAGAATTATCGTGCTCCTCATCAATGATTACAAGCCCTAATTGCCTGAAAGGCAAGTAAACTGATGAGCGGACACCTACAACCAATTGCGCTTTGGGATTATTATTTAGTACATTATTCCAAACTTCCACCCGTTCGTTCGTACTGTATTTAGAATGATATACTGAGAGGCTCTTGCCAAAATGATTCTTCAATCGGTTGATAAGATGAACCGTCAAGCCGATTTCAGGAAGAAGATAGAGTACTTGTTTTCCTGCCTTTAAATATTGGTCGATAAGTTCAATGTAAATTTCAGTCTTCCCAGAGGCGGTAACCCCTTGTAAAAGAACTGTGTTTTTAGTCTGAAACTGTTTCTGAATTTGATGAAGAGCTTCTTCTTGTACCTCATTGAGTACCTTTTTTTTCAAAACATCACTATCAGCGAAGCTAACGCGGTCTTTCTGTAAGTAATATTCTTCAAAAATACCTTTTTCTATTACTGATTTTAGTACTGTTGTCGATACACTGGCTTCTTCTAATAATTTTTCTGCTTTTAAAGGCAATATTTCTCTGTTGATATAATTAAAATAAGCCATTATCAACTTCTTTTGTTTTTCCGACCGCTTCAAAAGTTCTAAGGCTTTTTGCAAGCCTTCTTCGGTTTGATATTCAGAAGATAAACGAATGTATTTGATGAGTTTTGGTACATATTTCTCAAATATTCTTTCGGAAATGCGAGCAGCTCCTTTCTCTACCAAGCTCTTCATCACTTTCAGAGCCTTATTTTTGGGGATTATCTTGCTCACCTCACTACCTTTGAGGGCTGTTTTGTAATGTAAGGCTTCGTATACCTGCCACTCGTCATCGGTAAAGAGTGTTGAACTTAGTTCTTTTTCTGCAATTTCGATTATTGTTTCACTTTCTAATAAAAAAGCCGATGGCAAGGCTGATTTTAGTACTTCCCCTAAAGTGCACATATAGAAATCGGCTATCCATTGCCAATGTTCTATTTGCTGGAGAGTAACGATAGGCGTTTCATCTAAGATATATTCAATGTCTTTGGTGTCATAAGAAGGCTCGACCGTATGTATATGATGTACTATAGCCGTGTATACTTTCGATTTACCGAATGGAACAGCCACGCGCATCCCCATTTGTAAGAAATGTGCTTCGTTTTCATTAATACGATAGGTAAAAAGTTTAGAAAGCGGAAGCGGCAAGATTACATCTACGAAATACATCAGTCGTGTTTTTTAAGTTTCAGAAGCGAAGCATTCAGTTCAAACCCCAATAACAATATGTTGGCATTTAACCATATATAAAGCAGGAAGATAAGCAATGCCCCGATAGACCCATACAGCTGGTTGTAGCGAGAAAAATTCTCGATATAAATACCGAACAAATAGGTTGTCACGCCGAACAATAACACTGTAAAGAGCGAACCTGCTGAAAAGAACTTACTTTCCCTGCCTTCAACTGTACCGAAGTAAAACAGCAGTCCTGTACCGAAGTAGGTAATCAGTGCGACGAAAACTATTTTCGATATTTTAAGTAGCGTTTCGTAATCGGTAATAAAATTGATTTTATCGAGGTAAGGCACTAAATACACTTCGTAATAAATGAATACAACCACAGCAAATAGAACAAGAAGTGCCAAAATAATTGCTACCATTAGGGCGTAGAGATATTGCTTGATATAGGTGCGTGTGATTTGCCGATGGTACGAGTACTCAAAACCTCCAAAAATTGCCATAATACCATTGGTCATTAAGAAAATAGAGAGAAAAAATACCGAAGACAACAAGCCACCACGTTTTTTATCGGCGATATCGAAAAAAATATCCGAAAAGAAATCGTGCGTACCTGGGGGAAGCATATCTTCAATAAAAGCCCAAAAGTCTCCCTGGAAATTTTCGATAGGAATATAAGGGATTAAGTTTAAAATGAACAGCAAAAAAGGAAAGATTGCCAAGAAAAAACTATACGAGATAGCGCTCGCCCGATAGGTAAGTGCGCCTCTAATAATCCCTGCGGTATACAGTTCGAGCAAATCATATAATGAAAAAGCGTTCTTAGCTAAAGGAATACTTTTCAAAAAGCTTACGAATTGCTTGATAATGGGAAGGTTATGTATTCTCTCTTTTAATGTCATCAGTAGTTAGTTTTTTTTGGAAAGTATATTGCTTTTAGTTGATTTTCTTTCTTTTAGTCGCTCTTTTATCGCCCCAATAAACCAATAAGGAATAACCATACATAAAAGGCAGAATAGCCAAAAACCAATTAGGAAAATGACTACAAAAAGGAGAAAACCTAAATATTGCTCAATACTGAATGATAGATAATAAACGCTCATAACTTTTCCTATCTTAATTACCAGTTTATGGCTTCCTTCCCTACGGATGTAAGATAGGCATTAGCTTTGCTGAAATGCTTGTTGCCAAACCAATAGCCTTTGTTTGCACTCAAAGGAGAGGGGTGCCCTGAGGTAAGAATACAATGTTTTGCCGGGTCGATAAGGCTTATTTTCTTTTTGGCATAACCACCCCACAACATAAATACTATATTGTTACAATGTGCTGAAACTGCTTTAATAACAGCGTCAGTAAAAGTTTCCCACCCTTTATTTTGGTGGCTACCAGCTTCGTTGGCTCTTACGGTGAGAGTGGCGTTCAGCAGCAAAACTCCTTGCGATGCCCAGCACTCCAAATTGCCACTGATAGGGTAGGAGGTACCTAAATCTTGCCCTATTTCCCTAAAAATATTGATAAGTGAAGGTGGGTGGGCAATGCCATCGTGTACTGAAAAACACAAACCGTTTGCCTGCCCTTCGCCGTGATAGGGGTCTTGCCCGATGATAACTACTTTCACCTTGTCCAGCGGACAATGGTCGAAAGCCGAAAATATTTGCTTTCCTTTGGGATAACAGATATTTTCGGCATATTCTTTCTTTACAAAATCGGTGAGCTGACTGAAATACGGCTTATTAAATTCTTCTTGTAATACCGACTTCCAGCTGGGGTGTATGTTCACTTCCATAGTTTATGGGATAACATTTGTATTTTCTTTGTTTTTAGCAGAAGGGGCATTCGGCTTTCTACGTGCTATCACATCGGCGTAATACTTCCTGCTGTTATTGATGACCTCCAACGTCTTTTTGTAGAACTCATCTTGTTTTACCCCCGATAGGGTTACAATGTAATTTACCATATTGCGGTAATCATCTGAGAGCTCTTTGCGTAGCGGACGTATATGATAGGCTTCTTTTTGCAAGGTTTGGAACGACCTGTGCGAAAAAAGTTCATCAAACGCCTTATTAGATTTTTCCAACTCACTTACAAACTCCTTAATTTGCAAGGTTTTCACTGCACTTACATAAGGTTCAGCTTTGAGCTGAGTAATGAGGGTTGTAAGGTTGCTGGTTTCTTCCTCATACGTTTCTTTTGAAACATCTTTATAAGGGTCTATAAGCCTTTTTAGCGTTTCAAAAGCCTTTTTCTTATCGTCCGTCTTCGCATATTTATAAGGGCGAATACTCAAACGCAAGGCACGCATATCGGTATCTCTTGCGTGGTCAAGTTCGGCGAGTTTTTTGGTCTCTTCACTAGAACGGATTCTTTCCAATCCCTTTTCATAAGAAGGAATTTTGCCTTTTAACTTTTCGAAGAGTACTTTAAAATCGGCATCTGTTTCCAATTTTAAATCAGTCTTGCCGAAATCTTCAAAAAATCACACTAAAAATTGTTTAAACTCGGCATTATGCAAGCGAGCAAGGTCTAAATTGATTAACTTCTCCTTTTTCATAAGTAGAAAATATTTTTTGAGGTTGTTAAATAATATAATATTATAAATTAGAGATTATCCTAATAATGATAATCCTCGTTTTTATGCGACAAAATTACGAATTCCTTTTCTTATATCCAAAATTATTTTCAAAGTTTTTTATTGATATATGAAAAATCAATATTATTATATGGTGTTTGTATTATATTTGATTCAACTTTGCCAAAGTTTCAAACTTTGGCAAAGTTAATACTGCAAAAACTACTATTCAAGTGCAATAATAGTCGCAACATTCCCCCCTTGAGGGGGGCAAGGGGGGTGTTTGCATTATAATTGTAATAATTTACGCAGAAAAGACCTCCCCCGTTCCCCCTCCGAAGGGGGACAATCCGCAAAAACACACTTTTTTGTAACTTTACAAAGTTAAACTACTCAAAAAGTGGCTCGCTATTAATTTTATAAAGTTCGGCAAGTCAAAAAGTGACTTTCTATCCACTTTAAAAAGATAAAGAACTTAAAAAGTGATTGTTTTTTGGACAATCACTTTTTTGAAATATTAATAAGGTGCCTTTTCGGTAAGTTGAACTTTATCGGATTTTCTGTACGAGCTCCAATTCGTCCAAAGAAACAGAGGTAGTAAACGCCCCGTAATTTACTATGGCTTTGCCTTTTTCAATTTTATCGATACTTCCCACGCTCCGGCTGTCTTTAATGCGTACACGGTCGCCTACTGAAAGGGCGCGTTGTAGCTTTTCCTTTTCGGCGCGTTCTTGGGCAATACGCTCTTTCTTCTCTTCTTTGCGTTGCTGGCGGATAGTCTCCATTTGCTTATGAACTTCTTCGGTAGTAGTTTTTTTCTCCTCTTTTTGCTTGGTGCGTTCCTCTTTGCTCATTTGTTTGCGCTTGGCATTTTCCATTTCAATGAGTTTGAGAAATTCGGATACCAAAGGGCGACGCTTACCATCGTAGAAATAACGTTCGGCTATCTGGTCTACCTTACTACCTAAGGTAATCATACGTTGGCTTTGGTCATAGAGCTCTTGATAATTTACGAGCTTGCTTTTTACTTTATCATTGAGTTCCTCCAAGCGTTTGGCTTCTTCGCGGGCTTTGGTTTCCTCATCTTTCAGGGTTTCGGCAGTTTTTTCCATTTTGGAGCGTTCTTTCTGCAATTTGGCGATAGTGGCATCAAAACGTACTTTTCCTTTCTCTATTTTTTTCTTAGCCCGATTGATGAGGCTAAACGGAATACCGTTTTTCTGCGCCACTTCAAAAGTGAAAGAGCTTCCCGCTTCGCCTATTATCAGCTTATAGATGGGCTCTAAGGTTTTATCGTTGAAAAGCATATTGGCATTGCTGGCGTGAGGTAATTCATCTGCCAGCATTTTTAAATTGGTGTAATGGGTGGTAATCACTCCGAAAGCCTTTCGGTGATAGAACTCTTCTAAGAATATTTCAGCCAAAGCACCTCCTAATTCAGGGTCGCTACCTGTCCCGAACTCATCTATCAAAAACAAGGTGCGGTGGTTGCACTTTTTGAGAAAGTAATTCATATTTTTGAGTCGGTAGCTGTATGTGCTAAGGTGGTTTTCAATAGATTGGTTATCGCCGATATCGGTAAGAATGCGTTCAAACAAACACATTTTAGAACGATGATGCACCGGAACGAGCATTCCACTTTGTAACATTAATTGCAATAAGCCAATGGTTTTAAGCGTAATACTCTTTCCGCCCGCATTAGGTCCCGAGATGACGATAATACGATTTTCATCATTCAGTTCTATGGTTTGAGGAAAGGTAGTAACACCTTTTTTGGCATTGCTAAGGTACAGCAAAGGGTGATATGCTTCACGGAGGAATAGTTCGCGCTCCTGAGTGATTTCTGGCAAAAGTGCGTTCATTTGGTGAGCGTACTTAGCTTTGGCGCAAATAATATCAACGGCTGTAATGTATTGCTGATAGTCTTTCAGCAGGTCAGCAAACTGACTGATGAAGGCGGTAAGTTCTCTTAATATACGCTGGATTTCCTCTTTTTCGTCATAAAGCAGATTGGAGAGTTCGCGAGAGTAGATTTCGGTTTGTTGCGGTTCTATATACACTATGCTACCCGTTTTTGAGCTCCCCCATACGGTGCCTTGTACTTTTCGGCGGTACATTGCTTTCACTGCCAATACGCGACGGTTTTCTATTACGGTCTCGCGGATATCATCGAGATAGTCGGCAGTGTTATACTCGGCGAGAGCACGGTTGAAACTCTCGTTGAGTTTTCCTTTCAAGGCACTCAGCTCGCGACGTATATTGCCAAGCGTAGGAGAGGCTTCGTTTTTTATCTCGCCGTACTTGTCCAGCACTTTATCGATAGCGTTCAGCAGTTCGGTAGTATACTCGATACTATCAGCCGTTTCGAAAAGGGTAGGGTATAGCGTTTTGAACTTCTTAAAGAAGAGAATTTGAGTGTTTACAACCTCGCTGATACGATGAATCTTCCTAATACTCGACACTTCTAACAAGGCGTTTTCAATAGATAGAAGTTTAATTTCGGAAGTGATAGATTCGCAATAGTGTGAAGGGATTGTGTTGTTATTATCAAAAGACGATAGGTATTCATTGGTTTGATTCAGTGCCAATAACAGGCTCTCCTGATTGTCGAAAGGCTTGATACGTAAGGCGTATTTCTTGCCGAGTTCAGTAAGGCAAAGGTCAGACAAATGAGAGAGTACAATGGGGAACTCTAAGTCTTCAAGTGTTTTTGTATTCATTTAGTTTTTAGGAAATATCTTTTTGTGATATAAAATCATCAGCCCCACTGCTATACATATTGCAGAGTCAGCCACATTGAACACGGGCTCGAAGAAACGAAAGCGTTCGTCTCCCCAAATGGGTACCCAGCTGGGAAGTGTAGTATCGATAATAGGGAAGTAGAACATATCCACCACTTTGCCGTGCAAGAGGGTTCCGTAAGGATTTTCGGCAAATAGGGTAGCAATGTTACCATAACTATGGTCGAAAATTATGCCGTAAAACACCGAATCGATGATATTGCCCAGTGCTCCTGCCAATATCAAAGAAATGCAAATAATAAGTATCTTAGGTTGTTGCTTTCTTACTGCCGATACCAGCCAATAACCGATACCTATTACCGCTACAATGCGAAAGAGAGTAAGAATGAGTTTGCCGTATTCGCCGGGAATTTTAGTACCCCAAGCTGCACCTTCGTTTTCTACAAAGTATATTTGAAACCAACTGAAAACGGTTACGGCTTCGTTGAGGATAAAGTGTGTTTTGATGTATATTTTGCTCCATTGGTCGATGATAAGTACCAACAGAATAATAAGGAATGCGTGTTTTAATTTCATATTGTTTTTTTGCTAAATGAGGCGCAAAGATACTAAAATAAAGGTGAATGACAAGCCATAAAGCAACAAATACTATAAGCTGACTTAGTTTTCATTTTTTTCTTTCTCCAAGAATTTTTCTTTGTCTTTGCGAATTTGTACCAATCGGTAGTTTTCAGTGGCTATAACAAAAGCAGATAGTTTGTTTTTCTCCAAGAACTCTTTCAAATCAGTAACAATGCTCTGAGCTGAATAAGCATCGCGGATATTATGAACTACCAACCAAGTTTCATCGGCATTATAGAGGTCTTCTGAAAGGGTGAGAACTTCAGAAATTGCCTTCAATTTCTGGGTAAGTTGTTCTTTTATAGTTGTACGTGTCTCGGAAACCGTCCCTGTAATGACTACTTTCCATTTCGTAGCCTTATCGTCAGTAACAAAATCTTCGGTTTCTACATCTTTAAGCTCATCTAATAGATTTTTAGCCTCTTCACTTTCAGCAGTGGCAGGATAGTTAGTCGCTATCTGTTGTAACTGCGCTTGGTAAGGAGCAAGCCCCTCTAAACGTGCCGTTGTTTTGGCTTGCAACAGTGCGATAGCAGGTGCTACTGAAGTTTCACGATACTGCGCCCCTTCTGTTTGTAACTGGTGAGCCGTCTCGATAATTTCACCGCGATTGTATCGAGCCATAAGGGTATCGACAAAAACTTGTGCCTGTTTATTGCGTTCTTGTTGTGAGGTTTCGCTTCCTTGCAATAGTTTTGCATAATCGGTATTAGGATAATTAGCAAGTAGTCGCCCTTTGATGGTTTCAGCTTTGGGGTTATGAGTATCAGTGTAATTCTTTTGGAGCTCATAAAGTGTAACTACTTCTAATTCGGGAGAAGGATTGTTGGCAAGAACACGTTCTAAACGTTGTATAGCCAATTCATTTTCACTGAATTTAGAGCGATAGAGCACGCCCAACTGGTACAAGGCTTTATTTCTATCGATGTTAAGTTGAGCGATTTCGGCTTCGGTCTTAGGAAGTTGAGAAAGATAAGTATCGGGAGTTTCTACTTCTTTTTCAGCTATTTGTTGTGTAGTAGCTGAGACAGTGAGGTTCGCCACAGTAGCATTCCCCACACTCGACCAACGCCAGTTATCCTCCAATTTGCGGTCTCCCCAATATTGTTGAAACTGTTGTTTCCCATAAGCTACACTCATCGGATTGTAGAAATAGAACTTGCCACCCTTTTCAGTAGTAGCATCGGGCATCGTTACCCCCATACCTGTGTTGGCAACCTTTTTATTGTGTTGCTTTTGTGTGCGAAGAGCAATTGCTTTCTGTACAGAATCGATATGTCTTTGGTAATACGCACGACGTTCTGTCTCTGGCAAGCGCATAACTTTTAAAACGCTATCATTTTTCTTAACGACGTATTCTAACTCAGCAATCTTGGACAAGTTATCTCTTTTTCTGCGAATAAAAAGATGTTCAAAGGTATGTTCAGGGATATAAGTAAGAGTACTATCCAAATGCTGGTAAGCTCCCGTGTAGTCTTTTTGGTCAAAAAATAATTCAGAGAGACGTGTATGAGCTTTTGCTTTTAACGGATTATTATTCTTATTATTGAGAAGAGAACTGCGATAAAAATCGGTAGCCAAACGCTTATCATCGTCTTTTAAAAGTTCGCCGTGAGTGTAGTAAAGCACATCGAGATAGTTTTTGTGCTCATAACGGCGTTCAAGCTTGGTAAGGTAAGCTAAAAAATCAGCCTTTTCTTTAGGGGTGAATGTTTTGTTGCGAGCCTTTCCTGCTTGGGCTTCTACCCATAGCTTACGCGGAATCTTCCAGTTTTGCTTCACAACCTTTTCAAAAGCTACTTCGGCAGAGTCTTTTTGATGCTGTTTTTCATAAAGCTGAGCTGCAATAAAGTAATATCTACCGCGTAAAGCCTTATTACGAGTGTATTTACCAGCATTGTAAAGTGCATCGGCAGCCTCAGGATATTGTTCTTGGTTGATATAAGCCTGTCCTAAGGTAGCATAGGCTTCAGCTCTATCATTTTTGCGTAATTTAGGATTCTCTTTTAAAAATTCAGTGAGTTTTTCTATGGCAATTTTATCTTTACCTAAACGGAGATTAGCTTTTTGTGCCCAAACCGCTGCCTCAGGAATACGCTCGCTCGTTCCGTAGTTCGTAAGCAGGTGATTGAAAGCCTCTAAGGCAGGAAAGAAACGCTCATCGTAATAACGGGCTTGACCTAGTAACATATAAGCGTCGTCAATTTTATAGTTGCGTTGTACTCCTTTAAAAACCATAGAGTGTTTCTGAATGGTTTTAATAGCTTTTTCTTCAGCACGTTGAAAATCAGCATTACCTGTACCATCTAATTGCACTTTTCCTGTCATACCAATAGGCTCTACGGGTAGAATTTCACTAAAATTATCTTGATATTTTTCGCGTAGTTCATTAAGACCTTTGGCATATGCTTCCTCCCCATTGAACAGTACATTATACTTGGTAACAATAGGTTGCATCTGACGGTTATAATAGGTATTAGCATTAGGTGTACAAGCTAAATATAGCAAAAAGACAACTAAAAAACTACTGTATAGTAAAACTCTTTTCATACTTTTTCATAAGTGCTGTTACAGAGTGCGAAAGTACTACTTTTTTTTAAAAGAGCGAAATATTATTTCAAAAAAATAAGTTTTCTCTACCAAAGTACCGCTTTGTATACAGTTTAGATATATTTTTACTCTTGTTATCCTTCGTTCATTGTTCGTCTTTTGTTCGTCCTTTCTTCGTCTTTTGTTTATCTGCCCGTGCGGCTCGCACCGTCTTTTGTTCGTCTTTTGTTCGTCTTTTGTTCGTTTATTGTTCGTCTTTTGTTCGTCTTTTGTTCGTCTTTTGTTCGTCTTTTGTTCGTCTTTTGTTCGTCTTTTGTTCGTCTTTTGTTCGTTAATTGTTTATCTGCCCGTGTGGCTCGCACCGTCTTTTGTTCGTTTATTGTTTATCTCACTTTTCCGTTACTACACTCCCTCTCCTTGGGAGAAGTCTCCGAATAGGAGAGTATGTGACTGGGGAGAGGATATTTTGTTCGTTTATTGTTTATTTGCCTGTCGTGCTACGACCTCGCACTGTCATTGATTTAGTATTATTGGCATTATTGGCATTGTGGTATTAAAAGACATTTGCTAATCTGCTAATTCTTCAATATCTTTGCACCTTCAATTTAAAAACACTATTAAATCGATAACACATTAGTATGACAAACATTCAATATATAAAAGCCCAAACACAACTACCTGAAAAAGCTATTGAACACACACTTTCACTATTAACCGAAGGCTGTACTATCCCCTTCATTGCACGCTATCGAAAAGATAGCACTCAGAATTTAGATGAAGTAGCCATTGAGCATATAGCCAAATCCCAAGCTGATTACGACAATATCTGTAAGCGCAAAGAAACAATTCTCTCTTCTATTGAAGAACAAGGAAAGCTTACAGACGATTTGCGTAAACGTATTGAGAACTCTTTTGAGCTCAATGAATTAGAAGACCTATACTTGCCTTACAAAAAACGACGTAAAACAAAAGCCGATGTAGCCAAAGAAAACGGCTTAGAATCTCTTGCAAAACAGATAATGAGTCAGCGTGTAACCGACTTGGAACTATTAGCAGGGCGTTATCTTTCCGATAAAGTACCTAGTGAAGAAGAAGCTTTACAAGGAGCTTCGGATATTATAGCTGAATGGATTAACGAGAATACGTTTATACGTCGCACTCTTCGCCGAATATTCCAGCGCAAAGCAATCATCAGTAGCGAAGTAGCCAAAGGTAAAAACGAAGAGGAAGAAGCTCAGAAATACGCTCAGTATTTCGATTGGGAAGAAGTCCTTAACAAAGCGCCTTCTCACCGTGTATTAGCAATGTTGCGTGCTGAAAAAGAAGGATTTGTAAAACTAAAAGTACAAGTAGATAATGAAGAAACCTTACCTTTTATGGAAGAAAACATCATAAAGAGTAGGGGAGAAGTAGCCGATTTCTTGAAGAAAACGGTAAAAGACAGCTACAAACGCTTATTAGAGCCTTCTATTTCCAACGAAACACTACAAGAGGCAAAAGATAAAGCCGATGCAAAAGCTATCAGTGTGTTTGCCGAGAACCTCTCACAGTTGTTATTAGCGTCTCCTTTGGGTGAAAAGCGCATTTTGGCTATTGATCCAGGATATCGTACAGGTTGTAAGGTAGTTTGCTTAGATGAAAAAGGCGACCTTTTGCATCACGATGTTATCTACCCTCACGCTCCCCAAAATGATATGACTATGGCTACCAAAAAGCTCAGCACAATGGTCTCTCAATACAATATCCAAGCCATTAGTATAGGCAATGGGACTGCTTCTCGTGAAACAGAGTCGTTTGTAAGAAGTATTGCTTTCCCTAAAAAGGTAGAAGTATTTGTGGTGAGTGAAGCAGGAGCATCGGTCTATTCAGCTTCTAAAATAGCTCGCGATGAGTTCCCCGATTACGATGTAACTGTACGTGGGGCAGTATCCATAGGCAGGCGTCTTGCTGACCCATTAGCTGAATTAGTGAAGATAGACCCTAAGAGCATAGGAGTAGGTCAATACCAACACGATGTAAACCAGTCGTTATTGAAAGAGGAGCTCGATGCAACCGTAGTGCGTTGCGTGAACAAAGTAGGGGTAAACCTCAACACAGCAAGCAAATCACTACTCAGTTATGTATCAGGAATAGGGGAGAAGATGGCTGAAAACATAGTAGCTTACCGCTCGGCTAATGGTGCTTTTAGTAAGCGAGAAGACTTAAAAAAGGTACCTCGTTTGGGTGATAAAGTATACCAACAGGCAGTAGCTTTCTTACGTGTACATAATAGTGAGAACCCGCTCGACAATTCAGCAGTACACCCTGAAGCCTATCCTATTATCAAACAAATGGCAAAGGACACGGGTATCTCAGTTGCACAACTTATAGGTAACAAGCAAGCTATTACCTCTATTGATATTCAAAAGTACAAAACAGATACAGATAAGGTGGGTGAACTTTATTTGAAGGATGTATTAAAGGAATTAGAAAAACCAGGGCTCGACCCTCGTACTACTGCTAAAGCCTTTGCCTTCGACCCTAATGTAAAAACCTTTGATGATGTGCGTGTAGGAATGATATTACCTGGTATAGTAAATAATATTACTGCCTTTGGTTGCTTTGTGGATATAGGTGTTAAAGAAAGTGGATTGGTACACATCTCTCAACTGAAAGATGGTTATGTCTCTGATGTAAATGAAGTAGTAAAACTCCACCAACAAGTGCAAGTAAAAGTTATAGAGAAAGACGAAGTGCGCAAACGCATTTCACTAAGTATGGTGTGGTAATAATTAACGATGGAAACACTCACAATTTGCAGTAGATACAAACGCTATAAAGTACCTCATCAAACACGGTTCGTATTATCAGAATAAAATAAGCCTGTATGAAAACTTTTCATACAGGCTTATTTTATATTTAGTGAGAGTTGCTATTCTGCTCTATATATGTTACTTTTCAGCTGAAAGAAGTGCGTCTAAACGGCGTAGTGTATCCTCTTTGCCAATCACTTCTATAATATCGAATACGTGAGGTCCTTTGAGTTCACCTACTAAGGCTAAACGCAACGGAGGCATCACTTGTCCGAAGCCTAAGCTTTTAGTTTCCATATATTGTTTTACTGCTTCTTCTAAAGTTACTGAGGTGAAGTTAGATGTGTTTTTAAGTACCTCACTTACTTCTTTTACGATTTCAGGAGTTTGCTCTTTCCATTGTTTTTTGAGTGCCTTTTCGTCGTACTCAGCAGGAGCTTCAAAAAAGAATTTGCTAAGTTCCCAAAAATCACTCACAAAAGTAGCGCGCTCTTTGATGAGACCAACTACTTTCTCTATCGTAGCCATCGGAACTGTAACGCCTCTTTGGGTAAGGTCTTTTTGGAAAAGGATAGCTAATTCTGCATTAGGCTTCATTTGTAGGTATTGGTGGTTGAACCACTTTATCTTTTCAGGGTCAAAGCGAGCCCCTGCCTTATGTACTTTTTCCAAATCGAAGAGTCGCACGAGTTGCTCGATAGTGAAGATTTCTTCATCGGTACCAGGATTCCAACCCAAGAGTGCTAAAAAATTGATAAGTGCTTCGGGAAAATACCCTTCTCCACTAAAACCTTTGAGGGTTTCGCCATTCTCTGTCCAATCCATTGGGAAAACAGGGAAGCCTAATTTAATACCGTCACGCTTGCTGAGTTTACCATTACCCACCGGTTTGAGGATAAGAGGTAAGTGTGCAAAAGCAGGGGCTTGCCAACCAAAAGCGCGATAGAGCAAAAGGTGCAATGCCATAGAAGGCAACCACTCTTCACCGCGTATCACGTGAGTGATTTCCATTAAGTGATCGTCTACGATATT
This sequence comes from Capnocytophaga sp. oral taxon 902, assembly GCF_013394735.1. NCBI lineage: Bacteria > Pseudomonadati > Bacteroidota > Flavobacteriia > Flavobacteriales > Flavobacteriaceae > Capnocytophaga > Capnocytophaga sp. oral taxon 902. The sequence continues at coordinate 2,650,806 of NZ_CP058261.1, forward strand.
TGCCAAGTGGTAAGTAGGCATTCCGTCGCTTTTAAAGAGCACTTTATCGTCTAAGGTACTCGTATCGATAGTTACTTCACCACGAATCATATCGTTCATTTTTAGCTGTTCGTTATGTGGCATTTTAAAGCGAATCACATACTCATCGCCACGCTCTAAGCGTTGTTGTACTTCTTCTTTGCTAAGTGAAAGTGAGTTTTGCAATGCATCACGTGTAGCCCAATTGTATATAAAGGTCTCTCCTTTGGCTTCTGCTTCTTTGCGAGCTGTATCTAATGCCTCAGCAGTATCAAAAGCGTAGTATGCCCAACCGTTATTGATAAGGGTATCGGCGTATTGTTTGTATAACGGTTTGCGTTCACTTTGGCGATAAGGGGCGTGTTTGCCTTCTTTGCCTACTCCCTCGTCATAAGTAAGACCTAACCAATTGAGGGAATTTATGATGTACTGTTCTGCGCCTTCAACATAGCGATTTTGGTCGGTATCTTCTATACGAAGTAAAAAATCACCGCCGTGCTTTTTGGCGAACAAATAATTAAATAGGGCGGTACGCACGCCTCCGATATGCAATGCTCCCGTAGGACTGGGAGCAAATCTAACTCTAACCATTTATTTTTATAATAATTTTAAATCTTTAATTACTTTGAAAGCTATATCGATGTGATTTTCGGGGATTACGATAGTAAATTCATTGGCGGTAGAAATCACCTCGTTCATATTCACTCCCTCCCAAGCCAAACGTTGAAATATAAAATAATAAATGCCCGATACTGAGACGTTTTCTTCGGGAAGTTTTACACTGATAGCTCCTAAATCGGTGAATTTGTGCAAAATGCGTTCCTTCTTAAAGATATTCTCAACAATAGACTCCATTGAGTTACTGACAATAATATTTGCTTCATTTACCCCACGAGTAGTAGCGTAGAAGATATCTCTATTATTTTTGATTTTATTGAGTAGCTGAGCCTGAGCATTCATAAAGGTTTCAGAGGTTAAGAAAGTATAGTCGGTTAAATTTGAACGAACAATAATATCGCCTATATTCTTCAATACTTTTACAATACGATGAGTAGAGCGAAACTCCATATCTACTGAAAGGCGTTTGAGAGCCATAACAATAGCCCCATTGCGCACTTCACGCTGAGTAGTTTCAGCTTGTATATCCTTACGTATGATACGAGCCAAAGAAGTAAGGTTAATAATCCCTTCTGAAAGAGCGGTTTGTAAGAAAGGTTTTGATTTGATATAGTGCTCGACGGCTGATGCTATTGTTTTCATTTGTATTGGATATTATAAATTTATTAAAAAGTAATTGGGGGCATAAATCATTAAAAAGGATAAAAAGCGTCTTCTATGTAGTTTAAGCTAAATTCTGCATTGTTTTTTACGATGGATATAATATCGAATTGTATTTCTACATCTAAGTCTTTTTTCTTTATATAAAAATCGGTAGCTTTCACTAATAGTTCTATCTTTTGCTGATTTACAAAGCTCTCGGGTTCACCATAAGCACTTGAGCTACGTGTTTTTACTTCTGTGATATGCAAAATATTTCCTTTTTGCGAAATGATATCAATCTCGGCGTGCCCAAACCTAAAATTGCGTTCTAAAATAGTATGACCTTTTTCAATTAGGAAGTTTACGGCATCTTGTTCTCCTTCATTTCCTAAATCGTTGTGCATTGCCATAATAAGCGTTGGTTTTATAATTTAACGCCAAAAGTACAAAATATTAATAAATGTAACAAAAAAATATTAGTTTTTTTTCATTTCTACAAGTTGAGAGGGAGTAAGCTATTTGATATCACAATACTAATTATATAAAAGGTAAAACAATGCGAGGTCGTAGCACGACAGGTAGATAGTGTGAGCCGCACAGGCAGTCGTAGCACGACAGGCAAATAAACAAAAGACGGTGCGAGCCACACGGGCAGATAAACAAAAGACGGTGCGAGCCGCACGGGCAGATAAACAAAAGACGAACAAAGAACGAACAAAGAACGAACAAAGAACGAACAAAGAACGAACAAAGAACGAACAAAGAACGAACAAAGAACGAACAAAGAACGAACAAAAGACGAACAAAGAACGAACAAAGAACGAACAAAGAACGAACAAAGAACGAACAAAGAACGAACAAAGAACGAACAAAAGACGGTGCGAGTCGCATGGGCAGATAAAGAAAAGACGAATAAAAGACGAACGGTAGTTAAAGGAATAGCGGAGGTAAGGTGGGTGGTTTAGGGTAGAAAAAAAGCCCGTAATACACAGTATTACGGGCTTTTTTTATTTAATTAATTATGAACACAAATTTTATTCCTGAGTATCTAAAGGTTCATTATCATTAGTAGGAGCTTCTTCAGTGCTCTCATCGTCATCTTCTTTCATTACCTTAGTAACGGCGGCAATAGAGTCTTTGCCTTTGATATTGATGAGTTTTACGCCTTGAGTAGCACGTCCTAAAATACGAAGGGTATCGATTGATAAACGAATAGCAATACCTGATTTATTGATAATCATCAAATCTTCACCTTCTAATACGCTTTTAATGGCTACTAACTGACCTGTTTTCTCGGTAATAGAAATGGTTTTAACCCCTTTACCACCACGGTTAGTAATACGATATACGGCTTCGTGTGTTTCGGGGTCATCAATATAGGAACGTTTACCATAGCCGTTTTCTGATACTACCAATACAGTCTCTTCGCGTGGGTTTTCAATAGCAATCATACCTACTACCTCATCGTTTTCAGTATCTAAGTCGATACCACGAACCCCTTGCGAATTACGCCCTACGGCACGCACTTTGTCTTCGGCAAAACGAATCGCACGACCTGATTTCACGGCTAACATCAACTGGCTACTGCCTGAGGTAAGTTTTGCTTCGATAAGTTCGTCACCTTCTTTAATAGTGATGGCATTGATACCATTCTGGCGTGGACGAGAGTATTCTTTGAGAAGCGTTTTCTTAACAATACCCTTTTTAGTAGCCATAATGAGGTAATTGTTGCTGATGTAGTCTTCATCTTTGAGGTTTTGTACACTCACGAAAGCCTTAATCTTATCATCGGATTCGATATTGATAAGGTTTTGTATAGCACGACCTTTGGCAGTTTTACTACCTTCTGGTATTTCGTATACACGCATCCAGAAACACTTACCTTTTTGAGTAAAGAATAATAAATATTGGTGATTAGAACTTACAAAGAGGTGTTCTAAGAAATCTTGGTCGCGTGTGGTAGAGGCTTTTTGTCCTACACCGCCACGGCTTTGGGTCTTATATTCACTAAGCTGAGTGCGTTTGATATAGCCTGCGTGTGAAATGGTAATTACCATTTTATCATCAGGAATCATATCTTCTACACTGAATTCGCCCCCTGCGTATTCAATAGTAGAACGACGCTCATCGCCATACTTCTCTTTTATTTCGAGTAGTTCTTCCTTAATAATTTCGGTACGACGTTCTTTGCGAGCTAAGATATCTTCTAAATCGCGTATTTCAGCTAGCTTTTCTTCGTATTCTTCTTTTGTTTGTTGGATAAGAACCTTATTGATACGACGTAGTGCTAACGCCAAGATAGCTTCGGCTTGTACATCGGTAAGGTCGAATTCGGCAATTAAATCTTCTTTAGGTTTATCGTGGAAACGAATAATCTCAATAGCTTTACCCATAGTGTCCTCGGTTGCCATCACCTTCATATACCCTTCTAAAATATGAATACGCTCTTTGGCTTTGCGAAGTTCATAGTCGGTACGTCTATACACTACGTCATAACGGTGTTCTACGAAGTGAAAGATAAGGTCTTTAAGATTTAACAACTGAGGGCGTCCTTTTACTAAGGCGATGTTATTAACACTAAATGAGGTTTGTAGCTCGGTATGCTTAAAGAGATTGTTGAGCACTACATTAGGGACTGCATCGCGTTTGAGAATATAAACGATACGTATTTTACCACGAGCTGATTCATCGCGTACATCGGTGATACCCTCTAACCTACCTTCTTTTACGAGGTCAGATGTTTTTTTCAAAAGCACAGATGTATCGACTTGATAAGGGACTTCGGTTACTACAATACAATCTTTACCTTTTATTTCTTGAAACTCAGCTTTGGCACGAATGATTACTCGTCCGCGTCCTGTTTTGAAGGCTTCTTTTACGCCTTCATAGCCATAGATAATACCTCCCGTAGGAAAATCAGGAGCTTTGATGTATTTAATGAGTTCATCGATTTCAATATCGTTATTGTCGATATAAGCAATAGTTCCATCGATAACTTCATTAAGGTTATGAGGAGCCATATTAGTAGCCATACCTACTGCGATACCTGCTGAACCGTTCACCAATAGGTTAGGGATGCGTGTAGGGAGTACGATAGGCTCTTCACGAGAGTCGTCATAAGTAAGTTGGTGGTCAACTGTCTCCTTGTCGATATCTGAGAGCATTTCTTCGGAGAATTTACGCATACGGGCTTCGGTATAACGCATTGCGGCAGGGGGGTCACCACCCATTGAACCGAAGTTACCTTGTCCGTCTACAAGCATATAGCGTAAACTCCAATATTGTGCCATACGCACCATAGTATCGTAAACAGCTTTATCGCCGTGAGGGTGGTATTTACCGAGAACCTCACCCACAATAGCAGCCGACTTTTTATAAGGGCGATTGCTGAGCACTCCCATATCGTACATACCGTAAAGTACACGGCGGTGTACAGGTTTTAAACCATCACGAACATCGGGCAATGCACGTGAAACGATTACCGACATCGAATAATCGATATAGGCAGATTTCATTTCATCGCTGATGTCTACAGGAATCAGTTTTTCTCCTTCTGTCATAATATATTAATAGGTATCTGTTATATAAATTAGCGTGCTAAGATACAACCTTTTTTTATATTGGCAATAAAAAAATGTTTGTTTTTTCATCATTAAACTGTAAGTGTTTGATAGTAAGTGTGAAAATAACTTATAAAAAATTAATAGAAAAGAAGAAAAGTACTGCTATATATTAAGTAAAAGAGCCTCTGATAGGTGAAAATGCGGTGTTATTATCTATAAAATTGTATTTTAGAGTGATTAACCTTATATCATTCATATAAATAAGTTATATGCTGATAAAAATGAATTTATTTGCTACATTTATTGGTATTCATTATTAATTTATTACTTTTGCACTTCAAATTGTTATAAGATGCAAATATCAATCGTCATACCGCTTCTCAACGAACAAGAATCGCTACCTGAACTTTATCAGTGGCTACACAAAGTACTCACTGAACACCGTTATTCTTATGAAATTATCTTTGTAGACGATGGTAGTACTGATAATTCTTGGCAGGTAATCAAAGATTTATCGGGTAAAGATACTAATGTACAGGGTATTCGTTTTTTGCGCAATTACGGCAAATCACAAGCACTGCACGCAGGATTCAAACAAGCACAAGGTGAAGTGGTGATTACTATGGACGCCGACCTGCAAGACAGTCCGGATGAGATTCCTGCTCTTTATAATATGATTACCCAAGAGGGGTATGACCTTGTATCGGGTTGGAAGAAAAAACGTTATGATTCGGTATTGGCAAAAAATCTGCCTTCTAAACTCTTCAACTGGGCAGCGCGCAAAACCTCAGGTCTTACTCTTCACGATTTCAATTGCGGACTTAAAGCCTACAAACAAGAGGTTGTAAAGAATGTTGAAGTATCAGGTGAGATGCATCGCTATATTCCTGTATTGGCAAAGAACGCTGGTTTCAACCGCATTACCGAGAAAGTTGTACAACACCAAGCCCGCAAATACGGTGTGACCAAATTCGGTATGAATAGGTTTATCAATGGTTTTTTAGACCTTATCACCATTAGTTTTCTATCCCATTTCGGTAAACGCCCGATGCACTTCTTTGGAGCATTGGGAGTACTGATGTTCTTTATAGGTTTTTTGTTTTCGGCTTACCTTGGTATTGATAAATTATTTATCAATCCACACGGTCGCCTTATTGCTGATAGACCTCAGTTTTACCTTGCGCTTACCACTATGATCATTGGTACACAACTATTTATTGCAGGCTTTCTGGGAGAAATTATTTTAAAGACTAAAAGTAACGAAGAGAGATATAAAATTAAGGAATTAACAAATTAGTAAATTAGCAAATTAGTAGATAATATAACAGTAATGGAACATCAATTAAAAATATTTAATTCTTTAACGGGAGAAAAAGAAGTGTTCGTACCCTTACACGAAAACAATGTAGGAATGTACGTATGTGGGCCTACTGTATACAGCAATGTCCATTTAGGCAATGTGCGCACCTTTATGTCGTTTGATTTTGTGTATCGCACGCTTAAATTCTTAGGTTACAAAGTGCGCTATGTACGCAATATCACCGATGCAGGTCACCTTACCGATGACGGTGATGTGAACAACGACCGCTTTGTAAAACAATCACGTCTCGAAAAACTCGAACCTATGGAAATTGTACAGAAATACACTGTAGATTTTCACAAAGTATTAGAAATATTTAACTTACTGCCTCCTACTATTGAGCCTACCGCTACAGGGCATATATTGGAGCAAATACAGCTTACCGAAAAACTCTTGAAAGACGGATTTGCTTATGAAAGCAATGGTTCTGTATACTTCGATGTACTTGAATACAACAAACGCGGACTCAATTATGGGGAGCTCTCTCGACGCAATATAGAAGAGCTCTTTGCCAATACTCGTGATTTGGATGGGCAAGGCGAAAAACGCAATCCTCAGGACTTTGCGCTCTGGAAGAAAGCCTCTCCTGCCCACATTATGCGTTGGGCGTCACCTTGGGGCGACGGCTTCCCAGGTTGGCACTTAGAATGTACAGTGATGAGTACCAAATACCTCGGTAACCAATTTGACATTCACGGAGGCGGTATGGACTTGAAGTTTCCGCACCACGAATGCGAAATTGCACAAGGTAAAGCGGGTCACGGCGAAAGTCCCGTACGCTACTGGATGCACGCCAATATGCTCACAATGAACGGACAACGTATGAGTAAATCTACTGGTAACTATATATTGCCTATGCAACTCATCAGCGGAGAGAATACTTTCTTTGAGAAACCTTTTGCTCCCGCTGTTATTCGCTTTTGCTTTATGCAAGCGCACTACCGCAGTGTACTCGATATCTCCAACGAAGCGATGCTCGCTGCCGAAAAAGGCTTTAATAGACTTATGGAAGCGATGAAGATATTGAATGAACTTACTACGGATGCAGAGCTCTCAACTTCGCTCCCTATAGCCGAATGGAAACAAAAATGCTACGATGCATTGTTAGACGATTTCAATTCACCTATACTCATAGCCCATCTCTTTGAAGCTGTAAAATGGATATTTCAATTAAAAAACGGCGAAGAAAAGATTTCAGTAACAGAACTCAAGGAGTTGAAAGAACTGATGAAAGCTTTTGTTTTTGATGTATTGGGGTTACAAAGTGAGCAACAAACGGCTAATAACAACGACAAGCTCGACGGCGTACTCCACTTGCTTATTAATATGCGAATGGAAGCCCGTGCCAATAAAGACTGGGCGCTTTCCGACAAGATTAGAGATGAACTCCTTGCATTGGGTATTCAGCTCAAAGACGGTAAAGAAGGAACGAGTTATAGTGTAAATTAAAACAACTGTTGCGGTTGAAACAAAGAACTCAGTAGTACTTAATTTAGAGAATGTAGAGATTCGCTTTTATGGTGATTATTAAGTGTTTAATAATTTGATTTATGAACCAAATTATCTATGCTTTAAGTTCTTAGAATGCTGTATAAAAAGATACTATAAAGAAATGTTAAATTTATTTGTGTAATTTATAAAAAAGAAATACTTTTGCAGGGTCAAAACTGAAATTATAATAATTATTCATTAACAAAAATGAGAACACATATCAGAAAAGAAGTTTCATCAATTGCTCATCAGCCTGCTGGCTCCGTTGAGGAAACTCGTTTCGAGAAAATCTACAACGTTGTTTTCTCGAACTCAGTAACCGCTTCAATTAGTGTCGCACACGAAATCGCCGACCTTATCAAAAAGAAACAAGCCGAAGGCAAAAAATGCATATTAGGCTTAGCTACTGGCTCCTCTCCAGTGAAAGTTTACGACGAACTCGTGCGTATGCACAAAGAAGAAGGTCTTAGCTTCAAAAACGTAATTACCTTCAACTTAGACGAGTATTATCCTATGGAAAAACAGGATATACAAAGTTATTGGTACTTTATGCACGAGCACCTCTTCAACCATATTGATATCCCTAAGGAAAATATCAATATCCCTGACGGAACAGTACCTCACGACGAATTAGAAGCTTATTGTGCTAATTACGACAAAAAAATTGAAGAATGTGGCGGACTCGATTTCCAACTCCTCGGTATCGGTCGTACCGGTCACATCGGCTTCAACGAACCTGGTTCTAACCGCAATTCTGGTACTCGCATCATCACTCTCGACCACATCACTCGTTCCGATGCTGCCGAAACCTTCCACGGTATCGACAATGTACCTCGTCAAGCCATTACAATGGGTATCCGCACAGTGTTAAAAGCACACCGCATCGTATTGCTCGCTTGGGGTAGCAGTAAAGCCTCTATCGTAGCCAGAGCTGTAGAAGGCGATATCACTGCCGAAGTACCTTCAAGCTACCTCCAACTTCACGAAAACACTACTTTTGTATTAGACGAAGAGGCTTCTGCCGATCTTACTCGTATCAAAACCCCTTGGCTCGTTACCGATGTACAATGGAATGAAGACCTCAAAGCTAAAGCTATTGTTTGGCTTTGCGAACATCTTAATAAAACAATCCTCAAACTCACAGATTCCGATTACAACGAGTACGGTATGTCCAAACTCTTGGCAGAATCAGGTCCTGCTTACGATTTGAACATCGCTATGTTCAACCGCTTGCAACACACCATCACAGGATGGCCAGGTGGTAAACCTAATGCCGATGATACCAACCGCCCTGAACGCGAACATCCTCACAAAAAACGCGTAATCATCTTCAGTCCTCACCCCGATGACGACGTGATTTCTATGGGAGGCACTTTCGACCGCTTAGTTTCTCAAGGTCACGAAGTACACGTAGCTTACCAAACTTCCGGTAACTTTGCCGTATCCGACCACGAAGCGCTTAAATTCGCCGAAGTATTCAAAGATATAGCCAAAGAAAACAAAACCGAAGTAGCCGTAATCAACGAGATTATTAGCAACATCACCAACAAAAAATCCAATGAAATTGATAGCTTGCTTGTACGCCAACTCAAAGGTAACATTCGTCGCCACGAATCATTGGCTGCTACACGCTACGAAGGTGTACCCGATAACCAAGTACACTTCCTCAACTTGCCTTTCTACGAAACAGGAGGTGTGAAAAAGAACCCTATAGGTGAAGCCGATATCAAAATCATTATGGATTTGATTGAAGAAGTAAAACCTCACCAAATCTATGCTGCTGGTGACCTCGCCGACCCTCACGGTACTCACAAAGTATGTCTCGATGCTATCTTTGCTGCTTTGAAGAATTTGAAACACAAAGATTATATGAAAGACTGCTGGGTATGGTTGTACCGCGGTGCTTGGCACGAATGGGATATCCACGAAATCGAAATGGCAGTCCCTATGAGCCCAGCACAAGTACTCAAAAAACGTCAAGCTATCTTCTTCCACCAATCTCAAAAAGATGGTGCTATGTTCCAAGGAGACGACTTGCGTGAATTCTGGCAACGCGCCGAAGCTCGTAACAGCGAAACCGCTCGTCGTTACCGCAATTTAGGCTTCGCCGACTATGCCGCTATCGAGGCTTTCAAACGTTACTTCTTCTAAGAATTTGATAGGTTTTTATTATAGAAGTAACTTTTCTATAAAGTTTTAAAAGATTGTTTATCAATCTAAAAAATAATGAGGTTATCTATTATTAGATAGCCTCATTTTATTTAGTGTTTTACCACGAATATTGTCCTTTGATAGAATAAACCTTTTGGTTTTTCAGAATCTAATACTTTTTTTGTCTTTGTTCGTTTACCCTATAAACTTTCTATAAGCTAACCCTATTTTTACCATTAATCATCCGACTATTATCATTGCAACAAACTAATAAATGTAGTTAAGATAAAAGCATTGATGAAGTCGATAAAGAAAGCCCCTACCATTGGCACTATCAAGAAGGCTTTGTGTGAAGGTCCAAAACGCTCGGTTACCGACTGCATATTGGCGACTGCCGTAGGGGTAGCACCCATACCAAAACCGCAGTGTCCTGCTGAGAGTACAGCAGCATCGTAGTTGCTACCCATCAGGCGGAAGGTAACAAAATAGGCATAAGAGCACATCACAAAGGTTTGCACAGCCAAAATAATGAGCATCGGGAGGGCTAAATCAAGCAATTGCCACAGTTTGAGGTTTAAGAGGGCGATGCCTAAAAACAAACTCAGAGAAGCGTTGCCAAACACATCGATAGCGCGGTCGAACATATTTACACTAAAGCCTCTGGTGAGCACATTGCGCAAGAGTACACCAAAGAACAATGCCCATACAAACTGAGGAATAGTGAATCTCTCAGGGAAGAAGGCAGTTACTGTGGGTGATACCATTATAGCTGAAAACGATAGGCAAGCGGCAAATAGTGCCATTGTTTCTATCGCTGATTTAGAAGTGATGAGACGTTGTTTAATTGCATTTTCAAAAACTTCTACTACGTTATCGGCTACGGTGTCAGTACTTTGTTTTTCAGTAATAGGCTTTTTTCCTATATTGTTCACTAACTTGCGTGCTATGGGACCACCAATAAGTCCGCCGAGTACCAATCCGAAGGTAGCCGAAGCCATTCCCAGGTCAGTAGCTCCCTTTATACCGTAGTCGGTTTCTAATATTTTACCCCAAGCACCTGCTGTTCCGTGTCCGCCAGTAAGTGTTATAGAGCCCGTGATGAGTCCCATAACAGGGTTTTGCCCCAAGGCACTTGCTAAACCCACCCCCACAAAGTTCTGTACTACAATAAAGAGGGCGACCACCCCCAGGAAAATAATCAGCCCTCTACCACCAGCTTTTAGTCGAGAGAAATCGGCACTCAAACCTATGGACGAAAAGAAAAATAGCATAAAAGCATCTTGCAAGCTGTTATTGAACTCTAAGGAAATGCCTGTGGCAGTATACAGCAGATAGATAAATACTGCTGCTAACAATCCGCCCGCTACAGGTTCGGGTATATTGAAGTTTCTTAAAAATTTGATTTTATGCACTAATAGTCGCCCTACGAGTAACACTATTGTAGCGACAATCAGGGTGTAATAAGGGTCGATGATAATGGTTTTCATATCCATAATAAGCGAGATATAGATTTAATGAGTGGCTAAAAGTACAAAAGATTATTTTACTGAAGAAATAAATAAACAAAAAAAACTGTAAGTAATGAATGTTTACTATTTTTACTCTTAATTTAAAACGATAGCTTGTGATAGAACTAATTAGTTTTCTTCTTATGCTTATAGAGGCGTTTCTGCTTTTCATTTATTTTGTTTATACAGAAATAGAAAGTTTTGTTAGGAAAAAAAGATAAAAAGTATTACTTTTGTCGCTCAAAAAGAATAACACTCATTTACCGATGAAAAAATATATTGATACAGGAAAAAAAGACACCCGAAGTGGTTTCGGGGCAGGACTTGCTGAGTTAGGACGTAAGAACCCTAATGTAGTTGCTCTTTGTGCCGATTTGATTGGCTCATTGAAGATGGAAAAATTTATCGAGGAGAACCCTACACGTTTCTTTCAAATAGGTATTGCTGAGGCAAATATGATGGGTATTGCTGCTGGGCTTGCTATTGGGGGTAAAATACCTTTTACAGGCACCTTTGCAGCTTTCTCTACAGGGCGTGTGTATGACCAAATACGCCAGTCGATAGCTTATTCAAATAAAAATGTAAAAATTTGTGCCTCTCACGCTGGGCTTACTCTCGGAGAAGATGGAGCTACCCATCAAATATTAGAAGATATTGGTTTGATGAAAATGCTTCCTAATATGGTAGTTATCAATCCTTGTGATTACAATCAAACGAAAGCTGCTACTATTGCCATTGCTGATTATGTAGGTCCTGTTTACCTGCGTTTCGGTCGTCCTACGGTAGCAAATTTTACTCCTGAAGACCAAACCTTTGAAATAGGAAAAGGTATTTTGTTAAACGAAGGGAAGGACGTTACTATTATCGCTACAGGGCATTTGGTATGGGAAGCTCTTTTGGCTTGTGAGGAATTAGAGCAAAAAGGTATTTCAGCAGAAGTTATCGATATCCACACTATTAAACCATTAGACGAAGAGCTTATTCTTACTTCAGTAAAGAAGACTAAAGCAGTAGTAACTTGTGAAGAGCATAATTACTATGGTGGATTAGGTGAGAGCATAGCTCGTGTGCTTACACAGCGTTGTCCTGTTCCACAGGAATTTGTGGCTGTAAACGACACTTTTGGTGAAAGTGGAACTCCTGCTCAGCTAATGCAAAAGTACGGTTTAGACAAAGAAGGTATTTTGAAAGCTGTTGAGAAAGTACTCAAAAGAAAAACTACCCATTAAGGAAAGATGAAATAACTACTATTTTATTTGTAAAACAGATAAAAAGCAAATTGTTTATGATAGATTATTTACAAACTAAGAATCCTTATTTTAATACCTCTGGACTAACCTCATCAGAGGCTAACTATGTGTGTGAACGTATTAAAGAACGACTCAAACCCATTCAAGACCTTGTTAATACTATTGAAACTCATACTTCCAGTATTGATGGAGAACCCTTAGATAACTTTGAGAAGGTAGATGATATCGGAGGTAAGCTCACTGAAATAGGGTCGCTATATGCAATCTCAGCTTATTTGCGTACGACAATTAAGGAAAAGGAAGCTCGATTAGATGTGCTAACAAAAAAGCTAACCAATATACAACTTGAAGCAGAAGCTGAAGTAAAACCAATTGACTATGAACACCTCAATCGGCTTAGAGAGGTTACCATAGAAGATTACCTCAAAACTTTATCACTTGAAGAACTAGTACGATATAAGGAAGCTGAGGCTAAAGCTGCCCACATCGGGAAGTATATTCATAATTTTGATGAAGTACGAGCAAATCTCACCAAGAAAGAACTTATTACCTTAAAGCAAGTAGGTGAGCAGGTATTTAAAGTAAAGAATGTACCTCTGTATGACCTCGCTGAGCTACAAAAACTGCAAGAACAGCTATTAGCTCAGCATCGTGAGGTTGAAAGTGAAGTAAACTTTTATAAGGCTCAGTTCCGTACGTTCCAGAATAACGCTCAATTGCAATATGAACAAGAACTTCAAAAGTTGCAACAAGAACGTCAGAAAAAGGTAACTGCTCTAGTAGTAGAAAAAACATCCGAATTGATGAAAATAAAGGAAACGGTTGCAGGTTTTAGAATCGTAGTGCCTAACAGTTACAAAAATACTATTGAGCACCTTTTAAAGAAATAGGGTTTGGTGCGGTGTAAAATAGTTGACCTATAACAGATTTACATCATACCAATTTAGAAAGCTACAAAACGGATTTTTCATAAGATAGCAAACACACTCATTGACATTTCGCTCTATACCCAAACAGTTTTTAATAAGGGGAATGTGTGTTACCCCGCTGATGTTTATCACATCATAATTAAAACTTTGTTATAGTCTTTGCCTTTGTGGGTATAGAGGTCTTGAACTTAAACATTGCCATCGACTGCGTTCCGTTTTGTAGCTTTCACTTTTATAAAAGGATAATAAGTTGTTTATGTTCCTATAAAACTATATAATTCACAATACAATATGATAGAAGTAACACAACAAAAGATTGAAGAACTCGCTCCTAATGCCGAAGCAGCTAAAAAAGGGCGAGATTTACAAAAGAAAGGAAAATTTACTAATCTAAAAATCAATGCTGAAAAGAACCTTATATGGGGTGAATGTGCAGGAAGTGGTAAAAATCCTTATTATTGCTCAGCTGACTATATAGATAGCCATAACCCAGTGTTTCGCTGCAATTGCCCTAGTCGTCAGTTTCCTTGCAAACACGCTATTGGTTTATTGTATTGCTTTGAGGCAGATAAGAGTCAATTTAGTGAAGGTGAGGTGCCAGAAGATATTACTGCTAAGCGTGAAAAAATAGAGAAAAGACAGGAAAAGAAAACTCAAGAAAAAGAGTCTATCAAAGAGAAAGCTGAGAAACCTAAGAAGGTAAATAGAGTGGCTTTTGTTAAGAAAGTAGACACTCAGCTTATAGGTATTGATACAGCTCAGAAACTTTTGCGCGATATAGTCAGTACAGGACTTTCTTCAATAGATGCTAAATTACGCGCCACCCTTAGAACTCAAATAAAAGAATTGGGCAACTACTATATAGGCGGTATACAAACGGCTTTCAATAACCTACTTTTATCACTTGAAGAAGTAGAAGAGGAAGAATATACAGAGGTAGTAAATAACTTAAATTATCTTTCAGCTTTACTGAAAAAAGCCTCTGAATATCTAAAAGCCCGCAAAGAGGATCCAGAAGGGTTACCTGAACTATCTTCAGCTATTGAAGAGCAAATAGGCTATGTATGGAAGTTAGTAGAGCTAATGCAATATGGACTTTATGAGGAAAATGCAAGCCTTGTACAGCTTTCGTTTAATAGTTATGACAATGAAGCGCGCAAAGAATATGTAGACGAAGGATTATGGCTTAACCTAACCACAGGCAAGATATTCAAAACGATGAATTATCGTCCTTACAAGGCAGCAAAGTACATCAAGGAAGAGAACACTATGTTTGGTGTTTTACAACTGAAAGACCTATATATTTACCCTGGCGATACCAATCCTCGTATTCGTTGGGAAGCTGACAGTATAACGGAACGTCCTCTACAAAAAACAGACCTTACTACCATTAAGCAATGGGCATCGAATCAGTTTGCTGATACTATCAAGAGTGTGAAGAACACTATAAAAAATCCATTGATGGACAAGCATCCGGTAGTACTTTTGGCACTGCATAAAGCTTATAGAGTAGGGGAGGATTTGGTTGTAGAAGATGCTAATGGTTTTGCTATCACCTTGAAAGATATAGGAGAAGGGGCTGTATCGCCAACGGGCAATCTGAAAGCTTTTTTGCCCTCCAACGCCGAAGGGCTCACCCTCACAGCAATGATGCATAATGATGTAGCCAGTGGACTTTTGTCTGCTCAACCAATGTCGCTCATTACCCCTGATAAAATTATTCGTTTATTATATTAGCATATTAGATATGAAACCTTTATACGATTTACAACAAGAACTTAACCGCCTGTTTATAGCAGGAAGTAAGTTTGCTAAAAATGACCCTCGCTTGCAGAAGTACATTCCTATACTGAAAAAATTGGGAGAAAAGGCTCCTGTATTTAATAAATTAGCCCAAGAAGTAGAAGCATTGCTACAAGTTGAAAGCCAGCAATCTGCCGAAAAGCTATTAAATGTTTCCACTTTGCTCTATTCGGTACTCTATACACAAGGCGTTACTATACAAGCAGAAGCTACCAAAGCCTTACAAGAACCCAATGTATCTATAGCCGATGTGAATACAACCTATTCGTATTTACAACTGAAACCTGTATTGCAAGCTCTTACCCAGAGTAACTCAGGACGTTTAGAAGTACTTAAAGATGCTTTTGAACGTGGTATATTTAAAGATTCTCGTACCTTTGGTTATTTGAGCTATGCCTTGGCTGATAAGTATACTGAACTCGCCGATTATGTACTCCAAACTATTATTCCCACTTGTGGTCAAGCGATGCTCCCTTTCCTGCTATCGGATTTTCGTTTAGAGGATAAGACTGAAAACGTACGCCGTTTGCGATTATTATACCAGCTAAAGTATGCCCAGATGGATAGCCTAACGGATAAGATATTCGATGAGAGTTTACCTAACCTACAAGCTGAAGCCATTAGCATAATAGCTGAGAGGAAAGATACACAAACAGAAGACTTTATTATGAGCCTTACAAGTGACAAGAATAAGCTGGTACGGGAGGCTTCCTATAAGGCATTAGCAATATTGGGGACACAACGTAGCATTGATAAGTTACTTGCACTTTATGAAACTAATAAAGCAAAAGGGAATGCAAAAGCTTTGGCTGAAGCTATTTCTTTATTAGCAATACCTTCACATTATCAACCTTTTCTTAAAAAGGTATACGAGCAATTTAACATACTACTTTCAATAGAAAAAACAGATAACAATGCAACAGTAACCAATGCTTTTGAACGTTTTGCTATTGATTTGGATATTTTGGAGAATAAGGATTGTAATGAAGTATATGAGTTTTTATCTGAATTACTACAATCTCAGAAATTCAATACTCTTCGGAGGAATCTATTTAAGAATACTTATGACCCCATACCTATGAAAATAGTGGGTATTCTCAATAGCTTTGAAGCTGATAAGGTAGTGGCATTCTATGATAAGCATAAGCAATATCTCACTTTTAACAGTGGTTATAATGATTTGTGGATAAACTTTTTTTGGAGAGCTTTCAATAATGAAAATTTTAGTAAGGAACAACTATTTGAAACATTTAGCACTACACTTGGAAAATCACTTGCAACAGGAAGTATGTTAGAAGCATTTAGTGGAACTAATGGTTATTATACTTATACAGTTCGTAAATGTTCAGAGGTGAGAGTAGATAGAATAGACCCTCGTTGGATACCTGTGTTTTATTCATTCCTCCGTAGTCTTAAAAAGCTCCATAACAATTATGCATTAAATACTTTTATTATACTCGATGCCTTAGAAAAAGATGGAAAATCATTAGATGAATGGCTTTTGAAAGCACTCTCAGAAACTTTTTCAGAAGACACCATATGGTTGTATCACCTTATTTTAAAACGAAACTTACCCAATAAGTATGAGCTTGTTTATCACTCATTAGAAAAAATAAAGGCTGGAAATGCTTATTATTTTCTGTATAACCTTTCTGACACAGATTTTTGGAAGCAGTTTCCTAAGGAATACGCACAGAAGTTCAGAATTTTGGCTGAGAAAAATAAGTTAAAGATATTTAAAGAAATAGCAGAAGAGATAGAAAGAGGATAACAAAAAGGGTGTGACAAAAGTATAAATGAATGGTTAATGATTAATAGTGAATTAGTAAGATTTGTACAAAGCTTATAGGATAGACGGTGCGAACCACATAGGCAGGTGCGAGTCGCACAGGCAGATAAACAATTAACGAAGAAAAGACGAAGAAAAGACGAACAAAAGACGAACAAAAGACGAACAAAAGACGAACAAAAGACGAACAAATGACGAACAAATGACGAACAAATGACGAACAAATGACGAACAAATGACGAACAAATGACGAACAAATGACGAACAAATGACGAACAAATGACGAACAAATGACGAACAAATGACGGTGCGAGCCACACGGGCAGATAAACAAATGACGAACAATAAATATATCTAAGATCAACTTAGACCCTATCTAAGATGAAATTTAGTTATTATTTTAGTTATATATAATTTTCTTTAATTGAAAAGTTGTATCTTTGCTAAAACTTTAAATGAAATGAGAACACTCTTTTTACTTGCTTCAACACTCCTTTTTTTCACGGTTGAAGCGCAACACCCTAATATAGTAGTTTTTATAGTAGATGATATGGGATGGGAAGACACTTCTTTGCCTTTTTGGAGTGAACGTGTTCCTAATAACGATATTTATCACACGCCTAATATGGAGCGATTGGCTTCGCGAGGAGTGCAGCTTACGCAAGGTTATGCGGCGTCAATTTGTTCGCCCAGCAGAGTGAGTTTACTTACCGGTAGCAATGCGGCGCGCCACCGTGTTACTAACTGGACGTTGCACTACAATACCCCTACCGATGTGGAAGATACCGTGCTCACACCACCCGATTGGAATGTGAATGGTATTTCACCCATACCTAATGTGCCTTACGCTTATTATGCTAAAACGCTTCCTCAGTTATTAAAAGAAGCTGGCTATTACACTATTTGCATAGGAAAAGCACACTTTGGGGCAACTCAAACCTTAGGGGCTAATCCGTTGAATTTAGGATTTGAGAAGAATATTGCAGGACACGCGGGAGGAGGACCTGCAAGCTATTCAGGGCTTACTAATTTTGGCAATCGTACCGATGGACAACCTTCGTCGGCTTTTGCGATTCCTGACCTCGAAAAATATTGGGGGAAAGATATTTCGGTAACTGAAGCACTTACGTTAGAAGCACTTGAAACATTAGATAACCGACCTAAAGACCGTCCGTTTTTTCTCTACCTCTCACATTACGCAGTGCATATTCCTATTGAGGAAGATAAGCGTTTCAGTGCTAAATATCAGCATTTAAACCCTATTGAAGCCCGTTATGCCTCGATGATAGAAGCTATGGACAAGAGTTTGGGCGATGTGTTGGATTATCTCAAAGCACATCAGTTAGAAAATGATACTTTTATTTTGTTTCTATCGGACAACGGAGGGCTGAGTGCCGTAGGTCGTGGTGGAAAGCCCAATACACATAACTATCCGCTACAAGCAGGTAAAGGCTCGGCTTATGAAGGAGGTGTGCGTATTCCTATGATAGCCTCTTGGCAAGGGCAACTACCCACGAATAAGCGCACGGAGCAACCTGTAATTATAGAAGATGTATTTCCGACGCTTTTGGAAGTGGCGAAGATAAGAGACTATAAAGTACCTCAAAAGGTAGATGGGAAAAGTTTTTTGACAACCTTAAAAGGTAAAAGAGTAGGAGAGGAGCACCGTTGCTTTTATTGGCATTGTCCTAACAATTGGTATACAGTAGAAGGCTATGGTTATGGAGCTTCGAGTGCTATAAGGCAAGGCGATTGGAAATTAGTATATATGCACAAAACGGGTGAAAAACAGTTGTTCAATATTAAAGAAGATATAAGCGAAGCTCATAACTTAATTAAGCAGTACCCTCGTAAGACAAAGCAACTCACAAAAAAATTGCGCCATTACCTCAAAGAAGTAAAGGCGCAGATGCCTATGAATAAAGAGACAGGGAAAATAGTTCCCTTACCTTAATCTTCGTCCTCTAAACCGAGTTCTCTCGCTGATATTTCACGCATTTCTACCTTGCGTATTTTACCCGAGATAGTCATCGGGAACTCTTCTACAAATTTCCAATAACGAGGCACTTTGTAATGAGCAATACGCCCTTTGCAGAAGTCGTGGAGTTCTTCTTCGGTGAGGGTAACCCCTTCTTTAGGCTTAATCCAAGCCATAACTTCTTCACCGTATTTTTTGCTAGGGACACCAATTACTTGCGCGTCCATTACTCCTTTATAGGTATAGAGGAAGTCTTCTATTTCTTTAGGAGAGATATTCTCACCTCCGCGAATAATCAAATCTTTAATGCGACCTGAGATATGAATATAGCCATCCTCGTCCATCATAGCCAAATCGCCAGAGTGCATCCAGCGTTGTTCGTCTATCACCTGCTGTGTAGCCTGCGGACTGTTCCAATACTTCAACATTACTGAATAGCCACGGGTGCATAGCTCACCGTTCTCACCTCGTTTGACGATAGCTTTGGTCTCAGGATTGATAATCTTAATCTCTAAGTGGTCGTGAATAGTTCCTACCGAGTAGATTTGTTTCTCGAAAGGTGCTCCTATTTTAGTTTGTGTAGAGACAGGTGAAGTTTCTGTCATACCGTAGCAAATAGTTATTTCGTGCATATTCATTTGCTCTTTTACACGTTTCATAATTTCAGGAGGACACAAAGCACCTGCCATTACTCCTGTACGCAGACTTGATAAATCATAAGGTTGTTTGTCTAATACATACAGTTCTGAGATGAACATCGTAGGCACACCATAAAGCGAAGTACATTTTTCTTTCTCTACAGCTTCGAGTGTTTTAGTAGCATCGAAACTGTCATTAGGGATTACCATTGTAGCCCCGTGAACTGTACAAGCGAGATTTCCAATAACCATTCCGAAACAGTGGTAAAAAGGTACAGGAATACACACTCTGTCTTTTTCGGTATAATTCATTCGGATACCGATAAAATAACCGTTATTGAGGATATTGTGGTGAGAAAGTGTAACACCTTTGGGGTTGCCCGTAGTTCCTGAAGTATATTGTATATTTACGGGGTCATCAAACTGCACTTTCTCTTCAAAAGAAAGTAGTTTCTCGTCGGTAACTTTTTCACCGTGTGCTAAGAAATGTTGCCAGCTCTCTCCCCAATACACTTCTTTACGCAAAGTTTCAGTAAACTCACGCGCATCGTCTATCATTTTTTTATAATTACTACTTTTAAACTGAGGGGCAGCGAAGATATATGATATCCCTGATTGATTGATTACATAAATCAACTCGCTGGTACGATAAGCAGGATTGATATTCACCATTATCGCTCCTATTTTGGCGGTAGCATACTGCAAGAGCGTCCACTCATAGCAATTAGGCGACCAAATACCTACCCTATCGCCTTGTTTCACACCTAAGGCGATAAGCCCTTTGGCTACAGTCGTTACTTGTGCATAAAACTCGGCGTAAGTAACTCGATAGTCCTGGTGTACGGATATAAGCGCTTCCTTATTAGGGTATTTTTCCACTGTTTTACGAAGATTCTGGTCGATAGTCTCCCCTATAAGAGAGATATTGGAAGCTCCGTAAGTGTAAGCTAAGTTTTTATTCATAAGGATTATTTTAAGTTATTCTTTTGTTATTTCAGTAAGTCAGGTCGTTTGGCTTTGGTATGTTCATAAGCCATATTTTCCCGCCATTGTTCTATTTTAGGAGTATTGCCACTGGTAAGGATTTCGGGTACTTCCCACCCCTTGTAGTTAGCAGGACGTGTATAGACTGGTGGAGCCAACAAATTGTCTTGAAACGAATCGGTAAGGGCTGAGGTTTCATCGGAGAGGACACCAGGGATAAGGCGAATAATTGCATCGCAGAGTACAGCAGCTCCTAATTCCCCACCTGAAAGCACATAGTCACCTATGGATATTTCTTTGGTGATAAAGTGGTCGCGTACGCGTTGGTCTACCCCTTTAAAGTGCCCACACAAGATGATAAGATTTTTAGCCAACGACAGTTGGTTAGCCATCTTTTGTTGCAGTGTATCACCATCAGGGGTGAGGAATATCACCTCGTCATAATCTCTTTCAGCTTTGAGAGCTGAAATACACTTATCGATAGGCTCTATCATCAGCACCATACCTGCTCCTCCACCAAACTGATAGTCATCTACTTGTCGGTAAGCATTATTGGCATAGTCGTGCAAGTTGTGGAAATATACTTCTACTAATTGTTTATCAATCGCACGCTTTATAATGGAGTAGCCAAAAGGACTCTCCATTAGTTCAGGAATAACCGATATAATATCAATATGCATCAGTCTAACGATGTTTGTTTATTTCGTCTTGCAACTGGCGACGCACTTTCTGTTCGCGTTCAATAGCTGCTTTGCGATAGCTCTCGTATTCCTCTTGTAATTCTGATAATTGATGAAGAGACTTTCTTGTAACAATATTTCCGTTAGAGTATTTGTAAATATATAGCACTAATAGAACTCCTAAAGCAATAATAATTCCCCACATAATGGTATTGTATAAGCCTTTGGATAGTAAAGCTCCAAACAGATTCATACTATCTTTCTCATTGCGGGTCTGGTCTAAGGTAGTTTGTAAAGAGGCTATATTATCATTTAGTGTCTTGATAGTTTCTTCGTGAGTTTTTACTTTTCCCTTTTCAGCTGCGAGGCGTGATTTTATATTATTCACACTATCTGCCATACTGCGTTGAAAGCTGGCAAGCTTAACTTTGTCAAACATTTTGTAGTTTTGCCAAGACCCTGCTCTGTCTATCATACGTTGGAACTGTTCGGGTAGGCTGGTAGGCTTTGGTTCTTCAGGTTGTACTTCCACAGTAGTTGAAGCAGTTTTCTGTGAACTAAATGAAGTTGTTGTCGCATCTTGTGCTTTAATTGATACACCAGAAAAGGCACTAAGTGCCATCATTATTATTAGTTTTTTCATATAACTTATATTTTAAATTAATAATTGAGGTTACAGTGTTTTCATTATCTTCGTAAAATCGTCTACAATGGTGGCTCCTTTGTCCTGGTTGTACCATTTTTGTAGTTCTTCTTTGAATTCAGGGGTGAGTTTACCATTCTTAGCCTTCTCTTCTTCTACCATTTTAGTAGCTACTGACGGACGAGAGCCCCAATGTGCTAATACCTTATCTTCTAAGTCTAAAAACACTACTACAGGAATGGCTTTGCCTCCATTGGTAAGAAAAAGATTCATCAGCTCTTCATTCTCATCTCTAAAAACAAGTTTCATAGTGATTTTAGGGTTGAGAGTCGCTATTTTATGTACTACGGGTACAATTTGAGCCGCATCAGCACACCAACTTTCGGTAATCACTAATAAACAAACGCTCTTAGGGTAGTTTGCAAAGAATTGAGCCTTATCTTCAGGTATTTCTATGGTCTTATCTAAGCGTTTGTAGCGTTTCTGGTTTAAAGCAGTGTAATATATGCGTTCTTCGGTTTGTTCTTTTCCGCTCGATTTTCCTTCTGTTGCATACTTGTCTATCAGGTTGCGATAGGTCTCGTAAGAAACAGCTTTTAGAAGGCTATTGCGAATGATTTGTGTTGTATCCATATTCAATTAATTAACAATTAAAAGGTAAGGCACGAGCTACAAGCTCGCACCTGCTTTTGTAATTTAAGAAGCTATTTGCAAAGCTGATTTGTTCAGTTTTTCCTCAGCGTATTCTTTGGTTATTGTCAGTTCTTTTACGCCTGAATTAGGAAGCTCAAACATCGCATCAGTGAGTATATTCTCGCATAGCGAACGCAAACCACGTGCGCCGAGTTTATATTCTAAGGCTTTCTCAACGATAAAGTCGAGTGCTTCTTCTGTTATATCAAATTTAATGCCATCCATCTCAAAGAGTTTTTTATACTGTTTGATAATGGCATTCTTAGGTTCGGTAAGAATCATACGCAAAGTGTGTTTATCTAATGGATTCATATAGGTAAGCACCGGCAAACGACCTATAATCTCGGGTATCAAACCGAAGTCTTTTAGGTCTTTGGGTATGATGTATTGCACCAAGTTTTTCCTATCTACTTGTGTATTTTTAGACGAATTGTAACCCACCGCTTGCATATTCAGGCGTTTAGAAATAACACGCTCAATGCCGTCAAAAGCTCCTCCGGCAATAAACAAGATGTGTTCGGTGTTTACTTCTATATACTTCTGATCGGGGTGCTTGCGTCCGCCCTTGGGAGGTACGTTCACCACAGAGCCTTCGAGGAGTTTTAGCAGTGCTTGTTGTACCCCTTCGCCCGATACGTCACGAGTGATAGAAGGATTGTCGCTCTTGCGAGCAATCTTGTCGATTTCGTCTATGAACACGATGCCTCTTTCAGCTTTTTCCACATCGTAGTCAGCAGCTTGTAACAGGCGTGAGAGAATACTCTCCACATCTTCACCTACATAGCCTGCCTCAGTGAGTACTGTCGCGTCTACAATGGCAATAGGCACATTTAGCATCTTAGCAATGGTGCGTGCTACTAAGGTTTTACCTGTACCCGTTTCGCCTACCATTATCACGTTACTCTTTTGTATTTCCACTTCATCGTCGGCATCGGGTTGTTGCAAACGCTTGTAGTGATTGTATACCGCCACCGAGAGTATTTTTTTAGTAAAGTCCTGACCTATTACATACTGGTCAAGGAATTTTTTAATCTCTTGTGGAGTTTTCAAGGTCATATCACCCGATACTACAGACTTCCCTTTTTGAGCTTTAGTACCGAATGCCTCTTCTATAATGATATTAGCTTGTTCAACGCAATAGTTACATATATTACCAGCCATACCGCGAATTAGCATCTCGGTTTCGGGTTCTGCACGACCGCAGAATGAACAATATTCTACTTCTTTTTTAGCCATTATTTTCTTTCTAACACTTCGTCTATCATACCATACTCTTTAGCTTCGCGTGCTATCATCCAGTAGTCGCGTTCTGAGTCTTTATACACTTTAGCAAAAGGTTGCTTAGAGTGCTTGGCAATGATTTCGTATAGTTCGTTTTTGAGTTTCAACATTTCTTTTAGATTTATTTCCATATCGCTGGCTACCCCTTGTGCACCTCCCGAAGGTTGGTGAATCATTACACGAGAGTGTGGCAATGCCGAGCGTTTGCCCTCAGTTCCAGCACATAGCAATACGGCAGCCATCGAAGCAGCAATACCGGTACAGATAGTAGCCACATCAGGTTTTATAAACTGCATCGTATCGTAAATACCTAAGCCGGCATACACGCTACCCCCTGGCGAATTGATATAGATTTGAATATCTTTAGCGCTATCCACACTTTCCAAGAAAAGTAGTTGAGCAGTTACAATATTCGCTACTTGGTCATTTACATCGGTGCCCAAGAAGATGATTCTATCCATCATCAAGCGCGAAAATACGTCCATTTGGGCTACATTCAGCTGGCGTTCCTCCATAATGTAAGGGGTCATACTGCCGATAATCTTATCGTAGTAAAGACTATTTACACCGTGCTGTTTAGTAGCATATTTTTTAAATTCGTCTGATAAATTCACTTTTTTAATGATTAATTGTTAATATTTAAAGGTTATCTTTTTAGGAAGTATGGTTAGATAATGATTAACATACTTCTTCAAAATATCAAACTTTGTCAAAGTGTAGCTGTTTTTACCTTTTATCTCTTACTTTTTACCTAAAAAGGGTAGTCCAAAATTGCCAAAGTAAGATACAGAAAAGGTATTTATCATTAGCAATTTTGGACTGGTTTTTTATGTTTTTTGTGAAGTTCTATTCAGGGAAAGCTAACTTTACAAATTCATCGAAAGTAACTTTCTTTACATCAGTATTTACATTTTCTTTGTAGAACTCAATGAGTTTCTTAAATACCAATTGTTGCTGAATGCGTTGTACTTCTTCTCTGTTTTGCAATACACGGTCTACAATGCCGTCTACATAACTATCGTCATCGGTAGGCATACCGTATTGAGATAACTGTGCTTTGATATAAGTGCGCGCAAAGTCTTTTAACTCTTCAAATTTAGGGTGCAAGTTATTATCTTCCATTACCTTGCCTTCGATAAGCTGATAACGCAATCCTTTTTCTGAATGCTCGTATTCTTTTTCCGCTTCTTCCTCAGTAAGTTCTTTTTCACCAGCGGTGCGCAACCATTTTTTAAGGAAAGCAACAGGGAGGTCAAACTGAGTATTGTCTACCAAATAATCGGTAACAGTGTTTAAGAAATGCTGGTCGGCTTGCTCATTGTATTGTTGTTGAGCACCTTCTCTTATCTTGTTGCGCAATTGCTCTTCGGTGGTAACAGAACCATCAGGGAAGAGTTTATTAAACAATTCTTGGTTTAAAGCAGCTTTTTCGCGTTCATTCACTTCTTCCAGCGTAAAAGTAACTTCTACATCTAAGTGATGAGCTTCGTCGTGCGATACTTTTAGGTAGTGCATTAAGCTGTGTGCATCTTTGAACAACCCTTTAGTTTGCAACTGAAATTGGTCACCTATCTTTTTGCCTACAAACTCTTTGCGAACAGCATTGCTGAGTTCTTCTAAGGTGAAAGTAGCTTGAGAGTCAATACCTTTTTCCTCGTTAAAGAAAGTACCAGTTACTTCAAGACTGTCATCATCTATTACTTCGCCTTTGGCAACGAGTTTACCAAATTGTTTCTGAATGCGTTCTATTTGTTTGTCGATTTGGTCATCAGTAACGGTAATTTCGTAGCGAACGATTCCTTTTTTAGGTTGCAAGTTTACTTCGATAGCAGGAGCTAAGCCTATTTCAAACTCAAAAGTAAAGTCATCGGCATCTAAGTCGATGTCTTTTTTCTCTTTGGGGAGTGGGTTACCTAAAATATTGAGTTTTTCATCGCCTATGTATTTGTATAACGAGTCTTGTAACACTCGGTTGATTTCGTCAAACTTCACAGCTTTTCCATACTGTCTTTTAATCATACCAGCAGGTACGTGACCCTTTCTAAATCCAGGAATAGAAGCAGTTTTTCTGTAATCGTTTAGTACTTTCTCTACTTTATCGGCGTAGTCGTTTTTTTCAATAGCTATCTTAATGACAGCATTCAAAGCATCTACTTGCTCTCTGTTTATATTCATTTTTTAAAAAATATTAATCCAAATTTTTCAGTTTGCAAAAGTAGTACATTTTTTTTATATAGCAAAACTTTATGCTAATTCTTATATTTTAAAAGCATTAATTTTACTTTTTTCTTCACCCTAAATTTTTAATCATTTTCATCTCACAATATTCTTTGCGTTGCTACATTCCTCAGAGAGGAAGTTTGCACCAGCTCAGTATGTGAATAGGGAGAGGTTTCTTTTACCTTATCTTCATTCATTGTTCGTCATTTGTTCATCTGCCCTTGCGACTCGCACCTTCTTTTCTTCGTCTTTTCTTTATCTGCCTGTGCGGCTCGCACCGTCATTTGTTCGTCTTTTGTTCGTCTTTTATTCGTCTTTTATTCGTCTTTTGTTCGTCTTTTGTTCGTCTTTTGTTCGTCTTTTGTTCGTCTTTTGTTCGTCTTTTGTTCGTCTTTTGTTCGTTAATTGTTTATCTACTCTTGTAGCTCGCACCGTCTTTTGTTTTCCTTAGGCTTGATTCAGTTTCGCTCTATCTTCAAATAAGTTTTGTCTTTCAGACTGATAGTCTTTACCAATTTTTTTTTAAGGCTTGTCCCCCTTCGGGGGTTCGGGGGCTTCTCACTAGTCTTTTCATTATCTGCTCTTGTGGCTCGCACCGTCTTTTTATTACCCGTACATAGTGCTATGATTGCCTGTCGTGCTACGACTGCTCATACGACTCGCACTGTGGTATTAACAGTGCATTTGCTAATTATCTAATTATTTACTATCTTTGTCCCATTGTTAATGATTAATTATTCAATTATGGATTATATGACTCCGCAGTGGATTAAATATCCTGAACTTTCTGAATTTACGATGGGCTGGCGTATGGGCTATGGCGAAGAGTACCGTTACCATTTTTGGGATTGGTACGACACGCTTACATCTAAACAGCAACAAGAGTATCAAAAGCTTTTTCCTTATCCTGTTTTTTGGCATCACAACAATTGGAAAATGATTAATAATGACGGTAAATTATCTCAAGATATTGTTGATAATGAAGAGGATTATTACTTTGGAAGTATTTCCTTTTGGCAACCTAAGGGAATGTGTAAATATTCCAAAGAAACCTTTCTTAACTCTCCTAAAAAACTCAAGTTTCTCTTCTTTTGGAAACCTAATGCCGATACCATAGATGAATCCTGTTTTTCACAATGGCAACTTTCGCCTTTTAATGTAAATGCCGATGAATATTCGTGTACTGAGCAGTATATGATGGCTGAAAAAGCACGTTTGTTTGACGATGAAGAAATAGAAAAGGAAATAATGAATACTACCGATCCTAAGCTGATGAAAGCTTTAGGTAGAAAGGTGCGCAATTTCGACCCTGCCGTATGGGATAAGGTGAAATACAGTATTGTACTTAATGGCAATTACTATAAATTTACCCAAAACCAAGCAATGATGGATTTTCTTTTATCTACGGGTGATAAGATATTAGTAGAAGCCAGTCCGTTAGACACCATTTGGGGCATTGGTTTAGGTAAAGATAACGAAAAAGCGTTCAACATCGCTTCGTGGCGTGGTAAGAATCTCTTGGGGTTTGCCCTAATGGAAGTACGAGATGAACTGCGCAAACTTTATAAGAACGCACACTTGTTGCTGTAGTATGTAAAGACCAATCACTAAAAGAACTTCTCATTGACGATTTTTAAGTTTTACTTTGTCAATTGAGTAGTATTTTATATTTTTGCCCCAAAATACATCAAAGATGCTTATCATAGGAATTACAGGAGGAACAGGTTGTGGTAAAACAACTGTTGTTAATCAAATTATTAAAGAACTCTCAGGCGAGGAAGTTACCGTTATTTCACAAGATTCTTACTATAAAGATTTGAGTTATCTTAGCTTTTCTGACCGCACCAAAATCAATTTTGATCATCCCAACTCTATCGATTTTGATTTGCTTAAAGAACATTTATTAGCATTAAGAGAAGGAAAAGATATTCAAAGTCCTACTTATTCATTCGTAGAACACAACCGTACTAACGAAACCATTTTAGTTAAACCTACCAAAGTAGTAATTGTAGAAGGTATTCTTATCTTTGCACACCCCGATATCCGTGAGCTTTTTGATATTAAAATATTTGTACACGCCGATTCTGATGAACGACTTATACGTCGTATCAAACGCGATACAACCGAGAGAGGTCGTGATGTGAATGAAGTACTCAATCGCTATCAAACCACCTTAAAACCTATGCATTTAGAGTTTATTGAACCTGCTAAAGAATTCGCCGATATCATTATTCCTAATAATAAGCGGAATAAAGTAGCTATTGATATCATTAAAACAATAGTGCATAACCGTATATTTCAAAAATAATGAAAAAGTTACTTGAATATCTATCTTTATTGAAGGGCTATAAACTATATCTCGCCATATTATTCTTTTTTATAATATGGATGACTTTCTTTGATGCTAATTCTATATTAACTCACCACGAACTCAATAAAGAAAGAGAAAAACTCAATAAGCAAAAACAGTTCCTTAAAAGGGAGATTGAAAAAGATAAAAAAGAACTTCAATCTCTTTACACCGAAGAAGGTAAAGAGAAGTTAGGACGTGAAATATACTATCTCAAACACGACGACGAAGAAGTGTTTATCATCGAATACGATAGCATTAATTAAAACAATAAACTAACTTTTTTTTGAATTAGCTATGAACAAACGATATGAGAATATTAGCAAGATGAACGACATTCTTGCTAAATTAGAAAATACTCTTACCAAAGCTCAAGAAGTATTGGAAGAATGGAAAGCAATCCAACCTGAGTATGACCAGTTGGTAGCTTATTACGATAGTAAACAGTGGCGCCAAGACTATTTTGATAGCAACGATGGTAAAATACCTGACGAAGTACCGCAATGGGTACTTACACAAGATGCTATTTTTGATGCTATTGGCACTCAGTTTTATTTAGCTGATGAATATCGCACTTTATTGGATAAAATTAAAGCAAAAGAAATGAATCCTTAGGAAATCACCGTTTATACTTTTGTAAACTCTTAAAGTTTTTACTAAATCATATGAATAAAGAAACCTTGCGACAACTGTGGGAAACACTACCTCCTAATAATTTAATGCGTGATTGGCAAATGGAAATTGCTGAAATTACTGAAAGTACTATTACTCTTAGTATGCCAGTTACCGAACGTGTTACTCAGATAGACGGGGTTCTTCACGGAGGGGCTACACTTGCGCTGGCAGAAACAGCAGGGAGTTTAGGAGCTTATTTGCTCTATCGAGAAGAAGGAGAGCAGATACGAGGTATAGAACTAAGTGCTAATCACGTGCGAGCAGGTAGGGTAGGAGATACACTCTATGCTAAGGCAATATGTGTGAATGCAGGTAGAACGCTCCAGTTATGGGAAATAAAAGTAACAAATCAAGACGAAAAGCTTATCTCTTACTGCAAATTTACCACTATACGAATTAATTACTAACTGTTAATCATTGAAAAATGGCTGAGTTTATAAAACTATATAATGAAAATCCCAATGAAAAAGATATAAGTAGGGTAGTAGAAGTCCTTCGTCGTGGAGGATTGATTATTTATCCTACCGACACAGTTTACGGATTGGGCTGTGATATTACTAACACTAAAGCTCTTGAAAAGATTGCTCGTATCAAAGGAGTAAAGCTCGAAAAAGCAAACTTCTCTTTTGTATGTTCTGATTTAAAGAACCTATCAGATTACGTAAAACAAATAGATACAAGTACTTTTAAGTTGTTGAAACGTACGTTACCTGGTCCTTATACTTTCATTATGCAAGGTAATAATAATTTACCTAAAGATTTTAAGAAGAAAAAAACAGTGGGTATTCGTGTCCCCGATAATTTAATAGCTCGTACAATTGTAGAGAAATTAGGGAACCCTATTGTATCTACCTCTATTTATGATGAAGATGATGTGATAGAATATACCACCGATCCAGAACTTATTTTCGAAAAATGGCAAAACAAAGTAGATTTGGTGATTGACGGCGGTTATGGCGATAATGTAGCTTCCACAGTTATAGACCTTTCAGGAGATGCTCCTAAAGTATTGCGTGAAGGCAAAGGAGACATATCGATTATTTAATATTAGCCGTTAGTGGTTAGAAACTAACGACTAACGGCTAATATAGCTTTTTAGTGCCTCTACATATCGCTCAAAAGCTAAAAGACCTTCTTTGGTGAGCTGAACTTCGGTATTGGGGTAGTTGTCTTTAAAAGATTTTTTAACAGTGATATAACCAGCAGTCTCTAACTTCTGGATTTGCACAGAAATATTACCAGAGGTAGCCTTGGTTATTTCCTTAATACGAGCAAAATCAGCCTTTTCTTCTGAAACCAATAGAGAGACGATAGCCAAACGAAGCTGTGAGTGCAAAATAGGGTCTAAATCAGCGAACATTACTTCTCTTTTTATAGTCTAAATGGAATTGAATACCAGGTATTAAGAATAATAAGGCTGCTAATACTACGCATAGCAAAGGCAAATAGATTTCATAACTAAAAGGCACAAATATACCTGCATAAATTAACAACAAAGCTACTAACGATGTTGCTATCCAGAGTTTCATTTTCATTTGTAATGCCATTGCTAAAGCTACAAAAGCAAAAGGCAGATAAATGACCAAAATAGCTATTTGAAATTTTCCAAAAGGGCTCAAAGGTACTAAAAAAGCAAAAATTGCATTAATGCCTGCAACTGCCCATGTCCAATCTAACCAATCGACGTAGTTTTTTGTGTAGCAACTTTCTTTTCTTTGTATTTGATAATGAAGTTCACCACAAAGCCAAGAGGCATTAATATCAACCATACAAATCCTGATTGTTTGGGATAATAGTTGGTGATAAGCATCGCAAACTGCAGTACGCCTGCAAGCATAATAAGCACACTCCAAAAGATAAGGAAGAAACCGTTCTCTTCGTACTTTTGTTTTCGTTGATTGATGACAGACTGAATGATTTTCAAGCTGTCGGATACTTGTAAGTCCATAATGTTAAAATGTTTAATGTTATAAATTCGCTGCAAATATAAGTTAGTTTATAATATAAACCAAATTTTTAGCAATTATTTTTATATCATAAGATATGTTTTTTTATATAAACCTGTAATTCAATTAATTATAGAAGTTTAATTTTACAGTTTACAAGTGAGTGCGAGCCAAAATTTGTTTACTTGGTATTGTTTTTATATTTTTGCACTTATAATAATGAGAATCTTTAATGATTTCATTTACCATTCATTTTTTACTTTTCACTAAACTATGGCTGACGATAAAAAGATAATCTTTTCGATGAATAAGGTAAGCAAAACCTATTCATCTACTAATAAACAGGTTCTCAAAGATATTTACCTAAGTTTCTTCTATGGAGCCAAAATCGGTATTTTAGGGCTTAATGGCTCTGGTAAATCCTCTCTGCTAAAAATTATTGCAGGAATAGATAAAAACTATCAAGGAGAAGTAGTATTTGCTCCTAATTATACCGTAGGCTATCTCGAACAAGAACCTCATCTTGATGATGATAAAACTGTTATTGAAGTAGTACGCGAAGGAGTAGCCGAAACTGTAAAGCTCTTAGAGGAATTCAATCATATCAACAACCTTTTTGGGCTCGAGGAAAACTATTCTGACCCCGATAAGATGCAAAAGCTGATGGATAAGCAAGCCGAGTTACAAGATAAGATAGATGCCTTGAATGCTTGGGAACTCGACAATCAGTTAGAAGTAGCGATGGAAGCCCTCCGTACCCCTGAACCCGATACGCCTATCAAAGTGCTTTCGGGAGGAGAACGCCGTAGGGTAGCACTCTGCCGTCTGCTCTTGCAACAACCCGATGTTTTGTTACTCGACGAGCCAACTAACCACCTCGATGCAGAATCGGTATTGTGGTTAGAACAGCATCTGCAACAATATGCAGGTACAGTCATAGCCGTTACCCACGACCGTTATTTTTTAGACAATGTAGCGGGTTGGATATTAGAGCTCGATCGTGGAGAAGGTATTCCTTGGAAGGGTAACTACTCCTCTTGGCTCGACCAAAAAGCTAAACGTTTGGCTCAAGAACAGAAAACTGAAAACAAACGTCAAAAAGTATTGGAGCGTGAGCTCGAATGGGTACGTCAAGGAGCTAAAGGACGTCAAGCCAAACAAAAAGCACGTTTGCAGAATTATGACCGTCTGCTCAATGAAGACCAAAAACAATTAGAAGAAAAGTTGGAAATATATATTCCCAACGGACCTCGTTTAGGAACTAATGTAATAGAAGCACGTCACGTAGCCAAAGCTTTTGGTGATAAACTACTCTATGATGATTTAAACTTTGTGCTTCCTCAAGCAGGAATAGTAGGAGTGATAGGTCCTAATGGAGCAGGTAAATCTACTATCTTCCGTATGATAATGGGTGAAGAACAGCCCGATAGTGGTGAGTTTCTGGTAGGTGACACGGTGAAGATAGCTTATGTAGACCAAACTCACAAACAAATAGACCCCGAGAAGTCTATATGGGAGAACTTTTCTGGTGGGCAAGACCTCATTATGATGGGGGGTAGACAAGTGAACTCTCGTGCTTATCTCAGTAGATTTAACTTTGGTGGTAGCGAACAAAATAAAAAAGTAGCCACTCTTTCAGGAGGAGAACGCAACCGTTTACACTTGGCAATGACTCTTAAAGAAGAGGGTAACGTATTACTGTTAGACGAGCCTACCAACGATTTAGACGTAAATACTCTTCGCGCCTTAGAAGAAGGTTTAGAGAACTTTGCAGGTTGTGCAGTAGTGATTTCACACGACCGTTGGTTTTTAGACCGTATTTGTACTCATATTTTAGCTTTTGAAGGTGACTCACAAGTGTATTTCTTTGAAGGTAGCTTTTCAGAGTATGAAGAGAATAAGAAAAAACGACTTGGCAAAGAAGTAACACCTACTCGTATTAAGTATAAGAAATTAGTACGGTAAGAATAATAAATATGAAAACTTTTTGATAAATATTTATTGTTTTTCCAATTAGATTTTGTACTTTTGTGCCAAAATAAAAAAATAGTATGAAGTCTTTTTTACCAACTATGTTTTATTACGGGTTTCCTGTAGTACTTCTTACTACTACCGATAAAGATGGAAACGCCGATGTAACGCCTATTTCAAGCACCTTTACTTTAGGTGTGAATGCTGTGATAGCGCTTGTAAAACTAAACAAGGCTTATCATAATGTGATGGAAGTGCCCGAGGTAGTTTTTAACCTCCCTACGGCAGCTATGTGGGAAAAAGTAGAGGCAATTGCCCCTTATACCGCTCAAAACCCTGTGCCCCCTCAAAAAATGGGTAAATACACTTATACTGACGACAAGTTTAGTATTGGAGGATTTACTCAATTACCTTCAGAAAAAGTACGCCCTCCGCGTATTGCCGAATGTCCTATTCAGGCAGAAGCTAAAGTGAAAAACGTGAATGACCGCGATGCTTATGTACTTGTAGAATTGGAATTTGTGCAAGTACACGCTGAAGACCATTTGGTAATGGAAGGTAATAAAATCAATCCACTAGAGTGGGAACCACTTATCTATAATTTTAAACATTATTACGGATTGGGAGAACACAAAGGTTTGAATTTCAGTATTAAGTAATGGCTTATCTAAGATAAGAAAAAAGAAAGCTTTGCTAAAAACTCTTACAAGGTTTAGCAAAGCTTTTTTTATATTTTTTGTTGTTAATTGCTAATTATTTTTTACCTTTGCTTCATTAAACAAAAACATTATACAAGATGATGAGAAAAACAGTAAAAACCGCACTGTTGTTTTCGTCGGCAGCACTCATCGTTGCTTGTGGCGAAAATAACAAAAAATCAGAAAATGCAATGACAGACAAAAATGCAGACAAGGGGATTGCTCTTGCTGAAATGGACACTACGGTGCGTCCGCAAGATGATTTCTACAATTATGTGAACGGCACTTGGGCTAAAACTGCCAAAATACCAGCCGATAAACCTACGTGGGGCTCTTTCCATATCCTACGCGAGAAAACCGATGAGAATTGCTTGCTCATCTTGGATAACCTCCTCAAGGAAAACTTTGCTCAAGGTACTGAAGGTCAGAAAATAAAAGACCTCTACGAATCGTTTATCGATTGGAAAAAGCGTGATGCCGAAGGGCTTAAACCTATTGAAGGTTATTTGAATAAGATTGAGGCTATTAAAAACCTCACAGACCTTCAAAAGTATTTGGAAGAGGTAACTCGCGAGGGTGAAAACCCTATCTGTGCTTGGGGGGTATATGCCGATATGAAGGATTCTAATATGAATACTGTGTATCTCGGCAACTTTAGCATCGGTATGGGCCGCGATTACTATCAAAAAGACAACAAGGAGAATACTGAGGCTTTACAAAAGTATCAAGATTATGTAAAGGCTATCTTTAAAGTTCTTAAAGACGACAAAGCTGCTGAAAAAGCTAAACAAATGGTAGATTTTGAACGCTCGGTAGCCAAATTGATGCTCACCAATGAGGAAGATCGCAATCCTAACCTTAGCTACAACCCTCAAACAATGGCTGAGCTCAGCAAGTTGGTGAAGAACCTCAATCTACCTCAGTTTCTTAAAAACGTAGGGGTGAACACTGATAAAGTAGTTGTTTCTGAAATTCGTTTGTACAAACAATACGATAAGTTTATCAACGAAAAGAACTTGCCTCTTATCAAAGATTACCTCAAATATCAATTAGTAGCCGATAATGCGAGCAACCTTACCAAAGAACTCGATGAGCTTTCTTTTAACTTCTACAACAAGGAGTTGCAAGGACAACAAGAACAACGTCCAATGAACAAACGCGCTCTAAGTGTGATCAATGGTATTTTGGGTGAAGCTTTTGGTAAATTGTATGTAGAAAAGTATTTTCCACCTAAAGCTAAAGAAGAAATGGTTACTTTGGTAGATTATCTCAAAAAGAGCTTTGCACAACACATTAAAGATGTAACTTGGATGTCAGATGCTACTAAGGAAAAGGCTTTGGCTAAACTCAATAAATTTACTGTGAAGGTAGGTTACCCTGATAAGTGGGAAGATTACTCTAAACTAACCATTGAACCGGCTGCTAAAACGGTGTATTTTGCTAACTTGCAACGCGTGAGTGAATGGGCTTACCAAAAAAGTTTGGAAAAAGTAGGCAAGCCTGTAGATAAAACTAAATGGGGTATGTCGCCTCAAACAGTGAATGCGTATTACAATCCATTGTATAATGAAATCGTTTTCCCTGCGGCTATCTTACAACCTCCTTTCTTCAATTTCGAAGCCGACCCTGCGGTGAACTTCGGTGGTATTGGTGCTGTAATAGGTCACGAAATGACACACGGATTTGACGATAGTGGCGCTGAATTTGACGGCGATGGTAATCTAAAAAATTGGTGGACTCCTGAAGATAAAAAGAACTTTGAGAACGCTACCAAAGCCCTTGCTAAACAATACGACCAATACGAACCTGTAAAAGGTGTATTTGTAAATGGTACTTTCACCAGTGGTGAAAACATAGCCGACCTCGGTGGGGTGAACATCGCTTTTGATGCTTTGCAAATGTACTTAAAAGATAAAGGTAATGTAGGTAAAATAAGCAATTTCACTCAAGAACAACGTTTCTTTATCTCTTGGGGTACCGTATGGCGTACGCTTTCGACTGATAAATACCTTACAAACCAAGTAAAAACCGACCCTCATAGCCCAGGATATTTCCGTTCATTCGGTCCGCTTGTGAATGTAGACGCTTGGTATAAAGCCTTTGATGTAAAAGAAGGTGATAAACTCTATAAAAAACCTGAAGACCGCATCAAAATTTGGTAGGTGAGCACCGCACTGATAGTAACACCTACTAATCCGTGCATTGCAACACTCTGCCCTGTAACATACAAATTCTTGATGTGAGTTTGTGGCATAAAAACGCTTTCCATTATATGGTTAGCGTTTTTTTTGTAGCCGTACAATGCTCCCATAGGGCTTCCTATATAATCGCGGTAAGTAAGCGGTGTAGAAGTGTAGTAATGAGCAATAGCAGTTTTGAGTGTAGGAAATTGTTGAGCAACTACATCTAATAAATCCATAGCACGCTGACTTTTGAAAACTTCATACTGGTTGCCTCTATGATTACCCTCGGTGTTGGTCGTGAAACTATCTTGCCAGCGTTGCAGTTCATCAGTGTTCATATAGGTAAGGATAGTAACATTATCAGTATACTCCCTGCTGTCCTTTGGTGGATTCATAGAGAGCATATACGAAATCGGGAAGTTGTTAGTAGGGTAATTAGTAGCGTGGTAAACGCTATTGTTATCCTTAAACCAATACACATTATAGGGCAAGTAACGAAAAGCATTTGGCTTGAGTACCAAATGCAATGAAAAGGCAGCAACCGTAGGTTGTAAGCCCTGCACGCGTTTACAAAAAGAAGGCTTAAAAGGCTTTTTGCCTGTGATGTTGAGTAGTTGCTTTACATCTATAGCCGAGATGATTTGTTTTGCAACAAACTGCTCTCCTTGCTTGGTGAGTACTGTGTTGATAGTATTCCCCTCACTGTATTCAAAGCCTATGACCTTCCTTTGGTTGAAAAGGTCAGCACCGTATTGGCGCAATTTTTCAATGAGTAAGTTGGTGATTTGGCTACCCCCTTGTGTGAGTCGCCAAGCGCTTTCTATATATGAATTAACCGATAGTGCGTGCACGTATAAAGGTGTCTGCTCATCAGCGCCTCCATAGAGAAAGTTAGAGCCTAAGAGCACTGCTTTGAGTCGGTCGTTAGTAGTGATACCGTTGAGGAAATCTAAGAGGTTTAAGGAAAGTGTATGCACATCGTAATCGGCTACGGCTTGTTTATGGCGGTAGAGTGGAAACTTATCGCAAATAGATTGCATTGTGTGAGCGTACGCTTCTAAGGCTTTCTTTTCATTAGGAAAATAGGCGAGGAGTTGTTGCACAAAGTTCTCATAACCTTGAGCGTGAGGATACATCACGTTAGGTGTATCGCCAAAACAAATACGGTCGTAGCCGTTTATATCAAGGCGTTCTACCGAAAGATGATTGGCAATACCTACATCTTTAAAATACTCGTATAACACCTGACCTTCAGCAAGACTTCCTATGTAATGCACTCCTGTATCAAACAGCGTATTATTGCGCACAAAAGTTTGCAGGTTACCCCCATACTGCTCATTTTTCTCCAATATACACACTTTCTTTCCTGCTTTAGCCAAGAGCAAAGCCGAAAAGAGCCCCGAGAGTCCGCTACCTATCACCAAAACATCGTATTGCTTCATTGTCTATATTCCAAAACTCGTCAAAAACTTATCGATATACAGCTGTTTTTCTTTTGATTTATACTGTTGGATAAAGCGAGGATGCTCTAATACTACCATTTCACCAAATAAAGTAGCTTCTTTATTCAATTTTTGTAAGAAAGTAGCGTTCTTTTTGCCTAATACGAACACCTTTTGAGTATCTACTCCTAAGGCGATATGCTTTTTTAAAGTTTCTATCATATAATCCTTTAATGATTTGAAGAGTGCTTCTTCATCGTAATAATTAGCATTGAGCCATTTGCCGTCCGAGGCTTTTCGCACAATAGCCAAAGGGAAAGGAGAATTGATATAAAAATCATTGTAGAACTTAGTGACTCCACCGTATGCTTTTATCATATCATACATAAAAACCGATGATACTTCGTGTGTATGTGCCGACTTCATTGTAATGCCACACTCGCTTTCTAATCGCTTGGTATCAGTAAAAGGAACGCCTGTAACTCCTGCCCCGTGTCGGCTGGGATTGATGCCTATAATGAATTTCCGCTGACGGTTATCGTTGTAGAATTTGTGATAAAAAGCACGCATTACCTCCATAGTTTCAGGGTTATCCATATAAGGATTCAGCACATCAAAATCCTTAGGCAAGGATTGGTTGTACTCTAAATGTGTGTTGAAGTTGATAATTCTATCGGCAAAAGTATTCATTAGGCTTGTTTTTTGAATTTTACTGCTACCCAGTTGTTGCGTTCTAAGTTCTCGATGTATTGCAAACCGTATGCTTCCGCTTTTTCGCGGATAAGAGGTATATCTTCCTTGTAAAAACCACTGAGCAAGAGAGCCCCTCCTGTTTTGAGAGCTGGTACATACTGCGGTATATCGTTTAAGAGAATATTACGGTTGATATTCGCAATAATAAGGTCGAAGTCTTTTTCATTAACCAGTGAAGAAGCATCTCCCAACTGTACTTTGATGTGCTTACAACCATTGCGTTCTACGTTTTCAATGGAGTTCTCTACACACCATTCGTCTACATCAATGGCGAGTACCTCACTCGCCCCGCGTTTGCTTGCCATAATAGCGAGTACGCTTGTGCCACAACCCATATCGAGCACCTTTTTGCCTTTGAGTTCTTCCTTTAAAAGGAATTGCAACATCATATAAGTAGTTTCGTGATGACCAGTACCGAAACTCATCTTAGGGTCGATAACAATTTCATAAGGGGTATGTGCTTCGGGGTGGAAGGTAGCACGCACGGTACACTCATCGTCTACGGTGATAGGCTCGAAGTGTTTTTCCCATTCCTCATTCCAATTCACCTGTTCAATAGTTTGATGTGTGTAGGTAATTTGGAACTCCTCGCTGTGAAGTATCTGTATATCAGAGAGTATATTAGCATTCCAAAAAGGTTCTTGTATATAAGCCTGCAAACCGGTTTCGGTATCTACAAAGCTCTCGAAGCCTACTTCGGCGAGTTCGGCAACTAATATTTCAGAAGCAACCCCCATAGGGGCAATGGTAAAAGTGTATTCTATGTAATTCATTAAATATAATTGATTATCAGTATTATCTATTAAAGTGGAGTACTGATTAGAAAACTGAGAAAAAAATGTTAAAATATATAAAAACCGTGCATTTTCTTCAAAAAAATTGATTAAAACACTTCTTTATCTTTATTACTATGAAAAATATTAAATATTTATTAATCAGTTAAATAAGAATTGCAGCTACTCTGCTGTTTAGATGGTGTTAGAGCGAAGCTAAGACGAAGGAAAGACGAACCTAAGACGAAGGTAAGGCGAAGCTAACGTCTTATTAAGCTGTATTTCAATTGGTAAAAACTTCAATTTTCGACATTGAGGAAAAAATGTTAAAATTGCCGATATGCCAAAAAAAATGCAATATTTATTAAAGTTTTAATGTCAGAGGGCAAAAGTAGTAAAAAAATAGGGAAGACCAAGAATTATGGTTGAAAAATATTTATTGTGCGTTGCAATTTGTTAATTCTTTCGTATCTTTGCACCCTAAAATAATTGCATACAATGTTTCACAAGGAAGGTTTTAAGATTATTCTCATTACGCTATTTGCCGTGATAGGTATATCGCTTATAGCGCATTATTTTGTTGATATACTGTGGCTTAAAAAGCTTATACAGATAGTAGCTTTTTTATTTTTGATAGCTATATTGCAGTTCTTTAGAAATCCTAAACGCATTACGCCTAAAAATGACCAGCATATTATCGCTCCCGTAGACGGTAAGGTGGTGGTGATAGAAGAAGTGTTTGAGAAAGAATATTTTAAAGATAAACGTTTGCAGGTATCGATTTTTATGTCGCCTGTGAATGTGCACGTAACTCGTTATGCTTTAGGTGGAAAGGTTACTTATAGCGAGTATCACCCGGGAAAGTATTTGGTGGCGTGGCACCCTAAGGCTTCGGAAGAGAATGAACGTACTACCATAGTGGTAGATAACCCTGTGTTCGGTGAAGTGTTATACCGACAAATAGCGGGAGCATTGGCTAAACGCATTGTGAATTATGCCAAAGTCGGTGAAACAGTGGTACAAGGCGAAGATGCTGGATTTATCAAATTCGGGTCGCGTGTAGACGTGTATTTGCCTTTGGGGACGAAAATAAATGTACAACTCAATCAGACCGTAAAAGGAGGAATTGATGTGATTGCCGAAAAATAAAGGATAAGATGCAGAGATTCTTATTGTTAATAGCATTAAGTTTTAGTGGATATGCTACAGCTCAAATAGATAGTTTGGTGCATACTACTGTTGATACCTTACTCGTTCGTACCAAAGATACGCTTACCATAGTAGCTGTTGGCGATGTGATGATAGGCTCGGGTTTTCCTGCTGGTTATTTGCCTAAGGACGATGCGGTGAACAGTTTTAAATACGTAAAACCCTATCTGAAAGGTGATATTGTGTTCGGAAATTTAGAAGGAGCGATACTCGATAGTGGCGATTCGGAGAAGTGCAAGAGTGGCGATTTGGAGAAGTGCAAGGATACAGAAGAGAGTCCTTGCTATGTTTTCCGTATGCCCAACCGCTATGGGAAAATCATTAAGGAAGCAGGTTTTAACCTGATGAGTACCGCTAATAATCACGCCAATGACTTTGGTGAAAAAGGACGGCGTAATACGGCTAAAATACTTGATAAGGTAGGTATATACCACGCAGGGCCAGTAGAAAAAAAGTCGGTTGTATTTGAGAAAGAAGGTATAAAGTACGGTTTTTGTGCTTTTTCACCCAATAGCAATATGCTATCGATAAACAACATAGAGCAAGCTACCAATTTGGTAAAGGAATTGCGCCCACAGGCAGATATCCTCATTGTTTCTTTCCACGGAGGCGCTGAAGGCTCTAAAAATACACGTGTGCCGAGAGCTGATGAGTTTTTCTTCGGTGAAAATAGGGGGAATGTGTATAAGTTTGCGCACTCGGTAATAGACGCAGGTGCTGATATTGTATTGGGGCACGGGCCTCACGTTACCCGCGCGGTGGAAGTGTACAATAGGAAGTTTATCGCTTATAGTATGGGAAATTTCAATACTTATGGGCATTTTAATCTGCAAGGAGTTAATGGTATTGCTCCTTTGCTTGATATTAAGATTGACCGCAAAGGCAATTTTCTTTATGCCAATGTGATTTCAGTGAAACAGTCGAAAGTGAAAGGATTAAAACTCGATAATGATTGCAAGGTGTTTAACGAGATGAAACGCCTTACTCATCTTGACTTTCCTGAGACACCTTTACACTTTGTGAATAACCAAATTTTGATTAAAACAACAGAACAGACAGATAACAAACTAATAACTAATAACTAAAATAAAAATGGGAAGAGCATTTGAATTTAGAAAAGCCCGTAAATTTAAACGTTGGGCAGCAATGGCAAAAACATTTACCCGTTTAGGGAAAGACATCGTAATGGCAGTGAAAGAAGGAGGTCCTCACCCTCAGAGTAACTCGCGTTTGCGTGCCGTGATACAGAATGCCAAAGCCGCCAATATGCCTAAAGAAAATATTGAGCGTGCCATCAAAAAAGCAACTGAAAAAGATACTGCAAACTATAAAGAAGTTCTTTTTGAAGGCTATGCACCTCACGGTATTGCTGTACTCATAGAAACGGCAACCGACAATAACAACCGTACCGTAGCTAATATTCGCAGTTATTTTAACAAGTGTAATGGTACTTTAGGTACATCGGGGTCAGTGGAGTTTATGTTCGACCACACTTGTAACTTCCGTATTAATGGCAATGGGATAGACCCCGAAGAGTTGGAACTCGAAATGATAGACTTCGGGGCAGAAGAAGTGTTCGTAGACGAAGACGGTATCCTCATCTATGCGCCTTTTGAGAGCTTTGGAGCTATCCAAAAAGAGTTAGAAAGTCGTAACATAGAAATCTTATCGTCAGGCTTTGAGCGTATTCCACAAGTAACGAAAGAACTTACCCCTGAAGAACAAGCCGATGTGGAGAAACTTCTCGAGAAGATAGAGGAAGATGAGGACGTGCAACAGGTGTACCATACGATGAAAGAAGTGGAAGAATAATTAATGAGTTTATCCTTTACCCAAAAAGCTATGAACGAGGTAATGCAGAGTTTAACAGTGAGGGAAACTGTTCAATAAAAAGGTTAATCTTTATGAGAATAATATCAGGGAAGAATAAAGGAAAACAGCTTATAGCACCTAATAAATTGCCAGTTCGCCCTACTACCGATTTTGCGAAGGAAGCTCTTTTTAATATACTCAATAACTATTATTATTTTGAAGAACTTTCTGTACTCGACCTTTTTGCAGGAACAGGAAATATTAGCTATGAGTTTGCCAGTAGAGGTTGCCCCTCAGTATTATCAGTTGATAACCATAACGGTTGTGTGCAATTTATCAATAAAATAGCACGTGAATTAGTCTATCCTATTACAGCACTTAAAGCCGATGTATATGAATATTTAAAACGTACTACTCAGCAGTTTGATGTTATCTTTGCTGACCCTCCGTATGATTTCCCGATTGAAAAGTTTGTTACTATTGCCGATATTGTCTTCAATCAAAACTTACTTACTGAAAATGGAATGCTCATTATTGAACATTCGTCTAAAACAGATTTATCAGAACAGCCATTTTTCTCACAAGCGAAGAAATATGGAGGAAGTGTATTTAGTTTTTTTGAAAGAGAAGAACAAGATTAGAGTTTAAACTGCAACAAATATTTTTTAGTATCTTCGGAAATACGACGGCTTTCTCTTGCTTTTTGTATACTCTTATTTTGAACAAAGGGAGAAAGTGTTTTTGATTCTATATAAGGTATTGTTGTTTCATATTGTTTTGTTAAAGCAGTGGCAAAGTACCACGCTATCATCATATTTATGTAATATTCATCTGAGGTAATTTTTGCTACCCAGGTTAAGTATTCTTCCTTAAAAAGAGCATCTAAATAATTAGACAATAACAAGCCAATTCCGTAACGTACTGTATAGGTTTCTTTGCTTGTAATCCATTGTTTGATGTGTTTTAATGTCTCTTCGGGGTATTTCAAGAAGATTTTAGGAGCAAAGGTATCACACGTAGCCCAATTATCAATATAAGGGAGGAACCGCTCTGTATATTGCATTGCTTTATCAAAATCTTTTAGCTGTTCAATGATAAAACCGTGTAGATTATTCTCCTCATAATAATAATGAGGTAACTCTTCTAAGAAAGATATTGCCTCAGTGGGATAATGCTTTACTAATTCTTTAGCCAACGCTCGCATTGCAGGTGTTCTAACCCCTATAATACGGGATTTCTCCACAGTGGGAATCAAATTCGCTGTAAAATCTCTATAAGGAGAGTCTTCTAATGCCCATAACCGGTCTAAAATAATTTCTTTACTCATAATTTCTTTAAGGTGATTGTCAATCGTTAGGCATTAATCTCACATAACGGATATATCCTTTACCTTCAATTTTAGTGTTAAGGTTCTCGGTTTTAAATTCTACTTCAGCATCTTTAGCATAGTAATATTCATCTTCAACGGCAGTCTCAAAACGTATTTTGTAGCCCTTGTTCAGTTTACTATCATCAATTGTAAGTATTTTTACAGCGCGTTCTCCTCCGCTAATGGTAGCCCCCGTAATCCCATCAATTGTTTGGCGTTTGCCATAAAACTTCCACCATTGAGTAAGATCGTCGTACCA
Organism: Capnocytophaga sp. oral taxon 902; assembly: GCF_013394735.1. Classification (NCBI taxonomy): domain Bacteria; kingdom Pseudomonadati; phylum Bacteroidota; class Flavobacteriia; order Flavobacteriales; family Flavobacteriaceae; genus Capnocytophaga; species Capnocytophaga sp. oral taxon 902. Next base: position 2,694,485 of record NZ_CP058261.1, read on the forward strand.
TTCAGGATCATCTCCAAGGATTTGTAGTGTTTGCTCATATTTACCTTCGGGATTGATGAGTGAAACTACTATGTAGGCTCCTTCACCCTTGTAATTGGTGAGTTGTATGAGGCATTTGTATTTTTTAACAGTTGCTTGCTGTACAAATGAAAGAGTAAGCAAAGCAATTATTCCTACGGCTAATGTTATTAAAAAGTGCTTTTTTATCATCTTTATTACAAGTTTTAAAATACTATTATTTAGAATAAACTGATGCAAAGATAGGCAATAATTACTATCTGACAATTTATATACCCAACTTTTTTATTTTTCCCACTTTTCTTCGTACCTTTGCACCTGAAAAACTGATAATTTATGAACAGTTCCAAGCGCCAAAAACTACAACACCATAAGAAAATAGCTACGGGGCTCTTTGTTTTGATGCTCATCATTTATATGGCAATGGTGGTATGGCACAAAAAAGCTCCCGAACACACTTTTATAGGTTATATAAAGGCTTTTTCCGAAGCTGCTATGGTAGGAGCGCTTGCCGATTGGTTTGCAGTAACAGCACTCTTTCACAAACCATTAGGATTAAACATTCCACATACCAACCTCATTGAGGAAAGAAAGAATGACATCGGGGAGAATTTAGGCGATTTCGTCGTGGAGAACTTCCTTAAACCTAAACAGATACGTCCTTACATCACCGATATCAAAGTATCATCATTTATAGTTGAGTGGCTCTCGAAAGAAAGTACTCCTCACCAGATAGAAACTTTTGTAAGAAAAATACCTCTCAATGCAAAAGCGAGCGAAGTACTCACCACTTTTTTAGATGAGAATAAACATCAGAAATTCCTTCGGAAAGCTTTTGAAAAGGTAGCTATTTACCTCGCCGAACATCAAGAGCTGGTGCAACACGAAATTGACAGCCAATTTCCTCCTCTTGTTCCATCGTTTATTAAAGATACAATTACTCGGAAGGTAAGCAATGGGCTCTATCAGTTAGTTGTAAAAGCATCGGAAGATGAAACACATCCTATCAGGGCTGAAATTACAGCGCAATTGTATGAATTTGCCGAAAAACTCAATACTCCTGAGTGGGAACAACATCTTGCAAAGCTATTGCGCACCGCTACGGAGCGCCTCACCGATGAACTCCGCCAAAATGCCCAGCTGCAACACCAAATAGACGCTTGGGTACAGAAAACTGCCTATCAGTTTGTACTAAAAAATAAAGAAGAAGTGGGGAAACTCATCAGTCATACGGTGGAGAACTGGGAGGGACGCGAATTGAGCGAAAAACTTGAATTGGAAGTAGGTAAAGACCTTCAATTTATCCGTATCAATGGCACTTTGGTAGGCGGATCAGTCGGTTTGGCTATTTACGCCTTTACTCAGTTACTCTGAAAGAGATATTAGCCTATTTGCTAACTTTTCTAATTTGCTAATTTGCTAATTCTTCCCTACCTTTGCGCCCGAAAATGTTTCAACTATGGATTTTGAAATACTAAAAACAGACGAACATACTAAAGCACGTGCTGGGAAGATTACTACCAGCCACGGCGTGATTGAAACCCCCATTTTTATGCCTGTGGGAACGGTGGGAAGCGTGAAAGGAGTGCACCAACGCGAACTGAAAGACGATATTAATGCCGATATCATCTTGGGGAACACCTATCATCTTTATTTACGACCTCAAACACCCATTTTGGAAAAAGCAGGAGGCTTACATAAGTTTATTAATTGGAATAGAAACATACTTACCGATAGCGGTGGTTATCAAGTATATTCATTGGCTGCCAACCGAAAGATAAAAGAAGAAGGTGTAAAGTTCAAAAGCCATATCGATGGCTCTTTTCACGTTTTTTCACCCGAAAAAGTAATGGAAATAGAGCGCAGTATAGGTGCTGATATTATGATGGCTTTTGATGAATGCACGCCTTACCCTTGTGAATATGGTTATGCCAAACGTTCAATGCATCTCACGCATAGGTGGCTCGATAGATGCATTGCTCACCTCGAAAAAGTACCTCCTAAATACGGTTATCATCAAAGTTTATTCCCGATAGTACAAGGGTCAGTCTATAAAGACCTTCGTACACAGTCTGCCGAATATATTGCAAGCAAAAATGCCGACGGAAACGCTATCGGGGGGCTATCAGTAGGCGAACCCGTAGAACAAATGTATGAAATAACTGAACTTGTATGCGATATTCTCCCCAAAGACAAGCCCCGATACCTTATGGGAGTGGGCACACCCGCTAATATATTAGAAAATATTGCTTTGGGAGTGGATATGATGGATTGTGTAATGCCCACGCGCAATGCTCGCAACGGAATGCTCTTTACTGCAAAAGGAATTATCAATATTAAAAACAAAAAATGGGAAGATGATTTCTCGCCCATAGACCCTGATGGGCATACATACGTAGATACCTATTACACGAAAGCCTATTTACGTCATTTATTCGCTGCTAACGAGTTTTTGGGCAAACAAATCGCTTCAATTCACAATCTTGGTTTCTATTTATGGCTTGTGAGGGAAGCTCGCCGACAAATTGTAGCGGGTACTTTTCTTACGTGGAAGACAAAAATGGTTGCTGATATGTCAAATCGTTTATAAAAAAACAAAAAAAATGAAAATACTCGACTGGTACATCTTAAAACGCTATCTTCTTACCTTCTTTATGATGATAATTCTCTTTATTCCTATCGGAATTATCGTAGATTTATCTGAAAAAGTAGACAAGATGATACAAAAGGGCGCTCCGATGAACGAAATACTGTGGTATTACCTTAGTTTTATCGTTTATTTTGCCAATATATTGTTTCCCATCTTGCTATTCCTCTCTATCATCTGGTTTACATCAAAGTTAGCCAATAATACCGAGATAATCGCTATCCAGAGCTCAGGTGTATCGTATATGCGTTTTTTGCGTCCGTATATTGTGGGTGCGAGTATCATTTCGGTGATAGTGTTTTTTATGGGAATGTTTATTGTACCCGCTGCCAGCACTGTGTATAATGATTTTTGGAATAAGTATATACGTTCTTCGAAGGTGGAAAGCGTTTCAGACCTTTACAATCAGTTTTCTGACAACGATTATCTTTATGTAAGCTCGTTTAACTACCAAGACAAACGCGGGTATAATTTTTCAGTAGAACATTTTAATGGTATTAAGATGACGGAAAAGATAAATGCCGAAACGATTCAGTGGATAGACAGCACGAAAACCTATCGACTTACTAATTACTCCAAAAGAAAGATAGGGGAGGGCGACGATGTGATAGTGAAACACGACCAGTTAGACACGATATTCAATTTCAAACCCGATGACCTGATGCCAATGGAATATACAGCGGAAAATAAGAACTTGTTTGAGCTAAACAAGTTCATTGAACGCGAAAAGATGAAAGGTTCACCCAATTTAAATATGTATCTATTGGTAAAATACCGCCGTTGGGGTGCAATAAGTACTGCCTTTATCCTTACGCTTATCGGCGTGGCTGTTTCATCGGTGAAAAAGCGCGGAGGAATGGGAATCAACTTAATGGTGGGGGTAGTCGTAGGGTTTAGCTTTGTATTTTTCGACCGTGTGTTTGGAACCCTTGCTCAAACCTCAGGAGGCTTATCACCTTTGATGGCTGTCCTATTGCCTAATCTTATTTTCCTTACTTTAGCTATCTTGTTACTCCGTAAAGTAAGAAACTGATAGAGCATTTTAACCCTTTGTAACACAAAAAGAAAGTTTTGTAATTTGAAAATAAAAGAAAGCAAATTTAAAAGATAACAAAGTAATAAAATAACGAAACTAAGTAATAAGTAAAAAGCGTATTGTAATGCCAAAATAACCCACTGTAACTACAAACGTAAGTAATGTAACAGCTTATCATATTATTTTAAATTGATATGAGAAGTTTACAAAGAATGCTTTTCTACAAACAAAAACAATAATTTGTACAGTGTTATTTGGCAGGATTTTTGCGGTATAAAAATGAATGTAAATCATAATGATTTAACATTTTTCAACTAATTTATAGACCTTTTAAAATATGTAATATTATGAAGGAAAAGAGCACAGAATTAAAAACACTAGAAAACAGACGTTTGTTATTTACCAATTACAGCGAAATAGCCGAATTGAAAGCTCAGTTAGAGGAATATCAATACAATGAAGAGGCTATGAAAGTGGGTAAAGCGCTTTATGATAAAGCACAAGCTGCTTATAACGATAATTTGGCAAAAACAAGCCAAACGGTAGAGAAAAGAGCCTTGTTTGAAAAGGCTTATAAAGCGATGAGCGACAAATATAAAGAACATCGCAAGGTCGCAAAAGTAGCGTTAAAAGCATCTCCCGAAGCGCTGGTATCATTTGGGTTAAAAGGAACGATGTCACGCGATTATCTGGAAGGTTTAGCCACTACGAAAAAGCTTTACGAAGGCATTAAAGCCACTACTACCCAGCGAGCAGTGCTCGACAGGTTTAAACTTACCGAAGCCGTCGCCGATGAACAGCTTTCAGCCATTGCGAAAGTGGAAGAACTCCGTGCGCAATACGTGAAATTGCGCGGTATCGACCAACAAGCCACTCAGGATAAGAACAAAGCTTTTGAGGCAATGAACAAATGGGTGAAGGAATTTTACGAAGTAGCTAAGATAGCTCTTTCTGACCGTCCGCAACTACTTGAAAGCATTGGTAAACTCGTAAAGAGTTAGTTGTAATGCAATAATATAAACATTTTAGCACAGAAGCTCACCCGCCACCAAAGTTAAGAATTTGTTCTTTTTCTTGTTTATAAATTTTTATTAGATTTTAGGGTGTGGCTTCTGTGTATTTTTAAATTGCACAAAAGAATAATATTATGAAAACAGCTATAGAATTTAAAGAAACACAATTTTCTTATATATTACTGTCTATTTTAGCCCTTTTTATAGGGATTATAGCTTTTTCGGGCTATCAAAACAAAGGAGGTTGGGTAATAATTTTATTATTAGTGGCTATTTTAGTAGCTGTATTCTATAAACTCACTACTGTAATTGATGATTATGGTATTGTAGCTTCATTTGGTATCGGTTTTTTGAGTAGACGAATGAATTTTCAAGAAATGGACGTCTCTACTATTCAACTTATTGATGTTCCTTGGTATTATGGCATCGGAATACGGTATACTTCGGCAGGTATCATCTATAATACGAAACATAATAAGGCAATCAGGATAGTGTCTAAGGACAGAAAGAAAGTGTTTTTGGTAGGAACTGACCATTATGAGGAAATAAGGTCGATACTTCTGCAAAATAACAACTAAAAGCCTCGCTGAAAGGTATATAAATGGAATTAGTAAAAGCAAAAAAGCATTTAGGGCAACATTTCTTAAGAGATTTGAACATTGCACAGAAGATAGCTGATACATTATCGCTAAAAAACTATAAAAAAGTAGTAGAAATAGGAGCTGGAATGGGCGTACTTACTCAGTTTTTGCTCAAAAAAGACGTTGATGTGCACATAGTGGAAATCGATAAGGAATCGGTAGCTTATTTGGAGGCAAATTATCCTGCATTAAGAGGAAAAATAATTGCTGATGACTTTTTGAAATATGATGTAGCGGGTTATTTAGCCGAACCATTTGCCATTATAGGTAATTTTCCTTATAATATATCTACTCAAATCGTTTTTAAACTACTTGAACTGCGAGAATACGTTTCTGAGTTTAGCGGAATGTTTCAGAAAGAGGTTGCCGAACGTATATGCGAGCACGAAGGCAGTAAAACGTATGGAATTTTGTCAGTTTTAGTACAGGCTTTTTATGAAACGAGCTATTTATTCACAGTTTCGGAGAGTGTTTTTAATCCTCCGCCCAAAGTAAAGAGTGGTGTAATACGATTAGTACGCAAAACTGACTTCCATTTAGATTGTGATGAAGGATTATTCTTTACCGTAGTGAAAACGGCTTTCAATCAACGGCGAAAAACCCTTCGCAATAGTCTAAAATCACTACTTACAGATGAGAATTTAAAGCAAGACTCTATATTTGATAAACGTCCTGAGCAATTGCCTTGGCAAGAGTTTGTTTTTATTACTAAAAAAATCAGTAATCAAGTTTGATAGCTAACGATTTGACGTCTTAAAACTATGACAACTTTTAAAATAACAGATGAACTCATTGAGAAAATCCATAAACTCATTGAGGAAAAACAAAATAAAGAACTTACAACCCTCTTAAATGATTTACACTATGCCGATATAGCCGAAATCATTCACGAATTGGATATTGAAGAGGGGGTATACATCATTCGTTTAATTGATGCTGAGAAAACATCAGATGTACTCACAGAATTAGACGATGATTATCGTGAGAATATCTTAAAAAACCTTTCTGCAAAAGAAATTGCCGATGAAATCATCGAGTTAGACACCGATGATGCGGTGGATATTATCTCTGAACTGCCCGAGGATAGAAAAACAGAAGTTATTTCGCATATCACAGATGTAGAACACGCCAAAGACATCGTAGAATTACTTCGTTATGGCGAAGATACTGCGGGAGGACTAATGGCGAAGGAACTTGTAAAGGTAAATGAGAATTGGAATGTGCTAAAATGCGTAAAAGAAATGCGCGAACAGGCGGCTCACGTTACTCGTGTGCATTCTATTTATGTAGTAGATGATAATGATGTGCTTAAAGGACGACTTTCACTTAAAGATTTGCTTACTACTTCCACACGTTCAGAAGTGAAAGACATTTATATTCCAAAAGTAGACTATGTATACGTTACTGATACTGCCGAAGAGGTAGCTCACATAATGAGTAAGTATGACTTAGAGGCAATTCCCGTAGTTGATGAGATGAAACGTCTTGTGGGACGCATCACTATTGATGATGTGGTGGACGTGATAAAAGAAGAAGCTGAAAAAGACTATCAGTTGGCAGCAGGTATCACCAATGATGTGGAGGCAAGCGATAGTGTATGGAAACTTACCAAAGCGCGTTTGCCTTGGTTACTTATTGGAATGTTCGGAGGATTAGGTGCAGCGAGTATTATCAATGGTTTTCAGGATACGATGATGATTTACCCTATATTATTGATATTTATTCCGCTTATTCAAGCTACTGCAGGAAATGTGGGAGTACAATCATCAGCGATAATAGTACAAGGGTTGGCAAATAATTCTATCGACGGCGAACTTATCAAGCGGTTGTTCAAAGAATTTCTATTAGGACTCATCAACGGAGGAACTATTGCAGGAATAGTGATATTAGTAAGCCATTTTGCTTTTCAAGCTGAGTATTTGGTAAGTATTACGGTAGCCATAGCACTCATTACAGTGATTGTAAATGCTGCTGTGATAGGTACTTTTATCCCGATACTTCTCCATAAGCGCGGTATTGACCCAGCAGTTGCTACGGGTCCGTTTATCACTACCAGCAACGATGTTTTAGGTATCTTGATTTACTTTTTTATCGCTAAAATGATATTAGGGTTTTAAAACAACCTTCATTTGCTTTTCTGTATCCGCTTTTTGTTATTTTACAATACTTCCGCAACTACAAACGTGCTTCCACCCACAAAGATAAAGTCAGTGGTAAGCGCTTGTGCCTTAGCGACATTTAAGGCTTCTGCTACTGAAGAATATGCGTCCCCTTGGAGTCCTTTTGCAGTAGCAATTTCCTTTAATGTATCTACATTAAGTCCTCTTGCAATAGCAGGACTGCAAAAATAATAGGTAGCTTCTTTTGGGAAAAGCTCTAAAACACTATTTACATCTTTTTCTTTTACAAAACCTACTACAATATGAAGGTGTGTATAGGTTTGCTTTTTGAGTTGTTCCATCACATAAGTAAGTCCTCCCACATTATGTCCTGTATCACATACGATAGTAGGGTAGGAGCCAAGGGTTTGCCAACGACCTTTCAGGTTTGTATTGTGCACCACGTGTAAAAGTCCTTGTGCAATATTCTCCGGAGTAATATCCCACCCCTGGTGGATAAGCAATTCGGTAACGGCTATTACTCCTTTGATGTTTTTCTCTTGATAGGCACCTTGAAGGTCGGTTGTAAGAGAAGTTTCTATGTGATTGGCAAAAATAATAGGAGCATTCATTTCTTTAGCTTTTGCTGTGAAGACGGGAGCTGTCTCCTCTTGATATTCACTGATTACTACAGGCACATTTTGTTTGATAATACCAGCTTTTTCAAAAGCTATTTTAGGTAAAGTATCTCCTAAAATATCAGTATGGTCTTTAGAGATATTGGTAATAAGAGAAACTTCAGGGGTGATAATATTAGTGGAGTCAAAACGTCCTCCTAAACCTACTTCTATCACAGCGATATCTACTTTTTCATTTTCGAAATAGCTGAACGCCATTCCTACTGTCATTTCGAAGAATGAGAGGTGATATTCTTCCAAAAAGGGTCTGTTTTTAGCTATAAAACTTACCACATAGTCTTCGGGTATTTCCTTCCCATTAATTTTGATACGTTCGCGGAAGTCTTTGAGATGTGGAGAGGTGTACAATCCTACCTTATATCCTGCCTCTTGTAGGATAGATGCGAGCATACTGCTGGAAGAACCCTTTCCGTTAGTGCCTGCGATATGCAAACTTTTGAATTTTGTTTGAGGGTTTCCTAACACCGAAGTAAAGGCGAGGATATTATCTAATTTGTTGTTCAAAGCGGTTTTACCCTGTGTTTGAAACATTGGCAAGCGGCTGAACATCCACGAAAGTGTTTCTTGATAATTCAATGTTAAAGATATTTTTTAGTTGTTGTACAATCAAAAATGAGATAATCAGTTATACTATAACCATTATCTCATCCTTGTTAATTATTAATTACCAATTATTAATTGATTTCTTATTCTCCAAGTTTAAAGTTGATAACAATAAAACCTACTTGACGTGCAGGGGCATTATCATCTGCGTTCCAGCGGTGCATAGCAGCTGTTTTTCGAGCAGCTTCCAGCAAACACTGAGCAGAGTTAGTAGTTCCTTTCACACCAGCAGTAGCTTTTACTACTTTACCACTACGGTCTACTTCTATTTGTACTACTACGCGTCCTTCTTCATTACAATTTTGAGGTACTTTACCTTGTGAAGCAATAGTACGACCTTTAAGTCCCCAACCTTTGCCAGTGCCATTACCACCTCCTGAGCCATAATAAGAATTAGCGTACTGACTACCATCTATCTGTCCCTGATAACCAGGTTGGTTGCCATCTCCTTGTCCTGAGATACCACTACCACCTGCATTGGCAGCTCCCAATATATTTGATAACGCATCCGAAGTTTCCCGTGAAGGTTTAGGAGCGGGTTTGGGACTCTCTTTTGGAATGTCTTTTTTAGGTGTTTCTTTCTTTTTTTCTTTCTTTTTCGGTACTTCGGGTACAGAAACTTCTTCGTTGTTATCTTGAGCCAAAAGGTTTTCCTTTACTTCTTGTGAAGTACTCTGTTCTGGTTGTGTTTGAGGAGGCGTTTTAGTTTCTTCCTGCTTAGCAGCACTTGGCGGAGGAGTGCGTTCGCCCATTCCTACCAAATCGACTCCATAAATAACCTCTACACCTTTTTCGGGCGGTGGGTCTAAGTACTTCATTCCTGCAAAAAACAGTATGAAGATTACTAAACACATCACAACCGTAGTGAGTGCTAAGGATTTACGTTTATGTTCTGTATCGAATAAATTCATATACCTTTCTATTTTGGACGAACAGCCAAAATCACCTTAAATTGGTTTTGGTTTGCCACATCCATCACTGTTACCGCATTTTCAATAGGTACACTTTCCTCTACACGCAAAATGATAGTAGGATTTTCCACTCCCTTGAGCGCTGATTTGAGCTCTGTATCGAGATTATCTACTGAAATAGGTTTCTTGTCAAGAAAATAGTTTAAATCTTTATCAATGCTTACTGAAACGTTTTGTGTATTAGTACTTTTACCTTTAGCTTTAGGCAATAACAAATCGAGTGCATTGGGGCTGTTGGCAGTAATCATAAAGAATATTAACAACAGAAACACAATGTCCGTCATAGACGACATACTGAACTCAGGACTTACTTTATTTCTACCTTTTAATTTCATAATTAGATCAGAGTAGTTTTTTAAGACTATAGAGGTTCGTTTAACAAGTCTAAGAATTCAACAGCATTGGCTTCCATTAGGTGTACCACCTTATCAGTTTTTACTACTAAGTGGTTGTAGCCTACATAAGCAATAATTCCTACTATAAGCCCCGCTACGGTAGTTGCCATCGCGGTGTAGATACCACTTGCTAATGACCCCATCTCTGCCTGACCGCCTGCTGAAGCCATTTCGTGGAATGACATAATCATACCAACAACTGTACCTAAGAATCCAATCATAGGTCCTGCTCCTGCAATAGTAGCGAGAATAGCCGTATTCTTTTCAAGATTGTAGACCTCTAAAGTACCTGCATTTTCAATAGCTTTATTAATATCTTCAAGAGGTTTACCTATACGAGAAACCCCCTTTTCAATAAGGCGTGCTACAGGAGTATTGGATTGTACACAAAGCATTTTAGCAGCATCTAAGCGCCCAGCTGAGATACAATCACGTATTTTATACATAAAAGTTTTATCCATCTTAGAAGCTGCCTTAATAGCAAAAAGGCGTTCAAAATAGAGAAAAAGAGCTACAGCGAGCATCACAAATAAAATACTAATAATAATGATACTCCCCATACCACCATCTAGAATCAGTTCCATTATAGAAAGGGTTTTCTCTTGTACTGCGACGGGAGCAGTGTCAGTTGCAGTAGTCGCAACGTCTACAGAAGTTTGTAATCCTAACATATTATTTTTGTTTTTCTGTTTAAAAATATTGCAAAAGTAAGAAATAATTATCAATACACAATTATTAATTAATAATTAACAATTTATAAAATTATAAGTGCTTGATAGTCATTTGTTGTTTAAATGAATAATTAACAAAAAAAGCTACTCAGTATATTGAGTAGCTTTTGTGGACTCTACTGGATTCGAACCAGTGACCCTCTGCTTGTAAGGCAGATGCTCTGAACCAGCTGAGCTAAGAATCCCTTTTAATTATGAAAACAACAATAAAATCCGAGTTTTGGTGGGTCCTACTGGATTCGAACCAGTGACCCTCTGCTTGTAAGGCAGATGCTCTGAACCAGCTGAGCTAAGAACCCAAAAATTACAATGATAAAAATTTTTTAATTTTAACCTAAGTGGGTCCTACTGGATTCGAACCAGTGACCCTCTGCTTGTAAGGCAGATGCTCTGAACCAGCTGAGCTAAGAACCCTTACGTTTAATTCGGGTGCAAAGGTACTACTTTTTTTTAACTCTCCAAATTTTTTGGTAAAAAAAGTAGAAAAAGATTACAATGTAGTAAGTATTACCTCTTCAACTCCTTTATGAAATGTATGTCCAGAGGTTCTTATAGCGTTGTAACTGATAGAGTGTGTGGACTATGCGTTGGTTTGGGGGCAACTCTAAATTAGGGTCGGCTTTCAGTAGATCGATAGCCTGAAAGCGCGCTGCTTTTAGTATATCTTGGTCTTTTACAAGGTCGGCTATTTTTAGAGCGAGCACTCCACTTTGTTGTGTACCCATTAGGTCACCAGGCCCACGCAATTTTAGGTCTACTTCAGCGATTTCAAAACCGTCGTTGGTGCGCACCATCGTTTCCATACGTGTACGAGTATCGTTACTCATTTTGTTGCCTGTGAGTAATATACAATAACTCTGTTCACTGCCACGCCCTACACGCCCGCGTAGCTGGTGTAGTTGTGAGAGTCCAAAGCGCTCGGCACTCTCAATTACCATTACGGAGGCATTGGGAACATTTACTCCTACTTCTATCACGGTAGTAGCCACCATTATTTGTGTTTCATTACGTAGGAATCGCTCCATTTCAGCATCTTTTTCAGCTGGTTTGAGTCTACCGTGTACCATAGAAACCTTATATTTTGGCAAAGGGAAGCTTGCTGTGATATAATCATAGCCTTCGGTAAGGTTCTTAAAATCTAACGCTTCCGATTCTTCTATAAGTGGATATACTACATAAGCTTGTCGTCCTTTATCTATCTCTTTTTTAATAAATTCATAAGTCTCTGCACGATGGTTTTCAAACTGATGTAGAGTTTTAATAGGCTTACGCCCAGGGGGGAGTTCATCTATTATCGAAACATCTAAATCACCATATACACTCATCGCTAAAGTGCGCGGGATAGGGGTGGCGGTCATTACTAAGATATGAGGTGGAATAGTGTTTTTATGCCATAACTTCGAGCGCTGTTCTACCCCAAATCGGTGTTGCTCATCGATAATGGCGAGTCCTAAGTTTCTGAACTGTACTTTGTTTTCCAAAAGAGCGTGAGTGCCTATAAGGATAGAAAGCTCTCCAGACTGTAATTGTTCGTCTAACATTTTGCGTTCTTTAGTTTTAGACGAACCTGTGAGCAGTGCTACAGTTACTCCTGTTTCTTTTAGTAGTTCACTAATGTTTTGGTAATGCTGATTGGCGAGAATTTCGGTAGGTGCCATCAAGCAGGCCTGACAACCATTATCTATTGCTAAAAGCATCGTCATTAGGGCTACGATGGTTTTACCAGAGCCTACATCGCCTTGCAACAAGCGGTTCATTTGGGCATTTGAGCCCACATCGGCGCGTATCTCTTTCAATACTCGTTTTTGGGCATTGGTAAGCGGAAAAGGCAAATGATGGTTATAGAAGTTCATAAAAGCATCGCCTACCTTCTTGAAAGGTTGTCCTTGGAACTTCTGTTTGTGCAGAAGATTCTTGCGTACCAACTGCACTTGTATGTAGAAAAGCTCTTCAAATTTGAGCCGTACAGAGGCTTTAGTAAGCAAAGTTTGATTTGTAGGAAAGTGGATATTGCGCATTGCCTCTTGCTTGGAGATGAGGTTCATAGAAGCGAGTATGTTATCTGGTAAATTCTCGACAAAGCTATTGCCTATTTCTTCAAAAACTGTTTGTACTAATTGGCGCATCACTCTATTGGTAATGTTGCGTTTAGCTAATTTTTCGGTAGAGGGATATACGGGCTGAATACTGCTGTGTCCTGCCTTCTTGAATTCGCTGAGCAAGTCCATTTCGGGGTGAGGCATAGAGAAAGTACCTCCAAAGAAATTCAGTTTGCCAAAAATCACATAAGGTTCGTTGATTTTTAGGGATTCACGCAACCATTTGAGTCCTTTGAACCACACGAGCTCCATAGCGCCCGTATCGTCTACAAAGGTAGCAACAAGACGAGTACCTTTTTGGTGAGCCGACTCTACTGTGCGTAAGGTTACTATCTTGCCTACGAGTTGCACCTCGGTATTATTGTTCTGCAATTCGTTGATTTTGTAAAACTTGGTACGGTCGATATACCTGTTAGGGAACAAGTTTAGCAAATCTTGATACTCATAGATACCGAGCTCTGTTTTCAGGAGTTCAGCCCGCTGATTGCCCACGCCACGCAGATAGTTGATGGGAGTATGTAGGATATTCTCTGGAATCATAAGAGCAAAAGTAATAAAAAAATACAAACATCAAGCTCACGTTATTTAATTCTTGTTTATAAAAACTACCTCAAATATCTTACTCCAATTCTTACCCGTGATGAAGAAAGTATTACGCCTAGCGTGATAAGCAATGCCATTAAGAACATCTAAATCAGGAGTTTGTTCTACTTTTTCTTTTAATCCTCGTACATCTACAACGCCTTCTATAGCACCATTATTGGGGTTGATAATCATAATACCATCTTTTAGATAAGTATTAGCATATATTTTCCCGTCTACAAATTCTAATTCGTTAGCATTGGTAAAAATAGATTTATTAGTACATAGTTGTAAACTGTCTACTTCTTCAAAAGTGTTAGGATTGAGTATCCAAATCTTTTCTGAACCATCACTTTTGTAAAGTTTATCACTACCGTTATGACAGAGTCCCCAACCTTCTTTACTTTTATTGTAAGAGAATGTTTTTAACAATTTTAGCTGAGTATCATATACGAATCCTATATTTTCTCTCCAAGTGAGTTGGATAATTTTATCTCTAAAAACGGTAGCTCCTTCACCAAAATACATTGCTTGTAAAGGTACATTTTTGTACATTTCGCCCGTAAAAGGATTCCATTTGCGTATGGAAGATTCTCGGTATTGCCCTGTGCTTTCTACTAAAGTATCACCTATAAATTCTAAACCTTGAGTATAAGCCTGTTTGTCGTGGGGATATTCATTTAGTATTTTATAAGTATACAATTTAGGAGCTTGTCCTGCTAAAAGTAAAATTTCTTTTCGTACTTTATAAACTTCTCCTTTATCAGTATATACAGTTACTTCTAAAGGCTGTTTACCTAACATTAGGTTTTCAAGTACTATGTTCTCATTAGTAACAACAAGCTCTTGGTGATGAAACTGATAACTAATCTTTACTATTTTACCTTCAAACTTAGGATTCACAACTTTTATCTGTAAAGTTTCTCCTATGTGGTATTCCTTCTTTTTAGGATACAGTTCTATATTGAAAGCGTCTTGCTTAGGTGGATTTGCATTTTTGCAAGCTCCTATTAATAAGAAACTTAATATGCAAATTAACTGTTGTAATTTCATTCTATCGTTTACTTTGAAAAATATAAGTAATAGTTCCTGTTTGCTCTTTTTTGCCTGTTACAGCATTAAATCTGGCTCTGCTAGCATATAGTAATGAGTTTTCTATAAGGCAATCATCATTGGTAGTTGAATTCATTTTGTCAAGAGTTGTTCTAATAACTCTTCCTGCTTCATCAACTGTAATAATAATCACTACTTGCCCTTCCTTTTCACAAGTAAATACAGGGTTAGGTATATTTCCTGTCCTGCCAGATAAGGCATATTTTACTAAAGTATTCTTATTTACTTTATTATCAGATGAAATTTTAGTCGTTTTTTGAAGAGTATTATCGTCCGATATTACTAAGTTGGACGACATTTTATTATTACTCACCAATTCTTCTTTAGCGCTTTCCATCTCTTGAGAAGCACGCTCTGCCATTATTTCGTCTAAAGTTTTAAAATTCTCAGTATGACGTAAGTCAGCATCGGCTTGATTATAGGCATTAGTAGTCAGTTTTGTATTCATAGCTTGAGAAAGATCAGGCGCTTCAGTTTGTTCCTCTAATTTTGGAGGTTCATAAGGTAAATCATCTGGAGTGAGTGCCATTTCAATCATTATTTCTTTCTCTCTACTGCTAAGTTGTATCACCATAAGGGTTACTATCGTACCGAAAAGTATCAGTAAAGTAAGTATAATTGCCTTATCAGTATTTGAAAACATCGATAGAAAGTAGCGAAACTCATATTTGATTCCTGAGGTCTTTTTCTTCTTTTTTCGAGGAAAAATAGCTTCTATATTAAGGTCGGAAGTGTGTTGTTGTTTTTGTTGTTTATTAAGGCGTTCTCGCTCTCGCTCTTCATACACTTCATTAATAGACTTTTTCCTATTGTTTTGTGTGTTCAAAGTAGATTCTTTTCGAGCGAAATGGTCATTAAGAGTTGTTTTATTCTTATCGATAAATCGCTCGAATACAGTAGTGAGAATAATAGGTTTTGTTTGCATTTTTGGAATATGTATGTTTATAAATTCATCAGGCGTTAAGGCATCATTTACCGAAAAATCACCTATCTTAGTACGTCGCAATGCAGATAGATAGCCACCAGACCCTAAGGCTTTACCAAAGTCATTTGCCAAGGAGCGTATGTAGGTGCCTTTGCTACATACCACCTCAAAGTGCAACTTAGGAAACTGACTTGCATCTATATCGAAACTGTAAATATAGATAGTGCGCTGAGGAACTTCTATTTCTTTGCCGTCGCGGGCAAATTCGTAGAGCCGTTTGCCTTCTTTCTTGATAGCCGAAAATACAGGAGGCGTTTGCGTGAGCTCCCCTATAAACTGCATTCGCACTTGTTCTATCAGTTCAGGAGTGATATGGTCAGTAGGGTAGTAGGCATCTATTTCGGTTTCCTTATCGTAGGAAAGAGTCGTAGCCCCTACGGTGATAGTACCTGTATAAGTTTTTACAGCGTCTTGTATTTCGGTAATCTTCTTAGTAAATTTGCCCGTACAAATCACCAATAAACCAGAGGCAAGCGGGTCTAATGTTCCTGCGTGCCCTATCTTTATCTTCTTGAGCTTATAGTGTTTGAGTATTGCCCATTTGATTTTGTTCACCGCTTGAAACGACGACCATTGCAAGGGCTTATCGATAAGCAAGATACGACCCTCTGTAAGTTCTTCTGGAGTTATCATACTATTCACTTTTCACTTCCGTAGTATTTTTCCCCTATTCGTATTTTTTCTCTTCCGTTGGCTACTCGCCATTTGTTAGCATCGCGCAACGAGAAAGCACAACCGCAGTACTCTTGTTGATAGAACTTCTCGTTTTTGCAGATTTCCATATTACAGGCAGCACCTCCGTTTTTGCGCCAATTGTAGTCCCAATAGGTAAGTCCCTCGTACTTACTGGCAGCATTTTTGCCTGCTTCATTCACTTGGTTGAGGTCTTTCCAACGAGAGATGCCCAGTGAGGTTGCAATGGTATCAAAGCCGTTTTCGTAAGCATATAAAGCCGTACGCTCCATACGCATATCAAAGCACATTGCACAACGGCTACCGCGTTCGGGTTCAAATTCCATACCTTTAGCACGCGTATACCAGTTATCGGTGTCGTATTCGGCATCTACAATAGGTACGCCAGACTTTTCGGCAAAGCGTATATTTTCCTCTTTGCGAATTTCGTATTCTTTTTGAGGGTGAATATTAGGGTTGTAAAAAAATATAGTAAACTCTATCCCCGACCCCTGAATAGATAGTATAATAGAGCCCGAGCAAGGCGCACAACAAGTGTGCAACAAGAGCTTTTTGCCATTATTGGGCAATACGAGATTCTTGTGGACTAATTCCATAGTATTTTTATTGTTTCCTTATCAGAGGGCAAAAATACAAAGAAATAGTAATATATCAAGACTCTGGTGGGTACATTTGTTTGAGAGCGTTCACATATACCTCTGCACCTTTGCGTTTAAAGCCTTCATTTTCATAGAGCTTAATAGCTACTTCGTTAGTAGGTGAGGTAAAGAGCAATATTTCTCCCAAACCCAATTCTTTGCCTTTGGCAATAAGAAGTTGAATGAGCTGAGTGCCTATTTTTTTACCACGTGCCATCTCGTCTACCACCACATCTTCTATCCAACCTTTATAGCCCGAAATCACTCTGTAGATAGCCATAGAAGCCATTCCGTGTAGGCGACCGTCTTCTATATAACCTACTACATAAGGCGCTTTAGTTTTGTCTTGAAAAAGGTCAGATAGTCGTTGTTGGTAGCGCCTGCTCAACAGTGAAAAAAGTCTGTGGGCGTCATCTTCAATGGTTGGTGTAATGTTGCTTTTATTTAAAAATGTAATCATATTATTTAGTTGTTAGTCATTAGTTTACTAGTTCTTAATCACCATATTCTGACAAAGTTTTAAACTTGTACAAAGTTGATATACCTATTACTTCTCACACTTGTCATTTCTCTTGCTCCTTTTCATTACTACTCATTTACTACTTATCATTAACCATTAATCATTAATTTCATCTTCTGTTGTAATTCCTCAGCTTTTTCACCTGCTATTTTGGCATAGTCTTCGCCCTTAGAAGCGTAGATAATCCCTCTTGACGAGTTGATAAGCAGTCCGTAGTGGTCGTTCAAACCATACTTACATACCTCTTCCAAGCTACCTCCTTGTGCCCCTACTCCTGGTACTAACAAGAAATGTTCAGGTATAATTTTGCGTATTTCCTTTAAGTATTCCGCCTTGGTCGCACCTACTACGTACATCAAGTTTTGACTGTTTTGCCAAGTGAGTGAGGTGCGTAATACCCTTTTGTACAGCTCTTCATCGTTGAGTTTTTGCGTTTGGAAGTCGAAAGCTCCTTCATTAGAAGTTAGTGCTAAGAGAATGGTGTGTTTGTTCTCAAAAGCTAAAAAAGGCTCTACCGAATCCCTTCCCATATAAGGGGCTACTGTCACGCTATCGAATTGCATATCTTCAAAGAAAGCTTTGGCATACATACTTGAAGTGTTGCCTATATCCCGCGTTTGGCATCAGCAATAGTGAAAATCTCAGGGTGGTGACGGTTCAGGTAGTCAATCGTCTTTTTTAAGGCGTACCAACCTTTTTCGCCGTGTGCTTCGTAGAAAGCTGTATTGGGTTTGTAGGCTACCGCAAATGAGTGAGTAGCCTCTATAATCGCCTTGTTGAACGCGAACAGCGGGTCTTCCTCTTCAAGCAAGTGAGGAGGAATTTTAGTCATATCGGTATCCAAGCCCACACATAACAGCGATTGTTTAGCTTCGATTTGCTGTATGAGTTGCTTAGTAGTCATTTTCTTCTATACGGGCGATTTCTCGTTCGTAGAAAGCGATAGCTTCTTCTATAAGGTTCTCGCTTTCAGCCTCTAACTCTTTGGTGTCTTCTTCGTCGAACTCTTCGAGCCATTCTACTTCATCGTTGTCTAAGTTCAGCACGAAGCGCGGATACTCTAAATGCACCACGAACATAGCGTCGGGCATATCGGTGTTGTCACCTAAAATAAATTTTGGGAAGTTACTCATTTCAATTCTTTTATTAGTTCAATAGCTTTAGCTACCCCTGTTGAAGCAACGTCTTTAATTACAGTGATTTTATCTTTACTACTGATGCTTGGACGTGGGTCTATATAATATATAGGTGTATCTTTCTTGGCACAGTTCATCAATCCAGCAGCGGGGTACACTTGTAATGAAGTACCTACAATAACCACTATATCGGCAGTTTCTACCTCTTCGGCAGCCTTTACAATCATTGGTACATCTTCGCCAAACCACACGATGTGAGGTCGTAATTGTGCTCCACTGGGGCTCAGGTCGCCCACTTTAATGTCGTCAGTACAGTCGTAGAGTGTATAGGGGTCATCTACTCCCCTCATTTTTAGCAGTTCGCCGTGTAAGTGAATAATGTGATGGCTACCCGCACGTTCGTGCAAGTCATCTACATTTTGAGTGATGATCACTACGTCGTACTCTTTTTCCAACTCGGCTAATAATAAGTGAGCGGGATTAGGTTGCACATTTTTCACCTGTTTGCGTAAGCCGTTGTAGAAGTTCAATACAAGTTCAGGGTCTTTCTCAAAACCATAAGGTGTTGCCACTTGTTCTATATCGTGACCTTCCCACAAACCATCGGCATCTCGGAAAGTTTTCACACCACTTTCAGCGCTAATCCCTGCCCCCGTGAGGACTACTATTTTCTTCTTTTTCATATTGGTAATGTTAGTTATAGTCTTGTCAGAGAATTAATTTGCGCTTTCGTGCGCTTTGCACCTTGCTAAAGTTTCTAATAGCCCGTCGTGCTACGACTTGCCTGTTGTGCTACGACTTTTAGCAAAGTAGAAGTCTACTAATTTCCTACTTCTTATCTCTACTTTAGCATCAACTTAACTTCACTTTTCCTTCGTTCATTGTTCGTCTTTTGTTCGTCTTTCCTATAAGCTTTCTATAAGCTTCTCCCAAATTAACCATTAATCGTTAACCATTAATCATTAAATAAGGCTTCTATGCTAATTAACTCATCTACTAATAAATAAAAAAAGTCCCTTTCAACTGAAAGGGACTTTTTTACTGCAATTACTTTTTGTTTACTGCTTCAGATAATTCAGCCCCTGCTTTGAATTTTACAACTTTCTTAGCAGGTACTTTAATTACTGCACCAGTACGAGGGTTGCGAGCCTCTCTGGCTTCTTTTTTAGCAACTGACCAAGAACCGAATCCTACGACAGCTACTTTGTCACCTTTTTTTAGAGCCTTTTCAACACTTGAAAAGAACGCTTCAACAGCTTTTTTAGAGTCGGTTTTTGTAAGTCCAGACCCTGCTGCAATTGCATCAATTAATTCTGATTTGTTCATATGATAACTTATAAATACAGTTAATAAGGACAAAGGTAGTAATATATTTCATCATAGCAAGTATAAAACAAGAAAAAATGCGATTTTTAGTAAAAAATTAACATTTTAGGTGCTTTTTTAGCGCTTTTTTTTGGCTCGTTAAACCTTTTTTTCTACTTTTGCACTCTCAAAATAAAGTTAAGAAAGTTCTTACAAATTATGCTTACAAGACGACATATTAGGGCAAAAGTAATGCAATCAATTTATGCAATGCGTCAGAGCCAAAGTCAGGATTTAGACAAAGAATTGAAGTTCTTGCAAAACAGTGCTGATGAAATGCGACACCTATATTTATTAATATTATCACTTTTCATTGAACTGCATTCTTTGGCAACTCATCAACACAAAGTAGCTCAGAAAAAATATTTGGCTACTACTGAAGAAAGAACAGTACATCAAAAATTCTCTGAAAACCTTTTGCTCTTAGCCATCGTTCATAATACATTATTACAAGAAGCCATTGCTGATGCACGTATAAATCATTGGGAAATACACGAAGAGTATGTGCGTACTATATATAAAAGCATTATAGAAAGTGAGCTTTATAAGAAATACAGCAAACAAAAGAGCAGTTTTGAAGCTGATAAATCTTTTTTAATGACTATTTTTGAAGAAATTATAGCTCCCGATGAGACAATATATGAATATATTGAAGATTATAATCTCACTTGGGTAGATGATTATCCCATTGTAAATACCTATATAAGTAGGTTATTTAGAGAAGTGCTCCCCACCTCACCTGATAAATATTTTGTTCCTTCACTTTATAAAGATGAAGAAGAAAAAGATTTTCTTACAGGTTTACTAAAGAAGGCAGTGCTCAATGATAGTAAATGGGAGAATGAAATTATTAGTAGAATGACGGGTTGGGAGAAAGATCGTGTGGCTGTAATAGATAGTATATTGTTAAAAATGGCTGTTTGTGAGATGCTTAGTTTTCCTAGTATTCCAGTGAAAGTAACACTTAATGAATATTTAGAACTTGCCAAGGAATATTCTACTACTAAAAGTAGTGCGTTTATTAATGGTGTAATGAAAAATGTACATAAAGAACTCGAAGAAAAACAACAAATAAAAAAGATAGGAAGAGGACTTTTATAATTGAAAGCCAAAAGCTAAAAGTTCTTAATTACAATTTTCTAAAATAACTAAAAACTAATAATTAAATTAATAAATATGCAACAATTGATGAACAGTGGTTTACTACCTCTTATATTGATAATCCTAGTATTCTACTTTTTTATGATTCGTCCGCAAGTAAGACGACAAAAACAAGAAAAAAACTTTATTGAAGGAATGAAAAGAGGCGATAAAGTAATTACTAAAAGTGGTATGCACGGACGCATTGTAGAACTTACTGATGATACTTGTGTCTTAGAAACACTTTCAGGAAAAATTAAATTTGAACGTTCTGCTATTTCTATGGAACTGTCAGCTAAATTAAAAGACGATAAGAAAGAAATTCAAGACAAGAAAGAATCGTAGTCATAGAAAGAACCAAAAAGGAGAGCGTATCTATTGCAATAGATACGCTCTCATTTTATTGTGATATTTGTAAAATTCTAATTCGTAGAAAATAATTTTGCAAAGAAACTCTTGCGTTGCATCATAGTTTCTTCTTCGTGATGTTCTTCACTAAATATATCATCAGAAATTTCATAGTCTCCAATGTTAGTATCAGTGTGAGGCATATTAGGGATAGGATCAAAGTGAATTTCTCGCTTGCTTTCGTCCATAATATCCATAATATATTCAATATATGATTTGCCTTGTTTTTCTAAAAAGCCCTTAAAATAACGATTACTGAGCTCCATATCTCCTATTTTTTCAAGTTTAAGGAGCGTTTGATATAAAGGCTCAATATGCTCTGTAATTACATACTTAGGTACTGAATGCTGACGCGCCATAATAGTAACAACATCCCCAATAATATTCCTGCCTACTTCAAAATCGGTAATTACCCAATAATACTTACCCGATTTAGCTAAGTTTTTAATAATAGCGTGAAAGTTTCTCCCCGCCAAAATATTATCCCAAGTAATCTTAAATATGATTTTAGGCATATCGGGGTGACGAATGATGCTATGTGGTTTTCCTAATAATTCAACCGCAGGATAACCACAAACGTCTATAAATGTTTGATTTACGTCAGTAATAGCACCCAACTTATCAGTAGTACTGATAATAGTTTTTGTTTTATCCCACACTACTTCTTCATCAATAGGTATAGGTCTAGTAATTAGTTCTGACATAAGATTTCCTTTTATACTTAACGCTACAAAAGTACAAAAGTTATCTGAAAGAACAAAATATTTTAGATAAAATCGTATTACTATTTTGTTTTAAATATAACAA
The DNA here is from genome assembly GCF_013394735.1 of Capnocytophaga sp. oral taxon 902. NCBI lineage: Bacteria > Pseudomonadati > Bacteroidota > Flavobacteriia > Flavobacteriales > Flavobacteriaceae > Capnocytophaga > Capnocytophaga sp. oral taxon 902. The sequence continues at coordinate 2,716,823 of NZ_CP058261.1, forward strand.
TTCTTTTTAACACGTTGATTTGTAGTAATTAACAGCTATATTTCTACTCTTCTATATCTTCTTATTTTTAGTAGCTTTTGCTTTCCCGTACATTTATTTTTTATTATTTTAGCTATTCAAGTAATATAAAAGTATAACTGTATGTTAAAAAATTATCCTAAGAGGCTGATTTTGCTATATTGTTAAAAACTTTGTTAATAACTTATTTTGGATAGAGGGTGAAATTAGAATATAAAGCTGTTACTTTGCACCCCGAAAATAAAAAGTTATGAACGAAGAAAAAGACATTTGGTGGCTCAATGAAGAGTCTGAACAAATCCTCAATAGAGGCTATTTACTAAAAGGAGAAAGCGTAGAAGGTGCGATAGACCGCATTACAAGTGCTGCTGCACATAGGCTTTATAAACCCGAATTACAGCCCGCTTTCAAAGAAATGATTACTAAAGGGTGGATTAGTTTCTCATCTCCTATTTGGGCAAATATGGGTACTGAAAGAGGTTTGCCTATTTCTTGTTTTAATGTACACGTACCTGATAGCATCGAGGGGATTACTCATAAACTTGGAGAGGTGATTATGCAAACCAAAATAGGGGGAGGTACTTCTGGTTATTTTGGCGAATTGCGTAGTCGCGGTTCTGCAGTTACCGATAATGGTAAATCAAGTGGGGCAGTTAGTTTTATGAAGTTGTTCGATTCAGCTATGGACGTTGTATCACAAGGAGGAGTAAGGCGCGGAGCTTTTGCTGCTTATTTAGATATAGACCATCCTGATGCCGAAGAGTTTCTACAAATTAAAGATGTAGAATTTCCTATTCAGAATCTTTTTTTTGGTATTTGTGTACCTGATTATTGGATGCAAGAAATGATAGATGGTGATGTAGAAAAACGTCGCCTATGGGCTCGTGTCTTGGAGTCTCGCCAGCAAAAAGGTTTACCTTACATTATCTTTACGGATAATGCCAATCGTAATCGTCCTCAAGTGTATAAAGATAAAGATATGCTCATTCGTTCAAGTAACTTGTGTAGTGAGATTATGTTACCTTCTAGTGAAGATGAATCGTTTATTTGCTGTCTTTCTTCTATGAACTTAGAGCTCTTTGATGAGTGGAAAGATACCAAAGCAGTAAAGTTAGCGGTATTCTTTTTAGATGCGGTACTTTCAGAGTTTATAGAAAAGACAAAGGGTAATTACTATTTACAGGCAGCTCGCAATTTTGCTATTCGTCACCGTGCTTTAGGTTTGGGTGTGTTGGGATATCATTCTTACTTGCAACGCAATATGATACCTTTTGAGAGCTTTGAGGCAACTCAGTTCAATGCCCGCGCTTTTAGATACATTCGTGAAGAAGCTGATAAGGCAACTAAAGAATTAGCTCATATTTACGGAGAACCAGAAATTTTAAAAGGATATGGTAGACGAAATACTACCACTATGGCAATCGCTCCTACCACTTCCAGCTCGGCTATTTTAGGACAGGTATCACCAGGTATCGAACCTTATTCGAGCAATTACTATAAAGTAGGGCTTTCTAAAGGGAACTTTATGCGCAAAAATAAGTATCTCACTCAACTTTTGGAGGAAAAAGGTCTTAATAATGAAGAGGTATGGCGTTCTATTCGTTTGAATAATGGCTCTGTACAACACTTGCAAGAGTTATCTCAATTAGAGAAGAATGTGTTTAAAACTTTTAAAGAGATTTCACCGATGGAAATTATATCACAAGCGGCACAGCGCCAAGCGTACATTGACCAAACGCAAAGTTTGAACTTAAATATTCCTTCAGCGATGCCTATTCGCGATGTGAATAAAGTGCTTATTGAGGCTTGGAAATTAGGAGTTAAAAGTTTATACTATCAGCGCAGTCAATCAGTAGCAAAAGAAATGATGATGAATTTTGTAAACTGTAGTAGTTGCGAAGCTTAATACATTTGATTATAAAGCCTTAGAGATTAAATAACATATTGTATAATATAAAATAAGTCCGATATTTGTATCGGACTTATTTTGTTTTCCATATTATTCTTCTTTACGCGGTGCGTTCAAATTCTTTAAGTACATCTACTAATACTTGTACACTTTCTAAAGGCAAAGCGTTGTAGATAGAAGCGCGATAACCTCCCACACTGCGGTGTCCTTTTATTCCGCTGATATTGGCTTCTTTACACAAAGCATCAAAGCGTTCTTTGGTGCTTTCGTCAGTGAGGTTGAACACTACATTCATTAGGGAGCGGTCTTCTTTATTAGCATACCCTACTACTAACGGATTGCGGTCGATTTCTCCGTAAAGCAAATCGGCTTTAGCTCGGTTGCGTTTGCCTAAGGCTTGTAATCCACCTTGTGCTTGTATCCATTCGAGTACTAATAGGTTTACATATACTGCAAAAGTAGAAGGCGTGTTGAACATACTATCGTTTTTAATATGCAACTGATAGTCCATCATCGAAGGCAGTTTCCTACTTACCTTGCCCAATATATCCTTCTTCACAATCACTAAGGTAGACCCCGAAGCTCCTAAATTCTTCTGTGAACCCGCATAAATCAAACTAAACTGCTTGTAATCTAACGGACGTGAGAAAATATCAGAACTCATATCGGCTACCAAAGGGACGCTCGTTTGAGGTAAACTGTGGTACTCGGTACCGTAAATCGTATTATTGGTAGTGATGTACAGATAATCAATATCAGTAGGGACAGTCACATTTTTTGGAATATACTTATACCCATCGGCTTTAGAAGAGGCTATCACTTCGGCATTGCCAAAGAGAGCAGCTTCTTTTTGTGCTTTGTTAGCCCAAGTACCTGTATCTATATAAGCAGCTTTGGTTTCGAGGAGGTTGTATGGCACCATCAAAAATTGCATACTAGCTCCTCCTTGCAAGAAGAGTGCAGTGTACGAATCGTCCAATCCGGCGATTTCCAATGCCAATGCACGAGCGCGTTCTATCACGCGTACAAACTCTGGACTGCGGTGTGATATTTCTATTACCGATAAGCCAGTCCCCTCAAAATCTAATAAGGCTTCAGAGGCTTTTTGGAATACCTCAGGTGCTAAGATAGAGGGGCCTGCGCTAAAATTATGCTTTTTCATTTTCCTTATGTTCTGTTTTATATTTTACGATAAAATCTTCTACTTGGCGTTTCAAGATACGCCATAACTTATCTTGTGCGTATTCGCTTGCCCAAGCCACGTGAGGAGTGTAAATCACACGAGGGTGGTTGGCTATTTTTAGTAGAGGGTCATTAGCCATTGGTGGTTCTTCTTCAAACACATCGGTAGCAAAGCCCATTATACGATTGCTTTCTATAGCTTCATATACCGCCTGAGGGTCTACTATAGCCCCACGAGCCATATTGATAATTAATGGTTTTTTACGCAATTTAGAGATGAAATCTTCATCTACTAAATGCTTAGTCTCAGGAGTAAGCGGACAGTTAAGCGAGATGATATCACTCTGTGCCAATACCTTATCGAATTCAGTATATTCTTTACTACGTGGCGCTTTACCTTGGCGTTCAGCCCATAGCACTTTCATACCAAAGGCTTCAGCTACTTTACTAATAGCTTTCCCTATGTTGCCTACCCCTATAATACCTAAGGTTTTGGTATGCAATTCAAACACCGGTGGTTCAGTAAGGCAAAAACGACCATCTTTTTCCCAAGTACCATCTTCTACACTTGTGTGATAGGTTTTTAGGGCACGCATAGCCGATAGTAACAACAAGAAGAAGTGTTCAGTTACACTTTCAGTAGAGTAACCCGCTACGTTTTTCACTTCTATACCCAAGGCTTTCGCAGCCTCTTTATCAATATTATCCATACCCGTAGCAGTAAGGTGAATGAGCTTAAGGTTAGGCAACTGCCTAAGGATACTCTCATCGAGTTTCACCTTGTTCACAATTGCTATATCAGCAGGTTTGAGACGTTGAACAATTTCATCGGGAGCTGTTTTTTGGAAGGCTACCCATTGGGCTATCCCTTTCGGGATATCCACATCTATGCGCTCAGAGAGCGTGTTGCGGTCTAAAAATACGGCTTTCATATAATATATTATTAATTCTTTTTTATCTACATAGTTAAGAGAGTAGGGGAGAGCCCTGCTCTTTTTGTTAGAGCGTATACCTTACATACTCTGCCCTCGCATACTTTATCTGTATATAATCAATGCAAAACGAAGTTTTTTAATTAACCGTTAATCATTAACTATTAAATCCTAATACCAGCAGGAAGTATGTCTTTACACTCCTTATTACGCTTAAAAAAAGCAATAGCCACAGGGCAAACGGGCACCACTCTATATTTTTTCTCAGCTACTAAGGCTATTACCCCTTTAAAGAATTCATCAATGAGCGCTTCGTCCGTCGTTTCAGGTAGCAATGTTTTGGTAAAGAATATCTTACGCTCCTGAATAGCGTATTCTACAAAGGCAAGTTCACCGTTGATTTTGGCTTGGTATTGACGTGAAAATTCGCTGTCTATTACTTCCATTGTACTATGTTTTTAATTAGTAATATTCGTTATTTGACAAAAATGTTGTACTTTTGCTTCTGTCTAGATAAGAGATAAGAAGTAAGAGATGAGCATTATACCTCATTCACATACCTAACTATCGTTAGTTTTTACTTTTTACCTATAACCTGTTACTCATTTAAAATTTGGTGCAAAGTTACTTATTTTTCGTAAAAAAGCAATATCAAATGAATATAAAAGATAATCTTTCTATTTATTTAATGCCTGGAATGGCTGCCAGCCCTAAGATTTTCGAGCGTTTGCAATTCCCCAACAATTTCCGTGTGCACTTACTCGACTGGATTACTCCCGAAAAAGAAGAAAGTCTAGCTCACTATGCAGGACGTATTGCAGTAGCAATTACCGAGCCTTCTCCTGTGCTCTTAGGGGTGTCTTTTGGAGGAATTATTGTACAAGAGATAGCTAAACAACTGAACGATTATCGAAAAATAGTCCTCATTTCCAGCGTAAAAACGCAGTACGAACTGCCTAAAAAAATGCTCTTGGCACGCTATACAAACCTGCATAAGTTATTGCCCACTCGTACTATCAGCGATTTGGAGTTTTGGAAAAGATTTTCTTTTTCTGAACTGATGACTAAACGAATAGCTCTATACGAGAAATATATAGGAATGCGCTCCCCTGCCTATCTCGATTGGTCAATAGACCGCATAGTGAATTGGCAACAAAAAGAACCTTTACCCCACACAGTTCACATTCACGGAGATAAAGATCCTGTTTTTCCTATTCAGTACATAAAAAATGCTATTGTAGTAAAAAATGGTACTCATATTATGATTATCAATCGGTATAAATGGTTCAATGAAAACCTTTTAAATATATTGCAGTCAAATTAGAAAAGTACAAGATTAAAAGAGTCTTGCTATTTTTTCTGCAAACGAATCTAAACATAGATGTCTAATATTCAATATTCAAATAACTTTTCTTTGCCTTAGGTTCGTTATTCCTTCGTTCATCGTTCGTCTTTTGTTCGTTGTAGAGCCACTGTAGAGCTACTGTAGAGCCACTGTAGAGCCACTGTAGAGCCACTGTAGAGCCACTGTAGAGCCACTGTAGAGCCACTGTAGAACCTCTTGTTGTTCGTCTTATAATTATTTATCTGTATAGCTTATCCCGTCATTCGTCCCTCGTCATTAGTTTGATATTATTGGCATTACGGTATTAGCGAATCTATATTTTTTTCTTTTCTCTTTTCACTTTCCACTTTTTTTTATACCTTTGCCCCGTTTTTAGTGAAAATGGCAATATCTCTCATTCAAAAATACAATGTAGCTGGACCTCGCTATACTAGCTATCCTACTGTTCCCTATTGGGATAGTAGTACTTTTTCTACTGAAAAATGGTTGGAGAGCTTACGAAAATCTTATGCTGAGAGCAATAGTACCGAAGGGATTAGTCTATACATTCATTTGCCTTTCTGTGAGAGTCTTTGTACTTTCTGTGGTTGTCATAAACGCATTACTAAGCGCCACGAAATGGAAGCCCCTTATATAGAGGCAATACTTAAAGAATGGCAGTTATACACTGATTTTTTGGAAGAACGCCCTCGTATTAAGGAAATACACTTAGGGGGAGGTACGCCTACCTTTTTTGAACCTTTGCAGTTGCGCCGTTTGATAGAAGGTATTTTTGAACGTGCTGATAAAGCTGATGCTCACGAATTTAGTTTTGAAGGTCATCCTAATAATACCACTGAAACTCACCTACAAACGCTTTACGACTTAGGTTTTAGGCGCGTGAGTTATGGCGTACAAGATTATTCGCCTAAGGTACAAAAAGCCATTCACCGCATTCAACCTTTTGAGAATGTACAGCGTGTTACCCAGCAAGCCAGAGCTATCGGCTATACCTCTGTAAGCCACGATTTGGTTTTTGGTTTGCCGTTTCAAACCTTAGACGATGTACTCTTTACTATTGATAGGAGTAACACTCTTCGTCCCGACCGTATTGCTTTTTATAGCTATGCGCACGTACCTTGGATAAAAGGCAGTGGGCAACGCGGTTTTAAAGATGAAGATGTGCCCACAGGCGAAGTAAAACGAGAGCTGTATGAAGTAGGAAAACAATACTTATTGAAAGCAGGATATGCCGAAATAGGAATGGATCACTTTGCTTTACCTACTGATAGTATGTATAAGGCTTTCAAAAATCATCAATTGCATCGTAACTTTATGGGCTATACAGCCTCCAAAACGCAAGTGATGATAGGCTTAGGAATGTCTTCTATCAGCGATAGTTGGTACGGTTTTGCCCAAAACGAGAAAGATTTAGATGCTTATTATGCACGTCTTGAGAAGAATGAAATACCCGTGTGTAAAGGGCATATTCTCAATAAAGAAGATTTAATTATTAGGCGTCATATCCTCAACTTGATGTGTCAGTTTACTACTTCTTGGAACGACGAATCTCTTCAGTTTCCTGAAATAACAGAAGTAATAGCACATCTCCAAGAGATGCAAAACGATGGTTTACTGCATATAGCAGGCAATCATATAGAAGTCCCCGATGAGGGAAAACCTTTTATTAGAAATATCTGTATGGCTTTCGATTTGCACTTACAACGCAAAATGCCTAATACCAAAATATTTAGTATGACTGTGTAAAGTTATACTTAACCATCATAGTGATTGAGTTTTTTAGTTAGTGATGAAAAGGGACAGTTGTGAAATTCGTCCCTTTTCTTTTTGTATTTCCGAAAAAAGTATTATTTTTGCCCCGAATTAAGTAACAAATTATTTTTATAAACTTAAAATGAATCATTATGGGATTTTTAAAAGAATTTAAAGAATTTGCCGTAAAAGGTAACGTAGTCGATTTAGCCATCGGGGTTATCATTGGGGCTGCTTTTGGTGCTATCGTATCATCATTAGTGTCTGATGTTATTACACCTTTATTATTAACACCTGCTTTAAAAGCTACGGGTGCTGAACACTTAGAAGGTTTGGTATGGAATGGAGTAGCTTATGGTAAGTTTCTTGCTGCTGTAATTAACTTTTTCTGTATTGCACTTGTATTGTTTATACTTCTAAAAGGTATCAATAAGCTAAACAAACAGAAAAAAGAAGAAGAGGCTCCCGCTGCACCAGCTGGTCCTACTCAAGAAGAGTTACTTACTGAGATTAGAGATTTATTGAAAAATAAATAAGAAGAATTTCGTGTAACCGCAACACTACACATTTCAAGAATTGTTTAACTAAACCACGCTCCATAAGGCGTGGTTATTTTATTTCAGAAAATGTTCTTATCCGTTAAGAGCGTTTACACTAATATAAGGGTTTTGTAGCTTATCTTTCAAGATGACTTCAATTCCCTTTTTTAAGGTTAGGGTAGAGGAGGGGCAACCACTGCAAGCTCCTTGCAGTATTACCTCTACGTAATGCGTTTCTGGATTGTACGAAATAAACTGAATATTTCCTCCATCAGAGGCTACAGCAGGTTTTACAAACTCATCTATAATAGCTACAATTTGTTTTGATACCTCATCAGTAGTAACCATAGAGAGTAGTCGTTCTTGTGTTGCTTGCTGATGTCGTTTAATTTCAGAAGAAGAAATAAGCATATGCCCTTCTGAAAGATAATTCTTAATGAATTCTCGTATATTAGGGGTAACCATTGCCCACTCTTTGTTATCTTTTTTAGTAACTGAAATATAGTTATCATCAAAAAATACCTCCTCAATAAAAGGAAACTGAGTGAAAAGAGCTTTAGCCATAGGAGCCTCATCAGTCTCCTTTATATGCTTATATTCTATAATAGTAGGAACAAGACGTTTATTAGCTACAAACTTCATTACCGAAGGGTTAGGAGTGGTTTCAGTATATATAGAAATAACCTTCTTTTGTTCACCCTCAGTACTTACAATTTCTCTCCCTGACTGTAAATAAAACAACACTTGCTGTGCCACTTCTTCTTGTACGTCTTTCCATTCTATAATTGGAAATCGTTTTAACCCAATAAAATTACTCGAGATATATACTGTCTTTACAAAAGGAAGGTAAAACAGCTCTTTTGCTAAGGGTGAGTTTTTAGCTTCATCAATATTTTTATACTCATAACTACCTTTTACTAAGGCTTTATTTGCCTCCAATTTAATAATATCAGGACTGGAAGTAGGCTGTACAGATAGAGTAATATCAGTCATTTATTTTTTAGATTTAAGAAGAAAAGTTAAGAGTCTTTTCTACCAAAGTCCGCAGGGATTTCGCCCCACGCTTTAGTTTCCCATTTGAGAATACGATTAGGATAAGTGTTTTCTTGTAGCCATTTTTCAGCACGAGTTATTAGTTCAAATATTTTTGCATTATCAGCTGTCTTTCCAAGTTTAGTTTTACATACTTTTTGTTGTACCCAGCGCATTGCTATTTCACTATCTGAATAGATAGGCATTGTAAGATTGCGTTGTTTTAAAAAAGCCAAAGCGTGTACTATAGCCAAAAACTCCCCTATGTTATTGGTACCATCTTTCATAGGTGAAAGCCTAAATATCTCGGCTTGTGTTTCAGTATCTACCCCCCGATATTCCATTATACCAGGGTTACCGCTACAAGCAGCATCTACCGCAATAGAAGGCAAAATAGGCTTCCCGATAAGTTTTAATGCTTCTGATGAAAGTGCAGGCTCTTCTATCTTTTTACCTTTGTACGTTTCATAATTCCCTGCATAGGCTTTTTGTGCCATTTCTTCCGTAGGAAAACTTTTGTATTTAGCGTTTGGAAAATTATTAACAGCCTTCTTACATTCAGCCCACGAGGTAAAGACCCCCGTTTGGTGTCCCTCCCATACTACATAATACTTCTTTGCCATCTCACAAAATAAATAGGATTGCCAAAAAGAAAATAACAGCTACTATCGCTACAATAACAATATTGCTATTTTCTTTTTTAATAATAGTTTAAAAAACATCTCCTTCTTTTAGCTTCTCAGCATTTTCAGCCAATTGAAGTTCATCAATAAGACGTTGTACATCACCATTGATAACATTTTGCAAATCATAAAGGGTAAGACCTATGCGGTGGTCAGTTACGCGTCCTTGCGGATAGTTATAAGTGCGTATTTTAGCTGAGCGGTCACCGCTGGAAACCATTGATTTCCTACGAGCAGAATCAGCTTCCATCTTCTTTGCTAGCTCCATTTCGTACAAACGTGAACGCAATACTTTAAGTGCCTTTTCAAGATTCTTGTGTTGCGATTTCTCATCTTGGCAACGTACCTCAATGCCTGTAGGAATATGTTGCAACTGAATAGCCGAATAGGTTGTATTCACCGACTGCCCTCCGGGTCCCGTAGAAGTAGTACGAATGATTTTCACATCAGCCATATCAAGTTCCACATCAAATTCTTCTGCTTCTGGCAATACAATTACAGTTGCTGCCGAAGTGTGTACGCGCCCTTGTGTTTCTGTTTGAGGCACTCGTTGTACACGATGTACTCCTGCTTCAAATTTTAAGGTACCATATACATTGTCACCCGTTACTTCAAAAATAATTTCTTTATACCCGCCAGCAGTTCCTTCATTAAAGTCCATTACTGAGGTACTCCAGCCTTTACTTTGGCAGTATTTGGTGTACATACGGTATAGGTCGCCTGCAAAGATTGAAGCCTCATCTCCACCTGTTCCTGCACGAATTTCCATTACGGCATTCTTAGCATCTTCGGGGTCTTTGGGGATAAGCATATACTTGATTTCTTCTTCTAACTGAGGCAAACGCTCTTTGCTTTCCTCTAATTGTAACTTTGCCATTTCCACCATTTCGGCATCGCTGCCATCAGCAATAATTTCCTCAGCTTCTTGCAAGTTTCCAGTTACGTTTATATACTCATCGCGCTTATCCATCAGTTCTTTAAGGTCTTTATATTCCTTATTGAGCTGGATATAGCGCTTTTGGTCTGCAATAATATCAGGTTGAATGATTAAGTCCGAAACTTCGTCGAAACGTTGTTTTACGATATTTAATTTGTCGAGCATTTTTTATCTTTAAATTCTATTTGGGGTGCAAAAATAGTAATAATATTAGTAAAAAACAAAAATAAAAGGCTGTTCATTTAAGAACAGCCTTTTGAATATGGTTATCTAAATAATTACAATTTAGGAGCTCCAGCAAGGACGTCAGCACTTGCACCTTCAGCAAATTTTTTGTCTTTGAAGTTTTGTACAAATGATTCAGCCAATTCTTTGAGTTTAGCACTGAATTGTGCTTTGTCACTCCAAGTATTTTCTGGGTTCAAGATGCTTTGGTCTGATACACCTTCACAAGATTGAGGTACTTTGAAGCCAAAGATAGGCAATTCTTTGTACTCAACGTTGTTAAGTTTGCCATTAAGGGCAGCAGTGATAAGAGCACGAGTATCTTTTAAGCTACATCTTTTCATTTTTCCGTTGTAACCAGTGTTTACCAACCATACGTTTACGCCAGTTTCTTTGATTTTCTCAGCCAAACGTTTTCCGTATTCAGCTGGGTGAAGTGGCATAAAGGCAGCACCAAAACAAGCAGAGAAAGTTTTTTGAGGGGTAGTGATACCTACCTCAGTACCGGCTACTTTTGAAGTATAACCAGATACAAATTGATAAGCAGCTTGTTCAGGAGTCAATTTAGAGATTGGAGGCAATACACCATAAGCATCGAAAGTAAGGAAGAAGATGTTCTTAGGATTGTGTCCTATAGAACCTGGCTGGATATTTGCGATGTGGTAAATAGGATAAGAAACACGAGTGTTTTCAGTGATATCAGTGCGAGAGAAATCAACTACACCTTTATCGTCCATAATTACGTTTTCAAGGATAGCACCTTTTTTAATAGCTCCAAAGATTTCAGGTTCTTTTTCAGCAGTGAGGTCTACTACTTTAGCATAGCAACCACCTTCAAAGTTAAATACTGTATTTTCAGGAGTCCAACCGTGTTCGTCATCACCAATTAAATGACGGTTAGGGTCAGCTGAAAGAGTAGTTTTACCAGTACCTGATAAGCCAAAGAAGATAGCAGTATCACCACCTTTACCTACGTTAGCTGAACAGTGCATTGGCATAGTGTTGCGGAACACAGGCAATTCAAAGTTCATAGCTGAGAAGATACCTTTTTTAATTTCTCCGGTATAACCTGTACCACCAATCAAAGCAATTTTTTTGGTGAAGTTCAAGATAGCGAAGTTAGCTTGGCGAGTACCATCTACAGCAGGGTCAGCTTCAAAACCAGGTGCATTTACTACCAACCAATCTTCTTTGAAAGAAGGAAGTTCGCTATCATCTATACGCAAGAACATATTGTAAGCGAAAAGATTGCTCCAAGGAAGCTCAGTAATGGTACGAATGTTAGTACGGTATTTAGGATCTGCACAAACATAACCATCGTGAACGTAGATTTCTTTGTTAGATAAGTAAGCTACTACTTTTTCATATAGTTTGTCAAATTTTGCAGGTTCAAAAGGAATGTTAATACTTCCCCACCATACGCGATCTTTGGTGATATCATCTTTTACGATGAAACGGTCTTTAGGAGAACGCCCTGTAAATTTACCTGTTTTAATAGCAATAGCTCCTGAAGAAGCTTCAACGCCTAATTTTTTATCCAAAGTTTCTTGTTGTAGTTCGTCAGCAGTTAACTGATAACGAACATTAGCGTTCTTAATTCCGTATTTATCAACGGAAAGTGTTTTTGGTTTACTCATAATGTCTTAAATTTGATATTAATTTAACAATTCTTTTTTATCTAATAGCAATATAAAATTGCCTCAATTTTTGAGAGGTCTCTCAAAAACCGGTGCAAATGTACAAATTAATTTTGATACTGAAAAATATTTTTTAATGTTTTTTTGAAGTTATTTTTACGAGTATTTATAACACTCTATATACTCCTTATTTACCTGTATTTTCAAGTTCTAATAAAAGATTTTTAGGTTTTATAATAATGCTCTAAATCATCTTATCTTTACTTTATTTCCATTTATCCTTCGTTCATTCTTTATTTGCCCCTGCTGCTCGCACCGTCATTTATTCGTTCTTTATTTGTCATCTATTCGTCTTTATGTCGCTTTAGTTCTCCTTTTGGAGGAAGCCAGCGAAAGCTGGGTATGTGTAAGGGGGAGATTTTCTTCGTCATTTCTCTATCTGCCCGTGTGGCTCGCACCGTCATTTGTTCGTCATTTGTTCGTCATTTGTTCGTCTTTTGTTCGTCTTTTGTTTATTTGCCTGTGCGGCTCGCACCTGCCCGTGTGGCTCACACCTGCTTGTGTGGCTCACACCGTTTTCACTAAAAAAAGTGTCTGAGAAATTATAGCTAACTCTCAGACACTTTATTTAATCTAACTTACTTATTTTATTATAGGTTAAATGTAAAACTTCTCATATTAATTCGCTACTTCACTAATAAATTTCAATCGGTAGATTCTTAATTCATCATCTTCGTAATCACCGGCAAACTCTTTAGAAGCTAACGATATTTTATCACTTTCAGCTTCCATAAAGTATTCGTGAAGCTCTTCTTGTTGCTCTTCATCAAAGATTTCATTCACCCAATAATCGATATTCAGCTTGGTACCGCTGTATACTATTTGCTCCATTTCTTTGAGGAACTCATCCATTTCCAATCTTTGGCTTGTGCGATGTCAGGCAAAGGCAATTTGCGGTCTATATTCTGAATGATAAACAATTTCAAAGCTGAGTTAGACCCTGTAGTTTTTACTATTAAATCCTCAGCACGCACAATGTCATTCTCTTCTACGTAACGCTCAATGAGCTTTACAAACTCACTACCATATTTCTTAGCTTTGCCTTCACCTATACCGTGTACATTAGTAAGCTCTTGAATAGTAATAGGGTATTTGAGAGCCATATCTTCTAGCGAAGGGTCTTGGAATACCACAAACGGAGGCACCCCTTTTTGTTTGGCTACTTTCTTACGCAAATCTTTGAGCATTTCAAGAAGTACAGGGTCGGCTGCTACGGCATTAGCACTGTTGATATCTTCGGGTTCTTCTTCATAACTGTGGTCTTCAGTCATCATAAATGAAGGTACATCTTTTAAAAACTCTTTTCCTTTGTCGGTGATAAACATCACTCCGTAAGTTTCTATATCTTTGCGTATGAGTCCGTTTACCATTACCTGACGGAGGAGTGCCATCCAGTAAGCATCGTCTTTTTCCTTCCCAATACCAAAGAACTCTTGTTCGTCAATACGGTGTGCTTTGATAATAGCACTTACTTTTCCAATAAGCGTATTTACAATCTCTTTAGCTTTAAATTTCTGTTTGGTAGCAATAATTACGTTTAGCAATTTCACCACATCGTCTTTAGCTTCTTTCTTTTCTTTAGGGAAACGTACATTATCGTCCATATTAGCACCTTCGCCATTCACCTCGTCAAACTCTTCACCAAAGTAATGTAAGATAAATTTACGGCGCGAACTAGACGTTTCGGCATAGGCTACAATATCTTGCAAGAGCGCTTGTCCTATTTCTTGCTCAGCTATAGGTTTGCCTATCATAAATTTTTCCAGCTTCTCTACATCTTTATAGGAATAGAAAGCTAAGCAATGCCCTTCACCACCATCGCGACCGGCACGTCCGGTTTCTTGATAGTAACTCTCTATACTTTTAGGAATATCGTGGTGAATTACAAAGCGCACATCGGGTTTGTCAATACCCATACCAAAAGCAATAGTTGCAACTACCACATCTACTTCTTCCATCAAGAACATATCTTGGTGCTTGGCGCGTGTTTTGGCATCTAATCCTGCGTGATAAGGCACTGCCGAAATGCCGTTTACTTGTAAGGTTTGCGCGAGGTCTTCCACCTTTTTACGGCTGAGACAGTATATAATCCCAGATTTTTTACTGTTCTGTTTCACAAAACGAATGATATCGGCATCTACATTTTTAGTTTTAGGGCGTACCTCGTAATACAAGTTTGGACGGTTGAACGACGACTTAAACACGTTAGCCTCCTGCATTCCTAAGTTCTTCAAAATATCTTCTTGTACCTTAGGAGTAGCCGTAGCAGTAAGCGCTACAATAGGTATATTACTGCCCAAACGCTCGATAATGGTTCTAATATTGCGGTACTCAGGACGGAAATCGTGTCCCCATTCCGAGATACAGTGCGCCTCATCTACCGCTACAAAGGAAATAGGTACTGTTTTGAGAAAGTTAGCATATTCCTCTTTGATAAGCGACTCGGGGGCAACGTATAGCAATTTAGTCTTGCCTGCACTGATGTCTTCCATTACCTCGCGAATTTCATTTTTAGTAAGCGAAGAGTTCAGCACGTGGGCAATACTATCGGTTGACGAAATACCACGCATAGCATCTACTTGGTTTTTCATCAAAGCGATAAGCGGAGAGATAACAATAGCAGTCCCCTCCAAGACTAAGGCAGGTAATTGGTAACACAATGATTTACCACCACCTGTAGGCATAATAACAAAGGTGTTCTCTTTATTAATTACACTGGTAATAATTTCTTCTTGATGCCCTTTAAACGCTTCAAACCCAAAGTAGTGTTTCAGGGCATTGTGTAAATCATCTTTTGTCATTTCCATATTAAAAATTCTTCTGTTTTAGTGTTGAGTTTTTCTGTTATTACATTCAGTTTACAAATTTACGACATTTTTCTAAACCACAAAAATTTTTGATAAAAAAAGTGTTTCCCGCCGACTCACTTACTCGACAATTGCCGACAATAGCAAGGGGAAAGCGCCATCAAGAGATGAGAATGTAGGATCTGCAAAAGTAAGTGTTTATGAGGTAGAATTATTCTAATGCGAAATTAAGGGTAAACGTTCTTTCACAAAACTACTCACTGTAAGCCTATGTACCCCAAGAATACGCCCAATAGCTGAATATGATACTCGCTTATCTAGCAACTCTTTAATCTTCTTTTCTTGCCCTGTGAGTTTCGTTTTAGCCGATTTGCTTCCTTTAGGGCGACCCAGTACTACCCCTTCTGCTTTTTTACGTGCCAAAGCCTCTTTGGTACGCTGACTGATAAGATTGCGTTCAATTTCAGCCGACAGCCCAAAGGCAAACGCCAACACTTTGCTATTGATATCACTCCCCAAGCGATAATTATCTTTGATAGTCCACACCTGAATATTGCGGTTCATACACTCATTAAGCACCTCCATAATCATCAAGAGGTTACGCCCCAAACGCGACAGTTCTGAGCAAATAAGGACATCGCCTTTCTTCATTTTTTTGAGGAGTTTGCCCAATTGTCGTTCTTGTACTTCTTTAGTACCCGAAATAGTTTCTTCAATCCATTTATTGACAACTATTTGTTGTTTTTCACAAAACTGATTGATTTCAAAACGTTGGTTTTCTACTGTTTGTCGGTCTGTACTGACCCTAATGTATCCGTAAATCATCTTTAAAAATTATTTAAATAGTTATTAAAGGGTACAATATACAGATTTTGTAGAAAATAAATCATTTTTTGTCTATATTAAATACAATAATGCCCCTTTATTTTTTACCAGCCTTTATGTTAGACAACACGCCCAAACCACTCAGTTTAAAAATGCTGATAGCTGGGTGATACTTTCCGACATTGAACAGCGTATCAAGGCTAAAATTGAAGCTATCGACACCCCACTTAAGGATTGGGATATACAGATAAATAGAGGTATACTGACAGGCTTCAATGATGCTTTTATCATAGACGGGAAAAAACGTACTGAACTTATAGCCCAAGATCCAAAAAGTGCCGAAATTATAAGACCAATATTGAGAGGACGTGAAATTAAGCGATATGGGTATGTGTTTGCAGATTTATATCTATTATTTATACCTTGGCACTTCCCGCTTCATCAAATAAAGCCGGAAATTAAAGGTGCTTCTAAAGAGGCTGAAAAAGCTTTTGAAAATCAGTACCCTGCAATCTATAATCACCTTTTACAATATAAGACAGAACTTTCTAATAGAAATAAGGCAGAAACAGGGATACATTATGAATGTTATGCCTTACAACGTTGGGGAGCAAATTATTGGGAGAAAAAAGTTTTTCTAATTCTATTTTATTTATTCTCGTAAGTCGCTCTCCCAAATTCACACTACAAATGATATTTCGCATAATCAATCTATGAATAGAACTTTTTGAAATTCCAAATAAAACAACTGCCTCACTTACAGAAATTAATTTTCTATGTTGTAGAATAGCAATCTTATCTGCATATTTTTCTAAAACTTTTTCTTTTTTCTGTAATTCTAGTTTTTGCTTTTTTTGTTCTTTTTTATTTTTATCCGCACAAGAATGCGAGCAAAAACGAGTTGTTATTGTTTTTGCCTCAAATGGTTTCTGACATTGTTCATAAACCTTTGGTATTTTCAGTTTACTAAATCCCATTTTAAACTATTAAGAATTATAAGCGTTTTAAGAACCACATTGTAGTAAATTAAGACCCGGTACAAATATGGTATGAAATTATAATTAAAAAATAGGAAAAACAAATATTTTTGATTAATTTAAAAATAAAAAGACCACTATAAACTAATTGTTTATAGTGGTCTTTAATATTAGTTATTAATCTATTTTACTTCTTC
The DNA here is from genome assembly GCF_013394735.1 of Capnocytophaga sp. oral taxon 902. NCBI lineage: Bacteria > Pseudomonadati > Bacteroidota > Flavobacteriia > Flavobacteriales > Flavobacteriaceae > Capnocytophaga > Capnocytophaga sp. oral taxon 902. The sequence goes on from NZ_CP058261.1 coordinate 2,733,880, forward strand.
GAAATCTACGTCTTGAACATTGTCTGTATTGACGTCTTGTGCCCCACCAGCGTTAGGTTGCTCTTGTGCGGTAGAGCTACCGCCTCCCTGTTGGGCTTTGTAGATGTCCTCAGAGGCTTGTTGCCAAGCAGTATTGATTTTGCCCAAAGCAGTTTCAATAGAGCTGAGGTCTTTGCCTTCGTAAGCTGTTTTAAGTTCGCTAAGAACAGTCTCGATAGTGCCTTTCTTGTCGGCTGGGATTTTATCACCAAACTCTTTGAGTTGTTTTTCAGTTTGGAATATCATCGCATCAGCTTCGTTGAGCTTATCTACTTTTTCTTTAGCTTTCTTATCAGCTTCGGCATTGGCTTCGGCTTCGCGTTTCATCTTCTCAATATCTTCTTTTGAAAGTCCAGAAGATGCTTCTATACGGATATTGTGAGACTTGCCTGTACCTTTATCAGTTGCCGATACGTTGATAATACCGTTAGCATCGATATCGAAAGTAACCTCAATTTGTGGTACGCCACGTGGGGCAGGTGGAATGTCATCTAAGTGGAAACGACCGATAGTCTTGTTGTCGTTTGCCATAGGTCTTTCACCTTGCAATACGTGAATTTCCACACTCGGCTGATTATCGGCAGCAGTTGAGAACACTTGCGATTTCTTAGTAGGGATAGTTGTATTGGCTTCTATCAGTTTAGTCATCACACCTCCCATAGTTTCGATACCCAAAGAAAGAGGAGTAACGTCCAAAAGCAATACATCTTTCACATCACCAGTAAGTACGCCCCCTTGAATAGCGGCTCCAATAGCTACTACCTCATCAGGGTTTACGCTCTTATTAGGTTTTTTGCCAAAGAATTTTTCAACGGCTTCTTGTACGGCAGGAATACGAGTAGAACCACCTACTAAGATTACTTCGTTGATATCACTTACGCTGAGACCTGCATTTTCTAATGCTTTTTTGCAAGGTTCAATTGTGCGTTTTACGAGGTCGTCGATGAGTTGTTCGAATTTAGCACGGCTGAGCTTGCGCACCAAGTGTTTAGGACCTGAAGCTGTAGCAGTGATATAAGGCAAGTTGATTTCGGTTTCAGTAGTTGAAGAAAGTTCAATCTTAGCCTTTTCAGCAGCTTCTTTAAGACGTTGCAATGCCATAGGGTCTTTACGAAGGTCGATTTGTTCTTCTTTTTCAAACTCTTCAGCTAACCAGTTGATGATTTTTTCATCTACATCGTCACCTCCTAAGTGGGTATCACCATCAGTAGCGAGTACTTCAAACACGCCGTCGCCAAGTTCCAAGATAGACACATCGTGAGTACCACCCCCAAAGTCGAATACAACAATCTTATGGTCGCTATGGTCTTTATCCAAGCCATAAGCCAATGCAGCGGCAGTAGGTTCGTTGATGATACGTTCTACTTTTAAGCCTGCGATTTCACCTGCTTCTTTAGTAGCTTGACGTTGAGCGTCGTTAAAGTAAGCTGGTACAGTAATTACCGCGCTTGTTACGGGTTGTCCTAAGAAGTCTTCTGCAGTTTTCTTCATTTTTTGAAGAATCATAGCTGAGATTTCTTGTGGAGTATACAAACGTCCGTCTATGTCCACACGAGGAGTATCGTTGTCGCCACGTACTACTTTATAAGGTACACGAGCGATTTCTTTTTCCAATTCAGAAAACTTGTTCCCCATAAAACGCTTGATAGAATATACCGTGTTTTTAGGGTTGGTAACTGCCTGACGTTTAGCAGCGTCACCTACTTTTATTTCGCCACCTTCGGTAAAAGCTACCACTGAAGGGGTTGTGCGTTTACCTTCGGCATTGGTAATCACCACGGGGTCATTACCTTCCATTACAGAAACACAAGAGTTTGTGGTTCCTAAGTCAATACCTATAATCTTACTCATATTAATATTATCGTTTTTTTAAGTTCAACATTATTTTTGTAAGCCTTACGCTTACGTAGTTAGTAGCAGTCAATGATTGTGCCAAAGGGATAAAAACTGACAAATTGTCATTTTCAGTCATTAGTTGTTAGTAAGCGACTAACAACTAATTTCTATTTTTTATCTTCTGATGTTTGATTTCTAAATACCAATTGGTTATCAAAAGCATCTAATAAGATGACAGCATCGCGTTGTACTGTGCCACTCAAAATTTCTTTAGAAAGCTTGTTAAGCACTTCTTTCTGAATGATACGTTTCACTGGACGAGCACCAAACTGAGGGTCAAAACCTTTTTGTGCTAAGTAATCAATAGCCTCATCGGTGGCATCGAGCAAGATGCCTTCTTTGGCAACCATACGGAACACTGATTGCAATTGCAAACGCACAATACTACGGATATCCTTGGCGTTGAGCGGTGTGAACATTATAATGTCGTCTATACGGTTCAAAAACTCAGGACGTACAGTTTGTTTGAGGAGTTGTAACACCTCGTCACGTGACTCGTCGATAGCGCGCTCGGTATCCTTAGGATACTTTTCAAAAGTTTCCTGAATGATATGGCTACCCATATTGGAGGTCATAATGATAATCGTATTCTTAAAGTCGGCGGTACGACCTTTGTTGTCAGTAAGCCTACCTTCGTCGAGTACTTGCAACAAGATGTTGAAAGTATCGGGGTGAGCTTTTTCGATTTCGTCTAAAAGTATTACGGAATACGGACGGCGACGCACAGCTTCAGTAAGCTGACCACCTTCGTCATACCCCACATATCCTGGAGGCGCACCTACTAATCGGCTAACAGCGTGTTTCTCTTGATATTCACTCATATCTATACGCGTCATTGCATTTTCATCGTCGAATAGATACTCGGCTAAGGCTTTGGCAAGTTCGGTTTTACCTACCCCCGTAGTTCCTAAGAAAAGAAAAGAACCTATAGGACGACGTGGGTCTTGCAAACCAGCACGACTACGGCGTATGGCATCGGAAACTGCCTCGATGGCTTCTTCTTGACCTACTACACGACGGTGCAATTCTTTTTCTAAGTTTAAGAGTTTTTCGCGTTCGCCTTGTAACATTTTAGCTACAGGTATACCTGTCCATTTTGCGACTACTTCAGCGATGTCTTCGGCGGTTACTTCTTCTTTTACAAGAGCATTTTCGTGTGATTTGCTGTCTAAATTCTTTTGCAATTCCACTAACTTGTCTTCCGCTTCTTTGATTTTTCCATAACGCAATTCCGCTACTTTACCGTAGTCGCCTTCACGTTCAGCTCTATCGGCTTCCAAACGGTATTTCTCAATAGCTTCCTTAGTGGTTTGCACTTCATCAATTACGCTTTTTTCACTCTGCCATTTAGCATTGATAGCGTTACGTTCTTCTTTAAGATTTGCCAAATCTACATATAGCATTTTGAGCTTATCTTCGTCTTTCTCACGTTTGATAGCCTCAATTTCTATTTCGAGTTGCATTATCTTACGGTCGAGTACGTCTAACTCTTCGGGTTTAGAATTGATTTCCATACGGAGCTTGGCAGCTGCCTCGTCCATTAGGTCTATTGCCTTATCGGGCAAGAAACGATTAGTGATATAGCGTTCAGAAAGCTCTACTGCTGCGATAATAGCCTCGTCTTTGATACGCACTTTGTGGTGAGTTTCGTATTTTTCTTTGATACCACGCAATATTGATATAGCACTCTCGGTATCTGGTTCGTCTACCATTACCTTTTGAAAACGACGTTCAAGAGCCTTATCTTTCTCAAAATATTTTTGGTACTCATCGAGAGTAGTGGCACCAATGGCACGGAGTTCACCACGTGCTAAGGCAGGTTTTAAGATATTAGCAGCGTCCATAGCACCTTCGCCTCCTCCTGCTCCCACAAGGGTATGAATTTCATCTATAAACAGAATGATATTGCCATCGGATGAGGTAACCTCTTTCACTACTGATTTGAGTCGTTCTTCAAACTCACCTTTGTACTTCGCACCTGCGATAAGGGCACCCATATCGAGGGAGTAAATTACCTTGTCTTTTAGGTTTTCAGGCACGTCACCTTTCACAATACGGTGCGCTAAGCCTTCGGCTATAGCCGTTTTACCTACCCCAGGTTCACCCACCAACATAGGGTTGTTCTTGGTACGACGTGAAAGAATTTGCAATACACGACGTATTTCCTCATCACGACCAATCACAGGGTCGAGTTTCCCGCTATCAGCTAACTGATTGAGATTTTTAGCGTATTTGTTGAGCGAATTGTAAGTATCTTCAGCCGAAGCCGAAGTTACGCGTTCGCCTTTGCGCAATTCTTGAATGGCTTTCTCCAACTCTTTTTCACTTACGCCTTGGTCTTTCAGGGCTTGGGCGATTTTACTGTTTGATTTGAAGATAGCCAATATAAGGTGTTCTAAGGATACATATTCGTCATTCCATTTTTTAGCGATGTTAGCAGCTTCGTTCAGCATAGTGTTTGCTTCGCGTGAGAGCCCCATATCGCCACCGCTGACTTTGGCAAAGCCTTGCAGAGCAGTTTCTAATTGTTTATTTAATTGCTCGCGGTTGATATTCAATTTTTTGAATAGGAAAGGCAATACGTTCTCATCTACCTGCTCAATAGCTTTGAAGAAATGTTCGTTTTGCAATTCCTGGTGCCCGTACTGCTGGGCAATTTGCTGAGCGGTTTGTACCGCTTCTTGCGCTTTGATAGTAAAGTTATTAAAATTCATATATTTTCAATTTAGTGTGTTCAACATTTTATGATTTGTTCACTCCCAATAGGGCAAGAGTTGTGCCAACAGCTTTTAACTGACAAAAAGACAGTTTTTAAAAAGGATTTTTATACCAAATAGAATATTAAATAGGAATCTAAAAATAATTAACAATCTGATTATTATTTAATAATAACTACTTGATAAGAAATGTGTAACGAGTGACAAAATGTCGGTGACTAATTGAATCTCTGTTCATTAACGGGTAGGTGCTGATACCTATCTATTTTTGAAGCTAAAGAGTAATAGTGCCTCTACTTCAAAACACTTACCGAAAATATGAGGTGGAATGAAAAAAGTTACTTGGCAGGTTGGAGGTCTCGGAAGATAACGGAGAGATTCGGAAGAGAAAATTTAGGTAAAAGGTAAAAAACAAGAGGTAAAGTAGCTGTTGAGAGGGTGGTGGTAGCTTATAGAGAGCTTATAGGAAGCTTATACGAATCTTGGAAGATAGATATAGAAAGGGTATATAAATAGTTAATAATGAGGGATTAAGAATGAGTAGAAAAAAGAGATTTAAGCGGATTTAAAGTAGAAGAAAAACGAAAATAAGGGAAAGAAGTAATCTTTTTAAAAGGGGAGTGTGGCGATACAAAAATGTGAGATGAGCAAAGGTAAATAGAAGTATAAACATTCTTCAAGAGAAAAAAGTATAGATAGCTATTAGACTAAAAGACAAGGCTTACTAGAAGAAAGTGCGAAGGCGAATTTAATGCCACAATACCCAAAATACTAATAATACCAAATTAATGACGAGTTGCGAATGGCGAATGATAAGGTTACAAGGAAGTAGCACGAGGGAACAAAATATAAAGCCTTTATATTGTGAATTGATATTTTTTTGTACCTTTGCACCAAAATATAGACAAAATGAAAGTAGCTGTGGTAATGGGAAGCAAGAGTGATTTGCCTGTGATGCAGGACGCTATTGATATCCTCAAGTCCTTTGGTATCACAACTGTGGTAGACATCGTATCGGCGCATCGCACGCCTGAAAAGCTGATGGAGTTCAGTAAGAACGCTCATAAAAAAGGCATTCAGGTAATTATTGCGGGAGCAGGGGGTGCAGCTCATTTACCTGGTATGGTCGCCTCGATGTCGCCTTTGCCTGTGATAGGTGTGCCGGTGAAAAGCAGTAACTCTATTGACGGTTGGGATTCTATCCTTTCTATCTTACAAATGCCTGGCGGAGTGCCTGTGGCTACCGTAGCTTTAAATGCTGCTAAGAACGCAGGTTTATTAGCCGTGCAAATATTGGCAAGTGCCGACGCTGAGCTCTTGCAAAAAATGATTGATTATAAAGAAAATTTGAAACAAGCGGTGCTTACTGCCGCAGCAACCCTCGACGATGAATAAAGATACTTTTCAGGGCTCACGTCTTTTATTATTAGACTTTGGCTCGCAATACACCCAACTTATTGCACGCCGTGTGCGCGAATTGAACGTGTATTGCGAAATGCACCCCTACAACCATTTGCCTGAGAACTTAGAAGACTTCTCGGCAGTGATACTCTCAGGTTCGCCTTATTCGGTGCGTAGTGCAGAAGCCTTGCACCCAGACCTATCAGCACTGAAAGGTAAAAAGCCCCTTTTGGCAGTATGTTACGGAGCGCAGTATTTGGCACACTTTGGCGGTGGTGAAGTAGCCCCTTCGAACATACGAGAGTACGGGCGTGCTCACCTTACCTATATTAAGCCTAATGAACCTCTTTTTGAAGGGATTGCAGAAGGAAGTGTAGTGTGGATGAGCCATAGTGACACTATCAAACAATTGCCTACTGGGGCGGTTTGTTTGGCGAGTACTCCTGATGTAGTGAACGCGGCTTATCGCATAAAAGGAGAAGAAACCTACGCAATTCAGTTTCACCCCGAAGTGACCCACTCAGTTGATGGAATGAAGCTATTAGCTAACTTCCTTTTCAAAATAGCGAAACTTACCCCTAATTGGACGTCCGACAACTTTGTAGAAATGACGGTTGCCCAGCTAAAAGCACAAGTGGGTAATGAGAAAGTGATATTAGGCTTATCGGGAGGAGTAGACTCTACGGTAGCTGCTGTATTACTTAACAAAGCGATTGGCAAGCAATTACATTGTATTTTTGTAAATAATGGACTCTTGCGCAAAAACGAGTTCGAAAACGTACTGAAACAATATGAGGGTATGGGACTGAATGTGAAGGGTGTAGATGCCTCAGCGCGTTTCCTTACTGCCTTAGCAGGCAAAACCGACCCCGAGGAAAAACGCAAAACCATAGGGCGCGTTTTTATTGAAGTATTTGATGATGAGGCTCATAAAATTACCGATGCTCAATGGTTGGCACAAGGCACTATCTATCCTGACGTGATTGAATCACTATCAGTAAAGGGACCTTCAGCTACTATCAAATCACATCATAACGTAGGAGGCTTACCCGACTATATGAAATTGAAAGTAGTAGAGCCTTTGCGTATGCTCTTCAAAGATGAAGTGCGAAGAGTAGGACGCAGTTTGGGCATCAGTGATGAACTATTAGGCAGACACCCTTTTCCAGGACCTGGATTGGCTATCCGCATTTTGGGAGATATCACTGCCGAAAAGGTAACTATTTTGCAAGAAGTAGATGCTATATTCATCAACGCACTGAAAGAAAATAACTTATACGACAAAGTGTGGCAAGCAGGGGCTATTTTACTGCCTATCAACAGTGTGGGAGTAATGGGAGACGAACGTACCTACGAGCGTGTGGTAGCCTTGCGCGCTGTGGAAAGCATAGACGGTATGACGGCAGATTGGGTAGACTTACCTTATAAATTTCTGCAAAAAGTGTCTAACGATATTATCAATAAGGTGAAAGGTGTAAACCGTGTGGTGTACGATATCAGCAGTAAACCGCCTGCCACGATAGAATGGGAATAGACAATAAACAATTTAGAATTATCAATTAACACTAAAAAAATAAATCATAAGACAATATTATGAAACAACTTTTTACATTAGCTTTGTTATTGTGCTTAGGAGTTGCCTATGCACAACCGCAAACGTACACAGCAAATAACTATGAAAGTATTGAAAATATAGCTAAGACCTATCGCTTTTCGCCCGCTGACATCTTAAAACTCAATCCAGGGCTTAAAGATGGAGTACAAAAGGGAATGACCATTAATATTCCTATTAGTAAAGTGAAGCATTACAATACCCAACGTCCTGTAGGGTTTACGACTCACTTGGTAAAAGGGGGTGAGACTTTCTTTGGTCTGTCGCAAAAATACAACATCACTATTGATGATTTAAAGCGTTATAATTTAGACCTCTATATAAGAGAGTTACAAGAGGGTGAGCGTATTACTATTCCGCTATTTAGCAAAACAGCTGAAATGGTACAAAAAAGCGTACAAGGACAAAAGCGGTACGTAGTAAAACCACAAGAAACGCTTTGGCGCATTGCTAAAAACCACAATGTGAGTGTAGAGGAATTGGAAAAGCTGAACAAAAACGAAAAAGGTTTCAACCCTAATAGTATAAGAGAAGGGCAAGAAATCTGGGTGCCAGCCTCTTCTACCGATAGTACAGAGCCTGAACCACCAGCTCGCCCTAATACTAAGAAAGAAGTGGTGCTTTATCTTGTGGAGAGAGGGGAAGGATTTTACAGCTTAGAACGTAAGTTTGGTTTATCGGAAGCTGAACTTGTGAAACTAAATCCTAGTCTTAAAGATGGATTGAAAAGCGATGCTCAAATATGGATACCAAAAGAGAATTACGAACACTATAAAAGTGCTTCACAGAATAATACAGCAAACTACAACTTTCAGAATTCTAACAATACCTTGCGTTCAGCATCTTCACCAGCCAATGTGAAGGAGATATCTTATATTTTACCTTTTAAACTATCGGATGTCAGCACTGGCCAAATTGCTATTATAAAATCTAGACTTACTGAAAATAAACTAACTCCTGTGGCTACTGATTTCTATTCAGGAGCTCTAATAGCTTTGGACTCTCTTCAAAAAATGGGATATAAGTTTAAAGTGAATGTATACGATAGTGAAGGTGACTTAAAGAAGATAGCTTCTAACGCCTCAGTACAGAACTCACAAGTAGTAATAGGTCCTTTTACCACCAAATCGTTTAATACTTTAGCATCATTGGTTACAAGTAACAATACGATATTATTAGCCCCCTTATCTAATAAGAATATAACTCTCAATCCTAATGTGTATCAGACCTTACCGAACGATGAGGTGTTACAAGCACAAATGATTGACTATCTGAATAAAAACTATTCAGATGAGAATATGATTATCTTAGCTGATAGCAAGAATAGTTCTTTGCGTGAGAAATTAGAGCGTTCATTCCCTAATGCTAAGGTAGTAACCGAAATGTCAGCTAATGGATTTGTTAATGCTCTAAACTACAACAAGGAAAATGTAGTGTTATTACAGTCGAATGATATAGGTTACGTGTCGATGGCAGTGCGTTTGTTGCACAATGCGCTTAAATCTAAAAGGAACAATACCTTCCCTAAGATTATGTTGGCGACTGTGGATAGAGGTTCAGTATACGATTCTAATAATCTTTCTAACAACCAGCTATCCGATTTACGTTTTACTTATCCTACTGTAAATAAATATTCTAATGGTACAGATAGTTTTTCTGCGCGATATTTAAAGACTTATGGTATTCTACCTAATAAGTATGCTATTCGCGGGTTTGACCTTACTATGGATGCTGTATTGCGTTTGGGAGTATCGGGTAATCTTACCAGTGCCAATACACGTATAGGGGAGACTTCTTACTTAGAGAATAAATTTGCCTACCTAAAAAATGCTTATAAGGGAGGTGGCTATGAAAACCAAGGCGTATATATTGTACAGTATGACAATATGGAAGTAAAAGAATTAAAATAAAACAAAATTATAATTAAAAATGAGAGTAGCAGTAGTAGGCGTTACCGGAATGGTAGGTAACGTGATGTTAGAAGTACTTGCAGAACACAAATTTCCTGTAACCGAATTAATTCCCGTAGCATCAGAGAAGTCAGTAGGGAAGAAAATTACTTTTCAAGGAACTGAATATACTGTGATAGGCTTACAACAAGCCGTATCACTCAAACCCGATTTAGCTCTTTTTTCAGCAGGAGCTACCGTCTCAAAAGAATGGGCACCTAAGTTTGCCCAAGTAGGGACAACAGTGGTAGATAACTCATCGGCGTGGCGTATGGACGACACTAAAAAATTGGTAATTCCTGAAATCAATGCCGATGTGCTTACGAAAGACGATAAGATTATTGCAAACCCTAATTGTTCTACGATACAGATGCTCGTAGCTTTAGCTCCTTTACAAAAGAAATACGGTATCAAGCGTGTGGTAGTCTCTACTTACCAATCGATTACAGGTACAGGAGTGAAAGCCGTACGCCAGTTAGAAAACGAATACAAAGGAGAAAAAGGCGAGATGGCTTATCATTACCCAATACACCGCAATGTGATTCCTCATTGTGACGTGTTTGAAGATAATGGTTATACCAAGGAAGAAATGAAATTGGTGCGTGAAACTAAAAAGATACTCCGAGACGACAGTATTGCAGTAACAGCTACAGCGGTGCGCATACCAGTAGTAGGCGGACATAGTGAAGCGGTGAATGTAGAATTGAAAAAGGATTTTAATATTGATGAAGTACGTGCGCTCTTAGCACAATCGCCTGGGATTAAGGTGCAGGATAACACTGATACGAATACTTACCCTATGCCACTGTACGCTCACGGCAAAGATGACGTATTTGTAGGGCGTATCCGTCGTGATGAGTCACAACCTAATACTCTTAACTTATGGGTAGTAGCTGATAACCTGCGCAAAGGAGCTGCTACTAATACCATACAGATTGCTGAGTATCTTATCGCACATAAACTGTTGTAGTAATGATGATGTATTTGAAAAGTATTAATGCTTAGAAAATATAAAAAAGTGTTACATTGATAATAAGAAAATAAAATATATAAAATTTTATAAATCTTATAATCAATTACTTATCAAATTATTAAAAAAATCTTCGAAAAAAAATGTATAAAAATTTTGGAGGTAAAGATAAAAGGTGTACCTTTGCACCCGCAAATGAGACGATAAGGCACATTTGTAGGGGGTATAGCATACGCCTAAAAGAAAGAAACAACACGTACCTTGACATAATGTTGTACAGCACAAAGAAGATTTAAAGGATTGAGTGAAACCTGAAGTCAATAACTTGAAGATCGGTTAGAAGATATAAAAGAATTTAACGATGAAGAGTTTGATCCTGGCTCAGGATGAACGCTAGCGGCAGGCCTAACACATGCAAGTCGAGGGGGAAGTTACTTTCGGGTAACTGAGACCGGCGTACGGGTGCGTAACGCGTATACAATCTGCCTTTCACTGGGGGATAGCCCGAAGAAATTTGGATTAATACCCCATAGTATAGGAGCACGGCATCGTGATACTATTAAAGCTTAGGTGGTGAAAGATGAGTATGCGTTCTATTAGCTAGTTGGAGAGGTAACGGCTCCCCAAGGCTATGATAGATAGGGGTTCTGAGAGGGATGTCCCCCACACTGGTACTGAGATACGGACCAGACTCCTACGGGAGGCAGCAGTGAGGAATATTGGACAATGGTCGGAAGACTGATCCAGCCATGCCGCGTGCAGGATGAAGGTCTTATGGATTGTAAACTGCTTTTGTAAGGGAAGAATAAGGGCTACGCGTAGTTTGATGACGGTACCTTATGAATAAGCATCGGCTAACTCCGTGCCAGCAGCCGCGGTAATACGGAGGATGCGAGCGTTATCCGGAATCATTGGGTTTAAAGGGTCTGTAGGCGGGCTTGTAAGTCAGAGGTGAAAGCGCTCAGCTCAACTGAGCAACTGCCTTTGAAACTGTTGGTCTTGAATGGTTGTGAAGTAGTTGGAATGTGTAGTGTAGCGGTGAAATGCTTAGATATTACACAGAACACCGATAGCGAAGGCATATTACTAACAATTAATTGACGCTGATGGACGAAAGCGTGGGGAGCGAACAGGATTAGATACCCTGGTAGTCCACGCTGTAAACGATGGATACTAGCTGTTTGGTTTAAGGATTGAGTGGCTAAGCGAAAGTGATAAGTATCCCACCTGGGGAGTACGTTCGCAAGAATGAAACTCAAAGGAATTGACGGGGGCCCGCACAAGCGGTGGAGCATGTGGTTTAATTCGATGATACGCGAGGAACCTTACCAAGGTTTAAATGGGGACTGACAGAGGTAGAGATACCTTTTTCTTCGGACAGTTTTCAAGGTGCTGCATGGTTGTCGTCAGCTCGTGCCGTGAGGTGTCAGGTTAAGTCCTATAACGAGCGCAACCCCTGCCATTAGTTGCTAACGAGTCGAGTCGAGCCCTCTAATGGGACTGCCGGTGCAAACCGAGAGGAAGGTGGGGATGACGTCAAATCATCACGGCCCTTACATCTTGGGCTACACACGTGCTACAATGGCCGTTACAGAGAGCAGCCACTGCGTGAGCAGGCGCGAATCTATAAAGACGGTCACAGTTCGGATCGGAGTCTGCAACTCGACTCCGTGAAGCTGGAATCGCTAGTAATCGGATATCAGCCATGATCCGGTGAATACGTTCCCGGGCCTTGTACACACCGCCCGTCAAGCCATGGAAGCTGGGAGTACCTGAAGACGGTTACCTAAAGGAGCTGTTTAGGGTAAAACTAGTGACTGGGGCTAAGTCGTAACAAGGTAGCCGTACCGGAAGGTGCGGCTGGAACACCTCCTTTCTAGAGAAGACCGATTTAATTATTAATGGTTAATTATTAATGATTAATGACTGATGGTATATTTGATTCTTTAAATCTTGCTGGCAACAAAATAAAATTTGCAAATTTGCTAATTTACAAATTTGCTAATTAGAACAAAGTCTCATAGCTCAGCTGGTTAGAGCGCTACACTGATAATGTAGAGGTCGGCAGTTCGAGTCTGCCTGGGACTACAAGCAAAAGAAGCTTAAAAAGAAGGAAATTTCTAGGAGTGAGCTAGGGGAAGGATCCTCTTACCTCTTACCACATATCTCTTACCTAGAGACAGGGGGAATTAGCTCAGCTGGCTAGAGCACCTGCCTTGCACGCAGGGGGTCAAGGGTTCGAATCCCTTATTCTCCACAACAAACGTACATTGACATATTGGGATAAAGAGCATAAGAGATCAATAATAGATTATTGATTAATCTAACGAAATATTAAAAAGAATCAAAGAGAACGAGAGGTACCTAGATAATTGACAATTATCAATTGTTAATTGTCAATTGACTAGGACTACAAGCGCGAAAAGTTATGTAAAGGCGTATGGGGGATGCCTAGGCTCTCAGAGGCGAAGAAGGACGTGATAAGCTGCGAAAAGTTGCGTGTATTGGCACATACGAGATGATACGCAAATATCCGAATGGGGCAACCCAGTACATTGAAGATGTACTACATCGTAAAGGTGGGCAAACCTGCTGAACTGAAACATCTTAGTAGGCAGAGGAGAAGAAAACAAAAGTGATTCCCAAAGTAGTGGCGAGCGAAATGGGAATAGCCCAAACCCACTTTGTTACGGCAGAGTGGGGGTTGTAGGACCCAGATATAGGTTGTAGAGCTGGATTAGAAGTGTTTGGAAAGACACACCACAGAGAGTGAAAGTCTCGTATAGGTACAGTTTTATAAATCTTATGGGAATCCTGAGTAGGTCGGGGCACGAGGAACCTTGACTGAATCAGCCGGGACCATCCGGTAAGGCTAAATACTCCTGAGAGACCGATAGTGAACTAGTACCGTGAGGGAAAGGTGAAAAGAACCGTGAATAACGGAGTGAAATAGACCCTGAAACCATACGCTTACAAGCGGTCGGAGCAGCGTTAGGCTGTGACGGCGTGCCTTTTGCATAATGAGCCTACGAGTTACTGTTACCAGCGAGGATAAGTATTTCAGATACGAATCCGCATCGAAAGAGAGTCTGAATAGGGCGTTAAGTTGGTAGTAGTAGACGCGAAACCTGGTGATCTACCCTTGGGCAGGTTGAAGCGCTGGTAACACAGCGTGGAGGACCGAACTGGTTGTCGTTGAAAAGACTTCGGATGACCTGAGGGTAGGGGTGAAAGGCCAATCAAACTGGGAAATAGCTCGTACTCCCCGAAATGCATTTAGGTGCAGCGTTGGTGTGAGTTTAATAGAGGTAGAGCTACTGATTGGATGCGGGGGTTTCATCGCCTACCAATTCCTGACAAACTCCGAATGCTATTAAATGCTCATCAGCAGTGAGGGTATGGGTGCTAAGGTCCATATCCTAAAGGGAAAGAACCCGGACCATCAGCTAAGGTCCCCAAATATATGCTAAGTTGACCAAACGCGGTCTGACTGCACTGACAGCTAGGATGTTGGCTTGGAAGCAGCCATACATTTAAAGAGTGCGTAACAGCTCACTAGTCGAGCGGTTGGGCATGGATAATAAACGGGCATAAGCATATTACCGAAGCTATGGGGTAGTACAGAAGTACCTACCGGTAGGGGAGCATTCTATAGGCGTAGAAGCTAAAGGCGTGAGCCGTAGTGGAGCTGATAGAAAAGAAAATGTAGGCATAAGTAACGATAAGGCAGGCGAGAAACCTGCCCGCCGAAAGATCAAGGTTTCCTCAGCTATGCTAATCAGCTGAGGGTTAGTCGGGGACTAACGCGCACCCGAGAAGGGGAAGTGGATGTACAACGGGTTAATATTCCCGTACCATTAATCTGATAAAAGTGACGGAACGAGATAACTACCGCGTACTGACGGAATAGTACGTTAAAGGAGCAGTTATAGCTTTGATAGTACACTGAGGCTTCGGTCGAGGTGATAGAGTGGTGACAACGTTTCCAAGAAAAGCGAAGATTAATGCCCGTACCGTAAACCGACACAGGTGATTGGGATGAGAATTCTAAGGCGCTCGAGAGATTCATGGCTAAGGAACTAGGCAAAATAGACCTGTAACTTCGGGAGAAAGGTCGCCTATCGTAAGATAGGCCGCAGTGAAAAGGTCCAAGCGACTGTTTATCAAAAACACAGGACTCTGCAAAATCGAAAGATGAGGTATAGGGTCTGACACCTGCCCGGTGCTGGAAGGTTAAGAGGAGAGCTTAGTGGTAACACGAAGGTTTGAATTGAAGCCCCAGTAAACGGCGGCCGTAACTATAACGGTCCTAAGGTAGCGAAATTCCTTGTCGGGTAAGTTCCGACCTGCACGAATGGTGTAACGATTTGGACACTGTCTCGGCCATGAGCTCGGTGAAATTGTAGTATCGGTGAAGATGCCGATTACCCGCAGTGGGACGAAAAGACCCTGTGCACCTTTACTATATCTTCGTATTGGTCTTGGATAAGTGATGCGTAGGATAGGTGGGAGACTATGAAGTGGCTATTCTGGTAGTTGTGGAGTCGTTGTTGAAATACCACCCTTTGCTTATCTGAGGTCTAACCCTGCAGAGTGCAGGGGACAATTCGTGGAGGGTAGTTTGACTGGGGTGGTCGCCTCCAAAAGAGTAACGGAGGCTTCTAAAGGTTCCCTCAGCACGCTTGGTAACCGTGCGTAGAGTGCAATGGCATAAGGGAGCTTGACTGAGAGACTCACAAGTCGATCAGGTACGAAAGTAGAGCATAGTGATCCGGTGGTTCCGAATGGAAGGGCCATCGCTCAAAGGATAAAAGGTACGCCGGGGATAACAGGCTGATCTCCCCCAAGAGCTCACATCGACGGGGGGGTTTGGCACCTCGATGTCGGCTCGTCACATCCTGGGGCTGGAGAAGGTCCCAAGGGTTGGGCTGTTCGCCCATTAAAGTGGCACGCGAGCTGGGTTCAGAACGTCGTGAGACAGTTCGGTCTCTATCTACTGTGGGCGTTAGAAATTTGCGTGGATCTGACTCTAGTACGAGAGGACCGAGTTGGACGCACCGCTGGTGTATCTGTTGTCTTGCCAAGGGCATAGCAGAGTAGCTAAGTGCGGATGGGATAAGTGCTGAAAGCATATAAGTACGAAACCCGCCACAAGATGAGATTTCTTTTAAGGGTCGTGGGAGATGACCACGTTGATAGGTTACAGGTGTAACGGTGGTAACATCATAGCCGAGTAATACTAATCACCCGTAGACTTTTCGCGCAGCATTCTTTTTTTACTGAAACGTTAGTTAGAACAATTGTTAATTATTAATTATCAATTGTCAATTGAGAAAATATGTTTTTTATCCCTATATGTTAAAAATATGATTAGGAATTGGTATTTTAGGTTAAGATACAAAAAGGAGTTTTAAAAAGCTCTTATCTTTTACCTCTTACCTCTTACCTAAAACGATTTAAGGTGGTTATAGTCAAAGGTCTCACCTCTTACCATTCCGAACAGAGCAGTTAAACCTTTTAGCGCAGATGGTACTACACTTGTTGTGGGAGAGTATGTCGCCGCCTTCTTATAAAGAGCAATTCTGATAAAGAATTGCTCTTTTTTTGTTGTTAGAAGTTGTGGGACTGCTTGGAAGGGGAAGGACGAGTTGGAGAAAAAGTAGGAGAATTAACAAAGCTGTATATTGCAAAAAAAAGTTTAGCTTATATGAACCTTATATGAATTTTGAACAATTGTTATACAAAAAATATCTAAAAAGTTAGGAGTGAAAAGTTTTTGATTGAGTAGCGAAAGAAAGCTTGTGAGGTAAGTGAAATACTTGAAAAATAGGGTTTATTCGAAGGAAGAGCGAAGCTAAGACGAAGAAAAGACGAACAATGAACGAAGAATGAACGAAGAATGGGTGAAGATTTAATGAAGATAAAATATACTAAAAAATTCCTTTATTTTATATGTTATGATATATTGCCTATTTTTAAGAGGTGTATAAGAAATAATCAAAAAACTTGTTTTGTATAAAATAATGTTTTATCTTTGCCATCGAAGATAATATAAAACTGACCTCTTCACTATCATTATTATTAACTTTTAATTCGCTGACATATGAATATAATATTCAACTCAAAAGTATTAAAAAAACTGAACAAACTTTGCTTTAAAGCTTGGTTTGTTTGCTTGCTATTTTTCTTTGGTATGAGTTATGCTCAACGGGAAGACTTTAAGACTTTGGTAGAGAAAGCCACAAAGGGTGATATGGAAGCTCAAGTGCGTTTGGCAACTAATTATGAAAAAGGTATTGGAGTACCTCAGTCTTTTCCTAAAGCTGTTGCTTGGTATGAAAAAGCAGCAGAACAGGGTGATGTAAAATCACAGACGAAATTAGGACTTTGTTATTATTATCGGAAAGGAGTTGTACAGTCTTATGAAAAAGCAGCTTATTGGTTTCAGAAAGCAGCTGAACAGGGGTATGCTGAGGCTCAATCGAAATTAGGTGTGTGCTATCACAAAGGGCAAGGAGTAAAACAATCGGATGAACAAGCTGTATTGTGGTTTCAGAAAGCAGCTGATCAAGATTTTGCAGAGGCACAGAGTTTTTTAGGATATTGTTACTACAAAGGTTTAGGAGTGGCACAATCGGATAGTGATGCGGTACTTTGGTATGAGAAAGCTGCTAATCAAGGTGATGTTGAGGCACAACGCAATTTAGGTTCTTATTATTTCAAGGGGCAGGGAATACCTCAGTCGTATACTAAGGCTATCTTTTGGTTTGAAAAAGCAGCCAATCAAGGAGACAAGGAAGCTCAAACTATTTTAGGATTTTGCTATTATGCTGGTACTGGTGTGGATAAATCACAAAAAAGGGCTATTTACTGGTTTGAGAAGGGGTGTAGGAATAATAGTCCTAAAGCTTGTGAGTATTTAAACGCTATTCAGCAGTAATAACTATAAAGTTAGGAATAAGAAAGATAAGATAATTATAAATTAGTGATATATGTTTAAGAATATCTTTCTTTTTGAAGGGCGTATTAGGCGTACAGAATTTGGACTATCTATTATTATAGATTATTTTGCTCTTATATTTTTGGGTGTAATAGATGCCGTAGTAACTTTAGGAATAGTAATAAAGTTTTTATTCTTTACATTATTGTTTTGGTTTATTTTAGCTCAATCAGTGAAACGTTCACACGACTTGGGGCAAAGTGGCTGGTATGTGCTTTTACCTTTCTATAATCCTTTCTTTTTACTTTTTTCAGAAGGTGTATTAGGAAAAAATGAATACGGAGAAGACCCTAAAAAGAGAGTAAATTTTTTCAATGTATCAACCTCTTCTTCATCTATTTTACAACTGTCCTTAGTTAGAGCATATCAACCGATAGCTGAAGATATTTCTGAGGGTAATACTTCTCATAGATATGATTTTGTAGTTACAAAAGATGATACTATTCTGAAGAAATGGCTTGATACTGAGGTAGAGTCTATCAATATGTCTGCTGACCCAATACTTAATAAAGTGAGTTCTATAGGAAGAGATGTATTTTATGGTTGCAATAAGCTCATTTATATTATTTTTCCAGAACATCTTAACTTTATTAGTGATTTTGCTCTTGACGATTGTGAGCATTTGTGTTCAGTGACTTTCCCTAGTAAATGTTTACATATAGGTAATTGTATTTTTGGTAAGAATTGTCCAGAAAGTATAACACTTGAGGCTAAAGAACCTCCTATGTTGGAAGGTTATTTGGCATATAATGATGAGAAATTGAAAGCTATTTATGTGCCTATTGAATTTGTAGAAAAATATAAGATAGCCAGAGCTTGGGATAAATATGCAGATATTATTCAAGGACATTAATCAAACAACAATAAAGATTATGAAACGAGTTTTATTATATTTATGTATATTTTACTTTTGGGAAGTAAACGCACAAAAGACAAGAGAGGTTTATAAGGACTTAGATTCGTTATATTTGTTAATTCAAACAGAGTATGATTTAATTACCAAAGATTATGAAGAACACATTGCTGAGTTCGACTTCAGTAGAGTGATGAGAATAAGAGAACAAATAGCTTATTATCTCTCTCATATTGATAAAAGGGCGGCAGATTTAAGTGGAATAAAATTATTGAGTGATTCATTGAAATCATATCCTGATACTGAAGAAATATTTTTAAGTATTCGCTCTCAAAAAGCAAAACAACATCAGTTAACTACTTTGAAGCAGGCTTTTGACGGATTACAATTTGAAAAGGTACTAAACTTAGTAGCAATATATAGTGAAAATGGTTATATACCTTCTTATGAATTGGCGTATTATAAGGTTATGTCGGAATATAGATTGTTTTTAAAATCTCCTAATAATAAAAAAGAGAGAGAAGCTCTAATACAGCGTTTGACTACTTATCAAAAGGAACATTGGGGTAAGAGTAAAATCTATGACCGAGTGATAGATGATACTATAAAAAATGTGAAGAGAAGAAGATAACCTTCTACTTAAATTTTACATTCCTAAATAACGAGTTACTTTGTTACTGCGACGAGTAGAGAATTTGATTTGTTTTATGTATGTAAGTTTAAAATTCGCAGTATTAATACCCAGTAAATCAACATCTTTAAAGTATAAATTCTTGTTGTTGTAAAGAATTGAAAAGGCAAGTGACCAGTCTTTTTGTGTATAAGATAATGAAGTATTAAGCCTAAAGTTTACGTACTGATTAAACTTCATTTTGCTTAGTGGATTAACTTCACCTCCAAAATAGAATCCCATACCCGCTAAAGCTGTAAAGGTAAGGCGAGGCAATATTTCGATACCTCCCGAAACGCCTCCACTGAAGCCTCCTTGTATATGTCTAAAAGTATCCTCATCAAGTGAAATAGCAGGAATTGCTACTTTGTGATAATAGATTCCAGCTCCTGCGTACCAACTGAAAGTAGGTCGCAAAGGGTCTCCATCGGGGTTGAAAATATTCTTTACTGAAAAGTTTTTCAAGTTGAAGAAATATAACATTTCAGAACCTATTTGTTGTATACGAGTATCTGCCAATATCTGAATATTATTCTTGCCTTCTTCATAGTAAAAACCCTTATAACTTTGATAATAGAAATCAAGTAAAATCTTTTGACTTACAAATGAATGTAACTGAAAATCAAAATATCTTGTTTTTCCGTATTTGCTCTCATTGCGCAAAGGGGCAACACTCTGAGCATAATCAAGGTTAATATAAGTATTGTGGATACCAAATCCTAACCCAACTGTAAGTGGGTAGTTGGGCAATAACGACTTATTTTTCAAAGCAGGATTTAATGGTTCATCTTCTATATCTATTGATAGATAATTGATACTTAAAGAAGGTTTTATCCACATTTTATAGTAATGCTTCTTAGTGGAAGTGGTATCTTGTGCCCATAGAGTAGTGATTGATAAGAAAAATAATATTATGTATTTCATTTTGTTAGATATTAGATTTTAAGAACTAGGAATTAAATGTTTAGGTATTATTAGAAATACTTTTTCAAAGTCGTAAGACTTTGCAAAGTATATACTGCATTTAGTAGCCTAAAATCTTTAGCATTTCGTCAGCTTTTTGTTGCTCCATAAAGAGACGAGAGGTAAGGTTCCCATTTTTATCTTTATCAATAAGTACTATTTTAGGTTGTGGAATCAAACAGTGTTGTAAGCCTCCTACTCCTCCAATACTATCCTGATAAGCTCCTGTGTTGAAGAAACCTATATACAGTGGCTTATTTTTGTTGTATTTTGGTAAATAGATAGCGTTCATATTCTGTTCGCTGTTGTAATAATCGTCACCATCACAAGTGAGTCCACCGAGCAGTACGCGTTCGTACTCATCGTTCCAACGGTTAATAGGCAATAGTACAAAACGCTTGTTGATAGCCCAAGAGTCAGGTAAGGTAGTAATGAAAGAGGAGTTTATCATATCCCATTTTTCACGGTCGTTTTGCTGCTTTTGATACATTATCTCATAAATAGCCCCCCCAGCTTCGCCTACTGTAAAACTACCAAATTCAGTAAAGATATTTGGTACAGGCACTTTTTCTTGGTCACAAGTGATTTTTATCTGACGGATAATCTCGTCTACCATATAAGCATAATCGAATTCAAAAGCTAACGAGCTCTTGATAGGAAAACCACCGCCTATATTAAGGCTGTCGAGTTCAGAAGCCACCTTTTTGAGTTGGATATACACACGCAAACACTTGAGGAGCTCATTCCAATAGTAGGCATTGTCTTTAATCCCCGTATTGATAAAAAAGTGCAACATTTTGAGTTGTACTTTAGGGTTGTCCTTAATCTCACGGTTGTAAAAAGGAACAATGTTTTTATAACCAATTCCCAAACGACTGGTATAAAATTCTGAACGAGGGTCTTCTTCAGAAGCAATACGAATACCTATACTGTATGAACCTTTTATTTTTTCTTCAAATAAATTAATTTCCTCATAGTTATCAATGATAGGAATACAGTTGTGGTAGCCACGATTGATAAGGTCAGCTATGCCATCGATATAAGCATCGCGCTTGAAACCGTTGCATAGAATGTGAGTCTCTTTACTAATAAGTCCGTCATTGATAAGATTATTGATGATATTGATATCAAAAGCTGAAGAGGTTTCCATATGAATATCGTTCTTCAATGCTTCTACCATTACGTGTTTGAAATGCGAACTTTTAGTGCAATAACAATAGTTGTATGCTCCTTTGTACTTGTGCTTCTTGATAGCCTTTTCAAACCATCTTTTGGCGCGCTGAATATTCTCGGATATTTTTGGGAGATACATAAATTTAAGCGGTGCTCCATACTTGCGAACGAGCTCCATTAAATCGATATTGTGAAAGCGAAGTTCATCGCCATCTAAAGTAAATTCGTCTTGTGGGAAGTAATAGGTTTGGTCAATTAGGTCGATATATTTATTTTTCATTTGTACAGTGTAATTTAAATAATGAGTAAATTTTTAGTAAAAAATATTCAGATAACATCTTGGCTATCTATTCATATTACCTAATTACACCTGATTCAAATACGAAGCGGTGAAAGGCTCTTAGCCTTAAACTTAATTTGCAAGGAATGAGTACGTGCAGAGTGAAAATAACTTAAAAATAAGATGTTCATTTTCAGCAACCAAAGGTTTTTAGTAATTAAATTATTTTATAGTTCGGTGATAGTGTATCATTACTTATCAGAATGCAAAAGTAATTATTATTTTTAAATTACAAATACATTCGATGGAAAAAAGTATTGTGAGCCCATTCCAGAACCGATTCCTATTTTTCTATTTTTATATATCCTTCATCGGTATAAAAAACATTTTACCATAGTTTGCGCTTCTCTACCATTGATTTTATACTCCAAACTGTCTCAAGTGGTGGTCGAAGTGTTTCCATTGAAGAATACCCCATTCGTCAGGAGAGAGTTTTCCAAAAAAAGAATGTGGGTGAGTGCTACATTTTTCTTTTCCATTGGTGTAGAAAAGGGTGATGAGTTCTTTAGTTTTTTGCTTTTCCTTGTCAAAATCATCAATAGAAATATCGGTAACGACATACATTTTATCGGTTGGAGCGTTTTTTGCCATTGGTTGGTCGTTTAGAAACTTTTTCTTCATCAATTTTCCTATGATTCTACCAATGAACATTCTCTTCGGAAAGTTCTTGCCTAAGGGTGTTTCTATAGAGGCGTTCAAATGGGCTAACATCTGTACAATGTTCATTTTTCCCCATTTACGCTCAGCATCTACTTTTAAATTTTCTAAACGATGTAGTATTTCGTTTTTATCGACTTCGTTATATAAGTTTTTCATTACTGAGAGTTGTTTTAAAAAGCTTTGCCAAAGATACGAATTGCCTATGCGACTCGTTCCTTTAGCAAAGTGTATAGTCTAATTATTTGTTATTTTACCAAATCTACTATCTCATTTACTATTTGCAATTCTTCATTAGTAGGGATGATAAGTATTTTTACACGACTATCAGTAGCTTGTATTTCTACCGGTTTAGTAGGATGATTGAGCTCTTCGTTTTTCTTCTCATCAAGCTTGATACCAAAGAAATCTAAGTGCTTACAAGCAAATGAACGTGTAAGAGCATCGTTTTCGCCCAAACCTGCGGTAAATACAATGCTATCCAAACCGTTAAGTGCTGCTGCGTAAGCTCCTATAAACTTCTGAATACGGTAGCCATACATCTCATAGCAAAGGGCTGCATTGGCATCACCTGAACGATATAGAGCTGCTACATCGCGAGCGTCAGAGTGTCCTGTAAGTCCAAGCATACCACTCTTCTTGTTGAATAATGTTTTCACTTCTTCATAACTCATACCCAGTTCTTGCCCCAAAAAGAAAGCTACTGAGGCATCTATCTGTCCAGTGCGCGTTCCCATAATGAGTCCATCGAGTGGTGTAAGTCCCATTGAAGTGTCTACACATTGTCCTTTTTCGTTTACAGCAGCCATACTCGCCCCATTGCCCAAGTGAATGGTAATGTTCTTGATATGTTGATTATTAAGGTGTTTACGAGCCTGTGCATCTACATACTTATGACTAGTGCCGTGGAATCCATAAGCGCGCAATCCGTATTTTTCATAGTATTCATTAGGAATGGCATAGCGAAAGGCTTTAGCAGGCATTGTTTGGTGGAAAGCAGTGTCAAAAACGGCTACGTGAGTAGCTTTATTAAAGAGTTTTTGTGCTACGCGTATCCCTTCTAAATGTCCTGGGTTGTGCAAAGGTGATAGTGGAATAAGGCGTTTAATTTCGGCTACTACCTCATCAGTAATTACAGTAGGTTGTACAAACTTCTCACCTCCGTGTACTACGCGGTGTCCTACCCCTTTAATATCGCTAGGGTTGTGGATAACGCCTACTTCGGGGTCTGTAAGAAGTTCAGCTACCAAATTCATACCCACTTCGTGAGTAGGAATAGGTTGTTCTTTCTTCACTTCTATCTCTTTGCCGTTTTTTACAGCCACATATTTCACGTAGCTACCGTCAATATTGATGCGGTCTACAATTCCTTTTGCTTTTGATTCTCCTGTTTTAGAGTCGATAAGCTGATATTTGAGAGATGAACTCCCTGAATTAATGATTAATATTTCCATTTTAGTCTTTTGTTATTAGTCGTTAGTTTTCCCCTCCTTTGGAGAGGGGGCAGGGGAGGATACTAAAACTCTGATTGTATCGCAGTGATAAGTACAGTGTTGTAAATATCAGGAATAAGAGCCCCACGACTGAGGTCGTTTACGGGTTTCTTTAATCCTTGTAGCATAGGCCCTATGGCTAAACCGCCTGTTTCGCGTTGCACCGCCTTATAGGTGTTATTACCAGTGTTAAGGTCAGGGAAAATAAGCACATTGGCTTGTCCTGCCACAGGTGAATTTGGCATCTTTTGTTTCCCTACTTTTGGGTCTACCGCAGCGTCATATTGTATAGGCCCTTCTACGAGTAACTCTGGGCGACGTTCTTTTACAAGGGCTGTTGCTTCACGCACTTTATCAACATCAGCACCACTACCTGAGTTGCCAGAAGAGTAGGAGAGGAGTGCTACCTTAGGTTCAATACCAAAAGCAATAGCTGAGTCGGCAGAGCTAATAGCGATATCGGCTAATTGTTCAGCAGTAGGGTTAGGCACTACGGCGCAGTCACCATATACTAGTACGCGGTCGTGCAAGAGCATAAAGAATACTGATGATACCGTGTTTACCCCTGGTTTGGTCTTTACAAATTGCAAAGACGGACGGATAGTGTGAGCAGTAGTATTTACAGCCCCTGATACCATACCATCAGCATCGCCTAAGAATACCATCATTGTACCGAAATAAGACGAATCGAGCATTAAGTCTTTGGCTTGCGAAAGCTCCAATCCTTTGCTCTTGCGCAATTCGTATAGTTTTTCAGCATACGCCTCATATTTATCACTCTCGGCAGGATTGATAATACTGATACGCTCTTCGTTCCATTTCAAGCCCAAAATGTTCTTAGCTCGTGTTTTAATCGCTTCGGGTTCTCCCAAGATAGTGAGGTAAACGAGTTCGTCCTCTGCCAATTGGGAAGCTGCTGTAAGAATACGGTCGTCAGTACCTTCTGGTAACACAATGCGTTTTTGTCCTGCACGTGCTTTTTGTACCATATTGTATTGAAACATACGAGGGGTAATAGTTTCCGATTTGAAAGAGGCTATACTGCTGTTGAGTTTCGCAGCATCTACATTTTCATCAAATAGTTGAAGAAGCATTTTTACCTTTTCAGTATTTTCAGGATAGATGCTTGATTTTGTATTCCCAATGATATTAGCAGTTTCAAAAGTATCTGTTTTAGCTATCATTATAGGAATGTTCTTTTGGATACCATCTAAAATCTTACTCATTGAAGGGTCGGGAGTTAAGTCGCCGTATAGTACTACCCCTTTGATATTAGAGAAATTGGAATAGTTAGCCACCAAAGAACCTGCTATGAGGTCAATACGGTCGGTAGGGAGTACAGCCAAAGTATCTTCGTTTAGTTTGGCTAAATAGTTAGAAAGTTGCATAGCTCCCACAATGGTACGTTTGGTGGTAACGTCTATATTGTCGCCTTTGTAAAGGAATTCAACGTTGAGTGCATTGGCTATCTCGCGGATAGTAGGGCGTGAAAGCTCTTCTTTGCGCGGAATCAAAGTGAAGGTTATATCTTTAAAACGTTGTTCTAATTTGCTGAGCGTATTAGCAGTGGCATTAGTAGCCTTGTTTACAAATACGCTAAGTACGCGCAAATCTTTTTCCAAGAAGTTGTTAAGATCTGCCTGTACTTGGTTCACCAATTCATCTTCTGATGAAAAGTTGTCTTTAAGCACTATCAAAGCAGGAATGTTGAGGCTTTGTGCTACCGAAGCGTTGAAGTTTGGGTCGAAATAGCTATCGTCTATAGTACTTGAACTATCCACTAAAACAAAGTCGAATTTGCTTTCTAAGGCTTTGTATTTTTTGATGATAGTGTCGTATACTTCCCCTATATTGCCTTCGTTTTTAAGAGCGATAACCTCCTGACGTGTGTAAGCATAGGCTTCATCGTAACTCATATCGAGCTGAAAGTGCTCCAAGACAGTCTCGATGAAAGTGTCTTTTTTAGATTTACTTTCTACAATAGGTCTAAAATAACCTACCTTAGCAGTGTTGCGCATAATCATTTGCAACACACCCAAACTCACCACCGACTTACCGCTGTGTGCATTGGTAGCGATGATATAAACAGATTTATTCATTTTTTTATTTACTTTTTAGTGTTTATATATTAAGTTGCAAAGGTAACAATATAATTTAAGAAAGCAACATAAAAAAGATATTTTTATTTTTAATACCTCAATAATCAATATCTATTCTTCTTTATACTCCTTGCCGTTATATTTCAAGAATACAGTTTTAGTGCTTTTTTCCACTACTTTATCATCGCAATTTTTATCTGTAGCCTTTCTAATAAAAGTCTGTTTATCCTTAATGTTAAAATAGCCATTTGTTTTTTTACTATCCATTATAAACATAGAATTACGCTCATCTGACCAACTTCCTTCACAGTTATAGCTCCATTCTCCGTTATATGTACTTAATTGATATTGATGCAGTATTTTTTTAAGAGAAGTGTTTTCTGGTAAAAACAAACTAAATGTTTCTTCAGAATAAGGATTTACTTTGCTACCATTTTTATAGAAAGCCCGAATGCCAAAAGCACGTATTCCTTCGGTAAGTATAAACTTAGCCGTATCAATAGAAAGCTCTTGTAATTCAACAGCATCCGAATAATACTCATCAATTCCCTTATACGACTGTGTTATTCGTTGTTGTAAGAAGTCATACACCACCACATAAAGGTCAAATGTTGCCTCGTTTTCGTCGTCCCCTTTTCTTATAGGAAATACCATTACCAATTTATGAGTGTCGTAAGGCAATACCTTTTCGGTATACAAGTCTTTATCAATCTTGTTTTTAGGAATTCCCAAAGTCTTGATAACTTGATTGTAAGCTTGTGCGTTCTCTTGAGCTTTTACCACATAAGAGCAAAATAATAAAGTAAAGATAAAAAGTAGTCGTTTCATCGTTCTTATAAGAATATCAGTTGAAAGCACAAAGATAAGGAATTTTTTAATAATTAATCAAACAAGAAAGTTTCTGTACCTCACATCTCTTTATTTGGCTCTTTCTCGTTCGTGTATCTTAGCTCGTTGCTCCTTTGTTTTTCTTTCGTTTTATTGCCCTCAAAATTACCTTTTTTCTTCACTCTTAACCTCTTATTATCAACTGTTTATATACCCTTTCTATACCAATCGTCCAAGATTCGTATAAGCTTCCTATAAGCTCCCTATAAGCTAAGTATAAGATTTTTTCAAACAAAAGTACATTTCCTTGTTATTTATAATTTCGTTTTCTTTTCTTGTTTCTTATACCTAATCTTGCCCTATACTATTAAGCTCGTTTTCATCATTATAATATTTTTGTCCGTGATAATTTGTCAGTAAATTTAAATGTATTATCTTTGCACCAACAATTTAGATTTTAAAGTAAAGAAATGAGTAAAGGACCTATTTCTCAATTTATCGAGAAAAACTTTTTACACTTTAATGCAGCAGCTTTAGTTGATGCTGCCAAAGGATATGAAACCCATATCACTGAAGGCGGAAAAATGCTCGTAGCACTTGCTGGAGCAATGAGTACGGCAGAATTAGGCATTTCGCTTGCCGAGATGATTCGCGCAGGAAAAATAGATATTATCTCTTGTACAGGGGCGAACCTCGAAGAAGATGTGATGAATCTTGTAGCGCACTCTCATTACAAGCGTGTTCCTCATTATCGCGACCTCACTCCTGAGCAAGAAAGAGAACTCCTCGACGGTCATTACAACCGTGTAACCGACACTTGTATTCCTGAGGAAGAAGCTTTCCGTCGTTTACAAAAACACTTAGAAGATGTATGGCACGCAGCCGAAAGTAAAGGTGAGCGCTATTTTCCTCACGAATATCTATATCAAGTAGTGAAATCGGGGGTATTGGAGCAATATTATGAAATCGACCCTAAAAACTCTTGGATATTGGCAGCAGCCGAAAAGAACTTGCCTATCGTATGTCCAGGTTGGGAAGATTCAACTACCGGTAACATCTTCGCTGCCAATGTAATCAAAGGAAACTTGAAAGCCTCTACTGTGAAAACAGGTATTGAGTATATGATTTATCTCACCGAATGGTATCGTGCCAATTCAGCGGGTAAGGGCGTAGGTTTCTTCCAAATAGGAGGCGGTATTGCTGGTGATTTCCCTATCTGCGTGGTACCTATGATGTATCAAGATTTGGAATGGGAAGGCGTACCTTTCTGGTCGTATTTCTGTCAGATTTCCGATTCTACCACCAGCTACGGTTCTTATTCAGGAGCAGTGCCTAATGAGAAGATTACTTGGGGTAAATTAGATATTGACACCCCTAAATTTATAGTAGAATCCGATGCTACCATTGTAGCACCTCTTATTTTTGCTTATCTTTTAGGTAAGTAATTTAAACTAAAAGATAAAAGGGAACAAGTATAGTGGTACTTGTTCCCTTTTACCTTTTACTCATATATCCAGCTGTGAGCCCTCGCTGGCTTTACCTTTTATCTTTTACCTTTTACCTTATATAGAACCCTTCTTTTCCTTGTTCTCTTCTTATGAAAATATAGCCTTGGGAGTAGACGTCTATATACACCGTAACCCTTTCATTAGCAGTAAGAGCTTGCCATAGAGAGGCTTTTTCTTTTTGGTAAATATTGTTGATGATAAGAATACTATCGTTGTGCATATAATTTAGATAAATACTTAAATCTTCTTTGGGGTAATTGATAAAAAGCAAGTCGTATGTAACAGAAGGTTGCAACTGAAAGCTAATGTTACAGGTTTCTTTTATAGCAGTTATACTATTTAGCACATCTTCATCAGTGAAAATAGTTTTTACCTCTAAATAGCGAATAATCTTCAATAATAACATTAATTGTCTTTTGGATAGGGTAGGAGGAAAACCCTTGATTTCTTGACGATTTACTAATTGTTTATTGTACAAGCAACGAGTTACAAAGTTGTAGACAAAA
The DNA here is from genome assembly GCF_013394735.1 of Capnocytophaga sp. oral taxon 902. Lineage (NCBI taxonomy): Bacteria > Pseudomonadati > Bacteroidota > Flavobacteriia > Flavobacteriales > Flavobacteriaceae > Capnocytophaga > Capnocytophaga sp. oral taxon 902. The sequence goes on from NZ_CP058261.1 coordinate 2,762,554, forward strand.
GGTGAGTGCACCCCGTGCTCATTGGTAGATTTTAAAAGGAATTTTAAATAACTCTTAAATTGCATCTTTTCTTTTCTTCAAACAAACACGGCAAAGGTAGAGAAAATTAGTAAATTGGCAAATTTTATTTGTGGGTATAAAATATTATTTGTACATTTGCAGGCTATGAGAGAAATTCTTGTTAAATATTTACCTGATAACGCAGTAACACCTTGTTTTGAACTGATAAAAGTAAACAACATCTATTTGAGAATTGTAAACGAACGAAAAACAAGGCACGGCGACTATCGGCAACTTCCTAACGGGCAACATCTCATCACAATGAATGCTACTGCTAATAAGTATCGTTTCTTGATAACTTTTATTCACGAAGTAGCTCATCTGGTAGCTTTTGAACGCTTTGGACGGCTTATCAAACCTCACGGTAACGAATGGAAATACACTTTCCAACAACTGATGAAACCTTTTATCATCCCTGAGATATTCCCTCAGCAATTATTAGGAGTATTACAACGGCACTTTCTCAACCCTATGTCTACTAGTGATGTAGACCCCGCATTGACAATCGCCCTAAAACAGTTTGATATCAATGAAAATATGAGCTTTATTTATGAGATTCCTTTAGGTAGTACGTTTCGTATCAAAGACGGACGCGTATTTCGCAAAGGACAACGCCGTGTGAAATGTTATGATTGTGTGGAACTCGGCTCAGGCAAGAAGTATATCTTTCAACCTCACGCCGAAGTAGAGCTCATAAAAACTTAAAATCTTGAATTAAAATATTACAAATATTATGGTGAACAATTATTATGCAGTGATTATGGCAGGAGGCATAGGTTCGCGCTTTTGGCCTGTAAGTACAACTGAATATCCTAAACAATTTCACGATATGCTCGGTACAGGGCAAACGCTTTTACAGCGCACTTATTCTCGCTTGCAGAAGTTTATTCCGCAAGAGAATATTCTCATTCTTACTAACGAACGTTACAAAGAGATTGTAGAGGAACAAATTCCTAATATATTGCCTAAAAACTTGGTATTAGAGCCCTGTATGCGCAATACAGCTCCGTGTATACTCTATGCCGCAATGAAAGTGAACAAACGCAACCCCAATGGCGTGATGATAGTAGCCCCCAGCGATGCGTGGATTGAAGACGAAAAAGCTTTTATGCACAATGTGATTACTTGTTTTAATGCTGCACAGAAAGCCGACAATATTCTTACTTTGGGTATAGTACCTACTTTCCCTAACACTGGTTATGGTTACATTCAGTATGACAAAGACGATAATACTAATATCAAAAAAGTAAATCAGTTTCGAGAAAAACCTGATTACGATACCGCCAAAGAGTTTTTAAAACAAGGTAATTTTTTGTGGAATGCGGGTATCTTTATATGGAGTACACAAACGGTACTTACTGCTTATAAAACCTATCAACCGGTGATGTATGAACTCTTTGAGAAAGGTAAAGCTACTTATAATACTGAAAACGAAGTCGATTTTATCGCTAAAGCTTATCCGAAAGCCGAAAATATATCGGTAGATTACGCTATTTTAGAGCCGTCTACTAACATTTATGTACTGCCCGCTAATTTCGATTGGAACGATTTAGGTTCTTGGGGCTCTCTACACGACAAGACCCCTAAGGATAGTGCCCAAAATGCTGTAATTAATGCAAGAGTATTACTTAAAGATGCCGAAAACAATATTATCCGCACCGAAGGTGATAAATGTGTGGTAATAGATGGACTCAAGAACTACATAGTGGTAGATAGAGACGATGTATTGTTGATTTATCCCAAGGCAAAAGAACAAAACATTAAAGAGATAGTAAACGAAGTAAAGAATAAATGGGGATTACATTAAAGAAGTTACTCACCGAGAAGGGATACACCTCTGTTCCTCTTGAATTTACGCTTACCAAACACTTTGTTCTACAAGCTAAAATCAATGGAGTAGAAGGACGTTTTATTTTGGATACGGGGGCTTCTAACACCTGTGTAGGAGTAGAGTGGATAACCTATTTTAATCTGCAAGCCGAAGCCTCCGAAATAAAAGCAGCAGGAGCAGGAGCAAGTGGTATGGAAACACAAGTTGCCGCAAAAAATCACTTAGAGATAGGAGGAATGAGTATGCACAAACTTCCTTTAGTGCTTTTTGATTTAACTCACGTAAACGAAGCATTAGCAGAGTTTCAAACACCCCCTGTTCACGGTATTATAGGAGCTGAAGTACTCCAAAAGAGAAAAGCTGTGATAGATTATGCAAAGAAAAGGTTGTATCTCTATTGGGCTCCTAAATAGCAAAATGTATTACCTCTTGTTGTAGGTTCATATTTTTTTCGTACATTTGCAAAAACATTTATACTTGATGAGTAAAAAGACACTTTATTTTGCCTTTGTGATAGGGCTATTTGCAATAGCTTGCAATGATGGTAATTTGGAAGTAGATACCATTTCATTTGAAAATTCTGATGTGCTATCTTGTACGACCAATGATACTACGGCTACTTTTTTATTCAAATATAGTCAAAAGCAAGCACTTATTCTTAATTTACCTGCTAATATTTTAGAAAATAAAGAAAAGACTGTTTCAGGCACTATACCCACTAATTTTAAACTTTATTACCGTACTTTCAGCGATGCGGTAACTACCAATTATTTTTGTAATGCTTATCCTCCTGCTACCCCTAATGTTACTTCGCAAATTGAAGCGACAGGAGGAACTGTTACAATTGTCTCACGTCCCATTTATAATGAAACAACAGGTGCTTTGTTGCGTTATGACCATCAAATAAGCATCACTGATTTGGTACTCGTAAATCAAGAAGGCAATAAAATAGTAGATTCTAATTTTGTTTTTGGGACTTATAAAACTAACAAACAGTAGAAATGAACCACTTTATAGTATCAGCACGCAAATATCGTCCACAATCATTTCGTGATGTAGTGGGACAGCAAGCTATTACTAATACCCTACTCAATGCCATTGAAAATAATCACTTGGCACAGGCACTTCTCTTCACTGGTCCTCGTGGAGTAGGAAAAACTACTTGTGCCCGTATTTTAGCGAAAAAGATAAATGAACAAACTTCTGGGGTAGAAGATGAAAACGATTTTGCTTTTAACGTTTTTGAGTTAGATGCTGCCTCTAATAACAGTGTAGATGATATTCGCAAACTAATTGAACAAGTGCGTATTCCGCCTCAAGTAGGCAAATATAAAGTGTATATCATCGATGAGGTGCATATGCTGTCTACTGCGGCTTTTAATGCTTTTCTCAAAACATTAGAAGAGCCTCCTAAACACGCTATTTTTATCTTAGCAACTACTGAAAAACATAAGATTATTCCTACCATATTGTCACGTTGCCAGATATTCGATTTCAAGCGTATTACTATTAATGACATTCGAGAATACCTAAAATATATTGCAGAACAACAAGGAATTGAAGCAGAAGATGAAGCTTTGCAAATCATAGCACAAAAAGCCGACGGTGCAATGCGTGATGCCCTTTCTATCTTCGATCGTGTGGTGAGCTTTTCAGGAGAAAAAATAACACGACAAGCTACTTCCGAAATACTGAATGTGTTAGATTATGAGGTCTATTTTAAAGTAACTGATCTTATTTTAGACAATAAACTCCCTGAACTATTGATCGCATTTAATGATAGTATTGCACAAGGTTTTGACGGTAATCATTTTATTGCAGGCTTGGCAAGTCATTTTCGTGATTTAATGGTATGCAAGAATCCTACAACCATTTCCTTAATGGAAGTAGGGGAGGAGACCCAGAAGAAATATACTGAGCAGAGCGTTCGTGCTACTGTACCTTTTTTAATGGAAGCTATTGCTATTGCCAATGACTGCGACCTAAAATATCGCACCAGCAAAAATCAGCGTTTGTTAGTGGAGGTTGCCCTAATGCAACTCGCCTCTCTGACCTATGAGGGGGATAAAAAAAAAATGATGGACGCTTCATAATTCCTGCTTATGTGTTTAATGGGCAAAGTCATACAACAGAAATACAGCTCAACTCACAAACACCTATCGTTGCCCCTCCTATAAATTATACAAATACTACGACAGCTACGCTTAATCCTAATATACCCATTATTAGTAAAACGGAACGTACAGAGGCTGTTTCTAATTTTTCAATTAAAAGTGTACATCTAAAAACAGAACATCAAAGGAATTTCAAAGAGGTGGTAATAGATCCTAATACGCTACCTCGTGAGAGTTTTTCGGAAGAGACCTTTAATCAGTTTTGGGAACGTTATATAGATGAATTACTTGTTAAAGGAGAACGTATACAAGCTTCTATTCTTAAAATTGCAATATTAAGATTAGAAGGAACTACTATTCATTTGGAAGTATCAAGTAATACAGCTAAAAATGATATTGTTCAGATGGAGCATAAACTCTTAAATTATTTGCACAAATCTTTGCAGAATTATGATCTTACTATTGAGATAAGTGTAAATGAAGAGATAGCTAAAAGAATAGTAGTAACTCCCGAAGATAAATATGAGAAATTATTAGAAGAAAATCCTATCTTACAAGAGTTTAGAAGAGCTTTTGAACTAAATTTAAAAGGATAGAAAAACAGTATTTTTAAAACTCAGTGCTACATAATTTATAGTTAGTAGTGTTTTTTATTTTCTAATTCTTTTGTTTTTTTCAATATAATGCCTAATTTTGCCGAAAATAATCTTAATAAGATGTTTTGTCTATGGTTAGATAAGTATAGACAAGAGGTACGTTAAACAGTTGAATATTAATAAAATTAATAAAATATGAAAGTACTTAATGAACGACAATCAAAGATTTTAGAGAGCTTAGAAACTAAAAAGTACGTTAGTGTAAATGAATTGAGTGATAAGCTTAAAGTTTCGGTCGTTACTATACGTAAAGACCTTAATCTCTTGGAACAGGAAGGTTATTTGCATCGTACTCACGGTGGAGCTAGTAAGCAAATGCGTTATGTGTTTGAGCAAACAATAACTGAGAAAGAAACTCAAAACGTAGAAGAGAAAACGCGTATTATTACTAAAGCGTTGGACTTTATTAAAGAAAATGAGTTTATCATACTTTCATCAGGAACTACAGCTAATCTTTTAGCTCAAAAAATTTATGGCATACGCAACCTTACAGTACTCACTCCTTCCCTTAGAGTAGCTTTAGAGGTCTGCAAAAATCCTAGTGTAAATACCATTCACTTAGGAGGAGAAGTTCGTAAAAACTCTACCTCCACTATTGGCGTACTTGCTGAAGAAACTCTTAGTAACTTCTCTTGTACTACTTTATTCTTAGGAGTTGAAGGTATTGACCTTGATTATGGATTGAGTTCTACCAATGTAGGAGAAGCTCATCTAAATCGGAAGATGATGGAACGTGTAGACAAAACTATTGTTTTAGCCGACTCCTCTAAGATTCACAAACGAGGCTTTGGTTTTATCTGTTATGTAGAGAAAATAGATATGCTTATCACTGATGCAGGTGCTGACCCTGAGTTCGTAGAAGAACTTGAAAAACGCGGTGTAGAAGTAATTATTTGTTAATTATCAAAATGATTGACACATATAAGAATGATAACTATATATCACAATCCTAAATGCTCCAAATCACGTTGTGGTTTGGAGCTTTTAAAAGATTTGGGGAAAGAATATCAGATAATAGATTATCTTAAAAAAGGTATTTCTAAAGATGAACTAAAAAATCTCCTCACTAAGTTACAGATGTCTCCTATTGAATTAGTGCGTACTAAAGAAAATATTTGGAAAGAGCAGTTCAAAGGAAAAACGCTTACTGATGATGAAGTTATAGAGGCAATGATACAATATCCTCAACTTATTGAGCGACCTATCGTAATAGTCGGTGATAAAGCTGTGATAGGGCGACCTACTGAAAGAATAAAAGAAATTATATAAAATAAAGAATGAGAAGAACGCTATTAAGCGCTATTGCTTTCATTTTTGGAGCAACAGCTATGTACTCGCAGGCATATCTGTCAGTGAGTGGGGGGTATGGTTTTAAAACCCACCAGAAGGTATTGGGTAGAGATGCTACTGACCCAACAGCTATAACCGAGCTCAAAGGGAGTTATGGAGAAGGATACCAAGCACAATTACGAGGAGGATATTTTTTCCATAAGCGTTGGGGAGGTGAATTAGCTTTAGGATATCTTCATGGTGAAGATATGGACACTAATAAAAACCAAATATTGAATATGAAAGGACATGGGAGGGCTTTTGGAGCTTCTCTTTCGTTAGTATTTAATATTACTGATAATTTATATCTGCGTGCTGGAGGTGTTACCAAAATAGGGGGCAGAACAGAAATACAAACAGAGCTCAATGCTTTTGGTTTACCCTTGAGCTTGTTTAATCCAACAGCACCAGCTGGGGCAACTGTAGATATAAAAGCTAATTTTCAAAACAATTTCCACGGTAAAATTCCCTTTGGTTTTATAGGAGGGATAGGCTACCGCTTTAAGGTTAGTGATAAAGTAGCTTTTTTTATAGAAGGTGAATATCTGAATATTAATGTGCCTCGAAAGGAATCTAAACTTAAGGATTTTTCGGCTACTCGCACAGTAGGAGGAACATCTCTAGCACTTACACTTCAAGAGTTTAAGAGATATATGTTAGCCTTACAAAATGTACCAACATCCCCTAGAACAGAACGCCTTAAACAATTGGCTACTCAAGTAGCACCGTTACTTGAAGATAGTTATAGTTGGGAAGGTAAAGGAGCTCCTAATGCCCCTTATTCTTCTATAGGGTTTCACTTTGGAGTTACTTATATGTTTTAAAAATATAACTTTTCTAAAAGAAAAAACAAATTATAAGATATAAAAGCGTACTTGTACTGCCGTAGGAAATGGAAGAATAATTAATATTTTGTTATATCGAACTGATATTAAATAATAAAATTGCCCCAAAAGTTTTGGGGCAATTTTATTTTATGCTTTTATTTCTTTTATTAGCTAAAATCTAAAAGTTCCTCCTATACCTAAAACAGTTTCAAAGAAGAAGAAATCATGTTTGGCTTTATCGGCAATATCATAAGTAGTTCGAACGTCATACATATTAATATAACCTCCTTTGAGTTCACCAACTATAAGGAAGTATTTAAAAAAAGTGAGGTGCAAACCTGCTTTAGCATTTACGCCTGTCCCTGCAATGTGAAACTCGTCATAACGTTCTTTATTAAGTAACTTAGTATTCGTTTTTGGATATAGTGCTCCAAAACCGATACCTTCAGTAAGATTTACCTGTAATATATCGGTGTTGCGGATACCAAATAAACGGGAAATATCGTCTATACGAGCTCCTTCAACTACTACATAGTTCAGACCGTCAGTATGCTCAAAGGTGAGAAAATCTTCGCTAAGTAACTTGTCAGTGTTGTTATAAGTACCATCATGAGAAGTGTTAGAACCATTGATGTAACCGTTCATTTTTACAGTTTGTCCATTTTTCATTACGTATTTCATATGGTCTACGCCTGCAGAAATAGTATAATGGTCGGAAATATGGTAACCAATATGGAAGTTAGTTTGAGGAATGGTCATTCGCAAAGGATTAATATAATCTATATGCCAACCTTTCGGTTTATCTACAGCCTCTACATCTTTGATGGTAAAGTTGTAATTGTTACCCGAGAAAGTAATATCCGAATTGGTATAATAGGCACGATTACCGCCCCAATATAAGAAAAATTTACCTTTATTGTGGGTAGTGTAACGCTCAGTAGAAGCGTTTTGTGCAAAAGTAGTTAGTGTGCTAATGCCTAACAACATAGTGATAAAATTTTTTTTCATTAGTGATTATTTTTTTAGTTTCGAGGGCGCAAAAGTAACTATTAATTTTTTATTCACCAAGTTGTGTTTATTTTTTCTTTTCTATTTATCTAATTCTTCTTAGGGTTAAAAAAAATCTCTCCAAAAATGCAACTAAAAACAAAAGAGCAAGTTCACACTTGGTTTGGCTTTTTTTGCTTGCATTGACTGCTTGTAAAGAAATACTGCTATTTTTCTAAATCTCCTCCCATAGGATAAAGAAATTCATATACAGTTCCTTAGCAGAAAGTTTTAGGATACAGATAGCGAATGAGCTTTTTAGTAAGTTTCCCTTTACTTGTTCCTGCAAAGATAAGTTCTTCTCCTTTGTAGATTGTCAGCTATTTGGGTACGATGTATAACCACGACACTGTCTAATTTCCCCTGATAGAGCTTGCTAAAATCCATTGCTTTAGGATATTGCGCTAATGAAAATAAAAACAAACGGAGCGTAATATCTACTTTTAAGCTTCATATTTTTTTAATCTACGAGATGAAGGTGATTTATAGTGAGGTAATTAGTTTAATCCAAATTCTAACGTATATAATTCATTACTTCAGGTTCGTAAGTTCCTATTATTTTAGAAAGCTCAAAATATATTGAATTAAAACAAACAATTTTTTAGTGAAGAACTTTCTTTAAAATAGGTTTATGGCAATCTTTAAGTAATTTATTGATATTTTTCCAGTGTTTTTTTATTTGATTACTAATCTTATTATTAGGCATCCTACTTATAGCCTTTTTTGCATAAGTTATATAGTTCCCATAATTATATGTATCATATTTATATAGCCTTTTTTCTGCCTCATTCCATACTACTTTTCTATTTCTTTTGGCTCCTTTGTAAGAGAATTTTTTTAAAATTCGCCTTCTAAAAATTGGCTCTTCATATTTATAAGAATAAAATTTTGCTCTACTTATATATCTTTTCATTTTTCTATAATACCCTGAAAGACTTGATTTTTTTAATCTTATACTTTCGCCATCAAATTCAAAACCTAAATATGTTAGATTTTTATTTCTATTAATAGTATCCTCAAAAATTTGTGCACATGTTAATTTATTATTCTCTCTTTTAAATTCAAATACTTGAGTTTTTGCCTCTTGTATCTCTAATTTATACTTTGTAATCTCTTCCATTACAAAATGACAAACTTCCTTTCTGTATTCATAAGTACAGATAACAATAATATCGTCTGAATATCTTTTATAATGCCCTCCGATCTTTTCAATATAACTATTAATATCCTTGTCAAAATCTACTAAATAGATATTTGCTAAAGTAGCACTAATGGGGGAGCCCTGTGGAATCCCAAATGTTCTTGGTATAATTTGGTCTCCTTTTTTAATAGTTTTAAACGAATGAACTAATTTATGTTTTACCTTAAGAAATTCCTTTTTTTCACAGAAAGCTATTGCATTTTGATTCCTTAAGAATTTTATCTTGCTAATCTTCTTTCTTTTAACTGGCTGTTGTATTCCCCTAGTTATTATTTTTTGTGTCAGGATACTACCTTGAAAAAAACTGAATATATCCACTAAATCTACATAACTGAAACGTGTAATGTTTTTGTATATATTAAAATGATCTATAGGTAATTTATCTACAGAAAGAACTTCTTCCCACTTTTCTCTTAATATTCTATGATCCAAGTTATCAAAAAAACTAGTAATATCAAAAGCTATTACACAGAAAAAATCTTTAGGATATTTCTTTATTAAATCAAAAGCATCATTTGCAATCTCGATATTAGATTTATTAGTGCTATTTGGGTTATTCTCATCAATTGGGATACTTCTATAAGCACAAACAACCTCATCTAATTTATATTTCTTTATAAGTTTTTCATATTTATCAGACAACTGATAAGAATAATAACTAAAAATAAGAGAATCTAAATGACTTGCATAGAAAAGTTCTCTTTTTTTCTGACCTTTTACTCTTTGTATTTTATTAGTTCCTTCTGCCTTTATAGGATTTCCTTCCTCATTATATTCCTTACGAAACTTACGAACTAATGATGTTTTATGAATAAAAGGTAGAAATGAATGTTTAGCAATGTTCTTAGGATTAAGTATATAAGACACTATCTTATTTTTGTCTTTAATAGAAATAGGTCTTCCTATATGAGGATATTTTTTTAACTTAAACCAATCTTTCTTGTTTTTTTTCATGTTTTCTTTATAAAAAAAGAGTAGTGAAATCCAAATGCGGAGCCGTGCTTTTTAAGAAGATAATACTATCTTCATAGAACCATGTATGCTAATACGATATATCAATCAATTAAAAGCTGTGAATATATCACTCCGTCTTCTATTTGGGTAGAACAAAATATTCATTGTATATTTACAAATTAATTATAAACATTACATTATGAAATCTATTATTATCATAGCTAAGTTATTAATCCTAGCCGGACTTGTTCAAGGTAAAATTATTTCTCTTGAAGTTTGTCCATATGAAATGAAATTTCCCTTATAGTTTTTCATATAAGGCTATAGGATTTCTCCTAAACAAAAAACACATAGTTCGGCTATTTCACTACTCTTATTTTTTATATTTTTAAACTTGTATTCTAAAATCTCTGCAAATATACAACTAAAAACCAAAAAGGCAAGCCTTAGCTTGCCCTTTTAGTTCTTTATTTTGAAAGATACATCTTCCTCCTTGTATAAATCTCATAGAAAGCATCATCTTTAAGGCTATCGATAAACAAAATGCTTTCGCCGGTAGATTTCATTTCAGGTCCTAGCTTCTTATCTACGTTCGGGAATTTGTTGAACGAGAACACGGGTTGCTTAATAGCAAAGCCCTCTAAGTGCGGATTGAAATGGAAATCAGTGAGCTTTTTCTCTCCAAGCATTACCTTGGTAGCATAGTTTACATACGGCTCTTGATAAGCTTTAGAGATAAACGGTACCGTACGTGAAGCTCGTGGGTTTGCCTCAATGATATACACTACATCATCTTTTACGGCAAACTGCACATTGATAAGCCCTACCGTATTGAGTGCTAAGGCTATTTTATGAGTATGGTCTTTTATTTGTTGCAATACAAACTCACCCAAGTTGAACGGTGGCAAGGTAGCGTTACTGTCGCCTGAGTGAATACCGCAAGGCTCTATATGCTCCATAATACCAATGATATACACATTCTCACCGTCGCATATAGCATCAGCTTCTGCTTCTATAGCACCGTCTAAATAGTGGTCGAGTAGCAGTTTGTTATTAGGTATCTTGCGCAAGAGGTCTACCACGTGGGCTTCCAATTCTTCTTTGTTGATCACAATCTTCATACCCTGTCCACCCAAAACGTACGAAGGACGCACGAGTAGCGGGAAGTCAAGTTCATCGGCGAGTTTGAGCGCCTCATCAGCCGTTTCAGCTACACCAAAACGCGGATAAGGAATGTTATTTTCTTTCAGCAGAGTTGAAAAACTACCTCTATCTTCTGCCAAGTCAAGCGACTGGAAGCTAGTACCTATGATTTTGATACCGTATTTATCTAATTTCTCAGCCAACTTCAAAGCTGTTTGTCCACCGAGCTGTACAATCACCCCTTCGGGCTTTTCGTGCTGAATAATATCATAGATGTACTCCCAGAACACAGGCTCAAAATAGAGTTTGTTAGCCGTATCAAAGTCGGTGGAAACGGTCTCTGGGTTACAATTGATCATTATGGTTTCATAACCGCACTCTTCAGTAGCCAATACCCCGTGTACACAACAGTAATCGAACTCAATACCCTGTCCTATACGGTTAGGACCTGAACCGAGTACTACCACCTTTTTGCAGTCGGTTACTACGCTGTCGTTGGCTACGTATTCCTTGCCGTCAGCGGTGCGAATAGGTGCCTCGAAAGTAGAATAATAGTAAGGGGTTTGCGCCTTAAACTCAGCAGCACAAGTATCTACCAATTTAAACACGCGACGTATGTTTAGTTCCTCGCGTTTCTTGTGCACCTCACTCTCCCAACAGCCCACCATATAAGCAATTTGTCGGTCGGCAAACCCTTTTTGTTTAGCTTCAAAAAGGAGTTCTTTAGGTAGGGTATCTATTTTGTAGCGTGATATTTCTTTTTCGAGCACACATAGTTCTTCGTATTGCTTGAGGAACCACATATCTATCTTGGTGATTTCGTGTATACGGCTCAGCGGAATACCCATCTGTACCGCATCGTAGAGCACGAATACCCTATCCCAGCTGGGGTAGGTAAGTTTCTCAATAATCTGTTCGTAATTCTTATAGCCTTTGCCATCAGCTCCCAAACCATTGCGTTTGATTTCGAGCGATTGGGTTGCTTTCTGCAATGCCTCTTGGAAAGAACGCCCTATACCCATTACTTCGCCTACTGATTTCATTTGCAAGCCTATAGTTCGGTCAGAGCCTTCAAACTTGTCAAAGTTCCAACGCGGTATTTTCACAATCACATAATCTAACGTAGGCTCAAAGAAAGCTGAGGTGGATTTGGTGATTTGGTTTTGCAGTTCGTCTAAATGGTAACCGATAGCTAGTTTGGTGGCAATCTTAGCAATAGGATAACCCGTAGCCTTAGAAGCCAAAGCGGATGAGCGCGATACACGTGGGTTGATTTCAATAGCGATAATATCTTCCTTTTCATCAGGCGACACGGCAAACTGCACATTGCAGCCACCTGCAAAATCGCCTATACTACGCATCATCTTAATAGCCATATCGCGCATATGCTGGAAAGTGCGATCTGATAGAGTCATCGCAGGGGCTACGGTAATAGAATCCCCAGTGTGGATACCCATAGGATCCATATTTTCGATAGTACAGATAATTGCCACATTATCGTTCTTGTCGCGCAAAAGCTCGAGCTCGTATTCCTTCCAGCCTAAAAGCGCCTTATCGATAAGCACCTCGTGGATAGGCGAGGCTTCCAAACCACGATTGAGGAGCATATCAAAATCTTCTTTTTTATAGACGATAGAAGCCCCGGTGCCACCCAAAGTAAAGGACGGACGTATTACGAGTGGAAAACCAAAGCGTTGCGCGATTTCTTTTCCTTTAAGGAAAGAAGTAGCCGTTTCGGACGGTGCCATAGGGATACCGATTTCATCGAGCAACACGCGGAATTTCTCGCGGTCTTCAGTGATTTGTATGGCATCAATATCTACCCCGATGATTTCTACCCCAAAGTCTTTCCAAATGCCTTTCTCGTCAGCCTCAATACAGAGGTTAAGCGCTGTTTGTCCGCCCATAGTAGGGAGAACGGCATCTATTTCGGGGTGTGCTTTTAGAATTTCCACCAATGACTTAGTGGTGAGAGGTTTCAGATAAACCACATCCGCCATAGACGGGTCTGTCATAATGGTAGCAGGGTTAGAGTTAATAAGGATGGTTTTAATACCGTCTTCGCGCAAAGAGCGCAACGATTGCGAGCCTGAGTAGTCAAACTCACAGGCTTGCCCAATGATGATAGGTCCTGACCCAATGAGCAGAACACAATGTAGGTCGTTTCTTTTAGGCATTTTTATATAGATATTGTGTGTTTTATTAAAAAAATAGCTACATTTTTCAAAAGAAAAACATAGCTATTGTATTATTAGAAAAGAATATCCCACCGTATCTCTTGAGAGTACTGCTTAAAGGGGTACAAGGGAGGGCTTGTGGCGTGATATTCATTTAACAATTAATAATTGAAAATTAAAAAGAGCGAAAAACGGGTCTCGAACCCGCGACCTCAACCTTGGGAAGGTTGCGCTCTACCAACTGAGCTATTTTCGCTTATCTTGTTTTAGTAAATTTGTAACTGATTGGTTTTCCATTTACGGGGGCAAAGGTACAAATTATTTTAAGAAAAGCAAAAAATAGGAGAGAAGAGGATAACAAAAAGGAAACCCTGCTAAGCTATGATGAAATTAATGTTAAATCAAGTGAAGCTATTGTCACTCTCATATATTTCATTTGTTAGGTGTATTTAGGTGTAGAAAGAATTTAGTATAATAAAGTTATTTCTTTAAGAGAAAAAGTCTTTATAACCCCTTGTTCCGTTTCTACAATTAATTTCCCAGAAGGTTCCACACCTCTTATAATGCCTGAAAAGTTCTTTTCTTGGCAAGAACGGAAAACGGATACTCTATTATTTAGTTGGAATAGGTACTTCTGGTAAATAGTATAAATGCTTTCGAAAGACTGTTGAGGAAGTGTAGAAAGGTTTGATTTTAATTCAGAAAAGATTAGTTTCATCACTTGTTCTACTTGAAAATCTTTGCCAGTTAATTTTTTTAAAGAAGAGGCTTTAGGTAAGCCATCGAAACTTGTTTGGTTAAGATTGAGCCCAATACCGATTATACATTTCTCAATTTTAGTTTTTCTAATAGTATTTTCTATTAATATTCCGCCTATTTTGTAACGTTGAGAAAGGATATCATTAGGCCATTTAATATTTATATTAGGAATGTTTAATTTCTCTAATACTTTCATTATTGCAATAGGTACAAGCATATTGAGCAAAAAAGCATCTTTTAAATCTAAATGCTCAGGAAGGAATAAAATACTAAAAGTAAGATTCTGATAGGGTTCACTTGTCCATTTTGTTCCATATTGTCCTATACCTGCAGTTTGCTGAGGAGTCCAGACCACTAAAAAATTAGGAAGAGAATCCTGAATATGTATTAAATTTTTTAAGTACTGATTAGTAGAATCAATGCTTTTTAAGGTAATGATGTTCATAAAAAGTAAAAAATAGTTATAAAAATTTGGTAGTATAAAAAAATGTAGTACATTTGCACCCGCAAGGTCAAAATAAGGCATAACAAAATAGATGGCGAGGTAGCTCAGGTGGTTAGAGCGTTGGATTCATAACCCAAAGGTCACGGGTTCAAATCCCGTCTTCGCTACTAAGATTAAACAAAAGAAAAAGAGTGGTTTATATTTGTAAATCACTCTTTTTTTATGCCTGAATTTACAAAAAACAAAACACATAGGAAACGCATACACTATGAAAAACAAAAGTCTCTACTCTAAACTCTGAATTTATAATGTAATAATGATGTTGCCACTTGGTAGGAACGGGTTCAAAAATCGTGCCATTCAAGTAGTTACGAAAGAGTATGATGATTAACTTTCTTAAAGATATTCTGCAAAGTATGTTTTATATGATGCTATGAGGCAAAAGACAACTAGATTATTAAGAGTGGTATTTGATAGTGGATGAGGTGGGTACTAAAAAAATCCTTTTTTATTTTTTCGTTACAATTATCTTTCGTACTTTTACGCCCTAAATTTAACTAATTATAATATTTGTATGGATAAAATGATGTTATATTTACCGTTAGTCCTTGCTATTCTTGGACTTATCTTTATGATTGCGAAAGCTTCGTGGGTGAACAAACAAACCACAGGCAATGATCGAATGCAAAGTATTTCCAAAAGTATCAAAGAAGGAGCAATGGCATTCCTCAATGCTGAGTACCGCATTTTAGGTATTTTTGTGATTATTGCTTCTATTGCTCTATTTATTGTTTCTCGCATGGTAGAAACTTCTCACTGGCTCATTGTAGTAGCTTTTGTGTGTGGAGCTTTCTTCTCTGCCTTAGCGGGAAATATTGGGATGCGTATCGCTACCAATGCTAATGTACGCACTACCGAAGCAGCTCGCACTAGCTTGCCAAAAGCTTTGAAAGTATCCTTTGGTGGTGGTACTGTAATGGGATTAGGAGTAGCAGGTTTAGCTGTATTAGGCTTGAGCTTATTCTTCATTCTTTTTGTAAACACTTTTGTAGGAGGAGGCAAACCTTTCTACGACGAAATGACTCTCGTACTCGAAGCCTTAGCAGGTTTCTCACTCGGTGCTGAGTCTATTGCGCTCTTTGCTCGTGTAGGTGGTGGTATTTACACCAAAGCTGCCGACGTAGGGGCTGACCTCGTAGGTAAAGTAGAAGCTGGTATCCCTGAAGACGACCCTCGTAACCCTGCTACTATTGCCGATAACGTAGGTGATAACGTAGGTGACGTGGCTGGTATGGGAGCTGACTTGTTCGGTTCGTATGTGGCTACAGTACTTGCTTCAATGGTATTAGGTAACTACGTGATTAAAGATATGGCAACCGCAAATGGTGGTACATTTACTGATGCCTTTGGTGGTTTAGGTCCTATTTTATTACCATTAGTAATTGCCGGTGTAGGTATCATTGCTTCTATCATTGGTACTTTCTGTGTAGGTATTAAGAACAACGATGCTAAAGAAAAACAAGTACAAAGTTCACTAAATACAGGTAACTATGTAGCTTTAGCACTTACTTTAGTAGCTTGCTTCTTCCTTATTAAATATATGTTGCCCGAAACTATCCAAATGAGTTTCTTTGGTGAAGGAGTAAAAGAAATCGCAAGTATCAATGTATTCTACGCAACTATCGTAGGTTTGGCAGTAGGCTTGCTCATTTCAGCTATTACTGAACACTTTACCGCTTTGGGTAAAAAACCGGTATTGAATATCGTACGCAATTCATCTACTGGAGCTGCTACCAATATTATTGCAGGTTTGGCAACTGGTATGAAATCTACCTTTGGTTCTGTATTGCTTTTTGCTGTAGCTATTTGGGGTTCTTACTCTTTAGCTGGCTTCTATGGTGTAGCGATTGCAGCATCAGCAATGATGGCAACTACAGCTATGCAATTGGCTATCGATGCTTTTGGTCCTATTGCCGATAACGCTGGTGGTGTAGCCGAAATGAGTGAATTGCCAAAAGAAGTACGTCAACGTACTGATATTTTAGACTCAGTAGGTAATACTACTGCTGCGGTAGGTAAAGGCTTTGCAATTGCTTCAGCAGCTCTTACCGCCTTAGCCTTGTTCGCTGCTTATGTGACCTTTACAGGCATTTCTGGTATCAATATTTTCAAAGCAAACGTATTAGCAGCCTTGTTTATCGGAGGTATGATTCCAGTAATCTTCTCAGCCTTGGCAATGCAATCAGTAGGAAAAGCTGCTATGGATATGGTGAACGAAGTACGTCGCCAATTCCGCGAAATCCCTGGTATTATGGAAGGTAAAGGTACTCCAGAGTATGGCAGATGTGTAGATATTTCTACCAAAGCTGCTTTGCGCGAAATGATGTTACCTGGTGCTATTACTATCATCACTCCTATTATCATCGGTTTTGTGATGGGTGCTGAAGCTCTTGGCGCTTATATGGCTGGTGTAGCTGTATCAGGAGTTGTATGGGCTATCTTCCAAAACAACGCTGGTGGTGCTTGGGACAATGCTAAGAAATCATTTGAAGCAGGTGTTGAAATCAACGGACAAATGACTTACAAAGGTTCTGACGCTCATAAAGCTGCCGTTACTGGTGATACTGTAGGTGACCCATTCAAAGATACTTCAGGCCCTTCAATGAATATCCTTATCAAACTCACTTGCTTGGTAGGTTTGGTAATCGCTCCTATCTTGGGTGGACATACCGCTGATGCTTCAGGTACTCCTATAGAAGCTCAAATCCGTCAAGGTGAAGGTGAGGGGGTGATGCCTGTCGAAGAAGTAGTAGTTATTGAAGAAGGTAAGCTTAACGCCGATGGTGACTTCGAGTACAATGTAGGTGATTTATTCCAATTGAGCCTTTTTGACAATACAATGTTAGAAGTAGGAAAGAACTCATCTGAAGCACACCTCGTAAAATTGATAGAAGATAAAAACCTTACTACTCCAGAACAGTTCAAAGATAACTGGATTACTTTGGATAGAACTTACTTCAAAACAGGTAGCGATGAACTTACTGAAGGTTCAGAACAACAATTAAAGAACATTGTAGCTATTTTGAAAGCTTATCCTAAAGCTGCTATTCGTTTAGGTGGTTACACTGATAATACGGGTAGTGTCGAAGGTAATTTGAAACTTTCAGAAAGACGTGCTAATTCAGTGTTAAACAAATTGGTAGCATTGGGTGCTAACAAAGCACAATTGAGTGCTCAAGGTTATGGTGCAGAACACCCTCTTTGTCCTGCTAACGATACTCCTGAGTGCAAAGCTAAAAACAGACGTATCGACATACGTTTGACTGCTAAATAACAGTATTTTAGTTACTATATAACCTCAAAAGGGGTGTTTGAGGAACTTCTTCCTCGAACACCCTTTTTATAATCACCTAAAAACTATGAAATTACCTTTATTTTCAGCAGCTATATTGCTCACTGCTTTGGTAGCCTGCAACGACTCAAAGACTTCAAAAATGACAGAAAACACAGAGAACAATCCGCTATTGGTAGAAAGCACTTTACCTTATGGTGCTCCCGACTTCTCAAAGATTAAAGACGAGCATTATCGTCCTGCCCTGCTCAAAGGAATGGCTTTGCAAAACGAACGTATTGCCGCTATCGCTAATAACAACGAAACTCCTACTTTTGAAAATACGATTATCGCTTTAGAAAAAAGTGGGGTAGAGTTAGAGCGTGCTTCAGCGGTATTCAATGCCTTAACAGAGGCAAATACTAATGATACTTTAAAAGTATTGCAAAAAGAACTATCACCTAAGTTTGCTGAGCACGCCGATGGCATTCACCTGAACGAAAAACTCTTTGCGCGTATCAAAGCCTTATATGATAAACGTGATAGCTTGAAATTAGATGCTGAATCGCTTAAATTGTTAGAAAATTACTACGAAGATTTTGTAGTAGCAGGTGCTAACCTATCGGCTACTGATAAAGAAACTCTTAAAAAGTACAATAGTGAGTTAGCTTCTTTAGAAACTGATTTTAACCAAACGCTTTTAGAAGGTTCATTGGCAGCTGCTCAAACTATCAATGGTCAGAAAGTAGCGATTGTGAATACTACCCAGCAACCGCTCCTTAGTGAATTAGCCAACCGCAACGCTCGTAAACAATTGTTTGAAGCAAGCTGGAATCGCACCGATGGGGGAGCTCATAATACCAATGATATCTTAAAACGCATTGCTTTACTGCGCGCTAAAAAAGCTGAACTCTTGGGCTTTAAAAACTATGCCGAATGGAGCTTGCAACGCACTATGGCTAAAACACCTGCTGCTATTGCTCAATTCTTTAAAGATTTAGTGCCTGCTTCAGTAGGTAAAGCCAAAGCAGAAGCTAAAGAAATACAAGCGCAAATCGCCAAAACGGGAGGTAATTTTACTTTAGAACCTTACGATTGGAACTTCTATGCCGAACAAGTTCGCAAAGCTAAATACGACCTCGATGAGAATGAAATCAAACCTTATTTCGAATTGAAAAATGCTCTTGAAAATGGTGTATTCTATGCAGCTACTAAACTTTATGGCATTACCTTTAAAGAACGCAAAGATATACCCGTATATCACCCCGATGTATTGGTGTATGAGCTTTTTGAAGAAGATGGTACGCCATTAGGACTTTTCTATGGCGATTTCTTTGCTCGTGAAAGCAAACGCGGTGGTGCGTGGATGAGCAACTTTGTAAACCAATCTAAATTATTAGGCACTAAACCTGTTATTTACAATGTGTGCAACTATGTAAAACCTGCCGAAGGTAAACCTGCTTTGCTTACTTACGATGAACTTACTACGCTCTTCCACGAGTTTGGTCACGCATTGCATGGTTTCTTTGCTAACCAACAGTATGCAAGTTTATCAGGAACAGCAGTAGCACGTGATTTTGTGGAGTTCCCTTCGCAATTCAATGAGCATTGGGCTTTGTATCCTGATATTCTTAAAAACTATGCAGTACATTACGAGACCAAACAACCTATTCCACAAGCTCTTATTGATAAGATAAAAAAAGCGAGCACCTTCAATGAGGGCTATGCTTTTACCGAAGTTTTGGCTGCTGCCAATTTAGATTTGCAATGGCATACTATTCCTTCGGATACTATCATCAATAATGTAAGTGATTTTGAGAAGAAAGCCCTTGAAAGAACAGGCTTATGGGTGAAAGAAGTACCTCCAAGATACCGTTCGTCTTACTTTGCTCATATTTTTGGCGGAGGCTATGGAGCAGGCTATTACTCTTACCAATGGACAGAAATGCTTTGCCACGATGCCTACCAATGGTTTGAAGAAAACGGCGGTCTTACTCGTGCTAATGGACAACGTTTCAGAGATTTGATACTCTCCAAAGGCAATACAATGGATTACGAAAAAATGTATTTAGCCTTCAGAGGGAAAGCTCCTGCTATTGAGCCACTACTCAAAGCACGTGGGTTGAAGTGATAAAAAAGCAGGTTACAATAACCTGCTTTTTTGTTTTTTATAATATCTACTTTTATCCTCCAAACCAACCTTCACGGTCTAAACTACGATATTGAATAGCTTCGCCTATATGATGAGGTTGTACTTCTTCTGACTTTTCTAAATCGGCTATTGTACGCGCTACTTTTAAAATACGGTCATAGGCACGTGCAGAAAGGTTGAGACGCGTCATAGCATCTTTTAGTAGGGTTAAAGAATCCGTATTTACTTTACAAAATTTCTGTATTTGTTTAGTATTCATTTGAGCGTTATAGTGAATATGTTCATATTCTTTGAAACGTTCTGTTTGGATATTTCGAGCATCTATCACCCGTTTACGGATATCACGACTACTTTCACCTTTTCTATCATCTGAAAGTTTTTCAAAGGGTACAGGATTTACTTCTATATGAATATCTATTCTATCTAATAGAGGTCCTGAAATTTTACTTAAATAGCGTTGCATTTCAGCAGGTGTAGAAGTAACAGGAGCATCGGGGTCGTTAAAATACCCGCTTGGACTTGGATTCATACTTGCTACTAACATAAATGAAGCGGGGTAAGTAACTGAAAACTTTGCTCTAGAAATAGTAACTTCTCTATCTTCTAAAGGTTGTCGCATTACCTCGAGAACAGCTCTTTTGAACTCTGGTAACTCATCAAGAAAAAGTACTCCATTATGTGCGAGAGATATTTCACCTGGTTGAGGGTAAGTACCTCCTCCTACGAGAGCTACGTCAGAAATAGTGTGATGAGGACTACGGAAAGGACGATGGCTCATTAAGCCTGTGTCCCTAATACGTCCTACTACACTGTGTATTTTAGTAGTTTCAAGAGCTTCGTGAAGTGTCATCGGAGGAAGAATGCTAGGTAAACGCTTAGCGAGCATTGTTTTTCCTGAACCAGGAGGGCCTATTAAAATAACATTATGTCCACCAGCAGCAGCTATTTCCATACAACGTTTTACAGTTTCTTGACCTTTTACATCTGCAAAGTCAAATTCAGGAGATTCTAAATCTCTGTAAAACTCTTTGCGTGTATCTATTTCGATAGGTTGTAATTCTTTTTCTCCATTAAAAAAATCTATGACTTCTTTTATATTTTCTACACCATAAACGTCCAAATTATCTACTATAGCAGCTTCTTTAGCATTTTGCTTAGGAAGAATAAATCCTTTGAATCCTTCTTTGCGTGCTTGAATAGCAATGGGTAGTGCTCCTTTAATGGGTTGCAAACTGCCATCTAAGGATAGTTCTCCCATAATGATATATTTTTCTAATTCTTCACTTTGTATTTGCCCGTTAGCTGCTAAAATACCAATTGCAAAACTTAAATCATAGGCAGAACCTTCCTTACGCATATCGGCAGGAGCCATATTGATGGTTATCTTTTTACCTGGAATTTTATATCCATTGTTTTGCAGAGCAGCTGCTATACGATAATTACTTTCTTTAATAGCTATATCGGGTAATCCAACCAAATGATAGCCAATACCTTTATCGATATTTACTTCAATAGTAATTGTGCTGGCTTCTACACCAAATACAGCACTTCCGTAAATTTTTACTAACATTTCTGTGGCTAATTTTTGCACAAAGGTAAAACATTCTTTGTAAATGAGCAATTTTATTTCAAAAAATAATCTACAATATAGTTAACAAAAGTTCAAGATAAGAGAATATAGCTCTTGCACTACAGGAAGCCGTAGCACGGCAAGGAATTACAAAGTAGATTAGAACTTTTATAAAAGATAAAAAAACGAAATTATAAATAACAAAGAAAGATGCTTTTTGCTTGAGGAAATCTTATGGTTAGCTTATAGAGAGCTTATAGGAAGCTTATACGAATCTTGGAAGATTGGTATACAAAGACTATGTAAGTGACTAAAAATGAATAGTTAAGAGTGAAGAATTAGGGGTGATTTTAGAGTAATAAAACGAAATAAAAGCAAAGAAGAGATGAAGAAAGATTTCTTAGATGAAAATTGTAGCAACGCAAAGGAGATTGAAAAATAGTATTTTGTTGTTTCGAGCCGGCGTTAAGTAAGTATATAAACAAAATAACGCAGGACGTAAATCCTGCGTTATTCCGAACATAAATTTTAATACAAAATGAAACAAATTCTCGTGATCACGACAGGATTCGAACCTGTGACCGTCTGCTTAGAAGGCAGATGCTCTATCCAACTGAGCTACGTGACCTCTATTCCAAAAAAAATATTTCAAAAATGCCACACAAAAGGAAACATTTATGAAATATCTTATTTTGTCGGGGCGGCAGGATTCGAACCTGCGACCTCCTGGTCCCAAACCAGGCGCGATGACCGGACTACGCTACGCCCCGAAATTATATCTAACAATTTGTATTAGATGCGGAGAGACTGGGACTCGAACCCAGGCGACGGTTACCCGCCGACAGATTAGCAATCTGCTCCGTTACCACTCCGGCACCTCTCCAATTTTGAAAGCTCCTTTGCTTTTGCGGTTGCAAATGTATAACAACTTTTTATTCTGCACAAATATTTTAGAAATTTTTTTGTACATTTTTTATCAATCTAATAATTATCAAATACTTAAAAAAAGTAAAATCTTCTTTATATCCGTTTATCTAGGAGGAAAAACAATACCATAACCTGTACCGTTATTAAAAGTTGCTCCTGAAGGAAGTTCCATTGAGGTGCCTGTGGTAGACCAATCCCATAGTTTTGTTTCATCATCTGTAATGGTATTAGAAGTTTTATTATATTTTTTACCATTGAGAGGATAATAAAGCAGTAAATCATTTGTGGGTTTAAGAGTACTCCACAACTGTAATTGTATTTCTTTTTGGGTTAGGGCTCGTTTCCACAAACGCACCTCTCTGAGAAGCTCATTAGCTCCCGCAAACCATAAATCTTTTACATAAATTCTACTATTAGTATTTGCTGTTTTAGATCCTACTTCTTTTCCTTCAACATATACACGCACGGTATTGCCGTCACAGGTTACTGCAATAGGATACCATTTATCAGTTTGTGCCTTAAATACCTCAGTAGGTATTAATATTGAAATATCCGAAGCTTTTACGTCTAATTGATTGTTTGTAAAGCCTATCTCAACTTGATGAGTATTAGATGTCACTCCTACTATTGGGTTGCTTCCTATGAGATTTGAGCAATTAATTGTAGCTTCAAAAGTCCATTGAGGAAGCTCGTTATTAGATAGAGCTTCTCCCGTAGTAGCTTTTGTAGTTGCCATACTCAATACCTTTGTTCTTGTTTCTTTATGGACTACTAAAAGCAAACGGTCTTGTCCTGCAATAGCTTCAATATTATTTCTACCTCTTATTTGTATGGGTAGCGCATACACTTCGTTGTTAGGAAACGTTAGTTCACTAATGGTAATATCAATAGGAGTTTCTGTTTCATAAGTATTGAAGATAGCATTTTCATCAATACTATATTTATCAGTAGTTAAGAGTTTGTAATCCGTACCATATTGTGCATTATAGTCGGTTAAGGTTTGAGCATCACCTGTAATAAGCTGAGCTGATACTATCTTACCAGCAGCTCTTATCAGTTTCACCTTTAAGTTTTGAATCTTGTTATCTTGGTATTCTTGTACGTACACTTCAACGACATTATTACCATCGAGAAATACTCCCTGATATACATTGGGAGCTTGAGGTGTTTTGTCGGTAGTTTCGTCTTGACAAGCTATTACACTTAGTAAGCCAAGTATTAAAAGTATCTTTTTCATCTTTGTAGAATTTTAGAATTGCATTTTCACATTAAGTCCATAGCTTCTTACAGAAGGCAACATAAATTTGTCGTATCCACTGTCATAAGTACCTACAGAAGGCACTATTTCGGGGTCAAAAGGTGCTTTGTTATAGAGCATTAGCAGGTTGTTGCCTACTAATGATACACTGAGGTCTTTTAAGCCTTTTACAATGAATCCTTCTCTAAAATGATAGGTAAGGGCAGCTTCTTGTAGACGAATATTGGTAGCCGAATATTGATAATCAGAAGCCGTTCTATTAGCTATGAAAGTAGCATAGTTAGCTCGGTTATCGGCAGAGGCTTTAGACACCCCATAGCGATCGAAATAACGTTCTGTTTCTGAAAAAACTATTCCTCCCAAACGCGCTTTAAACAAGAAATTCAAATCGAAATTCTTATAGCTCATCTTTCCTTGCCAGCCTAGTAGCCAATCGGGATTAGTAGAGCCTAATTTGTTGCCATTTGCATCGTATATATCGCCTATTTCACCACCTTCACGTAAGGTATACATACCGTTGGCTATCTCGTGAGGTAAACTCACAATCTTGTTCTTATTAGTAGAAGCAACAAGCTGAGTTTCCCAATTTACCCCTTTAGGAGTATTAGGATAAGTATACCTTAAAGCAACTTCTGCTCCTTGATTTTGCACTTCACCTGCTTGTTGCCATACAATAGGTACTAATTGATTATTAGTACGAGTATGATAGAAAGTAGCGTTAAAAGAAAGATTGTTAAACCATTGGGTATCTAATCCTATTTCATAAGAAGTAGTACGTTCTAACTGTAAATCAGTAGGGTAATTAGGCAAACTATACGCATCACCTAACCAAGCGCGAGACGTTTCAGCTACCCCTAAGCCCGCATAACTCATAGGAGCTGCTACTTGACTATAGCCTCCACGCAATTTTGCATAACTTAATATATCTTTATCTATACCTATAAATTGATGTAACAAAGCTGAAACACCTACTGATGGACTGAAGACCATATTTTTATTTGTAGAAGGATAATCGGACGGTTTATCGGCACGACCTGTGAGAGTGAGATAAATCTTAGATTGCCAACCTACTTCAGCCATTGCAAAGAAGGCCGTGTTACTCCGTTTTCCCCATAATGGGTGGGTTATAGCTGTAGGAGCTGTGATATTGCTTTGAGTAAAATTATTTACGTTATGCAGATTACCTTTGTAACCTTCTACTTGAGTATTGTACCCTTCATACGAAGCTCCTAAATGAGCATCTAAACTGAAGTCATTCGATAGATTTTTATTGTAATGTAAGAGTACATCGGCATATTGTTGTTTGAAAGTCTCTTTCCAATGAGCATAATAACCATTAATGCCTGCATAAGTAGGAAGCGTAGAAGCATAACGCTTATCGTCCATTGTAGAGGCTGTATTATCTATACGGAAGCGTGCTACTACGTCTAAATCTCCTATAATTTTATAGCTTACTTTACCTGAAAACATATAACGGTCTTTAGTAGTAGGACGTAAATTTCTGTATGCTATCCAATAAGGATTTTGGACATTTTCACCTAAGTTAGCCGGTGTATCGGGCGTACCTGAACCTGCAATCCAATATTGCTTAGCATAACCTGCGATAGCATCATAACGTTCAAAATAACGTTCTTGACCAAATTGTTCCCCTCTTGGGTATAAGTACAAGCCCACTATAGGATTGAAAGCGATACCGGAGGCTACCTGGTTGCGTTCATACTGACGGATATAATTCCCCGAAAGGTCTATTTGTAAAGCATCATTTAACAGAGAAGTAGTATTGTGCAAATAAGCATTATAACGGTTATATACGCTGTTGGGCACTATACCACCTGATTGTAAAGAAGCTAATGAAGCGTAAGTTTTATTTTTACCTCCTTTAAAATCTATACCTCCTGAAATGCTTACTGCATTCTGGTACACGTGTCCAGTTTTATAAAAATCATTTATATTAAAAGAAGTACCCTTAGGCAAAACACGAGTGGACAGTGAAGTGTATTGCCCTAACTCATTGCCATAGGTTTCTTGGAACTCAGGTTTTGTGAGTTTATTTACAAACTCTATTGAAGAAGAAAGGTTAATTTTAAATTGGTTACTTTCAGCTTTTTTAGTGCGAATGAGTACCACACCATTGGCAGCGGAAGCTCCATAGAGTGCTGTTGCTTGCGCTCCTTGTAATACAACTACTTCTTCAATATCCTCAGGATTGAGGTCGGAAATACCTTCGCTGGTATCTCTACCATCACCTCCAATACCTCTTTCAGCTTGGTTAGCGATGGGCATTCCATCTATCACGTACAGTACATTATTATCACCAAAGAGTGAGCGAACTCCACGCATAGTAGCTTTAGTAGCCCCACCAATACCCGTAGCACTTCGCTGGCTATGCAACCCTGCTATTCTTCCATCAAGGCTATTCACAAAATTTGCTTGCTTGACTTGAGTGAGGTCCTTGTCTGAAACTTTTTGTTGTTGATAGGGTAAAACTTCCTCTTCTTGATAAATTCCTAGAGCAGTAGAATATTTTGGCTTACCTATTAGGATATGATCAATATGCTCTATTATTTGGGGTCTTAAGACTACCTTAAAGTTAATATTCTTATTTTTACCCTCTACTTTTCTTTGCTGGGATTCATATCCTAAAAAACTAAACTCAAGTACATCACCTACTTTGGCTTTGAGTTCAAACTTACCATCAGTATTCGTTGAAACACCTTTAGAAGCTTTTGTTGAACGTGTGTTTTTAATAATTACTGCAACCGATGGCATAGGTTGATTGTTCTCATCGAGAACTTCCCCAGTAATGCTTTTCATCTGGGCGTGAACTACTCCTGCAAATAAGAATAGCAAGACTAACACAAGTTGTATTTTCTGTTTCATAGCGTTTACATATAAATATACCCTGCAAAGGTACAACTTTTATTCACTTATACAAAATTTTTACACATTTTTTTAAATATAAGCTCTATTACTTATTACTAAATACGATTTTCAGAGGTAGAATAAAGAAAGTAAGAGAGTAAGAAAACTAATCAGATACTCAGCAGTGAAACTCTTCTTGTTTTTAGCTACTTCTTCAGGAGTACCAAAGGCTATTACTTCGCCACCTGCTTTACCTCCATCGTGCCCTATATCTATGATATAGTCTACTTTTCTGATAACATCGAGGTTGTGCTCTATCACCAGAACAGTATTGCCCTTATCTACCAAACGGTCGAGTACTTCGAGGAGTACTTTCACATCGTCAAAATGTAGTCCTGTAGTAGGTTCATCTAATATATAAAAAGTATTTCCTGTATCAATTTTCGATAGCTCAGTAGCTAACTTCACCCGTTGGGCTTCCCCTCCTGAAAGAGTAGTAGATTGTTGCCCTAAAGTGATGTAGCCTAAACCTACCTCTTCAATAGTTTTTAGTTTGCGGTATATCTTAGGGATAGGTTCAAAGAATTTTACTGCCTCACTTATAGTCATATCCAGTACATCGGCAATAGATTTTCCTTTGTATCGCACTTCAAGCGTTTCACGGTTAAAACGTTTTCCCTTACAAGTCTCGCAAGGCACATAGACATCGGGTAGGAAGTTCATCTCAATCACTTTTAAGCCAGAACCTTCGCAAGTTTCACATCTACCGCCTTTCACGTTGAAACTAAATCTACCTGGTTTGTAGCCACGTATTTGCGCTTCGGGTACTTGGGTGAAGAGGTTGCGTATCTCACTGAAAACACCTGTATAAGTGGCGGGATTTGAACGCGGAGTGCGCCCAATAGGAGATTGATCTATATCGATTACCTTATCAATATGTTCTAAGCCCTCAATACTTTTATAAGGCATTGGTTTTTTTACGCCATTAAAGAAGTGAGCGTTTAAGATAGGATACAGAGTCTCGTTAATAAGTGTTGATTTGCCACTTCCCGATACACCTGTTACCCCTATCATTACCCCTAAAGGGAACTTTACAGTTATGTTCTTCAAGTTGTTGCCCGTACAGCCTTTTAAGATAATTTCTTTGCCATTGCCTTTGCGCCTTTGGGTAGGTATTTCAATCTTTTTTCTCCCACTCATATAGTCGGCGGTGATGGTATTTGCTTTTAGCAACTCTTTAGGCGTTCCTTGGAAGATGATATCCCCTCCATTTACGCCCGCTTTAGGTCCTATATCCACTATATAATCGGCTTCTTGTATCATTTCTTCATCGTGTTCTACCACAATTACTGAGTTGCCAATATCTCTGAGCGATTTCAGCGAGTTGATAAGTCTTTTGTTATCTCGCTGATGCAAACCGATGCTAGGTTCATCGAGTATATAGAGTACTCCAGTGAGTTGTGAACCTATCTGTGTTGCCAGTCTGATACGCTGTGCCTCCCCTCCGGATAACGATTTAGAACTTCGGTTAAGAGCTAAATAAGTAAGCCCTACATCTATGAGGAATTGGAGTCGGGTGGTGATTTCTTTGATGATTTCTTCAGATATTTTGCGCTGTTTGGTAGAGAGATGCTCAGGTAGAGATTTGAACCACGCCAATAAATCTGTAATATCTAAGGCAGATAGTTCAGCTATATTTTTATCAGCTATTTTAAAGTAAAGCGCCTCTTTGCGCAAGCGAGTGCCGTGACATTCCTCACAAGGAATGGTATCCATAAACTCTTCAGCCCAGCGCTTGATAGCTAGCATATCGGCATTTTCGTGCTGGCTTTTGATGAAGTTGATGATACCTTCGAAATCAATTTCAAAATTGCGCGTAATGCCTAATACATCCGATTTGATAGCGTATTTATCTTTACCACCATAGAGAATAATATCCATCGCTTCTTTAGGAAGTGTTTCAATAGGGTCGGAGAGTTTATGACCGAACTTTTGTACAATGAGCTCTAATTGTTTGAATATCCAAGTGTTCTTTTGCTCTCCTACTGCTGTAATCCCGCCGTTCTTGATAGAGATAGAAGGATCAGGGATAATCTTGGAGAGGTTGATTTCTTGCACTTCACCCAACCCATTGCAGTGCGGGCACATTCCTTTAGGAGAATTGAAAGAGAAGGTATTAGGTTCAGGAAGAGGATATGAAATGCCCGAAGAAGGACACATCAAATGTCTGCTGAAATAGTGAGCTTTTTTTTGGTCGTGTTCTAAAACCATTAGCACATCGTCGCCGTAGTTCATTGCAATTTTGATACTTTCTTGGAGGCGTTTTTGGGTGTCATCAGTATCATCAATTTGCATACGGTCGATTACGATTTCAATATCGTGTGTTTTGTAACGGTCGAGCTTCATACCTTTTTCGATATCACGAATTTCGCCATCGGTACGCACTTTTACAAAGCCTTGTTTAGCAATCTGCTCAAAAAGCTCGCGGTAATGTCCTTTTCTCGATTGTACCACAGGAGCTAATAGGTTAATGCGTTTGCCTTTGTATTCTTTGGTAATGAGTTCCTGAATTTGGCTATCGGTATAACTTACCATTTTTTCGCCCGTTACGTAGCTATAAGCATCGGAAGCACGGGCAAATAGCAGGCGCAAGAAGTCGTAGATTTCGGTAATCGTACCTACTGTAGAGCGCGGTGATTTGGAGGTAGTTTTCTGTTCGATAGCAATCACAGGCGATAGTCCGTCGATTTTATCCACATCAGGTCGCTCTAATCCCCGAGAAACTGGCGAGCATAAGCCGAGAAAGTCTCGATATAACGGCGTTGTCCTTCGGCATAAATAGTATCAAAAGCCAATGAAGACTTGCCACTACCTGAAAGCCCTGTGAAGACTACAAGCTTTTCGCGAGGTATGGAAAGGTCTATATTTTTGAGGTTATGCACCCGTGCACCTTGAACTTCAAGTACATCAGTGGGAGCTACATTATTCGTTTTCTTTTTCATTTAGTGACTGTTATAGAGGCTACCATAAGTAGCCTATGATTAAATAATTAGACGATAATAATCTTTCTATGCATCTAATAACTGCATTACTTTTAAGGCTTGATACACAGTATTGATTCCTTCAAAAATAAGGAGCAAACGCAACCCGTTACGGGTTTCTTTCTCTTGCATACGACACTTGTTAGGGTAACGTTGTACAAAGAGTAGCACCTTTTGAAAACGCTCACTTTGGTAAAATGGACTGTTTTGGTCGGAGATAAAATAGCCTGTCATCTTACCGTTTTTCATCACGAGCTTTTCAATTCCCATACGAGTAGCTATCCATTTCACTCGCACGCTGTTGAGCAAGTCGATAGCTTGGGGAGGAATTTTGCCAAAACGGTCGGTAAGATTGCGTTGGTACTGCTGTAAAGCTTCCTCATTGGGTAAATTACTCAGTTCGTTATAAAGATTGAGTCGTTCTGCCACTCTATTGACATAGGTATCAGGAAAGAGCAATTCAAAATTGGTGTCTATTTGAGTATCGGTGAGGTAAGTTTTATCTTCTTCGGCAGTGTGATATAGTTCTGAGAACTCATTTTCTTTGAGCTCTACTATAGCTTCTTGCAATATTTTCTGATAAGTTTCGAAGCCTAACTCATTGATAAATCCACTTTGTTCCCCGCCTAAGAGGTCTCCAGCTCCACGAATTTCTAAATCCTTCATAGCAATATTTAACCCGCTTCCCAAATCAGAGAACTGAGCTATAGCTTCAATACGCTTGCGGGCATCATCACTCATTGCAACGAGGGGAGGCGTGATAAAGTAACAGAAAGCTTTTTTGTTGCTTCTCCCTACGCGACCACGCATTTGGTGTAAATCGGATAAGCCAAAATTATGTGCATTATTGATGAAGATGGTATTAGCATTGGGTACATCTAAACCATTTTCAATGATAGTAGTAGCTACCAATACATCGTAAGCACCATCCATAAAGGCTAACATTGTTTCTTCTAATTTTTTTCCGTCCATTTGTCCGTGACCAATGGCTATACGCGCATCGGGTAATAGGCGTTGAATCATACCTGCTACTTCCTGAATATTCTCTACACGGTTGTGCATAAAGAACACTTGTCCGCCTCGCTGAATTTCATAACGAATGCCATCGCGTATTATCTCTTCGTTGAAAGGTACTACCTGAGAATCGATAGGGTAGCGGTTAGGGGGTGGTGTATTGATTACTGATAGGTCGCGGGCTGCCATTAAGCTGAACTGTAAGGTTCGGGGGATAGGTGTAGCAGTGAGGGTGAGCACATCGAGGTTTTCTTTGAGGGTTTTGAGCTTATCCTTCACGCCTACACCAAACTTTTGCTCTTCATCTACTATCAGTAGACCTAAATCTTTATAAGCAACTTTTTCGCCTACTATCTGATGAGTTCCGATGATAATATCTAACTGACCATTTGCCAGTTCTTCTAAGATGATTTTCTTTTCTTTAGCTGTGCGGAATCGGTTAAGATAATCAATGCGCACAGGGAAGTCTTTCATACGCTGACTAAAGGTTTGAAAGTGCTGAAAAGCGAGTACCGTAGTAGGTACTAATACCGCTACCTGCTTGCCGTTGTCTACCGCTTTGAAAGCAGCACGAATAGCTACTTCGGTTTTTCCAAACCCAACATCACCACACACCAACCTGTCCATAGGTTTTGGGCTCTCCATATCAGCTTTTACTTCGGCTGTAGCTTTGCTTTGGTCGGGTGTATCTTCATATAGGAAAGAGGCTTCCAGTTCGTTCTGCATATAGCTGTCGTGAGAGTATGCATACCCTTTAGATTCCTTGCGTTTAGCATACAACTGAATCAAGTTGAAGGCTATTTCCTTCACTCTTGTTTTTGTCTTCTGCTTCAGTGCCTTCCAGGCTCCAGAGCCTAATTTGTATATCTTGGGTGGCTTGCCGTCCTTACCGTTGTATTTAGTGATTTTATGTAGGGCGTGAATGCTTACGAATAGGACATCGCGGTCGCCGTAAATCAGTTTGATAGCCTCTTGTTGCTTGCCTTCTACTTCAATCTTCTGTAATCCAGCAAACTTGCCAATACCGTGGTCGATATGGGTTACATAGTCGCCTACTTCTAATTGCATTAACTCTTTGAGCGTAATAGCTTGTTTTTTGGCATAACCGTTCTTTAGCTGGAATTTGTAGTAACGCTCAAATATTTGATGGTCAGTAAAGACATTCAGCTTGTGCTCATTATCTATAAAGCCTGCGTGTAGAGAAAACAATAGTGTTTGGTAATGCACTTTTTGTTCCATCTCCTCAAAGATGTCGTGGAAGCGTTTGGCTTGTTGCTCACTACCACAGAGGATATAGTTTTGGTATCCCTCAGTGTGTTTATCGTTTAAATAACTGATAAGTAGCTCGAATTGCTTGTTGAATGAGGGCTGTGGTGTAGTGCGGAAAACAATCTCTTTTTCGCCTTTGGAGAAAGATGAGGGAAGATTTATATTTATTTGCTGAAATCTCCCCATTTGGTTTAATAAATCTTCTGATTGACAATATAGCACATCGGGTGTACTGTGTTTTACTTCATTAGGGAGCTTTTCGTAAATGTCAGTAGCTTTAGTGAAGAGCTTGTCGATTTTTGCTCCAAAAGTAGATGTTTCCTTAGATATTAAAAGGGTTTGTTCGCTGATATACTCTAAAAATGATTGACGTACCTCATTACCTTCTTTGTTTTCGACGTTAGGGATAATGGTAATCTTAGAAAGCTGTGTTGTTGAGAGCTGTGTTTCGACATCGAAGGTGCGAATACTCTCTACTTCATTGCCAAAGAATTCAATGCGGTAAGGTTCGTTATTTGAGAAAGAAAAAACATCAACAATCCCTCCGCGTACTGAAAATTCGCCAGGTTCGGTTACAAAATCAGTGCGATTGAAATTATAGGAGAAAAGCACTTCGTTCAAGAGTTCAATGGTTAGTTGGTCTCCTTTGCTAATCTTTAAGGTATTTTGCTCCAATTGCTTACGAGTGATAACTTTCTCGAAGAGCGCTTCGGGGTAGGAGACTACTATCAGTGGTTGCCCACTATTGCTCAGCCGATTGAGCACTTCAGCACGCAGTAACACGTTGGCGTTATCGGTATCTTCAATTTGATACGGGCGGCGATAGCTATCAGGAAAGAAGAGTACTTGTTCGCCTACTAAGGTCTCTAAGTCGTTTAACAAATAGGCACTTTCTTCTTTGTCGGGCAAGAGTACCAATAGCGGACGCTTGGTATTAGTATAAACATTAGCTATGAGTAAGGACAGAGAAGCCCCTGCCAAACCATTGGCAACGATATTATGATGTGCTTTAATTTCAGTTAATAAACTTTTATAAGTACTATTTTCTGCAAATAATTGTAATAACTCTTTCACAAATAGGGATTATGATTACAAAGTGCAAAGGTACGCATAAATTAGGAATTAACAACTAATTCATTACAGTTGTTATAAGCTATTTTTTGCATATACAAAAGTTCTTCCAAAACCTTATTGATATCTTTTTCAGGGAACGGCAATGCGATAAGGAGCTCATTGGGGGTTATAGGTTTGGACTTCAATAAACTCCAAACCGCTTTTTTAACCTCTTTTTTATCAACTTTTGGAGGAGGTAGTTTGGCAATACAATTTGAACATACTCCACAAGGCTTTTCGGACTGTTCACCGAAGTATTCTAAGAGCTGGATGTTGCGACAAGTATTCTCATTTTGAAGATAGTGGAATACTGCTTCTTGCAAGCTTAGCTTGGTGTGATTGTACTCTTTTAAGTTTTTAGAAATACTATTGATAGTGCGATCATCATCACGAGGCACATTAAAGACAATTTGAATATCAGAAGCTTCGTTTTTTAAAATAGCCATTCCATCGTTGTGCAAATGTTCTAAATTCTTGATGATATCACGATAGTCGAGTTCTGTGAGTTCAGTGATTTTTTCCATCTCCAAAGTTATAGGCTGACTGTAGATAAGAGGGTAAGACCTTATGAGATAGATAACAAGATTTTTTAGATAACGATGCGTTTGTAAATAAGTAATAAGTTGAGGGGCAGGTGCTGTAATATGCAAAGTAACCTTCTTGTAAAATTGCTGGCTGAGTGAAATAATAGACATTCGGTCTAACACCTGCAAACCATTATAGGACTTTATGGGTGATAGCTGATAACGCTTCCAGAAGTCGGGGAAAAAGAAACTGAATACCCCTTCTTGTCCTTCACCTATTGCTATTTGAAAATAAGCATTAAGTTTCGCATAAAGTAGCTTGAGAAAAGGAATGTCTACCAAGTAATCTTTTAGCAGTTTATTAGCATTTTCAACGTCGATTTTACCATAGAATAGGATAGCTTCGGCTGGATTACCATCACGACCTGCACGTCCAGCCTCTTGAAAATAGTCCTCTAAGGTTTGAGGTATATCCCAATGAATTACGAAACGCACATCAGGTTTGTCTATCCCCATTCCGAAAGCATTGGTAGCTGCCATTACACGCACATCGTTCAGCAACCACATACTGAGCTTTTTATTCTTTTCTTCGGCAGGAAGACCTCCGTGAAAATAGGCTGCTGAGATACCGTGATTCTGCAATAGTTCAGCCAATTGTATGCAACCATTTCTGCTGCGCAAGTATACGATAGCACTCCCTTCGGTCTTTCTTAACAGTTGTAGTAACTCGTGCCATTTATCGGAAACCTTATACACTTTGTAAGCGATATTAGGGCGTGCTAAAGAAGTACTGATAATAGTAGCATTTTCTATACCTAAATGATGTAAGATATCTTGCTGTACTTGATGCGTTGCCGAAGCTGTGAGTGCCAATAATGGGACGTTAGGAAATTCTTCTTTCAGCCATTTACACTGTAAATAAGCAGGACGAAAATCTTTACCCCAATGTGATACACAATGTGCTTCGTCTATCACTATTAAGTTAATAGACATTGCTTTGAGATAAGAGCGCACCAATTCCTGTTGCAGACGTTCAGGGGACAGGTATAAGAATTTGTATTGCCCATAGAGAGCATTGTTTAGCAAGCGTTCCAACTCAGAGTAGGGGAGACCTCCCGATAACGATAGTGCACGTATTTCTCTATTTTTAAGCGCCTCTACTTGGTCTGTCATTAGGGCTACTAAGGGAGAAACAACTATACAGATGCCTTCTTTCATCATAGCAGGCACTTGAAAAGTAATAGACTTTCCTCCACCCGTAGGCAATAAGGCTAAGGTATCTTTTCCGGATAATACCGAGTTGATAACAGCTTCTTGAGAGTTGCGAAAACCGTCGTAACCCCAATACTTTTTGAGTATGTACAGAGGTTCATTCTCCATAAATACTACTGCTTATAACCTTTGTATGCTGGACGCGCCAATTGAGGAAAATCAATAAACGGATTACGGTTGCCTTGTGCCTTTTCAATCACATTGTTACGCTGACGTTCAAGGTCAGAAACGGGATCTTCGTCATTCCATTTTAGGAGAACTTGAAGTCCTCCTAATACAATAACATCGTCTATTCTGTCGTGATATCGTAAGTTGATATACATAATCATTCGTGCAACATCTCCTTTCCATTCGTCTCCTGGATACCAAGCGCCTTTTGTACGACCAGCTTTCCCTTTACCATCGGTAAAAGGAATATTTCCTCTACTACCATTTAGTTTACTATCACAAGCTTTTAGATGATGTAAATCACCTTTAGCATTTCCCTTATACTTTGATTGTGGATAGATGTGTTCTGTATTGAATGTTTGGGGTTTATAAGTGTTACTTCCACTATTGTACTCTCTCCAGAAACGTTCTTCTCCTGTATAAACCAGTACAACATTTTGTGGATTTTTAAGGCTTGCATCGGCTTTATAAAGATATTCATGGCGCTCACCATAACCTAATTGATTTTTATGCTTAGCGATAGTAAGAGCTGCTAAATCATCATACAAAGCTGTCCCCGTTTTAGTGAAATCAAACCCTTTATAGTAAGTTTTTAACTCCTCGGGTACTGTAATCTTTACAGGAGGGATGGGCTCCTCAGTAGTGGGAGTAGTGGTGGTAGGAGGGTTAGGAGCAGGAGGTACAACAGGGAGAGGTTGTGCTTGGTCATCATTCTTGCAAGCTAACAAGAACATTACGAATAATAAAACATAAATTCTTTTCATATGTATTTAATTTTTAGTTATTTGTTTACACGAAAAAGCTAACTTTAGCATTAGTAACGTTTTTCAATAGTACATTCTCATCTTGATGTGTAATATCAGTACTGAAAACAGACTGTTGCATTATACTTCTTTATTTCTTATTTTTATTAAATGATAGTGCAAAGGTACGAAGTAATTATTAAATAAGCAAATATTGATTAATGGTTAATGGTTAATGATTAATGGTGAAATTAAGAAGACTTATAGGATAAACGAACAATAGGCGAAGGGAGAGTGGGTCTACAGTGGGTCTACAGTGGGTCTATAGTAGGTCTACAGTGGCTCTACAGTGGCTCTACAGTGGCTCTACAGTGGCTCTACAGTGGCTCTACAGTGGCTCTACAGTGGCTCTACAGTGGCTCTACAGTGGCTCTACAGTGGCTCTACAGTGGCTCTACAGTGGCTCTACAGTGGCTCTACAGTGGCTCTACAGTGGCTCTACAGTGGCTCTACAGTGGGTCTAGAACGAATAAAAGACGAATGATGAATAAATCTAAGTTAAAGCTAAAAGATAGATAAAAAGAAGGTTATTAGTGGATTTCAACTTTGCCAAAGTTTGAAACTTGGGCAAAGTTCATACAAAAAACGGTGCAAGATACAAGGACAGATAGAGAAAAGACGAGTGAGAAGCCCCCGAACCCCCGAAGGGGACAAGCCTTAAAGAGAAATAGGTAAAGGCTATCAGTCTGAAAAACAAGACTTATTCGAAGATAGAGGGAAGTTAAAGCAAGCTTAAGAAAAACAAAAGACGGTGTGAGTCACACGAACAGATGAAGAATGAACGAAGAAAGAGCAATACTAAATCAAAGATAAGGTAAATCTAAGAGAGAGATAAAAAGAAGGTTATTAGTGGATTTCAACTTTTCCAAAGATTTGAAACTTTGGCAAAGTTTATACAAATGACGGTGCAAGCCGCACGGGTAGATAGGGAAAAGACGAAGAAAAATTAGGAATAAGAGGGGAATAAAGTGGAAATGAAAGAAAAAAAGAACGCATTTTGCGAATTTAATTCTCGATGGTATGTTGTTAATTGTTAATTAATCATTATCTTTGCCCCCAAAATAAGTACGTATATACGATTTGTTATAAAACAGACTCTTTAGATAAAATACATTTTTCATATATGAAATACAAACGAATTTTACTAAAACTCAGCGGGGAAGCCCTTATGGGAAGTCGCCAGTACGGCATTGACCCCGCGCGTTTAAAAGAATACGCTGCCGAAATTAAGGAGGTAGTGAACCAAGGTGTGCAAGTGGCCATAGTAATTGGCGGGGGAATATCTTCCGCGGGGTAGCTGGTGCTAGCAATGGTATGGATAGAGTGCAAGGCGACTATATGGGTATGCTGGCTACCGTTATCAACTCGCTTGCCCTACAAAGTGCCTTAGAAGACGAAGGACTTTTTAGCCGTTTGCAAACAGCTATCAAGATGGAAGCTATAGCTGAACCTTTTATCAAACGCCGTGCAGTACGGCACTTAGAAAAAGGACGCGTAGTGATTTTTGGAGCGGGAACGGGTAATCCTTACTTTACGACCGATTCGGCAGCGGTACTTCGCGCTATCGAAATCAATGCCGATGTAATCCTTAAAGGCACTCGTGTAGATGGTATCTACAATGCCGACCCTGAAAAAGACCCTAATGCGGTGAAGTTCGACCATATCTCTTTTAATGAGTGTATTGATAAAAACCTTAAAGTGATGGATATGACGGCTTTTACCCTTAGCCAAGAAAACCATTTGCCTATCATCGTATTCGATATGAACAAAAAAGGCAATCTTGCTAAAGTAGTAGCAGGCGAAAACGTAGGAACGACGGTCAATGATTAATGGTTATATTGCGATGCTTCTTTAACAATTGAAGACTAACAACTAACAAATAATTAAAAACAATATACAATGAACGAAGAAATTAATATTATCTTAGAAACTACAAGCGAAGCGATGCAAGAGGCATTGCAACACTTAGATAAGGCTTTAGCCAATATCCGCGCTGGCAAGGCGAGTCCGCAAATGGTAAGTAGTGTAATGGTGGACTACTACGGGGCGCAAACTCCCCTTAGTCAGGTAGCCAATGTATCAGCTCCCGACTCACGTACTATCTCTATTCAACCTTGGGAAAAGAAAATGATTCAGCCTATTGAGAAAGCTATCCAAATAGCTAATTTGGGCTTTAACCCAATGAACAATGGCGAAATGGTGATTATTACCGTACCACCACTTACCGAAGAACGCCGTAGAGAGCTCGTGAAACAAGCCAAAGGTGAAGGTGAAGACGCTAAAATAAGTGTGCGCAACGCTCGACAAGACGCTAATAAAGAGATTAAAAAGGTAGAAGCTTCGGACGATGTGAAGAAAGAAGCTGAAGAGCGTGTGCAAAAGCTCACCGACAAATACATCAAGAAAGTAGAAGAAGTATTAGCTGTAAAAGAAGCTGAGATCCTAAAAGTTTAGTTTAGGTAAGAGATAAGAGGTAAGAGGGTATAGTAATACAATAAGTAATAAGAAATGACAAACAACGAACAAGTAAAGGATTTAGTGAATCGCCTGGGTGCGTTAAGGAGGTATCTTTGACGTAGATGCTAAACGCATTGAAATAAGCAACGAAGAAGAAAAGACTTTTGCGCCTGACTTTTGGGATAATGCCAAAGAAGCTGAGAAAGTGATGCGCGAGCTTCGCACTAAAAAGAAATGGGTGAAAGACTATGAGGAAGCCGAAAATCTTACCTCGGATATAGAAGTACTACTTGACTTTTTTAAAGAAGGTGAAGCTACTGCGGAAGATGTAGACCACCAATACGCCCAAGCCTTACACGCTATTGAAGCATTGGAGTTCCGCAATATGCTTTCGGACGAGGGCGATACGATGAGTGCGGTATTGCAAATTACGGCAGGCGCAGGTGGTACTGAAAGCTGTGACTGGGCATCGATGCTACTACGTATGTACACGATGTGGTGCAATAACCAAAAATATAAGGTAAAAACACTCAACTTCCAAGAAGGCGATGTGGCAGGAGTAAAGACGGTTACCATAGAGATTGAAGGCGAATACGCTTTTGGCTACCTAAAAGGTGAAAATGGCGTACACCGATTGGTACGCATCTCACCTTTTGATAGTAATGCTAAACGCCATACCTCTTTTGCCTCGGTATACGTGTATCCTTTGGTAGATGATACTATTGAAATAGACATTAATCCCGCTGATATTACGTTTGAGACGATGCGCTCCAGTGGTGCTGGGGGCAGAATGTAAACAAGGTAGAGACAGCTGTGCGTTTGCGTCACCACCCTACGGGTATCATTATTGAGAATTCCGAGACCCGCAGTCAGTTGGATAATAAGAACAAGGCATTACAACTACTCAAATCGCAGTTGTATGAGATAGAGCTCAAAAAGCGTCAAGCCAAGCGCGATGAGATAGAAGCAGGAAAGATGAAGATAGAATGGGGCTCACAAATACGCAACTATGTAATGCACCCCTACAAACTTGTGAAAGATGTACGTACCAATTACGAATCTACTGATGTAGATAGCGTAATGAACGGTGAATTAGATGAGTTTCTCAAAGCCTACCTAATGCTTATGGGTACGAGCCGTACGGGTGATTTGTAATGGTTAATGATTAATGGTTAGTGGTTAATACTTTTATAATATGGCTGTAATGAATGATAATAAAATAGTAGTTTATCAGGTGCTTACAAGGCTTTTTGGCAATACTAATACCACTAATAAACCTTGGGGGACGATAGAAGAGAACGGTGTAGGTAAGTTTGCTGACTTTACTACAAAAGCTCTTGAAGAACTCAAAGCATTAGGAGTAACACATATTTGGTTTACAGGGGTGTTACACCACGCCCTTACTACTGACTATACGGCTTATGGCATCAGTAACGACTTTCCCGCAGTGGTAAAAGGTCGTGCGGGTTCGCCTTATGCTATTAAGGATTACTACACTGTAAACCCCGACCTTGCCGATGACCCTACACAACGCTTGGAGGAATGGGAAGACCTGATTGCCCGTACCCACCAATGCGGACTGAAAGTAATAATGGACATAGTGCCTAACCACGTGGCGCGTCGGTATGAGAGTATAGCCAAGCCGGAAGGCATACGCGGTTTTGGCGAAGACGATGATACCACCGTACAATATGCGGTAAATAACAATTTCTATTACAATCCTAATGAAGCTTTTCAGTTGCCTGAGGGTATTTATGGCGAGTATCACGAGTTTCCTGCCAAATGGACGGGTAATGGTGCACGCGCTTCTAAACCCGACCGCAATGACTGGTATGAAACGGTAAAACTCAACTACGGGGTACGACCTGACGGCACTAAGGATTTTGCTGAACTACCTGCAAGCTTTGAGAATGAAGATACTGAAGCGCATTACCACTTTTGGGCTGATAAAACAGTACCCGACACTTGGAGAAAATTTAAAGATATAGCCTTGTATTGGCTCGGGAAAGGAGTAGACGGCTTCCGTTATGATATGGCTGAAATGGTGCCGGTGGAGTTCTGGAGTTATCTCAATTCGGCTATCAAGCACCAAAATCCAAAGGCATTTTTATTGGCTGAAGTATACAATCCTAATGAATATCGTCCTTATCTGCATTTGGGCAAAATGGATTATCTATACGACAAGGTGCAACTGTACGACACTTTGCGCAATATTGTGACTCACGGGCATAGCACCGATGCCATTGCCCCTATACAGCACAACCTTGCCGATATTGCACATCGTATGTTACACTTCTTGGAAAACCACGACGAACAGCGCATAGCTTCGCCTGAGTTTGCGGGATATGCTGAAAAAGCTAAACCCGCGATGACAGTCTCTACGTTTATTAGCGAGTCGCCAGTGATGCTGTATTTTGGTCAGGAAGTAGGGGAGAAAGCAGCAGAGGTAGCAGGATTTGGTAGTCCGTCGCGCACGTCTATATTTGATTATATAGGTGTTCCTGCACACCAGCGTTGGGTGAATAACAAACGCTTTGACGGCGGTCAGTTATCAGAGGCAGAACGTTCTTTACGCAATTTCTACCAGCGATTGCTCAACTTAAAAGTAAATGGGGCTTATATTGATTTGCACCAATACAATCGACAGCATACTGAGTATTACAACGATAGGGTGTATAGTTTTGCAAGAGGCAATGAGGAAGAACAGTGGGTGATTGTGAGCAATTTTAGTGAGCACGACTATTTTGGTTTTGACTTGCAGTTGCCAGATTACTTGTTGGGTAGTTGGTTCTTAAACGATGGTACTTATACGCTTACCGATGCTCTTTACAATGAAAAACACACTACCTTACAGATTGCAAATGGTAAAGGAAGATTGCGAGTAGATATAGCGCCTTTGGAGTCTTTAATATTCAAAATTAGCAAATTAGTAGATTCGT
Organism: Capnocytophaga sp. oral taxon 902; assembly: GCF_013394735.1. Lineage (NCBI taxonomy): Bacteria > Pseudomonadati > Bacteroidota > Flavobacteriia > Flavobacteriales > Flavobacteriaceae > Capnocytophaga > Capnocytophaga sp. oral taxon 902. The sequence goes on from NZ_CP058261.1 coordinate 2,803,797, forward strand.
AGATTATGAACATTCATTTTATAGTAGCTCCCAGTACGCATTTGCGTCCGTTAATGGCTGAGCTACACAAAAGACATCATATCACTACACTCCCCGAAGAGATGACGGCTACAATTGATTACGTGGTGGTAGACCCGCATCTTTCGCATACACACCCAGACTTATTACAAGCGCAACACTTAGGACTTAATATTCTATCGCCTATCTCTTTTCTATACGAATACTTTAAACACAAAACTCGTGTAGTGATTACAGGTAACAAAGGAAGAAAAGAAGTATTGGCAAGGGTGCTCCACACTATGGATTTTTGTAATCAACCAGTTAGCTACTACTTTGAAAGTCCTATCGAAGGGAAGCAAGTGCATTTTGCTGATACTGAATTTGTGCTTATAGAAGGTAATGAAGAGAGAGCTATGTTGCACCCCACAGTAGCTCTTATCAGCGATATGATAGAAGAAAATAAAGATATTTATAAACAATTTATAGAAGGAATAACCAAAGGAGGAATACTCATTTACAATGAAGAAGACCTGCTATTAAATGAGTTAGTAGGGAATAATGAGAGTCCTATTCGCAAGATGGAGTATAGTATTCCAGCGTTTGAAACTCATAATGGTGAGACTTACCTCATTACCCCGAAGGTGAATTGCCCTTAGGTGAAACAAGTGCTGAACAATTGAGCTATATAGAAGCAGCCAAATGGGTATGCCAGAATATGGGCATAGACGAAGCCGACTTTTATGAGGCAATGGCAAGTATTTAATAAGATAATAATTAAAAATTTAGATATATGAAGTTTTATTTTTCACTCATAGTTTTAGCTTTAAGCTTTTTTACAGCTTGTAATTCGAGCAATCAAATAAGTAAAGATGAGGTGTCTAACCTTATTGCTGATTATTTAGAAGAGAACCCTTTATTCGAGACAGGAAAATTTAATACCAATAAGCAGAAGTTAGACAGTACTAAAGACAAAGATTTGCTAATTACTATACAGGAATTAGCAGATGAAGGGCTTATTGATATTAATAATGAGAAAAGTAGGAAGAGATGGTTTTCAAAGGATAGTGTATATGTAATCTCTCCTACTCTTACTAAAGAAGCACTTCCTTACCTTGTGAAACAGAACAAGAACAGTGCTAATGTTAAAACAATCATTTATAAATTAAATGATAAAGGGATTACTATTGAGAAGAACTCAGAAAAGGTGGTTATTTGTAATGTAGTATTAGATAAAGAGAAAACACCTTTTTACAATTTTGGTAAAGACCCGTATCCTAATACAACCTTTATTACTCAGAAGTTTAAGTTGAAATACAATGAGAAAAATGGCTGGAAGATTATAAAGAAATAAACTTATGAAAAACGTAACTATACTTGGTTTGGTACAAGCATTATTAAGCCTTATATCTGGGATTTTAATATCCAAAATGTCGTTTATAGGGAAAATAGGCATAAGTACAATGTACCGTGAGTATACCATTTTTAAAACTTGGTGGAAAACGGCTCTTTTATTATTGGTAATACAGTTAGTACTTATTGCTGTATTACAACTGTTTAAAGCAAAAGTAAGCGTATCGTTTAGTAGATTATTAGCCTTTTTACTTATTGTTTTAGGGGGAATAGGAGCTTACTTTACCTATATTGACTTCACAACTACTTCACATAAAATGATGAGGTTGAGCTTTCATTTAGGGTTTTATCTGTTTTGGGTAGGGTGGTTTATCACTTGCTTCTATTATTTGTTGTTCAAGAAGAAGAAAAAAGAAGATAATATTCAGCAAGATATCTTATTTGCCAATACAGAAGCGGGAAAAGATGTTTCCTAAGACCTCATCATTGCTTACAGCTCCTGTAATAGTACCTAAATGATAGAGAGCTTCGCGGATATCGATAGCTAATAGGTCACCTGAAAGTTGTAATTGTAATCCTTGTTCTATTCTTTCAATACTTTGTAAGGTATTGTGTAGAGCTTCGTAGTGGCGGATATTAGTAATAATAGTTGCTTTACCTGTATTATTAAGACTTTGAGCATAGTGAGAGAGAAAATCTTTAAGGGCTAAAATATTGTTTCCTTCTTTAGCTGATATTCTCAGTAGTGTATCGGTATAACCTTTCAAGGATTGTAAAATCTCATTATCAAAAGGAGTTATATTACTTTCTGTTGATAAGTCAGTTTTGTTATGTAATAGTACAAATTTAGTTCCTTCACGGTAATTTTCTTTTACAAAAGAAATAATCTCTTGGGCAGAACTATCTTTTACATCGAATAAGTAAAGCACAATAGAGGCTTTTTCTATCTTTTCTTTAGCTTTTTGTACACCTATAGCCTCGATTTGGTCTTGAGTATCACGAATTCCTGCGGTATCAATAAAACGAAAAGCAATGCCTCCTATATGAAGCGTTTCTTCAATAGTATCGCGGGTAGTACCTGCAATATCCGATACAATAGCGCGTTCTTCGTTCAGAAGGGCATTTAATAAAGTGGATTTGCCTGCATTAGGTTTCCCTACAATAGCCACAGGAATACCATTTTTTAGTACATTACCTACGGAAAATGATTGTAAGAGAGATAAAACAGTGGTTTTAATAGTGCTTAAAAGCGTTTTAAACTGAGTTCTATCGGCGAACTCTACATCTTCTTCCGAAAAGTCTAATTCAAGTTCTATTAATGAAGTAAAGTTTAATAATTCTTGTCGTAATCCTTCTATCTCAGAAGTAAAACCACCTCGCATTTGCTGTAATGCTACCTGATGAGAAGCCTTACTATCGGAGGCAATCAAATCGGCAACGGCTTCCGCTTGATTGAGCGCTAATTTACCATTGAGAAAAGCACGTTTGGTGAACTCCCCAGCATCGGCTAAACGAGCTCCTTTTGCCAAGCACAGCTTGATAACTTCTTCTACGATATAATTACTTCCGTGACACGAAAACTCAACTACGGGCTCACCTGTATAAGATTTAGTTCCTTTGAAAATAGTAGCCAAACACTCGTCGATTACTTGGTCTTTACTTTCGAGAGTTCCTAAATGAACTGTATGTGACGGAGCTTCAAGTAAAGATTTTCCTGTATAAGGTTTGAACACCGAGTCGGCAATAGCTATGGCTTCTTTTCCCGATAGGCGAATTACAGCAATAGCACCGACCCCTGAAGCAGTTGCTAAAGCTACAATCGTATCATTTATATATAACGAATTATCTCTCTTCATTCTATGTTATTGAAAATTGGTGCAAATGTAGTGATTTTTTCATTACTATCAATCTACTAATTTTCAAAAACCTCAAAGCGATTATCTTCATAAAAGAAAATAATTCGTTTAATATGCTTATTAGTGAGTAATGGTAAGGCTTTTGGCTCTACTTGCTTTTCTTCTATTGCAGCAGAAGGTGGAGCAGGAGTAGAGGCTTGCATTTCTATTTCAGGAATATCACTAAAAAGGTCAGGTTGTTGCGTTTTTTTGGCACTGGCAAGCTCTTTATCTTCCTTACGAGGGAAACTTCCTTTTCCTTGTGTAATCCAATACATATCTACTTCAGGAAATTTTTCGATGAGCTTTAGGATAAAATCCAAGCTCGGTTTGTTGCGTTCTGATAAGAGATGAGAAATCCCTGAACGCTGAATCTCTAAGCTATCAGCAAAGGCTGCAGCATTTAAACCGTAATAATCCATCACTTGTTGTAAGCGAATGGCAAAGTCTGATGTGTTTAACATTGTAACGTTTATTTATTTTTCTAAGAATGCACAAATGTAAATCAATATTTTGAGATATACAAGTATAAACAAGGATATTTTTTATCACATTAAAGTATTTATTTATGTTTACAATGTAAATTATTCGTTTATAGTATTATACAAAACCACTATAAGAATAATCTATAGGTGTAATCATTATGAAAATGGTATTTCAGAATAGGAGGGAAAGCCTTTTTATAGAGCATAATAATCGTTGATTAGTATATTTAGTATAGTTGATAGTTTTACAATTGTAAATACTAAGTGATACAAATGTAACACTTAAATATAAGGGAACTTTTACTTTATTACAGGTTGTACTTTAATGAATATTTATTACTTTTGCTTTTAAATATTAATATACAGATGAAAAAACAGCTTTCTGGACGTTATATCACTTATCCGATGATAGCCCCACTTTTAGATAAATACCCTTTTGAGGAGGTAATATCCTTAGGTACTTCAGTTAAAGGGACACCTATTAACTTGTACAGAGTAGGGAAAGGTCATAAAAAGATACTTATGTGGTCGCAAATGCACGGTAATGAATCAACTACTACCAAAGCACTTTTTGATGTTTTAAACGAGCTTAAAACAGCTGATTTCTTATCGGAATTAAGTGTTTATTGCATTCCTATGCTTAATCCCGACGGTGCTGAGGTGTTTACACGTGTAAATCATAACGGCGTAGACCTTAACCGTGATGCCGATGAACTTACACAACCTGAGAGCAAGTGTTTGCGGAAAGCTTATGAACTTGTACAGCCTGATTATTGCTTTAATCTGCACGACCAGCGCACTATTTTCAGTGTAGGACAGACACCTTTGCCAGCTACAGTTTCTTTCTTAGCACCTGCTTATAACGAAGAGCGCAGTATTAATGAAGTACGCCAGAAGGCAATGGAAGTGATTGTAGTAATGAATAACACTTTACAGCACCATATACCTAATCAGGTAGCGCGTTTTGACGATAGTTTTAATATTAATTGTACGGGAGATAAGTATACACAATTAGGTACGCCCACTATTCTTTTTGAAGCAGGGCACTTTTCTAATGATTACAACCGTGAACAAACGAGAGTATATATTGCTATGGCTATATTTAGAGCTCTACAATATATAGCTACTTGTGATGTTACAAATGTAAACCATAAAGATTACTTCAGTATACCTGAAAACGATAAATGTTTTTACGATATTATTTTAAGAGACGACACTCACTGTGGTAATGATGTAGGTGTTCTTTATAAGGAAGTTTTGGAGAATGGGCAAATCTCGTTTGTGCCTTATATTGCTGAGATAGGTGATTTATCTAAAAAATACGGGCATAAAGAAGATGTTTTATCGAAGTTTATAAGTTCAGCTATTGATAAAGATTATATTAAAAATCACTTGGATTTATCGGCATTGAAAATAGATTAATGGTGAATGGTTAATGATTAATGGTTAATTAGATGTAGCTTATAGGAAACTTATAGAATAGACGAACAATGAGTGGCTCTACAGTGGGTCTACAGTGGGTCTACAGTGGCTCTACAGTGGCTCTACAGTGGCTCTACAGTGGCTCTACAGTGGCTCTACAGTGGCTCTACAGTGGCTCTACAGTGGCTCTACAGTGGCTCTACAGTGGCTCTACAGTGGCTCTACAGTGGCTCTACAGTGGCTCTACAGTGGCTCTACAGTGGCTCTACAGTGGCTCTACAGTGGCTCTACAGTGGCTCTACAGTGGCTCTACAGTGGCTCTACAGTGGCTCTACAGTGGCTCTACAGTGGCTCTACAGTGGCTCTACAGTGGCTCTACAGTGGCTCTACAGTGGCTCTACAGTGGCTCTACAGTGGCTCTACAGTGGCTCTACAGTGGCTCTACAACGAACGAAAGACGAACGATGAACGAAGGAACAACGAACCTAAGTAGAAGGAAAGTTGAAGCTAAGGCAGAGATAAAAAGAAGGTTATGGGTAGACTTCAACTTAAAAAGTATGTTGCAATTTGGAATATACAAAAAAACATTGTTACTTTGCGCTTTTTAAAAAAAGAACTCATAAACTTAATGTAGATGGCAAAATATAGATTAGATGAAATGGATCTTAAGATATTGGATATTCTTATAGAAGATGCACGAAAACCCTATATAGATGTTGCTAAGGCACTTGATATATCGTCGGGGACAGTGAATGTACGGATAAGAAAAATGGAAGAATTGGGGATTATAAAAAGTTCTGCCATTTCATTAGATTACGAGAGAATGGGATATACTTTTATTGCTTATGTGGGTATCTTTTTGGAGCGCAATCATCAAGCTGAGTATGTTTTGGAACAATTAGAGGCTATCCCGTTTGTAACAGAGGCACACATTACTTCAGGGAAATACAATCTGTTTTGTAAAATTAGGACAAAGGGGGTGAAACACGCTAAGGAAGTTATTTATATGATAGACGACATTCAAGGTGTGTCGCGCTCAGAGACAATGATATCGATGGAAGAGGCTTTTAACGATAAGAGTCGTTTGCTTCATAAGGCTTTCCGAGAATTGGATTTATATGATTTTTTAACTACTAAATAAGAACTTTTTAAAAGGGCTATCTGAATGAAAAATCGGGTAGCTCTTTTTGTTTATACAGAAAATTGAGTAATTTTGTTGCGCAAAAACTGAAATACTATGAATGAGAAAATACAAGCACTCATAAGCAATTACATTCGTTTCTTACAAGAAAAACCTTCTAATCCTGATGAAGTGTACAAATGGCAGGCAATAGAACATTTTGAGCAGCATTGGGATATTAATGCCCCTGATTTTTACGAAATGTTTAAAGAGGCTTTTCGGAAAAAGGATAATTTAGTAGATTACCGTCCTTTTGGTATATTGGAAGCGTTAGGAGAAAACTATCCAACGAAATTAAAGGAATTGTTGGGTATTGTTTATGGGACTGATGATTTCTATACCAAATTGGGAAAATGCAGGACTTTCACTGAAAATGTTATTGATGACTTAAAAGAGAAAAGCAATACAAATTTTAGTACAAAAATTGATGAGCGTACTCTTTCTTTTTTACTGACGCTGAAATTCCCTAATGAGTATACTTTTTATAAAAGGGATATTTATACTAAGTTATGTGAGTATTTAGGAGAAGTTTCTCGAAAAGAACACAAATACGAGCATTTTATTGAGTTGCTTACCGAAATCACGACTTATTTTAACAATCCTGAGTTAAAACAACTCACGAGCAACTTTATTCCACAAGGTTTTGATGAACCTTTGCTATTGGCTCAGGATATTGTGTACCAGAATATGACAATTTCTTCAGAAAAAGCATTTAGAAACGTATTGGATAAGATTCCTAAGCATTGGGCTTCTGTTTTCTTTTACAAATTAGGAAATATTATAGAGGATTTAGCATTAGAAGATACCGAAAATCAAGTGTTCAGTGTTAGATTAGATGAAAAATCACTTCGTTATCACATAGGGAAGAGGATTTGTTTGAGTGTAAGTCCCAAAGAATTTCTTTTTATTGCGGGAAGGGAAGTAGATATTCCCAAACTGAGAAGGGAAGAGTTTGAAAGACCTAACAATGCTTTTCTTTATTATCAGGGAACCCCACAACACATTGAAACATATTACTCTGATATCAAAAATGCTGTCAAAGAAGAGATAGCACTTGATAAGGAAACTTATCCTAAAAGTTATGATAATAGCTATTTCAGGGAATATGTTTTTGAAAAGAAATACAAAGTAGAATTTGAAACCATAGAAAGTAATATGACAAATCAAGCGATTAAGCCTACGATTATTAACCTACTACATTACAAACACCAAATCATTTTACAAGGTCCTCCAGGTACAGGTAAAACCCGTGAAGCCAAGCGTATTGCCAAACAGCTATTAGGTTTGAATGACAATGATAGTTTAGAGGGTAATGAGCAGTTTAAACTGATTCAGTTTCACCCCAGTTACTCTTACGAAGATTTTGTAAGGGGCATTGTCGCCAAGCCTAATGAAGAGGGAGACGGGATTGTCTATACAGCTGAAAATAAAGTGTTATCTGAGTTTGCAGAGAAAGCTTTGAATAATTGGAATAAAACACAACAAAGTACTCAAACTCTAGAAGAGCAGGACATTTTTGAGGCTTTTATAGAACATATCAAAGAAGAATTAGCTCAAAGTGAAGACTACAAATACCCACTAACTGAAGCCGTTTATCTTTTTGATGCTGATGACAAACGATTTAAATACAAAGGCGATAATTGGGTTGCTCATTCCAAAGGGTTAAATATGAAATTTTCAGAGATAAAAAAGATTATAGAGTCTGGAGCTGAAGAAAGACAAGATATTATGAAAAATTCTAATCTTGAGGCTTTAACTCATACATCATCAACTTATTTCTTAAAAATAGTAGAAGAATACTATGAATTCAAACAAACATATAAACCTATTGTAACGGATATACCCCTTAAAAACTACGTTTTCATTATCGACGAAATCAACCGTGCGAACCTTTCAACAGTATTAGGGGAACTCATCTATGCCTTGGAATATCGCGGGGAATACGTGGAGAGTATGTATGCCATCGATGATGACAATAGTTTCACACTACCGCCTAACCTCTACATCATTGGTACAATGAATACGGCTGACCGCTCGGTAGGGCATATAGATTATGCCATTCGTCGGCGCTTTGCCTTTGTGAATGTGTTGCCTAAGGAGTTAGAAGGGAATTTTGATAAAAACTTGTTTAAAGCAGTAAGTAAGCTCTTTATTGAGAACTATGATGAATATATTAACAATACAGATACTGAATTAAAACGTGCCAAAACCTTATCACCTGAATTTAAACCAGAAGATGTGTGGCTTGGACAGTCGTATTTTATTCAGAAAAAATATAGCGATGGAAAAGATGTGCCTATGTCTATTCGTTGGGAATACGAAATCAAGCCTATTCTATTGGAATACATAAAAGATGGGATACTCATAGATAATATAAAGATTGAAGAACAAATGCAAGAAATTAAAACATTAGTCTATGAAAATAACCCTTCTTGAACATCAACCCTATAGCATCAAAAAAGAAGAGGGGAGCATTTACTTTGAAGTAATACCTAAGATTTGTCCGTATGTATTGAAGAAAGATAAATGGGGAAATCCTATATATCCTTTTGAAATTAGTCGTACAAATGAGGAAGAAGTGTGTTTGCAGGCAGGCTATTACGTGGGGGCTTTGTGGTTGGTAAAACATCACAAATTCGTATATATAGAGCCTAAAATGAATAAAAAACACATTGTTGAAGGCTTACCTACCCAAGAGGAAGAATGGGCAGAAATCGACTACCTAAAAATGCTTCTCAGTATTACGGCGCTCGACCCCAAACATACACAAAATCTTATCAAAATCTATTGGGACGAACCGCTAATTGCCATCGAACAGCAAAAAGACACGCTCACGCCTTTCCTAATGGTACAATTCCTATTGCTACTGAAGCGTATTGTGCGCAAAGGACTTAAAAAATCGTACTATACGGTGGAGGAGAATCTTAATAACCGCATCAAAGGCAAGATACAGTTAGGTAAACACCTCAAACAAAATGTTTTTAAGAACAAACTCACAGCCCACGTATGTAGGTATCAAGAGTTTGGAATGGATAGCCTCGAAAATCGCTTTTTGAAGAAAGTTTTGCAGTTTATCATCAGCTTTAAGAATACACACTCTAATTACTTTGCAGGCAATGACGAGTCTATTCGAGAAGTCATTACGTATTGTAGTCCGCATTTTGAGTTGATTTCAGAAGAACTTGACGTAGAAAACCTCAAAAAACTTACTACTAATCCTTTTTTTAAAGAATATGAGGAAGCTATTCGCATTGGGAAGCAGATTTTGAAGCGTTTTTCGTATAATATCACCGAAACAACCCAACAAAAAGTAGCTATTCCGCCTTTTTGGATAGATATGCCCAAACTTTTTGAGTTATATGTATACAAAAAACTACAAGAACAGTTCGGCAATAGGGGAGAGGTACACTATCATTTTACGGGTGATTACACTGAATTAGATTTCTTGCTCAACACTCCAGAATACAAAATGGTGATTGATGCCAAATACAAAACTGTTTATGAAGATAGTAGAGTGATAGACGATATTCGTCAGGTGAGTGCTTATGCGCGTTTGGAAAGGGTTTATAAAGCCCTAAAAATAGATGACGATAGGTTGATAGATTGCCTTATCATCTACCCCTCATTCGAACAAAATACCGATTTAAACATCGCAAATAAAAAGGAGATACATCAGTACAGAAATATTTATAAATTAAGTGTTTCTGTTCCATTAATCATTAACAATTAATCATTTATCATTAAAAAATATGTCACAATTCTACAATAGTATCGCTGAGAAATACGATGCTATCTTTCCGCTATCGCCTGCACATAGGTTTTTTTTCGCTGCCGAAGTGCACGGCAAGACAGTTCTTGATGTAGGAGCGGGTACGGGCAACCTTACCGCCTATCTGCGCGCACAGGGCTATGATGTTACGGCTATCGACCTCAGTAAGGCACTCATTGCTCAGGCTACTGTCAAGGGTATTGAAGTGCAAGAGCTCAATATGCTTGCTATCGATACTTTACCTATGTTCGATACCATTATCAACATTGGGAATACGCTCCCACATTTGGATAATAAAGACGAAGTGCAGACTTTTCTTAAAAAGGCTTATAACCAACTCACGCAAGGAGGCAAACTTATCTTGCAAATGGTAAACTTTGAGAAGTATTTTGCCCAGAAAGAAGGTAATTTTCTCGGTAACCTGCCTCTAATAGAGAACGAAAAAGTAAAGTTTGAGCGTTCTTATCACTTAAATAGCGATAACAAGGTAGTTTTTAAGACAGTTTTGGACGAAACTATTGCCAATGAAGAGCTTTTACAGCCTATTCTTTCCCAAGAACTCACCCAATGGCTCTCTCAAATAGGTTTTAAAGACCTTAAACTATACGGCAACTTCAAAAAAGAGTCTTTTAATCCTGAAACTTCAATGGCGCTTATTGTAACAGCTCAGAAATAACTTCTCTATACAATTGCTATTATTTCCATATCTCACAAATATTCCGTACTTTTGCACTTTAAAACAATACATTATGGCACGATTAGGAATATTATGTGCCTTAAACAAGTAACTCAACGTTATATTTATAGTAGATATTTAATTTAATCATTTATCATTAAACATTAATCATTAACAATGTTATCAGTATCCAATTTATCCGTACAATTCGGCAAGCGCGTCCTCTTCGATGAGGTAAACGTAACTTTTACACAAGGCAACTGCTACGGCATCATCGGTGCCAATGGGGCAGGAAAATCTACTTTCCTTAAAATTCTTTCAGGCAAGCAAGAACCTACTTCGGGACGTGTTATCCTCGAACCGGGCAAGCGTATGTCGGTGCTCGAACAAGACCACTACGCTTATGACGACTACACCGTTTTAGACACGGTGATTATGGGCAACAAAGTCCTCTCCAAAGTCAAAAAAGAGATGGACGACCTCTATGCGGACTATTCCGATGAGCACGCCGAACGCATTGGTGAGCTACAAATACAGTTTGATGAGATGAACGGCTGGAATGCCGAGAGTGATGCGGCTGCACTGCTTTCTAATTTGGGCATTACCGAAGATATGCACTACACTCTAATGTCCGAAATGGACGGTAAGCTCAAGGTGCGAGTACTTCTCGCGCAAGCGCTCTTTGGCAACCCCGATGTACTTATAATGGACGAGCCTACCAACGACCTCGACTTTGAGACCATTGGCTGGTTGGAGAACTTTTTGGCAAACTATGACAATACGGTGATTGTCGTTTCCCACGACCGCCACTTCCTCGATGCTGTTTGTACTCATATCTCGGATATTGACTTCGGAAAAATCAACCATTATTCGGGTAACTATACTTTCTGGTACGAAAGTAGTCAGTTGGCAGCGCGTCAGCGTGCACAACAGAACAAAAAAGCGGAAGAGAAAGCCAAAGAGTTGCAGGAATTTATCGCGCGCTTTAGTGCTAACGTGGCAAAATCAAAGCAGGCGACCTCTCGTAAGAAGATGTTGGAGAAACTCAATATCGAGGAAATCAAACCGTCCTCTCGTCGTTACCCTGCCATCATTTTCGAGCGTGACCGCGAGGCTGGCGACCAAATCCTACACGTGGAAAACCTTGCCGCGTCTATCGACGGACAGGTATTGTTCCAAAATGTGGACATTAACCTTGCCAAAGACGACAAAGTAGCCGTGATTTCTAAGGATTCACGTGCCACCACTGCCTTTTATGAGATTCTCAACGGCAACCTCAAGCCCGATGCGGGTACTTTTGCGTGGGGCATCACCACCTCGCAGTCTTACCTGCCGGTGGATAACTCCGATTTCTTCACTCAAGACCTTTCCTTGGTAGATTGGTTGCGCCAATGGGCGAAAACAGAAGAAGAGCGCGAGGAAGTATACGTGCGCGGGTTCTTGGGCAAGATGCTTTTCAGTGGCGAGGAAGCCCTCAAAAACTGTAAAGTGCTCTCAGGAGGCGAGAAAGTGCGCTGTATGCTTAGCCGTATGATGATGTTGCGCGCCAATGTGCTTATGCTCAACGAACCTACTAACCATTTGGATTTGGAGAGCATCACCGCCTTCAACAACTCGCTGAAAAACTTCAAAGGTACCGTGCTTTTCACCACCCACGACCACGAATTTTCGCAAACTGTCGCCAATCGTATCATCGAGCTTACTCCTAATGGCATTATCGACCGCTATATGACCTTTGATGAGTATATGGACGACAAGAATATTCAGGAATTGAGGGAAAAAATGTATAAACAATGATTAACGGTTAATGATGAATGGTTAATCACAGCACTTTGGCAAAGGTCATTGCACAAAAAGGTGATAAAAATGAACTTTGCCAGAGTGTTTTAAGAATCTTTTTAGAAAAAAAATGTAATTATGGCTAAAAATCCTAAGATAGAGTTTTTTATTATAAACATAAACTCTTACAAGAAAGAAAAACCTACATTTAGAGACTTATTTACTGAGCTATATAGTATTAAAAAAAGTAAAAATACGAGAGATAATATAGACAATAGTGTCTTAATGAATACTTTCTTACAATATATTTTTGATAAAATCAGTGGTAAGTATAAGGTTGATAATCAAAAGAAGAAAGCTTTTTATATTGAGAAAGAAAAAAAGAAGAATTTAAGTAAAAATATTAAGTTTCTATCTGAAAAACATATTATCCATGGACTAATTAAAGGAGGAGAATATGATACTGGAAAAGAAGAAGGAGATTTGAAAAATCCTGATAAGAAAAGCAAACTTTCAAATACATCTGTACTTTTAGATGATTTTTACTTTTTACTTTTTACTCCTTTAGATAAGAGTAAAGGTATTCTTATTTTACAAAATTATACGTCAGATCAAATTTCGGATGTTTTCTTACCTTTTATTCGGGACTTATTCAAAATTGATAACTTATCTTTGAAAGCTATTCTTAAACCTTTTATGCCGATTGAAATGCAAAAAGAAATCAAAAAGAATGGTATAATTGAAAAGTTTACTTTTTCTAATGAATATTTAATAGATGATTTAGATAGAGATACACATTCCTCAGAAAACTTTATAATTGAGGTAAATATACTTTCTAAGAGTAAAAATATAAATCCTCTTTCTCTATCTTTTTGGAAGAAAAAAATTAAAGATTTTAAAATAATAAATTCTAAAGGAGAAGCACGATCTTTAGATACATTCAATAAACAATATGGTTATATAAGGGAAGGAGGAAGTACCTTATCTACTCCTACTCGATTTGTTTTAGATGATGATTCAATAAAAATAAAACCTACTATATTTTTACAGAATTATATAAAATTAGAAGAAAACTATACTCCAATATGGAAAGAATTGGAAGATTTTGCATTAAAAACATTGGAAGAAATTGTAATACCTGAAGTATATCCTGAAGATTTTATAGATGAAGATTAGAAAGAATATAATCCTAATTTTGAAAGAAAGTTTTAAATGGCGAAATAGAAACCTATTAGAAAAAGAAAACAATAATCCTCTAGAATTAACTTTCAAAAATATTTTTAAGTCAAATATTTACTATATAATATTTGCTATTATTATTTCTCTTTTTGTAAAGAACTTATTCAAGGATGAAAAAATAAGTACTTTTCTTATAACTCTGTTTTCTATTCTAATTTGTTTTATAGTCCCAGCTTTGACTTTAATATTTGATAAATTCTTAGGAAAAAATATTGAAAATAAAGAAAATAGAATTAGTAATAAAGATGAGTTTATTAGAACTAAAAATTTTAGTAGAAAGTTTATTTTTATTCTATTAGAATCATTATTAATATGTTTTACTCTAATTGTTCTACTATTACTTATAGTAATGTTTAATGATTTTTTTATAATTGATATAATGAAATATAGATTTGTAACAATTAGTAAGTATAGTATTTTAATAGGAGTAAAGAATTTCTTTATAATCACATTTAAAATTATAATAATAACTTTAGTTATTCGCTTATTTGTCTTCATTTTTTATTTATTAGGTGCATTAGGAGAATATATGAAAGGAGTATTAGATGGTAAGACAAAATTATAATTTCACTAATTAATACTTATAACTAAAATTAATTATACAACAATAAGCACTACAGCGAGAAGTCTCAACAAGGCGATACCTCCGTAGATATTTTTATAGGTGTAAAAGAGAACAAATAGCCCCAACTTTTAGAGAGTATCGGTAAGTTTGTAAGAAGTTAAAGAGAATTTATTAAAAACTATTTAAATAAAAAGAAAATGACAAAGAATATTACTATTTGGATCTTTAGCGTATTGTTTTTACTGATTACTTGCGCGGGTATCAAAGATTTTTATCAAACAATGACCTACGATGAAGTTTATATTGGTAGTCATTTTGGGGCAGGGGGTCTGATTTATTTCAAAGATTATCCTTTATTATTAGCTGTTCTATTTGGTATTACGGTATTCTTACCTCCTATAAGTGTTGTTACGGTGCTATTTTTTCGCAAGAAGGTAGCTACTTCTATGATGATGTATGTGCTTATAGCAATGGTATTTTTATACGTTTATACCTTTTGCTTTCGCAATCGTTGGCAATTATTAGGAGAACAAACCTCTATATTTGATATAGTAATCTTAGGGCTCTATCTTTTATACTACTTATACCTTTTGTTGCTAAAGAGGAAACATATCATTAAGTAATACAAATTTACACTTGGGATCACACTTTGGAAGACAAACCCCAACTTTTAGAGAGTATCGGCAAGTTTGTAAGGAGTTAGAGGAGATTTTTTGAAAAATAAAAACATATAAAAAATGAAAATCATCGGAATTAGTGTACGCACTACCAATCAGAACGGACAAGCGATGCAAGACATCGGAAACCTTTGGCAACGCTTTTTTAGCGAGCAAATTTTGGCAAAAATACCCAATAAGGTAAGCGATGCTATTTATAGCATCTACACTGATTACCAAAAGGACTATACCGAGCCTTATACTTGTATAATAGGGGTGGAAGTTACCACGCTCAGCACGATTCCCGACGGCTTAGAGGGCAGAGAATTCCCTAAACAAACCTTTCAAAAGTTTGTAGCCAAGGGTGCAATGCCTCAAGCAGTAGGGGCGATGTGGCAACATATCTGGGACAATGATGCTACGCTCAATCGCACTTATATATATGACTATGAGCGCTACACCGAGAAGTCTCAGCAAGGTGATGCCTCCGAAGTAGATATTTTTATAGGCGTAAAAGAGAACAAATAGCGAACTTAAAAATAGAGGATCGCCAAAAAACCTCTTAACTAAAATGATGTTACCAGAAGAAGAAAACTACGCGGTTACCAAATTCGAATTGATGCTCAAAGAGAATAACATTCTCTTTTTCGACGTTGATGAATTTGAAGAAATCGTAGAATATTACTTAGAATACGGACGCATTAGCAAAGCGAAACGTGCCTTGGAAATCGGTTTGTCACAACACCCCGATGCTTCATCACTTAAATTGCTAAATGCAGAACAATTGGTGTTTGAAGACCGCTTAGAAGAGGCTTCGGAACTCCTCAATGAACTGTTGCTCATAGAACCTATGAATGCTGAAGTGCACGTGCAACAGGCTAATCTGTACTCTAAAATGAACAAACATCATCGCGCTATTGAGTTGCTACAATACGCCATTACACTTACCGATGACGTTTCGAATATCTATGCCCTAATGGCAATGGAATACCTCTATACGGAGGATTATACCAATGCCAAAAAGTATTTTACCAAATGTTTGAAAGAAGACCCTCAGGATTATACCGCGCTCCAACAGTTAGTGTTCTGCTATGAGGTGTTGGGAGAAGTGCAAGAGGCAACCGACTTTCTAAACACTTACTTAGACCAAAATCCTTATTGTGAAGTTGCTTGGTATTACCTCGGTAAGCTCTATCTATCCATTACCGACCATAAAAATGCCTTGCGTTGTTTTGATTTTGCTATCATCAGCGACGATACTTTCACGGGGGCTTATTTCGAGAAAGCTCGTGTGCTCGAAATGATGGAAGATTACGAAAAAGCTATCGAAAACTATAAGATTACTCTTACCTTAGACGACCCTTCAGCTTTAGCTTATCTACACATTGGGCGTTGTTATGAGAAAATGCGTAACGATGCCAAGGCAGAAGAGTATTATTTCAGGGCTACTCACGAAGACCCTCAGCTCGATAAGGCTTGGATTACCTTAGCCGACTTCCATTACTTGCGTCATAATCACGCTAAGGCTCTAAAATACATTAAAAAGGTACTTACTTTTGAATCTAATGAGCCTTATTATTGGCGCCGTTACGCCGAGCTGAATTATTATCACTTTCAGAACCTAAAAGAAGCAGAATACGGCTATCGGAAAGCGGTACAAAACGGCGATTATTCCTATACTACCCTTATCGAATGGATTGACCTACTGTTGCTCTCTCAAAAATACCGAGAAGCCTTATCTATCATTGCCGATATAGTACAAATCTACCCGCACGAGCTGGAGAATTACTATCGTATTGCTTTGGCTTATTACGGATTAGATGATTTAGAGGAGGCTACTCATTATTACCACTTAGGCTTACAACACGCACCCGAGTGGCAGTTGTTTTTTGAACACAAATTCAACTTTAAAATACAATAGTTTATGGGGATAGTGCTCCGTCAATCGTTTAAGAATGTGTTGGCTACCTATTTAGGGTTTGCTATAGGGGCACTGAACACCCTTTTCTTGTTTACTTACTTCCTCTCCAAAGCTCAGTACGGATTGGTGAGTTATGTTACTTCTACTGCCACCATTCTGTCCCCTCTTATCGCCTTTGGAGTGAACAATACCTTGGTGCGTTATTATACTGCTTATCAAGATAAGAAAGAGCAAGCGCAATTCAACCTGATGCTTTGCTTTTTGCCTTTGCTCATCATTGTGCCTGCCACCTTTGTCGGGATAATTGGGTACGAACAGATTGCGCAATGGCTTTCGGCTAAAAACGAAGAAGTACGCGATTACGTTTTTCTCATCTTCCTCACTTCCGTAGCGATGGCTTACTTTGAAATTGCTTATGCGTGGACGCGCGTACAGCTAAAAACCGTCTTTGGCAATTTCCTAAAAGAGGTATTCCATAGGGTAGGAGTGATGCTCCTGCTATTAGCCATTTATTTGCAGCTCATCGACTTTCACCAACTGATATGGGGCGTATTTTGGGTCTATGCCTTGCGTATGCTCTTGATGTTTGTTTTCGCTTTCTATGTACGCCGACCGCAATTTGCTTGGGGGTTGCCTAAGAACAAGAAAGAAGTCTTTTTGTACAGCCTTTTTGTGATTTTATCGGGGTCGGTAGCTTCTGTATTGATGGATATTGATAAGTTTATGCTCAACCAATACTTGCCTATCGGTGAGATTGCCGTTTATAATGTAGCCATTTTTACAGCTACGGTGATTGCTATTCCGTATAGGAGTA
The DNA here is from genome assembly GCF_013394735.1 of Capnocytophaga sp. oral taxon 902. Taxonomy (NCBI): domain Bacteria; kingdom Pseudomonadati; phylum Bacteroidota; class Flavobacteriia; order Flavobacteriales; family Flavobacteriaceae; genus Capnocytophaga; species Capnocytophaga sp. oral taxon 902. The sequence goes on from NZ_CP058261.1 coordinate 2,821,548, forward strand.
TGTACCAGATTGTGAGTCCACTGACGGCACAATTTATGAATCAAAGCAAGCCAAAAGAGCTATCCGACCTGTATAAGCGTAGCACCGTGAATACTTATTTTGTGAGTATGGTGATTTGTGTGCTTATCATCGTCAACGCCCAGCAGTGTTATGCTCTTCTACCTGATAAGGATTACAGCACAGGACTCACGGTGCTTATCATCATATCGATAGTAAAGCTATCGGACGCCTTAGTAGGTTTCAGCAATGCGGTATTACTCAATTCACCTTACTATCGCACCGTATTGTTTTTGGGTGTTTTTTTGGTCATAGGCACCGTTTTAATGAATATTTGGCTCATACCGCTTTACGGCATCAATGGGGCGGGATTAGCAACCCTAATCGCTTTTAGTTCGTATAACCTACTCAAGTCTGTTTTTGTGTATCGCAAATACAACTTGCAGCCTTTTTATAAAGAAACGTTACAGACCACCCTCTTTGGTATCGTAGCCATAGGAGGTTTCTTCTTTTGGGACTTTCCGTTTCACCCTCTTGTAAATATCAGCTTAAAATCATTACTCGTAGGGGGAGTCAGTGTATTTTTTCTTCTTAAATTGGGAATTTCGGAGGAGTTAATAAGGCTTATTCGCCGATTTAGTAATTAGTAAATTAGTTCTTGTATTCGCTTTTCGTATAGAGTAGAGCCACTGTAGAGCCACTGTAGACCCACTATAGACCCACTATAGACCCACTGTAGAGCCACTGTAGACCCACTGTAGAGCCACTGTAGAGCCACTGTAGAGCCACTGTAGACCCACTGTAGACCCACTGTAGACCCACTGTAGACCCACTGTAGGTTCGTTCTTCTTTCATTTATTATTCGGTGAAACTCTATGCTAAGTATGTTTGTATAATTGTTATGAATTTGTTCATCATAAAAGATATCCCAAAATATCTTTGTATATGATACTTTTTTCTGTATCTTTGTCGTTGGATTTTAGTAACCCTAAAATGTACTAAAAAAATAAATGTAATATGCATCCACGTATCAAAAACATTCTTGAAAATTACACTTATCCTATTATCAAATCTATTACTTACCCTAATGGTGATATGCTTGTTTTGGAGGGACAATGGATTAAAGAGAAGTATCACCTAAGAATTTTGTGTAAATCGTCCTTAGATAGTTATTTTTCTTATAACGAAGAGGATTATGTCTCTAATCTCTATCCGAAAATTATGGTAGAGAATGCCCAATATAAAATTTATGGAGGTGAATGTAGTTGGGAAGGAGATGGTTTTATTTACATTATCAATAAAGAAAATGGGGAACTTTTATGGTTTTTGTTTTTGGATAATAGCGAGTATTTTAAGGAAGCCTATTTTGAGGATACAAAACATATAATCGCTCGTTCTGAACTTGGCTTACGACTAAGAATTCCTATTAATGAACCTGAAAAACTAAGTGTAATAAAATGACTTTAGAAGAGATAAAAGCAATTGTCTATTACATTCAAGGCTTACAAGCCCTTTGGAAAGAAGGCTATAATGCTAAAAAAGTAGGAGATTATACTTCCAATTTTATATGCAAAGACTTCAGAGACTATAATACCACAAATGAGCTGTGGGAGGTTATCAATGAGTTACGGCTTATGGGAGAAGGAGAAGAATGGGAAAAAACCAAAGAAGAAGTAGAAGCTCTCATTCAAGAGAAATTAGGAATTAGTATTTGCGAACCTATCAGTATACTTTCTTACTCAACTAACTTGTTTATAAAGCAACTTACTAATGATTTCTCAACTGATTCACTAGTTTTATCGTTTATTGAACAGATAGAAGAACTTATTACTTATCAAGAATATACTTTGGCATTGGAAAACTTACTGAAAAGCCTTTTGGAAAAATGTATTTTTATTCCAAGAGATACTTTAGCTATTTTGGATAACATAGAAGACCCTCATATTCGTAGATTACAAGCTTCGTTACGCAGAGTGTAAAACAAAAATTTTTCTAATTATTTTTGAAGTTTCTTTGTAAAATACGCAAATTATTACTATCTTTGCAGAAAACCATATTATTATGAACGAAAAAAGAAATATCAAGCAAAAAATTAATTTGTTTATAGGTTCCATAGGAGCCTTTATAGGAGTGGCGGTATTTGTAGCCTATATTCCTCAAATTATGGCCAACTTAGAGGGGCACAAAGCACAACCTTGGCAACCTTTGTTTGCAGCGGGGTCTTGTCTTATCTGGGTCGTGTATGGCTGGACAAAAGAGCCTAAGCCAGATTATATTCTCATTATCCCCAATTTGGTGGGGGTAGTTTTAGGATTTTTAACTTTTATTACTTCTCTTTAAATACATTGAGTTATAGGATATATTTCAATTAAAACAAAGAAAGTAAAATATAAATAAATCCATCAATAAAAAACTATCGTTTTTCTTTGGTGGATTATTCTTTTTTTATACCTTTGTCATTCGTTTGTTAAATAGCAAATAACTTTTTAAACTTACCAAAATATTATGTCTAAAGAATTAGAAAATGTAATGACCAATCACTTTGAAAAAAAACACCTTATCGCTTTGATATGTATAGTGATTGTAACTGCTGTAGTGTGGAATTTGCCTACTGAGGTGTTTCATATTAGCGGACTAACGGTGATACATCAGCGAATTATCGCTATTTTTGTGTTTGCCACTCTTATGTGGATTAGTGAGGCTATCCCTTCGTGGGCTACTTCGCTGGGTATCATTACCCTAATGTGTTTAACGGTTTCTAACCACAGTCTGTTCTTCTTTAAAGGAGAAGAGAACGAGATTTTCGGAAAACTACTCAGCAGTAAAGAGATTATGGCTACCTTTGCCAACCCTGTGATTATACTCTTTTTAGGTGGTTTTTTCTTGGCTATTGCCGCTACCAAATCGGGGTTAGACGTCTTGCTTGCCAAAAATTTGATACGTCCGTTCGGAAATAAAAGCGAGAATGTGCTATTGGGTTTCTTGCTCATTACGGGTATTTTCTCAATGTTTGTGAGTAATACCGCTACGGCAGCTATGATGCTCACTTTTCTTACTCCTGTTTTTGCAGCATTGCCTGCAAGTGGTAAAGGACGTACCGCGCTCACAATGAGTATCCCGATTGCCGCTAACTTAGGCGGTATGGCTACTCCTATTGGTACACCTCCTAACGCTATTGCTCTGCAAGCTCTTAATGACCCAAAAGGACTGAATATGGGCGTTGATTTCGGCGAATGGATGTCGTTTATGTTTCCCTTAGTGCTTTTGTTGCTATTCATCTCGTGGCGACTCATACTGAAATTCTTCCCTTTTACTCAAAAGACGATCAACTTACATATTTTAGGAAAAGTACATCGTGGTTGGCGTATGTGGGTAGTTAGTGGCACTTTTATCATTACCATTCTTTTATGGCTACTCCCCAGTGAACTAACAGGCATTGATGCCAATACCGTTGCCTTAGTACCTATGGGTATCTTTGCAGCAACAGGCGTGATTACCGCCAAAGACCTACAGTCCATCAATTGGAGCGTTATCTGGATGGTAGCGGGAGGTTTCGCTTTAGGTTTAGGTATCAATGAATCGGGCTTAGCCGAACTTGCTATTGATACTATTCCATTTGGGTCGTGGTCGCCTATAATAGTATTGATTGCCTCAGGACTTATTTGTTATCTTCTCAGCAACTTTATTTCCAATACTGCTGCGGCAGCCTTGTTAATTCCTATTTTGGTAACTATTTGTCAAGGAATGGGAGAAAACCTAAGCGCAATAGGAGGTACCTCTACAGTGCTTATTGGGATAGCTTTGGCAGCATCATCAGCGATGTGTTTGCCTATTTCTACCCCTCCAAATGCCATTGCGTACTCTACAGGCTTAGTAAAACAAAACGATATGCTGAAAGTGGGGCTTATCGTAGGGCTTATCAGTATGGTGATAGGGTACCTTGTTTTATTTATTGTAGGAGAAACACATCTCTTAGGCTAATATGAAGAACATTATCATAACAGGTACCAGCAGAGGTATAGGCTTTGCGCTAGTACAACAGTTGGCTGCGGAAGGACATAACATTTTAGCCCTTTCGCGGCATACTGCTACTATAGAGGCACTGCAATTGCCTAATGTGCATTGTTTCCCTTTTGATATTACAAAAACAGAAGACATACAAACGGTAGTCACTTATTTGCAACAATGGCAGTGCGTGGATATACTCATTCATAACGCAGGAAAACTCATCAATAAACCCTTTGAACAACTTACTGAAACTGACTTTTTAGAAGTGTATAAGGTAAATGTATTCGGAGTGGCACAACTCACTCAGAAAGTATTGCCTTTTATGAGGAATGGCTCGCACGTGGTAAGTATCAGCAGTATGGGAGGGGTACAAGGGAGTTTGAAGTTTGGCGGTTTGGCAGCGTATAGTTCCTCCAAAGGTGCTCTTATTACCCTATCGGAACTTTTAGCCGAAGAATACAAAGAGCGCGGTATCATCTTCAACACCTTAGCCTTAGGTGCGGTACAGACCGAGATGCTCACTGAAGCCTTCCCTGATTATAAAGCTAATATCACCCCACAGCAAATGGCACGCTACATTGCCGATTTTGCCCTTAATGGTAGTAAGGTATTCAATGGAAAAGTATTACAAGTAGCCAATACAACTCCATAAAACAATTAAAAACTAACGACTAATAACTAAAATATGTACATCATTATTTTAACGTATCAAAAAGACCTTTCAGAGGTTGAAAAACATTTAGAAGCACATCGCGCTTATTTAGATAAGCATTATGCTTCAGGACATTTTGTCGCTTCAGGAGCACAAGTACCCCGTGTAGGTGGTATAATTTTGTGCAAGGCAGGTAGTAGGGGAGAGGTAGAAACTATCATTGCCCAAGACCCTTTTTATCAGCACAAAATAGCAACCTACCAGGTCATTGAGTTTACTCCTACCAAATTCTCTGAGGAGTTCGGTAAGGTAGTCTCTTAAAACCACAATTAACAAGTGAAAATTATTTTTCTAACAGCCCTTACTTTTTCAATCTTAATACTCCTGCTTTATTACCTAATTCAGCAGTCTAAAAAGCCTTCGGGTTTTGTAGGTGTAATAATGATGAAACTTTTTAATCGTGTTTATATACCAATGGTACAATGGGCATTAGGACTTTATAAACCGTCAGAAGCTCCCCGAAAAATATTAGATATAGGAGTAGGAAATGGCAAATCAACTGTCCTGCTCACTGAATATTTTCCTCATAGTGAAGTTTGGGGAATTGAAATATCCAAAATCGCTATTAAGGAAGCAAAGAAGCTTCATACAAAGGCTATCTTTCAGTTAGAGGACATTCGGCATACCTCATTTGGTGATAAAACTTTTGATTTGATAACTGCTTTTCAAACACACTTCCATTGGCAAGACCTCAAAGAGGCTTTTTTGGAAGTCAAACGTATACTTTCAGACAAAGGCATTTTTCTCATTGCTTGTGAATATGCAAAGATTAGTTATTACCTTCCTAAGCTAAAAAGAACAGAAGATTTTAGTCAATTTTTAAACTCAGTAGGACTATCCTTAGTACAAGAAGAAAGAATACAAGGTTGGGTGTTTTACAAGCTAATAACTACTGAATATAAGTAACTTACAATAAAAATGTAAACCTTTTATTTAATGTATATTCTATAAAGTATCTATTTACTATGTATATAAATGTGAAAATAATCTAATAATCAGTATATTAACCACCAATTTAAATAAAAGTAACAAGCATTTATTACGCTTACTAATGCTTTCGTTTTTGTTATAATACTTATACTTTAACTTTAAAATGTTTTAATAAAATATTAATAACCAATATTTTAATATAATAATTATATATGAGTAAAAATATAGTCTCTACTACCAAGAGGAAACGCAAGGCAAATCGCTCCAAAAAGGTAGGTTTGCCTGCCGGTAGTCTGGTGTATTTCGGTAATAAAGAGAAGCCTCTCAATATAGAAGTCTTTGCCTATAACGAGCATTCTTGTGAGGTAAAGAAAGTCTCTTCGGCTGAGGAAGCCCTTAAATTTATAATCGATAGCCGTATCACGTGGGTGAATGTAAACGGCTTAAACAATATTGAGGAAGTAAAAAAGTTAGGTGCTTATACTCATTTAGATAACCTATTTTTGGAAGACGTACTCGATACCGAACACCGTCCGAAAGTAGAAATCCTCGATGAACATATTCTTGTGATCATTAAAATGCTGTACTACGGCAAAGATAAGCAACTCATTTCAGAGCACTTAGCATTATTATTGGGTAAAAACTACCTCATCACTTTTCAAGAAAGTGAAGACGAAGACGTGTTTGACCCCGTACGCAAACGTTTGCAAAACGCCGATAGCAGTCTGCGCAAACGCCCCGCTGACTATTTGCTATTCGGACTCTTAGATGCTATTGTAGACAACTATTTTGTGATTTTGGATAAAGTAAGCGATAAGATTGAAACCATTGAAGATGATATTATTATTCACCCTCGTGAAGATATGATTTCCGAAATCCAGTTGTTGAGAAAGAGTGCTATCTTTTTGCAGAAATCAATTACGCCCTCGCGTGAGGTAGTAAACAAGATAGAGAAAACCCCTCATCATCTTATCGACACCGATACTAAGCATTATTTTCGTGACCTCCACGACCACACGGTGCAAATTGTCGAAACACTCAGTACCTACCGCGATATTTTATGGGGACTTACTGACACCTATATGGGGGCAATGAGTAACAAGATGAACAACATTATGCGCTTGCTCACCCTTATTTCTACTATATTTATTCCGCTCACTTTTATTGTAGGGGTATACGGTATGAATTTCAAGTATATGCCTGAATTAGAAGTATGGTGGGCATATCCGTTAGTATGGTTGGTGATGATAGGTATTTCAGTAACAATGATTTTCTACTTCAAACGCAAAAAATGGCTTTGATTTTTGTGAAAATGCACTATCTTTGCGCGCTATGAATTTGTTAGACGAGAATGTACAACGCTTTATCAGGGAATACGAGGGGACAACTACAACATTGCTCCTTAAAAAAACTGTGTTCAATGGCATTTCTAACAAAGAATTAGTACAACAGATTGAAGGCAGACGTACAGCAGCTAAAAAACTCCCTTTTTTGCTTACTGCGGAAGGTATATTGTTTCCCCCAACACTTAATTTAGAGCAAACCTCCTCCGAAGCAACCGCTCAGTATAAGGCACAAGGCTTACACGGAGAATGTTTTTTAGACCTTACTTGTGGGTTCGGTATTGATGCATTTTTTCTTTCAGAGAAGTTTAAAGAAGTTATGTTGGTAGAACAAAATAAGGAACTTCTGAGCAAAGTAGAACATAATTGGCAGGTATTAGGGTGCAAGGCTACATTTATAAATGGAAGCGCAGAAGCTTTTTTGAAAGCTACAACAGCACATTACAACCTTATTTATCTTGATCCTGCTCGTAGAGACGCTCTCAAACAAAAGAAGTTTCTCTTAGAAGACCTCTCACCTAATATCTTAGAGTTACAGTCTGTACTATTGCAAAAAGCAGATAAAGTGCTTACCAAACTATCACCTATGATAGACATTAGTTATCTGTTGCATACGCTACCCAAGATAACACATATTCATTTGGTAGCCTTGCGCAATGAAGTAAAGGAGGTATTGGTAGTACAAGAACCTAAAAAAGAAACGCAAGTACAAATACATTGTGTGAATTTGGAGACTGAAGAGCCTATTTTGCAATTTGCAGAAGAAGTGTTGCATAGTTCTCAAGTGGTGTATAGTGCGCCTAAACAATACTTGTATATTCCTAATAATGCTTTGTTGAAATCAGGAGCATTTAACTATATAGCGCAGTATTTTGAGGTAGAGAAGTTGGACGTAAATACTCATCTATACACTTCAGAGCAGCTAAAAAAGCCCTTTGCCGGACGTGTTTTGCAGGTAACTCCTATCAATCTTAAAAAGTTAAAAAAAGGTAGTAAATATTGTATTCTCTCTAAAAACTATCCGTTATCGGTAGCAGAAATTAAAAGAAAATACCGTATCGTGGAAGGTGGTAATGAATATCTTATCTTTACCCGTTCCGTTGAGGGGTTGGTCGTACTTTTAGGGAAGGTAATCGAGTGAGAAAGTTTTTCCTTTTGAGGTAAAAATGCTTAGTAAACGATAGTTGTACACTGGGAGTAATCAAGCGAATAGGTTTGTTATCGGTAGGATAAACTGACTTGTTATTAAAAATTCCCGATAAGGCTACAGTCCAATCATCTTTCAGATATACAAACGAAAAGCGCGTCACAGAAGTAGGATAAACCTTAATATTCAGCTGTTGCAGTATGTCCATTTGGTTACCAAAATTCAATCCACCAATAAACGCCCCTGTAAGTAACCAGTGTTTGCCAGCTACCCACGAATAGCCATAGCCCACGTGAAAACCTATTTGGAAATTCTCAAAAGCCTCGCTACTTACATTCTCTGTTTTAGCATCAGGTTCTATGCGATGCCAATAGAAACCACTGCCAAAAAGCAAACTCCCCGCCGATTTCACTTGGCGTTCGCTTTGCTCAAAGGCAGCTCGCGCCGAGAACTTGTCTGCACGCCATACGTAAGTGCTTTCTACACCTATTTGCTGGGTAGAAAGGGTAGGGAAGAGGGTATAATTCCCTTTACCTCTATCGATATAAAATCCTGTATAGTCTTGATAATAAGCATCTATAAGTATGCGTTTACCGTATTTATGTGCTTGTATATCAATACTGCGAGTTTTTAGATTTGTTTCATTTTTTAGTCGGAATAAGTTCTGTGCATAAAGTACGTTAAGCCCTAATATCTTGCGCAAACCTATTCCAACTCCTAAACTAAATGGGTAGTTGGGTGAATAAGCCTCTTTCCCTTGCGTAAGTATGAGCATTTTGGTAGGAGTATATGCTCTGAGCCATATTTCTTGCGGATAAGGTTGAATGTAGGTAGTATCGCGCTCTTGTGCAAAGAACGAAAGGCAACCTCCCCACAAAAAAAATCAATAATAAGGCTCGTAAATTCATTATAATATATAAAAACGGGTGCAAAAGTAATACATTTTTAGCAACTATGAAAATCATACTCAAATACTTTCCCTCACTTAGTGAGTTGCAACAACAACAATTTGCAGAGCTCAAACCGCTGTACGAAAAGTGGAATGCTCAAATAAACGTCATCTCTCGCAAAGATATAGACGATTTCTACGAGCGACACGTGTTGCATAGTTTGGCTATTGCTAAGCGCATTCAGTTCGTTGATGGTACAGTACTATTAGATGTCGGTACTGGTGGAGGCTTTCCTGGCATACCTTTGGCTATAATGTTTCCTAACTGTCAGTTTACATTGGTCGATTCTATCGGAAAGAAAATAAAAGTAGTACAAGAAGTAGTAAAAGCTTTAAGGCTAACCAATGTAACGGCTATGCAGATAAGAGCCGAAGAACTAAAAGATACTTACGACTTTGTGGTAAGTCGTGCTGTTACTCAAATGAAGGACTTTGTACCTTGGGTAAAAGGAAAGTTCAAGAAGACTTCCAAAAACGACCTCCCTAATGGTATTCTTTACTTAAAAGGCGGTGACCTTACTGAGGAGTTAGCACCTTTCCCTAAGGCAGTACTGACTGATATCAGTAGTTATTACGATGAACCTTTCTTCGATACTAAGAAAATAGTGTATTTAAAGGGGTAAAATATTAGAACCAAATCATAAAAAAGGCTGTCTAAAACGACAGCCTTTTTTATGCTTTAAATTTTCTTGAGTTGTTGTTGCATCATCTTTATTTGGTCGCTCATCAAGTTTTGTTTATCTAGCTTTTTAGCCTCAGTGAGGAGCTCCTGCGCTTCGCGTTTTTTCCGCTTTTGCATCATAATACCTGCCAAACTCAATTTTGCCATCGCTACGTCATAACTCATCGTAAGTCCCAATTGTAGGGCTTTACGAAAGTATTTTTCTGCTTGAGTAAGGTTCTTTTGCGAGTAGATAATACCGTACATATAGTTGTAATAGCCTTGTTGTTTGCGGAGTAAAGCTGTCTGAGGGTCTGCTATTTTACCGAGCCATTTTTCCATTCCTGCAAAGTCTTGCTTGCGCAAACGTAAGAATGTGAGAAGTATAAATTCGTTTCGAAAATAGAGTAAAATAGGAATAAGAGAAAGCAAAATAAGCGCTATACCATTTCCTATATTCCCCTGTGTGAACTGATATACCGCCCACGCTATGATAAGCACGGCTATAACTATCTTTAAATATTTGTTCTGTAAATATTTCATTTCTGTTTTTGTTTTAAAAGTTTGCAAAGGTAGTAATTCTTCTTGAATAATGCTAATATTTAATCCTTTTTTTCAACAAAGAGACTTTCGGGGTATTCTATATGAGTGAGATATAACCCACAAGCAGGAACCGATGCTCCTGCTTTACTGCGTTTCTTACTGAGGATAATATCTTCAAAATCTGTAAGCGAAAGTTTCTGTAAGCCTACATCTATAAGTGTTCCTACAATCGCCCGTACCATATTACGCAAGAAACGGTCGGCAGTAATAGTAAAAATGAGTTGGTTCTCCACCTTATTCCAATGCGCTTCGTATATTTTGCAATTATATGTCTTTACATCGGTATGTGTTTTAGAGAAGCACTGAAAATCAGTATAATCAAAAAGTATTTGAGCCGCTTCATTCATAAGCGCTACATTTAACGGAAGAGTAAATGCCATCGCATAATCGTAAGCAAAAGCATCTTTTTGAGTGCTAATATGGTACTGATAAGTGCGTTTCAAAGCGTCAAAACGGGCGTGTGCATTAGGCTGTACTTCATATATATGATGAACTGCTATATCTTTTGGAAGAAAAGCATTTAACTTGTGAACCAGATTAGCGGGCAACGCTTCTGTCACATCAAAGTGAGCATACATCTGCGAAGCGTGCACACCACTATCAGTGCGACCTGCTCCCACAACTTCTATAGGCGTTCTCAAAAGAGTAGAAAGAGCCTTCTGTAAAACTTCTTGCACTGAAATAGCTTTGGGCTGGGATTGCCAACCGTAATAGTTTTTACCAAAGAAAGAAAGTTCTATAAAATAACGCATTTTTATCTTTATAAAAAGTAAAAGGTAACAGAGCATAACTCTGTTACCTTTTAACGAACATCTTATACTAAATTATTATTCACCCAATAGTTTTTTAACACGTTGGAAGTTAGCACTGTCGCTCAAAGCTCCATAAATGCTCTTTAGTTGTTCCAAGATATTTTTATCGTTGCCATTAGCTTTCACGTAGCTTTCTAATACTTCAGCAGCTTTTTTAAACAAAGCTTCTTTTTGGTCTCTAAGTTCATTGAATTTCTTAGTATCAGCAGCCGAATTGCCTAATGAATTCATTTGCTCAACCAAAGCATTACCTTCATTAATGTAAGTAGTCGAAAGGTTCAAAGTAGCATCAGCATATTTAGGTTTAATTTTAAGGGCTTGTTCAAAAGCTTTACGAGCCTCTATATTGTTACCTTGTTGCATATTGATAACCCCAATATTGTAGTGAAGGTCAGCATTATTAGGGTCAAGCTGTGCAGCTTCTTGCATTAGTTGTTTAAATTTTTCTTTATTGTCTAATTGCAAGTAAACATTCGCTTCAGCAAGAATGATGTTAGCATCTTTAGGATAAGCTTTTCTTGCTTCTGCAAAAGCTTTTAGCGCCTCATCAGTCTTGTTTTGCTCTACGTAAATAAAGGCAATATTTTTCACGATATCAGCACGTTTTGAAGGCGTTTTTTCATTTCTAGCTTTTTCGTGAGTACCTGCTTTTACCATCAAATCACGCTGGTTTTTATCAGGGAAAGTTTCCTCTTTTTTAGTTTGCTTATTAGTAGCCAAATAAAGTGTTTCAGCACCGTCATAACCTAAGTCTTTCAACTCTTTATAAAGTTTCACAGCGTTGTCATAATCTTTATTTTCAACCGATACTACTGCCGCATTGTACAAAAATACAGTATCACGCGGACTGAGGCGGTATACTTGTTCAAAAGCAACCGAAGCATTCTTGTAGTTTTTACGCTCGTAATTGTCTTGTGCTTGCTTAGCTGCAATATTAATAGCCTCATCAGCCAAAGTTTGCAACTGGTTTGTGTATTTGCCTTTACCTCCTTCTAATTGTCTTACTTTGGCAAAAGCTGAAGAAGCCGCTTGCAACGAAGCCAATACATTTTCATTTTTCTTGGCAGCCTCCACATTCACTTGTGCTTCCAAGAAATAGAACTGAGGTGCAAATTCAGTACCCTCAATAGAACCTTTAATGGAGCTTAATCCGCTTTTAGCAGTTGTTAAATCTCCTTTACGGATTTGTTTTTCAATCTCTTTGAGTTCTTTTTTTTGTCCGAACGCCACTGCCGAAATCAGTAAGGCAGCAGCCATTAATAATGGTTTTCTCATATTGTTTTGCAATTTTAACGCAGTTTTTTGTTTTATGTACTAATTTGAAGTCGCAAATGTAGCACTTTATTTTTAAAGCACCAAATATTATCAACTTTTTATTTAGCAACAAAACTTGTGTCAACCGCATTCTTCTGACAATTAGTCCGTTGAAGTTCCTCGAAAGTTATATCTCTCTATTTTCAATTCTCATAAACGTTCCTCAAAAGTTACTCACACTAAAAATTGCATTTTTTTCGCCAAAATCACGTTTTTATGATTTTTTTCTCAATAACGTAAATACCTCTTTCTACTAATTGAGATTCAACTTAGTAACCTCCTTCCTTCGTCTTTCCTTCGTCTTAGGTTCGTCTTACCTTCGCTCTTCCTTCGGTTAAGATACATCTAAAAGGTAAGATAGGTATATTTTATATCTAACTGATATATAAACAATTATTATTTTTAATTCACTAAAAGACGAAAAAGAATTTTGTTGTCTTATTTTAAAAAAATATGCTCTATTTTAGAAATTTTAGCATTTTTTTCTCAGCTTCTCCAAAGTCATATAGTGCTTGCATTAATCAACCTTCATTCTCTTTTAATTTTGAAACGAATTTGTTTAATTTCTGGCACGTAGTCTCACTGTAAAAAGAATACTTTTCACCTATTATATTATTGTTTTTCATTAACAATAAAATTTATAAATTATTACTATTGTATTTCCGATTATTATTTGTATCTTTGCCCTCAAATAAAATCTTATGAAGAAATTAACTTTAATCGCATTCCTTTTAATTGTCTTTTCTTGTAAGACAAACCCTTTTACAGGAAAGAGTACCCTTAACTTTATGCCTAATAGTCAGGTATTCCCGATGGCTTTTAGTGAGTATTCCACCTTTTTAAAATCTAATAAGGTAGTGAAAAATACAAACGATGCCGCTATGGTGAAACGCGTAGGCGAACGTATAGCCAAAGCTGCCAAACTATGGCTCGATACCAATGGTTATAAAGGCTATTTAGATGATTATCGTTGGGAATATAACTTGGTAGATAGTCCCGAGGTGAACGCTTGGTGTATGCCAGGGGGAAAGATTGTGGTTTATACGGGAATCTTACCTATTACACAATCCGAAACAGGTTTGGCAGTGGTAATGGGGCACGAGGTGGCTCACGCTTTAGCCGACCACGGAGCACAACGTATGAGTGCTGCTACCTTACAACAAATAGGTGCTATTGCAGGTTCAGTAGCCTTGCAAACCAGCAAATACGCTGCTTATACCAACCAGTTTATGCTCGCTTACGGCTTAGGGTCTAACTTAGGGGTAATGTTGCCCTTTAGTCGTTCCAACGAAACAGAAGCCGATGCCATAGGTATCCAGATTATGGCAATTGCTGGTTATGACCCCGCTGAGGCTCCTGAGCTATGGAAACGTATGAGTGCCAAGAATAATGGTAAATCTACACCTACTATTTTAAGCACCCACCCTTCTGATGCCTCTCGTATCAAAAACCTTACTGCCTTAGTACCCAAAGCACGTGCTGAAGCTGCTAAGTTTGGAGTCACCCATTTTCAATAGCTAAAAGATATGATAAGCATCGCTACAATTCCTCTTTTGAAGGAGTATAGGGAGAGGTTGTCAACATTTTAGTATTATTCACACCAATATAGGTAACAAATAAAACATTATAAAGATATGCAACAAGTTTACGATAAAATTAATGAAACGGCTCGCATCATACAGTCGTACATTACAGAGCACACTCCTGAATTTGCTATTATTTTAGGTTCTGGACTCAATAAGTTAGAAGATGAAGTAGAAGTAATTTCTGAGATTAAATACAACAATATCCCTAACTTCCCTAAATCTACTGTAGAAGGACACAAAGGTAAACTGATTTACGGTAAAATAGAAAATCGCTATGTGCTAATGATGGCAGGGCGTGTGCATTATTACGAAGGATATACAATGCAAGAAGTAACCTTCCCAATACGCGTTTTTGCGCAATTAGGTATTAAACGTCTGATTGTTTCTAACGCTTCAGGAGGGGTGAACCCTAACTTTTCAATAGGTGATGTAATGGTTATTCGCGATCATATCAATTTATTTCCTGAACACCCTCTACGCGGTAAGAACTTAGACCTATTTGGTGCACGCTTCCCCGATATGAGCAAGCCTTATAGCCAAGCTATGATAACCGAGCTCGAAAAGATAGCTAAGAAACATAAAATTAAGCTTCAAAAAGGAGTGTATGTAGGTTTGCAAGGTCCTTCTTTTGAAACCCCAGCCGAATATGGTATGGTGCGCATTTTAGGAGGTGATGCAGTAGGTATGAGTACCGTGCCCGAAGTAATTGTAGCACGTCATCAGAATATGGAAGTGTGTGCTCTTTCAGTCATCACCGACTTAGGTGGTCCTGACATCTCCCCCGATGTATCACACGAAGAAGTACTCAACGCCGCTAATATCGCAATGCCAAACGTGATATTATTGGTGAAGAATTTGATTAAAAACTATCAATAGTTTTAATAGTTTTTAGTTGTGGTATAAACTTTGCCAAAGTTTCAATAGCTTGTTGTGCTACAACCTTTGGCAAAGTTAAATTACCAAATTATTCACTTTTCACTCCTCTCCTTACTCTTCACTTTTTGCTTTAATAAGCTTTAGCACCTTCTCAGGGCAACGCACCGGTCTGAAAGTCTTCGCATCTACAAACACCAATACAGTATTAGCCGTAGAGAGTAGTTCTCCTTTTTCATTGAGAATTTCATAGTTAAACTCTATTTTTGTAGAGGGTAATTCTTTTAATTTGGTACGAATAGTAATGAGCTCGTCATACAAAGCAGGCTTTTTATACTGAATTTGCAGAGATACCACAGGCATCATTATTCCTTCTTCTTCCATCGCCTTATAGGTAAAGCCAATAGACCTTAGCCACTCCACTCTTCCCAGTTCAAGATACTGAGGATAATTTCCGTAGTACACTACCCCCATTTGGTCAGTTTCTGCATAGCGTGTACGCAATACATAATCAAAATATAATTCTTTCATATTTAGATAGATATAAATATTAACAAAACATTAACAGTGCTCCCATATAAAATAAAAGTACAAAAACAAATGTTAAATATTTTTTTTATTCAAAAATTATTCACAACTTTGCTCACTGAAAAAACAACAGTTTTATCACCGGCAAAATTAGTAAAAAAATCTAATAATCAAATTTTTAGCTAAAAAGTAGCACTAAAAAAG